>NZ_PGFH01000001.1 GCF_002797685.1 Salinibacterium amurskyense
TTCAGCCTGCTTGTCAAACCAGCAATCCCGGACCGAAACAGCCCGAAACAACCAACCGACACACGCATGAAGCGGATACTCATCCTAAGATCTGAAGTCGGATCCTAATGAAAGGAATTCCGCTGTTTGACTCGACCACAACTCGAAAGTTGTGGAGGATGGTGGCCCCCACTTGAGGCCGGAAACCTAGCAGCAGAACTGCCCGGGACTTCCGCACCTTTGGGGTGACAAGAGGAAACATTACGTGCATTTTGCCCCCCTCGCCAACACCGCCCACATCCCGGGCGTGTCGCAAAAATGAGGCCACTAAAACACTATGTTTTCGACGCTCGAAGTTGCACTCGATAACCCGGAGCGAAGAGTGCGGGAGGCAGCTCGATACCTACCCGCCGATAAACCTCACGAGGAATTCCGATGTCGGCCAGCCAGAGAGTGCCGACGGCTTCGGCATCCAACCCCGTCTTCGGAGCAGCGAGCGTCACCGTGTGGGTCGCGGAGACATGAGCGCCTGGAGCTACGCCGGTTGTGGAGTCGACCCCAGATGGGATGTCGAGAGAGACGACCGGGGCGGGGTGGCGCGACATCCATCTGATGAGTTCAGCAGCTGCCCCGTGCGGTGCACCATCGAGGCTGTACCCCAACACGGCATCGACGAGCAGGTCAGCATCCACGGTGTCGAGGTCAGCGACCGTCGCAACTCGTGCGCCAGTGGCGCGGTAGAGCGCGAGTTGGTCAGCAGGAACGCCCTTGAGATGAGACGGGTTAGAGATCACCAGAGTGACATTGCCACCGCGGTTGGCCAGGTGGCGGGCGGCGCAGATTCCGCCGCCACCGTTGCCTCCGGTTCCGGCCAGCACCACTATCGGTGCTGATGGCCAGCGATCGCCGAGGAGCTCCACACACAGCGACGCCAGATTGCCGCCCGCGTTCTCCATCATTTGATAGAGGTTTGGCCCCAACTCATCGATCGCAATCCGATCGACCTCGCGCATCTGCGTCGTCGTAATTGCGGGCACGACGAGTCCGGCATCCGTTCGGAAGGAACTCGCAGTCACAACGGGCTCCGTTAGCTCGCGGGCGTGGACGGGAAGAAGTGCGTCTTGGCCTGCGTGAGCTCAACACCGTCGATGAAGATGTCGACCTTTTCGTTGTAGAACGCCACCAGGCCGGTGATCGGAAGCAACTGGCGTGTGGGGAACGAATATGACCACGCCAGATCGTCGTGAACCGTGTCGCCCACCTTCACTGACCAGTAATCGGTAGTGGTTCCCTTATAGGGACACTCGGTGACGGTGTCGTTAGGCACGAGGTGCTCAAAGTTCACATCGGTGCGATTGAGGTAGTACCGCGTCGGCAAACCGGTTTCATAGACCATGACCGGAGACGACGACTCGGCGAGAACGGCCCCGTCGAGCTCAACACGCACCGTGCGCGTGGAGCGAATAGCGTCCACGCGAGCGTACGGGCTACGCGGGTGCACGAAGATTTGCTCGTCTTCTTCGAACCAGGAGTCAAGCGCATCCCAATCAAAACGCACCATGCCAGCGAGACCGGGAAGGGAATCATCCGAAAACAGCTTGGCAGCGGACGACTGCTCTCGTTCGCCCGACTTGAGACCGAGCCGCATATAGGTACCGCGCGACTCGTGCTTCTCCTGCTCTTCATCGACAAGCACGTCATCATTCACGTCGTCGATAGGAATGTAGTACTGCGGATACGGCGCCCACTCCCACACATAGATCGCCTGTGTGGTGTCAAAGAGAAGTTCGCCAGCAAAGTATCCGCGAATGCGACGCGGGACAGGCTGAATGAAGTTCTTCTCGGTGATCATTGCTGGGTAGTCGTTCATCAGCGCTCTCTTTCGTCAGTGGATTTAGCCTGTCACCGTCGCCTGTGAGGAACAACAAAAACAGCGATCGCCGCCAGTGCACATCCCCCACGGATGAACACTGACGGAGATCGCTCCCGCGCCGGACTACGGGCGAGGTGCTCCCCCGCCGGGAGCTCCGCCACCGGCGCTTTCGCTGCCCGCTGCAGCGACTCCGGCAGTCACGGTTCCGGCGGTGTCGCCGTCAACCGTGACCGTGTAGGTCTCGCCGTTCGTGATGGCGGCATCCGACAACACGACCGACTGGAAGGACTTGACCGAGGTGAACTCGGCAACCACTGTGCCGCTGCTATCGAGCACCTGAACCGTCTGGTCGGCGCCATACGCCTGCTCGAGTGAAGCGCTCACCCAGCCCTGTGCCGAAGACGTTTCAGGTGACGTCGCCATGAAGGTCATACCGACCGCTAGCACTGTTCCGCTATCGACCACGATGGTGCCGTTCGCATCGAGCGCACCCTCACGGTCTTCTGACGATCCGAACACCGTGGTCATACCGCCCGTGACGAGCATCGACCCGTTGGAGTCGATTCCGTCGCCGGCAGAGTTGACCGTGGTCTCGCCGCCGGTGATCGACACCATTGCTCCGTCATCCGCTTCGACGATGCCGCCGATGTCGGTGGTGGTGCTGGTGCCGCTCGTCGCGTTGATGCCGTCATCGCTTGCGTTGACCGCAAGAACGCCGCCCTCGATCGTGATGTAGTACGACTCGATGCCTTCGTAAGAATCGGTGACAGCGGTTCCGCCGCCCGAGACCACGATGTTGACCTCAGACTTGAGCCCGTCGTCTTCAGCCGCGAGCGTGGTCGAACCGCCCGCGATCACGATGTCGGTCTGGGCCTGAACTCCGTCATCCGCCGCGGTGAGAGCGACAGTGCCACCCGCAATGTAGACGTAGCCGCGAGTTTCGTCTTCGTCGTTGTCTGACTTGAGCGCGTCGCCGCCGGCATCCACCGTGACGGTGCCGCCTTCGATTGTGAGGGAGTCCTTGCCGCGCAGACCGTCATCGCCGGCGGTAACCGTGATGTCACCGGAGAGGATGACGAGGTCGTCATGGCTCGTGATGCCGTCGTTGACCGAGCTGCTTACCGTGAGCGATCCGTCGCCCGAGATGGTGAGGTCGGCGTCGCTGAAGAGCGCGGCGTTGTAGTCGGCGTCATCTCCCGTGGAGGAGAGCGTGTTGGTTCCGCTGAGCGAAACGACGACGTCTTCGGCGTTAGCGACCGCGATCGCGGCGCTTGTTGAGCTAGAGATTTCGGCGCCATCGAGCACGAGGGCAACAACAGCTTCATCGTCGGTGTCGACGACAACTTGGCCATCGAACTGCCCCGAGAGAATGTAGGTTCCGGCCGCGCTAATGGTGATCGTGGAACCGGAGACGCTCACGCCATCGCCGTCGGCAGTTGCCGTGGAGCCGTCGAGGGCGATCGAAACGGCGCCATCGAGGGTCCACTCGTCGTCGTTGGTAGTCGTTGAGTTCGCGTTCGCCGCGAGGACTTCTGTCGCAACAGGTCCCAGGTTCAGGTCGACGTTCGCCTCGCTGATCTCGGCGGTCACGCTGGAGGTGACGGCGGGAGTTTCAACGGCGGTCGAGCATCCGGCCAACAGCACTCCGCCAATCAAGAACGTGCTGACTGCGGCGGTAAGGGTGAAGTGATTTCGCTTCATGATCAAGCTCCTCTGTTGGGTGACGTGTTACATCACACCGAGGTTCTCTATGAGATTTCTATGAGCGAGATATGCGTGAGCCGTGCATGTTGAAATGCTCTAGCCGAGGCTCGATCCCAGGGCGCCAACAATGTACGGCACGAGCCAGATTCCCCACACGATGACAGAGAGTCGGTGAAAGCTGGTCTTCTCGGCTTCACGGTTGCGCACCAGCACGACGATCGCCCAAGCGAGGTGCACGGCCATGAGAACGATCGCGATGACTCCCGTGACGCCCATCAGCTGGTTCAACGCGCTCTGCTCGATGCCGGCTGCACGATTCTCGGTCGCGATCAGGTTCATCAGGAATGTGCCCGTGGCATCCGCCGCCAATCCCAGCCCGAAGAGCACGACGTGCCACGGTTTGAGCACCCTCTGCACTCGCTCGCTCCACACCCCGACGGTGTAAAACACGAGGGCCAGTGTGATGAGGATGATCGCAGGCAGCAGCATCTCTCTAGTGTGGCCTGTTCACGGCCCGCGGGCGAAAGTGGTTCTTAACGACGAAAGCCCCACACGAATGTGAGGCTTTCAGCTGGTGCGCCCGGAGGGATTTGAACCCCCGGCCTATTGATCCGTAGTCAATTGCTCTATCCGCTGAGCTACGGGCGCATCTCATTGACTTTCGCCAACCAGAAAACTATACCAGCGGTTTCGGCCTCTCAATGACACTTTTGCCAGATGGATGCCGCGAACGCCTATTTTCTGACGCGAAGGTGCGCCACACCGCCATCAACTTCGAGCGCGGTGCCCGTCGTTGAGCCCGAGAGCGGGCTCGCTAGGTACGCGACGGCGCCGGCAACTTCTTCGGGCGTGACCATGCGTCCGGTGGCCTGGCGGGCATCCAGAGCGGCACGTTCCTTGACCGGATCGTCGAAGCCCTGCAGCATCCGCTCCACGAATGGGGTCGAGACTGTGCCGGGGCTGACCGCGTTGACGCGCACACCGTCCGCCACATGGTCGGTGGCCATCGCGTAGGTCAGCGCGAGAACGGCCCCCTTCGAGGCGCCGTAGAGCGCACGCTGCGGGAGGCCGTTGAGCGCGGCGATGGAGCACAGGTTCACGATCGCGGCGTGCTCAGACTGGCGCAGCCACGGCATCGCCGCCGCCGACACTCGTGCCATTCCGATGACGTTGATGTTGAGAACGCGCGCCCATTCGGCGTCGTCATTCTCTTCGACAGTTCCGACCGCGCTGATGCCGGCGTTGTTCACGACGATGTCGATGCCGCCCAGTTTCTCGGCGGCCGCAGAAACAGCGGCGTCGACGGAGGCACGATCTGACACGTCGGCGGTGAACCCATGGAGCCGAGCATCCAACCCCTCGGTGTTGAGGTCGAGCACCGCAACCGTGGCACCGCGCTCTTCTAGCGCGAGGGCCGAGGCGAGGCCGATGCCGGAAGCGCCACCCGTGACGAGGGCGACGAGACCGTCGAACTCGGCACTCATGCCTGCACCAGAGTCTGGCGAGCGCGACCGAGGCCGTCAATCTCGAGTTCAACGACGTCGCCGGCGCGCAAGTACGGCTGGCCCTCGATGCCCATGGCGACGCCTGCCGGGGTTCCCGTGTTGATGACGTCGCCGGGCTGCAGCACCATGAACTGGCTCAGGTACCAAATGATGTGGTTCACGCCGAAGGCCATGTTCGCGGTCGTGCCATTCTGGCGTTCGACACCGTTCACCCACAGGCGCAAGCCCAAGGCTTGAGGGTCGGCGACCTCGTCAGCGGTCAGCAGTTCAGGCCCGAACGGATTGAAGGTCTCGCAGCTCTTGCCCTTGTCCCAGGTTCCGCCACGTTCGAGTTGGAAGGCGCGCTCGGAAACGTCGTGCGACACGGCGTAACCGGCAATTACGGCAGCCGCGTCATCCGGAGACTCAAGGTAGCGAGCGGTCGCGCCAATCACGACGCCGAGCTCGACCTCCCAGTCGGTCTTTTCGCTCGTACGCGGGATGAACACATCGTCGAAGGGGCCGACCATCGTGCTCGGATCTTTCATAAAGATGACGGGCTCATCGGGCAGCGTCGCGCCCGTTTCTTCGGCGTGGTCGCTGTAGTTGAGGCCCACACACACGATCTTGCCGGGGCGCGCGATGGGCGCACCCACACGAACACCCTCGGTAGCCACAGCGGGAAGAGTGCCTGCGGCGAGCGCAGCCTTCGCGGCAGCAACACCATCCGCGGCGAAGAATGCCCCATTGATGTCGGCAGCGATCGACCGCAGATCGAAAGCTTCCCCGTTGTGCAAAGCGACGGGGATTTCTGAGCCAACCGGCCCGAGTCGCGCGAATCTCACTGAGTGTTCTCCTTCGTTGCCAGCGCGATACCTTCGCGCTCTTGTGATTCATAACCGGCCTCGACGACCGCCATGGTGTGCATGACGTCGTCGACCGAGGTCGGAAGTTCAGAAACTGAGCCCTCGAGGAAACGCTGCAGCGCGCTCATCGAACCGATGAAGGCATCCGGGAACCAGCTGCCCTCAAACGGTACCGGCTGCCAGCCCAGCTCGGGCTTGTCGGTATAGGCGATAGCGAGAGCGTCGGGGCCTCCGCGCGGATAGTCGAGCATGAGGCCCAACTGCGCGCGAATGGCGCCCTTGGTGCCCTCCCACTTCACGAACGCCTCCTCGAACTCGCCGCCGAATCCGTGGTCGTGGTTCGTGCTGATCGTGACCCGCAGCGGCCGATCGCGGTACCGCATGATGATCGTCGAGCGAGTGTTCGAGACCTGAGGCTTGGCCGGATGCCGCACCGTCGCCACGCTCACACCGTCGGGGTCGCCCAAGAACGAGCGCACCAGATCCATGTAGTGCACGCTGTGCATGTTGAGTTCGAGCCGCTCGATGCCGAGCACGTGCGGGAAGATCTCCCACGGCGTCTCGGTCGCAATGCGGATTTCCATGTCATAGAGCTCGCCAATCGCGCCCTCGGCGATGAGCGTGCGAGCGGCCGCGATGTACGGCGCGAACCGCAGTTGCGTATTGACGGCAGCAACAAGGTTCTTGCGGTGACAGATCTCGAGCAGCACTCGCGCCTCGGCCAGGTTCTGCCCAAACGGCTTCTGGATGAGCACCGCCGCACCATCAGGCAGCTGGTCGAGCACTGCCGGGTACTGCTCGGGCATGAGCGCGAGGTCGTAGACGGCATTTTTCGGAGCCGCCGCTACGGCATCCGACAACGACGTGTACACATTCGGGATGCCGAACTCATCGGCCAGCGCCTGCGCCTTGGCCGCCGTGCGGTTCACGATCCCCCACACCTCGAACCCCGCCTTGCGGTAGGCCGGCAAGTGAGCGTCTTTGACGATTCCGCCGGCGCCAATCATGACGACGGGCCGCGGATGTTGCGGCAGCGCCACCGTGTAGGCCTCGGCTGGCTCACGTTCTGGAAAGTGCGACACGGGGTGCTCCGGCTCTCATAGACGGTAAAACTCGTGATCAAACGATATATCAAACGCGTGGAGGCGGCAATGCGGCGGGCGGGAACTCCGCGGGGTGGCGGCACTGGCAAATGTCGCCGGCCTTCGGAAATTCAGGAAATTCGAGCGCGCGATGGCTTTATTGGCACGTTGGGAGCTACGAGCAGACGAATCTCCTGAATTTCCAACGCTGGCAAGCACGCGGAAGGCGTCGAGGGTAGCTGTGCGCCACAACGACAAGTGCGGCCCACCCGCAAGGGTGAGCCGCACTTGTCGTTGTGTCAGCAAATAGCGCTAGCGAGCGGCCTTAGATCGCACCCCGCGGGCCCTGGATCAGATCATCGTGATGAATTTGGGCAACGTTGGGGTGCGCCCGCATTCGGTAGCGGAGGGCATTGTCTCCGTACGTTTCGAGGATCGGGCTGTTCGTGGGGTCGAGCGAGAGTCCGCGCGCTTGAGCGGCGAGCTCGGGTGGCAGCTGCAACTGCGGCATCACGGTGTCGAGAGCCGGGTTGAAGAAGAACGGGATCGAGATGCGATCATCGCCGATCAGAGGGGAGATGACGCGGTGCAGGGTCGCCTTGAGATAACCCTCCGTCGCGAGTTCGAGCATCTCGCCGATGTTGACGACGAACGCACCCGGCTTGGGCGGGACATCCACCCACTCGCCCTGGAAGTCGACCTGCAGGCCGCCCTTGCCCGGCTCCACCATGAGCAGCGTGAGAACGCCGCCATCGCGGTGGGCACCGACGCCCTGCTTGGGCTCCGGGTTGGATTCACCGGGGTACCGCACGATCTTGAGCTGCGGGAACGGCTTCTCCGCAAAGGCGTGATCGAACACGTCCTCCGGCGCACCGAGCGCTTGGGCCCACGCGCGCAGCAGGCGCAGTGAGACAGCGCTGAGCTTGTCGTTCCACTCGTTGACCAACTCGCGAAGCTGCGGCACGGCATCCGGCCACAGGTTCGGTCCCTCGAGGCGCCAGTAGTCAGCGAGCCCGGCAGCGTTGTCGACCACGTCGCGCTCGGGGCCCACGTCGATCTGTTCACGCCAGTCGGTCTTGCCCTCGGTCAGCTCGCCACCCACTCGCGTGTAGCCGCGGAACTGCGGGCTGTTGACATTCTCAACAGCCAACTTTTGCTCAGCGGGCAGGGCAAAGAACTCGCGGGATGCCGCAAGCAGGTCATCCATCAACGATTCTTCGACACCGTGACCAACGAGGTAAAAGAACCCCACATCATGGGTCGCACACAGCAAATCATCCCGGAATTTAGCGGCCGATTCGGGGCCGCCATCAAGCAGCGAGAGGTCAATGACTGGGAGCGCGGAATCGTTCATGTCACGATATTTACACGCGAAGTTTGAGAAGTTCCCATTGTTACGCTCACAGCGTGAGGCACGGGCGTCACACGATCACAGTTCGGAAAATTATGCTCCGACTGCGGCGCGTTCGGGAATAACTTGCGGGTGCGTTTGCGCCATATGTTCGATCACGCGCACCACCTGGCTCGTGTACCCGAACTCGTTGTCGTACCAGACGTACAACACGAGATGCTTGCCTGTGCTGATCGTGGCGAGCCCGTCAACGATGCCCGCGCGGTGCGAACCGATGAAGTCGCTCGACACGACCTCGGGCGAATCGATGAAGTCGATCTGCTGCTGCAGGGTCGAATCCAGCGAGAGCCCGCGCAAGTAGCGGTTCACTTCTTCGCGGGTCGTCTCGGTCGCAAGGTTAAGGTTCAAAATCGCCATCGACACGTTGGGAGTCGGAACTCGGATGGCGCTGCCGGTGAGTAATCCCGCCAGTTCCGGAACAGCCTTCGCGACTGCCTTCGCCGCACCCGTCTCAGTGATGACCATGTTCATTGGGGCCGAGCGGCCGCGGCGGTCACCGGAGTGGAAGTTATCCGTGAGGTTCTGGTCGTTCGTGTAGGAGTGCACGGTTTCAACGTGCCCATGCTCGATGCCGTAACTGTCGTTAATGGCTTTCAGCACCGGCGAGATGGCGTTCGTCGTGCACGAGGCAGCCGACAGAATCGTGTCGCCGTCTTCGATCGTGTCGTGGTTGAGGCCGTAGACGATGTTCTTGATCTCGCCCTTGCCGGGGGCGGTGAGCAGAACACGCTTCACACCCTGGGCGGCGAGGTGCTGGCTGAGGCCTTCCTGGTCACGCCAGCGGCCGGTGTTGTCGACGACGATGGCATCCGAAATTCCGTACTCGGTGTAGTCGACCGTGGCGGGGTCGTTCGAGTAGATGACCTGGATGAGCGTGCCGTTCGCCAGGATCGTGTTGGCGTCGGTGTCGACCGAGATCGTGCCCTCGAACGGACCGTGGATGCTGTCACGACGCAGCAGGCTGGCGCGCTTGACCAGGTCGTTGTCTGATCCGCGGCGCACGACGATGGCGCGCAAGCGCAGCCCGTCGCCGTTGCCGGCGTGCGCGATGAGGATGCGGGCCAGCAGTCGACCGATGCGTCCGAAACCGTAGAGTACGACATCCACGCCCGCCGGCTTGTCTTCGGCACCGTTCTTGAGCACGGGCGCGAGTTCGGTCGTCAGGAATTCACCGAGGTCGCCGCCCACTTCGCGGTAGCGGTTGACGAGCTTGGCGAGGTCGATGGATGCCGAGTTGAGGGCCATCCCCGACAACGCCACCATGATCGGCATTGTCTCTTCGATCGGAAGCTCAGCCTCGTTAAGCTGGCGAGCGAAACGGTGCGCCTTGAGCACCTCAACCGGAGACTGGTTGATGAGTCGACGCCCGTGAATCGAGGTCACGACGCCGTGGTTGCGATACAGCCCACCGATGAGGGGAATCATTGCCTCGGCCAGTTCTTGGCGGGCATTCCATCGGTCAAATTCGTCGCTGTGTTCGCGCTGCATCAGGTTCCTTCCGACTGCACTGTCTCGGGGCGAGTGGGCGCGTTTGTGACGCGCGGCCCCGCCTCCATTGTTTCAGAGAGCGTGCACCAGAACGCGAGTGGACCCCTGCAATTCGGGCAACTGTTGAGCCAGCGCCAAAGGGAGCAGTTTTTAACGCTCAGTTAGTTGAGTTCCGCAGCCGCACGCACGAGATTTCGGAAGGCGTCCGGATCAATAGTGTCGCCGTTGTGCAGATCAATCGCCCGGCGGGTCTTTGCGTCGAGGCTGCCGTTGAAAAGGCCAGCCGGGTCGTCGAGCGATGCCCCCTTGGCGAAGGTGAGCTTCACCTTGTCTTTATAGGTCTCCCCCGTGCAGATCAGTCCGTTGAGGCTCCATGCTGCAACGCCAGCCGGATTCGAGGGCTTTCTCCATTTCACTTCTTCGACGACCTCAGGCAGCGCCTCGACGATGAGAGCACGGAGCTGGTCGAGCAGTTCACTTCGCCAGTCGCTGGGGTGGGTAGTCGCGTCGCTCATAGCGCTCACTGTACTCGCAGCCGGCCGCGATCCTCGAGGCATTCCTGCCCTCGTCATCGAATAGTACGATAATAGGATTTAGCAACCGAGGGGGCATCGTGAAGATCGCACGCATCGAAACATTCCTCGTGCCGCCGCGCTGGCTCTTTGTGCGCGTCGAGACGGACAACGGCATCGTCGGCTGGGGTGAACCCGTTGTCGAAGGCCAGGCCGACATCGTGCGCGCCGCTGTCGAACAGCACGCCGAATACCTCGTGGGGCTCGACGCCACTCGCATCGAAGACCATTGGCAAGTGCTCACCCGCGGAGGCTTCTATCGCGGCGGCCCTGTCGCCTCTAGTGCGATTGCCGGCATCGACCAAGCGCTCTGGGACATTGCGGGCAAGGCGCACGGCGTTCCCATTCACGACCTTCTCGGCGGCGCCGTTCGCGACCGCATCCGCATGTATGGCTGGGTCGGCGGCGACGAGCCCTCCGAGCTGCGCGACAACATTGCCCAGCAAGTCGAGTCGGGCCTGACCGCGATCAAGATGAATGCAAGCGGGCGGATGTCGCCCCTCAGCACCGTGAGCGCCGTCGCCGAGGTCGTCGACCGGGCTGCGCTCGCCCGCGAGGTCCTTGGCCCCGACCGGGATTTCGCGATCGACTTTCACGGACGCATGACCGCGGCGAACAGCCGTCGCATCCTCCCCCTTCTCGAGCCTCACGCTCCCTTCTTTGTCGAAGAACCTGTCGTGCCCGAGAAATCGCACGTGCTCGACGGCATCGTCTCGTCAACGTCGATCCCGATCGCCACCGGCGAGCGCCTCTTCACCCGCAACGAGTTCCTTGGTCCACTTCAGGCCGGAATCGCCGTCGTGCAGCCCGATCTTTCGCACGCGGGCGGAATCTCCGAAGTGCGCCGCATCGCCGCCCTCGCGGACATGTTCGACGCTCAGCTCGCGCCGCACTGCCCGCTCGGGCCGATCGCGTTGGCGTCGAGTTTGCAAGTCGGGTTCAACACCCCGAACTTCTTGATTCAAGAACAGAGCATCGGCATCCACTACAACGTCGGATCAGACGTGCTCGAATATTTGATGGATACGAGCGTCTTCGACTTCACGAGTGGCTACATCGAGCGGCTAACCGCGCCCGGGCTCGGCATCGATATCGATGAGGCCGCTGTGCGCGCCGCCGACAAGGTGGGGCACCAGTGGCGCTCCCCCGTCTGGCGTAACGACGACGGGTCACTCGCCGAGTGGTAGCTGGCCGAGTGGTAGCTGGCCGACAGCGCCAGCGATAGCCGAGCCGAGCGCTCGATTGCGGCCGCAGCAGGGCGCGCGCCAGCGAACGCGCGCTAAGCGCCGAGCGTTGTTGTCATACCGCCGTCAACGACGAGCGAGGCACCGGTGATGTACGAGGCACCGTCACCGGCCAAGAACTGGATGACCGAGGCGACTTCTTCAGGCTTACCCAGTCGCTGCAGAGTGGCCTGGCGTCGCGCCAACTCTTGAGCTTCAGGCCCTTGGTGATCCCACTGCCGCGTCTCGATCGATCCGGGCAGCACGACATTCACGCGCACGTGCGGGGCGTAATCGAGCGACAACTGACGGGTGAGCGAAATGAGTCCGCCCTTTGCGGCACCATAGGCAGGCTGCTCGGCCCACGACAGCACCCCGTGCACGCTCGACACATTCACCATGCTGCCGCGGGCGGCGGTGAGGGTGTCATGGAAGGTGCGCATCGCTCGGTACACGGATGACAGAGTCACCGAAAGCTGCTGGTTCCAATCGCCTTCGCTCTGTTCGTGCGCTATGCCGGTGACTTGAAAGAACGCGTTATTGACGATGACCGCGGGCGGGCGATTCGCGGAGCGCAGCTCGAGCGAGAGCTGCTGCCACTGCTCGGAATCCGCGACGTCAAGGCGATGGGCGGTCGCTGCGCCGCCGGCCGCAACGATCTCGGCGGCGACCGCGGCAGCGGCATCCACGTCAATATCAGTGACAACCACATCGTCACCGGAGGCAGCGAAGAGGCGCGCAGCAGCAGCGCCGATTCCGTTGCCGGCGCCAGTGATGAGCACGGTGCGGGTCATGCCTGCAGCCTTCCGGTCGCGAGGGCCACCATTAGAGCGCCGGCTTTCGATTCGAGACGAGTTCTGCCCCGGCCGCGTCTTTGCTCACGATGGTTTCGGAGTCACGGTTCGACTGATCCATGAGGATCTTCATCGCAGTTCCGGCTGCCTCGGCATCGCGGGCCACGATTGCGGTCACGACAGCCCGATGCTCATCTAAGAATTGCGTGGTGGTTTCGTGGGCGAAGGCGAGCTCATCGCGAGCATGCAGCGCGGGCTCGAGAACCACTTCGAAGCGTGCCAAAAGTTCGTTGCCGGATGCTGCCAAGATCGCCCGGTGAAAAGCCAAGTCAGCCTTCACGTGCGACTCGACCTCGGTGTTCTCGAAGGTCGCGGCAAGGTCGACCATTGCCGCTTCGATCTCGGCGCATTGCTCGTCACTGCGGCGTACGGCAGCGAGGCGGGCCGCAGCGGGTTCGAGCACTTGCCGCACCTCGCTGAGCTCCAGCACGAGAAGCGGATCGGGCACGCCCTCCGAACGCCAGGTCATGACGTCGCTATCGAGCAATTGCCAGCGCTCACGCGGGGTCACATAAGTGCCGAGCCGTGGTCGTGCATCCACGAGTCCCTTAGTTGTGAGTACCTTGATCGCTTCGCGGACGACGGTGCGACTGACCTGAAACTCGGTGAGCAGCGCATCCGGATCGATGATGTCTCCCGACACGAGTTCGCCCCGCATGATGCGGCGACCGAGCACGTCAACAACGTGGCCGTGCAAACCTCGACGTGAGAAAGTAGTCATCCCCGCGATAATACTGTGCTCGAGATCAGCGCGCCGAGAATGCCCCCATCGTCACACCCGCTTCGCCTCAATAGTTACCGCACTCTCGGGGAACAAAATGGGAGCCAAGAGCCCCTTGTCTGCCAACGCCCGTCCGGTCACTTCAGCCCCCGCGCACCACTGCGGGATCGAGCGAGCGGACGGCGGCGCTGCACCGGCCGGCTCCACAAGAGTGACGCGGTAACGCGCATCTGGGTCAAGGCCTGACAGCCGAATGCGGGCAGGGATGCTTGATCCAATGTCACGCAATTGCACGTAACTGTAGATCGCCGCGTCCTGAGACGGAGCGACGACTCCCATGATGTGCACGGGAGCATCGTCATCGCCCTGACGGACAACGCGGCCGCTGTGCAGCAGCGCGCGGTGGTCTTTGTAGTACTGAGCCCACGATGCGAGCTGGGCACGTTCCTCTGGTGTGCACTCAGTGATGTCCCACTCAATACCCGCGTGCCCGAAGAGCGCAATCGCTGCCCGGAACTGCAGCGTGTGCACTCGCCCCGTGGTGTGGGAGCGTGTGGGGCCAATGTGCGTGCCGAGCATTTCGGGCGGAATTGCAAACATCGTGTTGCGCTGAATTCGTTCCCGTTCGAGCGCATCATTGCAGTCTGACGCCCAGAAACGGTCCGCATGCTGCGCCATCCCCAAATCAATGCGGGCCCCGCCCGAAGCGCAGGATTCGATTTCGACATGAGGATGCCGCTGCTTGATTTCATCGAACAAGCGATAGATCGCGAGCGTCTGCTCGTGCACCGCAGCATGCCCGAGATGAGAAGGTTCCACCAGCGGGCGGTTGTGATCCCACTTGATATAAGAAACCGCATTGGCGCTGAGCACCGCGTCGACTTGGCCGAGCACGTGGGCATAAGCCCCCGGATGCGTGAGGTCGAGCACTTGCTGGTTGCGCACTTCGGCCGGGATGCGGCCGTCGGCCCCAAAGATCCACTCCGGATGCGTGCGGTACAGCTCTGAGTTTGCATTGACCATCTCGCCCTCGAACCAGAGCCCGAACTGCATCCCGGCAGCCTGCACCCGGTCGATCAGCGGAGTCAGTCCCTCCGGCCAGACGGCCGTGTCGATCACCCAGTCGCCGAGCCCCGCGTTATCGTCGCGCCGGCCAGCAAACCAACCATCGTCGAGAACGAAACGTTCGACGCCGACCTCGGCTGCGGCATCCACGAGGGCGCTGAGTTTGTCGAAGCTGTGATCGAAGTAGACGGCCTCCCACACATTGAGGGTGAGGGGGCGAGGCGAGTTGGCCCCGAGGTGGCCGGGGCGGGCACGGAGCCATTCGTGCAGGCGGTGCGACACCCCGTCAAAACCGTCACTGGCAAAGGCTGCCGCGACAGTGGGCGCACGGTAGCTGGCACCCGCGTCGAGGATCATCTCGCCCGGCAGCAAGAGTTCAGCTGCACCGATCTCGGTCCGGCCAGTAGCAGTGCGCTCGATCATGTGGCGAGTGTTGCCGCTCCACAGCAACCCGACGCCCCACACTGAACCGTTCTGGAACGTGGCTGCATCGGTCATCGCGAATTGCATGATGGTGGAATCGTGGCTCGTGCGGCCCTCGAGAATGTCGCGGCTCCACAGCCCTGGTTGGATATCGCGTCGGAACAGCTGCCGCTCGTTAACCCAACGCCCGCTGAAGTCGATCGACTCGGTCGCGGTGTCTGGCAGCGGAAGCCACGTAGCGAATTCCTCGACCTGCAGGCCCTCGGCGCCACTATTGGTGATCGTGGAGTCCACCAGAATCACTCCAGAGTGAGCCACCGTAAACGTGCACGTTACTCGTATGCCTGCAGCGGCATCCTCCGACTCAAAATGCAAAGCGGTGTCGGATGCGCTCACTGTGGTCAGTTCAAATTTGTGGGTCCAGTCGGCTCCCGCCCGGTGCGCCCGCACCGCAGGGCGACCGTAGAAGCCACGCGCATTTTCGCGCCAGATGCCGGAGGGAGAGCTCACGTCACCGTTCGGAGCCATCGCTGTTTCGGCGCTCAGCACCTCAAGATCGGCGAGCATGCCCTTCCCCCAGTCCTCGCCCCAATGGATGATGTGGGGCGTTCCGCTCGACGTGTCGACGACGAGACTGACGCCTGCTGCGCTGAGGTGGTGAAGGTTCTGCGCGGTCATAATGTTTTCACTTTCGGTGGGCCGAGAGCCCAGGAAGAGGCGGCCGCCCGCGTACGGGGTAACGGGCGGCCGCCTTAGTTGTGGCAGGAGCTACTTGAAGAGCGCGTTCACCTGGTCATTGGCTGCGGAGAGCGACGAGACGGGTTCCTTACCCGACATCACTGCTTCCATCGCCGGGGTCATGAGCGCGTTCACGTCTGACTTGTGGTCAGTGATCGGGAACAGGAACGTGGTTCCCTCATCCACCTGGATGGTGAATGCGTTCACATCGACGCCCTTAGCCGCGAATGCCTCAACGGCGGCATCGGTTGCTTCAGGGATGGCGGGGAAGACTACTGCAGCATCGGCGACAACCGACTGGCAGTCGAGTGAGCCCATGTACTTGACCCATTCCCAGGCCTCTTCAGGATGCTTCGTGCCGGCCCAAATGTTGTCGGCCAGCCCGTTGAACATCGACGCACGCTCGCCCGTCGGGCCAGTCGGTGTTGGCGCAACTGCCGGAGTGAAGGAGTCAGTTGTTGCGCCAAACACATACCCGGTCATCCAAGAGCCATTGCTTGCCAACGCTACTGATCCAGCGGTCAGTTGATCAGACCAGGAAATACCGGTCTGAGCTGCGAGGGAAGGCATGTAGCCCTTTTCGATGAGCGAGCGCCACCACGTAATGGTGTCCTGAAACTCAGGAGCGTCGAAGTTGTATGAGCTGCCCCAGGGGCCATCGGTTGCCTCCCAACCATTGGCTGCCGCGAGGTAGCTCCACTGCGTTTGACCGTCGCCGAGGGCGCCGGCATTAGAGGCTTCAAACCAAATGCCATAGGTTTCCACATTGTTCTTGTCGAAGCCAGCCTCATCACCGCGTACACCGTCCTTATCAACGGTGAGGTGGGCGATGACGTCTTCGTAAGTTCCACCGTCGTCGGGGTTCCAGTCGAGGGCACCCAGCTGCTCTGCTGTGATTCCCGCGGCATCTGTCAGCTGCTGGTTGTAAAAGAGTGCGATGGTGTCGAAATCTTTGGGCAGTCCGTACTGAACGCCCTCGGGGCTCTTCCACAGATCCACGAGTCCGTCTTGGTAGATCGAGGTGTCGATCCCATCAGCCTTGATGTAATCGTCGAGGGGGAGGATCTGATCGTTCAATACGAACTCGGGGTAGTACGCGAGGTGGCTCGTGAAGACATCGGCGCTATTGCCGGAGACTAAGCCGGTGTTGATCTTCTGCCAATAATCTTCCCAACCTGACTGGTCAATCGTGATCGTGATGTCAGGGTTTGCTGCATGGAAGTCATCAGCACACTGCTGGTATGCGGGCATTTGGTTTGCATCCCAGAGGCTGTACTTAATCTCTACGGGACCGTCTGTCGTTGCGGAGCCAGCGGAACAACCGGCCAAGACAAGGGGCACCACTGCAAGTGCAGCGATTCCCGCCAGTGCTTTCGTCATTGCTTTCTCTTTCTCTTGGGTTCAACCGTTCAGCGACAATGCTGAAGCGGTCGGATGGTCGCTCTGTGCGGAGCGAAACTATGGCCTCTAACGAGGTGGGCTATTTCACGCCCGAGGATTGGATTGATCCGACGATCTGCTTACCGAAAATCAGGATCAGGATGAAGATGGGGATCGCCGCCAGCAGCGCACCGGCCATGAGTCCAGCCCAGTCGGGGTTTCCCGCGGGAGTCTGGGAGCGGAAGATTCCGAGACCCACAGTGATCAGCTTCGATTCTTCGGTGGTACCGACCAGCAGCGGCCACAGGTAGTCGTTCCAGTAGAAGATGAACTGCAGCAGCGCCAGCGTGATGATCTGGGGCCAGACCAAAGGCACGGCGATACGGCTGAAGATTCGCCACTGGCTTGCTCCATCGATCACTGCCGCCTCAATGATGCTGAGGTTCACGCCAAAGAAGAATTGACGAAGAAAGAAAATCGCGAACGGTGTCATGAACATCGCCGGCAGAGCGATGCCGATGATCGTGTTGAGCAACCCCAACTCTTTGATCAGGACAAAGTTGGGCAGAATGGTGAAGATCACGGGAACCATCAGCGCGATCAAGAACAGGTTGAAAACAGCGTCGCGCCCTTTCCATTTCAGCAGTGCGAACGCGTACGCGGCCATCGCGCTGAATGCGATCTGGAACACGGTGATGAGCGTCGCCGTGATGATCGAGTTGAGCATGTAGAGACCGAAATTGATGGATGCGCCAGAGCCGCCCTCAGCAATCGCTTCCTCCGGGGTGGCGAGGCCGAGCACTCGCTCGATCGGGCCCAGCGTGAAGTTGACCGGGAGCAGGGAGAGAGGCTCACCGAACATTGCCCGGTTGTCGCTGAATGCGGTGCGCACCATCCAGTAGATCGGGAACAGCGTAATGATCACGACGATCGCGAGGGCCAGCCGTCCGAAGAACTTGGAGACAGGCGACTTGGCCATTGCGGGATCTTCCGCGCTGCTCGCCCGAACTTTCTTGGCACGCTTCGTGGGTGTCTTGATGGACATGATCTACCTCTCCATGTCTGACTCGTTGGCCCGCAGTAGGCGGTTTTGAATGAGCGCGATTGTGGCGAGCAGAATCATCAAGATGACGGCGAGCGCCGAGGCGTAACCGAAGTCGAATCGCTCAAACGCTCTCTCAAAGATGTAGAAATTGATCGCTCGCGTTGCGTCGACCGGGCCACCGCCAGTGGTAACGGCGATGGTGTCGAAGATCTGGAATGATCCAACGACGGTGACTACCAAGACGAAGGCAAGAACCGGACGCAATAGAGGAAGAGTGACGCTTCGGAATACCCGGAATTCGCCAGCTCCATCGACTTCCGCTGCTTCATAGACGTCGCGGGGAATAGCTTGCAAGCCGGCAAAGAGAAGAAGAGCTGTATAGCCAACGTGACGCCACACATTCACAAGCGCGATCGTAGGCATTGCCCAGGCTTCGCTTCCAAAGAATCCGATCTTGCTGAAACCGAGCCAGTCGATCGCGGCATTGATGAGGCCGAGGCTGTAGTCGGCGAGCCAGAACCAGACAAGTGCGACGATCACATTAGCGATGAGGTACGGCAAGACGACGACTCCGCGGATCACCATCGACCGAGTGAAACGGTGCATGAGCACCGCCAACGCGAGGGCGATGACCGTTTGGAGCCCTACGTTGATGAAGACGTATTGGAACGTCACCGCCATCGAACGCCAGAACACCGCGTCATTGAAGATGTCGATGTAGTTCTGGAACCCGATGAAGGTGGGGTCCCGCAGCAGGTTGTAGTCGGTGAAGCTGAGGTAGATGCCACGAATGGTTGGCCACAGGAAGAAGGCGAGGAAGCCGATGCTGGCGGGGATGAGAAACAGCATCGCCGGAACGATCTGATTATCCCTACTGACCTTTGCTGCCATGGGCGGAACCTCACCTAACTTCGTTGTTGGTTGAATTGTTCCATGATGGAAGTAATCAAGTCAAGCGATTAGGTGAAAGTTTTTCGGCGCCGCGAATAAGCATGCAGAAACAACGAGAATCCCTGTTCGGCGCAAGCTCTTCGCGACACGAGCCGACCACAGAGACCAGGATCGCTAAAGGCTAGAGATCGACCGATCAAACGACGTCTGGATCGCCACCGCAGCGGCACCCTTAGCCCAGATGCCGAAACCAGTCTCATCGACCACCAACGAAAGTGGGCGAGCCTCTGGATCACGCTCTTCGTTCATTACGCGCATCACTTCGGCGCGAGCAACGTCCAGGATTCCCGTGCCCTCACCGGCCAGCAGCACCTCGTGCACCATCGCCAAGTTTGCCGCCAGCGCAATGAAACGACCCAGCGCGTGCGCCGCCTGGTGAACGATCGCGAGCAAGTCGGGCTCGCCCGCGCTTGCGCCCGAGAGAACGTCGGCGTAGCTCAACTGTCGCCCCGTGGCTTCTCGAGCCTGCGTCTCGATACTCTCCACCGTGAGCATCGCCGTCGCGCATCCTTCGTGGCCGCGGAAACAGCGCGGACCACCCGGCTCAAGAGGCAAATGCCCGCCGAGTTCGATTCCGGTCTCTGGAGTACGTACGACAGCGTCATCCCAGACGAGGCCGTATCCAATGCCAGCACCAATCGTAATAACGGCGAAATCCCGCATATTGCGGCCGAGACCAAACCAGTGTTCGCCCTCGATAAGAGCGATGAGGTCGTTCTCGACAGTGACAGGGACCCCGAGGCGCTGCTCCAAAGCGCCGCCGAGGTCGACCGACGTCCATTCCAAGAAACGAACGTTATCCACGACGCGGTTACTCAGGACTCGGCCGCCAACAGTAACGCCTACGCCAGCAATCGCCTCCTCGCCCTCGCGATCGAGCTCAGCAAAGAGTTCGGCGATCGCATCGACCACCACGGAGACCTCATGGCTGGCGAGCACTTGGTCAGCCCGAGCAAAAGCTCGAGCACGCTGATCCGAAACGACTCCAAACGCTGTTTCGCTCGTGAGTTTCACCCCCAAAAAACGGCGAGGGTTTGGCGGGATATCGAGTGGCTTGGCGGGTCGCCCGACAGAGCCGCTGAGCGTCTCACCGACCTCAACGATGATCCCGCTATCAAGCAAAGGTTTGGAAAGCCGCGTAAGCGTTGGTGGCGTAAGTTGCAGGCGCCTGAGGAGTTCGCCGCGCTGAATAGGGCCGTGAATGAGGACAGCCCGCGCGAGCGACGTCGTGGGCGACATCGCGGTCAGCCGACGAGACTCCGTCGCGTTCGCTGTCGAGCTCGAAGAATTCGCCAAGGACATGACTCCGAGGCTACCTCAGCGGTAGCGCTCGACCTGATGTCCACCACGACAAAACTTGGGCGTCACAAGAGCCTCACGCTATTGCGACTACGCCATCACGCCGATCGGCGCGACCTTCCACTCGGGGAAGATGATGCTCGCATCGCCAGCGCTGAGGTCAAGACGGTTCATGACGACCTCGCCAAGCAAGTCGCGGAAGTCGTTGCTGCCGGGAACGTCGCCGTGGTCGAGCACATCGGCACCGAGACCCTCCCACTTGCCGTGAACGCCGCCCTTGACGCCGCCGCCGAGAACCATCGCTAGGCCACCGTGCCCGTGGTCAGCACCGGAGCTGTCGTTCTGGCCAACACGGCGGCCGAACTCGCTCATGAGCACGACGGTTGTCGTCTCAGCCTTGGGGCCAAGGTCGGCGAAGAAGGCGGCGAGGCCATCGCCCACAGCCTTGAGCATGTCGTGCATGTCGCCCTTGTCTGGGGTTCCGATGTCGGTGTGCATGTCCCAACCACCGAGATCCAAGGTTCCGACGCGCAGGCCCACGTTGGCACGGATGAGGCTCGCGAGGGTGGCGAGGTCGTTTGAGAAGTTGTCGTCCGCGTAACCGCGAGCCTGAGCATCCCCGGCTGTGGCGGCAATTTCTTGCGCTTCACCCGACGCGCTCAAAGCGAGGTTGGCCTGCTGGGCGATCGGATGATCGAGACCGGTGTAGAGGTTCGCAAGAGCCGTGCGGGTCGGACCAAGCAACGAGTCGTCGACGTCAATGGCCATGCGCTCAAGGTCGGGAACGACGAGCGCGTTCGAGTCACCAACGAGGGAACGAGCAAGCCGGTCGCTCGCACCGACACCGCGCCAGGTCGTTCCGGGGCCGCTCTGCTCGAGCGCCCGGTTGAGCCACCCTGTCTGCGAAGCGTTGCCGGCCGAGCCGCCACGCTCCAGGCAGTCTTGAGCTTGAAAGTGACTGCGCGAGAGATCGGGGGTGCCGATGGCGGGCACAGCAGCGATCTTGCCCTTAGCCAGCATGGGCTTGAGCGCCGCGAGCGCAGGGTGAAGTCCGAAGCCACGTTCGAACGGGATGAGCCCCGAGTTCTCCCGTACCGCGATACCCGGCCGTGCCTTCAACAGGTCGGCGTCGGTCGCGGGCACCAGCACTGAGAGTCCGTCCATTCCGCCGCGGAGGAAGACCACGATGAGCGCGCCGGTGTCTGGCGAGCCGGGAGCCGCGTACGACGCTTGCGTCGTGACGATCTGGGAACCAATGGCGGCGACACCCGCCATAAGCCCGCCCTGCAGCATCCGGCGTCGAGTGAAGCCCTTCGACCACAGTTGACGACGAGCTTGCTCCTCGGCAACCACGATCTCGCTGTGGGCTCGGACCGCGGAGTCGAGGTCAGTGGGGCCCAGTTGGCGCCAGTCGGGGCAGTCGGGGTGAAGAAAACGGGTCTCGGTCATTGGGGGTTCTTTCTCGAGTCGGGTTCGAGCAGCAAAGGTGGGGAGGAACTGAGCGGCGGCGATTAGCGCAGCTGAAAGTAGGGAGAGTCGAGAACGAGCGCGGCAAGCGCGGGAACTTGCCAAGCATTTCCCTGCTCCGCAACGGCGGAACCCTCAACGTCGAGATACGCGAGCAATACGCCGCGGTGCTGATCGCTCAGCGGACGCCCAATGAGGTGCTGAGCTATCGCGTCGACCCACTGCGAGTTGGTCTGGCCCGCCGTGGGTGCGAGAGCTTCGTTGAGCTTGGTGGGAGGAGTGAGCCCCTTGAACCAGCCGCCCGTCAGGCCGCGGTGGAGATTCCAACGGCCCACGGTCTGGCTGGCTGAAAGCCACGCTCCCGTGACATCCGGAAAACCGTTCGGCGGCGTCCAGGTGAGCGGCGCGTGGCCAAGGTTCTGCAGCACCCAGTAAAGGTTCTTGATGCCATCGGCCAGCTTGTCGCTGGGGCGGGCATCTACTGCACGGGCCGAGCCCACGGCATCCTCAAGCGGACGACGCGACTTCTCGCCAATAGCCGCCCAGAACTCGGAGCTCGCGAAGAGCGCCTTGAGCACCGGAACGATGGCGGTGTCATTGTCGAGGTAGACCTGCGCGAGACGGTCGAGCAGAGCCTGCGGAGGGCTGTCGGAGACGAAGCGAACCGCGAGCTTGCGCACGACGGTTGCCGCAGTGGCCGGATGATGCGCCAGTACGCTCACGTAGCGGTCACCCATTTCGAGCCCACCGTCGGCGCTGGCATTCTCGTCAGAGAAGAACGAGGTAGCAACCGGCCCAACATAGTGACGCTCCGGGCGGTAGCGGAACTCTCGTGTGTCGTAGTCAATGGCACGGCCAGAGAGGATCATTGCGCTGTTGCGCACGTCACCCTCGGTGTAGCCCGAGGTGACACCGAGGGTGTGCAGCTCGAGCAACTCACGACCAAGGTTCTCGTTGACGTTTGTCTTGTTCGACTGTTCGTTGTTGAGGTACGTCAACATGGCCGGGTGGCGCATTGCCGCGTGCAACATATCGGAGTAGCGACCAAAAGCATTGGCCCGAATGACAGTGTTCGCGTAGTCGGGGCCGGTAGCCCAGACGCTGTCGGATGGCGTGGTCACGTTCAGCAGGTTCGCGAACACGTCCACGACCACTTCGAAAAGCTGCCGCTTGCTGAAGACCTGCGCCGCGAGAGTACCCTGGCCAGTCTGGCGCGCAGCCTCCCAGCCGAACTCTTTCACCGAGGAACGCACTCCGGCGATGGGCTTTCGCGCCAACGGGAACGCCGCCCATGCAGCATCGCCATCAGGATCGGAGATGGATGCCGGAGCGAGCTGGGCGCCCAACCACGAGTCGATGCCTGAGGCCGAGAGATCAGCGAAGTCGCTCGCACGCGGGCCAAAGGTTGCTCGCGCCAGCAAATGGGAGTGCGTCTGATCGTTGTTCGCGACCCCCGTGGAGATGACCTCGGGTTTCGTCGACCCCTTGGGCGGAGCAGGCTTCGTGACGGGCTTGGCAGCGGCGGGAGCATCCGCCCGCGGAGCAGTGCCCGAGCCGGCACCGGGGTTCGCGTAGCTCTGGTCGCGGTCAGCGGGAGGGTTCGCGGTGGCCGGCGAACGGGGATCGCTTGTGGCCGGAGGGTTTGCCGTTCCCGGGGTGCGGTTTGTGGGCGGCGCTGTCGTCGCCGTGCCACTCGGGGTGGGCTTGGGCGTCGTGGGTACGGGGGTGTTCGGCACGGACGAGCCACCAGGCTTGATCGGCGCACCGAGCCCGTCGGAGGATGCCGTCTCGATCGAAGGGCCAAAAGCGGCGCTGCTTGCGGCCGCTGCGCCGACTGCTGCCAGCGCGGCCACCCCGCTCGTAATGATCATGCGGCGGGCGAGAAGTGTCTCTCCCTCACCGCCAGTCTGTGCGTCGGGGGTTACGGGAGGATTCACGCGAAGGTCCTTCGTCGGGCTCACGTACGCCGGTCGCCGACTAGGTTTCGACAGCCATACACGCACTACTGAATAACGATTCGTGCCCGATACTATGGCGGGGTTACAGCCCCTGTCTACCCCCATCGGGGGGACAAGGGGGTGATTCAGATTTTCGCGAGCGCGTGACGGCCGGATGCTGCCCGTGGCTAGGGTGCGACAGTCCCGCGGGCGGGATAGTCGGTCTCGGTCACGTATTCGAGACCGTGGATGATGGCCTTCACCGGCATCCGCCCGAAGGGCATGCTCGAGACAGTACTCCAGAACACGGTGCCGTCAGAGTCCAGAATGACCATGCCCGGTTCGCTGAAGAACTCGGGTTCACCCTTCTTGAAACCGCTCGAGATGAAGAGGCCCCACTCGCGGGCTTGCTCGTGACTCAGACCGTAGGCGATCGGAAGACGCGAAAGCTCCCAGTCGTCGATTGAGATCGTGGCGCGTTTGAGAGTGTCCATGCTGATGGCGACGATGCGACCTACCCCGGCGTCACGGAGAGCATCCATCTCGTCATCGAGCTCGCGCAGTTGCTTGCGGCATACCGGGCAGTGCAGCCCGCGGTAGAAGACCATAAGCGTGAAGCGACCATCCGCGCCCGTGCCGAGCTCGAGATCATCGAGCGTTCCGCCGCGGGCAAGCGGCA
This sequence comes from Salinibacterium amurskyense, assembly GCF_002797685.1. Taxonomy (GTDB): domain Bacteria; phylum Actinomycetota; class Actinomycetes; order Actinomycetales; family Microbacteriaceae; genus Rhodoglobus; species Rhodoglobus amurskyensis. The sequence goes on from NZ_PGFH01000001.1 coordinate 24,242, forward strand.
ACGAAAGAACGGGAGACTGGGTTCTCGGCAGGATAGTCATCGTGTAGTTCAACGCGACCAGGGGTCGCATTCATTCCGCGCGGTCTAAGCGACCTCGTGAGTGTGCAGTTCTGAGGTGAGCGTCGTGCCGTTGAGCTCGAGGTACAACTGGCCCTCGGTCACCGACAGCGTCATGGTGTTGCGGCGCTCGACGGCGGCGACAGCATCGTCGACGAAGCCTGCATCGAAACTCCGGAAGACGATATCGCTGGAGTTGTGGATGCGCTTTCCCGCCCAAGCAGCGGAAACCTTCGCCGGGTCGCGGTGCGTGTAGACCGCAACACGGCCCGCGAGCTTGCTGCCGAAGTGCAGGCGAGCCGCATCCGGAGCGCCCACTTCGATCCACGCCGTGATGGTTCCCGTCATGTCGCGCACGAGAACAGCCGGCTCATCGGTTGACGAAATGCCTTCGCTGAACGCAATGCCTTCCTCGAACTCGAGGCAATAGGCGAGCAAACGCGTGACCATGTACGGCGCCGTCTCGGAGGGGTGCAGCGCGACGCGCAGGGTGAAATCGTCGTAGACCCCGCGATCCACGTCGGCCAGTTGAACTGCGAAAGTGTGAATCGTTGCGCCTGCTGCCATAGCGACTGAGCCTAGCCGCTGGATGCCGCGGGCAGTGACCGCCCGCTAGCGCCGTTAGCCACTTCCCGCTCGCGGCCTCTCGGCAGCGGAATGCGCCGTGGGTTAAAACAGAAAAACCCCTGAATGATCAGGGGTTTTCTTCTGCGGAGACGAGGGGATTTGAACCCCTGGTACCCGTTAGGGTACTCCACCTTAGCAGGGTGGTGCACTAGGCCGGACTATGCGACGTCTCCAGACGTACTCAGCAATCATAACCGCTCAAGCACGGAACGACGAACCACACCGAGAATCGAACGAATTAGTAGTTGTTGGTGACCGAGCAGGTGTAGTCAGCAGCGTTCTGGCCGCGGATGTCGAGCACGGGAAGATCTTCCTCAACCGGTGCCGCTGTGGCGCTGTCGGTCGGCTCTGGTGTGGCCTCAGCAACCGGAGCGTTAGGGTCGGCGATCGACCCAACTCCGTCTCCTGCTTCTTCGAGGCTAAACGGCTGGTCGGCGGCGATGAGTTCCATCATCTGGTTGCCGAGGTACTCATTGGGCTGAACCTTGCCCGAGTAGATTCCCGTGCCACCGGTGCCACCGGGGTACTGCACGAACTGAACGCGCTCGAGAGGGATATCTTTCAACGCAAGAGCGATCGACACCATGGTCGGAACATCCGCGAGGCTGTTCGAGAGCTGCATGTTGGTGATGGCAGCATCTGCGAGGTTATACAGCTTCTTGTAATCACTGAGCGTGTCTGAGCTCTTGAGCGTGCGCACGAGCGACGAAAGGTAAACCTGCTGCGAGCTAATGCGGGTCAAGTCACTGCCGTCGCCGACACCGTGACGCGACCGCAGGAACGCGAGTGCCTTCCACCCCTTAAGGTTGTAGGTTCCTGCCTTGGGAAGGTCGATGCCCGTGTAAGGGTCGACGAGCGGACCGTCGACACAGACGTCTACACCACCGATGGCGTTGGTCATCTCGATGACACCGTCGAAGGTGATGATTCCGGCGAACTGGATGTCGAGCCCCGTGAACTCCGAAAGCGTCAGAGCGACGCAGGGAAGGCCACCATACGAGAGCGCTGTATTGAGCGGCTCTGTGGAGTAGTACTTGTTGTAATCCCCGTTGAGGCTGGGGCACTCGGGGATTCCCATGACCATGTCGCGGGGAAAGCTGATGGCCACTGCAGACTGGCGGTCTTCGGCAACGTGCAAGATCATGTTGACATCGTTGAGCTCGCCAGAGGCGTCTTCAACGGTGCCGCCGATGCCGCCCTGGCCGGCGCGAGTATCGCTACCGGCAATAAGAATGTTGAAACCACCCTCGAAGCTACCGATCTGCGGCGGCGGGCCTTCCGTTTCGCCAATAAGCGCCACCGTGTCGCGCTGGCCATAGATGCTGTCGAAAGCGACAGCGCCAACAGCGGCACCACTCACCAACAGCACAGCAAGTGAAGCAGCAACAACCTTGGCGATTGAACCCCACGGGCCCGGCTTCTTCAGCCGGCCGTGTCGTGCCACACCTTGAACATCAGGCTTCTTCTTGGGGTCAGTGCGTTCGACAGAGCGCGAACGCAGCTCTGAGCGCGGACGAAGTTCACTCATCGCACTCCCCTTTCTTTCGACGGAATCAAGACGCAGCACGCAGAGCGGAGGGCGTGGGATTCGAACCCACGAGACATTTCTGCCCACCAGTTTTCAAGACTGGCTCCATCGGCCGCTCGGACAGCCCTCCTTGCGTGACGCAAGTTCAGAGTGTATCTGATGCCCGCAGGGCGTACCTGAAAGGCAGGCTATAAAGGCTCGAAATGGGGGTAGACCAGCTAAACGCTGAGCCTCAGGGCCGCCCAGAGCTCGAGACGGCCCTCGAAAGTCTCGAGATCGAGGTTCAGGATGCTGCCCGCCTGATCCACGCGCGACCGCACCGTGTGACGGTGAATGCCAAGACTCGCGGCGGTCGCGCCCCACGAGCAATCGTGCGCGAACCAAGAGCGCAGCGTCTCCACGAGGGATGCCGAATGCTTGGCATCGAAATCGGCGAGTGGCGTGAGGACTCGATGTGCCACTCGCTCAGCACCCGCCGCGTGCAGCACCCCGAGCATCCCGGAATCAGCGATCTCGGCGAACTCGGTAACGCCGGGTCGCTCGCCTCGCGCCTGCAGAGCGCTGGTTGCTTGGCCCACAGCCGTGGCCAGTTCGGTGTAGTCCGAAGCGAGAGCACTGCCCGCCACGAGTTGATGGTCGTCGACAAGTTGCTCGAGCTCGTGGAGTGCCGAAGGAGAGGTGCCCGAGTCGCTTGCGGTCTCGACCAGTACGACGATCACGTCACCACGCACGGCGAAGAACGCGCGTCCCTCAGCGTCGAGGGCCAGCACATCGAGGGCGTCAAGAACGAAGTGGCTTTGCGTGTGGCGGGCGAGTGCGAAGACGCTCACGGGTTCGGTGGGCAGATCGCCCCACACTTCCGTCGCGATCGAGCGGGCAGCAACAACTTTGCCCTCGAGCAGCAGTTCTAAGAGCGACGATCTCAAGTGACTCCGGGTGGCGTCGAGCGCTCGGTTTTGTTCGAGCGCCAGTGTCGCCATGGCGATAACGCTCGTGACGAGTTCGTTTTCGGCACGGTCAAGAGGTACACCGCGCCCCAGGGCGAGAGCGCCGCGCAGAGCACCGCTCTGGCCGAGCGTCTGAATCGTCACTTGGCCCGCTTCGAGAGTGAGAGCCGTGGATGACCGGCTCCCCTTTCGCAGTGCCCGCGACACCTCATCCCGCACGGGTGCGGCAAAACGATCGCCCGAGCGTCGAAGTCCCGGAACAGGAACCGGATGCCCGGTCACGTCGAACAGGCCGACCCAACACGAGAGTTGACGCTCGAGCTCGATGAGAGTTGACCGCAGCCCGGTGGGTTTAAGGGCCGCATAGGAGATTGCTTTGTGCGCCGCGATCGACCACTCCATGCGACGACTGCGTTCAGCCGCAATCTGGTCGGCAACCTCGCGGATGACGGCGATGAACGGAACCCGGTCGGGCACATCGATCAGCGGCAGGCCAGCCCGCGCGCACTCGACCGCCAGCCCCGTCGGCATTCCCTGATGGAGGAAGTGCGTGGCAAAGCCGAGGCCGACGATGCCGGCGTCAACAAGGCGGCGCACATAAGAGTTGTAGTCGTAGGTCTCCGTGGCGGCGGCAAAACCGAACTGCGCGCCATCCGTGAGAAGTACGTTGCCGGCGCTCAAGAAAGGAGTGGGGTCATCGAGGTCTGAGCTGTGAACCCACGAGATCGGGGCCGCCAGGCGGTCAGCGAGCGCGGTGCCCGCGGTGACGTCGACGGCGTCGGTGAGATCCGCCGAGGCGGCAACGAGACTCAACCGCAGGGTGCGCTTGGCGAGGAGCCATTCAATCGTTGGAAGCATCCGGATATCCCCTCATTGCCCTGCCCTCACATTATGTCGAACAATTGGCAGAACGCTATACAAATTGGCACCCACGCGCGATTCGCCGCGGACGATAGTGGAGACATTCGTTCCGTCTTGAAAGGTGCCTCATGAACTCCGCGCCCGCATCACCCCAGCCCAGCAACGCCGACACCGTCGCGCTCGACCGCGCCCACGTGTTCCATTCCTGGTCTGCGCAGGGCGCGCTGAAGCCCCTCGTACTCGAAGGCGGCCTCGGCAGCACCGTGTGGGACAACGAAGGTAACGAATACCTCGACTTCTCCAGTCAGCTCGTCAACATCAACATCGGCCATCAGCACCCCGCCGTCATTGCGGGCATCAAGGCCCAGGCCGACATCATGGCCACCGTTGCTCCCGCGCACGCCATCAACATCCGCGGTGAAGCAGCCCGCAAAATTACCGACCACGCGCCCGAAGGCATGAACAAGGTCTTCTTCACCAACGGTGGAGCGGATGCCAACGAAAACGCCATGCGAATGGCTCGCCTGCACACCGGCCGCGACAAGATCATCTCGCGCTACCGCTCGTACCACGGCAACACCGGATCGGCCGTCGTCGCGACCGGCGACTGGCGCCGTATCCCCAACGAATACGCTCGCGCTCACGTGCACGTATTCGGGCCCTACGAGTACCGCTCCGAATTCTGGTCGGACTCCCCCGAACAAGAAGCCGAGCGCGCCCTGCACCACCTTGAGCGCACCATCCAGGCAGAAGGCGCCGAGTCCATCGCCGCCATCCTGCTTGAGAGCATCCCCGGCACCGCCGGCGTGCTGACCCCGCCGCCCGGCTACATGGCTGGCGTGCGCGCCATCGCCGACAAGTACGGCATCCTGCTGATCCTCGACGAGGTCATGGTGGGCTTCGGCCGCACCGGCCACTGGTTCGCGTTCGAAGCCTTCGACGTGAAGCCCGACCTCATCACCTTCGCCAAGGGCGTCAACTCGGGCTACATTCCCGTGGGCGGCGTCATCATCTCTGACGAGATCGCGGCCACCTTCGACGAGCGCGTCTTCCCCGGCGGCCTTACCTACTCTGGCCACCCGCTCGCTGCGGCCTCCATCGTTGCCTCCATCACGGCAATGGAAGAGGAAGGCATCGTGGAGAACGCCGCCATGATCGGGCGCGACCACATCGCTCCCGGCCTCGCCGCCCTCGCCGACAAGCACGAGTGCATCGGTGACGTCCGCGGAAGCGGCGTCTTCTGGGCGCTCGAACTCGTCGCGAACCGCGAGACCCGCGAGCCGCTCAGCGCTGCCGACATGGGCAAGGTCAAGGGTGCTCTCGTGAAGCGCGGACTACTGCCGTTCATCGCCGACAACCGCATCCACGTTGTACCGCCGGCCGTCGTCACCGCCGAAGAAGTCGCTCGCGCGATGGCAATCTACGACGAAGCCCTCAGCGAGCTCTAGAGAATTTCACGACACCACTAACGAAGGGGTGCGACAGAGCTCATAGCTCAGTCGCACCCCTTCGTCGTGTGAAATCAGTTCAGCGTTGTGACGCAGGAAGTGCGTCCAAGAACATCGTGAGCGCGAGCGCGGCACCGTCGTTGACGTCGCTTTCGGTGACCTGATTGGCCACCGCGAGCACGTCATCCGGAGCCTGCCCCATGGCAACGCCACGGCCGTGCGACGCTGCCCACTCGAGCATGTCGATGTCGTTGCGGCCATCACCCATGGCGAACACGCGCGTGCGCGGGATGCCGAGGCGCGAACGCACGTTTTCAAGCGCCGTGGACTTGTTGACGCCATCGGGCGCGATGTCGAGCCACGCCGTCCAACCGACGTTGTAGCTGACCTTGTGGAGCCCCATCTTCTCGACCACCGACAGGAAGTCGTCAACCTGGTGCTGAGGTGAGATGACGACAACACGAGTGGCCTGCACCTTAATGAGTTCGTCAAACGACACGTCTTCGCTGACTGCGCCAAGGGCGCCATCCGGAAACTTGCCATCGACGAAGAACTTGCCGGTGGCATCTTCGACCGCATAGTTGGCCGACCCCAAGTGCTGCTTGATGCTCGTGAGCACCTCTTTAGGGTTGAACATCTCGACGAACTCGCGGGCGTAGCCGCCGTCGGCCAGCGGATCGCGCTTGAGCGTAATCGCGCCGTTCGAGCACACCACGTACTCGGGCTTGAGCCCCAATTTGCGCAGAATCGGCAGAGTCATCGCGACCGAGCGACCGGTCGCCAACATGACCTCGTGACCGGCATCGCGCACCTTGGCGACAGCGTCAATCACGACGTCGTTCATCTCGCCCGACTCGAGCAGCACAGTGCCGTCGATGTCGAGTGCGATCATCCAGCGGTCATCCTGTGCTGCGATTGTCACGCGAGTGGCTCCAAAATTTCGAGGCCGCCGAGGTAGGGGCGAAGTGCTTCTGGCACTACGACTGACCCGTCGGGCTGTTGGTGGGTTTCGAGGATGGCAACCAACCAGCGGGTGGTGGCCAAAGTTCCGTTGAGGGTAGCGACGGGGGCCGTCTTGCCCGACTCAGTGCGGTAACGGATGTCGAGGCGACGCGCCTGATACGTCGTGCAGTTAGAGGTCGAGGTGAGCTCGCGGTACGTGCCCTGGGTCGGAACCCACGCCTCAATGTCGTACTTGCGGGCCGCGCTAGAACCGAGGTCGCCACCGGCAACGTCAATCACGCGGTAGCTGAGCTCGCAGGCCTGCAGCATCGACTCTTGGAACGACAGCAGTCGCTCGTGCTCTTCTTGAGCGTTCTCGGGCAGCACGTAGCTGAACATCTCAAGCTTGTTGAACTGGTGCACGCGCAGGATGCCGCGGTTGTCCTTACCCGCGGAGCCAGCTTCGCGGCGGTAGCAGGTTGACCAACCGGCGTAGCGCAACGGTCCCTTCGAGAGATCGAGGATCTCATCGGAGTGGTACCCGGCGAGCGCAACTTCACTCGTACCCGTGAGGTAGAGGTCGTCGGCAGGCAAGTGGTAAATCTCGTCAGCGTGCTCGCCCAAGAACCCGGTGCCGGCCATCATTTCGGGGCGCACGAGGGTGGGAGTGATGAGCGGGATGAAGTCGCCAGCGATAGCGCGATCCAGCGCCATGTTCATGAGACCCAGTTCGAGTCGCGCGCCGACGCCCTTGAGGAAGTAGAAGCGGCTGCCCGCCACCTTCACTCCGCGCGGGATGTCGATAGCACCAAGAATCTCGCCAAGGTCGGCGTGGTCACGGGGCTCAAAGTCGAACGATGCGGGCGTACCCACTTCGCGAACGAGCTCCCAGTCATCCTCACCACCGACAGGCACGCCTTCGACGGCGATGTTGCCAAGCGACCCGACGATGCGCGTGAACTCCACTTCAGCTTCGGTCGATGCCTGCTGAGCCAGCTTCACCTGAGCCGACAGCTCTTGGGCTTGCGCCACCAGAGCCTTCTTCTCGTCGGCGGGCGCCTGAGCAACCTTCTTGCCGAAACTGTTTTGCTCGGCACGCAGCGCCTCGAACTCGCCAATGCGTGCACGGCGGTTCTGATCGGCGGCGATAGCGTCGTCAACTAGCTGAACGGATGCCCCGCGAGCGAGTTGCGATTGCCGCACGGCTTCAGGGTTTTCTCGGAGAATTTGGGGGTCAATCACCACTACAGCCTACCGATTCATGGCGTAGCGTTTATGTGTGCCCTCCCCTCGAAATACAAAACCTAAAATGGCGGTTGTTTACAACCCCATCAAGGTCGATCTTGCCAAGCTCAAGAAGCTGGTAAACGCAGCCGCGAAAGCCGCTGACTGGGCTACCCCGCTCTGGTTTTCTACGACCGAAGTGGATGCCGGACAAGAGGTTACGGGCAGTGCAATTCGTCGCGGCGCTACCGTGGTTATCGCGGCAGGTGGCGATGGCACGGTGCGTGCTGTGGCAGAGGCGCTTCGCGGCAGCGGAGTCGCGATGGCTGTCGTTCCGGCCGGCACCGGCAACCTGCTCGCCCGCAACTTGGATCTCCCCGCGGGCAACTTGCACGAGAGCGTCGACATCGCCTTCAACGGCTACGACCGCCCCATCGACCTCGGCATGGTCAACATCGTTCGCGACAACGACGACCACGAAGAGCACGCCTTTCTTGTGATGGCCGGCCTCGGGCTCGACGCCAAGATGATCAAGAACACGAGCACCAAGCTCAAGAAGGCTGTGGGCTGGCTTGCCTACGTTGACGGCATCGCCCGCTCGATCCCCGAACTGCGCCCGGTAAAGCTGCGCTACAGCGTGGATGGCGCCCCCAACCGCTCGCTCAGCGCGCACACCGTAATCATCGGCAACTGCGGCTCACTGCCGGGTGGACTGCTGCTCATGCCTGACGCTCAACCGGATGACGGCATCCTCGACATGGCAGCGCTCGTGCCTCGCGGACGTTTCGGCTGGCTCAACATCTGGAACAAGATCGCGTGGGAAAACGGCGTACTGCGCAAGAGCGTGATGGGCCGTCGCATCATCGACCTCTCGAAAGACGTGCGTGACGTGCGCTACGCGAAGGGTAGCGACCTCAACATGATCGTCGACAACCCCGAAGAGTTTCAGCTCGACGGCGATGAGTTCGGTCTCGCCAAATCGGTACACACCTGGGTCGACCCGCTCGCGCTTATTGTGCGCGTGCCCAAGTCGCGCTCGAAGTAGCGCGCGGGGTAGCCCGCGGGGTAGCGCGCCAGCCCAGCACGCTCGGGCCCAGCACGCTCAGCAGAGCACGCTCAGCACAGCTAGCTCTGCGCTAGCTCGCGCTCGGCTCGTCGGTAGTCGGCTCGCCCGTGATGATCGCGCGCAGCCAATCGCGGGCCTCCACGAAGACGTCGTTGCCATAGCGCGGTGTCACCGTGGTGGCGAGCTTGTCTGCCCGCGGGTAGCTACCCAAGAAGATGACCTTGGGGCTAAAACGTTTGAGGCCTAAGAGAGCATCAGCTACACGCTCATCGAGGATGTGACCCTCAAGGTCGATGACGAAGCGGTAGCGCCCAAGCTCATCACCGATCGGGCGCGACTCGATCAAGCTCAAGTTCACGCCACGAGTAGCGAACTGCTCGAGCATGTCGAGGAGTCGACCGGGCTTGTCATCGGGAAGCTCCACGATGAGGCTCGTCTTGTCGGCTCCCGTTGGCTTCGGCAAGTCGGCAAGCGCGCTCACGAGAACGAAGCGGGTGACCGCGTTCTGGTTGTTGCCGATCTCCGTTGCCAAGACATCGAGTTCGTAGTGCTCGGTTATGCCGGGCGGGGCGACAGCGGCATCCGCTAGTTCGCTTTCAAGGAGCGTTGCCGCGGCGGCCACGTTGGAGCTGGCCGGCATGTGGCCATGGCTGGGCAGAGTGGCGTCGAGCCAGCGTCGCGTTTGAGCGTAAGCCACCGGATGCGCGTTGACGACCTTCACGTCGGCGAGCGTGGTGCCGGGCCGCGCGACGAGCACGAAGTTCACCGAGACGAGGTATTCGCCCAGAATGCGGAGGTTGGGCACGTTGGCGAGGGCATCTTGCGTGGCGCTGACGCCACCCTCTACCGAGTTCTCGATGGCAATCATCGCGGCAACACTACGGCCGCTCGTAACGTCGTCGAGGGCTTCGCCGACGTTGTTGACGCTCCTCCACTGTGCTCCGACTGCTTCGGGAACCTGCTTGAGCGCAGCCTCCGTAAACGTGCCGGCGGGCCCCAGGTAGCTGTAGCTCACAGTGGCAGGGCTGGGCGTCGAAGTCATGTGACGAGTTTAGGGGTGTGGGAACCTAGCCGTAGGTCGGTGCGGCGGGCAGACCAAAGAACTCTTCGAGAGTTTGGATGCCCGTGCCGTGCAGTTCTGCGGCAAGTTCCTTGCCCACATAACGCAAGTGCCACGGTTCGTACTCGTAACCGGTGATGTCGGTTTTTCCTTCGGGGTAGCGCACAGTGAAGCCGTACTTCCAGCCGTTCTCATCGAGCCATCGGCCCTGCGGGGTATCTCCGAAGCACTGGGTGAGCGTGCAGTTGGCGGGCAACGCACTGATATCAATTGAGAGTCCCGTTTGGTGCTCGCTGTGACCCGGTCGCGCGCTCGTGAGGTCAGCCGCCTCTTGACCTAGTTGCGACACCCAGCCGGCGTACACGCTCTCTTGAGACCAGTAGCTTCGATACGAACTCTGCGATTGCATTTGCAGCCCGGTGTCAGTTTGATAAGCCGCAAACATCTCTACGACAGCCGCAGCAGCTTCCGGCCGCAAGTACGGTTCGTACACATACGGCACATCGACGAAAACGAGTTCAGGTTCGTACGTTTGCGGGTTGAGCGGGCGGAGCTTATTGGCGACGACCCACAGGCTGCTCGCGTCATCCGTCGAGTACTGCGTCTTGTCGAATGTGGGTGTCGGCGTAGGGGTCGGAGTGGGCGTCGGTGTCGGCGTGGGGCTCGGTGTTCGCGTTGCAGTGGCTACGGGTTCGGGCGTGGGCGCCAGAGCCACGAAGGAAATCACCACGGCAGCAACAATCAGCACGAGTCCCGTGACAGCAATGATGATCAGACGGCGGTTCGATCCACCGGATGCGGGGGCAGCAGATTCAGACACCCGTCGATACTATTCCCCTGCTTTGGCGCGCCGCAGAACACATCCCCAATCGAGCACCCGCGAGTAGGGTTGAACTATGGCCAGCGAAGTTATCCACGACCCCGCGATGCACCGCTACGAGCTGCTTGTCGACGGGATTCAAGCGGGCCTCGCCGACTACCAACTGCGCGACGATCAGATCGTGTTCGTCCACACAGAGATCGATCCCAAATATCGCGGTCAGGGTCGCGGTACCGAACTCGCTCGCGGCGCCCTCAATCTGGTGCGCGCCGAAAGTGAAACCCGCGTCGTGGCTAAGTGCGAATTCATCGACAAGTTCATCACTGACCATCCCGAGTACCGCGACCTCCTCAGCCGCTAGCGGCCGCCTCTAGCGAGGTAGTCAGCGGCGAGGGACGACGACCGGATGCCCGCCCACGTCGTGCAGGTCAACCGCGAGGCCATAGACCCGCTCGACTCGCTCGGCGGTGAGTACCTCGCTGGGAGTGCCGATGGCGTCGAGCGTGCCGTGCGCGATAAGCGCGAGGCGGTCGGAGTAGGCGCCGGCCAAGCTCAAGTCGTGGAGCACCACGACGACGGCCCGGCCATCCTGAGCCATCGTGCGGGCGACGCGCATGACGTCTTCTTGGTGGCGCAGGTCAAGGGCAGCGGTCGGCTCATCCAGAAACACGACGGGCGTGTGCTGAGCAAGCACGCGCGCGAGGGAGACGCGCGCTTTTTCGCCACCCGACAGCGTCGTATAGCGGCGGTCACCCAGATGAGCGACATCCGTTACTTCTAAGGCTTCGTTGACCACGGCAACATCGTCGCGACTCTCGACTTCGCGCGCCCAGGGGCTGCGACCCATTGCTACAACCTCGGAGACGCGGAATGGAAAGCTCACGCTGTTCTCTTGAGTGAGCACGGCACGCAGTCGGGCAAGCTCGCCGTGGCGGATGCCGCCCACGTCTCGACCGTCGATCGTCACGGTGCCGCTGTCGGGCTTTCGATCGCCGCTCAACACCGCGAGCAGAGTGGATTTTCCGGCACCGTTCGGGCCAACGAGGGCGAGCACTTCGCCCGGCGCCACGTCGAGGCTGACGTCGTCGAGAATGGCGCGGCCTCCAAGCCGCACACCGATATTGCGTGCGCTGATCATGCCCAGCCTCCGCTCTGGCGACGCTGACGGAAGAGCAGGTAGAAGAAGAACGGGCCACCAACGAGCGAGGTGAGCAAGCCAATCGGCAGGTCGCCACCCGCAACGACGGAGCGGGCGAGCAGGTCGGAGAGCACGAGCAGCACGCCACCGCCGATGGCGCTCGCGACGATGAGCGCGCGGTGCGCCGGGCCGATCACCATGCGCATTGCGTGCGGCACCACGAGACCGACGAAGGCGATGATGCCGACGAACGCCACGGCCACACCGGTGAGCAGCGCAACGATCACGATCGAGACAATGCGGAGGCGTTCAACGTTGACGCCGAGGTGGCGGGCGTTGCGCTCCCCCAGCGCCAAAAGGTCGAAGGGGCGAGCGAGCACGATGGCGGCAGTGAGGCCCACAGCGGTGACGAGCGCGACGATGAGCACTTCGCTCCACCGCGATCCGTTGAGTGAGCCGAGCTGCCAGAACACGATCTGCTCGCGGCTGCCGGAGTCAGCGATGAACAGCAGGAAGGCCAATCCCGCGCCAGCGAAGGCATTGACCGCGATACCGGTGAGCAAGAGCGTGACGACTTCGGTGCGGCCGTTGGCGCGCGAGACGAAGTACACGAGCAACGTGGCGAGCAGACCGCCGACGAAAGCAAAGAGCGCAATCGCCCCATCGCCGAGCGCAGAAATTCCTACGACGATCGCGATGGCTGCGCCGAGAGCGGCACCGGATGACACTCCGACCACGCCCGGTTCAGCCAGTGGGTTGCCGAAAATGGCCTGCATGACGGCGCCGGCCACGGCGAGGGCGGCGCCCACGACCAGGGCCATCGCTATGCGCGGAAAGCGTACGACCCAGAGCGTGGATTCCACGATGGAGTCGCTCGGGGCCCACTCGTTCTGGATGCCGAGCGCCCGCAAGAGAGAACCGCCCACTTCGGCGGGGCTTACGGGCAGTTGCCCGAGCACGGCAGACGCCACGACACCACCGAGCAGCAGAGCGGCCAGGGTGAGCGTGAGGGTCAAGCCGCGGAGGGTGTGGTTCACGGAACGCGCTGCAGCCACTCTTCGGTGCCGAACTTCTCGGCAACGAGTTCTTCAGCGCGCGCAATCTCGTCGCTCGTCAGTTCGCTCTCGGCAAGGCCGTGGAGCCCACGGAAGGTCGCAACCATGGTGTCGATGATGTCGGCGCGCTCCATTCCGGTCTGGCTGCGCAGCGGGTCAACCCGCTTGGCCGCGGACTTGGTGCCCTTGTCGCTCATTTTCTCGCGACCGATGCGCAAGACCTGAACCATCTTCTCGCCATCCATGTCGTAGCTCATGGTGACGTGGTGCAGCACGGCACCGGCGCCGAGACGCTTCTGGGCCGCTCCGCCGATCTTGCCGGTGGGGCTCGCAATGTCATTGAGCGGCTGGTAGCTCGCTTCGATGCCGAGCGACTTGAGAGCGATGATGACCCACTCGTCGAGGAAGGCGTAGGAGTCCGCGAACGTCATCCCCTGCACGAGCTCGACCGGTACATAGATCGAGTAGGTGATCACGGTGCCGGCTTCCATGAACATGGCGCCTCCACCGGAGATGCGACGCACGACCTCGAAGCCGTACTTCTTGGCGTTCTCGAGGTCGACTTCGTTGCGCAGCGACTGGAAGCTGCCGATCACGACGGCGGGCTTGTTCCACTCCCAGATGCGCAAAGTGGGCTTACGGCGACCGGAGGCAACCTCTTCGGAGAGCACCTGATCCATCGCCATTTGCATGCGGGGTTCCAACGGCGGGCCGGTGACGATCTGCCAGTCGTAGTCTTTCCAGGTCGTGGCACGCTGCAGGGCGCGACGGATGGCCGTGGCCACCGATTCGGCAGAGAAGCCGAGCATCACCGTGCCCTCGGGCAGTGACTGCTGAATCGCGCTCGTGATGGTCTTCGCGTCGGAGTTAGCGGGCAGACCTTCGATGGCGGCGTTGATGTCTTCGAGGGCCTCATCCGGCTCTAAGAAGAAGTCACCCGCGAGACGAAAGTTGGTGATGGCGTCATCGACAACATCGAGATCGACCACTACGAGTTTTCCGCCGGGCACCTTGAATTCGCCGTGCATCGCTCACCCCTGTCTAGTTGTACTCAATCCAGCCTACTGGGCAGCGTCAGGCTGCGGAATTGACCAGTCGAGCGGGGGAACAAACTCCCCATGCCCGTGGTCGATCATCCGTGCTCGCAAACGCTGAAAAGCCTCATCGAGCGCCTCGGTGCCGGGATCGCGATTAATGCCGGTGTGGCTGTACTCGTAGACGGTCCACGACGGCCACACATGCAAGTGCGCGTGCGGCACCCGGTAGCCCTCAAACATGACGCCGACGCGATCGGCATCCCACTCGTCGCGCTGAGCGAGGCCGATGAGGCGCCCGACGCGGAAGATGTGCATCGCGAGCTCTTCGTCGAGGTCGCTCCACCGATCAACCTCGATGCGCGGAATCACGAGCACGTGACCCGGCTTGCGGGGCTCGATCGTGAGAATGGCAAAGACACGGTCATCCGCCCAGATGAAGCGCCCGGGCGAGCGACCGTTCAGAATCTCGGTGAAAATCGACGCCATCTATTCGGATGGAGCAGGTTCGGACGGTGCTGCGTCGGACTGCGCTGCGGCTGACTGTGTTGCGCCGGGCTGGGTCGCCTCGTTCTTGGCCGCGGGCGGCAACGGGGCGTCCGGATGCACCGGCTTGAGCCGCGCATCGAGCCACGCCACCAGGTCAGCGATCACTTCGTCTTTATTGGTCTCGTTGAAAATCTCGTGACGCGCACCCGGGTACACAATCGCTTCGATATCGGTGAGCTTGGAGCGCACAACGTAGTCGGCGGCGAGCGCCTCGATGCTTGCTTCTCCGCCGAGCGAATCTTCGTCGCCGATCATGATGAGCAGCGGGATGTCACGGGCGAAGTGTTTGGCCGGGCGCCCCATGAGGCGCATTCCATCGACGGGGCCGAAGAGCTTAAGGGCATCTGCGTAGAACGTCAGCGGGTCATTCACGAAGTCTTCGGCAACCTGAGGATCGCGGCTGAGCCACTCGTAACCGGTGGTGCCGAGGTCTTTGTGCTTGGCGTTGAGGTTGCCGCTGTTCATGTGAGCGAAGGTGCGGTGCGCGGTGCCCGTGAGGATCGCGACTTCGTATTCCTTGGAGTGCGTGTTGAGCACGTCTTGCACCATAAGCGAGCCCCAGGAATGACCGAGCAGAGCGAGCGGAAGCGTGGGGTGATCGCGGCGGATGATGGCCGAGAGTTCGCGGATGTTTTCGGTGGCGGCGCGCAGCCCGCCCTTGCCGAGCTTGCCCAGCTTGCTGGCGTCACCCGCGTTTTGGTCGAGACCGGTGGCACCGTGGCCGCGGTGGTCGTCGGCGTAGACCGTATAACCGGCGGCGACGAGAGCTTGAGCAACGTGCTCATAGCGGCGGGCGTGATCGCCGAGGCCGTGGGTGAGCTGCAGAACCGCGTGGGCTTTCGGCGATTCCCACACGTAGTAGTGAATCGTGACTCCGTGCGCGTCAACGTAGGAGTGGTCAGTTCGTGGCGCCGTAAACGTGGGCATGAGGGCCTCCTTGCTGTGCCATTCTACGGCCGTGAACGTGAGAGCAGAATGAGTGAGTTTCGTCTGCTGCCCCTTCGCGTTTACGAAACTAGTTAGCAAGACTAATTTGCTAGACTAACGAATATGCCTGACAAACTAGACGACGAACTCCGCATCGCCTTCATGCGCATCGCCCGTCGCATCCGGCAGCAACGCCACGACGACACCCTCAGCGACAGCCAGCTCTCCGTTCTCTATGTGCTCAGCCAGCATGGCGGCAGCACTCTCGCGGCCCTCGCCGAGCACGAACGCGTCACCCCGCCGTCGATGAATCGCACCGTCAACTGCTTGAGCGATGACGGTCTCGTCACGCGCTCCAGCTCCCCCGACGACGGCCGCAAAGTGCTCATTGAAGCGACGGATGCGGGAGTCGAGCTAATCGCCAAAACTCGCCAGCGCCGCGCCGAATGGTTTGCCGCCGAACTCTCGACCCTCTCCGCTGACGAGCACGCCGCCCTCCATGCAGCCATCCCGGTGCTGTTGAAGTTGGCCAATTCGTGAGCGCAATGTTCCGCTCGCTTCGCTTCTTCAACTACCGGCTCTGGACCATTGGCGCGATCGTCTCCAACACGGGCGCGTGGATGCAGCGCACCGCCCAGGACTGGATCGTTCTTACCGAGCTGACCGACCATGACGCCGCGGCTCTCGGGTTCACGATGGCGCTGCAGTTCGGTCCCCTGCTTTTGCTCATGCCCATCGCGGGAATCATCGCCGACCGCTTCGACCGCCGCGTCGTGTTGCTGTGGACGCAGTTCAGTCAGTTCATTCTTGCGCTTGGCCTCGGCATCCTCGTGGTCTCGGGCTACGTCGAGCTGTGGCACGTTTACGTCTTTGCGCTACTTCTTGGTGTGGCTACCGCGATCGACGCACCCGTTCGTCAAGCCTTCGTTTCGGAGCTCGTGAGCGACAAAGACCTGCCCAACGCGGTCGCGCTCAACTCCATGTCATTCCAGAGCGCCCGCCTCATCGGCCCCGCGATTGCCGGAGTACTCGTTGCCGCAATCGGCTCCGGCCCGGTGTTCCTCGTGAACGCGGCCTCGTTCGCGGGCGTGCTCGCGTCGCTGTGGTTCATTCGTCGCAACCAGCTCTATCCCGTGGCCAAGCTCGGGCGAGCGAAGGGCCAGATTCGGGATGGGCTGCGCTACGTGCGCAACCGGCCAGACATCCTGATCGTGCTCGTCATGGTCTTCTTGGTCGGAACCTTCGGGTTCAACTTCCCCGTCTTCATCTCCACCATGGCGACCACCGAGTTCGGCAAGGGCGCAGCGGAGTTCGGCCTGCTCTCGTCGATGATGGCCGTGGGTGCGATCGTCGGCTCGTTGTTGGCCGCTCGCCGCGAGCGCGCACGTTTGGGCGTTGTCGTGGTCGGCTCCGCATTCTTCGGGATGGCGTGCCTGATCGCCGCGCTCTCCCCCAGCTACTGGACCTTCGGCGCCGCCCTCACGATCGTCGGCGTCTCGTCACTAACGATGATGACAACCGCCAACGCCTACGTTCAGACCTCCACGACACCGATCATGCGTGGCCGCGTCATGGCTCTCTACCTCGCGATCTTCGCCGGCGGTACCCCGATCGGCGCCCCCATCGTTGGCTGGGCCGCCAACGAACTCGGCGCCCGCTGGGCCCTCGGCATCGGCTCCCTCTCGGGGCTTCTCGCCGCGGCCGCCGCGATCATCTGGCTTGTCTACAGTCGCGGGATGCGCGTGGGCCGCGTGCCCGAAAGTCGCTTCCGCCTGCGGTTGCGCTTCCCGCCCGAGCCCACACCCGATGAAGAACGCGAACTCGCGACACAAGAGATCGCGATCGTCGAGACGACCACTCGCCGCACTAGCTAAACGCAGCGTGGGGCGGATGCTCGCAGCATCCGCCCCACCTGTCGTTCTCGTCTCTGGCGGCCTACGCCTCGCGGGTGATCTCCACGCTCACGAACAGCTTCGAGCCGAACGGCCCCGCATACACACCGCGAAGGGGCGGCACATCGTTGTAGTCGCGACCGCGACCCACGAGCACGTGCCGGTCTCCGATATCGATGAGGTTGGTCGGGTCGTAGCCGCGCCACTGCCCGGCACAGAACCACTCGATCCACGCATGGGATTCGCCCGTGACCTTCTCGCCGATAGCGGCATCCGGTTTCGGGTGAAGGTAACCAGACACATAGCGAGCCGGGATGCCGACCGAACGCAAAGCGCCGAGCGCGAGGTGAGCGATGTCCTGG
The DNA here is from genome assembly GCF_002797685.1 of Salinibacterium amurskyense. Classification (GTDB taxonomy): domain Bacteria; phylum Actinomycetota; class Actinomycetes; order Actinomycetales; family Microbacteriaceae; genus Rhodoglobus; species Rhodoglobus amurskyensis. The sequence goes on from NZ_PGFH01000001.1 coordinate 41,779, forward strand.
CAGACACCCTTGCCACCGGTCCACGCTTCTGTCGCGGTCGTTGCCACTCCCGTGACGCCGCTCATGTACTCGATGGCGTTACCGATGGCCTTTGAGATTTCGAGCGCGCTCTCGCACGCGTCATCCGACTTCGCCGCAATGTCTTTCGCGAGTGCGACGACCTCAGCCGGCGGCTCGGTGCGGCGCGTCTGGCTGAGGTTCTCGACGGCATCCATCGACAGCTCGGCGGCCGCTTCAAGTTCGGCCCACGACATGCACTCCGAGTCGTGCTCGCGCTCATGAACCTCAACAAGGCTCGTGGCGGTCAACGACAACTCCTTATGACCCGTCAGCACCTCAAACGAGGCAACGCGCGAACCCCAATAGTCGACATAGTTGCTCTGGCTAGAGAGCGGCAAGATGTCGAGGTTCGAGAACAACACGAGCTGGCTCTCGACACTGGCGGGCAGCATCCGAGCCTCGTTGTACGACGCGGTAACTTCGCCGCCGTAACTGAAACCCGTGGAATGGACGATCCTGAGTCGCTTCATGAGATCTCTCCAACCCACTCGGGAGCGGCATTCGTGGGGAAGTAGCGGTGACGCACTGCCTCCGAAGCCGCACTCGTTGCCGCCTGCACTCGATCCATATGGTGAGGCAGGTCATCCAAAATCTCGGCGATCGGCCGATACTCCAACTCGCTGCGAATCTTGCCAAGCAAACGCTGCGCATCATCGTTCACACCGACGCGGTTCATGCGGTGGGGCTCGAGCTCACGCATGCAGTCCTCAGCCCGCGAAACGGAGAAGAGGATGCTGCGCGGGAACAAGCGATCCAGCAGCAAGAACTCGGCGGCGTTGCTCGCGCTCGGCACACCGCGATAGGTGCGCAAGTACGGCTCGTAGGCGCCACACGATCGCAGAATCGTGGTCCACGACGGACCACTGGCTTCCGTGAGGCTTCGCGTAGCCAAGAGTCGCGCGGTCATATCTGCACGCTCAAGACTGCGCCCCAAGGTGAAGAACTGCCACGCTTCGTCCCGACTCGTCGCAGACTCGACAATGCCCACGGCCAGAGCGGAGCGCTCACGAACCCAAGAGAAGAAGTCAGCGACCTTGTCTCCTGAAATTCGGCGCGGCATTCGAGTCTGGGTGGTGTTGAGGCACTCCCACAATTCGGTGGACACGATCTCGCGAGCACGACGCGCGTTCTCGCGAGCGGCACCCAAGGAATAGGCGATCGAGGCGGGTTCGGTACGGTCAACCGCGAGGATCGACAACACGTCACCGCGAGTGAGAGTGACGTCGGCCGGAGCCTCGCTACCCATCACACTCAAGAGCGCGCGGCAGGCGTCATCCTCTTCAATCCACGGATCTTCGAGGAGCAGCTGAAGGTGAACGTCGAGGATGCGGGCGGTACCGTCAGCACGCTCAATGTAGCGACCGATCCAGAACAGCGATTCTGCGATGCGACTCAGCATGATTGACCTCCCTCGGTGTCGATACTCTGCTGTTGCTGCTCTTCTTGACGCTGTCTCTGCGTGAGCGTTCGAGTGGTGTCATGATCCTCGGCGTGATCCTCATGAACCCCCGCCTCGAGCAACATCTCGGGAGTGATGACCGTGATTGCTTCCGTATCGGCCTGGCGCTCGACGAGACCCTGAACGGTGCTCTCCGACTCCGCCACTTTTTCGCGGCCAACAACCCAGGTGTCTTTCGAGCCACCACCCTGTGAACTGTTCACGACGAGCTGACCCTCGGGCAGTGCAACGCGAGTGAGACCACCCGGCAGCACCCAGACATCGTTTCCGTCGTTAACCGCAAAGGGGCGAAGGTCGGCGTGACGCGGCCGCATACCGTCGTCGATCACCGTGGGGATCGTCGACAACTGAACCACGGGCTGCGCGATCCACCCGCGCGGATCCTTCAGAAGCTGCTTGCGCAGCGTCTCCAACTCCGGCTTCGTTGCGGCCGGACCAATGACGAGGCCCTTACCACCGGAACCATCCACGGGCTTCACCACGAGCTCGTCGAGCCGGTCGAGCACTTCTTCCAGCGCCCCCGGATCTTCGAGTCGCCAGGTATCGACGTTGGGGATGATCGCCTTCTCACCGAGGTAGTACTCGATGAGATCGGGCAAGTAGGTATAGACGAGTTTGTCGTCGGCTACGCCGTTTCCCACCGCGTTGGCGATCGTCACGTTTCCGAGGCGAGCCGCGAGCATCATGCCCGGGCTGCCCAACATGGAGTCGGCACGGAACTGCAGCGGGTCGAGGAACTCGTCGTCAACCCGGCGGTAGATCACGTCGACCCGAGTGGGGCCCGCCGTGGTGCGCATCCAGACCCGACCGCCGGAGCAGAACAGGTCTCGACCCTCCACGAGCTCGACGCCCATGAGGCGCGCGAGCAGCGTGTGCTCGAAGTACGCGGAGTTGTAGACACCCGGAGTGAGCACAACGACGTTGGGTTCATCCACGCCGCCCGGCGCACTGGCGCGCAGAGCCTGCAGCAGCTTGTGGGGGTAGTCACCGACAGGGCGAACCCGCATCGAGACGAACAACTCGGGAAGCGTTTGGGCCATGACTCGACGGTTCGAGATGACGTAGCTCACACCGCTGGGCACGCGCACGTTGTCTTCGAGAACGCGCCACGCACCCACTTCGTCGCGGATGAGGTCGATACCGCTGACCTGAATACGCACACCATTGGCCGGGTCGATGCCCGCCGCTTGACGGTGGAAGTGACTGGATGACGTGATCATCCGAGCCGGAATCACCCCATCTTTGATGGCATTCTGGGGCCCGTAAATGTCGGCCAAGAATGCCTCGAGCGCTCGAACGCGCTGCTTGATTCCCGACTCAACCTGTTTCCACTCGGAGAGGTCAATAACTCTGGGAACTGCATCCAGAGGAAAGGGTCTCTCTTCGCCAGCGAAGTCGAAGGTAACGCCCTGGGCGAGGTAACTGTCGGCGAGTGCTTCAGTACGTCCGCGCAGTTCTTCCTGCGTCATTTGCGCCAGCGCGTCATGAATCTCGCGGTAGGGGCGACGTATCTCGCTATCGGCAGAGAACATCTCATCCCACGCGGCTGGTCCGGTGCGTTTGGAGGCGCTTGATGTGTATCCGTCAAACAAATCTGCCATGTACAGACACTATGCGGGTTAATCGATTTCCGCGCGAAAGTGCGTTGATTCAGCCATATTGACGCGCACAATTTACAGTTAAGTAATGGCTGCCAACCTCCCCACAATTCTCGTTCTCCCCGGTGGAGGGTATTCGCGCCTCGCACCCCACGAAGGCGAGCCCGTTGCTGCCTGGTTGCGTTCGATCGGCTGGAATGCTCGCGTCGTTGAGTACCCCGTTGCCACGAAGCATCCCGCTCCATTGCTGGCAATTCAGTCTGAAATTGCGAAGGAACGTGCGCTAGGGGCACCGCTCGTGGGTGTTGTGGGCTTCTCCGCTGGCGGCCATTTGGCCGGCCACGCGGCTGTAGCGCCCGTTGCTGACGACAACGAACGCCCCGACTTTGCCGTGCTCGGCTACCCCGTTGTCACCATGACGGGCGAGACGCACGCCGGCTCTCGCGAGAACCTCATCGGGCTGGATGCCAACTCCTTCCTGCGCGAAGACACCTCACTCGACCTGCTGGTCACGCCCGCCACGCCTCCCATGTTTATCTGGCACACGGCTGCTGACGAGCCCGTTCCGGTCGAAGCGCACTCGTACCCACTGGCCATGGCACTGGCGGCGGCCGGCGTGCGCCACGAACTGCACGTCTTCGCCGACGGCAAGCACGGCCTCGGTCTCGCCGAGGGCACGCCCGCCGAAGCGTGGCAGGCACTGTGCGAGATCTGGTTGAGTTCGCTGCTCTAACGAGAGCTCGCTGCTCTAACGACGCAAACGCGGCGTCGCTGATCTAGCGGCGCAAGCTGAAGGCTTCGGCCTTGTTGGTCGGGCCCGAAACGAGAATGGTGTCGTCGGCGGCGATGATGGTTTTCTCGTCGGTGTAGGTCCAAGTGCCACCGAGCGGGCGAACGGCCGTGACCGTGACTCCCGCGGTTGACCGCACACGAGACTCCCCCAGCGTCTTGCCGATAATCGCGGCCGGCGGGGCCATCTTGACGAGAGAGAAGTTGTCGCCAATCTCGAGGTAGTCCTGCATCGATCCCCGCACGAGGTGAGCGACGCGACGCCCCATCTCCTTCTCCGGGTAGATAACGTGGCTGACACCGAGCTGTTCCAAGATCGTGCCGTGCGCATCGCTGACGGCCTTGGCCCACACGTGCGCGACATTGAATCGCAACAGCAGCGACGTGGTCAGGATGCTCGCCTGAATGTCACTGCCGATCGCCACCACGACGCGGTCGAACTCGGGCACCGCCAACTGCTGCAGTACCTCCTCGCGCGTGGAGTCAGCCGAGACCACATGGGTCAACTGGCCATTCATCTCCTGCACGATCGACTCATCCAGATCGACGCCGAGCACTTCGGTGCCGTTGGCCATGAGTTCCAGCGCCAGAGCGCGACCGAAACGGCCCAACCCGATGACCACCACCGAATCTGCGGCGGCTACGGACGAGGCATCCGAGCCAGAGAACATGCGCAATTTAGCCAATGATCGGCCTTTCTTTGGGAAGTTCATACAGGACAGCGCGCTCACGCAGAGCGAGCGCGGTAGCAAAACCAATAGGGCCGAGGCGGCCCACAAACATAAGGACAGCCAAGATCAGTTGCGCGGCCACCGGCAGCTCGGGCGTGATGCCCTCCGAGAGGCCGACGGTGCCGAACGCCGACACCGTTTCGAACAGCACGGGGCCCAGCGGCAACCCCGAGAGCAACATGATGCTGATGGTGGATGTCGCGACAACGCCGACCGAGAGCAAGACCACCGCGATCGCCTGACGGTGCACCGCGCGCGACAGTCGCTTGCCAAAGACGTTCACGACGCCGTCTCCGCGCACCTCCGCGAGGAGGATGAAGAACAGCACCGCGAAGGTCGTGATCTTGATGCCACCGGCGGTGCCGGCGGGGCCACCACCGATGAACATGAGTGCGGTCATCCCGAACTGGCTTGCTTCGCTCATAGCGCCGATGTCGATGCTGTTGAAGCCAGCCGTGCGGGTTTGCACGGATTGGAAGAAGCCAGCCAGAAGTTTGGTCTGCCAGTCGAGGGGGCCAAGGGTGGCGGGGTTGTTCCACTCGATGAGCGTGATGTAGACGGTGCCGGCGACGAGCAACAGCGGGGTTGCTGCGATGACGATGCGGGTGTTCATGCTCCACTTGAGGCGGTTGCCGCCGTGCCGCAAGAGTTGCACGATCACGGGGAAACCGAGTCCGCCCAGGATGATCTCGGCACACAGCGTGAGCGAGACCACCGGGTCGTCAACAAACGAGATCATGTTGTTGCTGAAGAGGGCGAAGCCGGCGTTGTTAAACGACGACACCGCATGGAAGATCGCAAACCACGCCGCCTCCCCCACGCTGTAGCCGTAGCGCAGCAGAAACCAGAAGAAGAGGATGAGCGCGCCGATGCCCTCGATGATGAGCGAGATCTTGAGCACGCCAAGAATCAGCGAGCGCACATCGCCAAAGCCGACGCTCTTGGTCTCGGCAGCGGCCGTAATGCGTGAGCGCAGGGAGAGGCGGCGGACCACGGCGATGCCAATGATGGAGGCGAAGGTCATGACACCAAAGCCACCCACTTGGATGAGCACCATGATCACGACTTGCCCGAAACCGGTCCAGTAGGTCGGCGTATCGACAATGACATGGCCAGTCACGCACATCGCCGAGACCGCTGTGAAGAACGCCTCTACGAGCGTTGCGCCACCCGGACCGGTACGCGAAATGGGTAACGCCAGCAGGGCTGTGCCCGCTGCGATACCAATCAGAAACCCGAGGAGAGTCAGCTGTGCTGGATGAACCAGTTTTCGCTTATTACCCGCCCCACGGACGATATTGTGCACCGGCACACACTACGCCTGTTTGGGACCAAACAGCACGACTAATGTGTGCGATGCCCAACCGCCTGCCTAAGCGCTGATCGGCTCCAACACGAAGACCGGAATCTCGCGCTCAGTTTTGGCTTGGTAGTCCGCGTAGTCGGGGTAGGCCGCGACCGAACGCTCCCACCAGAGAGCCTTCTCGTCACCGGTCACTTCGCGTGCCATGAAATCGCCCTTGAAGCCCACATCGTGAAGCTCTACATGCGGATTAGCCACGATGTTGTGGTACCAGACCGGATGTTTCGGGGCGCCGCCCAGCGAAGCTACAACGGCGTAGTGGCCGTCGTGTTCCACGCGCATGAGGGCGGTCTTGCGCAGCTTGCCGGATTTGGCGCCGACCGTGGTCAAGACGATGATCGGCATCCCGCGCATGAGGTTACCTTCATGGCCATTGCTGGCCTCGAAGACCTCGGCCTGATTGCGGGCCCACTCTGATGTGCTGGGTTCGTATTCTCCTGTTAGCGGCATGCTTCCACGTTACCTTCCGGCGGCTGAAGACCTTACTCAGAGATAGGTAGTTTCTACTCATGCGCTGCCCTACGCTCAAGGGCTTTACTGGTCGCATGATCACTTCACAGCGCGGGCTGAAAAGCGCAACCGCCATCGCTATTGCGGCCGGCCTCACCGTTTCCCTTTCCGGTTGCTTCGGCAACCCCCTCGAGAGCTTCACCGACAACCTCATCGAGGACACCGTAGAGAACGCGATCGAGGGTGCAACCGGCGTCGATGTAGATGTTGACGGCGACGGCACGGGAGGCTCGCTGCCCAAGTCGTGGCCTGCAGAGGTTCCTGCCCCCGACGGCGACATTTTGTTCTCGCTCGGAATGGACGATGGCTACAGCGCGACGATTCAGGTGGACTCTGACGCGGCAGCCGAGGCAGGCTACGAGGCACTCATCTCCAGCGGTTTCGAAATGATCTCCGAACTTTCGCTCGGCGACAACGGTTACCTCTACGGTCTTGAGAGCGACAGCTGGATCATTCAGTACTCGTGGGGCACGACCGAGGAAGACGGCACGCTCGTGAACATGATCGTGTCCGCCGTCGAACAGTAGAAAGATTCCGAGCTAGAGGCGGTGGGATCGTAAGGTCACACCGCCGAAGCTAGCCGTTCATCGAAGCACAAGCATGTTTGATCGCGTCACGCACTGGCAAGCTGTGTACCAGTTTGCTCATTTCCTCGAACTGCGCAACGAAGTCGGCTTGAGATCCCAGAGCGCCAAAAACGCTGGAATCAGCCAAGAAGCTGTCCGGACCGCTAGGGTGCTGCACCCGCCGGCTTAACTCAGCGGAATGAGCATCATTCTGCGTCAGTGGATCTCCGTTGTCGTCAACGCCTTCGACGAACTTCGCCCACCCGGCCACGGTAAGCGCACAGGCGAGTGCGGCTCGCCCACCCTCGACACAGTGCTGGGCGATAGGAAGGACGAAAATGGGGATGCGATTAGACGCGTCCGTTGCCAAGCGTTCCAAGGTGTCGCGAATATGCGGGTTGGAATACCGCTCTAACAGAGTCTCGCTATAGCCCGAGTAATCGATGTTCTGGAGTTTCTGCAGGCTGGGGATGGCCTCCTTGGCCCAAAAGGCTCGCAACAACTCTCTCATCACGGGATCCTGCGCCGCATCGTGAACCAGGCGATAGCCCATGAGAAGCCCAAGATATGCAATGACTTGGTGGCTACCGTTCAGCAAACGAAGCTTCATAAGTTCGAAGGGAAGAACGTCGTCGACGAGTTCCACTCCAGCGTCAGCAAAAGGGGGACGTCCAAGGCCGAAGTTGTCCTCTAAAACCCACTGGAAAAAGTTCTCGCTAGCGACGGGCCACGAGTCGTCGATCCCGTATTCATCGCGAAGGTGCTGTAATTCAGAGGCCGCCGTGACCGGAGTGATGCGGTCAACCATTGAATTGGGAAAGACAACGTTCTTCTCGATCCAGTCTCCGAGTTCGGTAGAACGTAATGTCGCAAGTCCCACGGTGGCAGCTCGCGCGACATCCCCGTTAGAACGTATGTTGTCGCACGACATCACGGTGAAGGGCGCGATTCCCCGTTCACGTCGCAATCGCACAGCCTCGACGATGTAGCCAAAGGCCCCCGTCGGCCTACTCGGCGTAGACAAATCCGAAATGACCATGGGCGAATCGGGATCAAAGTCACCTGAAGCGTGGTTTTGCAGATAGCCGCCTTCGGTGATCGTAAGCGAAACGATCTTGGTTTCTGGGTCGGTTAGGCGTCGAAGCACTTGGTCAGGGTCATCCGGCCCAAAAATGTATTCGACGATTGAACCAATGACTCGCACACTTTCTTCGCCAGATGCCGCGCGTGTGACAAGCGAGTACAGCGAGTCCTGAGCCTGCATGACGTCTCTCATCACTGCATCATTCGGCATCAATCCGACACCACAGATCCCCCAATTGCGGTGTCCGGCTGCGAGGAGATCGTCGACGACAACCGCTTGGTGGGCACGGTGGAATCCGCCGACTCCTAAGTGCACGATCCCCACCGACACGTTCGCTCGGTCGTACTGAGGAACTGACACGCGCGGATCTAGGGACGTGAGTGAATCTGAGTTGAGAGCAAACACCATGACACATGGCCTTTCAATCGATCGAGTGGAATCTTAGCCGTCCGCGTGAGCGGTACCTTCGCCAGCGTTAGACGAGAATCTTGTCGTCTTTGCCGAAGACCTTCATGAGGATGACGACAGGGATCAGGCTGACGACAATGAGAATGGTGCCCATGGCTGATGCGTTCTCGTAGCGCCCGTAAGAGACGTTGCTGAATACCTGAATTGTCATCGTTGCCGTGCTGCTGCCGTAAAGAATCGCGGTCGCATTGAACTCACGGATGACTGTTGCCCACGTCAGCAGGGCGCCTGACACAATAGCGGGCACAATCATTGGCACGGTGATGCGCCAAAACGTCTGCGAGGGCGGTACGCCTAGGTTCACCGACGCTTCCTCTGCTGAGGTTCCCAGTTGACCCAGTAGCGATGAGATGGAACGTATGGAATAGGGCAAACGCCGCATGAAATACGCCATAACCAAGATCAGGCCGGTTCCGGCAAGGAAGAAGGGCGAGCTACCGAATCCCATGCTGAAGGCAATACCAAACACGACACCAGCCACAGCGTACGGAACCATTGAGAGCAGATCGATCGTGCTGCCCAACCGAGTCTTACGCCGTGCAATGACATATCCGATAATTGCTCCGGCCAACGTGCACGTCACGGTTGCAATGGTGGTGAACAACAGTGTGTTTCCTAGGGCCGGCAGCAGCGTCGCGTCGGTTGTATAGCCGTCAAGTGTGAAGTTCCAAGTAAATCGCTGAAATTCAGTCTTCAAGAATGACGTGACAATCACTGTGATCAGGGGCAAGACCGCAATGAGGATCACCCCGTAGACCGCGGCGATAACAAGGATTCGCTTAATTCCATGCAGCTCCATAGGGGCCAACGGCGTGACTGCCGACACTCCATACGCATGACGTTTCGCGTAGCTTCGCTGCAGAAGGAGCGCGCCGATGCAGACGACGAGCAGCACGACGGAGAATGAGGCTGCCTGCGAGAAGTCCGCGCCTTGAGCCTCATTGATGTAGGAGTTGTAGACGAGGGTCGGGAACACCCTCACGTTCTTTCCGATCACCGCCGGGGTACCGAAATCGGAGAACGCAGTCACGAAGACCAAGAGCATTCCCGTCGAGATGCCTCCTCGTAGCTGCGGAAGAATCGCCCGGAAGAAAGTACTTGTTCGAGTTCGGCCGAGGTTGATCGAACCGTCCTCGACGCTCTGGTCGACCGACGACAGCGCCGAACTCGTCATGAGGAAGACAAACGGCAGCCCCTGCAGGGTCAGGACGACCAACATTCCAGGAACACCGACGATGGACGGAAAGTCCAGTCCACCGGCAACCAAGGCTTTCCGCAAAATACCGTTGGCACCAAAAAGAAGGATCCAGGAATACGCTCCGATGAACGGTGGCGAGACAAGCGTCAACACCACAGCGGCGCGGATCGCTATCTTGCCCGGTACATTGAAGCGGTACACGAAGTAGGAGAGCGCCACCCCCACGAGCCCCGCCATCAGCGTCACCGTGATGCTGATGAGGAAGCTGTTGATCAATGACTCGAAGTAGTAAGCCTTGGTGAAGAGCTCTACATAGACACCGAGAACATCAGAATCTGTGCCAGCGAGGCTCTCAGTGAACATCCGCACGAGGGGATAGATCAGGAATACCGCAAATAGAACAACTGCCAGCAGGGGCATGAGGGACCAGAAGTTAAAGCCTTGGCGGTATTGGGCGAGCACGCCGCCCAGTCGCTGCTTGTGTTGATTGAAAGTAGTCATCACACCAACACGTCCTCGCGAGCTTCACGCTCAGCAGCGGCATCGTTCGCGAAGACAGCGACATCGGCGCTCACGAGCACAACTCCTACTGCTACACCCGGCTGCGCGCTCCTTGGGCACTCTGCAGAGGGAACGCGCAATAGCAACGTTTCCTCAACCCCGATATCAACACGCAGCTGAACCTGAGGCCCCAAATAGGAACGAGAAACTACGGTGCCAGCGAAGAGGGAATCCTCTCCGGCGTTGGCGAGACGGAGCTCTTCCGGGCGCAGCCCAATGTGACACGGTCCACTTGCGGCCTCGGGGAGACGCACCGGAACCGCTACTCCATTGGCTAGACGGGCGCTAGTTCCGCCATCCTGCAGTTGAGCGGGAATAAAGGCTCCTTCGCCAACGAACTTCGCAACAAACATGTGCTGTGGCGAGGCGTATATCTCCTCTGGAGTGCCCACTTGCAGAACTCTGCCGTTACTCATGACCGCTAGCCGGTCCGATATGTCCAGAGCTTCTTCCTGATCGTGGGTGACATAGATGGTGGTGATTCCGAGCTCCTGCTGGAGCTTTCGCACGTCGTTGCGCAGACGAACCCGCAACTTAGCGTCGAGGTTGGCAAGTGGCTCATCCATAAGAAGCACCCTGGGGCGAATCACTATGGCTCGAGCGATCACCACGCGCTGTTGCTGGCCGCCGGACAAGTTCCGCGGCATGCGGTCGCCATAACCTCCGAGGTCGACCATGGCGAGAGCTTCGTCTACGCGAACCTTGAGTTCGTCTTTGCTGATTTTGCGCGCACGCAGACCATACGCAACGTTCTCCCACACGGTGAGATGCGGGAAGATCGCATAATTCTGAAAGACCATCCCTGTGTCGCGACGATGCGCGGGAAGATCGTCAATCGTCACTGTGCCAATCCTGAGGCTGCCGGACGATTGCCGGTTGAAGCCGGCAATCGTCCGCAGCAGAGTGGTCTTACCGCAGCCACTCGGGCCCAGCAGAGTAAAGAACTCTCCCGATTCAATAGTGAAACTCGCGTCCTCAACAGCGACATTTCCGCCATATCGGATTTGGATTCCGTCCAACGTGACGGATGAGTCTTCATGATTCTGCATCGGTATATTCCTTTAAATCTGGGCCCAGAACGTGCAGGCAGGGTGCTTAGTTGACCGACGTGAGGATTGTCGTCCACTCGTCGAGGAAGGCTGCTTTGTCCGCAAGGACATCAGCGGGAACCTCAATGAGGTCGAGCGTCGACAAGTCCTGCAGAGTGTCCGGAGTCTCCGAATCCGTAGTGGTGGAACGCATGCCCTTGTGCTCGCCTTGCATCCACGTTTGAGTGTCGCTCGACAGCATCCAGTTCATGAATGCGTCAGCAGATTCCGGGTTGCTGCTGTTCTCCACGAGGTAGAACATGCCCACGTTCACAACGATGCCGTCTGTGGGGTACCCCGCCACAATGTCTTCGCCGTCAGCAACCTGATAGACGGATGCTTCTGCACCGATACCGATAGCCGCTTCACCGTTCGAAATGGCCTGAATTGGTCCGAGCGAGCTCTGCGCGATCACAACGTTCTGCGCAAACTTCTCTACGAGCGGCCAGCCGCCTGCCGCATACACAGCGGCGAGCGCGTTGAAAGCGCTACCTGACTGCGTGGGATCGGCGATCGATACCTCTCCTCGCCATTGCTCGTCGCCGAGTTCTTCCCATGAGGACGGTGCTGCACGACCATCGAGTACTTCGGTGTTGTAGCCGAAAATTACCGGATTCAAGATTGTGGGGATGGCGTACTCGCCCTTGATCCATCGTTCGTCAACATTGGAGACGTCGATCGAGCCCTCGTATGCACGATAGAGCTCGGGGTTCGAGTCGGCAGGACTAGATCCAGAAATCGCTACGTCAGTTTGGGGGTTGTCTTTCTCAGCAGCAACACGGGCGTCTGACTGACCTGAGCTCACTGAAACGACCTGAAGTTCAATGCCTGTTTCGCTCTGAAAGCGTTCAGCGAACTCCGGCATCGTCGATTCGGTCGAGTAGATGACGAGAGTCTCGCCGCTGGCCGGTTCCCCGGCGTCCGCGGCGCAGCCTGACAGCATCACCGCGACCGCGGCGATGGCCGCGATACTGAGCTTCTTGATAGTCATGATGAATTCTCCTTTGAATTGAATGTGATTGGTTCTCTGGGGGCTGGGGCGATCGCTCGCTAGCTCCCGGGCGAGATTGACAAGAAATTCGCACGCAGCGAGTCGAGTTCCTCCTGCTGCATGCCGTTGTCAATCAGGAAGCTCTCGACGGATCCGAATCGGCGACGAATCTCCGCCAAGGTTTCCGCTAGATAGCTGGGTGGTGCTTTGCGCGGGTCAGCCCCGAGGATCGCTCGTGGCAGGCCCGCCTTCTGGTAGAGGTCTCGGACGGCCCCGTTGAACTTGGCGCCCAGGATGATCTCGCTGGCGCCGTAATCCAACAGAACCGTTTCTTCGTCGACCCCCAGTACGAGGTGAATCAGGGCAATGATCAGCCCCGTACGGTCTTTTCCGGCTGTGCAATGCACGATAACCGGCGCCCCTTTGTGTTGCGCAATCGCTGAGATCGCTTCAACTAGTTTGGGCGCGTGATTGTCCAGCACCAGCTGGTACTGGCCAAGCAACGTAGGGAACGCGGAGAAGTCATGACTAAAGAGCGTCTCTTCAAAAATGGGGATTCGTCGGTAGTCGACAGCCGCAGGAAGCACGTCGGGCGCAGCATCCGCCTCAATTTTCTCGCGTAAATCAACAACAAGAGCGACGCCCAAAGCCGTAATTTCGCCAAGGTCTGCGTCGGACAGCGAGGAAAGCGCATCAGCCCGGTAAAGGACACCCTGTCGAACTGACTTGCCGTTCGCCACTGGGTACATCCCGGCGTCGCGTGCTTGGAACGTGCCTTCAGCAAGAATGCGACGCTCAGAGGCAGTCGGCGGCAAGATCGTCAGGTTCGTCATTGAATGGTGCCTTTCTGGGGAGCCGTTTGGCTTCGAGATTTACATTATGGGATATAGGTTTCAAATTGCAAGTAGCGCTAGTATTGGTGGAGCAGCCATGAGATGCACGCAAGTTGAGGAGCACAGTGAAGTCATCCGATAACCGGGAAAAAAGTTCATTAGGCCGCGCTGCCAGCTCTCTCGGCCGAGCCGATGCGATTCTCTTCGCTGCGCGGCGTTTCTACATCGACGGGGTTGCCCGTGCGGTGATCAGCGAAGAACTAGGCATCAGCAGGTTTCGCGTCGGCGGCTTGCTAGAAGAAGCACGTTCCGGCGGCTACGTGTCGATCGCACTCATGCGACCCGACGGTCTAGACGTAGATCGGGCCCGCGCCCTGATCGAAAAAACACCACTAGATCGCGCTCTGGTCTCCCCAACACTGGTCGAGGGAGACCTCGCAACAGTGCTTGCAGGAGCAGCGGGAGGCTACCTCACAGAGAACCTCGGCCCCAACGCCATCCTTGGTCTCTCCTCTGGGCGCACCACCCACATGATCGCGCGTTCGACTCAACGCCTCGCATGCTCCGCGATCGTTCAGACCACGGGTGTAGTCAAAGTGGACACTCTCACGGAGAGCCCGATAGAAACCATCCGTCGCTTGGCTCAACTCTCAGGCGCCGACAGCTACCCGATGTACGCGCCAGGGCTTCTTCCGTCGCCTGATCTCACTCAGGCGGTCGCGGCAGAACCCGGCATTGCGCGCACCGTAGCGATGTTCCCGCAGATCACGACCTTGGTGGCTTCCATTGCGACGTGGGGGCCCTACACCTCGGTGTTTCATGACGCCTGCGATGCAGAAGCTCTCGCCGAGATCAAAAAGACAGCCCCGGCGGCTGAAATTATTGGCACGCTCATAAACGCAGACGGCACGATTGTGAGCCCCGAATTCACGCGACGTTGTGTCGCTATGCAAACCGAAAACCTGCGGTCGGTCCCCGATGTAGTGGGAATTGGCGGAGGAGGCCATCAACACGAAGCCGTTCTTGCCGCCGTGCGTAGCGGAATCATAAACACGCTCGTGACTGATGCCGGAACCGCTGATTACGTGCTCGCAAATATGTAGCTTTCGTTCGGCTCGACGAGACTCCATCCCCGTGCACCACGAGCACTACAGCTCGGCGAGTACGTCCTCGAGCTCTACGCGGCCTTTGACCCCCAGCTTGCGGTAGATGCGCGCCAAGTGGTTATCCACCGTGCGCACCGAGAGCCCCAGCTGCTCGCCGATTTCACGACTGCGTTTACGGCCAGCGGCGGCTCGAGCGATTGTCCACTCCCGCTCGGTGAGCTCATCCGCGATGGCGTCGCCCGGCACGCGATCCATGTCGGCAGCGAGGCGGCGGGCGAGCAACGTGGCTTTACGCTCCAACTCGCTGCGATCGGCCTTGGCTGCGGTACGCGCGCCTTCCAGAAGGCCATCGACCGCGAGCGCAGCTACTCCCGAGGCAGCGAGAGTGGGGGCGATTTCGCAGAGGCGTGCGACATCCGCTTCGGCTGCGGCGTGAGCCCATTCGTGGATGCGGGCAATGAGCGGAGACGGCGAGAGTTGCGTCAGCAGTTCCAACTGTTCCAGCGCGGCTGCCGGATGCCCGACCCGAATCGCCACGGTCAGGGTGAGGGCGCTCAGCAGGAAGTGGCCCAGGATGATGCCTTCAGCAACGGCGGCAACGATGACCGCCGCCGCTTGTTCCGTACGCCCTTCGGCGGCAAGCAACCACGCCTCGCACTCGGCGCGCTGCAGAATGACTTTGGCGTCGCCCGCATGTTCCGGGGAAACCTCGGAGAGCAGTTCGCGCGCCGTTTCAGGCTCGCCCAGTTGCGCGTCGACGGTGGCATGGAGGGCGACGGCGGTGCCGAGGAGCCCGGTGAAGTCGCGCCATTTCAGCTGCTCGACCGCGAGCGTCGCGAGAGCCTGAGCATCACACAGTCGCCCCTCGTGTAGGCGAACGATGGCCAGCGCATACGACCACACGCCCGCCGAGTCAGCGAAGCGGTCGAGACGGCGTTGGGCAGCAAAGTCGCGAGCGCGCACGATCTCGGCATCAGCAACGAGGGCTAAGAACTCGGAGAGATCGAGAAGCGAACCCGCAAAGGGCGCCTCGAAGCGATAGGCCTCCGCCAAGGGACGGGTCTGAAGAATGGCAGCGAAGGCGTCGGCGGGGTTGCCCGCCATCGTCGCGATCATCGCCGCGGTGAGTCCCGCGTTCACGGCACCGAGTCCGCCGTCGGGCGATACCGGATCCGCCACTTCGGAGAGAGCCCCCGCATCTCCGGTCATGAGTTGCCACTTGGCGAGTTCCGGGCGCAGCACCGCTTGGGCACCGGCATCCATTCTCGACAATTCACACGTCACGCGATCGACGGCATCCGAAGGGCGAGAGAGTCGATAAACCATGTGCTGACCCCAGCGGGCAAGAGCGATGGCACGCTGTTCTTGATCCTGCGACAGTGCGATGGCGGACTCGAAAACGACCGACGACCGCTCTGACTCGGCCAGCGCCGAGAGCGCACTCGCCAACACGAGCTCGGGCGCGAAACGGCGTTCAGCGAGCTGGGCACGTTCAGCGAGAGAAGCTGCGACCGCATGGTCCCCGGCGGCATGCGCGTAGCTCGCCGCCCAGTCCAAGTCGTCATTACTGATCACGGCATCGGTGGTGGTGAGCAATACGGTTGCGGTGAAGCGCAGCTGCTGATCGCCCATCGGCATCAGTCGCCCGGCGATCTCCTTCACCAATTCGGCACGCTCGGCCTGCGCCAGATCGATCGTGAGGGCCTCGGCAAACAACGGATGGGCCAGGCGCACGAGCGGGGTGGTTTCGTCGCCGGCATGCTCGGCGATGCCTTCACTCGTGAGGTAAGCCAGAGCATCCCCCTCGTCGGCAGCGATAGCCGAACGCGGGATGGGTTGAGCGATCGCAATCAGTTGCGCCAGGCGACGCTGAGCCGCAGAAAGCTGCTCCACGCGGTCGGCAATCGTGGCGCGCACATGCTTGGGCAGTGTCGCCACCGACACCTCAACACCGAAATCACCACTGCGGATGCCGCCCGCCCTACCAGCAGCAAAGATCAGTTCCCGCAGCATCAGCGGGTTGCCGCGGCTCGCCTCGAACAGGGCTCGGAGGCTCTCGGGGCGCAGGGTGCCGCCCAAATACTGTTGGAGGATCGACTGGCTGTGTTCGAGACTCAACCCTTCTAGCTCCACGATGTCGATCAAGTTTTCGTGCAACAGACGCGCGATGGGGCCGTCGACCTCATGCGAGTCGCGAGCGGTGAGCAGCGTCGTGACACCGAAGACGCGCACAAGTTGGTACAGCACGCTGGCGGAGACGGCATCCAATAGCGGCGCGTCATCAATAACGAGAACGAACTTCTGCGGGTTCTCCCCCACCACTCCGACGAGCGCTTGAACGCGGTCGCTCACGCTCTCAATGTCATGTCTGCCGGCGCTGGCGAGCACCGGGGCGAGGGCTCCGAGTGGAACATCAACCAGCTCCGCGAGGCCGATAACGGGGATGACGGTGCGTCCATCGGCGCGGAGCGCGTGCGAGATGTGGGCGCCCAATGTTGTCTTGCCAACGCCGCTCGGACCGCGCAACATGACCGACCGCGGACGAGGGCCGCGAAGGGCCGCGAGCACAGCATCCCTCTCGCTTTCGCGGGGTACGACCGGCCAGCGCGCCATGAAGCCCCTCCCTCCCAGCAATAGTCAACGTCGCCGACAGCCTAGTGGCCGGGTGTTGCGAGGTGAATAACGATTCTGTGAGGCATGCTGGAGAGGCCGTTGCCCGCCGCCGATTTCAGGAGCCCTGCGCCATGATCACGATTGCCCTTCCCGACCAGCAGATCTTCGACCGACTCGCGCCGCAGTTGCCCGACGCCAACGTGATTGTGTGGTGCCCCGCTGACGGCGCGCCGCCGGTGCATATCGACCTCGTGCTTGTCGGCTATTTAGGCGCATCCGGTGGTCTCGGCGCGTTCGCCGGAATGGATGTCGCGGCCATCCAGTCTCAGTCGCTCGGTTATGACGGCATCGAGAATCGGCTGCCCGCCGGCATCACCTACTGCAATGCTGTCGGAGTACACGAAGCCTCCACGGCCGAACTCGCTGTGGGCATGATCATCTCCGAACAGCGCGGCTTTCCCGCGCACTTCGCGAACCAGCAGACCGGCACATGGGACCAGCACGAGCAGCCCGGGGTTGCTGGCAAGACCGTCGTGATCGTGGGTGCCGGCGGAGTCGGAAACCAGATCGCCGACAAGCTCGCCCCTTTCGATGCCAACGTCGTGCGCGTCGCCCGCAGCAACCGCAGCGACGAACGCGGAGCCGTTCAATCCATGGATGCGCTTCCCTCGCTGTTGGCGAAAGCCGATATCGTCGCGATCGCCGTTCCCCTCAGCGAAGCCACGACGAACCTCGTCGACGCCGCCTTCCTGGAGGCGATGAAACCCGGCGCGCTGCTCGTGAATGTATCTCGCGGCAAGATCGTGGACACCGACGCTCTTGTGGCGGCGGCATCCGCTGGCCACGTTCGAGCAGCGCTCGACGTCACCGAACCCGAACCGCTGCCCAGCGATCACCCGCTCTGGTCAACTCCCGGCGTGACAATCACGCCCCACATCGGCGGAGCAACCTCAGCGATGCACGCTCGAGTGGATGCCCTCATGCGCGAGCAGACACGGCGCCTCGTCGCGGGTGAGCCCCTGGCCCATGTGGTGGTTGACGGGCGCTAGCGGGCTCTGGGATCCGACACTCGGGTCGATTCGCGCACGACGAGCTCGGGGCGAAATACAGTTTGGCGCGGAATCATCGTGGGATCCGCGGCTTCTTCGAGCAGCACCCGAAGGGCCGTCTGGCCAATCATCGCGCTCGGCTGACGAATCGATGACAGCGGAACAGCAGCGGCGCTAGCAAAAGCGATGTCGTCGAAACCGATGAGTGCGATTTGCTGCGGAACTAGCAGCGATCCGTCCACAATGAGCGACTGCAAAAGCCCGAGCGCCAGAAGATCGTTCGCGGCAAAGACTGCATCGGGTCGATGCCGACGAGGACGTTCCAAAAGCCGACGGCCTGCCGTGACGCCCTCTTCCACGGTGAGGGCGGCGGAGGCAATGACTTCCATCTCCACGTCGAGCTCGCAGTTCTCAACGGCAACGCGAGCGCCCTCCAGCCGGTCCCGCACTTGATGAAGGTCGAGCGGCCCGCCGACGAAAGCAAGACGACGGCGACCGGTGTCGATCAGATGCTGAGCAGCAATCTGCCCGCCCGCCACGCTGTCGACCGCAACAGAACTGAACTGACCATCGACATTGACCCTGTCGACGAGCACTGCAGGAATGTCGCGTGATTTCAGCAGCTGAAGGCGAGCGTTGATGTCACCATAAGGAGAAATCAGCACTCCACGAACGCGCTGCTCCTCGAACAGGTCGAGGTACATGCCTTCACGTCGCGAGTCCTCGTCGGTGTTGCCAACGAGTATCGCGATGCCGTTCTTGGAACCTTCGTTTTCTGCCCCGCGGACGACCTGATTGAAGAACGGATTCTGGCCGTCGAGAACCACGAAACCTACGGTGGAGCTGGTGCCAGCCCGCAAGCGGCGGGCAGCGTCATTGCGAATGTAGCCGAGCTCATCAATCGCGTGTTTGACGAGGGCACCGGATACCGGAGAGACCTCAGTCGGTTTGTTGAGGAAGTTGGAGACCGTTCCGACGGATACTCCGGCAAGACGCGCGACGTCGCGAATACTTGCGGCAGCCATTGCTCTCCTGACGGGAATAGGGGCTGGGTGCAGGAATGGCCCACGGGTCTCTCAACCGGTGGGCCATTCGCGCCAAAGCGGGTGCCTTAGAAGTCGAAGTCCGCGATGTTGTCCTTGTTGAAGGTGTACGGGTCACCCAGCAGCACAACGCCGTCGGCGCCTACCGTGTAGCTTCCGAGCTTTCCGGCGTCGAACTCGTCGCCTTCTGCACCGGTGATGTCGCCCTCGATGAGTGCCTTGGCACCGTAAGCAGCGAGGTAACCGAGGTCACCCGGGTTCCACAGAGCGAATGCGGTGACGGTTCCGTCATTGACGAAGTCACGCATCTGGTTCGGGGTTCCGAGGCCGGTCAGCTGAACCTTGCCCTTGAAGGACGAGTCCTGGAGGTAACGAGCCGCAGCCGAAATACCAACAGTGGTCGGCGAAACGATGCCCTTGAGTTCCGGGTAGGTCTGCAGCAGTGCCGCAGTCTTGTCGAACGAGGTCTGGTCGTCGTCGTCGCCGTAAACAACCTCGACGAGCTCGATGTCGGGGTGGTTGGCGGCGAGCTCAGTCTTCATGAGTTCGATCCATGCGTTCTGGTTCGTTGCGTTGGCGGTAGCCGAAAGAATAGCGATCTGGCCTGCATCACCAATTTGCTCAGCAATCAGGTCAACCTGAACCTTAGCGATTCCTTCAGAGTCAGCCTGGTTGATGAAGAGGTCGCGGCAGTCGGGGCTGGTGTCAGCGTCGAAGGTTACTACCTTGACGCCAGCGTCGCGTGCCTCGCCAATGGCGTCGCACAGAGCTGACGGGTCATTAGCGGAAAGTGCGATAGCGCCGACACCCTGCTGTGTGAGGGTGTTGATGTAGCTGACCTGGCCGTCGGGGCTTCCCGTTGCGGGGCCAACTTCAGCGTACGTTCCACCGAACTCTGCGATGGCTTCTTCTCCACCGGCATCCGAGGTGTCAAAGTAGGCATTTCCGAGGTTCTTGGGCAGGAAGGTGATAGCCAAGTTGCCATCGCCATCGCCACCGCTGTCTCCACCGGTTGCGGCGCAACCTGTGGCCACAAGCGCGAAGCTCACTGCGAGTGCAGCGAATGCTCCGGCGCGCTTTGAAGAGTTAAACATCGTCGTTCTCCTTTAGGGATGTGAGTCGATGACTGTGACACCGACACTGGTGCGGGAAACTCAACCGGTCGCGGTCGGTGAGCTGCCTTTGGTTCCTCCGGGTCGACCGCGCTTACTGCGCAGCCAAGCCAAGAAGCTTGTTCCCACCACAGACGCGATCAGCAGCGTTCCTGTGATGACGTTGATGACGTCGGACGTGACGTTGGCGAGTCGAAGAGCACTCGCGAGGGTTCCGATGAGCAGCACCCCAGCGAGCACTCCGGGGAGAGCTCCACGGCCGCCGAAGATCGAGACACCACCGAGGAGCACTGCCGCGATGACGGAGAGCTCCAGGCCGGTGGCGTTGTCGCCGCGGGCGCTGCCGAATCGAAGCGTGTAGTAGATGCCGGCAAGCGCCGACACAATTCCACTGAGCATGAAGAGGATGAATTTAGTGCGCTCTACGTTCACACCCGAGAAGCGTGCCGCCTCGGGGCTGAGTCCGATCGCGAAGATGCCGCGGCCGAAAGTGGTGAAGTGCAACAGGATGCCGAACACTAGGGCCAGCACCACAATCAGAATCACGACACTCGGGATCGCCGTGTCGCCGATTTTTGACTTCGCAAGGTCGGTCCAGAACTTGTTGAACTCGGTGACCGCTGTAGTTCCCAATAGGCCGACAGCGAGCCCGCGGTACAGTGCGAGGGTTCCAATGGTCACCGCCAGGGACGGAAGGCCGACGATCGTGATGAGCGCCCCGTTGATTGCTCCAGCGATCAGACCAACCAGCAGAGCAACCAGAGCAGCGGCCGGAATCGGCATCCCGTTTTGGTGAAGCACTCCGACGGTCACGCTCGACAGACCGACGATGCTGGCCACTGACAGGTCAATCTCGCCGGTGATAATCACAAGCGTCATCGGCAGGGCGATCAAAAGAATGGGCGCAATGTCAAGGAAGAGGTAGGTAATCGTGATCGGCTGTGCGAAGGCGCGAACAGACATCATTGAGACGATGATGACGAGGGCGAGGGCGCCAATGACGGCGGCTTCCCGCGAGATGAGAAGGCGGCGCCAGAGGGGCTGAGAGTAGTCGCGGTACGTGCGTGCCGCTGTGGTGCCGGTCATGACTCGTCCCTCATTTCCAGTAGTTTGCGAGATTGTCGAACGGCGAGAACACGGTCAAGCACAATCGCGCCGATGATGAGCACGCCGACCACCGCCCGTTGCCAGAAGTCCTGCACGCCCAGAATGGGCAGCGCACGGTTGATCGTGAGCAACAAGAACGCGCCAATGGCCGCACCCCACACTGTTCCGCTGCCGCCGAAGATGGCGACACCACCGATCACGGCCGCACCGACTGCTTGCAGCTCTAAGTTCACACCCGCCTGCGAGCTCACCGTGCCGTAGCGGGCTGCGTAGAGAACACCGGCGAGTCCGGCAAGAGCTCCCGAGAAAATGAATGCGACGAGAACACGCTGCGTGACCTTGAGCCCGTAAAGGTTCGCGGCTTCGGGGTCAGACCCGATGGCGTACAACTCGCGACCGGCGCGCTGCGTGCGCAGGAACCATCCCGCAGCCACCAGCACTACTAGGGCAATGATCGTGAGCCAGGGGATGCCGAACAAGGAACTTGTACCCAAGCTCAAGAACGCCGAGGGAAGGTCGGAGCCATTGATGCGGTCGCTTCCCGTCCACAACACGTTGATGCCGCGGTAGGCATACAAGGTACCGAGGGTGATAACGAGCGCTGGCACTTTAGCGAAAGCGACTAATGCGCCATTGATGAGACCCAGCAGTCCACCAAAGACGATTCCAATCACAAACACCGCAATGATCGGGATGCCGGGGAGATCAATAAAGAGACGGCCAGTCAAGTACGCCGTGAGTCCCAACACCGAACCGACCGACAGGTCGACGCTGCGGGTAATGATCACGATCGCTTGGCCGACCGCAAGCAACAGCAGAATCGACGGCGTCAGCAGCAGGTCACGAAAACCATCCGGGCTAAAGAGGAAGGTGGGGTTACGTGCTGTCGCGACAACCACGACGAGCACGAGCGCGATCATGATTCCGGTCTCGCGCGCCTTGATCAGTTTGCTGAGCATTTTCATGAGGCCACCTCCGCGTGGGTTGCGGCGAACATGACGGACTCAGCCGTGGCGTCCGCTCGATCAATTTCTGCAGTGATGCGGCCTTCATGCACCACGAGAACTCGGTCGGCCATGCCCAGGACTTCGGGCAGTTCGCTCGAGATCATGATGATGGCGAGGCCTTCCACGGCGAGCTCCGAGAGCAAGCGGTGAACTTCGGCCTTGGTGCCGACGTCGATGCCTCGCGTTGGTTCATCGACGATGAGCAGGCTCGGGTTGGTGGCGAGCCATTTGGCGAGCACCACCTTCTGCTGGTTGCCACCGCTGAGGGTGCCGACTTCGGTATCGAGTGCCGAGGCCTTCACTTCGAGCTTGTTTGCCCAGGTACGAGCGCTGGCATTCTCGACTGCACTCGTGATGAAACCGAACTTGGCGAGCGCCGAGCGGATAGCAAGCGTGGCGTTCTTAGCAACGGATGACTCGAGCACCAGTCCTTGGCGACGTCGATCTTCGGGCACCAAGGCCAGCCCGAGGTTCATCGCAGCGGCCGGGTTGCGCTTGGGAATGCGAGTGCCGTTGATCGTCACCGTTCCCGTCTTATAAGGATCGACGCCAAAGATAGCGCGGGCGATCTCACTCCGGCCGGCACCTACAAGACCGGCGAGCGCCACAATCTCCCCAGCACGGACCGAGAAGTTGATGTCGTGAAACTCACCAGGTTCGGTCAGGCCCGAGACTACGAGGACTTCGTCACCGATAGGCGCATCGATCTTAGGGAACAGCGAGGCCACATCGCGGCCGACCATCTGGCGAACGATTTCGTCGACAGTCGTCTCGGCGATCGGGCTCGTAGAAATGTAAGCACCATCGCGCATGATGGTGACGGTGTCGCAGAGGTCGAAGACTTCTTCGAAGCGGTGAGAGATGAAGAGAAGTGCACGACCTTCATCGCGAAGGCTGCGGGCGACAGCGAAGAGACGCTCTACCTCAACCCCGCTCAGGGCAGCGGTTGGCTCATCCATCACAAGCACTTTGGCGTCGAGCGAGATGGCCTTCGCGATTTCGATGATCTGCTGGTCGGCGATCGAGAGCCCCTGCGTCGGGCGGTCGGGGTCGATGCGAACGCCAAGACGCTCGAAGAGGCCGAGCGCTTCGGTGTGCATCTTCTTGCGATCGATGCGACCGAGCGACTTGATGGGCTGGCGGCCCATAAAAATGTTCTCCGTAACCGACAGGTCAGGAAAGAGCGTCGGCTCTTGGTAGATAACCGCGATGCCCGCGCTCTTGGACTGAGCGGTCGACGTGAAATCAACGGTCGTGCCTTCGAGAGTGAAGTCGCCGCCATCGCGCTGGTACAGCCCGGCGATGATCTTCACGAGTGTGGACTTGCCTGCACCGTTCTCGCCAACGAGGGCGTGGATCGAACCGGGGTGCAGGGCGAGTGTGCCGTTGGTTAGCGCGACCACCGAGCCAAAAGTCTTCGCGATGCGCGAGAGCTCAAGCGTGGGTGCGCTTGGCTGCGTGCTGTTCGACATCGTTGTCTACCTCGTCGTATTTGATGAACTCGAACTGAATCGATTCAGTCGATGTTCAGAAACGATAGGTGGGATGCACCGCTCTCGTCAACCCCAGCAACCGAATCGACACCCGGCCCCCCTCAAAATCCGAGTAAACACAAGGAAACGTACAGATGTTGACGGACGAAGATTGATCGCTCTAGTCTCGGCACACACTCTAAAACGTTTCAGCGAAAGGCCATCATGACCCGCGTGTGCTTCCAACTGCAGGTGCGACCCGAACGACTCGAGGAGTACCTCGCGCGCCACACTCCCGTCTGGCCCCGCATGCTCGAGGAGATCGAAGCATCCGGTCGCCGCAACTACTCCCTCTTCGTTCGCCCCGATGGAATGCTCATCGGCTACTACGAGACAGACTCGGTCGAAGCATCCCAGGCCTACCTCGACCGCAGCGCGATCGCCGCCGAGTGGGAAGCGGAAATGGCAGAGTTCTTTGTTGCCCTCGATGGTCGCCCCGATCAGGTCGCAACAACGCTCCCCGAGGTGTTCAACCTCGCCGACC
This sequence comes from Salinibacterium amurskyense, assembly GCF_002797685.1. GTDB lineage: Bacteria > Actinomycetota > Actinomycetes > Actinomycetales > Microbacteriaceae > Rhodoglobus > Rhodoglobus amurskyensis. Next base: position 66,131 of record NZ_PGFH01000001.1, read on the forward strand.
AGCTCGCCGCCGCACACTAGCAACAGCGCGTCAGACAGCGAGCGCCGCGTCAAACAGCGTCGACGGCGCTAGCCGACGTCGAGCGCCTCACGACTAGCTCAGGCTGGAACTCCACGTGGCGCGGAGACGCATCCGGATTCGCCACTTCTTCCAGCAGAATCTCCAATGCCGTGTGGCCGATCATCCCTGCCGGCTGGCGGATCGACGAGAGCGGAACCACCGCGGCGGCGGCGAAGTCGATGTCGTCATAGCCGATAAGGGCTATGTCTTCGGGCACCCGAACATTCGAGCCCTGCAGCATGAGCGCTTGCAGCACTCCCATCGCGACCAGATCGTTCGCCGCAAAAATCGCATCGGGCAGTTCGGCGCGCGCGGCAATTTCAGCGCCCGCTTTGCGGCCAGCGATCACACTGAGCGAATCGAGAGTCACGAGCTCGAGGGAGACCTCCGGGTGAGCCCGTGCGGCGAGCTCTGCACCTTCGAGGCGGTCGGCAACCTGGCGAATCGAGAGCGGCCCCCCGACAAAGACCAAGCGTGTGCGTCCTTCGGAGATCAAGTGCTCTACGGCCATTCGCCCGCCGGCCACATCATCCACCGTCACGGAGCTGAAAGTGCGGTCGGGGCTCGCCCGGTCAACGAGCACGGCAGGGATGCCCCGCGCCCGAAGCGCGCCAAGCCGGGCAGTAATATCACCGATCGGCGAGATCAATACCCCGTGCGAGCGCTGTTGCTCAAATAGTTCGAGGTAGGCCCGCTCGCGCGCAGGGTCTTCGTCACTGTTTCCGAGAATGACCGAAAGCCCCTCTTGGGCCGCGCGGGTTTCGGCGCCACGGGCGACATCGGTGAAGAAAGGATTTCGTACGTCAAGAACGACAAGACCGACCGTCTTACTGTGACCATCCCGCAGCTGACGGGCAGCATCATTACGCACGAAACCGAGATCATTGATCGACTGCTGAACTTTAGTAACCGTTGCCGGCGCAACCTTTGACGGATGGTTCATAACGTTAGAAACGGTGCCCACTGAAACGCCCGCATGGCGAGCAACATCTTTAACGCTGACCCCACTCATGCTTTCCTGCTTTCTCAGCCACGTCGCTGCCCAGTTATTGTCTGATCGCTGGTTAGATTTTGAATCGTTCAATAGTGGCACGGAATCGCTGCACCTTGACGAAAACCCGCACAAGACCTTATTCTCGACCTGCATAGTTAAAACGATTCAATGAAGAGTTGATGAGTGAGACACCGCACACTCGACGTCCGAGCGTTGCCCGTCATCACCCGCAGAACAAAGGAACAGCAGTGACCAGCTTCAGCTCCATCGCAGCCCGCCTCGAAGAGCAGGCCATCGAACTTCCCTCCTGGGCATTCGGCAACTCCGGCACCCGTTTCAAGGTTTTCGGCACTCCCGGAACGCCTCGCACCCCCGAAGAGAAGATTGCGGACGCTGCTCAGGTCAACAAGTACACGGCACTCTCGCCGACAGTTGCCCTCCACATCCCATGGGACAAGGTTGACGATTACACCGCCCTGCGCACCTTCGCCAACGACCACGGCGTTGACCTCGGTACGGTGAACTCGAACACCTTCCAAGACGATGACTACAAGTTCGGTTCGCTCACTCACGTCGATCCCACGATTCGCCAGAAGGCGATCGACCACCACTTCGAGTGCATCGATGTGATGGATCAGACGGGTTCGCGCGACCTCAAGATCTGGCTCGCTGACGGTTCCAACTACCCCGGCCAGGCCGACATCCGTGGTCGCCAAGATCGCCTTGCCGACTCCCTGCAAAAGATCTACGACTGCCTCGGCGACGAGCAGCGCATGGTGCTCGAGTACAAGTTCTTCGAGCCCGCTTTCTACCACATGGATGTCCCGGACTGGGGAACCAGCTACGCGCAAGTAGCCGCGCTCGGCGAGCGCGCTCTCGTGTGCCTCGACACGGGCCACCACGCCCCCGGCACCAACATCGAGTTCATCGTGATGCAGTTGCTACGCCTCGGCAAGCTCGGTTCCTTCGACTTCAACTCGCGCTTCTACGCCGATGACGACCTCATCGTGGGTGCCGCCGACCCCTTCCAGCTGTTCCGTATCCTCTACGAGGTCGTTCGCGGCGGCGGCTACGGTGCCGACAGCGGCGTGGCTTTCATGCTCGATCAGTGCCACAACGTTGAAGACAAGGTTCCCGGTCAGATGCGTTCGGTGCTCAACGTGCAGGAGATGACCGCTCGTGCACTGCTCGTCGATTCGGATGCTCTCACCGCTGCGCAAGACGCCGGTGATGTTCTCGGTGCCAACGGCATTCTGATGGATGCCTTCTACACCGACGTGCGCGCTGACCTTGCTGCTTGGCGCGAGTCGCGCGGCCTGCCCGCCGACCCGATGGCGGCGTACGCAGCATCCGGTTACCAGCAGAAGATCGCCGAAGAGCGCGTTGGTGGCGTTCAGGCTGGATGGGGAGCCTAGGCGGCTTAAGTAGCCTGCGGCCAGCATTAATGGGGTGTACGCTTACTCTGGGTTTGGTTCATTGAATCAAAGGCAGCGGAAGGCACAATGGCGAACATTCGGGACGTGGCGCGGCACGCGGGAGTGTCCGCGGGCACTGTCAGCAACGTACTCAATCGCCCGAGCTACGTCAACGCTGCGACACGCGAAAAGGTGCTGAACTCGATCAAAGAGCTCGAGTTTGTTCCCGTCGCCAACGCCCGCCAGTATCGCCCCGGACGCGAACGAACGCTGGGCTTCGCTCTCGCCGACATGGGCAACCCCTTCTTCGTCGATGTCGCCCTCGGCGCTGAAGCCGCCGCTAAGGAATTCGGCGTTGGAGTGGTAATCGTTCACAACGGCGAAGACCCCGCCCGTGAACAACAGAACCTCGACCTGCTCGTGCAACAACGCGTGCACGGCATCATGATCACCCCGGTCGATGAACGCAACCCTCGCCTCGAGGAACTCATTGCACGCGGCGTGCCCGTGGTCTACGTGGACCGCATCTCGGGTGACCACCCCTGCTGCTCGCTCGCCACCGACGACTTTGCCGGTGGAAAGATCGCCGGAGAACATCTGCTCGACCTCGGCCACACCCGGATCGCTTTTGTGGGCGGATCTGCCATCTCTCGCCAGGTCGACGAGCGCTTCAACGGTCTCACCGCCGCCGCTACGAAAGCGGGGCTCGCCCCATCCGACATTGAACGCATCGACGTTCCCTCATGGAAGTTTGCCGAAGGCCGTCACGCCGGCAGGCTCATCGCTGAACGCCCCCGCGACGAGCGCCCGACCGCAGTCTTCTGCGCCAACGACATGCTCGCCCTCGGTGTGCTTCAAGAGTTTGTGCTCGACGGCATCTCAGTGCCCGACGAGATCTCCATCATCGGCTTTGACGACCTCGATTGGGCCAGCGCCGCCACGGTTCCCCTCACGACTGTTCGTCAGCCGCGAGAGGAACTCGGCCGCACCGCGGTGCGGATGATTCTCGACGAGATCGAGCAGGGTGCATCCCATGAGCACGAGCACGTCATCTTCGAGCCCGAACTCATTGTGCGAGCATCCACGGGCCCGTCGCCGAAGCTACGAGACAGCGCACCAAGCGCGCTGCTGGTCTGATTTTTCGACAGCGTCGATTACCTTCTGAATCTCCCACGCCTCACGGAAATCGGGCGACGACGAAGTGCCCGCAACGATGGCATCGATAAACTTCTTGACCTCAAAAATCTTGAGTTCGTGCAGCCCGATGTTGATTCCCGACATCGGCCACAGCGCTGCGTAGTCGCCATGCCTCGGCCCCAGTTCAATCGTGCGGAAGCCGTGCGAGTCGAGTCCATCAGAGTCGAGCGAAACCTCGAGTTTGTGGCTGTCTTGCTGACTGAAGCGGATGGCGCCGCGGGTGCCGGTGAGCGTAAACGACACTTCAAAGGCACGCCCCACGGCTACGCGGCTTGCCTGCATTGAGCCAATAGCCCCATTCGCAAATTCGAGCAGCGACAACGAGTAGTCGTCGTTGTCAACGGTGTGCCGGATGCCGTCAGCGTCATTGCGCTCCGGGACAACGATCTTCGTCATGCCGCTCACCCGGGCAACATCGCCAACAAGGTGACGCGCGAGAGAGATCATGTGCGACCCGAGATCGCCGAGCGCTCCGCCACCGGCCCGCGCCCGGTCAGTGCGCCACGTGAATGGCACGTCGGGGTCGATCATGGTGTCAGCGCTGAAGAAGCCGGTAAAGGAGATGAGTTCGCCCAGCTCTCCCGCATCGATGAGTTGTCGAGCAAGGGTGATACCGGGGTTCTGCAGGTAGGTGAAACCGACCTGAGTGGTGACTCCCGCTGCTTCGGCTGCTTCGGTCATGGCCAAAGCGCCCTCAACGGTGAGCGCCAAAGGCTTCTCGCACCAGATGTGTTTGCCGGCGCGTGCCGCCGCAATCGCCACTTCTTCGTGGAAGGCATTGGGGGTAACGATGTTGATGATGTCGATCTCGGGATCGTTCACGATGTCCTGCCATGAATCGGATGCCCGTTCGAAACCGTACTGCTCGGCCGCAGCCTGAGCACGTTCGAGAGTGGGATGAACAAGCGCTACGAGCCGTGGCTCCAGCCCCACATCCCCAAAAACAGCACGGACATTTCGCCACGCCATTGAATGCTCTTTTGCCATGAGGCCGTCACCGATGAGTCCGATTCCCACGGTCTTAGTCGTCTTATTCATGCGCTTGCTCTCTCCTCGTCGTTAAGGATGGGGGTGTTAAGAACGTGGGGCCACGCTTCTCAGCGTGGCCCCACAGAATCTTGCTCGCTCTCGACTTAGAGGGCGGGCTCCAGGTCGTCAACGTTGTCGATGTCGACGATGGTGTTCTCCAGCGGGACCATCTCGGGAACCGTCTCACCCTTCATCACGGAGATGAGGGTTTCGATGGCGAGTTCACCGTTGCGGAACGGAGGCTGCAGGATGGTGCTGAACTGCTTGCCTTCGCGGATGTTGTCGAAGGCTCCAGCCTCACCGTTGATGCCAACAACGACCGGAACGAAGTCGAGTCCGCTCTCTTCGAGTGCCTGCAGGAAGCCCTTGGCCATCGTGTCGTCCTGAGCGTAAACGCCCTTGATCTGGTCACCGAACTTGGTGATGAGGTCGCGCGAAGCTACGAGAGCCTTCTGCTGGTCGAAGTCAGCGTTGACCGTGGCGAGAATCTCGAGCCCTGAACCCATGCTTTCGAGTTCGTCGAGGAAGCCACCACTGCGGGCGATCTCAGTACCGTTTCCGGCCTGGCCCGCAATAACAACGATGCCGCCAGTGCTGTCGAGGGCACCGTCGAGCTGCTGAGCGCTGATCTTGCCCTGGTCGTACTTGTCGGCGCCTGCGAAGGACTGAATGAGCTCCATCGACTCGTCACCGGCACGGGTGTCGATGGCGACAACGGGGATGCCAGCCTGCTCTGCCTTGAGCAGTCCAGGCAGGTAGCTGTTCTCGTCTGCTGGCCAGAGCAGGATGCCGTCAACACCGCGCGAGACGCAGGAGTTGAGCTGTTCTGCGCCGGTCTGAGCCGAGAACTCTTCGCTGACGATGGTGAGCTCTACGCCGGCTGCATCTGCAGCGGCCTGAGCGCCCTCGTTAGCCGGGGTGACGTAGGGGTGTGAGTTGGCGAGCGTGACATAGCAAATGCTCTTGCCTTCGACACTGCCTGCGTCGCCGGATGCTGAGTCCGTGCCTGAATCGGCGGCGGTGCAGCCTGCTACTGCGAACAGAAGCGTGGCAGCAGCCGAGGCGACGAGGATATTACGACGTGCAATCATGCGTTCCTCCTAGGAAGTGGTGTGTTTCTTGGTGCGACCCTCACGCTTCTCTGCGCGCGGGAAGATGCGCCGCCATGTCCGGAGACAATGCGGTCGAGGCTGATCAGAAGGATCAGCAGAAGGCCGGTGTAGATGGCCTGGGTGTACGACGGAACGCCGTTGTATTCAAGGGCTGTCGTGAGGGCGCCGAGGGCGAGCACTCCGCCGAGGGTGGCGAGCGACGAGCCGCGGCCACCTTCGAGTCGCGTGCCACCGATGACCACAGCGGTAATCGCGGGGATCAACATGACGGCACCGGCAACAGGTGACCCTGCGGCGGTACTCAGCGACTGCATCATCCCTGCTAACCCGGCAAAGAAGCCCGACAGAATGAAGGACGTTGCAATGTACCCGTTGGCGTTGATGCCGCTTGAGGTGGCTGCCGGAGCATCGCTGCCGACCGCGTAGAGGTTGCGCCCGGTGGGGGTGAGCTTCAGCCACACGAACATCAGCACGGCAGCGGTCAAGAAGATCGCCGATCGTGGTGTGAGTATCCAAAGGAAGTCAGCTGTCAACGGAAGACCGAAGATCGGGTCTTCTGAACTCAACGGGTACGAGTTCGTGAGCAGCAGGGCAAGTGACGCGAAGATCAACAGCGTGGCCAAGGTCGCGACGAGCGAGTTGATCTTGAACACCACCACCATCAACGCATTGACCGCACCGATCAGAATGCCGACGGCGACACCCGCGGCGGCGGCCGGAACGTTGCCGATGACCGGCTGCATGAAGATCGTGGTGATGCCCGCCATCGACATCATCGATCCAATAGAGAGGTCGATCTGGCCCGCGATCAGCACTGGCGTAAGGCCGAGTGCCAAGAAGCCGACGACCGTTGCTCTGTCGAGCACCGACTGGAGCGTGTTGACGGTGAGGAAGTCGTCGAGGCTCAGGCCGCCAAAAACGGCGACCGCAACGAGCATGATGACCAGTCGGTACTGAACCGCACGGGTACCGAGTAGAGCGAAGTCGAAGTTTTTCACAGTCTTCCTGCCTTCCGACGAAAGTACGCGTCGATGCCGACGGCTCCGAGCACAATGGCGCCCGTGATGAGTCCGGTTGCTTGGCTGGGGAAGCCGAGCAAGATGATCAGGTTGCCGATGAGGGCGGTGATGAGCACGCCGCCGACGGTGCGCAGCACGCTACCGTTGCCGCCGAAGACGCTCGTTCCGCCGATCACCACTGCGGTGATCGCCACGAACTCGTAGCCGGTACCGATGATGGGGCGCGCTTGGCCGTTGCTCAGAGCAAGAAGCACTCCGCACAGTCCGGCGAGAAAGCCCGTCATTGCAAACGCGGCGGCCTTCGTGAATCGCACGGGAACCGCGCTGGCCTGAGCTGCTTGGTAGTTGCCACCGACCGCAAGGCTCCAGCGACCAAACGAGGTGCGGGCGAGCAGCGGATGCAGAATCAAGGCCACGAAGATGAAGATCCAGATGAACACCGGGATGCCCAGGATGCTGCTCTTCACGAACGTGGAGAGAGCGCTCGGCTGGGCGTACACAATGCCACCACCGACGAGCAGCTGGCTCAGGCCGAGGAGCACCGAGCCGGTGCCCAGAGTCGCGATGATCGGGTTGATGCGCAGGTAGCCGATCAGGATGCCGTTGACGACACCACCCATACTCGCGACGAGCAAGCCCATCAGCGCAGCGAGGCCGGTGCCCATCGATTCTTGAGCACCGAGGGTGACGAGGGCGCCCATGGCGACGTTGGCCGGAACAGAGAGGTCGGCGAGACCTCCCGAGACCATCACGAAGGTCATACCGAGGGCGATGAGGCCCACCGCCGAGTTGGCGTTGAGCACGTTGGTCAGGTTGTTTACCGTCAGAAATGACGGTGAGGCAACTGACCCAATAACGACGAGCACCAGAATTGCAATGGGGATGCTCAGCGTACTGAACAGTGCGCCGGGCGTTTTGCTCTTGTCGAGGCTTTTCGCGGGTGCGACGAGCTGATTCATGCGGCCACCTCCTGACCTGTTGCGGCGCGCATGACCGACTCTTCGGTTGCATCCGCGCGGGAAATTTCTGCCGAGATCACGCCTTCGTGCAACACGAAGATGCGATCGCAGACTGCGAGCAGTTCGGGCAGCTCGGAGCTGATCATGAGTACTCCGCCGCCGTCTTGGGCGAATTCGCCAATGATGTGATGGATGTCAGCTTTAGCGCCCACATCGACACCTCGGGTTGGCTCGTCGAGAATGAGCAGCTTCGGTTCGGAGAGCAGCCACTTGCCGAGAACGACCTTCTGCTGGTTTCCCCCACTGAAGACGTTGAGCGGACGCTCGACCTGGGGCGGGTTGACCTTGAGACGGTCGGCAAGCTCCGTGACGATCTTGCGTTCCTTGCCCAAGAAGATGAGCAGGGCATTTGTGATGCGCGTGATCACCGGCAGGGTGAAGTTTTCGCGAACCGACAACCCCGGAATGATTCCTTGGCCCTTTCGGTCTTCGGGAACAAGAGCGACCCCGGCGGCAACCCCCTGACGAGGCGAGCGGATCTTCACCGTCTTGCCCGCGAGGGTGATGGTGCCTTCTTCGAGCGGATCGAGCCCAAACAGTGCGCGAGCAACTTCGGTGCGGCCTGAGCCGACGAGGCCTGCTAGCCCGACGATCTCGTGCTTGCGAACATCCAGAGTCACATTGTCGAACTGACCGGCACGCGATGCGCCGACAACCGACAAGACTTGCTCGCCGAGCTCGAGATCAAATTTGGGGAACATCTCGTTGAGGTCGCGACCGACCATGAGGCTGACCATCTCATCGGGAGTGATTCCCGCGACGTCCCGAGTTTCGATGTGGCGGCCGTCGCGAAGAACGGTTACCCGGTCGCCGATTTCCATGACCTCTTGAAGGCGGTGACTGATGTAGATGATCGCGATGCCGCGGTCACGCATCTTGGTGATGACATCGAAGAGAACGCGAGTCTCTTTGTCTCCCAGCGACGATGTCGGTTCATCGAACACCACAATGTTCGGCTGGCGCGCGACAACCTTGGCGATCTCGACCAGCTGTTGCTGGCTAATAGAGAGGTCGCCCAAACGCGTGCCCGGATCGATGTCGGTGTCGAGTTCGTCGAGCACCGCAGCAGCTTTCGCGTTCATCGCGCGGTAGTCCACGAAAGGACCACGCTTGGGCATCGCGCCCAAGCTGATGTTCTCGGCCACCGAAAGATCGGGAACGAGGTTGAGCTCTTGGTAGATCATGCCGATACCTCGGCTGCGGGCTTCGCGCGGGGTCCAGTGGGTCGCTTTGCGACCACCGACCTCGATCTCGCCCTTATCGGGCTGGTAGAAACCGGCCAAAATCTTCATCAGCGTGGACTTGCCAGCGCCGTTCTCTCCGACGATGGCATGCACTTCGCCCTCGTTGATCTCAAGATCAACGTCTTGAAGCGCCATCACGCCGGGAAAGGATTTGGTGATCCCGGTCATCCGAAGAGCGACTGCGGGTGTCGACTCGGTTGTCATTCTGAACTCCCCTCATCGCGAACACTGTCTGATCCATTGGTTCGCTGAAGTGTGAATCGCACACTGTAGCTGACGCTCTGCCCGGCAGGGATCGAGGTGAGCTCGCCGGCCTCGCGTGCTGCATTGCGTCCGAAAACGTTGGCGGTGTTAGTTGGTTCGATGCCTAAGGCGTAATGCCCCTGACCGACCATCTTCCACTGGAAGAGCCACGGGAGCTCCAGCCCGGAGAACTCGACAATCAGTTCAAGACCGAGATCGGGGTTCGTTACACGTACCTGTGCCGCCGGCTCGTCGCCGATCGTGTGGCGGAAAACCTGTTCGGCGAATCCGGGAGTGGGCGCGGCGCCTGTCTGCCAGGTATCGATTCCCTTCTCTCCCTCGGCGTCGCGGGCGACGGTTTCGCGGGAGGGAATATCGACAATGGTGTTTTCTGACAGCAGCGGCCAGCCGAGGTTGATGTGGTACAGAATCATGTGCGGCTGCTCGGCGAATGACTCGTTGGTCACGGTGTCTTCGAGCAGGAACGACGTCGCGCCGACCTCAGCCGAAATCGTGCGCTGCAGCGTCAGGTTCTCGCCAAAGACAGCGGCCTGACGAGTAACGGCCTTGACCACTACTTCGCGGGCGTTGGCTTCGGCTCGGATGACGCGAGCTTTCTGCGCACCGATGCGGCCGTGCAATCCCAAAGTCTGCCCCGCGTCGTCACCAGCCGGCCCGAACGTGTCGAGACCACAGGTGGCGAGCAGTCCGCCGCCGAAGGTCCGCAACCAACCAGCGCCCTCGGGTTCAAATGCTTCAGGGGCGGTGATCTCGGTCGGCGAGATCCACGCGATGGGGATGCCGTCGAACGTGACCTGCCCGATGTCGAGCGCCCGGTCCGGATGAAGTTCGACCTCCATACCGCTGCCGTTCACCATCCGCAGACGGCGCGCACCCCGCGCAGGCCCTTCGGCCTCCACGAAGCTGTCGAGTCGAACGACCTGAGAGAGCGAACCTACGCGTTCTCTCAGGGCCGTTCCCTCGCGACCAAAAACGTTAGACATGGAGTCCCAATTCGGCGTTCTCGGGACCGAAGTGCTTGAGAATAACGAGGTCCTGGGTAGCGGAGCGGTTAGTAACGGTAACTCCGGCGCGAGCTGCCGACTCGGTGACGAAGAACTCGTCTTGGCTGAGCTGTCCGAAGCGGATGAGCGTGGCGGCGGCGATGTCGTGGGTGCCGAGCGTTCCGGTTCCCTGCACGGCAATGAGACCGTACGCATCAGCATCCGTCACCGTCACCGACTGGCCCGGGCGAACAGTGAGCTCCTTCGCGCTGAAGTGAGGCGAGCGGTACACGATCCACTTTTCAACGTACGCGGTCTCGCCATCAGCCAGCGACTGCGCGGTCGAGTACGGCGCCATGAAGCGGTTCGTCACGAAGTTGGGGTCGGTGTTCTTCTCCCAGTCGAGCAAGGAAATGATGAAGTCGAAGTCTCCGTGGTGCTCCGGCGGAACGTCCTTCCACAGGAGTTCCTCGGGAACCTCGCGGTTATTGCTCCACGACTCACACATGCAGAAGACGTCGCAGGCGGCTTGGGGTTCGTAGGTGCAGATACTGGCGGGAGCGTGCAGAACGCCCGACGGGATGTCCCACCCGGTGCCGAGCTGAGTGCGGTAGCCGCGCGAAAGATCGGTGATGCGGTTGTCGCCACCGTCGCCGAAACGCATGAGGCGGGCTTTCACCTGATCAGTGGTGACCTCGGGCTGGAAGCCGAGGAACGAGATCGGCTGGTCGCCCAAGTGGTTGTTCATGTGAGGCGAGTAGTAGTAGGCCTCGGGCTTGCCGGGCTTGTCTACGAGCGCAGCTTTCTCATCCGTGTGGTGCACGTGAAAAGGCAGCGCCTGCTGGTTGTCGAAGAACTTCGAGTACATCGGCCACTTCTCGTGCTGCGTCCAGAGACGCTCACCAATCGCTTCGCCCTTGTGGTGTCCGACGAATTCGTCGAAGGGAAGCAGTGCGCCACCATCGGGGTCAACGACGAGGCTGAGGCCTTCGTTTGCTCCCGTGAGAGGCCCGTTGTCGGCGCGAACGGCGGAAGAGAGCCAGCGCTCATCGATGCCGCCCCGGCCCTGGGCGAAGGGGAAGTAGTCATCCGGGTGAAGGCGGATACGGCGACCGGGAGTGCAGAATGCGCGGGGAACCCAGGTGGGGGCGAGCTGAACGATGCCCTGCCCAGCTTCGAGAGCGCGATCCATGCCGGATGCGCTGCTTGCGACGTTTTCGTACGCTCCATCGACCATGTGCGATTCTCCTTCTTCAAGCCGGTGCGGCAGCTTGGCGAATCGCACAGGCTGCTCTGCCGTGTCTAGTTCAGTTCTGGTTCAATGAACCGGTGTTCAGTGAACCTATCACTCGTGACGGGAAAGTGTCAACGCTCAACCACATTGGTGCAGATGCGGGGGCGCCCCTCGAACGTTTGTGTGAAATTTCGTGGGTTGTAACATGAAATCTCACACACCACCGAGGAGCACGATGGCGACGATTGGCACTCTGGGCGCACAGCAACGGCGAGCGATGTTGCAGGAGCGCCTCAATCGCGACGGCGCTCTGCGCCTCGACGACATCGCTGCCGAGCTCGCCGTCTCGGCGATGACCGTGCGCCGCGATCTCGATGAGATGGAAGCCGAAGGGCTGCTGCGGCGGGTACGCGGCGGAGCGATCTCGATCTCGGGGCCGCGCCCCTTCGATGAACGCCGTGCCGTGCGTGCCCGCGCCAAGCAAGTGATCGCCACGAAAGCGTTGGCGCTCATTCCGCAATCGGGAGCGATCGCGCTCGACGCTTCCACCACGACCGGCACGATAGCTACGACGATCGGCCAGCGTGATGGGCTTTCTGTCGTCACCAACTCGTTCGAGAACTTCATTTGCCTGCGCTCGATTCCGGGGGTGACCGGGGTGCTCACAGGCGGCGAGTCCGAGCCGAAGACCGAGAGTCTGGTGGGGCTTCTCGCCTGCCAGGGGGCGGCATCCGTGCTGTACTCGCGCTTCTTCTCCTCGGCGAGCGCCGTCGACCCGAGTCTCGGCAGCTCTGAGGTATCGCTCGATGAGAGTCAGGTCAAGCAGGCCTTTGCCGGCGCCGCTCGCGAGACGATTCTCTGCGTCGATTCGTCGAAGCTGGACGACCAGTCGATCGCGGTGAGCTTCAACCTGCGTGACGTGAGCTTGCTGATCACCGAACTCGACCCGCGGGATTCCCGGCTGGATGCTTACCGGGAGCACGTCGAGCTTCTCTAACATGCACGCTCCCTTGCACCTTCTGGTAATTTATTGTTAGATTTCACAAATACTTACAAACCTGACGATACGGGATACCTCCATGACGAACCCCACTGCCGCTGAACTCATCGCTCGGTCGAACCGCCTCGGTTCTGACCCACGCGTCACCAACTACGCCGGCGGCAACACGTCGGCCAAGGGCACCGAAACGGATCCGGTTACCGGCGAGCCCATCGAACTCATGTGGGTGAAGGGCTCCGGCGGAGACCTCGGGACGCTCACCGAGTCAGGCCTCGCCGTACTGCGCCTCGACCGCCTGCGCGCCATGACCAACGTCTACCCCGGCGTTGACCGCGAAGATGAAATGGTGGCGGCGTTCGACTACACGCTGCACGGCAAGGGTGGCGCCGCGCCATCCATCGACACCGCCATGCACGGACTCGTGGATGCTGCGCACGTCGACCACTTACACCCCGACTCGGGAATTGCTTTCGCCACCGCCAAGGACGGCAAGAAGCTCACCAAGAAGGCATTCGGCGACCAAGTTGTGTGGGTTGGCTGGCGTCGCCCCGGCTTCCAGCTCGGACTCGACATCGCCGAGATCAAGGCGAAGAACCCGAAGGCGATCGGCTGCATCCTCGGTGGCCACGGCATCACCGCGTGGGGCGACACGAGCGACGAAGCAGAAGCCAACAGCCTCTGGATCGTCACGACCGCCGAAGAGTACATCGCCGCGAAGGGCAAGAAGGCACCGTTCGGTCGCAACGTTGCCAAGAACGCTGCACTTCCCGAGGCCGAGCGCCGCGAGAAGGCCGCCGCGCTTGCCGCAACCATTCGCGGCATCGCGAGCCACGATCGCCCCATGGTCGGTCACTTCACCGACTCTGACGTCGTTCTCGACTTCCTCGCTTCGGCGAACGCCCCCAAGCTCGCCGCTCTCGGCACGAGCTGCCCCGACCACTTCTTGCGCACCAAGGTCAAGCCGCTGCTGCTCGACCTGCCCGCTAACGCGTCGGTCGAGAAGAGCATCGAGCGTCTGAAGGAACTCCATGAGGAGTACCGCAAGGACTACACCGCGTACTACGACAAGTTCGCCACCGACGACTCCCCCGAGATCCGCGGCGCAGACCCGCTCATCGTTCTCGTTCCCGGCGTCGGAATGTTCAGCTACGGAGCGAACAAGCAGACCGCCCGCGTTGCCGGCGAGTTCTACGTGAACGCCATCAACGTCATGCGTGGCGCCGAAGCAATCTCGAGCTACGCCCCCATCAGCGACGCCGAGAAGTTCAACATCGAATACTGGGCACTCGAAGAAGCCAAGCTGCAGCGGATGCCCAAGCCCAAGTCGCACGCCACGCGCGTTGCTCTCGTCACTGGCGCAGCATCCGGAATCGGTAAGGCCATCGCTACCCGCCTCGCAGCGGACGGCGCCTGCGTCGTTATCGCCGACCTCGACCTTGAGAAGGCTCAGGCCGCCGCCGCCGAAATCGGAAACACTGATGTCGCCATCGGCCTCAAGGTCAACGTGACCGACGCCGAAGCGATCGACCGCATGGTTCAGGATGCCGTCCTCGCCTTCGGTGGCATCGACATCGTGGTGAACAATGCCGGAGTTTCACTCTCGAAGCCGCTGCTGGAGACCACCGAGAAGGATTGGGACTTCCAGCACGACATCATGGCCAAGGGTTCGTTCCTTGTCTCCAAGGCGACCGCGCCGGTACTGATCGATCAGGGAATGGGTGGCGACGTCATCTACATCTCGTCGAAGAACTCGGTCTTCGCTGGCCCGAACAACATTGCGTACTCGGCCACCAAGGCCGACCAGGCTCACCAGGTGCGACTCCTCGCAGTCGAGCTGGGCGAGCACGGCGTGAAGGTCAACGGCATCAACCCCGACGGCGTCGTACGCGGTTCGGGAATCTTTGCCGCCGGCTGGGGTGCCAACCGCGCCAAGACCTACGGCATCGAAGAGGACGACCTCGGCAAGTTCTACGCTCAGCGCACGATCCTCAAGCGTGAGGTTCTGCCGGAGAACGTGGCGAACGCGGTATCGGTGCTCACGGGCCCCGACCTCAGCCACACCACTGGTCTCCACATCCCCGTTGATGCTGGTGTTGCGGCGGCCTTCCTCCGATGAACGCACAAGTTATCGCCGCGGTCGATCTGGGTGCGACCAGTGGCCGAGTCATGCTCGGCCACGTGGGTCACAACGAGCTCTCGGTTCGCCCCGTTGCACGTTTTCCCAACGGGCCAGTTCGCCGCGCCGATGGCTTGCACTGGGACATTGATGCGCTCTACTCGAGTGTTCTCGCTGGCTTGGCGGCTGCTGTTCGTGAAGAGCCGCAGCTGTCGAGCATCGGCGTGGACTCGTGGGCGGTTGACTACGCGCTGATGGCGGGCGGGCAGATGGTTGCCCCTCCGTTCCACTACCGCGATGATCGTACGGCGGCGGGCGTGGAGCGCGTCCACGCGATCGCCGATCATGCTGAGTTGTATGCGTCGAACGGTCTGCAGTTTCTTCCCTTTAATACGCTGTACCAGTTCGCTGCCGAGCAGAACCTTGCCGAGGTGGACGGCTTCCTTCTCGTCCCCGACCTCATCAACTACTGGTTGACGGGGCGTCAGGTTGCCGAGCAGACCAACGCCTCGACAACCGGGTTGCTGAATCTGGCGACCGGCCAGTGGGATGATGCGCTCATCGAGAAGCTCGGGTTCTCCCGCAGCCTCTTCCCCGAGCTGGTTACTCCCGGCACGACGCTGGGGCCGGTGCGCGACGAGCTCGGCATCCGTGCCGACGTGGTCGCTGTTGGATCGCATGACACGGCATCCGCTGTCGTCGCGGTTCCGGCCACGAACGACGACTTCGCGTACATCTCCTGTGGCACCTGGGGGCTAGTGGGTGTTGAGCTCAACTCCCCCGTGCTCACCGAAGCCAGCCGGGCCGCGAACTTCACCAACGAGGGCGGTGTGGACGGACGGGTGCGTTACCTGCACAACGTCATGGGCCTCTGGCTGCTGAGCGAATGCGTGCGCGACTGGCAGAAGGAAGACGCCAGCGTCGACTTGCTCGACCTGCTGGCGGCGGCATCCGCTCTCACGACGACGGTGCCGATCTTCGACGCCAACGACGCCCGCTTTCTCGCCCCCGACGGCATGCCCGAACGCATCGCCGCCTGGTGCACCGAACACGATGTGCCAGCGCCGCAATCGCGCGTGGAGTTTGTGCGCAGCATCATCGAAAGCCTCAGCGTTGCTTTCGTGGATGCCGTACGCACGGCTTCAGACCTCTCCGGAAAGTCGGTGTCGGTCATCCATATCGTCGGCGGTGGTTCGCAGAACGAGTTGCTCTGCCAGCTGATCGCGGACCGCAGTGGAATGCCGGTGCTCGCCGGCCCCGTGGAGGCCACGGCTATTGGCAACGTGCTCGTTCAGGCGCGCGCCCAAGGCTTCGTCGAGGGTTCGTTGGAGAGTTTGCGCAGCCTCGTCGCTGCCGCGTTTTCGCCGAAGCGCTACTTGCCGCGTTCGCAGTAGACCGCCGGGGCGCTGTGCACGCCGGAGTTACCCGCGGCATGCACAGCGCCTTCGTGTGCGCTTAACGAACACAGCGCCAGCCACCGATCAATTCGGTAGCTGGCGCTGAGGTGATTAACACGCGAAGGCTAGGCAGCCCGCGCTGGCGCGAGTGAGCTCGTTAGCCTTCGTCGAGCATCGGGTAGGTCAACCCGATCTGACGACGGATCTCGTCGAGCGTGTGCATGATTTCGATGCTCTCGCTCGGCGACAGGATGTCGTTGGCGATCTCACCTTCAGTGACGAGGCGCTCGAGCTCGGCGGCCTGAAACTGCATGCCGCGACCCGTAACGGTGCCGTCGAATTCTTCAACAACGTTGCCCTTGCCATCGAAGCGCGTGTAGGTCGTGGGCGCGTACCAGGTCTCGGCGATTTCGATGCGGCCTTCAGTGCCGACGATCACGGCGCGCGTGGGGCCGGCGAGGTCGAGCGTCGTCTGCAGCACTGCTTGAGCTTCGGTGCCGTAGCTGAAGATCATCGAGGTCTGGCGGTCGACATCCGTGCCGGTCTTGGTGGCGACGGCCACGATGCTCGACGGCGCCCCCAGAATGTCGTGCGCGAACGACACCGGGTAAATGCCGAGGTCGAGCAGTGCACCGCCGCCCAGCAGGGGGTTGTTGATGCGGTGCAGCGGGTCGCTGGGCAGGTTCTGGTTGTGATCGGCGATCACGCTGCGGATCGTTCCGAGAGCCCCGTCGGCGATGAGCTGACGAATACGCACCATGTGCGGCAGGTAGCGCGTCCACATGGCTTCGAGCACGACAAGGTTCAGTTCGGATGCCCGGGAGACGACGGTCTCGGCCTGCGCCGCGTTCATCGTGAACACCTTTTCCACGAGCACATGCTTGCCCGCGTTGAGCGCGAGGAGCGCGTGCTCTTCGTGGAAGGGGTGAGGCGAAGCAACATAGATCGCGTCAACATTCGGGTCAGCAACGAGGTCTTCGTAGCTGCCGTGCGCGGTCGGGATGCCGTACTCGGCAGCAAACGTGGTGGCCGATTCCGCGGTGCGGGATCCGACCGCAACGACGTTGTGGCCGTGCTCGATGAGGTCGCTGGCTTGTAGGCCCGCGATCCACCCGGTGCCCAGAATTCCCCAGGCCACTTGCTTCGTCATGCCATCTCCTTTGTTGCGCACGAAAACATACGTCGCCAATGTAACAGGTGTCTATTTTGCTTTGTCTTACATTCTGTTAGATTGTTTGACAATCCGAGTCAACGAAGAGGGAGCGCACGATGATTGAGAACGCTGCAGTGCTCCCCGAGACCGTCGCTCAGAAGCTTCGCGCGGACATCATCGCCCAGCGCGATGCCCCCGGATCGGCCATCACCGAGTCGGCCGTCGCCCTGCGGTTCGGCGTTGCCCGCCCCACCGCGCGCATCGCCATTGACCGCCTCGTCGCTGACGGCATCCTGCGTCGCGAAGCCCACCGGGCCGCGCGCGTGCCCGAGCTCAGCTACGACGACGTGCTGGATCTCTTTGACACCCGCTCCATCGTGGAGACCGCCGCGATGGCGGCGCTAGCCGAGGCCGGCGCGATTCCGGCGGAGGCGCTGGCAGCCCACCGGGCGCTCACCGCCACCGATGATTTCGCGCACCACGACATCCAGTCCCACCGCGCGCTCGTCGCCGGTCAGCCCAGCTCACGCCTCACCCGCCTGCACGAACTGCTCATGGGTGAAGTCGAGCTGTGCATTGGGCAGGTTCAGTCTGCCCAACTCATTACCGCCCACGAGGTGGCCGAACAGCACCAGGGCATCCTCGATGCCATCACCGCCGGGGATGCCGCGACAGCAGAGCGCCTTACCCGCGACCACATTTTGGGGGCGCGCGATCGCCTCCTCACCCACCTCGACACCGACACCGATCTCGACACCGACAGCTAAGGCACCTCATGGTTAAGCGTCAATTTCCGAACCCCGTAGAGCTCGCGAAGCTCATGAAGTTCAAGGCCCCCGAGCTCAACGGCAAGAAACGCCGTCTCGACAGCGCCCTCACGATCTACGACCTCAAAGACATCGCCAAGCGTCGCACGCCCAAGGCTGCCTACGACTACACGGATGGCTCGGCCGAAGGCGAAATCTCGTTGAGCCGTGCGCGCCAGGCCTTCGAAGACATCGAGTTTCACCCCTCGATCCTTCGCGACGCTTCAAACGTCTCCACCACCACCCAGATTCTCGGCGGCACCTCCGCGATGCCCTTCGGTATCGCCCCCACGGGATTCACTCGTCTCATGCAGACCGAGGGCGAGATCGCGGGCGCGGGCGCGGCAGCGGCAGCAGGCATCCCGTTCACGCTGTCGACGCTCGGCACGACATCCATTGAAGATGTGAAGGCCGCAAACCCGAACGGTCGCAACTGGTTCCAGCTGTACGTGATGCGCGAGCGAGAGATCTCGTACGGTCTTGTCGAACGCGCGGCCGCCGCTGGCTACGACACCCTCATGTTCACCGTCGACACCCCGGTTGCCGGGGCGCGACTGCGGGATAAGCGCAATGGCTTCTCGATTCCGCCGCAGCTGACGGCCGGCACGATACTCAACGCGATCCCCCGCCCGTGGTGGTGGTTCGACTTCCTCACGACTCCCCCGCTCGAGTTTGCGTCGCTCGCAACCACCGGCGGCACCGTGGGCGAACTGCTCGACTCCGCCATGGACCCGTCAATCAACTACGACGACCTCAAGATCATCCGCGCCATGTGGCCAGGCAAGATCGTAATTAAGGGAGTGCAGAACCTTGAAGACTCGAAGCGCCTTGCCGACCTAGGCGTCGACGGCATCCTGCTCTCGAACCACGGTGGCCGCCAGCTCGACCGCGCGCCCATCCCCTTCCACTTGCTGCCCGAGGTCGCCCGCGAAGTCGGTAACGACGTTGAGGTGATGGTCGACACCGGCATCATGAACGGTGCGGATGTCGTGGCTTCGATGGCGCTCGGTGCCAAGTTCACACTCATCGGCCGTGCCTACCTGTACGGCCTTATGGCCGGAGGTCGCGAGGGCGTCGACCGCACGATCGAGATCCTGTCGGACCAGATCGTGCGCACCATGAAGCTGCTCGAAGTCACGAGCATCGAAGAGCTTGAACCCAAGCACGTCACTCAGCTGCAGCGACTGGCACCCCGTGCCGTCGCGCCGAGCGCCGCCGCTGCGGTTCCCGCTAAGCGTGCTGCGCCGCGCAAGGCAGCCGCGTCGACTCCGGCCGCGACGAAGGCCGTCACCAAGAAGGCTGCCACCAAGACTGCTGCAAAGAAGTAAGACCACTCGTGCCGCAGGTTGTGGTGGGCTGCCGCGCGAGTTCTCTACCCCGCCGGGTTTCGGCTTCTGACCTCGGTCAGTTGAGACCCGGCGGGGCATAGGGTTAAGCATCGTGACTCAGAACTCTGTCGATGCCCCTCCTCCCGTCTGGCGGGCACCCGGAATACCAGCTCTGTTGGTGCTCACGGCCGCAGGTTTCGGAGGCTTCGTTGCGCTGATTCCGGTCGTTCCGCTGTGGGCGGTTCAAGGTGGGGCAACCGAAGCTGGCTCGGGGTTGGTGAACGGACTCCTGCTGATCGTGACGGTCATGACGCAACCCTTCGTGCCGCGCCTGCTCGATCATTTCGGCACCGGCCGCGTACTGGCGGTGGGGCTTGCCCTCCTCGGCGCCCCCGCGCTCTTGCTCTTCATCTCGGATCAACTCGCGTGGATTCTCGCGATCTCGGCGGTGCGCGGAATTGGCTTCGGCATCCTGACCGTTACCGGTTCCACGGTGGTAGCGAACCTCGTCGATCGCACCCAGCATGGTGCCGCCGTCGGAATCTACGGCGCTGCGATTGCTGTTCCGCAGATCATCCTCGTACCAACCGCATCCTTCCTCGCCGACACCGTCGGGTTCTGGGCAGTCTTCGTGATTGGCGCCCTTCCCCTGCTCGGCATTAGTTCTGCCCCGCGCCTTGCGCGAGTGCTTCGCGAGCAGGCTGCCGCTCGCGACCTTCTCCCCTACACCGACGCGACACCGATCGTCTCCGTGGATGGCGGAAAGTCAGAACGCCGCTCGCTTGCGATCAGCCTTCTGCGACCGATGATGCTGCTCAGCGGCGTCACCCTCGCCGGTGGTGCCCTGCTTACCTTCGCCCCGCAAATGAGTTCCTCGCCCGGCGCTACTGCCGCGGCTCTCGCGCTCCTCACCTTGAGCGCAGCTATCACTCGCTGGTCCATCGGCGGGCTCTCCGACCGTTTCGGTGCCGAGCGATTCCTCTGGCCCCTCGTCGTGATCTCGGTGGTCGGACTAGTGGCGATTGCCGCCGCCGTTCAGAATCCCGACGCCACCGGCATCCTGCTGTTCCTGGTCGGCATGACGCTCCTCGGTATCGCCTACGGGGGTCTGCAAAACCTGACGCTCGTGATCTCCTTGGCAGCCGTGCGGCGCAAGCAGTACGGCACGGCCAGCGCCGCCTGGAACATTGGTTTCGACCTCGGCACCGCTCTCGGTTCGGTTCTCATCGGAACCCTCGCGACCGCGTTCTCGTTCCCGCCCGCCGTCTTGGTCGCCGCCGCAATCTCGTTGCTCACGCTGCCGCTCGCGTTCTTGCGTGGGCCGAAAGTCACCGACTAGCTCACGCGCGGGCTAGTCGGCCGGCGAGTTCGCTGCCCGGCACGTTGGCCGACTGTTGGCGGCCAGTGGCGCCCTCGCGCGAGCACAATCAGCAGTGTTCGAAGGTGTGCTCGGCTGAGCCGGGCGGCGTGAGATCGCGATCCCGCAGCATCGTGATGGGCGGTGTCGCAGCATCCGCACACACCTCAGTGAACGGGCGTCGCAGCTCATCGGTGTACTCGACGTCGATAACGGCATCACCATAAAAGTCGGTGAAGTCGCCGCACTCTGAGTACTGGTCGCACTCCTCCACAATCGCGAAGTCGAACCCGATGGCGGATGCCGCCTCCCCCAGCAACTCCGCCGAATTCTTCTGGGCTACCGCGAGTCCGCTACTGTGGCCGAGCTGCACGAACAGCGTCGCCATTGCTACCGCCTGCTCGCGCTCAAGAATCCCCTCGGAGCGCGTGTAGCTGTCGAGGTTATCGAACTCCACCGCCACGAACCCCTTGCCTGCGCAGTCCTCGATCAGCGGCGCGAGTCGCTCGGCGATCGCCTCACGATTGCTCGCGGTACGGATGTCGAGAAGCGTCTCGTCTGGCCAGTTCGCATCGATAACCGGATCGCCTTCGGCATCGCGCAGCAGCAGCTCGCTCGGCCACGACTCCCCCGGCTGCGATTGAAAGCCGTTGAGGTAGCAAATGGAATAGGCACCGGCGAGAGGTTCTTCGCTGGCGTCGCGCACCACGACAGTGACGGCAGCGTCGGGCTCGTACGCTGCGCCGAGCTGGTAATCCGCGACGGCGCCGGCGGCGAAGAGGCTCGGGGAGGCGGTAGCGGTGGAAGGGTCGCGCGGCTCAGTTGTTGGCGGGGCAGCGGCGGAGCATCCGGCGAGCACAGTAAGCGCGACCGCGACACACAACGCCGCCCACGGGGCTCGTCGTGGGCGTGCTGTCATGCAGTCGAGCCTAGGCTGCTCCGGCCCGGCGCGAGATGTAGGTCGCGCGCATGTGGGAGCGGTGCGGTGGCAGCTCGGCCCGAATGAGCGCGAAGCTCGCAACGATCGCCAGCAGAGCCGAAATGCCCAACACCACGGCGGGAAGCGGCGGGATGCCCGCGGCTAAGTCAAGGCCGGTGCCGGCCACGATCAGCCAGACGGTGGCTGCCGCAGCGGCGGTAAGGCTCGCCAGAAGAACGACTACCCACCCGAATATTTTCCTGTTCATGATTGCCCCCGTGCTTTCAGTTCTGCTGGTTAGTGCGACTGTGTAGCGCGAGAAAAAGCCTGAGACTTTCTCTCTACTTGAACGCTAGACCCCAAATGGGGGCCAATCTAGTCGTCATTAAGGCGGACTAGCTCAGTGAGGTCTAGGCGAGACGAAGCAGCCGAGCACGCAGTTCTTTTGGGGTCGATTCAGGCATAGCGGCGGAGAGCTCGCTGCGCTGCGGGAGGGCTCCGCCTTCAGCCACTACGGTGATGGCGCGCGCGAGACTGCCGCGGCTGACGTCTTTCAGGGCGTTGTCATCCGCGTGCATTTCGAGCAGGAGAGCGACTTCGCGGGAAGCGTTGCGGGCTGTGGGCAGCCACGGCAACGAGGCTTTCCACGCGGTGAAGAAGATCAGCACGATGTCGTGACGCAGGCGCACGTGGGCGCGTTCGTGTTCGACAACCGCACGCAGCTCTTCTTCGTCGAGCAATGCAATCAGGCCAGCGGACAGTACCGTGACGGAGGTCAAGGCGCCCGGCAGGCAGTAGGCAACGGGCGCGGGGGTATCGATGAGGCGCGTGCCGGGCCGGTCGGTCATTGGCTCACTCAGCAGGGTGATGAGTTGGGAGTGCCGGGCACGCTCGCGCTCGGCATAGACGAACGTGACAAGCAGGTTCAGCAGCAAGTGCACAGTGAGGAACAATGCTCCCGAGAGTGCGAGCAGCGACCACACCGAGGAGCCCTCAGGGAGTTCATTGTGGGTGACGAAACGCCACATGCCCGTGGCGGCATCCGGAAGATCGCTAGCGAAGGTCGCGGCCCCGAGCAGTACGAGCGAACCGATCATGCTGAAGCCACCTACGAGTGCGACAAGTTGCCAGACGAGCAGCCCGAGAGTCGGGCGCTTGTACGCCCAACGCGCCCCCGGAAGGATCGCCGGCACGGGCCAGGCCAAGAGAATGGCGATGGCACCGAGGATGATCGCGGCGGCGACCACGGTTAGCGTCCGGCGAGAATACGGCGGAGGGTCTCAGCTTCTTCGTTCGAAACCTGGCCGACGAACCGCTCGAGCACGGCAGTACGGTCGCTCGCTCCGCCCAACACCTCGTGCATGAGGTCGGCCATGTGCTCAGCACGAACTGAGGCGGCACGGTAACGGTGCGGACGCACATCCCGTTCGCGCACTACATAGTTCTTCTTCTCGAGGCGAGAGAGCACGGTGAGAACGGTCGTGGCGGCCAGTTCACGGCCCGACGCCTCCGACGACGCGAGGGCAGCCTGAAGGTCATAGGCCGAGAGGCTTTCGGCGCTCGCCCACAGCAGGTCCATGACACTGCGTTCGAGTTCACCTAGGGAGTTCATGAAGCAATTCTACCCTAAGTAGAAATAATTTCTACGAAGGTGTAGAAATGTATACACAGCGGTTCTACAGGATGTAGAACTAGCGCGAAACCCGCCACCGAAAGGCCAGGAGTGGACCCCCTAGAAATCGCCAGATGGCAATTTGGAATCACCACCGTCTACCACTTCATCATGGTTCCACTCACGTTGGGCCTCGGCCCCATCGTGGCGCTCATGCAAACCCAATGGGTGCGCACGGGTGACGAAAAGTGGCTGCGCATGACCAAGTTTTGGGGCAAGTTGTACCTCATCAACTTCATCATGGGTGTGGCCACTGGCCTCGTTCAGGAGTTCCAGTTCGGAATGGCGTGGAGCGAATACTCCCGCTTCGTCGGCGACGTCTTCGGAGCACCGCTGGCCATGGAAGGCTTGCTCGCCTTCTTCTTTGAGTCAGTCTTCCTCGGCCTCTGGATCTTCGGTTGGGATCGCCTCGGCAAGAAGCTGCACCTCGCAACCCTGTGGATTGCTGTCGCCGGCTCCGTCGTCTCGGCTTTCTTCATCATCGTCGCCAACTCGTGGATGCAGCACCCGGTCGGTGTTGAACTCATCGACGGTCGCCCCGTCATGACCGACATCTGGGCCGTGCTCACCAACAACACCGCCCTCTCGGCTTACTCCCACACCATCACCGGTGCCATCGCCGTCGGCGCGGGCTTCGTGGTCGGCATCTCGTGGTACCAGCTGTGGCAGCGCCGTCGCGATGGAATCGACACCGTGGATGCCACGGGTCGCGTCGTCGTCGGCGAGAACCTCAGCATCCCCGGTCGCGATCGCAAGGACCACGCCGTCTGGATCAAGAGCATCCGCATCGGCGCTGTAATCGCCGTTCTCGGATTCGGCGCGCTCTCGATCACGGGTGACCTGCAGGCCAAGCTTATGTTCGAGCAGCAGCCGCTCAAGATGGCCGCCGCCGAGGCTGCGTGCCACGACGGCACGAGCTTCTCCGTGCTCTCGATTGGCCCACTCGGCGGCCAGAACTGTGACGACGTCGTGGGCATCATCGAGATTCCCGGGCTGCTCTCCTTCTTGGCCCACGGGGACTTCGATACCGAGATCAAGGGCGTGAACACGCTCATCCCTGAATACCAGGCGCTCTATGGAACCAACCTGCCGGATGACCCGCTGTACGGTGAGCGCGCCGGTCAAGAAATCGAGTATCTGCCTCTCATGGAAGTTACTTACTGGGGCTTCCGCCTCATGATCGGTTTCGGTGCTCTCGCTGCCGGCTTCGCGCTCCTCACTCTGTGGATCGTTCGCAAGGGCACGGTGCCGCGCTCGAAGTTCCTCATGGGAACGGCATTGCTCAGCATCGCTGCCCCGTTCGGCGCCAACATCGCCGGTTGGGTCTTCACCGAGATGGGTCGCCAGCCCTTCGTGGTCGCCCCGAACCCTAACCCCAGTGGCGTTGACGGTGTCTTCATGTTCACTGCCGCCGCGGTCTCCCCCGGCGTGAGTGGAGAAGAGATGATCTTCTCGCTCGCCTCTCTGGCTCTCGTCTACGGCTTCCTGCTTGTCTTCGAGATCAAGCTGCTCGTCAAGTACGTGCGCGGTGGCGTTGCCTCGGCAATGCCCGAGCTCGCGCATCCGGATGGCGAAGGCCACGACGGCACGGGCAGCGACCCTGACGACCCCAACAAACCAGACAAGCGCGACGACGTTCTCGCGTTCGCCTACTAAGCAGAAGGGCAGCTACTCATGGAACTTCTTCCCACTATCTGGTTTATCGCGATCGCGGCATTGTGGATCGGCTACCTCCTTCTCGAAGGCTTCGACCTTGGTGTCGGGATGCTGCTGCTCTTCAGCACCCGCAAAGACCGTGAGCGTCGCCTCATGCTCAATGCCATCGGCCCGGTCTGGGACGGCAACGAGGTCTGGCTGATCACAGCCGGAGCCGCCACCTTCGCTGCATTCCCGTTTTGGTATGCATCGCTCTTTTCGGCGCTCTACATCCCGCTGACGATTGTGCTCGTGAGCCTGATCTTCCGCGCGGTTGCGATTGAGTACCGCGGCAAGGGCTCCACCGACAAGTGGCGTATGTGGTGGGATCGCGCTCTCGGGCTCGGCTCGCTCGGTTCCGCTTTCGGTATCGGTGCAGCCCTCGCGCTCACCACCACCGGTCTCCCGATTGACGCAAACGGTGACCGCGTTGGCGGCGCCTTCGCCTGGTTCACGCCGTACGCCGTCCTCGGTGGCCTCGCGGTCGTCGGTTTCTCGCTGGTTCACGCCTCCGTCTTCCTCGGCCTCAAGACCGATGGTGACGTGCGCGTTCGAGCCCGCAACTTCGTCGTGCGTTGGAGCCCCGTAGCCCTGCTGCCCATCGTGGCGTGGGTGCTCGTCATCCAGTTCCAGAACGGAACGCTCATCACCTGGGCGCTCGTTGTGGTCGCGGTGATCGCGGTGGTCTTCGGTTGGATCAGTGCTCGTGCCGGACGCGAAGGCTGGGCCTTTGTGGGGATCGCAGCATTCTTGGTCGCGGGGGCGTCATCCATCTTCGCCGCCGTCTACCCGGTTGTACTGCCCTCGACGCTCGACCCCGCGTTCAACCTCACGATCTCCAACGCGGCGAGCGGGGAATATACCCTCAGCGTTATGAGCATCGTCACCGCCTTCGGTTTGCCACTGGTGTTCGTGTATCAGGGCTGGACCTACTGGGTCTTCCGCAACCGTCTGAGCGAACACCACATCCCGGAGGCCCACCTCGTGAAGCCTGCGGTCGCCCCCGCTTCGTCAGCGAGCGCCTCCGCTTCCTCAGCGAGCTAGGGCACGATGGAGGGCATGAGAGCCAAACTCCACGAACGACTCGCAGCAGGCTTCGGCCCGGGCGGTGTGCACACACTGTTCGGGCTGGGGTTGCTGTCGTCCCTCAAGGGACTGGCGCTCGTACTCATGGCCGAAGCGGTCGCTCGTGGCGTCGTCGGCGTCATTGAAGCGGATGCGGCAGCCTGGCAGTTCGCCATCGTTCTCGGTATCGCGGCCGGTCTCCTCCGCGCGGCTACCGCGTGGGCTACGGAGAGTTTCGCGACCCGCGCCGCCTTAGGGGCCAAGGAGTCTCTGCGCCACGAACTCGCGGAGCGAGTGCTCACCGGCTCCGACGCTCGCTCGGGCGCAAGTACCGCGATTGCGACCGTGGGGCTCGACGAGCTCGACAATTACTTCCGCGTCGTGCTGCCTGCGATTGTGACGACCGCGACGGTTCCGTTGCTAATTGGCGCCCGCATCCTGTCGGTCGACTGGGTGAGCGCGCTCATCATTGTGCTGACCGTTCCGCTCGTGCCGGTGTTCATGATTCTTGTGGGCGGTCACACGCGTGAGCGTGCCGAGGCCGCCAGCGCGAGCCTCGAACGACTCTCCGATCACCTCGTTGAGTTGGCCCGTGGCCTTCCCGTTCTCGTCGGCCTTGGCCGCGTTGCGGAGCAGTCGAAAGCGTTGCGGTCGATCTCCGCCGAGAACCGCACGAAGACGATGGAAACCTTGCGCACCGCTTTTCTTTCGGCGCTCGTGCTCGAACTCATCGCCACGATTTCGGTGGCGGTCGTCGCCGTCTTCGTCGGTGTGCGGCTCGTGGATGACCAGCTCTCGCTTACCGTCGGCCTCATCGCTCTCGTGCTCGCGCCCGAGTGTTTCGCGCCCTTCCGCGAACTGGGTGCCGCGTTCCACTCCTCCGAGAACGGGCTCACCGCTCTGCGTCGTGCCCGCGCGATCATCGACGCACCGCGCGCTCGGGAACACCGCCAGAGTGCCGGTGGATTCCGCGTCATCGACCTCACCATTTCTTATGAGGGGCGCGGGCGGCCTGCGGTCGACAAACTCAACTTCCGCGCAACGCCCGGCACCATCACTGCTCTGGATGGGCCAAGCGGCAGTGGAAAATCCAGTGTTCTCGAGGTGCTCGCGGGCAATCGCGAGCCGAGCGGCGGCAGCGTGTGGGGCATCGACGTCTCCCGCGTGGCCTGGGTTCCGCAGCATCCACACACCGTTGCTGACACTGTGATCGACGAACTTCGCCTCTACAGCAGCGACGAAAAAGCCATCAAGTCGGTGCTGCTTGACCTCGGTCTCACCGCCGTTGCCGAGGCTGATCCGCGCCAAGTGAGCCCGGGCGAGCTGCGCCGCATCGCCGTCGCGCGCGGACTGCTACGCGTCGAAGCGGGCGCCACCCTCTTGCTGCTCGATGAGCCGACCGCCCATCTCGACCCGGCATCCGCCGCTCGCGTTGAAGCCGCGATCGCTGACCTGCGTGGTCGCCCCGTCACGGTTCTTGTTGCCTCGCACGAATCAGGAATCGCAGCACTGGCCGATCAGGTTGTGGCCGTGGGCGCTTCGGGCGGCACCCGCGCTGTCGAAGCTCGCGTTGATCCGCTGACGGTCGACGGTGACGTGGATGTTGACGCTCTCGACGCGCCCCGCACAACCCGCGCGACTCTCGCCAGCCTGCTCGAGTTTGTGCGCCCCTCCCTCGGAACTCTCGTCGGAGCAATTGCTCTCGGCGTCGGCGCGAGCCTCTTCGCGATCTCGCTGACCGCGATCTCGGGCTGGCTGATTGTGCGGGCGAGCGAGCATCCGCCCATCATGTTCTTGCTCGTCGCCATCGTGGGTGTGCGCTTCTTCGGCATCGGTCGTGCGGCTCTGCGCTACGCGGAACGTCTCGCCACCCACCGCGCTGTGCTCGGTTCCGTGATCGAGTTGCGGGTCGCCCTGTGGAATGGTCTTGGCGCTCGGGCACTCGGTTCGCGCGCGCTCGCCAATGGCGGGGTCGCGCTCGACTACCTCGTGGCTGCCTCCGACCGGGTGCGCGATCTTGTTCCCCGCGTCGTGCTGCCTCCCGCCGTCGCTCTGGGCACGTCGCTCGCTGCGCTCATCGCGGTCGGGATGCTGCACGCTCCCGCCGTTCCCGTGTTGCTCGCAGGTCTCGCGGTCGGGCTCATTGCGGCGCCCATCATCGCCGTGATCGTGGACCGCTCGGCCGCCAACGGCATTGCCGAAGTGCAGTCCCGCGTCGTGCGCGCCTTCGCCGCCATGACCGGTGCTGCCAGCGACCTGCGCGCCAACGGTGTTGGGGAGCGGATGCTCGCCCGCCTCGATCACATCGACGCCGAAGCCGGCGCACTCTCCCGCCGCAGCGCCCGCGCCCTCGGAATCGGCAACGCGGTTGTCGTGCTCGCCTGCTCGGTGACCGCCGTCGCGATGCTGCCCATCGCCGCTCCCGCCGTCGTCGCCGGAACCCTGCCCATCGGCATCGTCGCCGTACTTGTACTCATCCCCATCGGCCTCGTTGACTCGCTCATCGCCTTCGTCGACTCCGTGCAGCAGTGGCCGGCGCTGAGCGCGGCGCTGGCGAAGGTGCGCGGGGTTACTGCGGGGGTTGAGCGTGCTGGTAGTGCTGGCGGTGCTGTCTCGCGCGATGCTGCTGCCGCGAGCGCAGACCAGCCCCTCGGTGACGTGACCGTTCTGGAATTGCGAGAGCTCGGCATCCGCTGGCCTTCGAGCCCGACGCTGGCATTCTCGAGCGCGACCGCTCGGGTTGAGCGTGGCGAGTGGCTTGTCGTGGAGGGTCCGTCGGGCGCGGGTAAGTCGACGTTGTTGGCCGCTCTGCTCGGGTATCTTCCAGCGGCCGCTGGCTCGTGGCGCCTTAATGGTGTGGATGCCCGCGAGCTGTTGCCTGAACAATTGCGTGCGGCGGTGACGTGGTGCCCGCAGGAGTCGCACCTCTTCGATTCGACGATCCGCGCGAACCTGCTGCTGGGCCGTGCGCACGATGATCAGCCGACCGAGCAGGAGCTCGTCGCGGTGCTGCGTCAGGTAGGTCTTGGCCCGCTCTTCGATTCGCTCGACCGCGGGCTCGACACTCGCGTTGGGTCGGCGGGCGAAAGCCTGTCGGGCGGCGAGCGCCAGCGCCTCGCGGTTGCCCGAACTCTTCTCACGCGGGCGGATGTTGTGCTCCTCGATGAGCCGACCGCCCACTTGGATGCCGCGAGCGCCGAGCAACTCATCACCGACCTGCGCACGGCTCTCGCCGACAAGATCGTGGTGCTTGTCAGCCATCACGATGATGAGCGTCGCGATGACGATGTGAGCCTGCGGCTCGGGGCGCGCGAGCAGGTCGCTGCGGTCTAGCTCGGTTACGCGCACAGGTGGTGAGCGGCTTCGATAGTTACCATTGAGGCAACGTCGTTTTTCAGAACGGCTGCCGGAGGATGCGATGACGAACAATACGAGAAGCACGGCAGCCCTCTTCTGGAGCGGCGTGATTGTCGCTGCTGGCTCGCTGATCCTTCTTCTCCTGCGAGCGCTCACGGACAGCCTGACGACGTTGGGGGTTCTTGCTCATCTCGCTACCTTCACCGTGGGGTTAGTACTTATCTGGCAGCATCGACGCGCGACGAAGAAGTCTTAGATCGTGCATCCGCAGCGAAGCGTCAAGGACATCGCCGCCGTTCTCGGCTGCGTCGCGGTGGCATTGACTCTGGGCACTGTGCTCGTAGTGCTGGGAACTCCCTATTACGGCTCGACAGGCACGGAGCTGCTGCACGCTTTCGCCCGCGCAACCGCACTGGGCCTCCCGGTAGCAGCCCTGTTCGGCGTGCCAACGTGGTTGTGGCTGAGCGCACGAGTTCCCGCTCGAGCGCTCCCCATCGCACTATTCATCGCGCTGAGTCCACTCTTCGGGATCGTGCCTGGTCTCGCAGTCTTTGTTACGGGGCTCATCACCCACCTAGACACTCCCGTGTTCCTGGGCATGTTCATGATCGCGGCGGGAGCGTGGACCGCACCTATCGCGACTGCGCTCTACTACTTGGTTCTGGGCAAGCGACCGCGTATCGCGATCTCGCTCGGCGGTGTCGCTGTTGTTCTCGCGCTGTTGGGCTGGGTGAGCATCGCCATCAACGGCGGCTAGCCCCCGAACAGGTCGCTCGCGACAGTCTTGTACACCGACTCCGGGTTCGAGGGGTGGTAGATGCCGGCGAGCACATCGCGTTGCAGCCGCGAGAGTTCGCTCGTGCTGCGGAAGGCTCCTCCCCCGGCTGAGCGCATCACCTGGTCGACAACGTGGCGTGCGGTTTCGATGCTGCGGTGCTTCACACCGGTCAGTTTGCGGAACCACCCAGCCCCGTGATCCACGAGCCCATCAACGTCATCGACGATGCTGTGCAACTGGGGTTCAATCGCGTCGAGCGCAAGGGCGGCATCCGCCATGCGCCACCGCAGATCCGGATGCTCGGAGTACGCCTCACCATTGATGGCCGAGCTGCGCTGCTGCAGTGCTTCGACCCCGAGCTCGAGGGCGCGGTCTGCGAGCCCCGCATAGACGGAGGCGATGAGCGGCAAGAAGTTGGCGAACACGGCGAAGATGAACGGATCGGCGTTGGGGCCGACAGGCAGCACGCGGGCGACCCGGTTCGCGGGAACGAAGGCGCCATCCAGCACTGTTGTGTGGCTTTGGGTGGCGCGCATGCCGAGGGTGTCCCAGTCGCCGAGGGAACGCCAGCCGGGTTCATCGCGAG
Organism: Salinibacterium amurskyense; assembly: GCF_002797685.1. Taxonomy (GTDB): domain Bacteria; phylum Actinomycetota; class Actinomycetes; order Actinomycetales; family Microbacteriaceae; genus Rhodoglobus; species Rhodoglobus amurskyensis. The sequence goes on from NZ_PGFH01000001.1 coordinate 96,930, forward strand.
AGATGAAACCATGCACGAGGGTTTCGGTGCCATCGTCGGCGGTGTGCTTACCGAAAAGTCCGAGCTGGGTCCACGCGGGTGACAGCGACGTGAAGATCTTGGTGCCGGTAAACGCGTAACCGCCCTCGACGGTTTCGGCGGTGGTGAGCGAGTCCCACATGACGAGATCATTGCCGGGTTCGCTCAAACCGAAAGCGAAGATTTCGCCGGCTTCGGCATCCGCCAACAACCAGTCGAGGCTCGAGTCACCGCGCTCGCGCAGAGCCCACGCAACACCGATCCACACGAGGTGCATGTTGATGGCGAGCGCCGTGGCCGGAGCATATGCGGCAAGCAGGCGCTGATCATCCGCAAGCTCACGCAAACTGCGCGGCTTCAAGTAGCCAACGGCACGCAGCTCTTGCAGGTCTTCGGTGAAGAAGATGTTCTCGCGGTCGTAGCGCGCGGCCCGCGACCGGATGCGATCAAGCAGTGCTGGGGTGAGTACCGTCATGGGTCAACGCTACTGTGCGCGCGTGGCCTCAGGCTGAGATAAGGGAAAGCACATTCCCCGCCGGGTCTTTGAACCACGCGATCTCGGGGCCGTGCCCGCGCATGATGCCCTTCGCGTCCGTGCCGAGGTCGCCCATGAGGTCGCCGTCGTTATAGATCTTGGTGACCACACCCCGCTCGTTGAGCGCATCGACGGCGGCTTCGACATCCTCCACCGCAAAGTTCAGGATGGTGAAGCTCGCCGGCTCGTGGGTCTCCTTGGGGTAGATGGTCACTTCGGCACCGCCGGGAAGCGTGAGGCGCAGAGTGCCCATGCCGCCATCGGAGGCTGTGAGCCCCAGCGTCTCGGAGTAAAAGGTTCGAGCCGCGTCGAGGTCGTTGACGCTGAAGCCAGAAAAAGCGGTGATGGGGGAAAACATGATGCTCCTTCTCTATCCCTCGCGGGTGGCCGAGGCGCGGCCTGCCTGAGTCGCGCGATGCGAGGTGACTCGACGCTACGCCGCTGCGCCGCGAACCGCTACAGACAAACAGACCCGCAGCCGCAGCCGCAGCCGCAGCCGCACAGGCTCGCAGGATCGCAGGATCGCAGGATCGGCGAACAAACAGCCCCACGCACACAAATGCGGCGTGGGCCTCGGGTAACCCCGGTCCACGCCGCATCCGCTGGTGAGCGCTAGGTGCTCAACTCTGTGTGCTGGTCTCGCTTTAGAAACCGGCGAAACGAGCGATTGCTACGAAGAGGGCAAGCAGCAGCAGTACTGCGTTCACGGGGAGCGCCTTGAACTCGCCGCGACGGGCGTGAATGATCATGGCGACTGCCTGCACGAGCACGAGGCCTACGGCGGCGATCGGGGTGAGGATCGGGAGGATGCCAGTCAGCACCGGCACGATAAGGCCGATGGCTCCGAGCACTTCGAGAACGCCGACCACCCGCAGGATGGGGATACCAGCGCCTTCAGCCCAGGGGAAGGTCGTGAAGGCCTTGTCCTTGGCAACGGTGATTTTCTGTCCGCCGGCGGCGAGGTAAGCGAGGGCGAGGAGTCCGGAGACGATCCATACGGCAATAGTCATTGGTTTTCTTTCTTTTCAGTACGAGTTGTGGTCAAGATCTGGGCCCGGTTACCTAACGGAACTGTGACAGTTACCATTGGTTACTCAGGCAGTATTAGTAACCTAGACTGGTTCGAGAGGCCTTACAAAAGGCACACAGAGGTAACCAAGGAGCCACCATGGCCATGCGTGAGATGCAAGAGATGTGTGAAGCCCAGCGCGGAACCATCGTTCGCGAAGCCCTAGAACGCATCGGCGACAAGTGGACGCTGCTGGTCGTCGGCATGCTCGAGACCGGGCCGCAGCGGTTCACCGTGCTCCGCCAGCGCGTACCGGGCATCTCGCAGCGCATGCTCACGCGCACCGTGCGCCACCTCGAGCGCGACGGCCTCGTCTCCCGCACCGTCTACTCCGAAATCCCTCCGCGCGTTGAATATGAGCTCACGGATGTCGGCCGCGAACTTCTGCCGCCGATTCTGGCGATGGCCGATTGGGCCCTCGCCAACTCCGACAGGGTCGAAGAGAGCCGCCGCGCGTACGACGAGTCCGCCGCTCAATTGGCGGCAGCGAAGCAGTAACCCCCTCGCCCAGCGGGCTAGTACGATTTTGTCTATTAGTTGCGGCAGGAGTCGCAACACCAAACGCTGGCCCGACGGTGGGTACGAAGGGTTGAGTGGTTGTGGTTTCCTCTGACGTGAACGTGGTGCAGACGGGCCGACGCTCTCCAGCACAGCGATCACCGGTGAAGTGGCTGCCGTGGGTGAGCCTGGTCGCCGCCGCCGGCGTCATCTCGGTGATGACTGCTCCGGGTCAGACCGCCGGAATCTCCGTCTTCACCGACCCCCTCATCGCTGAACTCGACGTCTCTCGCACCGGCATTTCCGTCAGCTACTTCTTCGGCACGATCGTCGGCGCCGCCGCCCAACCGTTCATCGGCCGCGCCCTCGACCGCTTCGGCGCCCGCTACGTCACCATCGTCATCGGCGCCCTGTTCGCGAGCGTGCTGCTCACCCTCAGTTTCGTCGACGGCATCGCTGGCCTCACCGCCGGGTTCGTTGGTGTGCGGATGCTCGGCCAGGGTGCCCTCAGCCTCGCCGCCACCACGGCGGTCGCCCGCGCCATCACCCATCGCCGCGGTCTGGCGCTGGGCATCACGGCCGCCATTGGATCCGCCGGAATCTCCCTCGCCCCCGTCGGCCTCGAACGACTCATCTCGGCCGTCGGCATCCACGCTGCCTGGCGCTGGGAAGCCGCGATTGTGCTCGCCGTCGTCGTGCCCCTCGCGTTCATCCTGCCGAAGCGCAGCCGGGCGGCCGCCCAGGCCGAAGATCTCTCGACGGCGCAGATCGTCATCCAGAAAGAATCGTGGATGCTCGGCGAAGCCGCCCGCACCGGTATGTTCTGGGTCATCGCGGCCTCTCTCGCCGCCTCCGGCATGCTGAGCACCGGCCTCGCCTTCCACCAGATCGCGATCCTCGGCGAGCGCGGCCTCACCCCGTTCGAAGCGGCCGCCAACTTTCTCCCGCAAACCGTCACAGGCATTGCGGCGACCCTCATCGTCGGCGCTTTCGTCGACCGCGTAAGCCCCAAGCTGTTCGTCATCTTCTCGATGCTCACGCTCGCCGGCTCACTGCTGTTGCTCTCCGTCGTCGGCCCCAATGGCACCGCCGTTCTCTACGGTCTCGTGCTCGGCGCGGCCGGCGGAAGCCTGCGCGGGATGGAGGCGGCAGCCTACGTGCGCTACTACGGCACCGCGCACATCGGCTCCATTCGCGGTGTCACAACCGCGATCGCCCTGGGCTCCACGGCTCTCGGCCCGATCGCCCTCTCGCTGGCCGTCGACGTGAGCGGCAACTTCACCGAGCCGGCCGTGTGGTTCTCGAGCATCCCGATTGCGGTCGCCGCGCTCGCACTCTTCGTGCGCCCGCCGCAGCGCCGCGCGGCTGTCTGAACGTCTGAACGCTCTCAACCCCCACCCAGCAGAAGCGCGAGAATAGACCCATGAGCACCAACAACCGTCTCAGCGACCTCGGCATGAAACTCATGAACGGGGTGCACCGCGCGATCCTTGCCGTCTCTGGCGGTCGCCTCGGCTGGACTCTGGGCGGCATGCCCTCACTCGAGCTTCACACCACCGGGCGGGTGTCGGGCATCCGCCGCTCAACGATGCTGACGGCGCCCGTGCACAGCAAGGGCCGTTGGGTGATTGTGGCGTCAAAGGGCGGCGACGACCGCGACCCGCTTTGGTACCGCAATCTGCAGGCGAATCCGGATGCCGAAATCACCGTTCGCGGACGTACCGTGCCCGTGCGCACTCACACCGCCAGCCCCGCCGAGAAGGCAGAACTGTGGCCCCAGATTGTGGCCGTGAATTCGCGCTACGCGGAGTACCAGACCAAGACCACGCGCGACATCCCGGTCGTCATTTGCGAAGAGCGCTAAGCGCGCGAACACTGCACCTCAGCGAAAACACGAATGGCCCGCGCTCGTGGCGCAGGCCATCCGTTCTGTTCATTGCGCCATGCGCATCTTCGCCGGTGAGCAGCGAAATCTAGGTATCGCGCCGCTCATCGGTGAAATCGAGGCACCCCACGACGCGTAGCGACGAAGCCGAGGTGCCGTGCCGACTAGCGGCGAAGTTCCAAAGTGCAGCACTTCACGCCGCCGCCGCCGAGCAGCAGCTCGGAGAGGTCGACGCCGATGGGGTTGTAGCCGCGTTCCTTGAGCTGACGCTCGAAGTCCTTGGCACGGGCAGCGATAACGACGTTGTAGCCGTCGCTGTAGGAGTTGAGTCCGAGCACTGCCGCATCCTCTTCACTAGCGAGAATGGCGTCGGGATACAGCGCACGGAGTTTCTCAAGCGAGGGCTCATCGAAGGCGCTCTCGAGGTAGGCAATGTTGGTTTCGTCGAGCTTCGCGATGGCGGTGTCGACGTGGTAGAAACTCGGGTTAATGAGGTTGAGGGAGACAACGTTGCGACCCGAAAGCTCTGCCAGCTCCCGGTGGCTTTCGACTGAAGTACGGAAGCCCATGCCTGCAAGGATGTCGTCGCCGACAAGGAGGAAGTCGCCCTCACCCTCATTAACGTTCTGGGGGGAGGCCACGTCGAAGCCGTTGGCGCCGAACCAGTCCATGTAGGCGGGGCCTTCCGCTTTGCGCTCGTCGTACGTGAAGAGGGCGCCGTAGGCCTTGCCGTCAATTACAAAACCACCGTTGGCGGCGTAGACCATGTCGGGCAGGCCGTCGATGGGGTCGATGAGCTCGACGGTGAAACCGAGGTCAATGTAGGTGTCGTACAGCGTCTGCCACTGCTTCACAGCGAGGCTAGTGTCGGTGGGGTCGTTGGGGTTCATCCACGGGTTGATGCTGTACGTGACCGTAAAGAAGTCAGGACGGCACATCAGCACGGTCTTCGCGGTGGCCTGGCGTGCAGGCGTGGTCGATTCGGTGTCAGTGATCGTCATAGCCCCAGTGTTTCACGCACCTATCCGCAATGTCTCCGCAATCTGCGCACTATTTACGCGCATACCCTAGCCAGCGCACAACAATCCGCCGTACGCTGGGTAAATGGACAAGCTGGACGCAGGAATCATCGACATGCTCCGCCTCAATGCCCGCGCAGGCTATGGAGATATCGGAGAAGCGGTGGGGCTCTCGGCCTCCGCAGTTAAACGGCGCGTCGATCGTCTCGTCGCGAATGGCACCATCCGCGGCTTCACGGTGCAGGTCGATCCGGCCATCGACGGCATGGGCACCGAGGCGTATGTCGAGCTCTTTTGCCGCGGAAACGTGGCTCCGCACGAACTCAAGCGCATCTTGAGTGCCATTCCCGAAGTGGTGGATGCCGGAACAGTCAGCGGGTCTGCTGACGCCGTCGTCCACATGCGCTCGCGCGACATCCACTCGCTAGAAGTCGCCCTCGAGCGGCTGCGCACCGCCACCAACATCGACAACACGCGCAGTTCTATTGTGTTGTCTCGCCTCATTCACCGCCGCTACGAGTGACTAGCCCGTGTGACGCCATTGCGATTTCTTAGATTTGCACCGTGAAATCATCAAAAAACAACGAAATCCGTTCCGTAACACGATCTTAACCATGCAAACCGTTGCACTTCGCTCTGTTTTCCGATTGACTACGAGTCACTCGCGAATCAGTTTTCGCGAACTCGGAGGTGCGCAAGAACGTGACGGTTTCAGCCCAAAACACCATGCCCGCAGGCTCAGCCGCGGACCATGCGAACGCAGACGCGGCGAACACAAGCGAACCTGAAGGTTCCGTTGTCATTGAGGGCGTGACCAAGAAGTTCGGTGGCGCCGTTGCTGTCGACAACATCAGCTTGCACGTGCGCCCCGGTGAGTTCCTCTCTCTGCTCGGCCCCTCGGGCTGCGGCAAGACGACAACACTGCGCATGCTCGCCGGCTTCGAAGAGCCGACCTCGGGCAGCATCCACATTTCTGGTCAGGATGTCGTGGGCGTTCCTCCCCACAAGCGCAACGTCAACACGGTTTTCCAGGCCTACGCTCTCTTCCCGCACATGAGCGTGGCGGAGAACGTGGCTTACGGCCTTCGCCAAAAGGGCACGCCTAAGTCGGAGATTCGCGAGCGGGTTAGTGAATCGCTCGATCTCGTGCAGATGCGCTCGTTCGCCGACCGCAAGCCCACGCAGTTGTCCGGCGGCCAGCAGCAGCGCATCGCGCTCGCCCGGGCCCTCATCAACCGCCCTGCCGTTCTTCTCCTTGACGAGCCGCTGGGTGCGCTTGACCGCCAACTGCGCGAGGAAATGCAGATCGAGCTCAAGCTTCTGCAGTCACGCCTCGGCATCACCTTCATCTTCGTGACGCACGATCAGGGTGAGGCGCTCTCGATGAGCGACCGCATCGCCATCATGCGCAAGGGCCGCATTGAGCAGCTGGATGACGCTGACTCGATCTACGACTCCCCCGCGAGCGCCTACGTCGCCGGCTTCATTGGCCAGCAGAACTTCTTGCCGGGCATGATGACGAGCGACCTGAACGTGATGGAATCACCGTTCGGTGTTCTGCGTTCGGTGATCCCGCATCCAGAACTCGAAGCTGGCGTAGATGCTCAAGCCGCTGTTCGCCCGGAGGCCGTCACGGTCACGGCGACCGCTGGCACCAGCGCAGCCACCGCCCCCACCGCAGAGAACCGGATCGCGGGCGAAGTGCTCGGAGTTTCTCACCAGGGTGAGACGCTGCAGTTCTTGGTCTCCATCGGCGACGGCCAGACGCTGCTGTCGCGTGTTCCGCGCCCGACCGCCCCGCGCCTTGCCGTGGGTGACGCGGTGGTGTGCACCTGGGATGCCACCTCGGTTCATCTCTTCCCCAGCGAGCAAGCAACTCAGGCTCAAGCCGACATTGCCCGCGCCGTTTCTAACCCCGCCCCTCCGACCAGCTCGATCTCGCTTTAAGGGAGCAACCTGATGTCACACGAAAACCCCGTTCGCATTCTCGCTTCGACCGCCGCGACAAAGGTCATGAAGTCTGAGCTCAACCGCCGCCGCTTCTTGGCGTTGTCGGGCACGACCGCCGGCGCAGCTTTGCTCGCCGCGTGCTCGCCTCAGTCGGGCACCGGCTCCTCTCCTCAGGCCACGGGTGGTGCGCTTGAGGGGGGCCTTTCCGTCTACAGCTGGGGAGACTACGACGACCCGGATCTGGTCAACGAGTTCACGGCCGACCTCGGCCCGAACGTGACGTTCGACTCGTTCAACTCGAACGAAGAGCTGATCTCCAAGCTCGTTGCCGCTCGCGGCACGAGTGGCTACGACATCGTCGTTCCGACCGGCCCGTTCCTTCCCCAGATGATCGAGAACGGCCTACTCAGCCCGTTGAACCTCGACCTCATCCCCAACATCAAGCACGTCGACCCCGCATTCTTGGGCCGCGACTGGGACCCGAACAACGAGTACTCCATCTCAAAGGCGTGGGGCACCACCGGTTTCGTCTACGACAAGACCAAGATCACCCGCGAACTCACGTCGTGGAAAGACTTCATCGACGCCGCCCAGAACGAAGCGAGCGGCAAGACGTCTGTTCTCGATGACCCGGCTCCGCTGCTCGGCATTTACTACTGGGCCAACGGCATCGACTGGAACACCACCGACGAGGCTGACCTCGCTGCCGCCGAGGAGTTCCTCACCACGCAGCTCGCTCCGCACCTCTCGGCTTTCGACTCTTACCCCGGTGGCGCCGCCATCCCGCAGGCTCAGCAAATTCTGATGCAGTGCTGGAACGGCGATGCTCGCCTCGGCATCATGGAAAGCGACGAGCCCGAGCGCTGGCAGTGGGTTCTCGGCTCGCCCGACACTGAGCTCTGGATGGACAACTGGGCTATCGCTGAGGGTGCCACCAACCCCGAAGCCGCTCACGCTTTCATCAACTACGTGCTCACGCCCGAAGCTGCTGTTCGCCAGCTCGACTACACCGGCTACCAGACCGGAACCAGTGGAATTGAAGACCTCGCTCGCGATGCAGAACTCGAAATGCTCGACCTCGTGTTCTTCGACGAAGAGACCATCAAGACCATGCACACCCAGACCATCAGCGAAGCACAGCAGCGCATCGTTGAGATCTGGGACAAGACCAAGGTTGCTGCAGGCTCCTAGCCTGCGCTGTTAATCGAGAAGCCAGGATGACCACTCTCACCGAACGCCAGTCGGCGTCGTCGCCGAAAGCACCACGACGGCGCCCCCGCTGGATGAAGCTGCCGAGCTTCGCCCTCGCGATCCCCGCGTGGGCGTGGCTGTTCGCCTTCTTCGTCGCGCCCGTCGCGCTCGTGGTGTGGTTCAGCTTCGGCTACAAACCCGGCATTTTCGGAACCCACGCCAACGACGTGCTGTCTTTCGACCGCTACGCCGAGGCGCTGTCTCCGACGTTCTTTGCCACGTTCCAGAACACGCTGTGGGTGGGAGTGGTCGGCACGCTTATCTGCCTGGCCATCTCCATCCCATTCGCGTACTGGCTCGCGTTCAAGGCTCCGGTTTCTCGTCGCGGCATCCTGCTCGCAATGGTCATGATTCCGTTTTGGACGAACTTTTTGGTTCGCACGATCGGTTGGCAGATCATCTTGGCTCCGAGCGGCGTTCTCTCTGAGGCGCTGCAATCAATCGGTGCGCTCGATGAGCCGCTGGAGATTCTGTTCACCCGCACGGCCGTACTCATCGGTGTGGTGTACAACTACTTGCCGCTCATGATTCTGCCGATGTTCGTTGCTTTCGACCGCGTCGCGCTGCCGATGCGGGAAGCGAGCAAAGACCTCGGTGCTGGGCGCTGGTCGACTCTCTTCAACGTGACGCTCCCGCTGGCTAAGCCCGGCATCGTCGTGGGCATCCTGCTTGTGTACATCCCCCTGATGGGCGACTACATCACGGCAACCGTGCTCGGTGGTGCCAAGGGGAACATGGCTGGCCAGATGGTCGCCAACCAGTTCCAGACCGCTCAAAACTGGGCACTGGGATCGGCGATGGCTGTTGTTCTCGTGCTGACAATTCTCACCACGGTGGCAATTGCCGCCCTCATCTCCTGGCTCGCGGCATGGCCGTTGCGCGCCAATCAGAAACTCGTGTTGGGAGACAAGTCATGAAGCGACTAGCCCTGACAGACCTTTCGCTCAAGGTGTGGGCAGTGATCGTGTTCGCGTTCCTCTTTGCGCCGATTGCCGTCATCATCATCTACTCGTTCAACGAGGGGCGCTTGCTGGTCGCGTGGAACGAATTCGGCTTCGGCTCGTTCGCTGCCATCGTCACCAAGCCAGCGATTACGGATGCCGTGATGGTGTCGATCCAGACCGGTTTTGTTGCCGCTCTCATCGCTACCGCTCTCGGCACGATGGCGGGCGTTGCGCTCGCCCGTCGCGCTGGCAAGTGGGCAGCACCGTTCTTGCTGCTTCTCGTGCTCGTCACGGTGACCCCCGAGATTGTGGATGCCGTTTCGCTCTTGCCGTGGATGGTGTTCCTGGGTCAAGACCTGGGTCTCAGCATCTTCGACAACGGCCTCGTTCGCCTCGTCGTCGGCCACTCACTCTTCGCGACCGCTGTCGTGGCGTACATCGTGCGCTCGCGCCTCGTGGGCATCGACGAAAGCTTGGAGGAGGCCGCGGCAGACCTTTACGCTCCGCCGTTCAAGCGTTTCACGCAGATCACTCTCCCGCTCGTGATGCCCGCCGTTCTCGCGGGTGGGCTGCTCTCGTTCACTCTCAGCCTCGACAACACAATCGTGTCGGCCTTCGTACAGGTTTCCGGTTCAACACCGTGGCCCGTCTACGTGCTGAGTGCCGTGCGCACGGGCTTGCGCCCCGAGATTGCGGCGGTCTCGACGATCATGCTGCTGCTGACGCTGCTGGCTCTCGGGCTCGTGGCGTACGTCTTGCGTCGTGCTGGCGATTCCGCCACCGACATCGCCAAGACCGTGGGCGGCGGCTAAACCACTCGCGCCTCACCTGCCTCGTTTCGAACGAACCAGAAAGTGCACGAAATTATGACGTTTGCTGACCTCGTTTTCACCGGCGGCGCTGTCTTCACGGCGACCGGCAGCGAGCCGATGCTCGGCAGTGTCGCTGTGGCTGACGGCCGCATCGTTGCCGTCAGTCGCGATGCCGCTGGCTATGCGGCCGTGCGCGATCTCATCGGCCCCGACACCGAGGTCATCGACCTCGATGGCAAGCTGTTGATCCCCGGATTTCAGGATGCCCACGTGCACGCCGTGTGGGGCGGGCTCGACCTCATCCGCTGCGATCTCTCCGAGGACTCGACGCGCGATGAGTACGTAGCGCGGCTGTCGAACTATGCCGCGGCGAACCCCGAGCTCGAGTGGATTCTGGGCGGTGGCTGGAACATGTCGGCCTTCCCCGGTGGCACGCCAACGGCATCCGATCTCGACCTGGCAGTTGCCGACCGCCCCGCGTTCATCCCGAACCGCGACGGCCATGGCGCCTGGGTGAACTCGCGCGCGCTTGAGCTTGCTGGCATCACCGCCGAGACTCCCGACCCTGCCGATGGCCGCATCGAGCGCGACGCCGACGGTAACCCCACCGGCACGCTGCACGAGGGCGCGATGTCGCTCGTGAATGCGCTGCTGCCCGAAACCTCGCCCGAAGATTATGCTCGCGCGCTTCTGATTGGCCAAGAGTATTTGCACTCGCTCGGCATCACCGCGTGGCAAGACGCCATCTTGGGCGGTTACGGGGATGCCGGCGACGCCACTCCCGCGTACATGGCTGCGGCCGAGTCGGGCGACCTCACCGCTCGCGTGGTCGGAGCCCTCTGGTGGGATCGCACGCGTGGCCCCGAACAGATTCCCGAACTGGTGATGCGCCGCGAGAAGAACGCTGCCGGGCGCTTCGCCGCGACGAGCGTGAAGATCATGCAAGACGGCGTTGCCGAGAATTTCACGGCCGCCATGCTGGAGCCCTACCTCGACGGCTGTGGCCACCACACCGACAACTCGGGCATCTCCTTCGTCGATGCCGCCCAGCTGATCTCGAACGTCACCGAACTCGATGCGCTCGGCTTCCAAGTGCACTTTCACGCCATCGGCGACCGCGCGGTTCGCGAGTGCCTCGACGCGGTCGAAGCAGCGCGAGCGATCAACGGGCCCAACGACAACCGTCACCACATTGCGCACCTGCAGGTCGTGCATCCGGATGACGTTCACCGCTTCGCCGAGTTGGGCGTCACCGCCAACCTGCAGTCGTACTGGGCTGCGCTCGAACCGCAGATGGTCGACCTGACCCTGCCGTTCTTGGGTGACCCGCGCAGCTCGTGGCAGTACCCGTGGGCCGACCTGCACCGGGCCGGAACGCACTTGGCCTCGGGCAGCGACTGGTCAGTATCGAGCCCTGACCCGATGGCGGCCATCCACGTTGCCGTGAATCGCATCGCAGCTCCCGGCCACGAAGAGGGCGAGTACGACGCGTTCTTGCCCGAGCAAAGCATCGACCTGCTGACCGCCATGACCGCGTACACCGCGGGCTCGGCCTTCACCAATCACTTGGATGAGACGGGAACGATCGAGGTCGGCAAGCTTGCCGACCTGGTCGTTCTCGATCGCAACCCCTTCGCGGGTGCCAAAGCCGACATCGGCCGCACCCGCACTGAGCAGACGTTCGTCGAAGGCGAGCGCGTGTACCGCGCGCCCGCGCAACCATAAAGCTCGCCGCCCCGGCGAGAGAGGAAAGTGCCCCATGGGCAAAGTAGTGTTCGAAAGAAATGTGCCAGCGGCATCCGTGATCAGCCACTCCCTTGAGGGTTCGATTCACAAGCCGTTCTGGATTGATGATGTCGCCGGCGCGCGCACGTTCAGTGCGCTGCAGGGTGACGTTAAAGCCGACCTCGCCGTTGTGGGAGGAGGATATCTCGGCCTCTGGACTGCGGTGCTCGCCAAGCAGCGCAATCCTGATGCTCGCGTTGTGCTGCTCGAAGCCCGCGAACTCGGCTGGGCCGCCTCGGGCCGCAACGGTGGTTTCTGCGAAGCTAGCCTCACCCACGGCGAAGAGAACGGTCTGAGCCGTTGGCCGACCGAGTACAACCAGCTCGAACGCCTCGGCCTGCAGAACCTCGATGAGATCGAGGAGACCGTCACGACCCTCAACCTCGATGTCGACTTCGAGCGTACCGGTTCCCTCGACCTCGCTATTGAAGAGCACGAAATCGAGTGGCTCACCGAGACCGAGACCAACGACGACACCGTCTTTCTCGACGAGGCCGCCGTGCGCGCCGAAGTGAACTCGCCCACCTACCTCGCTGCCATCTGGAACAAGCGCATCAACGCGATCATTCACCCCGCCAAGCTCGTTCATGAGCTGGCGCGAGTCGCGAGCGAACTCGGCGTGGAGATCTTTGAGAACTCGCCCGTTCGTGAAGTGGAGACATCCGGTGGACCCACGGATGCCGCAGTCGTGCACAGCAAGCATGGTCGCGTTCACGCCGCCAAGGTTGCGCTCGCGACTAACGCTTTCCCGTCGTTGCTGAAGCGCACGCGCCTGCACACGGTGCCCGTCTATGACTATGTGCTCATGACGGAACCCTTGAGCCCCGAGCAGCTTGCCTCGATCGGGTGGTCGAACCGCCAGGGCCTCGCGGATATGGCGAACCAGTTCCACTACTACCGTTTGAGTGCTGACAACCGCATTCTGTTCGGTGGCTATGACGCGATTTACCACTACGGCCGCAAGGTTCGCGACGAGTATGAGAACCGTCCCGAGAGCTTTGAGAAGCTCGCGAGTCACTTCTTTACGACGTTCCCGCAATTGGAAGGTCTCAAGTTCAGCCACCGCTGGGCAGGCGCGATTGACGCGTCGACTCAGTTCAGTGCGTTCTTCGGTCTGGCTCGCAAGGGCCGTGTCGCGTACTCGGCCGGTTTCACCGGACTGGGTGTTGGCGCGACACGCTTTGCCGCTCAGGTCATGCTCGACAAGCTCGACGGCCTCACGACCGAGCGTACCGAGCTGGAGATGGTGAAGAAGCTGCCGCTGCCGTTCCCGCCCGAGCCGATCGCTTCGATGGGTATCAATGCCACGCGCTGGTCCCTCGATCGCGCCGACCACAACAAGGGTCGCCGCAACGTGATTCTGAAGACGCTGGATGCTCTAGGCCTTGGCTTCGATTCGTAAGCGTTTCAGTTCGTAGCTTCTGACGCTGTAGCGGGGGTGCCGTTCGGCACCTGAAAGTCACCTGTAATAACTTGCACAGTACTGTGCAAGTTATTACAGTGAGGGCATGACCACCCCCGCTCCTCGTCGCCCACGCCAGGACGCCGTCGATAACCGCGCCGGCATTCTGAGCGCTGCGACCACCGCGATTGCGCACGACCCTCAAGCCTCGATCGACACCATTGCCCGCAGCGCTGGCCTCTCGCGCCGCGCTCTCTACGGCCACTTCGCCGACCGCAACGCACTCGTCACCGAGATCATCGACGCGGGCGCCGAACGCTTCAACCGCATCGCCCTCAGCGTCACCGACCCCGATGCCCAGCTCGCCCTTGCGCGACTCACCTCGTTGCTCTGGCAAGAGGCCGCGCACGTTCAGGTTGCGGCATCCATCGCCCTCGACGACGCTCACCTCGCCTCCACCGGCAAGGCTCTCGCGCCGCTGCGGGCCGCCGTCGCCGCGATTCTGCAGCGCGGGCAAGACGACAACACTCTGCGCACCGATGTGGATGTTGCCACGCTCGCCCGCCTCGTCGAAGAGGCCGCCCGTGCCGCCATCACTCGCGTTGATGCCGCCCTGCCCGAAGCGCGTTCGCTCGCCGTGCGCACCACGCTCAGCATGGCTGGCCTCTCGTGGCGTGAAACCGTCGCGCTGCTCGAGCAGCATCCCGAGATCCTCGGCGACCCTGCCGCGGATGCCGCACCAGCAACCGACGTCGAACGCTGATGCGGGCCGAACTCAGCGGCGTCACTCAGGGTCGCAACGCCGAAGACTTGCCCGCGACATCCACGAACTTCGCCAGCGGCAGCGTGACGCTGGCCGTCGCTGAAACCGAGCAGCGCCCTACCGTTCTTGGCCTTATCGCGTCTGGTCGCATGCGCCCCTCGACTGGCACCGTCACGATCGACGGGCGAGCGGATGCCCGAGCGCTCCGTCGTCGTGTTGCTCTTGTTGACGCTCCCGGCGTCTCTGACCCGGATGCCGGAGTACCGCTCGTGGGCGTCGTCGCCGAAGAGCTGATGTTCGCTGGCCAGCGCGCCGACCCGCTCGCCGCGCGCCGCTGGCTGGATGAGCGGGGCCTTCGCCACCTCACCTCCACCGCCATTGCGGACATCGAGCCCACGACGCGCTTGCGGGTGCTGTGTGAGCTTGCTGTGCTGCGCCCGCACGTCGAGGGTCTGGTCGTGACGGCACCCGATCGTCACGGCGGCCAGCCACTCGACTGGTGGACACTGTTTGGCGAGTTCGCCGACCGTGGCTTTGCCGTGCTGGCGGTTGCCGGTCGCGCTTCGGAGTGGGCGATCACGCACGCCGATGTGATCCTGCGAGCTGAAGCCGCCGAGCAAACCCTGCGCAACAGCCTCGGAGCATTTGATGAACGTACCGCCGCCTGGGCCCAAAGTGGCGGCGGCGTAGGAGTAGAAAACGCATGAAGGTTCCCTCCATGATCGCCGCTGAACTGCGGCGACTCACCTCGTCACGCATGGCCATGCTGGCCTTGCTCGCGCTCATGCTCGTGCCGGTGCTCTACGGCGGCGTGTATCTCTGGGCAAACCAAGACCCGTACGGCAGCTTCGCAGAAGTTCCCGTCGGGCTTGTCGTCACCGACGATGGGGTGCCCGCCGATGGCGATACCGAGGCCGTGAACTACGGCCACGAAGTCGCCAATGATCTCCTCAAGGGCAACGACTTTGAGTGGCACGTGCTCACTCCCGGCGAAGCTGAAACGGCCCTCGCCGAGGGTAGCGTCGACTTCACCGTCACGATCCCCCACGACTTCTCGGATGCCCTCACTTCCATCGGGGGCACCGACCCGCATCAAGCTGAGATCGACCTCGAAACCAACGACGCCAATAACTACCTCGCGTCCACGATTGGCAAGCAGGCTGTGGAACAGATTCGGCGCTCGGTAGCGGAACTCGTGGGAGAAGAAGCGGCCGGCACTTTGCTCACGGCTATCTCTGACATCCGCTCTGAACTGTCGGATGCCACCGATGGCGCTTCGCAGTTGCTCGACGGCTCGCGCGACGCCGTTTCGGGCGCCGATGAACTATCGGATGGCGCGAGCACGCTCGCCTCGGGATTGACCGAACTCAGCGCCGCGACCAGCAGCCTCGCCAGCGGAGCCGACCAGCTTTCTGCCGGAGCCGCCCAGGTCGCTGGCGGCAACACCGAGCTTGCCGGTTACGCCGATCGTGCGGGCACAGCCGCCCAAACCATTGCGGATGCTCTGCCCACCGCTCGCGCCGACCTCGTCACCGCGCTCACCGAGCAGGGCCTCGACGCCACTCAGATCGACGAGGTGCTCTCTGCCCTCGCCCCCCTCAGTGATCGCATCGCGGAGGGCAACGGCACCGTGCAGTCCGCGGTGGCTCAGGTCGATGAACTCGCCGCGGGCGCGAACACGCTCGCGAGTAGCGCGGCTGAGCTCGCCTCGGGGGCGCAGCAGATTGCCACAGCGACCGGCAGCGCGACATCCGGAGCATCGCAACTCAGCGCTGGCGTCAGCACTCTCGAAAGCGGACTCTCCACGCTCTCCGACGGCACCGCCGAATTGCGCGACGGCCTCGCGAGCGGCGTGGAGGCACTGCCCGATTCCAGCGCCGACCTTCGCGCCCTGCAAGCCGAAGCCATCGCTGATCCGGTCGCCGTCGAGTCAAGTTCCGTGACCGCTGCCGGCAACTATGGCGCCGGGCTCGCACCGTTCTTCAGCGCCCTAGCCGGCTGGATTGGAATCTACGCGCTGTTCCTCATCGTGAAGCCCGTCTCCAAGCGCGCCGTGACGGCCCTGCGGTCGCCGATCCGGGTCACCTTGGCTGGGTGGCTCACGCCCGCCATCCTGGGCGCGCTTCAAATGGTCGCCCTGTTCGGCATTCTCGCAATCGCGCTCGGCTTCAGCTTCACGCACCCCGTCGGCACCCTCGGCGTGATGGTGGCGGCGAGCTTCACCTACGCGGCGATCATCCTTGCCCTCAACATTTGGTTCGGCTCCGTCGGCCAGTTCTTGGGCCTCGTGCTCATGGTGCTGCAACTCGTGACCGCCGGCGGCACCTTCCCGTGGCAAACTCTGCCTGCACCGCTGGCCGCCCTGCACCACATTCTGCCGATGGGCTACGTCGTGGATGCCATGCGCCAGCTCATGTACGGCGGCGACCTTGCGCGGGTCGGCACCGACGCTCTCGTGCTCGGCGCTTGGCTCGGTGGTGCCCTCATCTTCGCCGCGATCGGAGTGACCCGCATGACCCACCGCCGCACCCTGCGCGATCTGCAGCCCAGTCTCATAGGCTGAGCCCATGACTGAACCCGCAGCGCTTCTCACCCCCGGCACGCCCCTCGCGGCGAGCGCCGTCCCCGTCGCCCACGAAGCCCTTGCGGCCGACGAGGTGGTGGAGGGCACTCCCACCGCGGGCTACGCCGTGCTCGACACCCTCGGCGACAGCGAGATCGGCGTCTGGGAGATGAGCGTGGGCACCGCAACAGACACCGAGGTCGATGAGGTCTTTGTCGTGATTAGCGGGCGCGCCAGCATCCATTACGCTGCGGATGATCGCACCGTCGTTGTCGGCCCCGGCGATGTTGTGCGGCTCACCGACGGCATGCAGACCACCTGGACCATCACCGAAACGCTGCGCAAGATCTACATCAGCTAGCGCGTAGGCCCGCTTGAGGCTGCTGCTGCGGCCCGGGTCGCGTACCGTAGAAGCATGATTACGAAACGGGAAGCTGCGCTTCGCCTCGACATCCCTCTGGAGATGGCCACGAGGCACGGCATTCCGTCGCGGATGTCGGATGCCGAGTTCGAAGAACTTGAAACCAACCCGCCAGCGTGGCTGGTTCAGTCGCGCGCCAACCGCACCGGCAAGCGCCCTGTGTGGATGCAGCTGACCTGCACGGTCTGCGGCTTCACGGAGGCGGCTCGCCCCAAGAAGTGGTGGCCCGCGTTCACGTACCTCTCGTGCGACTGGCACTCCCCCACGGAGCTCCCCGAGCCTGCTGAGGGCGTGTACCGCTCAGAGATCGACGGCATCGGTAGTCGCTTCGTGGGCATCGTCGACGAAGCCGTTAAGTCCTGAGCTGACTCCCCGGCGGCTAAGCCCTGAGCTGGCTCCCCGGCGGCGTTCGCACGGGCGCTGAGCTACTTCTTCGGCAGCGGTTTCGCTGCGCCGGCGAGCACGAGTGCCACCAGAATCGGAAGCCCGATCGCGAGCAGAGCGCCCCTGATTCCGACGGCGTCGCCGAGGAATCCCAGCAGTGGCGGTCCGGCAAGGAAGGCCACGTAGCCGATAGTGGCAACGACAGACACTCTGGCCGCAGCGTGCTTCGGGTCATCGGCTGCCGCCGACATCCCCATCGGGAAGGCGAGCGCAGCCCCAACTCCCCAGAGTGCGACACCGATCAGGGCGAGCCAGAGGGTGGGGGCGACCACGAAAACGGTGAGGCCGATGGCGGCTGCGGCCATGCTTCCCCGCAGCACGACGACGCGACCGAACGCATCAATCGCTCGGCCGCCGAAGAAGCGCATAGCCGTCATCGCCAGCACGAAGGTGGCGAACATGAAGGCACCGTTGGCTTCGGTGACCTCGAGTCCGTCGACCGCAGCCTTGGCGATCCAGTCATTCCCGGCGCCTTCGGTGAGCGTCGCCCCGAGCACCACAACACCAATGAGCAGGGTGCGGCGGTCACTCCACGCGCTGCGCGCCTGGGGCGAAGCAACGTCGCCTGTGGGCTGAGTCGGCTCCGGGATGCGCGGCACAAAGTAACGCGGAAGCCATTGCGTCGCCACCGCAACAACAGCAGCGATGACGAAGAGGTGAGCCGGTAGCCCGATACCGATGTTGGCAAGACCCGCACCGATGATGGCTCCGAGGAACGCTCCCCCGCTGAAAGCGGCGTGCAACTGCGGCATGATGGTGCGCCCCAGCCTGTGTTCGACGTGGGCACCTTCGATATTGATCGCGACATCCCAGAGCCCGATTCCGATACCGAAGATGAAGAGCGATACGGCGGTGCCCATGGTGGTGGCAGCAGAAAGCGAGAGCGCGACGCCTGCCGCGGCGAGCGCCGCGATGAGGCCGGCGACTCGTACTGTGTTGGCGGCACCGATTCGCTCAGTGATGAAACCCGCCGTCGGGAGCGCGATAAGAGAGCCCACGGCGAGGCACAACAGCAGTCCGCCCATCTGCCCCGGCGTGAGGCTCAGGGTTTCTGTGACGGCGGGGATGCGGGCCGCCCAGCTGGCGAACACCAGGCCGTTGATTCCGAAAACGAGAAACGTCGCAATCGCAGCAGCGCGAAGGCGGGCCGGCGTGGCAGTGGCGGTCATGGGATCAATTCTCCCAGCTAACCGCGCACTCGGCTTACTGCGACTGCATCGGTGAAATGTCGACCTCTACTGCACCGAAGGGGAACGGGAAGAAGAATGTTCCACTGCCATTCCAGTCGGTAATCGGAATTTGCCAGAACCAGACGTGACTGATGACCAAGGATGCAACTACAAGAATCACGATGCCGGCAGCGGCACGGTCGAGATAGCGCATGGCCGCCGCCACCGTACTTGCCCGGCGCTGCACGGCGCGGATCGCAAGAATCGCGATGACAGCGATCGCAATGTAGATGACACCACTCGGTCCGAGAGTGAGGGAGATGCACTGCGGCACACTCTCGGTGACGTTGCCATCCGCATCGATAAAGTCACCGTCGCCGCTGAATCCGCCCGGGCAATACGACCTACCGGCCATGAGAAAGGCGCCGTAGCCGAACGCTGCGAGCGCTGCCGTGATGATCAGTCGCTGGATGCGCGCCACGATCTCTTTGGCCTGAGTCAGGCCCGTGGAATTCGCCGTCTCGGTCATCGACTCCTGGGACATGGGAATCTCCTCGCGTTAATTCGTGGTCCCCCTAGGCTACGGCGAAAGTCGAGAAAATATCGAGCCCGTCGACCAACTAACCCTCCTCGCGCAGCGCGGAGGTTCATTGGGACGAGCCCGACGTCACGATGAGGAGAAGGATCCAGGCCTACCGCGCCAAGGGCAAGAAGAGGAGCGTGCCCCCGCCATCCCAATCGGTGCTCGGAATAGGTGAGAACCAGGCATAACTGATGATCACGGCTGCCACGGCCAGAATGATAATGCCGGCGGCCGCACGGTCGATATAGCGCAGAACCTCTGCAGCCGTGCCCGCCCGGCGCTGCACTGTACGGATCGCAAGAATCGTGGTGACAGCGATCACGACGTAGATGAGGCCGCTGGGCGCTTGAGCCAAAGAGATGCACTGCGGAACGCTGACAACGATGTTGCGACCCGCGTCGAGAAAGCCGCCTCCGCTATTGAGCACGCCCGCACAAATTCCCTTGCCCGCCAGAAGGAACGCGCCGTAGCCGACCGTCGCGAGCGCCGCCGTGACAATCAGGCGTTGGGTGCCCGCCACGATCACCTTGGCCCGCGACAGGTCGTCCGACTCCATCACCTTGGTCATCGAGTCTTGCGACATGAGAAAATCCTCGCGATCGTGCGTAAGCCCCTTCCCCACCCATAGGCTAGGCCAGAAGTCGAGAAAATGTCGAGCGACTAATGGGCAAGCGACAATTAATCGCCGCAAACGTGGACAGCCATAGTGAAGTCGGACATGTACTGAGTAGGAGCAACCCTACAAAGCGGAGAACGTGATGGACCGAATAACAGAACTGCTCGACGCGAGCGCGGGGCCCGTGTCAACCCGGAGGCACAGGTGATGGCTCGCGTCAGAGCCCAATGGAGGTGGACGGGCTCAAGGCGTTGACCGTTTCGCTACTCGGTGTATTCGATCGCGGCGAGTAGCTGGATGTTTTGCGAAAAGATGCCAGCCCACATGCTGGTCGAACGCTGCGTCAGGGCCGTGACGCGAGCGTCGGGATACTTGGCCAGCTTCTCCCGCAGCGCCGCCGCCGCGGCCTCCATGTCAGTGCCGGGGACGGTGACGGTGATTAACTGGCGACCCACATAATCAGACATACGCTCAGGTTACGCGCGCGACCACCTCGGCGCTAGCGACGCTCATACCCCGCGACGAATCCGGGCTGCATAGGAATCAAGCACGCCAAGAATTCCGGGGTGCTCCCACACTCGGTTGCGTGAGAATCCAGTTCGTTCGACAATCACTCCGCGGTCGACGAGCACGTCGAGCGCTCGAACTACGGTTGCGTCAGTGAGCGCCAGCGCCTCGACGAGATACCGAGCGTTGACAACGGGTTGCCCGATCAGGCGCGGTAAGACTCTCCAGGCTGCCGAGTCAGAACGGATGCCGCTTAGCGCCTCGCGAGATCGCTGCAGCTCGGCCGCGAGGCTGTCCACCAGTTCGCGCCCGGTCACGGCTGCGTAGCGGGCGGCATCCGCGAAACGTCGCACGATGGGCCCGGCGTCGCCTGCGCGGTATGCGGTCAACGCCGAAAAATAGCTCTCGGTATCCACGAGCAGACCTGCCGAGAGGGGCACTGTCGTGTGGGTTGTCAGCCCCTTGTTCCGCAACATCGCCTGAGCGATTGCTCTACCGGTGCGACCGTTTCCGTCCACGAACGGATGAATGGTCTCGAACTGAGCGTGCGCCACGGCGACCTGCACAAGTGCTGGCACATCTACTCGACGCATGAAGTGAACAACATCGCTCACCGCAGCCGCCACCTGCCGATGCTGAGGAGCGATGAAGGTTGCTCCCCGCGGCCCAGCATTGTCTCGATTTCCAATCCACACGAGTTCCTCGCGATAGCGTCCCGCTTCGTGCTCAACCCCAGGTTGACGACTGAGCAACTCGTAATGCATCGCGAGGATGCTTGGTTCGTCGAGGGTGGCCGAGAGTCGAATTGCGGCTTCCATAGCGCGAACGTTTCCCACCACAGTGAGTGCGTTGTGCTTGCGGCCTTCGTCAAGCTCGGCAAGCGCAAGTTGCTTTGCGGATGTCGTCAGTTGTTCTATCTGGCTGCTTGACGCAGACTCCGTTCGCAAAAGTATGGCCGACATCGGTGCAAGTGTTGGATCTGCTGACCCGAAAAGCGTGAGCGAGTGAAGGTCAAACTCTCGGAGCGCGAGGGCGGCCTCTTCGACATCTGCCATCGTTTCGCCCCCGAGCCGCGGTACCCATTGCGCGAGCGCGGGGGTGAGCGCTGCCGCGTATTCACCCGTTTGGCGCTCCACTTCGGCTTTGGAGTACATCTGCGGATGCCGGGGAACCCACTGAAGAGTCTCGTGGCGCAGCGGCGGCACGGGGATCATCCCCACTGCTAAGTCATCTGATTCCACGGCTCGACTGTACCATCACTTAATGCACTAAATGATGGTAAAGGACTGCCCGACCCGCGGTTAGCCCCCAGTGGGATGATCAAGCACCAGAACCAGAAAGATAAGGTTGCCACCATTGTGGGCTCGCGATTGCTCCGAGCAGAATAGAGCCAATGCCTCACACGACAACGCAGCCCGCGATCCAGCTCCGCACCTTCCTAACCGCGGATGCTCACGCCACCCTGGCCGTGTTTCTCGACGCGATCACCGTCACTGCCGCGGTCGATTACTCGCCAGAGCAGATCGCCGCATGGGCCCGACCACAGGAACGCGAGCTCAGCGCGTGGGCGCAGGCAATGGTCAATCGCAACAGTGTCGTAGCCCTCGTGGATAACGAAATCGCCGGCTTCTCCGATGTCGACGACAGCGGCTTCATCGACATGATGTTCGTCTCCCCGCAATACTCACGCAAAGGTGTGGCCTCGGCACTTCTCAAGCACAACGAACTAGCCGCCCGCGAGCACGGAGCCATCGCACTCACTGCCAACGTCAGCATCACCGCTCGCCCGCTCTTCGCATCACGCGGGTTTTCGACCGACGCTGAGCAGCACCTGCTTATCCACGGCATCCGGATGACGAACTACCGGATGAGCAAACAGCTCGACAGCGCGTAAAGCGTCGCACCACCCGGTCGACTTTCGCGAGCGCGAACCCACCGCAGCACAACCGCAGCGCCGTAAAATGAGGATCATGGCATCCGCTACTTTTCCGCTGCCCACGAGGGCACGGCCGATCGTGACGCTCACGGTGAACCCTGCGCTCGACATCAGCACGTCGACAGCGCAGGTCATCAAGGATCACAAGATGCGCTGCGGCCCCAGCCGGATCGACCCGGGGGGCGGCGGCGTGAATGTGGCGCGCACCATCCAGAGTCTCGGCGGAGATGCGCTCGCCATCTACGCTGCGGGCGGCCTGACCGGTGCGACCTACCGTCAGCTGCTTGAGGCCGAGAACGTGCCGAGTGTGGTCGTGCCGATTGACGGCACCACCCGAGAGAGTTTCACGGTGGACGAGGGCGGCTCGGGCGAACAGTTTCGCTTCGTGCTGCAGGGCCCCGAGTTCTCCGAGGCCGAGTGGCGCAGTTGCCTCGCGGCGCTCGAGGCCGCGATCGTTCCCGGCGGCTACGTCGTGGCCAGCGGCAGTCTGCCACCCGGAGTGCCCACCAACTT
Source organism: Salinibacterium amurskyense (assembly GCF_002797685.1). Lineage (GTDB taxonomy): Bacteria > Actinomycetota > Actinomycetes > Actinomycetales > Microbacteriaceae > Rhodoglobus > Rhodoglobus amurskyensis. The sequence goes on from NZ_PGFH01000001.1 coordinate 119,613, forward strand.
TTATGCCCAAGTCGCGCGCTTGGCGCACCAACGCGGAGCACGCTCGATCATCGACACCTCGGGCGATGCGCTGGCCGCCGCTCTCGCCGAGGGCGTCTATCTCGTGAAACCCAGCCTGCGTGAACTCAGCGAGCTCGTCGGTCGAGAACTCTCCACCGAGCAGGCCGAAGTGGATGCCGCCGCCGAACTTGTCGCGCGCGGCTCCGCCCAACTCGTGGCCCTCACTCTAGGCGACCAGGGTGCCGTGCTCGCCTCGGCTGCAGGCGTCATCCGTTTGCCGGTGCCTCACGTGCAAGTGCAGAGCGCGGTGGGAGCGGGCGACGCTTTCCTCGGAGCGTTCGTGTGGCGGCTGTCGCAGGGGCGCGATCCCGAGGCCGCGTTCCGTTCCGCCGTGTGCGCCGGCAGCGCCACCGCGGCGAAACCGGCTACCGAGATGTGCGCGATTGCCGAAGTGGAAGCGCTCGAAAAACTGCTCCCCGAGGCCACTCGTTACTAGTTGTGAATAGCCTCGGATGCCGCAAAAGGGCGTGTGAGACAATCAACCATGGCTGAATCATGGCGTCGCACCCCGACCGAAAGTCCCGTTACTTTCGAGATCGATACCTCGGCGTCGATCCCGCCTTTTGAGCAGATTAAGGCTCAAGCTATTGCTCAGATCACGAGCGGTGAGCTGCTCGCTGGCACCAAGCTCGCCACGGTGCGCCAACTCGCGAGCGACCTCGGCATTGCGCCCAACACTGTGGCCCGCGCCTACCGCGAGCTCGAAGCCGATGGCTTTCTGCACTCGCGCGGCCGCAACGGCACCGTCGTCAAAGCCCAGCCCGGCGATGCCGCCGCCCTACTTCAACTCGAGGCCAAGGCGTACGCCAGTCGCGCTGCCGAACTCGGCATCAGCGACGACGAAGCGCTGCGCTTCATCACCATCGCGCTCAAGAAATAGCAGCGCAGCTGCGAGCTACCGCAGCACTCCCAGTTCGCGCGCCTTCGACACCGCAGCCGTGCGCGATGACACGTTCAGCTTCGAGAAGATGTGCACGAGATGCGACTTCACGGTGGTCTGCGACACGAACATCTCTCCGGCGATGGCCGCGTTCGACATCCCGGCAGCAACCCGCTCCAGCACTTCGATCTCGCGCTTGCTGAGGCTCACTTGCGGCGCTCGCATCCGATCAAGCAGCCGCCCCGCAATGACGGGCGCCAGGGCACTCTCCCCCGCAGCCGCAGCACGCACTGCTGCGATCAACTCGTGCGGCGGAGCGTCCTTGAGCAAGTAGCCACTCGCGCCGGCTTCGACCGCACCCAGAATGTCACCATCGGTGTCGTAGTTGGTCAGCACCAAAACGTAGGGGGCAGCCTCCAGCGCGCGGATGCGGCGCGTGACATCGGCGCCGGTCTCCTGCGCCCCAAACTGCAGATCCATCAGCACCACACTCGGGTGCACCGACTGCACGAGCGCGAACGCCTCATCCGGAGTCGCGGCCTCGCCGACCACCGTCAGGTCGTCTTCGTGCTCCAGCAGTGCCCGCAGGCCCGCGCGCACCACAGGATGGTCGTCGGCAATCGCTACCCGAATCATGCGCGCTCCTCCGACTCGGTCGCGTCCGCAGCAGAACCAGCAACCGCCCGCGGAGCCACCGTCAGATCGACCATTACCGTGGTGCCCTCGCCCGCCTGCGACTCGACCGTCAGCGCGCCATCGAGCTGCTCGACTCGCTCGCGCGTAGCCGTGAGCCCGAACGAATCTGAGAAACCTCGCGCCGATGCATCCTCGACCACGGCGGGGTCAAAGCCGCGACCGTTATCGGCAATCGTCAGCCGCACGTGCGAACGATCGCGTTCGATCGAGATAGTCGCCTGCGTTGCTTCGGAGTGCTGCACGACGTTCGCCATTGCTCCCTGCGCGATTCGCAACAGCGCGGTCTGCACGGGCATCGGCAGGTCGAGCGCATCCGCCACGCGAACGCGCACTTCGCGTTCAGGGCTCTGCCACTGAGTGTCTGCAAGGCGGCGCAACGCTGCACCAATCCCCTGGTCCACGAGGGCTGCCGGTGCGAGCTCGCGGATGAAGTTACGAGTGTCGGCCAAGTTGGCGGCGGCAGTCTCCCGAGCCAGACGCACATGCTCGAGGCCAGCGGCATCCGGGTCAGCGCGCTCCGCAGCATGCAGCAGCATCTGGATGCTCGACAGCCCTTGAGCCACGGTGTCGTGAATCTCGCGCGCGAGTCGGGCGCGTTCGGCAAGCACCCCGGATTCACGTTCAGTCTGCGCCAGCTGGTCGCGCGTCTCAAGGAGTTGCTTCACCAACAGTTCGCGTTCCGCCGCCTCGGCCGCGAGTGACTTGTAGCCGAGACCGATCACGATCGCGACGCCCGCACCGACGAGGGGGCCGACCACTCCGCCGACCGTCCACTCGCTGTGGAGACCGAGGGCGGCAATGGCCAGCAACGTCGATCCCAGCACGGCGAGGGTGCGCCAGCCGCGCGGCAACAGGTGCAGATAGAGAAAGAACAGCGGGAACACGAGGTAGGCGGCATCCGGGCTCAACCACACCAGCACCAGCCACTCTGCCGACAGCACGAGCGCCCACACGTAGGCGGTGGCTGACTGAGCACTCGCTCCCGAGCTCATGGCATGCCGGGCCAAATACCCGCCGAAACCATAGGTGGCGAGCAGCACTACCGCGAGCACGACCACCGCCACGGTGTAGGGGTTGCTTTCCACGAGAGCACGCACGACAACCAGCACGGTTAAAGCAACAAAGAGAATATGCAAACTGGTGCGCAACCCCACAAAGACAGGGGTCAACGCAGTGTGGCTCATTCTTCGACCCTACTGCCGCGCACGACCGCTCCTATCCACCGAAAGGATGATTGTGGGCTCCGCACTTAGCGTTCGCAAGTGCACCCTCTCGGCCGATGTATCGCCGATACAAACAGAGCAGTCTGGTTACTGTCGCCATTCGTCGACGCCGAAAGGACTCCCCATGTTTGTTGCGTGGCGCGATCTGCGCTTTGCCCGCGGACGATTTGTGCTCATTGGCACCGTCGTTGCCCTCATCACTTTGCTCGTCGGATTTCTCAGCGGCCTCACTGGCGGGCTCGCTGCCCAGAACATCTCGGGCGTTCTCTCACTCCCCGCCGACCAACTTGTGTTTGCAACCCCGAGCAGCAAGGGCGCGGATGAGGCGAGCTTCTCCGACTCGAACGTCACCGAAAAGCAGGCGACGACCTGGGCTGTCGCCGACGGCGTGGTCTCAGCCAACCCCATCGGAGTTTCGCAAACCAAGGCGGAATCCCCCGAGTCCAGCACCGCCATCGCCATCTTCGGCGTTGTCGCCGACTTCGACGACACTGCTCCGAGCGGCGACGGCAAGGTCGGACTCTCCGAGGATGCCGCCACCGGCCTCGACGTCACCACCGGCGACACCATCACGATCGCCGGCACCGACTACACAGTCGAGAAGGTCAGCGGCAACTGGTGGTACAACCACACGCCCGTCGTGCAGATGACGCTCGACGACTGGCAGGGTTACTCCGCTACGACCGGCAATCCGGATGCCTACGCCACCGCCATTGCGGTCACCGGCGATGCCGACTGGGATGCCATCAACGCCGATGCCGACACCCTCAGCAACTCGGTTTTGCTGTCGCTGACCGCTGTCAGTTCGTTCCGCTCGGAGATCGGTTCGCTGCTGCTCATGGTCGCGATGCTGTTCGGCATTTCCGCCCTCGTGATAGGTGCGTTCTTCACCGTGTGGACGATGCAGCGCAAGGCAGACATTGCGATGCTGAAGGCGCTCGGAGCATCCACTTCCTCCCTCGTTCGCGATGCTCTAGGTCAGGCCCTCATCGTGCTGCTGATTGGTGTCGGGATCGGCATCGGGGTAACTGCGTTACTCGGCGCGCTCATGGGTGACGCGCTGCCGTTCATCCTGAGCCCGTTCACCACCCTGCTGCCGGGAGTCGTGATGATTGTGCTCGGCCTCGCCGGCGCCGCCTTCGCCCTGCGTTCCGTCACCACCGCCGATCCACTCACTGCCCTAGGGAGCACCCGATGATCACTCTCGACAACGTCACTCTCACGTTTCCCGATGGCGAAGGCCGCGTCACCGCCGTCGACCACGTCACGCTCAGCGCCCGGCCCGGCACGGTCACCGGCATTACGGGGCCAAGTGGGTCCGGCAAGTCGAGCCTGCTCGCGGTAGCCGCCACCCTCATTCACCCCGACTCTGGTCGCGTCATGATCGACGATGTGGATGCCGCCCAACTGTCTGCGCCAGAAGCGACGGAGCTGCGCCGCGACAGCATCGGCATCGTGTTTCAGCAGTCGAACCTGCTGCCCTCGCTGACCGCACTGGAACAGCTCGCCGTCATGAACGAACTCGGAGCCCCGCACAGCCGCGGCAAGCGTGCCGAGGTTGCCGCTCACGCTCGTGAACTGCTGGATGCCGTGGGCCTCGCCGACCAGGCTCACAAGCGACCGCATCAGCTGTCGGGCGGTCAGCGCCAACGCATCAACATCGCTCGCGCCCTCATGAACGACCCGAAGGTACTGCTCGTTGACGAACCGACGAGTGCTCTCGACCAAGAGCGCGGTGCGAGCATCATCGAGCTCATCCTGCGCCTCACCGACGAACGCAACACTTCAACGCTGCTCGTGACCCACGACCTCGTGCACCTTCCGCGCATGCACGCGGTTGTGAACATGGTGGATGGCGCGCTCGAGTCGGTGCGCGGCGAAGTACGCGGCGAAGTGCCCGTCGCCCTCTAACGAACCGGCCCAGCGAACCGGCCCGGCGAACCGGCCGAGCGAACCGCCTCGCTAGCTTGCGCGCTAGTGACCGATCTGGTCGGAGTCAGCGCCTGACCCCGGCACGTCGATCGCCGCAATGGCTTCGAGGTCGCGCGAGTCGAGTTCGAAGTCGAAGACCGCAATGTTGTCGGCCAGCCTCTCGGGGTTGGCCGACTTCGGAATAGCGACGATGCCGTTTTGCAGGTGCGAGCGCAGCGCGACTTGAGCGGCCGAACGCTCGTGCTTTTCTGCAATCTCGAGCAGCACAGGCTGATCGAGGATGTCTTTGATGGGGCTCCACGCTTCCGTAACGATTCCGCGGGAGTCGTGGTACGCCCGCTCCGCGAGGCGAGCGTTGGTCGGCGAGAGGTCGACCTGGTTGACGGCCGGAACGGTGGCGCCAGCATCCAGCAGCACATCAAGGTGGGCCGGCTTGAAGTTGGAGACACCGATGGAGCGTGTAAAGCCCTCGGCCTGAAGCTTCTCGAAGGTGCGCCACGTCGACAGGAATTCACCGCGGTCGGGCAGCGGCCAGTGAATCAGCAGCAGGTCAACGAACTCGAGATCGAGGCGTTCGAGGCTGCCCCGCAGGCCCTCGATTGCGCGATCCTCACCCTGGTATTGCCCATCCAGCTTGGTCGTGACGAAGAGTTCGTCGCGATCAATACCGCTGCGCCGGATGCCCTCGCCCACGCCCGCTTCGTTGCCGTACTTGGCTGCCGTGTCGATGTGGCGGTAGCCGAGCTCGATGGCGGTCGGCACAACAACAGCGACTTCAGCATCGCCGAGCGGCCACGTGCCGAGACCGAGTTGGGGGATGCTGTGGCCGTCGTTGAGCGCAATCGAAGGGATCATCGTCTTAGGCTAAGCGACGGATATGACAGTGCGCGAGGACTCGCTGAAGCGAATCCCCGCGCACCATCGTGAGCTGGTTATTGAAAGTCCTTAGACCTCGAGGGCAGCCATCGCCGGGTCGGGGTTTCCGAAACGGTGGGCCGTGATCGAGAGCGACTGCTCCTGCACGAAGATCAGCAGTTCGACGCGACCGGAGGTCGTGACTTCTCCCGACCACACAGCGACGTCGGGGTTACCCTCAACGGCTTCAGCGAGGTCAACAGCGGAACCGCCGATGAGACGAACCCGGCTGGTCTTCAACCCACCCTGGGCCGCACGCTCGTTCCAGCGAGCATCCGACTCCACAAGAACCTCACCGACCGAAACTCCCGTGTTTGCCGACTCGAACGATTCGGTGAGCAGCGACGGCAGCGGGATGGCGGAGCTGATGTGGATGGTCGCACCAATGCGCGCGGCACCGGCGATCATCCGCACAAGGTGTCCCATGGGTTCGCCTTCGGAGAGGCGAACGGTGACGGGTACCGGACGGTAACGGAAGACGTTGCGTTCAACACCGAGGTTGGAGACGTCGCGGCTAACGCCAAACTCTGTCTCCCACGCGCGCTGGTCGCTTTCGGCGGCACGACGTACACGGTCGAACTCGTCGAATTCCATGCCCGACTGCGCCTTCTTGATAACCGCAGATACCTGGTCGCTGAGACCGCGAACCTGAATGTCGCGAGCAGCGGGCTGTTCGACGGCTTTCCACTGTCCAAGTGTCATCAGGTAGTTGGGTCCACCAGCCTTGGCGTGGCAGCCCACGGCCGAACGCTTCCATCCGCCGAAGGGCTGGCGACGAACAATGGCGCCCGTGATTCCACGGTTCACGTAGGCGTTGCCGGCCTGAACTTCGTCAAGCCAACGCGCTACCTCGGTGGGATCAAGCGAGTGGATGCCCGCAGTCAGACCGTAGTCCACGGCGTTCTGCATCTCGATCGCCTCGGTGAGGTTCTTGGCGCGCATGATGCCGAGCACCGGACCGAAGTATTCGGTCATGTGGAACTCGCTGCCGGGAACAACGCCGGTGCGAACGCCGGGGGTCCACTGCTTGCCTTCGTCATCGAGCTGGCGTGGCTTCACGAGCCAGCTCTCACCGGGAGCGAGCGTGGTGAGTGCGCCGAGCAGCTTGCCCTGAGCGGGCTCAACAATCGGGCCCATGGTGGTGAGCGGATCCTGCGGGAGGCCAACGCGCAGCGTGCGCACCGAGTCAATAAGCTGGCGCTCGAAGCGTTCGCTCTTACCAACGGAACCGACCAGGATCACGAGGGAGGCAGCCGAGCACTTCTGCCCAGCGTGACCAAAGGCGCTCTTGGTGACGTCAGCAACCGCGAGGTCGAGGTCTGCGCTCGGGGTCACGATGATCGCGTTCTTGCCGCTAGTCTCCGCGAGAATCGGCAGGTCGTTGCGCCACGAACGGAACATCGCTGCCGTCTCCCACGCACCGGTCAGGATGACGCGGTCAACAGCGGGGTCAGCGATCATGACACGACCGAGTTCACGATCCTTCAGGTCAACGAACGTGAGCACGTCGCGGGGGACTCCGGCTTCCCAGAGCGCCTCAATCATCACTGCTGCGCTGCGCTGCGAAAGCTTCGCGGGCTTGATGATGACGCCGCTGCCGGAGGCGAGAGCGGAAAGCACGCTACCGGCCGGAATCGCGACCGGGAAGTTCCACGGCGGGGTAACGACGATAAGACCTGACGGCACGAAGGTGGCGTCTTCGATCTTTTCGAGGTCAAGCGAGCGCTCTGCGTAGTAGTGGGCAAAGTCGATTGCCTCGCTGACTTCAACGTCACCTTCGGCAATGGTCTTGCCGGCCTCGTTGGCCATGACCTCGATGAGTCGGGCACGCGAGTTCTCGAGAGCGTCACCGGCACGGTGCAGGATTGCGGCACGCTCAGCAGCGGGCATCGCACCCCAGCGGCGTCCGGCAGCCGTGGTGGATTCGAGGATGCTCTTCATCTGTTCGGTGGTGCTGACAGCACCAGCGGTGACAGTCTCGACGCCGAGCTGCGACCCTCCGCTGCGGGCCAAGATAGCGCGACCCCACGTGCGGTTTTCGCCAATGGCGGGGTCGGTGTCGGCAACGTTGTTGAACGGGCGGTCGCCGATGATCGCAGCAGGCGTGGAGCGGTCCTGAACCCGGTTGGTGGCCTGAGCCGGCACATCGAGGTTCGCGAGCGATGCCAAGAAACGGTCTTGCTCGCGCACGAAAATGTGTTCGTTGCTGGAGAGTTCGAACAGGCCAGACATGAAGTTCTCGGTGCTGGCGTTCTCTTCGAGGCGACGCACGAGGTAGCTGATGGCCGAGTCGAACTCGGTCGGCTGAACGACGGGCGTGTACAGCAGCAAGCTGCCGACATCCTTTCGCACCGCTTCGGCCTGGCCCGTAGCCATTCCGAGCAGCATTTCGAACTCGATGCCCTCGGTGACGCCTCGCTCTTGAGCGAGGTGCCACGCGAAAGCGATGTCGAACAGGTTGTGGCCGGCAACACCAATGCGAACAGCATCGATGTGCTCGGGAGTGAATGCCCAGTCGAGCACGCGCTTGTAGTGAGTGTCGCTGTCTTGCTTGGTTCCCCAGGTAGCCATTGGCCAGTGGTGGGTCACAGCGTCAACGTGTTCCATCGCGAGGTTGGCGCCCTTAACAACGCGCACCTTGATACCGGCGCCGCCGCGAGCGCGACGTGCCGTCGACCACCGGGTCAGTTCTTGAAGCGCGGTGAGGGCATCCGGCAGGTAGGCCTGAAGCACGATGCCGGCTTCAAGTTCGAGCAGTTCTGGCTGGTCGAGAAGCTTCTCGAATACCGCGATCGTGAGGTCGAGGTCTTTGAACTCTTCCATGTCGAGGTTGATGAACTTCTTCTGTGGCGAGCGCAGCGCGAGCAGGTAGAGCGGGGTGAGGCGGTCGACAACACGGTCGACGGTCTCGTCGAAGGCCCACATGGAAAGTTGGGACACGACTGACGACACCTTGATGGAGACGTAGTCAACGTCATCCCGGTTCAGGAGCGCCCGAGTTCCGGCGAGGCGGTTGTCGGCCTCGTCGTCACCGAGAACAGCTTCACCGAGGAGGTTGAGGTTGAGGTTCACGCCTTCACGACGCAAGTGCACGAGAGCCTTGTCGAGCTTCGCGGGGGTTGCGTCGATGATGAGGTGGCCGACCATCTGGCGAAGTACGCGGCGTGCGATCGGAACGATGATCCACGGCAGCAGTGGCGCGAAGCCTCCACCGACCATGATTGCGAAGCGGAGGTACCACGGCAGGAACGCCGGGATGATGTGAGTGAGGCGCTCGAGGTTACGACCGGCAACGCGCACGTCTTCGGGGCGCACGACCGTGTCGATGAACCCGAGCGTGAACTCGAGACCGTTCGGATCCTTCAGCACGCCAGCGAGGCGCGTGGCACTCGCATCGGCGGGAAACTCTTCGCTTTCGGCCAGCCACCGGCGCACGGTACTGATCGTTTGATCCGCGATGTGCTGGTGTGAAGCACTGAGGTTGTCGGCAGTCGTTGACATGCTCACGAGAATAGGCCTCCGAACGGGGGTTGGGCTGGAACTCTCAGTGTGCGGCCAGAAAGGCCTTTAGCAAAAGCGACGGAATTCGCACGATATCGCTTAGAATAAGTTAACCATTGGAGGAGAAATGCTCGACGTTCGCCGGCTTCGACTTTTGCGAGAACTCAAGCTTCGCGGCACCATCGCTGCCGTCGCCAGCGCGCTCAGCTACACCCCCTCCGCCGTGTCTCAACAACTGGCCCTTCTCGAGGAAGAAGCGCGAGTTCCGCTGCTCGTCAAAGCGGGCCGCCGCGTGCAACTGACGCCCGAAGCCGAACTGCTCGTGGAGCACACCGTCGCCCTTCTCGAACGCCTCGAACTGATGGAAGCGGAGATCCATTCTTCCCTCACCGAAGTGCGAGGAACCGTTCGTCTCGCCGTCTTCCAATCGGCCGCACTCGGCATCATCCCCCAAGCCCTCAGCGTTATCGCGCGGGACTACCCTCAACTGCGCATCAAGATGACGCAGCGCGAGCCCGAGAGCGCCCTCTTCGAAACCTGGACCCGCGAGTTCGACCTCGTGATTGCCGAACAGTACCCGGGTCACGCCGCGCCGCGGCATCCCGACCTCGACATGATCCCGCTCTACGCCGACGAACTGTCTCTGGCCGTTCCCATCGCCAGCGGCATCACCACCCTCGCCGAAGCCGCCGGCAGCTCATGGGTGATGGAACCTCGCGGCACCGCCTCCCGCCACTGGGCAGAACAGCAGTGCCGGCGCGCGGGAATCGAACCCGACGTACGCTTCGAAACCGCCGACCTGCAGGCGCACATCCGCCTCGTTGAATCCGGTCACGCCACCGCGATCTTGCCGGGGCTCGTGTGGGGCAGCCGCACCCCCACCGTCGAACTGCGGCCAATGCCGGGCCTGCCGCGACGTTCGGTTTTCACCTCAGTACGAGAGTCGAGCGTGAGCCGGCCGTCGATCATCGCCTGCCGCGAAGTGCTCGAACAGGTCGTGCAGTCGTTCGCTCCCGAGTAGCCGCTACGCCGAATCGCGGATGACGAGCTCGGTGTTCAGCGTCGTCACGGTGTCGACGGCACGCTTTTCAATCAGCGCCACAATCTTTTCGGCCATGCGGCGGCCCATCTCGATGGAGGGCTGGCGCACCGTCGTAAGCGGCGGAGTCGCGGTGCTCCCGTAGTTGTCGTCGTCGAAGCCGACCACAGCGATGTCTCCCGGCACCGACAAGCCAGCTTCACGGATGGCCGAGTACGCGCCAATCGCCATCTGGTCGTTGGCAGCAAAGATGCCGTCGATGGGTTCGCCGCGCGCAAGGAGACGGCGCATTGCCTCAGCACCCGAGGGCGGCGAGAAGTCGCCAGTCTCCACGAGGTCGCTCGTGAGCCCGTGCTTCGACAGCGTGGTGTGAAAAGCCGACAGGCGATCGACACCCGGAGGCATATCCTGCGGTCCCGCGATCGTGGCGAGACGCGTGCGACCGGATGCCACCAAATGCTCAACGGCAGAGCAGGCTCCCGTGAAGTTGTCGACATCCACGTAGTAGTTGTCGCCGTCAACGTCGCTGAGCGGGCGCCCACCGAACACGACGGGAAGGTTGCGGCTGAGCTCGGAGTACGAGTGATCGCCGGTGTGGTGCGAGACGACCAGCGCGCCATCCACGTTGCCACCGAGGAGGTAACGACGAGTCTTGTGCGAGGCCGAACCCGACTCGATGATCATGTTGAGGGTGTAATCGGTGTCTTCGAGATACTGCGCAACGCCCTGCACAACCGCAGCGAAGAAGGGGTCATCGAAGACCTTGGCTGCCGATTCCGGAACCACCATCGCGATGGCTTGCGTGCGGCGGCTCACGAGCGAACGGGCAGCGCGATTGGGCACATAGTTCAGGTGCTCAATCGCGGCCTGAACGACTGCCGCGACATCCGGACTCACCTTGGGAGACTGATTGACCACGCGCGAAACGGTGGCGCGCGAAACGCCCGCCTCTGCCGCCACCATCTCGAGTGTCGGCATCGAACCGCTGCGCAATTTTTCAGCCACGAGCTCGCTCTCTACCTAATCGTTTCTCTAAGAGTAGCGATCAGACCCCGGCTTTCGTGGCCGCGATGAGCGCGGCGTACTCCTTGGCGCTCTGCTTCGGGATGCGTTCCTGCGTCTCGTAATCGACGTAGACGATGCCGAAACGCTTGTTGTAACCCCAAGCCCACTCGAAGTTATCGAGCAGCGACCACACGAAGTACCCGCGCACATCGGCACCGTCAGCAATGGCATCCGCCACCGCCTGAATGTGTTGCGCAATATAGCTTGCGCGCTTCGGGTCGTCGATGGAGTCGCCCTCACGAGTGTCGTCGTACGAGGCACCGTTCTCGGTGACGTACAGCGGCGGCAGTGTGGGGTACTCCTTTCCGAGACGAACAAGGAGGTGGTGCAAACCGCTCGGGTTGACTTCCCAATCCATCGCGGTGCGAGGGAGGTCACGCGGGGGCATCGTCACAAACTCACTACCGACGAACATGGAGCGACCGGGCTTAGTGGTGGGTCGAAGTCCGGGTGCTGCATCAGCGGGAGCGGGATGACCGCTCACGTTGTCGTCGTGATAGTGATTGACGCCCAAGAAATCGATGGGCGCCGAGATGATGTCCAAATCTCCGGCCTGAATGTACTGCTCGAAGTCGTAGTCGCGCATGTCTTCGATCACATCGGCCGGGTAGGCGCCCAGCACGAGAGGCTCAAGGAACATGCGGTTCCAGATGCCATCGATGCGGCGAGCGGCGTCGATGTCAACGGGATCGCTCGGGTCGTTCGGAACAGCGTTCGTGAGGTTCAGGGTGATGCCGAGCTCGATCTCGCGGCCCTGCTCGGTAGCGAGCTCGCGCAAGCGGTTCGCTGCCAAGCCGTGCGCGAGGTGCTGGTGGTGCAACGCCGCGAGCCCCTGGTTCGGGTCGGTGAGACCGGGAGCGTGCTCGCCCGCGATGTACCCGATGAGCGACGAGCAGAGTGGCTCGTTGAAGGTCGTCCAATGGCTGACGCGATCGCCCAGTACCGAATAGACAGCCTCGGCGTAATCAGCGAAACGGTACGCGGTATCGCGGTTAGCCCAGCCGCCCTTCTCTTGAAGAGCCTGCGGAAGATCCCAGTGGTACAGCGTGAGCCACGGCAGGATGCCGGCCTCGAGCAGCGAGTCGACAAGACGGCTGTAGAAGTCGAGCCCCTCAGCGTTCGGGGTGCGGTCACCGGGAACGACGCGTGCCCAGCTCGTGGAAAAGCGGTATGAGTCGAGGCCTAGCTCTTTCATGAGCTGAACGTCGTCGGTCATGCGGTGGTAATGGTCAACCGCAACTTCGGGGGTGTCCCCGTTGGCGACGGCGAGAGGCTGGCGAGCGTAGTGATCCCAGATGGAATCTTCTTTGCCGCCCTCGTGAGCTGCTCCCTCAATTTGGGCAGCCGCGGTAGCGGAACCCCACAGGAAGCCCTTCGGCCAGGTGGTGGTGCTGAGTGAATTCATTAGCCTTTTACTGCTCCTGCCATGATGCCCGAGACGAGTTGACGTCCCGCGAGAATGAAGACGATCAGCAGTGGCAGTGTTGCCAGTACTGCGCCCGAAAGAACGACTGAGTAGTCGACGTATTTAGCGCTCTGCAGTTGGCTGAGCGCGACTTGCAAGGTGGGGTTCTGCGGCGCAACAAGCAGCGGCCACAGGTAGTCGGTCCACGCGGTCATGAACGTGAAGAGACCGAGGATCGCCATGGCCGGGCGCGCGGCCGGGATGCCGACGTTCCAGAACGTGCGGAACATGTTCGCCCCGTCGACACGGGCCGCTTCAATCAGCTCGTCGGGAATGACATCCACCAAGTATTGGCGCATGAAGAACACCCCGAAGGCCGTGACCAGCGTCGGCACGACGACGGCACCGAGGGTTCCTGTCCAGCCGAGCTCTTTCATGAGCATGAACTGCGGGATGATGCCCAGCTGGGTGGGAACGGCGAGCGTCGCGATCACAAAGATCATGAGCCCTTCGCGGCCCTTGAAGCGCAGCTTGGCGAAGGCGTAGCCGGCGAGCGTTGAGAAGAACACAACCGAGGTGGTGATGATCGTCGACACGATAATGCTGTTGAGCAGCGACTGCCAGAACGGAACCGTCGAAAGCACTTCGCTGACGTTGATCCAAAACCGACCACCGGGCAGCAGCGGCGGCCAGGTTTCGGTGATGGCAGTGTTGTCGCTCGAGCCGACCACATACGACCACCAGAGTGGGTACGAACCGCCGAGGAAGAGGGCGAGCAGGATGCCGTAAACGAAGAAGCCGGGGCGCTCGGCCAGACCACGGGCACGGCCACGACCGCGGCGGTTCTCCTTCGCTTGCGTGCGCGCATCCGTCACTTTCTCAGGGGCACGCGGGGGGCTCGTGGTGCTCATGAGCGCTTCTCCTCATCTACAACGGTTGCCGCCGGTGCGCCGGTGGTGCTGGCGCTGGCTGCGGTGGTGGCGCGGTATCGCGCAAGTTTCTTCGCTCGGCGCTTGGAGATGACTTTCACTTCGGTCGAGGCGATTTTGCGAGAGATCGCAAAGTTCAGCAGGCCGATGCCCACGATGATGATGAACAGCAGCCACGCGATGGCGGAGGCCTTACCGAAGTCACCGCGATTGAACGCCATGTCCCACAGGTAGAGCACGGTGGTTTGGTACTCGCGATGGGCTCCGCCCAGGTTCGCGCTGGTGGGGTTGAAGAGCTTCGGTTCGGTGAAGATCTGCAGGCCACCGATGGTGGCGGTAATGATCACGAAGATCATGGTGGGGCGGATGCTCGGCAACGTCATCGAGAAGAAGCGACGCACAGCGCCCGCTCCGTCCAGGGCTGCCGATTCGTAAATGTCACGGGGAACGGCCTGCATAGCGGCGAGAAGGATGAGGGCGTTGTAGCCGGTCCAGCGCCAGTTGACCATCGAGGCAATCGCGAAGTGGCTTGCGAACACTTCGCTCTTCCACATCACGGGCTCAATGTTGAACGAGGTCAGGATGTTGTTGATGAGGCCGTACTTCTCGCCGAAAGCACTCGAGAAGATGATCGCAACCGCTACCGGGGTGACGATGTACGGGATGAGGATGCTCATGCGCCAGAACGTCTTTGCGCGCAGGTTCTGGTCGAGCACCGCCGCGATGAAAACAGCGGCAACGAGCTGCGGGATCGCGCTCAGCAGGAAGATGCTCATCGTGTTGAAGAGCGAGTTCCAGAAGTAGGGGTCGTTCAGTTCGGCGACGTAGTTGTCGAGGCCGATCCATTCGCCGGGGCCGCTGAGGATGTCCCAGTCGTTGAGCGAGACAACGAAAGTGTAGATAAGCGGGAAGAGCCCGATGAGTGCGAAGAGCACAAAGAAGGGGGCGATGTAGAGGTAGGGGGATGCTTTCACATCGAGACGACTAAGACGCTGCCGTCTGGTGAGCTTGGCCTTGTTGGGCTCAGAGCGTTTCTTCGCCGGACCAGTATCTGGTCGGGGAGGGCTCGTCATGGTCGTCATGGAGAAAGTCGCTTTCAAGAAATGAGGCCCCCGGCAGAGGGGACGCCGGGGGCCTCAGATGTTTCTAGGTGGTTAGTTGAGGTCGAGGTTCTTCAGAACCTCAAGCGCGTTGTTCCACGCCGTGTCACCGTCAACGCCCGAGTCGAGTTCCTTGGTGGCAGGACCGAAGACCTGCTCCTGAACAACGGCGTCGTTCGGGCCCTTGAACTGAGCCTTCACACCCTCTGCACGCGATCCGAGGATCGTGCCGATGGGGGCGTCGTTGAAGAACGTGCTGAGCTCGCTGCCGCCGGTTACACCGTCGTCAGTCTGTGCAGCGACAACGCTGGGGAAGGTTCCTGCAGCCTGGAAGGCGGCAACTTCGGACTCGGCCGAGGTGAGGTACGCGGCGAGCTTTGCTGCCTCTTCCGGGTGCTCCGACTGGGTCGGAACGGTCAGGAATGCGCCGCCCCAGTTAGCTGCTCCACCGGGGAAGACATCTGCGAAGTCCCAGCCGCTGCTGGCGTCTCCGCCTGCTGCTTCAACCTGTCCCTTGACGACTCCAAGCATCCAGCCGGGGCACATGAACGTTGCGAAGGAGCCATCAACGAAAGCCTTTCCCCCGCCCCAGTCCCAGGCGCTCTGCTGAGCCGAGAGACCGGATGCTGCGCCATCGGCGAGCTTGTCCCACTGCGACTTGAGGTCGGCGTTGCCTTCGATGTCGAGCTCTCCACCTGCGGTGTAGTAGCCCTCATCGAGCTGGTTGACCATGGCGTTCCAGACGAATCCGGAGTGGTCGTAGAAAGCCTTGCCGGTTGCGGCGTTGTAGTCCTTGCCAACCTGGAAGAAGTCATCCCACGTTGCGCTGTCGCCACCGAAGAGCTCGGCTACGGCGTCGCGGTCGGAGGGCATGCCAGCGGCTTCGAGGAGGTCTCCGTTGTAGCAGAGCCCTTCCGGTCCGATGTCGGTTCCATAGCCGATGATGCGGCCGTCAGCGTCGGTGCCCTGAGCGAGCTTCCAGTCGACCCAGCGGTCCTTGATGTCGTCGGCGCCGTAGTCGCGAAGGTCATGGAAAGTATCCGAGACCTGCATGACCTGGCCGAGCCATCCTTCTTCAACGGCCTGAACGTCGGCGAGACCGGCGCCTGCTGCCTGCTTGGTCTTCCAGTCGGTCAACGCGTTTCCACCGGTGTCGATGTTCGTTGCCTTGATGGTGATGTTGGGGTTCTCGGCTTCGTACGCTTCGTAGAGTCCGTCGAGACCCATCGTGCCGAAGGTGGTCACGGTGAGGGTGATGGGGCCATCACTGTCTCCGCCGTCAGTTGCCGAGCAACCAGTGGCGAGAAGGGCAATGGATGCTGCGCCTGCGACGGCTGCAACCATCTTGGTGCGTCGTAGAGATTTCACGGTCACTTCCTTGTGAATGAGGGATGTTGGTGTCCGAAAGAGGTCCCTCATCAGGAATGAGAGCGCTCTCACGATTGCAGACTGATCTTATGAGAGCGCTCTCTCGAATGTCAAGAGAGCGCTCTCACGAATCCTGAAATGTGACCTTTACAGCAAGCGCTTGCTGTTTTCGCGGCGCCTGAAAACCACAGCAACCCCGGCACTCTGGCCGGGTTTGCGGCTCAGTGCGGGGGTTGCTGAGAAAAACTGGAGGCGCTTACTCCCAGGTGCTGGGCGCTTCGGCGCGACTGACGGGCAGCGCAACATGGTCGGCCCACTCTTGAACCCATGCGGGCATGACGGGCTGTTCGTCATCCCATCCGATGGTTTCAAGAAGCTCGGCGACCGGCACCGTTCCGCCGCCCCGCTTGAGGAAGCGAGCGCGGGTCATGGCCTGGGCGTAAATCTGACCGTCGACAACGAAGCGCTGTTCGACAAAGACGGCCTTCTCGTCGTAGCCAACGACGCGCGATTCGAGCTGGAACTTCTTCCACAAATCGAGCGACTTGCGAAAGCTGATCGTCTCGTTCGCCATCACCGGGTAAAAGCCCTTGCGCTCAAGCTTTTGCCAGCCGCCGGCGCGAATCAGCAGGTCCATACGACCAATATCCATGATGGAGAAATAGCGGCCGTTATTCATGTGGCGCAGCAGATCAACATCGGTGGGCAACACCCGCATCGTCATGCTGCCGACATCGGTGATGCCAAGCGGCGAGCGACGTGTGCTGAGGATGCGGTGCAAGATGGTGCGGAAGATCAGATTCACTCGCCCAGATTAGGTGAATCGTGATCGACTTCGTAAATCGTTTGTAGGGATGCTCTAGAGTCCGGGTCTGCGTTCGCCTGCTTCAGGTTCGCCCGCTCGAGAGCCGGCCCGGCTAGAGAATCCGGCTTTACGTCTGCTCTACGAACCGCACCACGGCTTGCACGGGGGCGTGATCTGACGGCCAGCCGCCCTCGTAGCGCGTGACATTGATTCCAGCACTCTCTGCGATGACTCCGGGCGTGGCCAGAATCCAGTCGATCCGCTTGCGGTTGCGCTTGGGTGGGCCGTAATTGGGGAACGTGCCCCACACCTGAGTGAGGCGTTCTTCTGCCGTGTTCCAGGTGTCGAGCAGCAGCCCATTACCCGTGAGCTCAGCATATGGATGAGTGTCAGCATCCGTGTTGAAATCGCCGGTCATGATGGTCGGATGCGGTGTCGCCTGCACGATGTTTCGCAACGCGTCGGCAGAACGAAGGCGTGAGGTGCGCGAGCGATGGTCGAGATGGGTGTTCACGGCCTGAAAGTGGATGCCGGTGGCGAGGTCTCGAAAGGTCGCCTCGACGACAACGCGCGGGGTGCGATTGCCCCACGACACCGACCCTGCCACCGTCGGAGTATCGGAGAGCGCGGACTGTCGCCACTCCACCATCTCTAGCCGGCGAGAGTCGTAAAAGATGGGGCAACCTTCGCCACCCGTGTTCTTTTCGCGACCATGCCCGAGCGCACGATAGTGCTCCCCCAGCGCCCGGAGTACAAACTCTTTCTGCGTGAAGAGAGCTTCTTGCACCCCGATGAGCGCCGGCTGTTCGGCGGTGAGTAACCGCCTCATCAGCGGTTGGCGGTGTCGCCACAGGTCAGGGTTACGAGGCAGAAGTTTCGGCAGACGTCGGCGGATGTTGTAACTCATCACGTGCACGCCAGGCGCATCGACCGGGCCGATTAGAGAACTGCCACGCGCAGGGAACGCCAGTCGTGGCTCACGCTCCGGGGCAAGCGCAGAAAAATGCTTTGACCGTGGGGCGGTGATTCCCGTCATTGCTACACCCTATGGGGTGAAGTTATGAGAATTTGGGCGGTCGCGTCGACGGCGGCGACGCGGATCGGGTGATCTCACCGCTGAGCCATTCGACCTGCCACGTTCGAGCATCCGTGAAATGGATCGCTTTGACCGTCGGGTGGCAGCGGGGAGGCGCACCAGCGCGGCCGAGAAAGATGTCGGCAGCCTTGAAAACATTGAGAAGTTCGCTCCAGCTCCAGCCGGGGAAGTTCTCGTCGACGTACTTCTGTGTGTAGCCCCTCCCCAGCGGAATGGCGTGGCCGTAGTGGAGCAAGTGGTCGATCTGGGCGCCGGTGCGGTGCTCACGATAGTTGTCCCATTGTGATTCGCGATTCACGAATCCACTGCTCGGAGTGGCGATCCGAAAGTGAGCCGCCGCATTGAAGCTGACCGGCTCTTGACCCTCCGGGACGCCCTCGAGGGTCGTGAGGAACTCGACCACGGTCTGTGAGATCCCGCTGTTCCGCGCCGGTTGTTCGCCTTCGTCGACGGGATCCCAACTCCACGTCGAGCGGTTTGGGGTTTCGTAAGGACCGAAGGGACCACTCGCCGTGATGACATCGGACTCGGAGCGGTAAATGGTGACCCACGCGATCTCCCGGTAAGTAACCGTGAAACCGAGTTCGATGAGGTGGCCGGTTTGCAGTGCGTCGAGGCGAGCGAGAAGCCCAGCGGCGATGGTGGCCCAGGTCGCTGAGGTCGGGATCTTGTAGGTGCCTAGGGCGGCAAGGTCATCCGGGGTGCTCGGGTTGTGCTGGTTGTTCAGGTCGTTCGGGTTGGGCCGGTCGTTCGCGCTGTCAAAGTTGTCGGGCATCGGATGCTCCTATCCGTCGAGCTTGCGGCTCGCAAACACGAACCGCCCGTTCTTCCCCTGGGGCACCCGCTCGATGGATCGGGTTGCCGTGCGGCCAGCCAGGTACTGTGTGGCCGCAACTCGTGAACGTAGTGATCACGGTAGCGACGACCCCCGACATTGGGGTCAGGGTTTCAGCGGCGCAGGGGTTCATTCGCGATAGCGTGAGGCATCCGCTCCGCGTTGACTGCCAACCGCTGACTACTGACTACTGATCGGATGTCTCCGGCCGGCCATATTCTGATTGAGACATGTACCTACTCACCGACACCGCTCTCGTCACGAGCGCCAGCGATCTGACCCAAGCCTCGAACTGCGAGTTTGGGTTTCTGCGCGTGCTCGACAAGCGGTTGGGGTTCTCGAGGGATCCGCTGCCCGACGACGATGCCATGCTCATGCGGGCGGCGGAGCTGGGCAACGTGCACGAGGAGCGGCTGCGGGATCGCTACCGTGCGCAGTTCGGCGATGCGATGGTCGAGTTCGACAAGCCTCCCGGGCGGGATGCTGCCGTGCTGCGCGACTACGCGGCACGCACGCGCGATGCTCTACTGGCCGGCGCACCCGTCGTTTTTCAGGGCGTCTTCTTTGACGAAACCGACCCCGAGTCACCGTTCATCGGCTACGCAGACTTTCTGGTCAAGCAGCCCGACGGCAGCTATCGGGTGGTTGACTCGAAGCTCTCGCGCCATGTGCGCGTCACCGCCCTTCTTCAGCTGGCGGCGTATCACGAGCAGCTTCAGAAGCTTGGGATTCCCGCCGACGGCACCGTCGAGCTGATTCTCGGCAATGACGCCTCCGAGCTCGCTGCGGTGGCCGACATCGCCCCGGTCTTTCGACGCCGCCGAGCCCGCATGCACGCGATCATCGCCGAGCACCGCGCCGAAGGTAAACCGGTCGAATGGAACGACGAGCGTTACGCGCGGGATGGCCGCTGCAAGTTCTGCAAGGAGCCTGCCCAGCATGCCGATGACCTGTTTACGGTGGCGGGGTTGCGCGCCGGGCAGCGTACGAAGTTCATGGCGGCGGGCATCCGCACCCTCACTGATTTAGCTGAAACCTCCGAGCGCCCCGACGACTTGGCTATCCCGAAAGCGAGTTTCGCCAAGCTTCACCTTCAGGCCAAGCTGCAGCACACCGTTGATCCGACTGACGCTCACGCGGTGCCGCCGGTCGTGGTCGTTGATCCGCTGCCGATCGCTAGCCTTCCGGCGCCCAACCCCGGTGATCTGTTCTTCGACTTCGAGGGTGACCCGATGTACTCCGAGCCGGGAATCGGTGGGGTTCCGCGCTGGGGGCTCGACTACCTCTTCGGGTGGGTCGATGCCGCGGGCGACTTCGATTGCCTGTGGGCTCACTCGCACGCCGAAGAAAAGGTAGCGCTGCGGTCGTTCCTCGACTTCGTTACGAAACGGCGGCAGCAGCATCCGGGTCTCCATATTTATCACTACGCCGCCTATGAGAAGACGCATCTGCTGAGCATCGCCGCCCGGCACGGCGAGGGTGAGGATGTCGTCGACCAGTTGCTGCGCGATGGCGTGCTCGTTGACCTGTACCCGATCGTGCGGGGTGCGCTGCGGATCGGAACGCCGTCGTATTCGATCAAGAAGCTTGAGCCGCTCTATATGGGTGAGGCCGAGCGCGCCGGGGTGACGAACGCTGCCGACTCCATCGGTGAGTACGTCGAGTCGAGTGTGGCGGCCGCGAACGGCAACGTGCAGCGCGCGACCGAGATTCGCGATGCGATCGCCCGCTACAACGAGTACGACTGCGTTTCGACACTCAAGCTGCGCGACTGGCTGCGGGCACTGCCCGAGGTGCAAGGCGTGAGGGTGGAGCCGGTGGATGAGGAATTCGAGGGCAAGGTCTTCGAACCCAGTGCGCTCGACCTCCAACTGCAGTCGCTGGGCGACAACGCCGAAGAGGCGGGCGGTGACACCACTGCGAGCGCCTATCGCATGGCCGCAGCCGCAATTGATTACCATCGGCGCGAGGTCAAGAGCTTCTGGTGGGAGCACTACGACCGTCTCGAGCAGCCGTCGGATCTGTGGGAAGACACCCGCGGTATCTTCATCGTTGACAGCGGTTCGCTCGATCGCGATTGGCATAAAGAGGGACGCCAGCGCACCGAGCGTCGTCACCTTTATCTCCGCGGTCAGTGGGCACCAGGAAGTGGTGCCCCGCGGCCGGGCGGCGACGTTTTTCTCGTTTACGGCGACCCGCTTCCTTATCTGCCGCCGGGCCACCGTGCCGGTGCGCGCCTCGCCCGCGGGGTTCGTTTCGCTGACCCTGCCGAGGATGAGGGCGGCATCTTCGTCATCGAATCCCGGCCCGACGAGATCCCCGCGTGGGACGAGATGCCCACGCACATCACGCCGGGGCCGCCGCCCCGCGCAGACAGCATTGTCGCCGCGATTGAGGCGTGGGGCGAGACTGTCGTCGATGCTGCTCCGGGCTGGCCCGCTGACGCGATGTCGGATCTTCTGCTGCGCAAAGCGCCCGCCGAGGTGGCTGCCCTTGAGCCCATGACGAGCGCGGATGATGGCGTGCGCGCTGTGATCGCCTCGCTGCTGTCGCGCGAGAGCGGCTACCTCGCGGTGCAGGGCCCACCCGGCACCGGCAAGACCTATCTGGCTGCGCACGTTATTCAGCGGTTGGTCGAGAAGCATCACTGGAAGGTCGGCATCACCGCGCAGTCACACAAGGTGGTGGAGAACGTTCTCGACGCAGTGGTTCTCGATGCGAGCCTCGACCGGGACCTTGTCGCGAAGGCGGTGCCGGGCGAATTCGGCGTTGGCTATTACGCCGATGGCCCGTTCAGCGAGTTGCCGGCGAATGGTCACGCAGGCTTTGCGCGCGAGCATGACTCGGAGGGCTACGTGATCGGTGGCACGGCCTGGGACATGACCAACCGCAAGCGGGTGCAGGCCGACCAGCTCGATCTGCTCGTCATCGATGAGGCGGGCCAGTTCTCGCTTGCGAACACGATCGGCGTTGCTGCGAGCGCGAAACGCATTCTGTTGCTGGGCGACCCGCAGCAGCTCCCGCAGGTGAGCCAGGGCATCCACCCGGCACCGGTTGATGGTTCGGCGCTCGGTCATGTGATCGGCGAGCTTGCCGTGCTTCCGGATGACTTCGGCTACTTCCTCGAAGAGAGCCGCCGTATGGATGAGGCCGTCACGCGCCCAGTCTCGCTGCTCTCCTACGACGGCCTACTGCGGTCGCACGCGTCAACCGAGGGGCGGATGCTCGAGGGCTTCGCCCCCGGCCTGCACTCGGTGCCGACACCCCACGTCGACAACTCGACGTTCTCCGCCGAAGAAGCCGACCGGGTGGTCGAGCTGGTTCGAGAGCACCTCGGAGCACTGTGGACTTCGGAAGCCGACGGCAAGGCGAAGCCGCTCGACGAGGACGGCATCATTGTGGTGACGCCCTACAACGCACAGGTGGAACTCATCCGTGGCCGTCTCGATGCTGCCGGCTATACCCGAGTCGTCGTCGGGACCGTCGACAAGTTTCAGGGCCGAGAAGCCGTGATCTCGATCGTCAGCCTCGCCGCATCCAGCGCCGACGACGTGCCCCGCGGTCTTGACTTCCTGCTCTCCCGCAACCGCCTCAACGTCTCCATCTCGCGCGCCCAGTGGGCGGCGTACCTCGTCTACTCGCCGGCGCTGCTCGACTCGCTGCCGCAGTCGGCGGAAGGGGTAGCGACGCTGAGTCGGTTCATCTCGTTGCTGGAGGGTGCGCGTGACGCCTCATGACCATCGCGGAGGGTGAAAACTTCACAGACCGTGAGTTTTGCGCCACAACCAGTTCCTCCGAAGCGGGTCAGCGCCCTCGGTGCGTATGAGTTCACGCAGCAACTGGTAGTCGTCGCGACGGAGCGTCGCGAGCTCCTTCGAATAAGCAGGCGCTGCGACTTGATCTAGGGTCGCTCCTGCCCAGAATTCCCAGGTGTTATCGGTCACTCTGCCGAGCCGGCGAAGATCGATCTCGTCTTCGCATAGTTGAAGGTAGCCACGCACTACCGGGCGGTCTTCCTTGCGGGCGCGCCCAGTGATCGTGAAGCCAGCAGAGCGTTGGTCCATGAGAACCCAGTAGCGTGTTACATACAGCTGCTCGAATTCCCGGTGCATCTGTCTGCTGTGAAAAAGTAATTGCCATGCAGCAAAAATGATCGCTAGTGCCGTCACTCCCTGCACGATCGAAGAGAAGATTTCCATTCGTTAGATGTCCTTAGGTTTCATCGTGGGCGGGGCTTCGATGGGAGCCGTAATTGATGACTCTGGCGGGCTTAAGTTCAGCACCGGCATACTCGCCGCATCGACTCCCCTTCGCTTGAGGATCTCCAGCATGTCCTCTTGCCGCGGTTGGCCCAGCGTCAAGCGATAAAGAGTGAGCGCCTCTCTAAGTCGATCGATCTTCGTGAGGTCACGACTGAGAGGAAATGAGACGAGTTGCCGTTCAATTTTGGCGTCGCCCGGGTAGACCCAGAATGGCGAAAAGTCGCCGAGTTCTTCGTGGGTCACTGCAGCCGCTTCGAACGCAACCTTCCACGGATTGGGGTCCTCCGAACTGACGACGTCTGATGCATGGGCGGCAGCGATATTCTTACGCACAGCGTGACCGGCGAAGCGGTTGACTCTACCCTCACGCTGTTCGAAGTCGACAGGGTTCGACGGCACATTCCAGTGCACCACGGCATGACTCCACCAGTGGAAGTCGATGCCCTCTTGTCCGACGCTGGTGGATGCCAGCACGAACGGCCAGAACGGGCTATTGAATGCGTTGCGGATTTCAGGCTGTCGAGCGCTCTCTTCATTCTGACTCTTCCCTCCATAACGTAGGGCGAATCGTGCCGTAAGCGGGATGCTCTCACCCTGCGCGGAGTGATTTCGGGCGTGGTAAACCGAGGGCCGCATCGTGATTGCGCTTACCGCTCTCTCCGCCAGGGCCATAAGAAGTTCGTCATCGAGAACCGCTCCTGCAACTTCGCTCCTCAGTTGGAAAAAGTACTCATCTAGTGCGGCTTGCAGGTTTCCGTCCGCGCAATAGTCCAACACCGCGCGCCAATAGTATTCATCTTCAGCGGAGTTGAGTTTGTCGAGCAAGAGCATGCTTTCGGCTCGATTAAAGAGTGACCGGATCCCGTTAGAGAGCAGTGCCGCAGCTCGCCATTGGCCGGCATCGCTAGTCAAGTCGTTGTCATCGCGTAAGCGGCCCAGAGCGCGGTAGGCGATATTGCCCGGTGAGTGCAGCGCCAATCGAGCGAGATAGGGGTGAGAGGCGACATTTTCAGGCCGGTTGATTATTTCGATAGCGTGAGAAACGTGCGCTGTGATTAGTCGACCTGCAGAATTCTCGTTTTGATCTGCGCCTTCGGTAGCCCTAGCGGTCAACAATTGAGCCAGCTTAGAAGGTTCGAGTGGTAAGCCTGCGGGCCTCGCGCCACTCCTCGAAAAAAAGGCCTCCCACGCAAACTTTGTTTCCGGTCCAGTCGCTAAACGTGTGGAAACAAATAATTCCGCCTCGTCTGCGGTGATCCTGTCGCCCCCGCTATCACGCAACACCCGCAGAGGGTCGCCTGCCAGAGCTAACTCTGGATGCGGCCAGAACATTGCGAGCGTCGACATTCTGGCGGGCCGGTCGTCACTCACGCTGTAGTCCAAACGTGACGATATTGATTGGCGGGCTTCAGAAGAGTTAACGGTTAGCCGAGAACCCTCTGTAATCCGCCGCTCAGCTTCGTAGCTGAGGAGGCTGGCAACCGCTGTCGGCGTTGCAGTCCACGACGAAAACACAACTCGTTTCGTTACGTCTTCATTCGCGATCGAGCCGTAGATGCTTCCTGGCGCGAGGTACGGGAGGGATGGCGGCAACCAGAGCAGCTTCCACCAACCTTTGTCCAAGGTCTCTGCTGCAAGGGCGCGCAAATGACTGTTTCCGAACTCTATCTGTCCGTAACTACTGATCGTGTGTGCGTCGATCTGCTGGAGATCTTTGAGCTCTCCAGCAATGCTTCCTTCGTTGTCGAGCAGGCGCCGATCAAGTGCGCTAGCGACTTTGTAGTTGTCCATGAAGCTAGCGAAGTAGGGGACGGACTTCCAATACTCGAGACCGATGGGGGTCCCCAACTCCGTGGCCAGGCGTTCAAGCGCGACAAATCCAGCCAGAT
This sequence comes from Salinibacterium amurskyense, assembly GCF_002797685.1. GTDB lineage: Bacteria > Actinomycetota > Actinomycetes > Actinomycetales > Microbacteriaceae > Rhodoglobus > Rhodoglobus amurskyensis. Next base: position 144,613 of record NZ_PGFH01000001.1, read on the forward strand.
CAGCGCCCGTTGGGGGGAATGAAGGCAGCTGACGTTCCCGAATAACGCCACCCAACTGAGGTCGCTCAGTTCTGCTCATGATGGTTAGAAGGTTCTCGCGCAGGCGGGCGAGGTGCTCAGTTGCGGGCTTGCCGCTGACTATCTGTTGACGGTATTCCGCGAAACCCTCGCGGATATCTGCTATCGCTACGGACGACCCTTGGGCAAGGAAACTCAGGGTAGTCATTAGGTCGTGGTAGTGGTCATCGCCTGATTCGTCGTTTGCTTGAGTAAACGGCTTGTAAGGAGTCGCCGAGAGCAGAAGGACCTTTGCGTCAGAGTAGTTGAATAGGTCGTGCGCGAGCTTTGCGGCATCGCCTCCCTCACCCTCATCGAGGAGGTGTCGGAAGCGCTGGAACTCGTCGAGGATGATTAGGTCAGGTTCGAGTGAATCAACGCTGGCAGCGGCGAGGGCCGCACGCAGTTTCGCCGTGAGATGCCGGATTTGTTCCTTAAGGAAAACTGGCACGGTTCCTTCGCCTGCCAAATCACTCAGCAACGAGAGGTAGCTGTCGCCCAGCCTGGACTCTGCAATTTTGCGTTCGAACGCGCGAAGAATGGGCTGCTCAACCCTTCCATCGAGTTTATGCAGCATGCGATCAACCAGAAGAGCGAAGCGTTCCGGGGTCCTTATTGAGTCCTGAAACAGCACCTTCGACGAATCTTGCTGGGGGCCCGACAAACCGAACAACTCACTAAGAATGATGTGCAAGAGCGCGCGCTCTTCTCCTGACCCAGTACGAAACGACCCCATTTCAAACGAAGTCCCGGGGGTGAACGAAACCAGATTGACCGGCTTTCGCCCGGCTGTGTTCGTCCCCGCGAGGCGATGTGACTCGCGGGCGAGCAAAGTGAGCCTGCTGGTGAGCCCGATGTGAGGATCCCCGGTGACGTTCAGCCGGCGCAGGTTCTGTGAGGCGAGATCTGAGTTGGAGCAGATGTAGACGATGTCGATGCGGTCGACCGAGTCGTCATGCTGCAGCCGCTCGATGGTTCGCGCGATGATTCCCCGTGCGATAACGCTCTTACCCAACCCTGTCTCGTCGGCGACCAAGAAGCGCCCGCTTGCGTTGGGAGCGTCATATAGCCGGTACATGACATGTTCGACGGCGTCTCGTTGGAAAGACTTAAGTTCAGCGAGGATCGCATCTGCGGAGAAGTCGCTCACGCTGCGCCCCCTTTCTGTGCGAGCCTTGCGCGCCAGATTGGCTCCCAGAGCTCATCGAAGCCTGCAGGTAGCGATCCCGAAGAAGCTGCGTCGCGCATCCGTTCAACCAGTCTGGCTAGATCGTCTAGGCCCTCAGGGTTTTCAGCGAGAGAACGTACGAGAGTTTCGAAAACCCCTGCACCGTCGCTCGACCATGAGCCGAACCCTCCGGAGCCACCAAGCGGATTGTGCGCGCCCACGGAGCCACCGAGGCTGAGCATCAAGTGCAGGAATCGCAAAAACTTCTCTGGCGTATCAATCTGCCGCGCAAGGACTGCATCGCGGCGATGCTTCACGTCACCTATCAAGTCGGCACACACCACAGTGCTCCGGTGTTCACCGCGTTCATCTCTGGCGTGAATGATCACGAACGGGGTGATCTCTGTGAGGTCGAGGTCGGCGAAAATCGCTGGTGGCCCATCCAAAATCGGCAGTGAATGTGTATTCCCGGGCTTACTGAGCAGCTGCACGTGTGCCTCAACACCTGCGATGGGCTTTGCGTTGTCGATCGCTTGAACGTCGATCGAGAACGTATCGTCCTCGCCAGACCGAACCGTGTTGCGGAGACGCGTGCCCGCGAGTGCACGAATAGCATCGTCGAGCTCTCGGTCAGCTTTCTCCGCCTCGGTCTCTTGCACTCCACCGTTGCTCTCGTACGGCATGGTGAGCTTGCGTAGCCCGGAGTCTTCGCCGAACACGGCTTTGACCCCGACGATGTTCTTGTTCCCGATCATCTCGATGAGCATTTCCACGTTGCCGCCAAAAGCGGCCTGGGTGGCGTTAGCTGATCCGAAGAGTGCAAATGTTCGCTGGTCGCGGCTCCACAGGTAGGCCTTGGCGTGCAGCCCAGCCAGCGGGTCGTCATCGACTTCATCGCTGTCGCGAACCGCGTCGTCGAGCACATGAGCGTCAATGAAGTCGAGCGTCTCGGGACGCAGCCGGTCGAAGCTTTCCGCACGCGAGATAACTTGCACTTTTTCGCCGCGTGACGATGTGATGGCTGCTATTCCGTCATCAGAAATGAAGGGGGAAATAACGAGATGTCGCTTGCCAGTGAAGTCGATGACGTTCGGCCGCCCGATTCCTAGAGCGTGGAACTCCAGTGAACGGATGTCGTCAGGAAGTTCCCACGAGACGTTTGCGATGCGCTCCGCTAATCCTTCAATTCGTTCACGTCGTTCTTGCGCAAGCGGAGTCACCGCCAGTGAAGGAAGGCTGCGGAGAAGATCACCCAGTGGCTCGTTCTGCTTGAGCGGTTCATCCCCGTCTTCCCCATCGAGCCGGACAACAAGGTCCCAGCTACGGTCGTTCGTGATGTTTCTGCTGGAGCACAGCAGCCGATAACTGCGGTGGGGCCCTCTCGCGTACTCGAGGATCCATACCTTCGGGTGGAACAGCGCACCGAGTCGAGGCGCGGTGACGGGGTGAACCATGGGCTCAAGAAAGGCCACAAGATCGGAGGCTTGCCGTGGCACTGCAATGTTCCCCGCTTGCGCGAAAATATCGACACGATCAGCGGCCCGACGCACAGCATCCAAAATGGCAATCGGATCGTCGCTTTCGCGGACGTGATGGCCGGCGAAAGACAGCGGAACTGAAAGCGCACTGGTGAGGTCAAGAGTGAAGGTGGTGCCGACGGCGTGGACTAGTTCGTACCCGCTCGGGGGCCGCAGTTGTTCAGTGAGGGCGGCGCGTGCATCTGGCTCAAGCATCTGCTCTCTCCAATCCGTCGTGGAGATCCGCAAGGATCCCTCTCACTTGCCGCCATCGAAATGTGAGTGCACTAGCGCCGGATGCTCCCTGCCAGGTCTGCAGGAGTCGGGAGTTATAGAGTCTCGCTTGAGGCCCCTTGTGTTGGTGCTCGCGCTGCCGAATTAGCGAGCGGAGATCTTCATCGTCGGCAATCACGAGTGATTCGGGACCCGTCACAGCCTCAAGCCAACTATTTATGAACGCTCGAGATCTCGGGTTGATCCGCGGATTCTTGGCGTCGATCAGCGCCCAGAAATCTTTCCGATCCCACGTTGAGAGAGAGCTCGACGCCGCATCGCGATCGTTCTGCCATCGACTCACGCGTTCGCGGTACGCTTCCGCCCTACCGGTGACACGGTCGTTTCCAGCAGCCTCGTAGGTCTCCGCCAGCAGAAGGTTGTAGAGCAGTGACGTGCCGTGGAAGGCGAGAGAGAACATCCGAGCATGGACAAGCTCACGCGCAGCGCTTTCGGGTGCGTCAAGTGTGGCGGGTTCCTGCCACGGCGCATCGCTGTCGGCTTGCGGGCGGTGGTCAAGCAAGTGGGCGAGAAGGGTTCCTTCGCTTCCTTTGAGCATCCTGTCCCGCAACCATTCCGCTTCAGTGCGACTCAAATCAAAGCCGCCCTCGGTGTCGTGAGGAAAGTTAGCGGGAACCGGAGGGAGCGTCGGTGACCATGGCCCCGTCGAGTGCGATTCATCATCGTCAGCCGGAGCGCTGTGGATGCTGGTCGCGATGGCGTCTGCTTGGTTCTGCGAGGGGTCGCTCAGGATTTCGTACTGTCGCAGAGCAGCCCAATAGGTGCTCGAAGGAAGGTTCTTGAGCGCTACCCCAGCGGTCTTGCCGAGAAGCCCCTCGCCGTCGGTCTCTCTTTTGAGAGTGCCGATCAGGTTGCGCTCATTCTTGTCGACTCGGCGAGCAATTTCATCGACGCCTACGCCATGTTTGACGGCAGCGGTGAACGCCCACGGAATGAGAATCATGTATCTGGCCCGCGTGAGCAGAGTTGACGTTCCGGGGAAAAGCGTGTCGCTCAGCACGTCGCGAACCTGCCCGACGCCGAGCTCATCGCGACTATCGCGTTCGCTGAATAGGTTGACGATCTCGCGCATGCGGCGCTGATCTTCGCTCGATGCGTCGAGCCACGCTATAAGTGACGGCAACGTCCACTCCCCCTGCGCCACCGACCGGGTATGGGCAGGCGCAGTCTCAGAGTACAGATGTGAGCCGACATCACCTGCGGGCCGCCCTCTCAAAGTCTGCGGTTCACGATACGATTCGAGCGCGTGATGGCAGAGACACATGATTCCGGACGCCTGCCTCGCGATCTGAATGGAGCATCAAGAAGTGAACAGCACCACAAACCAACGCTTAGCGCAATTGATCTGGAACATCGCTGATGACGTATTGCGTGACCTTTATGTTCGCGGTAAGTACCGGGACGTCATTCTTCCGATGACTGTGCTCCGCCGCCTCGACAGTGTTCTGGGGACGACAAAGCAAGAGGTTCTAAGCCGAAAAGAGAGTTTGGATGCTGCGGGAATCCTGAACCAAGATGCCGCTTTGCGCCAGGCTGCGGGCCAGGATTTCTACAACACCAGTCTGTTCTTGATGAAGGATCTACGGTCTGCCAACTCACAGATGCAGTTGCGCCAGAACTTTGAGGCGTATCTCGATGGGTTCTCGCCGAATGTGCAGGAGATCCTTGAGAATTTTGAGTTCCGCAACCAGCTTCCGCGTCTTACAAAGGCTGATGCGCTCGGGACGTTAATTGAGAAGTTCCTTGACCCCACTCTTGATTTGTCTCCGTCGAGCCTAGACAACCATGGCATGGGCAGCGTTTTCGAGGAACTAGTTCGTCGTTTCAATGAGGAGAATAACGAAGAGGCTGGAGAGCACTGGACGCCTCGCGATGTGGTGAAGCTCATGACCCGCCTAATGTTCGAGCCGATTGCCGACAGCATCCCCGATGGCACCTATCTCCTGTACGACGGTGCTATGGGTACTGGTGGGATGCTGACCGTAGCCGAAGACACGCTCACCGAGCTCACTAAAGATAAGAAGATATCTACGCATCTGTACGGACAAGAGATCAACGCCGAGACTTTTGCGATTGCCAAGGCTGACCTTATTCTGAAGGGTGACGGTCGTGCAGCTGACAACATTAAAGGTGGGCCAGAGTTTTCGACGCTTTCGAACGACGCGTTTTCGAACATGGAGTTCGACTTCATGCTCTCGAATCCACCCTACGGCAAATCGTGGAAGACCGACCAGGAACGTATGGGTGGTGGGAAGAACATCACCGACCCGCGCTTCGTCGTTAACCATGCGGGCGACTCTGAATTCAGCCTCGTGACGCGATCCAGTGACGGGCAGATGCTGTTTCTGGCGAACCTGATCGCCAAGATGAAGAACAGCACCGTAGCAGGCAGCCGCATTGCAGAGATTCACAACGGTTCGTCCCTCTTCACTGGGGATGCCGGGCAGGGCGAGTCCAACATCCGCCGCTATGTAATCGAGAATGACTTGCTCGAAGCGATCGTCGCCTTGCCGCTGAGTCTGTTCTATAACACGGGGATCGCTACGTATGTGTGGGTGTTGAGCAACCGCAAGCAGGAGCGTCGCAAGGGCAAGGTCCAGCTCGTCGATGCGACCAAGTGGTTTACGCCGCTGCGGAAGAATCTGGGGAGCAAGAACTGCGAGCTTTCCGATGACAACATCGAAACGATCATGAAAGCTTTCCATTCTTTCGACGAAGCGGATCCGGAAGTGTCGAAGACCTTCAACAATGCGGACTTCGGCTACTACAAGGTGGCGATTGAGCGGCCGCTACGTTTGGCCGGCGCGGAAACGGGGCGGGTATACAAAGCTGCCGAAATTAGAGCGCTGAAGGAGAGCAGCGCACGCGCCGACGACGCACCGGCGATTATTAAGAAGGTGCACAAGCCCGGCACGACAGCCGACCCGTTACACGGGCTCTTTGAGACACTAGTCGACGGGAGAGTCCGGGTTGTCGAGTACGAACGCGACACCGATCTTAGCGATTCCGAACAGATTCCTCTCACCGAATCTGCGGGCGACTACGGGAGCGGTATTGAGGCATTTATTCGGCGCGAGGTGCTCCCCCACACCCCGGATGCCTGGGTCGACAAGTCAAAAACCAAGACTGGTTATGAGGTGAGCTTTACCCGTCACTTCTATAAGCCAACGTCGATGCGCTCCCTCGACGAGATCCGCTCCGACATCCGTGACCTGGAGGCAGAAACTGACAACCTCCTGAGCGAAATTGTCGGCTGATGTTTAGAGATCTAAGGAGCCACAAGGGCTACAAGCCCTCCGGAATCACGTGGATGCCGACTATTCCTAGTCATTGGCGAACGCAGCGTCTGAAAACAGTGGTGTACGAGAAGAACGTTAAAGGCTTTCCTGATGAGCCACTCCTCGCGGCAACGCAAGCGCGAGGAGTGATTCTGAAGACCGAATTCGAGACGCGAACGGTCGAAGCGCAGAAGTCACTCGAAACTCTAAAGCTTGTGGATGTCAATGACTTCGTTATCAGTCTTCGATCGTTTCAGGGGGGAATTGAACGTTCGCACGCTCGCGGGATTATCAGCCCGGCCTACACAGTTCTTCAAACGCAAAATGCTGGAAATCGCGAATACTTGGCGTTGCTCTTCAAGTCTCGGCAGTTCATTGATGCGTTGACGTTGACGGTCACCGGAATTCGTGAAGGTCAGAACATTGAATATCCGCGGTTGGCTCGCGAACTCGTGGCTCTTCCACCGGCCGCCGAGCAAGCCGCGATCGTAAAGTACCTCGCACACGCACAAGCGCGCGTCGACAAGGCGATCAACGCCAAGCGCAAGCTCATAGCGCTAATCGAAGAGCGAAAGCAGGTCATTATCGACCAAGCGGTGACCCGCGGGCTTGCAGCGTCTACACAGTTTAAGGATTCCGAAGTCGCATGGCTCGGCGAGGTCCCCACGCATTGGAAAATCCGGCGAATCAAATATCTGCTCCGGCCGATAAATAAACGGTCCATAGCTGGTGATGAACAACGGCTTACAGTGTCATCAGCCAAGGGAATCGTCCCGCGCGCCGATGCGTCAGTCACGATGTTCGAGGCCGCGACGTATGTAGGACACAAGTTGTGCTGGCCCGACGACTTGGTAATCAACAGCCTTTGGGCTTGGGGCCGCGGGTTGGGGGTGTCTCGGCATCACGGTCTCGTGAGCGCTGCCTACGGGGTCTATCGTTCTCGAGTCGGAACCGGATTGGTTCCGGCCTACTTGCATGAGGTGGTGCGGTCGAGACCATTCCATAAGGAATTATTTGTTCAATCGCGTGGAGTTTGGAAATCTCGCCTTCAGCTAACAGACGAGCGATTTCTAGCGCTGTACATGCCGTTGCCCCCGCTCTCTGAGCAGATTCAGATTGTAGAATATCTGCGCGGAAAGTCGACCGAGTCTGATAACGCTGTCGCTAAAATCGCACGAGAGATCGAACTCCTGCGCGAATTCCGCACCCGGCTCACTTCTGATGTTGTGACAGGACAGGTCGATGTTCGCGAGATCGCAGCGACTCTGTTCGAACTGAACGACGACGTCCCGCTTGGTACAGGCGACGAACTGATCGATCCGGAGCCCGAGCTCGAAGAGCCCGGCGATTGAAACAAAGGAGCGACCGATGCCACCAGCAAACCTGAATGAGGCAAGTCTCGAGGAGCTAATCGTCGACCAGATGGTCGAGAACGATGGTAGCTCCGGGTGGATCGAAGGCGATCCCAAAAGCTTCAACGCTGCTTACTGCTTAGACCTCCCTACATTTCGTGAATTCGTCAGAGAGACCCAGCCGGCCCTGATCGACACCCTCGACCTCGACGGGGACTCGCCCACCACCCACAAGTTCCTGGCACGGCTGCAAGGCGAAATAACCAAACACGGAATCATTGCCTGCGTGCGAGACGGAATCACACACGGCCAGCACCACATTGACCTTTACTACCCGACACCTGTAGCGCAGAATGCCAAAGCTGCCGAACAGTTCGCAACCAATCGGCTCACAATTACCCGCCAAGTCCACTACAGCACCAGCGATACGGGCAAGTCGCTCGACCTCGTCGCGTTCGTCAATGGATTGCCCATTGCAACCTTCGAGCTAAAGAACCAGATCACCACACAAACCGTCGAAGACGCAGTCAAGCAGTACAAGACTGATCGCGATCCACGCGAACCTATCTTCGCGTTCGGACGATGCATGGTGCACTTCGCTGTCGACGACCACCATGTGCGGTTCTGCACACAACTAGCCGGAACCTCGTCGTGGTTTCTTCCCTTCGACCAAGGCAACAACGGCGGTGCCGGAAACCCGGTTAACCCACACGGAGTCATGACCGACTACCTCTGGCAACAGGTACTTGAACCTCGCAGTCTCGCCAACATCATCGAAAACTACGCGAGCATCGTTCGCACCAAAGACTCCAAAACGGGCAAGAAGACCGCATCAATGATCTTCCCCCGCTACCACCAACTCGACGTAGTGAGAAAGTTGCTGGCGGATGTCAGCGAGCGAGGCTCTGGAACCCGCTACCTGATCCAACACTCGGCCGGCTCCGGAAAGTCAAACTCCATTGCTTGGCTTGCACACCAACTGACCGGGGCAGAACACAGTGGGGCACGGGCTTTCGACTCGGTCATTGTGGTCACTGATCGGGTCATCCTCGACAGCCAGATTCGCGACACCATCAAAGGCTTCACCCAAGTGGGCTCAACCGTGCAGCACGCCAACACTTCCAAAGATCTGCGCGAAGCGATCGAAGCCGGCAAAAAAATCATCATCACTACGGTTCAGAAATTTCCCTACATCGTGCAAGACCTTGGCGGAGCGCAGCGATACAAAAACTTCGCGATCATCATCGACGAAGCGCACTCCAGTCAGGGCGGCAAAATCTCCGCCGCACTTGCGCAAGCCCTATCTAAGGACGGGCTCGATGAAGGCGTAGAAGATACAGAAGACGCGCTCAATCGCCTTATGGAATCAAAGAAGATGCTCCCCAACGCATCCTATTTCGCCTTCACAGCCACACCGAAGAACAAAACTCTCGAAACATTCGGCCAGGCGTACACCGCTGACGGCGTCGTCAAACATCGGCCGTTCCATAGCTACACAATGAAGCAGGCAATCGAAGAAAAGTTCATACTCGATGTTCTTGCCAACTACATCCCCATCGACACGTATTACAAACTCATCAAGACGATCGAAGACGATCCCGAGTTTGATGCCAAACGTGCCTCAAAAAAGCTACGCGCCTACGTAGAAGGTCAGAAGTTTGCCATCCGCCAAAAAGCGGAGATCATGGTCGACCACTTTCAGGCGCAGGTGTACCAGCCTCGCAAGATTGGCGGTCAAGCCCGAGCTATGGTGGTGACGAGCTCGATCCAGCGCGCTATCGACTACTTCGAAGCAATCAGCAGCTACCTCACCGAAACGAAGCGCCCATACAAAGCGATCGTCGCCTTCTCCGACTTCACCAATAGTTCCGGCAACAAGGTTACAGAAGCGCAGTACAACGGCTTTCCGAGTGCTTCCATCCCTGCAAAAATTCAGGAAGAGCCCTACCGGATTCTGATCTGTGCGGACAAATTCCAAACCGGATACGACGAACCACTGCTTCACACCATGTACGTCGACAAAACTCTATCCAGCGTAAAAGCTGTCCAGACACTCTCCCGACTCAACCGGGCGCACCCCAAAAAGAATGACTGTGCTGTTCTCGACTTTGCCAACGATGTTGACACAATTCAGCTGTCATTTCAGGACTACTACCAAACCACGGTGCTCTCAGGCGAGACAGATCCGAACAAACTCAATGACCTTGCGGCCGAGATCATGAAGGCTGGTTTGTTCTCGCAAGAACACGTCGACACATTCGTCGAACGCTACTTGGCTGATGCGCCAATCAACGTGCTGCACCCCCTGCTCGACGCACCAGTCGCTGAGTACACCGAGGGCATGGACGAAGACGAGCAGGTTAGTTTCAAAGGCTCCGCGAAAGCGTTTGTGCGAACATACGGCTTCCTTTCAGCGATACTTCCCTATTCGAGCGTGTGGTGGGAGAAACTGTCGATCTACCTCGGCTTCTTGGTCCCGAAGCTTCCCTCGCCCCAGGGCGAGGATCTCTCTGCGGGCATTCTTGAGAGCATCGACCTCGATTCCTTCCGGGTGGAGAAGCGAACCGCGATGAAGATCGCACTCGCAGACGGCGAAGCTGAAATCGATCCAATTCCTGACGCCGGCGCCGGTGGTCATACCGATCCGGGTATGGAAAAGTTGAGCGAAATCGTTGCCTCTTTCAACGCCCTGTTCGGGAATGTGCCTTGGGAAGACGAGGAACGCATCCGACGTCGGGTAACAGAGGAAGTACCCGCCAAAGTCGCCGAAGACCCGATATATAAAACAGCGATCGCGAACAATGACCAGGCCAACGCGAAAGTTGCGATGGTCGATGCGCTCGGGAAAGTAATGCTTGACCTGGTCAAGGATGAGACGCAGCTCTTCAAGGAATACTCCGACAACGTGGACTTCAAGAAGTGGTTTGAAGACGCTGTGTTCCGGGCAACCTACAAGAAGAGTGCGTAGAGACTATAGATTCGGTTCAACGCCGTTGTCTTTCAATCACTTCGAAGCAGAAACGGAGAACACTCATTGGACGAGAAAGCTGAAGTCAAAAGAGCTGGTTGCGGAACTCTCGTTCTCATCCTTTTCACCTGCGCCCTGTTGCTAACAATCGTTCTGAGCGGTTTTCTCGCATTGGCAGGAGCGTTCGAGCCAAAATGATAATCGAAGATCTTCCCGAGTACACGGGATTCGAGCCAGCGGTGCTCGACTCAACTGCTGAGTCGATCGTCTCCGACCTTCTTAGAGCAGTCGAAGCCGTGCGTGATGAGGCTAATAGCCTGCTAAAGATTAGGGCATCCGAACAGGCAATTGCCCACCGAGTTGCCTTTCAACTAGAGGTTTTACTTCGACACGGGGCGAAGCCGTGGGATGTGGATTGCGAATATAACCGCGTTGGAAATGAAAATGATTCTGATGACCGTCAACAGTATTTGACCAAACGGCTCACCTCAAACGGGAATACTTTTGACGTTAACCCTGACCTAGTGGTGCATAGGCGCGGAACTAGCGACAACGAACTCGTCGTCGAGATGAAAGTAGACGGTCGCAGCCACAGCACACGGAAAACAGCGGGCTTCGACCTGAAAAAATTGAAACTATTTCACGATGACCCAAGATTCAGATACCGCGAGGCTGTGTTCATCTTGTTTTACGTTGGAGAGGCCCCCCGTTGGGACATCCACCGATACGCTCCGCCCGGTGAAAACTCGAGCACCAACGTCTGAGCAGCCTTGGAGCGGGCAAGCCGTGATTGCCGACGAGCTGCTTCCCAAGCGCAGCCCTCCATCTCCCACCGCACCTAGAACTCGAACAACCGCGCAGGCTTCCCCACCGTGCCCGCCGCAACTTCGCCAGTGGTCCGCAGCTGCGGCTCCATCGCGCGACGGAAGCTGTCGCGCATCAGCGGCTCGCCAGCGACAGCCTCGTGCAGGTCCTGGAGCTGGCGGAGGGTGAAGGCGCCGTCCAAGAGGTGGAGCGGATCGGGCGCCGACGCATAGCTCGAGCGCAGCGTCGCCACCGCGCGGTCGAGGATCTCGTTGTGCCCGTAAGGCAGGGCGCCGACATCCGTCACCGGCACCACTCGCGCTAGGTCGGCGTCGATGCTGAGGCGCGACCATGGCACGGCGTCCAGGTGGGCGACCGAGAGAACCCAGCCGCGATTGTCGCGGGCGGGGTCGTCGAAGACGTGGAGTTGGCGGGGTGACAACCCGGATACGCCGGCCTTGGTCTGCAGCGAACGGAGTACGGCATCCGCGAGCCTCTCTCCCTCGTGGAGGAAGGTGCCGGGGAGGCGCCATTCGTCGCCGGTGCGCACGAGCAGCACGCTGAGAGCCGCGCCCGGCGGGACGGTCAGTACAGCGGTGTCGACGGCGACGGACGGCCGAGGGTAGTCGGTGAGTGCTCGGTTGTGCGAGTCGCGGTAGGTCTCCATGACGCAATTATCGCAGATCCGCGCTAAATGTCAGTGGGGTGTCATACTCTGAATTTGCGCAACAATGCGCTAATTATCGGAGGCGCCATGAACGGACACACGAACAGACACCCCAACAGACAAATCCCCCAACTCCACGTGGGGCACGGCAGCCACCACGGCAGCCTCAGCATCTTCCCCGTCTGGGTCGACTCGCCCAGAGTCACCGGCCTCGACTGGAAGGCCACCAGCATCCGCACCGCCGAACGCGAAGGCTCCCCCGTCGTCGGCGAACTCGTACTGCACAACAGCACCGCTCGCCCGGTCGTCGCCCTCGAAGGCGATCTCCTCAAAGGCGGTTGGCAGGATCGGATGCTCGCCGCCAGCCTCCTCCTTGAACCGTTCGAGGCGCGGGTCGTCGCAGCGCTCTGCGTCGAGCACGGGCGGTGGGGCGGACGCACGACGGAGACGCAGAGCACCCATGAAACCAGCGGTCGGCGCAGCGCACTCAGCGTGCGGCACGGCAACGTGCGCGGCGTCGATCAACAGGGCGAAGTGTGGCGACGCATCGGCCGCTACGAGAACACCCTCGGCGCTACCGCGAGTTCGTCAATGCTCGACCACCTCGACCGCTCCGCCCCCATCGACGCTCACCTGCTCGATGGACAGCGCGGCGTAATCATCGGCATCGGTGGTCGCGTGGTCGGTGCCGAACTCTTCGGCAGCCCCACCGGACTGCGAACACGGTGGCAGGGCATCCTCGACGCTGCCGCCCTCGACGCCCGGCTCGCTCCCCACCGTCGCACCACCGCCCACGATGCTCGTGTTTTCGCTCGCCACCTGCAGGCCGTGACCCTCGAAGACGGAGCAGACGCGGGGCTGGCCCGAGCGGTACGTTCACCAGAGGGCCGACTGCGGGCATCCGGAATCGTGCAAGCAAACGCAAGTGCAGCAACACCGAGCATCATCCACCTGACTGCGTTTGACGACGCGCACCCCCTATTGGAGAACGCATGAACGAACTGAACACCACCCCGGAACGCCCCACCATCGAGCCTCAACGTTTCTACACCCGCTTCACCGACACCGGCTTTCTACACGTCGGCACCTTCACCGGCATCACCCTCAACGGCGAGCGCCGCTACTTCATGTGGCAGACGGATGCGTGGAAGGAGATCTACCTCTCAGGGTTCGAGTACTACCGCGATGACGATGACACCCACTTCGCGGAATCCAGTCGCGTGGACGTGCAGCAGCTCAGCCCTGGCGCTGTCGAGACAGAACCGGGCGGCGGGAGCTTTCTTGACGCCTACTTTGGCCACGATCTCGACGACCCCATCAATCAGCAGGGGCGCACGAAAAAGGCTGACGAACTCGAGGCGCACATCAGCGACGCCGACAACGAAGACGAGGAAGACGACATGCTCATGACCGAGGTCGACGCGATGGTGCAGCACGGCATAGCGGTCGGCATTGCGACGATCGCCCACCGCGGGCAGCTCGACAAGCTCGGCTACGACTACATCGATCATCCGGCGCGGGTTGCCGAGAGCTTCGATTGGCTGAATGAGCCGGTCGAGCATTGCACCGCGTGGCTGCACGATGTGATCGAAGACACCGACATCAGCGCCTCCGACCTTCTGAAGGCGGGGATGCTTCCCGAGATCGTGACGGCAGTCGAGCTGATGACCCGGCGGACGGATGTCGCTAACGCCGACTACTACGACCGCATCCGCCAGAACCCTGCTGCTCTCGCGGTGAAGCTCGCGGACATCAACGACAACCTCGCCGATTGGCGCTTTCGCAAACTCGACTACGACACCCAGGTGCGCTTGTCGAACAAGTACTTCCACGCGCGGCAGCTTCTGCAGCCCGCGACGGACGAAACGGAGAACTCATGAAATTCACCTCTGCACAGAACGACCGCGCCAGCGGCGTCATGCTCGCGATGGCCTGTGGCGATGCGCTCGGCGCCGGCTACGAATTCGGCCCGCCCTTCGAGGGCGAGGTGCTCATGAAGGGCGGCAACGGCTTCAACTGGGCTCCCGGCGAGTGGACGGATGACACCTCCATGGCCATCCCGATCCTGCGGGCTGCGGCATCCGGCCTTGACCTGCGCGACGAGGGGGTTCTCGACGAGATAGTCGCTGCGTGGGTCGACTGGGCGACAACGGCACCGGACGTCGGCGTGCAGACCAGCGGGGTGCTCCGCGGTATCGAGCCCACGGCATCCGCAGCTCGCGCCTCGGCCAAGCGTATCCACGACGCCCGCGGCCGCAGCGGCGGCAATGGCTCGCTCATGCGCACGGCGCCAGTCGCCCTCGCCTACCTCAAAGACCCGGCCGGGCTGGCCGAAGCCGCTCGTGCGATCAGCGATCTCACCCACTTTGACGAGGATGCCGGCGACGCCTGCGTGCTCTGGTGCCTCGCCATCCGTCACGCGATCCTCACCGGCGAAGCGGATGTTCGAGTCGGGCTCTCGGCGCTGGACCCCGACCGCGCTGCACTCTGGTCCGACCGCATTGACGATGCCGAGACGAAGCAGCCCCGCGACTTCACGAAGAACGGCTGGGTTGTCGAGGCATTGCAAGCGGCCTGGTCGGCGATCGTCAACGGTGAGGGTCTCGTCGATACTCTCGAACGCGCGGTGCGCGGCGGTCGTGATGCGGACACCGTCGCCGCGATTGCGGGCGGCCTCGTCGGCGCCCAGTGGGGACTCTCCGCGATTCCCGCCGCCTGGCAACGCATCGTGCACGGCTGGCCCGGGTTGCGCAGCCTCGACCTCGTTCGTCTCTCCACCGAGGTGCTGCGGGGCAAGCCGACGGAGGAACGCATTGACTACGCCGGGTACGGCGACATCTCGACGCTCGTGCAGCATCCGCACGACCCCGGCGTGTGGCTCGGCGCGGTCGGGGCTCTCGATAATCTTCCGCCCGAGGTGGATGCCGTGGTGTCGCTCTGCCGCATCGGGTCGAAACAGGTGCCGGCCCGCATCCGCGAGCGCCTCGAGATCCGTCTGATCGACAAGGTCGACCCCGCCGAGAACCCGAACCTCAACTTCGTTCTGGCGGATGCCGCGGATGCCGTCGCCACCCTCCGCGCCGAAGGCCACACGGTCCTGCTGCACTGCGTGCAGGCGCAAAGCCGCACGCCCACGGTCGCGGCACTCTATGCGGCCCGGCACCTCGACATCCCGATCGACCGCGCCCTGTCAGAAGTCTCGGCAGCACTGCCGCACGCTCGCCCCAATCGCGCGTTTCGCGCAGCGCTCCAATCCCCTGCGCTCACAAACTCGCGCTCGGGGCGCAGCTAAGCAGCGCTCGAAATTTCACATTCTATGCGTATACGCATAACCGCTGGAGTACACTGGACTTCAGCACTCGTGACTCGAGAAGGGAGAACCGATGCCACTCGCAGCCGAAACGATCCGCACCGCTCGCACCCGCGCGGGGATCAGCCAGGCCGCTCTCGCTCGTCGCGCCGGTATCGCGCAGTCGACCATCAGCCGGATCGAGCACGAAGAAATCGACCCGACCTGGGCGACGATGCAAAGCCTGCTCGCTGCCACTGGCTGGGCGATTAACCCACAGCCGACAGCTACCGCACAATTGCTTTCGCCGGAGACGGTATCTCGGGCGATGGCGCGAAGTCTGCGCAAAGCCGACTCGGAGTCAGCGATCCGAGACCTCACTGAGGGCGTAGGGCGCCTGATTCGAGCCGGTGAGGCCGGTGAGAATGTTCCCGAGTGGGCCATAGCGAAACCCTCGAAGCCGATCGGGATCCCGCTCTGGGACACCTTCCTCTCGACCGCATTTGCGTACGGGCTCGAGCGTGCAGGCCAAACACCACCTCAGTGGATGCTCGATGCACCGTCATTGCCGCACGAGACCTCACCCGGTGACGACCCCGGTCCAGAGTTTCGGCAGTGGTTGCGAGCGCGAACACCGCCGGTTTTCCTCAACAAGAACATCCTCTCGCGGGCTGAAGACTGGGCGATCGCGTGAGCGGCGGCTACCGTCAACTCAACGCGAGCGAGATCACGGAGTTGCTCGGCGAGCTCCTCGAGCGCGCCGATGCAGAGGGCCTCAAGGTTGATGCTTACATTATCGGCGGCGCCGCGATGGCAATTCATTTGGGCCGTGACCAGCTCACCCCCGACGTCGATGGCCTCTTCTTCCCGTTCGAGCGCGTCAAACTCATCGGAAGACAAATGGCTGAAGAGCACGGCCTGGCTCCCGACTGGGTCAACGAGAATGCCCGCCCTTTCATTACGTTTGACACAACAGATCCGCGACATTTCGTGGAGGTCGAACTCCGCGGACACAAGCTTCGGCTTGCTTCGCAGCGCGCCCTTCTTGCCATGAAAATGGCACGGTATGCGCGCAAAGACTATGCAGACATCACAGCGCTGATCCACTCATTAGGCCTCTCACTCCCTGAACAGATTGTCGACCTGACATACGACGTACTCGGCGAAGAGTCGTTATCGCTCACCGCAGGCCGGGATGATCTAGTGATATTGGCCGCAGAAGCATTGGCGCGTGTGAAGCGAGAAACCGAACCGCAGCGTTGAACTTATAGCTGCGGGGCGCATCTCCCGAGCAACGCTAATGCGAGCGATGATCCTGAATCGTCATCCGCGGCCCGAAGGCTGGCTTGCGAAAACCGGATGCCGTGATGAGCCGCACGACACGTTGACGGTGGCCGCGCCAGGGCTCGAGCAATTCGAGCATCCGCTCATCGTCGACGGGTTCGCCAATCAGGGCCCAGCCGACGACGGCAGCCAGGTGGTAATCGCCGACGCTGGGGCTGTCGGGGTCGGCGTGGGAGCGCTGCATGGTTTCGGCGGCCGTCCACACGCCAACGCCCACGACTGATCGCAGCGCGGCCTCGATGCGCGGTCCGCCTCGCCCCCAGTCGGCGGTGCGCTCAAGGGATGCCGCCACTTGTGTCGCCCGCATCACGGTCGCCGAGCGCTGCGGCCCGACTCCCGCGCGGTGCCACTCCCACGACGGAATTCGCGCCCAGCCCTGCGGGGTCGGCACCACGCGCATTCCGGCCGGAGCTGGCCCGGGCGCCGGCGAACCATGCTTGGTGACGAGGATGCGCCACCCCCGCTTCGCCTCAATCCCGGTGACTTTCTGCTCGAGAATCGCCATCACGAGCGCTTCGAACACGAGCTTGGTGCGGGTGAGCCGCAGGCCTGGGTTCTGCCGCTGGGCCTCAGCCGCGAACGGAAGCGCCGAGATATCGAAGTCGCTCCAGTCGTCGCCCTCTCCCAATAACTCGGGAACGCTGTCGATCGCCCACTCTGCTCCAGCGCCCCACGCGGTGCACTCCACATGCGACTGGTGCTGCACGAGACGCAAAGTTGCGGGACCAGCAGGGGTGAGCATCGTGCGCCAGATGCCCGCGTCATCCACTCGCATCGTCGGGTCACCGACACCGCGCTTGAGCGGTCGCAGCGTCGCGCGAACATCGACGGGCCGCCCGGGCGCAAAACGCATGCGCACCGGCTCGTCGACGGCGAGCGCGAAGGTCATGAGCCCTAGATTACGCGCCACCCCTGACGTAGAGTTTCACTCATGAAACTGGTTCCCGGCGGCGGTTCGCGATGACCACCTACAGCGCCATGCTCCTCCTCGGCGCTTATACCGGGATGCTTCAAGTGGATGCCCGCAAGCCGCGCTCCAGTCGGCCCGCCCTCGTTGGCAGTGTGCTTGTCATCGCTGCCGCAGCGGTCTTCATCTTCAGCTTCGACCGCACGAACTGGATCGCGCCGTTCGTGTTCTTCGGCTGCCTGTGGCTGTCGTCGGCGCTCTACGCCGCTTGGGGCTGGACCAACCGCTTTCCCGAAGCCGGAATGTCGTTCTGGGCGTTTTTCGTGCGCGAGCTCTACGACAACTCCTTCACAGCAAAGCAGTACGCCACGATGCTCGACGACCGCGAACGCTCAGAAGCCCAGAGCGCCGCCGCTGACTAAACTGCACTCATGCTCCTCTTTGTCGGCGCGATTGTCGGCGGCCTCCTCATCGGGGTCGTCTATGCCAAGGTGCATGTGCCCGCCGCGCAACGCCTCCCCCGCGTCGGCGCGATTCTGCTCGGCTTCGCCGGCGCGATGGGCGTGCTCTTTCTGCAGCCCGATGAAGCATCCGGCCAACAGGCGCTGGTCACCCTCGTCGCCTATGCCCTCAGCTTCTTGCTGGCCTCGACACTGGTGCGCGGCATTCTCTGGCACCGGTTGCTCCCCGAATCGGGCCGCACTCTTGCCCAAACCATTGGCCGCGTCTTCCTGCGCCCCGACGAGATCTACGACGAGTGGATGCTCTTCCTCCAGTCCGAGGTCGCCGCCGCCACCGCAGCCGAAGAGTCTGCCGAAGAGTCTGCCCCCAGCTAACAGCCGTAAACTTGCCCTGTGGCTGTCCCTAAGATCCTTCTCTTCTACGTGTTCACGCCGCTGGCCGATCCGGAGGCTGTGCGGCTGTGGCAGCGTGACCTCTGCGAGTCCCTCGGGCTCGGCGGTCGCATCATCCTCTCTAAAGACGGCATGAATGGCACCGTCGGTGGCGAGCTCAAAGATGTGAAGCGTTATGTGCGCAAGACGCGCGAGTATCCGGCGTTCAAGAACATCGACTTCAAGTGGAGCGAGGGTCAGGGCAACGACTTCCCGAAGCTCAGCGTGAAGGTGCGCGACGAGATCGTTAGCTTCGGAGCTCCCGGCGAGCTGCAGGTCGACGAAAACGGCGTGGTTGGCGGCGGCACCAAGCTCAGCCCCGAAGAACTCCACGAACTCGTTGCCCGCAAAGACGTGACCTTCTTTGATGGCCGCAATCCCATCGAGGCGGCAATCGGCAAGTTCACCGATGCGATAGTTCCGGATGTCGACACCACTCGTGACTTCGTCGCCGAACTCGACAGCGGCAAGTACGACCACCTCAAAGACACACCAGTCGTCACGTACTGCACGGGCGGCATCCGTTGCGAGGTGCTCTCCTCCCTCATGCGCAGCCGCGGCTTCGGCGAGGTCTACCAACTCGATGGCGGCATCGTTCGCTACGGCGAAAAGTACGGCGACTCTGGCCTCTGGAATGGTTCGCTATACGTCTTCGACAAGCGCATGGCCATCGACTTCACCGCCGATACGCAAGCAATTGGCGAGTGCTACCAGTGCGGCACGGCTACCAAGCGCATCGAGAATTGTCACAACAAGGCGTGCCGCCAGCAATTCGTGGTGTGCGACGAGCACGCCTCCACCACGGCATGCTCCGAGCATCCGATCGCCAGCCTCTCCCCTGTTAAATAACGCACGAAGTTAACATTTTCTGGTTTTCGTGGCTTTCAGGCCTAGATGAATGCGCCATGATGGGTTCATGAAGATTGGAATCCTGACCAGCGGTGGCGACTGCCCCGGGTTGAACGCGGTTATCCGTGGCGTAGTGCTCAAGGGCACTCAGGTATACAACAAAGAGTTCGTGGGATTCCGCGACGGTTGGCGCGGTGTTGTCGAAGGCGACGCCATGCCCCTCGAGCGCAAAGACATCCAGGGCATCTCGAAGCAGGGTGGCACCATTCTGGGCACCTCGCGCACGAACCCCTTCGAAGGCACCAACGGTGCTGACACGGTTCGCGAGAACATGGAACGTCTCGGCGTCGACTCCCTCATCGCGATCGGTGGCGAAGGCACGCTCGCTGCTGCCAAGCGGTTGACGGATGCCGGAATCAAGATTGTCGGCGTTCCCAAGACGGTAGACAACGACCTTTCCGCCACCGACTACACGTTCGGCTTCGACACTGCCACGCAGATCGCCACCGACGCTATGGACCGCCTGCGCACCACGGGTGACTCGCACGGCCGCTGCATGGTCGCCGAGGTTATGGGTCGCCACGTCGGCTGGATCGCTCTCCACTCGGGTATGGCTGCCGGCGCACACGCCATCCTCATCCCCGAGCAGAAGACGAGCATGGCGCAGATCGTGGAGTGGGTGAATTCTGCTCGCGACCGCGGCCGCGCTCCCCTCGTTGTTGTTGCCGAAGGCTTCACCCTCGACACCATGGACGACGCACACTCCGAGCGCGGACTCGACGCCTTCGGTCGCCCCCGCCTCGGCGGCATCGGCGACCAGCTCGCCCCCGAGATCGAAGCCCTCACTGGCCTCGAGACTCGTTCGACCACTCTGGGTCACATCCAGCGCGGTGGAACCCCCAGCGCCTACGACCGCGTGCTCGCAACGCGCTACGGTCTAGCTGCGGTCGACGCCGTCATCCACGGACGCTGGGGCCGCATGGTGTCGCTGCAGGGCACTGAGATCACCAACGTGGCGTTCGAGGATGCCCTCGGCAAGCTCAACACGGTGCCTCAGTCGCGCTACGACGAGGCCGCCATCCTCTTCGGCTAAAACTATTCATCCAGCGCGAGTGACGCGGGCACCGGCCTGCGCACTCGCGCTGTCTTGTTCGCGCACCATCGCAGTCGCGCCTGAGCCAGAACTCAGCCTGCGGTTCTAGGCTGACGGTATGTGGCGTGGAATCGAAGTAGTCAAGAACGAGTCCGACCCGAAAGCACCG
Organism: Salinibacterium amurskyense; assembly: GCF_002797685.1. Classification (GTDB taxonomy): domain Bacteria; phylum Actinomycetota; class Actinomycetes; order Actinomycetales; family Microbacteriaceae; genus Rhodoglobus; species Rhodoglobus amurskyensis. Next base: position 165,262 of record NZ_PGFH01000001.1, read on the forward strand.
GCACACGTCGAGCTTTCTGAGCAGTTGGATGACAGCATCCTGATGCCGGGTGACGTCACGATCGACGTCGAGTTCTCCAGCCTTAACTTCAAAGACGGCATCGCGCTCACGGGCAAGCCGGGCATTGTTCGCGCGCCTCGCCTCATCGCCGGTATCGACCTCGTCGGTGTTGTTGCTGAGTCGACCGATGACCGCTTTTCTGCTGGTCAGCGGGTTCTCGTGAACGGTTGCGGCCTCAGTGAAACCCACCATGGTGGTTTCGCCGAACGTGCGCGCGTTCCCGGGGATTGGGTGGTTCCAGTGCCCGCGGGCATCAGCAACCATCAGGCCGCGGCGATCGGCACCGCCGGCTTCACCGCGATGCTCTCGGTGCTCGCGATCGAGCGCGGCGGAGTCTCCGGCGAAGTGCTCGTGACCGGCGCGGCCGGCGGAGTGGGATCGGTGGCAATCGCTCTACTGAACAAGCTCGGCTACAGCGTGACGGCATCCACGGGTCGCGAAAGCGAGCACGACTACCTGCGCCAGCTCGGCGCCACCACGATCATTGACCGTGCCGAACTCAGCGCGGAACCCAAAGCGCTCATGAAGCAGCGCTGGGCTGGTGCGATCGACGCCGTCGGTGGTTCTACACTCGCGTCGGCCATTGCCGCGACCGAATATGGCGGCACTGTGACGGCGTGCGGCAACGCACAGTCGAGCGAGCTGCACACGAGCGTGATGCCGTTCATTCTGCGCGGAGTGAGCCTCGTCGGCATCAACTCTGTCTTCACCCCGCGGGAGCTGCGGCTCGAAGCGTGGAGCCGGCTCGAACGTGATCTTGACCTCGGCAGCCTCGAATCGACAACGTCCACGATCGGACTAAGCGACACGATTGCAGCGGGTGCGGACATCATGGCCGGGCGCATCCGTGGCCGCACGGTCGTTGACGTGCACGGCTAACAAACGCAGCTGTGCCAGACTTTCGAGCATGAACAGTCTCTTCGCCATTCTTGGATCAGCTTTTGTATTTCTCGCCGCCCTCGTTCACCTCATGATTTTCTTCATGGAGAGCGTGCTGTTCCACACGCCTCGCGTGCAGCAGATCTTTGGCGTGCGTGCTCAGGATGCCGAGATCATCAAGCCATGGGCCTACAACCAGGGCTTCTACAACGTCTTTCTCGCGCTCGGCGCCGGCACCGGCCTCGTACTCATGGGCACCGTCAGCATGTGGCCAGCCGGAATCGCCCTCGCGCTGTTTGCAGCGCTCAGCATGCTGCTCGCCGCCGTGGTCTTGATCACGTCACAGCCTAAGCAGATGGCTCGCCCCGCCATCATTCAGGGCGCCCCGCCGCTGCTCGGAATCATCTTCCTCGTACTGGCGCTCAACGTCGGCTAACCGGCCGCCCTCAGAACCAAACAACGAGAACCGAGGCTGCTCGCGGAACTCACCACTCCGCTAGCGGCCGAGGTACTCCGCGAGGGTGTCGACGAGCGACTGGCTCGAGCGGTCTTCGGCAATCACGTGAACCGTGAGGCCCGCATCCCGAGCATCAAAAGCGGTGCGCGGCCCAATGCAGGCCACAATCGTGTCGTCGGGCAAAGGCGCCAACTGTTCGGCGACTTGACGAGCGACTGAACCGGAACTCACCAAGATCGCTGAGATACGGCCGGATGCAACATCCTCCCGCACCTTGTCTGCCACGGGGATACCGACAGTGCGGTACGCCGAGACGGCTACGACCTCATGCCCGAGAGCACCCAAGCCATCGACCAGCGTGGTGTCAGCCAGGCTCGACTGGGGTGCGAGCACTCGCAAGCCGGGGCCGGCATCCGGCCATTCCTTGACCAGGCCGCGCCCGGAGTTATCGAGTTCCGGCACGAAGTCGACGCGATGCCCGGCAAGAGTCAAGGCACTAGCCGTCGTCTCGCCCACGGCCGCGATCTTCGTGTTCTCGGGGATCTTTACGCCGCTCGCCATCAAAACATCGACGGTGGTCGCGCTTGTGACGGCGATCCAATCGAACTGCCCATCATTGAGTTCGTGGAACGCGTTAGCGAGCGCGGAAACGTTCTCTGAGGGTGCGAAGTTGATTAGGGGTGCGATAACGGGAATTGCTGAGTGGTCCCTCAGCAACGCTGCGACGCTGTCGCCCCAATTGCCTCCGCGTGGAACGAGCACGCGCAAACCATCGAGTGCTTTGCTTGCCATGTTCCTATACTCCCCCTGTTGGGGAGTAAGACGCTAATCGAGCTAGTCGTCGTCGCTCAGAATTGCCCAGGCAACTACGGAAACAACCGAGACTGCGGCTGCTGCAGCACCGATAATCCACGGGAGCGGATTGGTCTCGTACGAGCTGCGAACGCGGGTTGCGACCTCGTCAACGCGCTTGCCGACGTTGAACTTATCTTCGATCGCGTCGAGCGTTGCTTCGAGCTCTTCGCGAGCCTGTTCGAGCTTGTCGTTGGTTTTGATGCTCATATCTTCAGACATTATGACCTCGGCTTTCGGGTGCCTTTGATGGCACGAACGTCGCTCTTAATACTTTCGATCGTCTCCGTGGGCGCTGGCGGCGTTCCCTTTTTGACGAGCGCGACGCCCACCAGAACCAGGATGGCCACGATGACCAGCAGGATGCCGGCAACAATGAGCGCTGCCGCCCACGCCGGAACTACTTCAGCAAAGCCAAGCACTGCTGCAGCGATGAGAACCATGAGAGCGAAAAGTGCGAAGAACGCAGCTCCCGCAAACAGCCCAATGCCGATGCCGGCGTTCTTGAGCTTGCCCACCATCTCGCTCTTGAGCGATTCGATTTCACCGCGAACGAGCTCGCCTAGGAGGCGGGGAACGTCAGCGATGAGTGCAGCGAGCGAACGCTTGGGCTCGCGCTGCGGGTCTGACTTCGGTGTGTCACCGTTCATGGCAGCCCCTACTTCGAGTTAGTGGACTTCGTCGTTGATGCCGATGACGAAGACTTCTTGGCGGCAGGCTTCTTCTTGGAGGAGCTGCTCGAGGACGTCGACGACTTCGACGCGGTCGTGCTTGAGGAAGAGTTGTTGCTGTTGCTCTTGCTGCTCGCAACCTGCTTAACAACCTTCTTGGCGCCGTCTGCGAGGAATTCCGCGACATCCGGGGCCTTGTCTTTTACAAAGTCTTCAGCGTTGTGGCGCTGCTCCGCAATGCGGGGATCGTTCCACAGCTTGTTAGCGGTGGCCTTGATCTTTTCGTACTTTTCGCGGCCAGCGCGGGTGCCCAGCACGTAGCCGATGCCGAGTCCTACTACTAGGAGGATCTTGCCCTTCATGGTGAACTCCGTTTCTTGTTGGCGGTTGGTTATTCCAACATACTCGCGATAGCTGCAGCCCGTGGTCAGGGTTTTCTGGTATCGCAGGTAGCCAGTTTGGAGCATATTCTCAGATAGGCATAGCCCTAACGCCAGAACTCACACAGAGTTTGCAGTTCTGTTGCTGCGCGTTGTTCTACTCCGGAGCGGATGCCGCGGCGGCAGCCTTTGCGGCGGCGGGCAGTGCTTCGACAATCTTCGAGACCACGCCATCGTCGTGGGCTGCCGAAACGAACCACGCCTCGAACACGCTCGGAGGCAGTGAGACTCCCGACTCCAGCATGGAGTGGAAGAACGGTGCGTAGCGGTAGCCCTGCTGCGCCTTCACGTCAGCGAAGTTCAGAGGCTCAGTGCCACTGAACACAAACGAGAACAGGTTGCCTGCGTGCTGCACGACGTGCTCAACACCCTCGGCGGAGAGTGCCGCAGAGGTTTCGGTCGACAGCGTTTCGGCAACCTGGTTGAGCCGTGAATACACGGCGTCGTCAGCGAGCCGAAGCGTAGCGAGGCCCGCAGCGACGGCGACGGGGTTTCCGCTCAGGGTGCCTGCTTGGTAGACGGGGCCGAGGGGAGCCAGCAACTCCATAATGCGAGCCGAACCGCCCAAGGCGGCCAGCGGCATCCCGCCACCAATGACCTTGCCAAAGGTGAAGAGGTCGGGAACCCAGCGTGCCTCAGGGGCGTCGGGGTTCGCGACCGCCGCGGCACGAGCATCCAAGCCCCAGTAGCCGGCGGAGTCGACACGGAAGCCGGTGAGAACTTCATCGCTGATCGCGAGGGCGCCGTGCTCGTGGGCGATGCGCACGATGGTTTCATTGAAGCCGGGCTGCGGGGCAAGAACACCCATGTTCGCGGCGGCGGCTTCAAAGATCACGCCAGCAATGTCGTGGCCATGTTCGGCGAAGACCTGCTCGAGAGCGGCAACGTTGTTGTACTCGATCACGAGCGTTTGAGCTGCGGTCTCGGCGGTGACTCCCGCAGAGCCGGGCATCGAGAGCGTGGCAAGACCAGAGCCGGCTTCAGCCAAGAGCCCGTCGGAGTGACCGTGGTAGTGACCGGCGAACTTCACGAGCAGGCGGCGACCGGTGGCACCGCGAGCAAGCCGGATGGCCGTCATGGTCGCTTCGGTGCCGGTCGAGACGAGACGCAAGCGCTCGATGGGGCTCACTCCCCCGACGCTAATGCGGGCACGCACGAGTTCGGCGAGTTCAGTCTCGGCGGGAGTGGATGCTCCAAAGCCGAGGCCGCGCGACGCTGCCTGCTGAACGGCGTCAATCACTTCAGGATGAGCGTGGCCGAGAATGGCGGGGCCCCAGGAGTTGACGAGGTCGATGTACGACCGGCCCTCAACATCCGTCACGTACGAGCCGGAAGCTTTCACGTAGAAGCGAGGCGTTCCGCCGACGGAACCGAAGGCACGCACGGGCGAGTTCACGCCGCCTGGCAGCACGCCGCGAGCGCGGTCGAACGACTGCTGGTTAGTGGCGGGGGCGGGCGGGGTGTTGGACGTGGTGTCGCTCATCGGCGTAGCCATTCTGCAAGTTCGGTTGCGTAGTAGGTGAGCACCGCTTCGGCGCCCGCCCTCTGGATACTGAGTACTGATTCTTCGATAGCACGGCGGCGGTCGATCCAGCCGTTCGCTGCGGCGGCCTCGATCATCGCGTACTCGCCGGAGACTTGGTACGCCCACACCGGCACACTGCTGATGGCGCTGGCGTCGGCCAGCACATCGAGGAAACTCATCGCGGGCTTGACCATCACGACGTCGGCACCTTCGTCGATGTCGAGTTCAACTTCGCGGATGCCTTCGCGGCGGTTGGCCGGGTTCTGTTGGTAGGCGCGGCGGTCGCCCTCAAGCGAGGACTGCACGGCTTCGCGGAACGGACCGTAGAAAGCCGAGGCGTATTTGGCGGCGTAACCGAGCAAGGGGGTGTCGGTGTGGCCAGCGGTGTCGAGAGCATCGCGTACTTCGGCGACTTGGCCGTCCATCATGCCGCTGAGGCCCAGTAGTTGCGAGCCGGCTTCGGCCTGAGCCACGCCCATTTCGCGGTAGCGCTCGAGGGAGGCGTCGTTGTCGACGATGAGCTCGGTCGCGCCGGTGACGGGGTGAGTGCGCTCGCGCAGCACACCGCAGTGGCCGTGATCGGTGAATTCGTCGAGGCAGAGATCGGTCTGCACCACGAGGGCGTCACCGGCCTCGGCGACAGCCGCGCGCGTGGCGACGTTGAGGATTCCGTTCGGGTCAATCGCCCCCGAGCCCTCGGCATCCTTGTGCTCAGGAACACCGAACAGCATGATGCCACCGACGCCCAGCTCGGCTGCTTCGGCAATCGCGCGGCGCATCGAATCGAGAGAATGCTGCTGCACGCCCGGCATCGAACTAATCGGAACCGGCTCGCTCAGACCCTCGCGTACGAACATCGGCAAGATGAGCTGGCCCGGGTGAGTGCGGTTTTCGGCGACCAGGCGACGCATCGCCGGGCTCGACCGCAAACGGCGGGGGCGGATGATCACGCCCGCGCTCCCGTGAGATCCCCGGCACCCTGCGACAACAGTTCGTCGGCGACCCGCTGTGCTGCCTCGCGCGCCGGGTCTTCGACGTCGTTGACGTACAGCGCGTGCGAGCTGGTGAGGTAGCGGGAGCCGTCGAGGGCATAGACCCGGGCATCCAAGAACAGGAGGCCGTCGTCGATCACGGCGTGCGCTCCGAGGGGAGCCGAGCATCCGGCGTCAAGAAGGGCCAGAACGTAGCGTTCGGCCTCAGTCTTGGTGCGGCTGGGCTTGTGGTCGAGAACCTTGACGAGCTTCTCGTCGCCGTCGCGAACCTCGATGGCGAGGGCGCCCTGACCGGGAGCGGTGGGCCAGCCCGAGATGCCGAGGTACTCGGTAATGGCGGCGGCACGACCGGCGCGGGCGAGGCCGGCGGCGGCGAGAATGACAGCATCCAACTCACCGTTCGTCACCTTGTCGAGACGCGAATCAATGTTGCCGCGAATGTCGACTACTTCGAGGTCGGGGCGACGCGAACGCAGTTGCGCTTGACGACGCGGCGAGCCGGTGCCGACGCGAGCGCCAGCCGGAAGAGTGTCGAGGGTGAGCTCATCGCGAGCACACAGCACGTCACGCTCGTCGGCGCGCTTGGGCACCGCCGCAATCGTGAGGCCGGGCACATTGGCGGTCGGCAAGTCTTTCAACGAGTGAACGACAACGTCGCACTCACCGGCGAGCAGTGCTTCGCGAAGCGCGTTCGCGAACACACCCTGGCCACCGATCGTGGAGAGCGACTCGGTTGAGCGGTCGCCCTGAGTGGAGATCGGGATGATCTCCGTCTCGACGCCGGTCTTGCTTTCAAGCTGGCATGCCACCGTGGTGGTCTGCGCCATGGCGAGAGTGCTTCCTCGCGTGCCAATTCGGATGACGGTCACGGTGCTACCCCCGCGGCTGCGGGCTTAAAGCCGAGCCGCACATTCTCACAGCACCCGGGACGACACACGTCGTACCAGGGGCCGAGCTTGGTCAGTGCGGGGCGATCTGCCACCGGCACTCCGTCCCGACGCTCCAACACGAGGTCAACAAGACCCGTGACGAACGCCGGATGCACGCCAGGCGTCGGAACGCGGACGGCAAACATGTTGTGCCCTCCCGCCGTTTCGAGCGCCTCCGTGTCGAGGTCCCACTTCACTTCCATGTGGTCGGAGATGAAGCCGACCGGAACGATAACGACCGCTTCGATGCCATCGGCGGCGAGCGCATCAATCGCATCATTGATGTCGGGCTCGAGCCACGGCATCGAGGGCGGGCCACTGCGCGACTGGTACACGAGGCTGTGGGCCGGAAGCGGAGCCTCGGGCGAATCAACAGCCTGCGCTGCCATGACAACTTCGGAGACAGCGAGGTGCTGCGCGGCGTACGCGCCGCCTTCGCCAAAGCCACGCGACTCGGGGCCGCTCTTGGCGGCATCCGTCGAGGGGATGGAGTGAGTGGCGAAAAGTACGTGCGTCTTTTCGGGAGCAATGCCCTGAGCAGCAACCTTCGCGAGGCCCTCGCGCACGCCGTCGATGAACGGCTGAACGAACCCCGGGTGATCGAAGAACTGGCGAACCTTGTCGATCTGAATCGTGCCTTCGAGACCGGTCTGCTCGAGCGCGATCGCGTAATCTTCGCGGTACTGACGGCAGCTGGAGTACGAGCTGTAGGCGCTCGTGCCCACGGCGATGAGCTTCTTGTAGCCGCGTTCGTTGGCTTCGGTGAGCGCATCGCTCAAGCAAGGGTTCCAGTTACGGTTTCCCCACAGCACCGGCATGTCGATACCGCGGCGAGCAAGCTCTGCTTCGAGAGCGGCTTTCAGCTCGCGGTTCTGGTCGTTGATGGGGCTGACGCCACCAAAGGCGCGGTAGTGGTGCGCCACCTCTTCGAGACGCTCTTCGGGGATGCCGCGGCCGCGCGTGACGTTGCGCAAGAACGGGATGACGTCGTCTTGACCCTCGGGGCCGCCGAAGCTGGCGAGCAGAATGGCGTCGTAGGCCACCGCTTCTTCCACATGTTCGGGGCCGGATGCTGCGGCATCCGTTGCTCCCAGAATGCGAGTCACGACAGCACCTCGGCAATCTCGTCGAGCGTGATGCGTCGGCCCGTGTAAAACGGCACCTCTTCGCGCACGTGCATGCGGGCATCCGTTTGACGCAAGTGGCGCATGAGGTCGACTAGGTCAACGAGTTCGGGGGCTTCGAGCGCGAGCATCCACTCGTAGTCTCCGAGCGCGAAGCTTGCGACGGTGTTGGCGAGAACCTGAGGCATCTCGGAACCCTTGATGCCGTGGTCGCGCAACATCTTGCTGCGCTCGGCGTCGGGCAGCAGGTACCACTCGTAGCTGCGCACAAAGGGATAGATGGTGAGCCACGCTTCGGGCTCTTTGCCACGCATGAACGCGGGCATGTGGCTCTTCGAGAACTCGGCGTCGCGGTGCACACCCATGGCGTTCCACGTGGGAAGCAAGGAGGCGAGCGGCTCGCTGCGGCGCAATTCACGCAGCGCCCACTGGATGTCTTCGGGATTGTTGCCGTGCAGCCAGATCATGAGGTCGGCATCGGCACGCATTCCCGACACATCGTAGAAGCCACGAACGGTGACTCCACGGGCCTCGACCGCAGCAACGGCAGGAGCGAGATCGCCGGCAGCAGCGGGACGGTGCGGATCGCGACGGAACACCGCCCACAGGGTGTATCCCAAAACTTCGGCGGGCTTCTCGACGTCAGTCATGTCTTCCATTCTCTCCCCTGCCTTCTGGGCAAACTGGGAGAATACCTGTGAGTTAGGCGAACCTAACTAGCTTACCTCTTTGGCTGCCTCGTTCGGCTCGTCGCCGGTCGCGGCATCCTCGCCATCAGCGGGGCCCTCGGCCGCGAGCGCCAGCAGCCGATCCGCCGCAGCGTTCGCGTGCGTAACGATGCCGGCCAGCCCGGTGCCTCCGACGGTTTCGCCGACAACCACCACACCATCCGTGCGTTCAGCGGGGGCCAACGGTGCGGGGCGAGTCCACTCGCGACGAGCGAAATCAACGACGGCCTCGACGGGAAGCGAGACGCCCAAGAGAACTTCGGCATCGCGACGAGCAACCTCGGCAAAGTCACCGGCGGGCACTTCGTTGTACGAGAGGCGCACCACGTGACGACCCTCTGCCTGCTCCTTGAGCCACTGCCACTTCGCCGTGGCGTGTGTGAGTGCACGAGCAGAGACCTTCGTACAGCCGGGCGCAACGAGCACTCCCGAGCCGCGGGGTTCGGCATCCAACTCAGGCGCATCGAGCACGAGAGTCGCGAGCGTGACCGTGCGACCACGAACCGGCGCGAGGATGCCGGGAGCAGCCACGATCACCGTGCCGTCGAGATCGGCGAGCGCCTCAGCGCTCTCGATGCGGCGCTCGAACTCAACAATGACGCCGTACGTCGTGAGGTCGGCCGCGAGCTCGGTAACCAGTCGGTTGATGCCACCCCGGATGCCCTGAACCGCTGTTCCGGCCGGCATCGCGTGGCGCATCGAACGCACCGCTGCCGCCAGCGAACCGTGCAGGGCGAGGCGCTCCTTGAGGGTGGCGACCCGCTCGAGCGGCAAGTCGTTGGGGTGCAGCGAGTACACGCCGTGCACGACGGGAGCGACGAGCTTCTCCACGACGGCCTTACCCATGCGGCGACGCACGAGCGCGCCAAGAGAAACGTCAGTGCGCTTGCCAAACCACGGAATCAGCGAATCGAGTTGAGCACGAAAGGCGCCGCCCAGACCAATTACCGCGATGGTGTCTTTGTCGAGCGGCGTCGCCGGAATGCCGAGAATGCCGGTGGCGGGCAACGGCAGGGCCGGGCCCTCCACGGGCTGCAGCCACGCACCCTCGTCACCCGGAGACACAATGTCATCGCCCAGACCCAGCTCGCGAGCGAGATCGGCAACAGTATTGCCGCGGGTGGCGAAGCTTTCGGCTCCGGCATCCAGATTAAGGCCACCAACGAGGTGGGATGCCACGGTGCCGCCGAGATGATCGCTCGCCTCGATGAGACGCACGGTTCGCCCCGCCATGGAGAGGCGGCGCGCCACAACGAGTCCGGCAATGCCGCCGCCAACGACGGTGAATTCTGTCGTGCTCACGGCACTAACCTTCCTGGTGAACGAGCTCCACGATCTTGGTGAGCACATCCGGATCGGTGTCGGGGCCAACGCCGTGGCCGAGGTTTACGACGTGCGAGGGAGCAACGCGGCCGCGGCTCATGACGTCGCGCACGTGTGCTTCGAGCACATGCCACGGGGCGCCAAGAAGAGCGGGGTCAATGTTGCCCTGCAGCGGAACGCCGCCGCCGAGGCGACGGTCGGCCTCGTCGAGCGGGATACGCCAGTCGACGCCCATCACGTCGGCGCCGATCGAGTGCATGGCCTGCAGCACTTCACCGCTGCCGACACCGAAATGAACTTTGGGTACGTCGTAGCCGCGCAAGTGCGAGAGCGCGCGCTTGGAGTGCGGAGCAACCCGGCGCACGTACTGCTGCTCTGAGAGCGAACCGACCCACGAGTCGAAGAGCTGAGCTGCCGAGGCGCCCGCTTCGATCTGGGCCTTCAAGAATTCGCCCGCGATGTCGGCGCACCAGTTGAGCAGCGTGGCCCAGGTCTGCGGGTCGGAGTACATGAGCGTGCGAGCTCGCTGCTGGTCCTTACTCGGCCCGCCCTCGACCATGTACGACGCGAGGGTGAAGGGGGCTCCAGCGAAACCAATGAGCGGAGTCGTGCCCAACTGAGCAACGGTTTGCGCGACAGCTTCACGGATGGGCGCGAATGCCGCAGGGTCGATGGGGTGCAGCTTGGCGACATCCGCCGCTGTGCGCACGGGGTTCGCGAAAACCGGGCCGCGGCCAGGAACGATCTCTACCTCAACTCCGGCGAGCTTGGCCGGAATCACGATGTCGCTAAAGAAGATGGCGGCGTCGACGTTGTGTCGACGCACGGGCTGCATCGTGATCTCGCTCGCGAGGTCGGGCGTGAGGCACGCCTCGAGCATCTCGTTGCCTTCACGCAATTTGCGGTACTCGGGAAGCGAGCGGCCGGCTTGGCGCATAAACCAGACGGGGGTGGTTTCGGGGCGATCACCGCGGTAGGCCCGGATGATAGGCGAGTTAGCTGTGCGGCCGTCGAGAAGAGGGTGGTCAGAATTCAAAGTCACGGGGTTAACATTAGGTTGTGCTCCTGTGTCTTAGCTCGAATCATCGCAACGCGAGCTTAGACGTACTCGAAAGTCTGTCTGAGGTCGCCGCTGCGGCTACTAACGACCTCGTTTCGACTAACGATTTCGTTGCCGGAGCCGTTCTCGTTGCCACTTGCAACCGCTTCGAGGCCTATCTCGACGTCGAAGAACCCCTCACCGCTGGTTCGGCCATCACCGTCTGCTCGCTGCTCGAATCGCTGAGTGAACGCACGGGCCTCAGCGTCGACACCCTGCACTCCTCCATCGCCGTTCATGAGGGTGCGGATGCCGCAGCTCACCTCTTTGCGGTGACCTCTGGTCTTGAGTCCGTCGTGATCGGTGAAGCTGAAATCTCTGGCCAGGTCAGCCGAGCTCTCGATCAGGCTCGCAAGGATGGCACAACTACCCGCGACCTCGAGCGCCTCTTTCAGCGCGCAACGCACACGAGTCGCGGCATCAAGAACAACACCGCCATCGGCGGGGCAGGCAAGTCCCTCGTGCGCCTTGCGCTCGAACTGGCCTCAAGCCGCGTTGCCGACTGGTCGACCGCAAGCGTTCTTGTCGTGGGAACCGGCCGCTACGCCGTCACCACCGTCAACGCGCTGCGGGACAAGGGCGCCCTCGATCTGCGCGTCTTCTCGCCATCGGGCCGCGACGCTGCGTTCGCCCTCAAGCACGGCCTCACCCCCAGCGAAGACTTCGACGTCGACGTCATCGTCACGTGTACCGCAAGCGCCGTGCTCGGCACCGAGCGCTTCTCGGCCGCCAGCAAGTGCCTCGTGCTCGACCTTGGTCTCCCCCGCAACGTTGACCCCGCGGTGGGCCAGCTCGACGGTGTTGACCTGCTCGACCTCGAAACCATTAGCCTGCACGCCCCGCTCGAAGAGCTGAACGCGCACGCGGATGCTCGCGACCTGGTTCGCACGGCCGCCCACGAATTCGCTGCCGAAAGCCAGGCGGAGCCAGCCATCGTTGCTCTTCGCAAGCACCACTTCGCTCTCCTTGAGGCGGAAATTGCTCGCGCCACCGCCCGCGGAGCCGGCGACGAAACCATCTCCGCGCTGCGCCACCTCGGCGGAGTCCTGCTGCACGGTCCGTCAGTGCGTGCTCGCGAGTTTGCGGCTGAAGGCCGCGTCGCGGAGTTCGATGCTGCGCTCTCGGCGCTGTACAACATCCCGGTAGAGCGTTCGACTACGTCGGCGGATGCTCGCGCTCGACCACACTCGGCCTAACTGCCTCCCATCTCTACCCACAACGACGAGGGTCTCCGATGAAACCGTATGACTCGCTCGCTCCGATCGCCACCGAACGTCTCGTGCTGCGTCGCCTCACTCTGAGCAATAACGACATCGACGACCTGCACGCTCAACAGTCGAACCCCGAGCTCACGACCTACATGCTGTACGACCCCCGCGACCGCGCGACCGTCATCGAGAAGATTCAGGAGTGGACGGGCAACGAAGTTCTCGCCGCCACCAACGACTACCTGCAGCTGGCCATTGACCTGCTGGATGCCGTGCCTCCGAAGGCCGTGCAAAGCACGGCTATCACTGATGCCAACGGCTCTGCGGCCGCCACCACTACCTCAGCCTCCGCCTCCCCCGGAGCCACGACCGAACCGCCCTCAGAGCGCCGCACCGTGATGATCGGCACGCTGTACTTCAAGCTCACCAACGCCGAGCAGTCCACCGCAGAAATCGGCTGGGCCCTGCATCCGAATTTTCAGGGCAAGGGCTATGCCCGGGAGGCAGCATCCGCACTCCTCGATGTTGCTTTCGGCGAGATGGAGCTGCACCGAGTGACCGCGCTTCTCGACCCGCGCAACGGCGACTCCATCCGGTTGTGCGAGGCCCTGGGCATGCGGCGAGAGGCTCACTTTGTGGAAGACCTGTGGTTCCGCGGCGCCTGGGAAGACACCTACAGTTACGGAATTCTGGCTCGCGAATGGGCCTCGCGCTCACGCCGCTGAACAGGAACAGGATGGCGCGGAGCCTCCCAAGTCTCCGTAAAGATGCCTGAGAAGCTCGCGTTTTTGCGAGAAAAACTTACACCCATTTACGGGGACAGACAGAACGTTCTGGTGCAGTTTTCCGGGGGTCTTGTCAACATGTCCCCCCGAGTGGGGACTCGCGGATGCCGGGACGGCCTAAGAGTCTAAATACAGCGCGGCACAACCCGACTCGTACCGCCGCTATCTGAGCGCATCATTTCTGGCGCTTCTCTCCGCACCTTAACCAACCGAAGTGGATCTATGTCTGAGCATGTCGTTTTGTTCGCCGGCCCGATGGGCTCCGGCAAGACGACCGCTATTCGCAGTCTGAGCGAGATCGACGTGGTGTCGACCGAGGCTACCAACACTGATCGCGCCACCGCAGATAAAGAGACCACTACCGTGGCTCTCGACTACGGCGAGATCACGCTCGACGATGTCACGAAGGTTCGACTCTACGGAGTTCCGGGGCAGAAACGTTTCGACTTCATGTGGTCAATTTTGGCGGGCCGCGCACGTGGTCTACTGCTGCTGATCAACAACGATGCGCCCGACTCCGTCAACCTGCTCATTGAGTACCTCAGCGACTTCCGTGAGCTTCACGAACGTGGAGCCGTCATCATCGGCGTCACTAAGTCTGATGTTGCCTCCACTCCGACAGTCGCCGAGTATTCGGCCGCGCTCACGGCTGCCGTTCCCGAACAACTGATTCCCGTGTTCACCGTCGACCCCCGCAACGCTGAAGAAATGCGCACGCTGCTCTTGAGCCTGGTTGCCAGCGTCGAAATGCGTGAACTCCTCGCACCCGCACCGGAAAAGATCTGATGAACCAGCCACTTGCGCCCGCAACCGTTCCTTCGCACCTCAACCCTGTGCACATCGACGCCGGCAACCGCACCCTTGCTGAAATGCAAGACCTCGCGAGCTCGCTCACCTTCGCCGCCATGCTCACCGACGACGGCTTCGAAATTGTGCACCTCAACGGCGCCCACACCGACGGCGGTCGCTTCGCCAGTATGTCCAGCTCGGTGCAGGCCCTCAGCGACGCTGTCGCCCACGAACTGAAAATCGGCACGAACGAATACGTGATCATCGCGTCTGAACTCGGCCACGTCATCCAGCTGCGCGTTCAGGGTCACCCCATCGTGATCGCCGCGCTGTTCGACACTCACGAAACTTTGGGCAAGGGCCTTTCGATCGCGCGCATCGCCGCACGACGCATGGCCGAGCTCATCGCGTAACCACGCACCACTAGAAGTAACACCAAACCCGACACCATAAACGGAGAACACAATGTCAAACATCACCGAAACCCTCACCGCTCTTCTCGACACCGATGGCGCTATGGCAGCCGCCGTTGTCGACAGTGGCTCGGGCATGCTCCTCGGAAGCGCTGGAAGCGGCATCGACCTCGACGCAGCAGCAGCCGGTAACACCGAGGTAGTGCGCGCCAAGCTCAAGACCATGAAGGCACTGGGCCTCAGCGACTCAATCGATGACATCCTCATCACGCTGTCGAGCCAGTACCACATCATTCGCCCGCTGACCTCGAACCCCGAGGTCTTCATCTACTTCGTACTCGACAAGGCGAAGTCGAACCTCGCGCTTGCTCGCATCAACGCCAAGACCGCAGACACGAGCTTGAGCCTCTAAATAACTTCAACTGTGGCGGTCACTGAGTGTGACCGCCACAGTGGGCTCACCACCCAGAAAGATTCACTATGACCGACGGCACTGACGTTCCCGCAGGGTGGTACCGCGACCCTCTGGGTGGCGAACACCTCCGTTGGTGGGACGCAAACTCCTGGACTGAGCACATCGCGCAACTCGATAGCTCACCTCAGCCACCCACCTCATCAGTGAACAGCTCGACCAATCCCTTCGATACCGCGTCAACCGCGCGCGAGCCCGAAGTCATGATCATTCACCCGTCATCGAGCAAGCGCAGCACGCGCAACGCGGGCGTCGGCACGTCAGCGTCGGCTGCGGTAGGCAACACGACCTCGGATGACAGCGGCACCGTTATCGAGGAACCCACCCGCGCCAGCATCAAAGCTGCAGCCGCGGCGGCCGCCGCCGCCGAGGAACCTCGTAAATCGGGATTCTCTGACATCGCCCTCACCGTGGAGACCTGGAACAAGCTCAACCGTGCCATCACCGACGCGGTCAACTCACCCACCGAGCCGCTCGTTGAGCTGCGCTTCGCTGATGCCCCCACGTTGGTCATCGATCCGCGCGGCTGCGCTTACTGGTGGGCAGACTCTCTCGACAACCTTGCGACAGCATCCGCCGACGGCGACGTCGAAACTGTCGCCCGTCCGCTCGGCATTCATCAGGATGAGGCCGGCCGCGACTGGGAGCCCCTCGTGTGGCTCATCGGAACACACGCCCAACCCGACTCTTTCGATCCCCTGAGCCTTTCGGGCGCGCGCTTCAAGCTGCGCCGCTGGCCCAACCTCACGACTTTGAGCCATACGACAGAGCAAATGGGTATGACAGCCATGCTCGGTGCCGCGTACCTCACCGTCACCGAATTGGCCTCGTTGGCCAAGGTCGATGTTGATGAGGCCCGCCGTCTCATCTCCACGTTCGAGCTGATGGGACTGTTGACCCACACGGTCGACACCATTGCCGAAGAGGCTCGCCAGCCCCTGGCGGCTCAGCCCGCAAAAGAGGGAATCTTCTCTCGCTTGAAGGCACGCTTCAGCCGCTAACGACTACATGCGGCCGTGGCCGCACTGCTCGCAGGTGCAGGTGCAGGTGCAGGTGCAGGTCTGCGCCCTTTAGTGCACGTACTCCATGAGATCGAGTCCGAACGTGCGCAGCGCCTCGATCACTTGCAACCGAGCATGCATGCTCTTGTCATCAAATTGAATGGATGCCGCGTAGGCCACCGCACGCTTGTTGCCTCGCAGCGCTCCGGCTTCCGCTCGCACGCCTCGGTCGATGCCGGTCTTGTTCACCAGCAGAGTGTTGTGGTCGGCACCACGATGAGCCAAAGGATCAAGCCCGAACGCGCTCGAGACGAGTGACAAGTCAGTGTTGAGCGAGAGCCAGCCAAGCACGCGTTGACTCGCAATGGAGTTCACGATTTCGCCGCGCGCGAGGGCGCCGAACAACCAGCTGAGTTCCACGGCGGATCCGACAGAAAGCTGTGGGGCATCGTCGGGGCCGCGGGTATCGCGCACGAGGTCGAGCAGTGCCGTCTTGGTCAGGCCGAGGGATTCGGTGCGAGCTCGCACGGCATCCAACCCGATCAGGCGAAGCAGGATGTTCGTTGCCAGGTTGTCGCTCGTTGCACCTACCAGGGCAGCAAGGTCGGCAACGGGCAACGATGGTGCCTGCAAGTGTTGCCACAGGCCGGCGGCGCCCACGGATGCTCCGGGGACCTTGTCGAGGATGCCGTAGGGCGCGAAATCGCTGTCTTCGAAGCGGGCAGAAACCTCGATCAGCAGCAGAATCTTGCCGATGCTGGCCGTGGGTAACGCGACGCGATCGTCGATGCTGAGCACGGTGCGACCGCTGTTGATGTCGACGGCGCTGGCAGAAACGCGCATGCTGCGATCAGCGAGCCGCAGTTTTCCAAGCGCGGCAAAGGTGCTGGTGAAGTTGGGCTCTTCTCCAGCTCCGGCGTGTTTCGCAACTCGGGGGGTGCGAATTCGACTCCGGCGTTCTCGGGTTTGCTCGATCTCTACCAAATAGTGACGCGATCTTTCGGGTCCAGCCACAACGAATCGGATTTCGTCACACCAAATGTCTCATAGAACGCATCGATATTGCGAACAATTTGGTTGCATCGGAATTCGTTCGGCGAGTGCGGGTCGATCGCGAGCAGTCGAATGACCTCTTCGTCGCGCCCCTTCTGCTGCCAGGACTGTGCCCACGACATGAAGAATCGCTGCGCACCAGTGAGGCCGTCGATAACGGGCGCTTCGGCTCCATCGAGTGAGATTTGGTAAGCCTTCCACGCGATCATGAGACCACCGAGGTCGCCGATGTTCTCGCCGATCGTGAGCGAACCGTTCACGTGGTGCTCAGGAACCTGAGCCGGCGCGAGCGCGTTGTACTGGTCGATCAGCGACTTCGTGCGCTCTTCGAATGCGGCCTTGTCTTCGGGAGTCCACCAGTCAATCAAGCGACCATCGCCGTCGTACTTGGCACCCTGGTCGTCAAAGCCGTGACCGATCTCGTGGCCAATGACGGCACCGATCGCACCGTAGTTAGCGGCGTCATCCCGCGACTCGTCAAAGAACGGGTACTGCAGAATGGCTGCGGGGAACACGATCTCGTTAAAGCCGGGGTTGTAGTACGCGTTGATCGTTTGCGGAGTCATGAACCACTCGTCGCGGTCGAGCTCTTTGCCGATCTTGCCGAGTTCGCGCTGGAACTCGAATTCGTTGGCGGCACGCACGTTGCCGGCGAGGTCATCCGCACTGATCTCGAGCGTGGAGTAGTCGCGCCACTTTTCGGGGAAACCGATCTTGGGAGTGAACTTCTCAAGCTTCTCGAGCGCACGCTGCTGCGTGGTGGGCGTCATCCATTCAAGGCCGTTGATCGACTGGCGGTACGCCTCGACCAGGTTGGCGACAAGAACATCCATGGCCGACTTGGCGGTCGGCGGAAAGTGGCGCTCAACATAAATCTTGCCGACGGCTTCGCCGAGCACACCCTCGACAAGCGAGACACCGCGCTTCCAGCGAGCACGAAGTTGGGGAGTGCCCGAAAGGGTGCGACCGTAGAAGTCGAAGTTGGCCTCTACAAAATCGCCCGACAAGTACGCAGCATTGTTGCGGATGACCTGCCACGACAGCCAGTCCCGCCACGCCTGCAGGTGGTCGTCGCTCAAGATCGCCTCGAGCCCCTCAACGAAGCTGGGCTGGCGCACTACAACTTCGTCGAAGGAGTGGGCCGGAACATCGATGGCGTCGAGCCAGACGTTCAAGTCAATAGCACCCGTGAGCTCGTTGGCAGCCTGCCACGTCATCGGGTTGTAAGTCTTCTCGCTGTCACGGTTGGCGACGTTGTCCCAGTGCTTCGACGCGATCTCGGTCTCGAGAGCGACGATGCGAGCGGCACGCTCGGCGGGAGCATCGAGACCGGCGAGCGTGAGCATCCGCTCAATGAAGGTTTCGTACTTGGTCAGAATCTCAGCGAACTTCTCGTCGCGGTAGTACGACTCATCGGGAAGGCCAAGGCCGCCCTGCTCAAGGAAGACGAGGTAGCGCTCGGGGTTGCCCGGGTCGTTGTCGACGAAGAGCTGGAAGAAGCCGCTCGTGCCTCCGCGTTCGAGGCGGCCGAGGGTGCTGAGCAGAGTCGGGATGGAATCGACGGCGGCGGCCTCCGCGAGCTGCGCGGCGATCGGGGTTGCCCCGAGCTCGTCGGCGCGAGCTTCGTCGAGGAAGCTGGCGTAGAGGTCGCCTACCTTGCGCGCTTCAGTGCCGGGCTCAGCCGATTGCGACTCGATGATGATGTCGCGAACAGCCTCCTCGGCCTCCTCGGCAAGCACCATGAACGAGCCATAGCGAGCCTTGTCGGAGGGGATCTCCGTGCGGTCGATCCAGGCTCCGTTGACGTGCCGATACAGGTCGTCTTGAGGGCGCACCTTCTCATCAAGATCGTTGACGGCAATTCCGGATGACAATGACGATTCGGCACTCATGCACCCCAGCCTAGAGCGTTCTCCTTATGCACACGCTGCGAATTTGAGACCGGTGGATAGCCCTACACTTAACTGATGACAGCCTCTGACTCGGCCGCCACACCACCATCTCTCCCCCACGGCCTCACCAGCCGCAACGTGCTTTCGTGGCGCAACGCGATCGCCACGCTCTTCGCGCTCGCTGGCTTTTCTTTCGCCAGTTGGGTGGGCCGCATCCCGACGGTGCGAGACACCTTCGATGCCAGCCATTCGGAGATCGGCATCCTGCTCTTCGGCCTCGCTATCGGTTCCCTTTTGGGGCTCGTGGTTGCCGGCAAGCTTGTCGAACGCTTTGGCGCCAAGATTGTCGTGCGGGCGTGCGTCGTGCTCTTCGTGGCGTCACTCGCTGCCACTGCAATCATCATCGGAGTGCTCGGCAGCTTCTTCGGTGCGGTGATTTCCCTCGCCGTGTTTGGGCTCGCGTTCAGCACCTACGACGTCGCCATCAACCTGTCCGGCACAGCGAACGAACGGCTCCTCGGCCGCTCGAGCATGCCGACCCTGCACGGTTTTTACAGCCTCGGCACGATGGCCGGAGCGGGCTTCGGCGCAGCGGCGGAAGCCCTTCACGTTCCCCTCGCCACTCACCTCGTGATCGTGTCGGCGATCGTGCTGATCACCGCCCTGATCGTCTCCGCGTTCATCCTGCCCGAACGCCTCGCAGACCCACCGCCCAACACCGTCGAGATGAAGATCGCCGCGGGAGAGTTAACGGCCCCGAAGTTGAAGAGCGTCTGGCTTGAACCCCGCACCATCCTGATCGGCATCATCGTGTTGGGCATGGCCTTCGCCGAAGGCTCGGCGATCGACTGGCTCGCTCTCGCCATGGTTGACGGCTACGAAATCTCCAACGCCTTCGGCACCCTGATCTTCGGTATCTTCGTGACGGCAATGACGGCAACTCGCTTCTTTGGCGTTCGCGCCCTCGACCGCTTCGGTCGCGTTCCCGTGCTGCGGGCATCCGCTGGTCTGGCCGCTGCTGGCCTCTTGCTCGTCATTTTCTCGCCGGCGGTCTGGCTCGCCGTCATCGGCACCGCGCTCTGGGGCGCTGGTGCTGCACTCGGTTTCCCGGTCGGCATCTCCGCCGCTGCGGATGACCCCAAGCGCGCCACTGCCAGGGTCACCGCCGTGGCAACCATTGCCTACGCCTCGACTCTGATCGGACCGCCGATGATCGGCGTTCTCAGTGACCAGGTCGGCGTGCTGCACGCGCTGTTGCTGATCGTGGTTCTCGCGATCATCTCAGGCCTGCTCTCGCCCTACGCCCGCGAGCTGGCAGGCCGCCACGCGTACCCGTACGTCGACTTCTCGTCGCCGGGCCCGACATCCGCTGCCGTCACGATGGCGACCACCGAAATGCACTTCGTCATCACGCCCGAGCAAATCGAAGAAGCGCAGCGCGAGAACGCACGTCGCGGCCTGGGCAAGTTCAAGCGCAAGCGCCCCGGCAAATAGCCGGGCGGCACAACCACGCGCCGAGCCATCGACGCTCCTAGGCTAGAGGCGTGTTCGCACCCATCACACCCCATTCGCACGGCTGGCTAAGCCGACCCGATGGAGCGCGCTTGTTTTGGGAGGAATCCGGCAACCCGCACGGGCAGGCAGCGCTCTACCTCCATGGTGGCCCGGGCAGCGGGCTCGGCCCCGGAGGCTACCGTCGACGCTTCGACCCCGCGGCGTATCGAATCATTGGGCTCGACCAGCGTGGCTGCGGACAGAGCACCCCACTCGCTATCGATGCACTCGACTCGCTCGACTCCAATACGATTCAAGCGCTCATTGCCGACCTCGAAGCTTTACGCGAGCACCTGGGTATAGACACGTGGGTTGTGCACGGAGTCTCGTGGGGCTGCACGCTAGCGCTGGCGTACGCGCTCCAGCATCCGGAAAGAGTGCTCGGTCTGGTGCTCGTCGCCGTCACCACCGGAGCCCGTGAAGAAATCGAGTGGATCACCGAAGGCGTCGGCACGATTTTTCCCGAGGCGTGGGCCCAGTTCAGCGCAGTCGCACGCGAGGGAGAGCGCCCAGTGGATGCCTACGCGCGGCTTTTGCGAGACGGGGATCCGCAGGTTCGAGCTGACGCGGCCCGCGCTTGGGAAACTTGGGAGAGAACCCACATATCGCTAGACCCTCATTGGGCTCCCGGCCCCCTGTTCGACAACGATCGTGACCGGGAGAACTTCGCCACCCTCGTGACTCACTATTGGGAGAACGACTGTTTTCTCGGCGGCGCCTTGCGAATCTGCGATCGCATTGCAGAGCTTGAGGGAATTCCCGCCACCCTCATCCACGGCCGTCGCGACATCAGTGGGCCTGCAAGTACGCCCTGGCGGCTTCACCAGAACTGGCCGAGCAGCGAACTCATCGTCATTGAAGACGAAGGCCACGGCGGCCCCCGCCAGATGGAATGCGCTGCCGCCGCTCTCTCGAAGCTGATCTCATCGGCTGATCATCCTGCCTCCGGTCAGCTACCGTAGGACGGTGCGACTTGTCATAGCCAAATGCTCCGTTGATTACGCCGGACGTCTCAGTGCCCACCTGCCCCTCGCGACGCGACTGCTATTGCTGAAGGCCGACGGCAGTGTGCTCGTGCACTCCGATGCGCTCTCGTACAAGCCGCTCAACTGGATGAGCCCGCCCTGCGTGCTTTCCACCCTTGAGCCCGAAGCCGAACAGTCGGATGCCGGAGTCACCGAGATCTGGAAGGTCGCCCACACCAAGTCGGCTGACATGCTCATCGTCTCGATTCACGAAATCCTGCACGACTCAAGCCACGAACTAGGCGTCGACCCCGGACTGCAAAAGGATGGCGTCGAGGCTCACTTGCAGAAGCTGCTGGCCGAGCACATCGACATTTTGGGTGACGGCTACCGCCTCGTGCGCCGCGAATACATGACCGCCATTGGGCCGGTCGACATTCTCGCGACCGACGAAAACGGCGCAAGCGTTGCCGTGGAGCTCAAGCGCCGCGGCGATATCGATGGTGTCGAGCAGCTGACGCGCTACCTCGAGCTGATGAACCGTGACCCGTTGCTGGCTCCCGTCACGGGCATTTTTGCAGCCCAGGAAATCAAGCCGCAGGCACGCACGCTCGCGAAGGACCGCGGCATCCGCTGTGTGCTGTTGGATTACGACGAAATGCGCGGCCTCGACGACCCCAACATGCGCCTGTTTTAGTCTGCGGGCGATTGTTCTAGTCTTCAGCCACACGGCCTAGGCTGGTAGCGATGGCTACTAATTGGACTTGCATTCTCGTTGACCTTGACGGCACGATCGCTGACTCGGCGCCCGGAATTACGGCGTCGCTCGCGTACATGTTTGAGGAAATGGGCTACCCCGTGCCCTCCGCTGACGAGCTGCGCGCGTACGTTGGCCCGCCGATCGTTGACTCGTTCCGCGACCGCGCCGGGTTCACTCCCGTTGAAGCAGCGCAGGCACTCTCGATCTACCGCCGCCACTACATGGAGGGCAACAACGCCAACGGAAGCGACATCTTCCCCGGCATGCCCGAAGTGCTGAAGACGCTGCACGCGACCGGCATTCCGCTGTCGCTGGCGACCTCGAAGCCCGAGTTTCCGGCATCCGTAATTCTGGATCACGCGAACCTCACACAGTACTTCCGCGTGATGGCCGGCGCCTCGATCGACGAGATTCGTAGCGCCAAGAAGGATGTCGTGGCCGAGGCCATCACGCGCCTGAAAATGATCGGTGCCGACGTGAGCAACCCGGTGATGATCGGTGACCGCTTCTACGACATCGAGGGCGCTGCCGAGCACGGCATCCCCACGATCTATGTCGACTGGGGTTACGGCAACCCCGGCGAAGCTGAGGGATCGCTCGCTGTGGTGTCGAAGGCTGAAGAGTTGCTGCCGCTGCTGCTTCCTAGCTAGACGGCGCGCGCTACCATTCTCCGAACTTGGGGTCGAGCGGGTACTTGATTTCGCAAACGTACTGCAGGGCGTAAAACTTTTCTTGGTCGAAGTCTTCGTTCACTACCCAGCCCATGCCGCCGCTGTCGTCGACCGTTACATCGAACCCTTCAGCGTTGAGGCAGTCGGCCCGCGCAGCCGGAAGTTCTTCGGGCGTGACATAGCGCACGAGCGATGCCTCGGGCACTTCGATGTCGGGATACAGCTCGAGCAATCTGTCGCGCGCGAGGTCGGCCTGCTCTGCGGCAACTTTCGCCTCTTCGTCCGGCGGAACGACCGGGTGCGTAACGACCTGGGGTTCTTGGGCGGTGCAGCCAGCGAGTATCGCGACGACTGACGCGAGGAGCACGATAGAGATCCGGTGTGGTGCGCGCATCGTTGACATCGTTTTCTCTTCCTCGGCCGTGGAAACGTCGGCTGTCTCAACGTACGTCGCGGCCTGAAAACCGTCAATGCATTCCAGCAGTTTTGCAGAGAAAATGTCATATTGGTGCGCCGGATGCTCGCCCTTTGCCTCTACTGCTACCGGGCGAGGCTCTCCACCACGCGGCCGTAAACGCGCGGCAGTCGCGCGGCGAAGGGCACGATGGCTCGGCGCAGCGGTGAGTTCGCCGCCGCCACAAGCCCGGTGGTGAGCATCCGAAAGTCGCGGGTCACTCGCCGCCATTCGCGTTCGTAGCGTTCGGGTTCACCGGCGACGATGCACTCGATGGCGGCGCGCGCCTCGGCCAGCCCTAAGCGGATGCCCTCCCCCGTAATCGCATCGACGTAGCCAGCGGCGTCGCCTACGAGCAACACTCGGCCCGCGCGCTGCCCGGTCGTGTTCTGCAACAGCGGACCAGCTCCCCGCACGCTTGACGCAGGCGCCGCACCGCGCAGCCGTTCGGCGAGCGCCGGCACACTCGCCAATGCCTCCTCGAATGACGTTCCGCGCGGGCCCAACACGGCAACGCCCACCTCGGTGTCGCTCACCGGCGTGACATACAGCTCAGCGGTCGGCGCCCAATGCACCTCCACGAGATCAGTCCACGGAGCAACCTCAAAGTGCTGCCGGATGCCGAACCGCCGAGAATCACGTCGCCCCACACGGCGAGGGCGCGCGGCCAGGCCCACCAGCTCACGCACCGTGGAGTGCAGGCCATCGCAGCCGAGCATCCACCGCCCCTCGATGGTGCGGCCGTCAGCGAGGTGCGCGGATACCGCGCCGCCCTGGTCACCGTCGTTCCCCTGCTCGATGGCCTCAACCTTGCCGTGGTCAAACTCGACGCCGAGCTCGACCGCGCGTTCGCTGAGCGCCCGGTGCAGTTCGGTGCGACGAACGCCGAGAGCGGCATCCGAAGCGAAGCGGTGTTCGGCGGTGTGGGTGCCGTCTTGGTAACTGATGCCCGCGATCCTGCGCCCGTGCGGGTGAACCCCGAGGGCGGCGAGTTCGGTGACGGCGCCGGGCATGACTCCTTCGCCGCAGGCTTTGTCGATGGTGCCGGTGCGCGGTTCGATCACGAGCGCGGTCAGGCCGTGCATCCGCGCGTTGATGGTGGCAGCGAGACCGATCGGCCCGCCGCCGACGACGACTACGTCGACGACCGGCGAAACGCTCGGTTCTGCTACAACATCATCGGCCGCACCTGCGGCAACCGCATCCTCGCCCGCCGCACTCATGGCGTCAGTTCGCGCAGTGCCCGGTTTTCGGTCGGGATGCGAAACGCCAACAGCAGCACCGCATTCAGCACGGTGAAGACAATCGCGGTGACCCAGGCGGTGTGCACGAGCGGCAACGCGATGCCTTCGATCGCGACAACCAGGTAGTTGGGATGCGGCAGCCACGTCAGCTTGTACGGTCCGCGGTTCTGCACGCGGCCGGCCCCGGGCACCACGATTACGCGCGTGTTCCACTGTGCGCCGAGCGAGTTGATGATCCAGTAGCGCGCCGCTTGGCAGAGCAGAGTGATCACGAGCATCGGGATTCCGAGCCACAACAAGAAGGGGCGATCGGCGACGATCACTTCGACAACGCAGGCGATCAGCAGGCCCGTATGCAGGGCCACCATCCACGGAAAGTGCTTCTGCCCGTACTCACGACCGCCGCGCTCAAATGCTGCGGCGGCATTGCGCTTGGAGATGCGCAGCTCATAGAGGCGCTCCATACTCGTGCCCACGATGAGGGCGATGTAGGCAATCACGGTCATACTCACCACTCCAAGAGAACGAATTCGGCGCTCACGCCCGGACCGAGAGCGAAGGCGAGGGCGTGACTACCGGGGGCTGGGGCCGGGTCGGCGTGCAGAGCATCCGCCAGCACATGCAGCACCGCCGCCGACGACAGGTTGCCGACGCGAGCGAGGCAATCCCAACTCGACTGCAGGTCGCTGCGCTCAAGCCCGAGCGAACTCTCGAACGCTTCGAGCACACGCGGGCCACCCGGATGCGCGATCCAGGTATCGATGTCCGCGATCGTCAGACCGTTGCGGCCTAGAAAGTCGCTGACCTCGCCCGGGAAGCTGTTCTGAATCACGTCGGCCACGCCCGCGCTCAACACAATCTCGAAACCGGTGCCGCCCACGTTCCAGCCGATCACATCGTGACTGTCGGCGACGAACGTGCTGCGGGTGTCGATCACGCGCGGGCCCGGCTCGCTGCGGTTCTCCCCCACCATCACGACCGCCGCGGCACCGTCGCCGAAGAGGCCGGTGGCGACAAAGTTGGCCATGCTGTGGTCATCGCGCTGCAGGGTGAGCGAGCACAGTTCGACGCTCAGCAGTACGCCGACCTCATCCGGATGCCCGACCAAATAGTCATGCACACGGGCCAAGCCCGCGGCCCCCGCCAGACAGCCCAGGCCGAACGAGGGAACCCGTTTCACGTCGGGGCGCAAGCCCAGCCGAGGAATCAGCAGCGCGTCGATCGACGGTGCCGAGATGCCGGTGACGGAAGTGAAGAAGACGAAGTCGACATCGCTCGGGGCGAGGCCGGCATCCGCGAGCGCCGTGGTCAGTGCACGCTCAAGCAGCTCGGTCGAGACGCGGATGAACTCATCGTTAGTCTCGCGAAAACTGCCGAGTTCGGGATACCGCTCGAGCGGAAGCGCCATGTGGCGACGGTCGATGCCACTGGCGCCGTGCATCCGCTCAATCACGGCCTCATGGCGGGAATTCTCGGCCAGAAGCGGCGCGAGCATGCCGGTCATTTCGGCTTGCGTGTAGCTATATTCGGGCACCACCGGGGCGACTGCCGCAACCCTGCTCATTCAGAGACTCCGCTCATTCACAGAAGTTATCACGCGCCGAGGGTGCGACCCTCGTTGCGGCGATAGGCACGCCACGCGCGCCAGGCGCCGGTCGACCAGAGCGCCCACAGAACGAGCACGGGCTGGAACGGCATCCGGATCCAGCGTTTGAGGTCGGTGTCGAGCCCGAGCGAGTCGACCTGGTTCACGAGCTGCGAGATGTTGCCGGGGTAAATCGCGATGAAGAACGCAGCGGCAACCCAGCCCACGTGCGGGCGGTACTTCTTGGCGAAGATGAGTGCACTGCCGAGCGCAATTTCGACAACACCGGATGCCACAACCACGAAGTCTTGGTCGAACGATTGCCAGTCGGGCACTTGGGCTTGAAAGTCTTCGCGCGCGAACGTGAGGTGGCTGATGCCGGCAAACACGAGCGAGGCACCGAGCGCGATGCGCCCAATTCGGCGGCCGATGCGGCTGGCTCGGGAAAGTTCGTCGGGCTCGGTTGAATCTCTCACTGATGCGACGTGGATCGGCTCGCGGGGTGGTGTCTGCTCCATCTGCCCTATCTTGGTGCGCTCGGCTTAGAGTCTGCCGAGCCTGACGCCTGACGCGGCCCAAAAACCACGAACATGATGGCGACGATAATCGCCCATACCGGGTAGGTCAGCCAGACCCAGGATGCTCCGGGCTCGCCCGAATCGGCGAGCGCGTAGATCACACCGGCCGAGCCGCTTCCGGCAGCGCCACCGATCGCGTTGGCGAGGCCCTGCACTCCGAAGTAGCTGGCGACGGAACCTTCCGGGGCAAAACGCGAAACGGTGGCGTTGAGCACGGGCTGCGCCAACATTTGGCCGACGATGAACACGGCAACGCCCACGAGCATCCCGACCAGATTCGTCGACAAGCCCATGATGCCGATCCCGACTCCCAGACAGGCAGTCGCGCCAGCGAGCGTGATGCGGTCGGGCAAGAAGCGGTTGGCGGCGCCCGTGAGCGGCAGCATCGTGAGCACCATCACAATCGCGGCGCCCGAGTAGATGAAACCGAGATCCGACGGGCCCGAGGTGAACTCGGCCGCCCGGAACGGGATCACGAGATAGAACTGCGCGATCAGCACCGCGGTGCCCGCGACGAGAGCGCAGTACCGCAGGAACGCGAGGTCGGCGAAAGCCACTCTCAGCCGTGGCGGCGTGCGCGCTGCATGCTCCTCCCCCGGGCCGGGCAAACCGATCGCGCTGATGATAAACGCGATCACGAACATCCCGGCGGCCGAGAGGCTCACGAACGCGAAGTCGGCCCCCGCGAGAAAACCACCGATGATCGGGCCGACGATGAAGCCGACATTGCTCACGACCTCGCGCGTCGAATACACCCGTACGCGGTCGCTGCCGGTGGTGAGCGCCGCATAGGCCGAGTAGCTGGCGGGGTGAAAGAGTGCGCCGCCGAGCCCCGTGAGAATCGACGCCACCACGAGCAACGGCACCGATTCCACCGTTCCGAGCATCGCGAAACCGGAGGCGCGAACCAGCACTCCGATCAGGATGGCGCGGCGAAAGTTGATGCGGTCAGCAACCCACCCGGCGATCGGCATCATCCCGTTTTGAGCCGCCGTGCGGAGTGCCGTCAACGCCGCAACGACTGCGATCGTGAGGGTCAGATCTTGCAGAAAGTGATACGCCAGCAATGGCACGAGCATGTAGAAACCGACGGCCATGATGAAGGTGTCGCTGTAGAGAACCTTCAGAGCGAAGGAGACCGGTGGGCGCTTCGCCACGCCCTAATCCTGTTCGTCGTTGACGGGACGCTTCGGGCCCCACGCCCGCACGCCCACGTAGACCGGCAGCGCGATCGTCACGAACGGCGCGAGGCTCGGCAGCAGCACCGAGGCCACGATGGTGACCGTCAGCGTGAACAACACGAGCAGCGAGCGACGCGGATGCTGCAGCATCAGCACGAATCCCTCACGTGCCCAGGTGCGCGCATCCGCTTCGGTGGAGAGCGTCGCGGCCGCCGTGAGCGCGACGGCGAACACGCCCACCGCAGCAGCGATCGGCATCACGGCGGCGGCAAACATAAGCGCGAGCGGGTCTCCGGTGCTCGTCAGTTGCGCCGCGAGGAAGATGCCGTCGGCCACCAAGATCGCGAAGACGACGGTCGCGATGGCGCCGAGGCCCAGCGTGCGCCGCCACGTTTCCCGAAACTGCCGGAACGTATTCGTGAAAACTTTGTCGTCGTTCGTCACATTCCAGAGGGCGAAGGCGCGCGCGAGCGCGATCGCGGCCGGCAGCACCGTGATGATGCCGAGCGACAAGATGAGCACCGCAAGCGACCCCAGGAAGATGTTTCCCGGATACGCGAGCGCACCAAGCAGAGTGGTCTCCCAGCGGGGAGACCGTCTCGTGCCCTGCGGTCGCTGCGGTCGTTGTCTCATCGGTGCGTACTCGTGCTCCCCTGGAATCCATCGCCCACGACGGCCGTTGCGCCCAAAGTGGGAGCGTCGCCATCAAAGCCCAACGATACGGTTTCGGTCACTCCGTCGCGCTCGATCTCCACACGCACCCCGCCCGCTGCGACGTCGTAGCGGATGCTCGCGGGTGCGGTGTCATCCCAGCGACGCGACTCGAGCACCGTGACGAAGCGAGCACTCGTGGTCGCCTCGCTCAGTCGCTTGAGGGTGTGCTGCTTCTTACTGATTGCCAAACTCGGCGTGGATGACGTGGGGTTAGCGTGCACGAAGGTTTCGACGATTTCGCTGATGGGGTTGTCGTCGAGCGCAGCGATCGGCATGACACCGTGTCCGGCATCCGCTCGCCACCGCTTGTCGCCGAGCCCGACCGGAGCGTTGTCGGTTTGCAGCAACCAGGTCCAGGTGCGGGGCTGGTCGGCAGCGAGATCGTCGGCAATCACGAGGGTTCCGCCGGGCGTCATGACGAGGTGGCGGCGCACCCGCGTGACGCCGAGCGCCCGGTCGTACATCGCCGAGGATTCGCTCACCGCGTGAGTCCAGCCGTCTTTGAGCGTTGTCGTCAGAATCTCGGCCGTGAACTCTTCGGCCAGCTCTTCGAACACGTGATACCGGTCTTCGTTCACGAAGCCGTTGCCGTCAACGAGGATCGAGTTGTGGTGTTCGGTGAGCTTGCGCGACGAGTAGCCCTCGTCGATCGCCAGGTACGAGCCCTGACCTAAGAACACGAAGCTGCCGGAGTCGGGATGGTGGTGCCCCGCGTTCAGCGTGACCCAGCCGTTCTGCTCGCGCTGGCGGTGCGACTGGTTCCACGCCTTGTGGCCGCCACCGGGTGAGGCCTTGAACGACACGAGTGCCGCTTGCTCATCCCACGAGGTGCGCCCCACCACGAGACCGAGGTCGTCGAAGTACTTGCTCGGTGGGAGCGTCTCGGGGCCAGCCGCCTCAACGCTGGGGTCAAACCACAACAGCTCTTGGTACGCCTCGGGGCGAACGCCGGGCCGCACTCCGCTCTCGTACGCTTCGCGCCAATAGAACTCGGTCGACACCTTGTTCGCCAACCACTGTGCCTGCGGGATGCGGTACTCGGCAGCGAGCTTGTAATACAGCGCGACCGGATGCCCGCTGCGGCGGTCGTGGCAGTCACCGTGGTCGACGATCCGCTCCAGGTCGGGAGCTGCCTGGTAGAGGCGGTACCAGAACGTCTCCTTCAAGTAGGTGCCGCGGTTGAACCAGTCGATGCCCTCTTGGTCACGCAGCACGTCAAGGTAGCTCGCGATCCACGGCACTCCGTAGCGCCAGTACACGACGCCCTCGTTATTGGAGCCATCGTCGGGAAGCGAGTCGAGAACTAGGGCGAAGTTCTCCTTCGCGCGCTCAGTCCACGCCTTCGCTTCGGGGTACTTCTCTTGCAGCGCGTAACCGGCGGTGGCGAGGCCGGCGTAGCAAATCCAGTTGTGGTTCTGCCAGTACGACGACGACCACCATCCGCCCTCTTTCTCCACTGCGAACTCATACATGCGCTGGCCTTGAAGCAGCAGTTTGTCTTCGAGCGCCTGCTTCTCTTCGGGGCGCAGCGCG
The DNA here is from genome assembly GCF_002797685.1 of Salinibacterium amurskyense. Taxonomy (GTDB): domain Bacteria; phylum Actinomycetota; class Actinomycetes; order Actinomycetales; family Microbacteriaceae; genus Rhodoglobus; species Rhodoglobus amurskyensis. The sequence continues at coordinate 195,193 of NZ_PGFH01000001.1, forward strand.
TCGCCGGCCCACGAATAGGCAAGCGAAAGACCGTGCAGAATCCAGCCCGCGTCGAGGTCGTGGTCGGGCAGATTCGCCTTGCCCCAGTGCGGGAACGACAGCGGCGGCGCCAACCAGCGACGCAACTCTTCGAGGTACGCGTCTTGCCCGGTGAGGCGGTACGCCAGCGCGAGATTTGCCGAGCCCGGTCCGAAATAAGTGATGGATGCCAGCGGGTGTTCCTGCGGAAGTTCCATCCCCTTCGCGCGCTCGCACTCCTCGAGCAGTCGACGGAACTGCGCACTCAGCGGCCCATCAAGTTCGCTCCGCAGCGCTTGCTCGCGAGAACCAATCAGCATGGGGGTGGTCACAGTGCTACCTCTATTCGGGTGGTGTCATGGTCAGAAAGTTGGATGTCGATGGCGAGGTTCGTGCCCTCAACGCTCGCGCTAACGGTCGCAATGCTGCGCTCGGCGTCGAAGGAGTAGACGCTCACAAAGCTGGCTTCGGATGCCGTCGCCGCCCAGTCGCCAATCTCTTGCAGTCGGCTCGGATCGTCGGAGGGCCCGCGCCCGGCGTGCAGTTCTAGCGTGCTTTCGCCGGAAGCCCAGTGCCATCCGGTTAGCGCCGCCGGCTGTTGCTCGGTGCGTTTCGCGTGCGCTCCTGCGGGGGTTGCGGCGGAGGCTGCGGCAGCAGAGGAGGCGGCAGCGGCTCCCCAGGTGGAACGCCAGGCATCGCCCTCGACCACTACGGCGAAATCCACGGCGGGGCGAAGACCAAGCGAAATCTCGTGAGGTTGGCCGTCGTCGCACGACACGTGCACGACATCCACGAGCAGTCCGTCGCTGAGCTGCACCGTGCGGCTCAGTCGCACGCCGTCGATCGCGGTCGTCGTCACGGCCGTGACACGGGAGGCCGCGGCATCCCACGCAGTGATTTCGGCGGTGGCTTCGACCTGATCAGCGCCGTCAACGCGAACCGTCGGATGCGCGATCGTTCGCGCGTAGTACGAGTGACGAAGCGCATGCCCATACGGCGGCACAGCCGGAGCCGGCTGCCACTTCGCGCCATCGCCGTACAGGTAGAGAGCGAGTTTGTCGAAGTGACCGTGAGCTCCCCCGTGAGGTCCAGCATCGAGGATGCCGACCATGCGATTGCGTGAATCACGCAACACGACATACCCGGCATCCTCGAATGCTCGCGAACCGACCACCACCGGTGCGCGGTCAAGCGGTGCGCCCACAAACCAGCCATCGAGCATCCACTCGAGGCCATCGTGGTCAGCACCCAGTCGTTCAACGACCCACGACTGCACAGTCGTCAGGCCGGTGTCACTAAAGAATTGTGCGCTCAGCGTGCAAATCTCGAGCACTTCGCGGTGCATCGCGACCCGGTCATAAGGGCCGTCATGCAGCGCGGGCAAGAAACCGTCGGGAGACGCAATCGACACCAGAACGTCGATCATCGAACGCACGCAGTCGACAGCCTCCTCAGGCATGTCACGCGGATTAACCCCGCGCAGCGCCAAGAGATAGGCCCGCAAAACGAACACGTGATAGTAAGTGGATGCCTCCCACTCCCAGCCGTCAGAACGTACCGCGAGCTGCATATGGTCGAAGACCACCGCCGCAAAGTGCGGTGCGACCGATGGCCCGCCCAGCGTGTGCGACGCCAGCGCTACCAACCGGGCTGCGGCATCCAGCCAGGCGGTGTAGTTGCTGCGCTGATCGTTGCGATCTTCCACAAGGATGCGGCGAGATTCGGCCAGTGTCGCGGCCAATCCGTCGAGGGTGCGGCTGAGTTCCGTCGATTCTTGCAGTTTGGGAATCGCTCCGAGCGTGATGATCGCATCCGCGAAGCCGACAGCCCACTGCGCCTCAGACAGCGCCTGAGCAAAGAGCTTGCCCTGCAGCATCCACGATTCGCTCCGGTCGCTCCAGCCGGCGGCCGAAATCTGCACGTAGAGAGAGGAGTAGTCGAGCACGAGTTCAACGGCCCGAGCACGGTCGGCTTCATCGCCGTGAAGGGAGTACCGCCGCGCAGCAACCCGGGCGGCACGAGCAAGCGCTTGATGCTCGAGTGCGAGCCAGGCGGCCTCAACTTTGTCGCCTGTGAGGCGACAGCCGTGGTCGCACAGAAACTCGTTACCCTCGCGAGCACCAAGCTCGATGCCGTGGGTGGGACAGACGTAGTCGTGCCACCATCCACCGGGCTGCTGCGGAACAGAACTCATCGGAAGTTGAGGCCTCCGTTGATGTCGACTACCTGGCCAGTGACGTACGACGAGAGGTCAGAGGCCAAAAACAGAGCAACGTCGGCAACGTCTCCCGCGGTTCCTGCACGCCCAAGGGGGATGCCCGCGACGATGTTCTTCTGAGCCTCGCCCGGTGTGAACGTTTCGTGGAAGGCCGTCTCGCCGATGAAGCCAGGGGCCACAGCGTTAACGGTAATCTTCTTCGACGCGATCTCCTTGGCGAGCGCCCGAGTGAAGCCGACGACTGCAGCCTTCGAGGTTGCGTAAACCACTGATCCAGCACCGCCACCGTTCTCGGCAGCGAGCGAGGCCATCGTGATGATGCGACCGTGCTCCGACTCGGCGAGCGCGGGGAGGGCCTGACGCGTGGTGAAGAAGGTGCTGGCGATGTTCACATCCATCACTTCGTTCCACCGCTCATCCGTGGTCTCGGTGATCGTGGCGCGGCCCACCAAGTGGCCAGCGTTGTTGACGAGGATGTCGAGGCCACCGAGGAACTCGACGGCGGCATCCACGAGCTTTGTCGCCTGCGCCGAGTCGGTGAGATCGGCCTGAACGGCGAGCGAGCGGCGCCCACCAGCCTCGATCTGCTGCTTCACGGAGTTAGCGCCTGCTTCACTGTGGGCGTAGTGCACCACAACATCGGCACCCGCCTTAGCCAGTGCGATAGCGATGGCCGCGCCGATTCCTGCTCCGGCGCCTGTGACGAGTGCGCGTCGTCCGGTGAGGTCAATGCTCATTTTTCTTTACCGTGCCTATCTCTTTGTTGGTGATGGAAAGTTCGTGAATGGATGCGGCGAGCTACTTGATGCCCGCGTTAGTGAAGCCCTGAATGAAGTACTTCTGGGCGAAAATGAACAGGATCACCATGGGAACTGTCGCCATGGTTGTTCCGGCCATCAGGTACTGCCACTGCGTGTTGTCGAGCTGCTGGAACACCGCGAGCCCCACCTGAATCACGCGCAGGTCGCTGCTGGTCGTCACGAGCAAGGGCCACAGGAAGTTGTTCCAGCTCTCTTGGAACGTGAGCAGCCCCACTGTGGCGATCGCTGGCTTGATGAGTGGCGTGTAGATCTGCGCGAAGATGCGGAACTCGCCCAGCCCATCGATGCGAGCGGCCTCTTCGAGGTCTTTCGGCAGCGATAAGTAGAACTGGCGAAAGAGGAAGATCGCGGATGCGCTGAGCCCACCAGGAATGATGAGTGCCCACCACGTGTCCAGCCAGCCGCTACCGCCCTGGCCGAGGATGTCGTTGCCGCCGAACAGCGGCATGAACTTCACGAGCAGGAACTGCGGAACGATCTTCGTGTAGGTGGGGATCATCAGCATCGCGATGAACGCGAGGAAGATCGCTTCACGGCCGCGGAAGTAGATGCGAGCGAGTGCGTAGCCAGCCATCGCACCGAGAGCGATCGTGATGAGCGTGTGCGTTGTAGCGATGACGAGACTGTTGCGAAAGTACAGGCCGAACGGCGCAGCATCCAGCGTCGCGGCATAGTTGCTCCACATCCACTCTTGCGGGAACACCGTCGGCGGAAACTGGGCCAACTCGGCTGGCGACTTGAGGCTCGTGAGAACCATCCAGAGGAACGGCACCAGCATCGTGATCGCGCCCAGACTGAGCAAGATATTGACGAGTACCGCCTGGCGTCCCTTGGCGTGATGGAACCACCGCTTGCGGGGTGCAACTGTGACCTCTTCGCTGATAGCGAGGGCTTTGATAGTGGGGAGGGTCATCGCTAGTCCTCTTCTTTGGTGACGCGACGGCTAATGAGCGTGACGAAGAGCAGGAAGGCGAAGAGGGCGACCGACTGAGCCGAGGCCATTCCCATCCGGAACTCTTGGAAGGCGGAGCGGTAGACCTCGTAGGTCATCATCGTGGTCGCGTTCGCGGGACCACCGTCGGTGAGCACGTAGATCTGGTCGAAGACTTGGAACGCTCCGATGATCGAGATGATGAAGACGAAGAAGGTCGCCGGCTTGAGCATCGGAACGGTGATGCTGAAGAACTGGCGAACCGCGGATGCGCCATCGAGCGAGGCAGCTTCGTACAGCGACTCGTCGATGTTCTGCAGCGCCGCAATGTAGATGAGCATCTTGATGCCGATGCCCTGCCACGCGCCGACCAGAATTACGGAGGGCAGTGCCCACTGCGGGTCGACGAGCCACGCTTGGCCGGGAAGGCCGATCGCTTCGAGGCCGGCATTAAGCAGACCGTACTGCGGGTTGAAGATCCAGAGCCACACCATTGCGATCGCGACCGTGGCGGTGACCTGAGGAAGGAAGAAGGCGGTGCGGTAGAACTTCTGGAGCTTGAGGCCCTGGTTGAGGAGCACTGCCACAACGACGGCCACGGCCATCGACACGGGCACGGTCCAGAAGGTGTACCAAATGGTGTTGCCGATCGACTGCATGAAGACCGGGTCGTTGAACATCTCAACGTAGTTGTCGAACCAGATCCACTTCGGCGCCGAGAAGATGCCGTAGTCAGTAAAGGAAAGGTAGAAGGTCGCGATGACGGGAATCAGCGTCCAGAGGCCAACGTGAATAACGGATGGCGTGATCATCAACCAGCCAGCACGTCGCCGCTTCTTCTCGGCCATACTGATGCGCTTGCGTTTGCGCGGTGGTGCTGTCGCAGTGCCGGGCACGGACGCCGCTTTCGCGACCCGAGCTGGCCGGTGGTCTGTAGTAGTCATCACGCCCTCGTGTGTTTGGTGCTGGGGAGGTGGATGCTCGGGCACATGGAGTACCCGAGCATCCGGGGAGGAACTAGCGGTCTATCGAGGTCTGAACGAGCGCGGCGAGGTCGTCAAGCGCCTCTTCCGGTGTCTTCTGACCAAGCAGAGCTGCTTGAACGGCGGGAGCGAAGTCACCACGGACTTCGAGCCACTGAGCGGGGCCACCTTCACGCTTGGCGACATCCAGGTTTTCCATCGCGAACTGAACGAAGCGGTTCGACTGAACGTAGTCAGAGTCGAGTAGTTCGGTCAGAGCCGGCACGTTTCCGCGCTGTTCGTTGGCGGCAAGTGCAGCCTCGGGGCTCGACAGGAACTCGAGCAAGGCACGAGCGGCCTGAGGGTTCTTGGAGTTGTTGGCAACCGTCGCCAAGGTTCCGCCGAAGAACATTCCCGAGGACTCACCCTGAATCACGAAGGGTTCGAGATTGTCGAGCACAGTTTCGTCTGCCTCGAGCGCCTGAGTCCAGAGGTTGTTGTGAGCGATACCCATCGCGGCGCGGCCGTTGATGAGCGGGTTCACGATGTCATCGGTTGACGTGAAGCCGATGTCCTCTACTTCGTACTTGTTCACGAGGTCAGCCATGAGACCAAGAGCAGCGACACCCTCATCACTGTTGAAGGTGGGCTCCGTGGCATCCGCATTGAAGAGGTCTCCACCGGCGGAGAAGAGCACTGTCTCGAAGGCCTGGCGGGCATCCAGCGACATCATGTCGAAGCCGGCACGTTCAAGCGAACCATTGGATGACCGAACCGTTGTTGCTTCGGCGATCTCAATGAGCTCGTCCCACGACGACGGTGGGCTGTCGTAGCCCGCTTCCTTGAGGATGTCCATGCGAGCGACACCAAAGCGAGTGTCGAGCATGATCGGCACAGCGTAGACGTTGCCGTCCCACATGCCTGCTTCGACGATCTCGTCGGTGTAGCTCTCCTTGAGGTCAGCTTCACTGAGGCCGAGTTCACCGAGGTCGGCGAGTACGCCCTTATCGGCGAAGGCTTCGATCCAACCGACGCCCATGAGCATTACGTCAGGCACGAGGCCCGAGACGACCGCCGTAGTGAGCTTCTCGTTCAGGTTTCCGTAGGTCGTGTAATCCACGTTGACCGTGACGTTGGGGTACTCCTCGTAGAACTGCGGAAGCAGCTCATCTTCGAGAAGGTCTTGCCCAGGGCTTCCTTCAAAAATGGGGGTAAGCAGGCTGATCTCGCCCGATACCTCATCGGGGTTCAGATCGGCATCCGCTTCTCCGGCTGAACAGGCGGCGAGACCGAGACCCATCAGGGCCACCATCGCGACCGATGCTGTGCGGCGCATTCGTGACTTCACTTCCATGTGCATGTCCTCTCAAGCTGAGATTGAGCGACGGCTCCAGTGCCTTCGTTCCGCGACGTCGTCGTCGGCTCATTCGATTCCTAACCGATTTCCTAGGGGGGTGGATGAAATCGGTGTAACGATGCACTGACCATAGACGAGTCGTTCTCCGTGAGTCAAGAGAGCCGCCGGATTATTTCTGAACACTCAAGCAAGAACTGGACCACTGGTTGCCGAGATTCAATAAATCGTTACACTAAAACGACGATCATCAGGATCGACGACAACCGAAGGAGGTCGCGTGGCTCGAGTAACCATCCAGCACGTGGCGCAAGCTGCTGGGGTCTCCCCCAGTACCGTCTCCAACTTTCTGAACGACCGTCAGGGTCGAATGGTCGCAGCAACGCGAGCTCGCATCGAGGCGGCTATCGCAGAACTTGGCTACCGCCCCAACCGTGCTGCTCGCCAGCTGCGCAACGGCAAGACTCAAACCGTCGGCCTCGTCGTGCCCTCCGTCGGCAACCCTTTCTGGGGAGCCTTCGCCCATGAAGTAGAAGTCGCCGCATTGGCCTTGGGCTGCAGTGTTTTGCTCTGCAACAGCGAGCGTGACCCGGAACGCGAGCGCCGCTATGTCGAAGAGTTGTGGGAAGACGGCGTTCGCAGCATCATCCTGTGCACCTCGCTGCCCTCGCTCGATCACGTCAGCCATGTCATCGAAGAAGGCCTGCGCCTCGTCACGTTCGACCGGCCGGCACAGCCCAATGACCCGCAGTCTGTGGTGAGCATCAGCATCGACAACAACGTCGGCGGCCAGGTTGCGACCGCGCATCTCCTCGAGCTCGGTCACACGAGCATCGCCTTCGTGTCGGGCTCGATCCGTTCGGTCAACCGGTCTGCGCGCTACCGCGGGTATTGCGATGCCCTCGAAGCCGCCGGTCTCTCGGTCGCGGACATGCCGCAGTGGACCGGGATGGATGCCTCACACTTCGGTGACGTCGAAGCTGCCGAAGTAGGGCGGGCCGCCGCGCGCGATCTCTTCGCTGATCCCACGAACGCGCCCACCGCGGTGGTAGCGATCAATGACATGACGGCACTCGGATTCTGCCGCGGGCTCCGCGATCTCGGCCTCAAGGTCGGCCGCGATGTCTCCGTGATCGGCTTTGACGACATCATCCTCGCCGACCTCTATGACCCACCGCTCACGAGCGTTCGCCAGCCCATCACGCGGATGGCGCAGCTCGCCGTCTCAGAGGCCATCGAGCGTGGTTCAAACGAGTCGACCGACCCGGGCAGCTCGGTTCTCTTGCGCCCAGAGCTAGTGGTGCGAGAGTCTACGGAGCATGTCCCCTCAGCCGCACGACCGTAAGCGCTCCGCTCTTCTCCGCCACTGGAATGCCACCGCAATCACTTTCGCGGTGCTTTCCCTCGTCGGCTTAGTCGGCACGTGGGTCTTCAACGCGCTAGCGATCGTGCAGATGCGGGATTACCTCGGCGACTGGTTCGGCAGCGGCCCGGCCGTCAACTCGCTCGGCGTCGACCTTCTCGTCGTTGCCGTGGCGGGCAGCATCCTGATCATCATCGAAGCACGCCGCCTCGGGATGAAGCGGCCCTGGCTCTACATCGTGCTCTCGGGCATCACGGCCTTCGCGTTCACCTTCCCGCTGTTCCTCGCGATGCGCGAGCGCAAGCTCGTGGAGCTCGGGCGCCGCTAGCCCAAGACACCAAAAAGGGGAGCAGCCGCAACGCGGCCACTCCCCTAATCACACAACTACGCCCGACGAATGAGCTTGCGGTTCACGAATTCGGCCATGCCGTATTCGCCAAGCTCTCGGCCCATTCCTGATGACTTCACTCCACCGAAGGGGAGGTCAGCCTGGGTTTGCGACGGGGCGTTGATTGCGACCATGCCGACTTCGAGCTGTTCGGCAACAGCTTGCGCACGCGCGTCGTCAGAGGTGAAGATCACACTTCCGAGTCCATACGGCGAATCGTTGGCGAGACGAATTGCGGCATCCTGATCCGCAACCCGGTACACCGCGGCGACCGGCCCGAAGATCTCTTCTGTGTAAGCGCGGGTGCCCGGCTGAACATCCGCGATCACTGTCGGCTCGACGTAGGCTCCGGGACGATCGATGCGCCCACCGCCGGTAAGCAAGGTTGCGCCATTGGCCACCGCATCCTCAACCTGTCCAACGACCTGAGCAGCAGCAGCTTCAGAAGACAGGGGGCCGAAGGCGACACCTCCCTCTCTAGGCTCACCCACCTTCAGCGCCTGAACCTGAGCCACGAAGCCCTCAACGAAACGGTCGTAGATCGCATCGAGCACAATGATGCGCTTCGAGTTGTTGCAGGCCTGACCGGCGTTGCCCATGCGGCCGGCAACCGCCCCCGCGATCGCCGCATCGAGGTCGGCGTCGTCGAGCACAATGAACGGGTCTGATCCACCCAGTTCGAGCACGAGCTTCTTCATCTCGCGGCCCGCGATCGCACCCACGGCACGCCCTGCACGCTCAGAACCGGTCAACGAGACGCCCTGAATGACGGGGCTTTCGATGATCGTTTCAACCTGCTCGTTGGTGGCGAAAATGTTGACGTACACGCCCTCCGGGAATCCGGCATCCGCAAAGATCTCGGCGATTGCTTCGGCCGATTCGGGGCAGCTTGGGGCGTGCTTGAGCAGCATCGTGTTGCCCAATGCGAGGTTCGGCGCCGCGAAGCGGGCGACCTGGTAATACGGGTAGTTCCACGGCATGATGCCGAGCAGGGCGCCAATGGGTTCGCTTCGAACATAAGCCGATCCGGATGCCACGTCGATGGGCTTGTCCGCCGCGAACGCCTCCGCGTTGTCGGCGTAGAAAGCGTAAATGCTCACGCACAGGTCTACCTCGCCAAGAGCTTCCGCGGTGGTTTTGCCCATCTCGCGGATGATGATCTCAGCAAGCCGTTCGCGATCGGAAGCATAGCGATCAGCAACCTTCCGCAGCATGGCCGCACGCTCCGCGATGGGAACGAGACGCCACTGACGATACGCCTGGCCAACGGAAGCGACAGCCGTTGCTATCTGTTCGTCGGTCGCGGTTTCATAGCGCTTAACAACGAGACCGGTAGCGGGGTCTGTAACGGCGTAGTCGATCACGAAAGTTCCTTGTCAGTTGAATCGGATGTTGCTGGCGCGAGCTCTCCCGCCACCAGACGACGAGTCACCTCAGCGATAACGGCGAGGCCGGCCACGAGGTCTTCATCGGTGGTGTATTCGCCTTCGGCGTGAGAGATTCCTTCGACCGAGGGAACGAAGAGCATGACCGTGGGAACAATATCTTTCATGTTGGTCGAGTCATGACCGGCGACGGTCATGATGTCCATGTGCGAAAGGCCTAGCGCTTCCGCCGAGGAACGGCTGACGTCGACGCCCTCTGGCTGGTAGGGATTGATGCCCCACGAGTGCGACAAATTCATGTCGACGGAAACTTTGGCATCCGCTTCAATCTCGGCGATGGCACTGGCGAGAATCTCGTCTGCTTCCTTCAAAACGGCCTCGTCGCCCGACCGCAGGTCGAGCAGAAGGGTAACTCGCGAGGCTACGACAACAGGCGAGTTGGGATAGACATCCAATTGACCGACAGCAGTGTGGAGGCTGCCGGGGAAACGGTCGGCAAGACGACGAGCAGCGACAACGAGCAGCGAAGCGCCGAGGAGCGCATCGTGGCGATCCTCCATGACGGTCGCACCGGAATGAGCTTGCTCACCCTTGATCACGATGCGGTACTTGCTGGCGGCCCAGGTGGCCGTGACCAGGCCGATTGTGACCTTGGCATTTTCGAGAAGACGGCCCTGTTCGATGTGGATCTCTGCACAACCAACGGCCTGAGGGCCATCACCCGTACCCACAAATCCCGTGTCAGCCAGCGCCTGCTCAACCGTGACGCCGAGGTGGTCGGTGACGGCGAGCGCTGTCTCCAGAGCCATCTTGCCGGTGTACACCGAGCTGCCCATCATCGATGGGGCGAAGCGGGAGCCCTCTTCGTTGAACCAGTTGACGACGGCGAGGTTGTAGGCAGGCGTAACGGCGCCCTGTTCCCACGCTTCCTTGAGGCGGAAGGCCGAGTGCGCAGCAGCGAGAACGCCGTACGCGCCGTCGTACTTGCCGGCGGTCGGCTGCGAGTCCATGTGAGAACCGACGATGACGTAGGGGGCACCGGGCACCAGTTCGAGAAGACCAAACTGGTTCGCGATGCGGTCGTACTCCACGGTGAATCCGTGAGACTCGAGCAAGCCAGCGAACCACCGTCGCTGCTCGATATCTGCAGCGCTGGCGGCCTGACGGTCAACTCCACCGTCGCCGGTAGCTCCGAACTCGCTCATCGTGGCGAAATCGGCCAAGAATGCGGCGTCGGTAGTGATGTCGTTGGCGTCCATAGGACGGATCCCTTCGTCGGGTGGTGCATGAGCGCTCAGATCAGAATTGACCATTTGCACATCTGGATTCCCGCAGTTGTCGCTGCCCAGAAGCTGACGTCAGAACGGGTAGATCAATGATTCCAACGATCTTCAGCCCCGGCAATTGCGAATGTGCATATCATTGAGGAGACATTATGTGCACCTGCACAGACTGAAATCTGTCAGAAATGTGATGGACATGACCGAGTCATCCGTACCCCGAATTCTCGCGCAAGCTACAAGCGCGTGCCTCCTTGAGGTTGACGCTCTCGTCTCCCGGTGGGCCGTTCAGCTCGGCACAATCGATGCGTACAAAGCCGGACTCGTCGATCTGGATCGCGTCGCCGCCGATTGCCGAATGATCTTCATCCGTCTACTCACCGATATCGGTGGCCACGAGATTCCAGCCGAGGCTCGGGATGTGTCCGAACGCGTCGGGCACTCTCGCGCGCTTCAGGGGATCCCTCTTGTCGATGTGATGTCGGCCGTACGGCTGGACTACCGCATTATGTGGGAGGCGATTTCCGCGCACACGACGGATGCCGAGATGCGAGAGGTATTCGACAGCGTTCCCCGCATCTGGGATGCCGTCGAGCGCCACAGCCAAGAACTCACCACGGCGTACACGGCGACTCAATTCGGCATGGCGCAGGTACGGCAGGACGAACGACGACTCTGGTTTGCTCGCATCCTTGAAACGGACGGCAAAAACCACGTGCTCAACACCCGCGCCTGTGCAGTGTTGTCCTTCGCGCCCGAAAGTGACTTCACCGTCTTCACGCACGCCGACCGAGTCGACGAGTCTCTCGACCGCCTTCAGAACACCCTGCAGCAAGCGGGCGTCGTGTCTCACCATCATGAAACCGTGGCCGGTCCGGTACTCATTGCCCAGATGCCGCGGGAGGGCTCATTGCCGCTGAACGCGATCACTCACGAGCACAAGGTATTGATGCTCGACGACATCAGGGGTATCTCTGCGATCCCGGCCGCTATCCGGGTCACTCAAGCCGTGGCTCTCGTTTTGCCCGCGGGCGATGCCCGCTTGGTCAATGTCAGTGATTTTTGGCATGTAGCGGTTTTTCAGAATCCTCTCGATGCCGCCCGCATCCTCCACCAGCGCCACGTTGACTCGCTCCTGAAGCTGCCCTTCGCCGAGCGTGCGGTGCTTGAACGCACTGCCACTGAGTTTCTTCTGACCGGCTCAATCGCTCTTGCCTCGCGAGCTCTGTTTTGTCATCGCAACACCGTGACCAACCGTCTCGACAGCCTCGAACGCGTGACCGGCTTAGATCTACGACTTCCAGCGGAAGCGTCGCTGTACATCCTCGCCCGCAGCGCAACTCGGGCTGAAGCGACGTCACTCAGCGACTGAACCCCGCACGCCTGGCACAGCCGAGAAAAGTCCGCTCCTGTCGTGACTCACGAAGCCACCGACGATGGTTGCCTCGACACCGATCTGACCGATGCGCTCAGCCCGAACATCCACGGGGCTATCGGCAAGCACCACAAGATCGGCGAGCATTCCGCGGGCCACCGTGCCTTTGCGAGCGCCCCACCCTGTAGCGACGGCGGAACCAACGGTGTAGGCGCGCAGCGCTTCATGCGCGGTGATCTTCTCCCCCTCGCCGTAGCTGGCCCCTGACTGAGTCAGACGCTCGACGAACGATTGCATCACTGCCAGGGGCGCACCGGGCGCGACGGGGCGGTCAGAACTTCCTGGCAGCACGATTCCGGCATCAAGGAAAGAGCGGGCACGGTAACTCCACTGCGCTCGTTCGGCGCCCAGCCGTTCGATCATCCCGTCCCCAAAGAGGCGGATGAAGTGGGGTTGCGGCACGACGCTCGCCCCGGTGGCAGCAAGGCGCTGCAACTGATCCGGCCGGATGACGCCTCCATGCTCAATCCGGTTCGGCATTGTGGGGTGCGACGAATCTTCGCGCGCACTCTCGAGAATCCCCAAAGCAAAGTCCAGGGCACCGTCACCGATGGCGTGCAGTGCGAGGGCCCAGCCTGTGCGGTGGGCTGCGAGCGCCTGCTCTCGCAGCGCTTCAGGATCACCCTGCAAATAGCCGTGGTTGTGAGAGGCGCCTTCGTAGTGCTCCGTCATGAGCGCCGTAGAAGCAAGGAGCGAACCGTCGGTAAAGATCTTGGTGGGACCGAGCTGTAACCATTCATCGCCAGCACCTGAGCGGATGCCTGCAGCCAGCCCGACGCCGGCGGGGTCATCGCTGTGTCCAGGGAGCGCGTCGAGCGCGTCGATGCTCACCATTACTTGCATCCGCGAAAGGAGCTTTCTCGCATCTTTTGCATTCTGATACGCGGCGAATTCGCGAGGACTGTGGCCGATCCAGCCGCCGGCAATTCCGGCATCCGTCACGCTCGTGAGGCCTTCGCGGGCGTACTGCGTGGTCGCTTTGGCGAGTGCATCCTCGATAACGGTCAGCGGATACGGGAGCACCAGCTGTTGCACGAGGCTCATCGCGGTTTCCTCAAGAACACCGGTTGGCCGGCCGGAGTCGTCGACCACGACACGTCCCCCGCTCGGCACGGTCGGGGCGGAGTTCTCAGCGCCGACGAGCTTCAAAGCCACACCGTTGAGAACGCAGGCGTGCCCGGAACTGTGCTTGATCCACACCGGGCGCCCCTGCGAGACCCTGTCGAGTTCATCACGGTCGGGGTAGTTGCCACCCGTGGCATGGTGATTGAGGCCACTCGCGATAATCCATCCATCGCCTTCGGAATCAGCAGCCGCCTCAGCTATAACGTCGTAGATGTCGGTCAGCGTTGTTGCGCCACTGACATCAGCCTCAATAAGCGTGAGTCCGAACCAAACGCTGTGAGCGTGCGCGTCGTTGAACCCGGGAACCACGGTTGCTCCCTGCGCGTTAATGCGATTGCGGGCAGAGACCCCCAGGAGCTCTTCGTCGATTCCGACAATCACGCCGTGATTGATTCCCACACTGTGGGCGTACGGACGAGCCTCACTCATGGTGATAATTGACGCGTTTTCGATGATGGTGTCGATGAGCACTGAGGCATCCTTGAACTGAGAAATCGAAGTGGACATCGAAGGATGCCAGGCCGTCGAGACCTTGGTCGCCTATTTAACCGGGGCATAAAGTCACTATCAATGGGATTTTGTGGCACTTATGGGCAATAGGCTGTGCACATCACCAAAGGTGATGATCCGGCTCTAATCGAGGTTTGGCATGAAAGCACACGGCAACCCAGCGTCGGAGCAGGCAGACGTGGTCGATAACGAGTGGTTACAGCTTGTCGACCGTCTCTTCATTCACCTCGATGAGATCGTTGCGGATTTCCTCTCCCGATTCGCCGAGGCGGAATATTACGAACCCCGAGTCGTGGAGGAAAGCGATCTCGCCCGCACCGCCAACGATGTGCTCAGCATGCTGCTCTACAAATTGGGCAACAAAGAGCTGCCGATTCAGTTCACCTCCCTCGCCCACGATTTTGGCGCCCGTCGTGCTCGCCAAGGCGTTCCCGAAGATGTCCTCCTCGAGGCCATCCGGCTCGATTTTCGAGTCTTATGGTCTGCGCTGCAACAGCATGCCGGGCCCGATTCCGAGGCACTCCTCGTGCGGAATGTGGAACGCGTGCTCACCACCGTGGAGGACTACGTCAGTGAGGTGCAGCAGTCCTTTCTGGCAGAACAGTCCCGACTCACCCGGGATTCCCGCTTGCTCACGGCCCGTCACGTCTCACGTCTTTTCTCTAGCGACACCTCCCGCCCCGAGCTGGTCGCCGAAATTGCGGCTGGCCTAGGCGTCTCCTCCACGGCTCGGTTCGAGGTTGCCGTGGTCGTTGGTGAAGGCGTCGCTGAATTACAAGCCCAACTGGCGAAGGGCGCAGTCTCACCAACTTGGTTTGGCTACGATCACGGCGATGGTTTCTGCCTGTTTCGCGAGCAGGGCACTCCCACCGCGAACACCACAGTGACCGACGAGTTAGCGGATCTCCCCGGGGGCTACGTCGATGAGGTACTCGGCCTCGCCCACGTTCCCGCCGCAGCTGCCACCGCGGCAATTTTTGCGCGGCACGCCTCGCGCTCCGCCCAACCGCGGATGATCGGCAATGACGACGCCTGGCTTTCCGTGGCGCGCGAACTGTTGAACACCGCAATCCCTGACTTTGGACGCGACATCCGCGAAGCGCTATCCGAGTGCACAACGCACGAGCGCGAGCATCTCGTACAGGCTGTACTCACGTACGCTGAGACAGGATCGATCAAGCTGACTTCTGAACGCTTGTTCTGTCATCGCAATACTGTGGTCAACCGCCTCAGTACGTTTCGTCAGGTCACAGGGCTCGACATTACGGTGCCCAAAGATGCCGCAATTGCGTTGGTGGCGCTGCACTCTCCGTGACGGATATTTCCGGCATGTTTCGCCCACAATTCCGGCTGAGCTAATTCGGCGCGATTTTGGGCAATTGCACAGCGAGGCACCCAAGATCGCACAATTACGACATTGCCGATGACTCTTTGCTGCATCTAGCGTTGCTTCAACGAACCGGAACGCACGGTTTTTGGCAGTCGAAACCAAGGCCATCAGACACGACAAATGTTCGTTGCTCATGGCCCCCATCTCTGCCCACGTTTTCATTCAGCAGTCAGGAACGCACATGAAATCTCTCCTCTTCGATGGCGTCGGCACCGAGCCCTATCTCGCAGAAGTTGCTGTCGCCGATCCGCGTGCTGGTGAAGTGCTCGTTCGCATGACAACCGCCGGCGTCTGCCACTCTGACCTGCACGTCATCAACGGTGACTGGCCGTTCGACCACCGCGTTGCTCTCGGGCACGAAGGTGCCGGAATCGTCGAGGCGCTCGGCGAGGGCATCAGCGATCTCGCTGTCGGCGACCAAGTCGTGCTCTCCTGGTTTGCCCCCTGCAACACCTGCGCCTCCTGCATCGCCGGTCAGTCCTGGCTGTGCCAAGCCTCAGGCGCTGCAACCAACGGATTGCCCGACGGCAGCACTCCTCTTACTGCGGCCGACGGCAACGAAGTCCGTCCGTACCTCGGTGTCGGAACATTCTCCGACTACGCCGTCGTGCCCCGCTCGGCCGTCGTGCCCATCCCGGCTGAAGTGCCGGCAGCGGTGGCAGCACTCATCGGGTGCTCGGTCACGACCGGGGTCGGAGCTGTCATGAACACCGCCGACGTTCGCGCAGGGCAATCTGCAGTCGTCGTCGGATGCGGTGGCGTCGGCCAGACCATCATCATGGGTCTGAAGCTTGTGGGCGCCAGCACCATCATCGCGATCGACCTCTCCCCCGACCGGCTGGAGACCGCAACAGAATTCGGCGCAACGCACACTCTCCGCGGCGACGACCCAGAACTGGCCGAGAAGATCGTGGCGATCAGCAACGGCGGCGTCGATTACGCGTTCGATGCGATTGGCCTCGCCGCTACATCCGCTCGCCTCCCTGACTACCTGAAGCCGGGTGGGGCGGCCGTTCTCGTGGGAATGCCCGCGCGCGATGTCGAAGTTGGCTTCAAGACGTGGCACCTCGTGGCAACCGGAAAACGCATCCTCGGCTGCAACTACGGTTCATCACGCCCTCAGGTCGACTTCCCTCGAATCGCTCGCCTGTACCTCGGCGGCCAACTTCCCCTCGACAAATTGATCGGCGACACCATCCCCGTTGCCGATGCAGCCCGTGCCATTGACGATCTGCGCGCCTCCACCGGGCGCCGCATGGTCGTTGATCATTCCCTGTGAGCCACTAACTCTGCAGCTTTTCTCGCACGGCCGCTTTATCTGCGCCTCCTCAGCGGGCGCAGCCCTTCCGCAGTATCACTCCCAATAAAGGACACAGCAATGTCTACAACCTCATCACGTTTTCGCCGCCGAGCTCTGAGCACGGTCGCAGCAGCATCCGTTCTCGCTCTTAGCCTCGGAGCCTGCAGCAGCGCTGCAGACGACTCGTCAAGCACGCCCGCAACCAACGGTGCGATCGCCATGGGCTTCGCTGGCATGGACATCACCATCTGGAACGACCAGCTGAAGATCATGCAGCCGATCATCGAAGATGCCGGATACGAGTTCTTGACAAGCGACCCGCAGTGGGACGTCCAAACTCAGGTCTCTGACTGGGACGCTTGGATCCAGCGCGGCGACGTCAAAGCAATCATGGGCTTCCCCGTGCAGAGTGATGCCATGGTTCCTGTAACCGAGCGCGCTCAAGCAGCTGACATCCCCGTTCTCGGCTACGCCGTCAAGTGGGATGGCGTGGAATACGGCACCATCATCGACGCCTACGAAGACGGCCGCCTCCTCGGCACCGCCGCAGGCGAGTGGATCAACGAGAACATGGCCGACGAAGCTGAAGTAACGGTTGCTCTTATCGCCGACAAGACTTCTGACCTCGGAAAGGGTCGCACCGAAGGAATCACGGATGCGCTCCTCGAGACGGCCTCCAACGCCGTAATCGACGAACTTCCCGGCATCTCGCGCGCTGAAGGTAACGACAACGCCAAGAGCCAGCTCATCGCCGACCCCGACACCAAGATCTGGTTGGGAACAAGCAACGACAACACGGCCGGCGTCTACCAGGCCCTGCTCGACTCTGGCGTAGCAGCGGATGACGACAGCTACCTCGTCGGCTCGCTAGACGCCACCAACGAGACGCTCGACATCGTGAAGGACGCCAACAGCATGTGGCGTTTCGCCTTCATCCTTCCCGCTCAGCTACTCGCAGAGAGCAACGCCTCGCTTCTGCTCAAGGCCGCTGCCGGCGAAGAACTCGAAGACACCGTGCTGACCTCGATTCAGGTCACTCCCGAGAACGCAGAATCTTTCTACGTTCAGTAAGCACGCAGCACTTGTCCCGCCGTCGACTCCATCGGGTGTCGACGGCGGGACTTCTACAAGAGAGCAAGTCATGACATCCACCACTGAGAGCGTTCGACTCCGCTTCGACAAGATCACGATGCGCTACGGCTCAACTCTCGCGGTTGATGGCATCGATCTCTCCATCAAAGCGGGAGAAATCGTCGGCCTGCTCGGCCACAATGGCGCAGGCAAGTCCACCCTTCTGAATGTGGCGACAGGTGCCGCCACAGCGACATCAGGTGCTCTCTGGCTCGACGGCGAGAAAATCCCTGCCGGATCGACACCAGGCGAGATTGCCCACAGCGGGATAACGGTTATCCACCAAGAGCCAGCCCTTGCTTCCAACCTCTCGATCATCGACAACCTGTTCCTCGCCCGGTCGAATGTGCCGGGCCGCGCAGAACGGTTGCGTCGCGGCCGCGAAGCGCTCGACTCAGTCGGCGCAGAAGGACTCGCGCTCGATGTTCCCGTTGGCGCGCTGACTCTAGGCGAACGCCAACTCGTCGACCTCGCGAGAGGCTATCTCGCCGGCGAGATGAAAGTTCTCATGCTCGACGAACCGACGGCCGCCCTCGGCGCTGCCGAAACGGAGGCGCTGCACGACCTCATTCGCCGCCTCGCCAGCCAGGGAACCGCGGTCATCTACGTCTCGCACCGTCTTCCCGACATCCTCGAAGTATGCCAACGCATTGTCGTTTTGCGTGGCGGCGCACTCGTCATGGATCACTCCGCCAGCGGCATGAGCCTCGCTGCACTTTCCGCAGCCCTTGCCCCTGAAGTCGACTTCGATTCCGAATGGCATCCGGAGATCGGTGAAGAACGTCTCCTGGTCAATGATGACGACGGGGAGTTAGTTTTCCGTGACGGTGAGATCGTGGGGCTCTTCGGCATGGCCGCCGGGGAACAGTTCGATCTCCTTGCCACACTCTTCGGTCTCGGCAATTCTGTCGACGCGACACTCTCCGGGCGACGGTATCGCGCCCTTTCTCCGCAGCATGCGATCAAGAGCGGCGTGCACCTTGTCCCTGCCGACCGTGAGGTCGACGGGTTAGTCGTTGGCATGAGTGCCGTCGACAACACTTTCCTTCCCTGGCGCGGTCGCCTCGGGCGCGCAGCAATGACCAAGCAGTACGCCACCATCCGGGACACCCTCAACGTCGTCGGCCCCGATGGCGACGCACCCATCGCGAGCTTCAGTGGCGGAAACCGTCAGAAGCACCTGCTCGCCCGGTGGATGTTCCCCGTGGCCCCCAAGGTGCTCCTGCTCGCTCAACCTACGCAGGGGGTCGACATCGGTGCAAAGCACGACATCAAACTCGCCCTCCGGGCACTCGCCGCAACGGGAGTGAGCATCATCATCGCGTCAGCCGAAACCGACGAAATCGCTTCACTGTGCGATCGCAGCTACGTATTGGCCCACGGCCGCCACCAAGAACTACACCGCACTGGAGGCTACGAAGAGCGCCTCCTCAACACCCTTCTTGATCTCACTTCAGCCGAAAGAAGCCCCGCATGAACCGCATCAAAATCGCTCTCGCTCAGAACGGGACATTCATCGCTCTCCTCGTGATGATCATCTTCTTTGCGTCGATGAATCCGCGATTCCTCAGCCTTGCAAATGGCCAGACCATTCTTCTGCAGATCGCTGAGCTGGGAATCATCGCTCTGCCACTAGCCTTCCTCGTCATGTCAGGGACCCTCGACCTGTCAGTAGGTTCGGTCGCTAGCCTCAGCGCTGTTGTATCGGCCATGGTGATGATCGAAACCAACTCTGCGCTATGGGGCTTTGCCGCCGCAATCGTGGTCGGAGTGATCACCGGGGCGCTGAACGGGCTTCTGGTTGCCTACCTCAAGCTCAATCCCCTCGTCATCACGCTCGGGTTCCTCAGCGTCTGGGGTGGCTTAGCGTTGTTCCTTACGCAGGGTTCGACCCTCGTGGGATTCCCCGATTCCTTCAAAGCACTCGGAACTATGACAGTCGGGCCCGTGCCGCTTCAAATCATCATCCTTGCCGTGGGCGTTTTCCTGGCGTGGTACGTGCTGAATAGAAACTCGCTAGGCCGCAACGTGCTCGCAATCGGTGGCAACCCGCGGGCCGCTCACCTCATGGGCATCCGGGTCCCCCGCACGATCTTCTCGCTCTTCGTCGCTACCGGAGTTGCCGCCGCTATTTCGGGCACGCTGCTCGCCGCGAAGCTGCAATCTGCACCGCCAACAGTGGGTAACGGCATGGAGATCCAGGCGCTGACTGTAGTGCTCCTAGGTGGCGTCGCTCTCGAGGGTGGCATGGGCCGCATCACCGGTGTTGTATCCGGTCTGCTGTTCGTCGGAGTGCTGCGCAACGGCCTCGTCATCATGGGCGTCTCACAGTTCCTTCAGACCATCCTCATCGGTGCCACGCTTGTCGTCGCCGTGTTGCTCGACGGCTCAGTCCAGCGCTTGCTCAAGAAGTCGTGGACGACTCTCGACGTCAAGAAGACACCGAAATCCGATAAGGCGAAGACTGAGGTTGCTGCCTAGGCGCCCCCACCGCCCAGTGACGCCCGGCGAATGCAGCATGCACGGAGTCGAAGGTGGGAGAATCGAGGGATGAAGATCCTCTCGATTCAGTCCGCAGTAGCGTTTGGTCATGTCGGCAACTCTGCTGCGGTGTTCCCGCTGCAGCGCATCGGCGTTGAGGTGTTGCCGGTTTACACGGTCAACTTCTCTAACCACACTGGCTATGGCGCATGGCGCGGACCGATGATCGACCCGAGCGATGTCTCTGAAGTCATCGCTGGCATTGAGGATCGCGGCGTCTTCCCGCAGATCGACGTCATCCTTTCGGGCTACCAGGGTGGCGACGGCATCGGCGATGTCATCATCGACACTGTTGCTCGCGTCAAAGCGGCGAACCCCAACGCGATCTACGCGTGCGACCCGGTGATGGGCAATGCGAAATCCGGATGCTTCGTGGCTCCCGCTATCCCCATCCTGCTGCGTGAGCGCGTGGTTCCGGTCGCCGACATCATCACGCCCAACCAGTTCGAGCTGGGCTTCCTTACTAATACAGAGCCAGACACCATCGAGTCGACGCTCGCATCCGCCGATCTCGCCCGCGCCATGGGTCCCAGCACGGTTCTCGTGACGAGCGTTGAGCGCCCCGACCGTGAGGCCGACACCATCGAGATGATGGTCGTGACGGATGCCGGAGCCTGGATCGTGCAGACCCCGCAGCTTCCGATGAAGGCCAATGGTTCCGGTGACGTGACCGCCGCCCTCTTCACCGCCCACTTCACGCAGACCGGCGACGCGGCGGATGCGCTGGCCCGCACCGCATCCAGCGTCTTCGACCTGCTCACCAAGACCCTCGAGTCGGGCGAACGCGAACTCCAGCTCGTCGAGTCACAAGAGTTCTACGCGAACCCGCAAATGCAGTTCACTACGCGCCAGGTTCGCTAGCCGGCAGAAAACAGGCCAAAGCGCCACAGACCAATAAGAAAAGGCCCACCAACCGGTGGGCCTTTTCTTTTACTTCTGCTGTGCGATTGCACTGTGCGCGAGGGGGGACTTGAACCCCCACGTCCTTTCGAACACACGGACCTGAACCGTGCGCGTCTACCAATTCCGCCACTCACGCGTGGATTGAGTTGAACACTCAACTGAGTGAGATTATCACAGCGCCGGGCTGTTCAACGATTCGTAGGCAGGAAGATGTTTAGTGACGATTCACAGCTTCGTCATATAGGGTCGATAGCTGTCCGTGTGCCTAAAGCCACGGGTTGAACCAGACTTGATCCAAAACTGTCCAACCAGACAGAACACAGACCACACCCCTGGGGGTTACCGCGTGAAACGATTGCTGACACTCAGCGCAATCATGGCTGTTGTCGTGAGCGTGACTGTTCCAGCCGCAGCACACATGGAACCTTCGTCGCGCGACATCGAATCGACTGCTTCTGCAGCTTCGGCATCCGCAATCCTGCAGCAGTCTGCTGCTGTCGCTACGACTGAACCTGTTCAAAGTGTGCCGATCCAGTCCTTCGCTTCTTCAGTAGAAACCGAAATCAGCGCCGCACAGCGCGACAAGCTCTCGATCAAAGAACCTGAGCCCGAGCCAGAGCCCGTTGCAGACGTTTACACCGCTGGGCCTTCCGGTTCATTCGCTGGTACGTATGGCGGAGAATTCGCCGGGTTCCTTGCGGTCTGGCCCGCTAACGCCCCGGTCAACGACGGCTTCGGCTACCGCGGATCAGAATTCCACGGCGGCATCGACATCATGACCGGTAGCGGAATGACGATCGTGTCGGCATCGCCCGGTGTTGTTACCCAGGTCACTTACGGTGGCGGCTGGGGCCAGTACGTCAAGGTTGATCACGGCAGTGGCGTTTCCACCCTCTACTCGCACATGATCGCTGGCTCTCAGATGGTCTCCCCCGGCCAAACCGTTGCCGCCGGAACCCCCCTCGGCCTCAGCGGCGCCACCGGTTACGTCACCGTCGCCCACCTCCACTTCGAGACCTATGTCAACGGCACTCGCGTTGACCCCATGGGCCTCCTTCCTTAATAGCTCGACCCTGAGTAACGGGTTAGCCGCACACACCGGCTAACATCGACGTACTACAACGAGCCACCACGAGGAGAGCTTTGGGTCTTCTGGACAACTTTGAGCGAGGTCTCGAACGCGCAGTAAACGGCGCCTTCGCAAAGACCTTCAAAAGTGGTCTGCAACCCGTCGAAATCACTAGCGCCCTGCGCCGCGAACTCGACACGCAGGCCGCTGTTGTGTCGCGCGACCGCATCCTCGTGCCCAACAACTTCACGGTTCGCCTCAGCGACACCGACTACCAGCGCATGGCCGGCCTCGGCAGCACGCTCATTTCCGAGCTCACCGAACTCGTTCAGCGCCACGCCACCGCCCAGCACTATTCCTTCTCGGGTGGCATCGCCATTGTTCTTGCCCCCGACGACTCCCTGAGTCAAGGCATGATCGAAGTCGATTCGGTCAGCGTCAAGGGCACAGTCGCGTGGACTCCTGTCGTCGACATCAACGGCGCCCGACACACCCTTGTGCACTCGCGCACCATCATCGGTCGCGGCAGCGAAGCCGACATCACCGTCGATGACAACGGCATTTCTCGCAAGCACGTCGAGATCCTTTGGGATGGCTCGCGTGCCGAAGTGAACGACCTGAACTCCACAAATGGGTCCAAATTGAACGGATCACCAGTTTCTCGCGCACCACTCGCGCCAGAATCCGTGATTGATATCGGTCGAACCCGTATCGTGTTCCGTGTGCTTGCCCAATCCTCCGATGCCGACCAGTCCGCTGATCGCCGCAATGACCGGGGGTTCACCCTATGAGTGAACTCACCCTCCTGTTGCTGCGCATCGCGTTCCTCGCCATCATGTGGGGTTTCATCTTCGCGATTGTCTACGCACTCCGTTCCGATCTCTTCGGAGAAAAGGTACGCCGGATGCCCGTGCAGAGCGCAGCTCAGGCGCAACAAGCTCCCGCCACTCCCCCGGCACCCGTTGCCGCACAGCCCACTCGCCCGGTGGCTCCCGCCGCTCCGGCAACCGGCAGCTCTCTCGACGCGACCCGCCTAGTGATTGTGTCTGGCTCTAAAGAGGGCCTGGAAATTGCTCTTCCCGAAGAGCAACTGACTATCGGTCGCTCGAGCGAATCGGGTCTCGTTATTCGCGATGACTACACCTCGACACACCACGCTCGCCTTTTGCGTTGGGCGGATAGCTGGGTTGTACAAGATCTTGACTCAACGAACGGCACCTTCTTAGCCGGTCAACGAGTGAGCGTCCCGACGCCAATTCCGTTGAATACGCCGATCAAGATCGGCACTACTAGCTTCGAACTGCGACGGTAACTGAATGGCCACTTCGGGCAACAGTGCTGCCGCATCCCATGTGGGTAAAGTTCGGGCTAACAACCAGGACAGTGCCTACGCCGGCAGCCATCTCTTTATTGTCGCGGACGGTATGGGTGGCCACGCGGGTGGCGATGTTGCTTCGGCCATCACAATCAAACACGTAGCCGAAGCTGACCGCAGTTTCGAGTCGGCAGACGACGCCGCTCAGGTGTTGCACGACACTCTCCTTGCCGCCAACGGCATCCTCTCCGACACCGTTATTGAGCACAATGAGCTCACGGGCATGGGCACCACTGTCAGCGGAATGATTCGCGTTGGCAACAAGATGGCCATGGCCCACATCGGCGACTCGCGTATCTACTTGCTGCGCAAGGGCGAAATGACGCAGATGACGCACGACCACACGTTCGTGCAGCGTTTGGTGGAGAGCGGCCGCATCACCCTTGAAGAAGCTGCCGTGCATCCGCGCCGCTCCGTTCTCATGCGCGTTCTCGGAGACGTCGATGCGTCTCCCGAGATCGATACTGAAGTTTTTACGACCGAGCCCGGTGACCGTTGGTTGCTGTGCTCCGACGGTCTCAGCAGTTTTGTCACTGAAGACAAGATCGCCGCGACCCTGCGCCGCGTTACAGATCCACGAGTGGCAACTGAGCGTCTCGTTCAGGCAAGCCTCGACCAGGGCGCTCCCGACAACGTCACCGTAGTGCTCGTCGACATCGGTGACGATGAGTCTTCAGCGCATGAGCCGCCGATCATGGTCGGTTCGGCCGCATCCCCGCTCTCCTTCGAGCCGACGATCGCCAAAAAGCCGGTTCGTCTGCCCAATCTGCTGCTGCACCCGCTCAAAGCAACGCAGCCCGACGACAGCCACTTCGAGCCTGAGTCTGACGAGTACTACCAGGCGATCATCCGCGAGGACCGCCGTCGAGTTCGTAACCGCCGCATCTCGTGGATTACGTTCATCACTCTCACGATTGCCGCGATCACTGCGGGCGTCATCCTGGGTTACCAGTACACGCAACAGCAGCACTTTGTGGGTAGCGTGGATGGCAAGGTCGCCATCTATCAGGGTGTCCAGCAAGACATCGGCCCCATTTCCCTCTCGCACGTGTACCAAGTCAGCGATGTGCGCGTTGTCGACTTGCCGCTGTACCTGCGTGCCAGCGTCGAGAACACCATCAACGCGACTGACATCGAAGACGCCCGCCGCATCGTAAGAATGTTGTCTGATGCCCAAATCCCCTAGCGCCGACGCTCGTGCCTCGGCTTCGGCCGGCCCACGAGAGATCACTGAAAACATCCGCCTCAAACTGCGGGTGCCTGCCCGCCTGCGCAACCTTGAGTTGCTGCTGATCATTGTCGCGATTTCGATCAACCTCGGGTCAATCGCTCTCGTTCAGCTTGGCGTCATGGGCCACCTCGGCTTCACCGTGCTGGGACTTTCCGCGCTGCTTGGCGTACTGATTCTCGCGATGCACATCACTCTGCGTGTGACTGCTCGGGATGCCGACCCGCTAATTTTGCCGATCATCACGGTGCTCAATGGGCTCGGCATCGCCATGATCTACCGCATCGACCTAGCCGATGAGGCTACGGGCTGGGGCAGCGGCGGCGTTCGTCAGATCGTCTGGACGGGTATTGCGATCGTCATCGCTATCGCGGTGTTGATCATCATCAAGAACCACCGCATCCTGCAGCGCTACCGCTACATCGCGATGTTCAGCGGTATCGCTCTGCTCCTGTTGCCGCTGGCTCCCGTGATTGGCGACACCCGCTTCGGAGCCCGCCTCTGGGTTCAGATTGGTGCATTCTCGTTCCAGCCGGGTGAGCTCGCCAAGATCGCTCTGGCCATCTTCTTCGCGGGCTACTTGGTGTCGGCACGCGATTCGCTCTCGATGGTCGGCCGCAAGTTCCTCGGCATGACCTTCCCGCGCGCCCGTGATCTGGGCCCGATCATCGTTGTCTTCGTGGCATCCATGCTCGTCTTGATTTTCCAGCGCGACATGGGAACAGCCCTGCTCTACTTCGGCCTGTTCCTCGTCATGATTTACGTTGCCACCGGCCGCTCGAGCTGGATCCTTCTCGGTATGGGCATGTTCCTCGGCGGTGCTTTCGTAGCAAGTCAGTACCTCACGTACATTTCTGGCCGCATCGACGCGTGGCTCGACCCCTTCAACCCTGAGGTCTACCAAGCCACGGGAGGCAGCTACCAACTGGTGCAGGGCCTCTTTGGTCTGGCAGATGGCGGGCTCATCGGCACCGGCCTCGGTCGCGGTAGCCCCGAGATCACGCCCCTCGCCGAGAGTGACTACATCGTCGCGTCGCTGGGCGAAGAACTGGGTCTTATCGGCATCTTCGCAATTCTGGCGTTGTACCTTCTCTTTGTGTCTCGTGGATTCCGTATCGGCTTTGCCGGTCAAGATGATTTCGGCCGCCTCTTGGGTGTCGGTCTCGCTTTCGTGATCGCTCTTCAGGTGTTCGTCGTTATCGGTGGTGTCACGCGCGTTATTCCGTTGACGGGACTCACCACTCCTTTCTTGGCCGCGGGTGGTTCCTCGCTCGTTGCCAACTGGATCATCGCGGCCCTCTTGCTTCGCCTCTCTGACACAGTGCGCCACCAGCCGCAGCTTGTGATCGAGCCGTCAATCGAGAACCGATTGGTGGTGGGACAGTGAATCGCGAACTCAAGCGAGTGAGCACAGTCGTGCTGATCATGTTTGTGAGCTTGTTCATCTCAAGTTCCGTCATCCAAGTCGTTACGGCCGATCAGCTTCAGGCAGATGGCCGCAATGTGCGCACTCTGTACGCGAGCTACTCGGCCGAACGTGGCCCCATCCTCGTCAATGGCGAGCCGATCGCGTACTCAGAGCCCGTGGACGACGAGTTCAAGTTCTTGCGCGTGTACCCGAAGGGCGAGCTGTATGCGCCCGTTACCGGCTACCTCACCTTGAACCAGGGCAACACTGGTCTCGAGAACTCGCTCAACGATTACCTCAGCGGTTCATCGAACGACCAGTTCTTCGACCAAGTCAACTCGATCCTCACGGGCCAGAACCCCACGGGTGCTGCCGTGGAACTCACCCTCGACCCGGTTATTCAGCAGGCCGCCTGGGATGCACTCGGCGACCTCAAGGGTGCCGTTGTGGCAATCAACCCGAAGACGGGCGAAATTCTCGCGATGGTGTCGAAGCCTTCGTACGATCCCAACGAACTCGCGGTGCACAACACCAGCGAAGTCATCGATGCGTACGACCGTTTGCTCAACGATTCTGACGATCCCTTCTTCAACCGCACCCTCGCGGGCCCGCTTGATCCTCCCGGTTCCACGTTCAAGCTGGTCGTGGCGGCGGCAGCTCTCGAGAGCGGCGACTACACCGCAGACAGTTCCTTCCCGAACCCCGCTGAACTGCAGTTGCCCGAGAGCACCTTCAAGATCAGCAATGCCGACAGCGGCACCTGTGGCTCGGGTTCGACGGCAACGATCGCCACGGCCATCCGCCTCTCGTGCAATATTCCATTCGCTGAGCTGGGTGACGAGCTCGGCTCGAATGCAATTCGTGAGCAGGCGAATGCCTTCGGCTTCAACGAGAGTGTCTCCGTGCCTCTCGCCTCGACCGAGAGTGTTTACCCTCGCGCCCTCGACCGCCCACAGACGATGCTTTCGGCATTCGGCCAGTCGAGCGTGCGCGCGTCTCCCCTCCAAATGGCAATGGTGTCGATGGCGATCGCCAACAGCGGCACCATCATGCAACCCAATCTTGTTGAGAGCATCGTTTCCTCCGATCTCACAACCATCCAGTCCTTCGAACCGACGCTGTTCAATCAGGCAATCAGTCCGCAAACCGCGGCCGCACTCACCCAGATGATGGTGGATGGGGTCAACAGCGGTGCAGCGAACACTGCCGCCATTGATGGCGTCGAGGTCGCAGGAAAGACCGGTACAGCAGAAAACGGAGAAGGCGAGCCATACACGTTGTGGTTCACCGGATTCGCGCCGGCAAATGATCCAGAAGTTGTAGTAGCGGTAGTGGTGCAAGACGGCGGCGGACTGGGACAGTCCGGTACCTCGAGCGGCCTGTCCGCACCAATTGGGCGTCAAGTACTAGAGGCGGTGCTAAACAGATGAGACCGACCAGTGGACTCACTTTCGGTGGCAGATACCAGCTATCCAGTCGCGTAGCGATCGGTGGAATGGGCGAGGTGTGGGAAGCCACAGACCTCGTTATCGGTCGAACGGTCGCGATCAAGATCCTCAAGGATGAGTATCTCGGCGACCCTGGTTTCCTTGAGCGCTTCCGGGCAGAAGCCCGCCACGCGGCTCTCGTTAACCATGAAGGAATCGCCAACGTCTTTGACTACGGCGAGGAAGACGGTAGCGCCTACCTCGTCATGGAACTCGTTCCCGGTGAGGCGCTCAGTGCCATTCTCGAGCGCGAGCGTGTGCTCGACCCCGACCGCGTGCTCGACATGGTCGCGCAGACTGCGGCCGCTCTTCAGGCTGCCCACGCTGCGGGACTGGTTCACCGCGACATCAAGCCCGGAAACCTTCTCATCACGCCCGAAGGCCGCGTCAAGATCACCGACTTCGGTATTGCGCGCATCGCCGACCAGGTTCCACTGACCGCCACCGGTCAGGTCATGGGAACGGTGCAGTACCTCTCGCCCGAACAGGCCAGCGGTCACCCGGCATCCCCGACCACCGACATCTACTCGCTCGGCATCGTCGCTTACGAGGCCCTCGCCGGCCGTCGCCCGTTCACGGGTGAGTCGCAAGTTGCTATCGCCATGGCGCAGATCAACGAAACTCCCCCGGAGTTGCCGATCACTGTCGCTGAGCCCGTACGCAACCTTGTCTACGCCTGCTTGGCTAAGTCGCCCGGCGACCGTCCGGCATCCGCGTCACACCTCTCACGTGCGGCGCAATCACTGCGCCGCGGCGACATCGCCGCTGCAGCAACAGCGGTACCCGGAATCATGGGAGACAACTCTCACGCCGCGACCGTCGGCCTCAACTACGGCAACGCAACCCAAGCCACGCGCGTACTGACAACCGCCGGTGCAGCAGGCGTTGCCGGTGAGCCGGCTACCGCCGCAGAAATCGCGGCAGAATCTAAGCCGCGCAATCCGTGGACGTGGCCCATCGTTGCCGTGATCTCGCTTCTCGCTGTGGTGCTGATTGGCGTCATCATCGCGCTTCTCGCCAGCCCGGGAGATGAAGAACCCGTCGCGACAAGCGCTTCACCCAGCGCATCGGAGACTGTAGTCCCCGAGCCAGAACCAACGCCTACGGTTGTCGCCCTCAGCGAAGATGAGCTCTTGGATCGTAAACAAGACGCCGTTTCTCAGATTTTGGAAGACAAAGGACTTGTACTCGATGCACAAGTCGGTTCCGAGGCGCCTTCGTCTGAAAAGGTCGGCTTCTCCTACCGCGCAGCTCCGACAGGCAATGTCGCTAAGGGTGAAACCATCACGGTCTACTTCTACGACAAGATCGCGGTTGTTCCTACCCCGCCACAGCCCCAGGCAAACCTGCTGGAGCCCTCAGGGCCCTACGAACCGGGTGACACCGTGACGGTTAAGTGGAACACCTACGGGGACTGCCCCGCCGGGCATCCACGTTCCGGCTACAGCTTCCTGATTCAGGGTGGCCCCAGTGCTGGTTCATCGACGTGGGGACCGAACGATACCCAGTTCGACATCACGCTGCCGAACGATCCCAGCGTCGAAACTAAGATCTCGTATTCAGTTTCGTGCACGGACCTTTCGTCGCCTGCGTCAGAGCAGGTCATCGTGAGCGTTACCGCTCCGTAAGCAAATATCACGTTTACCAGCGGATAGACTGAACCGGTACTTTCCGCGACAACAAACAGGAGTGAACCAGTGAGCGAAGGCGTTGCACAGGGCGTACGCCAGCTCGCTGGGCGGTACCAGATTGGCGAGCTTCTCGGCCATGGCGGTATGGCCGACGTTCACCTCGGTATGGATTCACGGCTCGGGCGTCGGGTTGCTATCAAGCTACTCAAGCCCACGCTCGCCAACGATCCCGCGTTCCGCACCCGGTTCCGTCGCGAAGCCCACGATGCAGCGAAGATGGCGCATCCCACCATCGTTCGTATTTTTGATGCGGGCGAAGAGTCCGTCATCGATCCTTCGGGTCATGAGACACTCATCCCGTTCATCATCATGGAATACGTCGACGGTCGACTGCTGAAAGACATCGTCGCCGAAGGCCCGCTCGCACCAGAAGAAGCAGCGCGCATCGTTTCGCAGGTGCTCACCGCTCTCGAGTACTCACATCGTGCCGGCGTCGTTCACCGCGACATCAAGCCCGGCAACATCATGGTCACCAACAGTGGCCAGGTGAAGGTCATGGACTTCGGTATCGCCCGTGCGGTCTCCGATTCTGCCGCTACCATCGCCGAGTCCAGTGCCATCGTCGGCACTGCGCAGTACTTCTCGCCCGAGCAAGCTCGCGGTGAAGGAGTGGATGCTCGCTCCGATCTGTACTCGACCGGCGTCGTGCTGTTCGAGCTCCTCACCGGGCAGCCTCCCTTCAGCGGAGAAAACCCGGTCGCCGTTGCCTACAAGCACGTCAACTCCGAGCCCGTTCCGCCGAGCACAACCACTGCTGCGGTGTCGCCGGCGCTCGACGCTGTCGTGTTGCGTTCGCTCGCGAAGGATCGCTTCGACCGTTACCAAAGTGCTGCTGAGTTCCGCACTGACGTAGAGTCCGCTGCGGCGGGTTCCGTTCCGGAGCGCAAGCAGCTCGCATCCACAGATTTCAACGCCACCCTCTTCGGCGTAAACCCCAATGCCACCGCGGGCAGCGATGCCACCTTCCGTCAACTTGCCGTTGACGAGAACGACCGCACGCCCCGCACCCAGAACCGCCCGCCCGTCGCGTGGATCTGGGGCGGCATTGCACTGATGGCTGTCATCATCGTTTCTGTTGTGGTCTGGGCTTTCAGCCTCAGCCCCGCACAACTCAGTGGCACGAGCGCTGTCGACATTCCCGACGTCGCTGCCATGACCTACGACGACGGTGCTGCTCTACTCACAGAACTCGAGCTGGTTCCCAAGCGCGTCAACCAGGCCAGTGAAACCGTCGATGAGGGTGTCATCATCCGTACCGATCCTGGCCCTGGCCAGACGGTATCCCTCGGCTTCGAAGTTCAGGTTATTGTCTCCCTTGGCCGCACTCCCGTCACCGTTCCGAACGTGGCGAACATGCAGGAAGATGCTGCCATCAAGCTGCTTGAATCGGCGGGTCTTGTCTACGGCTCTACTTCGCAGACGTACTCGCCTAACCTCAAGAAGGGCACCGTCATCAGCTCTGACCCGCGCGGCGATGCCGAGCGCACGGCCGATGGCGCGATCATCCGCGAGGGTGAGACGGTCAACCTTGTCGTGTCGAACGGTCTCGTTCAGGTGCCCGATGTCACGGGTAAAGACATTGGCGAAGCCAACAGCACTCTCACCGCTCTTCAACTCAGCGTGAAGCTGAGCGCCGACTTCGGATGCTCAGGCAACGTCGTGAGTTACCAGTCGATCGTGGGCGATCAAGCTCAGAAATCTGAGATCACGCTCCAGTACTGCGCTGGCTAATAACGCGCTCCGTTCCGGTGCGGACCGCGATAGCTACGAACTATGCACGGCAACTAGAGAACAGCTAGTTATGCACCAAGGGCGTGAGCGTCTTGGCCAGAGCAGGCGCTTCGGGCATCCCCACTTCGGAGAGCCAGTTGCCGAGCATCAGATACCCACCCTCGGTGAGTACCGACTCAGGGTGGAACTGCACGCCGTAGACCGGCTGCGAGGCGTGCTGAACGCCCATGATTACTCCACCGGGGGTGCGTGCGGTCACGATGAGCTCGTCGGGAACAGTCCCGTCCACAATCGCGAGCGAGTGATAGCGCGTTGCGGTGAACGGCTGCGGTAGATCGCGGAAGATGAGGCTGTCGTCGTGCTCGATCCGCGACGTCTTGCCGTGCATCAGTTCATCGGCGTGAGTAACTGTTGCTCCCAGAGCTTCGGCAATCGCTTGGTGGCCAAGGCAGACTCCGAACAGCGGCTTACTCGTGGCAAGGGCGGCGTGAACGATCGGGATGCTCACGCCAGCGTCGGCGGGAGTGCCGGGACCGGGCGAGAGCAGAACGGCGTCGTACTCGGCTATGCGGGCCGCCGCGTCATCCGCGCTGAAAGCATCGTTGCGCACAACGTCTGTTGTGGCGCCGAGCTCGAGAAGATACCCGTTGAGGGTGTAGACGAAGCTGTCGTAGTTGTCGACGACGAGGATGCGGGTCACTGTTGCACCGTCGCATCCAGCGGGGTTACCAGGGGCAGCACCCACGGGAAAACCCACGCAAAGAGCACAGCGACAATCGCAGCTGCCAAGATCAGCAGAGTCAGAACCCGCACGAGTGCTGGGCCTGGAAGTACACGCCAGAGTGCTGCATACATTAGCCAGCTCCTTCGAGGTTTTGAGCGATCGCGGCGATCTCAGAGGGAGCTCCCTCTGAGCGGGGGTACCAAGTGTCGTAGACCGCGTAGGCGATGATTCGCTCATCGGCGGTGTGAATGGGGTTGCAGCTTGTGAGCGTCATGATGCGGTCACTCGCGGCGGCTCCTTCAAACTGCGGCACCGGGTTAAGTACTCCAACACCGGATGCCATCACATATTCCAAAGAGCGGAACACGTAGCGGTACCAGCCAGCTTCAGTCTCGACGTAAATGCTGTCGCCGATCTGAAGCTTATTGATGTCGTAGAAGGGGTCGCCCCAACCGGTGCGGTGGGCGGCGACGGCGAAGTTGCCGACCTCACCGGGCATCTGGGTGCCGGTGTAGTGGCCAACACCGCGAGTATTGAGAACCTGCTCGAGGCTAACGCTCTCGGCGATGGGTCGCGTGTAGTCAGCGCCAAACCGCGGAACGATCAGGGTGCCAAACACTTCGGCACGAGCGGGAGCCTCGTCCACGATCGGTACGCCGGGATCAGCTCGCTCATCGGGCGCAAGCTTCACAGCCTCGCCCTTGTTCCACTCTTGGCTCAGCTCAACGGCTTCGTCGCGCTGCGCGTTGCTTACGAAGATGTTGTTCACCCAGGTCTGCCAGACCAAGAAGAGGAGCACAACAACGCCGGCAGTAATGAAGATTTCGCCGAGAACTCCAATGAAGGAGACAGGGCGGCGGGCTTTCGCTCTGCGCCGCGATGGGCGGCCATCTTCGAGAACCATAGGCGCAATTCTATCCGCAGTCTCCTACTGGTTTCCGCGCGGCCATTCGTCACTCAGGGCGTTCGCGCTAGAATCTCTCCCATGGCCCGTAATTCTGCAGAAAAATCACCGTCGCGTCCCGCTGAAGACGCTCCCAACGCGGTCTGGTTCAAGCCCGTCATGTTCGGCTTCATGCTGATCGGGCTCGCTTGGATCATCGTGTTCTACGTGAGCAACCAGCAGTTGCCTGTCGCCTCACTCGGCAGCTGGAACATTCTTGTTGGCTTCGGCATCCTCTTCATCGGATTCCTCATGACAACACGGTGGCGTTAGAAATTACACGCGTGTAGTTATACCCAGTGTTAATAAACCTGTGGATAACTTTTAGTCACCTATAGAACGAAGATCCGCACGAGGGTCAGGCTGATGAGAGCCGCGACGACGAGCGCGACTAGAGCGATCTCCGGGTTGGCGGAGGGCTTGTTGCGCTGTCGCAGGAACACGAGTGCGAGCACGGCTCCCGTGATGAGCCCGCCGAGGTGAGCTTGCCAGGAAATACCGGAACCGGGGATGAACCCGATTACTAGGTTCGCGGCCAGCACGATAAGCAGCAGGCGGTTATTCACACCCATGCGGCGCTGAATGACAAAGAACGCCGCGGCCAAGCCGAACACCGCACCGGATGCTCCGATTACGACCGATTGCGGCGCAAGCAGCAGAACGGCGACCGAGCCACCGAGCGCGCTGATCAGATAGAGCGCAATAAACCTCGCTCTGCCGAGAGGCAGCTCCAGTGCGCGCCCAAAGATGAAGAGGGTGAACATATTGAACAGCAAATGAAAGATGCTGCTCTGAGAGTGCAGGAACGCAGAGGTAATCATGCGCCACGGCTGCTCAGCCGTGAACGGCGGGTAATACGCGAGAGCTTGGTACACCCGACCGTCAGACACCAGCTGCAATAAATACATCAGGACAGTTATCCCGATGAGGGTGTAAGTGACTACTGGCTTTCCCCGCGAGGCGCGGGATGCGCGAACCAAGACTGGTTTGCGCTTTGGCCCATTGGCTCGAGCCTCTTTGATGCATTCGGGGCAATGTACGCCCACAGCTGCCTGCGTTTGGCAGCTGGGGCATACAGTGCGCCCACATCGCTGGCAGAGAGTGAAACTTTGCCGGTCAGGATGCCGGTAGCAGTAGTTACCGCTGGCATCCGGCGATGTGGTCACGAAGGTTAGACCTCGTCGATCGTGACGCTCTCGATGACAACGTCGGTGAGGGGCTTGTCGCTACCGTCGGTGTCGACTGCCTCGATGGCGTCGACGACCTTCTTCGACTCGTCGTCAGCAACCGCACCGAAGATGGTGTGCTTGCCCTGGAGCCAAGGAGTAGCGACTGTGGTGATGAAGAACTGCGAACCGTTGGTTCCCTTACCCGCGCGCGTGCCGGCGTTTGCCATGGCGAGGATGTAGGGGGCCGAGAAGTCGAGCTCGGGGTGGATTTCGTCGTCGAAGTTGTAGCCGGGGCCGCCGATGCCCTTACCCAGGGGATCTCCACCCTGAAGCATGAACTGCTTGATGATGCGGTGGAAGATTACGCCGTCGTAAAGAGGCGCGGTGGTCTTCTGACCGGTGGCGGGGTGGGTCCATTCGATATCGCCCTTGGCGAGACCGACGAAGTTAGCAACGGTCTTCGGCGCGTGGTTGCCGAAGAGGTTGAGACGGATTTCTCCGAGGTTTGTCTTGATCGTGGCAACTGCGGTGTGTTGAGACATAGCGTCAATTCTTACATAGCCAACCTGAGCCTCAGATACCAGTTATTCAGCCTGCTCACAGGCAAAGCAGTGCGGACTCGGAAGGCACCGTGGCAGTATGGAGTCACCGTTCGACCATCTTTGGAGGTTTCCCGTGGCACTAACTCGCAAACGCCGGAAAGAACTCAAGCGCTTGAAAGGTCAAGCTGAAGACCTTTGGCATGACCAGAAAGAGCTGCTCGACCACGCATCTGCCGTAGTACGTGAGGCAAGCCAACAGGCTGCCAACTACGCGCGTGAAGAAGTCAGCCCCAAGATTCACAACACAATCGACTCTCGGGTGAAGCCCGTTGTCTCCTCGTCAGTCGCTGGCGCGCGCTCAGCGGCTGAAAGCACCAAGTCGAAGATCAAGGGCGACGTACTGCCTGCGGTCACCTCGGCGCTCGGTACAGCTCTCGCAGCGCTCGAAGTAGCTAAGAACCAGCAGGTTCGGGATGCCTTCGCTCGCGTCTCCGGACTCGCGGCAACCGCGGGCGAAAAGACTGGCCTTGTTAAGCCTCAGCCGAAGTCGGCTGGCTTTGGCCGCTACATCCTCATCGGTGTCGGCGTGGTAGCTGCAGTCGGCGTTGCGTACGCCGCCTGGCAGACCCTTCGCGCAGACGATGACCTGTGGATTGACGACGAAGCAGAGACTGCTTAACTTCTCTCTGCTGCTCACCGCCAGCGGTGTAGCCACAACCTCTTAAACAGTTCTGGCCCGGTTCTTGCGAATCGGGCCAGAACTGTTTCGTCGTTGAAGGACGGGGCTAGGCAAGCCCGCCGTTAGCGAAAACTACCTGCCCGTTCATCCACCGCGCAGGGCCCGCCAGGAATGCCACAACCTCAGCGATGTCCTCAGGCCTCCCGAGTCGCTCGAGCGGAGTCGCCTTCGCGAGCCGTTCGATCGTCGCGTCATCCTTGCCGTCAAGAAAGAGGCTGGTTGCCGTCGGCCCGGGAGCCACCGCATTAACCGTCACGTCTCGGCCGCGAAGCTCCCGTGCCAGCGTCAAGGTCAGGCTTTCCACCGCCGCCTTGCTCGCCGAGTATGCCCCGTAGTTGGGAAACTGCGTGCGGGTGACCGAGGTAGAAAAGTTGATGATGGCTCCCCCGGCGCGAACTCGACGGGCGGCCTGCTGCGAGACGACGAACGTTCCGCGAACATTTGTGCGGTGCATCCGATCGAAGTCATCAAGGCTGAGCTCGGCAATTGGCGCCAGGGTCATGATGCCGGCAGTGTTCACGACCACGTCGACTCCGCCGAATTCCGCTTCGACGGCAGTGAACGCGCCAGCTACGTCGCGGTCGTCTGCGACGTCACCGCTTACCGCGAGAGCGCGACCACCCGAAGCAATGATCTCTTTCACCATGTCGAGGGCTCCGATCTCATTCCCGCTGTAATGAACGGCCACTGCCATGCCATCGTGCGCAAGACGCAACGCCACCGCGCGACCGATACCGCCGGAACCACCGAACACGAGCGCAACCCGCTCCGAGGACTCCCGGTCGGTCTGGAGAGCATCCGCTGTCGCGTGCTCCCGGCTGTGCCTGTTTTCCGCGTTGTATGTCATGAGTGTGCTCCTTCGACTGTCGAAACGGTGTCGTCTGTGTTGAATCGGGCGAGCCACTCATCGAGGAGCGTTTGCTCGGCGCCGGTAAAGATCGGCGCATCCAGCCGGGCTAGCGCCGCACGCAGCGTGATCGCCGCGGCCACGACCGCCTCTGAGTTGGAGCCAGATGCACCCTCAGCCTTCGCAGCCAGCGCAGCGGTGGTCGATGGCTCACCCGCTCCCCCACCGACAAGGATCGAATGGATGACGCTCTCCCGCATCCGCTCGGAGAGCCGCGGGTCGTCGCTCTGCTCCGGTCGCAGAATCATGGCAAGCGCTACACCGCTGTTTGCGGCCATCACGTGCTGCGCGGCGACCTCGGGTGTCACCCGCAGGCGTCCTTGGGCCGCCAGACGCTCTAGGACGCCCTGCAGGAGCCGAACAGCCTCGGTGCCAGACTCTGCCCGCGCAACCGCGTTTGAGCCGAAGAGCAGCCTGTAGGCGTTCGGATTGGCGAGCGCAAAGGCGGTGTGGCCATCCCAGCCCCGGCGAAGATCGGCAAGCGGGTCACTCGAGGCCTCCGCTGCCCGCTTCATGCTCAGATATTTGTTCCACACGTGATCAACAGTTGCTTCAAGCAGGGCGGCTTTATCGCCGAAGATTCGATACAAGGCGGGTTGTTGAATCCCGGATGCCTCACACACCGCCCGTGTGGAGATATCGCCGTCGGCAGACTGAGCCAGCAATCGCGCTGCGGCCTCGATGATCGTGAGTTTCGCATCCATGATAGCGACGCTAACATTAATATGTAATCAACGCTATCGCGGAGTTGGCTCAGAGCTCGGTGCAAGGGCTTGGCGAACGCGACGGCGGAGCGCGGATACGCAAAAACCCCGACCAGAAAACTGGCCGGGGTTTTTGTTGTCGTGCTGTGGAGCCTAGGGGAATCGAACCCCTGACC
Source organism: Salinibacterium amurskyense (assembly GCF_002797685.1). Lineage (GTDB taxonomy): Bacteria > Actinomycetota > Actinomycetes > Actinomycetales > Microbacteriaceae > Rhodoglobus > Rhodoglobus amurskyensis. The sequence continues at coordinate 232,141 of NZ_PGFH01000001.1, forward strand.
TCCTGCTTGCAAAGCAGGCGCTCTACCAATTGAGCTAAGGCCCCGTTTAAGGAATTTCTTGTGGAAATTCCAGTGGGGGTACGTGGACTTGAACCACGGACCTCTTCGTTATCAGCGAAGCGCTCTAACCGCCTGAGCTATACCCCCGTTGGGCAGATACGAGAGTACCGCATTCTGCCCGTTTGGCGTAATCGACTAGTTGTTAGTGAAACCCACGAGGATTCCACCGGTCAGTCGCACGCTGAAGTTATAAAGCATACTCGCAATTGCGCCGAGTGCAGTACCCACCAAAACGTTGAGAATTGCCACGACAAACGAGAATCCTGCGACCTGTCCCAGCGAGAAACTTGTCGCAACGCTGAAGGACTCGTCGCTCAAAACATCGCGCAAAATCTCATCGAGCTTTCCAAAGATTCCCGTGGAGTTAAGCACGATCCAGATCAGGAGCGATGCCACCACCAGAACGATTCCGAGCGACACTGCCACGAGGAACGAGAACTTAACGGCCGACCAGAAGTCGATGTACACCAGCTTGAGGCGAACCTGTTTGACTGATGTTTGGCGCTGCGACTTGCGCTGCAGCTTCTCTGCGACACTACTCATCTACCGACTCGTCCTTCCCAGCAGGGGCATCTTCACTCGGAACACTATCGTCCCCAGCTTCAAGTTCTTTGTTGTCTAGATTTCGTTCGCTATTTCGTGCGATTGCAATGATCTTGTCTTCCGCTGCAAAACGGGCGAAAACTACGCCCATCGTGTCACGGCCCTTGGCCGGAACCTCAGCGACAGAAGAGCGTACCACCTTGCCACTGGCAAGAACCACAAGAACTTCGTCCTCATCCCCGACCATCAAAGCACCCGCCAAATCGCCGCGAGTTCCGTCGAGTTTGGCGACCTTGATACCCAAACCACCACGTCCCTGGACGCGGTACTGATCAGCGGCAGTGCGCTTCGCGAAGCCACCCTCGGTGACTACAAAGACGAAGCCGCTCTCGGGTACAACGCTGGCACTCAGCAACTGGTCGTCTTCACGGAAGCTCATGCCCATCACACCCGAGGTCGAACGCCCCATAGGACGCAGGGCCTCATCGGATGCCGTAAAGCGAATCGACATTCCCTTGCGAGATACGAGCAAGACATCGTCTGTGTTCTCCACGAGCATTGCCGAAACGAGTTCGTCGCCCTCGCGCAGGTTCACGGCGATGATTCCACCGCTGCGGTTGGTGTCGTACTCCGCCATCGCGGTCTTCTTGACGAGACCGTTACGGGTAGCGAGTACCAAGTAGGTGGACTGCTCGTAGTCACGAATGTCGAGAATCTGAGCGATTTCTTCACCCGGCTGCAGTGCCAAGAAGTTGGCAACGTGCTGCCCCTTCGCGTCGCGGCCACCCTCTTGCAGCTCGTAAGCCTTGGCACGGTACACGCGACCCGTGTTGGTGAAGAACAGCAACCAGTGATGAGTGGTGGTGACGAACAAGTGGTCGACCACGTCATCCGCACGCAGCTGGGCACCCTTGACGCCCTTGCCGCCGCGGTGCTGGCTGCGGTAGTTGTCGCTGCGCGTGCGCTTGACGTAACCGCCGCGCGTGACTGTGACCACCATCTCCTCTTCGGGGATGAGGTCTTCCATGCTCATGTCGCCGTCGAAACCCATCATGATTTCGGTGCGGCGGTCATCGCCATACTTAGCGAGGAGTTCGGTCAGTTCTTCACTGACGATGTTGCTCTGACGCTCCTTGCTTGCAATGATCGCCTTGAAATCAACGATCTCGCGCTCGATCTCGTCGTGCTCGTCAATGATCTTCTGGCGCTCAAGAGCGGCAAGTCGACGCAACTGCATATCGAGAATCGCGCGAGCTTGAATTTCGTCGATGTCGAGCAGCTCGATGAGGCCGTTGCGGGCATCTTCGACGGTGGGCGAACGACGGATGAGCGCGATGACCTCGTCGAGAGCATCCAGAGCCTTAAGGTAACCACGCAAAATGTGGGCACGCTCTTCGGCCTTGCGCAAACGGAACTCGGTGCGGCGAACGATAACTTCGATCTGGTGGGTAGCCCACTCGGTGATGAAACCGTCGATCGAGAGCGTGCGAGGAATGCCGTCAACGATCGCGAGCATGTTTGCGCCGAAGTTTTCCTGCAGCTGCGTGTGCTTGTACAGGTTGTTGAGAACAACCTTGGCAACGGCGTCGCGCTTGAGCACGATGACGAGGCGCTGGCCGGTACGACCCGACGTCTCATCACGGATGTCGGCAATGCCGGCAAGCTTGCCATCCTTAACGAGGTCGGCAATTTTCAACGCCAGATTGTCGGGGTTGACTTGGTACGGCAGCTCGGTGACGACGAGGCACGTACGCCCCTGCAGCTCTTCGACGTTAACCACGGCACGCATTGTGATCGAGCCACGACCCGTGCGGTACGCATCCTGAATTCCCTTAACGCCGAGAATCTGGGCGCCGGTCGGAAAGTCCGGCCCCTTGATGCGCTGAATGAGCGCCTCAACAAGTTCTTCCTTCGACGCGTCAGGGTTGGCGAGGTGCCAGAGGGCACCCTCTCCCACTTCACGCAGGTTGTGCGGCGGAATGTTCGTGGCCATACCGACCGCGATACCGACCGAACCGTTGACGAGAAGGTTGGGGAAACGGCTCGGCAGAACCGTGGGTTCCTGCGTGCGACCGTCGTAGTTGTCTTGGAAGTCGACGGTGTCTTCTTCAATGTCCCGAACCATTTCCATGGCGAGCTGAGCCATTTTGGTTTCGGTGTAACGGTGGGCAGCAGCGCCGTCGTTTCCGGGAGAACCGAAGTTTCCCTGGCCCAGAGCCAGTGGGTAGCGAAGGCTCCACGGCTGAACCAAACGAACAAGAGCGTCGTAGACCGACGAGTCACCGTGCGGGTGGAACTGGCCCATCACGTCACCGATGACTCGGGTGCACTTGGAGAACCCCTTGTCGGGACGGTAGCCACCGTCATACATCGCGTAGATCACGCGACGGTGCACGGGCTTGAGACCATCACGCACTTCAGGAAGCGCACGCCCCACGATGACGCTCATGGCGTAGTCGAGGTAGGAGCGCTGCATCTCCAGTTGAAGATCAACCTGGTTGATCTTGTCGTGACGGTCGTCTACGGGTGCGTCTTCGAAGGTCTTCTTCGGAGTTTCTTCGTCAGCCATTAAATTTCAGTTCCAGTCTGTATCTGTCGCGAGTGCGGGCGCCGAGAGCTCGGTGAGAGCTAGATGTCCAAGAAGCGGACGTCTTTGGCGTTGCGCTGGATGAAGTTTCGGCGAGACTCAACGTCTTCACCCATGAGAGTCGAGAAGATTTCGTCGGCCGCGGCAGCGTCATCCAAGGTGACTTGAAGCAGCGTGCGAGTGGCGGGGTCCATCGTGGTTTCCCACAACTCCTTGTAGTCCATCTCACCAAGACCCTTGTAGCGCTGGATGCCGTTGTCCTTGGGCATGCGCTTACCTTCTGAAAGTCCCAGTTCGGTTAGCGCATCGCGCTCAGCGTCGCTGTAGACGTATTGGTGCTGCGCGTTGCTCCACTTCAGGCGGTACAGCGGCGGCTGAGCCAAGTAGACGTAACCGAGATCGATAAGCGGACGCATGTAGCGGAACAGCAGGGTCAGCAGCAGCGTGGTGATGTGCTGGCCGTCGACATCAGCATCGGCCATCAAGACGATCTTGTGGTACCGAGCCTTCTCGGGGTCGAAGTCTTCGCCGACTCCCGCACCGAAGGCGGTGATCATGGCTTGAACTTCGGCATTGCCGAGGGCACGGTCAAGACGCGCCTTCTCGACGTTGAGGATCTTGCCCCGCAGCGGAAGAATTGCCTGGAACTCAGGGTTACGGCCCTGAACGGCGGAGCCGCCAGCCGAGTCACCCTCAACCATGAAGATCTCGGAGAGCGAAGGATCCTTGCTCGAGCAGTCCCGCAGCTTTCCGGGCATTCCGCTCGACTCAAGGAGTCCCTTGCGTCGGGTCTGCTCGCGAGCCTTGCGAGCAGCGAGTCGAGCTTGCGATGCCTGGATCGCCTTGCGAATTACGTCGCGGGCCTGAGTGGGGTTGCGATCGAACCAGTCACCGAGCTGCTGACCGGCGATGCGCTGAACAAAGGCCTTCGCTTCGGTGTTACCGAGCTTGGTCTTGGTCTGGCCTTCGAACTGAGGTTCACCGAGCTTGATGGAAATAACGGCGGTCAAACCCTCGCGAACGTCGTCGCCGGAGAGGTTGTCGTCCTTCTCCTTGATGATGTTCTTTTCGCGGGCGTAGCGGTTGACGAGAGTGGTTAATGCAGCCCGGAAGCCCTCTTCATGGGTTCCACCCTCGTGAGTGTTGATGGTGTTTGCGTAGGTGTGAACACTCTCGGAGTATCCACCGGTCCACTGCATCGCTACTTCGAGTGAGATCTTCTTCTCGGTGTCTTCAGATTCGAAAGCGATGACATCCGGATGAATGAGCTCGTTCTTCTTGGTCTTGTTCAAGTACTCGACGTAGTCAACAAGGCCACGCTCGTACATGTAGCTCTCAGTGACTTCTTCTTCGCCACGCTCATCGGAGATCGTGATGCGCAGACCCTTGTTGAGGAAGGCCATCTGCTGGAAGCGGGCGCGGAGCGTCTCGAAATCGAACTCGACAGTTTCGAAAGTTTCTTTGCTCGGCCAGAAAGTTTGTTGGGTTCCGGTTTCTTCAGAGCTTTCGCCCTGTGCCAGCGGTCCTGTCGGAACACCGTTTTCGAATCCGATGCGCCACACGTGGCCCTGGCGGTGAACTTCGGTTTCAACTTTCTCCGACAGCGCGTTAACAACAGAGATACCCACACCGTGGAGTCCACCCGATACGGCGTAGCCGCCACCGCCGAATTTTCCACCAGCGTGCAGAATTGTCATGACGACTTCAACCGTCGACTTCTGCTCTTGTTGGTTCAGGTCGACGGGGATGCCGCGGCCGTTGTCACGGACTCGTACGGAACCATCTTTGCGAATCCACACATTGATGGTGTCGCAGTAGCCGGCGAGGGCTTCATCAACAGAGTTGTCGACGACTTCATAAACCAGGTGGTGCAAACCGCGAGGACCGGTGGAACCGATGTACATACCGGGGCGCTTGCGCACAGCTTCAAGACCCTCAAGGATCTGAATCTGATCGGCGCCATAACTATCAGCGGCAACATGACCGTTGGCAATGATCTGGCTCTCGGGCACGTCGTTTTCGGGCGTCGATGTCATCTGAAGTTAGGCTCCTGCCGCTAGTTCACACAGGCCATTCAGAGCGGATAACTCCATAAGGAGGTGCGTCCGACGGCTCTTGAGATTCTAACAAATTCCGAGCGGTCGCGGCGGTCAAATCGCGTTCTACGGGAGTTTCTTTAGCGGCGTGACCTATTTTGTCTCCCTAACCGTAAGTATCGCGCGGGCCCCTACCTGGAATTGATCTGGGGCCTCTTTTCCACGAAGGGGCGTTGGGGCCTTCAAAGCGCACAGTTTCCACACCCGCTTCTGGATGCTGCTGAGCAATCGTCGTGGTGATGTGTCCGCGCATAAGTCGCAGCTGTGTTGCCCACGCTGTGGAATCGCAACGAATGGTGAGCACGCCTTCTTCAATTCCCACCGGCTCGGAGTGTTCGGCTGTTTCAGCGCCGACGATCGTGGTCCACGCCAGAATGAGTTCCGAGCGAGCGAGCGGGGACTTCCATCCCATATTGGAAGTGAGGCTGTCCATCACATCGCCCAATCCGTGCGGATCACGGCCTGGGGCAAAGGGAACGCTGGTCCCCGGCTCTTTCTTGTTCCGCTTTCGCGCCATGTACGAACGTTTCGTGGCGTCGCCAAAGACATCGCGAAATCGCAGATACACGGCAACGTGTTCGTCAACGTTGGGATCACGATCATTCACCGACGATCACCTCGCCAGCTTTGATGCGCACGACGTTCGCTGCAAGTTCCTCCGGAACATCTCCAAATACCGCGGCTGTAATCAAAACTTGCTCGAACCCGGAGATCGAACTCGCTAACCGCTCGCGGCGTGACTGGTCGAGTTCGGCGAAAACATCATCCAGAATCAGCACCGGGTCGCCTGCTGATGAATCACGACGCAGCAGCTCAGCGGATGCCAATTTGAGCGCCAGCGCAAACGACCACGATTCACCATGGCTGGCGTAGCCTCGCGCCGGCAACCCGTTGAGCCCGAAAATCAAGTCATCGCGGTGCGGGCCGACCAGCGTAATCGCACGATCGCGTTCAGCTTTTCGCACGGAAGCGAGGGCCGCCGTGAATGCTGTCGTCGCGTCAGCGACCGAAATTATTTCGCCGACGGCATTGGTGGCAACAGCGTTGTCCGGGTCATCCTGTCGCGAAATAATGCTCAATGAATTAGCAAGCGATGCACCATGATCTGCGCCGACGATCTGTTCGTACGCACGAGCCACTTCAGGGGTGAGATCGGCGATGAGCGCGCTTCGAGCACTGATGATCTCTGCACCAAAAGCCACGAGCCGTTCATCCCACACATCGAGCGTGCTCAATTGAGTGTCACGGACCCCGGATGCGCGAGCCGATTTAAGCAGCATGTTGCGTTGTTTCACAACGCGCTCGTAGTCACTCATTACTCCGCTAAAGCGCGGCGACCGCAACACCAGTAAGTCATCGATGAAACGTCGGCGTCCAGACGGTTCGCCGCGAACGAGAGCGAGATCTTCGGGAGCGAAGAGAACGCTGGAGAAGTACCGTGGCAGTTCTCGAGTGCGGATGACGGAACGATTAATCTGAGCACGATTGGCCCCGGAGCGATTGATCTGCACTTCCGCCAAAAACTTACGATCATTGTGCTCAAGACGCACCCGCACGATCGCGGCATCCATTGCCTGGCGCACCATCGCATGATCGGTGGAGACTCGATGCGATCCGAGGGTGCTCAGAAACCCGAGCGCCTCGACCAAATTTGTTTTGCCCTGACCATTCGATCCGACAATCAGAGTCGGCCCAGCACCGAGCTCGAGAGTGAGCTCCTTGTAATTGCGAAAATCTTTAAGTTCGACGTGAGTTACGCGCATTGCGGCAGAGCTTAGCTCTTGCGGACGCTATGCCCGCCGAACTGATTACGGAGAGCAGCGACAGCCTTCATTGAGGGCGAGTCTTCTTGACGAGAGACAAAGCGCGCGAAGATTGCTGCGCTGATAGTGGGAACCGCAACCGCCTGGTTGAGCGCTTCGTGCACCGTCCACCGGCCCTCCCCCGAATCTTCGACGTAGCCGGCGATGTCAGCAAACTCGGGATCTTCTTCCAGTGCTTTCACGAGGAGTTCAAGCAGCCATGATCGAACGACTGTTCCGCGTTGCCATGCCTTGAATGTTCCGGGAACATCTTCAATGAGATCTTTGCGGCTAACGAGCAGTTCAAATCCTTCGGCCCAGGCCTGCATCAACGCATATTCGATGCCGTTGTGGACCATTTTCGCGTAATGTCCGGCACCTACAGGGCCAGCATGCACGAATCCTTCATCGCGAGGACCTTCAGGACGAAGCGCGTCGAATATCGGCATCGCGCGCTCAATGTCACTTTTTTCGCCGCCGGCCATCAGCCCGTAACCGTTTTCGAGGCCCCAAATTCCCCCCGAAACTCCAACATCAACGAAGTCAAGCTTCAATTCAGCTAGCTGGTCTCGGTGAAGTTGGTCATCGGTGAAGCGCGTGTTTCCGCCATCGATGACGAGGTCGCCCGGCTCAAGAAGTGCTGCAACGTCGCTAATCACCGAGTCGGTAATTGGCCCCGAGGGAACCATGACCCACACGATTCGCGGGGTGGGCAATGCATCCACTAAGTCAGATAGTTCGGCAACATCGGAGACCTCGGCGTTCGGGTCATAGCCGGTGACCGTAAGACCGGCAGCTCGCATGCGCTCGCGCATGTTGCCGCCCATTTTTCCGAGTCCGATGATTCCGACGTGCGTGGTGTCTGCCATGAACTACCTCAACAACAGGTTGGGCTGGAGAAGGTACTTGTAGTTGTCGCTGCCCGGCTGGTCTTTTGACGATTGGCTAGTGATCAACACGGGGCCTGGCTTGTTCGGGTTTTCCGTCTTGGTAAACGAAATGCGCACGAACTCGGAGTGCACGGAACTCAATCCATCGATGAGGAACTGTGGCTTCAGCGAAACCACAGTGTCGTCACCGGTCAAGAACGCATCGATGGTCTCGGATGCCTGAGCCTGCTCAGATCCGATCGCCTCAAGAGTGACTCCCTCTTCGGTGAATGTGAAGCGCAATGCGGCTTCGCGTTCGAGCACCAGAGAGACACGACGAACAGCTTCGATCAACTCTCCCGTGTTCATGACTGCGAAGTTATCCACAGTCTCGGGAAAAAGTCGGCGAACCGGTGGAAAATTGCCCTTGATGAGCAACGACGTCACAGTTTTCTTGTCCGCTTGGAAGGCGATGAGCTCGCGCTCATCGGTGCTCGTGATGGCCACGGAAATTTCTCCGCTGTTCCCGAAGGTCTTTCCGACTTCCATCAGCGTCTTCGCCGGCACGAGAGCGGTCGCGGTTTCAACACCCGAGGCGCCGGCATCCCATTCGATGTCGCGAACGGCAACGCGGTAGCGGTCAGTGGCGACGAGCGAAATGTTGTTTTCAGAAACTTCGAGCTGCACACCGGTGATGACCGGAGTGACATCGTCACGCGAAGCCGCAACGGCGACCTGCGAAATGGCGGCCGAGAACAGATCCGCTTTCAGAGTTCCCACCTTGTCGGAAATCTGGGGAAGGCTTGGATACTCCTCGACGGGCATGCTCGACAATGTGAAATGACCGGTGCCACAGGCAACGATGATCTTGTTCTCTTCAGTGCTAAAACGCACGGGAGCATTGGGAAGTCGGCTTGCAATGTCGGCGAGAAGCTTGCCCGAAACGAGGATGCGACCAGGCTCTTCAACCTCAGCAACGATCTGAGTGCGAGCCGAAACCTCGTAGTCAAATGACGACAGTGTCAGACCCTCATCGGTGGCTTCAATCAAGACTCCACTCAAAATGGGCAGCGTTGTGCGCTGCGGCAGCAGTTTGACCGCAAACGAAACCGCCTCGCTGAAGACGTCACGATTGACCTGAAACTTCATGAACTACCCCTAACCGGATCACGCTCTGGCCGTTAATACTGGCACAGCCGATCCACTTGCGAACTACAGGTTATTTGGGATTCAAATTTCATTCTTTAAAGGTCACACTCTTAACCGCTGTGGATTGTGTGTATAACTCGTCGAAATTCTTGTAATTGCTGGAAACTACATCCGTGTGACTTGTTGACGAGCCGTGGAGAACAGTCGCACTCTCCGTGGAAACTCGAGTTACAAGAATTTCCAATTCCACAGAAAGATTCTTGTGATCAACAATCTTTCCGGCGAGTTGGAGAGGTTATCCCCAAGTTATCCCCAAGTGGGAAAACCTACTTTTGAGTGAATCGGTGGTTTTGTTTGATGCGACTGGTCAGTTCAGTGACCTGGTTATAGATCGAACGACGCTCTTTCATTAGCTCCGTGATCTTCTTATTCGCGTACATCACGGTGGTGTGGTCCCGGTTGCCGAAGAGCTGACCGATCTTCGGCAGCGACAGATTCGTCATTTCACGGCAGAGATACATTGCGATCTGCCGAGCAGTTGCTACCGCCTGGGAACGGGAAGACCCGTAGAGGTCGTCGACCGTGAGCTTGAAGTAGTCGGCAGTGTGATTAATGATGTCGACCGGTGCGATGACGTTGTCTTCATCCAGAGTGATGAGATCCTTCAGCACTGTTTGAACCAGTGCCATATCTACCTCGGTGCGATTGAGGCTCGCAAAAGCGGTAACGCGGATTAGCGTGCCTTCGAGCTCGCGGATGTTCGACGACACCTTCGACGCCATGAACTCCAGGATGTCGTTGCCCACTTGCATCTTCTCGCTCTGCGCTTTCTTGCGAAGAATGGCGATGCGCGTCTCGAGATCAGGCGCCTGCACGTCGGTAATCAGACCCCACTCGAAGCGTGACCGCATCCGGTCTTCGAAACCGGTGAGGTGCTTCGGAGGTAGGTCGCTCGTGATGACCACTTGCTTGTTGTGGTCGTGAAGAGTGTTGAAGGTGTGGAAGAACGCCTCTTGAGTGGAGTCCTTGCCCTGCAAGAACTGGATGTCATCGATGAGCAGAATGTCGATCTCGCGATAGCGCGACTGAAATACCGAGGCGCGGTTGTTAGCGATCGAGTTGATGAAGTCGTTCGTGAATTCTTCTGAACTCACATAGCGAACACGGATCCCGGGATAGAGGCTCTCGGCGTAGTGGCCGATTGCGTGCAAGAGGTGAGTTTTACCGAGACCCGATCCTCCATAGATGAAGAGCGGGTTGTAAGCCTTGGCGGGAGCTTCGGCTACGGCAACTGCTGCAGCATGGGCGAACCGGTTTGAGCCACCGATAACGAAGTTGTCGAAGCTGTATTTGGGGTTGAGCCGTGAGTCACTGCGGCGAGGGGAGGACGCTTTTTCCACGGGAGCCGGAGGAGTGGGCTCAATGTAGGGCTGCTCGGTATGAGGAAGATCCTGGGAAAGGGCATCCTGTTGGATCTCTGGATTCACGACTGTCGCAAAGTTGGTGACCCCGTGCGAATCGTCGAGGGCAGCGATTGCATCAATGAAGGGTTGTCGGAGTCGCTGTTCCAGCATGCCGCGGGTGAGTTCATTCGGAACCTCGAGATAGAGGGTTCCAGCCATCACACCTTTAGGTTCAACCAGATTCACGAAGCCCTGCAATTGCGGGGTAATTCGCTCGTCTCCGTTGAGGTGCGTCAGAACTACTTGCCATAGTCCCTTAGTCGGGTCGGGTGTTTCCGACATTCTTTTCCCATCCCTCTGCAGTAATTACTCACAGGCTTATCCACTGGTGAGTACAGCTATTCTCGCTGAAATACTGTGATCTTTTGGCCGTTATGCACCGATAGTCACCTTAGTTGTCCACAGCATGTCGTTACCAATACCGATGTATTCTGTGTGGATAATGCGGCGTTGTTCACATTGCGGTTTGACCGCATCCGTTTAACGCCGTAGTTTTAATCAGTTGACTTCCGGCCTTAGGGCCTACCAATTCTTCCCGGCTGCTAGAGCTGGGCCTTGGAGATATAGCTATGAGCAAGAGAACTTTTCAGCCGAACAACCGTCGCCGCGCGAAGGTTCACGGTTTCCGCCTTCGCATGCGTACCCGTGCCGGCCGCGCGATCTTGAGCGCGCGTCGTCGTAAGGGACGCACCGAACTCTCCGCGTAATCTCGTCCGGTGCTGTCTAAGGCGAACCGCGTCGCGTTACCAAGCGATTTTCGTTTGGCTGTTCGTCGGGGTCGCCGTTTTACAGCACCGCACTGCGTTGTCCACATTGTGAACAACGAGAGGTCTCAGGGCGTGCGCTTTGGATTCATTGTTTCCAAGGCAGTAGGCAACGCGGTTGTACGTAACCGGGTTCGTCGTCGACTCCGGGCGGCGGCAGCTCAGTTGCTCCCGGATGTGCACGCGAATGCGGATATCGTTGTTCGGGCTCTGGCAGGTTCCGCGCAAGCGGAGTGGACTACGCTACAGGCTGAGATCTCAGAAGGGATTGACCGCATCGTGGTGAAGGTATGAACGCCGTCGTTACGTTCGCGCTGCTCATTCCGCGAAACCTCTGTGTGTTTATCCTGCGCATTTATCGTGCAGTAATTTCTCCGCTGTATGGAGATGTTTGCCGGTATTACCCGTCGTGCTCTCACTACACTCTTCAAGCTATTCAGCAGCACGGTGTTATCCGTGGTGTGTGGCTTGGCTCTCGTCGACTCCTTCGCTGCCACCCTTGGGCAGAGGGCGGTATCGATGACATCCCGGCTCGCCGGCATGACCGCTACCAGATCACCCGGTTCGGCTTTGTTATAGCCGCAAGCCACGAAAGGGGCTAACCACTTCATGGATCTTTTTGCTTTCTTTGGCAATCTGCTTTGGCCAATCAAGTGGGTAATCGAGGCAATCCTCGTCGCCTTTCACGAAATCCTTACCTTCTTCGGTATGGATGCGGATGCTGGCCTGACCTGGGTTCTTTCGATCGTCGGCCTCGTCCTCGTTGTGCGCGCAGCCTTGATTCCAGTCTTCGTGCGCCAGATCAAGAGCCAGCGTCGCATGATGGAAGTCGCGCCTCAGCTCAAGAAGATCCAGGACAAGTACAAGGGCAAGAAAGATCAGTTCTCTCGTGAGGCAATGTCTCGCGAAACGATGGCGATGTACAAGAACGCGGGTACCAACCCGTTTAGTTCCTGCCTTCCTCTTCTTCTGCAGATGCCGATCTTCTTCGGTCTCTTTTCAGTACTGCGTAACGCACAGCTCGAGGGAAATGCCCCGGGTGTTGGACTCCTCAACGCCGAGCTCTCAGAATCCTTCGGTACCTCGTCGCTGTTTGACATCGCTCCCCTGCACCTCGCGATCAGCACGGCAGAGGGCAACGTAGCGGTCATCATTACTGCGGTCATCATGGTCATCCTGATGACTGGATCGCAGTTCATCACGCAACTTCAGATCATGTCGAAGAATCAGTCGGCAGAGATGAAGGCTAGCCCCATGTACCGCCAGCAGCGGATCATGTTGTACCTACTCCCCCTCGTCTTCGCCTTCTCGGGATTCACGTTCCCACTTGGCGTGATGTTCTACTGGCTGGTGTCGAACTTCTGGACCATGGGTCAGCAGTTCCTCGTTATTCGCAACATGCCCACCCCTGGCAGTGAAGCAGCACTCGCTCGAGAAGCGCGCCTTGCTAAGCGCAACCAGCGCAAGGGCATCGTCGAAGAAACTCCCGATGCCGGCACGATCGTGATCGAAGAACCTAAGAACCCGCAGCGGGAACAACCCGTTAGCAAAAACCGTGCGAAGAAGAAGCAGGGAAAGAAGAAATGACGAACGTTTCTGACACCGAGACCACCGCTGTCGAGTCCGCTCCCGTGGACGATCGCGAAGACCGTACTACCGCGCAACTCGAAGAAGAGGGCGATATTGCGGCTGACTACATCGAGGAGCTGCTCGATATTGCAGACCTCGATGGCGACATCGAGATCGATGCGCGGGCCGGTCGCTCCTATGTATCGGTAACGTCGAGCGAAGACACTAACCTTCGTCTGCTTTCCAAGCCTGACACTGTCACAGCACTTCAGGAGCTCACCCGAATTGCGGTTCAGAACAAGACCGGAGCGTTCTCGCGTCTCATTTTGGACATCGGTGGCTCGCGTGAAGCTCGTGCTGCGGAACTCTCGAAGCTTGTCGATGCGGCAGTTGCGCGCATCGAAGCGGGATCTGATTCTGCCGCACTCCCCCCGATGTCATCGTACGAGCGCAAGCTCGTTCACGATGTTGTGGCTGAGCGCGGTTTCGTGTCGCAGTCCAGCGGTGAAGGCCGCGACCGTCACACCGTCATTACTCGTTCATAGTTTCACGTGAAACATTGACCGACGGAGTAGTGCTCGAACAAGAGCCTGAGATTGCGGCTGAGCTATTTGGCTCGCGTATTGACCTGGCGCGCGCGTACACCGAGAGCTTGGCTCTTCGAGGTGAAGAGCTTGGTCTTATCGGTCCCCTAGAGGTTCCCCGTCTGTGGTCGCGTCATATTGTGAATTGCGTGCTTGTCGCTCCCCTGCTTCGACCGGGGCTCGTTGGTGACATTGGCAGTGGCGCGGGTCTTCCTGGTCTAGTTCTAGCAATCGCTCGCCCCGATGTGAACTTCGTTCTTATCGAACCCATGGAACGCCGAGTTGACTGGCTCAATGCTGAAGTTGATCGCCTCGGGTTGTCGAATGTCGTTGTCGACCGCTCTCGTTCACAGGATGCTCCTTATGCTGAGGCTCTCACGCAGATCACTGCGCGTGCTGTCACTGCGCTTTCTAAGTTGATCCCCTCCACAGAGCACCTCCTTGCCCCCGGCGGCGAGATGGTGTTTATGAAGGGTGCGCGCATCGATGAAGAGATAGAGGCCGCTGCGAAGGTCATTCGCAAGGCCCGCCTCAAGGATGTGGAGTCTCTCGTTCTAGGTGAAGGCATCACGCCGGAGATCACAAGGGTCTTTCGGGCTAGAGTGGACTAATTCGGCAGTCACTATCGCCGCTACCAGTCTTCCCCGTTTTTACAGCAGTCTGAGAGAAAGTTTCACGTGAAACATCCCGAAAGCGAAGTCAACGAACAAGGTAAGTCGTTCGATGAAACCACGCCGCTTGCGCGGGAGATTGCGGATCTCACTCGTCGTCGACAGGCTGTTGCATCAGCCTCCCTACCCCTTCCCTCTTCGCCACGCGTTTTCACGGTTGCTAACCAAAAGGGCGGGGTTGGAAAGACCACATCCACGGTTAACTTGGCTGCTGCTCTTGCACGCACAGGTGCCCGCGTTCTTGTGATCGATCTCGATCCTCAGGGAAATGCGTCCACTGCCGTGGGTGTCGAGCATCGTTCGGAGACGTCAAGCGTCTACGACGTCATGATCAACGACGTGCCGATGGCAGATGTCGTACAGAAGAGTCCTGAATTCGACGCACTGTACTGCGTGCCGGCTACGATCCACCTGGCTGGTGCCGAGATCGAGCTCGTTTCTCTCGTTGCCCGCGAACAACGGCTTCGCTCAGCGCTCGATACGTTCCTTTCGGAGACTCCCGAGCCGTTCCATTATGTCTTCATCGACTGCCCGCCGTCACTGGGCCTTCTCACCATCAACGCTTTCGTTGCGGCTCAAGAAGTTCTCATTCCAATTCAGTGCGAGTACTACGCGCTTGAGGGTCTGAGTCAACTTCTCAACAACATCAAACTGATCGAGCGTCATCTGAACCCGCGACTGCGAGTGTCCACGATCTTAATGACCATGTACGACTCTCGCACTAATCTTGCTAATCAGGTGGTCGATGATGTGCGTGCTCACTTCCCCAAGCAGGTGCTGACTACTCTCATCCCCCGCTCGGTTCGGATTTCTGAGGCACCTAGCTACGGCCAGAGTGTGATCAGCTACGACCAGAAC
The DNA here is from genome assembly GCF_002797685.1 of Salinibacterium amurskyense. Classification (GTDB taxonomy): domain Bacteria; phylum Actinomycetota; class Actinomycetes; order Actinomycetales; family Microbacteriaceae; genus Rhodoglobus; species Rhodoglobus amurskyensis. The sequence continues at coordinate 247,156 of NZ_PGFH01000001.1, forward strand.
TCCCCTGGATCGCTTTCCTATCTTGAAGCGGCAGCGGAGATCGCACATCGAGGAGCACCCAAATAATGGCAGCACCAAAACGAACTGGTTTGGGTCGGGGAATTGGCGCGCTGATTCCCTCCGCGGATGAGAACCAAGAGCGTCCTGTCGACGTATTCTTTCCCGGCGGCGAGATCGCTCCCGAGCGGCTGCGCTCCGTTCCGGGTGCGCGCCTCGCGAGCCTGTCCCCTCTCGACATCGTTCCCAACTCGCGTCAACCGCGTAGTGAGTTCCGTCAGGAAGAGCTAGAGGAACTGATTGTTTCCATCCGCGAGATCGGTGTTCTTCAGCCGATCGTGGTTCGCCCTCTTGTCGGTGCGGTCGAAGGTGGGCCGCAGTATGAACTGATCATGGGTGAACGTCGCCTTCGCGCGACCAAGCACCTCGGGCTTGCAAGCATTCCGGCTGTCATCAAGAGCACTGCTGATGAAGACATGCTTCGCGACGCTCTTCTCGAGAACCTCCACCGCGCTAACCTGAATCCTTTGGAAGAAGCATCCGCCTACCAGCAGCTTCTCGCCGATTTTGGGATCACCCAGGAACAGCTTGCGGAGCGAATTGGCCGTTCTCGCCCGCAAATTACGAACACAATGCGTCTTTTGCGCCTTCCAGAAAGCGTTCAGCGCCGAGTAGCGGCTGGAGTTCTCACCGCAGGACACGCTCGAGCGCTCCTATCGCTTCCTGACAGCGCCGGAATGGAGCGTTTGGCGGAGAAAATCGTCAATGAAGAGCTCTCCGTGCGCGCAGCCGAAGCCGCGGCAGGATCGCTTTCAACCAAGCCCCCTCGCGCTAAGCCGTCACGCGGCAAGAAGCAGGGCCATCTCGATGAGATTGCTGAGCGCTTAGGCGACCGACTGAACACCCGGGTGAAAGTAACCCTCGGAGCCAGTAAGGGCCAAGTCGTCATCGACTTCGCTACCGTGGCTGACCTCAACCGCATCCTCGAAGAACTGGGCGACACGGGCTTCAGCTCCTAGAGAGCATTCAGGACCACTCCCCCGTGGGAGTGCGTTAGCTAAGTGCACTGCTGTCCAGGATGGCGGTGAGCCGTGGGGCGAGGAATGCGTGCGGTCTGCGGATTGTGATCGCAGCGAACCTTAGCGCCAGCACGAGAAACGGTGAACGCACGGCTTACGCGCGACTCAAAGCCTCGCTCCCTGTATTGGTAGATGGGTCTCGTCGTGGCAGCCACGTTGAACGCCCCGGCAATCTGTGTCGTGGGATTTCGTCGACCTGGATGTCACTGAGAGAGTCGCGGCTGACTCCCCGGGCTCAGTGGTTGGCACCGCTTGTATTTGCACAGGCGCTCGCACTGGTAGACGGCAGGCGGCAGCCGGCACTTTCACTGGCAGCTGGGAGCGACCGCTCGCGGTTGGTTGTGTGGAATGTCGAGCATGCGCCTGTCTGCAAACGAGGTTTGCATCGAGCATGTTTCACGTGAAACTTCGCTAGTCGCTAGTCGCTAGTCGCTAGTCGCTAGTCGCTAGTCGCTAGTCGCTAGTCGCTAGTCGCTAGTCGCTAGTCGCTAGTCGCGAGACGCGAGACGCGAGACGCGAGACGCGAGACGCGAGACGCGAGACGCGAGACGCGGCGCACTGAAGTCGGCGCGGCCGAGTGTGCGCAGGGTGTGCACTACCTGTGGATAACGGGGCCTCACCCTTGCTATGTTCCACGTGAAACATGGCATCTACCGCTGTGGATAGGCCTGTGTATAACAGCGCGCTAGCATGCGGACGAGTCTTCAACGAGGAGCGCCGCTGGAAGCCAACTCTGCAATGCTGCTTGCTCCGTGGGGCTTGCTGAGGTGCTCTAGTTCTCCATCGCGATGTCGGCAAGGGCAGCGTAAACCCAGCCGAGATCGTGGCCTGCCGCCACCAAAGCCTGCGGCAGAATCGAAGTTTCGGTGAGGCCGGGCAGCACGTTTGCCTCGAGAAACCAGGGCGTTCCGGCGCGATCCACGATGAGGTCTACGCGCGACAAGTGACGAAGTCCGAGAGCGGAATGTGCTGCGAGTGCTGCTTCAGCGGCGCGATCCGCGTGCTCCTGCGATATACGAGCCGGGGTGTAAAAGCGTGTCTGACCAGCGTTATACCGAGCCTCGAAAGTGTAGGCCCCTTCGACCGGATCGATCTCCACGGCGGGAAGCGCGACTGGACCCATTCCGCTGTCGAGGATGCCGATAGCGATCTCGACTCCGGTAATGCGTTGTTCGATGAGAGCTACGTCGCAATAGTTGTAAGCGTTGACCATGGCGCTCGGAAGATCGGCACGGTCCGTCACGATGGAAACGCCCTGCGCTGATCCACCCTGCGCTGGCTTCACAACCAACTCCCCCGACAATTCATCGGCAAGCTCGTCCAAGATGCTGTGAGCACCCAGTTCGCGGAAGGAATCGCGAGACAAAGCGATCGACAATGGGGTGCGAACTCCAACACGAGAGACAAGCGACTTGGCGGTGGGCTTATCCCATGCCAAACGCGCTGCGTCCGCTCGCGATCCTACGTAGGGAATGCCGATCAGGTCGAGGAGTCCGCGCAGGGCGCCGTCTTCTCCACTTGCGCCGTGGAGTGCAGGCCAGACAACGTCCGGCTTAGCCTCACGCAGGTAGGGCAGCAACGACGCATCCGGGTCTCGGAGTTCGACGATCTTGCCTTGAGCGCGGAGGCCATCAGCGACACGGCGACCGGAACGCAGCGAAACGTCCCGTTCATGCGAGATTCCGCCAGCTAGAACGAGTACGCGGGTGGGTGAATCGTTCATGATGTTCCTAGCTGAGGTTGGCTGGAGGGTTGATCATCGATGGCGCAGGGGGCGACACCGTCAAAGGAGCTGTCTGCGAGAAGGTGTTGAGAAGCTCGAGTTCACCGTTGATCACAGTAGAAAGCCGGCGAATGCCCTCGCGAATGAAATCGGGGGTCGGATAGCAGAACGACAGACGCATATTGCTGCGCCCATTTCCATCCGCGTAGAAGGCGGTGCCAGGGGTGTAGGCGACGAGTTCCTTCACGGCACGAGGCAACATCGCCTTGGAATCAAGGTTGTCGGGCAGCGTGACCCAGATGTAGAACCCACCGTTGGGCACTGTCCACTCAAGATCGGGGAGGTAATCGCCGAGGGCGCCCAACATGGCGTCACGACGTTCGCGGTAGACGCCGCGGAAGGTATCGATCTGACCCTTCCAGTCGGCGACGCTCATGTACTCGCTAATGATGTTCTGGGTGAACGAACTCGGCGACAACACCGCAGCCTCATTCGCTAAAATGAGTTTCTCTCTAATTGCGTGGGGCGCGAGGACCCAGCCCACGCGGAAGCCCGGGGCGAGAGTCTTGGAGAACGTGCCGAGGTAGATGACGCCATCTTCTTCGACGGAACGCATTGCGTGGGGCGGAGGACCATCGAAATAGAGGAGTCCATAAGGGTTATCTTCGAGAACGAGGATGCCGTTTTCACGCGCGATCTCGAGAACTTCGAGCCGACGTTGCCAGCTCAAGGTGACACCGGCAGGGTTGCTAAAGGTGGGAACCGTATAGAGGAATTTGATCGTCTTACCCGCGGCACGTACCGAGGCGATGTGAGCGCGGAGTGAATCGGGAACGAGCCCGAATTCATCCATCTCCACGTGGGTGATCTCCGCCTGGAACGACTTGAAGACAACCATGGCCGTGACGTAGCTCGGCCCCTCGGCGATGACGACGTCACCGGGGTTGATGAAAAGCTTTGTGACGAGCTCAAGAGCGTGCTGAGAGCCCGTAGTGACAACGACATCATCGACGCTGGCACGGATGCCCTCGAGTGCCATCACGTCGAGGATCTGCTCACGTAGCGCGGGGAGACCCTGCCCTGAGCCGTACTGGAGAGCGGCCGGCCCACGATCGCGCATCACGCGGTCGATTGACTCTGTGACGAGGTCCTGGGGCAGCGCTGAGACGTACGGCATGCCGCCAGCAAGCGAGACAACTTCGGGTCGTGAGGCCACGGCAAACAACGCTCGTACTTCAGAGGCGGCGAGTCCTGAGGCGCGATCGGCGTAGTGGTCGAACCACTGGTCGAGGTTGTTTGGCTGTGTTGTCATGGGTAGTCCCGTTCGGTTGACTTTAAACAATAGGCGTTCGAGGGTTCTGACCCGAAACTGAGCCTTCGTTTCGAAGTGCGCGCGCACAATCTATGGCGGCCGCGGCTCCGAATCACCTTCGCAGCACCATCCACGGAATTCGTTGACGAGCTCCGCGGTTCTACAGTGAGCAGAGCGGCAAATTGTCTACGGCCTCCCCTGTCTCACTCCTCTATATCCCTACGAAAGTTGACGATGAACGCTCGCACCAACTGGACCGAAGCCGACCTCGGAGATCTCTCTGGAAAAGTAGCGATTGTGACGGGTGCCAACTCGGGGCTCGGGCTAGAGACGAGTCGTGCGTTGCTCAAAGCCGGCGCCCATGTCGTGATGACTATGCGCAGCGAGGCTAAGGCTCAATCGACTGTGGCCACATTGCAGGCGGACCTGGGCGACGTCTCCCTCGAGACCATGCTTCTCGATCTTGCAGACTTGGAATCGGTGCGACGTTTTAGCGAGATGTTTCACGGGAAACATTCACGTCTTGACCTGCTGATCAACAACGCCGGAATCATGATGACGGATGCCCAGCTCACGATCGATGGCTTCGAATCGCAGCTCGGCACCAACCATCTCGGGCACTTCGCTCTCACCGGGCACCTGCTCGACCTCATCCGAGCCACCCCCGGCGCACGTGTCGTGAGTCTGTCGAGCGTTGCCCACCGCTGGGGATTCATGGAGTTCGGGAACCTGATGTTTCAGAACGGCTCCTACACTCCCCGTGCTGCGTACGGCCGTTCTAAACTCGCCAATCTGCTCTTCGCCTACGAGCTGCAGCGCCTCTTCGAGGCAGCCGATGTCGACGCGATTTCGGTAGCCGCGCATCCGGGAACCGCCGGAACCGGGCTCGCCGACCACTTGTTCAACCGCTGGTATTTGCGCCCGCTGAAGCCGTTGGTATTCCTGGGGATCCAGACCCCCAAGCAGGGCGCTCGCCCGTCGCTGCGGGCTGCGACAGACCCGCAGGCGAAGGGTGGCGACTACTTCGGCCCCGGTGGCCGCAAGGAATACCGCGGCGCCCCTGTGCTGGTCGAGTCGAACGCTGCTTCGCACTCGGAGGTCGACGCTCGTAAGCTCTGGGTTGAATCCGAACGCTTGACTGGCGTTAACTACGAAAGCCTCCGTACACCCACCGAATAGTGGATGCCGGAGGCTCTCGGCGGAGACTGAGCTTTACGCCAGGAACTCTGCGAGGTCTGCTTCAATCGCGGGCTTCGGCTTGGCGCCGATAACCGTCTTGACAACCTCGCCACCCTTGAAGACCTTCATCGCGGGGATGGAGGTGATCTGGTACTTCATGGCCATCTGCGGGTTGTCGTCAACGTTGAGCTTGACGATCTTGATCTTGTCGGAGTTTTCCGCAGCGATCTGATCGAGGATGGGGCCAACCTGGCGACAGGGACCACACCACTCGGCCCAGAAGTCGACCATGATGGTCTCCCCTGAGTTGATGACGATCTCTTCGAAGTTAGCGTCGGTTACATCTGTTGCTGAAGACATGTTGTGTTCCTTTGTTCGGTGAAACGATTAGACGGTGGCGGCGACGGGCGCTGCGGGTTCTGGGGGCTGTACTGCGCTGGCGACGAGTTCGCGCGGCAGCGATGCGAGGTAGTGCTCCGCATCGAGCGCAGCAACAGTGCCGGAACCGGCGGCTGTGACTGCTTGACGGTAAGTCGGGTCGATGACGTCGCCGGCTGCGAAAACTCCGGTGATGTTGGTGCGAGAGGAACGACCATCCACGGCCACTGTTCCGTCAGCGTTGATGTCGAGCTGACCGTGCACGAGGTGTGTGCGGGGGTCGGCGCCGATAGCAATGAAAAGACCGCTGACATCGAGGTGAGAAGTGGAACCATCAACGGTGTCCGTGAGGTCGATACCGTCCACGAGGTCGGAACCGGTAATGCCGGTTACAGCCTTGTTCCAGACGAATTCGATCTTCGGATCGCTGAAGGCACGCTCCTGCATGGCCTTGGAGGCACGCAGCTCATCCTTGCGGTGAACAACGTAAACCTTCTCGGCAAATTTGGTGAGGAAGGTTGCTTCTTCCATGGCCGAGTCTCCCCCGCCGACAACCGCAATCGTCTTCTGGCGGAAGAAGAAGCCGTCGCACGTGGCGCACCACGACACTCCATAGCCGCTGAGGCGCTCTTCGTCAGCAAGGCCGAGCTTGCGGTAGGCAGAACCGGTCGCGAACACGACAGCAAGCGCTTCGTGGACGTCGCCGTTGCCGAGGGTGACCTTCTTGACCTGGCCTTCGAGCTGGAGGTCGGTCACGTCGTCGAGAACGATCTCGGCGCCGAAGCGTTCGGCCTGCTTCTGCATTTCGAGCATGAGGTCAGGGCCCTGGATGCCGTTGGCGAATCCGGGGTAGTTCTCGATCTCGGTGGTCTTCATGAGCTCACCACCGGCCTCGACTGAACTAGCAATCACCAGCGGCGCGAGGTTTGCGCGCGCCGCATAGATCGCAGCGGTGTAGCCGGCCGGGCCGGATCCGATGATGATGAGTTGGCGCACTTTTCGTGTCTCCTTGGGATTGTGATTACCCGGTTCAACACATCCTAGCTACGGAGTATTCCGAGTGGCTGTGGCGTGCGGGCTAGCTACAGAATGTTCGTAGCCGAGACACTTTTAGTTCGCTTTCGTTCGCTAGGAGGCTGCGTTACGCGAAGCGGAGCGGAGCCGTCTGCGCGCCCGTTAGCGACGAGTGAGTCGCGCCATGATCGGGCGCACGAAGGCAAAGAACTCATCGTTCTTGGTGAGAGCGAGTACCGCTGCGTATACAGCGAGCATTGCTGTACCCGTAATGGCGATGGAAGCGAAGCCGCCTGCGAAGCCGGAGACGACGAACGAGCCCTCACCGAATCCGCCCAGCAGCATCAGGATGCCGTAGCCGACTCCGGCGGCCGGAATCATGGCTGCGGCAAACCACAGAATGCGACGCAGCAGAGGAAGCAGCTCGAAGCCAGGTACGCGTTTGCGAATCACGAAGAGAGCCACCGTGGTCTGGATTGTTCCGGAAATCGTGATCGCTGTCGCGAGCCCCATCGCAATGCGCTCCACGGGGAGTGTGGAGACGAACAGGGCACCACAAATGTAGAGAACCACTTGGAAGCTCTGTAGAAAGAAGGGAGTGCGGGTGTCTTCGAAGGAGTAGAACACGCGCTGTAGCACGTACATCATGCTGAATGGCACGAGACCGACGAGGTAGATCATGAGCACGCCAGAGAGCGAGACGACCTGATCGTGATCGTTGCCGAAGAGGGCGCTGAACGGGAAAGCAATAACGATCAGACCAATTGCGGCAAACACGAGCAACATCAGGATGGAGCGGAGTGCTCCTGACACGTCGGTACGCATCGCAACGAGGTCTTGATCTCTCGCATGCCCGCTCATCCGCGTGAAGTAAGCCATGCCGATTGAGACGGCGATGACCGAATGCGGGAGCATGAAAATGAGCCATGCAGTACTCATGGCAAACACCGAAGCGTTGTCAGACGCTGAGGCCAGTGACGCGACATTTGTTTCCACGACCGCACCGACCTGGGTGACCAAGATCATGCCGAAGGTCCACGCTGCCGCCTTGCCTGCATTGCCGAGGCCTACGCCTCGCCACTGGAACTCGGGGCGGTAGCGCAGGCCGGCGCGGTGCCAGAAGTACCCCAGCAGGGTGGCCTGTACAACGATGCCGAGCGTGGCACTGCCGGCGAGCAGCGCAATCATGTCGGGGGTCCACTCGGTCGAGGCGAGACCGTCGGCACTGCCAAAAATGAATTGGAAGATGACCAGGCCGGTAACCATGACCACGTTGTTGGCGACAGGAGCCCAGGTAAATGGCCCGAACTTGCCACGGGCGTTCAGTACCTCACCGAGAAGCGAATACAACGCGTAAAAGAGGATCTGAGGCAGGCACCAATAGGCAAACGCCGTGGCGAGGGCCATTTCTTCAGCACCAAAAGTTTCGCTGCTTTGGGTGTAGAGGTCGACCAACAGCGGAGCGCTGAAAGTTGCTGCGATAGTCACTGCGACGAAAATGACAATGCCGAGAGTTACGAGACGGTTGATAAATTTTTGGCCGCCATCTTTGTGGATGGCCGCGCGAACGATCTGCGGCACGATAACCGCGCTCAACATGCCCCCCGCAACGATCGCGTAGACGCTCTTGGGCAACTGGTTGGCAATGCCGTAAGCGTCTGCACCCGTACCGGTGATGCCCAGTGTGCGGGCAAGCAGCAGTGCGCTCAGAAACCCCAGAATTCGCGAGACGAAAGTTCCCGAGGCAAGCAGAGCGCTCGCCCGGCCGATCGTCGACGGCTTCTGATCAGGGAGTCCCACCGAGGCGGAGGGCACGCCTGGTTCTGGCTCGGCTTCGGGACCGGGCTGATTAGTCATCTTCTGGCTTTCTGCGGCGAACGATGCTGCGAACAAGGCCGACAGCAAAGATCACGACGACTATCGCGGCGAACGAGAGCACAATGGGTGTCTCCCAACCGGCTTGCACGTTGATCTCACTGACCGTGGTCGACCCGATGGTTGTGCCATTGCTGCTAGTCAGGCTGATCTCGACATCCACGACACCGTTGGAGAGCGATTGAACCGGGATCTCACCTTTGGCTTGGGAGTTCGCTTCGATGCGGAGTTCTACAAGCTCATCTCCCACCGCGAGGAGTCCGGTGCGGGGATCAACCGTGATGTAGACGGTGACAGCTTGGTTGAGGTCGTTGCTCACGGAGACAGGCAGGTAGCCGTTGTCAGCGACGAGCAGGAAGTTGCTGGCCTCCACCACGGTCACCGCGTTGCGAAGGTCACGGGAGTCGACCAGAAAGCGGTTCACTTGAGTGAGCCAGTCAGAAGGGTCCTCCGTGGGCATAGTGCCCAAGACGTCCAGCAGAGCGAGGCGACGTTCGGCTGCGAGCGAGTCGGGGTCTTCGGCGACAGAGAAGAAGGAGCGTTCGGCTCGGGCCGCATTGAACAAGCGAGTCACATCGCCGATGCGTGATTCCGACTGCGGCATGTCCGCGATCGTGGCTGCCGTTGGCGTTCCGCTGGCCAACTCCGTTAGGGAGATCATCGTGATGGAGGGGCTTGCCGTGAGGGTGGCGAGTGCCGCGTCGAGACGCGCAGAGCTCACTTCGAGCGAGTGATCGATGGCGATGAGGACGGATGCCGTTCCCGCCGTTTGAGCCGCACCAGCATCCAGTACAGCTTCACTGAGCGCTGTGTCTGCGGCGGTGACATCGCGGTCGAGAGTGGAACCGAGGGCGTTGTCCATTGCCGCGGATGCGGTGGCGTCGGAAATGAGCGCCGTGACACCGTCGATGGTGGTTACAGCGCCAGCGCCTGTTTTTCGTGAAACATTCGTGGACGACAACACGATGGTGCTGAAGCCACTTTCAGTGAAGGCGGTGAGGTCGCTTGCGATGACAGTGTCTGTGCGTGGGCGAAGGAAACCATCGATCGCGTAGTCCCAGTCGAGAAGCTGTTCGGTCGTGGGGTAACCGGTAATCGTGGTTACAGCGGCATCCGCTTCAGCCTCGGCGAAATTCGCTTCATCGAGCGCAAAGTCGAAGGAAATGGGGTCGGGAGTTGACTCGAGACCACTCTGAGTAGCGAGCGTGACATCCGCATGCGCATAGGGCAGCGGAACGACGTCGTTGCTGATGAGCGAGAGGCGCTCCAACCAAGAACGAGCTGACTCAGGAGCACTCGTGCCCAGGACGCGAATGGAGGCCAGAATCATCGGATCAATAGCGATCGCAACGGGCTTACCGGCTACGGCATCCAATTGACGAGTGAGTAAGCCAAGAGGTTCGGTGTACTCGGCGAGAGTTTCCGCATCGAGGATGCCACCATTGCCCGCGGGCACCGTCATCGGCGCCATGACCGCGACGTTGGTCTCCGCGGATGCCGTAGTAACCGCCGCAACGTCGCTGACGGCGGGTGCGGCACTGGCTCCGCTCGCGGCGAGCGTGAGCCCGAGACCGAGCGCGATGGCGGCGCTAAAGACTCTTATAGGCAAGGGGAAACCCCGTACTCTCGCTCGGCCAGCATGGTGTGAGTTTATTCGTCCTTGCCTGAGTGGTGGGTGCTTTGATGTTAACCGAGCAAACTTCACCCGATGTCCGTGCAAAACTAGTCGCACCATGGAGAGTGTTGCCCACGCGATTAAGAGTCTCGACAAACTTGCCGACTCTAAGCCAGTAGCCACCCTAGCGGCGCGATTCGCTGCTGAGGGTTTTGAACTCGCGCTTGTGGGCGGACCGGTTCGGGATGCGTTCCTGGGCCGTAAGGTCACCGACCTTGATTTCGCCACGAATGCCAACCCGGACGACATCATGCGGTTGGTAAAGCCGATCTCGGATGCCCAGTGGGACATCGGACGGGATTTCGGCACCATCGCCGCGCGTATTCATGGCGAGACCGTGGAGATCACGACGTATCGTGCGGATAGCTACGACGGCGCAACCCGCAAGCCGGTCGTTGTGTTCGGCGACTCGCTTGAGAAAGATCTTGAGCGCCGCGACTTCAGCGTCAACGCCATGGCATTGCGCCTACCGGAACGTGTTCTCGTCGACCCCTGGGGAGGAGTAGAGCACCTTCTTACTAAAACGATCAGCACACCGGGCTCCCCCGAGGTGTCGTTCGGCGATGACCCGCTGCGGATGATGCGGGCTGCACGTTTCACCTCGCAGCTGGGTTTCACCGTTGACCCCGCGACGGTGGCGGCGATGACGGAACTGGCTCCGCGCCTCAGCATCGTGAGTGTTGAGCGCGTGAGCGATGAGTTGACGAAACTCTTGAAGACAGACGACCCGGTTCCGGGCATCCGCCTCATGGTGGAGACGGGGCTCGCCGAGCAGGTTCTCCCCGAGATTCCTGCCCTGAAGCTTGAAGTGGATGAGCACGCTCACCATAAGGACGTCTACGAGCACTCCCTGACGGTGTTGCGTCAGGCGATCGATCTCGAGAAGAGTCGGCCAGGCATTGAGGGCCCCGACCTCATCCTGCGCATCGCGGCGCTGCTGCACGACATTGGTAAGCCATCCACGCGCAAGATCGAACGCGGTGGAGTGGTGACCTTCCACCACCACGATGTTGTGGGCGCCAAGCTCGCGACCAAGCGACTGCGGGCTCTGCGCTTCGACAAGGAAACCATTAACTCTGTTGCGCGCCTGGTGGAGCTTCACCTGCGCTTCTTCGGCTACACCGAGGGCGCGTGGACTGACTCGGCCGTACGTCGCTATGTTCGGGATGCCGGCGATCAGCTCGAGCGCCTGCACATCATTACCCGGGCGGATGTCACTACGCGCAACGTACGCAAGGCCGATCGGTTGGCTTTTGCCTACGACGACCTCGAAGACCGCATCGCTGCCATCGCCGAGGCCGAAGGTATCGCGGCAGTACGCCCCGACCTCGATGGCGAAGAGATCATGGCGATCTTGGACCTCAAGCCGAGTCGTGAGGTAGGAGAGGCCTACAAGTTCTTGCTCGACCTGCGCCTCGACGAAGGCCCGCTGGGCGCCGACGAAGCCGAAAGACGGCTACGGATGTGGTGGGCCGAGCGCTCCTGAGCCTCGCTTTAATCTCCACCTTGAGTATTGCCCCGCGTAACAACTACACTAGGCAGGTTGTCTGACTGCTTTCGTGTGGTCGGATGAACGTCAACACCCTCCTGTTACAGACCGTCTGTAACCGTTTAAGTCCGAAGGAGGTGGGTTTGTGACGCATCAGTACGAACTCATGGTTATCCTCGATCCAGAGATCGACGAACGTACCGTGGCTCCCAGTCTCGACAAGTTCCTCAATGTCATCCGCAATGACGGTGGCACCATCGATAACATCGATATTTGGGGTCGCCGTCGTTTGGCCTACGAGATCAACAAGAAGACCGAAGGCATCTACGCCGTCGTCAACTTCACCGCAGAGAGCAAGTCGACAGACGAGCTCGACCGCCAACTCTCACTCAGCGAAGCTGTCATGCGCACCAAGGTGCTGCGTGCAGAAGCTGGGTTCGCTCAGGTAGCTGCTGCCAAGAAGGTTGCTGAAGAGAAGGCTGCTCGCAAGGCTGCTGCTCCGGCAAAGACTCCTGCTGCAGACGCTAAGGCTCCTGCAGCTCCTGCTGCTCCCGCTGCTGAAACTAAGGCTCCCGCGGCTCCTGCTGCAGAAGCCAAGGCTGAAGCGGAAGCTAAGTAACCGTGGCCGGCGAAACAGTCATTACGGTCGTGGGAAACCTCACGGCAGATCCCGAACTGCGTTACACGCAGGGTGGACTTGCCGTAGCTAACTTCACCATTGCCTCTACGCCGCGCACCTTCGATCGAGCATCCAACGAGTGGAAAGACGGAGAAGCACTATTCCTCCGCGCTTCCTGCTGGCGTGAATTCGCCGAGCACGTTGCCAGCTCACTGACTAAGGGAACCCGCGTTGTTGCGCAGGGTCGCCTCCGTCAGCGTTCCTACGAAACCAAAGAGGGCGAAAAGCGCACGAGCATGGAACTGGAGATCGACGAGATCGGTCCCAGCCTCCGCTATGCAACGACGCAGATCACCCGCGCCCCCCGTGACAGCTCAGCTCCTCGTGGAGTTCAGCAGAACAACGGCGGCGGCCAGTCAAACGAAGAGCCGTGGGCAGCTAGCGCTCCTGCAGCATCCTCGGGCGACGTGTGGAACACCCCTGGCAACTACTCCGACGAGACGCCTTTCTAGGCCCTCGGCGCTCAGTCTTAAATACAGAAAGAAGTAACACTCATGGCAGGAAAGAGCAGCGGCGACCGCCGCAAGCCCATCCGCAAAGGCAAGGACGGCAAGAACGCCGCACCCGCCAAGTCGATCCGCGTAGGCGTCATCGACTACAAGGATGTCGCAACGCTTCGTAAGTTCATCTCCGAGCGTGGAAAGATCCGCGCCCGTCGTATCACCGGTGTTTCCGTTCAGGAGCAGCGTCTCATCGCCACGGCCGTCAAGAACGCCCGTGAGATGGCATTGCTGCCCTACGCCGGCGCAGGCCGTTAAGGAGCCACCGACATGTCAAAGCTCATCCTCACTCACGAAGTGACCGGTCTCGGCGCGCCTGGCGACGTTGTAGACGTAAAGAACGGCTTCGCTCGTAACTACCTCATCCCCCAGGGCTTCGCCGTGGCGTGGACTCGCGGTGGCGAAAAGCAGGTTGAATCCATCAAGGCAGCACGCGCATCGCGCGAGCACGCCACTCTCGAAGAAGCGCAGGACCTCAAGGCTCGCCTCCAGGCGACCAAGGTCAAGCTCACCGTGACCGCTGGTCAGGGTGGACGTCTGTTCGGTTCGGTCAAGCCCGCACACGTAGCAGATGCTGTTGCCGCTGCAGGACTTGGCGACATCGACAAGCGCAAGATCGAGATCACCTCGGCAATCAAGATTGTTGGAGATCACGAAGCTACGATCCGTCTGCGTGACGACATTGTTGCCACGATCACCCTTCAGGTGGTTGCTAGCAAGTAACTGTTTTAGAACAAGGACGACGGGCCGTTTGGCTCGTCGTCCTTGTGGTTTAAGGGCCGTTGTCAAGGGTTTTGTACACAGGATTTGGAAAAATGCGGAACCCTCAAGCACGACTTTAGGTATGTTTCTACACACCGTGTGTGAAAAGTAAAAGTGCTGGTCAAGCGTCTATTTCAGTCATTACTCACTGTTGTTTCCACAGGAGTTTCCACAGCTTGTTCACACGGTCCCCGGCGTTTCGCCGGAGTTGTGCACAACGTTATCCACAGCCCCAGTTGTGGGTAGTTGATTCTGGTTCGTAAGGTGAAGCAGCCTTGAAGCGGGACTCGCTCTGAAGCTAGCCCGAGTGTCGGGGGTTGCCCGTATAACTAGGGCTGCCCCACTAGGAGGAAAACTATGTCGATTGCGCATCTAGGCCTTGCTGGCGACGATCGCCAATCCGGCGAATCTCGCGGCGGCTCGCGAGGAGACCGCGTTCCTCCCCACGACCTTCTCGCTGAACAGAGCGCCATCGGTGGAATGCTCCTGAGCAAGGATGCCGTAGCCGACGTCATCGAAACCGTGCGCGGTGTGGACTTCTATGTCCCCAAGCACGAAACGATCTTCAACGCGGTGCTCACCCTCTACTCGCACGGTGAACCGACGGATGTCATTGCCGTCACCGACGAACTCACCAAAACGGGTGAACTCTCTCGCGCGGGTGGAGTCGAATACCTCCACACGCTGACAGGACTTGTTCCTACCGCGGCCAACGCCGGCTTCTACGCGACCATCGTTACGGAGAAAGCTGTACTGCGTCGCCTTGTCGAGGCAGGTACCCGCATCGTTCAGATGGGCTATGCCAGCGAAGGTGAAGTTCTCGACCTCGTCAACAACGCCCAGGCCGAGATCTACTCGGTGACCGGCGGCGTCGAAACCGAAGACTACGTTCCCCTCACGATGGCCGTCGAAAGCGCCATCGACGAGATCGAAGCAGCGCGCGGCCGCGACGGGCAGATGATCGGTGTTCCCACCGGCTTCGCTGAGCTCGATGAACTCACCAACGGACTACACCCCGGTCAGCTGATCATTTTGGCCGCGCGACCAGCTATCGGTAAGTCGACTCTTGGTTTGGACTTTGCTCGCGCAGCATCCATCCACAATGACCTGCCCTCGATCGTGTTCTCGCTCGAAATGGGTCGAAGCGAAATCGCTATGCGTTTGTTGTCGGCAGAAGCCAGTGTTCCTCTGCAGCACATGCGTAAGGGCTCGGTGCATGCGAACGACTGGACCACGATCGCTCAGACCCGTGGTCGCATCAACGATGCACCGCTCTATATCGACGACAGCCCCAACATGACCCTGGTTGAGATTCGCGCCAAGTGCCGTCGACTCAAGCAAAAGGTTGGCCTGCGCATGGTCATCATCGACTACCTGCAGCTCATGACGAGCGGTAAGAAAGTTGAATCGCGTCAGCAAGAGGTTAGTGAGTTCTCGCGTGCTCTCAAGCTTCTCGCTAAGGAGCTCGAAGTTCCCGTTATTGCTATCTCTCAGCTGAACCGTGGTCCTGAGCAGCGAGCCGACAAGAAGCCTGCGCTCTCCGACCTTCGTGAATCAGGATCGCTCGAGCAAGACGCCGACATGGTGATCCTGCTGCACCGTGAGAGCGCCTACGAAGCAGATAGCCCGCGCGCCGGTGAAGCTGACCTGATCATTGCCAAGCACCGTAACGGACCGACACGCACCGTCACCGTGGGCTTCCACGGTCACTTCTCGCGCTTCGTCGACCTTCCGCCCGGCTCCTAAGCACCAGGGCAAGAGATCGTTGCAAGCGGCCTAGACTAGAAGCACCCGCTTGTTCAGAAAGAAGGCGATCGCTTGACTAGTGCTCACACCGAGCCGCTGCCTGCATCTACTGCGTGGTACGTGCCCTTAGCTCGCGCCATCCCCGCGCTGATTCTCGCTGTTGTCATCACGTTCTCGGCTGACCACTCGTCGCGCCTTGGGCTTGTCACGCTGGCCAGCTACACGCTTATCGTCGGCGCCGTGCTGTTGACTGCGAGCGTGCTCTCCACGCACCGTGGAATCGGGCGCAACCTCACGATTGCTCAGGGCGTGCTTTCGATCGCTACCGCCATCGCCGCCTTCATCGCGTCGAACGGTGGGCAAGCCTACTTCGTCTTCCTGCTGACTGCGTTCGCCGCGATCACCGGATTCATCGAGCTCTATCTCGGGCTGCGCAGCCGCGGCCGCGACGCATCATCGCGCGACTGGGTATTTGTTGGCAGCCTCACCGCGCTGCTCGCCCTCGTAGTGCTGCTCGTGCCGCCGGGATTCAGCCAACCCTTTACTGGGCCGGATGGAATCGACCGTGAACTCACGGCATCCATCGTGGTGGTCGGACTTCTCGGAGCCTATTGGGCCATCCTTGGTGTGTACCTAGTGATTGCTGCACTCTCGCTCAAGTGGAGCACAACCGATCATGATGCTGTTACGGCAGCCGTGCAAGAGAAAGAGGACCAGTGACTACCCCAGACAAGCGTGACCGCACGCGCCCCGCAGAGATGCTCGGCCTCTCCGCAGTTTTCGGGCTGTTCACGGGACTGGTGGTTTTCATGGCTACCCGCGACCTGATGCTCGGCCTCATCTTTGCTGGTGTTGCATTCATCGTGTCGCTGGTCGTTATTGCGATGCTCACGCTCGCGGTGCGCCCCGACAAGAACGAGCTCCTCGATCTCGATGAGCAAGATCGCGAAGCCGGGCACTAGCCTCCTCCCGTTCTGACCAGCCGCCGAGAGGTGGCCCAGCGCGGCAATAATTGCGGCGCGCCCGGGGTTCACAATTTCGCCCGAGGCTCTTTGACTCTCAGTCTTTATTAAGGTTAGGCTTACCTAAGCAACGCTCGCTGCAGCGGGTGTTGCGTTTTTACGCCCGACCGCTTTCGGTCATCCGAAATAACTAAGGACACCATGAACTTTTCACGAACCCGGCACGGAGTACTCGTTGGAGTGCTGGCGCTCGCTCTTGCTGCCTGCAGCACTGCGACGCCTGAAACTGCAGATTCAGACGGAGCTGAAGCATCCGTTCAGTTCGAGGACAACAACGGCAGCCAGACCGTAGCGACTCCGTTCACTTCGGTCGTTGCCACTGACAACCTCACTTTCGAGACGCTCGACTCGTGGGGTATCGAACTCAGCGCCGCCGCTGTCGCCCTAATGCCCAGCACGATTTCGTACACGCAGGACGACTCGATAATCGACCTCGGCAACCACGGCGAGCCCGACCTCGAGGCTGTCGTTGCAGTTCAGCCCGACCTGATCATCAACGGCCAGCGCTTCACGCAGTACTACGATGACTTCGCCAAGCTCGTTCCCGATGCTGTGATTGTGTCGCTGGACCCGCGCGAGGGTGAGCCCTTCGACGCCGAGCTCAAGCGCCAGATCACTGTTCTCGGTGAGATCTTCGGCAAGCAGGCAGAGGCCGAGCAGTTGAATGCTGACTTCGACGCCTCCATCGAGCGAGTGAACGCGGCTTACAACGGCGAAGACTCCGTGATGGCCGTCATCACCTCCGGCGGAGAGATCGGATACTCGGCTCCGAGCGTCGGTCGTACCCTCGGTCCGCTCTTCGACATCTTCGACTTCACCGCCGCACTGGCTGTCGATGACAGCAGCGAAGACCACCAGGGTGACGACATCTCGGTAGAGGCAATCGCTGATTCCAACCCCGACTGGATTCTGGTCATGGACCGTGACGCCGCAATTCTCGCTGACGACCCCACCTACGTACCGGGCAGCGAAGTTCTTGAGAACTCCGAAGCACTCTCGGGCGTTACCGCGGTTCAGGAAAGCAACCTCGTATACATGCCGGCTGACACGTACCTGAACGAAGGTATCCAGACGTACACCGAGTTCTTCAACGCACTCGCTGACGCGCTAGAAGCCAAGAACTAGCGTTACTCACGCCGTTCGGTGCTGAAGCTTGCCCCCGGGCGAGTTCCAGCACCGAACGGTTCTGGCCTTCAATCAGAAACCCTCACTCACGGATGACGTCAACACTGGCCCGACGGCGGCCCGCCAACACGACCACCCTCTTCGACTGGAAACTCCTACTCGCGACGGTGGGCGTTGTTCTGCTGCTGATCGCCTCCCTGTTCACGGGTGTTTACGACATTTTCGGGGCGGATGACGGCCAAAGAATGTTCGGCATCACGCGTGTTCCGCGAACGATCGCCCTGGTGCTCGCGGGCGCCGCGATGGCGATGAGCGGCTTGGTCATGCAGCTGTTGACGCAAAACCGTTTCGTGGAACCGACCACGACGGGCACCACCGAGTGGGCAGGTCTTGGCCTGCTCACCGTCATGATCCTCTTTCCGGGAGCCAGCATCCTCGCCCGCATGAGCGGTGCGGTCGTAGCCGCGTTCATTGGAACCGGAATCTTCTTCCTCTTCTTGCGCCGCGTCACGCTGCGTTCCTCGCTGATCGTGCCGATCGTCGGCATCATGCTCGGCTCGGTGGTCGGCGCCATCTCCACCTACATCGCTCTCTCGACGGACATGCTTCAAAGCCTCTCCGTGTGGTTCGCCGGCAGCTTCACCTCGGTGATGCGCGGGCAATACGAATTGCTCTGGATCGTTGCGCTCGTGGTCGTCGTGATCTTCTTGTTCGCCGATCGACTCACCGTGGCGGGACTCGGCCAAGACATTGCGACGAACGTCGGCGTGAACTACAACCAGATTTTGCTCATTGGCACCGCGCTCATCGCCGTGGCGACCGGAGTGGTGACGGTTGTCGTGGGTAATCTGCCGTTCCTCGGCCTGATCGTTCCCAACATCGTGTCGATGTTCCGTGGCGACGACCTGCGCAGCAACCTGCCCTGGGTGTGTTTACTGGGCATCGCGATTGTGACGGTGTGCGACATCGTCGGCCGCACGATCATCATGCCGTTCGAAGTTCCCGTGTCGCTCATCTTGGGTGTCGTGGGCGCGATCGTCTTCATTGCCCTTCTGTTGAAGCAGCGCCGTCGTGCATAGCCCCGTGGATGCGCAGGAGACGCCGATCGTCGCGGTCGGGTCGGCGGCAAACTCGGAGACGAGTATTCAGAGCCCGAAGAAACCCAGGTTTGTGAAGCTGTCGAAGGCGCCCAAGAAGCCGAAGCCCGCGAAAGCCGCAAAGACGGCGGCTGGCTCGCCCGGCGTGACGGGGCCGTTCCCCACGGTGCAGGCGCGACGCCGCTACTGGACGCTCCTCAGCATCCTGAGTGTGCTCGCTGTGGCGATCGGGTTCGGCCTGCTCGCCTGGAACAACCCGATGCCGGTGGGCACAGAAGGGTTCTGGCTCATCGCTGAGCTGCGCGCCACCAACGTGATCGTGATTGCCGTCGTGGCCTTCTGCCAGGCGATTGCAACCGTGAGTTTTCAGACGGTGACAAATAACCGGATTCTCACGCCATCCATCATGGGTTTCGAGTCGCTGTACGTGGCCGTTCAAACCTCTGCGGTGTACTTCTTGGGCATCAGCGGCATCGTCGCCCTGCAGGGCCTCCCCCAGTTCTTGCTTCAGATCGCCCTGATGGTCGGGCTCTCACTGCTGCTGTACGGCTGGTTGCTTTCCGGAAAGTACGGCAACCTGCAGATCATGCTGCTCGTGGGCATCATCATCGGCGGCGGGCTGGGAGCAGTGTCGACGTTCATGCAGCGCCTGCTTACGCCCAGTGAGTTCGACATCCTGACGGCCCGCCTGTTCGGCTCCATCTCCAATGCGGATGCCAGCTACCTGCCCATCTCGCTCGTGCTCTGTCTGGTGGCCGGCACCGTGCTGCTCGCACAGGGCCGGCGCCTCAACATCATTGCGCTGGGTTCAGACACCGCCACGAATCTAGGAATCAGCTACCGCTTCGAGATCATGCGCGTGCTGTTCTTCGTATCGATTCTGATGGCTGTCTCGACGTCGCTCGTCGGCCCGATGACCTTCTTCGGGTTCTTGGTCGCCACGCTCGCCTACCAATTCGCGGACACCTACGACCATCGCCACATCTTCCCGATCGCGGTATTGGCCGGGTTTGTGGTGCTGGGCGGAGCGTACTTCGTGATGAAGAACCTGTTCTACGCGCAAGGAGTCGTCTCGATCATCGTTGAACTTGTCGGAGGAACCGTCTTCCTCATCGTCATTCTGAGAAAGGGACGACTGTGATCACCCTGAGCAATGTGGGCAAAAGCTATGGGCACGACGTGACCATCGGGCCCGTCGATCTTACGATCCCCGAGGGCGGCATCACCGCGCTCGTAGGGCCGAACGGTGCGGGCAAATCCACGCTGCTGACCATGATTGGCCGCCTGCTTGGGATCGACTCCGGCCACATCGAAGTCGCAGGCTACGACGTCGCGAAGACTAAGTCGAAAGACCTCGCCAAGATCATCGCGATCCTGCGGCAAGAAAACCACTTCATCGCCCGCCTCACGGTGCGTCAACTCGTGGGATTCAGCCGCTTTCCGTATTCGCAAGGTCGACTGACCGAAGCGGATGAGGTGGCGATCAACAACTCCATCACCTTTCTGAACCTTGAAGGCCTGCAAGACCGCTATCTTGACGAGCTCTCAGGCGGACAGCGCCAACGCGCCTACGTTGCCATGGTGCTCGCGCAAGACACCGAATATGTGCTTCTGGATGAGCCCCTCAACAACCTCGACATGAAGCACTCGGTTCAGATGATGCGCCACCTGAAGCGCGCCGCCCAAGAACTCGGTCGCACCATCATCATCGTGCTCCACGACATCAACTTTGCCGGGCACTACGCCGACCACATCTGCGCCGTCAAAGACGGCCAAGTCACCGAGTTCGGAACGCCCGCTGAGATCTTGACCGATGACGTGCTCACCCGAATCTTTGACACACCCGTTCACGTCATCGACGGCCCTAACGGTGCCCTCGCTGTGTACTACTAGCGCTGCCTCACGGCGACACCGTTAGCTCCGGCGGCCGTCCCGTCCCAGCGGGCCGCACCCCTGCAGGTAATGTCGTGAGTATTCATCGCCTGCAACGACGAGAAGGGGTTCCGATGTTTCAAACGAACGGTTCGTCGACGGAAATGGCAGACTCCGAGCGGGGGCTCAGCTGGCGGGTGGTCGGTCGGATAGAGCAAGGCTTAGTGATAATCGTTGCGATCACCGTCAATGGGTTAGAGATTCCCTATGAGTACTCCGTGCGAGAGAAGCGAACAGAATCCGGGTCTTGGTTCGATATAGAAATCGGAGCTTTCGGAACCAGCCCGATAGGGCAGCTGAAATTGGGCCTGAGCCCGGTCTACTTTGATTCTGCGCAAGACCGTGATCCGGTAGTCCTGCTTGCGATTGAGGCGGTTCTCGCTTGGGAGCCCCATGGAGCTGGGATGCGCAGGGGCGACGGCTACAACCGCTGCACCTTTAAAGGCGTGCAGTACCGATTGAGTGACTTTGGTCCGTATTTTGACGATGAGGGGCGCTGATGTTTCAGCTGAGTGAGTCAGATACGAGGATGACGGACCCTGATAGGAGAATCACCTGGCGCCATGTAGGCAACATCGAGCAGGGTTTGGTGAGTATTGCCGCGATAACGGTCAACGGAGTGGAGATTCCTTACGAATACCGGGTCGAGCAGGAGCTCGACAAATCTGACCCTTGGTACAACATTCAGCTTGGAGCTTTTGGTACAAGCCCGATAGGTCAGCTCGAGATGGGCCTGAGCCCGGTCTACTTTGATTCTGCGCAAGACCGTGATCCGATAGTGCTTTTAGCGATTGAAGCGGTTCTCGCGTGGAGCCCGTACGGGCTTGGCATGCGCAGGGGCGACGGTTACAACCGCTGCACGTTCAAGGGCGTGCAGTACCGATTGAGTGACTTTGGTCCGTATTTTGACGATGAGGGGCGCTGATGTTTCAGACAAATGGGTCAAAGACGGAAATGACGGACTCCGAAAGGGGGCTCAGCTGGCGACTTGTCGGAGTAATCGACCAAAATACAGTGACTATCGCTGCGATCACCGTCGATGGGGTGGAGATTCCCTATGAGTACTACGTGCAAGAGAAGCGGAACGAGTCCGAGCCTTGGTTTGACATAGAAATCGGAGCTTTTGGCACTAGTCCTACTGGCCAACTCACACTGGGCCTCAGCCCGGTCTACTTTGGTTCTGCAACAGAACGCGATCCTGTAGTTCTCCTCGCGATTGAAGCGGTTCTCGCTTGGGAGCCCCATGGAGCTGGGATGCGCAGGGGCGACGGTTACAACCGCTGCACGTTCAAGGGCGTGCAGTACCGATTGAGTGACTTTGGTCCGTATTTTTCAGAGGCGCCCGATGCGCTGTAGGGCATCCACCGCCTGAATGGTGTGGCCCAATCGCACCTGTCGAACAGAATGATCACGGGTGGAAACACTAAAGGCCGGCCTCACGAAGAGACCGGCCTTCCATAGAGCGTGAACTACTTGGTGTCGCCGAGGTAGTCGACGAGCGAGCTGGCAAGGCCGACATAGGTGGCCGGCGTCAGCGCCTGCAAACGGGCTTTGGCATCCGCACCAATGTCGAGCCCTGAGATGAACTCGGTGAGGTCGACGGAGTTGATGCGCTTGCCGCGCGTGAGTTCCTTGAGGATGGCGTAGGGGTCGCTGATGGTGCTGCGGCCCGCGGTGACCTCGGCGCGAATGACCGTCTGGATGGCCTCGCCGAGGATCTCCCAGTTGCTGTCGAGATCAGCGTCGAGAGCCACCGGGTCAAGGGCGATCTCCTTGAGGCCGCGCTCGATGTTGTCGAGAGCGAGCAGCGAGTGACCGTAGGCGACGCCCACGTTGCGCTGCGTCGTGGAGTCGGTGAGGTCGCGCTGGAGTCGTGAAGTCACGAGAGTCTGAGCGAGCGACTCGAGAAGAGCGCTCGAGAGCTCGAGGTTGGCCTCAGCGTTTTCGAAGCGGATCGGGTTGATCTTGTGCGGCATTGTCGACGAACCGGTTGCGCCCGCCTGCGGAATCTGGCGGAAGTAGCCCATCGAAATGTATGACCACACGTCGGTGCAGAGGTTGTGCAGCACGCGGTTCGCGTGACTGGTGGCCTGGTACAGCTCGACTTGCCAGTCGTGCGATTCGATTTGCGTGGTCAGCGGGTTCCAGTCGAGCCCGAGGGACTCCACGAACTCCTTCGAGAGGGCTGGCCAGTTCTGCTCGGGGTCTGCAGCGAGGTGGGCGGCGAACGTGCCAGTCGCTCCGCTGAACTTGCCGAGGTAGCTAATGCCCTCAACGCGAGTCAGGATGCGGTCAAGACGGTACACGAAGACCGCGAATTCCTTACCCATGGTGGTCGGCGTCGCCGGCTGACCGTGGGTGTGAGCGAGCATCGCGTTGTCGCGCATGAGCTCGGACTGCGCGCGAAGCGCAGCCAGCACGGTACGGAACTTGGGCAGCCAGACTTCGCGTACGGCATCCGAAATGGTGAGCGCGTAGGAGAGGTTGTTGATGTCTTCGCTCGTGGCGGCGAAGTGAGTGAGTTCAGCGATTGCGGTGAGGCCGAGCTCGTCGAGCTTGGCGCGCACGAGGTACTCGACGGCCTTGACGTCGTGGCGGGTGGTGGCTTCGAGGCGAGCGAGCTCATCGATCTGCTCTTGGCCAAAATCGGTGGCGAAGGCGCGCAGGGCGGTGACCTGTTCGGCGCTCATCGGGCTCGAACCAAACAGGCTCTTGCTCGTGAGGAAAATCAGCCATTCGACTTCAACGTGCACGCGGGCCCGGTTGAGGCCTGCCTCGGAGAGGTGCTCGCCCAGAGCCGAAACGGCGGGACGGTAGCGACCATCGAGGGGACTCAGTGGTTGAACGGGCAACGGGCTCATGGGGCTCCCTAGTTGTTTGCGGTGGATGCCGAGATACCTGGCGTGATCTGACGAAATAGTGAGCCGCAAGCCTGCTCAATCATGCCGAGGACATGATCAAAAAGTGCGGCATCCGAATAGTAGGGGTCTGGCACGTCAATGAGCGGAGCGAGTTCGCTGTCAAAGCTCAACATGGGCTGCACTTTCGATCGGTCTTGATCGTTGGGTGCCCACGTGCGCAGAATTCGTTCCTGTCCTCGATCGAACGCGACAATGAGGTCGAACTTGTCAAACCATTCGGGGTCGAACTGGCGGGCGCGATGCCCAGAACCATTGTAGCCGCGTGCTGCAAGGGCGTTAATGGTGCGGTCGTCGGCAGCTTCACCCACATGCCAATCGCCGGTTCCTGCTGACGTGACGGCGATGTAGTGCTCGAGACCGGCCTGAGCGACGAGGTCTCGGAAGACCGCTTCGGCCATCGGCGACCGGCAGATGTTTCCGGTGCACACGAAACAGATCCGGAAGGCAGTCGAGTCAGAGAGTGCTCGCTCGAAGGTCATGCCTCATTGTGTCGCAGTTTCGCCTCCTCAACAGCGACGGTCGCGGGATTCTCATCCCCGATACCTGTCGGTCACCGATCTGTGGGGCGCTGTTTAGCGAGAGTTGGAGCCGCGAAAGGTAGAACATGACAACTCCCCCGAATGCGATGGCTCGTGATGCCCTCGACTTTCAAGCGCAACAACTCCGCATGATTCTCGAACGACTGACCTATGTGAGGAGCCTCTTGCCCGAGGCCAGCATCGACTGGCGTGGCCCTGCCCAGCAGCTCTTCGACGCCGGGGTTGGAGAGTTGCATCGCGACCTTGCCTGCGTTCGCAGGTTGATCGAGGCTGCGGAAAATCGAACCGTGATGGCCGCCAGTCAGATGGGTTCCTATGTCGGATAGTCTCACCATCTCGGGAGGCGGCAGTGTCTCCGTCGCCACCACTGAAATGCTCGTCAGCGCGAGTGCGCTTCACCGCGCTGCGAGTATGTCGCGAGACATCGCGGGCGCGGTTTCGATGGTGGATGCTCGGCTCACAACGAATCAGCTCGTGACGTTGGGCATCCCCACCGCTGCCGCACTCGCGGAGAACGATCTCGATTGCGCGTTCGCTGAGCTTCAGTCGGTCGCGCAGCGCGCGGAGAGGCTGAGCAGCTTGGTGCGATTTGCCGCGGAAAGCTACGGCATGGCGGAGGCCGTTGCCGAGGGGCTGAGTCGGAGGTTCACCGCCGAAGCCGCTGCGCTGTTCGGATTCTTGTTCCCGAAACACCTTCTGGTGTGGGGGGCCACCCTTGTTGGCTTGCCGATACTGTTCGGCTTCACAGCAGCAGCGTTGGTGACAGGGCGCCAACCCGCAGAGTTGCTGGGTGATAAGGAACTCATGGCGGGGCTCAACGCCCTGATTTCTGACCCACTCTTCGTGCAAACTGTGCGCTTGGGCGTGATGAATGTCGATGAGATTGTTGCCGGGGCAAGCGGGTTACCGCCGTCGCTCGTGGCGTTGCTGAGCGCTGCAGGACTGATTGGGTTGTCGTCATCAGCGGCGGGCGTCGGACGCTTGGCAGGAGTAGCGGGGATGATGGCCGAAACTCCCGTAGCGCTCGTGAGTAGAACCGACACGACACCAGTGAAGCCAGCACAGACCGTGGGCGAGCGGGCCGAGCGAATTCCGCAGCACACCGAAGAGAGTCCCTTTCAAGTGCGCGTCGAAAAGACCTCGCGCCCCGGAGAGGAAGACACCTTCGAGGTCTATATCGGCGGCACTGTGGACTTCGCATTTGGAGACTCCGCGCAGCCTTTTGATGGTTCAAGCAACGTCAACCTCGCTGCCGGTCAGGAGGCGGCGGCGATGAAGGCCGTGCTGATGGCGATGGAGGAGGCTGGGATCACGGCCGAAAGCGAGGTGATGCTCAACGGTTACTCGCAGGGTGGTGCCGTTGCCGCGATGATCGCGGCGACCGGCGACTACAACGTCACGGGAGTTCTGTCATTCGGGGGTAATACCGGCCAAATTCCTATTCCGGTCGGCGTGGATGCCGTACTTGTCGAGCATGAGGACGACATCGTTCCCGCTGCAGGCGGCGCCCAAGACAACCAGCACGCAACGATCGTGACCCGCGAAGCCTTCGGAGGAAGACAGTTACCCGAGGGGGTTCTTGCTCCCGCGCATCAATTGAACGAATACCGCGACACGGCACAACTCATGGATGTCGACGCGAGCGATGAACTTCGGGCGGCGATCGCACGCATTACGCCGAAGACTTACGACGATGCCTCGACGACGGTCACGAGCTACGAGTTCGAGCGGGTGCAGCCCTAGCGGTTCTTGCCGACAATCGGGCGAACCAAGATGCCGATGAACCAGCTGATGAGACCGAGCACGAGAGCGCCGAGAACGCCCCACCAGAAGCCATTGACGACGAGCCCGAAGCCGAACAGGCTCGAGATCCAGCTCGTGAGCAGAAGGAGAAGACCATTCACCACGAGGGCAAGCAGGCCGAGGGTCAGAACATACAGCGGGAAGGCAACGATACGAATGAGGTTGCCCAGCACGCCATTGACGATTCCAAAGACAGCCGCGACGAGCAAGAAGGTCAGCACGACCTCAAGAGTTCCCCCAGGGGAGAAAGGAACAATCTCAACCCCGGCGACAACCACCGTAGTAAGCCACAAAGCAAGAGCATTGATCAGCAAGCGCACGATGATTCTCATGCGTTAACTATGCACCCCGAATTTAGGAAGCCGCAATGGTTGCTCGCCTCTAGGCTGGTGACGTGACCAGCAACCGAGTACAGCTCCGCCCCGAAATCGCCGCCATCGTGCCCTACCGTCAGGGCGCGCCCGCCGCAGCGGATGCCTTCAAGCTGTCCTCCAACGAAAACCCCTACGAGCCATTGCCCTCGGTGCTGGCGCAATTGTCGACGCACTCGATCAACCGCTACCCCGACGCATCCGCCCTCGAATTGCGCACGCAACTGGCAGAACGCTTCGGCGTCACCGCCGACAGCGTTCAAGTAGGAGCCGGTTCCGTTGCCGTGCTCGCCCAACTCGTCAGCGCCGCCGCCGCCCCCGGTGACGAAGTCATCTACGCCTGGCGTAGCTTCGAGGCCTACCCGCTGCTGGTTTCCTCGGCAGGCGCCACGAGCGTGCAGGTCGCGGACCAGGCCGACCACCGGCACGACCTTGCGGCTATGAGTGCCGCAATTACGGCATCCACTCGCGTGGTGATCGTGTGCAGCCCCAATAACCCCACCAGCACCGTCGTCACGGATGCCGAATTCCGTGACTTCATGGCCACCGTTCCCGAGAACGTCCTTGTAGTTCTCGACGAGGCCTACCGCGAGTTCGTGACAGACCCCGAGGCCGTGCGGGGGGAAACCCTGGTGGACCAGTACCCCAACCTCGTATTGCTGCGCACCTTCTCCAAGGCTTACGGCCTGGCCGGCCTGCGCATTGGGTACGCCATTGGCCCCGAATACGTGATGGATGCGGCGCGAGCGGTAGCGATTCCGCTCTCGGTCACGGAGCTTGCTCAGAAAGCTGCCACCGCATCCCTCGAACATGAAAATGAATTGTTAGAGCGAGTCAGCCGTATTAACGAGGTACGCGAGCAGATCGTGGCAGGGCTTCGCGAGCAGGGCTGGGCGGTACCAACGCCCAACGGCAACTTCGTCTGGTTGCCCACCGGGGCAGCAACCGACTGGGCTGCCGAGGTTTTCCGCAGCCACGGCATCGTCGTTCGAGCCCTAGGCGAGGGCCTGCGAATCAGTGTTGGCGAAGCCGAATCTGTGGAGAAACTCCTAAGGGCAGCCCAAGAGGTTGTCGCTTCACGGAAAACGAACTGACCCGAGCCGCGTTAGATTAGTCGAATGTCTTATACCGCCGCGACGGTTCAGCTGCTGTCTCCCGAGGGCACGCTCGTTCACAGCGATGCCAGCGAACAGTACCTCCCGCATGTAGACAAGCTCAGTGACGATGCTCTTCAGGAGTTCCACCGCCACATGGTGGTGATGCGCCGCTTCGATATCGAAGCCGCCAACCTGCAGCGTCAAGGTCAACTTGCCCTCTGGGTGCCGAGTCACGGCCAAGAAGCTGCTCAAGTGGGTTCGGCACTGGCCGCGAGGCCGCAAGATCACCTCTTTCCCTCGTACCGTGAACACGTCATCGCTCTCATGCGCGGCGTTGACCCGATCACGATCCTCTCGATGTTCCGCGGCCTCAGCCACGGTGGCTGGGATCCGAAAGAGCACGACAACTTCCACCTCTACACGCTCGTCATCGGCTCGCAGACTCTGCACGCCACGGGCTACGCAATGGGAATGGGCCTCGACGGCCGCAGCGGAACCGGTGACCCCGAGAAGGACGCCGCCGTGATGGTCTACTTCGGCGACGGCTCAACGAGCCAGGGTGATGTGAGCGAAGCAATGGTCTTCGCCGCCAGCTACCAAACCCCGCAAGTCTTCTTCTTGCAGAACAACCACTGGGCAATCTCGGTTCCCGTGTCACGCCAGTCGCGCACCCCGCTGTACCTGCGCGGCGAAGGCTTCGGCATCCCGAGCGTTCAAATCGACGGCAACGACGTTCTTGCGAGCTTCGCCGTAACCCAAGCCAACTTGGATGCCGCCCGCGCAGGCGAGGGACCCCGCTTCATTGAGGCCCTCACCTACCGCATGGGTGCCCACACCACGAGCGACGACCCCTCGAAGTACCGCGACAACAGCGAGCTCGAGTTCTGGGCCCAACGTGACCCCATCACTCGATTCGAGACGTATCTGCGGGCCCGCGGCGCGAGCCAAAGCTTCTTTGACGAACTCGCAACGGAAGGCGACGACCTCGCCGCCGACATCCGCAAGCGCATTCTCGAGCTGCCCACCCCGGCTACCTCCACCCTCTTTGACCACGTCTATTCCGACCCTCACCCCGTAATGGATGCGCAGCGTCAAGCGCTCGCCGACTTCGAGGCATCGTTTGAGGAGGGCAACTAATGACTGAAACCATGACAATGGCGAAGGCTCTCAACGAGGGTCTGCGTGCCGCCATGGGCGCCAACGACCGCGTTCTCCTGATGGGTGAAGACATTGGTCCGCTCGGCGGCGTCTTCCGTGTCACCGAGGGACTGCAGTCCGAATTCGGCGACAAGCGCGTTCTTGATACTCCGCTGGCTGAGTCCGGCATCGTGGGTACCGCGATCGGGCTGGCGATGGGCGGATTCCGTCCCGTGTGCGAGATTCAGTTCGACGGTTTTATTTTTCCCGGCTTCGACCAGATCACGTCGCAACTGGCCAAGCTGACTGCGCGCCACGAGGGCACGCTGCAAATGCCCGTCGTGATTCGTGTTCCCTACGGCGGTCACATCGGCGCGGTTGAGCATCACCAGGAAAGCCCGGAGGCGTACTTTGCGCACACTCCGGGTCTGCGCCTGCTGAGCCCGGCCACCCCGCACGATGCGTACTGGCTCATTCAAGAAGCCATCGCCAGCAATGACCCCGTCATGTTCTTCGAGCCCAAGTCGCGTTACTGGCAGAAGGGCGAGGTCGACCGCGATTCGAGCGGCATCGCCACTCACGCCAGCCGTGTGGTTCGCGAAGGCACCGAAGTGACGCTCGTGGGTCACGGCGCTATCGTCTCCACCCTGCTGCAGGCGGCAGAACTCGCTGCTGAAGAAGGCACGAGCGTCGAGGTTGTTGACCTTCGATCGCTCTCCCCCATCGACTACGACCCGATTGTGGCATCCGCCCAAAAAACGGGCCGCGTCGTTGTTGTTCAAGAGGCACCCGGGAATGTCAGCGTGGGCTCAGAGGTTGCCGCCACGGTAACCGAGCGCGCGTTCTACTCACTCGAAGCACCTGTGCTGCGCGTGAGCGGCTACGACCTCCCGTTCCCTCCCGCCAAGCTGGAATCCGTGTACTTGCCCAGTGTTGACCGCATCTTGGATGCTGTCGACCGGGCATTGGCCTACTGACGAAGGAGGCCCCCGTGGCCGTATCTGAATTTCCTCTCCCCGATGTGGGCGAGGGGCTGACTGAAGCCGAGATCGTCTCCTGGAAGGTTGCGCCCGGTGACGAGATCACCGTCAACCAGGTTCTCGTCGAGATCGAGACCGCGAAGTCGCTCGTAGAACTGCCATCGCCGTTCGCCGGCACCGTGCAGAAGCTTCTGGTGGAGGAGGGCGCGACCGTTGAGGTCGGCACCCCGATCATCAGCGTGCAGTCCGTCGGGGGCTCGGTTGAGCTGACCGCACCGGGCTCGGGCGAAGACGAGAGCCACGGCATGATGTCCGACGTCGGTACTGAGAGCAGTGCAGCGGATGACGCTGCCGCTGCTGTCGCTGACACGGCATCCACCATTGCTAACGAAGACGACAAGCCCGGAGCCGTGCTCGTGGGCTACGGCACTGGCGGACACGTGAGCTCGCGTCGCCGCAAGGGTGGGCAACCGGCCAAGGCTGAGACTGCCGCCGCTGCAGCGAAGCCGCGCCCGGCATCCGTGCCCGCGTCGTTCGCTAGCCCGATCATTGCCAAGCCGCCGATTCGCAAGCTGGCCAAGGACCTCGGGGTTGAACTCGCTGAGGTTGCTGCCACCGGGCTCGCTGGAGAGACCACGCGCGAAGATGTGATTCGTCATGCTTCGCAGGCGAGCGTCTTCCGCAACATCGAAACTCCCGCGTGGGGCGACGAGCGCGAAGAGCGCATTCCCGTAAAGGGCGTGCGCAAGGCCATCGCTAAGGCCATGGTGCACAGTGCTTTCACTGCGCCGCACGTGAGCGTCTTTACCGACGTGGATGCCACGCGAACCATGGAGTTCGTGAAGCGCCTCAAGAACTCCCCCGACTTCGCTGGCGTGCGCGTGAGCCCGCTGCTGATCATGGCCAAGGCCGTGAACTGGGCCGTGCGCCGCAACCCCACCGTGAACTCCAGCTGGACCGACAAAGAGATCATCGTTCACCACTACGTGAACCTCGGTATCGCCGCGGCAACCCCGCGCGGCCTTATCGTGCCGAACATCAAGGACGCTCAAGACTTGAGCCTCTTCGATCTCGCCAAAGCCCTTGAACAGCTCACGCTCACCGCGCGCGACGGCAAGACGCAGCCCGCCGAAATGTCGAACGGCACGATCACGATTACCAACATCGGTTCGTACGGCATGGATACGGGTACGCCGATCATCAACCCGGGCGAGGCTGCGATTGTGGCTCTTGGCTCGATCAAGCAGAAGCCGTGGGTTGTCGATGGAGAAGTACGCGCCCGCTACGTGACGACCGTGAGCGCAAGCTTCGACCACCGCATCGTCGATGGGGATGTCGCTAGCCGCTTCGTCGCCGACCTCGCGAGTGTGCTCGAAGAGCCTGCGCTGCTGCTCGACTAACAACCGAGCATTCGCCACTAACACCCCGACGTTGCACCGCTTTCGGCGCAACGGTGGGTAATGTGGCCGCATGGTCACGAAGAAGAAATCGTCTGCAGCGGCGTCTGCATCCGAAGCGAAGCGCCCCGGAATCCACGAACTGTGGACCGACCGCTTAGGCGCCTGGTCCATTCGGGCGCTGCAAGTTCTCTTGCTGCTGACGCTTGTTTCGGTGATCGTTTTTGCTCTTACGCAGATCAAGCTCGTCGTCATTCCGGTACTGATCGCGCTGATCTTCGCCGCGGCCGCGAGCCCGATCGTGGTGTGGATGCGCCGCCGCGGGGTGGGCCGAGCGCTGTCGACTTGGATCGCACTACTGGGCGGAATCGCCCTGTTCGGTGGCTTGGTCACTGCCGTGGTGTTCGCGGTAGAAGACCAGTGGTCCGAGCTATCTGACTCGGCTGTTGAAGGCTTCGAACAGCTCAAGAACTTCGCACTCGATGGCCCCTTCCCCATTGACCAGACCGCCCTCGACGATGCCTGGAACGCGGTAATCGACTTTGTCACGAGCGCGACCTTCGGTCTCGGCGCTATTCAGGGAGTCTCGGCAGCAGCTCAGGTCGTCACCGGAATCTTGCTCGGCCTGGTCATCCTGTTCTTCTTCCTCAAGGATGGCGACCGCATTTGGGAGTTCTTCCTTCGCCCGATGTCAGGCGAACGTCTAGCGCGAGGCCACCGCATCGGTCACACCGCCGTTCGCACTCTCGGCGGCTATGTTCGCGGAACCGCAACGGTGGCTGCCGTTGACGCCCTCGGCATCGGCATCGGACTCGCGATCTTGCAGGTGCCGCTTGCGTTGCCCCTCTCGGTAATCGTCTTCTTGGGCGCCTTCATCCCGCTCGTCGGTGCGACCGTCGCCGGCATCCTCGCCGCCGTTGTCGCTCTCGTGACGAACGGCTGGGTCGTAGCTCTCATCGTTCTCGGCATCGTCGTGTTGGTCAACCAGCTCGAGGGCAACTTCCTCCAGCCCGTCGTGATGGCTCAGTCCCTGAGCATCCACCCGCTCGTGATCTTGGTGGCATTGACCGCCGGAACGATTCTGGGCGGCATCGTCGGTGCCGTACTGGCCGTGCCGATCGCCGCCGTGGGCTGGTCGATTCTCAAGACCTGGAACGAAAAGGGCCACAAGCCCGACCTCGACCCTGCTCCCGAGAAGGCCAAGAAGAAATAGCGCGCTAGCGGGGCCCGAGGGTTCGTTCGAGGAACGGATTCCAGAACTTGCCGTGCGGGTCGTACTCTCGCTGCAGCGCGACGAACTCGGTGCTCCGCGGGAAGCGTTCACGGATGACGTCAGCCCCGTAGTGAAACAGCTTGCCCCAGTGCTGGCGCGGCGCGAAAGGCGCCAGAGCCTCTTCGATGATGGGCAGTAGCGCTGCGACCTCGGCCTGATGCTTAGCCCACGTAAAGCCAATGCAGAGAACGTCGCGCTCGTACGCGGGGCTCATCCACAGCGCGTCGGCGGCGGCAGTGCGGATCTCGGAGATCAGCAGGTGGGGCGAGATGTGGGCGCCCAGGGTTCGCAGCGCCTCCAGCGCCTCAACGCCGTGCTCCCGCGCCACGTAGTACTCGCTCTGCAACTCGTCACCGCCGTTGGAGGGCTGGCCGTCGAGGCGAAAGTGCGGCATCCGCTCTGACCACGGGCCGGGCACGCTTGCACGCGGGTTCACATTCTCGGGATTGAGCTCGTCAGCGTCGTCATACCAGGAACCACCGAACAGAGCGGATGCCAAGGGCGGCTCAGCGCCGTCAGCGAGGCGCGTCTTGAGCCAAATCTGCGCCACGGTGGGGCTCGCGAAGTCAGCAAGAAGGCTCACGCTGTAGGCGCTCGCCATCACCTCATCCAGTTGAGCCAGCACGGTCTCCCACGGGGCGAACCGGTACACGTCTTGACGAACGACATAACTGGGTTGGATGTCGAGGCTCACGCGCGTGATGATGCCAAACGCACCGAGGCCCACAGCCAGCGCTGGCAGGTCGTCGCTGGAGCGATCGACCCTCACGAGCGTGCCGTCGGCCGTGACGAGTTCGACCTCAGCGATGGCCGTGGAGAGGATGCCGTTGCCGTCTCCGGAGCCGTGGGTGCCCGTTGCGGTCGCGCCGGCGACCGAGATGTGCGGCAGCGACCCCGTGTTGTGGAGGGCGAACCCGTGGCGTTGCAATTCATCGATCAGGATGCCGAAGCTGGTGCCCCCGGTGACGCTGACGGTCATCGATGCCGCATCGATTCGGATGTCAGGGTCAAGCCCAGCCAGGCTAACGAGCGCTCCGGGCGTATCCGCAATATCGGTGAAGGAGTGCCGGGTGCCGAGCGCTCGCACGCGCGGCCAGCGGGCCACAAGTTCTTGCACTTCGGCCGCTGTGGTCGGCTGCAGGATCGCTTCGGCGCCGTAGGCGAGGTTGCCCGCCCAATTGGTGGTGGTCGACATGGTGGTCCTCTCGCGGCAAGACCCCGCCCACGGCAGCGCAGTGTTAGTTGCGCTTGGGCATGGCCCACTTCGCGGAAAGCGTCACGATGATGACGAGAAAAGCCAGCTCGACCCCGCTCGCAAGCACATAGTATCCCCACTCTCCGATAGCGGCCCCGACGATCGTCAGGGCAAAGAGGGGCGCCACGATGAGGTTCGTGAGGCGGTTTGAGCGGTGGGGCAGCAGCACGCTCAGCGCGATCATCAGTGTTGGGATCGTCACGTACATGATGATCCCGAGCATGAAGGGTTGACCGATGTCGAACACGAAGACCCGCCCGGCCTCGATCTGTTCGCGATAGTCGGGCCGGTAGAAGCCGAAAATGTCGACGAAGGCCACGAGCACCATCGTTGCGGTCCAGAGAGCAGCGAGCCGGATGCGCACATCGAGCGGTGTGAGGGGTGAAGTGTCAGTGGTCACGGTGAGTGCCTTTCGGGTGTTGTTGGTTCTGTGATCATTCGGAGTATAGGCTTACACCTGTAAGGGGCGCAACAATAGGGACATGAGCGTACGAGGAACGTTGAGTCGTGAGCGGATCGTGGATGCTGCTGCTGCGGTTGCAGATCGAGACGGTCTCGCAAGCGTCAGCATGCGCACCGTCGGGGCGGAACTGAAGGTTCAGGCCATGTCGCTGTACCATCACGTCTCCAACAAGGAAGCACTGCTCAATGAGCTTGCGGAGTGGGTGTTCTCGCAAATTGAACTGCCCGAGATCGATGCACCCTGGCGTGAGCAAATGGTGCGACGAGCGCAGTCTGCGCGGCAGGTGTTGCGCGCTCACCCCTGGGGTTTGGGGATGCTCGAATCTCGGCCGGTTCCCGGTCCAGCGCTGTTGCGTCACCACGATCGGGTCATGGGGTGCCTCATGGCGCATGGCTTTTCGGCGGCCCTCGCGACGCACGCGTTTTCGACGATTGATGCGTTCGTCTATGGCTTCGTGCTGACGGAATCCGGCCTTCCCTTCGCTCCTGGCGAGGGCGCGGAGGCTGAATTTGCGGCCGAGGTCGCGCCGTCAGCCGAGGAGTATCCGCACCTTGCTCGCGCGCTCGCCGAACTCTTCGGCGCCGGTGAGTATGCCTTTGAGAACGAGTTTGGCGACGGCCTCACGCTCATTCTGGATGGCCTGGAGTTGCAGCTCTCCGGTACGAACATTCGCTAGGGAACGACCGTCTCGTCGCAAGGCCGCCCATCATCATGTACTCTATTGATAACGAATCTCATTACCGGTATCACTCACAGTCTTAGAAGGACAGCTCGATGTCTCGCTTTACCGCTCCACTTTTTGCCCGTCACCGCCCCCGCACTCTCACAGCCGGAGCCGTGCTCGCGGTCTCCGCGCTCACCCTCGCCGGCTGCTCCACGAGCGAGCCCGCCGAGGAGGATGGCACCCTTTCCGTTGTTGCCTCCACGATCGTTTACGGAAACATCGCTGCAACTCTCGGCGGTGACGCTGTCACTGTCACGAGCCTCATCGATAATCCAGCGCAAGACCCGCACAGCTACGAAGCGTCTGCCCGCGACCAGCTCGCAGTCTCTGAAGCAGACCTCGTCATTATCAATGGCGGAGGCTACGACCCCTTCGCCGAAGCCCTCTACGAAGCGGCAGGCGCCGACGCTATCCTCCTCAATGCCGTCGAAGCATCCGGCCTTCTCGAAGACGCCGACGAGCACGCTGACGAAGACCATGCTGATGAAGATCACGCGGATGAAGATCACGCGGATGAAGACCATGCTGAAGACGAGGCCGACGATGACCACGCCGACCACGACCATATCGAAGGCTTTAACGAGCACATTTGGTACAGCTTCCACGCGATCGAACATGTCGCTGAGCACATCGCGGAGGAGCTCACGGAATTGAGCCCTGAGAACAGCGATGCCTTTGAAACGAACCTCGACACTTTCCTGGGCGAGCTCGAAGGCCTCGAAGAGCAGGCTGACACGATCGCAGAGACAACTGAGGGCCAAGGCGCTGCCGTAACGGAGCCTGTGGCCGTATACCTGCTCGAAGCAGTGGGCCTGCACGATGACACTTCGCCAGAGTTCACCGAAGCGATCGAAGAAGGTTCTGACGTTCCTCCGGCAGCTCTCCTCGAGGTTCTTGAGTTGGTTGCGTCGGATCATGCGGCACTCTTGGCCTACAACGAGCAGACCTCGAGCCCCGAGACTGAGCGTGTGCGTGAAGCCGCCGAAGAGGCAGGTCTCCCCGTGGTGTCATTTACTGAGACG
Source organism: Salinibacterium amurskyense (assembly GCF_002797685.1). Classification (GTDB taxonomy): domain Bacteria; phylum Actinomycetota; class Actinomycetes; order Actinomycetales; family Microbacteriaceae; genus Rhodoglobus; species Rhodoglobus amurskyensis. The sequence continues at coordinate 282,722 of NZ_PGFH01000001.1, forward strand.
CTGCCCGAGGGTGCAGACTACATCGAATGGATGTCTTCAAACTTGGATGCACTCGCGGTCGTTCTTGTCCCGTAGTGGGGCGAACCCTGTGAGCGCTTCACCCGCAACTGCTGCGGACGCTTCGGCGTCCGCAGCAGTTCCCGTGCTCAGCATCCGTGATGGGGTGCTGGGCTTCGGCGCGCGCACCCTCTGGTCGGGGCTCGACCTCAATGTTGCGCCCGGCGAGTTCGTGGCGGTGCTTGGCTCGAATGGTTCCGGAAAGTCGAGCCTGCTGAAAGCGATACTGGGGCAACAGAAGCTTGACTCGGGCACGATCACGGTGGCCGGGCATCCGGTTCGCCGGGGTGATCGCTGCATCGGCTACATTCCGCAGCAGAAGCTCGCGGCGCCAGGAACACCCTTGCGGGGCCGCGATCTCGTGACCCTCGGCGTGAACGGACATCGCTTCGGTGTGCCAACTCTCCCCCGCGCTGTAAAGACGCGGGTGGATGAACTCATCGCAGACGTGGGCGCCACCGACTACGCCAGCCAACCGCTCGGTTCGCTGTCCGGTGGTGAGCAACAACGCTTGCGGGTCGCGCAATCTCTGGCCGCAGATCCTGTTCTATTGCTCTGCGATGAGCCGCTTCTCAGCCTCGACCTGCAGCATCAGCGCGGAGTCTCTGAACTCATCGACCGGCGACGACGCGAACACAACACCGCCGTACTTTTTGTGACCCACGATGTGAACCCCATCCTGAGCATGGTCGACCGAGTGCTCTACCTGGCCGGGGGCAAGTTCACGATCGGCACACCGGACGAAGTCTTGCGCAGCGATGTGCTGACCGAGCTCTACGGCACTCCCGTCGAAGTTGTGCGAGTGGGTGGTCGCGTAATCGTGGCCGGCACGCCGCACGGCGATCACCACCACGAAGAGGAGATCGCGTGACTTTCGACGAATTTTGGGGCCAGGTCGTGAACTTCAGCGACTATGGCGAATTGCTTAACCTTGTGCGCTTCTCCCTCATCGCGGCCGCGGTGCTCGGCATCGCGGGCGGCCTCATTGGCGTCTTCGTCATGCAACGAGACATGGCGTTCGCGGTGCACGGCATCAGCGAACTCTCCTTTGCCGGAGCCGCTGCTGCGCTGCTGTTCGGTGCCAACGTGGTGGCGGGCTCAATCGTCGGTTCGCTCGTGGCAGCGATCTTGATCGGGATGCTCGGGGCGAAGGCTCGCGATCGAAACTCGATAATTGGCGTGCTCATGCCGTTCGGTATGGGTTTGGGCATCCTGTTTCTGGCCCTCTACCCCGGACGCAGCGGAAACAAGTTCGGGCTCCTCACCGGCCAAATCATTTCGGTGGATGGCGAACAGCTCGGCCTATTGATAGTGATCAGTGTCGTCGTACTGGCCGCTCTGTTCGTGGTCTGGCGCCCCCTCACCTTCGACAGCCTCGACCCCGAGGTCGCTGCCGCGCGCGGCGTTCCCTCACGCGCACTCTCGCTCGGCTTCATGGTGCTGCTGGGCCTCATGGTCGCCGTTGCTGTGCAAATCATTGGCGCCCTGCTCGTGATGGCCCTGCTGGTGACACCGGCCGCGGCCGCAATGCGAGTGTCGTCGTCACCGCGGCTTGTGCCCGTGCTCAGCATGATCTTCGGGTTTGTCTCGGCGACGGGTGGCGTCTTGCTCGCGATCGGCGGCTCGTTGCCGATCAGTCCGTACATCACAACGATTTCGTTCCTGATCTACTTGGTCTGCCGGGTGATCGGCGCGCGGCGCGGGAGTAGCCGCAAGCCCAGCGTGAGCCGCGCATCCACAACTGAACTCACCCCTGTTTCACGGGCGGGTAAAAGTTAGAATGGTGACCATGAAGCGCAATACGTGGCAGCGAGAAGCGGTGCGGGATGCTCTGACTCAGTCAGAGGGCTTCGTGAGCGCTCAATCGCTGCACAGTGCGTTGCGCGATGCCGGCAGCTCCATCGGTCTCGCCACTGTCTATCGCGCCCTGGGCGACCTCGCCGGAGCGGGCGACGCCGACTCGCTGCAGCAAGACGGCGAGAGCCTGTTTCGGGCCTGCACGCCAGACTCGCACCACCACCATTTGATCTGCCGCGAATGCGGAACAACCGTGGAAATCAAAGCGGATGCCGTTGAACAGTGGGCCAAAAGTGTGGCTGCAGAACATGGCTTTACTGACCCGCACCACATTGTTGACGTCTTCGGCTTGTGCCGAGCGTGCTCTAGCACGTAATATATACCGTTGATCGAGCGGTATCTTCCGCTCTCGCAGACACATCCCACCCTGATTGAAACCGCGTGAAAATGCGGCTCGAGAAGAATGCAGTGTGTGTGCCGACAAGTGATCTTGGGTAAGGCTTAGTCCTTACGGTAACTAGAACAGGAGTATCACCATGGCAGCAACCTGCCAAGTGACCGGCGCCATTCCCGGCTTCGGACACAACATCTCGCACTCGCACCGTCGCACCAAGCGCCGCTTCGACCCGAACATCCAGAAGAAGACGTACTACGTACCGTCGCTTCGCCGCAACGTAACTCTTCAGTTGTCCGCAAAGGGCATCAAGGTAATTGACGCTCGTGGCATCGAATCCGTTGTCAAGGACCTCCTTGCACGTGGGGAGAAAATCTAATGGCAAAGGCACAGGACGTACGTCCGATCATCAAGCTCCGTTCAACTGCTGGAACGGGCTACACCTATGTGACGCGCAAGAACCGTCGCAACAACCCCGACCGCCTCGTACTCAAGAAGTACGACCCGGTGGTTCGCAAGCACGTTGAATTCCGCGAGGAGCGCTAAACATGGCTAAGAAGAGCAAGATTGCAAAGAACGAACAGCGCAAAGTTATCGTTGCGCGTTACGCTGAGCGTCGTCTCGAGCTGAAGAAGGCTCTCGTCGACCCCAACGGAACTGACGAGTCGCGCGAGGCTGCACGCCTCGGACTTCAGAAGCTCCCCCGCGATGCTTCGCCGATCCGTGTACGCGGTCGCGACGCCATCGATGGACGTCCCCGTGGATTCCTCAACCAGTTTGGTGTTTCCCGTGTTCGCTTCCGTGAAATGGCTCACCGGGGCGAGTTGCCCGGAATTACCAAGTCAAGCTGGTAGATTCCAAGCGGTTCCGACGTTTTCTAACGTTTCGGAACAACTAACTGCACTACGTCCGAGGAGGACCACCTTATGGCTGACAAGTCGCTAAACCGTACTGAATTCGTAGCGGCGGTTGCCGCAGAGTCTGGCCAGAGCCAGGCTGCCGTTTCCGGCGTCGTTGACGCTTTCTTCTCCGTTCTGTCCAAGTCGGTCGGCGAAGGAACCAAGGTTTCGATCCCCGGATGGATGGCTGCAGAGCGTACCTTCCGCGAGGCTCGCACCGGCCGTAACCCGCAGACGGGTGAAGCTATCGAGATCAAGGCCAGCCACGGCGTCAAGCTCAGTGCAGGCAGCAAGCTCAAGGCAGCAGCCAAGGGCTAAGTAGCAACTTTGAAAAGGGCGGCATCCTCCGGGATGTCGCCCTTTTTGCATTCCCGGTCGGCGAACGCCGTCGCCACGGCCGCTGGGCACACTCCCGGATAACCGCGAGTACTCTTGAGGAGTGTTACGAATCAGCCGGATAGCCGGTCCCGCGCTGCTGATCGTCATTGCCTTTGTTGTGGTCGTGACGGGCCTGCGCTTCGGTGGCGGAGCAGAAGCTCCGATCTTGCTCGACCCCGGTGCCGTCGTGCGGTGGGGCTTGCCCATCTCCAAGCTGTTCGTAAACCTCGGCCTCTCTGCCACGATCGGCGCGCTCATGATCGCGATCTTTGCGATGAGCCCCAAGCGGGACGAATTCACCCTCACTCTCGACTTCGCTGCCGCCGGTGCCGCCGTGTGGGCTGTGGCATCCGCCTTTACGGGCTTTTTCACCTTCCTGGCCGTGCGCAACCAGCCGATCGACCTCTCTAGCGCCTTCGGCGACGTTCTCGCCAGCTTTCTGACGGTCACCGAACTCGGTCAAGCCTGGCTCGCCACGGTGCTCATAGCGGCCGCTGTGACCGTTCTGTGCTTCGCGGTGCGCAAAATGAGCGCCCTCGTGTTCGTTCTTGTTCTCGCCGTTGCCGGTCTCATCCCCATGGCGCTTCAAGGGCACAGCGGTGGAACCGAAGACCACGACGCCGCCACGAGCGCCATCTACCTGCACCTCGTATTCGCTGCCCTCTGGCTTGGCGGGCTTCTCGCGATCGCGATCGCCCGCTCCGCCCTCGGCAAGGAGCGCCTCGCAATCGTGCTGCGCCGCTATTCCAGCATCGCGCTCGTGAGCTTTATCGTGGTGGCGGCCTCGGGCTATGTGAGTGCAGAAATTCGTGTCGAAAACCTGACGAACCTGCTGTCGCCGTACGGCATCCTCGTGCTCGTCAAAGTCTTTGCCTTGATCGTGATGGGCCTCTTCGGGGCTGTGTACCGCAACTATGCGATCGGCCGGCTCGAAGCCAGTCCTCGCAAGGAACGCGGATGGTTCTGGTGGATTGTCACCGCCGAGCTCGGTTTCATGGGCCTAGCTTCGGGCGCCGCTGCCGCTCTGGCTGCGACCCCCACTCCCGTTCCCGAGATCGTGGCAGCCGATTTGCCCGACTCCTCCCCCGCTGCCTACCTCACGGGCTCGCCCTTGCCGCCGCCCGTCACCGCCGGCAACCTCTTCACGATGTGGAGCTTCGACCTCATTTGGGTACTCATTTGTGCCTTCGCGATCTTCTTCTACCTCGCGGGCGTCTGGCGCTTGCACAAGCGCGGCGACAGCTGGCCCGTGCACCGCACTGTGTTCTGGGTGCTCGGGATGCTGCTGCTGTTCTACATCACCAACGGTGGCGTCAACGTGTACGAGGGCTACCTTTTCTCGATGCACATGCTCGGGCACATGACGCTCGGCATGATGATCCCCGTGCTGCTGGTTCCGGGAGCTCCTGTCACGCTCGCGATGCGCGCGATCGCCAAGCGCACCGACGGCAGCCGCGGAGCGCGCGAGTGGATTCTGCTGATCGTGCACTCGCGGTATCTGGCCGTGATCGGGCATCCGCTCATCGCCGCAGGCATCTTCGTGGTCTCGCTCTGGGTGTTCTACTACACCCCGCTGTTCCGCTGGGCGACGACCGACCATGTGGGGCACGAGTGGATGATCATCCACTTCCTCGCCTCGGGCTACCTGTTCGTGCAGGCCCTCATCGGCGTCGACCCGACTCCGCACCGCACGTCGTATCCGATTCGCTTGTTGCTCTTGCTGGGCACGATGGCCTTCCACGCGTTCTTCGGCCTGGCGCTCATGACCGGCTCCGGGCTGCTGCTGGCCGACTGGTACGGGGCGATGGGCTGGGACACCGGCGTAAGTGCGCTCGAGGACCAGCGCATCGGAGGCGGGATTGCCTGGAGCGTGGGAGAGATCCCCACGATTGCTCTCGCGATTGCAGTTGCCATTATGTGGCGCCGCAGCGATGGCCGTGCCTCAGTGCGTTACGACCGCAAGGCCGAGCGCGACGGGGATGCCGAACTCGACGCCTACAACGACATGCTCGCTAAGCGCTAGAAGCGCAATCGTCGCGGCTAGCCACCCGCTACGCCGTAGCGTCGCTCGCCTCTGCGATCGGCAAGCTCACGGTGAACGTGCTCCCCTCGCCGACGACTGACGTTACAGCCACCGAACCCAAGTGCTTGTTCACGAGCCCTTGCACCAGGGGGAGGCCGAGGCCGGTTCCAGTGATTCCGCGCTCTTCGGCATCCGGTGCACGGTAGAAGCGCTCGAAAATGTGCTCGATTGTCTCGGGGCTCATCCCGAAGCCGGTGTCAGCAATGTTGATCACCGCCTGCGTTTCTGTGCGGGCGAACGACACCGCTACGCTTCCACCCGCAGGGGTGAACTTGATGGCGTTGTTGATGACGTTCGTGAGGATTCGATCAAGCTCAATGGCCGGTAACGCTGCCAGCAGCGGTTCACTCTGTTCGACCTGGAGCTCTACGCCGCTGCTCTCGGCAGAGGGGGAAAGGCTGCGCACCACATCGTCGGCGGTGTGAACGACATCGGTGGAGGCTACAACGGTCGAGGGGTCGCGCGGGCGCCCCAGCTCCAAGAGACTCTCGACGAGGTCTGCAAGTCGACGCGCATTGCGGGCAATGGTCTCGACCGACTTTCGCTGGAAGTCATCCAATTCCTCTTCTTCGAGGAGTTCGACGTAGCCGATGATGCTCGTGATTGGCGTGCGCAGTTCGTGGCTGGCCGAGGCCACGAATTCCTCTTTCTGCCGGTTCAATTCCGTTACCCGTGCGGTGGCCTTTTGCTCGTTCTCTAGTGCGAGCTGCTGTGCTTCGGCGGTGCGGCGGGCGGCAGAAACATCCACGAATTGGATGCTGTAGCGCTGCAGCGAGGCGGGTTTCTGTGCCGTGATGAGAACATCAATATCGGAGCGAACCCCGTTGACTCCGGCCTGCCAGCTGACGTGGTCAACACGTTGCCGTACGGCTACTTTGATCTTTTGAGCGAGCGGGCCGTGCCAGAGAACCACTGAGCTGCCATCGTCGCCCTGACGTTCTTCGCGTTCTGGCGCAATGACCGCGGAGGCGATCTCATTGGATTCCAACACAACGAACCCTTGCGGGTACGTCTCGACGATGAGGAGACCGACTCGTGAACCCACGAAACCGCCTCGAAGCACACTCTCACGGTCTCTGAGCTGTGCTGCAACCAAACGGTTCTCGTTTTGAGACGAGGTCGCCAACAGCACGAACGACGCCACGGAAAGCAAGAAGATCTGAATCAGCGTGGACGGATCCCCGCCAAGGTTCACCGCTTGGTCAAACGGTCCGCCGCCAGCGGTCGTCAACCACGACACTGCTAGCGCGATGCCGACGATCTCGAAAAGTACGACGCGCGTGGGAAAGCGAAAGGCCGCCCACGCAATGACGGGTAGCGGCAGGAAGGACAGGGGCAGTTCGCCGCCTGGTCCGAACACGTAGAGCAGGGCCGCGCCGAGAATGACAACTTGAGCCGCAATCTCCCCCGGGTAAACGCGCGTAAGGCGAGTGGAAGGCAGCAGCGCGAAAGGAACGATGATGAGCACTGCGGTAGCGTGTGCGGCGCTCACCCCGATCAGAGTGTCGATGAGCGAACCGCCGTCGAACACAGCAACGGTGACGCCGGCAAGAAAACCAATCAGAATGGCGCCAGCCGCTACCGAAGCGCAGAGTCGATAGGCGAAGGCGAGGCTGTCGAGAACGGGTCGAGTGCGGCCGCCTTTCGTCAGAATGAAAGCCACAAGCCAGGCTTCGGCACTATTGGCGATACCGAAGCAAATAGCCACCAGTAATTCGCGCCCGCCAACCATGTTCGACAAGGTCGTGACCACAATCACGGCCAGAGCCCCCCACAGACGTTGTGAGCGATGGAGCCTCAGCACCAGCAATACGCTCACTCCAGCGGCAGGCCACCACGCCGCTACGTGAGAGCCCGGCGGTGAGAATGCTACGAAGCCCCACCCCAGGAGGAATACAAGCGCGAGCAAGATGAGGGTGGATGGCGAGGTCACCGTGACCCGTCGAACATCCCCCGGATTAGTCAACTGCGATCCTGCCATTGCGGCCCCCAGACTCCGACTAATGACAGACTAGTGCCGGGGGTCGGTGTAAACCGATCATGATTGTGGCCTTTCGGGAGGCAGAGCTATGGCAATTGTGTTGATCGTCGAAGACGACGAAGACGTACGTGCGCTCGTTGTGCACCGCCTCAAACAAGCCGGCCACGACGTGCTAGTCGAAGCTGACGGTGAGGCTGGCCTCGCGGCTGCACGGCAGTCAGTGCCCGACCTCGTCATTCTCGACTGGATGATGCCTCGGCGCAACGGACTCGAAGTCTGCTTCGAGTTGCGAGCAGATGAAGCGTTTGCCAACACGCGCATCCTTATGCTCACAGCCAAGGCGCAGGAGCAAGACATCGAACGCGCGCTCTCTGCAGGAGCAGACGATTACGTTGTGAAGCCATTCTCTTCTCGCGAATTAATAGCGAGAGCCACGGCTCTGCTTTCGCGATGATCGGAACGATTGAGGCGCTGCCTTCAATTCCCGGGCTGATGATGGCGCTCTTGCTCACTTCGGCCACCGTCTGTGCGCTCATCGGAGTCACGGTGGTGCTCACCCGCGTAGCTCGCACGATCGCGCATGCTCGCGAGCACAAGCAGCGAGAGAAGGTGCGCCCGCTGCTGCTCGATATATTCGACGGGAACGCGAACTTCACACTCCCACGCGCTGAACTGCGGGCGCTCATCCGCCTCGCCGCAGAAAGTGCCACTCAGGTTCGGGGAGAAGACCGGGACGCGTTGACAAGCTGGCTGACAGCCCAACAGTTTCACCGTGAGTGCCTCAGGCGCATGAAGTCTCCGTTCGCCCTGACGAGAGCGCGAGCGCTCGATCGCTTCGCTCCGATCGCGTCGCTCGCTCCCGGAGCAATTGAGCGAATGCTCTCTGATCGAGATCCGCGTGTGCGTAGTCTCGCAGCGCAAGTCGCGGGCCGTTCAGGAATGAAGTCACTCGTGCCTGCCCTGTTGCACAGTGCAGAGGCGCCGCGAAGTATCCCGGCCCGCATCGTATTGATGGCGGTGCTGAGAGCTGCACCCTCGACCATCGCCGATTTCGGCGGCACCCCCGTCGATGGCAACGACAGAGTGCGCGCGATGGCTCTCGACCTTGCCGGGCAACTCAACCTGGTGGATGCGCGGCGCGCGATCGAGGCGGGGCTCGACTCCCCCAGCGAATTTGTGCGCTTGGCTAGCATCCGCTCGATTCAACGCCTTGGTTCTCCCCTCTCCCTGCCGGCCTTGCAGAAAATGTCGACCTACAGCGCCTACGAGCACTCGCACGCTCAAGTAGCGATCTATGAATTGCAGGTCGGTTGATGATCGAAGTTCTCACGCATGTCACGTACTGGGTTACCTGGATGTTGATCGTCTATTACTCGATCTACAACGGCATTTTCCTCGTCGTCTTACTTCGCGGGGCGCTCGAAGTCTCCCGCGAAGTCAACTGGCCGTCGTCGATGTCACTCTCCGAGATCTTCGCGAACCCGCTCACTCCTGGCATTTCTGTGATCGTGCCGGCGCATAACGAAGAGTCGGGCATCGTGGATGCGGTGCTCGCGCTGCGCAATCTTCGCTACCCCCTGACGCGCATCATCGTCGTCGACGACGGTTCAACGGACTCCACCTTCGAGAAGCTCAAAGACAACTTTGATCTGCGGCCCTCTACCCGAGAGATCGCCAATGCCCCACATCACGAAGGCAAGATCATCGACATGTGGGCATCTCGCAGCGGCGATCTCACTGTGGTGCGTAAAGAGAGCGTGCGATTGCGCTCGGATGCGGTCAATGTAGGGCTTCGCGTTGCCGATCAAGAAATCGTCTGCATGATCGATGCCGATTCGCTGCTCGAGAGGGACGCCCTGCTGCACATCGCGGCCCCCTTCGTTGCCGACCCGACAGTGCTCGGTGTGGGTGGCGTCATTCGTCCCGCCAACGGAGTGAGCGTGTCCCGCGGGGCCGTGACCAAGGTGGAGATGCCCAAAAAGTGGGTCGAGCGCATCCAAGTTGTGGAGTACTTGCGAGCGTTTCTCGTAGGGCGCACCGGGTGGGCATCCATCAAGGGGCTCATGATCATTTCAGGGGCGTTCGGAGCATTTCGGCGTGATGCTGTTCTTGAAGTCGGCGGCCTTGACATCACGTCACTTGCCGAGGATGCCGACCTCGTGGTCTCGATCACCAAGAAGGCTCGAGACGAGAAGCGGCCCTATCGCATCGCTTTCGTTGCCGAACCCGTGTGCTGGACCGAGGTGCCGAACACCTTTAAGGCGCTCAGTACCCAGCGCCGCCGCTGGTCTCAGGGGCTGGGCGAACTCATCGCTAAGCAACGAAAGATGATCCTGAACCCACGGTACGGAGTGCTGGGGATGCTCACCCTCCCCTACTTCGTGCTCTTCGAGTTCTACGGTCCCATCTTCGGCATCATTGGAGCGTTCATTGCGCTCGCTGGCGCCATCACCGGGCTCATCACGTGGCAACTCTTTGCGCTCGCGTTCTTCGTCTCCGTGGGTCTGTCGCTCATCTCGTCGCTGGCCTCGGTGCTCATCGAAGAGAACGCTTACCACCGCTACTCGCGGCTGCGCGATGTCATCACGCTATTGCTCACCACCATCGCGGAACTCCTGGGCTTCCACGTCGTGCACACCTGGTGGCGGCTGCAGGGCGTTTATCGCGCGCTGTTCAATCGACCGAGTGAGTGGGGAACCATTGCTCGATCTGGCTTCGACCAAGAGCAGAGTGAGCAACCGAGTGGTCACGTTAGCGGTCAGCCCCGAACGCAGTCCTAGCCACAGCTGAAGCGGGCGGATGCTCGCTAGTTGGGGTACTGCGCGGTGATGAGCAACTCATCCTCCGGCATAAACGTCACGAGGTAGCTCGCGGTGAAGTCGACGTCTTTATCAAAGGTGGAGACCGAGCCATCGAAAATGGAACGGACATCGACCTTGAGGTGTGCCGCGGCATCCGTAGCGGGCATAAGCCAACTTCCGGCAGAAGCACCGGGAACGAGCGTGACCTCGGGGTAGGTTGCCATGCTCCACTCGGGCGTCGTGACGATGCGGTTAGCCATGGGCTGGCCGAACGGGCATCCGGTGGGCAAGAGAACCACCTGAGTGGCGCACTCGTCGAGGTAGTCGTTCACTTCGCGCTGAACCTGCGCGACCATGGCGTCGTTGGCGACAACCTCGAGGCGCGCACGCACGGTATCGCCGGGGGTGACGGCGGAAACCCGGATGGGGTCTGCAGTGAGGAACGTTGAGGTGTGGCTGATCTCGAAGCTGCTGGGGGTGAGAACGACGTACGGCGCGGGAGTGTCTTGCGCCGGAGCCACAAACTCGGCGCCATTGGCGGTGAAGCTCTGGGCGTTGGCGACGGTGAGGCGCACGATGGTCAGCGGAGTACTGACGAACTTCCAGTCGGCGAAGACTCCGAAGCGGGTGCCGTCGCGTTCCACCGTGAAAGCTGAGCTGGTGGTGTTGCCGTCGAGGTCATAGACGAAGGTGACCGTCTCGGTACCGTTTGCGTTGACCTTGCGGTCGGCGAGTGCGATGTTTTCGATCGTGCTGAGCGCGGACGGGCGAAGCAAGTCGTGGGATCCGGCCAGCAGCATCGACCCTGCACCGGTGGTGTCGATCGGGGTTGCACCCGAGCCGTCGTCAGAGGCGACAGCGTGATCGTCAGCCAAGTGGATGTCGGCAATCTGCAGTGCCGATGCCATGTCGTGGCGGGCGAGAGCGCCGAGATAGCTGCGCACGAAACCATTGGCACTGAAGAGCGTGGAATTCACGATCAAGACAGTCGTGATGAAGGCAGCAATGATCAGCCCGAGCACGATAGACCAGGTGACAAGCTCGCGACGCATTCACACATCCTAAACCGCTGAGGTGAGAGATACGCCGCACACAGAATGCGGCGCGCAGGCACAGTCGAGACCACGAGCAGCATTAGGGTGATTGAGTGTCCGAAATAACCCTCTCGCCCGAGCAAGCAGCCGTCTTCGCTGCGATCGAGACGACGCGCGAGAACCTGTTCGTTACGGGGCGAGCCGGCACGGGTAAATCGACGCTCCTCAATCACTTGGCGCACAACACGTCGAAGCAGATTGTGATCTGTGCGCCCACCGGTGTTGCCGCTCTCAACGTGGGCGGGCAAACCATCCATTCGCTGTTTCGGCTGCCGATCGGCGTTATTGCCGACCACGAGCTCGAGCAGACCGACCAACTGCGCAAACTACTCAACACAATCGAGACCCTCGTTATCGACGAAGTATCGATGGTCAACGCCGACCTTCTCGATGCGATTGACCGCAGTCTGCGTCAGGCTCGGCAGCGCAAGAAAGAGCCCTTCGGTGGCGTGCAGGTCGTGCTGTTTGGCGACCCGTACCAGCTTGCTCCGGTTCCGGGAGATCCGGATGAGCGGGCGTACTTCGAAGACCGCTACCGCTCTATCTGGTTCTTCGATGCCCTCGTGTGGCAAGAGACCGACCTGACGATTTACGAACTCACGAGCATCCATCGCCAGCATGAGGATGAGTTCAAATACATGCTCAACGCCGTTCGTCACAACGGTGTCACCGCTGAGATCGCGGGCCGCCTCAATGCGGTAGGTGCTCGCCCCGCGCCCAACGACGGCACCATCACGCTCGCGACGACGAACAGCACTGTGACGCGCATCAACGCTTCGGCACTCGCCCGGCTGCCCGGCCGAGTGCTCACGGCGAAAGCTGAAATCTCGGGAGAGTTTGGCGGGCGCGCCTACCCGGCTGATGAGGCGCTCGAGCTCAAGGTCGGCGCGCAAGTGATGTTCTTGCGCAACGACACTCAAGAGGGCGGCACTCAGCGCTGGGTCAACGGCAGCGTCGGCACCGTCGTGAAGATCGCTGACACCGTCTGGGTCGAGGTCGATGGGCGCGACTACGAAGTGAAGCCCGCCGTCTGGGAGAAGTTCAAATACTCCTACTCAGCGCGCACGAAAGCGCTGCGCAAGGATGTCGTGGCCGAGTTCACGCAGTTTCCGCTGCGCCTGGCGTGGGCCGTCACGATCCACAAGTCGCAGGGCAAAACCTACGACAGTGCGATCGTGGATCTCGGGCCTCGCTCGTTCGCTCCTGGTCAGACCTACGTGGCGCTCAGTCGTATCAGCCGCCTTGAAGGGCTGTACCTCACGCGGCCGTTGCGCCCGAGCGACATCATCGTGGATGAGAACGTGGTGCGCTTCATGTCGCGCTCAAAGCCCATTCCCGCGATTCAGGCGTAGAGGTTTGGCCTGCGCTCCCCCATGTTGGGATCGCACTCCCCTGCTGCGACTGCCGCAGATTTACGCTGCCGCTACTCCACTCTCCCTCTACTTCACGCTGCCGGCCGTGATGCCTTCCACGATCTGCTTGTTGAAGACGATATAGATCACGATCATGGGCAGTGTCACGATCGAGAGCGCCGAGAACAGGAGTCCATAGTCGGTTACATACCGGCTGGAGAATGCAAGCAAGCCGGTCGGAATCGTCTTGAGCGCGTCATCCTGAATGTAGAGCAGCGCGAGCAAGAACTCGTTCCAGCTCGAGAGCGCCGAGAAGATCGCCACTGTCGCCAGACCGGGGCGAAGGAGCGGGAGCGCGATCGATCCGAAGACGCGCAAGTCACTCGCTCCGTCGATGCGCGCAGCTTCGAAGAGTTCGTTGGGCACGGCATCCAAGTAGACCTTGAGCAGGTACACGGCCAGCGGTAGCCCCATGGCGGTGTAGGGGATGATGAGTGCCCACCGCGTATCGGTAATGGCCAGCTGGGTGAACATCGTTGACTGGGCGATGAAGTACGACTGCAACGGCAGCAGAAGCCCGAGAGCAAGTAACCCCATAAGCAGGTTACGGCCGCGGAAGCGATACCGACTGAACGCGAAGGCGGCGGCCGCCCCAAACAGCAGGATGCCCAGAACAGAAGTCCCCGTGACGATGATGCTGTTGAGCGCGTACTGGCCGATGTGGCCGATCTCGAAGGCCTCCACCCAGCGCCCAAAGTCGATCTCGGTCGGAAGGGCGAACGGGGTCGCAAAAATGGCGGAGTTCGACTTGAAGCTGGAGAACACCATCCAGAGCATCGGGAAGAAGAACACGACGGCGATGACCGCGAGGGCGCCAGTGAAGAGCACATCGGGAATGCGCAGGGGAGTTTTGCGTCCCGCGTGATGCTTGCTGCCTGACGCTCGCTGCGAGGATGGCGCTTTACGTTCGGTCAGGCTCATGAGCGCACGTCCTCTGGCTTCTCACGATTGACTCGCGTGAAGACTAGGCCCAGCGCCACAACAACAGCCGTGAGCACGACCGCCATGGCGGAGCCGTAGCCAACATTCTGGAAAGTGAATACTGATTTCACAAGGTAGGTCGTCGGGATCTCGGTGGCACCGTAAGGCCCGCCGTTGGTCATGACGTAGAAGAGGTCAAAGCCTTGGAAACCGCCGGTGATGCAGAGCAGTAGGGCGACGGTAATCGCATTGCGGATCATCGGCACCTTGATGCGGCGAAATAGCTGCCATTCGTTCGCACCATCGAGCCGAGCCGCCTCGATAACCTCCGTAGGCACCTGGTTGAAGGCCGCGTAGAAGATGGTCATGTAGAAACCGGCATATACCCAGCCGGAGACCACGCTGACAGCGAGGAGCGCGGTTGCCGGATCGCCGAGCCACACTCGCTGAAGGCTGTCGAGACCGAGGGATTGCAGCGCTGCGTTGAGAAGACCGAAGTCATTGTTGTAAACGAAGGCCCACAACACGGCAACGACGACCATCGGCAACATGACCGGCGTGAAGATTGCCACGCGGAACCAGAGCGAGCCGCGCCGGTGCACGCTCACAAGTCCGGCAAGAACGAGGCCCACTACGACCTCCAACACGATCGTGATGGCGATGTAAATGAGCACGTGCACGAAGGAGTCGCGGAATAATACGTCGTTTGCGGCCTTGATGTAGTTGTCGATGCCGACAAACACCATGGTGCCGTAGCCATTCCATTCCGTGAAGCTGTAGGCGAAGGTCATGATCACGGGGAAGAGCACAGCGAAGCCGAAGACCGCCATGGCGGGCACCAAGAACAGATACGGGGTGGCCGTACGGTTCGCCTTCATCGGTGGATCCCTTCGAAAGAAAGAACTGGTCGTCCGCCTTCGGGTGACGGACGACCAGCAGTGTGGCTAACTAGCGAGGAGTGCTAGCCCAGCTTTTGATCTATGCCTGCAACGGCATCCGCCGGAGAGGTCTGACCGCCGAGCACTTCAGCAAGCGCTGCGTAGAGAGCGTTAGCGGTCTCAAGGTCGTAACCAGTGTCGGGCGGCAGAACAATTGCGGGAGCGGACTCCAGCATGTTGATGAGGCCAGCACTGCGCGAGTCGATCTCCTCACCCGAGGATGCGGAGAGAGCCATCGGAGTGAGCTCAGCACCGATGAACGCCTGAACGTTCTCCTCGTTGTTGAGCAGGGCGAGGAACTCCGCAGCGAGGTCTTGCTTGTTGCTCTTCGCGTTGACGACGTAGCCGGTAACGACACCGATCACGCTCTCCTGGTTGCCCTCACCGGGCATCGTCGGAAGGTTTACGTAATCGAAGTTGAGGTCAGGCGCCTCGTCGATGGCCCAGCTCACGAGCCATGAGCCGATGGCGTGCATGGCGGCTTTGCCTTGGAAGAAGAGCTGAGCACCCTCGTTGTCGTCGACAGCGTTCGCGCTTTCGTTGACGCAATTGTGGTCAGCGAGCTCTTCGACGTAGCCAAAGGCTTCAACCCACTCAGGAGTGTCGAAGTCTGCCTCGCCCGACAGTGCCGCGCTGTAAGCCTCTTCGCCAACAACGCGCGAGGTCAAGTGGGCGAGCCAGTTACCCGCGGCCCACAGATCCTTGTTGCCGGAAGCGATCGGGATGATGCCTTCTGCATCAAGGGCGTCACACGTGGCGAGCAGCTCATCCCAGGTGGTGGGAGGCGTGAGCCCGGCATCCGCAAAAATGTCTTCGTTGTACCAGAGCACATTGGCAACGTCGGCCGCGTGCGGCACCATGACGATCTCGCCGTCAACGGTGAGCGAACCGAACACTTCGTCATCGAACAACCCGGCAATGGGGCCGGATGTCACAGCATCGCTGAGGTCGGCAGCGAAGCCATCAGCGGCGCGTTGCTCGAGTCGAGCACCGGCCCACTCGAAGTAAATGTCGGGAGCATTGCGCCCGTTGAGCAGGTTCGGGAGCCCAATGGTTTGGTACAGGTCGTCGTCTTGATAATTCATCTCGACGGTCAGATCGGGGTTCGCAGCCTCGAACTGAGCCGCCACGTCATCCCAGACACGGATCTGAGCTTCACCAGGGGAGCCCATCGCGATGCGGAGAACGTTGTCGTCGGAACCTCCTCCGCCGGCTGAACAACCGGTGAGGATCAGGGCTGAGGCGCTGAGAGCAGCGACAGCAGCGAGAGTCTTCTTTCTCGTGACGGGCATGATCATTCCTTTGCTGTAGGTGATGCAGTGTCGGGTGATGCAGTGCGGGGTCGTGCGGGTGGAGCAGGTGATTCGGGTGGTGAACCCCCGGCGGAAACGAGCTCCGCCAAAGTCATATCGAGCAGATCGCCGAAAACTCGGCGGCGAGCGGCGCGCAGCGCATCGAGGAAGGGACGAAGCCGCGACGGGCCATCGGTGGCGAGCCGGCCTGAAGCGGCGAGCTGCGCGACCTCCACGAGGGCGTGGGCGCCCACACGGAACGACTCGAGCCACGGGCGAACTTCGTCAATGAGCTTCTGGTTGGTCACCGGGCCATCAAGCAGCCGATCAGCGCTGCGCACCATCGAATCTGCAATCGTGAGCAACTCGGATGCCGCGGCGGCGGGATCGCCGTACTCCGACTCAAAAGTAAAGCGCTCGAGGGCCTCGCCCAGGGCGGGAGCGTCGTCAGCCGAGAGGCACGAGGAACGAACCGTGTCGGCGAACATGCTGAAGTCTTCGGCGTTCTCGGGACCAACGACATCCAGAATCGCTTGCTTCCAGCTGGCCTCGGGGTCGTAGCCCGCGGGGTCGCGCAGATAGTCGGCGATCGTAGCGAAGGGAATCTTGGAGGACTCGAAGAGTTCCATGCCGTTGGCGATGATGCCGGTCGAGAAGCGGTGCAACTGCGGATCACGGCCGCGATAAGGCCCGATGTGCAGCTCATGGCCCATCGCGACATCGTTCACGGGATAGTTATCCCAGTAAGTAGCGGGGCGACCAGTGGCGCGGGCAAAAACAGCGGCATCGGCGAGATCGAGCGTGGCTGAGCAAATGGCGCGACCCGTCCAGAAAAGGTCGATGCGCGGGTCAATGCCGAGCCCGAGCCGGCTGATGTACTCCTCATCGCCGCAACCCCAGTACTGCGTGGGGCACACGGTGAGCTGAGTACTTGCGTCGAACTGGGCAAACACGCGGCCAATGACTGACTGGTGAGCGGTGACGAGATCGGGGAAGGTAGCTCGGTCGGCTGGATGCTGCAGCCGGGCCGGAATGTCATCCAGCAACAGTCCGAAGCTGGTGACGCCCAATTCGCGCACGGAGTCGAACTTGGCGAGCAGCATCGCGATGTCGTCATCGCTGGAGTACTTCATCGTGAGCCCGGGGGAGAGGCAGTACATGAACGTCATGTCGTGCGTGGTGCAGCGCGCGATGAGTTCGGCCATACGGGCGAGTTCGGCACCCTCGTAGGCAGTGCGCCAGTCGTGCCGTACGAGCGGGTCGTCTTTGGGGGAGTACACGAAGGTGTTCATACCGCGTTCGCCGAGAAAATCGATCAGGTCGAGGCGTTGCTCGTGGCTCCAGGGCGCGCCGTAGAAGCCCTCGATGACGCCGCGGACGGCGAAAGGCGAGGGCGTGGCGCTGACCCGGGAGTGAGTGGTCATGGTGTCGTTATCCGGCCAATGAATCGGTGGTTGCTGACATCGCCGCTGGAGGTATTGCTGCTCTCGTAGATGTCGGGGATCACTCCGGCATCCACAGAAAGCTGAATGGCTTCGGCCATCACGGCGTTGAGAATTGCTGCTCCCACCACAGTAGAGGTCGCAGACACCCGGCTGCTGAGGCCAGCGATGTCCACGGCCGCATCGCCGACGGCGCCACCGTTGTCGATCACGACGGTCGCGAGTTCATGGAGTCGCGGCAGGCTCGTGGGGCGGGCATCGGGGGAGGTGGCGTGAGTGAGGCTCGTGATGGCAATAACGGGAGTTCCGTTCGCCATTGCCAACTGCACGAGCTCTGAGGTCACGGCGTTGCTGCCGGAATTGGATGCCACGATCAGCACGTCATCCGGGGCGATGGGGTGATCGCGCAACAGTGCCTCCGCGAGGCCGGGAAGACGTTCGAGGGAGGTGCTGAGCAGCGCGCTCGTGTGAAGCATCAGTCCTTCAAATAGGAGAGGCTTCACGTTCACGAGGCCGCCTGCGCGGTAGTACAACTCTTCCGCCAACATGTGGGAGTGGCCGGTGCCAAAGATGTGAATGGTGCGCTGCGCGACCAGGGCATCGGCGATGATGCGGGCGGCGGCGAGAATGTTGGCACCCTCGGTGGTGCGCAGCCGATCAACGAGATCGGCTGCCAGTCCCAAGTAACGCGCGGCGGGGGAGTGCGCGTCGAGAGTGGTCGGGGTCGGGTGGGTCATGCGGGGTTTCCTTCTTTCCACACGTGGATGAGGCTGCGATAAAGGTTGTCGGCGTCGCCCGAGCCGATCAGCAGGGCGCCTTCCAGAGCCGAACCGTCGGCGGGCCGGAACGACATACCTTCGGAGGCGAGGTGCTCGACGAGGCGAGCGAAAAGCAGAGTGTTGGGGCCGAGCAGTTTGCCGCCCAGCGCGAGCGGAGCATCCGCTGCCACCCAGGCCACGGCCACTCGAGCGGTGAGAAACAGCTCGTGGGCGGCGTTCTCCACGATGGAGTTGGCAACAGCGTCGCCGTCGCTTGCTGCGGCGAGAACAGAACGCGCGAACTGAGAAATGCGATTGACCGGGCGGTGAGCGCTATGAAGTCGGGCCGCCAAATTGTCGAGCCCCTCAAACTGTTCGGCAGCGCGCGTGGTGAGAGAGGTCGTCTCGCCGCGGCCATCGAGGGCGCGGAGCACCGCTGAGATTCCTCGGCTGCCGAGCCAGAACCCGCCGCCGGAGTCGCCCAAGAGGTAGCCATCGCCATCAACGGTGCGCGTCTCGCCGTTCTCGCGGACCGCAAGGCAGGCCACGCCAGTTCCGGTGTTGAGCGAGACGCCCGCCTCGGCAGAAAGAGCGCCGGCGTGAGAGGTCGCAGTGTCGTTGGCGATCCACACCTCGCTGGCGCCCGTGGTGGCCGACACGAGTTCGGCTAGGCGTGAGAAGGAGGCGGTATCGGCGGGAACAGTCGTGAGCCCCATGATCACACGGTCCACGGGGGCAAACTTGCCGTGGTTCCACGCGGTAGCAACGGCACCAGCAACGGAGCGCATGGTGTCACCTTCGAGACGGCTGACGCCATCCACTTCTACGGTTCCGGGCTGTGCACTGCTCTTGAGTCGGATGCCAGATTGGCCGCCGTCGACAGCGAGCACGCGAAGCATTAGCTGTTCCGAGCCGGATCTGGAGAGAAGGCGCCGCCCGAGACCTGAGCGGTGAGCTGGTACTTGTCGCCGCGGTAGAAGCAATTGGCGATCATGATGATGTTTCCGCGCGCGTCAGAGTCGACCATCCGGATGCGCAAGCAGGCCTGGTTCTCACTAATGGTGAGCAACTCGCGCACTCGTTCGTCGGGCAAAACCGGTTCGATTGACACGTTCGCGGCGCCGGGGGAGACGCGGTAGCGGCTGCTGAGTAGCTCGTACAGGGAACCACCGAGGTCGCTGCCGTTGATTCCGGGAACGAGCGCTTGGGGAATCCAGACGGTTTCGACGGCCATGGCTTCGCCGCTACCGAGGCGCAAGCGCGTGAAGCTGACGACAGGGTCGCCGGGCGCGATCTGAAGTTGGGTGGCCATCGCGGCATCGGCGGGGGCGACGCGGTAGGCGAGCAAGCGTGCGCTGGGCTCGAGGCCGCGATCGCGCATATCTTGTGAAAAAGAGGTGAGCCCGAGCAGTCGCACGAAGGGTTGTGGAGTGACGTAGGTGCCAGAACCGTGGCGGCGTTCAACCAGGCCCTCGGCGACGAGCGCGTCAACGGCGCGGCGGATCGTCATGCGGGCGACACCCCAGCGGGCACTCAAGTCGCGTTCGCTGGGCAGGCTCTTGCCCACCTCTGTCGACGCTACGAGTTCTCGCAATCGCGCACGAAGGGTGTGCCGGGTGGACTCCTCTACGACTGTCACCCTCACATTGAAGCCCATTTTCGCAGCCCAGGTAAAGGGGGTAGTAGACCATTCCGGGGTACATTGTGCCGTAATCTAACCGAAACATTCCCGGTATTACTGCTTAGTTTCGCGATGAATGCGGGGCTAATGACGTGCCATCTAGACCACTATCGATTCAGCGCGGAAGCCACAATGTAGACCAGTTGACGCGACCGATATGGTGATTCCATGAGCAACATTCGGCCCGCGGGACTCTTCGACCTTCCGGGCACGTATCGTGTGTGTCTTCAGACCGCGGATGCCGGGGCCGATGGGAGCGCTCTCTTCACGAATCCTGACCTCCTGGGCCACATTTACGTGGGCCCGTATCTCGTGGGTGCCCCCGATCTCGCGTTCGTCATCGCGGACGAACTCGGAGTCGCCGGCTATGTTCTCGGCGCCGCCGATACCCGTGAGTTTGAACAGTGGCAAGAGCGGGAGTGGTGGCCGGTGTTGCGCGAGCAGTACCCCGCGACTTCCGGCAGCTCGCTTGACGACGAGTTGATTTCTCACCTCCACTCGCCAGTGACAGCACCAGCTGCGGCGGTCGAGAATCATCCCGCCCACCTCCACATCGACCTCCTGCCGCGCGTGCAAGGTACGGGCGCGGGGCGAGCAATGATGGAGACACTCTTTACGGCATTGCGCGCTCGCGGAGTACGCGGGGTTCACCTCGATGTTGGCGATGACAACCACAATGCGATCTCGTTCTACCGCCACCTCGGCTTCGTTGAGTTGGCCCGCGGAGCAGACTCGATCTACCTCGGAATGGAACTCTCGTGATTCTGCCTAACTCCACCGCTACGCCACTTCGAGGCGGCCCCACGCTGCGCTGGGGCGTGCTCGCTCCCGGCGGCATCGCCACCGACTGGGTGGCGGCGATGCACGCCAACACCGACCAGCTGGTTGTGGCCGTGGCGTCGCGTTCGGCCGATCGCGCGGCAGAATTCGCTCAGAAGCACGGCATCGAGCGCAGCTACGGCAGCTACGAGCAGCTCGTTGCCGACCCTGACGTCGACATCGTCTACATCGCAGCGCCCAACGTGTTCCACCAACCGCTGGCGCTGCTCGCGATCGCTGCGGGCAAGCATGTCTTGATCGAGAAGCCCCTCGGCATCGACGCCGCTGACGCCCAAGTCATTGTGGATGCCGCGCGGGCTGCGGGCGTCTTTGCCATGGAAGCCATGTGGACCCGCTTCTTGCCGCAAACCACGATCATCGCGCAGCTCTTGGCCCACGGCGAGCTCGGAGACGTGGCGATGGTCACGGCAGATTTCGGCGCCAACTTTGGGGAACCATCCGGTCAACCTGTCTTCGACCCCGCGATGGGCGGTGGCTCTCTGCGCGACATCGGCATTTACCCGGTGTGGTTCTCGCAGTTCGTGCTCGGTGCCCCCAGCGCGGCTGTGACAACGGGGCGGATGCTCGCGAGCGGTGTTGATGCGCAGGCGGCCATGATTCTCGACCACGCCACCGGTGCCCAGGCCGTGTTGCACACGACGATGCTGGCCGACACCCCCACGGAGGCCCGCATCAGCGGCACGCGCGCTCGCGTTGAGGTGCGCACTCCGTTCTACGCGCCGAATGGCTTTGCTTTCGTGCGCGACGAAGAACGCATCGAGTTCACTGACGGCACGGGATTGCGCGGCCGCGAAGGGCTCGCTTTTCAGACGACGGCGATTGCCCAGCACATTGCAGCGGGGCGAACGGAAGCGCCCGAGCATCCACTCGATACGTCGCTCACGGTGTTGCGCACACTCGACGGCTTGCGCGAGCAGATTGAAGCACAGGGCTAACTTTCTCCGGCTTACTCCCGCAATCGCGGGGCTGTAGTGGAGAATTGACGAATGGAATTCTCCTTCGCCTTTACTCCTGACCTCATCGCGGTCTTTCTCACACTCTTCGTTCTCGAAATTGTGCTCGGCGTTGACAACGTCATCTTCATTTCGATCCTCGCATCGAAACTGCCGAAGGATCAGCAGGCGAAGGCTCGCAACCTAGGTCTCACTCTCGCGATGCTCATGCGCATCGTGCTCGTGCTGTTTGCGGGCTGGATCATCACGTTGAAGGACGAAATCTTCGTCGTCGGCGAGCTGGGCTTCTCGTGGAAAGACCTCATCCTTATCGCGGGTGGTGTCTTCCTCGTCTACAAGGCCGTCACCGAAATACACCACAAACTTGAAGGCGACGAAGAGCACAGTTCAGGCGGTGGCAAGAAAGCGGCCACTTTTGGGTCGGTCATCGCGCAGATTCTGGTGCTCGACCTCGTCTTTTCTCTCGACTCCGTCATCACGGCCGTCGGTATGACAGAAAACCTCGTCGTGATCATCACCGTGGTTGTGCTGTCGTTCGGCATCATGCTCTTCGCGGCGCGCTTTATCTTCACCTTCGTCAACAAGCATCCGACAGTGAAGATGCTGGCCCTGTCGTTCTTGCTCCTCATCGGAGTCTTCTTGATCGCCGAGGGATTCGGCGTCTACATCGACAAGGCCCTCATCTACGCGCCGATGGCGTTCGCGATTCTGGTCGAAGCTCTCAACCTGATCGTGGCGGCCCGACGAGCGAAGCGCGAAGAGCGTAAGCGACGCCCTGTGGGATTGCGCCCGCGGTACGCCGATGTCGACGAATTGATCGCAGTGCACACTGCGCTCACGGGTCGTTCCGGCGCCGGGTCGGTAGGGCTGTCGAAGAAGCCTGTTGAGGGAGCTGCGGATTCCGAAGCTGACGGCGCTCGCGAAGAGCGCGCGGGGCTCGGATAACCCTGCCCAAGGCGGGCCGTGCCGGTTCGGCGACACGACCCGCGCGGCAGGCTAGGCGGCCGCTTTCGCGCGCGACAGGTCGATGAACAGGTCGGTGTTAAACTGGTACGCGGCGAGCACTTCTTCAATGACTCGGTCGCGTTCAGCGTCATCCCACTCGACAGCATCGAGCTGGTCGCGGTACGTGTTTTTGAACTCTTTGGGCTTCGCGATCTCGTCGAACAGGTAGAAGCCGACGCCGTTGGTTTCGAAACCGAACTGGCGTTGCATGATGGTGCGGATGATCTGACCGCCCGAGAGATCGCCGAGGTAGCGGGTGTAGTGGTGGGCGATGAAACCGCCAGCCCAGTTCTGGGCAGCGATTTCGCGCACGCGAGCGGCGTAGGCGGCTGCGGTGGGCAGCGCGGTGATCTGATCGCGCCAGTTGGCACCGATCAAGAACTCGAGGTCGGCTTCGATCGCGGGAAGGCGCGTGAGCTGTGACGTGATGAACGGCGCCGCTACGGGGTCTGTGGAGAACTGCTCGGCGGCCGCTTCGATTGCTTCGTAGATGAAGTAGTGCTGAGCGACGAGGGCGATGTAGTCATCGCGGGTTCCCTTGCCCGTCATGAGGTCTTTCATGAAGTCGGCGCCCTCGCTGTCGCCGTGGCTTGACCAGGTGCGCTCGCGAAGAGCCTGCGAGAACGGAATGACGGCCACGGGGTCTCCTAGCGAAAGCGGGGTTAGGTAACCCTCACTCTAGCGAAGCCGAATTGGGCGAAACATCATCCGAAAGTTGGGTATTCCGCGGGACTGTATCGTGAGCACGTGAGTGCAACTGAACAGCCCCGGGTGATGGCAACGACTAAGCAGTGGTTCGCGCTGGGTGTGCTGATGCTGCCGACGCTGTTGGTGTCGATTGACAACACCGTGCTGAGCTTTGCCCTGCCGAGCATCGCCCGCGATCTGCGCCCGAGCGCGGTTGCCCAACTCTGGATTGTTGACGTTTATCCGCTGGTATTGGCCGCGTTGCTGGTCGGGATGGGCAACCTTGGCGATCGCTTTGGCCGTCGTCGTCTGCTGCTCATCGGTGCCTCAGGATTCGGAATCGTTTCGGTGCTCGCGGCGTTCGCTCCCGACGCCACCTCGCTTGTTCTCGCCCGCATTCTGTTGGGCGTCTTTGGCGCGATGCTCATGCCCTCCACGCTGTCGTTGCTTCGCTCGCTGTTTGCGGATCGCCGTCAGCGGCGCCTCGCGATTGCGATTTGGGCCGCAGGGTTCTCAGCGGGTTCCGCCATTGGGCCGCTCGTCGGGGGAGTGCTGCTGGAGAACTTCTGGTGGGGATCGGTGTTTCTCGTCGCTGTGCCGTTCCTACTGCCGCTGCTGATCTTCGCGCCCGTCTTGATTCCCGAGTCGAAGGATCCCACCCCCGGACCGTTTGACCTGGGCAGCATACTGTTGTCGATTCTCACGCTCGGCCCGGCGGTGTACGCGATCAAAGAACTCGCGACCGAGGGTGTGGGAGTGCTGCCCGTTGTCCTGTTAGTAATTGCGGCGCTGTCCGGCATTTTCTTTGTGCGCCGGCTGCTCGGGCAAGCCAATCCGATGCTCGATATGCAACTCTTTCGCGTGCCCTCCTTCAGCGGTGCCGTGCTCGTGAACCTCGTAAGCGTGTTCTCGTTGCTCGGCCTGCTTTTCTTCCTCACCCAGCACCTTCAGCTGGTGGAAGGGCTGAGCCCGTTCGACGCTGCTCTTGCTCTGACGCCCGGAATTCTCGTGATCATTGTGGCGGGGCTCGTGGTGGTGCCACTCGTGCGTTTCGTGCGACCGGGCTACCTGATGGCGGGCGGACTCACGCTGTCACTGCTCGCGTATGGCTCCATTGCACTGACCGGTAGCGATGCCACGGTGCTGAGCTACATCGTGGCGTTCTGTGTTCTTGGGGCCGGCATCGGTTCGGCCGAGACCCTCTCGAACGACCTCATCATTTCGAGCGTGACTCCAGACAAAGCGGGAGCGGCATCCGGAGTCTCAGAGACCGCTTACGAGCTCGGCGCAGTGCTGGGAACCGCGGTACTAGGGAGCATCCTGACCGCGTCGTACCGCTCGACGATCGACATTCCTCAGGGCTTGAATGCGGTGGATGCCACCGCCGCGCGAGAAACGTTGGGCGGTGCCGTAGAAGTTGCGTCCACGCTTCCGGGTGGTCTCGGCGTGGAACTGTTGGAGTCGGCGCGACACGCTTTTGATTCGGGAGTCGTCACCACGTCGTGGGTGGCCGTAGCGCTGATGGCGGTCGCGATCACGATCACACTAGTGACCTTGAGGTCAGTGCGGAGCTAGTGACCGTCGTGGCCGGGAAGGTTGAACATGCCGTCAACGCCCTCGCCAATGCCCTCGTCAGTGCCCTCGTCAGTGGGAACGTCGCGCTGGGGAGTGAACGAGCCATCGTGTTCGCCATGGGGTTGGGCGTAGATGCCAGCCTCCGTGGCGGCGAGAGCGGGGGTCGTGAGGGCGGCGACGGCAAGGGCGCCAACCGTGAGGGCGATGAGGTAGCGTCCAGCGCTGGGCGCTGACGCAGTGGCGCTCGTGCCTTCACGAGCTCGACGAGAGTGGAATGCGAGCGTGCCCGCCACAAAAAGTTGGAACAGGGCAGCGATTCCCCACGGCACGACATCCAAGGAAGCACCCAACGCCGGGTTCTGGAAAACGGATGCGGCGGTCATCAGCAGAGCCCAGGCAACAAGCGGCGCCACCGCGACGACCATGGCGACGCGAGCAAACGGCAGTGTGTCGCGGGTGAAGGCCAGAATGCCCCACCCGAACTCGACGGCACCAAGAATTGCCAGAGGGATGCCCAGAGCGAGAGGAGAACCGATCACGAGGGCAACGTGGATCAGGCCGGTGCCTACTGCGGCAAAAGCGATCCAGGTTCTGGTTATTGCGGACATGACGGTTCTCCTCTCGGGAAGTGATCTGGGACTTGTGGTGCGCGTTAGGCGGTAACGCCAGCTGCACGCTTATCGGCGCCGAGGCCAACAGCAAGCAAGACGGCGGCGCTGGCAAAGTGCAGCACGTTGTCAGCAGCGTTCAGGGCCAAAATGTTCAGCGCTGACCCTACGAGGAAGAGACCGAGGAAGCCGAGCGCCAGGTAAGCGAAACCGATTACGGAGTTCACGGTGCGGGCGGCCTTCACGTTGGAGAGGCCGGCTAGCAGCAGGGCGGCTCCAATGATGAGGTGGGCCACGTTGTGGAAGATGTTCACTTCGAACAGGCCCAGCAGCAGTCCGCCCTCGGTGGCGAAGAAACCAACGCCGTTCGTGACGGTGAAGCCGAGCAGTCCGACGAGAATGTAGACCGCGCCGAAAACTGTTCCCAGCAGGCGGTTAGGTGATTTAGTCATTAAAGTGCCTCCTCTGCGCAAACCCAGTGCTCGCGCGGTTGACTCTTATTCGTACCCCTCGCCCCAGTGGTTTGGAGTGCGTATTAGTGAGTCGTGGCGGCGTGAGGACGTACCGCCCATTTGGCGAGGGCTAGACGCTCACGCCAGTGGCGCGGCTGTCGGCGCCGATGCCGACGAGCAGTAGTACGACGGCAGCCGCAAAGTGCAGAACGTTGTCGGCGGCATTGAGCGCTAGCACGTTGAATTCTGAGCCGATAAGCAGCAGTCCGGCGAACCCGAGCACGAGCAGGGCAAAGCCAAGTCCGGAGTTAACGGCGCGCGCTGCGGCACGGTTTGCGAGTGCTGCGAGCACCAGCGCCGCACCAATTAAGATGTGGATAACGTTGTGGAAAACGTTCACTTGGAACACGTCGGCAAGCATTCCGCCCTCGGTCGCGAAGAAGCCAACACCCCCGGTGACGGTGAAGCCGAGCAGGCCGATGAGTACAAAGAATCCGCCGACAATGGCCCCGAGCATGCGGTTGGGTGATCGAGTCATAGTTACTTCCCCCTTGTGCGCACACTAGGTGAGTGCGCAATGCTGCTTCTTATTCGTACTCCTCTTTCCTAGCGTTTGGCTAGGGCAGGGGAGGGTGAAAGTTGCTCAGTTCACCGCAGTGGTGGATGCCGCAGCGACCCTAGCTGTGCGGTCGAGCTTCGACGCCCAACTTTTCACACGCAGCATCGTAAAGCTTCACGATCTCATGGCGGATCTCCGCGCGCTCGGTGATCTCCGTGCTCCAGGGCACGGTCACGTGGTGTTCGATGCCGTCGACATCCGAATACTGCCAGGTGCCCTCGACGCCATCGAGTGACACCATGGCCGCGGAGATGGCGGCTGATTCCGCGAACGCACGAACGATGAGCAGATTGTCATCATTGTGGTCGCTATTCATGTGGGCGAGAACTGCGGACACGATTTCTTCACTGAAGGTGGTCACGGCTCTACGGTAGCTGGGAGTTGAGTTCTTTGGGTTGAGCCATACCCTCTAGGGGTATAGCGTGGCGCTCATGGATGGAATGACCGAGCACGACACGCACGCCTCCCACAAGCAAAGCTCTGGCCACTCGGGCCATGGCGATCATGTCGCGCAGTTCCGCCGCCTGTTCTGGATCATGCTCGTCATGGCAATTCCAGTCGCCGGTTTCAGCATGATGTTCGCGCAGATCCTGGGGTACTCGCTGCCCGATGTCGCGTTCCTTCACTGGATCTCGCCGGTTCTCGGCACCGTCATGTACTTCTGGGGTGGCAAGCCGTTCCTCACGGGAGGCTTCTCTGAGCTGAAAGCCCGCAAACCGGGAATGATGCTGTTGATCTCACTGGCGATCACGGTCGCCTTCGTTGCATCGTGGGCATCCACTCTCGGCCTCATTGCGAACGAGCTCGACTTCTGGTGGGAGCTTGCGCTGCTCATCGTCGTGATGCTGCTCGGCCACTGGGTCGAAATGCGGTCGCTGGCTCAGACCTCCAGCGCGCTCGACTCTCTTGCCGCTTTACTTCCGGATGAAGCGGAGAAGGTTGAGGGCGATGACTTCGTTACCGTGCCGCCGTCTGATCTCGTTGTTGGCGATGTCGTCATCGTGCGCCCCGGCGGACGCGTACCCGCCGACGGCGAAGTGATTGACGGTTCAGCCGAGGTGGATGAGTCGATGATCACGGGAGAGTCGCAGCCGGTTGAGCGGGGCGTGGGCGACCGCGTTGTGGCGGGAACCGTTGCAACTGACAACTCGATCCGGGTGAAGGTCACAGCGATTGGCGATGACACCACGCTCGCGGGAATCACCAAGCTCGTCGAAACGGCGCAGAACTCGTCGTCACCCGCGCAACGCATCGCCGACACCGCGGCGGGCTGGCTGTTCTGGTTCGCGCTCGGCGCCGCAGCGATCACTGCCACCGTGTGGACCCTCGCGGGCAGCCCGGATGACGCGATCGTGCGCACCATCACGGTGCTCGTCATTGCGTGCCCGCACGCTCTCGGTCTCGCAATCCCGCTTGTCGTCTCGATTTCGACGGAGCGCGCGGCTCGTGCCGGAGTGCTCGTGAAAGACCGCCTCGCTCTCGAAACGATGCGCAAGGTCGACACCGTTCTCTTCGACAAGACGGGAACGCTCACGAAGGGCGAG
This sequence comes from Salinibacterium amurskyense, assembly GCF_002797685.1. Classification (GTDB taxonomy): domain Bacteria; phylum Actinomycetota; class Actinomycetes; order Actinomycetales; family Microbacteriaceae; genus Rhodoglobus; species Rhodoglobus amurskyensis. Next base: position 310,933 of record NZ_PGFH01000001.1, read on the forward strand.
CCCGCCGTCACGCACGTTGCGGCGGTTGGGGATGCGAGTGAAGATGACGTTCTTCGACTCGCAGCGGCAGCGGAGAACGACAGTGAGCATCCGCTGGCCAAGGCGATTGTGACCGCCGCGAAGGATCGCGAACTCGAACGAGTAGGCGCCTCCAACTTCAGTTCGTCGAGCGGTGTTGGCGTCGAAGCTTCTGTTGATGGTGCGACGATCAGCGTGGGCGGGCCGAGCATGTTGCGCCAGCACGACCAGCAGCCCATCGATGTAACGGCCGAGTGGGCGGATGCCGGCGCGATCATTTTGCACGTGCTGGCCGACGGTCACGTGATCGGTGCAATCGGGCTCGCGGATGAAGTGCGCGAAGACTCGCGCCAGGCGATCGATGCGCTGCACGCGCAGGGCGTCACGGTGGTGATGATCACGGGAGATGCGGATGCCGTGGCACAGTCGGTAGCCGCTGAACTCGGCATCGACCGGGTGTTCTCGGGCGTGCATCCGGAAGACAAAGCCAGCAAGGTTGCCGAACTGCAGAAGGCGGGCGGCACCGTCGCGATGGTCGGTGACGGCGTGAACGATGCGCCAGCGCTCGCCCAGGCGGATGTCGGAATTGCGATCGGCGCCGGAACAGACGTGGCCATCGCCTCGGCCGGTGTTGTGCTCGCCAGCGACGACCCGCGCTCGGTCCTTGCCGTGTTCGAACTCTCGCGCCGCAGCTACGCCAAAATGCGCCAAAACCTGTGGTGGGCTGCCGGCTACAACCTGATCTCGGTGCCCCTCGCTGCGGGAATCCTTGCCCCCATCGGGTTCGTGCTGCCGATCTCCGTCGGTGCGCTGCTCATGTCGGCCTCGACCGTTGTCGTTGCAGCAAACGCGCAGCTGCTGCACCGCCTCGACCTGCGGCCCGAAGCGGTTATCGCCAAGGACTAGCGCTCGAGCCAGCCGCTATCCACGTTGAGGATGGCGCCCGAGACGTAGTCGGAGGAGCGTGACGCGAGGAACACGGTGGCACCCGCGAGGTCGCTGCCGACTCCCCAACGACCGGCCGGGATGCGGTCGAGGATCGACTTCGAGCGGTCGGGGTCGTCTTGCAACGCCTTGGTGTTGTCGGTGGCGATGTAGCACTTCTTCCGTGATCTACGCTCCCCTTGGCAACCGGGGGTGGACGACAACGTGAACGGGCCTTGCGTCAGTACTTCCCGAACGGCACCGATCTGAGCATCCGCAGCGCTAGGCACCTCCTCGATGTCGCCACCGAACTCAACGAGGGACCTCCCAGAAAACTCGAACGAAGAACGCCGGCTGGTCTGCTCAGCGAGCTGCTCTCGACGACCGAGAGAGCCCCTGTTGCCCCCACTGCCTGAGGCCGCCCATGGGCTGTGACATTCGCGGCACAGAAGAGCCGCCCCTGCCCGGTCGCTCGCGAGATCAGTCATGCGTTGGACGGGGGGGTGATGTGGCGTGGCGACCTGAGCTAATCAGCAGTTAAGCCATACTCGAGTAATGCAGCCGGTCTTGGGGGCTCCCCTTTTCGTTGAATACAAAGAAGTTACGGTCACGGACCCTCTACGCCAAGGCGACGTTATTGAAGCTGTCGACGAAAACGCGACGAAATGGCAACGCCATCTACTTATTCTTACGGCCGATTGTGATTTTGCTAACGATAAAAATCAAGGTCGAGTAACTTGCGTGCCCTTGCTCACCCAGGACGAGTACATCCTTGAATTCCAAATTCCCCGTCTTTGTGAAAAAGTCATAAAGAAGTGCGTCGAGGCGCTCCAGATGATTCTCTCGAAAGCAGACGGCCCACATATATCTGCCGAACGTCTTCGAGAGTGGCCTCTCGAGCAGGCGCCAGCCGACATCGTTAGTGCATTGCACCTAGAAATGGCCGCATCGCAAAGCGCCGAGAAACTCATCGATGCCATCAGGAAGGTCAGCCTCCCTACAGGCAACCTTGATCATGCCGTTCAGCGTCTCGTTTCTGCGTCCGTAGACGTGCCGAACGGCAAGAGTCTCGGGAACGCGAAAAGGGATGTGGTTAGCGCATTGAGATCGCACTATGCGAATCCCCCGGGAGATGCACTCTTCCTCTCTGCCATCGCTCCTGCCGTACAGGATGGATACTTCGTTTACCTACGCCACCTCGAACAAGTCAGGCAGCAAGACATTGCTCTGGCCCCAACGCACAGTCCCACGAGCTATCGGCGACTCGCGCGGCTGAATGATCGCTTTATTCATGCTGTCTCGCAGCAATTCGCGTCAGTGTTCATGGCAATTGGGTTGCCGAACGACTATGAAGAAATGCGCGAAATTCATTCTGAACTGCTGGGAGAGAGATACAAGTGAAGCCGCTAATCACGACTGTCAAGGCAATAAGCGAACTCGCTAGTGGCTTATCGCCTGAGGCGATCAGTTCCTCTCCCGTGCTTTTCCTTCATAGCGGATCTGATGTTGACGTGTTGCTGTCGGCGGAAGACACCATTGATCAGCAACGCGTAATCCTGCTCCGCGCTCAGCATGTGCAGGAGTCCTTCGTCCCAGACCAGCTTTCGAGTCTCCGCCGCGAGGTATTGGGGCGCGTGGCCTCCTTCGCGGAAAGAGCAAGAGCTGCGGGAATTCTGTCGCTGCCGCGCGGCTGGCATCAGTACAAGCACAACACCCTTATTTCATTCTTCGCGGTACCTGGCGGCGATTCCAAAGCAAGTCGATGGGTTGCTGAAGTCAATGGAGGAGTACGGCATGACGTGATCTTCTGGGCCTTAACGACATCGAGCGAGAAAGAAGCGCTGCAAGAATTCGATCGCGCACGCTCACTACCGGCTATCGACTTCGACGCAGCATGGTCCAGTGGGTTTGCAGCTGCCATGTCGTATTTTCAGGCTGGTCGTGACGAGCCCAAGGCGGACGTGGAAATGTCCCTCCCGCGACTTGCATCCGGGTCGACTAAGGGGTGGACCTATGACCAATGGCTACGTGAGATCAGCAATGACCAGCGACTCTTTGTAGAAGCCCCGACTGAAAAGTCGATTCGTCTACGGGGGCCTGCTGGCTCTGGTAAGACGCTTGCTCTCACCTTGAAAGCACTGCGAGGGGTGATTGCAGCGCGCGAAGCAGGCGAAGAGATCCGCGTCCTGATAGTGACCCACAGTTGGTCTTTGGCGACGGAGGTTGCGGATTCCCTGACGGCGATGGGCATGGGGCTGGTCCCTGAGATCGATGTGTTCCCACTCCTCGAAATTGCCCAGTCGATCTCGCCCCAGTATGTTCGCGACGACACAGGCTTCAGCCTCATCGGAACTGACAGCCTCAGCGGAAAACAGGCGCAGCTTCTTGAGATCTCGGATCTGCTAAGTGAATTTGTCGAAGGTGACTGGGTCACGTTCCGCGCTGGTGTATCGTCCGAATTTGCTGCTCGATTCGATGCGCACGGCCCTGATGAACGGCTTGCTCTGGCGTGGGATCTGCTGATCGAGTTTGGCTCGGTAATCGGAGCAGCGGCAATTTTCCCGGGCGCGGGTGCGGAAAGCAAATATGCGCAGCTGTCGAGAGCTAGCTGGATGATGCCCATGAAAACACGTCAAGATCTGCGAGTCGTGTTCCAGCTCTATTCGCGATACATGGCTAGCCTCGACGCCCGTTCCCTGCTGACGTCGGATCAAGTTCTCGCGGACCTTTTGAACCATCTCGAGACGCACGCCTGGAATCGCGCACGCAAGTTCCAGGGGTATGACCTAATCTTTGTGGACGAGTTCCACTTGTTTAGTCCGCTTGAGCGCCAGGTGCTTCATTACCTGTCTAGAGATGTCACAAAGTATCCCAGCGTGTTCATGGCTGTAGACCCGCGGCAATCGCCGTCGGAGGCATTCATTGGGCTCGCCTCAGATGACACGCACTCTGGGCCTGCAATTCACGACGATGAGCTCGGCGAAATTGATAACTTTGAACTGACGACAGTTCATCGTTTTACTCCACAGATTCTTGATCTCATCAAGCATGTTCATCATCTTTTTCCCACGCTCGATCTCGGACAACCGTGGGATATTAATTTTTCTGCGGTTAAATCGGCTCAGAGCGACGGGCCTATTCCTAAACTCGTACTTGCCGCGTCGCAAGAGGGCGAACTTCTCGACATCAACTCAGCAGTTCAAGAACTTTACGCTGGAGGGCGGATGGCCCTCGCTGTTGTGGATCCACGTCAGTGGGGTCGATTTAGCCGCTTAGCTGCTCAAATCGGCACTTCCGGTAAGTTTCACGTGTCTACAATCTCCGGGCGCTCCGACGTCGAGGGATTGGGATACAGGAAGAAAGGCTTAGTTGTTGGTCCCGCCGAATATTTGGCCGGACTTCAGTTCGAGACTGTTCTCGTTGCGGGCATACCAGACTTACAGTCCACGGCAACGATCAACGATCGCACGCGCTTTCTCTCGCTTCTTTACCTCGCCATCAGTCGCGCCGAACACACGGTTCGACTTTTCGTCAACGACGAAGACGGTGCGGTTCCGGAACTTTTGCAACAAGCGCTCGCTTCGAAGGTGGTCTCCTTCACCCGGGGAAGTCTCACCTAAAACTGCGACCTCCGCAGGCCTCGACAATCCCAGGTTCTTCGCCGACCCGCAAGGTCTATTGCATCTAGGCTCTACATGCGCATGACGACGAGTGAAACCTCGCCCAGGTGCCATTATTTGTGCGTCTTGTTGCCCAAGAAGAGCTGCGAGGGTTATCGCCGCATCAGCATCGTTGTGTTCTATCTCATGAGTGGCAAATTCACCCGATTTGGCACAGCATAATTACGAGACGGGTACATTCTGCTGCGCCGTCGCGGTGACCGGGACTTCCCGCAGCCGGTGAATGGACCAGGATCGTTACGGTTGGATCGAGTCTGTCAGCTGAATAGAGCTGCGGTGAGTCAAAATCCGATGTTCCTCGCAAAGACAATACCGCTTTGGCTAAGTCGTGTCCGGACTGATTACATTGACCGTCGGCTAGCGACGCATTGAAGCGGGCGGCTTATGCAGTGGCATCCTCATCCGCAATCGAGTCTGAGCGGCCAATCGCGAACGACGTGATTTTCTCTGCAGGACGTTCCGCTTGCGGTGTTGACAAGCACGCGTGCAGAACAACCAGAAGGGGCGGTTCATGTACGCCCCTCAAAGCTGAAGTAAACGCATCTGCTGTGACAACGGCACCATGGTTTTGTGATTCGGTATCTTGCTCGAATACGACGAATGCCTCGGTGCCGTGGCTCGAAAAATGAACAATGTGCGGGCGGCCTTGCGCGAGCCCGTTCAGAAGGTCCTCTCCGGTTACGGCCGGTCGAAGATCCAATACGATGGATTCCCGGCCCGAAGCGAAGCGGACGGCATCGAAAATTCGCTTTTGCTCACGGCCGACCCGCAGGTCGCCGGCCCCGGATGAGGCCAGCATCAAGAGCCGTAGTTTTTCCTCGCGCGGCTGACGGAGCAGAGACAACTCACGCTCGTGGTCGTTGATCTGGGCTGTTAGGCGTACGTGGAGTCCGGCTGTGGCTCGTGCATCGTTCAGGGCCCGATGTTCGAGCTCCTTTTCGATAGCCGCTGCTTGCTGTAGACGCATCTTCTCCGCGGCCTCCCACTTACTGTGTTCCCCCTTGCGCTCGGACTGCTCGGCGTCGGCAAGGCGCTTACTCAGAGCCGTCTCTTCCTTGAGATAGGCGGATGCTTCGGCCGGCCGGTTAGCCGACTCTTTCGCATGGGCATTTGCCACTGACTCGTGCCGGACAGCGTCTCGCAATTTCGAGAAACTCAGCTGGAACGAGCACGATGGCGAGCAAACCGGTCAACAGCAGAGGAAACGACACGGCAAGCGCCCACCCGTAGGCGCGCCGCGATCCCCATGACACCCCTATGCGCATCAGCGCCGACCGGACGGATCGCTCCGACCCCCTCGACTGAACCAGGGCGTAACAGGTAGCAGGTGCGCAGAATAAGACGAACTCAGCCATTGCCCTCACGCTAGCGCGCGAAGGCATGATGAGGACGTTCGCCATGTCGCTGTGAACACCCGCTCCACTTCAGCCGACGCGCCCGCCTAGGGATAGGAGTTGCCTCGTTACGCGGGGATTAGTCGGTAGGGGTAGTTTTGCGACGCTGCAGCACACGGCAAGTCTTGTAACTATGCAGCGGGACCTGACGCTTGAATCTGAGTGCTCGAGGTCGGTTGCGAGACGCTCTAAAAAAACTTGGTGGTGAGGCCGCTTCGGCATCTCGTATGCCGTTGGCCATTCCACAAACGGGATCACTTCTAGCCGATATCGCGAGATCGGTACGCCCTGCCTTAAAGCGCTCCGGCAATCCCGTAGAGCGAATCTGGATTGAAATCTCGAAAGGGTTCTCTAAATGGTTCCACAAAGCAGCGCCATTAGTTGCTGACTCTGATGCTGCCGAAAGATTGGTCATGCCCAGAAAGAACTGTTGGCACCCACCGACGAGGGTGGATGCCAACAGCGTGCGCGGGAGCTCTAGCGGCCGAGCCAGCCGCCATCCACGTTGAGGATGGCGCCCGAGACGTAGTCGGAGGAGCGCGAGGCGAGGAACACGGTGGCACCCGCGAGGTCGCTGCCGACGCCCCAGCGACCGGCGGGGATACGGTCGAGGATTGCCTTCGAGCGGTCGGGGTCGTCTTGAAGTGCCTGGGTGTTGTCGGTGGCGATGTAGCCGGGGGCGATCGCGTTCACGGTGATGCCCTTGCTGGCCCATTCGTTGGAGAGTGCCTTGGTGAGCCCGGCGATGCCCGACTTCGCTGCCGTGTAGCCGGGAACGTTGATGCCGCCCTGGAAGCTGAGCAGTGATGCCGTGAAGATGATCTTGCCGCGGCCGCGCTCAATCATCGAGCGAGCGATGGCCTGCGTGAGCGTGAACTGGCTCGACAGGTTCACCTGAAGCACGCGATCCCACAGCTCAGTGGGGTGCTCGGCGGCGGGGGCGCGCTCGATGGTTCCGGCGTTGTTGACGAGGATGTCCACGGTGCGGGTCGAGAGTGTCTCGCCCAGCGCGGCTACGGCATCCGGGTCGGCAAAGTCACACGCGATGCCCTCGAAGGTGCGGCCATACGAGGTGACCGCCTTCTCGATGTCGCTGCCCGAGGCCTCGATAGAGGCGCTCACGCCGATGATGTTCGCGCCGGCAGCGGCGAGTGCCTCGGCCATGGCGAAGCCGATTCCACGACGTGCGCCGGTGACGACCGCGGTGGTGCCGGTGAGGTCGAACATGCCGGTCAACGGGTTGCCCTTCTCGTCCGCGCTCACTTCTGGCCCGCGACATCCACGAGAATTTTCATCGCTTTGCCGGCGGCAAGGTCAGCAAAAGCTTCGCTGGTTTGCGACAGCGGCACAATGCGCGTGATGAGCAGCTCGGCCGGGATGACGCCGCTATCGATCAGCTCGATGGCCTTTTCGAAGTCGGTGCGCTGGTAAACGCGCGCTCCCATAATGGTGAGCTCGCGCCAGAAGACGCGCTGCAGGTTGATCTCGCGAGGCGTGGGGTGAATAGCGACCACCACGAGAGTTCCACGCACCTTCGCGAGGTCGGTGGCGCCAAGCACGGCAGCCGCAGCACCCGAGACTTCAAAGACCACGTCGGCACCGGCATCCGCGGTCCACTCGTTGACCCAGGCAACCTGGTCGACCTCGAGCGGGCTGATGGTCGTGAAGCCAAGCGCTTCGATTTGAGCGCGACGACCGGCGTCGATCTCGATGACCGCTACCTCAGCGCCAAATTCGCGGGCGACGGATGCGATGAGCACCCCAATCGGACCACCACCGATAATCACAGCCTTGTCTCCGGGCACCAAGCCCGAACGGCGAACATCATGCACCGCAACCGCAGCAGGCTCCACGAGCGCGGCATGATCGAGGCGCAGCTCGGGCGGCAACGCTACGAGAGTTTCGGCGGGAACATTCCACTTGCCCTGCAGGGCGCCGGGGGAGTCGATGCCGATGAAGTCGAGGTTTTGGCAGATGTGCTGGTTGCCGGCGAGGCAGGCGGGGCACGTGTTGTCCCACCAGAGCGGCATGACGGTGACGTGGTCTCCCACATTCCAACCATCGACGCCGTTGCCGAGAGCGGAAATGGTGCCGCTCATCTCGTGACCGAAGGTCAAAGGCAGCTGCACGCGGGCATCCATATTGCCGTGCAGGATGTGCATATCGGTGCCGCACAGTCCGTTGTAGGCGACGGCGATTTGAACCTCACCGGCGGCCGGAGGCTTCGGTTCGTACTCTTTGACCTCAAGGCGTTGCTCGCCTACGTAACTCACGCTCAGCACTGGTGCGCTCCTTTGCGATTAGTGGACACGAAGGGCGGATGAGGGGCAACGACGGTGCTCGGCACCGGATGTCGCGGCCTGGTTCCCTTGCGTGTATTTCTGCGTCATACTAGCATGATCAAACGATTGTTCACGAGGATCAACAGAAGGCTGAACAGCAATGACTGACGATAACGGCGCACCAACGGAGTCTGCGCCAATGGACCGCCCCCTCGAGGGCATCTTGGTGCTCGACTTCAGCCAATTCTTGGCCGGACCGGTCGCCGCGATGCGTCTCGCAGACCTCGGCGCCCGCGTCATTAAGGTCGAACGCCCCGGCACGGGAGACATCGGCCGCACCCTCGCTTTCGCCGGTCGAGAGTTCGACGGCGACACCGTCTCCTTCCACGCGATGAACCGCAACAAAGAGTCGATCACGGCAGACCTCAAGGTCGCTGACGACCTCGCCTACGTGAAAGAACTCGTCGAGCGTGCCGACGTGATCATCCAGAACTTCCGCCCCGGCGTGATGGAACGCATCGGGCTCGACTTCGAATCGGTGCGCGCCATCAACCCCGGCATCGTCTACGCCAGCGCGACCGGCTATGGCGAAGAGGGCCCGTGGAAGGATCGCCCCGGGCAAGACCTGCTCGCTCAGTCGATGTCGGGCATCCCGTGGCTCAATGGTTCGAAGACCGACGGCCCCGTGCCGGTCGGGCTTTCAATTGCCGACCACCTGATGAGCTGCCACATTGCCCAGGGAGTGACGGCGCTTCTCGTGCGCAAGTTCCGCACCGGCAAGGGTGGGCTCGTGCAGACCAGCCTGCTCGAAGCGATGCTCGACCTGCAGTTCGAACTGCTGAGCACCAAGCTCAACGACGACACCATCACGGTGCAACGTCACGGCGAACACTCGGCCCACGCCTTCCTGGCGGCGCCCTATGGCACGTATCCCACCACTGATGGTTACATCGCGATGGCTATGAACGCGCTGCCCAAGATCGGTGATCTGCTCAGCATCGCCGAGCTCAGCGAAATGCACGACCCGCAACTCGCGTGGGATCGCCAAGAGTACGTCGAAGACCTGCTCGCCGCGCGCTTTGCCACCGGCACTACCCAACAGTGGCTCGACATTCTCGATGCCGGCGACGTGTGGTGCGCTCCGGTGCTCACGCTCGACGAACTACTTGCCTCGGGCGGCTTCGAAGCGATTCGGATGACGCAGCCTGTCACCCGCGGAGGCAACGAACTGCTCACGACCCGCAGTCCCATCCGCGTTGACGGCCACATTCTCACGAGCACTAAAGCGGCCCCGACTCTCGGAGAAGACAACGCTCGAGTGCGGGCCGAGTTCCCGTCGCGCGCTGCCGCAACCGCCCCCGGTGCCGCACCTGCAGGCGCCCCCGCAGCCCAGGAGGCCTCCGCATGAGCCCGATGATCATCAAGGGAATGACCTGGGAACACGAGCGCGGCTACGGCAGCGTCGTGAAGGCCGCCGAAGCGTATCGCTCGGTTGCTCCCGATGTTGAGGTGCAGTGGGAGTACCGCTCGCTACAGGCTTTTGCCGACCAAGATCTGGAGAGTCTGGTCGAGCAATACGATCTGCTCGTGATCGATCATCCGCACATTCCGATTGCGGCAGAAGACAAACTCTTTACGCCGCTGAACGGTCGCGGGTTCGACGCCGAACTCGAGACGCTGGCCACTCAGTCGGTCGGTCGTTCGCACGAGTCGTACCAGCACCTCGGGCAGCAGTGGGGCCTCGCGCTCGATGCTGCCGCGCAGGTCGCCGCGTATCGCCCCGACCTTCTCGAGTCGCCGCCCCGCAACTGGGATGAGGTGATGGCGCTCGCCGAAGAGGGTCGCGTGCTGTGGCCGTTCAAGCCCGTCGACTCGTACTCAAGCCTCATCACGATCGCGGCCGGACTCGGCGAAGACCCGATGGCGACGCCCGGTGTCTTTCTCTCCGAAGACGTGCTGACTCGGGCGATGGAACTGCTCACGCGCCTGGCCCGCTTAGTGCCGGCCGACAACGCTGGCTTCAACCCGATTCAGGTCGCCGATGTGCTGGCCGAGAGCGACACCTTCGCGTACTCGCCACTGCTCTTCGGGTACACGAACTACTCGCGTGCTGGCTACCGGCCGAACCGCGTGCAGTACATCGACATCCCGAGCTCGACTCGTGGCGTTGCCGGTTCACTGCTCGGTGGTGCTGGTATCGCAGTGTCGTCCCGCAGTCAGGTGATGGATGCCGCGATCGCGCACGCCTTCTGGCTCGCGTCGGGCCCCGTGCAAGAGGGTTCGTACTACGACGGTGGTGGCCAGCCCGGCAACGCCGTCGCGTGGGAGAGTGCGCGCACCAACGCCGACAGCCTCGACTTCTTCACCGGAACGCGCGCGACTCTCGAAGGCGCCTACATGCGCCCTCGCTTCGCGACCTACATCGAACTCCAAAATGCGGTCTCCCCGCTCGTGACCTCGGCACTCTTGGGCGAGATCACAATCGCTGAACTACGCGAACGCCTCGATGCGGGCGTCGCAGAATGGCTGGTGCGCTGATGCTCACGAAAGACCGCTGGTACGACGACCACGAAGTAGGGGAGCGCCGCGAAACCGTCGGCCGCACCATCACCGAAGCCGACATCGTGCTGCACGCTGGCCAGACCGGCGACTTCTTTCCGCACCACATGGATGCCGAATGGATGGCAACGCAGCCCGCCGGTCAGCGCATCGCCCACGGCACCCTCATCCTCTCCGTCGCGGTGGGAATGACGGCCGGCGACATCAACCCGCAGGCCATGAGTTATGGCTATGACCGCATCCGCTTCATCCGCCCCGTCTTCATTGGGGACACTATTCGGGTTACGGCAGAGATCAACGAGATGTCGTTGCATGCCAAGCGCCCGGATGAGGCGGGCTACCTGCACGAGCTGGTGACGGTAACCAACCAACATGGTGACACCGTGATGGTGCTCACGCATCTCTATCTGGTCAATCGACGTACCAAAGACTAGTTGCCCGAATACACTGGCAACCATGGCTACTTTGAGTGATGTTGCAACCCGCGCCGGAGTTTCGGTGTCGGCAGTCTCGCGTGTGCTGAGTGAAAAACCCGGCGTGCGCGTGAGCGTGGCAACGCGGCAACGTATTCACGACGCTGCGAAAGAGCTCAACTATCGCCCCAACTTCACCGCGCGGGCGCTCAAGTCGTCGCGCACTCATGCCGTTGGCCTTGTGGTGCCCGGTGTCACGAACGCCATCTTCGCCGAGCTGATGCGCGGCGTCGAAGAAGAAGCCAGAACGAAGGACTACATGGTGCTGATCGCGAGCACCGAACGCCTGCCCGAGGGAGAAGAGTCGATCCCGCGCCTCATGGGTGAGGGGCGCGTCGACGGTGTTCTCGTGCAGTTCGGTGACCACTTGAGCGGTGACGATCTGCGCACCGTGACCGACAGCGGCCTGCCCGTGATCTCGATCAACACGATCAACCCCGGCAGCGGTGGCTCTGTTCGTCTAGAAGATGAGGCCGGGATGCGCCTCGCCACTGAGCACCTCATCGAACTCGGTCACACCCGCATCGGGTATGCCGGCGGTGTGCCCACTTCGGAATCGGGCCAGCGTCGACTCGCCGGATTCCTCGAGGCGATGACTGCGGCGAAGCTGACGGTCGAACCCGAACTCGTTACTGACTTTGGCTACTACCCCAAGCAGGGCGCTCAGGCTCTGGATGCGATGGCCGAGCTGTCGACGCCTCCCACTGCGGTGGTCGTGGCGAACATCAACGCCGCTCACGGTGTGCTCTCTGAGGCACGACGGTTGGGCATCCGCGTTCCTGAAGACCTGTCGATCGTGGCCATGCACGACACCTGGACGGCCGAAATTGCGTGGCCGCCGCTCACCTGCGTGCGCCTGCCGCTCTACGAACTGGGCCGCGCCGCGATGGCGAGCCTGTGGGACAACATCAACTCCGGCACCGCCGAAGACCGCGTTATCGCCGACCCAGCACCGCAGCTGATCGTGCGCGAATCGACTGCGCCACCGGCGCGCTAACACTTCTTGGAGAGAGCAACAGTGAAGACCAGATCAACTCAGCGCGGACTTGAACTGACAGAGATCGGCCTCGGTGCCGCCCAGCTCGGCAACCTGTACCGCGAAACCACCGACGCTGAAGTGGAAGAGGGCGTTGCTGCCGCGTGGGATGCCGGAGTTCGTTACTTCGACACCGCGCCGCACTACGGTCTGGGACTCTCAGAGCGACGCCTTGGCGCACAGTTGCGTACCCATCCGCGCGACGAATACGTGATCTCGAGCAAGGTCGGCAAGCTCCTCGTGCCTAACCCCGGTGGAGAAGACCGAATGGATGACCAGGGCTTCGCCGTGCCCGCCGTCACCAAGCGCCAATGGGATTTCAGTCGCGACGGCATCTTTCGCTCGGTCGAAGAATCTCTCGCCCGCACCGGCCTCGACCACTTCGACGTGCTCTACATGCACGACCCCGACGACCACTTCGAGCAAGCCTCGACCGAGGGAATCAGCGCGCTCATCGAGCTGCGTGAGCAGGGCGTCGTGAAAGCAGTCGGTGCCGGGATGAACCATGCCGCGCCGCTCGCGGAACTGATTCGTCGCGCCGACGTTGACCTCCTCATGTGTGCCGGCCGCTTCACCCTCATCGACGACGAAGCGGTCAGTGACCTGCTGCCCCTCGCGCTCGAACGCAACGTCGGCATCGTTGTCGCCGGCGTCTACAATTCCGGACTCTTGGGCCGCAACCGCCCCAGCCCTGACGCGACCTTCGACTATGAGCCGGTTCCGCCCGCCATTCTGGAGCGCGCCAATCGCGTGGCTGACGCGTGCGAAGCGCACGGCGTCACACTGCCCGAAGCGGCTATTGCTTACGTGCTGCGGCATCCGGCAGTCGTCTCGGTGGTGGTCGGCGCTCGCGGTGGCGACCAGGTGCGGTCGAACATTGAGCGCTACGCGGCCACGATGCCCGAGGGCCTGTGGAGTGACCTCGAGGCTGCCGGGCTGGTTGCTGCGCTCTAGAAGGGCGTGACTCGCAGGGCAGAGTCGCAGACGGGCGCCGGGCTCTCGAGCTGTTAACGAAGTGAGGGGTCGAGCCAACAGGCCCGACCCCTCATCGTTTATCGTATGAGCGCTACTTGACGGTGACGCTCACCGGTTTCGACGCAGTCTCCCCGTGAGCATTCACGAAGATGACCACGAGGTCATGCTTTCCCGCGTCGACGTTGGAAAGCTCCACAGCCACGTATTGCGCGAGCGGTGTCTGTGCCGTGAGTTCTCCCTCGGCCACGACAACACCATCGAGCTCGAAGCGGTACTCCGTGGCATTCGTGCCCCACCAGAGATTCGCGAACGCCGTGAACGTCGACGACTTCGCCCAGTTGTTGTGGCTCGCCGTGGGACGACCGGGGTCAGCAGACGTGACCGTCACCGTTGTGGTGGAGGTTGACCGCACGCCCTGCGAGTTCACGAGCTCACCCGTGTACACGTACGTTCCATTCGGCTTATTGGTGAAGTCGACACTGGTCTTTTGCGCGTAGACCGAAGTCGATTCCGGCAGCATCGTTTTCACCAGCTCGCCATTCTCATAGAGACGGAAAACACTGCCCTGGGTGCCCCACCACATGTTCATCTCTACGCGGTAGTTGCCGTCGTGCAAGCCATAGGCCCACCCGCTGGTGTTGGAGAGTGTTCCGCGCGACGGCAGTTGAGTTGCCCCATCGTCGAAGGGAAGCACCGTGAGGGCTACCGATTCTTCGGTGACCAGTCCATCTCCGTTCGTTGCTGTTGCCGTGAGTACGACATCCGTTCCCACGAGCGCAGCAAGTTCGTCAGCAGAGATCGTTGCATCTGCCGCTACAGCTTCCCCGTTGAACGTGACGGCAAGCGACTGGATGCCGCTCTCTGCGTCGCTGGCCGTGACGCCCAGCTCAAGGGCGGCATCCGCAAAGATGATCCCGGATGGCAATCCGGCGAGAACGGGAGCCGTCTCGTCGGTGGCAATCGTCGGCTCGCAGAGCGCGGTGAGGTAGTCGTCAGAAGCGACATCCGGGTCGGTGGAGACGGTGACAGCCTGGCAACCCGCGCCCACGTTGGGGAGCGTGGCGTACCCGCCAGCAACATCAACAGCGGTGCGCGTTCCGTTGAGGTACACCGCGGTAGTTCCCTCAGGTGCCGGCACGACCAGATCGGCCGTCGTGTTTCCGGGAATCTCCGCGACGAGACGAATTGTGCCGTCTTCTGCATGGTTGAAGACTGCACCGATCTGACCCTTGACGGTCGGAACGGTAATGCGCGCCTCGTCAACTCCACCCGGCTGCGGCTTCACTTGGAAGGTTTCGTAACCCACCTCGATCGGCTCGATGCCGAAGAGGCCTGCAGGCACATGGAATGCCGGTGAGGCAGCCCAGGGGTGCGAGTAGGTGAGGTTGTTCTTCTGCGAGGGGTCCCACGCTTCCATCGTTGCGCCAGCACCGAGGTTGATCATGTTCATCCAGCTCGACGTACCTTCATCGGTGAGGAGGCCAACTGCGGCATCCGCAGCTCCACCATCGAAGAGGCCCGAGATCGAGAAGCCGGCGCAATACACGCTGCACGCCATGCCCTTTGAGGCGACAAAGTCGGCAACCTGCGCAGACTCGTCATTCTCCGGAACTCCGAACGAGAGAGCGAAAGCACTCGCGTGCAGTGAGTAGTGACCGGTGAGGACGCCGTCGGCATCCATTCCGTCGTCGTAGCTGCCGGTGTCTTCGTTGTAGAGCAACTCGTTCATGGCGTCACGCATACGCTCGGCCTGAGCGGTGTACGTTGCCGCATCGTCATTGAGACCGAGTGCATCTGCCATAGCGGCCATGTCGACGAGCGAGCGGTACGCCAAGGCATTAATCACCGTGTTGTACTCGCGGAACTCGTAGTTGTCACGCTGGCTAGTGGGCCAGTCGACGATGTCGCAATCGGTGCGGCTAGCGCAGCCGTCTGACCCGGAGGACTTGAATACAAGGCCCGTTTCGGAATCGATCCATTTTGTCGGCATCTTGTCGACGAGCGAGTCGTACGAGGTCTCGACCTGTTCGAGATTGCCAGTCTGGCGCCAGGCATCATGGACCGCCAGCACCACGTACATCGGCCATTCGGTAGGCCACGTGCGGTTGTTCGCGAAGTAGTCCATCGAGTAGCGGCCGAGCGAGAGATCTTCCATGAGGTAAAGCGACGACTTGAGCTGAAGGTAGCCGTCTGCTTCATAGTTGATGCGCTCGCGAGTCCAGGAATCGGTGTAGAAGTTCGCATTGAGCGCTTCGATCGAATTCTTCGACAGCGAATAGACCTGGTTGAGGTTGTCATCGGATGACGTGAAGGTCGATGCCTCTTCGTTGAACGGATAGACGAGTGCCAGCGCCTGAAGGTTCTCAGCGGTCACGGGCTCGGGAGCGTCCAGAATCTCGAGGTAGCGGAACACTCGCATGCCCCACGTTTCGATCGTCTGCTCACCGTCGGTGAGTGTTGCGACATCCCGGTACTCGTTAGTGTTCGTGGTGAGCTTGTACTTCACCGTGTTCTCGGCCGAGGTGATTTCACCGAAGCGAAGTTCGACGGTGTCGCCCGCGGTGCCACCGGCAATGTCGTAACTGACGCCACCGATCCAGGTGCGACCGAAGTCAACGAAGTAGTTTCCGTCGCCCTTATCGACGATAGAGATGGGGTCGTGAAGCTGCTGCTCGACCTTGGCGATGGGCGTCGCTTGCAGATCAGGGAAGGCGGGCTTCTCTACTGCGCCCGACCACTCCGAGTCGTCGAAGCCGACTGTGCTGTACCCGGTGGGAAACTCGCGAAGGTCGAGGTTCTCCTTGGGGGCGGTGTAGCGCGACGAGCTGATCGATCCGGCATCCGGAAGCACTGGCGAACCAGGAAGAGCGGTCCACGATTCGTCGCTGCCGAAGGTTTCAGTCGAGCCATCCGCATAGGTCACAACGAGCTCACCGATGAACTTCTGAAGAGAAGCATTTGCCGAATAGGCCTGGATGCCGATTGCGTTCAGGGCGCCCTGATCGAGCAGCGCGGTGACATCGAAGCCGTCGTAGCGGTTCTCCGAGCCGATGCGGTTCGTCGGGCCGAGGCCGACAAACTCGCCATTGACGTACGCCTTGAAGGCGAACTGGCTGTGCGTGCGGAAGTCTCCAGCCGTGGCGAAGAGCGTTGCTCCGGTGATGGCCTGGTCGCTGAGTTCAACCTCGGTGCGCAGGAACGCCCAGTTGGTCGTGATCGTTCGCGCTCCGGGAACGGAAAGGAGGCAGGCGCTGGACTTGCCCACCGTGATAACCCCTTTGTCGAGAGAGCCACACGCGAGTGGGCTAGAGCCAGCCGGGTCAAAAGTGAACAGTTCTTCGCCATCCGGTGCAGTGACCGTGAGGGCGCTGACCGTTCCGCCTTCGGAACCGCCGGTGCGGAAGCCGACGCCGCCGGAAGCGAATGCAGTATCGGTTCGCTCGTCAACTTGCACGCCGGCGACCGAAGTGGTGATGGTCGAACCCGACACGACGATCTGAACATCGACCGGAACGTCTGGCGTGATGGAACCGCTCGGAAGCGACACGGCGGGAAGCGCGACGTACTTGCCGTTGGTCAGGGTGTGAGGAACGAGCTGGTTCTTGTCGGCTCGGAACTGCCACATGTAGGCGTTGGAGCCATCGACGCCGCGCACGAAGATTCCGAGGGCAACGGTCGTGCTGATCGTGGTGTCGAGGGTGTAGTCAACCCACGGAGCAGAGGCGCCAGGGTACTCGGAAGAAGCCCAGATAGGTTCTGCGTCCCAGTCGCTGCCGACGGCGGTGCCGAACCAGGTCGGAGTGGCCGGGGCCGATTCAGCATCGGCGGAATCCCACGTGGTGACACTCCAGAAGTAGCGAGTGGCGGCGGCGAGAGGTTCTCCGCCGTAGACGACATCAGTTTGGTCGCTGGAAGAGACCTTGCCGGAATCCCAGATGTCACCGTTGCCGTTCGCTGCGGCATCCGCGGTGCTAGACACTCGAATTTGGTACGCAGACTGAACGATCGTGTTGACGTACCACGAGAATGTAGGGTCTTGGAGGTCATCGAGATCGGCGGGCTTCTCGAGCCCGTTGATGCGCAAGCCGGTGGGGGCTGTTGTTGCGGCGGCGGCCTGAGCAAATGTTGCGGTGCTGAGCACCAAGGAGGTGATCAGGAGCAGGAAAGCCAACGCGGCGGCGACTGCTCGGGATGGACGGAGGACTCTTGGCGACATTGCCAGTTTCATCGGCTTCCTTGCCTGTGTAGCGGCCACGACATCGTGACACGGTGGAACCAGTCTCTGAATCGATTCAATAGTGACGGACTCGTCTACCCCTGTCAAGGGGCAATAAAAACGATTCAGCCCCATTGTTGTGTGGCCGATTTCTTCGCCGCAGCCGAGGCTCAATCGGGCTCAATGTTGTGATCCCGCGCCGTGCGTAGCAGTTGATCGATCGACGATGCTTGTGATCAAACGTTTGATCAGATATCGTAACCACTATCGCTCGCTAGTAGAAACGAGGCGCCCTTCACATGGGACTCACTGACACAGCCCTAACCATTACCGCCGTGCGCGCAGTGTTGCTTTCGCACCGGTACCAGCCCGGAGAAGAACTCACCTGGGTAGGTGGCACCATTTGGTCATGGGATGCCGCCCTCGTTGAAGTAACCCTCTCAGATGGAACCACCGGAGTCGGGGAGGCGGGAGCCGGCATCATGGCCGCCGCCGCCGTGCCCGGAATCGTGGATGCCTTCCGCCCCTACGTTCTCGACCACGAGTTCGCGCACCCCCTCGAAGTCGCCGACCACCTCCGCGCCTACACCGCTTTCTGGGCGCGGGGCGGAATGCTCAACGGCGTTGCCGGAGCGATCGAAACCGCGGCCGTGGATGCCGTCGGCAAGCGCCTCGGCGTTCCCGCCTACGAAGTGCTCGGTGGCCTCAAGCGCGACTGGATCGAGTCGTACGCCAGTGGCGGACTCGGCACCACGTTCGGCGAGGTTTCCGATTGGGCCGCCGCCCAGATCGAAGCTGGCTTTGGCACCGTGAAGTTCCGCGCCATGACCGACCCCGACACCACCATCAAACTGCTCGACCACGTGACCGCGCTGCTGCCCGAGGGCATCCAGTTCGTCATCGACGCGGTGCAGGCCTGTGCCTCTGACCCGTGGCCCGTCGACGAAGCGATTCGTGTCGGCAAGAAGGCCGCCGAGCTCGGTGCCCGCTGGTACGAAGAACCCTGCCAAGCGGATGACGTGGCTGGCTACGCCGCCGTGCGTGCCGCCGTGAACGTGCCGATCTCCGGTGTCGAATCCAACGGAACCGTGCGGGACTTCGCCCAACTGCTCGACGCGAACGCGCTCGATGTTGCCCAGCCCGACGTCACTTTCGTCGGCGGCCCCAAAGCTTTCGCGCAGGTCGCCGAGCTTGCTCACGCCACCGGCGTGAAGACGGTTCCCCACGTGTGGGGCAGTGGCGTCACCTTCGCCGCGAACCTGCACACCGTGCTCGCCAACCCCTACGTTGAGCTCTTCGAGTACTGCACCCTGCCCAATCCGTTGCGAGACGCGATGCGGGTCGAAGAGGTCGACTTCAAGGATGGCGGCATCGTCGCTCCGAAGGCGCCAGGCCTCGGCATCCAGCTCACGCCAGAGATCGAAGCCCAGTTTCCGTTCAGCCCCGGAGGTGGACATGTCATCCGCTAACCCAGGTTTCACGCCGTTGCCCGGCGACGAGCGCCTCACGACCGCGATTCTCAGCGATTCGTGCGACGAATCGGGCCTGCGCAACCAGGTGCTGAAGCAGCGCCTCGCTCCGATCACTCCGGGCTCGCGCGCGTTCGGCCGCGCCCGCACGGTGCGCTTCGCTCCGGCGCTCGAGTCAGATCTCGATGACCCCTACAAGGAGTCGATCGACTTCATCGACGGCATCGGTGCTGGCCAGATGATTGTGATCGCCACCGACAACAGCAACGACTCCGGCTTCTGGGGAGAGCTGTTCAGCGCGGCGGCTCTGGGCGCGAAAGCCTCCGGCGTCATCACTGATGGCAACCTGCGCGACACCGACAAGATCGCCGAACTCGGCTTTCCGTCGTTCTCACGTTCGCGCCGCCCCATCGACTTTCGGGCTCGGATGCGCGTGATCGCCTCCGACGTTGTCGTCGAGCTGGGCGGAGTGCTGATTGCGCCCGGCGATCTCGTGATGGCCGATGACGACGGAGCAGTAGTGATCCCGCAGTCTCACGAAGACGAAGTGCTAACCCGCGCCCGCACGCGCGCGGCCAACGAATCAACGGTCTTGGCAGAACTGCTGGCCGGAGACTCGCTGCGCACCGTGTGGGAACGGCACGGCATTCTCTAAACTGGCCATCGGAGAAGGGACTACATCGTGGTTTTTCCAATCATCGACGCTCACCAGCACATCTGGAACCCGAACCGGGCCCACTATGACTGGCTCGACGAATCACTGGCACCCATTGATCAGGTGATGACCCTCGATCTACTCCTTCCCGAGTTGCGGGATGCTGGTGTCGATTACACGGTTCAAGTGCAGTCGGCCGACAACTCCGATGACACTCGCTTGATGACGGAGTGCGCGGTCGCCAACCACGAGGTCGCGGCGATTGTGGGTTACGCGCCCATCGACCGTCCGGAGCAGGCAGCGCGCACGATCGAGGCGTGGGAAGGCGACACCCGCATGGTCGGGGTGCGCACTCTCATCCACAATCAAGAAGATCCGGAATGGTTGCTGCGACCCAACGTTGACGAGGGGCTCACGGTGCTGGAGCGCGCCGGGCTCACCTTCGACGTGGTTGCCGTTCTTCCGGAGCACTTAGCGATCGTTCCGGAATTGTCGCGGCGGCATCCCGAGCTTCGTATGGTCATCGATCACTTGGCCAAGCCACCGATCGGGCTCGAGGAGCGCGAGCCCTGGTGGTCGGCCATCGAAGTAGCCGCCGAGAACCCCAACGTGTACGCCAAGGTCAGCGGCCTGTATTCGGCAGCCGGTGACCCGCAGCAGTGGACCACGGAATATGTGCGGCCGTTCTTTGAGCGAGCCCTCGAGGTATTCGGCCCTTCGCGCCTGATGTATGGCGGCGACTGGCCTATTTCGGTGCTCGCCGGCGGCTACACGCGGGTGTGGCAGGGCCTTCAACCCCTCTTCGACAGCGTGGATGCCGCAGACCGCGAACAGTTGCTTGGCCGTACCGCTGCGGAGTTCTACCGCATCGATCCCGCACGCATTGGCTACTAAAGGGTCGAGTGCGCACGGCTAGATAACAGTTGAAAAACCTTTGATCAAACGTTTGCACAACTTCCGCGGTTGGTATAACGTTTGAGCACCGGAGAATTCGAGCCGTTCCAGCGGGTTGTCTCTCTCCACTACGAAGCAGTAGTAACCCCACCAAGGAGTGTCAATGAAGACGAAGAGGTTCCTTTCCGCCAGTGCAGGAGTGGCAATGATTTCCGCCGCTGCACTCGTTCTATCCGGTTGTTCAGCTGACGGAGGCGCTAACGCCCCCGAGCAGACTGACTCGGGTGGAAAAATCACGGTGTGGGTTGACCCGCCCCGCGTTCCCGCCGCAGAAGCTTTCCAGGAAGCTCACCCCGAGATCGAAATCGACGTTGTTCAGATTGACGGAACCGTTGGTGGCCAGACGGTGAAGCAGGCTTTCGCTAACTTCGACTCCGCAGGTTCAGGATGGCCTGACGCCATCTTCTTCCCCTCCAACGACGACATCGCGTGGGCAACCGGCGCAGCCAGCAACTACGCAGCCGACCTCACCGATCTGCTTCCCGATGTCATCGATGGTTACGACCCCGCAGTGCTTTCGTTCTGCGACATCGATGGTCAGATCCGTTGCCTCCGCAACGACGCTGCTCCCGACGTGTTCTGGTACAACAAGGCGTTCTTCGACGAGAACGGCTACACGCTGCCCACCACGTGGGAAGGCTACGGTGACCTCGCCGTACAGATCGCTGCAGAGCACCCCGACAAGATCAGCGGATTCCTCGGCGACGCGTATGCCGTAAACCGCTACCTTCAGGCGGCCGACTGCCCCACGAACGACCGCCTCTCGGAGTCGGAAGTTCACATCAACCTCGATGACCCGAACTGTGTTCGTGCCAACGAACTGCTCACGCAGATGTACGAAGGTGGCGCACTCACCACCCAGGGCATCTTCGACGGCGACGCCGCTGCTGCTGGTGTCAACTTGGTCATGAGCCCCGGTGCTGTCTGGTGGGGTAACTACCTCTTCCGCGACACCTGGAAGATCCCGGCCGAGCAGATGAGCGCAAGCGCACCGCTGACCTGGGAAGGCGAATCAAGCCCGACCGCCGGTAACGAAGGTGGCGGCCTCTGGGGCGTTTCCTCTCACATCACCGGAAAGCAGCTCGAAAACACGCTGACTTTCGCAACCTTCGTTGCGACTGACCCGGCATGGCAGGTTGAGCTTTCAACCGGTCTCCCCGGTTACGGCCCGATTCAGGATGCTTGGCTCGAGAAGCTCGAAGCTGACGGCTACTTCGCCGATGTTGCCGGTGTTCAGCAGGCATTCAAGGATGCCGCCGGCGCCGTAGCTCCGTACTCGTACATGCTCTACGACACCGGTGCGGCCTGGACCGAAACGGTCAGCCCCACGCTGATCGCCGACGGCTCCATCAGCGACGCACTCAGCACCTTCGGTACTGAACTCGTGAACCGCGCCAACTCGGTCGGCTACACGGTCACCGCCGAATAGAAGTAACCAGCTAGGCACAGCATGTGTGGGGGTTTCAGATCCTTGAGGCCCCCACACTCTGTTCCACTCCCCAATTCAGAGGCGAGGAATACATGAGCAGCTCAACGCTAGCCACGAAACGCACGGAGCCTCCGGCTGCCGGCGGCCGTGCATCCACCACACCCCGGCGTCACCGCACACGCCACGCAGAGTCGCGCGGCGCATGGATCTTGCTCGCCCCGTACCTCGCGCTCTTTCTCGTCGCAGCCGCGATCCCCATCGGCTACGCCTTCTGGATCGCCCTGCAAAAAGCACCAACCCTCGTCAACCCGGCAAGCGGGTTTGGCGGCCTTGACTCGTTCATCACGGTAATCACCGACTACCGGTTCTCCGGAACGTTCATCAACATCTTCTCCGTCATGATCGTGTGGTTGCCGCTCATGATGCTCGGCATCGTTGGCCTAGCCCTGTTGGTTCATGCCAGCCCCGGTCGCTTCGGCTCCACGATGCGCTTCTTCTACTTCATCCCGGGCGCGTTGAGCGGTATTGCCAACTTCGTGCTCTGGGTTTACCTGCTGCACCCCACGCAGTCGCCCCTCGCGCCGCTCTGGCAAGAGGTCGGATTCGGATCGCTGAAAGAGATCGTCACCGACGGCAACATGCCGATGATCCTCACGGGCATGCTCTTCTTTCAGGGCGTGGGTACGTGGATCATCGTCGTCAACGGTGGCCTCAACGGCATCCCCGACGAGATCTTCGAAGCCGCCAAGATTGACGGCGCCAACGCGTGGGACCTTGCGTGGCACATCAAGCTGCCGCTCATCCGCCCCTGGATTGGCTATGCGGCCCTCATGAACTTGGCCTACGGTTTTCAGCTCTTCCTCGAGCCGTACCTGCTGCGACAGATTTCGTCCGGAGCTATTGCCGGAGAGTGGGCGCCAACTCAGTTGGGCTACGCCTTCGCCTTCACTAACCGAAACTTCCCGGCCGCGGCCGCACTATCAATCATCCTGCTCGTGATCACCCTGAGCATCGGAGTCGTCATCGTGATGAAGAGCGGACTCTTCGGCGACGAAAAGGAGAAAAAGCGATGAGCAACAGCGCTCCCGGCGTCGTTGGCGCCAAACACTGGACCGTAGGTCGCATTGCCCGCATCACCGTCATGGTGATCATCGCTGCCGCGTTCATCCTGCCCATCATCGGCTTCATCGCAATGGCCTTCCGCAGCCAAGAAGGCGTGTTGGCCGGAACCGACGGCTTCCTCGGCCTCGGTGGAATGTCGTGGGACAACGTCGTGTTCAGCTGGAGCCAGATCAATGGCTTCGGTCCTGGCGGTGGAGGCCTCTTCACCCGCTGGGTAGGCAACTCGCTCGTGGTCGCCGTCATCGGTGGAATACTCGCCCTCGTAGCCGCACTGCCTGCAGGCTACGCACTGTCTCGACTGCGGTTCCGTGGTCGCAAGGTGTTGCTCTTCGCCACACTGCTCGCGATGGTGATGCCCAACACAGTGCTCGTCATCCCGCTGTTCCTCGAAGTGAACGCCATCGGAGCCGTCGGCCAACTCTGGCCCGTTGCGGTCATCATGGGGTTCTTCCCCTTCGGCACGTACCTCGTCTACATCCACTTCATGACAACGATGCCGCAAGAGCTCGTCGAGGCAGCTCGCATCGACGGACTGAGCGAAATCGCAACCTTCTTCTACGTGGCACTTCCCATCTCGAAGCAGGTCATTGCGCTCGTCGCCTTCTTCTCCTTCGTGGCCAACTGGACGAACTTCTTCCTGCCGCTGGCACTGCTCACCTCGAACCAGGAGAACAAGACGATCTCGATCGGCATCCAAGAACTCATCGGAGCCAGCCCGCTGTTCAACGCCACCGTTGCAGCCGGTCTCGACGTGAAGCTCTACATGCCGCAGCTCGCGCTCGCCACGTTCCTCTCGATGATCCCGCTGCTCATCGTGTTCCTCACGGCGCAGCGCTTCCTAATTCGTGGACAAACCGTTGGCGCGGTGAAGGGATAACAATGAAGCGAGTAGCCCAGGTCATCGGCCTCCCACCCGAGAACCGCGAAGAGTACGAGCGATACCACGCCGCTGTGTGGCCAACGATTCTTGAACGACTCGCGGCCAGCAACATCCACAACTATTCGATCTATCGCCACGGCGACCTGCTGTTCTCGTACTTCGAGTACACGGGTGACGACTACGAAGCCGACCAAGCCGCCATCGCGGCTGACCCAGAAACTCAGCGCTGGTGGGCTCTGCAAGAGCCGCTGCAGCAGCCGCTGGATGACCGGGCTGAGGGCGAGTGGTGGAAAGAGCTGCCCGAGGTCTTCCACGTTGACTAGCTGACATCGCGACCCACACGCACTACCGCGCACCGCAGCGCACCCAGACGCGCCTCACCCGCGCACATACCTTTTATCGGTTCTGAGCAAGGAGAACTCTTCAGCATGACTACTATCACCAGCGTTGACGTCTATGACGTGCGTTTTCCGACGTCGCTCACCGCCGACGGCTCAGACGCCATGAACAAGGATGGCGACTACTCGGCCGCCTACGTTGTACTCCGCACTGACGAAGAGGGCGTCGCGGGCTACGGCTTCACCTTCACCATTGGCCGAGGAAACGACATTTGCGCACTCGCTGCCGAACAGCGTGCCGAACCGCTCGTGGGCCGGGATGTCGATGAGATCGTCGGCGACCTCGGTGGCATTTACCGCGAGCTGAAGTCTGACTCGCAACTGCGCTGGCTTGGGCCAGAAAAGGGTGTCGAGCACCTCGCGATGGCCGCCGTGATGAACGCCGTGTGGGATCTCGCCGCTCGTCGGGCAAACAAACCACTCTGGCGCCTGCTCACCGACATGACCCCCGAGCAGCTCGTTGACACCGCCGACCTGAAGTACTTGAGCGACGCCATCACTCGTGACGAAGCCATCGCGCTCCTCACCGAGCTCGCCGACAGCAAAGAGCAGCGCATCGCCGAGCTCACCGAGACGGGCTACCCCTGCTACACGACGAGTGCCGGTTGGTTGGGTTACTCCGACGAGAAGCTTCGCCGTCTCTGCCAGGAGGCTGTGGATGCTGGCTACCGCCACATTAAGCTGAAGGTCGGCGCGAACCTCGACGAGGACATCCGTCGCTGCCGCATCGCCCGCGAAGTAATCGGCGACGACGCCAAGCTCATGATCGACGCCAACCAAGTGTGGGATGTCGACGAGGCAATCGACTGGGTGAAGGCGCTCGCCGAATTCAAGCCGCTGTGGATCGAAGAGCCGACGAGCCCGGATGACGTGCTCGGCCACGCAGCCATCCGCAAGGCTGTTGCCCCGATCGGCGTCGCCACGGGAGAGCACGGCATGAACCGGGTGCTCTTCAAGCAGATGTTCCAGGCCGAAGCCATCGACTTTTGCCAGCTCGACTCTGCCCGCCTCGCCGGCCCGAACGAGATCATTGCCGTCTACCTGATGGCCAAGAAGTTTGGCGTTCCGGTCTGCCCGCACGCGGGTGGCGTTGGCCTTTGCGAGCTTGTGCAGCACCTCTCGATCTTCGACTACGTCGCCGTATCGGGCACGCTCGAGAACCGGGTAACCGAGTTCGTCGACCACCTGCACGAGCACTTCGTTGACCCCTGCATCGTCGAGAACGGCGCCTACCGGGTGCCGATGGCACCGGGCTACTCGGCCCAAATGCACGAGTCGTCGCTCGCCGAGTTCTCGTTCCCGGCAGGGAGCTACTGGGCGGGTGTCGCAGCGTCCGTCGCGTCGTAGTTTTATTCGTCGATGGTGGTCTGCCTGGGATGAGGTAGACCACTTTCGCATTTCCCCGGGGAGTGAGGGGAAGCGCCTTCTCTGTGAACGCTGGTGGTTGCGCGCGATATGCGCCCACATCCCAGTGAAGGCGGGCGTTTTCTTACGGCAACACAAAACCCAAGCGCTAGCCGACACGCCGCCTGACCCCCAAACTGGGGGTAACACATTGCAGGCGGAGGCGAGTAGCTTCACCACTACCCCCATTGGGGGGACAAACCCCGCATAGTGAAAACCCGCCCCGCAGAGCACTAACCCCGCACTGCATCGTATCCAACCGCAGAGCACCCACCCGCGCTCGCGTGCCTTCGGCGCGCACCCCACCCGACACCCGAAATGTCGTGATCACCTTGCACGTACGTATTTCGCCCCCGAGTTCACGTACCGGCCTCAGCACCACCTGCCCCATCAACGGCCCGCGTACCTCCCGCCCGCTGCGAGCAGAGCGATGAGCCAGCTTCGCAAACTGCCCGCCCTTCCCCCGACCGAGCTTGAACGCGGCCACCTTCGCCTCGTCGAAGATGCCGAATTTCAGCCCCAGCACGTCACCGCTCCGCATCCCGATTCTGGCATTGTGTGGACCAAGTCCTATCAAAAACGACTACTCGTTTCGGATGCCGTGGTCATCCTGGGCACGATTCTGATCGCCCTGCTGATGCGCGCCGATCCCGCTCGCCTCCCGGAGTTCTTCGCTGGTATCAACCCCCTCATGTGGTTGGGCCTGCTCGCGATCGTGGTCGTCTGGGTGCTGCTGCTCGAAGTGTTCCGCTCTCGCGACCGCCGCGTCATCGGCGTCGGACCCACCGAATACAAACGTGTGGTGACCGCCTGCATGACCGCCTTTGGTCTGCTTTCGATCATCCTGTTGGTGCTAGAAATCGGCTTCCCGGGAAAGCGCGCCGTGCTCGCGATGGCGGCAGGCGTACTCGCACTCCTCGCGACGCGCTGGGTCTGGCGACGCTGGCTCAATCGACAGAGACGCTTTGGGCACGCCCTTTCGCGCACGGTCGTCGTAGGCACTCAGGACGAGGTCGACTACGTTGTCGACAAAGTGCAGGGATGCCTGCGCGCGAATTTCGACGTTGTCGGCGTTGTCATCGAGCCAGATCGCCACGCTGAAGCAAAGCACCGTTTCGGGTCTCAAGCGCACGGCACTGAGCAGGATGCAGAGCAACCGGGCCCGCAGTTCGGCCCGGAGCAGGTTGTGCAGACTGCCTCGTCGCTGGGGGCCGACACCGTCATCATCGCGGGAGAGCACGGGTGCGGCAACGACTTCATCCGCCATCTCGCGTGGCAGCTGGAGGGCACGGCGGCCGAGCTGATTCTCGCCTCGCGCCTCACCAATGTGGCCGGCCCGCGCATCCACTTTCGTCCCGTGGAGGGTCTTCCCCTTATTCACGTTGAGATCCCGCAGTTCGAAGGCGGAAAACATGTCATTAAACGGGGGCTCGACATTGCGGTCTCCGGGCTCGCTCTCTTTCTGCTGTCACCGCTCTTTCTCTTGCTCACGATCCTCATCCGCCTCGATAGTCCAGGCGGTGCCTTTTACAGCCAAGTTCGTGTTGGTCGAAACCTTGAGACCTTCCGCATGTTCAAGTTCCGCTCCATGGTGGTGGATGCCGACCAGAAGTTGGCTGATCTCACTAAGGAGAACGAAGGCTCGGGAGTGCTCTTCAAGCTCAAGAATGATCCCCGTGTCACGCGCTTGGGCCGCTTCATTCGCAAGTATTCACTCGACGAGTTTCCTCAGCTGTGGAACGTGCTGAAGGGCGACATGAGCCTGGTGGGGCCCCGCCCGCCGCTACCGAGCGAGGTGCTCGCGTACAAGGGCAAGGTGAATCGTCGCATGTACATCAAGCCAGGGCTCACCGGCATGTGGCAGATCAACGGACGATCTGACCTCAACTGGGAAGACAGCATGCGTCTCGACCTGTACTACGTGGAGAACTGGTCGGTCGTCGGCGACCTCGTCATCATGTGGCGAACCTTCAAAGTGCTCATTAACCCCGTGGGCGCCTACTAACCATGCACAACCGAATCGAGGACCTTATGCCGCCGCATGAATCGGATTGAAGAACTTCCAGCGTCTCCTCTGTGCGCGTGAACACCCTCACCATTCACATCGGGTGGTCGGTGAGGGTAGACCCGTCGCTGATGCGCAGCCAGAAGAAGGCAACTTCTCCGCCCTGCGTAGTTGCTCGATCGAGAAGCTAGTTCGCAAACCGCCAGCGGAAATCTCGGGGATCCGCGAGGGCGTGCGACGGCTGCTGAGCAGCGTGGATTCGTCCGCCCACGTGGGTGTCGCGGACGAAGCTGTCAGCGGCGGGCCGCCCCACACGCGCGAACAAACGAGGCGCTCTGAAGACCTGTTGCGTAGTGCGCCCTATTAAGAGGTAGCGCCTGCGTTTTTTGGCGTGCCGTCAGTCGCTGTTCGCGCCGGAGATTGTGGCGCGCAGTGCGCGCACGCTGGCTCCCCAGGAATACCCCAAATCAGCGTGGGCCTCGCGCTCGTCGCGGTGCGTTGAAGCGTCGTCAACCGCGCTCGCGATTGAGGGGCGAGCGGGGGAATCGGTGATTGCTCGCGCCATCGCGGCAACGTCATCCGGGTTGGCAAAAGTGCCACGCTCACCCAAGATCTCGCGAAAGACGGCGAGGTCGCTGGCGACCACGGGCGCACCACAGTGGTGGGCCTCGAGCACGGGTAGGCCGAATCCTTCGTCGCGCGTGAAGAACAACAGCGCTGCGGTGTTGGCATAGAGCCACGCGAGTTCGGCATCGTCAATGAACCCGAGAAAGCGGATGACGCCACGCTCGGCAGCGTCGGCGACCGCGGCGGGGAGATCGGCGCTTTTGCCCTGCGGCTCTCCGACGATCACGAGCGGGGCCTCGGCGCTGATCCTGCCGGACTGCAGGGCGGCCGCGATCGTGTTGGCCAGGTTCTTGCGAGCATTGAGACGCCCGACGCACAGCAGAAAGTCACCCGTCACGTCAGCGAGTTCGTCAGGCTTGCGCGGGGCAGCGTTGGCGAGGGAACTGCCCACGGCGAGACCGATGGGAGTCACGGGGCGACCCTGGCTCAGCCGGCTGATGCGGGCAGCTTCAGTGGCGGAGGAACCGAACAGCCACGTCGCCCGTCGAGAGCTCAGCGGCATCAGAGCGAAGTACGCGCGCTCCTTGAGCGTGAACCACTCGGGCGACGTGAGGAACATGTAGTCGTGAATGAAGACCGCCGACCTGCCGAACGCAGGGGTGAAGTTGTGGGTGATGGTGACATCCGCCCGCAGCCGTCGAGCGATGAAAGGCAGCTCCAGAATCGCGCTGACGCCTTGAGGTCGCAGGCGCGTGCCGACCACGGTCACTTGCTCGGCGAGCTCTGACCGCGCTGTGGCGAGCGCCCCGTGCGGCACCGCGACCACAACTTCGTCGGTGGGAAACTCGCGCACCCACGCCCACACAAATTCGCGCAGCACTTGGCGGTTCGAGGCTGGACCTCGAGCCCACCAAAAGCCGTCAAAGAGAACGCGCATGCCTCCATGCTAGCCCCGGCGTTTTTGGCGCCCACCGGAGGAGAACCCTCGACCCAGCCCGGAGCGTGGGGCTATGGTGAAACATGACCGCCACCGGGGAAAGCCCAGAAGTGCCGGAAACATTCGGTGCGATTGTCCGCTCGCTCGCGTCTGCTCAGAAGCCCGGGCGGGGTGCCCCGCCCTACTCGCGCTGGATCAACCGTCGTCTCGGCCGGCTGCTCGCGGCCGCCGCGTATCTCGCAGGGCGTACGCCCAATCAAGTCACTGGCCTCAGCGCGCTGATGACCGCGATCGCCCTCGTGCTCGTAGCCACGGTGCGGCCTGCTCTGTGGTTCGGCATTCTCGTAGCATTCCTGCTGCTGCTCGGCTACGCCCTCGACTCCGCCGACGGGCAGCTAGCTCGCCTGCGGGGCGGCGGAACGAAAGCGGGAGAGTGGCTCGACCACGTTGTTGACGCCTTCAAGATCGTGATCTTTCACGGCGTCATCCTGATCTCGCTGTACCGATTCGACACCGGCTGGACCGACACCATCTTGCTGATTCCGCTCGGGTTCATCGTGGTGTCGTCGGTGTTCTTCTTCGCGATGATCCTCACCGATCAACTGCGCCGCATCGCCTCGGCCGAGCGCGGACGCACCTACGCCAAGCCCAGTGGCGGCGGTGGCTGGGTGCAGACCATCGTCGCGATCCCCACCGACTACGCCGTGCTCTGCCTCAGCTTTGTTCTCTTTGGCTGGATGGACGGTTTCGTGATTTTCTACGGCCTGCTGTTTCTCGCCAACGCGCTCATTCTGCTCGCGGTTCTCGGGCGCTGGTTTCGCCAGCTGCGCGCGATCGACGCAAGCTAGCGCAGCGGGAGAACGGTCTAGCGCTCGAACTCCCGCACGAGTGCCACGGTGCTCTCGATGTGAGAGCGACTGGATGCCCCGAACACGATCGACTCAATGCCGGGCTGCGCATAGATCCACTCGAGTGCCTCGCGCGGCGGAATAGCTCCCGAGGCGAAGACCGACATCGCGACCGCGCGGAACGGCCGCTCGGCCAAGGCGGCCTGATAGGCCTCAACGCCGCCCGACATCCGAAAGCCAATCTTGTTGATGTTGGAGCACACGAGAGGGTTGTCGATACCGGCGCTGTCGAGGTGGTCGAGCAGCATGGGAAGGTTCATCGTGATGAAGCCGGGCTCGGCGTTGTAGCGCGACCGCACGTGGTTGGCGAAGATCGCGAAGGCGTCGGTGAAACCGAGCCCCAGCAGCAGATCGACCACGACATTCTGCAGCCAGACCACGGGCGTGCGCACGCCAGCGAAGCCAGCCATTTCGGCATCCACGAGCAGGGTGATGATGCCCTCGATGTCTTTCTTGGCGAGCGAGCGTCCGCCGCGCATCATCGCGTTGAGCATGCCTTCGTCGGGCATGAAGCGATTGAGAGCGCCCAGAATGCCACTTTCGGTCACGGCGTCGGCGTACTTATGCGCGTAGGGCATGCAGGGGAAGAACGAGAACCCGTCGTAGCGTTCCGGCTCAGCCCGCACTCGCTCCACCACGTCGGCGATGCGATCGTGCGTGGTGCACATGAGCGTGCGGATGCCGCTGGCGTACGCATCGTCGATGACAGCCATGATCGCATCCAGATCCTGAAAGCGCATGGCCTGCTCGCGCGCTTTCTCCTCGGAGCGATGGTTGATGCCAAAGAACTGGTTATCGCCGAACAGCACGCGATCGAGCTTCGCGGTCTCGGGCGTGGTGAGCGGGCCGCCGGAGTCGGAGGTGCGCGGAGTGGTTGTGCTCATGATCGTCTCCCCAGAAGGTTGCGACGACGAGGGGCCGGCGCGGAGGTGGTCGCCGGAACGCTCGACGGTGCGGTCGTGCTGGCGCCGGCCGCGGCATCCACCGTCAGCAGTTCGATGATGCGGTCGGTGATGGCGGCGCTTGCGAAGTCGTTGGTGGGCGCGACGGCGGGGTCGTGGATGCGCTGCACAAAGTGATCGAGCTGGGCGCTGTATTCCTCGCCCCGCAGGTAGAACCACACCTCGTCAGTGAGCTCGGTCGTCGACTTGATCGTCCAGCCCGGTGCGTAACCGTCGAGCTCGGGAGCAGTGCTGCGCAGGTACACCTGAATCTCTTGCCGGTCAGCGATGATCTTGCCCTGCGTGCCGAAGACGCTGACGCGCGTGGTCATTTTGCGGTACGACTCATCCGACCAGTTGACCGAGAGCTGGCCGCTCACGCCGTCAGCAAAGTAGATCGTGCTGTAGACCTCGTCTTCGGTATTCTCCGAGAAAACGCTGCCCAGAATCGTGCCTCCAACGCCGAGGGCATCGCCCACGAACCACGTCGCCAGATCGAGCGGATGCGCTGCGTAGTCATACAAACACCCACCGCCCTCGGTGCGCTTGCTGCGCCACGTCGTGCCCTTGGCTTTCAGAACGACCGGCCCATAGGACTCCGCCTGTACGTGCGTGATGCGGCCAATCGCGTCGGCCTCAAGGAGTCGCTTCGCCTCGCGAAAAGTGCCCACAAATCGGTTGTGATACCCGACCTGAGTGACCAAGCCGCGCACGGCAGCGATGCCCGAAAGCTCGGCCGATTCGGCTGCCGTGAGCGTGAGTGGCTTCTCACAGAACACATGCAGTCCGCGTTCGAGCGCCGTGCGCACCATTGCCGCATGAAAGCGCGTCGGGGTGGCGATCAGCACCGCATCGAGTTCAACGCTGTCGAGCATCTTCTCGAAATCGGTGAATGTCTTCAGTCCCGTGTACTTCGAGAGCACGCCCAGAATGTAGCCGGCCGAGTCGACGACCGCTTCAACCGAGACCTCCGGATGCGCGCGAATCATCGACAAGTGCGAGAGCCCCATTTTGCCCAGGCCAACGACACCCAGCCGGATCATGAGCTTGCTCCGGAGCGAGGCGAGGAGTTCTGGGGCGGCGGTGGTGGCGTGGGTCGCGGAGTTGCCGATGCCACGGGAGCCTGCCCGGCGGGGAGATACTCGGCCAGAAGATCCGCGTACTGCCCCGCAACGTGTTGCCACGTGAACTCGGCGGCATGCCTGGCGCGGCTGGCGGCCGCGAGCGAAGCCCGGCGATCGGGCGACTCGAGCAGGGTCGAAATGTGGGCGGCGGCGTCATCCACGCCCGAAAAATAGAGCGCTCCGTCGCCGGCAACCCAGCGGTTGTAGGCATTGTCGTGGGCGATCACCGGGTTGCCCGCGGCCATCGCTTCGACGAGGGATGGGTTGGTGCCGCCAACGGTGTGGCCGTGAAGGTAGCCAAGCGAATGGAATCTCAAAGAAGACACCTCATCGGGTTCGTAAATCGGGCCGACGAATTTCACTTCGTCGCTCGCGGCGTGCCGAACCGCTCGGGTGTAGGCGTCACTGTCGTCGTAGGTGCCGAAGATTGCCAGGTCGTGCCCACGACGCTCGCGCGAAAACGCGGTCACGAGTTCAAGAATTGAGTTCTCGGGAATCGGGCGACAAATCAACGTCAGGTATCGGCCGGGCGTGAGGCCGCGACTCGTCACCGGCAGAGTGTCGGCGGCTTCGACAGCGTGGGCGCCGTACGTGATCGTGACGATTTTCGAGCGGCGAGCTCGCGTGGCCAAGTACGTTTCGATCACCGGATGATCGGCAATAAGGCGATTGCCCACCCAGCACGCGATCCGCTCATTTATCCACAGGATTGCCTGTCGACCCTTGCCCCAGCGTGAACGAGACCACTCGATGCCGTCCATGTTGATGACATTCGGGATGCGCTTGAGGCGCTGCAGGATGTTGAACAGCGCCGTGTTGTACCCAAACGTGAGGCAGATATCCCGATGCCGCGACGCATGGCGGATCGAGGCAAAGTCGAAACTTGCGGTGCCCAGCCAGCCCTCGCGGTGCTCGGGGATGAGCACGCGGTCGATGCCGTGCCACTGGTCGGTCGTGGTGGGGCCGGTGCCCTCTACTTGGCAGTAAACAACTGGCCGCCAGCCGTTATCGCGCAAATAGAGGGCGACGTTCTCGGCGGCGGTCTCGAAGCCTCCGTAGGCGGCGGGGATGCCGTGGGTTCCGAGGAGGCGAACAGTTGGTCGGCGCTCGGCAGAGGGGGTCGGGTCGTTCAACTTTCCCTCCTCCGTTGACGGACTCAAGAACTTCGACCAGACTCCCCCGAGGTCTGGGTTCGGAAGTCTACGCCGCCGCGGTGCACCACTTTGTCCCCAGAACAGGGGGTACGTTTGCGAAGGGTACGGGTGTACCGTCCAGTACCGATCATCCCCGAGGCACGGAGCTGCCATGACTCAGTCGAAGCATCCCGCATCCGAAATCGAACTTGTCGCCGCGGCGGCCGAACCTTCGTGGCTGAGCACCAAACCGGGTCGTTGGTTGGCGGCAATCATCGTGCTCGCGATCGTGGCGGCGCTCGTCGTCGTGGCGTTCATCCAGTTCGCGCCCACCGGTGCCCCGAGCGCCGCGCCCGGGGCAACCCCCAGCGCGGGCGAGCCCAGTGAACCCTCGGGCGCGTCATCCGCGGTCCCGGCGCCGACGGCGGGCCCAGCGGTTCCCGATGTGCCCCCGGTTGCGATCGACGAACCGGCGGATGTCACTCCCGGGCTCGTCGCCACCGTCACGAAAGTCGAAGAGGTGGATGGCACCGCTCGCGGCCCCGGTGAAGTCGCCGGTCCGTCGTTGCGCGTTACGGTCACGATGACGAACTCCACCGCGTCAGTGGTCTCGTTGCGCACCACGGTCATCAGTTGTTACTTTGGCGCCGATCGCACGCCGGCCCCCGAACTTCGCGAGCCTGGCGGGGCACCGCTGCCGGCATCCCTCGCGGCGAATTCGGCGATTGACGGAGTGTACATTTTTACTGTTCCTGCTGATCAGCGCGGCAATGTGACGCTTCTGGTCGACTACTCGGTAGACGTGCAGCCCGTCGTTTTCCAGGGCGATATCGACGACCTGCTGTAACGGTCGGTCTACCCGTCTCGCGGGGCGGCCCCTGAATCGTGACCCCCTTTTGGGGGGCACCCAAACGGGGCAGGAGGGGAGTATGGTGACCCACCAAGTGGAACCTGAATAGCCACAAACCCCGAGAAGG
This sequence comes from Salinibacterium amurskyense, assembly GCF_002797685.1. GTDB lineage: Bacteria > Actinomycetota > Actinomycetes > Actinomycetales > Microbacteriaceae > Rhodoglobus > Rhodoglobus amurskyensis. The sequence goes on from NZ_PGFH01000001.1 coordinate 345,393, forward strand.
CACATCATGCGCGTAACCCGCCAGATGCCACCGAACCCGCTGAGACTCGTTTCCGCCGCAGCGGCGATGACATTAATCGCGACCCTGCTCACCGTAACGCTGCCCACCGCAGCCGTTGCCGACACTGCGGCTGCCCCGCCAGTGCCGACCACTGTGTCCTCCGATCCCTTACCCACGCCCCAGATCAACGGTGTGGTCTGGGATCAGGTCATCGTGGGCAATACCGTCTACGCTTCGGGCGACTTCAGCTCGGCCCGGCCGTACGGTTCGCCCGCGGGCACGAACGAGCAGAGTCGCTCGTACGTGCTTGCGTACAACCTCACGACCGGCGCCCTGCTGCCGTGGGCTCCGACATTCAACGGGCAAGTGCGCGCGCTGGCGGCGTCGCCCGATGGCACCCGGCTGTATGCGGTCGGTGACTTCACCTCGGTGAATGGCGTCTCGAAGAACCGCATTGTCTCCTTCGACACCGCTACGGGGAACATCTACGGCGCCTTCGATGCGGGGGCCAACTATCGCGTCTACGCGGTCGTCGCCACGAACACTCAGGTCTTCTTCTCGGGGCCGTTCACGTCGGTGAGCGGCAACACTCGCCTCGGTGGTGCGGCCGCGCTCGCTACGAACGGCGCCGTCACCTCTTGGGCTCCCGAGCTCGCGGGTGGGCGCGCCTTCGGCATCGTGGTGTCTCCGGATGAGTCCAAAGTTGTGATCGGCGGAGACTTCACGACCGTCAATGGCTCGAGCGATCCCGGCTACGGCCTCGCCATGGTCGATGCGACTGCCGGAGCCCTGATCACCCCGTTCGCCACCAACAACCAGGTGCGCAATGCCGGTCTCAACGCGGCCATCTTCTCGCTCTCCTCCGATGCCGACAGCTTCTACGGCACCGGCTATGTCTATGGCTCCGGCGGCAACCTTGAGGGTGTCTTCCGGTCGAACTGGTCGGATGGCGAACTCGTCTGGGTGAACGACTGCCACGGTGATACCTACTCGGTTTCACCCGCGCCCAACGGAGCCATCTATGCCGCTGGACACTCGCACTACTGCGGCAACATCGATGCCTTCCCGCAGACCAACCCCTGGTCGTTCAACCGCGGAATCGCGTTCTCGAAAGATGCCACCGGCAGCATCTCGCGCGACCCGTACGGCTACCACGACTGGTCGGGCAACTCGAGCCCGTCGCTGCTGAACTTCTTTCCCGACATCAACCTCGGCACCTTCACCGGTCAGTACCAGGGACCGTGGGATGTCACATCGAACGCGGAGTACGCGGTCTTTGGTGGCGAGTTCACGCGCGTCAACGGGCAGAACCAGCAGGGTCTGTTGAGGTTCGCGATCCCGGCGATCGCTCCCAACCTTGATGGGCCTCGACTCACCGGCGCCAATCTTGCGCCGACGATGAGCTCGCCCGCTCCCGGCACGATTGCGCTCAGCTGGACCGCCGACTGGGATCGTGACAATGAGAACCTCACGTACCACCTCATCCGGGATGGCAAGAGCGGTTCGCCGATCTATGTGACCGAGCAGGCCTCGCGGTTCTATGACCGCCCGACGATGACGTATCTGGATACTGGCCTCACACCCGGCCAGACGTACACCTATCGACTGCGTGCCATCGACCCCTATGGCAACAACGGCTGGGGTTCGACCGTGTCGTTCACCGCCGGTGCCACCGGCCAGTTGAGCGATTACGCGGCGGCCGTGATGGAGGACCAACCCTCCAACTACTGGCGCCTCGGCGAGAGCGGAAACACCGTGGTGGATAGCGTCGCTCGCGACAACGCGACCGCGACCAACAACGTGGGCTTCGGAACATCCGGAGCGATCATCGGCGACAGCAACACCGCCGCGACCTTCACGGGAAGCTCGAACAGCTACGCCGGATCGAACACGCAAATCTGGCGCGACAACACCTTCTCGGTCGAAGCCTGGTTCAAGACCAGCACGACCTCCGGTGGCAAGATCGTCGGGTTCGGAAACCGTCAAACCGGTAACTCGAGCAACTACGACCGCCACATTTACATGGATAACGCGGGCCGACTGAACTTCGGTGTCTACACCGGCAGCACCCGCATTGTGCAGAGCGCAAAGTCGTACAACGACAACGAATGGCACCAGGTCGTCGGCAGCATGGGCGCCGACGGAATGGAACTCTTCGTTGACGGAGTGCGCGTAGGAGTGAATCCCGACGTGGTGTGGGGCCAGAACTACTGGGGCTACTGGCGTATTGGTGGAGACCGCAGTTGGAGTGGTTCCGACTACTTCAACGGTGCCATCGACGAAGTGGCCGTGTACCCGACCCCCCTCACCGCGACACAAATTCAGAACCACTTTGAGCTCTCGGGCCGGTCGCTCTCCGGACCGCCTGCGCCGACCGACGCCTACGGTGCTGCGGTCTACAACGCGAGCCCGCAGTTGTACTGGCGACTGGGCGAAGCCTCCGGTGCAGTCGTGAACGACTCCGGACTGCAGGGAATCAATGGAGCCCTCAGCGGCACCTACACGCGCAACGTACCCGGTGCTCTGGGGGGAACGACAGATTCGGCCACCCAGTTCACACAGGCGCTCGCGGCAACGACAACCTCGCTGCCCAACCCCTCGACGTATTCGAGCGAAGTGTGGTTCAGGACCACGAGCACCACGGGCGGAAAGCTTGTGGAGTTCGGATCCTCCGCCACCGGCACCGCCAACAACTACGGCGACCACGTGATCATGCGCAACGACGGAACACTCGTGTTCGGTACGGGCGGCAACACGGTCTCGAGCACGGCCTCCTACAACGATGGCCAGTGGCATCAGGCGGTAGCGACCCAGGGATCAGCAGGGCTGCAATTGTTCGTGGACGGCGCGGTCGTGGCATCCAGTGCGGCAACACCGACCCAAACGTTCTCGGGATACTGGCGACTTGGCCGCGGCAACACGGTCGGAGTGGCATCATCGAACTACTTCAACGGCGACCTCGATGAGTTCGCGGTGTACCAAACGGTGCTGACGCCGAGCGAAGTCAGCTCGCACTTCTTGATCGGAACCGCGAACGAAGCACCGCTTGCCGAGTTCACGCATTCGGAGAGCGACCTCGTGGCCAGCTTCGATGCGACCGGATCATCCGACCCCGACGGCACTATCGACGCTTATGAGTGGGACTTCGGTGACGGTGCCTCGAGCACGGACGCGGTAGTCGATCACACGTATGCCGCCGCGGGAATCTACGACGTGACCCTCACGGTGACCGACAACAAGGGAGCCTCCGCAATCGCCGCCGCCACAGTGACGGTGTTGGCTCCGAACGTGGCCCCGACCGCGGCCTTCACGAGCGAAACCACCGACAACGTGGTGAGCTTCGACGCGAGCGGTTCGGCCGATAGCGACGGCACGATCAGCTCGTTCGCGTGGGACTTCGGCGATGGAGCATCCGACAGTGGAGAGAGCACCTCGCACCTCTACGCTGCCGCGGGCGACTACACCGTGACCCTCACGGTGACCGACAACCAAGGGGCAACGGGAACGGTCAGTCATGTTGTGACCGCCCTCGATCCTCCCGTCGTCACCGTGCTGGCCCGCGACGAGTTCGCTCGCTCTGAAACCTCCGGCTGGGGCACTGCGCTCGTCGGCGGCGACTGGTCGACGAACAGCAGCGGCAACTTCTCGGTCGAAACCGATGCGGGCATCGTGAACCACAGCTCGTCGGGCACTACCCGGCACGCGTGGTTGCCGAGCGTCTCCACGGACGACGTAACGGTGAGCGCCAGCATCTCCATCGACAAGGCGATCACGGGTGGTGGTGCCTACACCGGCATCACGATGCGTGAAGTCGGCAATGGCTTCTACCAAGCTCGCGTGCGCTACTTCTCCAACGGCACCCTCGCCTTCCAGCTGCTGAGCGGAGGCTCCACCAACATTGCGTACACGGATGTTGCGGGCCTGACCTTCAGCGCCGGCGACGTGCTGCTCGTGAAAGCGCAAACCTTCGGAACCTCGCCGACGACCATTCGCGGCAAGGTCTGGAAGCAGGGAACAAGTGAACCCAGTGACTGGACCCTCACCGCCACCTCGTCGGTAGCGAACCTGCAAACCGCGGGTGCCGTCGGCCAGTACAGCTACCTGTCTGGATCGGCCACGAATGCTCCAGTGCACGTGAGCTACGACTCGTTCCTGGCGATTGCAGGCCATGCCGACGAGCCCGTGACGCCGACGAATTTGCTGCCCACGGCATCCTTCACGAGCGCGGCGAACCTGTTGACGGCGAGCTTCGATTCAAGTGCGTCGAGCGACCCCGATGGCAGCATCACCTCACGATTGTGGGACTTCGGTGATGGTCAGTCGAGCACGGCAACGAGCCCCGATCACACGTACGCGGCGGCGGGCACCTATCAAGTCACCTTGACGGTGACCGACAACCAGGGTGCAACGGATGCGGTCACTCAACCGGTAACGGTGAGCTCCACTCCGGCGAATCAGGCTCCCACCGCCGCGTTCACCTCCTCGGCGACGGAACTCGCCGTAGCGTTCGACGCGACAGGATCCACGGATGCCGATGGCAGTGTCGCCAGTTACGCCTGGGACTTCGGAGATGGTGCGAGCGACACCGGCGCCACGCCCTCGCACAGCTACGCGAGCTCGGGCACCTACACCGTTGTGCTCACCGTGACGGATGACGAAGGGGCGACGGGCGCGGTCAGTCACGATGTTGTTGTGACGGCACCGCCCGGCGCAGCCTTTGCTGAAGACACCTTCGAGCGCACAGTTGCCGCCGGCTGGGGCACCGCGAATGTGGGAGGCGCATGGTCGTCAAACACGAACTCGACCTACACCGTGGGTAGCGGCGCGGGAGCCTTCGTGCACACCGGCACGGGCACCACTCGCCGCGCGCTGCTTGAGGGCGTAAGCGAAACCTCGGTCGAAGCACAGGTGGAGATCACCGCCGACAAGGTTGCCGAATCCGGGCACATCGTCGTCGGCGTGATCGGTCGTCAAGTGGGCTCCGCGTTCTATCAAGCACGGCTGCGGCTGCAGACCGGCGGAGTCGTCGGGCTGCAAATCATGTCGGGTTCCACCGTGGTGCTGGCCAACATGAATGTGCCGGGCATGACCTACGCGGCCGGGGATACCTTCATCCTCAAGACCAGCGTCGAGGGCACGAGCCCGACCACGATCTCGGCCAAGCTCTGGAAGGCCGGAGATGCTGAGCCTGCCGCGTGGCAACTCGTCGCGACCGACTCGACGGCTGCCCTTCAGGCTGCCGGTGCGGTCGGGTTCGAGAGCTACCTCTCCGGTTCGGCACCGAACGCTCCCGTGACCGTGAGGTTCGACAACTTCAGCGCGCGGCCCGTGCAGTAGGCAGCCTGAGCGTGTCAGGCAAGCGATCGGCCCTGGGAGCAATCGGCTCTCAGGGAATGCAGGCTCTCGCGAGCTTCACGATTCAGGTGCTTGTTGCGCGCACGCTTGGCTTTGACGGGCTCGGTGCGTTCGCCATTGCGTATGGCGTGATGGTGCTCGTCGCCGGACTTGCGAGTGGGATGGTCGGCGACTCGCTCGTTGTGCTCGAGCGGCGTACTCCGGCGGTGCGGTCGGCGCTGCAGCAGTTCGCGCTGGGGATTGCCGTGGTGGCCGGAGTTCTTTCCGCAACGCTCGCGGGAGCATCCGGACTGTTGGATGCCTCCACCGCCGCGATGTTCGGAGCTGGCGTCGCCTTCTTCGCGCTCGAAGAACTCATGCGCCGCCTACTCATGGCCGGCATGGGCTTCTGGCGCGTCATGCTGATCGACTTCGCGTCGTTCGCGGTCGCGCTACTGGTGATTGCGTTCAGCGCGCTCGCCGGTGGTCTCAGCCTCTTCGTGTTTCTCGGCGCGGTCGCTGCCGGTCAGCTCGCCGCGATTGGGCTCGGCGCAGTGCTGCTTCCCCGGGAAGAACGTTTCGTCGTGGGCTTCGTGCGCGGGGGAGTCGGTACCGTCTTTCGCTACGGCATCTGGCGAGCTGGCCAGCAGTTTCTGCGACCGGCGCTTCTCACCGTGGTGCGCCTGCTCGTGACCGTGCTCGCGAGCCTTGCCGCCACCGGACTCCTCGAAGCCGGCCGAGTGTTCGTCGCGCCCGCAACGCTCGCGGTCAGCGGCCTCAGCTCGTACCTCTTCGTCTCCTTCGCCCGAGACAGCAGCAAGCTGCTGGCCGAGAAACTACGACGTGCGGATCGTGCGGTAACCACCCTGGTCGGTCTCACCGTGGTCGTCGGTGCGCTCCTTGTCGCGCTGCTGCCGTGGGGAGGTGCCCTGCTCTTCGGCACCGCGCCCGACCTGCTCGCCGTGATCGGCTGGATCGCCTACACCGCGTCTATTGCCGCCGTGACTCCGTATGGTGCGCTCGCGGCGGTCGGCGGAAAACAAGCAGCCGTGTTTGGGATCCGGGCGGCCGATACCGTTCTCGCTATCGGATTCGTGAGCGCCGTGTTGCTGGCCGGGGGAGACGTGCAGTGGGTTCCGGCGGCGTTGGCCGCGGCATCCATTTTGGGCGGTCTCGGTATTCGCTGGCTGATTCTGGTGCCGCTGGTAAAGACGGGCTAACGCTCGGGTTGAGCGCTGCGGTGCGGTTGGCCAGACGGCCGGCCCGAGACCGGGCTAGCGCTCTAGAACGCTGCCCCCGAGGTGCTCAAGCCCCGTCTGCTCTTGCCCGGTGCCGCGCGCGAAGTCGGCGAGCGAGCTGAACGGGGTGACCCCGATCGCGTTGGTCGGCCACGCGATAAGGGTTCGTGGGGCAGTGTCCGTCGCGCGCACGTAGAGGTTGTTGTCGACAGTGATGCCGAAGTCGCGGGCGCTGCGGGTGCGAGAGTAGTCCTCGACCCAGAGCAGTGCCTCGCTGCTGCCGACGAGAGTGTTGCCGATGATGCTCACGTCGGTGCCGACCCACGTCATTTCGGGGTCATCCAGATGCCGCTCGTCGTGGCCGGCCTCGTTCTCGTCGCTCTTGAGCCGTTCGTCTTGCAGCACCGCGATGGCGTTGCGGCTGCCCACCACGATATTGTCGCGAATCTCGACGCTGCTCGTGTCGTTGATCTTCATGCCGTAGATGCGGTTGTCGGCGAGGTAGTTGTCGGCCACGAGCGCGCGGGCCGAGATTTCGAGAAAGAGACCGTGACCCGCATTGCCGACGAAGGTGCTTCCCGTGATGGTCATGTCACGGCACGACTGATCGAACCAGAGCGCGGTCGCGTTGTTGGCGGAGAAGTCAGAGTTGCGAATCTCGACGGTGCGCGAGCGCGTGAGTTTGAGCCCGCCCGCGACGGGCGCGCGATTGAACCACTCCGTGTTGTTGCCGGAGGCCTTCAGCCCGTCGATCAGCAGATTGTCGGCATAGTTGGCGGCCACCCCGATCATGCCGCTCTCGGTAACCGTCACCTGGCGGATTGTCGTGTTCGCCGCCGTGATGAAGAGCCCCGACGTGGCCGACTCGGTGATCACCACGTTCTCGATCGTCACACCGGGGCGCTCCACTGTGACCGCCCCAAAGTCGGGAACCGAAGGCGCAAAACGACGAACGCCGATGCCGCGAATCGTTGACCCTTCTGCCCGGATGCTCAGGGCCCGCTGCAGCGTGCTTGCCCTCACTGTGTGGCCGCTGGGGTTCTCGCCGAGGTACAGCGCGCCCGCGCTCTCGTCGTGGAAGAAGCTCGACGCCGTCACCTCGTCTCGCGAGCCGACCTGGGTGAGCGGGGCGTCATCCAGCCACAGTTGGTCCGGATGCGCGGCCAGCGGATGCGCGGCGGTCACGAAGTTCCAGTACTGCTCGGTGTTGTCGGGGGCGCCCCGTTCGTAGGTGGGGCTCGAGTCGAAGACGGTGCCCCACGCCACCGACCACAGTTCGTCGCCAGTTTGCTCGCCGCCAGTTTGCTCGCCGTCGGCTTGCTCCCGGTCGGCTTGCTCGCCGTCGAGCTGCCAGCCCTTCACAATCTCGCTGCCATCGAGCCAGACGACCTCGCCCGGGTACGACTGCACCGTTACCGGGGTGCCCTCGGCGATCGTGAACGCCTCGTGATATTCGCCCGCCCGCAGCACGATCATGCCGCCCGCGGAGACCCGCGCCAGTGCTGCTTTGATCGTGCGGAGTGGTGACTCGAGGCTGCCGTCCGCGTCGTTGTCGCCCGAGGGCGACACGAAGAGAGCGCCGGCCGGGATCTCGTAGCTGGTGGTTCCGAGCTCAGCGGCTCCGGCATCCGCGGCGCTCGCCGCAACGCCATCGGGAGCACCGACGCCTTCGACAATGGGAACATCGGGACGCGTCGTCGTGGTGGCCCTGCCACCGAACGAGGAAACGACGAGGGCGGTGGCCGCCACGGCCAGAGCGAGCACGATTGCGACCGCAGCGAAGACCTGTCGGCGTCGAAAACGTCGATTCGTCGTGCCTCTCGCAACGCTCACAAGCGCTCCTTATGGCGTGAAAACCGCAGCAATCGGGGGTGCGCTGCGGAATCGATCCGGTATCTATTCTCCCAGAATCGCCCGGAAGCTACTAGGGTAAGGAAACCTGCAACGCTTGTTCAGCACACTGTCGTGCTGATTGTTACCCATCCCGATTGGGGTTCAACGCGTGGAAAGTTTGAGCTATCTCGAAATTTTCCGGCAGCGATGGCTTGCAATCCTGATTGCTGTCGTGGTCGGAGTGGGTTCCGCTGCGCTTATTGCGTTCAGCATCGCGCCAACCTACACATCGACCGCCACCCTCTTCCTGTCGGTGAAAGACGTCAACGCCACGCTCGCGGAGCGTTCGCAATTCTCGCTCGCCCGGGTCAACTCGTACACCGACCTCGTGCGCAGTTCTGAGGTTCTCGAGCCCGTCATTTCCTCGCTCGATCTCAACCTCACGGTGCAAGAGTTGCGCAGCCAGGTCTCGGCAACCAACCCGAACAGCACGGTGAACATCAACATCGCCGCCGAGGCCAGTAGTGCTCAGGATGCTGCGCTCATCGCCAACGCGGTCGCCGACAGCCTCTCGCGCTTGGTCTCTCGCGTCGAAAACTTCGGCACGTTCTCGGTGTCGCTCGAGCGCCTCATCCCAGCCCTGCCGCCGTCGGCTCCGAGCGCTCCGCAAAAGACGGTCATTCTCGGGCTCGGTCTGGTAGCGGGGCTCGCCGCTGGCGCGGTACTCGCTCTGCTCTTGGCTCGTTTCGATCACCGGATGCGCCAGCCCGCCGATGTGCGCCGTGTCACCGGATTGCCCGTGCTCGCGGCCGTTCCCCGCGGTCATCGTCGCGCCCGCGGTCAGGCTCCTGGCGCGGAATCGACGGTGGATGCCGCCTACGCGGAAGCGCTCGCCCGCATCACGCAGGCCAACGGCGGCACGGTGCCGCGCATCCTGTTGCTCGCGCCCGCGGGAGCGACCGCTCATCACGCCTCGGTGTCGCTCGGTGTTGTCGGTGCGGTTGCGGCCACGGGGCGCCAAGCGCTCTTCGTTGAAGCCGAAGCCTCCACGGTCGACGATGGCGCCCTCGCGCACTACGCCGGTGAGGCCGGGGTCGCGGAGTTGCTCAACGAAACGACGACACTGGCCGAAGTGGCCCGCCCTCTCGAGGACTCCGACGCCCTGTGCGTCACCGCAGGTGTCGCCGCAACGACCGAAGTCACTGCGGAGAAGACCCTACGCTCAGTGCTCACGCGGTTCATCTCGCGAGCGGATGTCGTAGTCACGCAAGCAACCTCCGAGAGTCGACCGCTGAGCATCCCACTCCTCGCCCCCTTCACCGAAGTAGCGATTGTCGTCGTTCGCTACAACCACTCCTCCGAAGCGGAACTCGCGCAGACGGTGAGCCAGTTGCGCATCGCCGGCGTGCGCCCGCTCGGTGTGCTGCTCACCGACGTGCCCAACGCCCGCCACATCGAACTCATGGCCACCTGGACGCCCGAAGACTTCGCCAATGCTCCGGCGAAAGCGCACGTGCATCTGCGTCGCAAGGCAGACAAGTCCGCCCCGAAACCAGCCGCAACACCCAAGCCCTCGCCCCCGAAGCCGGCCCCTCCCGCCCCGCGCTCAACCAGCGCGCTGACGAATGCTGACAACCGCCCCGCCACTGATGCCCCCGCCGATGACGGCGCCGACACCGCTGCCGCCGTGCGCTCGAGCGAGAATGAACGAGTGGTCGTGGACTGATGTTTACGACAGAACCGCGGGGGCGCAGTACCGTCTCACGTTCCTTGATCGGAACGTGGCTCCTCGTAGCTCTGAGCGTGGTGTCGTGGCGCCCCGATGCCCTCTTCGACGGCGGCTTCGACGTAGTCGTGATCGCCAAAGCGCTCGTGGCCTTCACCGCTTTTCTGTGCGCTCTACTGATCCATTCGCGTGCGCGAGTGCACGCTCGCGTCGGAGTGCGTTCGCTCATCCTGTTGTTCATCGTGGTCGGGCTTTCGTGCGTGGGGGCGCTCGCGACCGACAGTCCGATGCCTTCCCTTGTGCTGGCCGTACGCATCGTGCTGCTCGCCGCCACGGTCTACGTGCTGGCGAGTAGTGCTGCGCCACTTGAGGTGTTGACCTCGCTGTTCATCGCGATGGGCATCCTGACTCTTATTGGTGCCGCGAGCGGGCTGCCCGAGTTTCTGAGCGACGGCCGACTGCCGAGCGGCATCCCCGCCATGAAACCCAACGAGCTCGCCGGGCTAGCGGCACCGCCCCTGCTCGCGATCGCGATTGCTATTGCGCAGCGCGGGCTCACCCCGCGCAAAGCGGCATTGCTCGTGACGTTCGCCGCGATTCTGCTCGCCACCGGATCCCGCACCACCCTGATCGTTGTCGTCATTGCGATGGTGCTGGCTGTCGTGTTGGCTTGGCCGGTTCCGCACTCCACGGGCATCGCCCTCATCCTGCTCGCGCCAGTGTCGTATGCCGTCGTGGCATTCACGAATGTGGTTTCTGAGGTCGCAATTCGCGGTCAAGATGTGAGCGAACTCGCCACCCTCAGCTCGCGCACGATCGCGTGGCAGGCCGTGTTCAGCATCCCCATGGACACTTGGCACAAATGGATCGGCGTCGGCCTCGCGGCAAAGACCATCGAAGTGAATCAGCGCTGGTGGGACGTTCAGGTGCTCGATAGCAGCTGGATCTCGATCCTCTCGCAAGCGGGCATCCTCGGTCTAATCGCCGTCGGCATCTGGGTGCTCTTCACCGTGAGAGACAGTCTCAAGAACCGCGAGCTGCGCACCCTCACTCTTCCCCTTCTCGTCCTGCTTCTCGTGCGGAGCGCGCTCGAGAACGGGCTTATCGAGTCGAGCGTGACCTTCACGCTCTTCTTCCTCACCTCGCTCGTTCTCGAGCGAGGGCACCGGTACCCCTTCGAACACGACCGCTCTGCGCGATTCGCGCTCGCCGTGGCACCGGCACCCACCCCCATCACAGAACTCACACCTCCCCCGACCCGAACCCGGTGAGCATATGTCTCAAAGAATTGGATACGCCGCAGGAGCCTACGATCTCTTTCACGTTGGCCACTTGAACATTCTCAAACGCGCCAAAGAACAGTGCGACTACCTGATCGCCGGAGTTGTCTCCGACGAAATGCTGGAGCAGACCAAGAAGCTGCGGCCCACCGTGCCGCTCGACGAGCGCTTAGAAATCGTGCGCAGCATTTGTTACGTGGATGAGGCAGTAGCTGAAACGGTGCCCGACAAGTTGGAAATGTGGCGTCGTTTGCAGTTCACGACGTTCTTCAAGGGCGATGACTGGCGCGGCACCGAAAAGGGGCTGAATCTGGAGCGTGAGTTCGCCGCCGTGGGGGTGGAAGTTGTGTACTTTCCGTACACGGCCAACACCTCAAGCACCGGCCTACGGCATGCACTCGAACTGATCGAAGAGATGTCGGCGCGAGCCCGCGCCTAAGGCTCCCGTTCAGACAGCCGGAATAGCGTGGCGGCGCGGGCGGTTCACCCCTGCAACGACCTTTCCCCAATTATTTGGAGCGCCATGAATCTCACTCAGCAGCTCAAAGAACGTGCCGACAACAGCGCAGCAACCAAGTCCGCCGAAGACACCGCCACTCTCACTAACTCGGTGACCGAGGTCGAAAAGGCTGGCATCGTCAACAACGCGCTCAAAGTCGGCGACACTGCCCCCGACTTTGCTCTCGCGGATGCCGAAGGCAACACGGTGCGACTGAGCGAGCTGCTGGAAAAGGGTCCCGTTGCTCTCGCGTTCTACCGCGGCTCTTGGTGCCCGTATTGCAACATCGAACTCAAGGCGCTGCAGGACATGCTGCCCGAGTTCCGTGCTGCCGGAGCAACCCTCGTGGCGATCTCGCCGCAAACCCCCGACGAGTCACTCTCGCTCGAAGAGAAGCACAACCTCGAATTCCCGGTGTTGTCCGACGGTGAGCTCGAAGCGATCAACGGCTTCGGACTTCTTCACCCTGTGGATGACCGCACTAAGGCTTTCTACGAAAAGTCGGGCTACGACCTCGTGAAGTCCAACGGAGCGACCGGATGGCAGCTGCCGCTGCCCGCAACCTATGTGATTGCGCCCGACCGCAGCATCCGCTTCGCCTTCGTTAACGCCGACTACAAGCTGCGCGCCGAGCCCGCCGATGTCGTCGAGGCGATCAAGGCGATCTAAACCGTTCTTGGTCGTAGTCTGGGGAGGCCCCGCTTCACCGTTCGGAAAGTAGAAACCGCATGACTCACCAGTTCTCCAGTTACGTCGCCATCGGAGACAGCTTCACTGAGGGCGTCGGAGATGAACTGCCGGACGGTCGGGTGCGCGGCTGGGCCGACCAGGTGGCGCTCGGGCTCGCGCTCGCCTCGCCGAACCCGGTCGGGTACGCCAACCTCGCCATCCGTGGACGCCTCCTCGCACCCATCGCGGGGGAGCAGTTGCAGGCGGCGGTCGCCCTCCGGCCTCAGCTGATGAGCATCAACGGTGGCGGAAACGACATCATGCGCCCCAAGGTTTCGCTGGAATCGATCACCGACCAGCTGCTGGCCGCTGTTGACACGGCGACGGCTAGCGGCATCCACGTTCTTCTGCTCAGTGGGGGAAACCCGAGCAAGCATTTGCCGTTCGGATCGGTAATGTCCACGCGCGGTGACCGCTTGGCTCAAGAGGTTATGTCGCGGGCGTCGAAAGACCACGTGACCTTCGTGAACAACTGGGCCGATCAGGAGTTGACCAAACTCCAGTATTGGTCGGTCGACAAGCTGCACCTCAATGCGCGCGGGCACGCCCGGGTCGCGAGCAACGTGCTGTCGGCGCTCGAGATTCCGGTGCCCGACTTCGCTGCAGACGAGGGGCCAGCGGATGACGCCCGCCCCCGCACCGCCGCCTACTGGCGTGAATACGTGCTCCCGTGGATCGGTCGCCGTCTCACGGGCCGTTCCTCCGGCGACAACCGCGAACCGAAGAGTGCCACCCTGCAGCCCGTGGAGATCGCGGGGCGCTAGCTTTCGGCGGAGCGGCGGGGCTTTCATTGTGGATAGCGCCCGTTAAAAATGAAACCGTCGTGATCAAATGATCTACGACGGTTTCCGAAACCCGCTCGGCCTGTGCCGGGGGGAATATGTGTCAAGAATAGCTCTGATCTTTTGATTCCTCAACCCACACTGAGCGAGCAACGAGCCCTCATCGCGAGCTTGGCAAAGCAGAGATTGCGGCGCTTCCGTGAGGTTACAGACGGAGACCGGGACGCTATTTCTCTGTATCTCTTGGACTCTGAAATCGCTTCGCACTTGCACGCGGGGGTGCGTTTCGTTGAGGTCGGGTTGCGCGAAAAAATGCATCGATCATTAGCGGAGGTGTACGGCGAGCGTTGGTTCGACGATTCTGCGGGCATTCTTGACGAGGGCACGCTCCGCTCTATTTCTCGGGCGACGGCTCAGGTGGGCCCCCACGCCTCGGCGGGCAAGGTGGTCGCGCAACTGATGCTCGGCACATGGGTGGACTTGCTTGGCCGAGGCGAAGTGAAAGCTGACGGTTCTAAAGCGCGTTACGTGCGAGATGTGTGGGAACCTGCGTTCAAGCACTCATTCTCACTCCCCCGTTCGGAACTGCGCGCACTGGCGATGCGTATTAACTGGGCGCGCAACCGCATCAGTCATTGTGAGCCTGTTGTCTTCGGGCTCCCCATGCCGGGGCTCGGGGCACCTGGGCACAGGGTGCGCCGATCACCAGAGAGGTTGTTCGCGGATATCCAGATGCTCGTTGCGGTCACGGAACCCGGTCTCGCGCCGTGGATTGCCGGTTGGGGGCAGACGAAAGCGCTATTCCGTCACGAACTCGCCGTGCGAGCGTTAAGCCACGTCGCGGATGACTCTTCTGTGCGCCTTCAGCTCTAGCTCAGCGCTGCGCGCTAGTTGCGCGCGGCGAGCAGTTCCGCGAGGCGCGGCAGCTGGGTCTCATCGGCGAGTGCCGAACCGACCGCTACAACCTTGGCGCCTGCGTTGAGGTATTCGCCGGCGTTGCCCGCATCCATTCCGCCGGTCGCGACGAAACGCATCGCGGGGAACGGTCCGCGCATCGCGCCGAACCAACTCGTGCCGAGAAGGGATGCTGGGAAGGCCTTCACCCAGGTGAGGCCAGCGTTCTGGGCCGTCTGAACTTCAGTCGCAGTGGCGACGCCAGGAAGTGGTGGCATGCCCGCTTCGAACGAGGCGCGAACGACGTCGAGGTCGAAGCCGGGGCTCACGGTGAAAGCTGCTCCGGCATCCGCTGCTTGACGCACGTGCTCCAGAGTGACGACGGTTCCGGCGCCGACAGACTTGCCGAGGTCCTTGCCGGCGGCAACGACCGCGCGCAACGCTTCGACATCCTCGTCGCTCTGGATGGGCACCTCGACCGAGTCGATGCCGAGTTCCCAGGCGGTGCGTGCCAGAGCAACACTGCGCTCGACGCCGAAGCCGCGAAGGATTGCCATGAGGGGCTGACCGTCGAAGAGCTGGTCGAGCGATGCGTTAGAGATCTGAGCCATGAGAGAGCCTTTCAGAAGCGAGCGAGGGTGAGGAGTGAGGGGTTGATGGAGGAAAAAGTTAGAGGGTGGGGAGGTCGGTGGTGGACTTCAAGACCAGGGCAGCGCGATCGTGGCCGAGGCTTAGCCGCTGCTCGGGGGAGAGGCCGGTGAGGTAGCCGCTGAGGTAACCAGCCGCGAAAGCATCTCCCGCACCGACGGCTTCGACGACATCCACCTTGTGGGCGGGTACGAACACGTGGCCCTCCGCATTGAACTCAGTCGCGCCGACATCGCCGTCTTTGATCACGAGAAAGTCGGTGTTCTCGAGCAGCGCGCGCACTTCTTCGGGAGTCGTCGTGCCCCAGAGCACTTCGGCTTCATCGAGGCCGACGAGCACGATGTTCGCACGGCGGGCGAGGGCCAGCAGCGTGGGGCCGGCTTCGGCGACCGGCCAGAGCGCTGCACGGTAGTTCACGTCGAAACTCACGACGGTGTCGCTCTGCTGGGCGCGATCGAGCACTGACTCGATGAGCGCGGCGCACGTGGCCGAGAGCGACGGCGTGATCCCGGATATGTGGGTGATAGCAGCCTGCTCGAACGGAACCTGGGCGAGATCATCCGGTGTCATGGCCGATGCCGCAGAACCCGCGCGATAGTAGGTCACACCGTTGCCGGGATCTTTGAAGTAAAAGCCGGTGGGGGCATCCGGGGTAAATTTCACGAGACTCGTATCGACACCGCGCTCGCGCAATTGGCGTTCAACGCGACGACCGAAAGCATCGGTGCCGAGGTGGCTTGCCCACGCGGCGTGATGGCCGAGAGCCGAGAGGTGCACGGCAACGTTCGACTCGGCGCCACCCGTTTCAAGGTGGAACAGTTCGGCGGTTTCGATGGGCTCGGCGACCGTGGGCGCGATGAGCACCATGGTCTCGCCGATCGTAATGATCTCCGGCTGCGTCGTCGTCTGCACGGTTCCACTATCGACCATGTGCGCATCCTGTGCAACACTGTTGCATATAGTGCAACATGCGCGAGCGGGGCAAAGCTCCGCCAGTGCCGCAACGAGAGGGAGCCCGGATGTCGCAGAGCGTTCGTCGCGCAGCACGCATCGTCGATTCAATCGCCCGTCGCCCGGCGAGTGTCAGCGAGCTCGCCGAAGAGTTCGGAGTGCACCGCTCGACGATGTTCCGCGAAGTGCAGTCGCTCGAAGAGGTCGGCTACCTGCGCAAGCGAAAGAATGGCGAGTATGTGCTCGGGCTGCACCTCATCGCGCTCGCCCACCAGGCATCCGACAGTCTCGATCTGCGCGAGATTGCCCACGACCGCCTCCTGAAACTTCATCGCACGGTCGGCAACACCATTCACCTCGCCGCCCTCGTTGACCACAGCATTGTGTACGTCGACAAGGTTGAAGACACCAGCGGGGTGCGTATGTATTCGCGCATCGGCAGCCCGGCGCGCCCCTACTGCAGCGGCGTCGGCAAAACGATTCTGGCCGAACTGCCCACCACCGATCGGGATGCCGTGCTCGCCGGCGTCGTGTGGGAGAAGTTCACCGACAAAACCCTGACCTCGCGCTCCCAACTGGATGCCGAACTCACCACCGTTGCTGCCCGCGGGTGGGCGGTCGACGACGGCGAATTCGAAGACTTCGTGAACTGCATCGCCGTGCCGATCCACGGGCCGGCCTGCGTGGTGGGCGCGCTCTCGATCACCGCGATCCGGATGGCAGCCGATCTCAACGCTCTCAAAGCGCACCTACCGCTGCTGCAGTCAGTCGCCCGCGACATCTCGACGGAGCTCGGCGCAGTGTAGCTCGCTGGCGCGCCGCTAATCCTGTAGCGCTTTGCCAGTGCTTCGCTGGCGAGCCCCTGCCGGACTGATGGCAGCGGGTTATGAGTAGAAAACTAACGTCATGAGTAGTATTCTAATCAAGTCTCAACGTGTTCGGGAAGCGAAGCGATCGGGGAAGGTATGGATCTCAGTAATCCCATCGCGACCGTTTTTCCGTCGCTTGATGGCGACGTGCTCACGGTACTCGCTCGCACCACTCGGCCCCTGACGGGGCGCCAGGTTGCGGAGCTCGCGCACCGGGGATCTCAGTCAGGAGTCCGTCTGACGCTCATCCGGCTTGAAGAGCAAGGTCTCGTTCTCGCTGACAGTGCGGGTAGATCGATGCTGTACCGCGCGAATCGAGACCATCTACTGTGGGTCGTCATAGAGCCGCTACTTCGAGCGGCGGAGTCTGCCCTGCAGCTGCTGCAGGAGCGAATCGTTGACGTTGCTTCCTCGGTACTCGGAGCCCAAGCGATGTCTGCAACGACAATCGCGCTATTTGGTTCGGTCGCTCGAAGAGCCAGCACTCCGGCCAGCGATGTGGACCTTGTCGTTATCTTCCCTGACTTCGTCACCGATGAGGGCGGGCAGGGTGCAATTGATCTCATCTCCGAGGCTGTTCTGGGCTGGACCGGCAACGAATGCAATGTCTTTAGCGCGAAGCGTGAGCTTCTGCGGAACATGGTCACGAGCGGCGACCCAATGATCGAATCGTGGAGGGACGACGCCGTGACCTTCAACGGTCCAGAACTCCGAGAACTGATCAATACGTTGTCGTAGCCTCATGCGAAATTGAAGCATGACCAGAACTCAGCGGATGAACGCTACCGATGTTGCTCAGCGCGCGGGGGCTGCGCGTGCTTACGTCCAGATAGCAGAAGAAAGCTTCCTCCTGGCTCTGACGAGCTCCGGCCCTTCTGCCGATGCTCAGGCCTCGGCCGCAAACTCTGTTCTCGCTGGCATCGCAGCGTCCGACGCGATCTGCGGTAAAGCACTGGGCCAACGGGCTGCAGGGCAAGACCATGCTGTCGCGCCCAGAATGCTCGCCGACGTCGTTCCGGATGGATCGCGTATTGGCAGGAAGCTCGGTCGGCTGTTGAGCGATAAGACCCAAGCGCAGTACGGAAACTACTGCACGACAGCCAAAGCCGAAAGCATGCTCAAGCTTGCACGAGATCTGATCGAGTCGATGAGTTCCGTCCATCACATCCGTTGAGGGTTGCGTCGGGAACCCGGCGCGCACGGCGCTCAAGACTAGAGTTACACTCATGTCGAAATTCACCGTCCTCCTTTATCGCCTCGGCGCAACGGCAGCGAACATCGCGCAGAGCGTTGTGCAAGCAAATGGCGGTGGCAACGGCGACCCTCAGGTCTTCGACGAAACATCGAAGCGCAAGCGCAAGCGTGACGCGGCGGGCGATTCGAACCCTGAGGCAAGCTCCGAGGCAAACCCGAGCTAAGCGAGCGAGGCGCGCATGCGGTCGCGCTCTGGCTGCGGTAGGCGTTCCGTGGCGCGACGGATGGCGGGCCGCGGCATGCTCGTGGCGTGCGTCTCAAGAAACGCGAGTACGGCATCCGGATGCACGGCCAGCAGTTCGCGCAGCACCCACCCGAGCGCGTTCGAAACGGTCTCCCGCCGGTCGCCCGCGCAGTTGGCGAGCAAGCGCAGGGTGGGCTCGATCGGCAGGAAGACGGCGTTCTTGCCGCTGTAGTGGATGAGGCTCACCATTGCGATGCGGCGTTGCCATTCGTTGTCGGAGCGGCTCCACTCCTCGAGCGTCGGGAACACGAGTTCCGGTTGGTCGGCCAGCGCAAACGAATACAGCCGGGCGAGGTCGTCGGCGTGAGCCCAGTTGTCGATGCGCTCGATCCAGCCGACGGCGGTGCCCCAGAATTCGGCGCTGTCATGCGGGGTCCAGGAACGTGAGCTGATTCGCCGCCGATAGAAATCGAGCGCGGTGAACATCACGTCGCCGTTCTCGGCGAGGTTCCAGATCTCATCCCATGCAGCGAGTACGGATGCCGAGTCCTGGCCGGTGAACGAAAAGCCAGCCGCAACCCGGCGGCGTCGATCGGGCGTGCGCAGACCGAAGTAGTCGAACTCGGAGCGACGATCAGCCCGCACGAGTTCACCGCGTTCGGGCGAGATCCCCGTTTCGCGGGCGAGAGTGGCAAGCACGCCGAATACTTCGGCGAGGTGCTGCTGCGTGTCGGAAGAGCTCACGCCCAACCTTCCCACAGCAGACTCCGTGCGGCGAGGCGGATGCACGCCTCAGTGCGCACGCAGGTGAGCCCTACCGCGTGGGGTCGAAGACCTGACCGTCGTCGTTTTGCACAGCCCAGCTGAACCACATCTCAAAGTAGAACGGAATCTCAGCTCCGTCTGGCCCGATGATCTCCAGCTCGCCATCAGTTTTCGTGAGCGAAACCGTGCCCTCAGCGACCGTGGTTTCGTAACTGATGCCGTCGTCGAGCGTCAGCCAAGGGGCTGCCACGTGGGTGTCGCCCACCGTGAACGCCACGAAGATTTCTTTGGACGGGTAGCGGTCATCCACTCGGCTGGGCACGAAGTAGAAGCTGTCGCTGTCGTCATAGCCGGCGTAGGGATTGTTGGAGTAGTCGCGCGTATGGCCGGTAGCTTCGCTGAGCACCACGGCATCCGGGTGGCGCTGCTTGATCTTACCCAGACTGAGCAACTGGAAGCTGTGCAGCTGGAGTTCGCTCGGGTAGTGCGTGCCAGCCAAGGCGTTGCCGGTGCTCTGCTGCCAGAGCGTCTCAGTCTCGCGGTCGAACATAATCATGTTGCTCTCGAGAAGTCCGCCGCTCACTCCGAAAGTAGTGACGCTTCCGTCGGGCAGCACGCTGTCGTACACGGCTGCGCTGCCGCAGAGCGGGCAGAAGCTGACGGCGATCGGTGCACCGTCAATCGTGTCGTTCACAATTTCGTGCCAGACCAAGATGTTGTACGGGTACACCTTCGTTTCGGTGTCGCCCTGCACCACAATGGCGAGCACGTCATCCGGATGCTCGAAGTCGGCTACTGGCTCAAAGCGGGGCTCATCGATCGCCGGGATACCGTCTTTGGGCGGCCCGCCGCTGAGTGCCTGGCTGATTGCCGGGTCGGCCTGCGACCAGCCGGTGGCGGCAAAGCCTTGCTCAAGGAAAGGCGGGATATCAACCGCGCTGGATGACGAACCTGTCGTTCCCGCGGAACCGCTCGGCGAGGTGAGGTCACTGCCGCTCAATGCAATGCCCGCGACGATGGCTGTGATTCCCGCGACGGCGGCAGCAATCACGATTGCGGTTGTTCGCTTCTTCATGAGCTGGCTCCCGGTCGTGGCGCGTGGTGTTCGCTCAGACTAAGAGGAGCCTGCTATTCGTGTCTGTGACATGGCGCACAGAGCGGTCGATAGCGCGCTATCGACCGCTCTGCCGCTAAGAATTCGGTTTAGGAAACCGCACTCGATGCTGCCCACAGGTTGATGCCGGCATCCTTGGCGTGCTCGTCGATTGCAGCCAGTTCAGCCTCCTCGAAAGTAAGGTTCTGAACCGCGGCAAGGTTCTGCTCGAGCTGGGTCACACTTGAGGCGCCGATGAGGGCCGAGGTGACGCGGTCGTTGCGCAGCGCCCACGAGATGGCGAGCTGGGCGAGCGACTGGCCTCGCCCGGAAGCGATCTCGTTGAGCGCCTTCACACGGCCGAGGGTTTCGTCGTTGAGCATTCCCGACTTGAGCGAACCACCCTTGGCTGCGCGCGAGTCGGCAGGAACCTCGCCGAGGTAGCGGTCGGTGAGCAGACCCTGGGCGAGCGGCGAGAAAGCGATAACGCCCAAGCCGAGTTCGTCGACGGTGTCGAGAAGATCGGCTTCGATCCACCGGTTGAACATCGAATACGAGGGCTGGTGGATGACGAGGGGCGTTCCGAGGTCATTCATGATGCGCACGGCTTCGCGCGTGAGTTCGGGCGAGTAGCTCGAGATTCCCGCATACAGTGCTCGGCCCGAGGTGACGGCAGTGTGCAGGGCACCCATCGTCTCCTCCAGAGGAGTGTCGGGGTCGGCACGGTGAGAGTAGAAGATGTCCACGTAGTCGAGACCAAGGCGGTTGAGGGACTGGTCGAGGCTCGCGAGCAAGTACTTGCGCGATCCCATCACACCGTAGGGGCCTGGCCACATGTCGTAGCCAGCCTTGCTCGAGATGATCATCTCGTCGCGGTAGGGGCGGAAGTCTTCGCGCAGAATCTGGCCGAAGTTCGACTCCGCAGAACCCGCAGGAGGGCCATAGTTGTTGGCGAGGTCGAAGTGGGTGACGCCGAGATCGAAAGCGCGGCGCAGGATAGCGCGCTGGTTGGCGATCGGCTTGTCATCCCCAAAGTTCTGCCAGAGTCCCAGCGAGACGGCGGGCAGTTTCAGGCCACTACGCCCCACACGGCGGTAGGGCATCGGTTCGTAACGGGCATCATCAGCGACATAGACCATTCGCTAATGCTGCCACAACACCCTGCGCGGCGGAGCATTCCCGTTTAATCCTCAAGTTTTGCTAGATTCGGCGCACCGGTCGGGTTACCCTGAGCGAAGAAGCCACCGCAGTTCGCCTGCGGAGCTTGCCCTCGATTGTGTGACGTGCTGTGCGAACGGATGCGGTGCCCGCTATGAAGCCTCGACTATCAACCATCATTCCTCCGGCGCTCGCGGCCGTACTGGCTCTGGGGGTTTCGACGACAGTATTCACCACGACGGGGCACGTGGCCTTCGACAAACAAATGAACGTCGGTTTGTGCGCGGACACCGACCTTGCGGTCACGGCGTTGGGAACAACAATCGATTACACCGGAAACAAGACCATTGTTATTACGGCCGTCGAACTGATCAACCCGGTCGGAGTCGAGCTGCTCAGCGTGCACGCAATGCCGTACGGTGGCGATCCTGAGCAGTTCGGATTGGGGCCGTATCCGCCCGCTGATCGGTGGTCAGCTGCGTGGGAAAACCGCGAAAGCGGCATCGGGTTCACTTTCGACGGAACCGTGGATGCGTCTTTAGTCACAGAGCTGCGCTACACCGACCAACATGCCCGCGCGCGTCTTGACGGTCTCCTCATTCAGTACACGGCAAACGGCGCGGAATTCAGCGGCCGTTCAGGTGTTCAGTTGATTTGGGGCGAAACCTTCTGCGGGTAGTCGCTCAGCCGTCGGTGTTATTTTTTGTGCGCGCACCTTCCGCTCGGCGCAGATCGCGGGCGGCATCGGCCGCTGCCGCTTCTTCTGGAGTGGGCGCGGTGCCGCCCAGATGACGCGGGAACCACCATTGGCCTGCTCCCTCGACGGGATACGACTTCTGCGCGGTTTCGAGCAGACCTTCCATCGTGGTCTTGAGCTTCGCGGTCGCCTCGATGGCGTCATCCGTCGGGGCTACCGTGATTGGCTCACCCACGACCATCACAACAGGAACATTCGTGCGCTCACTCAGCGTGATCTTGCGGTTCTTCGTGAGAAGACGCTGGCCGCCCCACAGAACGAGGGGCACAAGAGGTACGCCCGCTTCGGCAGCAAGCCGTGCCGCTCCCGTCTTGAAATCGCGAATCGTGTACGACGCGCTCACGCCGGCTTCAGGAAAGACGCCGATGAGTTCGCCCGACTTCAACGCCTTCACCGCGGCAGCGTAGGCCGAGGCTCCCGCCTTCATGTCAACGGGGATGTGTTTCATGTTGCGCATAAACGAGCCAACGATGGGTTTGTCGAACACGCTCTTCTTCGCCATAAAGCGGATGCGGCGGTGATTGTGCAGCCACAAAGCCCATTCGACGAGCGCGAATTCGAGATACCCGAAGTGCGTCATCGCAATGACGGCGCCGCCCGAGTCCGGCAGATTCTCTGCGCCGATGACGGTGCGACGAACGCGGAGAGCACCGAACATGGCACGGCCCGCACCGATCGCTGCCGTGTAGATCGGCTCGTTTCGGTACTTCATGGTTCCATTTTAGGAGCTTCATATGGGAGTTTGCCGCCGAGGTCGACAGCGCTCGAACGCGAGCTGCCGCAATGGCCCCGAAGCCTTAGCTCGCGGGCACAGCCCAGAGCGCTTCACACGGCAGGCTCACGGTAACGAGATCGCCGACCGAGAGTGGATGCCCGGGGGCTGCCTCGGTGTACACCTCGGCATCCGCGACCTGCACGATGACCTCGCGGCGCGGGCCCCGCTGAACGGTGGACGTGACGACACCGTGCAGTTCGCGCGGGCCGAAACGTTGGCACGCGGCAGCGTCGGCGTGACGGGTGGCGAGAGCGTCAGCATCCGCCCCGCTCGTGGGTTGGCGCAGGGTGGAGGTGACGGCTTCGTGGCGAAAGACGAGCGTGGCGGGGCCGGATGCAACGTCGCCGTCGAGCGCGACGTCGCCGAGAGCAGAACGGTGCACGCCATTCTCGATCGTGCCCGCGAAGGCGTTCTTGCCGCCCAGCAACCGGGCGACCGCGAGGGAGGCGGGGCGATGAAAGACGTGATCAACAGAGTCGTGCTGCAGCAGCTGCCCGTTCTCAAGCACGACGATGCGCTCGGCCATGGCGCTGGCCTCATCGCGGTCGTGAGTGACGAACAAGATGGTGGGGTTCACGGCCTGGCGAATCTCGGCGATCATCGCGTGCATGTCATCTTTGAGCCCCGGATCGAGAGCGCTGAACGGTTCGTCGAGCAACAGCACCGAAGGCTTCGCGGCGAGCGCCCGGGCGACGGCAACCCGTTGCTGTTGGCCACCCGACAGCGAGTGCGGGGAGCGCCCGCCGAACTCCGCCATGTGTACGAGCTCGAGGTGTTCGCGCGCACGGTCGCGCGCTTGCGCTCGGCTGAGACCCGCGGCACGATCGGCAAACGCAACGTTGTCGAGCACCGTCAAATGCGGGAAGAGCAGCGGGCGTTGAAAGACCATCGCAATGCCGCGCTCTTCGGGAAGCAGCGCCGTGACATCGCGACCGGCCAAGCGAACCCGACCGCCATTGGCATCCTCGAGGCCCGCAATGATGCGCAAGATCGTGCTCTTACCTGAGCCACTCGGCCCGACGATGGCCGTGCTCGTGCCGGGCAGAATGTCGAGATTCACGCCCTGAAGCGCGGCCGGCAATGCTGCCGAGTAGGTCTTCGTGACGCCGGTAAGCGTGATCGCCGAGGGCGCGGCATCGGCGGCTACTGGCTCTGTGGCTGTGGCTGTGGCTGTGGCTGTGGCTGTCGGTGTGGGGGTCATGACTGCTTCCCTGGATTGAGGTTGCGGGCACGCGAAACGAACGCGAGAAGAATAAGCGGCGGGATCACCGCTGAGAGCGACAACACGGCCACGCTCGACTCATTGCCGATGCCGGATGCACTGGAAGCGATGATTAGCGGCAAGGTGACCAGTTGCCCGCCACCCACCACCAGAGTGACGAGGTAATCGCTCCAACCGACCAAAAACGCGAGGAACGCCGAGCGGGCCAACGCCGGCGCAATAAGCGGAAGGTGGATGCGCCACAGCGCGAACCGGGAGGTGGCACCGAGCGTGCGCGCGGCCTCATCGAAGCCGTCGTCGTAGGCGGCATACGCGACTCGCATCGAGAAAGTTGTGTACGGGATCGCCACGACCACGAGCACCAGAATCACCCCGAGCTCGGGCGGCACCCACGCCCGCAACAGCACCACGTTGATGCCGAGAACGGCGGCGAACGGGGGAAGCAGCACGGGGGAGAAGAGCAGCACACTCACGAGCCGACCGAACGGCAGGGTGCGGCGGGAGAGCGCGCGGGCCGCCATGGCTCCGAGGGGAGTGGCGATGGCCGCGACGATGAGCGAGAGCAGCAGCGAGTCACCAAAGGCAGCCACGGCACCGTTCGCGAGGGCCGCGGTGAGACCATCCACCCCCAGCGTCATGGGCAACAGATCGGGTGCCGACCACGAGTTCGCGAACGACCACAGTACGAGTGGCAAGAACGGCAGCGCGAACCACAGCGACATGAGCGCGGTCGAGCCGATGCGCGCGGTGCGCATCACTCCGCGGGACTGCGAGAGGGGGCGGCCAGCGTCGCCCGGCATCCGGCGTTCGTGCTGAATCCGCTGAGCGCGATCGACGTCAACGTTGCTGGTGGAGAGAGTCATCGCCACGCTCGCATTCGTCGCAGACCGAGCATCGCGGCGGCCACAACGACGGCCGTGAGCACGACGGTGATCACACCAATGGCTGCTGCTTCTGGCCGGGCGGTGAGGCTTGCGGAGTTGAAGAGGCGCAGCGCCATGACCGAGAGCGGTTCGGGGTATGTCTGGCCGAGCATCCACGCCACTTCATAGGAGCCAAGCGTGTACGCGAAGGCGATAGCGGATGCCACCAACAGTGACGGTGCCGCCAACGGAAAGAGCACGAGTCGCAATCGCGCGAAGCGGTGCGCGCCGAGAACGGCGGCGGTTTCGTCGTACGACGTGATGCGAGTGGCGAGGGTGCCGACGATGATGAGCGCGATGAAGGCCGACTCTTTCCACGCGTATTCGGCGATCACGGCGAACCAGGTGGGGCCGGCGACGAGCGCGGGCCATGCGTCGGGTGCGACGCCGAACAGTCGCGCGAGTACGCCGGAGTCGGAGAGCAGCAGCCCCACGGTCGCGGCGCCGACGAGGTGCGGAACCGTCACTGCTGCAGCGCCCAGCGCACCCACGATGCGACCACCCCAGTTGCCCGAAATGATCAGCACCGCCGTGAAGAAGCCGATGACTGCGGCGATGGCGGTGGAGACCACGGCGATAGAGAGGGAGAGTAAAGCTGAGGTGAGTAGCTCATCGCTGTCGTTGAAGGCTGCGGTGCTGAGCTCGGCGGAACCGACCAGCGGCATGAGGCCGAGGCTCTGCAGCAGAGTCGTGCCGACTCCACCAATGACCACGAAGGCGACCGGGATGACCGCGGGGAGAACGAGCAGTGCCGCGCGCAGGTGGCGTCGCCGCGGTCGCACTGGTCGCGTCAGGGCTGCTGTCATTGACCCGCAGCGATCCGGGTGCGCCAGGCGTCGTCGAGGGCGGGAACCCACTCGGCAGAAAGCTCCGGGTTGGCGTTGCGCGACAGTACGTCAAAGCTCGGCACGACGGGTGATTGCGGCAGCGCATCGAAGAGTTCGCGATCAGCGGCGGAGAGTGCATCCAGATCAAGAACAGTGAACTGGCCCCACACCGCAGGGTCAGCCTTCGCGACCTGCTGCGTAACCGACAGGGCTTCGTTGGCGACAACCATGGCACCCGCGATGTTGCCCGAATTGCTGGGGATGCCGAAGAAGCTGGCGTTGCCGAGCGTGCCGTCCTCCACGGTTAGCACTCGCGTCGTGTCGGGCAGGGTGCCGTTCTCGACGAGGGCCGTGAGGGTCGCGGGGCCGTACGTCATCATCATGTCGATCTCGCCGTCGGCAAAGAGCTTGGTGAGCTGTTCGGATGTCGTGGGGTACGTGCTGCCTTCACGCCACAGTGACGGGGCGAGGGCCTCCAGCCGGTCGAACAGGGCGGGCGACAGCTCGTCGAAAGCCTCATCGCTGAAGGTGGATGGCACGTTCTCGTAGCCACCAGACTCGCTGTAGAGCACCGACCGCAAGAAGGCCGAGCCGGTGAAGTCGGGAGCCGCCGGGTAGGTAAAGCGGCCGGGGTTAGCCTCGGCCCAATCGAGAATGCCCTCGATCGTCGTCGGCGGGTTTTCGACGTTTGCCGAGTTGTAGACAAAGGAGAACTGCGCCTTGTGCCAGGGGGCTTCGCAGCCGTCGACCGATGTTCCGAAGTCTTCGGTGAGCAGCGGGTCGGTGGCGGAGACCGCGGTCATGTTGGGCAGCAGGTCGGTCCACTCGCAGAACCAGGCATCTGCTTGCTTGCCGGTGCGAAAGTTGTCGCCATTGATCCACACGAGGTCGACAGCGCCATCCGTGTTTCGGCCAGCCTGCAGTTCAGTGAAGACGCGGTTGAGGGCATCCTTCGTGTCCGCGATCGGCACCCGTTCGAGCGTGACGCCCTGCGCCGCCGCGGCCGGAGCCAGTACGTCGTCAACATAGGCATTGCCCTGATCGTCGCCGCCCCACATCCACAACTTCACGGTCTGGCCGTCGGCAGCAACCTGCACGTCAGACCAGTCGAAGAACTCGGGGCCGCGCGGGGCGTTCGTGGGAGCCGAGCACGCGGTGAGAGCGAGTGCCGTGACGGCGGCGGTCGCGAGAACCGGAAGGATGCGACGACGAACGGTCGTGGCGGTCGGGCGGCGGAACAGATTACGAAGCGGCACGCTCGTGCTCCTTGCGGTCTCGGCGATCAAAAAGGGGCAGCACCCCCGGTGCGGCATGCCTCAACAGTAAGTGTGAATAACTTCATTGCTCAGTAACCCACATCACATACGCAGCGCAGGGCGCCCACATAACATTGGCCGCATGAACAAAAAGCGCGCCTCTGCCCTGTGGAAAGCTGGCGCGTTCGTCGTCTTCCTCATCGTGATCGTCATTGTGGCGTTCACGATCGACATTCCGTCTGTTGAAGAGATTCAGGCCTGGGCCGAGAGCACAGGGCTACTCGGGGCCGGCATTTTCGTCCTCGCCTACGCGATCCTCACGCTCACCCCGGCGCCCAAGGCCGTGATCAGTATTGCCGCGGGCCTCGCTTGGGGGCTCTGGATCGGCACCCTCCTCGTGCTCGTCGGAGCCGTTGCTGGAGCCGCCGCATCGTTCTGGATTGGCCGGATGCTCGGCCGCGACGCCGTGGAGCAGTACACCGGTGGCCGGGTGCGCGCCGTCGACAAGATGCTGCAGAAGCGTGGGCTGCTCTCGATGATCGTGCTGCGCCTCATTCCGCTCGTTCCCTTTACCGTCATCAATTACGCCGCGGGTCTCACCGCCGTGCGCGTGCGCGATTACATGATCGGTACCGCCATCGGCATCATTCCCGGCACGATGGCGTTCGTTGCCGTCGGTGCCTACGGGGCCGAACTCAACGGTGGTTTCTACATTGCCCTCGCCGCGCTCGCCTTGCTGACTATTGGCGGTGGCGTCGTCGCTAGCCGTATTCGCAAGAAGGACGCCGCTGCGGCTGCAGCCTCCGGTCAGGTAACAAACGACAGCGCGGGCGACGTCGCTGCGGAGAAAATCTAACCATGCTGGATGTCCAGCTGCGTCGAGCGGTCAGCAAGCCTCTGTACACAATGGCTTCCGCTCTCGACGTGCCTTGGATCACCCCCGACCGCCTCACCATGGCCGGGCTCGTTATTGGCCTGAGCAGTGCGGCACTCGCCGCCAGCCAGCTCTGGGCTCTGGCGGTAGTCGCATGGCTAGCCTCGCGAGTGCTCGACGGCCTCGACGGAACGCTGGCTCGGCGCCGGCTCGCTGCGGCATCCGCGCCTCGTTCGGCCACCGCAAGCGAAGCTGGCGGCTTTCTCGATATCGTCGCCGATTTTGTGGTTTACGGTGCGACTGTTCTTGGTGTCGCGGTGGGCGCGACGACCGCGTTCGGTGCGCCGTGGTGGCCGTTCTTGGTTGTCCTGTTCGCCTATTACATCAACGGGGCCGCGTTTCTGGCGTTCTCGTCGATCGCTGAACGCACAGGCCGCTCGCTCTCTGACGACGACAACCGCTCGCTATTCTTTCTCGGTCGCATCGCCGAGGGCGGCGAGACAGTATTCGTTCACACCCTGTGGCTTGTGTTGCCGTTCATCGCCTGGCAGATCGCGATCGTCTGGAGCATTGTCGTTCTTGTCAGTGCCGCCCAGCGCATGATCGTCGGCTACCGCCTGCTGCGCTAGCCGCTTCGTTGCTGCACGCTGCACGCTGCCACGACGGCACGCCTCACCACGCTAGGCGCGGGGCTTGCCCAAGATCGCCCGACGCACGCGAACCAGCAGCTGGATGCCCGACTTCACGACGCCGCTCTTCAAGCGATACTGCACATCGGCAATGGCGGCGTTCCAGAGCGCATCGGTGAACGTCGGGTAGGCATGGGTGGCACTGGCCAGAGTGCTCGTGGAGAGCTTGGCGCTCACGGCAACGGTCAGTTCGCCGAGGCTCTCGCCGGCACGGGGACCGACGATGGTTCCGCCGAGCACTCGGCCGCTTGAACTGACGACGATCTGCGCGAAGCCATCTTCGTCACCCTCGGCGACGGCGCGGTCGGTGGAGCCGTGCTCGCCAGTGAAGACGCGGTGCTTGCCTTCGATGGCATCTGCAGCGGTGAGGCCGACGGCGGCGATTTCGGGCGAAGTGAAAGTGACGCGGGGCACGACCGCCTCGTTGAACTTGCGACGCAATCCGAGGATGGCGTTGGTGCCGGCGGTGCTGCCGCTCACGCCAGCAACGTGGCTGAACTTCGGCAGCCCGGCGACGTCTCCCGCCGACCAAATGTGCTTGTTTGTGGTGCGCAGCGAAGCATCCACGTCAACGTAGCCCTGGTCGGTGACGGCAACGCCGGCGGCTTCGGGGGCAAGGGTGTCGAGATTGGGGGTGCGGCCGATCGCGGCGAGCAGACGATCGAAAGCAACGCGAGTGCCGTCATCAAGAACGAGTTCGCCACTAAGACCATCGCTCGAGACCACTTCAACGGCGCTGCGGCCGTTCAGCACGGTGATGCCGTCGCGGTCGAAAGTCGCTTGAAGCACGGCGCTGGCGCGTTCTTCTTCCGCGGGAAGGATGCGGTTGCTGCGGTTCACGATGGTCACGTCAGAACCGAGTCGCGCCATTGCCTGGCCGAGTTCACTGCCAATGGCGCCGCCGCCGAGCACGACGAGGCGCTGGGGGAGTTCATCGAGCTCCCAAATACTGTCGCTCGTGAGCATCTGGACGCTGTCGGTGCCAGTAAAGGTGGGAACGCGCGGCACGGTGCCGGTCGCGATGACCGCCTGCACGAAGGTGTGACGAGTGCCGTCGATCTCGAGAGAATGGCGGCCAGTGAAGCGCGCATCGCCGTGAGCGACCTCGATGCCGAACTCGGCGAAGGCTTCCACCGAATCGTGCGGTTCAATCGTGGCCACAGCATCCTGAACGTGGCCCATCGCGCGAGCGAAGTCGACCGTCACGTTCTCAGCGGTGACGCCGAAGCGTTCCGACGTGCGTGCAACGTGGGCGGCATGAGCGGCGGCGATCAGTGACTTGGAGGGAACGCATCCGGTCCACAAGCAGTCCCCACCGAGGCGGTGTCGTTCGACAAGCAGCACGCGCGCCCCAAAGCGGGCGGCGGTTTTGCTGGCGACGATTCCGGCGCTGCCGGAGCCGATGACGATGAGATCCCACTGAGCGGGCATGCGAGTTCCTTTCGAGAGGGCGTCTGCCCCCAGTCATGTTTAGCAGCGCATTGTTCAGCGAACCGTACGCTAGATCACAGTTCGCAGGGACGGCTCGCCCGTAGCATCGGGTCATGGCTACCGAAACTACTGAGAATTCCGTTCCCGCAGACGCTCCCCGCTACGACGGGCTCAAGGCTGTCTTCATCAACTGCACGCTCAAGAAGAGCCCTGAGATGAGCCACACGCAGGGCCTCATGGATTCGAGCATCCAACTCATGCGTAGCGCCGGCGTTCACGTCGACAGCCTGCGTTTCATCGACCACGACATCGCGATCGGCGTCTACCCGGACATGCGCGAGCACGGCTGGGAGAAGGATGCCTGGATGGACGAAGTCTGGCCCCTCATCGAAGCGGCCGACATCCTCGTCATCGGCGGACCGATCTGGCTCGGCGACAACTCCTCTGTCACCCGGATGCTCATCGAGCGTCTCTACGCGATGAGTGGCGAGTTCAACGACAAGGGCCAGTACGTCTTCTACGGCAAGGTCGGCGGCGCGCTCTTCACCGGCAACGAGGATGGCGTGAAGCACTCCGCCATGTCCGTTCTCTACAGCCTTCAGCACATTGGCTACGTCATCCCTCCCGCAGCGGATGCTGGCTGGCTCGGCGAGATCGGCCCCGGCCCCAGCTACCTCGACGAAGGCTCCGGCGGTCTCGAGAACGACTTCACGAACCGCAACACCACCTTCATGTCGTGGAACCTCATGCACCTGGCCTCAATTCTCAAGAACGCCGGCGGCATCCCCGCCTACGGAAACACGCGCAAGGCGTGGAACGACGGCGAGCACTTCGGCTTCGAAGCCAACCCCGAATACCGCTAGCTAGTAGAGGCGAGCGTGTCATGATGGATCCCTGTGGCGAGAGAGTGGCGTCAGCCCCTCTGGCGGGCGAACGCCCGTGGTCGCCGCAGCGAAGGGATCCTGAACCACTCATGCCGATCGACAATGGTTCATTTAGTTGCTTGAGCGAAGTTGACCTCTTCGCTGATCTCTCGCCTGCTGAGATCGAGCAGATGGACCGCATGGCTCCCTCGCGCTCGTACTCGCTCGGTGAAATGGTGTTCAGCCAAAGCCAGCCCGTCACCGCGCTCTTCATTTTGAAGAAGGGCCGCATCCGCATCTTCCGCGTCACTGAAGAAGGCAAAGCCCTCACCATGGCGATCCTCGAGCCTGGTGCAGTCTTCGGCGAGATGATGATGGTCGGCCAGCGCATGTACGACAACTATGCCGAAGCGATCGACGACGTAGAGATCTGTCTCATGAACACGGCGGATGTTGAGCGCTACCTCATCGCCGACCCACGCATCGCTATCCGCATCTCGCGCCATCTGGGAGAGCAGGTTGTGCGGCTCGAAGAGCGACTCACCGATCTCGCTCTGCGCCCGCTGCAGTCGCGCGTGTGCAGCACCCTGCTTCGTTTGGCGGAGGCTGCGCGCACGCCGCGGTTCACGCATCCGACCATCCGCCTCAGTCACGACCAACTCGCGGGCCTGCTCGGCGCAACTCGCGAATCGACGAGCAAGACCATGTCTGAACTGGCCAGCCGCGGCATCATTCGGCAAGGTCGGGCTCGCGTCGTCATTCTCGATGCGGATGCTCTGGGCCAGCTAGCTCGTCAGTCGAACTAGCGGCGCTCGCGGGCGCCGCGCGGGCAATGAAGTAACTATTACTCACGCGCAGGGTAGAGCGTTCGGTCTACTGTGCTGCTATGGATGCCCTTCACAACCCCACAACACAGGTGACCACTGCACGCGCTCGCGCATTGCTGGCCTCAGCCGGGGCGTTTCTCGTCGCGCTTTCACTGGTGGGATGCACGCCAGCAAGCCCCGAGGGCGGCGATACAACTCCGCCTGAGCCGGAGGTGACCTCGGAGCCAGAACCAGAAGCTGACCCCATCGTGGATCCGCTGGTCATCCCAGAGTGCGACGCGCTGCTCTCCATCAGTACCGCCCGCTTCCTTCTTACGGATAACACCGAGCTCATTGAGGAGGAGACTCCGGGTCAAGCCAAGAATTTCCAAGAGGTGCCGATCGCGGCCATCGACTCGATCCTCGCGAACGCGTCAGAATCTCGCCAGTGCCTGTGGGGCATCCCCAACTCTGGCTCTTTCTTCACGCTAGCGATCGCGGACATTTCTGAAGACGATGCGATCGCCTTAGAAACTGAGACGATGGCGGCGTCCTACTCGGCAGTGAGGGCAGGAGACTTCTCCATGTTCTCCCTTCAAGTGGATGGCCCGGTCGGCCCTGTTGGCAGCAATCATTTCGTCGTCGGTGACCTGTGGCTTTACTCGACCGCTTACGATCTCCCCACCACGAATACTGTCGTGGATAGCGCTCTGCTTCAGATTCGCAACGCCAATCCCAGCCGAGATTACTAATGAGTATTCGGGCTGTGCCGAGAAGCGGGAAGTGGTCTCTTCCTCCCGGCAGGTTGCGGGGTTACTCTTCACTCATGAACAGTGGGTGGGACAAAAAATTGATGGTGGCGGCGGCATCCGCGGTGCTTCTCAGCGGGGTGCTTGCCGGGTGCGTTCCCGCGGAGCCAGAGAGCTCAACGACAGCGAGCGCTCCGCCGGCCACGGCGTCGCCGAGTTCTAGTCCGATTCCGACCCCGGATCCGCTGATCCTCCCGGGCTGCGACACTTTGTTGCCGCTTAACGAAGCGAAGAGTCTGTTCTCTCCTTCGACCGTTGTCTTGGGGGCTGACGACACGATTCCGATTCGCGGCGACGAGCTGCCCGAGATCGACACCGCGGCGGGCAACGCCTCCATTGCTAAGAACTGTATTTGGGGAGTTCCGAATTCGGATGGCGGCTTCACCGTGGTGGTCGCCGACATTTCCGAGGCAGATGCCACCAATCTGCAAGATGCGCTGCTAGCAACGGGATTCACCGGTGCCAGCGCGGGAACGGTGACAACGCTGGAGAAGGAGTTCGAAACCGCCGTCGGGTGGAGCGCTCAGACTCACTACTTCGTGAGCGACCTCTGGATCTACGTCTACGGCACGAGCACAGAGCTCACCGTCGACGTTGCCGACGCAGTGCTCGACCAAGTGCGAACGGCGAACCCCACGCGCACCTACTGATTCGAAAGGGAGACCTATGAGTGAGCACCTCCGACCTGTCCGAGGTTCAATCGCTGCGGCATCCGCTGCCCTGATCGTGCTCACGCTTGCCGGCTGCGTGCAAGCGGAAACCCAGACCGCGACCGAGCCGTCAGCGGCTGCGCCAACCGCGTCAACTGAACCCAGCACTGACCCAACTCCCGTTGTCGAGCCCCTCGTTCTCCCCGAGTGCTCGACAATGGTGCCCCTCGACCTTGCCAGGAGTTGGTTATCTCGCGACACCATCCTCTCGATCGATGAAGATTTCTTCACGGCAAATGAGTGGTTTATGCCGGAAGAGGCTGCCGTGATTTCGAATGCATCGCTGGTAAAAAACTGTGTGTGGGCGGTGCCTCGCAGCGATGGCTTTCTGGTGCTCAAGGTTTTCGATGTTGACCCCGCTGAGGGCGCGACGTTGGCGGCGGCCCTCGTTGATGAGGGGGCAGTGGAGACAACGATGGGTGATGTGACTGTGCTGAAGCTGCTGACGCTGGGTGGGTTGAATGACCTCACCGACACTCACTATTTCATCGACGACATCTGGGTTCATGGCAACGCGAACAGCGACGAGGTCTCGACACGGATTGCGGATGCTGCCCTCGAGCAGATTCGCGTAGCGAATCCCACGCGCGCCTACTGACTCCGGCATCCCTCCGCTAACGTCAGTAGCAACCACTCATGCGCTCCCGGGCGCATGATCTGTCTGCCCGCAGCGAATTAGTCGCCGCGCATGGCCGATGGGGGATGGCAGCCAAAGCGATCGTAAATCAAGTTTGCACAGTCAATCTTGATCATGTACGTTTTGTCTAGCCATCCAATGACGGATACGGCCTAGGAAGGAACCTGGATCCAAGTGACTACACCTCTTGATTCCAAGAAATTGCGAGGCTTCGGCATCGCAGGACTCTTGGTAACAGCACTCACGCTCTCCGCCTGCACAGCCCCCGCAGAAGAATCCACGCCCGACGCCGGCGACCTCCTGATTTCTCAGGAAGCCTGCGACCGCAATGCCGCGGCGGGAACCATCACCTACATCTCCGGATACGGATACTCGGCCAGCGCCGGCCAGCTCGACGTATTCCTCGCCGAAGAGCTCGGCTACTTCAAGGACCTGTGCCTCGACCTAGAGATCAACGCCTCGGGAGCGAACGGGCAGCAGCTCGTTTCCTCAGGCCAGGCCGAATTTACCGCCCTCGGTTCGGCATCCGATGTCATGCTCGCCGCCGCCAACAGCCAGAACCTCACGGCAGTAGCGACTTACGGCAACACCCCGCCGTTCTCGATCTTCGCCAACGAGAAGATCAAGAGCCTCAAGGACCTCGAAGGTGGTTCGCTCGGTTACTTCATCAACCTCACTCCGATCGCCTCCGCCATGTTGGATGCCGCTGACGTCGATGTCAGCAAGGTCGAACTGATCAAGATGACCAACTACGATCCCACCGTGGTCACCCGCGGCCAGGTCGACGCCATTGTTGGCTACGCCTCGAACCAGCCCGAGAACCTTCGTGCTCAGGGCCTGCCGTTCAGCGAGTTCTTCCCCTCTGACGTTGGTGTTGAAGGCACCTACAACGTCATGGAGGTCAACTCCGAGTTCCTCGCCGAGAACCGCGAAGTCGCCGCTGACTTCATGCGCGCCTCACTGCACGCTCTGCAGTTCTGCCTCGATAGCGCCGACGAATGCCTCGACGTGATCGCGCAGTTGGCCGAAGACAACGGTCAGGGTTCTGCCTTCCCGCGCGAACAGCTCGAGCGCACGTGGAATGTGGAATCACAGTGGGTCAAGGACAGCAACAGCGGGCTCCCCGGAGCCCAGACTGCCGCTGACTGGGAAGCAGAGTACGAACTCGTCAAGCAGTTCGGCAACGTCGACAGCCTTCCTGCCATTACCGACATGATGGATGAAACCCTCGTCTCTGATCTCTATGCAGACGGCGAACTGATCTGGCCGGGAAACTAACCCGACCACCCCGCTCGGATGCCGCACCACCCCACCCGGTGCGGCATCCGGCATCACAACTCAGGGAGTAACTGTGGAAACCGCACAGCCACACGCCGGCGTTTATATTGAGGACGTCTCTAAGAGCTTCGGCCCCGAGGGGGCGCGCACGCTCGTGCTCAACCACGTGAGCCTCTCGATCAAGATGGGCGAGTTTGTCTCCGTTATCGGCCCGAGTGGCTGCGGAAAGTCGACTCTGCTCAAGACTGTTGCCGGCCTCATCGAGGCAGACAGCGGCACCGTCAAGGTCGACGGGATGACAGTGAAGGCCGCCACAAAGAACAAGATGATCGGTCTTGTTCCTCAGTCTCCCGCGCTGCTCCCGTGGCGCACGGTGCTCGACAATGTGCGCCTGCCGATGACGGTGAACCCGAAAGCGAACGCGAACCGCAACCTGCGCGATCCGCGCGAGATTCTGGAATCGTTCGGTTTGGGCGCCGCGCTCGACAAGTACCCGGGCCAGCTTTCCGGTGGAATGCAGCAGCGCGTCGCCATTGCCCGCGCCTTCGTGTTCGACCCGAGCGTGCTGCTCATGGACGAGCCCTTCTCCGCGCTCGACGAGATGAACCGCGACGCTCAGCGACTGGGCCTGCTCGATTTTTGGCAGTCGAACCGTAAGGCCGTCATGTTCGTGACTCACTCGGTGCCCGAGGCGATCATGCTCTCCGATCGCATTGTGGTGATGGGGGCGCATCCCGGCCACATCGCCGAGATCATCGATGTTCCCTTGCCGCGCCCGCGCACTATCGACGTCTACGCGACCGATGAATTCCGCGACCTTGAAGGTCGCGTGCGCGAAACGCTGCGCGAAGTGATGGGACAAAAGAGTGCCTAAGTCACGCAAGAACGAGGACACCATGTCAACAACCGAAACTTCCGCTCTGGCCGTTCAGGCAGCCACGAGCGCCACGGGCCGTCGCTTTTCGCCGCTGGCCTCCGCCAAGCTCAAGCAGAACCTGCGCTGGACTAGCTGGGCTCCCGCGGTGATCACCTTCGTGATCGCGGCCGCGCTCTGGCAGATCACCGCGATCGCGAATCCGTACGTGATTCCTACGATCGACCAGGTCTGGATGAGCCTGATCAAAGACGCGGACACCTACTGGGCCAACATGCTCGTGACGAGTCTTGA
Source organism: Salinibacterium amurskyense (assembly GCF_002797685.1). Taxonomy (GTDB): domain Bacteria; phylum Actinomycetota; class Actinomycetes; order Actinomycetales; family Microbacteriaceae; genus Rhodoglobus; species Rhodoglobus amurskyensis. The sequence goes on from NZ_PGFH01000001.1 coordinate 381,655, forward strand.
GGTTGTCGTGGGCGCGAGCTCGGGCATCCTCGCCGGCTTCATTCTGGCGATCATCATGGCCGAGTTCCAGATCATGGAGCGCGCCATCATGCCGCTCGTGGTCGTCGTGATGGTGACGCCGATTGTCGCGATCGCTCCCGCGCTCGTTGTTGCCTTCGGCTTTGGCATGACCCCCAAGTTCATCGTGACTGCGCTTGTCGTGTTCTTCCCCATGCTCGTCAACTCGCTCGCCGGGCTGCGAGATGTGGATGACCGTGCTCTCGATGTGATGAAGACACTGCATGCCAGCCGCTGGGAAATCTTCCGCGACCTGCGCTTCACCGGCTCGATGCCCTACGTCTTTGCGGGACTGCGCATTGCGCTTCCGCTCGCGATTGTCGGCGCGGCTGTTGCCGAGTTCGTTGCGGCCGGCCAGCAGGCAGGTCTCGGATCACTCGTCACGATCGCCGCTGCGCAAGCCAACTTGCCTGTTACGTGGGCCAGCATCGCGCTGCTCTGCCTCATGGGAGTGATCCTGATTTCTCTCCTCGCGCTCGTTCGCGAGCGAGTGCTCTGGTGGAGCGATGGAGCCGCCGTGGGCCGCTAACTCCCCACCTTCGGCACCTTTTCCCGCCACCACTCTGCCCTCGTCCACCCCCAGACTTTCTCCCCACCACGAAAGGTTTCACCATGAAGAAGCTCCGCTTCGGTCTATTCGAGAACCCCCAGGCCAACGACTCGGGAACGTCCACGTGGCGTCACCCCGACAACAAGCGCGACATGTTCGATCGCCTCGACTACTGGCGTGAAATCACGACCATCTGCGAAGAGGCCGGCTTTGATTTCATGTTCTTGGCGGATGCCTGGGGCTGGGCCGACGTCAATGGCGAGCGTCCCGAGATCTGCTCGGTCGAGGGCCTCGACCTGCCGCGCCTCGACCCCGCGATTCTGGCTGCTGCCCTGATCTCGACGACCACGAACCTCGGACTCGTGCTCACGGGATCCACTCTTCTTGAACAGCCCTACGCTTTTGCGCGCCGCATTGCGAGCCTCGACCACCTCTCGGGTGGGCGCATCGGCTGGAACGTTGTCACGACTGGTACCGCTGAGACGGCATCGCAGGCTTTCGGTGTTCCGATGGTGGCGCACGATGAGCGTTATGACATGGCGGATGACTTCATGGAGGTTGTCTACAAGTTGTGGGAGGGCGCCTGGGAGCGTGACGCGCTTGAGCGCGACAAAAACGGTCACTTCGCTGACCCGGCCAAGGTGCACCGCATCGAGCACGATGGTCCGTACTTCAAGTCGCACGGTTACGGAAACTCGTCGTACTCACCGCAGGGCACCCCGGTGCTCTTCCAAGCGGGAACCTCCCCGCGCGGTCGCGAGTTCGGCGGCAAGCACGGCGAGGCCGTCTTCCTCGGAGGGGGTTCGGTCGAGAAGGTGGCCGAGCAGGTCGCGTCGATTCGTGAAGAGGCTGTCAAGAACGGTCGCGCCGCCGACTCGGTCAAGATCATGTCGGCCTTCACGTGCGTGATCGGCGACTCCGCCGACGAGGCCAAGGCCAAGCTGCAAGCGGTGTTGGATGCCGAGAGCCCCGACGTTGCTGTTGCCTCCTACGCGTGGTTCACGGGCCTCGACCTTTCCTCCTTCGACCCGGCAACGCCGATGAAGGAGCTGCACACTGAGCTTTCACAGACCCAAATCACGCGCTTCGGCGATCAGACGGTCGGCGACGTTCTGGCGCAGTGGCACGGCAATGGTGTGCGCAGCAAGCCTTTCGTGGGCACTGCTGAGCAGATCGCTGATGAGATGATCGCTCTCGCTGAGGGCGCTGACCTCGACGGCTTCTTGCTCACGCCCATGATTCAGCCCAGCTCGACGGTGGAGTTCATCGAGAAGGTGCTGCCGATTCTGCGCGAGCGTGGAGTTGCGGGCGAAGGCTACGACGCTCCGACCCTGCGCGAGCGTTTGCTCGGCACCGATGACTCGATCTTGCGCGACGACCACCCGGGAGCGGCGTACCGCGCCACCGCGGGTGGCTCAGCTGCAGCCGAGTCGGCTCACTAGTCGGTAGTGGCTCGAGCGGGGCGGTCGCCATCTTCACCGGCAAAGACGTAGTCGCCGGCACTGATGCGCTCGCTCACGTCTCGGGCCCACTGCTGTTCTCCGCGCAGGCGCGAGGTGGCAAGTTCAAAGATTTCACGCACGTAGGCGGGCGTCGAGGTCGAGGCTGCGACATCGCCGATGTGGTACGTATTGCTCGCGATGCGGGCATCGATTTCGGTGACGCGGTGGGCGAGCCCGGCGAGCACTTCTTCGCGCTGCAGGGCGTACATGAACGAGGTGAGGACCATGACGGGTTTGGTGTCGAAAACCTCGACTGTCCAGAGCGTGTCGCGCAGCATCCGGAGCAGTTCAACTTCGCCGGCTTCGGTCATGCGGTAGGTCGTGCGCTCGGGGCGGTTGCCGGCAGATTCGGTGCCGTTCTCGGCGAGGTAGCCGTCGTTCTTGAGCGAACGCAGCGCGTTGTAGATCGATCCGGGCTGAATGTTGGCCCACTCGTCGATGTGCCAGGTCATCAGTTCGCGGCGCAGGAAGTAGCCGTGAACTGGTTGGAACTGGTTCACAGCTCCCAGTACGACGAGGCGAGTTGTAGTCGACATGCCCCCAATCGTAGGGCAAGCACCCCCGCTACAGGGGGAAAAGTCGCTTGTTTACATGATCAAAAATGACTAACATATAGTCCATTGTTCAAACTTGACTAGCAGTCGCTGGTTGAACATCCTAAGCAAAGGAGTCCGCTCATGTCCCCCAAGGCCACTGCGGAAGAAGTTTCCCCCCAAGTCGCTCTTCGTCGAGCGCTCTCCCTCTTTCCCACCGGCGTCGTTGCCTTGGCCGCCGTTGTTGATGGCCAGCCCACCGGTATTGCCGTGAACTCCTTTATCTCCGTTTCGCTCGAGCCGCCGCTGGTAGCCGTGTGCCCCGCGCGCACGTCGACCACCTGGCCTGTACTGGCTCGCGCGACACGCATCGGACTCAGTGTTCTGGGCGCCGATCAGGAACAAACGGCACGCAGTCTTGCCTCCCGCACCGGCGATCGTTTCGCCAACATCGACTGGCGTGCGACCGAGGGTGGGGCTATCCACATGGATGGCGCGGCGCTGTGGTTGGAGTGCGAGATCCGTCACAGCTTCGATGGCGGCGACCACGAGATCGTGACCCTCGAAGTGATCAGCTCCGAGGCTTTTCCAGAGGTGACGCCGCTTGTCTTCCACCTCAGCCAGTTCCGCGGGCTCTAGGCGCGCTCCCGCGGCTAGGGTTGGCCTCATGGGGCATCCGTCGACGCTGAGTTTTCGCGGCACTGTTGTTCACGGTGATAAGCGTGGCCGCGAACTGGGCTTCCCCACGGCCAACATTTCGATCGCTGACCACGCGGCGCTTCCCATCGATGGCGTGTATGCCTGCTGGGTCACGTTCCCGCCGGCGACCGAGCAACACGGTGCCACGATCAGTATTGGCGACAACCCCACCTTCGACGACGTCACCGATCGCCGCGTCGAAGCCTTCATTCACGATTTCGATGGCGACCTGTACGACGCCGAGGTTGAGTTCACGGTGCACGCCTGGCTGCGCGGAATGTTCCGTTACGAGAGCCTCGTCGAACTAATCGAGAAGACGGCGGCGGATGTCGCGGCCTCCCGCATCGCTCTTGCTCTTCCGCCGCAACTCCCGTAACAATCGCGGCTCCTCAGATTTGCTCATCTGAGCACCTTGCGGCCGTGATTTCGTTAGTCTTAGGCCATGCTTCTCAGTGATCGCGACATCCGGGCCGAACTCGACTCTGGCCGTATCGGCCTCGACCCGCTTGATCTCGATATGGTGCAGCCTTCGAGCGTTGACGTGCGGCTCGACCGCTTCTTCCGACTCTTCGATAACCACAAGTACCCCTTCATCGATCCGTCGGTTGATCAGCCTGACCTCACTCACCTCATGGAGGTGGATGCGGACCAGCCGTTCATCCTTCACCCCGGTGAATTCGTGCTTGGCTCCACCTTCGAGCTCGTCACGCTGCCCGACGATGTGGCGGCTCGGCTGGAGGGCAAGAGCTCGCTCGGGCGCCTCGGCCTGCTCACGCACTCGACGGCCGGCTTCGTTGACCCCGGCTTCTCAGGTCACGTCACCCTCGAACTCAGCAACGTCGCGACGCTGCCGATCAAGCTCTGGCCCGGCATGAAGATCGGGCAGCTCTGCTTCATTAAGACGAGCTCGCCGGTGGAGTCGCCCTACGGTTCGGGCCAATACGGCTCGCGCTACCAGGGCCAACGTGGTCCCACGGCGAGCCGCAGTTTTCAGAACTTCCACCGCACCGACGTGCGGGCTAATGACGCGGGTTCGCTCGGCGGCTAAGCCTCGCGCTGGGCGTCGAGCTGCTCCAGTCGCTAAAGCTGTTCGAGCTGCTCCAACTGCCAGCCGAGCCACGGGCTAAACGCGAACGGCGTACCGGCCACGGCGGCGTGCAGCGATTGGGGATCAGCCCACTCGAATTCGTCGACTTCGGCGGGGTTCGGGGCTACGGCATCGGTCGTCACTGCACGGTAGACGGGGCAGATCTCGTTCTCGACGATGCCGGAGGAATCGACGGCGCGGTAGCGAAAGTCGGGCAGCACGAGCTGAACATCGCTGACGGTGATTCCGAGTTCATGCTGAGCGCGACGGATGATGGCCGCCGCCATGTCTTCACCGGGAGCCGGATGCCCGCAGAACGAGTTCGTCCAGACGCCCGGCCAGGTGAGCTTGGAGAGGGCGCGACGCGTGACGAGCACTTTGCCGTCGGCGTTGTAGACGTGGCACGAGAAGGCTAGGTGCAGTGCCGTCTCCGTCGTGTGCACGAGGGCTTTATCGGCCACGCCAATGTGCTCACCGGCGTCGGAGAGAAGAACGACCTGCTCAGGGATTTCACTCATGTTCGCGATAGTCTGCCTAGGTGGAACGAAACGAAATGCCGCACCTCATGTGTCGGCCTGCACTCAGCCTAACTAATGTGACTGAGCACGCTGAGAGTGGGCGCGCGTGAGCTCACGCCTCAAGCTCTACGACCGTGTCGCTGAAGACGCGGCCAGCATCGTCATCCGCAGCTATTCCACGTCTTTTTCTGCTGCTTCTCGCCTGCTCGGTGTAGATGTTCGGCAACACGTTGAGAACATTTACGCCCTCGTTCGCGTGGCCGATGAGATCGTCGACGGCGGTGCCGAAGAAGCCGGTCTCGACCTGCTCGAAACATCGCGCCAACTGAATGAACTCGAGCGCGAAACGGAACTCGCGATCGAGCAGGGCTTCAGCTCGAACCTCATCGTGCACGCCTTCGCACTCACCGCCCGCGAAGTGTCGTTCGGGGCAGAACTCACCGCGCCATTCTTTGAGTCGATGCGGATGGATCTCAGCGAGAAAGAGCACGACCAAGAAAGCTTCGACCGCTACGTTTATGGCTCCGCCGAGGTTGTCGGGCTCATGTGCCTGTGCGCTTTCTTGCACGGTCATGAGGTCAGCGACGAGCAGCGGGCCAAGTTTGTTCACGGAGCGCGAGCGCTGGGTGCAGCCTTTCAGAAGGTCAACTTCTTGCGCGACCTGGCCGACGACTTTGAAACTCTCGGCCGCAGTTACTTTCCCGGTGTCGACGTCGCGTCGTTCACCGAAGACGAGAAGCTTCGGCTGCTCGATGACCTCGATGCCGATCTGCGGGATGCCGCTATCGGCGCCGAGTTGCCAGCGAGTAGCAAGAAAGCTGTTGCGCTCGCACACTCCCTTTTTGCCCAGCTCTCCAAGCGCATCCGGGCAACCCCGGCCAGCGAATTGGTGAAGACTCGGGTGCGCGTTCCGAATGTTGTTAAGGTGCGGTTGGCTGCGGTTGCCGCGATGGGAGTGACCCCTCGACCATGAGTGACGTTGTTGTAATTGGTGGCGGTATTGCCGGGTTGGCGAGTGCGGCATTGCTCGCGAAAGAGGGTCACTCGGTCACGCTGCTTGAGGGGCGCCCCGAGGTGGGTGGCCGTGCTGGTTCGTGGGAACACGAGGGTTTCCGTTTCGACACGGGCCCGTCGTGGTACTTGATGCCCGAGGTCTTTGACCACTTCTACAAGCTCATGGGCACGAGCGCCGCCGAGCAGCTCTCGCTCGTCACGCTTGACCCCGGTTACCGGGTGTACTTCGAGGGCGAGAAAGAGGCCCTCGATATCTCGACGGATCTCGAAGAGAACCTGGCGCTGTTCGAAAGCATTGAGCGCGGTTCGGGCGCCCGCATGCGCAAGTACTTGGCCTCGGCCGAAGACACGTACGAGCTCGCCAAGAAGTACTTTTTGTACACGAGCTTTGCCGACCTGCGCACGAGTGCAACGAAGGAGGTGCTCGCGAAAGCGGCACGCTTCATCCGGTTGCTCATTGAGCCGCTCTCCAAGCTCGTGGCCCGCACGGTGAAAGACGATCGCCTGCGCAAAGTGCTCGGTTACCCGGCTGTGTTCCTCGGATCATCGCCGTACCTCACGCCGAGCATGTACCACCTCATGAGCCACCTCGATCTATCGGATGGCGTGCTCTATCCCATGGGCGGCTTCACCCGGGTGATCGAAAGCATCGCCGACATTGCGCGCACGGCGGGCGTCGACATCCGCACCGACTCGAAGGTCACGCGCATCGTGACGGTCGATGGTGTCGCCACCGGCGTTGAATACACGGATGCCGCGGGCAAGTCCCACACGCTGCTGGCCGACACGGTCGTCTCGGCCGCCGATCTCCACCACACCGAAACCACCATGCTCGAGTCAAACGAGCAGACGTACCCTGCCGAGTACTGGGCCAAGAAAACTCCTGGCCCCAGTGCACTGCTGTTGTACTTGGGCGTCAAGGGCGAACTGCCTGAACTCGAGCACCACACGCTGCTGTTCATGAAGGACTGGCAAGAGGGTTTCGAGGCCATCTTCGGCCACGAGCCCAGCGTGCCCGAGCCGGCATCGCTCTACATTTGCAAGCCGAGTGGTGTTGACCCCAATGTGGCGCCCGAAGGCTACGAGAACGTGTTCGTGCTCGTGCCGATCCCGGCCGACCCCAGCATTGGTCACGGCGAGATCGATGGTGACGGTGATCCGCGAATCGAACAGCTCGCCGACAAGGTGATTGCTCAGATCAGTGACTGGACCGGCATCCCCGATCTCGCCGAGCGTGTGACTGTGCGTCGCACGATGGGCCCAGGCGACTTTGCCGATGACCTCAACGCGTGGCGCGGGACCGCCCTCGGGCCAGCTCACACGCTCAAGCAGAGCGCGTTCTTCCGCGCCGGCAATGTGAGCAAGAAGGTCAAGGGGCTCTACTACGTGGGTGGTTCGACCATCCCCGGCATCGGTCTGCCGATGTGTCTGATCAGTGCTGAAGTTCTCGTGAAGCGCCTGCGCGGCGACACTTCTGCCGGCCCGCTTGCCGAGCCGCTCATGCCCGTGGTTGCACCCCAGCCGAGGCCCTGGCCGTGATCGTTCTCTACCTGCTCGCGCTTCTCATTTCGCTCACCGGCATGGTCGTTCTCGACCGTCGGTTCCGGTTGTTCTTTTGGCGAGACGCTCGTCGTGCCCGCATCGTATTACCCGTCGGGGTGCTCTTCTTTCTCGTCTGGGACCTGTTCGGTGTCGGCCTCGGAATCTTCTTCCGTGGCGAAACCGAGTTCATGACCGGGCTGCTGGTCGCCCCCGAGGTGCCGATCGAAGAAGTCTTCTTCCTCACCCTGCTCTGCTACCTCACGATGAACGTCTACGGGGCACTCACGCGCGAACGCTCGGCGGCTACCGAGGGGAGCGCAGCATGACGTACTGGCTTCTCAACGCTGTGTTCTTGGCTCTCGTCGCGGCGCTCGTGATTGCCGCTGTGGCGCGGCGGCGCTCGCCGCAGTGGCGCGCCATCGCGATCACCATGGGCATCCTGCTCGTGATGACGGCCGTCTTCGACAACGTGATGATCTCCGTCGGCCTCGTCGGCTACAGCGCGGATGCCATCAGCGGCGCCTTCATCGGAGTCGCCCCGCTCGAAGACTTCGCCTACGCGGTCGCGGCCGTCGTGGCGCTGCCGTGCCTGTGGACGCTTCTGGGCTCGCGCACGCCGGCCGTTAGCTCTGCGGCCAGCCCCGACATCCGCCCCGCTTCGGAGGATCGCCATGCTTAAGGATCTGTTTCTCTCGTCGCGCCCGCTGAGCTGGGTCAACACCGCGTTCCCTTTCGCCGCGGCGTACTACTTGACCACGGGCGCGATCGATCTCACGTTCGTGCTCGGCACGATCTTCTTCCTCGTGCCCTACAACCTGGCGATGTACGGCATCAACGACGTGTTCGACTACGAGTCCGACCTGCGCAACCCGCGCAAGGGTGGAGTTGAGGGCGCGCTTCTTGACCCGCGGATGCACCGGCCGACGCTCATCGCTGCCGCCGTCACGACCATCCCGTTCCTGATCTATCTCGTGATCGTCGGCAATCCACTCTCGTGGCTCGTGTTGCTGATCAGCATGTTTGCCGTCGTTGCCTACTCAGCCAAGGGTTTGCGCTTCAAGGAGCGCCCGTTTCTCGACTCGCTCACCTCGAGCACCCACTTTGTTTCCCCCGCGATCTATGCGCTCGCTCTCACCGGGGCGGCGTTCACGCCTCAACTCTGGGCTGTTCTCGCCGCTTTCTTCCTCTGGGGCATCGCCTCGCACGCCTTCGGCGCCGTGCAAGACGTGGTGGCCGATCGTGCCGCAGACATCTCGTCCATCGCCACCGTGATTGGGGCGCGAGCCACCACCCGCTTCGCTGTTATTGCGTATCTTGCCGGCGGCATCCTGCTGCTGTTCTCGGCGTGGCCGGGCCCGCTCGCTGCCATTCTCGTGCTGCCCTACGCGGCGATGTGCGCGCCATTCTGGAACATCACGGATGCCACTGCCGAGTCAGCAAACCGTGGCTGGAAGAACTTCCTGGCCCTCAATTTCGTCACCGGATTCTTCGTGACGATGCTGCTCATCTGGTGGGCGTTCATCCGCTAGGCGGCGCCGTCGCCGGCAGCCCTACGGCCTCGGCGGCACGGCTCCATCGCGCTGGGCGCTCAGGTTCTTCGCCATCGTTTCGAGAACGGTGACCGTGGTCTGGTACTGCTCGTCCGTGACTCCGGCGATTGCCTTGGTGCGTTCGCCCGCGATCACCGCGGCGAGACGTTCCACTACGCCACGACCGCGTTCGGTGAGTTCGTAGAGCGAACCATCGGTCGCGAGCCAGTCGCTTTCGACGAGTTCCTCCAGCGACTCCCGAGACGTCGTGTGCGCCTCAATGGAGGGTGGCGCCGTGCTGTTTTTAGGCATCAGGAAGGGCGCGATTTCGATGTCAAGGCGATCGATACCCGCGGGCCCCTTCATGAGGACGACGAGCAGCTGCCACTGGCGGCGGGTGATGCCGTGTTCTTCGAGGGTGATGGCGAAGAGGTCATCGATGATCCGATCGACTACCTTGACCCAGTAACTGATGGGTTGTTGCGTGTCCATAAACCGACATTACTCCTGTTTTTAGTACACGAAGCCGAGTTCCTCGGGGTAGTCGCCCAGCGCCGTCAGCTGCGTTGCGGCCTGCTGCAAGTGGGCCAGAGCAAGGCCGAGAGTGCGAGGACCAAAGCTGACCCGAGCAACACCCAACTCGGCCAGCCGCGTCAGCGGAATATAGCCAGCCCCACCGATCACTGAGATGGGCCCGTCAATCTGCCCGATCGCCTGAGCAACCATCTGCTCGTCAGCAAGCCCGAGTACAAAGATGCAGTCGGCGCCCGCTGCGAGGTAGGAGTTCGCGCGGGTGACCATGTCATCCCACTCGCCACCGCCGGCGAGAACGTCGACGCGCGCGTTGATCGCGATGGGCACACCCGTCGCCTGCGCGGCCGCCCGAGCTGCGACGACCCGAGCGGTGGCATGGCTGAGGTCGAAGAGTGGAGCTTTGGCCGGGCCTGAGCTGTCTTCGATGTTCAGTCCGGATGCTCCTGCCGCGATCAATCGTTCGACATTGGCTTGCACGCCGGCGGCATCCAAGGCGTAGCCCTTCTCGAAGTCGACGGAGACAGGAATCTCCACGGCGTTGCAGATGATGGATGCGGCGTCGAGGGCTTGCTCCACCGTGAGGCCTTCGCCGTCGGCCACGCCGTGCGCGAAGCTCACCGCGTGGCTCGCGGTGGCGAGGGCGCGCACTCCGGGGGCTTCGGCAACGATGCGGGCAGTGATGGCATCCCACACGTTGGAAACAATGAGCGGCGTTCCCGGCACGTGAAGTGAGCGCAGCAGTTCGGCGCGAGTGGCGGGGGAGGCGGGGGTGGTTTCGGTCATGAGCCCAGCATCCTCCGCGTGAGCGCTGGGCACCAGTGATTTTCAGACGCGACCAGCAAACTCTCGGAAAAGCGAGCGGTCGCCGACGTGAACTAGTCGATCACCGACTGCTTGGCCTTCACCGGCAGCATGAGCACGAGGCCCGCGAGCAGCACGATCACGATGCCGATGATGCCGAAGCGGGTATCGCCCGTCATCGCCACGAAGAGCGTGAAAAGTCCGGGAGCCAAGAAGCTCACGGCGCGACCCGTGGTGGCGTAGAGGCCGAAGATCTCGCCTTCGCGGCCGACGGGCGTGATGCGCGCCAAGAAGCTGCGGCTTGCGGCCTGCACCGGACCAACAAAGAGGGTCAAGAAGAGTCCGGCGATCCAGAACCCGGTCTTGGCGTCGCCGACCAAGAGCACAGCGAGGCCGGCGAGCACGAGACCGATGAGGGAGCCGATGATCACGTTCTTGGCTCCGAGCTTGTCGTCGAGCCATCCGCCAATAAAGGTTCCGATGCCGGCGACGAGGTTAGCGGCTACCGCGAAGTAGATGACCTCGCTGGGGCTGAAGCCGAAGACCTGCGCGGCGATGATCGCACCGAAAGTGAAGACGGCAGCGAGGCCATCGCGGAACACCGCGCTCGCGAGCAAGAACATGAGCACCTGCGGGCTCTTCTTAGCAAGAGTCTTGATGGTGCCGAAAAGTTTGGCGTAGCTGGCGAAGAAGCTCACGCGGTTCTCACGGGCGCCGGCGGGGATCTCGGGAACCGCGATCAGAACCGGGATCGCGAAGATGGCGAACCACGCTGCCGAAGCAAGAACGGCGTAGCGGATGTCGAGCGCTCCGCCTTCAGTGCCGGAGGGTGCGTTCAGCAGGCCGCTGCCGGTTTCGCTTCCAAAGTCTTGGATAAACAGCACGAGCAGGATGATCAGCAGAACGATGCCGCCGATGTAGCCCATGCCCCAGCCGAAGCCCGAGACGCGGCCGACGGTCTTGGGCGTGGAGACCTGCACGAGCATTGCGTTGTAGTTGACGCTCGCAAACTCGAAGAAGATGTTGCCAGCGGCGAGGAGTGCAGCACCGAGGTAGATGTAGGACGGCACCGGCGCGACGAAGAACATGGCGCCCATGGCGACCACGACGAGCCCGGTGTTGATCGCGAGCCACAGCTTGCGGCGACCGGAGCCGTCAGAGCGCTGGCCCAAAATTGGCGCCAGGATGGCGACGAGGATGCCCGCAATCGTGAGTGCACCGGAGATGACAGTCGTGTTGTTGGCTTTAGCAAGAACCAGTGCCGGGTTCTTCTCATCATCGCCCGCCGCGGCGACGATCTCGGGGTCAATAAAGAGCCCGCTCGCGAGGTACGTGCTGAAGACAAAAGTGGTAACGACGGCGTTGAAGGCGGCCGAGCCCCAGTCCCACAGTGCCCAGGCGCGAACGCGGCTCTTAGGAATGGTGGCATCTGCAATGAGCCCCTGGCCCACGGTGCCGATTGCGCGCGTGTTTGAGACGCGCGGAACGGCGGGAGTTCTGGGGGCGTCGTTGTCGCCAGTGTTGTCCGTCATGCGAACAGGCTAGTGGTGTGCGGTAAACAATGGGGGCTGATGGCGCAGCAATCTGCGAGTGAGAAAAAGTTCTTTCGAATTCCACGACCCTGCTCGCGCACTCACACAGACCCACATCCGCACGTTTCCGGGGCTGTCAGCGCTTGGGGGGACAAAATGGGGGACATAGACAGAACGTTTCACCCGCCTACTAGGGCTACAGGCGGTTGTAGGACCTGACGTACCGTGGTGCACGGTGTTACAAATCTGTCCTCCCTATGGAGGACTACCCGGTAACACCACAATCCCGACAACACCCGAATTATCTACGGCCTACACCCGAATCTAGGTAGGCCCTAGGTCAATCTTTAAGGCTCTTACCCCGTGAAGTTTTTGCTGCGCTCTTTGCTCATTGCTGCCCTCTTGGCCGCTGGAATTACGGTTCCCGCCACGGTAGCTACCGCCGCCGGTACGCCGGATGTCGAACTCACTCGACAGGTGAGCGCCTCGACGCTCTACGGCAGCGACGTTTCGGTGACGCTCTCCGCGCAGCAGACCTCGGGAAGCAACGCCTATAACTTGACCTTCACCGATGTGTTGCCTGCGGGGGCAACCCTCGAAGACTCCACCTACCCGGTGAGTGAAACCATCGCGCTGGCGGGCGGCGCGACCAAGCTCATCTGGAACAACGTGGCAGACCTCTCGTCGGGAGTCGTCGTGCCACTGACCTACTCGTTCTCCTACAACACAACCACCTACGACGTCGGCGATAGCTTCACGAGCGAAGCCGAGGCGTTCGTCAACTCGAACCCTCGCGTACTCGTCAAGTTCAACCCGACCACGGGCAACGTCATCACGAGCAGCCGCACGGGTTGGGATGCCGCGGAGTCGACGACTCTTCTCGTTCCCTTCGTTCTCGACAAGGCAGAGCCCAGCACTGAGGCTGAACTGCAGCGCGGTGTGCACGACAACAAGACCGTTTACACGCTGACGATCACGAACAACAGTGTCAACGACTCCACCAACTTCTCGATCACTGACTACTTGCCTGCTGGCCTCGAGTTCCTCGGCTGCAGCAACCAGGACAATAGCGCTGCAGCAACCGAGGAGTACCCGGGTTCGGGCCGCATCGATGACACCCCGCTTCCCGCGACCGTGGACTGCGCCGGATTCGTCCCGACCTCCGAAACCGTCACGGTTGACCCCGACGGCAGCGGCCCACTGCCCAACGACGTGTACACCAAGGTCGACTGGACGTCGCTCGGCACGATCGCTGCTGGTGACACCCTGACGATCAAGTACGCCGCCGCTATCCCGCTGCGCGAGAACGTTGACATCGACGGCGAAGCCACCGCAAACCTCGACAACAACACCGGCGACCTCACCGAAGATGAGCAGTCGCTCACCAACTACGCGGTTGCGACCGGCACGTACGGCGGCACCGTCTACACGGATGACGCCTCGGCGACGATCACCGCTGAAGACGTTGCTATCCAGAAGAGTGCTGACGAGACATCCATCTCGCAGGGCGCGACGACCGTGTGGACGCTCTCGTTCCAGTCGTCTGAATATGCTCTGTCGACGAGCATCATCACCGTGACCGACACGATTCCGGATGGCCTCGACTACGTCTCGAGCTCGCTCGCCCCGGAGTCCGTTGTCACCAGCCAGGCGGATGGCACGATCACCGTCACGTGGGATGCCGACGCATTCGCCGCAGCATCCGACTCGGGCGAGATTACTGTGACGACCCAGACGCGCGAAAACTACCGCAATGGCGGCGGTCCGGTCAGCTCGAACGACTCGTGGACCAACAGCGTCGACCTCAGCGCCACCGCGACAATTATCACCGCGAACGACGGGAGCACTTCTGAGCTGCCCGTTGTTGATGACTCGAGCGCCGGCCAAACTGCCCGCGGCATTGAGATCGACAAGAAGGTCGCCGAGCCCGCCTCGATCGCGACCACTTGTGCCGACGCGACTGGCCTGAGCTTCAGCGACACCGTCACGGGCCCCTTCCACCCCGGCGACCGCGTTTGCTACGAACTGACCGTGACCTTCCCGGGCAGCCTCGACACCCTTGACAATCAGGTCAATGACTTCCTGCCCGCAGGTTTCACGTATGAAAGCTTCGAATACACCGCGGTCAGCACGGTTACTGACACCGACGGCGTCACGTTCACCAACATCGCTGGTGACCCGCTCCTCACCTGGAACATCGGCGACGTGGATGCGGCAACGGTCTTCCAAGTTCTCGTCACGGCCAAGATCACTGATCCGGCCGCGATCGCCGACGGTGACATCACCGCCAACATCATGAAGATGACGTACGAGAACACGGCAGGAAATGTGTTCCAGCTGCGGGACCAGGCCGACACTCTTGTTGAGAAGCCGATCGTCACGCTCAGCAAGGGCATCACGCACCTCAACACGGACGCAGTCAACAACGGCCCGCTCGACACCCTCACGGTGCAAGCAACGGATCGCGTGACCTATGCGGTGGTTGTGACCAACAGCGGAAGCCAAGACGCCGATGATGTTTCGGTACGCGACAACCTTCCCACGCTCTTGGAGTGCTCGGATCTTCAGAACATCAGCGACTCCGGCGTCTGTGGCGCCAACCCGTCACTGCCGCGTTCGATCGAATGGACGATTCCTTCGTTGGATGCTGGAGACTCTTACACGGTCACCTATGACGTCATTACTCCCGCAGACTCTTCCGCTGGAGACACCTTCCTCAACACCGCCGGTGTTCGCACCTACGACGCCGTAACGAACACGGGTGACCCGCAGGTTTACGTTCCGGTCAACAACATCGATCCCACGCTTGAAGATGACGCGAACAGCGTCGAGGCGAAGGACACCGCGAGCACAAACCTGCGCCGCCCCACCCTCGTGAAGACGGCAACGACGTCGATCACCGAGTCGGGCAACAACGCGGCCGGACAGGCCACCGTCGGTGAGACAGTCACCTACTCCGTAACGACCACGATTCCTCAGGGCTCGACGGTGTACGTAAACCCGACCGTTACTGACGTAGTCAACAGTCGTTACGAGATCATCGGAACGCCCACGTTCACGGTCAACGGTGGAGCGTCGCAAAACGCAACCGTCACCGGCCAGACCGTGCGCGCACTCATCGGTGCTAACTACATCAACCCTGCTAACAGTGGGGATGACGATGTCATCCTTTCTATTACCGTTCGCGTTCTCGACGCTGCCAATGTCACCCGCGGCACCGGAATCACGAACACCGCGACGCTCACATGGGAGCGTGTCAACGGAACCGCTGACTCGGAGCAAAGTAACAGGACGACCACGCGTGTCGTCGAGCCCGACATCAACATCACCAAGAAGAGCAACGCCGTTTCGGGTCAGGTCGAAGCCGGCCAGATCGTGACGTACACGCTCGAGCTGCGTAACGCTAGCGGCGCTAACGTATCGACGGCGCACGACACGACTGTTGTCGACCAGGTGCCCACGACCATCCAGCCGGTGGATGCAAGCAATACCCCGGTCACCTCGAGCCAGACTTTGCCTGGTGGCGGCTACTGGGACAACGCTGCCCGCACCATCACGTTCTCGGTGGCGACGATCGTGCCTGGTGCTGGCCCCGACCTCACCTACTCTGCTCGCGTTGTTGACCCGCTGCTCAGCGGCGCAACGATCGTGAACACTGTTGGCGCCATCACGACCTCGATCGCTGGCGGCAACTCCAACGAGCGCACGGCCGTATCGCCGCTCGGAACCGAAGCTAACGGCTACCAGGCCAACGACGACCTCACGCTGCGCGCCCCCGAGTTGGGCGTCAGCAAGTCGGCATCGCCCGGCACCCGCACGATCGGTGAAGTCATCACCTACACCGTCGACGTAACCATCCCGAAGGATGTCGTTGCCTACGACGCCACGATCATCGACACGATGCCCACCAACGTGCGCTTCGGCCAATTCCTCGACTCGACCTGCGACCAGAACGGTAGCCCGTGTGCTGCCGAGGCTTCGTTGATCGGATCACCAACCGCGACCGACCGCACCGTTGGTTACTTCATCGGCGACATCGACCCCGCCGAGGCTGAAGTTCGCACCGTCACGATCACTTACACGGGCATCGTGACGACTGCTGCAGCATCCGGAAACACGCTCGTCAACACGGTTCGCCCGTACTGGAACAACACCGACACCATCACGGGAACCCCCACGACGGTGCCGGCACCTGGCGACTTCGACAAGGTGGGAACGCCGTCGACCGCCAACGTCTCGGTCATTGAGCCGCGACTGACGATCGATAAGGATGTTGCTGGCCAGGTTGGCGACAGCGACACTCGCCGCGCTAAGCCCGGTGAGGCCCTCGAGTACACGATCGTCGTGCGCAACGCAGGTAACGCGCCCGCCTACGACGTCGAGGTCACCGACACCCCCGACGCTCGCGTGACCGACTACACCTCTGCCGGAGTTGTGGGCGTGACCCCGACCGACATCGACCCCTCTGACGGAACACTCGGCTGGACCATTGCTGGCCCGATTGCCGCTGGTGCGTCTGTGACGATCACGTACACGGTCACGATGCCCGTCGTTGACGAAACGAGTGAACTCGTTACGGCACGCGAAGTCATCAACACCGCCGATGTTCCTCACTACTTCGGTGTTGCTCCGGGCGACCAGGTCTCCGGCATCGACTACAAGGACTACGACAACGTGACTCCGGATGTCGTCAGCGTCGAACTCGACCTCGCGTCGATCGGTGACTTCATCTGGTTCGACGTCAACAACGACGGTGTGCAAGATGCCACCGAGCCCGCTCTCGAGGGAGTCGGCGTCACGGTTCTCTACGCGGGAGCAGACGGAGTTTTCGGTAACGCCGACGACGAAACCTTCACTCGCACGACTGACAGCAATGGCGAGTACCTCGTCACCCAGCTGCCCGGTGGCACGTACCGAGTGACCGTGGACGCATCCACGCTCCCCGCCGGTATGGCGCCGAGCTATGACCTCGACGGCACCACCGCCACGCCTAACGGCATCTGGCAGGGCACCCTCGCCGAGAATGACAAGAAGCGCGACGTCGACTTCGGCTACACGGGAACCGGCTCGATCGGTGACTTCATCTGGTTCGACCAGAACAAAGACGGCGTCCAAGACGCGAACGAGCCTGGCCTGCCCGGCGCGACCGTCACGGTAGTCTCCGGTGGCCTCGACGGCGACCTCTCGACGACCGCTGACAACATCACGTACACAACGTCGACGGATGCCGATGGCAAGTACACGGTTGGCCTGCTTCCTGCTGGCCCGTACACCGTCTCGGTGAGCGACCTGCCCGCAGGCTACGCCGTTGTCTCCGACCCCAATGGCGGAACGAGTGCGACCTCCACGACGTCATTGACGGCCGGCCAGAACCGTGTCGACCAGGACTTCGGTTACGCGGGCACCGCATCCATCGGTGACTACGTGTGGATCGACCGCAACGGCGATGGCGTTCAAGACGCCGACGAGCCCGGAATCTTCGGCGCAGAGGTCGAGCTGACCTGGTTCGGCGAAGACGGCGTGCTGGGCGGCGGTGACGACGGAGTCTTCACCACGACCACCGACGGCGACGGGCTTTACAGCTTCCCGAACCTGCTCCCGGGCAACTTCTCGGTAGCGGTGACCGGCGGCCTGCCCGCTGGCGCAACGAACAGCTACGACCGCGACGGCGACAGCGACTCCGAAGCTCCCGTATCGCTCACGGTTGGTCAGGCAGTCACCGACGTTGACTTCGGTTATGACGTGACCTCCGTTATCGGAGACCGCGTCTGGTGGGACCGCAACAAGGATGGCGTGCAAGACAGCAACGAGCCCGGATTGGCTGGCGTAAAGATTCTCGTCACCTACCTCGGCACTGATGGTGTTCTTGGTGGAACCGGCGCGGCTGGCGACCTCGAGTTCGAGGCGACGACGGACAGCAACGGTAACTGGACTGTCACCGAGATCCCCGATGGTAACTACATCGTCGAGGTTGTCAGTGGTGTCCCGGCTGGCTTTAGCCCGACCTTCGACAACGACAGTGGAACAACGTCGCCCGACGAAGAGTCTGCGGTCACGTTGGTCGGCTCTGACCTCATGCAGGACTTCGGTTACGCCGGAAACTCCAGCATCTCTGACACTGTCTGGCTCGACCTGAACAAGGATGGCGTCAAGGATGCTGGCGAGCCCGGCTTGCCCGGCGCCGAGGTTACTCTCGTCTGGTTCGGTCCGGATGGCGTAGCGGGTGGCGGCGATGACGTCACGTTCGTTGAAACCACCGACTCCAACGGTGAGTACCTCTTCGATGGTCTGCCCGAGGGCAACTACACGGTGACGGTAGACACCGACACGCTTCCGAGCGGCCTTGAAGCGACCTTCGATGCTGACGCTGGCCCCAACCAGCCGACTGCTCGTACCGCTGCGTCGAACGTTGGCCCTAACTCGACCACCGCAGTCGGCCTGCCGGCAGCGACCGATCTCGACAACATCGACTTCGGCTACGTCGGCACGGGCAAGATTGGCGACACCGTCTGGCTCGACCAGAACGGTGACGGAGTTGTTGACGCGACTGAGCCCGGCATCGCCGAGGTAGACGTCACGCTCACCTGGGCTGGCCTCGATGGCATCCTGGGCAACGCCGACGACGTGGTCTCGACCACGAAGACGGATAACGCCGGAAACTACCTGTTCGAAGACCTGCCGTCAGGGCTCTTCACGGTCGAGCTTTCGGGACTGCCTGCAGGGCTGACCTCCACGGTTGACCCCGACGGTGGAGCTGATGACCAGTCCGAGCTCACGCTCGCTGGTGCTGAGGAGAACCTCGATCAGGACTTCGGTTACCGCGGTGACGCGGGAGTCGGCGACCTGCTGTGGCTCGACGTCGACAACGACGGAGTGCAGGGCACGAACGAGCCTGGTCTTCCCGGCATCGTGATTACCGTCACCAGCCCCGGCTTCGATGGAATCTTCGGCAACGAAGACGACATCATCGTGACTACCACGACGGATGAGAACGGTAACTACCTCGTAGAGGGACTGCCGGCTGGCGAAGTGAAGGTCTCGTACGACCCCACAACGTTGACCGAGGGTTACGTGCCAAGCTCTGACCTCGACGGCGACGTGTTGTTCGAGACCACGGCAACGCTCGTCTCGGGCGAGACTCTCCTCGACGTCGACTTCATCGTGGTCGGTAGCGCAACGCTCAACGGCATTGTGTTCGACGACCCGAACGGTAACGGCGTTCGCGACAGCGGCGACCGCGGCATCCCCAACGCTGAGTTGGATGTCGTCTGGGACGGCCCGAACGGCCCCGTCACCGTGCGCGTCACCACCGACGCGAATGGCGCCTGGGAACTCACGAACCTTCCTGCCGGAACGTACACCGCAACGGTCGACCTCGCGTCGGTCGATGCCGAGTACCGCCCGTCAACGGGTACTTCTTCAACGGTCGAGCTGCCCGCCTTTGGCGAGCGCTCGGTCATCCAGGGACTCACGACTCTGATGCTCGCCTTTACTGGTTCGAACATCGCATTCGGAGGCCTGCTCGCTGGGCTGCTCTTGCTGAGCGGATTGCTGCTCCTCCTGCCTGCACGTCGGGTGCGTGGCGGAGGCAAGCGCGTCTTGGCTATCACTGAGTAGCCACAGCTAGCGAAAGGCGCGATGAGCGTGCCGGGCGTCGGGCTCGGTGTGCTCATCGCGCCTTACTTCGTTTAACGAGGTGCCCGCGCAGTGCCCCGCAGCACCCGAACTCGCGCGAAATGCGGGGCGCTCGGCGAAACCTTGAGTCATACACACTCAACTTTCAGCTACGCAGCTTGACTCTCGACTCGAGCAGGAGCAAACTTGATACAGCGCGACTCAAGTTCGCAAACCCAAACGCTTAAAGGAGTAAGAGCACATGGCTCGAGCAGTAGGTATTGACCTCGGAACCACGAACTCCGTAGTTTCCGTTCTCGAAGGTGGAGAACCCACCGTCATCGCAAACGCCGAAGGAATGCGCACGACGCCTTCCGTCGTCGCATTCACCAAGGATGGCGAAGTCCTCGTTGGTGAAACCGCCAAGCGTCAGGCTGTCACTAACGTCGACCGCACCATTGCTTCCGTCAAGCGCCACATCGGTACTGACTGGACCGTCGCAATCGACGACAAGAAGTACACCCCGCAGGAAATCTCCGCTCGTACGCTTGCCAAGCTCAAGCGCGATGCCGAGCAGTACCTGGGTGAAGACGTCACCGACGCAGTAATCACCGTTCCCGCGTACTTCAACGACGCTGAGCGTCAGGCAACGAAGGAAGCTGGTGAGATCGCGGGCCTCAACGTTCTGCGCATCATCAACGAGCCCACCGCTGCTGCACTCGCGTACGGTCTCGACAAGGGCAAGGAAGACGAGCTCATCCTGGTCTTCGACCTCGGTGGTGGAACGTTCGACGTTTCGCTGCTCGAAGTGGGCAAGGACGACGACTTCTCGACCATTCAGGTCAAGTCCACCTCGGGTGACAACCGCCTCGGTGGAGACGACTGGGATGCCCGTGTCGTTGACTACCTGATCCAGCGCTTCAAGGACTCGACCGGTGTTGACGTTTCTGGCGACAAGATCGCTAAGCAGCGCCTCAAGGAAGCTGCTGAGCAGGCGAAGAAGGAACTCTCCTCGCAGATGTCGGCAAGCATCCAGCTTCCGTACCTCTCGCTCACCGAGAACGGTCCAGCCAACCTCGACGAGACGCTCTCGCGCGCCAAGTTCGAAGAGCTGACCGCCGACCTTCTCGACCGTGTTCAGAAGCCCTTCAACGACGTCATCAAGGAGGCAGGCGTCAAGCTTGCCGACGTATCGCACGTTGTTCTCGTGGGTGGATCGACTCGTATGCCCGCCGTCGTTGAGCTCGTCAAGAAGCTCACGGGCGGCAAGGAGCCCAACAAGGGCGTCAACCCCGACGAGGTCGTAGCTGTTGGTGCTGCACTGCAGGCTGGTGTCTTGAAGGGTGAGCGCAAGGACGTTCTCCTCATCGACGTCACCCCGTTGAGCCTCGGTATCGAGACCAAGGGCGGAATGATGACCAAGCTCATCGACCGCAACACGGCTATCCCGACCAAGCGCAGTGAGACCTTCACCACGGCGGATGACAACCAGCCTTCCGTGTCGATTCAGGTCTTCCAGGGTGAGCGTGAGTTCACTCGCGACAACAAGAACCTCGGAACCTTCGAGCTCACCGGCATCGCGCCGGCGCCTCGCGGCATCCCGCAGGTTGAGGTCACCTTCGACATCGACGCCAACGGCATCGTGCACGTGTCCGCTAAGGACAAGGGCACCGGCAAGGAGCAGTCGATGACGATCACGGGTGGCTCAAGCCTCTCGAAGGAAGACATCGAACGCATGGTTCGCGAGGGCGAAGAGCACGCTGCAGAAGACAAGGCTCGCCGCGAGGCAGCCGAGGTTCGCAACAACGCAGAACAGCTCGCGTACTCGACCGGAAAGCTCATCACCGACAACGCTGAGAAGCTGCCAGAAGACGTGAAGACCGAGGTTCAGGCCGACGTTGACGCGCTCAACACGGCGCTTGCCGGCGACGACGAAGCCGAAGTAAAGACGGCCTTCGACAAGCTCACCGAAAGCCAGCAGAAGCTCGGCGAAGCAATCTACAAGCACCAGGAAGAAAACCCTGAGGCCGCTGCAGAGGGCGACGACGCACCCGCTGGCGAGAGCTCGGACGAGGACATCGTTGACGCTGAAGTTGTTGACGAAGACGAAGCTGACTCGGACAAGAAGTAAATGTCTGACAACAACCACGACCACGACGAAAACCAGGAGCCGGTGATCAACGACGAAAGTCAGAGTGATCCGGAAACCGGCGACGTCAGTGCGTCTGACTCGGCTGCCGCAGAGGAATCTGCGGCAGCCGAGGGGCAGCCCGCTGCAGAAGATGCTGCGGATGCTGCTTCGGACGCCGAGAAGGCTCCCGACGAGCTGAGCGAAGAAGACCAGCGTCTTCTCGAAGAAGCTAGCCGGGACCTCGTTGCCGAGATGCGTGAGCAGATGTTGCGTGCGCAGGCCGAACTGGTGAACTTCCGTACTCGCGTAGAACGCGACCGTGTTGCTAACCGTGAAGCCGTGATCGCCGACGTCGTTCGTTCGATGTTGCCTGCGCTCGATGACCTCGACCGTGCTGACAAGCACGGCGATATCCTCGAGGGAACGCCGATCGCGCTTGTAGCGCAGAAGATCAACTCGAGTTTCGAGCGGTTCGGCTTGCGCAAGATCGGCGAGAAGGGCGAGCCCTTCGATCCCGCTTTCCACGAGGCCGTTGTTCACTTGAACGACCCCGAGGCAACCGAGAACACGATCGCTGACGTCATTGAGCCTGGCTACATTCTTGGTGAGCGCGTTGTGCGTGCCGCGAAGGTTGCTGTCTCCGGCCCCACCGATTAGGGCGGGGGTGGCGTGTAGTGGCTAGCCAAGATTGGTTTGATAAGGACTTCTATAAGGTGCTCGGGGTATCGAAAGATGTCTCCGAGGCCGACCTGAAGAAGACCTATCGCAAACTCGCGCGCCAGTTTCACCCGGACTCCAATCCGGGGGATCCCAAGGCGGAGGCTCGTTTCAAGGAGATCAGCGAAGCCCACTCGGTTCTCTCTGACCCTGAAATGCGCCGCGAATACGATCAGGTTCGCGCTATGGGCTCCGGCGCTCGCTTTCAAGCGGGCGGTCAAGCTGGCGGCTTCGAAGATGTCTTTGGTGGCATGTTCGGTGGCGGTGGCCAGAGTTATGGTGGCCAGAGCTACGGCGGAGGGCAGTCGGGCGCAAGCTTCGAGGACCTCCTCGGTGGTATGTTCGGCGGTCAGGCCGGCCCCGGTGGCGGCCCCGGTTTTCGGGGCGGCCCCGCCAAGGGTCGCGACCTAGCCGCGAACACCACGCTCGACTTCGCTACGGCGATCAACGGCGAAACGATCAAGCTCCAGCCTGCTGGCGGCCGCCCGATGAACGTCAAGGTTCCTGCGGGAGTCAGCGACGGTCAGAAGATCCGCCTCAAGGGCAAAGGCGAGCCGAGCCCGAATGGCGGCCCGGCTGGCGACCTCGTGTTGACGGTGACGGTGCGCAAGCATCCGGTGTTCGAGCGGGAAGGCAACAACATTCGTGTGGTTGTTCCCGTCACGTTCGCGGAAGCAGTGCTCGGCGCCACCATCGAGGTCCCCACTCTCGGCGGTGCTCCGGTGAAACTGAAGGTTGCACCGGGAACCCCGAGCGGGCGAGTATTGCGAGTGAAGGGTCGCGGCGTCGCGACAGCGAAAGCAACCGGAGACCTGCTTGCCGAAGTGCAAGTGGCGGTGCCTAACCGCATCCCGGAAGCTGCGTTGGCGCACCTTGAGGCCTTTGCAGAAGCGATGCCCGCAGAGAACCCGCGGGACGACCTGATTGCCCGAGCCAGGAGCTAATAGCTATGGATGAGCTAACCCCCGCGTTTGCTATCGCCGTTGCGGCGGAGCTTGCGGGAATGCATCCGCAGACGTTGCGACAGTACGACCGTCTGGGTCTCGTGTCTCCCACGAGAACCAGCGGTCGGTCGCGGCGTTACTCTATGCGCGACGTGATGCAGTTGCGCGAGATCGCGGCGCTCAGCGCCGAGGGTCTCAACCTCGAAGGCATCAAGAGAATTCTTGACCTCGAAAATCAGGTCACTGAACTCACCTCCCGGGTTCGCGAACTCGAAACGGCGCTGGCCGATGAGATGCTCTCCAAGCCGGGTCGTCGCGTGTTCGCTGCGGGTCAGGCCGGCGAAGTGATCTCACTGCGCGCCGGAACGCGAGCCGAACGCACCGACCAAGTCGTGCTGTGGCGCCCCTTCGTGCGCCGCGATAACCAGCTTCCCCGCTGATGATGCGCGCGGCGTCGAACATCCACACGTCCTTGCGGCGGGTGCCCTAATGTTTCGCGAAGCGCCGCCCCTCGGTGGCCCCGCAATCTTGCGCCAGCGCTGGAGCGAAGTTTCCTTTCTGCACTGGCGCGTAGACCCCGCCGTCGTCGCCCCGTTCATGCCGGAGGGGTGTCGCCCGGACACCCTCAACGGCAGCTCCTGGGTGGGGCTCATCGCGTTCCAGATGTCGCAGAGTTCGTTCTTTGGTGGGCCCCGCATCCCGTGGCTCGGCGATTTTCCGGAAGTAAATGTGCGGCTCTATTCGGTCGACGAGAAGGGCAGGCGCGGCGTCGTCTTTCTCTCGCTCGAAGCCTCGCACCTGATTCCCGTTCTCACCGCGCGGGCAGCTTTTGGCTTGCCGTACCAGTGGGCCTCGATGAAGATCGGGCAGCGCGACGGGCAGATTGCCTACAAAACGAAACGGCATGGCCGACCGGATGCGGCATCCCACATCATTGTGCGACCGATCGACGACCCGGCGGCCAGCGTTTCACTCGCGGCTGACCCCGAGGCGACGTTCTTGACAGCTCGGTGGGCGTTTCACGAAACTCACCGTGGACGAACGATCTACTGTCGCAACCAGCACGAGCCGTGGCCGCTGCAGCCGGCCGAAGTGGTCTACCTCGACGATGGTTTACTCGCGGCAGCTGGGTTTGAGGGTCTTGCCGACCGCGCTCCCGACTCAGTTCTCTATGCCAGCGACGTGACGACGGTGTTTGCGGCACCCCAACAACCGTTCCAGATTCGTGCGCCTCAGTCGCGACCAGTGTGGACGTCTGCGCGCTCTTCGTAGCTTCCGCGAGCAATATGCCTAAGTTGCATAGACAATTTTGGGCAATATGGTCTCACCAGCACAAATGAGCATTGCCTCTCGCGTCAGTCGGGGCCATGATGAGTAACCACAACGTCATATAGGCACAACACGATTGAAACGATGAACCCGGAGAATGAACGCACGGGGATAGTTCCCGTTCGCGCGTCACTTTCCCGGTTTATCACCGAAGGCAATGACGCCGAATAACGCAGGAGGCACCATGACGACAGTTCGCGCAGCAATCACACAGACCACTTGGACGGGCGACAAAGAGTCGATGCTCGACAAGCACGAGCAGTTCGCTCGGGATGCCAAAGAGCAGGGTGCTCAAATCATCTGCTTCCAAGAGCTCTTCTACGGCCCGTACTTCGGGATCACTCAAGACAAGAAGTACTACCGCTACGCCGAGCCTGTTGATGGCCCGATCGTTACGCGCTTTCAAGCCCTGGCTAAAGAGCTCAACATGGTCATGATTCTGCCGATCTATGAAGAGGCGATGACGGGCGTGTATTACAACACCGCCGTCGTTGTCGACGCTGACGGCACGAACCTCGGTTCGTACCGCAAGCACCACATCCCTCACCTCGACAAGTTCTGGGAGAAGTTCTACTTCACGCCCGGCAACCTCGGCTTCCCCATGTTCAACACCGCCGTCGGCAAGGTCGGCGTTCACATTTGTTACGACCGCCACTTCCCCGAGGGATGGCGCGAACTCGGGCTCAACGGCGCAGAAATCGTCTTCAACCCGAACGCCACGAAGCCCGGACTCTCCAACCGCCTCTGGGAGGTTGAAGGCCCCGCAGCAGCAGTGGCTAACGGCTACTTCGTACTTCAGCCCAACCGTGTCGGCCTCGAAGACAACGAGTACGGCGACGAAGCCGTTGACTTCTACGGCACCAGCCAGGTCATCGACCCCCGCGGAAACTTCGTGGGCGAACGTGGCTCAGGCGCCGACGAAGAGATCATGATTCGCGATCTCGACATGGACCTCGTGCAGGAGATGCGCGACGACTGGCAGTTCTACCGCGACCGTCGCCCCGACGCTTACCTGTCGATCCCCAAGTAAGCCCAACGTCAGCCCCGGGCTGTCTTGGCGCCCGGGGAACAGTAGGCATTCGACATCGCAGAGGAGCGAATCATGGCCACCACTCTCATTTCTGGCGGAACAGTCGTCAGCTCAACGGGGCGCGCCCCCGCAGACGTCTTGATCGACGGCGAAGTAATCAAAGCCGTGCTGTCACCCGGCAGCACGCTGTTTGGAACGGATGTTGCGGCATCCGTCGACACCGTCATTGATGCCACGGGAAAGTACGTCATTCCCGGCGGTATCGATGCGCACACGCACATGGAGCTGCCCTTCGGCGGCACCGCGGCAATCGACACGTTCGAGACGGGCACTCGCGCTGCGGCGTGGGGCGGCACGACCGCGATCATCGACTTCGCGGTTCAGACCTTTGGCGAGCGCATCGAGGATTCTCTCGCAGCGTGGCACGGCAAGGCATCCGGCAACTGTGCGATCGACTACGGCTTTCACCAGATCGTTGGTGACGTTACGCCTGATTCGCTGAAGGCCATGGCGAAGCTGCCCGACGAGGGCATCACGAGCTTCAAGATGTTCATGGCGTACCCGGGCGTTTTCTATTCGGATGACGCTCAGATTCTGAAGGCCATGCAGGTGTCCCGCGACACCGGCCTCATGACGATGATGCACGCCGAGAACGGCCCGGTTATCGACGTTCTCGCCGAGCAGCTTGTGGAGCAGGGCAAGACCGACCCGTACTATCACGGTGTCGCTCGCGCCTGGGAGATGGAAGAGGAAGCGACGCATCGCGCGATCATGCTCGCGAAACTCACCGGTGCTCCGCTCTACATTGTTCACGTCAGTGCGAAGCAAGCGGTCGAACAGATCGCCGGCGCTCGCGACCGCGGCCAGAACGTGTTTGCTGAGACCTGCCCGCAGTACCTGTACTTGAGCCTCGAAGAACAGCTGGGTGCTCAGAGCGAGCAGTACGGCCACTTCGAAGGTGCCAAGTGGGTGTGCTCGACTCCGTTGCGTTCGCGCGAAGAGGGTCATCAGGATGCCATGTGGCAGTCGCTGCGTACGAACGATGTGCAAATGGTCTCCACCGACCACTGCCCGTTCTGCATGAAAGACCAAAAAGAGTTGGGCCTCGCGGACTTCCGCAAGATCCCCAACGGCATGGGAACCGTCGAGCACCGTATGGACCTCATGTACCAAGGCGTTGTCACGGGAGAAATCACTCTCGAACGCTGGGTTGAACTAACGAGCACCACCCCCGCTCGAATGTTCGGAATCTATGGCCGTAAGGGCGTCATCCAGCCCGGTGCCGACGCCGACATCGTCGTCTACGACCCCAACGGTCACACCTCGATCGGTATGCCGGTCGACGAAAACGGCAAGCCAACGGGCAAGAAGCACCACATGAACATGGACCACGCTGCCTGGGAAGGCTTCGAGATCGACGGCCACGTCGACACCGTTCTCTCCCGTGGCAAGGTCATTGTGGACAACGATCAGTACCTCGGTTCGAAGGGTGATGGCCGCTTCATGAAGCGTGGCCTCACCCAGTACCTCACCTAAAACAGGTTCTCGTGCAGCATCCGTGTGGCTGAGGCCAGCGGATGCTGCCTTGGCCTACCTTCCACCACGAACGAGGAGCACCATGGATTTCGGAGCAGTACTTCAAACTAACCCGCCCGCAGCACGAACCGTTCAACTAGCGAAGCTCGCAGAGGCGCACGGCTTCAACTACGTCTGGACCTTCGACTCACACATCCTGTGGCAAGAGCCCTACGTGATTTACAGCCAGATTCTGGCCGAGACGCGCAAGGTTATCGTCGGCCCGATGGTCACGAACCCGGCCACCCGCGACTGGACCGTCACGGCATCCACCTACGCCACGCTCAACGAGATGTACGGCAACCGCACCGTCTGTGGCATTGGCCGGGGCGACTCGGCTGTGCGCGTGACCAACGGCAAGCCCACCACACTGAAGGATCTTCGCGAGTCGATTCACGTCATCCGTGAACTCGCCAACTCGCGTTCGGTCGAATACGGCGGCGCCCAGTTGCAGCTGCCGTGGAGCAAGGGCTCAGAGCTCGAAATGTGGGTTGCCGCCTATGGCCCCCTCGCCCTCAAGCTCACCGGTGAAGTCGGAGACGGCTTCATTCTGCAACTTGCCGACTTGGACATCGCTGCCTGGATGATCAAGAAGGTGCGCGACGCCGCTGAGGCTGTCGGTCGCGACCCCATGTCGATCAAGTTCTGTGTTGCCGCTCCGATGTACATCGGTGATGACTGGGAGCACATGCGCGACCAGTGCCGCTGGTTCGGTGGCATGGTGGGAAACCACGTCGCTGACATCGTCAAGAAGTACGGCACTGACGGTGACGTACCCAAGGCCCTCACCGACTACATCGAGAAGCGTGAAGGCTACGACTACAACCAGCACGGTCAGGCGGGCAACACCCACGCGGCGTTTGTTCCGGATGAGATCGTTGACCGGTTCTGCCTCATGGGCACCGCCGAGCAGCACATCGAGAAACTCGAGAAGCTGCGCGAGCTGGGGGTCGACCAGTTCGCTGGCTACCTGCAGCACGACAACAAAGAGGAAACGCTGCGCGTCTACGGCGAGACCGTGATTCCGGCTCTCACCGAAACAGTGACGGCGAAGGCCTAACCCGATGACGGCAACCCAAAACGATAAGCGTGGGGAGGTTGCCGTCCGCCCCGCGAGTTCGCCGGGTGCGCTGGCTAACCCCGCGCGCGCTCGGCTGCTCGGTGGCTTCGGCTGGGGCATCGCCGGCGTTCTCTTCATCGCGCTGATCTGGGAGGGCTACAAGTTCTTCGGTCCAGACAACGGTGTGCTGATTGGTGAACTCCGCGTGCTCCCGCGCACGACCGACCTGGCCATGCCGCACCTCTGGGACATGATGGTGCGGTTGGCTGAGCCGGTTACGCGCGCCGACGGTGCACTTCCTCTCTGGGCCGTCGTTGCGCTCGCCGCTCTCACTACGCTCGGCATCGCCGCCGCGGGCTGGGCGGTAGGAGTGATCGTGGGCATCGCCTTCGCGCTCCTCATGCAGCGCTGGCGCCTGGCCGAATTCGGACTGCTGCCGTGGATCGTCATCAGCCAGACCGTGCCGCTCATCGCCTTCGCCCCCGTGGTGAAGAGCTGGGGCTCACGCGTCGAGATCGGCTCGTTCGAGTGGCAAGACTGGATGTCGGTCGCACTCATTGCGAGCTACCTTGCGTTCTTCCCGATTACGGTCGGCGCGCTCAAGGGGCTGCAGTCTCCCGACCGCATCCACGTTGAGCTGTTCGAAACCTACGCTTCGGGCTACTGGCCGACTCTGCTGCGCTTGCGACTGCCGGCATCCGTTCCGTATCTTCTTCCGGCACTTCGCCTCGGTGCGGCTAACGCCGTAATCGGTGCGGTTGTTGCCGAAGTCTCAACGGGGCTTCAAGGCGGCATCGGTCGCCTACTTATTCAGTTCGCCGGTCAAGCATCGGGTGACCCCTCTAAGGCGTGGGGCCCCATCTTCGGCGCGATCGTTCTCGGGCTCGTTGCGGCCGGTTCGGTCGCCCTGCTCGGCGTGATTCTCAAGGACTACAGACGAACCGAGGAGGCCGCATGAGCGACCAGATCCCGACCACTACTTCCGCCATCAACCTCGGTGCCAGCGTGACAGCGGATGCCGCTGCCGTGCAGGTGCGCGGAGTCAACAAGCAGTTTCAGACCGCGACCGGCATCGTGCATGCGCTCGAGAACATCGACCTTACGGTTCAGGCCGGCGAGTTCGTTTCGCTCATTGGGCCGTCGGGCTGTGGCAAGTCGACGCTCATGCGCTTGATCGCCGACCTCGACGACCCGACCTCGGGGGAGCTGACGGTGTTTGGCAAGACCGCCACCCAGGCTCGCCTCGATCAGGATTACGGCATCGCGTTCCAGCAGGCGGGACTGTTGCCGTGGCGCTCGGTGGCCGCGAACGTTGCGCTTCCGCTCGAACTGCACGGCGTCGCATCCGCTACCCGTCGCACTCGCGTTGCGGAACTTCTCGACATGGTGGGCCTCACCGAGTTTGCCGACCGCTTTCCCGATCAGCTCTCGGGCGGAATGCAGCAGCGCGTTGCCATTGCGCGGTCGCTGGCGGAACAGCCGCGCCTGCTGTTGATGGATGAGCCCTTCGGAGCCCTCGACGAGATGACCCGCGAGAAGATGCAGACCGACCTCGTGCGCATTGCCGCCGATACCGGTGCTGCCGTCGTCTTCGTGACGCACTCGATTCCCGAAGCCGTGTTCCTCTCTGACCGCGTCGTCGTCATGTCGCCGCGACCGGGCCGCATCAGCCAAATCGTTCCCATGCGATTGGATGCCGCTGACGGCCGCGAAGAACGCGACGACGACCTGCGCGAAGCATCCTCCTTCTTCGAAATGGTTACCGAAGTGCGGGAAGCTCTGCACGGCGGAGCCGACCATTCGACCAGTGATGGTGTGGCCACAGCGCGGGGAGTGGACACTCGATGAGCGCGAGCACCAGTACTTCCGCGAACGCGATTGTGGGTCGCGGAGTAGGAGCGCGCCGGTCGAAAGGCTGGAGCCCACGCACGGAAGCGACGCTGCGCATCGTGGCCCCGATCAGCTTCGGGCTGATCGTGCTCGTGATCTGGCAACTGCTCGTGACCGTCGGTGGTGTCTCGGACTACCTGCTGCCCAGCCCAATCTCGATCGTGACGGAACTCGTTGAGTTCTGGCCCTCGGTGGTGTCGGCAACGGCCCTCACCGGGACCAACAGTCTGCTCGGCCTCGTGGTCGGCTCGCTCGTGGGAATTGTCGGGGCAGCGCTCGCGGCCCGCTCGCGCATCGTCGACCAAATGAGTGCCCCGATCGTGGCGGCCCTCGCAGTGGTGCCGATCGTGGCTCTCGCCCCCGTGCTCAACTCGATGTTCGGTGCCGACAGCCAGTTCGGCCGTCAAGCGATTGCCGCCATTGCCTCATTCGTGCCGATCTTCATCAACACGCTGCGGGGGTTTCGCCAGACGAAGCCCGTACACCGCGACCTGATGAAGGCCTACGCCACGAACTCCGGGCAGATGCTGATGAAGCTCACGCTGCCGACGGCACGTCCCTTCATCTTGACCGGCATCCGCATCGCCTCCTCGCTCGCCGTGATCTCCGCCCTCGTAGCGGAATACTTCGGCGGACCGCGCGGAGGGCTCGGCAGCCTGATTGCAACCTCGGCAGCCTCTAGCGCGTATGGCCGCGCATGGGCGTATGTCGTGGCATCCATTGCTCTCGGCCTGCTCTTCTACCTAGCGACGCTCGCCCTCGAACGACTGGTGCTGCGTCGCGTACCGACCGGGGGTTCCCGATGAGAACAGCCCGCGCAGCACAAGGAAGGAGATAACCGCTCCACCCGCAGTACAGCAGTACCGCAGTATCCACTTGCACCGTGAATCTGGAAGGTCTGACATGAAGTTCACCAAACGCCGCTCACTAGCGGCCGGAGCGTTTGCCGTAACGGCAGCGGTCCTCCTCGCAGCATGCTCCACCGGCGACGGAAGCGACAGCGGTTCGTCCGAGAACGCTGACGGCCTCACCGAAGTGAAGCTCCAACTCCAATGGCTCCCTCAGGGACAGTTCGCCGGCTACTTTGCCGCCGCCGATCAGGGCTTCTTTGAAGAAGAGGGCCTTGACGTCGAAATCATCCCGTCGGGCGGCGACATCGTTCCGCAAGACGCTCTCGCTAACGGCGACGTTGACTACGCCGTAGCCTGGGTTCCCAAGGTTCTTGGCTCCATCGAACAGGGTGCCAACCTCACCAACATTGCCCAGATCTTCCAGAAGTCGGGCACGCTTCAGGTCTCGTGGGCCGACTCGGGAATTGACTCGGTCGCCGACTTCGAGGGCAAGAAGATTGGTTCGTGGGGCTTCGGAAACGAGTGGGAAATCTTCGCAGCAATGGCTGCTGAGGGACTCGACTCCTCCACCGTGCAGATCATCACGCAGGACTTCAACATGAACGCCTTCCTGCAGGGTGACATCGACGCCGCACAGGCCATGACGTACAACGAGTACGCCCAGCTGCTCGAGTCGACCGACCCCGACACCGGAGAGCTTTACCAGCCCTCTGACTTCAACGTCATCAGCTACGAAGACACCGTTGGTGCCATGCTCCAGGATGCGATCTGGGCTGACACCGAGCGTCTCGACAGCGACGAGGACTACCAAGACACCACGGTCGCCTTCCTCAAGGCCGTCGTCAAGGGTTGGATCTACGCTGCTGAGAACCCCGAGTCTGCTGCCGAAGGCACCGTTGCTGCCGGTTCCGGTTGGGGCCCCAGCCACGAACTGTGGATGGTCAACGAAACCAACAAGCTGATCTGGCCGGCCGCTAACGGCATCGGCGTCATCGACGAAGCTGCGTGGGACCGCACCGTAGAGGGTGCCATCAGCGCCGTCAACGAGTCGGGCGCGAGCCCCATCACCACGGCCCCGCCGGCAACGGCATGGTCGAACGACTGGATCATGAAGGCACTTGAAGAGCTCGAAGCCGATGGTGTCGACACCACCGGTTCCAGCTTCGCGCCGATCGACGTCACCCTCCTCGAGGGCGGCAACTAGTCGCACTGAATAACCGCTAATCGGATGCCGCCCTTACGCTCGTGAGGGCGGCATTCGTTTCGCAGAAGCACTGTTCCAATGCTCAGAAAGGCCTCGCGCCATGACCGAACCCCACGACGACCTCGACGCCTACGCGCTCGAACTCGATCAGGCGCACATCTTCCATTCGTGGTCGGCGCAGGCTCCCGCCCATGCTGCGGCCGTGAGCATCAAGAGTGGGCTCGGCACCCGCGTGTGGGATTACGCCGGAAATGAATATCTCGACTTTTCTAGCCAGCACGTTAATGTGAATTTGGGGCACCAGCATCCGGCCCTGCTCGAAGCGATCCGGGTGCAGTCTCAGTTGCTCGCGACGATCTCACCGCCCACCGCGAACATCACGCGGGGCGAGGCAGCGAAGCGTTTGGCGGCGATCGCCCCCGAGGGATTCAACCGCGTGTTCTTTACTAACGGCGGCTCTGACGCCAACGAGAATGCGATGCGGATGGCGCGGCTCTACACCGGACGCGACAAGATTCTCTCGGCGTACCGCTCGTACCACGGCAACACCGGCAGCAGCATTGTGGCCACGGGTGACCCGCGCCGCATCCCGAACGAGTTCGCGCGCGGCCACGTGCACTTCTTCGGCCCCTACCTGTACCGCAGCGAGTTCTGGGCGACGACGCCCGAGCAAGAGAGCGAACGTGCACTGCAGCACTTGCGGCGCGTGATCGAAGCCGAAGGTGCGCAGACGATTGCCGCGGTGCTGCTCGAGCCCGTGCCGGGAACTCCAGGCATCATGCTGCCGCCGCCCGGCTACCTCGCGGGCGTGCGCGAACTGTGTGACGAGCAGGGCATCCTGCTGATCTTCGACGAGGTGATGTGTGGCTTCGGGCGCACCGGCGAGTGGTTCGCGTTCGACGCCTTCGATGCGCGCCCCGACCTCGTGACCTTCGCCAAGGGAGTGAACTCGGGCTACGTTCCTATCGGCGGTGTGATCATCGATGACCCGATCGCGGCACACTTCAACGACCGGGTGTTCCCCGGCGGGTTGACGTACTCGGGCCACCCCCTGGCGGCGGCCACCGTCGTGGCGTCGCTCGACACCATCGCTTCCGAAGGCGTGCTCGAGCACGTGCGCGACATCTCGGAGAACCACTTGGGGCCAGCGCTGCACGCGCTCGCCGAGCGTCATCCATCAATCGGCGAAGTGCGTGGCCGCGGAGTGTTCTGGGCCCTCGAACTCGTGACCGATCGGGCGACCCGTGAACCTGTGCCGGCCGCAACGATGGGACGCATTCGGGCGGGACTTGTGGAGCGCGGGCTGCTGCCCTTTGTCTCAGAGAACCGCATCCACGTTCTGCCCCCGTGTATTGTCACGCCCGCCGAAATTGCTGAGGCGATGGAGATTTACGATGCGGTGCTGACGCTCGAATTGGGGTAACGAGGGAACTGCGACGCAGGGGTCAATCGCGCCGCCGATTCATATACTTGGGTGAAACTCAATTTATGGGTTCGGTGAGGGGATGACCATGGTCGGAATGAGCGGCACGCCTGAGGGGTCCGATGAGTTGACCAAGGAGTACGCGGAGCTCGAAGAGTCAGAATTCATGCTCGCCCCACGACGGTACGACCCCGACAACCTTGCCGCGGGAAAGAAACTCAACGCCGCGAAACTGCACAAAGCGCTCCTCGCAATGGATGAATCCCTCGGTGGTGGTGGCACGATCACGGACCCCGCCGAGTGGGTCACTCAAGAGACCACGGATCTGGCGCTCAGTGATTTCGCCGGCGTGACGATCTTTGCGGAGGATGGCGCGGTGCGGGCCGTCGGGATTGAACTGGGCTCGCCGACTAAGCAGCAGTGGCGCACTCTTTACCCGCAATTGCGCCGTCTCGGGAGAACTCTCTGGGTGCACTTTGCGCATGCTGAGTCTGAAACCTGGGCTTCGAACCGCGAGTAGCAGTCTTCGTCACCAGCCCGGGTAGGGGCCCGGGTTGGGGGCGGCATCCCAACCAAGGGTTTCGCGAGCCTCAGCTAGGCGGCCGAACGGATCGAGCGGAAAAGCTGCGGGTTGTAAGCGTGCGAACCCGGGGATGATGGCTCGCACAGCGTGAAAGCCTGCCGTCTTCACTCGGTCGGTTGCGACATCCACGGTGATAAGGGTGCTTGCGACGGCGGCGGTGACCGAGGTCGGTGCGGCCGGTGGTGTCGTGGAGCTGGCGGAATCGGGGGCAGCGCTGCCGGCAGTTGGCGACAAGCCCTGATGCGGTTGCGGACGGGGTTGCCTGCGCGGTTGAGTGCGTTGACGGGCGTGCTCGATGACAGCGGGATCGAGGCCGTACTGCACGTGCGCCATCGGATCGATGAGGCCGCGATGTTTCGGGCCAAAAGCGTGAGCGTAGCGACGCTGGGGGTCCCACGAAACAAGGCCAGCAATCGCTCCGTTGCCGAGCGCGGCGGAGTCGCGAATGAGGCTGTTCTCCTGCGCAAGATCCTGTGCGGAAGCGTGCTGAATGAGCGCTTCCACGATGGCGAGTTCGCTCGCGGTGTCGTCGTCGGTGTGTGCCGCGAACCCGAGCGAGAGGATGGTGTTGTTCACGTCATCCACCACGGCGAGACGCACGGGAATGCCCGTGGTCGACGGGATGGCGAGGATGCGAACCTTCAGTTCGGACTCCGCGAAAACGGTCGCGACCGATTGCGGTAGTGGAACCGCGCTCGCGGCTGCGGTCGATGACCACCACACCGCCACGGCATCGTGGGCTACGGCATGGGCGGCGGCTCGTTCGACGGCATCGGCCAGAGTGCGCCCGGCCTGTTGCCCCACCAGGTTGTTGGCGTTCGTGGCGAGCGCTGAGGTGCGACTGCCGCGCAAGTAGTCGGCGAACACGAGACTCTGCGGCACCCAGATGTCACCTGCCGCATCCTGGCCCCGAACCCAATCGATGCGCGTATCGGCGCGCAGTTCGACGAAAGGGAATCCGGCCAACGCGTGCAAGGCCGGATCGTGGGGCTGCCACGCCGCGAGCTCGAAAGCTCGCTCATCGGTCTGCTGCAGTTCAGTGAGCGAAGCGCGCGTGCGGACGCCCTGCTCAAGGTCGGCCCCGCAATAGTGGGCGATACCCGAGAGCAACGCGGGCTCGAGCAACTGTGGCTCAGAGCGCGAGCCATCGTCGAGAGCTCCGGCGGGAGCCAGAGCATCCGGAGTGAACGTGGCCTTGACGCTCCGCAAGTGCGGCAACTCGGCGTGCAGATGAACGAATCCGGTCGGCAGTGGTGCGAGATTGGTGCGTCGTCGTACCCGATGCAGGATGCCGGTCACCGGGTCAACGAGGGGCGACGGGGTGAGCGCGTGGCTGGCCCAGCGGCCGTTGCTCCAGCGCTCGAGTATCCCGTGGCGGGGCGCGAGGGTGGAGTCGTCGTTGAGGTCACCAGCGGCAACGTGGGTGGCGGGGGAAGTCGTGACTGCCGGCTGCATCAAGGCGGATGCCGTGGCTGGGTCAGCGATAGTCGCCGCGAGGCAGTCCGTCGCAAACTGGGCAGTGCCGACGGCGCTCCCCGCTTCGAGCAGCAGTCGATGCCAGTGCCCCGCGAAGGGGAAGAGAACGCCGAGCGACATCGTGGGCTCATCACTGTCGCCGTCATCGGCGCCGCAGTCACAGGGGCAGCCGCCGGCACTGTTGTCGAGAAGCCGAGCGAGGCCGAGCATTTCCTGCGCCGAATCGAACCGAACGTCGTGAGGCGATACTCGTGGAAGCGGCGTCGGCTGCACGGTGGCACGAAGTCGCTCCCGAATGTCGGCGGTCACCGCGCTCGCCGCCACCGCAAGGTGCCACAACTGGCCATCGCTCCCCACCGCAATGCACGATTCTGCAGCGAGAGGCACGAGCGCGACTCGCTGCTCGGTCGCCGGCCCGGCGGCAGCGACCGTCGTCGCCACCGCTGCGTCCACTGTGTTCGCAGCGTTCACGAAGTCGTCCGTACCCTGCGTCGCCTCCGTCATTACGCGTGCGGCAGCGGGAAGTAGTTGAGGTCTGCCTCGGCGAGTGGAGTGTCACGCCATCCGAGTTCCACCGCGAGATCTTGCACGCGACGCTTGCCCAAGAACGGGAAGGCGGCGGGCGCGTTACCCACGGTGCCGGGAACGATGACGCGCACTGCCGCCATGCCGGTGCTCGCGACATCCGCCGACGTAATGTCGACGATGATCACTTCGTGACCCTGTGCTTCGATAGCGGCCTGATATCCGGCAACCGAACGATCGGGCAGCGCGGGGATGTCACCGATGGGGCGGCGAGCGGGGCGGTCGACGAGCGGTGCCACGTGGTCGACCGCACGGGGGTCCAGCAAGACTTGCTGCTGCACCATGAGGTCGTCGCAGTCGCGCATGTCGTCACGGTAGGAGTCGAGGTACGCGCGGTCGGCACGCCACGGCTTGAAGGAACGGCTGTTGAGCTCGCCGCGCGCCATCGCATCCCAGTGGGCGCCATCGGTGCGCAGCAGATCGCGGCTGCCCTCTTGCAGGGTGCACGCTTCGGTCCACGCCTTGAGCGCGGCAGCCTCAGCCGTGTTTCGGCAGGCGAAACCGACGTTCACGAGAGTGTCGACATCGTTGTGCAGGATGCCCGCCGCCACCGGAACGCCGAACTCGTTGTCGAGCATGACAACCGAGGGGCGCTGGCCGTAGGAGTCCGGAACGCCAGCCCAGAGAGCATCCATTTCGGGCGTCGGAACAATGGCGTCGTGCTGCTGTTCGTTGAGCCACCACACCATCGTGACGTGGCGTTCGATGATCTCCTCAAGCGCCGAGGCGACCGCGTACTCCATGTTCGGCCCGGCTGCGATGCCAGCGAAGGGGCAGAAGTTGGTGACTGGGGCCGCCGAATATCCAGCCGTGAACCAGTTCACGTAAACCATGCTCGCGGGCACCAGAATGTCTTCGTTGGTCGTGAGCGAGCGACCGGGAACCCAGTGGATGGGCAGATCGGCCGTCATGCGCACGAACGGAAAACCAGGGGTGTCGTACTGCTCGTCGGAGTACAACACGAGTGAGTCAGGGTCGAGCATCCGCACCGCTGACTTTGCCGAGAGTTCGCGGTAGCTGCCGAAGGTGACCGGCAAAGTGTCGAGCAAATTACCGCAATAACGTTCGACCGCTTCGCCCACAGCACTGGCGGCAGCTTGCCCAGGATCGTTGAATGCCGAGCCCTGGCACGAGGTGTTGTTGGCCCAGCGCGAGACGCGGCGCATGTTGCAGACATCGCTCTGCGCGGTGGCGAGTGAGGCCGGGATGCTCGGGTGGTGAGTCACAGCGCGAGTGCGTTGCACGAGGCCAGTGACCGGATCGACGAGGTCGCTCACCGAGTGGGGCAACGAGTGTGAGATCACGCTCGCAGGTAGCGGGAGAACGGGGTGTTCCGTTGCGCCTGTGGTTGCGACTTCCCACACGAGGTCGCCGCGCCGTTCCGTGGCGTCGGCCACAGTGCGCGCGACTGTGGCGAATACCGCTGACAAGAGCTGAGGGTGTGCGCCGCTGTCACCGCCAACAGCGGGGGTGCGCAGAGCGCGGTGAGCAACTGGGTCGAAGGCGGCCGCAAGACGACGAGCGGCGAAGTCCTCATAGTTGGCTCCCGTGCCGGGGCTCACGAACGGCCCAAGCCAGGCAACCGAGCGGGTGAGTTCGAGAGCGACCCACGGCGTGCGGGCATCAGAGCACAGGCGATCAAACGCAATGAGGGTCGCATCATCGCCACCCCGCAGGCAGTGCACGAGCAGTTCGCCCGTGCGGAACGCGCGGTGGATGACGCGCTGCCAGTCGTCGGCCGGAACAACACGAACTGCAGGTACCGAATCTGCGTCGGCAGCGCCGGCGGCAGTGCCGCGGAGATCGTCCATTGCAGCGACCAGGGCGGAGGCAACGGCGCGATCGCCCATGACGAGCAGGTCACCGGGCTGCGCGGTTGTGCCGTCGCTGTCGTCGAAAGCCACCTGATCGAACTGCGGGGCTGCGGCATCCGCACCTTCGTCGCTGCTGCTGTCGGAGCTATCGCCGTGGGCACTCGCGAAGACATCCTCCGCGGTGAGCAGTTCGCGCAGTGCGGTCGCATTCGTCTCCCACTCGGCGGGCAACTTCGGCGAAATGGTGCCACTCGAGAGGGCCTCCACTAGGACGACAACGGTGTCTGCGGGGAGGTCGAGAGCGAAAGAGTTGCCACGCGGAGTCGTGAGGAGGGTGCGATCGCTGGGGAGCGCACGAATCTCGAGGTGAGGCGTGGTGGTGACGGTGCTGGGCATGATGCCTTCCTGCGGGCGGGAGCGAGAACGAGAACGAGGGGAAGAAAGCTGAAGAGCAACCCCTGTGGAGGAGAAGAGGGGAGCATTTTCGGGTGCCCCGCCGCCGAGCAGCGGGGCACCCTCTGTTAAACGCGGGGGCTTAGGCCCAAGCGAATGCGGTGGACACGTGTCCGTGGTTGTTCGCGTTCGGAGCGAGGATCTGGTCCTCGTTGCGCTCGGTGGCGATCGGCGTAATGGCGATGGTCTGCATAGTTGTCACCTCCTCTCTGCGGTTGCGGCGGAACTCGACAGAACCGTCGAGTGGTCGGGGGATGCTGCGGCCGGGTGGCCGAGCAGCGATCGGTACTCTGGGCTCGACGCCAGCAACTCGCGGTGGCTGCCGTCGGCGACGATGCGCCCGTTCGCGAGCAGGACCACGCGCGGAGTGCGAGCGATCGTGGCGATGCGGTGGGCAATGACGACGGTGGTTGTGCCGGTGCGGCGACGAGCGATGGCGTCACCCACGGCGGCTTCGCTTACGGCATCCAAATGCGCAGAGGTTTCGTCGAGCACGAGCACGGCGGGGTCACGCAAGAAAGCCTGGGCGAGAGCAAGTCGTTGCCGCTGGCCTCCGGAGAGCGTCGCACCAGCCTCACCGATCGTGTGATCGAGACCTTCAGGCCACGAGCGAATGGTGGAGCCGAGTGCCGCATCGTCGAGAGCCGTCCACAATTGGTGCTCAGTGGCATCCGGATTCGCCAGCAGCAAGTTCGAGCGCACGCTGCCACGAAAGAGATACGGATGCTGGCCAACGATAAGGACGTCGTTGCGCACGTGTTCGCCGACGCGCGCTCGCAGCGGCACCCCATCGAGCAGGACGTCACCCTGAGTGGGATCCCAGAACCGTACGAGTAGCGCGCCCATGGTCGACTTTCCTGAACCGGAGGCGCCCACGATGGCCACGGTTTCGCCCGCGGTGATCTGAAGATCGATGCCGCTGAGTACAGGCTCGGTCGGGGTGTAGCCGAAGTGCACGTCGGCGAAAGTGATCGCGCCGGCAGCGCGCGAGCCATCAGCCGCGTGGGGGTCGTGGGCGCTGTCTGCTGCGGCACTGCCACTGGCAGCCGTATCGCCGCCGGCGCTGAATCCAGTCGGATCCGCGACAACGCTCGGCGCCCTAATAACCTCCATAACACGTTCGGCCGCCGCCGACACATCGCCCAGCTTCTGAGCGACCGCGAAGATCGCAACGGCCGGCGCGAAGGTGGCGGCAGTCAGCACCAGCACCACGGGGAACAGTCCCGCAGCGAGCTCGCCCCCGGCGACGCGGTCGGCCTGCACGACCAAGGTGGTGATGGTCGTGACGGCGACAACGGCATCCGCCAACGCGGTTTCGATGCCCGAGCGCAGCGCAAAGGACCGCTTGCGGCGCTGCAATCGACGAGTGGCGGTGCGCACTTCGTCTACGTGGCGAGCGCTCAGCCCGAGGGCGAGAATCTCGCGAAGGCTCTCGGCGCCCTCGAACGAGATGGCAGTGAGGCGACCCAATTCGGAGCGAACGGCCCGGCCTTGGCGAGCCTGAAGCGAAGCAAAGAGCCAGGGGATCGAGACGAGCGCGAGCGCGCCGGCGAGCGCGATGAACCCCGTGGGCCCCACAAGAACAACGAGCGTCGTGGTGACAACGAGCGGCCCCACCACGGCATTCGCGGCAGAGCCGAGCGTGTGTGCGTAAAACCATTCGAGGGCTTCCACGTCGGCCATTGCGGAGCCCGCGACCTCGCCTGCCCGGCGTCGTTTCATGCCTGCGGGAGTGATGCGTTCGATGGCGTCGTGCACTTTCAGCCGCAGCGTTTCGATCACCCGGTACGCGAGCACGTGACTCAACCACGACTCAACCCAGGTGAAGAGGCCGTTCGCGATTACCGCGATCACGAGGCCGATCGCGAGCACCGCGACGATTCCGGAACCGAGGTCAACGTCGGTTGATTGCGTCGTCACGGCGGCGGCAAGTCCGACGCTAAGTGCGCCCGTGGCGGCGGCGAACAACTGAAACGCCGTCATGCTCAGGGTCGACCGCAGCAAGAGCATCCGCTGTGATTCCAATACCGAGAGCAGTTGGATAATCGGGCCGAGCAACCGCACCGGCGTCGAGTTCAGCAACACAAGTTTCATGCCAGAACCCCCGAGGTTT
Source organism: Salinibacterium amurskyense (assembly GCF_002797685.1). Classification (GTDB taxonomy): domain Bacteria; phylum Actinomycetota; class Actinomycetes; order Actinomycetales; family Microbacteriaceae; genus Rhodoglobus; species Rhodoglobus amurskyensis. The sequence goes on from NZ_PGFH01000001.1 coordinate 422,345, forward strand.
GCGCGGCGTGCAACCGCGTGAGCACGCCGTCGCGGGCGATCAGGTCGTCATATGTTCCCGATTCGGCGAGGCATCCGTTCTCGAAAACGAGCACGAGGTCGGCGCTGCGGATGGGGGCAAGCCGGTGAGCAATAACGATCACGGTGCGAGCGGAACCGTCTGCCCGGCGGGTCTCACGCAGTCGCTCAAGAATCGCGTTTTCGCGGCGAGCATCGAGTGCGCTGGAGGCTTCGTCGAGCAACAGGATGGGGCTGTCGCGCAGGAGCGCGCGAGTGATCGCGAGGCGTTGGCGTTGACCGCCCGAGAGCAGCCCGCCGTTGTCACCGACCGGTGCATCAAGCCCACTACGGCTGGGGTCGAGCAGCTCTTCGGCACCCGCATCGAAGAGCGCGCGGGAGAGATCGCTATCGCTCGCCCCGGGGGCGACGAGCTGCAGGTTGTGGCGGATGCTGCCCGTGAAGAGAACCGGATCTTGCGCGACGAGCGACACGAGCGGCGAGCATCCTTCGTGCCCGAGGAGTGCTGTGGATGCTCCTGCGATGACGAGCTCACCCGTCGTGGGTTGCGCAAAACCGAGCATCGCTGAGGCGAAGGTCGACTTGCCCGAGCCGGACTCTCCGACGATCGCGACCGTGGACCCTGTAGGGATAGTGAAGTTGAGGTTGTGCAGCGCATCGCTGTCGGCGCCAGGGTAGCGAAAGCTGAGACTGTCAGCGCGTACGGCAATGTCGGAGTGGTGAGCTGCCGGATGTGGTGAGGTGAGGCCGTGAGGTGCGGCTGCTGTCACGCCGGTCGCAGTCGCAGCCCCGCCGGCCGCACCGCTACCGGCATGCTCGGCATTCGTGAGCAGCGCGGAAATCCGGTTGCCCGCCGAGACTCCGGCGTAGCCCGCGTGCCAGTACTGCGAGAGGTCGCGGAACGGCCGGAACACCTCGAACGACAGCATCGTCACGAGAAAGAGGCTGGTGGGGGCGAGCTCACCACTGCTGACGCGGGCGGCGCCCACGAGCAGGGCGACGGCCGGGCCGGCAACGAGAAAGAAGCTTGTAAGGCCCGATTCAACCAGAGAGAGCTTCAACTGCGAGAGCGTCGCGGTGAGCAGCGAGTCTCCGGCTGCCGAGAGCTGCTGGCGGCGAAGGTGCACAGCGCCGAGCGCTTTGAGAGTGGGCATCCCGCGGATTGAATCCACGACATCCGCGTGCAACGACGAGTAGGCGGCCCAGTGCTGTTCGCCGCGTCCGGCGAGGGCGGCATCCCAGAAGCGCGGGATGAAGGGCACGGCCAGCGCTATGGCGCCGACCACGATTCCGACTACAGGGTCGATCATGATCAGCGCCGCGACGAGTGACCCTCCGGTGACGAAGGTCACCACGAGCTGCGGGAGGTAGCGGCCAAAGTAAGGTTCCAAGTTTTCAACCGCGTCGACGAGAAGCGATTGCCGTTCTCCGCTGCGAGAAGTGCTGCTCGCGAGCGGGCCCGCGGTAATTTCAGCGGTGAGGATGCGGCTGCGTAATTGCACTTTGATGCGGCCGGCGACAGCGTGCACGGTGAGTTCGCGTGCCATCGAGAGCACCGGGCGTACGAGTAGCGCGCCCGTAAAAACGATGGTCGCGACAGTGAGGCTTTCCAGCGCTGCGCCGGTGACGATGCCCGTAAAAAGCGCAGCGGTAGCGATGGCTTGAGCGATGGCGACAGCACTGAGGGCGATGCCAGCGAGCACGATGGCGCTCAGCAGTGCGGTGGCTGTTCCGGCGAGCCGGAGTAGGCGGAAGTGGATCACGGGACCTCGGTCTAATTTGACTTAATAATGAGAATCGTTATCAATTAAGTATCACAGTCCCCCAACGAAACGAAACCGTGACAGCAATAGTGCGAACCCCGCGTGGCGCCTCCACCGCTCCGGCTGCCCCGGAAACAGCGGGCATCTCGACGCCGGTCGGCGTTCCTCTATCGCCTCAAGAAAAATCCGACCCGGGCCGATCGCCACGCCGGGTCCTTCGTCGCGGAGGCGCGTGGATCGCTGCATTGAGCGTCATCCTTCTGGCCTCAGCGATCGTGACCGTCGGCATCGGGCCCGTTGCGATCAGCCCCGACATCGTCACCCGCGTGATCGCCTTTCACGCTTTTGGCATCGGTGAGCAAACTCCCGGATCCGACGACAACATCGTCTGGCTCATCCGCGTTCCCCGCGTTGTACTGGGAATCCTCGTCGGCGCCGCCCTCGCGATGACGGGCGTCGCGGTGCAATCGCTCGTGCGGAACCCGCTCGCCGACCCGTACCTCTTGGGAATCTCATCCGGCGCATCCACGGGCGCAGCCGCCAGCATTCTGTTCGGATTCGGTGCGGGTGCCGGCGCTCTCGCCTTGACCGGCAGCGCGTTCCTCGGTGCTGCGGCCGCCATCGTTCTCGTGTTCTCGATCGCCCGTCTCGGCGGTCGCCTCATCCCGACCCGACTCGTGTTCGCCGGCATCGCAGTGAGTTTCGCCCTCGCAGCCCTCACCAATTTCTTGGTGTTCGCGAGCGACTCCCGCGACGGCACGCGAGCGGTGCTGTTCTGGATGCTCGGCTCGCTCGGTCAGGCCCGCTGGCAGTCACTGCCGATCGCCCTGGCCGGAGTCGCGATCGCCGCGTTTTTCTTGATGCTGTGGTCGCGAAAGCTCGACGCGATCGCCATCGGCGACGACACAGCGCGCGCCCTTGGCACCAACCCCACCCGCTTTCGAGCGGTCGCGGCGTTGATCGTCAGCGTCGCGATAGCTGCCGCTGTGTCGGTATCGGGAGCAATCGGTTTCGTCGGACTGGTGGTCCCTCACCTCGCACGACGCCTCGTTGGCTCGACCCATCGAGTGTCGTTGCCTGTCGCCGGTCTGCTCGGCGGAATCCTGCTGATTTGGGCTGACGCTCTCGCTCGCACCGCTTTTGCTCCGCGAGAGCTCCCGCTCGGGGTGCTCACCGCTCTCATCGGCACACCGCTCTTGATCGCTCTCGTTCGTCGGCTCAATGCCCGCTAACTCGGTGTCGAGAAACCGCTTTATCCACCTTGGTCATCCGACCGAAGAACCACCCCAACAAGAAAGAAAACCCCTGATGGATCACACAATAACCCGACGTAATGTGGCGCGACTGCCGCTGATTTCTCTTGCAACCGCAGCACTCCTCTTGGGGGTTGCCGGTTGCGCAACCTCCAGCGCCAGCGAGACGGATGACGAGTCCGCGACCAGCGCGGGCTACCCAGTTTCCATCGACAACTGTGGCGCTGACCTCAGCATTGAGAGCGAACCGCAGAGCGTCCTGACCATCGGCACATCAGCACTCTCTCTGCTTGACGCTGCCGGGGCAGCCGACCGCATTGTTGCCCGCTCGGGCGAGTTTGGCGCAGCGCTTCCTGAGGGAATGTCGGTCGACCTCTCTGGCGTCGAGATCGTTGACCCGTCTGACCCGACCACCGAAAAAATCGTCGGAGCGAACGCCGATGTCGTCGTCGGTTACGGACTCTTCAACTCCACGGATGAAGACCTTGCCGCCTCCGGAATCACCAACATCGTGATCGACGGCGAATGCAGCCATGACGCTGCCCTCACCGACTCGACCGACTTTGAGGCCATCTTTGCCGACATCGAACGCTTTGGCACTGTCTTCGACACGAGCGATGTTGCGGCCGAAAACGTTGCCGCGCTGCAGGCCGAACTTGATGAGCTCGAAGCGGATGCCAGTGCAGCAGCAGACAAGTCTGCGGCTGTTATCTACTACTTCTCGCCCGCATCCAGCCTGTCTGCACGCGGTGGTCAAGGCATCGCGAACGACATTCTGGCGCGCGCGGGAATGAGCAACGTGTACGCGGCCGAGCCTTCGGTGTACCTCGAAACGAACATCGAAACGCTGCTGGATGCTGACCCCGAGGTCATCGTGATTGCCTACGGCCTCTACGGCGAAGACTTCGACACCGCGAAGGCACTGTTCTCTGCGGAGCCAGGAACCAGCGACCTCACCGCCGTCAAGAATGGCGCCATCATCGGCGTTCTGGCCTCAGATCTGGCTCCTGATCCCGATGCCATTCGCGGGCTGCGCACCGTCATCGACAGCGCCGCAACTCTCTCCGAATGATCACTGTCGGCGACCTGTCCGTGAAGTACGGGCAGGTCGCCGCCGTGGCGGGAGTCTCCCTCTCGGCGCTGGACGGTGGAACCCTGGGGCTCATTGGCCCCAACGGTTCCGGCAAGTCCACGGTGCTGCGTGCAATTTTGGGGGCTCTCGATTCTGCGGCGGGAACGATCATGATCGATGAGGATGACGCCCGCGCCCTGACCGCTCGCGAGCGGTCACGACGGTTGGCGATCGTCGCTCAGGAGGAACCTTCGGGGCTACCGCTCACGGCGTGGGACTCGGTGATCCTCGGGCGATCGGTGCATGTCTCGGGGTGGCAGAGCTACCGCGATGAAGACGAGCGTGCCGCCGAACAAGCAATGGTCGACACGGGCACGCTGCACTTGCGCGACCGCTCCATGGACGAGCTCTCGGGTGGTGAACGTCAACGCGTTCTCATCGCGCGTGCGCTCGCTCAGGCGGCCTCTCACCTGCTGCTCGACGAGCCCACCAATCACCTCGATGTGCGGTACCAACACGAACTGCTCACGGTCGTAGCGGGGCTTCCCCTCTGCACCGTCGTGGTGCTGCACGACCTCAACCTGGCGGCGCGTTACTGTGATCAACTCGTGCTGCTCGATGGCGGCACTGTCGTTGCCGCGGGTGACCCGGCGTCCGTCTTGACGCCCGAAAACCTTGAGCCGGTCTACGGCATCGACGTCACCCGCACTGACCTCGACGGGGTACCCCAGCTGCTGTTCACCCCGCGCTAGTGTTTTCGGCAAGCGCACAGGGGAATGGATCACACTCAGGGGAGCACAGCCGCAGCTTCACCCTCTGAGATAAGTTTGAGCCATGATCCCCCGCAGCGCAGAACGACCTCATCATCGGGTCGACGCTGCGCCCGCACAGCGCGTGAGCAACTCCTTTTCGCGCGTACTGCGAGCGTCGTGGCAGCTCGTTGCGATGACGTTCCTCGCGCTGGCGCTCATCACTGGCATCGTGGCGATGCATTCGCTCGTGTCGTCCGGCTCGCATTCCGAAATGACGATGGCGGCCACGATGTCTATGGGCGACGGCGCCGCAACGGAAGCAGCGCCGGCTGGCGCCACTCTTAATGCGCTCGATTGTTCCGGATGCGGGGGCGAGGCATCCATGGTTCTCATGTGGTGTGTGCTCGCGCTCTTCACCGTTGCGCTCCTTCTGGCGGCGCCCGCCCTGATTCGAGGCTGGGGCCGCTTCCTTGAGCAGCGGTCGTGTGTCACTGCATCCGTCACCCGGTGGGCCCGCGCTGTCGCCCCGCGCCCCGATCTCAGCACTCTCTGCATTAGTCGCACCTAGGAAGAGCTCTGTCGACTCAGCGTCGACGCGCCCTTGCGTGACCGTTCTGGCCACGCTCCTACTGACGACTTATTGGAGAACCTCAAGATGAATACTCGTGCGACGGCTACGGCCGCAATCGCCCTGACGGCGCTATTGACGCTGTCAGGATGTGTCAACGGAATGACCGACGTGGGGCACCGCTCCGACTCGTCATCCACCAACGCGGCCGCCGCCGCTGACGCCAACATGACCGATGTGATGTTCACGGCGATGATGATTCCCCATCACGAGCAGGCTGTAGAGATGGCAGACATGGTGCTCGCTAAGGAAGGAATCGACGATCGCGTCGTTACGCTCGCCGAAGATATCAAGGCCGCGCAAGGCCCCGAGATTGACCTCATGAGTGGCTGGCTCGATGACTGGGGCATCGACATGGGCGACGGCATGGGCGAGATGAGCGGCCTAGATGGCATGGACGGCGTAGATGGCATGGGCCATGGCGACGGGATGATGAGCGAATCCGACATGGATGAGCTCAACGAGGCCAGCGGGGATGAGGCCTCTCGCTTGTTCCTCGAGCAGATGATCGTGCACCACGAGGGTGCGATCGACATGGCAGAACGCGAGTTGGATTCCGGCCAGAACGCGGACGTTCTTGAGCTCGCTCAAGCAATCATGGACGCGCAGACGATCGAGATCGCGCTCATGCGCGACATTCTTAGTTCCCTGTAGCGGAGAGGGGTCCGTCGCTCCAGAGTGGCGGGCCCCACGCCTCGTGTTAAGCACAGCTGGGTTTGGAATAGGAAGGTATTCGCATGGCTTCACGAACAGACAAGATCTCACTCATCGGCTCCGTGTCACTCGGCACGGGGGTGATGATCGGCGCGGGAATCTTTGCCCTGGTGGGGCAGGTGGCGGAGTTCGCTGGAGACTTCTTCCCGCTAGCTTTCTTGCTCGGCGCGATCGTCGCCGCCGTTAGCTCGTACTCCTATATACGTTATTCCAGCGTGAATCCCTCAGCAGGGGGAATAGCGATGTTGTTGAAGGATGCCTACGGGCCGGGAGTGGTCGCCGGCTCGTTCTCGCTGTTTATGTACGTGTCGATGGTGGTGGCAGAGAGTCTGTTGGCTCGAACCTTCGGCACCTACCTCTTGCGTCCGTTCGGTTTACAAGACTCGGTGATCTTGGTGCCGATACTCGGTGTGGCCGCGATTGCAACCGCTGCGATTGTGAACTTCGTCGGCAACACCCTGGTGGAGCGCTCAGCAACTATCACGGCCGTCGCCAAGATCCTCGGCATAGCCGTGCTCGCGATTGCGGGCTTGATCGGCGTCGCGGTGGGCGGCGACGGATTCTTGGCACAGTCATCCGGAGACTCGATCAGCATCGTCGGGGTGCTGGCCGGCACAACACTGTGCGTTCTCGCCTATAAAGGCTTCACCACAATCACTAATCAGGGCGATGATCTTCGCGATCCGAAGCGAAACATTGCTCGCTCGATCCTTATCTCGCTTGCGATCTGCACTGTGCTGTATCTGCTGATCACGGTGTCCGTGAGTTCGAGCATCGGTGCGAGTGGAGCGGTGGATGCTCGCAACTACGCTTTGGCACAAGCAGCGGAGCCCTTCTTCGGGGCTTGGGGTGTCGGAATTACTGTTGCAATTGCCGTCGTGGCGACACTCTCGGGGCTGCTCGCGAGTTTGTACTCAGTGTCGCGGCTCTACGGGATGCTGCAGGAGATGAAGCAGGCTCCGTCGTTGCCGAAGTCGGTTCCGCATCAGCCCATGATCATCACGGCGGGCCTCGCCATTCTCGTCACCGTTTTTCTCGATCTCAGCCAGATCGCATCGATGGGTGTCTTTCTCTATCTGACGATGGATATGGCGGTGCAGTGGGGAGTCATCCGTCGGCTGAGAGACAAGATTGAAGCCCGAATGTGGCTTCCGGTGCTGACAATTGTGCTCGACCTCGTCATCCTGATTCCGTTTGCGGTGCTCAAGATTCAGAGCGATCTCTTTACGGTGATCGTTGCCGCTGTGGTGGCGGCTGCCATTGTTGTGGCTCAGGTGGTGACGGTTCGCATGCGCTCGCAGAACTGACCGGCAGGCTCGGGCTACGCCCGCTCGCGCCCGACCTCGCTATTCGCGCTCGTCGGCTCCGCGGGCGAGGCGTTGCGAGACCCACACGGGAATGAACGACGCGAGAATCACGACGGTCGCGACGACGTTGACGAGGGATGCCTCGTTGGGTCGTGCCATCTGGTTCATGATCCAGAGTGGCAGGGTGTCGACGCCGGGCGGGGCCGTGAAGATCGTGACAACGACCTCGTCGAAGCTCAGCGCGAACGCGAGAATCGCTCCGGCGACGAAGGCGCTGCGGAACTGCGGGAACGTCACGAGCCGGAAGGTTTGAAGCGGCGTCGCGCCGAGGTCGCGGGAGGCTTCTTCGATGCTGGGGTTGATGCGGCGCAATCGGGCGAGCACGTTGTTGAAGACCATGACGATGCAGAAGGTGCCGTGGGCAATGATCATGCCGAAGTATCCGACCTCAATGCCGATCGGCTCGAGCACCTGGTTGTAGGTGTTGTTCAGGGCCACACCGGTCACGATGCCGGGCAGAGCAATCGGCAGCACGACGAGCAGGTTCACGGTCTGCTTGCCGAAGAACGTGTAGCGCTGCAGGGCGAAGGCCACGAGCGTGCCAAGGATGAGCGCGATCACCGTGGCGCCAAGGCCGACGATCACCGAGTTCAGCAGCGCAGCCCGGATGGGTTCGCTCACGAACGCCTTCTCCCACCAGATGGTGGAGAACTCCGCGATCGGCCAGCTCGACAGGCGCGCGGCGCTGAACGAGTTGATGACCACCAAAAACAGCGGGATGTACATGAACGCCAGGGCAATCGCGACGATAGTGCCGAGGGTGAACTTGGCGCCGAGGGAGAGTCTCAACATAGCGGCATCACATCCGTTCCAGTGCGCCGGTGCGCTGCACGCTGACGAGGTAGATGACAACAAAGGCGATCGGCACGAGCGAGAAAGCGGCGGCGATCGGAGGGTTCAGGTTGATGTTCGAGGCGATGATGCTGCCGATCATCTGGGTCGAGCCACCCACAAACTTGGCGGCGATGTAGTCACCGAGGCTGAGGGAGAACGTGAAGATGGAGCCGGCAATGATCGCGGGCCTAATAAGAGGAAGAACCACGGTGCGGATCGTGAACCCGGCACCGGCGCCGAGGTCAGACGAAGCGTCGAACAGGTTCGGCGGCAGCTGGCGGATCGCGGTGTACACCGGCACGGCCATGTACGGCAGCCATAGATAGGTGAGCGTCAGCACGACGGTGACGATGCTGAAGCCGGGGCCGCTGATACCGAGCGGGCCGAGCATCGAGTTGAAGAAACCCTCTTCGGTGAAGGTAATGCGCATGGCGAGAATCTTCACGAGGTAGCCGGCCCAGAGCGGCAAAGTGATCGCGACGGCCAGAATGGCGCGCAGCTTGGGCGAAGCGACCTTCGCCATGAAGATGCCGAGCGGAACCGAGATCAGGATGCTCAATACCGTGACCGCGAGGGCGATGCCGAGAGTGCGCAGCGAGGTTGACGCATACGCGGGGTTCGCGATGATCTGCTCAAAGTTGCGGAGGGTGAAGCCCGGCTTCACCTTGGAAGTAAAGGGGTCGGTCACCCAGAACGCCGTCACGAGAAGCATAACGAGCGAGAAGATGTAGATGCCGATGAGCCACAGCATGGGCAGCGCCAGCAGTGCCGAGAGTTGCGCGCGGCGATTCATGGGAGTCCGATCGATTGGTGCGTGTGGGGAGTGCAGCTCGTGAGCTGCTGGTCGAGCGAGGGATGAGGGGTGAGCGAGCGAGGCCGCCCACCCCTCGGGCTAGCTAGCTCTTGACGGAGAGCCAGGCATCCGTCCACTGCTGGAAGTTCGTGCAGGTGACGTCAGTGCGACCATCGATGCACTGCTCGATGGGGGTGGTCCAGAACCAGACGTTGCTGAAGTACTCTTCGTCGGTCGCGTTGAAGTACTCGCAGTGTGCTGCGGCTTCGTCGCTCGTGTCGCAGAACGCAGCGTTGGCGGGAGCCATGCCGAAGTTGGTGGCGATAGCACCGTTCACATCAGCAGCGCTGGTGTAGTCGACCCAGGCGTAGGCACAGTTGGGCGACTCAGACTCGGCGGCGATCATCCACGCGTCCGACCAGCCGGTCGAACCCTCTTCAGGAAGAACGCTCTTGAACTTGTCGTCGTCGGTGAGCTTGCGCAGGATCTCCCACGAGGTGCCGAGCGAAGTGGTTCCGCCAGCGAACGAGGTGATCTGAGCGGCAGGGTCAGCCCAGTACTCGGAGACGATCTTGTTCTGCTGCTTGAGCAGGTCGATCGCAGCGTCGAGCTGGTCCTGGTCGAGGGCGTACGGGTTGGTGATGCCGAGGTCAGGCTCGTGAGCCATCAGGTACACGGCGGCGTCAGCGATGTAGATCGGTGCGTCATACGCGATGATCTCGCCGGCGTAGGGGCTGTCAGCTTCCCACGCAACATCCCAGCTCGTGGGCTCTTCGGTCACAACATCGCTGTTGTACTGCAGGATGTTGGCGCCGCGGCCAATCGGAACACCATACGACTGGCCGTTGATGGTGTCATAAATCTGACCCTTCATGCCCTCAACGATGTCGTCACCGAAATTGGGAACCAGGTCGAGGTTGATCGGCTGAACGTCGCCACCGGCGATGAGGCGAAGGCTCGCGTCACCCGAAGCGGAGACGAGGTCATAGTCGCCGGTGCGCATGAGCTGAACCATCTCGTCACTCGTGCCAGCAACGCGACGGTTGACCGTGCATCCGGTTTCTTCAGTGAACTCGTCGGACCAGGCAGGCTCAACAAAACCGCTCCACGCGACGATGTTGACTTCGCTTTCCATCTCGCCCAGTTCTTCGATCATGGGGATGTCAGGAACGTCGATGCTGAGGCCGCCGGCAGCGGTGCTGGTGCCGTCGGTGTCAGCGGAACAGCCGGTGAGGGCGAGAGCGGCAACGGCGATGAACGCTGCGCCGGTCATGATTTTGGATCTCATGATTACTCCTTGGTGTGATTGATGAGTGCTGAATTGCGTGTGTGCTGCGTGTGCTGTTGTGGATGTGGCTGGCCCGGTTGTGCCGGATTCGCCGGTGTTGCAGGGGTGATCTGTTAGCCGATCTGCGAGGCGTGATCGGTGGTCCATTCGACGCGCACCCGGTCGCCGCGCCCGAAGGCTGATTCGGCAGAGGGGTGATGGTCGTTGGCTCGTTCGGCAATCACGCGAACACCCGATTCGGTGTCGACGAGAAAGCGCGTGGTTGGTCCGGTGTAGACGGTTTCTGAGACCGTGCCGAGCAGGGAGACGGTTCCGGCGCTCGCCGCGGTGTCGGCGGTGAGCAGGCGCACACGCTCGGGGCGCACGCTCGATTGCACGCCATCCGCAGAGAGTTCGGCGGGGATGAGGTTGGAGAGTCCAAGGAACTTGGCGACGAATTCGGTGGCCGGGAATTCGTACACTTCGCGGGCGGTGCCGACCTGCTCGACGCGGCCGTTGTTGAAGACGGCAACGCGGTCGCTCAGGGTGAGGGCTTCTTCTTGGTCGTGGGTGACGAAGATGAACGTGATGCCGACTTCGCGCTGAATTTGCTTGAGCTCGATCTGCATTTCTTCGCGCAGTTGCTTGTCGAGCGCACCGAGTGGCTCGTCGAGCAGCAACACTTGCGGGCGCAGGATGAGCGCGCGAGCCAGGGCGATGCGCTGACGTTGGCCACCTGAAAGTTGGTGGGGCAGGCGGTCGGCCACGGCCGAGAGGCGAACTTGCTCGAGCGCGACGCCGACCTGGGTTGCCCGTTCGGCGCGGCTGACGCCGGCAACGCGCAGGCCGTAGCCCACGTTCTCGGCGATCGTGAAGTGCGGGAACAGCGCGTAATCCTGAAAGACCGTGTTGACCTGGCGGGCGTGGGGCGGAACCTGGGTGACGTCGACTCCGCTGAGGTGGATGCTGCCGCTCGTGACGTTCTCGAAGCCTGCGATCATCCGCAGCACGGTGGTCTTGCCCGAGCCGGAGGGGCCGAGCATCGAGAGGAACTCCCCGGGCTTCACGTCGAGGTCGAGTGCTTCGACGGCGGTGAAGTCACCGAAGGTCTTGGAGACGCCGGCGAGGCTGACGGCACCGGGCGCGGGAGTGGAATCCGTTTCGGACGGGGCTTGCTGAGCGGACGCGTGCACGAAGGACTCCTTGGAACGACGGTGATCTCTGAGTGAGAGTAAACCTATAGAACCAGAGTTCATATTTCAAGCGTGTGTCCAAATCGTCACAAAAGGGCAACGGCTCAGGTGATCGGTGCGAGAATTGAGCAATGCACTCGACCGACTCGGCAGACGCGCCGCGAAAAAGTGCGGTGGTCGCCGACGACACCGCACGCTCTCGCGATGCCTCGAGGCCTGGCCGCTTGCAGGGTGCGCTCTTTCAGTCGATCGGCGATGCCGGTCGAGCCGAGCTCGTTGAACGCCGTCTCGCCAGTGCAATTACGGGCGGCCATCTGCGGGCAGGGGAGCGTCTTCCCTCTGAAAACGACCTCGCTCGAAGCTTCGGCGTAGCGCCGACAACCGTGCGCGAATCGCTGCTGGCCCTGCGCAGCCAGGGCCTCGTGGTGACTCGTCGCGGTCGCAATGGCGGCAGCTTCGTGGCGGACTCAGCCGACCCCGTAGCTCACGCGCGCACCGCCTTGGCGGCAACATCCCGCGTCGCCCTTCGTGATTTGGGCGCCCACTACGCCGCCATCACGGCTGCGTGCGTTCGCTTGGCTGCGCGCCGAGCGGTGCCCTCTGAAGTGCAGCAAGTGCGCTCGCGCCTGAGTCGTCTCGACGAGTCGGATCTCGAACAGTGGCGCAGCACCCTCGACGATGCGCAGATCGAACTCGTCGCGCTCAGCCAATCGGCCCGCCTCACCCGTGAACAGATGCGATTGCAGGCCGAAATGTCGCCGATGCTTCGCCTGATCGACGTGGATGAGACATCCCGTCGGGCTCAACCAGTGCTGCTGGCCAGCGTGGTGGATGCCGTTGAAGCCGGCGATGACCACGAAGCCGTTGCGGCCACCGAACGCATGGTCGATGCCGTGATCAACGCCCTCATCGATCTGCAGTCCCAATCGCGGTGAACTAGCGGTGCGGGGCATCTGGTGCATAGGATGCCACGAACAGGATCAGTCAGAGTAGGCGGCACCCGATGATTACCAGCCAGAGCGCGGCGCAGCGATGACGACAGCAACGAGCACGAGCACAGCAGCTCGCGCGGCGGCCATCGTCTCGCAGTATTTCAGCGCCCCGATTGCCAGCCTCGAAGCCACCGCAACCCAACTCGGCACTGAGCTCGCGGCATACGGAAACCTCGGCCCGCTCTCGTCTCAGCAGCTTGATGCGCTGGTCGAACCGCACGCTCTTGCGACGGTGTCGCTGCCCGATGTTCACATCTACGGCGCCGGGTTTATCGCCGCCGTTGGACTGCTGACGGATGAGCGAAATCACCTTTCGTGGTGGCAGGGCGATGACCCCAAACGCCTGCTTTTGGCCGCGCAATCGGTGAACAAAGAGCACATCGATTACAGCGAACTTGAGTGGTTCCGCGTGCCAATGGAGACCGGTCGCGGCCACGTTGCCGGGCCCTACGTCGACTACCTCTGCAGTGATGAATACACGATCACGATCGCCGCTCCCGTGCACATTGATGGCACGTTCGTCGGCGTCGCTGGCCTCGATTTACTGATCGATTCGGTCGAGCGACAACTGCTGCCGAAGCTCGCCGAACTCGGCGACAAAGTCACTCTCGTCAACAGCGTCGGTCGCGTTGTGATCTCGACGGATGCGCGTCACGCCACCGGCGATGCCGTGCGTGCCGGAGCACTCGCCGAACTCGCGCGCACAGCCTGTGAGGGCGTCGCGTTGGAGATTATCGCGGAGTAGTTCGACGCAGCGATAGCCGGCGGCGGTCGTCGACGGCTATGGCCGGTCGCGATGGTTGGCAGCCATGAGCGGCTGCGACGGCCGACCGCGATGCTCGGTCACGATGCCCGACAGCGATGGCCGACCGCAAGCTCCGGCCACGACCCCGAACGCACAAACGGCCTCCCGGTTATCCCGGAAAGCCGTTTGAGGGGGTGTGCGTGAGCTTAGGCGGCGGCGGTGGCCAGCTGCTCGGTGCGAACGAATGCCATTCCGCGCGTCCATGCGGTGAGCTGGTCAACCATCGGCGCGAGCGTGCCGGCGTTCTGCTCGGTCGGTGCGAAGACGCTGAAGCTTTCGAAGTCGGTGAACAGCGAGAACATGACGGAGCGCTGCACGTGAGCGACCTGAAGTTCGGAGAGCACTCCGCGCAGGTGTTCGACGGCGCGAACGCCACCCATCGAACCGTAGGAGACGAAGCCGGCGGCCTTGTTGTTGAACTCGGCGTTCAGGTACGACAGGGCGTTCACGAGAACGGGCCCTGCGCTGTGGTTGTACTCGTGGGCTACGAAGATGAAGCCGTCGAACTCGCTGATCTTGGCTGACCACGCCTTGGTGTGGTCGTTTTGGTAGTTCTGGTACGCCGCGGGGTAAGGCTCGTCGAGCATCGGAAGGTCGAAGTCGGCGATGTTGACGAGTTCGAACTCAGCATCGTCGCGGGTCGAAACCTGGGCGAGAACCCATTCTGCTACGGACTGGTTGACGCTGCCGGGGCGGCTGGCGCCCGTGATGATCGCAATCTTGGTCATGCTGTATCCCCTTAGGACGAGTTTTGTTGACGTGTCACTAAAGATGTTGTCATATCAACAATAAAGTGTCAAACTAAATCTTGCGAGTGATGAAAAGAGGCTGTCGTGACGAACGCACGAGAAATGGATGACCGCGAAAACGCCGTGTGGCGCGGTTTTGTGAGCGCAACGCAGCAGTTGGTTTCGTCTCTCGACAAGCAGCTGGTGCAGGATGCACAGCTCTCCGGCCCGGAACACGCGGTGCTCACCGCCCTCGCCGAGCACGCCGAACAATCGGACACTCTCGTTCGCGCCCGCGACCTCGGATTGTCCCTGGGCTGGGATCGCAGCCGGCTCTCTCACCTGCTCAAGCGGATGGAAGCTCGCGGCCTCCTTGAGCGCACAAGCTGCCCCTCGGATGCGCGCGGCCTAGACGTGCAAATCACCGCCGCGGGTCTCGAAGCTGTGCAGCAGGCCTCATCCGGCTATGCCGAGTTTGTGCGCACGCACTTCTTTGACGTGCTGACCCCCCAGGAGCAGGATGCTCTGGCCTCGGTCAGTCGCAAGATCAAGTCCACCCTCGAGCCGCAGTGCGACTCGGAGGCGGGCGCCGCGTAGTTGCCGCGCTAGTGACGCAGAGTCAGGTCAGTCGAGCGTCTTCGTGAGAACTTCAAACTGCAGGTCGTCGCGCCGCGGGGTGCCGACGCGCTCATCGCCATACGGGAACGGCTTCGTTATTCCGGTGCGCACGTAGCCGCGGCGTTCGTAAAACGCGATGAGTTCTTCCCGAACATCGATCACGGTCATCTGCATCACAGCGACGGCCCACTCGCGAGCCGCATAGTTCTCGGCCTCGGCGAGCACCACGGATCCGAGACCGCTGCCCTGCTGAGCGGGATCGACCGCGAACATCCCGAAGTAGCCCTCGCCGTCGACATCCGCCACGTGCGCGCACGCCACAAGCTGGTCGCCGCGCTCCGCCAGCAGGATGATCGAACGATCCCGCGACAGATCCGCTTCCAACGCTGCAGCGTCGATGCGCTCGCCATCGATCAAGTCGGCTTCGCTCGTCCATCCGGCGCGGCTAGCGTCGCCCCGATAGGCCGACGTAACCAGCACAACCAGGGCGGGGATGTCGTCGGTCGTTGCTGCGCGGAACGTCAGGGTCGTCATGGCAGCAGCTTAGGCGCGATCGGAGGGTGGGGCGAAGCCTCCGCAAGCCAGGCCGGCCGTGTAGCCGTCGGCGGACTGCCGGGAAGTCAACGCGGCGATAATGGGTCAATGCCGATCCTCAATAAAGACATGACGCTGTGCATTTCGTTGGCCGCGCGCCCCTCCAATCTCGGCACGCGGTTTCACAACTATCTGTACGAAGAACTCGGTATGAACTTCATCTACAAGGCCTTCACGACCAGCAACATTGAGGATGCCATCGCCGGAGTACGCGGCCTGGGCATCCGGGGTTGTTCCGTTTCGATGCCGTTCAAAGAGGCAGTGCTTGAGCTTGTGGATGTCGTCGAGCACTCCGCCGCTGCGATCGAGTCGGTGAACACGATCGTGAACAATGACGGCGTGCTCACGGCATCCAACACTGACTATGAGGCTGTCGCCGACCTGATCGCCCGCTACCAGCTCGACCCGTCTTTGCCGGTGCTGGTTCGCGGATCGGGTGGCATGGCCAAAGCGGTCGTAGCCGCCTTCCACGGTGCCGGCTTTGCTGATGTGACCGTGCTCGCCCGCAATAGCGAGGCGGGCGAAGCGCTCGCCACGAAGTATGGCTACCGCGCCGTGAGCGTCGACCCGCAGCCCGGCCACGCGGTGATCGTCAACGTCACCCCACTCGGGATGGCAGGCGACGCCGCCGACGAACTCGCATTCACGCCCGACCACATCCGCGCCGCGCAAACGGTGTTCGATGTGGTGGCGTTCCCAGCCGAGACCCCGCTCATTCGGGCCGCTCGGGATGCCGGAAAACTGGTCATCACGGGTGCCGAAGTCATCGCACTCCAGGCCGCGGCGCAGTTCGTTCGCTACACCGGCGTCACGCTGACGCCCGACCAGATCGCGCGCGCTTCGGCGTTCTCGCGGGAGTAGTGGCTCGTTCTGAGGCTGGCCCGCTACAGGCCTCCCTTGTCGATGGTCGATTTTCGTATTACATTAAATATATGAGTACAGGTGAATCGGTAAACGGAGTGCCCGTCACGGAAGAGCAGATCGCCGCATGGGCTGCTGAGGCAGAGGCTGGGTGCGACGTCGCCAAGTTGAAAGAGCGCGGACGGGGCCGCCCCGGGCGAGGCGCCGAGCCTTCGCAGGTCGTAGCGCTTCGGCTCACCCCAGATGAACTTGCCGCGATCGATGCCCGCGCGGCACGCGAGCACAAGACGCGGTCGGAGGCGATCCGCGACGCACTCACTTCATACGTCGCGTGAGGGTTCACGATTCGGCTCTCAAACACGGCGTTCGGTCAGAAGACTCAATCCAAGCTGCGACATGGGCGCTCTGGATTGAAGACCTTGATGATGACTCGCCCGCGCGCCAACTTCGCCTGGGGTTCGACACGCAGGGTCGTCTCCTTGAGACGGTTGTTCTCGTTTTCGACAGCGGAAACGAACTAATCATCCACGCTATGAAAGCTCGGCCGCAGATGCTGGATCTGCTGCCCTAGAAATTACTTGGAAAGCACCTACGCCCGCACCGAAACCGTCACGGTGAACTTGCTGTTGCGTCCGGCCTGGCGGGTGGGGCCGACGGTGCGGTTCAAGTAGTCGCGATACCCGAGGTGCGTGTTGAAGACGACCCACAGTTCGCCGCCGGGTTTGAGCACGCGGCGGGCGTCAGCCAGCATCCGCAAAGCAACGCCGGCGTGCACGGTGGCGCCGGTGTGGAAGGGCGGATTGCACACGATCAGATCAGCACTGGCTGTCGGTCGTTCGGTGAGGGCGTCTTCGCGCGCGGCCTCAACGCGCGCTCCGACACCGTTTGCGTCGGCCGTTTCGCGGGTCGATGCCACGGCGGCGGCAGACTGGTCAATCGCCACAATGGCGAGATCGGGGCGGGCGAGAGCGAGCGAGACAGCGAGCACTCCGGTGCCGCTGCCGAGGTCGATCGCGGTGGCGGCATCCGGCTTCATCTCGGGCAGGAAGGTCAGCAGAAAACGGGTGCCGATGTCGAGAGCTGCACCGGCGAAGGCGCCACCGTGGGCGCTGACCGTGAGTTCGTCAACGGGAAGCTCAGGCTCCCGCAAGACCGACGTCGTGGGAAAACGCAGCTCGGTGTCGTCGTGCCCAATGCCGAACGCGGTCAGGGTGCGCGACTTCTGCCGTGCGCGCCCCGCGTTCACCTCGTTAAAGGAACGGCCCAACACCTCGTTCATTGCGAGCGTCATGTGTTTGATGCGGCCACCCGCAATCACCGTCACGTCGGGGGCAGCGTGCCGGGCAATCGCCTGGGCCCACTCGTCGAGCTCAGCCAGGCTGCGCGGCAATTGCATCAGCACCACGCGCGCACCCGACAGTAGCGAGGCATCGAGCGGGTGCGATTCGTAGTGAATAGAGAGGTCGCCCGCATTGGCGGCCAGCGCCAGCTCTGACACGAGAGAATCCTGAAAGACGCGGATGCCGCGGCACCCCGCCAGCGTCGCAGCTCCGAGAGTGAGCGCCCCATAGTTGTCGCCCATCACCACGAGTTCGCCGGCCTGCAAGCCTTCGAGCTGGGTCGCGGCTTCATCAAGGATGAGGCGATCGCTCGCATCCACCGCAAAAAGGTTGGGGGCTTCGAGGTCGGGCCAACGTCGCAGAGAGGCGAAAAGGTGGTCAGACATAGAGGAAGCTCTTTCGGTGGCGCGGCACCGCAGCAAGGCTGAGCGGCTGAGCCCAATCGTAGTCGAGGCCGTTAACCCAAAAAGCGAGCAGCCCCGGCACTAGGCGGGGCCACTCGCTCACGGGAATCTAGTTGTAGCCGCGCGTGATGTTCGGCTCGTCAACGCACAGAGGACATTCCTCGAGATGCGCCGACGGGATACAGTTGCACATTAGCTGTTGGGAACGAGCGTGTACTTAGTAGAGAGGTACTCGTGGATGCCTTCCGAGCCGCCTTCGCGACCGATGCCGGACTGCTTCACTCCGCCGAAGGGGGCGGCTGCGTTGGAGAGCACGCCCACGTTGAGGCCCATCATGCCGGTGTCGAGAGCATCGATCATCCGGTTTCCCCGGGCAAGGCTTTCGGTGAACACATACGAGACAAGACCATATTCGGTGTCGTTCGCGAGGCGTACACCTTCGGCTTCGTCGGTGAACTCCACGATCGAGACAACCGGTCCGAAGATTTCTTCGCGCAGGATGTCGCTGTCGGTGGGTACGCTCGACACGATCGTGGGCTCATAGAAGCTTCCATCGCCCTCGACGCGCTTGCCGCCGGAGACGAGGGTAGCGCCGCGCTTCACGGCATCCTGAACCAACTCGTCGGCCTTGTCGACGGCCTTGTCGTTGATGAGCGGGCCGATGTTGACGCCGTCTTCGGTGCCGCGACCGATTTTCATGTCGGCGACGCGAGCGGCAATCTTCTCGGCGAACTCGGCAGCAACTGAGCTGTGAACGATGAAGCGGTTGGCGGCGGTGCAGGCTTGGCCGATGTTGCGGAACTTAGCCGCAATCGCACCATCTACAGCCTTGTCGAGGTCAGCATCGTCGAAGACGACAAACGGGGCGTTGCCGCCGAGTTCCATCGACGTGCGCAGAACGTTTTCGGAGGCCTGCTTGATGAGGGCCTTGCCCACCGGAGTGGAGCCAGTGAACGAAAGTTTGCGCAGGCGAGAGTCCGCGATGATCGGCTCCGACACTTCGGAGGAGCTCGACGTCGTGACAACGTTGAGCACGCCAGCGGGGAGGCCGGCCTCTTCGAAGAGCTTCGCCAAGAACAGTGTGGTGAGCGGGGTGAGCGCGGCGGGCTTCACGACAACCGTGCAGCCGGCGGCCAGCGCTGGCGCGATCTTGCGGGTCGCCATTGCGAGCGGGAAGTTCCACGGCGTGATCAAGAAGCACGGACCGACCGGACGCTGCGACACAATCATGCGACCGGTGCCCTCAGGGGTGTTGCCGAAGCGACCCGAGATGCGCACAGCCTCTTCGCTGAACCAGCGCAAGAACTCGCCACCGTAGGTGACTTCACCGTTGGCTTCGGCAAGCGGCTTGCCCATCTCGAGCGTCATGAGCAGCGCGAGGTCGTCGCGGTGCTCCTGCACGAGGTCGAAGGTGCGACGCAGAATCTCGCCACGTTCCCGAGCAGGTGTCGCTGCCCAGGAATCCTGAGCGGCAACCGCAGCGTCGAGCGCTCGCATGCCGTCCTCTGCCGAAGCATCCGAAATGGTGCGGATGACCTTGCCGGTAGCGGGGTCGGTCACGTCGAGCGACTTGTCGCCCGAGGCGGCAATCCACTCACCGCCGATGAAGAGCTGATTCGGCACGGCTTCGAGAAGCTGGGTTTCGGTGGAGTTCGTCATACGGTGTGCACCTTTCGTGGTGGGAAATCTGCGAGTCAGTCAAACAGCGCAAGCTGAACTTCGGCTTGGCGCCGCGTGGGCGGGCACTGAACGCGCGCTCAGTGCCCGCTGGCCGCGAGTTAGGCCTTGGCGAGAGCGTCGCGAACGACGTCGAGGCCGTCAGCGATGAGCTCGTCAGAGATCGAGAGCGGCGGGAGGAAGCGGATGACGTTGCCATAAGTTCCACAGGTCAGCACGACAACACCGGCGGCGTGCGCTGCAGCCGCGATCTTCGATGTGAGGGCCGCGTCGGGCTCTTTCGTGGTGGGGTCGACGAGTTCCATGGCGATCATGGCGCCGCGGCCACGAACGTCTCCGATGCGGGGGTCGCCGGCGCGGAGTCCGTTGAGGCGGCCACGGAAGGTAGTTCCGATTTCGCGGGCACGCTCGATGGCGCCCGACTCTTCGAAGGTGCGGATGGTGGCGAGCGCTGCGGCACAGGCGATGGGGTTTCCACCGTAGGTTCCGCCGAGTCCGCCGACGTGAGCGGCATCCATGACATCGGCGCGACCGGTGACGGCCGAGAGCGGAAGGCCGCCGGCGATGCCCTTGGCGGTCACCATGATGTCGGGAACGAGGTTCTCGTGGTTGGAAGCGAAGAGGTCTCCGGTGCGAGCGAAGCCGGTCTGCACTTCGTCAGCGATGAAGATCACGTTGTTGGCGGTGGCCCACTCGGCGAGTGCCGGGAGGAATCCGGGGGCGGGCTCAATGAAGCCACCCTCGCCCTGGATGGGCTCGATGATGATCGCGGCGAGGTTGCTGGCGCCGACCTGCTTCTCGATCTGCAGGATGGCGCGGGCTGCGGCATCCTCACCACTGATTCCGCCATCGCGGAACGGGTACGACATGGGGGCGCGGTAGATCTCCGAGGCGAACGGACCGAAGCCGCTCTTGTAGGGCATCGACTTGGCGGTGAGGCCCATCGTGAGGTTGGTGCGGCCGTGGTAAGCGTGGTCGAAGGCCACAACGGCCTGCTTGCCGGTGAAGTAGCGGGCGATCTTGATCGCGTTCTCGACAGCTTCGGCGCCCGAGTTGAAGAGCGCGGTGCGCTTCTCGTGCGTACCGGGGGTGATCTCGTTGAGCTTCTCGGCGACCTCGATGTAGCTTTCGTAGCCATTGATCATGAAGCAGGTGTGCGTGAACTGGGCGACCTGAGCGGTGACGGCTTCGACAACGGCGGGTGCCGAGTTGCCGACGCCGGTTACGGCAATGCCGGAACCGAAGTCGATGAGGGTGTTGCCGTCGACGTCACGAAGAACGCCACCGCCGGCAGCTTCGACGAAGACGGGAAGGGTGATGCCGATAGCGGCGGCGACGGACTGCTTCTTGCGCTCGAGCAGTTCGAGCGAGCGCGGTCCGGGAATCGCGGTGACGAGTTCGCGCTTCTGCGGAAGCGAGGGGCCGCCGACCGGGGCCGTGGTGCTGGAAGAAGAAGTAGACATGGCCACCGGAATCCAATCTGTGTAGACGACCCGCGACCGCTGACGGCGGGCGGTGTCGTGCAAAACGTTTGGTTCAACCTAGTTCGCGGATGCCCGGCGCAACAGTCACAAAATGGCAGTATCGGCGGCGATTGCTGACAGAATGGCAGCAGGAGGATTGCCATGCCCACACCCCTCAGCGAAATCATCGCGACCGAGCGCCTGGCGCTGCGCCCGCTCACCGATTCGAGCACCTTCGACCGCTCGGTCACGTGGGTGCACAACTCCGACCTCAACGACCCGACGCCGTTCGTTTCTGAGGGCCAGTTGCTGCTCACGACCGGCCGCCAATTCGTCGATACCGCCGACCCGACCGCAGAACCAGTCGCTGAGCCTGCGGCAGAGGCAGACTTCGTCGGCTACGTCGCTCGGCTCGTCAGCGCCGGGGTCGCCGCAATCGGTTTCGGCACCGAAGTGATCACCCACGGAGTGCCCGCCGGCCTCGTCGCCGCGTGCGCCACGGCCGGCCTGCCGCTCTTCGAAGTGCCGTACCGCATCCCGTTCATCGCCATCAGCCGTCTCGTCGCCGACAACGAAGCCGAACAAGCGCGTGCCGGATTCGACCGCGCCCTCGCCGCCCAAAACGACATCGCTCGCGCCGCCGTCGGCAAGGGGCGCTTGAGCTCCGCCGCGATCAGCGCTGCCGAGCACCTCGACTGCCGAGTGTGGATCTTCGACGCCGACGGCGAGCTCGTGAATGAACCCCACCGCGACAGCCACACCCGACGATCGCTGGATGCCGCCCCCGACATCCGCCGATCGGTCACGGACCTGCTGGGGCGGGCTCGTCGCGCGCGCGTCGCCGATGACGCAGCGGACGAGCATCGCGTCGTGCAGACTCTCGGCTCTACCGGGAGGCTGTGCGGCGCCATCGCGTGGGCCCGCGACACCGAATTCGGGGCGCTCGATCGTTCGGTGATGACCGTGTTGGCGGCGCTCGCCGAGGTGTCGCTCGAGCAGACGGAGAATTTGCGGGTGGGGCATCGGGCGATTCTGGAGCAGTTGTTTCAGCTGCTCAAGGATGGCCGGGTCGACAGCGTGCGGCGTGCGGTGCGGGTGGCGGGCATCGAGTTACCGGCCGACCGGTTTGCGGTGGCGGCGCTCGACCTCAGCGAGACGAGCGCGAGCGTGCGGGACGTGCTCGAGCGGCGAGCTGCGCGGTCGGACAGTCGCATCTTCGCCGTGGCGGATGGCCGCCACTTGCTCGTGCTGATCGATGCCAAGCAGCTCGCCGCCGAACGTCGGTTCTTTGCCGCGAGCGATCTCACCGTCGGTCTTTCGGCCGAGGTCGGCTGGCCTGAGCTCACGGTCGCGATCACTCAGGCCGTGCGCTCACTCGAAGCATCGCCACCCGCGACGGTCACCGAATTCGCGAGTCTCGTGGGCGAAAGTTTCTTCGGCCTGCTGGCGTCGAGTTCGGTCGCCGATATTGCTCACGCCAGGCTCGCGAGCGTGATCGAATCTGCCGAGGGAATCGGGCTGCTGCGGTTCGCGCAAGTGTGGCTTCGGCACAACGGTCAGTGGGATCCCGCGGCGCGTGAGCTGGGCATCCATCGGCACGGTTTGAAGTCGCGGATGCAGCGGCTCTCCGAGCTCACCAATCTGAGCCTCGACACCTTCCAGGGCCGCGCCGAATTGTGGGCGATGTTGGCCGCGATCGACCTCGGCGAAACCGGCTCCTAGCCGCACCACTTGTGCGAGCCGCGACCGCCCCTCACAGCGCCCCGCAAAAACCCTGACTTCCAATTTTTAGGATTTCGCATGTAGCCTACGAACAATTCTCGGCGGCGTCGCCGGTCCTTTTCGAGCAGCGAGGAACCTCTCATGAAGACTTTTCAAGTGATCAATCCCTACACCGGCGAAGAGGGCCCAGCGCACCCCGCCGCGAGTGACGAAGTCATCGAGCAGATTGTCGCTGCAGCGCACTCTGAGTACAACGGCGGAATGAACCGTGATCAGGTAAAAGACCGCGCAGCGATCGTCACTCGCATTGCCGATCTCCTCATGGAACGCTCGGCCGAATTTGGCGAAATCATCGTGCGCGAAATGGGCAAGCCCTTGGCCCAAGCGGTGGGTGAAGTGGAGTTCTCCGCTGACATTTTCCGCTACTTCGCCGACAACGCTGAGGAGTTCCTCGCCGACGAGCAAATTCCCGCCGGAGCCGGCACCGCGTGGATTCGTAAGAGCCCCATCGGTCCCGTTTTGGGCATCATGCCGTGGAACTTTCCCATCTACCAGATCGCTCGTTTCGCCGGGCCCAGCATCATCCTCGGCAACCCCGTTTTGATCAAGCCAGCGCAGCAGTGCCCCGAGTCTTCGGCGGCTCTTGAAGCGCTCATTCACGAGGCCGGTTTGCCGATCGGTGGCTACCAGAATGTGCTCGCCGACAACGACCAAATCGCCGCGATGATCGACGACCCGCGCATCCAAGGAATCTCTCTCACGGGTTCCGAGCGTGCCGGTGCAATCGTGGGCGCCGCCGCGGGCGCCAACCTCAAGAAGAGCGTGCTCGAATTGGGCGGCTCGGACCCGTTCATCCTCATGTCGACGGACGACATGGAGGCCACGGTCGAGGCCGCGGTCGCCGCTCGCATCGACAACAATGGTCAGGCCTGCAACGGCGCCAAGCGCTTCGTTATCATCGACTCGCTCTACGAAGAGTTCGCCGAGAAGTTCAGCGCCGCGATGGGTGCCATCACGGTCGGCGACCCCATGGATGAGAGCACCGAGCTCGGCCCGATGTGTTCGGTAGCCGCGGCCAAGGGTCTCGAAGAGCAGGTCGCTGAAGCGGTTGCTGCTGGCGCCACCTTGCGCGTCGGAACCGGCAAGCGCGATGGCACCAAGTTTGCTCCCGCAGTACTCGAGAACATCAGCCCCGAGAACCCCGCGTACGTCACCGAGTTCTTCGGGCCGGTTGCTCAATTGCACCGCGTGAGCAGCGAAGAAGAAGCGATCGTTCTCGCCAACGCAACGCCGTTCGGTCTCGGTTCGTACGTCTTCACGACGGATGCCGAGCAGGCCGACCGCATCGCTGACGGCATCGACGCTGGCATGGTCTACATCAACGAGGTCGGCGCGGATGCTCCCGAGCTGCCCTTCGGTGGAGTCAAGAACTCCGGCACCGGTCGTGAGCTTGGTCCTTACGGCGTCGACGAGTTCGTGAACCGCAAGCTGGTCAAGCGCCCGTAACGGGGGCGCACGCTCGGCGGCGGGTCAGCTGCCGCTGAGCGTCAGCATCCGTGTGTCACTAGACGAGTTACGGCTGCGCTTTTTCCGCCAGGGAACGCGTGCCCGTAGCTCGTCTTTTCTTTCCTAGCGCGTCGTAGCAGTCGGCCAATTCGCGGTTCGCTCCGGCGAGCATCTCGGCATCACCGCGGGCGTTCTTCACGACTGTTTTGAGCAGTTTGATGGCGTCTTTGGTTCGCCCCTGCTCGGCAAGTAGCTCCGCAGCGAAGCGCTCGATAGTGAGGGCTTCGCGGGGGTCACCGGCTGAGCGAAGGGCCGCAGCAGCCTTCGCCGCGTGCTCGATGGCATCCGGGGTTTCTCCCAAAATATGGAGAGCGCGAGCCTTGCCATCGAGCGCTGTCGCCCAGAGTCGCATCGCGTTGTTTCGCGAGGTTTCCGTGGCTATTTCGTCGAACGTTGCGAGGGCGGTGCGATCGCCCACTCGTGCCTGGGTCATGCCGAGCGAGTGCAATACGCCCACGTAGAGTGCGCCGTCACCCTCTGATTCTCGTACTGCAGCGGCCGCGACCATCAAGAGTTCCCGGGCAGCTTCGTGGTTATCCCGTTGTGTCTGAAGAGCCGCAGCGTTGTAGTTGGCGCGCGCGAGGTCGTCGAGAGCGCGGGCCTCGGTATAGAGGTTCGAGGCCATGGCCCACACTTCGATGGCGGCGTCCGGTTGCTCGGTTGCGGCGAGTGAGTGCGCCATGAAATCGAGGCTTTCGGCCCGCACCTCTGGGGGTGCTCCCGTGGCGGTCTCGTGGTTATATACCTCGGTGAGCATGCCGATGGCTTCGGTGTGGTTGTCTGTTGCCACAAGAGTGTTGGCGACAGCCTTCCGGGCTTCGCTATTGTCGATGTCTAGCTGATCGGCGAGCGTCACTGCGTCGCGGAAACGACCCAGGGCGACAGCACGCTCGCGAGCGTCCACCGCCAGGCGCCCTCCCAGAAGCGTGGTGTTGTAGAGCCGTTCGGGCAGGTCGATGGCGGCATAGAGGTCGATGGCGAGATTGACCGCATGAAGGGCTTCAGTCGGTTGGTGCACGCCGCTCAGAGCCAGTGCGTGAAACGTGTGTGCTTCCGCGCGTGCAGTTCGGTTGCGTGCTGAGGCGAGGAGAAGATCGCAGAACTCCAGCATCCGTGGTGCGTCGCCTGCGTCGTAGGCAATCTGCACGAGATAGCGAAGAGCGCGGAACTGGGTCGACCCTTTGTCCTCTGCGACGTCAGCCTGCAAATAGGCCAACCCTGCTGAGGAATGGATGTTCTCGAGGTCACGAAAACTCTGGCGCCACATCGCATCAGCGTGCGCGAGTAGGGCGATGGCGTGGAGTCGCGGAGGGAGATCGGCCGCTGCTCTAGCCTCACGTTCGAGGGCGGCGAGGTCGTAGGGCTCCGCCCGCCCGAAGCGCGCCAAGCCCATTTTTGCTTGGCTGGCGGCTTCGAGGGGACGGTCGAGTTCGATCAGGAGGTCGTGGCGCTGCTGAGCAACGATGTCGGCAGTCTCGAACTGGCCGAGTTGCACGCAGCATGCCGTCACTACTTCGAGAGCGTTGACCCGGGCCACGCCACTCGTGAGTAGCACGGCTTGGTTGCCTGCGCTGAGTGCTGGCGCAAATTCTTCTCCGGTGAAGAGCTCTTCGGCGCGAAGCAACCATTGCTCGCCCTCGGTGGGGGCGTCGATGTCAGAAAGAGCGAAGACCATGCTCAAATTATCCCTGCCACCGCGCGAACTGCACTCCCCGCCTTCGTGGGGCAGAACAGCGTTTCTCGCGGGTTAGCTAGCGCCCTCCGCGATCGCCCGGGCGGCAGCAGCATCAGCCGTGCGCCCGAGGGCGTCGAAGCTTTCGGCAAGTTCGAACGCGGCCAGGGTGCGCAATTGCTCGTGGTTGGCGGCCTGCTCGATGACCGACTGCAGCACGGTTACTGCTTCGTCGTGGCGCCCCTCTTCGGCCAGCACGCCTCCCACGAAACGTTCGGTGTTGGCGGCCGAGAGCGGGTCACCCGCGGCGCGATAAGCATCAGCGGCGGTCAAGGCAAGCGCGACGGCTTCCTTCGCGCGACCCAAACTGGCCAGCGAGCGCGCTTTTGAGTCGGTGACGTCGGCGTGCAGCCAATCGGCGTCGTGCTCGGTGGCGAGGGCGAGAACCTCATCCAGCGTCGTCAGGCCTTCGGCGTTGCCGACGTCAGCTTGGGCGCGACCCTGCTGGTGCAGCACGCGCACGAGCAGGTTGAGGTTGTCTGGCGTGGCCCGGGCATGGGTCGCTGCGGCTTCGAGCAAGGTCGCTGCTTCTTCGGGGCTGCCATTGGCGCTGTGCAGGCTCGCGTTTTCGGCGAGGGTGCGGGCAGCGCTCTGGGTGTCTCCCGATTCGAGGTAGAGCTCGGTTGCCGTCTCCCACGTGCCGACGGCGGATGCCGGTTCTCCGGCAGCAACGAAGCCATGGCCGAGCCAGTACAGGGTTTCACCACGGCTGCCGGGAGCAGCTTCGGCGGCAGTCTCTTCTTCGTAGAGAGCAATGAGCAGGTCGATGGCTTCGGAGGTTTCACCGCTGCGCACGAGCGCGCGACCGAGGGCGTACCGAGCGCCGACCGTATCGATCTCCAGTCGCTCGGCGTAACGCACCGCGAGACGGAAACGGCTGCCCGAGTCAGCGAACATCTCGGCCTCGTCGTAGAGGCGGCCAGCAAGAACGGTGGTGTCGTGCAGCGGCCCGAGAGCGTCGGTCGCATGGGCGCATTCGCTCGCGGCATCCGCACTGCGGGCACCCTCTTCGAACTGGCCGGTGCTGCCCATGATGCGGGCGCGGAGTGCGTGGGCATGAGCCGCAACACCGCGGTTCTCCGTTGCCGCAAGAATCGCGTCGACGTACTCGAGCGACTTCTCGATCTCGCCCATCGAAGCCGAAAGGTCAGACAGGTAGCGCAACGCATTGGTGCGAGCGAACACAGCGTCGCCCTCCTCGGCGTGGCCGAGAGCGCGCACGGCAAGAGCGTGAGCGGCCGCCACATCGGGCTCTTCAGCGCGCAGGGTCAGCCCCAACAGCGACAGCTCGAGATCGGCGACCTGCGTCGGTGCGAGATCGCCCGACACCTCCACGGCCACGCGCAAGGCATCGAAGTCAGCCTCTTCGCCGCGGCCGAACAGCGCCAAGCCGAGCAGTTCCTCGAGCGAGGCCTGAGCATCGTCGCCGTGCTCGCGCAGAGCCGGGATGCGTTCCTCCAGTGCCGATTGTGCCGCCGCGAGGTCGCCGGTAGCCACTAGCCCGGCAATCAACGCTCCGAGGGCGGTCGTGCGATCCTTGCCGGTCGTCAACTCCGCAGCCTTGCGAGCTGCGGGGATCGCGGCTGGAAGCCAACCAATTGCGGTCAGTTCTTGCGCACGCAGCAGCCAGCCGGCGGCATCCGTCGGCGTAGCGTCTGCGGGAGCAACGAGGCCGAGCGTCTCGCTCGACAGCTTCAGCGGGTAGCGCTCGTTGGCCAGCTCTTTAGCCTTCTGGATGCGGTTAGCCCGGTAGTCGTTGCCGGCCCGCTGGTCGAACTGGTCGCCGATGCGGCGCGCAGCAGCCCACACGGCGGTGGCGAGTTCTTCGGCGGTCCAGGCGCCGTCGTGTTCTCCGAAGAGCACCTGCAGTTCGCGGCTCTCGGCGCCCCGAACGGTCTGCTCGCCGAAGCCGGCAGCGGTCACCGCGTCGAGCAGAACGCCCGCGGCGAGGAGGCCGGCGAACTGGCCGTCGGCGTTGAGCTGATCGTGCACGAACCACGAGAGGTGGCGTTCGAGCATCGAGAGGCCGCGTGCTTCGTTGCCGGTGACAGCGCAGAAGATGAAGTGGTTGGCGATGATGCTGAGGTTGTCGGCATTGTCGCGGGCGAGGTTGTAGCTGCGAAAGTGGGCGGCGCGAGCGTCGTCGAGGCGGCCAGCGCGCAAGTAGGGGAGCAGGGCACGCGAGAGGGCGGCTTCGGGCTCATCGCCACAGCTATAGCCGCCTTCGATGAGTTCGTCGAAGAGCACAATTGCCTCGGCGTCGCGGCCCATTTCGGTGAGGAACCCGCTGGCATCGCTGCGCACGCAGGCATCGCAGTGGCTGTAGTGGTCGCGCGGGGTCACCACGAGCTGGGCCCGCAATTCTTCGGCGCGCTCGAGTTCGCCCAAACGCCAGGCGGTAGCGAATTGCGAGGTCAGTACGCCGCTCTGGCCGATGCCGGCCTTGCGGTAGTGGCTCTCCATGTCGGCGAGGGCGCTAGAGATGTCATCCGTACCGAAGATGGGCGAGCTCGCCAGCGTGGTGGCAATCCATTTGAACTGCCACATGAGGCCGGCACCTTGGTGACCAACCTCATCCGGAAAACGCACGGGGTCTTCGTCGTGCTTGGCCAAGCACCAGGCGAATGACGAGAGCAAAGTCTCGGTGTCACCGAGCATGTTGGCGGATGCCGTCTGCCGAATCCGTGCCCGATATTCGAGCTCTTCGTCACCGATCTCAATCGCGAGCGCGATCGCTTCGTCGACGCGAGAACGCTCCTCGGGGCCGTAAGCCATGCCATCGATCTCAGCGAACAGTTCTTGGATGCGGGCCACGCTCATAGGGAGTTTCCTTCGGGGAGGTCGTCGCCGAGCTTCACGCTCATCGCGATCAGGTCGGACATGGAGTTGGTCATCATGGCGCGGTCGCGCACGCTGAGCGGACGCTGGCTGGTGAGGAGGGCCTGCACGTAGAGCAGCTGGATCGTGCGGGAGAACACCGCGTCGTCGCTCAGCGTTGAGAGAGTGACGACAACGGGATTGTTCCAGTTGAGGCAGAGGCGAGCGAGGCTCTTGCTGATGCCGTCGCTCGCGAGGCGTTCGTCAGCGAAGGCATCCACTTTGCCGAGCACGTTTTGCCACAGGCCGGGCTTGCTCACTTCGCGCGCCGAACGGCGGTCGATCGAGCGGAGCACTTCGGGGTCGGCCAAGTAGAGCCCGGTCACGTCGGCGCTCGGCACGCTGCGCACGATCACCGAGCAGTTGGCGTCGGCGAGCACGGCGCTGGCACGGTCTTCGAGTCGCGCAACAGCGGTACGGGCATCCAGCGGCGGTACTTCTAAGAAGTCGAGTTCGTCGAGCACGCTCACGCGGTCAACGGTGAGGCCATCAACAATCGTGGGCAGCAGGCGGGCGATTTCAGTGTCGTACACATAGCCGCCGTTGATCACGGGGCGGTCGGCGCTCGCGATGCTCGCGATCTGGCGGAACTCATCCACTGACTCGGCGTACCGCAGCGCCTTGTGGTCGCGAGTGAGGGTCTCGATGGTCATGCGCCCCAGCGTCGTTTCGACACTGAGCCAGGGCGTGATGAAGGTCGCCAACTCTTCGTCGTGAATCACGAGCGACTTGAGGGCGAGCGAGTGCAGGTTCACAAAGTCGCTGAGTTGGCCCGGATTGCGGGCGGCAAGCTCCAACACCCACTGGCGAAGCGTCGTGCCGATCGCGGAGCGCGTGTGCTCGAGCAGGTCATCATCCACGAGCGATTCCCGGCTCGCGGTGGGGGTGAGGGCGGTGCTGTTCAGCACGACGCGCACGAAGAAAGCCCAGTCGGGCAGTAGCGCGTCAACGTTTTCACTGAGCAGCATGCGGCCGAGGTAGACGCGGTTGGCTTGGCGAGCACCGGGAGGCGGCGAGCTGGGAAGCACGTACGCCACACCGGTGGTGCTCGTGCCCGGCACGCTCAGCGGGATTGCGGCAAAAGGATCGGCCCCCAGCAGCTCTCGGCCGTACGCCAGCAGCTCGACCGGGTCGGTGGTGTGCGGCTCGATGAACGGTGCCGCGTGTGTGACTGTCTCGCTGCCGCCGTGGGGGAGGTCAACCCGCACAGTCACGGGCAAGAACTCGGCGAAGGTCTTCGCGAGTGCCATTACGGTCGTTGTGCTCAACAGGTCGTGCTGATCGAAGCGCGGCTTGAGCGACACGGTGGTGCCGATGGGCAGGTCGCCCTCCAACTCGCGCACGCTGAACGTGCCGTCGCTATTGCCGATCCATTCGACCGGGGCTGAGCCGCGAGCGGAGCGTGACTGAATCACAATCTGGTCGGCCACCATGAAGCAGCTGAGCAATCCGATGCCGAACTGGCCCAGGTAGTCGCTGCGGGGCAGGTCAAAGATGTCGCGCTTGGATGATCGGCCCACGGTCGACAACAGCTCGGTCATCTCGGCGGCGGTCAACCCGATGCCATCATCCTGAAAGCGGAACGTGTCGTTCGAGTCGCTCAACGGAGTGATGCGGATGCCGCGGCTCGCGTCGTCGCCGTCGAGCTCAACCCGTGCGGCCAGAGCGTCGCGCCCGTTCTGCAGCAGTTCGCGCAAATACACGCGCGGACTCGAGTAAATGTGCTTGCTCAGGAGGTCGACAACCCCCGTGAGGTTCACTTGAAAGGATTGGAGATCGTCGTCGGGAGTCGCGGTCACCGTGAAATTGTCTCATCCGAGGGTGGTTCTCTGCGAGCGCACAGGAATCACCTAGCCACGAGCGTGGTCGCAGGTATAAACTTGAGTCGTCTTAACTCAAGTTTGTGGAGGGTTTGTAATGGCGAACATGCAGGGTGCCCCAAGTACCGATGAAGAGCAAAAGAGTGCTCTCGAAAAGTACGGGGTAAATCTCACCGAGATTGCCCGCAGCGGCAAGCTCGACCCTGTAATCGGGCGAGACGCCGAAATTCGTCGAGTGAGCCAAGTGCTGACCCGCCGCACGAAGAACAACCCGGTATTGATCGGTGAGCCCGGCGTCGGAAAGACTGCCGTGGTGGAGGGCCTCGCTCAGCGCATCATCGCGGGCGACGTTGCTGACTCGCTCAAAGACAAGCAGCTCATCTCGCTCGACCTGGCAGCGCTCGTCGCCGGCGCCAAGTACCGCGGTGAATTTGAAGAGCGTCTCAAGGCCGTACTCAAGGAGATCAAAGACTCCGACGGCGAGATCATCACTTTCATTGACGAACTTCACACCCTCATGGGCGCTGGCGGTGGCGACGGCTCGGTAGCGGCATCCAACATGCTCAAGCCCATGCTGGCCCGCGGTGAACTACGCCTCATTGGTGCGACAACCCTCGACGAATATCGCCAATACATCGAGAAGGATGCCGCCCTCGAGCGACGCTTTCAGCAGGTGTTCGTTGGCGAACCGTCGGTTGAAGACACCGTCGCGATTCTGCGTGGACTCAAGGAGCGCTACGAAGCGCACCACAAAGTTGCGATCGCTGACTCTGCTCTCGTCTCAGCAGCGACGCTCAGCAACCGCTACATCTCCGGCCGGAAGCTTCCCGACAAGGCAATCGACCTGATCGACGAGGCCGCTAGCCGCCTCAAGATGGAGATCGACTCTTCGCCGGTTGAGATCGACCAGTTGAAGCGTGCCGTCGATCGACTCCGCATTGAAGAACTCGCGCTGAAGAAAGAAAAAGACGACGCCTCGAAGGCTCGTTTGACCAAGTTGCGCGAAGACCTCGCGGTGCAGAGCAAACACTTGAGCGAACTCGAAGCGCGCTGGAAGCTCGAAAAGTCGAGCCTCACGGGTGTCGGTGACCTCAAGACTCGCCTCAACGATGCTCGCATCGAGCTTGACCGTGCGATGCGCGATGGCGAATACCAGAAGGCTTCCAAGCTCAACTACGAGACGATTCCTGCGATCGAAGAAGCGATTGCCACGGCCGAAAGCAACGAGCCCACGGGCCCGCGCATGGTCAATGACCAGGTGACCGAGGAAGACATCGCTGCCGTCGTCGCGGCGTGGACGGGCATCCCCGTCGACCGTCTCACCGAGGGCGAGACCGAGAAGCTGCTTCACCTTGAAGCAGAACTCGGCAAGCGCCTCATCGGCCAGAAGGATGCCGTGCAGGCCGTTTCTGAAGCTGTGCGCCGTACCCGCGCCGGTATCTCCGATCCCGACCGCCCCACGGGTTCGTTCCTGTTCCTCGGCCCCACCGGTGTCGGAAAGACCGAGCTCGCCAAGGCCCTGGCCCAGTACCTCTTCAACGACGAGAAAGCTCTCGTACGCATCGACATGAGCGAGTACGGCGAGAAGTTCTCCGTCTCGCGACTCGTCGGTGCCCCTCCCGGTTACATCGGTTACGAACAGGGTGGTCAGTTGACCGAGGCTGTTCGCCGGCGCCCTTACTCGGTCATCCTGCTCGACGAGGTTGAGAAGGCGCACCCCGAAGTCTTCGACGTTCTCCTGCAGGTGCTCGACGACGGTCGTCTGACCGACGGTCAGGGCCGCACTGTCGACTTCCGCAACGTGATTCTGATTCTGACCAG
Organism: Salinibacterium amurskyense; assembly: GCF_002797685.1. GTDB lineage: Bacteria > Actinomycetota > Actinomycetes > Actinomycetales > Microbacteriaceae > Rhodoglobus > Rhodoglobus amurskyensis. The sequence continues at coordinate 455,018 of NZ_PGFH01000001.1, forward strand.
CAACTTGGGCAGCCAGTTCATCACCGACCAGGAGTTGCCGTGGGATGCCCGCAAGGCCGCCGTTGACGACCTCGTGCGCAAGTCGTTCAAGCCCGAGTTCATCAACCGTCTTGACGACATCGTGGTCTTCCAGCCGCTGTCGACCGACGATCTCAGCCAGATCGTTGAGCTCGATATCGACCGTCTCAGCAAGCGTCTCACCGATCGCCGTCTGCAACTGGCGGTGACTCCGGATGCTCGCAGCTGGCTCGCCGAGCGCGGCTACGACCCAATCTACGGTGCGCGTCCGCTGCGCCGCCTCATGCAGCGCGAAATCGACGACAAGCTCGCCAAGGCGTTGCTCGCCGGTCACATTCGCGATGGAGATACCGTGCTCGTGGGGCTCGCCAGCAGTGGCGATGGCCTGCAGGTCACGCGCGGCCCCGGCACTGCTCCGGCCTAGCGGACTTTCGGTTTAGCGGACAACTGCCGACCGCTGATCGCTAAGCCAGCCTCCGGCCTAACGGTTAGAGGAACATCGGCCGATCGTCGTCGTTCTCGGTATCGATCGCGAGATCGACGACGACGGGGACGTGGTCGCTCGGGCCATCGCCCTTGCGCTCTTCACGGTCGATGGATGCTTCGGTAACGAGTTCATCGAACGCGGGTGAGCCCATCACAAAGTCGATGCGCATGCCCTCGTTGCGGGGAAAGCGCAGGCGCTGGTAATCCCAGTAGGTGTAGCCCTCGATGTTGCGGCTGCGGAGAGCATCGATCATCCCGGCCTCTTCGAAGGCGCGGAAGGCGGCGCGCTCGGCGTCGCTCACGTGAGTCTTGCCCTCGAACGCCGCGATGTCCCAGACGTCGTGGTCGAAGGGGGCGATATTGAAGTCGCCCATCAGCGCGAGCGGCTGCTCGGGGTTCTCACTCATCCACTGGGCGGCCTGCGTCTTGAGGTTCGCGAGCCATTCGAGCTTGTAGGGGTAGTGGGGGTTGTCGAGCTCGCGACCATTGGGCACGTACAGGCTCCAGAGGCGTGCGCCTTCAACCGTGACGCCAATGGCGCGGGCTTCGATGGGCACCGTGCCGTCATCGAGGGGCTTGCCGAAACCGGGCTGGGTATCGAAACCGACTGTCACGTCATCCATCGGGAGACGGCTCGCGAACGCGACGCCGTTCCACTGATTGAGCCCGTGGAGTTCTACCTCGTAGCCAGCCTCGGTGAAGGCGTCCATCGGAAACTGTTCGGGCTTGCACTTGATTTCTTGCATCGCGAGAACGTCAATATCTTCGCGAAGAAGCCAGTCGACGACGCGACCAACTCGGGTTCTGATGGAGTTCACGTTCCAGGTGGCAATACGCATGGTTCAACGGTAATAGGTCTACCCCTGTATTGGGCGACGACAGTGTCAGAGCCGCACCGTAGAGTCGAAACATGCAGCCGCTCACCCTCGTAGACGACGAAGCGGAGCAGTGCCTCAAAGCGGCAGAACAGGCTGATCGTCTCGACCGTCGCAACGCCACCATCGTGGCCGTATTGGGCTTTATCGGCGTCGTTCTCTCGGGCGCTTTGCTGATTCTGGGCCAGAGCAGCCTCTAAAGCCTTGCCCACAATGGGTATTCTGTACTCGTGACCGACGCCAAGCAGCAGCTCATTGAGCACATTTCCGCCGATGCCGTGTTCCACGGCGACTTCACTTTGACGAGCGGAAAGAAGGCTACTTACTACGTCGACATGCGTCGCGTGAGCCTCGACCACCGTGTTGCGCCCCTCATCGGTCAGGTCATGATTGACCTCATCGCTGACATCCCCGACATCTTTGCTGTCGGGGGGATGACGATGGGCGCCGACCCGATCGCCTCGGCCATGCTTCACCAAGGTGCCGCTCGCGGCCTCAGCTATCACGCCTTCGTTGTTCGCAAGGAGCCCAAGGATCACGGCCGCGGCCGCCAAGTTGAGGGCCCTGAGCTCGAAGGCAAGCGCGTCATTGTTCTCGAAGACACCTCTACCACGGGTGGTTCGCCGCTCGCTGCGATCGAAGCGCTCGAAAAGGTTGGCGCGATCATCGCCGGCGTTGCCGTCGTCGTCGATCGCGACACGGGTGCCAAGGAACGCATCGAAGCTGCCGGCTACCCCTACTACTCCGCGATTGGGCTGGGTGAACTGGGGCTGACTCCGTGACATCCGGAGATAACTCCTCGGGAGCCGGCAACGGCAACGAGCCTCGGCAGTCCTCATTCAACTGGGGACTGACTCCGAGCGACCCCGAGGTGCCTCCGGCCACACCGCCGAAGAAACCTCTCGAGCCGACCGAGCCCGAGGAACCCACCCGCGTACTGCCTCGCCAGCCCGACGAGGCGGCAGCACCCGCCGCTCCGACGGTTCCGCTATCTCCCGCTTCGCCGCCCGTGATGCCTCCGGCCGCGGCAGTACCGCCGGTTCCGCCTGCTGCGTCAGCTCCTCCGGTTCCGCCTGCCGCGGCAGCACCGCCGGTTGCGCCTGCTGCGCCGCCCGCACCTGTTGTTCCGGGCGCGACCGCGCTCGAGGTTCCGCTGCCGCCACTGACTCCTGCTCCTGCGACTCCACCCGCCGCACCCCCTTCGGCGAGCCCAGAGATTCCCGGGCTGCTCAAGCTCCCGCCTGTCGCGGGTGAGGTGACGCCCGCGTCGCAGCCGGCTTCGCCCCCGGCACCGCTCGTCGAGCCGCCCGCGACCGAAGCGATGAACGTCGCCGAGCTGCCCACGAGCGCCATGAACCTGAGCGACCTCCCGACCGGTGCGATGGACGTCGCCGACCTACCAACCGGCGCGATGGACATCAGCGATCTCCCCACGGGAGCGATGGATGTGGCCGACCTTCCCACTGCGGCAATGGCGGCGCCCACTCGTCGTCAGAGTCACGTGCCTCCGGCCGTGGATCCTGCGCTCGATGGTGCAACCGAAGTCATGAACGCACAGTCGCTCGCGGGCATCTCAGCGGAAGCGGAATCCGTCGAGCATGACGCGGTCGGTGACCTTTTTGGCGAGGACAAATTCGTTGAGTACGACGACCAGGTTCTTGCCGCACCCTCGTCGGCTGTTGTGGTGCGCCAGCAGCGGGTTCCCCCACCCCCGCGCCCGCCGATTCCGCGCGGCCAGATGATCGCGCTCGCGGTCGGCGGCGGGCTCGTTGCAGCGCTCGCATTGGTCGCCCTGTTCTTGCTGGGCACGCGCATCGGCGACAGCATGGAACCTGCCGTGGCCGTCTCGGCAACCCCCACGGCCGTCCCCACCGAGACCGTCCCGGTAGTGGGGCCCGTCGCGCCCGGAACCTACCAGTGGGATGAGCTTGCCGGCGGCGAATGCCTCGAGCCTTTCGCCTCCGCATGGGAGCAGGAATACACCGTCATCGAGTGCGCTCAACCGCACGCCGCCCAACTGCTCACGATCGGTCAGTTCGACGACGCGGCATCCGATCCGTATCCGGACGCCGAACAGCTGGCCTCGCGCACAGCGCAAGCTTGCTCAACCGACTCCGTTATCGACTTCGCGGCCGCTAAATCATTTGCCGATCTCGAGATTGTCGCCAGCTTCGCCGCGACCGCCGACGACTGGGATGCCGGAAACCGCGACTACTACTGCTTCGCCACGCGAGCGGGAGACGATGCCCTCACGGCATCCGTCTCCCAGCCACAAACGCCTGAGAACTAGTTCAGTAGGTCGGCGACGCTGTCGAGAACTTCGTTCGGGCGGAACGGGTAGCGGTCGATTTCTTTCTGATCACTAATGCCCGTGAGCACCAAAACGGTGTGAAGCCCTGCCTCGATGCCGGCGACGATGTCGGTGTCCATGCGGTCACCGATCATGCCGGTCGTCTCGCTGTGCGCGCCAATCTTGTTGAGTGCTGAGCGGAACATCATGGGGTTGGGCTTACCGACGATGTACGGCTCGCGTCCCGTGGCCTTGGTGATGAGAGCGGCGACCGCGCCCGTGGCGGGCAGGGGGCCGTCGGCGCTCGGACCCGTGGCATCCGGGTTGGTCACAATGAAGCGGCTGCCGTTGCCAATGAGGCGGATGGCCTTAGTGATGGCTTCGAAGGAGTAGTTGCGGGTCTCACCGATCACGACGTAGTCGGGGTTGGTCTCAGTCATGATGAAACCGGCCTCGTGGAGGGCCGTTGTGATGCCGGCCTCACCGATGACGAAGGCGCTGCCGCCGGGGATCTGTTCCTTCAGGAAGTCTGCTGTAGCAAGAGCCGAGGTCCAGATCGCTGACTCCGGTACGTCGAGGCCAGAAGCCTTGAGGCGGGCGCTGAGATCGCGCGGGGTGAAGATCGAATTGTTGGTGAGAACCAAGTAGGGCTTCTCTTCGTCACGCCACTTCTGTAGAAGTTCGGCGGCGCCGGGCACCGGGTGGTTCTCGTGTACGAGCACACCGTCCATGTCGGTGAGCCAGCACTCGATTTCGTCGCGATTTCTCATGCGCTCACTTTAGCGAACGCGGTCTCATTTGAGAGGCGACTCGTGATGATTTCAATCGCGGCGGCGTTTTGTTCTACGAGCACAACGCGACGCTTGAGCGCTTGAGCAACGGCGCCGGTGGTTCCGCTGCCGGCAAAGAAGTCGAGTACCCAGTCGCCAGGTTGGCTGGATGCCTGAACAATGCGCCGCAGAATGCCCTCGGGTTTCTGGGTGGCATAGCCCGTCTTCTCTTTGCCGGTGGGCGAGACGATGGTGTGCCACCACACATCCGTGGGCAGTTTTCCACGGGCGGCCTTCTCCGCGGTTACGAGGCCGGGAGCCATGTAGGGCTCGCGGTCGACTTCTTCGTTGTTGAAGTAGTAGTTCTTGGGGTTCTTCACGTAGACAAGAATCGTGTCGTGTTTCGACGGCCACTTTTTGGTGGCCCGAGCGCCATAGTCGTAGGCCCAAATGATTTCGTTGAGAAAGCTGTCGCGGCCGAAGAGGGCATCGAGAGCGACCTTGGCGTAATGGACCTCGCGGTAGTCGAGGTGCAGGTAAAGGGTGCCGCGGTCGTCGAGCAACCGCCATGCTTCCTGCAGTCTCGGCTCCAAGAATTCCCAATAGTCGGCGAACGTATCGTCGTAGGAGTAAAGCACTCCCTTAATCGTGTCGTAATTGTTGCCTCCGAAGCCCACGCGCGTTCCTTCGGTCGATCGCTGCGTGGTCAGCGCCTGACGACGCTGCGTTCGGCCCGTGTTGAACGGGGGGTCGATATAGATCAGGCGAAAGCTTTCGTCAGGCAAAGTGCTGATCACAGGCAGGTTATCGCCGTGCACAACAAGGTCGGGTCCATCGGGAGTCCAAGGCGGCTGCATCCCTTGAGATTAACAGTCAGTGACGCGCGCGGGAGCGTTCGTGACCGAGATGCCTGAATTGAACTCCGAGAACCAACGTTCTAGCCCCAGTGCAGGGCAGATTCGGGTGGACTGCGGGTGGTTAGGCTGTCCAAAACTTCGACCTGCGGTTTATGGTTGAGGGAGATGCGCTCACCCGAAGGGCAAATCATTGACGATGCGATGACCCGCAAAGTCAGGGATTTAAACCCGGGGGAGAGAGAAATTGCGGCACAACAGCATCAACGTGGAGCGCACGCAGCGTAGCGCTCGAAGCGCGTTCATGCGGGGCGTGGCGTCAATCGTCGCCTTCGGTCTTCTGCTGGCCGGTCTCACCGTGATGCCCGCCACTCCGGCCGAAGCTGCCGTTGTGCAGTGGGGTACCAACGCAGGTACATCGCCCAGCTACCAAACCACCGTCAACGGTGACTTCCTTATGGCCGGTAACGGCGTTCTTTCCTGTAACCGGCCGCTCTACACGGCTGCCCAAATTGGTACCTGTACCGATCTGCACTCTGCCTCCGGCGGCAACGGCAACACGGCAAACGACAACTTCTTCCTTGAGAACTCGAACACGGTAGCCGGTTTCACCACCAACTCGAGCTCGGCGAACATCACGATCCCCGCTGGCGCCTCAGTCAAGAAGGCTTTCCTGAGTTGGAGCGCCAACACCGGTGCCTACACCGGCATTAGCGACTACGCCTGTGCAACTCCCAACGCGACTCGCGGAGTCGCCACCATGCCCGCCGGTTCTCCCACGGGCTATCGCACTGCCCCCGCCAAGTTGAAGGTGGGGCTTGGTCCCGTCACCACTGTGGCACCGACAACGATGCTCGAAGACCCGGTCGGCACACCCTCATCGATTTACTACAGTGCGAGTGCCGACGTCACAACAGCATTCGCTGGAGCAACCACGGGAACGCCGCTCACGGTATCCGCCGGTGACCTCTGGGCTCCTCAGGGTGCTGGTTGCTACGCGGGCTGGACGCTCACGGTCGTTTATGACTACGGCATCTACATCCCGAGTCAGCCGCTCTCGCAGCCCCACCGCATCATTTTCTACGAAGGTCACGTTCGCATGACCGCCGCCGAGGCGCCGCTGACGGTTGCCTTCAACGGCTTCAGCGCAATCGCGACGGGAACCCGCGCAGGCTTCTCGCTCTACGAGGGCGACCGCATCATTCAGGGCGACATTGCCGAGTACTCGCGCGGAAACGGCGGCTACACCCAGATAGCCAACAGTGCCGGTAGTACGGGCAACATCGGAATTGGTCGTGGAGAGGGCTCTGTCCGCTACACAGCACTGACCGACATTGGGCCGTTCACTAACCAGAGTGTGGATGTCGCCACCGTCGATCTGGCGAATGTGCAGTCTGGCGACACCTCGGTGAACCTCCGCATGAGCACGAGTGGTGACTCGTACCTGCTGCAAAACGCGATCCTTTCGGTGCCCAGCGCCGGAATCAATATCTCCAAGACGTACGACGGAACGCTCGACCAGCAGTCACGTACCGCAACAGAAGCGGCGACCTTCACGATCACGGTGACGAACTCGGGCGTCGGTATTCTGCAGAACATCGTTGTTGCCGACGATCAAACAGATTGTGCGCGCACTCTCACGGGGGTAACGCTCGCTCCGCTTCAGTCATATACCTACACGTGTGTCGCCAATGGGCTAACCACAGCCAGTTATGACTCAACCGCCTCGGCGACGGCAAGCACTGTCGTGGGCAATAGTCCCGCATCAGGCTCCGACTCCACGCGTGTACTGCTGTCCTCCCTCTCGCTCGCCAAGACGAGCGCGCTCGCCGGTGGAGCTACGGGCCGCGCAGGTGACACCCTCAACTACACCTTCACGATCAAGAACAACGGCGACTCGCCCCTCACCGGCGTAGCCGTCACCGACCCGCTTCCCGGTCTCTCGGCGATCACCTACACCTGGCCAACGGGCACCGCTGGTGCACTCGCTGCGGGAGCCTCGGCGACCGGAACGGCGACGTACACCCTGACTCAGGCCGACGTGGACGCGGGTTCCATCGCGAACACCGCAACCGCAACCGGTACAGATGCTGACGGCGGCATCAAGCCCGTAGCGACAGCCAACCGCACCACCCCCATCCCGGTGAATGCTGTTCTCGAAACCAAGAAGACTGCCGCGTACGCCGGCGCTGGAGTCGGTAACGTCGGCGACACCGTGAACTACTCGTTCTCGGTCAAGAACACTGGAAACGTCACCCTTACCTCGGTGACGCTGACCGACCCCCTCACCGGGTTGTCTGCCATTGCAGTCACGTGGCCAGGAACCGCCGGTCGTCTTGCCCCAGGCCAAACCGCCACGGGAACCGCGACCTACACGGTGAAGCAGGACGACGTTAACGCGGGCAAGATCGTGAACCAGGCCACGTCGAGTGGCCGCACCCCCAAGAACGTTGCCGTCACGGGCCTCAGCAACGAAGTGACCTTGGCCACAGCGCCAGCAGCTCCCGGGCTCACCACGACGAAGTCGGGCACCGTTGCTGAGCCCAAGGGCGTCGGCAGTGTTGTCACCTACAACTTCAGCGCCAAGAACACCGGAAACGTCACCCTCACCGGCGTGACGATCGCTGACCCGCTCGTCGGTCTCTCCGCACTGACGTACTCGTGGCCGGCAACCGCCGGAACTCTCGCTCCGGGCCAGACCGTGACCGCCACCGCGACCTACACCGTGAAACAGTCCGACGTGGATGCCGGACTGGTGCGCAACACGGCCACCAGCTCGGGAACATCTCCCAGCGGCACTGCCGTTACTGCGGCATCCCCTCGCGTGGATGTCCCGCTGCAAACGCGCGCCCCTGCGGTATCGCTGACCAAGTCGGGAGCGCTCGCGGGCGGCTCGACCGCGGGCAGTACCGTGAACTACTCGTTCGTTCTGACCAACTCAGGCAACGTGACCCTCACGAATGCGGGCATCACCGACCCGCTCTCGGGACTCTCGGCCATCACGTACGGCACGTGGCCCGGCACCGTCGGCACCCTTGCTCCCGGCCAGTCCGTTACCGCCACGGCAACGTACACAGTGAAGCAATCGGATGTCGACGCCGGTGCTGTTGTGAACAGCGCGACCGCAAAGGGCACCCCTCCGACCGGAGCTGACGTGACGCGCACGACGCCCGCGACCGTTCCGATCACGGCCGATGCCAAGATGATCGTCACCAAAACGGGTGCTTACACCACGGGATCCGGCGCTGTCGGGTCGGTCGTCACGTACACCTTCAGCGTGAAGAACGACGGAAACGTCACCCTCAGCCAGGTCGTTCTGGCTGACCCGCTCTCGGGCCTGAGCCCCATCTCGGTAACGTGGCCCGGTGCATCCGGAGTTCTCACACCAGGGCAGACGGCCACCGGAACCGCGACGTACACGGTCAAGCAGTCTGATGTGGATGCCGGCTCGGTCAAGAACACGGCAACCGCTACGGCAAAGACTCCGACCGGCGCCACGGTGACCCAGCCTTCAGCCGAGTCTGTTGTGCCCACGGTCACACCGACCCGGGTGATCACCACCACAAAGTCGGCCGTCATCGCCGGCGGTGCGACCGGCAAGGTCGGCGACGTCATCACCTACTCGTTCAGCGCGAAGAACGACGGAAACGTCACGCTCTCGGGTGTGACCATCGCTGACCCGCTGACTGGACTCTCGGCGCTCACCTACACGTGGCCGGGCGCCACGGGCGTGCTCGCGCCAGGCCAGGCCGTCACCGCCGTAGCGAACTACACGATCAAGCAGTCTGATGTGAATGCCGGCTCGGTCAAGAACACGGCAACCGGTAGCGGAACCCACGGCGGCACTACCGTGACTGACCCCTCGGACGAGGTCACCGTTCCGACAGTGGCCGCGAACCCCGTCATCACCACGCTCAAATCGGGTGCGCTCGCTGCCGGTTCGACCGGCCGCGCTGGCGACACCGTGAACTTCTCGATCAAGCTCACTAACTCGGGCAACGTCACCCTGACCTCGGTGTCGGCAACCGACACGCTTCCTGATCTCTCGGCACTCACCTACGGCACGTGGCCCTCCGGCGCCGCCGGAACGCTCGCGCCCGGCCAGTCGGTTACCGCTACCGCCACTTACACGCTCAAGCAGAGTGACGTGGATGCCGGCTCGGTATCGAACACGGCAACCGGTTCAGGCACCCCGCCCACCGGTGCCGCCGTCACCAGCGTCAGCCCCGCCACGGTTCCGATCACGGCGGGCCCCGCGCTCACCGTCTCCAAGTCGGGGGCGATCACGACCGGTAACGGCTCTGTCGGAGACACCATCACGTTCTCCTTCGTCGTGCGCAACACCGGTAACATCACCGCCACGAGCGTCGGCATCACCGACAGCCTTGTGGGCCTCTCCGCCGTCACCTTCGGAACCTGGCCAAGCGGCACGGCAGGCACGCTTGCCCCCAACACTCAGGTCACCGCAACCGCGACCTACGAGATCAAGCAGGCAGACGTTAACGCTGGTTCTGTTAAGAACACGGCTACGGCATCCGGCAGCACGCCCTCGGGCGGAACCGTCTCGGCGACGTCGCCGCAGGCAGTCGTTCCGACAGTGGCCTCGGCTCCCGCGATCGACACGCAAAAGTCCGCAAGCGTTGCAGGAACCGGCGCTGTGGGCGACGTCATCACGTACACGTTCATCGCCAAGAACACCGGTAACGTCACGCTCACGGGCGTCTCGATCGCTGATCCGCTCACCGGGCTTTCGGCTCTGACCTACGGCACGTGGCCTGGCGGAGTCGCAGGAACGCTGGCGCCCAACGCGCAGGTCACCGCCACGGCGACCTACACAATCGTGCAGTCCGATGTCGATGCTGGCTCGGTCAAAAACACGGCAACCTCCACGGGCACCTTCGGTGGAACCGCTGTGACTGACCCCTCGCCGCAGGTGACGACCCCCACGATCGCCGCCGTGCGCACGATCTCTCTCGCTAAGGATGGCGCTCTCGCCGCCGGTGCCACGGGAATCGCGGGCGACACCGTTAACTACACCTTCGTCGTGCGCAACACGGGTAACGTCACGCTCACGAGCGTCGGCATCACCGACCCGCTGCCCGGCCTCTCCGCTGTCACGTTCGGTACGTGGCCCAGCGGAACCGCAGGCCGCCTGCTGCCGAACACGCAGGTCACTGCCACGGCAACCTATATTTTGAAGCAGTCGGATGTTGATGCTGGCTCGGTAGCCAACACGGCAACGACGCGCGGTACACCTCCCACCGGAGCTGCTGTCTCGGCCACTGACCCGGCCACCGTTGCTGTCGCCGCGAACGGCGCTCTCGCCGTGGCGAAGACGGGTGCCGTTACTTCGGGCACCGGCGGAGTCGGCAGCACGATGACCTTCTCGTTCACGATCACGAACCCCGGAAACGTCACGATGACGGGGGTCGCCATTGCGGACTCGCTCGTGGGGCTTTCGGCACCCGTCTACACCTGGCCCACCGCGACTGCCGGGCGCATTGCTCCGGGCGAGACAGCGACAGCAACGGCCACCTATACGGTGAAGCAGGCTGACGTCAACGCTGGTTCGGTATCGAACACGGCGACCGTCTCGGGTAAGACTCCGACAAACGCAACCGCGACCTCTGCGCCGTCGACCGCCAACGTGCCCACGATCACTGGTGCGCCTCAGCTCACCACCACGAAGTCGGCCAACGTGACTTCGGGTGCCAAAGTTGGCGACTCGATCACGTACTCGATCGCGATCGCGAACACGGGAAACCAGACCATTACCGGCGTCACCCTGACCGACTCGCTCGCGGGTCTTGCAACACCGGTCATCACGTGGCCCGGCGTTGCGGGCACGCTCGCTCCCGGCCAGACGGCAACCGCTCTTGCGAGTTACACCGTGAGGCAGTCGGATGTTGATGCGGGCTCGATCGCCAACACCGCATCGGCAGCGGGAACAGCTCCGGGCGCGACTCCCGTTGACGATGACTCCAACCCCGTGGTCACGACTACGGTCGCACCGGCCCCCACTCTGTCGCTCGTGAAGTCGGGCACGCTGCCGGCTGGTTCCACGTCGGTTGCTGGCGAGGTCGTCACGTACAGCTTCGTCATCCGCAACACCGGCAACGTCACGATCACGGGTGCTGCGGTCACCGACCCGCTCTCGGGTCTTTCTGCGATTACCTACGGCACCTGGCCGTCGGGCACCACCGGAACCTTGGCACCGAACAGCCAAGTGACGGCCACCGCTACCTACACGGTGAAGCAGACGGATGTCGACGCGGGTTCGATCGCGAACACCGCGACCGCAACGGGAACGGGTGTGAGCGGCGGCGCCGCAACTCCGAAGACCAGTAGCGCCACGGTTCCGCTCGTCTCGACCGCCAAGCTCACCGTCTCTAAGACCGGTGCAGTCGCTGCGGGCGCGAACAAGGTCGGCGACACCGTCACCTTCTCGTTCGTCGTCAAGAACACCGGTAACGTCACGCTCTCGAGCGTCGGCATCACTGACTCTCTCGCGGACCTCTCGGCTGTCACCTTCGGCACCTGGCCGGGTGGCACGACCGGAGTTCTCGCTCCCAACGCGCAGGTAACCGCGACGGCGACGTACACAATCAAGCAGTCCGACGTGAACGCTGGCTCTGTGAAGAACACGGCTACGGCATCCGGAACCCCGCCGTCGGGCCCCGTTGCTACTGCCACGTCGCCGGAGGCCGTAGTGCCGACGGTCGCGGCCTCGCCCGCGCTCGTCACCACCAAGAGCGCTGTGGTGGGTGGCACCGGAACCGGTGTAATCGGCGACACGATCACGTACACGTTCACCGCCAAAAACACCGGTAACGTCACGCTCACGAGCGTCACTCTCGCCGACCCGCTTTCCGGACTCTCCACGCCCACTTACGTGTGGTCGGGTGGCGTGAGCGGCCAGCTCAACCCCAACGGCACCGTCACCGGAACCGCCACGTACACAATCACGCAGGCGGATGTCGACGCCGGTTCCGTCAAGAACATTGCGACGGCCACGGGAACGCCTCCGACCGGTGCTGTCGTCACTGCTCCGTCGCCGCAGCTCGTCACGCCGACGATCGCGTCTGCACCGAAGATCGGTGTGACCAAGTCGGGCGCTCTCGCGCCGGGCGCGCAGGGTGTTGCTGGCGACGTTGTGACGTGGAGCCTGACGCTCACGAACTCGGGCAATGTGACGCTCACCTCGGTGTCGGTCACTGATTCCCTTCCCGGCGTCTCCGCCGTCACCTACGGCACGTGGCCCTCGACGGCAGGAACCTTGGCTCCAGGCCAGAGCGTTTCCGCTACCGCAACGTACGTTTTGACGCAGGCCGATATTGACGCTGGTGCTGTCTCGAACACCGCCAATGGTTCGGGTACACCGCCGCGTGGTTCACCCGCAACGGCCACTGCTCCGGCAACCCTTCCCCTTGCATCGAACTCCACCATCACGCTCGACAAGACCGCGGCCATCGTTTCTCCCGGCACTGGCGTTGTGGGCGACACCATCCGCTACACCTTCACGGCCCAGAACACCGGTAACGTCACGCTGACCAACGTGATCATCGCCGACCCGCGCCCCGGTCTCAGCGCACTCACCTACGGCACCTGGGCCAGCGGCACTGTAGGCCGTCTCGCCCCGGGCCAGACCATCACGGCAACGGCTGACTATGTGATCCGTCAGGCCGACCAGAACGCTGGCGTTGTCAACAACACGGCGTCTGTTTCGGGCAAGCCGCCCGCTGGCCCGAACACCACGGCATCGTCTGCTGCGGTAGCTACTCCGACCGCAACGCGCGTTCCGGGCATCCTCACCACTAAGACTTCCAGCGTTGCCGGAACCGGCGCCGTTGGCGATGTCATCACGTACACGATCACCGTGCGCAACACGGGAAACACAACCCTCACGTCGGTGTCGGCAAGTGACCCGCTCTCTGGCCTCAGCACGCTCACCTACGGTGCGTGGCCCGGTGGAGTCACCGGAACGCTACAGCCCAACACGCAGGTGGTCGCCACCGCGAAGTACACGATCAAGCAATCCGACGTGAATACGGGTTCCGTCGCGAACACAGCAACAGGTCAGGGCACGTCGCCCTCCGCCGGCGTCATCACCGACCCCTCGGATGACGTCATCACTCCGACGGTTGCCGCCAACCCTGTGGCCACCTTCGCGAAGTCTGGGGCGCTTGCTCCCGGTTCTGTTGGAGCCGCGGGCGACGTGATTACCTACACCTTCACGACGAAGAACACCGGAAACGTCACGCTCACGGGAGTTGTTGTCAGCGACCCCCTGGCCGACCTTGGTGCGATCACGTACACGTGGCCGGGCGCCACGGGCGTGCTCACCCCGGGTCAAACCGTCACGGCAACCGCCAACTACACGGTGAAGCAGTCCGATGTGGATGCTGGCTCTGTCAGCAATGCCGCAACCCTCACGGCCACGCCGCCGTCGGGTACGCCGTTCACCGAAACGGACTCGGAGACGGTCTCGATCGCTCCTGCCCCCGGCATCACGGTGAGCAAGGTAGCGTCCGTCGGCGGAACGGGTGAAGAGGGCGACGTCATCACGTACACGATGACGATTCGCAACACGGGTAACCAGACGCTCACCGTCGTTACGCTCATCGACAACCTGCCCGGGCTGAGCGCTCCAACGTTCGTGTGGCCGGGTACTCCCAACGAGCTCGCGCCGGGTCAAACGGCGACGGCGACGGCGACGTACTCGATCGATCTCGACGACCTCAACGCCGGTGAAGTAACGAACACCGCCAGCGTGACCGCCCAGACTCCTGGTGGTGGCCCCGAGGTGAATGCAAGCTCCGGCCCCGTCGTGGTGAAGACCGGTGATCAGCGTCCCGAGCTCAGGACAACGAAGACTGCCAGCGTTGTGCCGAGCCCGGCCGCTGAAGGCACCACCATTACGTACTCCTTCCTTGTGGAGAACACCGGAAACGTGACGATTGAGAACCTCGTTCTCAACGACCCGCTACTGGGCGCTGCAACGCCAACGTTGTCGGCTACATCGCTTGATCCCGGTGAGTCCGCGACGGCAACGGCGAACTACACGATCACCCAGGCGGATGTTGACGCCGGTTCGGTGACGAACACCGCGAAGGCTGTCGGCGACACCACCGGGGGCACTCCCGCAACGGTCGAAAGCCCGGTCTCTTCGGTGACAACTCCGACCGAGCCTGCTGCCCCTGGTATCTCGGTCACGAAGACAGGTACCGCCGCGCAAGATGCTGGCGACCTGATCGACTGGAGCTTCACGGTTACCAACACCGGAAACGTCACGCTCAGTGGCGTGACCCTCAACGATGCCCTTGCTGGAGTCACGCCCGTCTTCGGTGCCTTCCCCAGCGGTGTCTCGGGTCAGCTCGACCCCGGCGATAGCGTGCTCGCAACCGCCGACGACTATGTCGTAACGCAGGCGGATGTCGACGCGGGTTCCGTCGTGAACACCGTGACCGCATCCGGTACTCCGTCTCGTGGTGCGGTCGCAAACGCGACCACCGCGGCGACCGTGCCTTTGGCTCCCGACGCTGGAATCACCATCGTCAAGTCTGAAGACGCCTCGCCCGCAGACCGCGGGCTCGGCGACACCGTGAGCTTCACGTTCACCGTCACTAACACCGGTAACGTCACGCTGAGCTCGATCAGCATCATTGATCCCCTCGATGGTGTTTCGGCGATCAGCTACGACGACTGGGACGGCAACGCCGCCGGCTCGCTCGGCCCGAACGATGTGCTGACCGCAACTGCCACGTACGTGCTCACGCAAGCCGACATCGACCGCGGTTTCGTCGACAACGACTCAAGCGTGCTCGCTTCGACGCCCGCGGGAGTGATCCTCGACGAAGACTCCAACATCGTCACCGTCACGACCGATGCAACGGCTCCCGTTCTCGTCACAACTAAGGCCGCAGTGCTCAACGGCACCGGCGTTGTCGGCGACACGATCAGCTACACGATCACCCTGCTGAATGACGGAAACGTCACGCTGACGGATGCTGCGATCACCGACTCGCTCGCGGGGCTCAGCGCTCTCGTGTACGGCGAATGGGTCTCTGGCGTCGATGGCGAACTTGCTCCTGGCGAGTCTGTATCGGCCACGGCGAACTACACAATCACTCAGGCGGATGTCGATGCTGGGTCGGTCAGCAACATCGCGACCGGTGACGCCGAGTCCGCTCGCGACGGCGCTGCCGTTACGGATGACTCGCCCGCCGCAGTCACCCCTCTCGTCACTCAGGCCGCTGCTATTTCGGCGACCAAGACCGGCGCGCTGGAATCCGGCTCTGAGGGTGAAGCGGGAGACCTCATCGAGTTCTCCTTCACGATCACAAACGACGGAAACGTCACACTCACTGGCGTGACGTTGGCTGACCCGCTCACCGATCTCTCGGCCATCACGTACACCTGGCCCACCGCGACCGACGGCGTCTTGGCTCCGGGCGAGACCGCAACGGCGGTAGCGACCTACGAGCTCAAGCAGAGCGACGTGGACTCCGGCTCTGTCGTGAACTTGGCCACACCATCCGGTGTCGACCCCAACGCCGTTGACGTTGATGGCACCGAAGTCGCCGCGACAGTGGTTGTTGAACCCGACGCAAGCCTGAGCGCGATCAAGACGGGCGAACTGCGTGCGGGGGGAATCGGCGAAGTCGGCGACATCATCGACTACTCCGTTACCGCCACCAACACCGGTAACGTCACGGTGCACGACGGCCAGCTTCTTGATCCACTTCCCGGCATTAGTGACCCCAACATCGTCTGGCCAGACCCGGCTCAGCCCGGCGTTCTCGGCGTCGGCGAGTCCGTCACCGGAACCGCGGAGTACACGCTCACCCAGGCCGACGTCGACCTCGGGTACATCGAGAACACGGCAGAAGTTCAGGCCCTCACACCGAACGATGCCGTTGTTCCGGCGACCACCAACACCGTCGTCATCCCGACGGTACGGCCCGCTCCGATCCTGACCGTCGACAAGACTGCCGTTGTCGCTGATGACGGCGAGCTCGGTGACGAAATCGCGTACTCCTTCACGATTACGAATGATGGAAATGTCACGATCGACGCCATCACCCTTGCGGACCCACTGCCCGGTCTCACCGGCCTCACGGTCAACTGGGATGTCGCGAACACCACCCAGACGCTCGCCCCCGGTGACAGCGTCACCGCCACGGCAACGTACGAAATCACTCAGGATGACGTGAACGCGGGAGAGGTCGTCAACACGGCGAACGCCAGCGGAACCGGTGCGCAAAGCACTCCGGTTACTGGCTCCTCACCCGAGGTCGTCACCGAGATCGTCGAGGCTGATCCCTCGCTCAGCGCGACAAAGAGCGCGGCACTCGCGACCGGCGCTACGGGCGTCGCGGGCGACACCGTGGAATTCAGCTTCACCGTGACCAACGACGGAAACGTTTCGCTGACATCGGTCGATCTGATCGACCAGTTGCCGGGTCTCACCGGAGTAACCTTCGGTGCCTGGCCTACCGCGACCGAGGGGCTTCTGAACCCGGGTGATGACGTTACGGCAACCGCAACCTACACGCTGCTTCAGAGCGACATCGATGCTGGTTCGCTCGCGAACAGCGTCAACGCCATGGGCGTTCCGCCGACGGGATCTGCTGTTACCCAGCCGGCCTCCGCGACTCTTCCTCTGACGGCAACACCGAACTTCACCATCACGAAGTCGGGCGACTTGGGAGCCCAGTTAGGCGAAGTTGGCGACGTCGTTGACTACAGCTTCAGCATCACCAACTCCGGAAACGTCACCCTCACCGGTGTCGTTCTCATCGACTCGATGCCCGGTGTTAGCTCGCCGGTCATCACTTGGCCCGGCGTCGACCGCGTGCTTGCTCCGGGCGAGACGGCGACGGCTACAGCGAATTACACGATTACTCAGGAAGATGTCGACGCGGGTTCAGTAACGAACACTGCTGAAGCCGTGGGATCACTGCCCGATGGCACCGAGTACCTCGAGTTCTCTGACCCTGCGGTGAACCCCACGATCGCACGCACGGCTTCGGCCACGATCGACAAGGTCGGAACTACGCCGGATGGCGCGGCTCTGGGCGATCTCGTGCAGTACGAGTTCACGCTAGAAAACACCGGCAACACGACCCTCACGGGTGTCGCGATCGACGACCCGCTGGTGGGACTGTCGACCATTGTGTACTCGTGGCCCGGTGCTGACGGCGAGCTTGCTCCCGCTGAGGTGGCCACGGCTACCGCGTGGTACGCGATCACGCAGGACGACATTGACCTCGGATACGTGAGCAACTCGGCGGATGTCGACGCCACGTCACCACTCGGTGCCGTCGATGATTCGGTTGGCCCCATTGATGTGCCAACTGTCACTGCTGCTGCCGCGATCGAGACCACTAAGGACGGTGAACTCGAGGCGGGTGCTACCGGCTTCGCCGGCGACATCGTCGAGTACTCGTTCACTGTGCGCAACACCGGTAACGTCACGCTCACCGATGTCGAACTCTCCGACCCGCTCACGGGTCTCAGCGCTCTAACCTACTCGTGGCCGACCGCTACTGATGGAACGCTCGCCCCGGGCGAAAGCGCGACCGCGGTTGCGACCTACGAGCTCACGCAGGCTGACGTGGATGCCGGCAAGGTCGACAACATAGTGACGGCCGAGGGAACCACTCCTACGGCGACCACGGTGGATGACACCGCTGCTGAAACGGTGACCATCACTCCTGCTCCGGTACTCACTCCGTTCAAGGAGGGCGTCATCCTCAACGGCGGCGTCGGCGCTGTCGGAGACACGATTGAGTACACCCTCACCGTGACCAACGACGGAAACGTCACGCTCTACGACGGCCAGTTGCTCGACCCGCTGCCTGGATTGTCTGTTCCGGTCATTACGTGGCCAGACCCCGCCAAGCCTGGCGAGATCCCGGTCGGCCAGTCGGTCGTCGGCGTCGCAACCTACGAGCTGACGCAGGAAGACGTTGACCGCGGCTTCATCTCGAACATTGCAGATATGTCTGCCGAGACTCCAAAGGGCGTTCTCGTGGTCGAGACCTCCAACGAGGTCATCGTTCCGACCGTTCTGCCTGCTCCGAACATCACCGTGACCAAGTCGGGCGCGCCTCAGGGCACGGCCGACCTCGGCGACACGATCGACTACTCGTTCGAGATTCTCAACTCGGGTAACGTCACGCTGGACTCAGTCACGCTGACGGATCCGCTTCCGAACCTCTCGGCGATCACGATCACGTGGCCCACCCCGGCGACCCCCGGTGTGCTCGCTCCCGGTGAGATCGCCACGGCGACGGCCGACTACGAAATCACACAGGACGACGTGGATGCTGGCGCCGTTCTGAACATCGCGACCGCTGATGGCGTTGACCCCAACGGCACCGATGTCACGGATGACTCTGAAGCGAACACTGTTCCGACCGAAACGATTCGTGCCGAGGTGGAACTCACTAAGAGCGGTGTACTCGCCGACCCGGCTCGCGCCGATGAGGGCGACACCGTCAACTGGTCGTTTGAGCTGAGCAACACCGGCAACGTCACGCTCACGGGTGTAGAGATCGTTGATTCCCTCGCGGACATCTCGGCTCTGACCTACACGTGGCCCGGCGCCGACGGCACGCTCGAGGTGGGCGAATCGGTCACCGCAACGGCAACATCCACATTGACGCAGGCGCAGATCGATGCGGGAACCGTAGAGAACGATGCTGTTGGTTCGGGAACGCCTCCGCGCGGCGACGCCGTCAGCGACCCCGCAACAGCCGCGGTCGTGCTCGCCTCGCAGGCCAGCATGGATGTCACCAAGGCCGGCACCGTCGACGGTGCCGGCAACGCGGGCGACACGATCGATTACGACTTCGGCATCACGAACTCCGGAAACGTCACCTTGACTCTCGTGGATCTGGTTGATGCGCTCGTCGGCGTCAGCAGCCCAGTCTTCTCATGGCCGGGAACGCCCGGAGAGCTGCAACCAGGTGAGACGGTTACGGCTACGGCCAACTACACGATCACTCAGGATGACGTCGACCGCGGCACTGTATCGAACGTGGCGACGGCCAGCGGAAAGCCGCCCATCGGAGACACGATCACGGTGAGCACGACAGTTACCGAGACGACTGTTGCTCCGGCCGCTGCTTCGCTGCTGTTGACGAAGTCATCGAGCACGGGCGCGAGCGCTGGTGTGAACGACATCGTCACCTACACATTCGAGGTGGAGAACACCGGAAACGTCACGGTCGACGAGATCGTGATTGCCGACCCCCTGCCCGGCCTCAGTTCTCCTGTGGTCAACTGGCCAGGCGCCAACGGTGTTCTCGCCCCCGGCGAGACGGCAACGGCAACGGCGACCTACGCGATCACTCAGGCCGATGTTGACGCGGGCAAGGTTGACAACACTGCCGTGGCCAATGGCACCTCTCCGACCGACGCTGCCGTTGCGAGCAACACGGCTCTTGAATCGACGCCGACGGATGCGGCTGCGCCCGACATCCTCGTCACCAAGAGCGGTGCCCTCACACCCGGTGCTGCCGGCTTCGAGGGTGACCTCGTGGAGTACGAGTTCTCGCTCACGAACAACGGTAACCAGACACTGACAGCAGTCTCGCTGGCTGACCCGCTTCCTGGCCTGTCTGCACTCGTCTACTCGTGGCCCACCGCTACAGCCGGAACGCTTACACCCGGTGCCGTCGTCACCGCCACGGCTACCTACGAGTTGACTCAGGATGACATTGACTCCGGCTCCGTCGCGAACATCGTCACCGGTAGCGCGACGCCGCCATCAGGCACCGCGTTCACCGAGACTGCGCCCGCCGCTGTCCCAATCGCCGCAAACGGCGAACTCGAAGCCACAAAGTGGGGCGAACTGCGTGCCGGTGGAATCGGGCAGGTTGGCGACTGGGTCGACTACCGTCTCGAAGCAACCAACACGGGCAACGTCACGCTCATCGACGGCGAACTGCGCGATCCGCTTCCTGGACTGAGCGTTCCCGTCATCACGTGGCCGAACCCCGCGCAGCCCGGCGTTCTGTTGCCCGGCGAAACCGTCATCGGTGAAGCATCGGTCCAGCTCACGCAGGCCGACGTTGACCTTGGCTACATCTCGAACATTGCGGATGTTGGTGCTACCGATCCGAACAGTGATGACGTTCCGGCGACCACCAACGAGGTCATCGTGTACACGGTTCAGCCGCAGCCGAGCATGACGATTGTGAAGTCGGGCGAGATCGCTCTGACGGGCGAGAACGGCGTTGGCGACACCGTGGACTTCGAATTCGAGGTTCGCAACACCGGTAACGTCACGATCGGTTCGATCGTTGTCACCGATCCGCTGCCCGGAATGAGCACGCCTGACGTGCAGTGGCCGACCGCAGTAGAAACTCTCGCTCCGAACGAGACGGTAACCGCAACGGCTACCTACGACATCCGTCAGTCGGATGTTGACCGTGGTTTCGTCGAGAACACGGCGAGTACCACAGCGGTTCCGGTGCGCGGCGACGCCATCGCAGCCACCTCGAACACGGTTGAGGTGCCCACTGAGGCTCCGAGCGTTGTCGTTTCGGTGACCAACGTTGGTGCCTTGACGAACCCGGGCCCGGCTGTGGAAGGCGACACCGTCACCTGGAACTACAGCTTCACGAGCACGAGTAACGTGACGCTCTCCGGCGTTGAGCTGAGCGACTTCCTCGGTTCGCTGCCGGCGGGAGACTACACCTGGCCTAACCCTGCAGCTCCGGGCGTTCTCGCTCCTGGCGACACCGTCACGGCAGTGCGCGTGCAAACGCTGACGCAGGCCGATATCGACTCGGGTGCTGTGTCGAGCGTTGTCACCGGTGAGGGAACTCCTCCGGTGGGCGCTGCGGCAACCGCCACTGCTCCGGCGACCGTCACTCTTGCGGCTGACGGCCTGCTGCAGGCGACGAAGTCGAGCGAGCTGGCTGTTGCGGGCGAGAACGGTCCTGGCGACACCATCGATTACACGATCGTGGTTACCAACATCGGAAACGTCACGCTGCGCACGGTGACCATCACCGACAGCATCGACAACGTCTCGATCAACTCGATCGCGTGGCCCGCCAACAGTGGCGTGCTGGCTCCGGGTGAGTCGGCGACGGCGAGCGCGACCTACGTTCTCGAACAGGATGACGTCGACCGCGGTTACGTCGACAACACCGCATCCGTTCGTGGCGTCACGCCCGGCGGCGACCCTGTCACGGCGACGTCGAACGTTGACCGCGAGCTCACAGCGGTGGCTGACCCCAGCATTACCGCTGAGAAGTCAGGCGTGATGACTTCGGGTTCGGGTGAAGTCGGTTCTGAAATCACCTACAGCTTCATCGTGAAGAACACCGGAAACGTGACCCTGCGCCTCGTAGGAGTTATTGACCCGCTGATCGACGTCGTTCCCTCTGACCTCACGTTCCCCTCGGCCACCGGTATTCTCGGCCCGAACGAGCAGGCCGTCGGTTCCGTCGTGTACACCGTGACGCAAGCCGATGTCGATAGCGGCACCGTGGAGAACACGGCGACGGCGATCGGAACGGCGCCAGACGGTACCGAAGTGACCGGTGTCTCGAACACTGTGCTCAACCCGACCGTGGAGGCCGCGCCATCCATCGTCACTTCCCACACCGCGGCTCTCGCTGCGGGAGCAACGGGTGTGCTCGGCGACGGCATGGACTACACGTTCACGATCACGAATGACGGAAACGTCACGCTCGATGGTGTGACGCTCTCGAACACGATCCCCGGCCTCACCGGCTTCGTCTACACCTGGCCAGACCCGGCCGCTCCGGGCGTTCTCGCCCCGGGCGAAAGTGTCACGGTCACGGCGACCCGTCTTGTTGATCAGGCGGATGTCGACGCTGGTGAAGTACGCAACGTCGCGACCGGCGAGGGTAACTCTCCCGCCGCAACCGCCGTTGATGCTGATTCTGCGGTCACCGTGGTTCCGCTCATCGAGGCGCTGTCGAGCATTGACATCGCTAAGGCGGGCGAACCGCGCGACGCCGTGAACCCCGTCGTCGTGGGTTCGTGGATCGATTACACCTTCACCGTCGAGAATACGGGCGAAACCACACTGAGCGGTGTCACTGTTGCTGACCCCAAGGTCGGAACGACAGCAGTCGTGTACGGCGCTTGGCCCGCAGCAGTCGGCGTATTGGCTCCGGGGGAGTCGGTTACGGCAACCGCGAGCTACCAGGTCACGCAGGCTGAGTTCGATGCCGGTTCGGCGTCCAATACTGCAAACGTGACTTCGACGAATCCGGCGGGCGACGACATCCTCAACACGTCGAACACCGTCGTTGTTCCGACCGCGGCAGGCTCGCCTGACATTGAGATCACGAAGACTCAGGTGCTCGCCGCTGGCGCGACCGGCAACGCGGGAGACACCGTGGAGTACAGCTTCGAGGTCACCAACACCGGTGATGTCACGCTGAACGGTGTCACGATCGCCGACGACCAGATCGATCTCAGCACGCTGACGATCACCTGGCCGGGCACTCCGGGCGTTCTCGCTCCGGGCCAGTCGGCCACGGCAACCGCAACGTACGTGCTCACTCAGGATGACGTGGATGCTGGTTCGATCAGCTCCGATGCTTCCACGGCGGGAACGCCGGTCGTGGGCGCTGTGGTGACGGACACGGCCACCGGCTCAACGCCGATTGTCGAAAACCCGTCGATGACCATCACGAAGACGAGTTCGTTCGCGACCTTCGCCCAGCAGGGTGCAACCGTGAACTACGTCATCGAGGTCGTCAACACCGGTAACGTCACGCTCACCGGCGTCGTAATCACCGACCCCAAGCCGGGCGTATCCGCGCTCACCTACAACTGGCCGGGTACTCCTGGCGAGTTGGCTCCGGGTGAGTCAGTCACGGCAACGGCGACCTACGTGATCACTCAGGGTGACGTGGATGTCGAACAGACCACGAACGTGGCCACGGTCGACGCGAACGCGCCCTCGGGCCCCATCGCGCCGGAAGAGGCAACCGACGTTCTCCCGATTCCGAATGTGCCGAACATTGCGCTGACGATCTCGGGTGTGCTCGGTGCGGGCCAGCAGGGCTTCCCCGGCGATGTCGTGATCTTCACGTATGTGGCAACCAACACGGGAACGCTGCCGTTGACGAACGTCTCGATTGCCGATCCGCGCTCCGGTCTCTCGCCCATGAACTACGGTGCGTGGCCCGGCGCGGTCGGCGTTCTCGCTCCTGGTGAGTCGATTACGGCAACGGCGACCTACGTCATCCGTGAAAGCGACGCGGGAACGACGCTGTACGAAACGGCAACGGTCACCAGCACCGAAATCAACTCGGGAGACCCCGTGGTGGCAGCTGCACAGACAACTTTGCAGCTACCTACCAAGGCTCTCTCTTACACTGGGTCGGATCCCCGAGGAACACTCGCAACCGGGTTGGGCACACTGCTCGCCGGCCTCGCTCTGATCCTGCTCGCACGCAGAAGACAACGACAGGAAGAATCATGAAGCTCCGCACACGACTGACCGCTACCGCAGTACCTTTTGCGATCCTCGCGCTGACGCTTGCGGGTTGCACGAATGATGGCACCGACGGTCAGCCCGACCCCGAAGAGACGTCGAGCTCGGCTGAGCAGACTCCGGGCGTGACCGACATTACGGATGCTCCCGGCACCGGTGAGAACCTGCAGGGTGCTCTCGCTGACTCCACCGTCAACGAGTGCGAGCGCACGGGCGACGAATGGACCGTGTCGGGTGTCGTGACGAACTCGACCGATGCCAGCGCCACGTACCGCATCTACGTCTCACTGCTCAACGGCGCCAACGACACTCGCGCTCTTACTCAGGTGGATGTCGCTGCGACCGAGCCGGGAGACACCACCGACTGGGAGACCGTTATTCCTGTCGCTGAAGACGAGCTCACCTGCGTGCTGCGCGTCGAGCGCTACGAAGGCTAGTCGCGCGGGGTCGCCCCGAATGGCAGTGCTCCAGCCTGTGGTGCCGCTCCGAGGCGGTACTCAGGCGGGGCCGCCGACGACTATCGTGGAATGGTGACTGAACCGAACCCCAGCGTCGAGCTGTCGACCAACGGGGTGGGGCCGTGGCAGGGCGAATGGCCCACCGAACCCCACTACGATCCCGTGCTGCTCGAACGCGGCGATACCCGCAATGTTATTGACCGGTATCGCTACTGGAACATGGAAGCGATCGTTGCCGATCTCGACGTGACGCGGCATCCATTCCACGTGGCCATCGAGAACTGGCAGCACGACATGAACATCGGTTCCATCGTGCGCAGCGCCAACGCCTTCGGTGCCGACACCGTGCACATCATTGGGCGTCGGCGCTGGAACAAACGCGGCGCCATGGTCACTGACCGTTACCAGCACGTGCTGCATCATCCGGATGTCGCGGCCTTCGTCGAGTGGACTGAAGCCAACGACCTGCCGATCATTGCGATCGACAACGTGCCCGGCAGCGTCATCATCGAAACTTTTGACATCCCCCAGCGCTGCGTGCTGCTGTTCGGCCAAGAGGGCCCCGGGCTCTCTCCCGAAGCAATCGACGCTGCCACGGATGTCGTGGAGATCAGCCAGTTCGGTTCAACCCGATCCATCAATGCGTCAGCCGCGGCTGCCGTAGCGATGCATAACTGGATTACCCAGCACGTCAGCTTCACGAAGTAGGGAACCATGACACAGCCCGCGAAAGTCACCATTATTGGCGCCGGAATCGTAGGGCTGTGCACAGCCTGGTTTTTGCAGGAGCGTGGCGTAGAAGTCACGGTTCTCGACCGCTCGGGTGTTGCTGCCGGTGCTTCGCTCGGTAACGCTGGCTGGGTTGCTCCCGCACTGACGCTTCCGCTGCCCGAGCCCTCGATCTTCAAGGTCGGCATCAAAGCCGTCATCGACCCCACCTCGCCGGTGTACGTGCCCGTCGCCGCCAACTCGACGCTGCTGCGCTTCCTCGCCGGTTTCGCGCGTCACTCGACGCCCAAGATGTGGCGCCGCAACATGGTCACCTTTGCCGAGATCAACAAGTGGAGCCTCGAATCCTTCGACCGCATGGAAGACGGGGGAGTCTCCGCCGCGCTCAAGCACGCCGAGCCCTTCCTGGCCGCCTTCACGAGCGACGCCGACCGCCAGATCATCACCCACGAATTCGATGAGGTTGCTGCCGGTGGCGGACACGTGAGCTTCGAGAAGATCACCGGCGACGAGCTGCGAGAGTTCGAGCCGAGCGTCTCGAAGATCGTGACGCATGGGCTGCGCGTGGATGGCCAGCGCTTCATCAACCCGCCCTCGTTCATGCAAGTGCTGGCGGCATCCGTGCGCGCTCGCGGCGCCACGATCGTGGAGGGTGCGAAAGCGACCGGCATCCGTGACCTCGGTGCTGCCGGCGTAGCCGTTGATGTCGAAGGCCAGAGCGCCGTGCTCAGCAACGAAGTTGTTATTGCTACCGGAACCTGGCTCGGCGACCTCGCCCGCCAGTTCGGTGTGCGCCAGGTCGTGCAGTCGGGCCGAGGTTACAGCTTCAGTGTGAAGCCGCCCGTGATTCCGACGCACCCGATCTACCTGCCCGCTCAGCGCGTAGCCTGCACGCCCCTCGGGGATCGCCTGCGCGTGGGAGGCATGATGGAATTTCGGTCGGCCGATGCGCCCGCCGACTCTCGTCGCATCCAAACCATCGTCAACGCGGCCAGCCCCATGTTCGACGGGGTCGACTGGGATGCCCGCGAAGAAGAGTGGGTCGGCTCGCGCCCCTGCACTCCCGACGGCTTGCCACTCGTCGGTGGCACGCGCTCGCCGCGCGTTCACGTTGCTGGCGGTCACGGCATGTGGGGAGTCACCCTTGGTCCGCTCACGGGGCGGATCCTTGCCGACTCGATCACCGGTGGCGAAAAGCACCCACTGCTCGAGGCGTTCGACCCGCTGCGCTAGCGTTCGCCGTCGGGCTCGTCCGCACCGCCGAGCGGGTCGGGCTCGTGCGGCTCGTCCGTGCCGCCGAGCGGGTCGGTCTCATGCTGCGCGTCAGAACTGTCTTCGGTCTCTGTCGCGGGTGAAGCTTCAGCGTCGCATTCCGGTGCGGGCTGCGACTCGGGCTGCGGGCGTCGCGGGCTCGAATCTGCTTCCCGCACGCGATCAACCAGCTCTCGCCACGGTCCCACGAGCTGCTGCTCGGGAACGACGGCTTCGTGCGGTTCGCAGTGGATTTCGTAGGTGTAGCGGTCGGGCATCGTGCTTTCGGCCGGATGCTCGTTCCACGGGATCTCGGCAATGAGCACGTACCACTGGTCGGGGTCGGGCTGCTCGTCAACAACGACAGCCCACTCCACGCGTCGACCGAGGAGGCCACCGCTTCGCCACACCTGTACCTTCACACGTGCATGCTATCCCGTTGCCGTGAGGGCGAACAGGGCGCGAGCCACCGGATGCGAAAGGCGGGGGAGCTAACAGCGCTGAACCCGCGGGCGCTTAGTGCGCAGCGGTTCAGTTGGTGGTCGGCACTACTCCGACGAGTGCCCAGCCCGCCTCGACCGCGCGCTGTTCTTCCGACCCGTCGCCGAAGCGCGCCACCGCCGCCGCGATGGTGGCCGCAGCGAATTCCGAGAAATCGCTGCGGGGCGTGAGCGAGCCATTGGTGAGGGTGTCGAACCAGATCTGACCGGCACGCTCCCATGCAAAGCCGCCGAGGGTATCGGCAGCGCTCCAGAAGGCGCGGTTGGGGATGCCCGAGTTGAGGTGCACGCCACCGTTGTCTTCTTGCGTCACGATGAAGTCATCCCAGTGCGCCGGCTGCGGGTCTTTGCCGAGCACGTCGTCGTCATAGGCGGTACCCGGAGCGCGCAGGGAGCGCAGCGCATTGCCTTCGACCTCGTCGGTGAAAATGCCCTCGCCCACGAGCCACGATGCTTCGCCTGCGGTCTGGCCCCAGGCGTACTGCTCGACGAGAGCGCCGAAAACGTCGGAGACGTGCTCGTTGAGCGCGCCGCTCTGCCCGCGGTACACAAGCCCGGCGGTGAACTCAGTAACTCCGTGCGCAAGCTCGTGCCCGATAACGCTGAGCGAGCGAGTGAAGCCGGTGAAGATCTCACCGTCACCGTCGCCGAAGACCATGCGGCTGCCATCCCAAAAGGCGTTGTCGTAATCCCGGCCAAAGTGCACGGTTGCCTCGAGCGGCGAGGAGCGATCGTCGATCGAGTCGCGCTCGAACACTTCCCAGAACAGCGCGAAGGTATGGCCGAGGCCGTCGTACGCCTCCGAGACTGAGACGTCGCCCGTCTCGGGCTCGCCCTCTGACCGCACCAGAACGCCGGGAAGGATCTCGCCGGTCTGAGCATCCGAGATGGCCCGGCTGATGGTGCCGCGTGCGACGGCCGTCTGATCCGGGCGCAGCGACCGCGGCGGGAGCGTGTGCTCGTGGCGGCCATGATCGAGGTGATCGTGGCCGATATCGGTCAACGAGCGTCGCGCGGCATGAGCGGCTCGCTCAAAACGAGGGTCGTCAAGCGTCGCGATTCGCGACAGCAAAAACGGGGGCACAATCGCGCACAGGGCGCGGGGCGATTTGGTGGGGGAAACGGGGGAGTTCGGCATCCGGAACATGCTTCATGCTGACACGGACCACTGACCTTGGCGACGATGGCTCACGATTCTCACGGAGTCCCCAGCAACGCGCGCCACGCAAGAAATCGCTACGACAAGCAAAACTCCGCTCTCGGGTAGACTGAGGTGTAATCCCCCCACTTCTTCGAAGGGATCCACCATGCCAGCAATCGTCATCATCGGCGCCCAATGGGGCGACGAGGGCAAGGGAAAAGCAACCGACCTCCTCGGTAGCCGCATCGACTATGTCGTCAAGTTCAACGGTGGCAACAACGCCGGTCACACGGTCGTGATCGGTGATGAAAAGTACGCTCTTCACCTTCTGCCGTCGGGCATCCTCACTGAAGGTGTCACCCCGATCATCTCCAACGGTGTCGTTATCGACGTCGAAGTTCTCTTTGAAGAACTGGATGCTCTGATCGCCCGTGGCGTCGACGTCTCCAAGCTGCTGATCAGCGCCAACGCGCACATCATCACCAACTACCACCGCACCCTCGACAAGGTGACGGAACGCTTCCTCGGCAAGCGCCAGATTGGTACGACCGGTCGTGGAATTGGTCCGGCGTATGCCGACAAGATCAACCGCGTTGGCATCCGAGTTCAAGACCTCTTTGACGAGAACATTCTTCGTCAAAAGGTCGAGGGCGCTCTTGACCAGAAGAACCACCTGCTCGTGAAGGTCTACAACCGTCGCGCAATCGAGGTTGAAGAGATCGTCACCGAGCTGCTCAGCTACGCCGACCGTCTGCGCCCCATGGTCGCCGACACCGGGCTGCTGCTGAACCAGGCACTCGACAAGGGCGAAGTTGTGCTCTTCGAGGGTGGCCAGGCCACGATGCTGGATGTCGACCACGGTACGTACCCGTTCGTCACGTCCTCCAACTCCACCTCCGGTGGCGCGGCGACCGGTTCGGGCGTTGCCCCTAACCGCCTCGAGCGCATCATCGGAATCGTCAAGGCCTACACAACGCGTGTGGGTGCTGGCCCGTTCCCGACCGAACTGCACGATGAGTCGGGCGAGTTCTTGCGCTCCAACGGTTTCGAGTTCGGAACCACCACCGGGCGCCCGCGTCGCTGTGGTTGGTACGACGCCCCCATCGCTCGCTACACGGCGCGCGTCAACGGTGTCACCGACTTCGTGCTCACCAAGCTCGACGTGCTCACCGGCCTCAAGACCATCCCCGTCTGCGTCGCCTACGACGTTGACGGCGTGCGTTTCGACGAAATGCCGGTATCGCAGTCCGACTTCCACCACGCGGTGCCGATCTACGAAGAGTTCCCCGGCTGGGATGAAGACATCACCGGCGCTCGCACCTTCGACGACCTGCCCAAAAATGCGCAAGACTACGTGCTCGCCATCGAAAAGATGAGCGGCGCCCGCATGTCGGCAATCGGTGTCGGCCCCGGCCGCGACGAAATCATCGTTCGTCACGACCTCGTCGACTAAGCACTTCAGCAGTTAGCTCGCAGCCAAGCGGCACGCACCGGAAAGATCTGGGGCGTGCCGCTTCTGCGTTGGCGGGCTTTGTGAGACGTGCCGCGGGGTGCCGTGCCGTGCCGTGCGGCGCTGGGCGGGGTAGCCAATTGGGGATTGCTGGACTGAACGGCCGAAATCGGTGGGTGAACGTCCGAAAACCGCGGGTGTGCGCCGCTCGCGAGGTGGGAAGATTTGTGAGTGACCGTAACGCGCCCGCAGCCCCGCATCCTTCAGGGAACCTTCGTCTCCGTTGAGCCCCTGACCGAAGCGCACCTTGCCGACCTCTGGCCTGCCCTCGGTGTGCCCGAAGTGTTCGCCGGTGGCTACGGCGGCGGCCCTGCCGGGTTGCCCGCCGACGAAGCATCCTTCATCGACTGGATGCGCGCCGGCTACCTCGGTTACGCCGACCGGATGCCGTTCGCCATCCGCCTGAGCTCCGGCCTCGACGCCGGCCGTCTCGTAGGGGTCAGCACCCTAGGAGACCTCGACGAGGCCCACGCCAACGCGCACATCGGCTGGACCGCGTACGCGCCGAAGGTTTGGGGTACCGCAGTGAACCCTGAAACGAAACTCCTGCTCCTCGGCTTCGCCTTCGACAGCGGCTACAACCGCGTGCGGCTCCAAGCGGATGCCATCAATGTCCGTTCGCGTGCTGCCATTCTCAAGCTCGGTGCCACCTTCGAGGGCATCCAGCGTCAACACCTGCTGCGGGCCGACGGCTCGTGGCGAGACACTGCCGTGTACTCCGTGATCGACACAGACTGGCCAGATGTGAAGGCCGGGCTACTCGCCCGCCTCGACGGGACTGCTGCGCCCAGCGTTGTTGCTGCGTCCAGCGCGAGCACTGCGACCGGCGCTGGCGCGACCTCCCGTGACGCTGCCGAGCAGGAGCCGCGCGCGTGAGCGCTCCCGTTGCTCCCGTTGGCCGGGTCGAGAAGCATGACACGGCATCCACTTTGGGCACGACGCTGCGCTTTGCCGCAGCCGGTCTCGTGTGGGGTTCAAGTTTTCTCTTCATCAAGGTGGCGTTGGATGGCGTGAGCTTTGGCCAGGTCGCGTGGAGCAGAGCGGTGCTTGGCGCTCTTGCGCTCGTCGTGGTGTTTGCGGTCAGCCGCCGTAAGCTCCCGCGCCAACCGATCGTGTGGGCGCACTTCACCGTGCTGGCGTTTCTCTTCGCGGTGTTCCCGTATCTACTGTTTGCGTGGGCAGAACAGTACGTGAGCTCGGGGCTCGCCAGTATTTACAACGCGACGACGCCCATCATGACGGCGATCTTCGCGACACTCGTCTTCCGGGTCGAAAAGCTGACGCGCTCGCAGATTGCGGGCGTCACGCTCGGCATCTTTGGCGTACTGGTGATCATCGCGCCCTGGCAGGCCGGCGACATCAGCGGCAGCCTGCTGGGTCAACTCGCGTGCCTCGGTGCCGCGCTCTGCTACGGCGCCGCCATGAGTTACCAACGCAAGTTCGTGGCGCCCTACAAAGTGCCCGGCGTCACCTCCGCCACCATGAACATCGGAATCGCGGCCGTCATCTACCTTCTGCTCACCCCGATCATCGCGACCGGACCGGTGAACCTCACCCTCCCGGTCGTGGCCAGTCTGCTCGCCCTGGGCATCCTTGGCACCGGAATGGCGTACGTCTGGAACTACCGAGTGCTCGCCGAATGGGGCCCCACCCGCACCTCGACCGTCACGTACATTACGCCAGTGATCGGCGTGATCCTCGGCTTCGTCATCCTCAAAGAAACAATGTCGTGGCATGAGCCTGTCGGCGCCGTGATCGTGCTGGTGGGAGTATTGCTCGCGCAGGGGCGGCTCAAGCTGCCCGGGCAGGGTTTCCGGAACGCTACCCGTTGAGGGCAGCGTCGACAATCGCCTTCGCTTCGGCCTGCACGAGGCGCAAGTGCTCGGCGCCCTTGAATGACTCGGCGTAGATCTTGTAGACGTCTTCAGTGCCGCTGGGGCGCGCAGCGAACCACGCAAACTCCGTGGTCACCTTCACGCCGCCAATCGCGGCGCCATTGCCCGGAGCCTCCGAGAGCTTGGCCGTGATGGGGTCACCCGCGAGTTCGGTGGCCGCGATCGCAGCCCCACTCAACTTGCCCAGCTTGGCCTTCTGCTCTTTGCTAGCCACGGCATCCACTCGTTCGTAGGCCGGGTCGCCGAACTCTTCGACCAGCTCGGCGTAGAGAATGGATGGCGTCTTGCCGGTGACCGCCAGAATCTCGGCGGCCAGCAGGGCGAGCAGAATGCCGTCTTTGTCGGTCGTCCAGACAGAGCCGTCTTTGCGCAAGAAGCTCGCGCCAGCGCTCTCCTCGCCGCCGAACGCGACCGAGCCATCAACGAGTCCGGGCACGAACCACTTGAAGCCGACGGGCACCTCGATGAGGTCGCGGCCCATGGCGGCAGCAACCCGGTCAATCATGGAACTGGAGACGAGCGTCTTGCCGACAGCGGCATCCGGGTTCCAGCCCTCGCGGTGCGTGTAGAGATACTGGATGGCGACAGCCAGGTAGTGGTTGGGGTTCATAAGGCCGGCGTCGGGGGTGACGATGCCGTGGCGGTCGGCGTCAGCGTCGTTGCCCGTGAGGATGTCGAACTCCTCGCGGCGGGCGACGACCGAGGCCATGGCCGACTTCGATGACGGATCCATGCGAATCTTGCCATCCCAGTCGAGCGTCATAAACGCCCACGTGGGATCAACGTCGGGGTTCACGACCGTGAGGTTCAGGTCGTACTTCTCCGCGATCAACTTCCAATAATTGACGCTCGCGCCACCCAGCGGGTCTGCTCCGATGTGGATGCCGGCAGTGCGGATCGCATCGATATCGATGATGTTCTCAAGGTCGTCAACGTAGTGCCCGCGGAAGTCGTAGCTGCCCGCTGCCGTGTTCTCGGCGTCGGCTGCATCGGCCGAGCCTGTGCGCTTCACGGCCGTGTTCCCGTCGGCGATGATCGCGTTCGCGCGGTCGGCGATCCAGCCGGTCGCATCGCTATCGGCGGGGCCGCCGTGCGGCGGGTTGTACTTGAAACCACCATCGCGGGGCGGGTTGTGGCTCGGGGTGATGATGATGCCATCGGCCTGGTCAGCGTTGCCCGCCGCGTTGTAGGCAATGATCGCGTGGCTCAGTGCGGGAGTGGGCACGAAGTCGTCGAATTCGTCTTTCAGCGCGAGCACACCGTTGGCGGCAAGCACATCGAGCGCAGTGGTTTCGGCGGGCTGGGAGAGCGCGTGGGTGTCACGACCGATGAACAGCGGGCCCGTGATGCCCTGGCTGGCGCGGTATTCCACGATCGCCTGCGTGATGGCAGCGATGTGCACTTCATTGAAAGCAGTGTCGAGCGAAGAGCCACGGTGGCCGCTCGTGCCGAACACCACGCGCTGCTCGGGGATCGACACATCCGGAACCAGCGCGTAATACGCCGCCACCAACTCGGTGACGTCAATGAGGTCGGATGCCTGGGCTGTCGTGCCTGCGCGATCGTTCATGCAAACCAGTCTTCCACCTTCACTCGGCGGTGCGCGCGTCATGTGGCAAACACGCAGCCTTCAGAACCCCTAAAGTCGTTGTATGGCAGCAGGAGATCAGGCCCACAACGACAACGTCGACCCCGAAGTGCGCGAGCAGCTTCTGGGCGCCCGCCGCAGCATCGACAACATTGATGCGGCCCTCATTCATTTGCTTGCCGAGCGCTTCAAGTACACGCAGCAGGTTGGTCATCTCAAGGCCACTAAGGGTCTGCCCGCGTCAGACCCCAACCGTGAGCGCGATCAGATCGCGCGTCTCAAGTCGCTCGCCGAAGAGTCCCACCTCGACCCGGCCTTCGCCGAGAAGTGGTTCAACTTCGTCGTTGCCGAGGTTATTCACCACCACGAGCAGATTGCGTCGGGCAGCGAGCCTGACTCCGCCAACTAGGCACGCAGGAGGCTAGCGCGCGGCACGCAGCAGGCTAGACCGCGCGGATGCCGTGCTGGTCGAGCACGTCGAGGAACGTCGTCGGCTCTGGCCGCACCCGGTGATTGTCGGTGTGCTCGGCCCAGAGCACGGTTCCGGTGGCGTCGGTGATGATCACGGTCGGTACGACGGTGTCGCCATTGGCTGGGGCTCCCGCGCTGAAGATGACGGGCGTGCCGCCGGACTGCACGATGTCGAGCGCGGCGGCGGCCGAGGCATCCGCATCGATGTAATAGGTGACCGGGATGTCGAAGCGCTGCGAGAGCTCGACGGTGTCTTCGGGCTTTTGTGGGCTGATGATCGCGACAGCGACGCCGCGGCGGTTGAGCTCGCGGTATTGATCGGCGATCTGGGCGACCTGGGCCATGCAGAACGGGCACCAGTTGCCGCGAATGAACATGATCACGTGCGGTTGCTGGGTGAGCACGCTGCTGTCGACGACAGCGCCATCCAGGGTGGTGAGCGGGAACGAGGGCAGCGGCTGCCCGACCGTGACCGGCCCGCTGGAGACGTGCTGCACGGAGTACCAGTAGTTGTAGCCGAGAATCACGGCTAGGCCGAGGGTGGCCACGAGCACGGCAAGCGGCCCGGCGAGGATGGCGGCAAATATTGCTACCCCGGCGGCAGCAAGCTGAACCCACGGATGCCGGCGCTGTACGACGACGAGGCGCGTCATCAGCAACCCCAAATAGAGCGCGTACGCCACCCACGGCAGGGCAGCAGCGAGCCACCACGGCTGTGATTCCGTGATGGCGCGCACGACGACGAGTGCGATCACCCCGAGGGCGAGCGCGGCCGTTACCTCGCCGTAAACCCTCTTGATGAACTGCACGTTAGGCGCCGAAAGCCTCCGCGAGCGTTCCGCGGTGAGCCGTGAGCAGCTCTTCGAGGGTCAGTGTGAACTGGTCCTGGATTTCGAGGGCGGGAGCGGCAGCATCCGTAACTCCGATGCGCACGGCCGGGTAGCCGCGGCCTTCGCAGAGTCCGCGGAACTTCACGTCGTCTTCGCGAGGGATCGACACGATCATGCGACCGGTCGATTCGCTGAAGAGGGCCGTGGCGGCATCGATCTCGTCACGCTCAAGTAGGTCGCCCAACCAGATGCGAGCGCCAACGCCGAAGCGCATGACGGACTCGGCGAGGGTCTGAGCGAGCCCACCATCGGCGAGGTCGTGCGCGCTGGCGATGATGTTGAGCTCGTTGCCAGCCTTGATCAGGTCGGCAAGCTGGCGCTCGGCGGCGAGATCAACCTTGGGCGGCAGGCCACCGAGGTGGTCGTGAATGGTGCCAGCCCAGGCTGAACCGTCAAGCTCGAGTGAGGTGGTGCCGAGCAGGTAGATGTTGTTGCCTTCGTCTTGCCATCCACTCGGGATGCGCTCAGCAACGTCACGGATCAGGCCGAGCACCGCGACCACGGGGGTTGGGTGGATGGGCACATCGCCGGTCTGGTTGTAGAACGAGACGTTTCCGCCGGTGACAGGGATTTCCATCTCGAGGCAACCGTCGGCGAGACCTTCAACGGCGCGGCTGAACTGCCACATCACTTCGGGGTTCTCGGGGCTACCGAAGTTGAGGCAGTCACTGACGGCGACCGGGTTCGCGCCGGTGGCGGCAACGTTGCGGAATGCTTCAGCAAGAGCAAGCTGGGCTCCGGCGTAGGGGTCGAGCTGGCAGAAGCGGCCATTGGCGTCGGTCGCGACAGAGAAGCCGAGGCCACTCTCTTCGTCGATGCGCACCATGCCGGCGTCATCCGGGAAGCTCAACGCGGTGTTGCCGAGCACGTAGCGGTCGTACTGGTTGGTGATCCAGCTCTTGTCGGCGAGGTTGGGGCTCGCGAGAAGCTGAAGCATTTGGTCGCGGAGTTCGGCGCCATCCTTGGGGCGGGCGAGGCCTGAAGCGCTGTCGGCCTGAAGCTTGTCAATCCACTTGGGGTACGCAACGGGGCGGTCGTAGACGGGGCCATCGATCGCGACGGTGCGCGGCTCGACGTTCACGATTTCTTCGCCGTGCCAGTTGATGATGAGGCGGCCGGTGTCGGTGACTTCACCCAGCACGCTGGTTTCGACATCCCACTTCTCAACAACCTTGAGGAAGCCTTCGAGCTTCTCGGGCTTCACGATAGCCATCATGCGTTCTTGGCTCTCGGACATCAGAATTTCTTCTGCCGTGAGGGTGGGGTCGCGCAGCAGTACCTTCTCGAGTTCGATGAACATTCCACCGTCACCGTTGGAGGCGAGCTCGCTCGTTGCACAGCTAATGCCGGCCGCGCCGAGATCTTGGATGCCCTCAACGAGGTCACCCTGGAAGAGTTCGAGGCAGCACTCGATGAGTACCTTCTCGGCAAAGGGGTCGCCGACCTGAACGGCTGGACGCTTGGTGGGGCCGCCCTCTGAGAAGGAATCCGAAGCGAGGATGGATGCTCCGCCGATACCATCGCCACCGGTGCGGGCACCGAACAGCACAACCTTGTTGCCCACGCCGCGAGCGTTAGCCAGGTGCAGGTCTTCGTGGCGCAGCACTCCAACGGCGAGTGCGTTGACGAGCGGGTTGGCCTGGTAGACGGAGTCGAAGTAGGTTTCGCCGCCGATGTTGGGCAGGCCGAGGCAGTTGCCGTAGAAGCTGATGCCCGAGACCACGCCTTGAGCAACGCGCGCGGTGTCGGGGTTGTCGATGGCGCCGAAGCGGAGCGCATCCATGACAGCAACGGGGCGAGCGCCCATGGAGATGATGTCGCGGACGATTCCGCCCACACCGGTCGCCGCACCCTGGAAGGGCTCGATGTAGCTGGGGTGGTTGTGGCTTTCGATCTTGAAGGTCACAGCCCAGCCCTGACCGACGTCGATGACGCCAGCGTTTTCGCCCATGCCGACCATGAGGTTCTTCGACATGTTGTCGTTGACCTTCTTGCCGAACTGGCGCAGGTAGTTCTTGGAGGACTTGTAGGAGCAGTGCTCGCTCCACATCACGGAGTACATGGCAAGCTCGCCGCTCGTGGGGCGGCGGCCGAGAATTTCGCGAATCTTCGCGTACTCGTCGTCTTTCAACCCAAGTGCGCCATAGGGCTGCACTTTCTCGGGAGTTGCGGCGGCGTTCGACACCGTGTCGGCAACATGCTGGCGGGAATTGGTTGAGACGTCAGTCACGAGGGGCTTCTCCCAGAAGATGGTGGATGCCGGGGTGCTCACGCCGGCCGCCTCCAGTCTACCTAGGTGTGCCGGCGCATTTCAGCGCGTCAGAACGCCATCAGCGCGAAGCCCGCAACGACGCTCAGAAGGCCGATTCCGGTGAGTATCGAGCCGATGATGATGGCGGCGTTCGTGCGGCGGGGCCGCGCGAGACTCCACCGAGAGGGATGGCACTGGTCGTAGTACAGAGTGACGTGTGTGCCGACATCCATGATGGGAGCTTCTGACGGCTCGTGAAGGATGGAGTGCTGCCTGCCATCGCTATCGGACCAGCGGAAGCCCTGAAAGCCTCCGGCTTCGAATACCTCGGCAGTGGCCGCGATCCACTTGCATGCCCGCAGAGCGAGAATCCAGCCGAAAAGCAGCAGCGGGATGCCGGGAACGAGGCCGACCCACGACATCGTTTCGAGCACCACTCCTAAAGCGCCCTCAGGTCCGGTCATCCTGCAATATTATCCGTTGTGCTGCCGACAGATCGCGAGCCCTGAGATGGCTTCACTGCGGGTTATTCCAACGTGCTTTCGACCACTTTGCTGACTTTCGGTGCATCGCGAAGAGTGGCTTCGCTGGGAGTCCGATCGCGCACCCATCGCTCACCACCTGACGTCCGTTACGCACAGACCGTCTGCGCGCTCGCGGTAGAAGACGAAACTTGGGCTGACGTCGCTAGTCTCGCTCGATCCTTCGAGGTTGATGCTCCAGGAGGCATCGAGCGACGGTCGATCGATAGAGGTGTCGGCATCAAACTGTTCGGGTTCTCCGGCACGCAATCCGTTCCAGGCTTGCGCGTCGCCAAAGTCCGCTGAAAAGTCGTCGCACGCGAGCGCGTCTTGACCACCTGAGGATGCAGCGCGGATGAGCTGCCTCGTCGTGTCGATGACACGAGCACCGTCGGCGCCCCAGATGGCGGTGTCGATCCAACGCCCCGAAAGGATCGCTAAGGCGATGATCGCAATGATCACGCCAGCGATCGGCAGTAGCCTTCGCGTCTTCATGGGGCCACCATAATCGTCACGCGTTGCGGTCGGCTGTCGGCGTGGTCTGGGCGCGCAGTCGCGCACGAATGTACTTCGCTGCAGACCTGAAATGACTGGGGCCTGCTGCTTCGGCCCAACGCCCTGGCGTCCAGTCGTTGTTCGCACCTTCCATCGGTCCGCCATAGAGGTCGGCGTCAGACTTACCGGTGATGAAATCGACAAGGTCATCGTGCGCTGTCTGCAGCGCTGACCGCGCATCGGACCACCCGAGGTCGGATTGTTGCGCGCGAATAGTGGCGTTGTATTGCTTCAGGTCGTTCCACTTGTAGCCCTTCGCGGGGAAAAACACTTCCTTGCCGGCGCGGCCATCCTCGTACCAACCGAGGAACAGGTGGATCCAATTCGTGCGGTGCCCGACGATGTCTTTGATCGATGTGTCGTCGGCGTCTTTCGCCACAGCGAAGTCGGCTTCCACCTTCTCGAGAGCTTGCTGCAGCTTCTCAAATTCCTTGTGGGTCACGGCCAAGAGTTCGTCCTTGGATGTCGCGGCCATGATCGCCCCTGCTCCCTAGTGTGCTTGTGCTGGTAGCCAATCACAGAACGTCGACGGTGAGGTAGTGCTCCGTCAGCTCAAGTCAGCCACCGGCCGAAACCGCGGCGAGATCGAGCGACCGCTTGCGGCCCGGGAGCGCGAACCAGCGGCCATCGTGTTGGCCGACGCGAATTGGATGCGCGAAGGCGGTCGTGACGTTCTCGGTGGTCAGGACTTGTTCGGCTGGCCCGGCCTGGGAGATCCGCCCGTTCGCGATGAGCGCGGCATGGGATGTCGTGGAGGGAAGCTCTTCGAGGTGATGCGTCACGAGAATCGAGGCCAGGTGCGGAAAGCTGTGGGTGAGCGCGTCGACAGTTTCGAGGAGTTGCTCGCGCGCCGCGACATCCAACCCGGTGCTGGGTTCGTCGAGAAGCAGCAGGTCGGGTTCGGCGATCAGTGCGCGCGCGATGAGTGCTCTGCCGCGTTCTCCTTGCGACAGGGTCGGCCAGCGGTGGGCGTCCTTGCCTGCCAGCCCCATCTGTTCGATGAGCTCTGTCGCGCGGTGCGTCTGCTGCGTGGTGGGTTCCCAGCGCGGGGGAGTCTCGAGGGATCCGGTGAGGCCGGTGAGCACGACATCCCGAATCGTGAGGGGTGCGTGAAGCGGATGACGCGGGTTGACGTGCCCGATCGAGCGACGCAGTGCCTGCAGTTCGACTCGGCCGAGGCGTTGCCCCAGGATGTGCACGGTTCCGGAGGTCGGGTGTGCTGAGGCGCCGACGAAACCGAGGATGGTGCT
Source organism: Salinibacterium amurskyense (assembly GCF_002797685.1). Lineage (GTDB taxonomy): Bacteria > Actinomycetota > Actinomycetes > Actinomycetales > Microbacteriaceae > Rhodoglobus > Rhodoglobus amurskyensis. The sequence goes on from NZ_PGFH01000001.1 coordinate 493,817, forward strand.
TTTGCCGGCACCGTTGGGCCCGAGGAGTGCCCAGTGTTCGCCCGCGCGCACGGTGAGGTCGACCTCGTTCAGGATGGTGCGCTCGCCGCGGCGGAAGGTGACGCCGCGCAGCTCGACGACGGTGGGGGTGCTGTTCACGGAGGCGCTTTCGCTCGTGGTGGTGCTGTCGCTCACGAGAGGGCTCGGTGCACGCCGGTGAGGTGCGCCCGGCTGCACTCGGAAGCGGCGGCCGGGTCTCGTTCGGCGATCGCTTCGACCAGAGCGCTGTGGGCGGCTTGGTCGGCCTCGTAGTCGTGGATGGGGCGCAGCTTCAGCATCTCGATCATCGCAACCCGCACTCGCGGCACGAATCCGTCGAATAGTTCGAGCAGCACTTCATTGTGGGATGCCGCGACGACTTCCCGATGAAGAGCCATGTCAACGTCAGCGAACTCTTCGGCAGAGTGGTGCGAGCCCGAGCGGCGGGCGAGCGCTCGGCGCATCGCGCGCAGGTCTGACGGTGTACGTCGATGTGCTGCGAGGGCGGCAGCCTCGGCCTCGATGGCGACCCGCGCCTCGATGACGGATGCAACGGAGACTCGACGTAGCACGACATCCCAGTCCTCGGCGATGTCGGTCGAGATCACGAAAACGCCCGAGCCTTGACGGCTTTCGAGCACGCCTTGGCCGGCGAGTTCACGGATGGCCTCCCGCAGCGTTGAGCGCCCGACCCCGATCTCGGCGGCCAGTGTCGTCTCGCCCGGTAGCTTGTGCCCCAGGGGCCACTCGCCGGCACGGATGCACCCGAGCAGGACTTCGGCCGCTTGCGCTGCGAGCCGACCTTGTTGCACTGCTGGTGCCATACAGGCGCTCCGATCCCGGTGTTTGTCTGCCTCGCAACTCTACACCTCAGACAAGTTGGGTTCGCCGTGCGCGCTTGGCCGGTGGGTGTAGCCGGGTCTGTCTGACGCATCGCTTCGTTGCTGGGGCCTCGGTGGGATCGAACGATGTCAGATGCATTCTTATTCTCGCTCGCCTCATTCCTCACGGGCAGCTTTCTGATGCTGGCGGGATGGTTGTTTCTGTGGCTCGCCCGGCGAAGTGGGCAAGGGTTGCTGAAGCGCAATCCGATCGCTGGAGTGCGTACCGCGCTCACGTTGTCGTCTGATGCTGCGTGGTATCCGGCTCAGCGTGCCGCAGCGCCCAAAACCAGGGTCGCCGCCTGGGGCCCATTGGCTGGCGGTGCAGCGCTAGTCGCGCTCGGCCTGTTGAGCGTGCTGTTTGGCGCCAGCATGGTTGTCTACGTGGTTCTCACCTTCGGCAGCGCAGGCTGGCTACTCGGTTGGGTTCTCGCCGGGGCCGGAGATGCGCAGCGCGCCGCTCGCGATGCCGTCGCTCACGGCTAAGGTGCGGCTGGGCGAGATAGATTCCGCACAGCTCCCCGAATGTGAATGGCAACCTAAGCGATAGAAGTGATTGGCCTCTCCATGATCATTGAGGCGACATCAATGTGCGTCTGGCATTGCCGGCTGCTGCCACCACAGGTCACCACATAACGTCCGCTACACAAAGACCGTCGGCGCGCTCGCGATAGAACACAAAACTGGGGCTCACGTCGTTGGTCTCGCTCCATCCTTCGAGGTTGATGCTCCAGGAAGCGTCGAGCGACGGTCGATCGACGGATGTGTCGGCATCGAACTGTTCGGGCTCTCCGGCGTTCAATCCATTCCACGCTTGCGGGTCGCCAAAGTCCGCTGTGAAATCTTCGCACGCGAACGCGTCTTGATCGCCAGCCGGCGCAGCGGCGATCAGCTGCCTCGTCGTATCGATGACACGAGCGCCGTCAGCACCCCACACGGCGGTGTCGATCCAACACCCCGAAAGTATCGCCAAGGATGCTCCCGCAGCAAGCACGCCAGCGATTCGGGTTCGAGTTCGCATATTCATGGGGCCACCATAAGTGTCGTGTGTGGAAGTCGGTTAGCAGCTCGGCCCGACTTGCTGGTGCCCCTAGCTCGGTGGTGCGGTGGACGATCGATCCGCCGCGTTTCTCTCGGTGAGTTTGTTGTTCTGAGGGGGCCGAGGCTAGTCGCTAGTCGCGGATAGTTTCACGCCAGCGAAGTAGTCGTCCCAGGATTGGTGGGGGCGGCCGACTACGGCGCCGAAATCGCTCTCGGTGTCGTACGCGCCTTCGCGGATGCCCTGATAGATGCCCGCGATGATTGGCCCGAAGAAGTCGCCGAGCGCGGCGGACCTATCGGCGACGTACTCTGCATCGTTGATCGGGCGGTAGGTAATCTCTGTACCCACAGCCTCACCGATGCGCTCTGCTAATTCGTACTGGCTGAGTGTTGAGCCGCTGAGGTTAACGGTGCGTCCGTCGTGTCGGTCGGTGGTGAGCAGCGCAGCGTAAGCCTCGGCCAGTTCGGGGCGTGTGGTGTACGCGCAGCGTCCGTCTCCGGCGCTGTTGACTATTTCGCCTTCTAGCGCATAGGTCGCGGCATACTCGACGTCAGGTTCGATGTAGATTCCGTTGCGGCCGATGGACCACTGCAGTCCACTGGCCTTGATCAAATCTTCGGTTTCGATGCTCACCTGCACGACAGGGGAGAAGGGCGTGCCGGTTTCTGGACCTTGGATGCCCGTGAAAACGATCTTGCGCACGCCGCTCGCGACAGCCGCCTCGATGACGTTTCGGTGCTGCTCGATTCGCTCGGAGGGGGCGCTGATACCGGAGACGAGAAGCACAGTATCGACGCCTCGAAGAGACTCTGTCAGTTCATCGCGGTTGTCGTAGTCGCCGGGACGTACCTCGACCCCCAAGTGTTCGGCTTTCTCTGGCGTCCGAGCGAGGGCAACGATATCGTTCGGTCCGATTTTCGCGATGAGAGCTGAGGTGACAGCAGACCCGAGCTGGCCGCTCGCTGTGGTGATTGCAATGGTCAAGGCGACTCCCCGGTGGTGAACGCTGGGTCGTCCGACCCAGACCTAGATATTTTACCGCCGGAGCACCCGCTGCGTAGCGGCAGCGCTCTCTCGCGCGATGCCGCCCAACACTCGACGCCTTCACAACAAGTTGTCTTGAATTATTCAAAACAACTGGTACCGTCGTAGGTATGGAAACAGTGACGGATGCGGCGCTCGCCGACACTCTGCGAGAGGCCGGTCTGAAAGTGACTGAGCCCCGCGTCGCTGTACTCAGCGCCCTCACCGACATCCCTCACTCTGACGCCGACACGATCTTCGGGGCTGTGTTGCCGAGCTTGCCCGGCACCTCCCTCCAAGCCGTGTACGGAGTACTGGCGGCGCTGACGACGGCAGGCTTGCTGCGCAAGATCGAACCGGCAGGGTCATCCGCTCTCTATGAACGCCGCATTGGCGACAACCACCACCACCTCGTGTGCACCGAATGCGGTGCCGTTCGAGACGTGGACTGTGTTGTCGGTCAGGCGCCCTGCCTCACGCCATCCGAAGCCGGTGGCTTCACCGTGCACACCGCCGAAGTGAACTTTTGGGGAGTATGCCCCGATTGCCAGAGCGCTCTCAAGCAAAAGAGCGCAGACTGAACAACAGAGACAGAGCTGTCTACGCTGTCGCCCAATCTTCAATTCGCCAATAATCCCACCCACACAAAGGAGACATCGTGACCAAACCCACGACTACCCAGGCCGGCGCACCCATTGCGAGCGACGAACATTCGCTCACCACGGGTCCTGATGGCGTAACCGCACTCCACGACCGTTTTCTGGTCGAGAAGCTCGCCTCGTTCAACCGTGAGCGTGTGCCGGAGCGCAACCCTCACGCCAAGGGTGGTGGAGCATTCGGAGAGTTCGTCGTCACTGAAGACGTATCACAGTTCACGAAGGCAGCCGTCTTCCAAAAGGGTGCCAAGAGCGAAACGATTCTGCGCTTCTCGTCCGTAGCCGGTGAACAGGGTTCCCCCGACACCTGGCGCGACGTTCGTGGATTCGCACTGCGCTTCTACACGACCGAGGGCAACTACGACATCGTCGGAAACAACACCCCCGTGTTCTTCCTCCGCGACGCCATGAAGTTCCCCGACTTCATCCACTCGCAGAAGCGCATGGGCGACTCCGGCCTGCGCAACGGCGACATGCAGTGGGACTTCTGGACCCTCTCGCCCGAAAGCGCCCACCAGGTCACGTACCTCATGGGTGACCGCGGCCTCAGCAAGTCTTGGCGTCACCTCAACGGCTACGGATCGCACACCTACCAGTGGATCAACGCTGCCGGTGAGCGCTTCTGGGTTCAGTACCACTTCCACTCCCGCCAGGGCGTAGAGCTGATGGAAGCCGCCGAAGCTGAGCGCATCGCCGGAGAAGACGCCGACTACTACCGTCGCGACCTCTTCGAAGCCATTGCCAAGGGCGACTACCCCAGCTGGGATGTCTCGGTGCAGATCATGCCCTACGACGACGCCAAGACGTACCGCTTCAACCCCTTCGACATGACCAAGGTCTGGTCGCACAAGGACTACCCGCTGATTCCGGTTGGCCACTTCACGCTCAACCGCAACCCGGAGAGCTTCTTCGCGCAGATCGAGCAGTCAGCGTTCTCGCCGTCGAACATGGTTCCCGGCACCGACATCAGCCCCGACAAGATGCTGATGGCGCGTGTGTTCTCCTACCCGGATGCCCAGCGCAACCGAATCGGAGCCAACTACAACCAGCTCCCCGTCAACCAGCCTCACGCCTCCGAAGCGCGCAACTACCAGCACGAAGGCGCCATGAACTACAAGATCGGCGACGCAGCTGACCGCGTCTACACGCCGAACTCGTTCGGTGGACCGGCAGCTCAGCCCGAGCTTGCTGGCGAAGGCGGTTGGGCAAGCGACGGCGAACTCATGCGCAGCGCCCAGACCCTGCACTCAGAAGACGACGACTTCGGCCAGGCCGGAACGCTCTACCGCGACGTCTTCTCCGACGAATCGAAGGCACGCTTCATCGAAACCCTCACCGGACAGGGCCGTGGCATCACGATCCCCGAAATCCTCGAGCGTTTCTACTGGTACTGGGGCAGCGTGGATGCCGAACTCGGCGCCACCCTGCGCAAGACCGTTCCCGGCAATGGCGACACCGCCAACGAGGAAGCTGACCCCGTAGGAGTCGGCCCCGCCGAGTAATACTGAGTTGAATCGCCTGCGCTAACGCAGAGTCGAACACCGGATGCCCGGTCCCGAACGTTGGGGGCCGGGCATCCGTGCGTTAAGGAGCGAGGCTGGCCAAGCCGCAAGCGCCCGCGCGTTAAGGAGCGAGCGCGAGAGCACCGTCGATGATCGCGACGGTTCCTCCGAGGTAGGCCACGATGATCACCGCAATGCGAGCCGCTCGATGGCTGATGTGACGAGTGAGCACTTCACCCAACGCGAGCCCGACTAGCAGTGAGCCGATGATGAGGACCCAGCTCGCGACATCCAGATCAGGGAGGACGCCGCCCGAGAAGAACGCCTTCGTGGCGAGGGATGCTGTGCCGACGATCACAAAGTAGGGCTGCAGGGTGGCCGCGAAATTCACTTGCGGCCAGCGCATCAGCACTGCATAAATGCTGAGGGCTGGGCCGCCGACGCCCGCAGCCGTATTCATGAAACCGGATGCTGCCCCTGCGACGATCGCTGCCGGGCGAGCCGGAACGATGTGTTCCGCGCGCGTGATGAGTAGCGTCGCGGTGAGGGCAACGATCACAAGCACGCCAATGCCGAGCTGCATGACAGCGCCCGGGAGGCGGGTGACGAGGAGTGAGCCCGGGATGATGGCCGCCACCGCGGGGATCGCCAGCCACGCGAGCGTGCGCCACTCAATGTGTCGCCAGACGCGGGGGATGATGAGCAGCGACGAGACGACGCCGCACAGGTTCACGACCAGCACGCCGTCGAAGGGGCCGAGCAGAATCACGATCAGCGGAGACGCGACGAGCGCAAAACCCATGCCGGTGATGCGTTGAGAGAGTGCTCCTATAACAACGGCGAGAGCGACAAGAGCGAGCACCGCCCTAGCCTAAGCGGATGCCGCAGGGGCGCGAGACCGTCACGAACGTTGGTGGCGTGCAGGTTTCGCCGCCGCTGCCACGCTGCCGCACGCGCTGGTGCTGGCTAGAGAGCCTTGGAGTAGCAGACGCTGAGCGGTTCGCCCACGTAGGCGCCGAAGTTCTCGATGCGCGTGTAGCCCTCGCGCTCGTAGAAACGCATCGCATCAGGCTGGGCCGTTCCCGTTTCGAGAACGAGTTCGGTGGCCGACTGAGCGCGAGCCCACTCTTCGAGCCCCTTGAGCACCGCGATGGCGATGCCGGTGCCGCGCTGCGCGGGCGTGACGTACATACGCTTCACTTCAAAATTGCCATTGTCGAGCTCGCGGAGCCCGCCACAACCAGCAGGAACGCCGTCGACATAGGCGATCAAGAAGACGACAACCGAGTCAGCATTGGGCTTGACGCCGGGTTCGCTGTCTTCGGTTCCGTACCGCGCGGTGAGCTCGGCGCGCTGCGCTGAACGCAGCATTACCGAGTCGGCGTGCTCAAAGGGAACGCTACGGAGTTCGAGTTCGTAAGTGTCTTCCACGTCAGAATCCTAGTCTGCGTGTTGCCGAGAACCTGCCGAGAGTGTTCCAGAACGCTAGAGCGGGCTGGGGAAGGTGCCCTGATGGCAGATCATCCAGGTCATGTTGTTGGGCGTGATGTCGCTCATATCGGGGAGCCCAAACGTCACGCGACCATCGCCGCCGTAGGTGGTTCCGATGAGTGAGAAGAGCGCTTCGTTGGAGGAAATATTGAGAAGGCGACCATTTGCGACGAGGCCATTGCCGGCGTATGGCGATGCCGTCAGGGACAGAGTGCCGAGAGTGCACGAATTACCGAGACTGTCTCGTGCTCCGCCCGTACGGGTGCCAAACTCTGCGGCAAGGAGCGAGTTGCCGGCAGGTCCTTGAGCGCCCGTTGCGCCGGTGAGGCCCTGGATGCCTTGTGCTCCGACTGCGCCGGTCTCGCCCACCGGGCCTCGCGGTCCCATAGGGCCGACTGCACCATCAGCGCCGGGTAGGCCTAGGGGGCCGGTGTCGCCCCGGTCGCCGGTGTCTCCCATGGGCCCCTGTGCTCCGTTTGCTCCGGTGAGGCCAGTAGCACCGTCCGCGCCGGTGGCGCCGTCGGCACCATCAAGTCCGTCGGCACCATCAAGTCCATTAGCGCCGTCGGCACCGTTGAGCCCGTTAGCACCAGCCGCGCCGTCACTCCCGTTGGTGCCGTTCGTGCCATCTTGTCCATCGACGCCATCGACGCCATCGACGCCATCGACGCCGGCGGTCCCGCTTGACGCAGCTTCCGTCGTGAAGACTGCCTCAACGAAACCGGCACCGCACGAGTCGGCGGCATCAATGAGCTTGATCGCCGAAGCGGTTGTGTCAACGCAGGCCTTCTGCAGAGCATCCGCTGAACCACTCTGACTCGTGCAGCCAGCAAGCAAGAGAGCCGCTACGGCCGCTCCCGCAAACAGTCGAAAAGAACGCGAAGAAGTCAGAGGTGCTGAAGGCAAAGGGGTCCAGACGTTCGGGAGAGCGCAACGGTGCGTCACGGGTTGCTACAAACGTAACGAAGTCGACCAAGTGGGCTACGAGTGGTCTCTGCCCCAGTGTGGGGGTGCGGCAGACGGTCTACCTGCCTGCCGTTGTGGGCCAATACAGCTACAGGGTGCAGAATTCGAATCATGGAAAATGCGACCGGCGGCGTGCAGAGCGCGGGCAGAGTGTCGATGAGCGATGCAGCTCTGCCAGTCGCATGGGCAGCCTCGGTTCACGCCTTCGATGACGCAGTTCGCGCAGTTCGCGCCGGCACAGTCGATGCCGACACAGCCTCCGCGCAGCTCGTCAGCCTGCTGACCGAGAAGGAACTCTTGGGACTACTTGACGGCGATTCTCCGCGGCGGCTCTTGCCGTTCATCCCTGCCCTCCTCGGGCGGCGACCATTCGTGGCGGGTGCGGTAGCGCGGCTCGGCATCCCCGGCATCCGGTTCAGCGACGGAGCTCGCGGTGTCGTTATCGGTGCCGCGACAGCGTTCCCCGTGACGATGGCGCGGGCGGCAACCTGGGATCCGGAGCTTGAGCAACGCGTCGGGGTAGCAATTGGTGCCGAGACGCGCGCGCGGGGTGCCAACTACTCTGCTTCGGTGTGCGTGAACTTGCTGCGGCATCCCGCCTGGGGGCGTGCGCAGGAATGTTACGGCGAAGACCCGGTTCTCGTCGGTCAGATGGGGGCCGCCCTTACCCGCGGTGTTCGAGTGCACACGATGGCATGCGTGAAGCATTTTGCTCTCAACTCAATGGAGAACGAACGCTTCGAGGTTGACGTCTCTGTCGACGACCACGCCCTGCACGAAGTGTATTTGCCGCACTTCAAAGCGGTAGTGGATGCCGGAGCCGACTCGGTCATGAGCGCCTACAACCGGGTGCGCGGCGAGTACATGGATGTTAATCGCGCCCTTCTTACCGATGTGCTGCGGGATGAGTGGGGCTTTACCGGTTTCGTCACGAGCGACTGGGTGTTCGGCACTCACGATGCGGTGGCCAGCCTGCAAGCGGGAATGGATGTCGAGATGCCGTTGCGAATGCTGCGGGCGCGCGCCCTGCCTGCCGCACTGCGCAACGGTCAGCTCGATCGCGAGACCGTGCTGCGATCCGCCCACCGCATTTTGCGGACCAGCATTCAGCACGCGGCAACCCGCGAACAGCAAGAGCCAGCGGCGGCTGACATTGCCTCTGCCCCGCACCGCGCTCTTGCGCTCCAAGCCGCTGCCGAGTCGATCGTGCTGCTCAAGAACGATATGGTTGACCACGCGCCGCTGCTGCCGTTGGCTCCTGACACGCGTCGACTCGCGGTTATTGGGCGACTCGCTGACGAGGCGAACCTCGGCGATCATGGCTCCTCGCGCGTTCGGCCACCATCCACCGTCTCCCCGCTGCAGGGCTTGCGTGAAGCGTTCCCCGCGGCATTGATCACGACCGCCACAGGCAAGGACGAAGACGCCGCCGCGGCGCTCGCAGCTCAGGCCGAGATCGCCGTCGTCGTTGTCGGGCTTGACCAACACGATGAAGGCGAGTCGGTGGTCACCGGCGGAGTCGATGTGGGAATCCTCGGCCGCGCTTTCAACTCTGGCCTGTCTCGCCGTCTCTTCATCGGGCTCGCGCACCTCGCAGCACGCTTCGTTCGCGGTGGCGATCGCAGCTCGCTCGAACTTCGTCCCTCCGACGCAAGCCTCATCCGCGCCGTCAGCGCCGCCAACCCGCGCACCGTCGTGGTGCTGATTGGCGGCAGCGCGATCGTGACCGACGCGTGGCGGGATCGCGTTCCAGCGCTTGTTCTCGCCTGGTACGGCGGCATGGAAGGTGGGCATGCGCTCGCGAGCATGCTCACGGGAGACACTGAACCCGGAGGTCGGCTGCCATTTGTCATCCCGCGCGACGCAGCGCAGCTGCCCCCGTTCGATAGCGCCGCTAAGGCGGTCGTCTATGACGACAAGTGGGGTCAGCGGCACCTCGATGGTCAGGGCATTGCTCCCGCATTCCCGTTCGGATTCGGCCTGGGCTACACGACGATGACCCACGAGCTACTCGACCACACCTTCGCCGACACTGGCGGCAGCGCTCGCGTGCTCGTGACCAATACGGGCGACCGCGACGGATCGATCGTCGTGCAGCTGTACGCGGCCGATCTGGCAGCCGAGCATCCGGTCGCTCAGCTTCTGGGCTTTCAGAAAGTGACAGTGCAGCGCGGGGCGAGCGCGACCGTGCAGATCGCGCTGGATGCGGGGCCGACGCTGCAGCGGGATCCGATCACCCGGCAGTGGCACCCGCGATCAGGTGAATGGGCGCTGCTCGCCGCTCAGCACAGCCCGTCGAACTGGACTGACGCGGTGCCGTTGCGCCCTACCTCTGACTAGCGCCGGTAGCCGCGTGCGGAAGCGGGTCGATGCGAACACGCAGCGAATCGTCGTGGCGCAGAACGGCCCGGATCAAGCGGCGGCCCTCCCAACGAAGCGACGCGAGCGTTTGATCGGGGCGGAGCACTAACTCGCCCTCGGCCGAAGCGTAACGCTTCTGCAGGTCTTTCAGCTCGTCTGCTTTCAGCAGTGCCACCGTGCTGTTATCGGTGGGGTCGGTCAGTCGAACCAGAGCGGAATCTCCGCGCAGATCGCTCGCCACCAGCCGCCTTTCGCTGGCGGCAAGAATGGCTTTTTGAGCGTCGCGGGTCACGACGATCGGGCGGCGCGGGCCGTCGAGCAGGCCGGTGAGAACGTCCGCTGCGGCATCTGGCCGGCCAGTTTTCTTCGCGGCTGCTTGCATCCGTTCGAGGCGGCCTGGCTCGCGCAAGATTTGGTCGATCTTCCAGCCCAGCGTCGTGACGTCGTTGCACCGAACGGCAGCCCCCTGTTCCATCAGGTAGTCACCGTTACGCACTTCTTGCCCCGGGATGGGGTTCACCAGCACCATGGGCAAGCCCGCTGCCATGCACTCGGAGGCGGAGAGCCCACCCGGTTTACCCACAAAGAGGTCGGCGCTTCTCAGCAGTGCGGGCATCTCGGTCGTGAACCCCACAATGTGGAAGCGATCGTCAGTGCCAACAAGTTTCTCGATGTCGGCGCGAGTCTCCTCGTTGTGTCCACACACGACGGTGGCTGTGAACGCCGAGCGCATATGCAGTGTCTGCCGCACAGCAGCGACGGCGTAGTCCCCGCCCGCTGCGCCTGCAGAAATCAGAATGTGGGGAACGTCATGGACGACGCGGTCGGATTCGGCATCCGGATACGAACTGATCGGGATGCCGGTAGCGGCCACCCGGTCGGCGGGCAGGCCGAGCGCCATCAGTTCGACCCTGCCTTCCTCGCGCGCCACGTTAAACGAGTGGAATGCGCTGGTCAGCCAGAGGCCCTGAGGGTCGTAGTCGGTGGTGACAACCGCTGTTTTGGCGTCGATGGATCCGCGCATGAGGAGTGTGGCCATGAGCTGGGCGGGAAGAAAGTGTGTGCTGACGATTGCGGTCGGCTGGAAGCGTTTGATCGCGCGGATCACGGGAAGCGAGTTGGCTTGGGTCCACGGGTCGATCGGTCCCCTTCGCCAAAATGGTGCATCGCTGACGTCATAGGCCCAGTCGAGCAGCCACGGCAGACCCTTCGCGAGCACGAAATAGCCTTTGCCCACCACGTCACGGTAGAGAGCGCTGCTGACCTGCAAGACGTCGAGCACTTGCACTTCAGCGATCTCGGTGCGGGTCGCGCAGGCTTGGTGCACTGCCGCAGCGGCGCTGTTATGGCCCGAGCCGACGCCGGCGGACAGGATCAGTACCCGCTCTCCTCCGGTCACGGGAGGCTGAGGGCGGCGCTTCACGGGCATGGGGGAATGATAGCCGAACCGGGTGCGGGCGGGCCGGTTGTGCGTGCGTGAATCCCGCGGTAGTTATTTACACCCAATGGTGATCGTTGGTCGCCGCGCGGGCCGCTTTCGCGAATCCCTCAAACCGTTCGCGCTCCACGACGTCATACATTTCAGCCGCAACGGATGCCTCGAGCCGGTCGATCTGCTCAGACACCGCCGCGGACTGCTCGGGGCGTTGCGCGCGGTATCCCACCTCTTGCAGCAGTTGGAACAAGCGCTCAACCACCCCGGGGTCGCTCGCGCCGTAGCGGCGCGGCTGCGTCATGGCGATATCGAGCAGGCTCACAAAGTCGTGGGTCTTGATGATCACTCGCACCAGATCGTCGTCGTCGCTGAGCCCTGTCGATTGCACGGGCATGTCGGCGATCGAGCAGAGGGTCGCCGAAATATGGCCGAGCGTGTGCACGGCAGTCGTCGGGTCGTTCACTCCCGGTGAGAGCGCCCGTGACGCGATATCGACGAGTTGCCGAATGCCAAAACCAATATCTTGGCTAGCGGTGCGCTCGTAGGCGAGGCCGATAGCGCTCGCTAGGGGGCCGTTGATTTCGGCGCGTTCGTCGTCATCCACGTGGCGGAGGGGATCGCGTGGCCACCAGCGCGCAATGGGGGTTCCGCTGACCACATGGTGCCCGACCGGGTGCTCTTCTCGCACCACAATGTCGTGCTTGATGGCGAGCGTGAGAAGTCGCGAGCGGTCGATCGAACGAATGAACCCTGAGCGTGTTGCGAGGCTCAGCTCGAGTCGCTCGGCTGGCGGCCACTCGGGTAGGTCGACTTCGCCGGTAGCCATAGTGGATGACACGAGCTCAATGGTCTTGCTGGTCTCGACGTACACCTGACGCATGGTGGTCTCGATGCGCAACTGCCGCGCGAGGTGTGCCAAGAAGAGCGTCAGCATGACAACGCTCGCCAAAGTCAGGAGCGAAGCTAAGGTCACTGCCAGTCGCGGCACGAGGGGGTCAATGGTGTCTGAGCCATCTTGAACGGTGCGCAGAACGGTGAGGGCGTAAGCGAAGGTGCCGACGAAGACCGCGAGGGTCCAGTGCACGGTGCGGTCTTTCAGGAAGGTGCGCAGTACGCGCGGCGATGCTTGGCTGCTCGCGAGCTGCAGTGCAACAACGGTGAGGGAGAAAGTCAACGACGTTGCCGTGATGAGGGAGCCCGAGATTGCGGAGAGCACTGAACGGGCACTCTCTGGGCCGCCCGCAAAGAGCAACCGTTCGAGAGTCACGGGCAATGATGAGTCGATTGCGCGGTCGATGAGCGGGATGACAATTCCCAAAGCCACCGCGAGTGCGATTGAAATGGTGGGGAGGGGCCACAGTTCGGCGGCGACTCCTTCGCGCACTGTGGCAGCCCAGCGACGCAAAGAGTTTCGTCGTGCACTGTGAGTTGCTTGATCGCCCACGCTGTCCCTCTCGTGTTGTCGCCCACGTTGATCACGTCAGTAAACCACGTCACGCCATTACGTCAGGCAATGCCCCAGCGCCTGCCTCTAGGGTGGAACAACGCGAATGAAAGGAAATCACTCGAGTGTTCGAATGGAAATCGTGGCTGGGCCTTGCCCTCGCTGTGGTGATTGCGCTGGTTGCTGTTGTCGTCGTGGTGGGAGTGATCTCGCTCATTGTGCGCGGAATCGCCCGATTGCGACCAGGGGTTTATGAAACGCTTGCACCCTTGCGTCGACGCTTGAGGGTGCTGCTCGCGCTTCTCGCTATCTGGGTCGCGATCTCTATTACGCTGCCTGTTCAGGATCTCCGCGACGTCACTAACGGTGTCTTCCGCGTCTTAGTGATTGCTGCAAGTGGCTGGGTGCTCATTGCGGTCATCAACCTGCTGCTCAATCGTGCTCTGCACCGCTACCCGATTGATGTTCCCGACAATCGTGCCGCTCGCCGCATCCGCACTCAGGTTCAACTCATTCGGCGCGTCTTGGCTGCCGTCATCGTCATCGTTACTGTTGGCGCAATTCTCTTGACCCTCCCCGGAGCACAGGCTCTGGGGGCTAGCGTGCTGGCTTCCGCCGGCCTCGTCAGCGTCGTCGCCGGTATCGCCGCCCAATCCGCTCTCGCCAACGTTTTTGCGGGAATGCAGCTCGCCTTCAGCGACGCCATCCGAGTGGATGATGTTGTGATCGCCGACGGCGAATGGGGTCGTATCGAAGAGATCACTCTCACCTACATCGTCGTGAGCATTTGGGATCAGCGCCGCCTCGTGCTGCCTTCCACCTACTTCACGACAACGCCATTCCAGAACTGGACCCGCAACGCCACCGAGCTGCTCGGCGAGGTCAACTTCGACCTCGACTGGCGAGTCAGCATCGACCAGATGCGCACGCAACTGAAGAAGATCGTTGCGGAATCCGACCTGTGGGATGGCCGCACCGCCAACATCCAAGTCGTCGACACCACCGGTGGTTTCGTTCGGGTTCGGGTTCTTATCAGTGCCGCAGATTCGGGCGCCCAATGGGATCTCCGCACGCACGTGCGTGAAGAGATGGTCGAGTGGTTGCAGTCGAAGAACCCCGCAGCGCTGCCTCGCACCCGCGTGCTCATGGTCGAAAACGAGGCGCGTGCGCGCAGCAAGGGCTCCTCTGAACCTCAAGACCGCGGGCTCTTTAGCGGTAGTGCCGAAGCAGATGCCCGTCGCCAAGAGTTTACGGGTGCCATCCCCGTGCAAGAGAATGGTCGGGACAACATTCTTGATGTTGCCGAGTCGGATCCGGAAGACCCGCACGACCCCCTCGACAAGCGCAGTACCCACGATAAGGACTAGTACCGCATGCCCGCAGTCGACAGTGCTGTCAGCTCCTCTCCACTGAGTTCACGCAGTTGGGGGCTTGTGCCCGCAGCGCTGTTGAGCGGATCAGCGGTGCTGATGTTCTCGCTCAGGCTCACGCTTCTTGGCTACCTCGTGGTCGCTATCGCGCTCGCTGCAGCGTGGTTCACCGATCGCAACAAGCACACTGAGGGCTTGGCGAAGGACCTGTTTCTGATTGCGGTCGGAATGGTCATCGTCTCCACGGTGTCGGTCGCCGCCGACATCAGCTGGGGCAACTTCTTTCTTCTCGGGTTTGTGCTGGCGGCAGCCGTAGCTGTGCCCTACGCTCTGTCACGGTTTGTATTCAAAGACCGACTTATTCGCTTTCCGTGGCGGGGCGGATGGCCGTGGAACCGTGTTCAGTGGGGCTACTTGTTTCTCGTGCTCTTTCTTGGCTGGCTCATTTTGCCGTTCTACTTCATCACGAGCGGGGTCTACCTCAACTGGCCCATTGTCACGACGCCCGACGAGATCGGCCGCCTCTTTGTTGGAGTGAACGCGGTCGGCACCTGGGATGAGTTGTTCTTCATCCTCACCGTATTCGTGCTCTTCCGCAGGCACTTCCCGGTATGGCAGGCCAACCTGCTGCAGATGGTGATCTTTGTGTCGTTCCTGTGGGAACTCGGCTACCAGTCGTGGGGCCCGCTGCTCACTATCCCGTTCGCCCTCCTGCAGGGCTGGATCTTCTCCACCACAAAGTCGCTCGTCTATGTACTGAGCGTGCACCTACTCTTCGATGCTGTCGTGTTCCTCGTCATTGTGCACGCCAGAAACCCCGGAGTGATTCCGTTCTTCTTGCTCTAGAACGACGCTAGTCTTTGCCGCCGGGAGGCCCCACAGTGATCAGCACGACATAGAGCACGACAACGGCGACAATGATGACGCTCGCGAGCAGCACCGGGTGGTTGAGCGCCCAGCGCATCGTGCGGTCAATCCAGCCAGCATCACGCGGATGCTCAGAAGCTTCTTTGCGCCAGTCACCGTTCAGGCGACCCGAACGTGCAAGCCACAGCTCAACCGGAATCGTGGCGTAGGGGATCACCGCGCTACCGATAGTGAGAACGGCGGTGCCGACGCTCCAACGCTGGTTCACCGTCAACAACACGGCAGTGGCACCGTACGCGAGGAAGACGAAACCGTGGATGGCCCCACCGATCGACACCGCGACATCCAGCCCCGCCGTAGCGCGCAAGATGAGGCCGGTGATCAGGAGGGTCCAGGTGACCGCTTCAGCGAATGCCAGTACGCGAAACAGTGACTTCGGTGTTGCAAACATCAGGCTGAACTTTCGGAGTTAGGCGTTGGCCATCAACGAGCTAATCGCGCTCGTGAAGAACGTGAGACCGTCGGTGCCCGAACGCATTGCGACACGAGTATCTGGACCAAAGCCAGGCTCGGTGGCGTGCTCCGGATGCGGCATCAAGCCAACAACATTGCCGCGAGCATTCGAAATGCCGGCAATGTCATTCGCTGAACCGTTGGGGTTGACCTCGAGGTAGCGGAACACAACCTGGCCTTCACCCTCAAGGCGATCAAGAGTGGCCTGGTCGGCAATGTAGCCGCCCTCACCGTTCTTCAACGGGATGATGATCTCTTCGTCTTCTTTGAAGCCGTTGCTCCAAGCGGTGTCAACATTCTCGACACGCAGTTTCTGGTCGCGGCACACAAAGTCACCGTGGTCGTTGCGCACGAGACCACCGGGAAGAAGGTGCGACTCCACCAAAATCTGAAAACCGTTGCAAATGCCGAGCACCGGCATTCCGCCGTTCGCAGCCGCGATGACCTCGCTCATGATGGGCGAGTGGGCTGCGATTGCGCCGGCACGAAGGTAGTCGCCGTAGCTGAACCCGCCCGGCAGAACAATGGCATCCACATTTTTGAGGTCGTGGTCGCCGTGCCACAGGGCTACCGGCTCGCCGCCACCCAGCTTGACCGCACGCTGAGCGTCACGGTCGTCGAGCGAACCCGGGAAGGTGATGACTCCGATGCGCACTATGCGCCCTGAGCGTCGTCGGCGGAACGAGCCTCGCCGACATAAATCACATCTTCGATCACCGTGTTGGCCAGAAGATCGTTGGCGATCTCCCGGGCCTCAGCCAGCAGCTCATCAGTGATCGGACCCTCAACGGTGAGCTCAAATCGCTTACCGATGCGCACCGAAGTGAACTCGTTCTTGTCGAGACGGACGAGGGCGCCGGCTACAGCCTTGCCCTGAGGATCGAGGATTTCAGCCTTGGGCATTACCTCGACGACGATTGTTGGCACCGAATCACTCCATGATTTCGCGCGGTTGGATGCCCACAGTCTAGCGGAGGGGGCAGGCCGCTCGAGCCGGGCATGAGAACTCGCCGCCAGTCTCGCACTGAAGCGAAACTGACGGCGAGTGATTACCGGTTAGACCTTGGTTTCGTCTACCAGCGCAGGGTGGAAGAGACGCGGGCCACCACTAGCCTTTGCCGAGTCGTCGTACACCGTTCCATTCGGTGAGGAGACGATCTCCAACTGCATTCCCCACGGCGCCATGAAGTAGCACCACGTGAGTCCCAAGTTCGGGCCGTCGGTGTAGCTGGTGGGCTCACCGAGCACTTCAACATTGTTCGACTTGAGGTAGGCGATTGCCGCATCCATGTCGTCAACGTAGAAGGCCAAGTGGTGCCCGCCGATGTCGCTGTTCTTCGGTGGCACGGTCGCCTGATCGGGCGACTCGTATTCGAAGACCTCGAGGTTGCTTCCGTTGCCCAAGCGAAGGTAACGGAACTCCTTAATTACGGAGCGTGGATGCACGCGTAGGTGCTCATCCATCCAGTCGGTGTCGTCATTGCGAAAGTCGGTGGCGGCCACGAACAGTGTGGTCGCCCCCAAGATCTCCTCAAAGAACGTGCACGCTTCGTTGATGTCGGGCACGGTGAAGCCAATGTGCTCCATACCGCGCATTCCGGGAATAGGCATGTGATTCTCCTCGTACTTCGTCGTTACTTAGCGGATGTGGGTTCGAACAGGGCGGCCATGGTGCTCACGATCATGCCGAAAGACACGGCGCCAGGGTCGGGGTAGCCGAGCGAGCGCTGAGCAAGCACACGAGCGCGACCGATCTTCGGCTCGAGCTGGGCGGTCTCGGCTGCTGCGGTCGTCGCAACCGTGGCTGCGATCGCCCACGCTTCAGCGGCAGACTTGCCGTCGGCGGCAGCCGCTTCGAAGGCATCTGCGAAGGGAACCTGCGCGCACACCATCGTCTTGTCGCCAACCTGCGCTCCACCCAAACGGAGGATCGAGTCGATGAAGGCCCGGATGGCGCGGGCCTGAGCTGCGGCGTCGACAATGTCAGTGTCGCCCAGCGCGTTGCCCGCTGCGGCCAGTGCTGCACCCCAGAGTGCTCCGGATGCTCCACCCGCGTTTTCGGACCAGCGCGAGCCGGCACCGACCAACGTGGACTGCGCGCCAGCACCTTCGGCGGCAAGCCATTCGGCGGCTTCGGCTGCAGCGCGTGATCCGCGTTCCATGCCGACTCCGTGGTCACCATCGCCGGCGATCGCGTCGAGGTCGCCGAGCTCTTCCATCTTCTCAGCGAGAAGAGTCTTGACCTGGGCGAGGCCGCGAGCGATGTGCTGAGCGGCAGCCTGAGATTCGCTGCTGCCGGGGGCTCGAACAACGAGACCTTCTGGTTCCGTGTTGAAGACGGTGCCTTCCGGAAGTAGCGGGTCGAGAAGCGGTCCGCGCTTGTACGCGGGGGTGTCACAGGGAGCGAAGTAGTAGGGCTCGATCGTGTCGTCGAGCCAGATCAGCGTGAGGGAGACCCCACCCATGTCCAGCGACGTCATGAACTCGCCGACTTCGCCATCCACGATCTCGATTCCCGCAGCGTTGAGGTGCTTCGTCACCGAGGTGTACGTGACGAACAGCTCTTCGTACTTTGCCGAGCCGAGCCCATTGAGCAGAACAGCGACTCGCTTGCCGGGGTTCTCGGGCACATCTTCAAGGAGTCGTTCAACGAGAAGCTGAGCAACCTCGTCGGCGGTGCCCAGGTCAGTTTCGTAGATACCGGGTTCACCGTGAACGCCGAGCCCGACGCCGATCGTGC
The DNA here is from genome assembly GCF_002797685.1 of Salinibacterium amurskyense. Taxonomy (GTDB): domain Bacteria; phylum Actinomycetota; class Actinomycetes; order Actinomycetales; family Microbacteriaceae; genus Rhodoglobus; species Rhodoglobus amurskyensis. The sequence continues at coordinate 512,126 of NZ_PGFH01000001.1, forward strand.
CGTCGGCAACCTCAAAGAGCGGGTGACTAGCACCCGGAAGCGTGCATCCCGAGAAGGCAACGCCAAAGGTGCGCACGCGCTCGTTGGCACGGTTGAACACTTCGAGAACCTCATCGATGGAGAGGCCAGCCTCAGCCGCGGCGGATGCCATTTTGAAGACCGGGAGGCCGCCAGTGATGCCGCGGCGCTTGTGGCGTTCGGTGATCGGAGCCGAAGCCACGTCATCCGTGACAACCGCTTCGCGAGCGTCGATACCGTCGGCGCGAAGCTGCTCGGCAGCCTGCCCGAAGTGCAGAACGTCGCCCGCGTAGTTGAGGAACGCGATGATGACTCCGGAGCCTTGATCTACCGCTTTGGCCACGCTGTACGCCTGTGACCCCGAGGGGGAGGAGAAGATGTTGCCGGTCACGGCGCCATCCACGAGTCCTGATCCCACCCACCCCATGAAGCCGGGGTAGTGGCCAGTGCCGCCGCCGGTGACGATGGCCACCTTGCCCGGTTTCGACTGGGTTGAACGCACGACGCCGCCGAATACTTCACGGACATAGCGCGAGTTGGCCTGGATGAATCCCTGCACTAACTCTTTGGGAAAGTCGGCCGGGTCATTTACGAGACTGGTCATGGAAAAACCTCCTGCTGGTGTGACGTCGTTGTCTAAGCTCCGCGATGAAGGAGCGGTTGTTCGAGTACTTTCTGGATATCGGTGAGACGGACTTCTGCGTGTGGTGCGATTTCAAGTGGGTCTGAGGCGACCTGAAGCGAAACTCCGGTAGCGGTGGAGCCGAGGCAATCAACGACAAGCGAAGCTCCCTCGAAGTTCTCGTCGTGGGTGAGAGTGCTTGTCGTGACGATCGTGCGTAGGCCCGCCGCATGCGCCGCCCGCATCCCGTTTTCGCTGTCCTCCACGACAACCGCAGCGTTGGCGTCGATGCCAAGCTGGTCGAGCGCGAGGAGGTAGATGTCGGGGGCGGGCTTTTTGTTCTTCACGGCATCGCCGGCAAAGATGCGGAACGCTGCCGCTTGCTGCGGCCCCACGGAGTGCTCAAGAACAGCACGCACCGAGGCTTCGGCTGAGGTGGATGCCATGGCTAGCGCCCAGCCAGCAGCGTGCGCTTCGGCGATGATTCGCGCGATTCCCGGGCGGGCCGGCATGAGGCCATCGGCTACCAAGCGCGTGTAAATCTCTGTCTTGGTGCGGTGCCAGAGGGCGACCGTCTCTGCGCGATCTTCTTCGGCAACACCGAGCTGATCGGCGACGGGGTCGGAGAAAAGGCTCGCGAGGCGTTCTTTGCCGCCGCCAATTCTGACCTTCTGCGCGTAGTCCTCAAGACTCCACTGAACGGGGACTCCAAGCTGCGCGAACATCTCGTTGAATGCGCGCAGGTGGCCATCAACTTCGGTGTCGGCCAGCACTCCGTCGCAGTCAAAAATGAGGGCAGGCATGGGGTTACCAGGCCTTTCCGGCAGAGCCGAACTGGGTCGTCAGGTCGAGCACCATGTCAACGACATCGGCTGACGTGCTGGTGAACAACGACGGCGGATCCCACTTGTTCGCGGCGGCTGCCGTCTCGAGAAACGCGAGACTCGACTTCATATAGGTCTCTTTGAGGGCGGTCGAGATGTTCACCTTGGCGCACCCGCGAGCGATCAGTTCAGTGAACTGCTCGGGGGAGAGGCCGCTACCGCCGTGGAGGGCGATGGGGATCGGGTGTCGGGTGACGATTTCGGTCACTCGGTTGAAGTCGATCACGGGCTCGGAAAGGTACGTGCCGTGGGCGTTGCCGATCGAGGGCGCGAACACGTCGACCCCGGTGGCTTCGATGAAGTCCAGCGAAGCTTGCAACGGATGCTGAGACGAGATCTCGTCGGAACCGTGCCCGTCTTCGACGCCGGTGATGGCTTCAATCTCACCTTCGACACTGGCGCCGTAGATGCGGGCTTCGCGAACAACCTCGATGGTTTGCCGCTGGTTTTCGGCAACCGGCATGGCCGAAGCGTCGAAGTGAACGGAGTTCCATCCAAGCTTCAAGCAGGTGGTGAGAAGCTCGCGGTCGGGGCAGTGGTCAAGGTGAAGAGAAACCGGAACGCTGATTCCCGCGGTCATCGACTTCCACATGCTGGCGAGAATCTCAGGGCCGATGCTGCGCACCGTCTTGACCGATGTTTGCACGATGAGCGGTGAGGATGCTTGAACTGCACCCGCGAGAACGCTTTCCATCGTCAGGTCGTTGAAGACGTTGATTGCGGGAACCCCGAAGCGCTCCTCGAAGGCTCGATCCACAATTTCTGAAACTGGTACAACGCTCACTGCAACTCCCTTGTTTTAGCTGGCTTCACGCTATTCCCGCCGGAGGTGCTGAGGATATGAGGATTCTCCCTCCCTCCCGGTAGGGGAATCTCCTATGCGTCAGCGAGCGAGGGCGTGATCAGCGCGTGGGATCGATGCTGACGAGCATTGTGCGGTTGCGAGAGCCTGTCTTTCTGAGCAGGGAGCCAACATGCTTCTCGACTGTTTTGGCCGAGATGCCGAGCGACGTTGCGATCTGTTTGTCGGCCATACCGAGGGCCACCATCTCGCGCACCTCACGCTCGCGCGCGGTGAGGTGTTCGGCGTTGACGTCGCTCTCGAACGTCTCCGTTAGATGATCGAACATGTCGCTTTCCATGAGCGTCTGCCCCTGGCTGGCAGCAACCAGAATGCGGATGATCGTGTCGGCGCTCGACTTGCTGTTGATGTAGCCACGCGCGCCGGCAGCCTTCGCTGCCCGAATCTGTTCGACGGTGGGGTTGTCGGTGAGAACCACAATCGCGATCTCTGGGGCGAGTGCGCGAATGGCCGCTAGTGAACCAGTTTTGTCACTGTGAACCAGCTCGAGATCGACCAGCAGAACATCGGGGCGGAACAGCTCGTAGGCATCCAGAAGCTGCGGCGTTGAGTTCACTACGGCAGCCACCTGGATCGCGGGCTCGTTCGTGTTGATCACCCTCACCAGCCCGGCATTGATGAGCGTTTGATCGTTGGCGATCACGATCTTCCATTGCGGCCGATCGAGACGGTCGGGCAGGGTGCTGCGATCGGGGATGACCGCGTGCACCTTGGTTCCCCAGCCCACGATCGGCTCGAGCGTGAGTTCGCCCGACAGGTGGAGGGCGCGGGAGGTCATGCCGTGCAGACCCAGGCAGCCGGAGGGTAGGGATGAGTGATCTCCGTGTGCTTCGGCGAGATCGAAACCACGCCCGTTGTCTTCGATGAGAACCTCAGTGCGGCCCTCGCTGTAGACCAAGCCAACGCGCACGCTTGACGCGCGAGCGTGCGAGACAACGTTGCTTAGCGCTTCTTGTGCAATCTTGAACAGCTGATGCGCCACCTCGGGGCCGGTATCGCGTTCGGTGCCGATCACGGTCAGTTGGGTTTGAGCGGCGGTCATCGATTCGACCCAGCCCAACTCGGCCTGCAGGGCAGACTGCAGACTGCGGCCTTCGAGGGACGCCGGCCCGAGCCCCTGCGCGGTGCGGCGCGTCTCGGCCAGGGTGTCGTGCGCGAGGGTGCGCACGGCGTGGATGTGCGGAGTCGCGGGGCTGTCGACTTCGAGGCAGGAGCTCACATCGTCGAGTCGCTGCAAGAGTTCGCCGAGCGAGCGCCCGATCGTTTCGTGCACTTCGCGCACCGCACGTTCGCGTTCAGCTGCGATGGCACTTTCGCGCTCCCGCTCCGAGGCTTTGGCGTGAAGTTCGGCATTCGCTAGAGCAATGGCGGCGTGGTTAGCAAAGACCTCGGCGAGCTTGGCATCCTCGTCCGTGAAGACACGGGCACGGTCGGCAGCGAAGATGACACAAGTGCCCACGATTTTCTGTTCCCAGAAGATCGGGACGCCGATGACGGCACAATCCCAGCGGGGATCGTCGGTTGAAATGTGGCTCGATCCGACGGTGGAGTAGGTCGCAAACATGACGGTTTGGCGAGCGCGAACGACGCGGCCGGTCACGCCCTCGGTGAGCGAGAAGGTTTCCCCCTCCTGGCAGCCGACACCGAAATCCACCTTCTTCGTGTACGTGCCTCTGGCCTCGTCGACGAGAGAAATCGATCCGGATTCGCATCCAAGAAGCGAGGTCGCGTGCCCCAGAATTCGCTCGAGAAGCGGGCCCAATTCGAACCGGCCGGCGAGGTCGCGCGCCAGCGTTGAAACCGTAGACATGGGGGTGTCTGGGGGTGTCGCGCTCTGGTGTTCGAGAACAGTAGAGGGAATTCCGGGTTCACTTCGCATAACGAGCAGTCCTCCTTGACTGCACCAAATACTAGGTCATTTGCATATATGTGCGCATACCTGATGGATCCTTAGCTGCATCACGTAGGGTCATCCCTACCCGCGGCCTAGGGGAAGTCCTTATTTTGAGCCTCGATATTGGTGGGTAGCGTTGCAGCACAGACACTCTGACTCAGCGTCGAGAACTCACAGTTGAGTTCTCGATTGCCACAGGACGAAACCGAACGAGGGATCGATGCCTAGCTCCAAAAACCTATTGCCAGCCTCACCGTGGGTCGAATTCAAAGCCACCCGCAAGGACTGGGATGAAGCCAACCCGGCACTACTGGGAAACATGATTGCGCAAGCGCATCTGATCCGCGCCTTCGAAGAAACCGTGCTCGACCTGGCCGGGCAAAAGCTCGTTAACGGCCCGGCTCACTCCAGCATCGGCCAAGAGGGTGGCGCCGTCGGCTCGATCATCCCACTGCAGCAAGCAGACCAGATCAACGGTTCGCACCGTGGGCATCACCAATTTCTTGCGAAGGCGTTCGGTTACGTAGCCCCCGACGGGCTCGACCCGCAGGCTGAGATCTCCGGCGACGTGCAAACAGTCTTGGAACGCGCGCTCGCCGAAATCTGTGGTCTCGCCTCGGGCTACTGCGGTGGTCGCGGTGGTTCGATGCACCTCCAGTGGAAGGAAGCGGGCGCACTCGGCACCAACGCCATCGTAGGTGGCGCTGTTCCCTTCGCCGCCGGATTCGCCTGGGCCGGTAAGCACTCCGGTACGGATGCTGTTTCCGTCACCTACTTCGGCGACGGTGCCATGAACATTGGCTCCGTTCTCGAAACCCTCAACCTTGCCTCGGCGTGGGATCTCCCGGTCTGCTTCTTCGTGGAGAACAACCAGTACGCAGTGTCGACCACGGTAGAAGAATCAACCGGCGAACCCCGTCTTTCGGCTCGCGCCCTGGGCTTCAACATCCCCAGCTGGCAGGTCGACGGTATGGACCCATTGGCCGTTCACCTCGCTATGGAGCAAGCCGTGGCTCACATGCGAGCCGGCGGTGGCCCGACGATGATCGAAGCTAATGTGTACCGGTACTTCCACCAGAACGGTCCCATCGCGGGCAGCGCCTTCGGGTACCGCGAGAAGAGCGAAGAGCAGGAATGGCGCGAACGCGACCCGCTCAAGATGCTCGAAGCCAACCTCATCCGTCGCAAGATCATGACCGAGGATGAGATCAGCCAGTTGCGCGCTCGCGCCAAGAAAGCGATGAACGTTGCTTCTTCTGCGCTGCTTGAGCCGAACCCGGCCGGTGGCGGAACGCAGCGCATCCGCCCCGAACTGTGGCCCGACGAGAGCACGATTGACGACGGTATTCGTAGCGACCTTTCTGAACTCGCGTCGAGCGACTACAAAGAAGCTGCCGACTTCGAAGGCAAGACCGAATCGCGCAAATTCGTCGATGTCATTGCCGACGTGATGGCACGACGCATGGACCAGAACCCCGCGATCGTGGTGTTGGGTGAAGACGTTCACAAGCTCAACGGTGGCCCCCGCGGTGCCACTCGCGGGCTCAAAGAACTCCACCCCGATCGAGTGCTCGGCACGCCGATTAGCGAGGCAGCGTTCACCGGATTCGCCGGAGGATTGGCCCTCGACGGCCGCTACGTTCCTGTCGTTGAACTCATGTACGCCGACTTCCTCTGGGTGGCGGCCGACCAGCTGTTCAACCAGATCGGAAAAGCGCGCCACATGTTCGGCGGTAAGCACGACATGAACCTCGTCATGCGCATCAAGGTAGGCACTCGAACCGGCTACGGATCACAGCACTCCATGGATCCGGCGGGCGCGATGGCATCGTCGGTGGGCTGGCGAATTGCCGCACCATCCACCCCTATCGATTACATCGGGATGATGAACACGGCCCTGGCCTGCAACGACCCGGTAGCGATGCTCGAACACGACGCCGACCTCTACAAGACCTTCGGCGATACCCCGGTCGATGACATGGACTTCCGTATTCCGATCGGCTCGGCAGCGATCCGCCGCGAGGGCGCCGAAGTCACCGTGTTGACGTACCTCTCGATGGTTCAAGAGTCTTTGGATGCCGCCGAAAAGTCCGGCGTTGACGCTGAAGTTGTCGACCTGCGCTGGCTCGACCCCGCGAGCATCGATTGGGCGACGATCGGCGAGAGCATCAAGAAAACCAACCGCGTCATGATCGTGGAACAGGGTTCGCGAGGCACATCATACGGGGCTTGGCTCAGCGACGAGATTCAGCGCCGGTTCTTTGACTGGCTGGATGCTCCGATCGAGCGAGTTACTGGCTCAGAATCGTCACCCAGCATCAGTCGCATTCTCGAAGCCGCAGCGCTCGCCAACGTCGATGATGTTGCCTCGAGCATGCGTGCGATCGTTGGCCTTCCGAACGGTGATGCAGAGGGGTCGCTCTAATGGCAAGCATCTTTAGAATGCCGGGCATCTCGGCTGACGCTGAGGAGGCGACCCTTCTCGAATGGAGCATCGTCGCCGGTGCCACCGTCAAGCAAGGCGATGTATTGGCAACGGTCGAAACTGAAAAAGCGAACGTCGACATCGAGGCAGACTCCGATGGCGTCGTCATGCAGCTCATGGCCGAAGCGGGCGACTCTGTCACGATCGGTGCGCCCATCGCGATTCTTCTCGACCAGGGCGAAGACGGCAGTGATCCGGCAGCGATCTTGAGCGGGCTGGGGCTCGCCCCTGCCGTTGCTGCAGCTGCGGAACCGGCTGCGCCCGCTGGGGCTGTCGACGCTGCCCCCGCGGGAGCACCAGCATCCACGCCTGCACCAGCATCGAGCGGCGCTACCGAGGATGCGGTGGCTCACGGCACCCGCCTCTTCGCCTCGCCACTAGCTCGGCGCCTCGCGCTCGAGAACGGCGTTGAGCTCTCGGCTCTCTCGGGTAGTGGGCCCGGAGGCCGCATCGTGCGTGCCGACGTTGAACGACTCATCGCGGACGGCCCGGCTACGGCATCCGCTGCTCCGGTGCCAGCCGCAGTTCAGGCCGCGCCACCGGCTGCGGCAGCACCGGCAGCGACCAAGCCGCCCCAACCGGCAGCGGCTGGCGATGTCGAGGTGCCGCACACGGCAATGCGGCGGGCAATCGCCTCGGCGCTCAGCGCAAGCAAGCAAACCGTGCCGCATTTCTACCTCACGTCTACCTTGCGCGTAGATGCCCTGCTCGACCTGCGCGAGCGCATCAATACGAGCTCACCGGTGCGGGTTTCGATCAACGACTTCTTCGTGAAGGCCACGGCATTGACGCTGCGTGCCGTGCCTGAGATGAACGTCAACTGGACCCCCACTGCAGTTCGCCATCTGGGCTCAGTGGATGTCGCGGTAGCGATCCAGGGTGAGCGAGGGCTGTTCACACCCCTCATTCGTGACGCAGATGCCAAGTCGCTCACCGAGATCTCTACGAGTGTTCGAGACCTGGCCCAGCGTGCCAACGACGGAACCCTCAAACAGCACGAACTCGTCGGCGGATCCTTCGCCGTATCGAATCTCGGCAAGTACGGCGTCGAGAGCTTCTCAGCGATTCTCAACCCGCCGCAGGTGGGCATCGTTGCGGTCGCCGGGGTAGTGAGAGCCCCCATCGTCGAGGGTGATGAGATCGTCATCGGCAACACCGTCACCGTGACCGTTTCGGTCGATCACCGACCCGTGGATGGCGTGCTGGCGGCTCAATGGCTGGCTCGCTTCAAGGAGTACATCGAGAACCCTCTTTCGATGCTGGTCTAAGCACTCACACACTCAGCACCCCGAGCTCGGCGAGACATCGTCGCGCTCGGGGTGCTTCTGTGCGCCTACCCGTAGCGCTACGTAGGGGGTTCCCTACCGGCCAATAGGGAAAGCCCCAATATTCCCCGTTCGCCCACTCTCATAGCTTGGAAACAACCAGCAGTCGGTTCAGCAATTCGTTCAAAGGAGAACACGCATGAAGCTCGCACGCAGCAGGTTTATCGGAGCCAGCGTTACCGCGCTCGCCGTTTCAGCACTTGTCGCCGGATGTGGCACCGTCGACGCAGGCGGCGGAAGCGCCGGCGGCGAAGACGGAGACAAGTTCCGCATCGTCACCGTGTCGAAGGTGGAAGGAATCACTTGGTTCCAACGCATGAGTGAAGGCGTTGACATGTTCAACGACGCTTACGGCGATGAAGTTGAGGCATACCAGACGGGCCCCGCCGAGGGAGACCCGGCGCTTCAGGTTCAGATCGTTGAAGACCTCATCGCTCAGAACGTTGATGCCATCATCGTCGTTCCGAATGACCCCATCGGTATCGGTCCCGTACTCGAGCGGGCCCGCGAAGCCGGAATCGTAGTCGGTGTCACTGAAGCAACTCAGCTCGTCGGTACGGAATCCATCGACTTCGACATCGAGTCGTTCGACAACGCCGACTTCGGCGTCGGCTTTGCCAAGGGCCTCGCCGAGGCAATGGGTGGCGAGGGAGAGTACGTCACGAGCGTCGGAAACCTCACGAGTGAGTCGCACTTGCTCTGGCTCGAAGCAGCAAACAACTACATCGCAGAGAACCACCCCGACATGGTGTTGGTTGAGCCGACACCGTACGAGAACAACAACGATGACCAGCAGGGTCGCGAACTCGCCGACGAACTGCTGAGCACCTACCCGAACCTCAAGGGTTACCTCACCACCACACCGTCAGGTGGATCGGGAATGGCTTCGGCTCTTCGCGATAAGGGACGTACAGACGTTGCCAACGTCTCCCTCACCTTGCCTTCGGTTGCCGGTCCTGACCTCGAAGACGGCTACATGGACTTCGGCCAGGGCTGGGACCCGGCCGGCTGGGGTTGGGCACTCAACTCGGTAGCACTCTCGATCCTCAAGGGCGAGACCGTTGCCACAGGCGATGACCTCGCATGGGAACTCGGTGGCTACGAGTCGATCGTCGTTGACGGTCAGCTCATCTTGGGCAATGACATCCAGCCCTACATCCCGGGTCAGTTCTCCGACGGAAACTACCCCTTCTAGGTCTACGGACTAGCGGTTGGGGGAAGCGATCACGCTTCCCCCAACCTCACCGAACCGTGGCACGACCGTAAGTAAACGGAGACCTTCAATGACTGAATCACCCATTCTCTCCGCGCGAGGCTTAGCGAAGTCTTTTGGGGGAGTTCAAGCCCTCCATGGCATTGACTTCGAAGTCGGTGTGGGAGAGATCCGCTGCTTGGCAGGCGAGAACGGCTCCGGCAAGTCCACGTTCGTCAAGATCATCTCGGGCGTCAACACCGCCGACCACGGCACGATTACTATCGCCGGCGAAGAGATGACCAGCATGAATCCGCGCGAAGCTAGCGCCGCCGGCATTCAGGTTATCTACCAAGACCTTTCACTTTTCGGCCACCTCTCGGTCGCCGAAAACATCGCGATTAATCGCATGATGCACGACGGCTCACGCTTCGTGAACCGCACCACCATGCGCGAGATCGCCCAGCAGCAGCTCACTCGAGTCGGTGTCGATCTCCCGCTCGATGCGCCGGTCTCCTCGCTCTCTGTAGCGAATAAACAGATTGTGGCAATTTGCCGGGCCCTGTCGATGGATGCCCGCATTCTGTTCATGGATGAGCCAACCACCGCGCTCACCGGCCGCGAAGTGCAGCGACTGCTCTCGATCATCATTGACCTGAAAGATCGCGGCCTTTCGACCGTCTTCATCAGCCACAAACTCGATGAAGTGTTTGAAGTCGCCGACAGCATCACCATCTTCCGGGATGGCGCCAAGGTCGGTGATTTTGCGGCCAGCGACCTGGATGAGCTGAGCTTGAGCCGCCACATGACCGGTCGCGATGTGACCTACAACCGCTACGTTCGCGAACAGACCGATGACGCCCCCATTCTTGAAGTTGCGGGGCTCAGCCGCAAAGGCAACTACGAGAACGTTGACTTCAGCATTCGTCCCGGCGATATCGTGGGGCTCACTGGTCTCCTCGGTTCGGGTCGCACCGAACTCGCTCTTTCACTGTTTGGGTTGAACAAGCCAGACTCCGGCACCATTGCGATGCGCGGCAAGCAGGTCGACGTTTCGGCGCCCTGGGTTGCTATGAAGCACGGCATCGCGCTGCTGCCCGAAGACCGCTTGAGTCAGGGGCTGTTCCCGGCCCAGTCGGTGGCGGTCAACGCTTCAGCAACCATGCTCGATCGCATCGTCAACAAAATTGGAATGCTTAGCAGGCCACTCGAAAAGGCCCTTGCTGACACGATCGTGCGCGAGCTGCAGGTTAACAATCGCGATACGTCAACTCCGGTCATCCATCTCTCCGGTGGAAACCAGCAAAAGGTTGCCATTGGTAAGTGGATCAAACGTAACCCCTCGATTTTCATTCTGGATAGCCCGACCGTAGGTATCGACATCGGGTCGAAATCGGAGATCTACGAACAGATTCACCGACTGGCCGAAAGTGGCATGGGCGTGCTGTTCATCTCTGACGAGCCAGAAGAGATCGTGGCCAACTGCAACCGTGTTGTCGTGATGCACGCCGGTGCAGTTGACGCGCGATTTACCGAAGACGATGTTGCGGCTGCCGGTTTCAAAGAGCAGCTGATTCATGCGATTAGTGCACCGCGCCATGGCGGTGATGTCGTCATTGCTGACGCCACCGCCATCGACGCCGAATCCCAGAGCAAGGGGCTCAACAATGATGCGTAACGTGACCACCCGGGTTCTCAACCGGAAGATGACCCCGATGGAGAAGTTCCTCCTCGCGATCATGGCGATCTACATTGTGATTGTCGCTTCGCAGAGCCCCAAGTTCTTCTCGCTCGAGACCGCCTTCGACCTGGCGCGTAACGGTTCCGGTGCCATGATTTTGGCCTTGGGGTGCCTCATCGTTCTGATTTCAGGCGGGCTGGATGTCTCGTTCACCGCCATCGCGATCGTGGGTGGATATTCCTCCGTACTACTGTCGCGGGCACTCGGCGTCGATAACCTCTTGTTCATCGTTGCTGGCGCGGTAATCATCGGAGCCCTTTTGGGGTCGATCAACGCGGTGATCATCCACTTCTTCCAGTTATCGACGCTGATAGCGACGCTCGGTACTGCCAGCGTCTTTCACGGCGCGATGGTCATCCTGCTCGGCTCGAAGACCTTCACGCGCGCGGATGTGCCCCAGTCGATGCTCGACTTCGGAGCGTTCTCGATCTTCACCATCAAGGAGGAGAACTCGCAGTACGGTCTCACGATCTTCTTCCCGATCGTGATCGCGGTGGGAGTGCTCACCTGGTTCTTGCTCTACCGCACGATGATCGGTCGCTCGGTCTTCGCCGTGGGTAGCGACCCGGAGTCGGCATCCCGCATCGGTATCAACATTCTGCGTACGCGACTTTTCGTCTACATGTACGTGGGTGCGCTATCCGGGCTCATGGGCATCATTTACTTCAGCGGGTTGGCCTACATCAACCCGGCGGCGTTGGTCGGTACTGAACTCGGCGTTATTGCCGCCGTCGTTATCGGTGGGGCCAAACTCACCGGTGGTGAGGGCACCATCCTTGGCACCGTTCTGGGAGTCGTGCTGTGGCAGCTCTTCCAAAACACGCTCGTGCACCTCGGATTGAGCTCGTCGTTCAACGACCTGTTCTTCGGGGCAGTGCTCGTCTTCATGCTCGGTTTCATCTACCTCAGACAGCGCCAAGCCAACAAGCGCGCGCTCGTCTTCACCTCGAACTAGGGAGCGGCTCTCATGAACAAGGTATTCAAGTTCCTCGGTCGAGACCGAGACCTGTCGATTCTGGGGTTCGTCACCACCGCGGTCATCGTGGTGCTCTATCTGATGCTCGGATCACGGCTGTTCTCGATCGGTGGCCTGCAGTCGATGTCGATCCAGGTCAGCGAATTCGGCTTTCTCGCCTTGGCGATGGGGCTGGCCATGCTGGTTGCGGGAATCGACCTCTCGGTTGTTGCCGCAGCGGGCCTCTCCGGCGTAATGGCAGCGCTCACGATGAGCGGGGAGTTCATTCCGATCACGCCAGAGAACGAGACCCAAATAATCATTCTGGGTGTGGTTGTTGCTCTCACCACGGGTTTGCTCACCGGGCTGCTCAACGGCTTCATCATCGCCAAGCTGTCGGTTCCCCCGATTCTGGCGACGCTCGGAACCATGATTCTCTACACCGGAATCGGCACCGCCATTACCTCGGGCTCCAGCATTTCGCTCAAGGTCCCTAGCTTCGCGAAACTCGCGACCTCCACGGTGGGCCCACTGCCGATGGTGTTCGTGATGCTCCTGGCAACCTTCATCATCGTGAGCCTGATCCTCACGCGAACCCGCTTCGGGCGCAAGGTCTACCTCTTCGGCGAGAACGAAGTGGCCGTGCGCTTCTCGGGCATCAAATCGGAACGCGTGATCTTGATGACGTATGCCATCATCGGCATCCTCGTGGGGCTCGCCGCCATCGTGATCATCGCCCGTGCCAACTCGATGCGCGTCGGCTTCGGGGAGTCCTATCTTTTGCAGGCCATTCTCGTGGTGGTACTTGCAGGCTTCAACCCGCTGGGAGGAAAGGGTCGAGTGCTCAACCTCGGCATCGCTCTCGTGCTCTTGCAGGTCATCTCTACATCGATGACGGCCTTTGCCTTCTCGCCGTACGCCAAGAACATCGTGTGGGGCGGCATCCTGATCGCCGTCATGGGAATGAACCACTACCTGCGAGCGGGAGCTCCACGTGCACGACGTCAAGAGCCGCCAAGTGAAACCGTCGCGATCGCGTTAGAACAATCGCGGCGCTAGACAGGGAGAAGAGAATGCAAGGTTTGAGAATTGTGATTGGCTGCGACGAAGCAGGCTATGACTACAAAGAACAATTGCGGGCCGACCTTCTGGCCAATCCCGCAGTGGCCACCGTTACCGATGTGGGCGTGAGCGAGGGGCAGGTCGCGGCCTACCCCAGCATTGCGGTCGCTGCCGGAGAACTTGTGGCCTCGGGAGAAGCCGACCGTGCCCTGCTCGTGTGCGGCACGGGCCTAGGGATGGCGATTGCCGCCAATAAGGTTGCCGGAATTCGGGCCGTGACAGCGCACGACAGCTACTCCGTAGAGCGCGCCGTGCTCAGCAACAATGCCCAGGTGCTCACGCTGGGCCAGCGGGTAGTTGGCCTTGAGCTTGCCCGCCGCCTAGCGCGCGAGTGGCTCGGGTACACCTTCGACGTATCCAGCGCTTCGGCGGAGAAGGTCAAAGTGATCAACGACTACGAATCGAGAGAGCGGGCGCAGAGCCATGGATGACCAGCACTCAGTGATCGTGGGAGTCGGGCTCAAGATGTATATGAGTCACAAAGACACCATGGAGTGGATCAACCTCGTTCGCGGAATCGCTAAAAGTCATCCGGCGGTCACCGCCGGGGTCGTCGAGCTTTTTGTCCTACCGTCGTTCACCGCCGTTATCCCGTCGGTCTTTGCTCTGCGGGATGCCCGAGTGGCCGTCGGTGCCCAAGACCTTTTTTGGGAAGACCGCGGAGCTTTCACTGGTGAAGTGAGTGGACGCGATCTGGCCGAGATCGGCTGCACCTTCGTTGAGGTCGGGCATGCCGAGCGGCGTCGAGTGCTGGGGGAGAGTGAAAGCATCGTGAGTCAAAAGATGCTCGCCGCCTTTCGCAACTCGCTCACGCCCGTGCTCTGCATTGGCGAGCCCGAGCGGGTATCGGCAGTCGATGCCGCCGCTGAGTGCTCTCGGCAACTGTGGTCAGCGCTCGAGGCGAGCAAGGCGCAGGGCAAAGCCACCAAGCTCATCGTTGCTTATGAGCCTCAGTGGGCGATCGGTGCTCCCGAGCCCGCCTCTGCGGAATTCATCCGCGAAGTTGTCGGTATTCTCCGCATCGAAATCGACAGCGATCCCGTATTACGCGGCACCCGCGTCATTTACGGCGGCAGCGCCGGCCCGAAGCAGCTTGAAGCGCTGAGCGGCGCAGTCGACGGTCTCTTTCTGGGGCGCAGTGCCCACGACGCTGGTGCGTTGAAACACGTACTCGATGAGGCGTGGCACCTGATCGGCTAATACTTGGGGCGACGCTGCGCCAGACTGTACTCATGGACATCGACCGCGCAGTGCAATCCCGCATCGTCCGCACTCTCGTCGCGGGCCAAGTGCTCGCCGGGTTGGGTCTCGGTGCGACAGTGGCGGTGGGCGCGATTCTGGCTGCCGATCTGGGCGGCGAGACGCTTTCGGGCGCGGCTGCGACATCCAGCACCCTGGGTGCAGCTCTTGTGTCGATTCCGCTTGCTCGACTTGCCGCTCGCTGGGGCCGTCGACCCGCGCTGGCGCTGGGAGCTGGCGTTGCCGCAGGTGGCTCGCTCATCACCGTGGTCGCGGTGGGCGTCGCATTCTTCCCGCTGCTCATTCTTGGATTCGCGATGCTCGGAGTCGGCACCGCCGTGGGCTTGCAGGCGCGCTTTGCAGCGACGGATGTAGCTGCTCCCCAGCACCGCGGTCGTGACCTCTCTCTCGTGGTCTGGTCGACCACGATCGGCGCGGTGGCCGGCCCGAACCTTGTCGGCCCGGGTGAGGCCATTGCTCAGTGGCTGTCGCTGCCCACCAATACGGGTTCCTTCGTGTTCGCGATCGTGGCCCAGCTCGCCGCGATGATGCTGTACCTCGTGGCGTTGCGCCCCGATCCGCTCACTCTCGCTCGCAATCGCCCGGTCGACGCCGCGGTGGCAGCGGATGCCGGAATCGTGCGCGGCAAGGGCCCGTTGGTCTTCGCCGTTGCTGCTATCGCGATTAGCCACGCGGTGATGGTCTCGATCATGGCAATGACGCCCGTGCACTTGAGTCACCACGGAGCGAGTCTCACGATCATCGGCTTCACGATCAGCCTGCACATCGCCGGCATGTACGCACTCTCGCCGGTGTTCGGCTGGGCGAGTGACCGGTTCGGTCGCATCCCGACGATTCTGATTGGGCAGGGATTCTTTGCGGCATCCGTGGTTGTCGTCGCTCTGGGCGAGCTCAGTAATACGGCTGTCACCGTGGGGCTCGTTTTGCTGGGTCTCGGTTGGAGCGCATCGACCGTTGCAGGGTCGGCGCTCGTTGCTGATCTGGCCACTGGTAAAACGAAGTTGCGCATTCAGGGTCGAAGCGACACCATCATGAGCCTCGCGGGTGCGCTCGGTGGCGGTTTTGCCGGGCCGATCTTGGCGATGGTCGGGTACGCCGGGCTCGCGTGGGGCGCCGGGGTTCTCGTGCTCATCATCGTCGTGGCCGCGCTCGTCGTGTGGCGAAGCGCCTCTGTGGCTGCCGCCGAAGAGCTGCTGCTGGCGGAGAGTGCTGACGCGGCGTCGTAACCGGATGACTGCAGCTCGCTACTTCACGGGTGAGCGCCGGGAGCGCACTCAGCAATCATCGAGGCCACCCACAGCATCCGCTGCCCAATTGACGAGCGACAGTAGGTAGGCTCGCACTATGGACACCACGGGACTCGACGAATTTCTTGAGCAGAACGACTTCTCTGGCACGGTCCTGATTAAGCGGGGCAACGCCACTATTTACGAGGCTGTCGCCGGCAAGGCCAGCCAGCGTTGGGATGTGCCGAACACGGCAGAGACCCGCTTCGATTCCAGCTCCATCACCAAGCTCTTCACGAGTGTGGCGGCACTGCAGCAAGTGTCGAAGAATGATCTCGACCTTGAGACATCCATTCATCACTATGTCGACCTCGCCGATACCGAGATCGACCCCGCCGTCACGCTGTTGCACGTGCTCACGCACACGAGCGGCATTGCGGATGACGTGGATGAAGAAGAGGGCGAAAGCTACGCCGACCTGTGGGCAGAGTTCCCCACCTACACAATTCTTGAGCCCGCCGACCAGCTCCCCACCTTTGTTAACAAGGAGCCACTGGCCGAGCCCGGCGTCGAGTGCGTTTACACAAACGCGGGGTATGTGCTCGCCGGTTTGGCACTTGAGAAGGTCACCAAGACCGACTACCGCCAGTACATTTTCGACGAGGTGTTCACGCCAGCAGGCATGATCGATTCGGGTTTCTATGACCGTCGGGATGCCGCACCGCGTGTTGCCGAGGGCTGGGACTACATCGACGGCCGTTGGGTTTCCAACATCTACAGTGCCCCGCCCATTGGTCTGCCCGACGGCGGAGCGCACGTTACCGCTGCCGACCTCGTGCGTTTCATCCAGGCCGTGCGCAACGGTGAGCTTCTCGACACCGAGTTCACGGAAGAGTTTCTCACCCCGCAGGTTCAGTACGACGACGAGACCTGGTACGGCTTCGGCCTTGAGTTCGACATGAACGAAGACGGAAGCGTGCGCAGCTACTTCGCCGACGGTGTGAGCCCCGGCGCCTCCGGAATCGTTCGCCACTACCTCGAGAACGGTCTCGACGTTGTGGTGCTCTCGAACTCCGAAGAGGGCGCCTGGCCGGTCATCCGCGAGATCGACGAACGCCTCGGCGGGTAACGTGGCGGTTCGCTACCTAGCTCGCTAGTTTTTCCGGCGGCTAGCGCGCGCTAGTGCACGCTACGGCGCGGTGCTCACGCGAATCTGGTTGGCCCACGGGTCATCGAAGCTGAGCGTCTGGCCGTCGTGACGCAGCGGGATGCCGTGGTGCGTCATCCGTTCACCGAGCGCTCCGAGGTCGTCGGCGCTCGGCACCGCAATGTCGATTTGGGCGAGCCCGAGTGCTGGCAGGCGCGGACCAGCGCCGCTCGAGTTCCACGTGTTCATGGCCATGTGGTGGTGGTAGCCGCCGGCGCTCACGAACACGGCGCTGCCGGGAATCTCGGTGGTCGCTTCGAAGCCGAGCTGGTTCACATAGAACTCGCGCGCGGTGGCGACGTCTCCAACTTGCAGGTGCACATGGCCGACGCGGGCGCCACCGATCACGGGCTGCTCCACAGCGGCCTCGGTGAGGTGCTCTTGCAAGAAGCCGTTGGGGTCGAGAAACAGGGTGCCCATTTCGATCGCCCCGTGGGTCCAGCTCCACTGGGTGCGGTCGCGATCCCAGTACAGTTCGACGCCATTGCCCTCGGGGTCGGTGAAGTAGAAGGCCTTGCTGACAAGGTGGTCGGCGCTGCCGGTGAACGTCTTCGGGTAGCGGGTGGCAACCGAATAGACGGATGCCGCCAGCGCTTCTTCCGTGTCGAACAGGATGGCCGTGTGGAACAGCCCGGCATCGCGAGGGCTCGCGTGCTTGAGCGCGGGTGAATGCTTGAGGATCACGACGGGCGTGGTGCCGCGACCGAGAACGACCGTGTCAGAAGACTCGCTGAGCACCGTGAGGGCCACGGCATCCCGGTAGTACGCGGTGAGCGCGTCGAGGTTTGCAACGCTGAGCGTGACAGCGCCCATGGCGGTGTCGGCGGCAAGGAGGTCGGTCATGATGCCTACAACCTTGCCGCCACCAGCGGTATTCCGAAAGCCCCTTCGAGCGGAACAGTCGAACGGGACTGTCGAACGGGACTGTCGAACGGGGTGCGGAGAGCGCGCGAATCTAAGCGGCGGCGCTGACGCCTTTGAGCTCCGCGAATTCGCGCAGGCCAGCGGCCAGGCGCGAGACGCCTTCCTGGAAGACTTCGTCGCGGCCGTTCGAGCCGTACATCACACGGATGTAGCCTTCGCCGGCCGACCCGAACCAGTTGCCGGGCGAGACTCCGAGCTGCTGGGTTTCGACGAGGTGCTTGACCACTTCGAGCGAGGTGCCGAGCTCGGAGATGTTTACCCAGTGGTAGAAACCACCGGCGGGCATGGACGCGCCAACACCGGGGATGCCCTGGAGTGCATCGTAGATGTCATGGCGACGCTTGTTGTAGATCGTGAACCACTCGTCGGTGTAGGCGGGGTTCTCGTAGGCCGCAGCAACACCGTACTGAGCGAAGGTGTTGGTAGGGCCCACGTAGTTGAAGGTCGCAATCTTGAGCATCGGCATGATCTCGGCCGGAGCAACGAGGTAGCCCACACGGAAGCCGGTGAGGCCGAGGTCTTTCGAGGTTCCGAAAACGGTGAGGGTGCGCTCACGCATGCCCGGCAGAGTGGCGAAGTTCACGTACTCTGCGCCGTCGTAAATCTGGCGCTCGAAGTCTTGGTCGACGATCACGCCGAGGTCGAACTCTTCAGCAAGAGCGGCAAGCTCCAGCAGGTTTTCGCGCGTGTAGACGGTGCCGGTGGGGTTGTTGGGGTTGGTGATCACGATGGCGCGCGTGCGCTCCGTGATGCGCGAGCGGAATTCATCCATCCGCAGAGCGAATCCGTCTTCTTCGTAGGTCGGAACCTCAACGCAGACCGCGCCCATCTGGTGAACATCGTTGATGTTCTCGGCGAACCCGGGGTTCGTCACGAGAACTTCATCGCCCTGGCCGGGGCGGATGCAAATGCGAATCGAGAGAAAGAGGGTGAAGGCCGAGCTGGGGCCCACCATCAGTTCGGTTTCGGGGTCGATCTCCATGCCGTTGAAGTCGCGTAGCTTGTTCACGAGCGCGGTCTTCAGGCGAGGTTCGGCGTAGCCGTTGTCGAGCGAGTAGTGAGTCTTGCCCTCGTCGAGCGCCTGCTTGGTGGCGTCGATGACGTGGTCGGGGAGGCACTTGTCTGGCGCGAACGGGTCGGCGCCCATCATCATGATCCGACGCTCAGGATCGAGCCCTGCGTAGAGGGAAAAGTCGGGGGCGGCGAGGTCTCGCCACGAATCATCGATGCGCAAGGGGCTACTTTCTGTTGGGGTGGTTAGGCGTCTATGTCGAGGATGTGGGTGAGCGGTGATGTGTCATCGACGCGGCCCAGACTGATCATGGCTTCCACGCGCTGGAGGCCGGCGACGGCTCCGAGTTTCTCCAGCAGGAGCGTCTGCAGCTCGGCGTGATCCTTCAGCCGGAAGCGCGCCATCATGTCGTAGGTGCCGCTCAGAATCAGAATCTCGGTGAGCGAGGGAATCGCCTGCAGAGCCTCGATGACGGTCAGCATTTTGGCATCCGAAGTGATCTTGATGGGGATCACAACGAGCATGGGGCGACCCATGGCCGACCAGTCCATCTCGATGCTGCGGCGGCGAATGACACCCGTGCGTTCGAGGCGCGCAACGCGCTCGCCCACGCTGGGCGCCGACATCCCGACGAGTGCACCGAGGCTGCGCAGAGAGACGCTGGCATCTTCGTGCAAGTGGCGAATCAGTTGAAGGTCGACCGGGTCGAGCTCCACCTTGGGGGTACTCGGCTCGAGCAGATCAATGATCTTGGACGCTTCGGTGGCCGCTACCGGATCAGTCATTGTCCGCGAACCCGTTGGCCTCAAGGTTGTTGAGCAGGTCGAGAGTGAACTGGATGTGGGTGAGGTAGTCCTCGAGGTAGCCGTGTTCGTTGTAGCCGTGCATGTTTCCCTCCGGGCGCAATGTTCCGGTGGGCGAAATCAGGGGAGCCCCAAGATGCTCAAGGAAGAATGCTCCGGGACCGGAACCAGTCATCACATCGTAGATGACGGGTTCTGCCTCGAAAGCTTTCGTTGCAGCTTCGAGAACGGAGACCGCGAACGGAGTGTCTACCGGCGAGAACGCTGGCTGCATGGTGCGGATGAGGTCGACCTGAATGTCGGGAGCGGTATCAGCGAGGAACGTCTTCACGGTCTCGAAGCAGGCGTGCGGGTCCATGCCGGGAACGAGCCCGAAGCGAACCTTCGCGGTGCCCTTTGCCGGAACGCTGTGACTGACGCTGGGGTCGATGTCGAAGCCCGAGAGGCTCATCGACGGGGTGAAGATGAAGCGTTCCTTCAGCTCCGCCTCGGGTAGATCCTTGAGGGGGCTGATGCCGGGCACGCTGATGGCGTCGCCGGGAAGCGAAAGCTCTTGCGTGCGAGCCTTCGCCGCGGCATCCGGGCGCAATGCAGAATCCGTGAAACCGGGAACGGCGATGAGGCCGTCCTCGGTGACGAGAGACGTGATCGCTCGCATCAACTCGAGCGGTGCGGAACGCAGAATCTGCGAGTACGAGGGGTGCTGATTGGAGGCCAGGATGTTCAGGTTCAGGCTGATCTCCATGCCGCCACGGCATCCGAAGCCGACTGCGGGGCGACCATCGTCTTCACGAAGGTAGCTTTCCCACAGCACGGCGTCGGCGCTGAGGCGTTCGGCATTCTCGGCCAATACTGTTTCGAGGCCGGGGCTGCCAATCTCTTCACAGGGGTCGGCGAGGTAGATCATGCTGTATGGCAAGCCGTTCGGGTGATCCTCAATGAACAGTTCGAGCGCGCGCAGGCGGCTCGTGACATCGGCCTTGTCGTCACAGGCACCGCGGGCCCACATGGCGCCGTCGCGGATTTCTGAGTCGAAGGGGCCCGAGATCCACTGGTCGAGGTCGCCGACAGGCTGCACGTCGTAGTGGTTGTAGAGCATGAGCGTTTTGTCGCTCGCTCCGGGGAAGTAGGCGACGACGACCGGCCCGTATTCGGGAATTTCGATGCGCTCGACGCGCTCGCTGAGCCGGCGAAGCTTCTGCTCCAGCCAGTCAGCGGCAGCTTCGATTGCAACACGATCGCTCGCCACGGAGGGGAAGCGACAGAATTCCTGCCATTCGCGAATGCTCTGCTCGCGAGCGGCATCAATACGGGGGTCGCGCACGATTAGACTCCTCGGGAAATCGCGACGGGGGTGAGCTCGTACGGGTAGTCCGTGATGAGCTCTGCACCGTCTTCGGTGACGAGAACGATGTCTTCGAGGCGTACACCGCCGAAGCCCTGGCGGTAGCAGCCTGGCTCGATGGCGATCACGTCACCGGCAACCAGCACGGCGTCGTTCTGGCCGAGACCGGGAGCTTCGTGAACTTCGAGGCCGATTCCGTGGCCGAGGCTGTGGAAGTAGCCCTCGTTGAGAACCTCGCCCGGCTTCTTGGTGAGCTGCGTGGGGTACCCAGCGTTGCTGATCGGCTCGCACGAGATGCGGTGCAGTTCGGCAACGGGAAGACCGGGGCGGATGGCCGCGAGCGTGTTGTCGAATGCTTCCTTCACGATGCGCCAGTACGTCTCGAGCTCTTCGTTGATCTCGCCCTTGACGAAGGTGCGCGTCATGTCTGAGTTTCCACCGGACTCGGTGTCGCGGGGGCAGATGTCGACCGTGACGGGCTCGCCCTCGAAGATCTGGCCCGAGCCAGCGTGGTGGCCGATGCAGGTCTGCTCGCCGTGGGCCACGATGAGGCCGGCGTCTTCGCAGCCGTTGCGCAAGAAGGCGGCGCGGATGCCCGTCTTCAGGTCTTCACACGTGAGGGGCTTGCCGTCGATGAGTAGTCCGCCATCGGCGCCGACCGTTGCGGCTTCCATTTGGGTGGCGACGTGGGCGACGCCTGCTTCGGCAGCGATCTGAGCGCGGCGCATGCCAGCGAGTTCGGCGGGCGATTTTACGCGGCGACGCATCTCGAAGAGGTCGTTGTCGACGTTGAGCTCGATGCCAGCGGCACGGAGGTGGTCGGCAACGCCGAGCGGGAAGGTGGAGGGAACGCTCGCGCTCTTTACTCCGGTACGGACGCATGCCTCAACCAAGCAGTTGAGTTCGGCGAGGTCGGGGCCCTGTCCGGAGGCGCGGAAGTCATCGAAGCCGAGCTCTTCAAGGGGGAAGACAGTCATGTTGTCGACATCGCGCATCCGGGCTGCTTCAAGCGACTTGATCGCGGTGTACCGCTTACCGTCTACCTCGATGTAGAGGAACGGGTCGTGCACCTCGTGGGTGATTACGTGTCGCATATCTGCGGACATCGTGCTCGAAAACATGAGGATTGGCGCGCTCGTCATCGTCTCTACTTCTTTCTCTGCTCGGTGCGGCTCGATGCCGTCATGGCGAAACCCTACGGCATCCACCTGCAAGCAATGATAGGTCATGTGTCGATTTTGTAAATTGTTTGTAAGGCAGCTAGTGCTTAGAACCTAACAACGGGGTAACATTGTGGCACTTTACTTGGGGTTGCAGAATTTGCGCCCTAATGTAAATCCAACGCCCGGGGCAGCTCACCGATTGCACCGTAGGCGCTCATTGCACAGGAGGAAGCATGAAGACAGCACGTTTCGGGGTAGGCGCAGTAGCGCTCGTCTCTGTTGTCTCGCTCACTCTCGCTGGCTGCGCAAGCAGTGACAACGGCGGAGAATCGGGCGACATCAACAAGGTCATCACGACAAACGGAAGCGAGCCCCTGGGCCCGCTCATCACCACGGGAACCACCGAAGTGGGTGGCGGCAAGATTCTGACCTCCATCTACGCGGGTCTGGTTACCTACGCGGCTGACGGAAGCATCCAGAACGACGTCGCTGACTCGATCGAGTCAGAAGACGGCCAGAACTGGACTGTCACGCTCAAGGATGGTTGGACCTTCACGAACGGTGAAGCTGTGACGTCGCAGTCGTTCATCGACGCGTGGACTTACGGCGCCACGTACAGCAACGCGCAGGCATCCTCCTACTTCTTCGACAACATCGAAGGCTTCAACTACGAAGAAGACGCAGAACTCACCGGCCTCACCGCCGTTGACGACCTGACGTTCGAAGTAGCTCTCACCTCGCCCGAAGCTGACTGGCCCCTGCGCCTCGGCTACACGGCGTTCATGCCGCTGCCGACCGTCGCTTTCGAGGACATGGAAGCCTACGGCGAGAACCCCATCGGTAACGGTCCGTACATGATGGACGGCGAAGACGCGTGGCAGCACGACGTTCAGATCGACCTCGTGACGAACCCTGACTATGACGGTGTTCGCACCCCCGCCAACGGTGGAGTGACCTTCAAGTTCTACACGTCGCAGGATGCTGCTTACGCAGACGTTCTGGGTGGAAACCTTGACATCCTCGACGCTGTTCCCGACAGTGCGTTCAGCATCTTCGAGGACGAGTTCGGCGACCGCGCCATCAACCAGCCCGCAGCCATCTTCCAGGGCTTCAACATCCCCTTCTACCTTGAGCACTTCAGCGGGGAAGAGGGAGAGCTGCGTCGCGCCGCCATCTCGATGTCGATCGACCGTGACGAGATCACCGACGTGATCTTCCAGGGAACTCGCACGCCGGCCACCGACTTCACGTCGCCCGTCGTCGACGGCTACTCGAGCTCGCTCGAGGGTTCCGAAGTACTCGCCTACAACCCCGAAGAAGCTCAGAAGCTGTGGGCCGAAGCTGACGCCATCGCACCGTACGGTGACACCGTGTTCGACATCGCGTACAACGCCGATGGCGGACACCAGGCATGGGCCGAAGCTGTAGCTAACAGCATCAAGAACACGCTCGGCATCGAAGCAATCGGCAAGTCGTACCCCGACTTCAAGTCCTCACTCGAGGACCGTGTTGCTGGCACGCTGACCGGTGGAACGCGCGCCGGATGGCAGGCCGACTACCCGTCGCTGTACAACTTCCTTGCACCCCTGTACCAGACCGGTGCCGGCTCGAACTTCGAGGGCTACAAGAGTGCAGAATTCGACTCGATCCTGAAGGAGGGTGCAGCCGCTGAGTCCGTCGACGAGGCAACCGCGCTCTACCAGCAGGCTCAGGAAGTTCTGCTCAAGGACCTGCCCAGCATCCCGCTGTGGTACTCCAACGCCACTGGCGTCTCGGCTGACACAGTCGAGAATGTTGAGTTCGGTTGGGATTCAGTTCCGCTGTACTTCCAGGTCACCAAGGGCTAATAACTCTCACGTGAACTAGTACCAGGGATCAAGCCCGGGTCGACTTCGGTCGGCCCGGGCTTTTCTCTGTCCGAGCGAAATAGATCTCTGCCCGAGAGGAGCAGATTGTCTGGGAGTGTGCTGTCGGCCTTGACCTAGAGTGCGCTCCAACTCTTAGAGTCGCAAGCATGATCTCCTCCGCAGAAATGACATCCCGCCAACAGCCCCTCGAATCAAGCTTCGGCTACCGCAGCACGGCATCCGAAGTAATTGCCGGCTTCCACCTCGCAGGCAAGACCGCTGTCGTCACCGGTGGCTACTCGGGGCTCGGCTTTGAAACCGTAAAGGCGCTCGCTGAAGCGGAGATGACCGTTATTGTTCCGGCCCGCCGCCCCGATAAGGCAGCCGAGGTGCTCGCCGGTGTTACTGGCGTTCAGATCGAAACGATGGACCTCGGCGACCTCGACTCTGTCGCCGCCTTCACCGCCGGGATGCGCGATGCTGGCACCCCCGTTGACCTCATGATCAACGCCGCCGCCGTCATGGCAACGCCCGAACTGCGCACGGCCCAAGGGTGGGACCTGCAGTTCGGCACCAACCTGCTCGGCCACTTCGCGCTCGTCGCCGGCCTCGAGCCGCTGTTGCAGGATGGCGCGCGAATCGTTTCGTACTCGTCCGTTGGCCACTGGCGTTCACCCGTGAACTTCGATGACATCAACTTCGACTTGACCGACTACGAGCCGTGGGTTGCCTACGGCCAGTCGAAGACAGCGGATGCCCTTTTCGCTGTTGCTCTGGATGCTCGCCTGGCCGGCCGTGGCATCCACGCGTTCTCGGTGCACCCCGGTGGCATCATGACTGATCTGCAGCGCAACATGCCCCGCGAAGAACTGCTTGCTCGTCAGTGGATCGACGAAGACGGCAACCCGAACCCGCTGTTCAAGACACCAGCCGAAGGCGCATCGACGGGGCTGTGGGCGGCAACCGCTCCTGAACTCGCCGACCGTGGTGGCGCGTACTGCGAAGACTGCTCCATCAAGGGCGTTGTGGCAGATGACCACACTGACATGATGACCGGCGGCGCTAAGGCGTGGGCGATCGACCCCGAAGCCGCCGAAAAGCTCTGGGCTGTTGCGGTCGAGGCGACCGGCTTGGATCCGTTCACTAGCTAGGCCAGTGGGGCGAGCCGGCCGCCGTCGCGTCGCGCTAGCTCGGCTCGAAAGTCGGGTAGTCCGTGTAGCCCTCGGGGCCGGCACCGTAGAAGGTGGCGGCGTCGGGGGTGTTCAGCGGCAGGTTTTCTTGCCAGCGATAGACCAGGTCGGGGTTGGCGAGGGCCGGGCGGCCGACGACAACACCCTCGGCGTGACCGTCGCGCACGAGCTCGAGTGCTTCGTCGCGAGTCGTCATCTGCTGGAAGCCGCTGTTAAGCAGCACCGGTCCGCCAAAGCGGGCGCGCAGCTCTTGCACGAAGGTACCGGTGGGGTCGGCGTTGAGCACGCTGAGGTACGCAAGCCCTAGTGGGGCAAGGCCGTCGACCAGCGCGCCGTAGGTCGCGAGGGCATCCGCATCGTCTGTTTCTAGGGCGTCTTGGATGTTGTGTTGTGGTGAAATGCGCAGGCCAACGCGGCCAGCACCGATCGTCTCGGCGACCGCGGTAGCGACTTCGATTACGAAGCGAGCGCGGTTTTCGGGGGAGCCGCCGTACTGGCCCTCGCGCTGGTTGGAGGCGGGGGAGAGAAACTCGTGCAGCAAGTAGCCGTTGGCGGAATGAAGCTCGACGCCGTCGAAGCCCGCCTCGACGGCGTTGCGAGAGGCCGTCACGAACTCCTCAATCACGCCGGTGAGCTCGTCATCGGTGAGCGCATGCGGAACCGGGTAGGGCTGCTTGCCGTCGTAGGTGCGAGTTTCGCCGTCGATCGCGATCGCGCTCGGGCCGACCACGGGGTATCCGCCGTTGGTGGCTTCGTGGGTTACTCGCCCGGCGTGCATCACTTGCGCGACGATCTGGCCGCCCGCCGCGTGCACTGCGTCGGTGACGTGCTGCCATCCCGCGAGCTGCTCGGGCTCGACCAGTCCGGGCTGGCCAGGGAAGCCCTGCCCGGCGTGGCTCGGGTAGGTGCCCTCGGACACGATCAGGCCGATCGAGGCGCGCTGGGCATAGTGCTCGACGACCATCGGGCCGGGAACGCCGGTCTTCCCTGAGCGGGTGCGAGTGAGCGGCGCCATCACCAAGCGGTTGGTCAGGTTCAGCTCGCCGAGGGTCGTGGGGGAAAACAAGTTCACAGCGGATCTCTTTCTGTCGGTCGTATCAACGTCAACACCGACCGGCACCCACTATTCCTCCCTGTGAAGATGCTCCGATTCGCGGCTCGGGCTGAGCGTCTTGCGCATTTGCTGCGTGGTGACGGAGTAGCCCGAAGAGTCGTACAGCGAGACTGCGGGCGTATTGTGCCCGAACACGTTTAGCTCGAGAGCGGGCACCCCAGCATCCACGACAGCAGCTTCGACTGCGGCGAGAAGTGCGCGACCGAAGCCCATGCCTCGGCGCTCTTCTGCCACTTGGATGTCGAACAAAAACGCCAAGTCGGGTGACCCTTGCGGGTGGTCGAGACTGACCCACGCGTGCCCGACCGTTGCCCCGTCGGCATCCGTTCCCTGCAGGAACAGCATGCGCGGAGTGTTCATGCCCTGCGGCAGGCGTGAGGTGTTGTCGGCGATAGCCCGCTCGACCGAACCTTCGAGCGGCCAGCGCCCGATCGCGACTTGCTCCGCGGCGAACTCTGCGGTTGTTGCGTGCTCCCACGCGTCAAACTCGCTCGCGGTCATGGGGCGGACGTTCACTGTGCTCATGGAGCAATGATCGCAGAGCAGTGATGGCTGAGGCCTAAGGTAGGCGGCTCCAATCGGTGGGAACTCGGCGGCTGCCTCCTTGGGGCAGTTCGCGGATGGTGCCCACGATGGCGAGGGCTGAGACGGTGACGATAATGATTGCGATGAACATGGCACCAACGCTACGATCGTATAAATAGTGCCAACAGTGGCAGCTATGCCATCTATCGAACGAATGCTGCCAATTTTGTGAGTGGCGTATTCGACGAAGAGTTGAGGTTCCCATGGAGCGCGTCGCAGTCATCGTGCAGGACGGATTCACGCCATTCGAGTTCGGGCTCGCCTGCGAAGCCTTCGGACTCGATCGCACGGATGACGGCATCCAGTCATTCGATTTTCGGGTGCTCACTGCAGACCCGGGCGCGATCCGCAGCAGTATCGGCTACACGATGAACGTCGACAACGACCTGTCGTTCGCCGATGAGGCAGACGTGATTGTGCTCACCCCGATTCCTCGTGCCATGTGGGGAACCGTGGATGCCCGAGTCTCCGCGGTGCTCGAGCGGGCGGCCACGCGCGGAGCTTGGGTGCTGGCCATCTGCAGCGGCTCGTTCACTTTGGCGGCATCCGGATTGCTGGATGGACGCCGTGCAACAACGCACTGGATGTACGCGCAGACCTTCGCCGAGATGTATCCCCAGATCGACGTCGACCCCGACGTTCTCTATGTGCAGGATGACCGCATCATCACGAGTGCGGGAACGGCGGCGGGTATCGACGCGTGCCTGCACCTCTTTCGGCAAGAACTCGGGGCAGAAATCACGAATCGCATCGCGCGCCGCATGGTGATCGCGCCGCAGCGTGACGGCGGCCAAGCGCAGTTCATCAACAAGCCCTTGCCGGTCGTGAAATCCGAATCGTTTGCCGCGGTGACCGATTGGATGCTGCAGAACCTTCGCGAGGAGTTGCCGGTCGAGGAGCTTGCTCACCGCGCGCAAATGTCATCGCGCACCTTCGCCCGACGCTTCAAAACGGATCTCGGCACCACCCCCGCCGCCTGGCTCGGGAGGCAACGACTGCTGCACGCGCAACGACTTCTTGAGGAGACCGAGCTGGGGCTCGAGCAAGTGGCGTGGGAGAGCGGCTTCGGTTCCGCTGCTGTTCTTCGCCAGAACTTTGCGCGGAAACTTGGCCTCACGCCCAGCGCCTACCGCAGTCGTTTCAGCTGCGGCACGCACGAGCCCGTCTCGGCCTAGCGGATGGGTGTCGCTGTGCGTCAGGCGGGCATGAAGGTCACGAACGGCCGCGCGGCGACAACGTAGCTGACCCACAGCGCCACGATGAGAGCCGCGCTTGTGATCGCTCGCAATCGGGAGACGGGCCGCGAGCGAGGTGTGGCTATCGTGAGCACGACGATGGACAGGACGGGAAGGTGGAGCGACATCCCGTGAACAAACGCGATCCACTCACTAATGCCGCACGCTTCGCGGAACGACTGTACTGACTCGTCCCACGAGGCTGCACCGAAGAGCTGGAGTAGAGCAACCACGATGAGAAGAATCGCGACGATCGCCGCCGACGCCAAGCCCAGTAGCTCGGGACGAGTCGTCGGGATTGAATGCCGCAGCCAGAACCACGCGACGATTGCGGCGGCGGCGAGCATCGGTGAGGCCGCGGCAGCAAGGTCGAACTCTGACGCTTCGCGGCCACAATCGTTCCAGCGGTCAAGGGCGGGGAGGATCGCGATGCTCGACCCGATGCTCAATGCGGCACACGCGAGAAGGGCAACCCAGATCACCGCGATTCTGCGCAGTGGGGTCAGGTGGGGGCGGGAGTCCGTGTGGTTGGTCACGGCTTAGTGTCGGCGTCGTCGGTCGAATACTCCGGCTTCACGGGGTACTGCACGAAGCACACGTAGTGCGCCACTTCACGCTCCTCGATGGAGAACTCCGAAGCTGAGGTCTCGTTGAGGCAGCCGCGCAACTCTTCAGAGCCGCCGAGCGCCGGAGCAGTGCTCCAGTCAATGAACTCTGCTTCGGGCCTTGCGACGTCCGGAAACTGTCGTTCGACCGTGTTCCACAGCTCATCGGCCTTCTCCTGCAGTTGCTCCTGCTGCCAGGCTAAGTCGTCTGTCGGAGTGCTGGATGGCACATCGCCGGCGGGGGCGGCATCTGGTGCAGTGGTGCTGCACGCAGAAAGCCCGAGTAGGGCCATGCCCAAAGCCACAATCGCGACGAATACGCGAGAATGCCGAGCCTTATCCATAAATCGAATGTAGCTCAACTTGATGGGCTTGTCGCTCAGTTATCGCCTAATTGCCGTTGTGGCGGGATGCCCAAATTGCGCGCAGCACGCGGGTAGCCTCTTCGAGGTCGATCCCCGAGCGAATGCTTGTGTCGGCGAGAGCGCGAGCAGCTTCTGCAACGGGTTTCGGTGTTGCGGATGCGGTGGTGCTGACCCGGGTTCCCCCGCCGGTGTGAGTGCGCAGGTGTCCCTCAGATTCCAACACTTTGTAGGCTCTGGCGACGGTGCCGGGGGAGACGCCCAAATCCTTCGCGAGTTGTCGTACAGAGGGGATGCGTTCGCCAGCCGCGAGGCTCCCTGCTGCGATCAGCCCCCGGATCTGATCCCGGATTTGATCAGCGGCGGGGGCGGATCCGGCTAGCGAGATCATCATGATCGAACTGACGGTGCGCTAGCGCGCCGCGGCAGGATTGCGGGGAGAAGGATGCCGAACCACAGGGCGAACCCCAGTGACATGGCGACGAGGCCCAAGAATGTTAGCGCCGGTTGCATCGCCTCGAACGGAGTTCCCCACGAAGCCCAGCCGGTGCTACCCACGGTTTCTCCGCCCCGCAACGTTGCGGTGGACGCAAGAGAGTTAAAGATCATGCCCAAGTGGAGCAAGAGTCCGCCGGATGTGAGGCCGAGCACGTTGCGGGTTCTGAGTTGCCGCATCCACACATCGCTGGAGTGGTCGGCGCTGATCGGCGGGCGGGCGATGAGCCACAGAGCGGTCAGCGTCACAACGATGAGTGCTGCGAGCAGTGCTAAGGCGGGCAATGAGTAGTACCAGCCATAAATGGTGGTTCCGAAGGTCGATCCGTTCGCGCCCTCAACGGTGAAGCTGCGCCAGAGGCCCTCAGAGTCAGGTTCGGAAGCGAGCCCGGCTAGAACAGTAACCGTGACTATTGCGCCGATGATGCTGGCGGTGCCACCGAACCACCACCGGTGGCCAAAGCTGAAAAGCGTGCGATGAGTGAGGGTTGCTTGCCCGCGTGCGAAGCGAGCGTGGACGGGCACAATCAGGACGGCGATCGCAGCGATGCCTAGTGCTAGCGACCATGAGATACGTCTCTCGAACACCCAGTACCAAATCTGTTCGACCAGCAGGGGCCGCGGGCCGAAAAACTCTACACTTGTCGCCAGCAAGTAGATCATTGGTGTCAACGCCAAACACGCGGCCACAAGCGTGGCGGTGGCGGTGGTACCTCTCGGCAGACGGTCGTTGCGGCCGCGAGCAATCCACCAGACCACCGCGATCGCAAGGCCAATGATCGCGGTGCGCAAACCGAACCAGAGGACGAAGGTGAGAGTGGACATTGCGCTCCTCCGGCTGTTAATGTACTAGCGTATAAGTACATTGAATGTAGCAGACAATCGATACATTGAGCTAGGGGCCTCCGCTGCATCGGGCTCTCGGCGGTCGAGCAGCGCGAGCAACCCGGTTGCGGGGTTGGTGGCGCGGAACTGATCCGCCAGATTCACTGATTACATAGTGTCAGTTTCGTTTGCCGCCCTGACGGCGTACGGCCAACCTGGCAATTCTTACGTGTTTGACTCATTTGAGGTCGTGCCGCCGTCCACACAGCAGCCGCGTCTAGGGTTGGTTGTGACTCCTGTTTCGGCGGTTCTGGAAGAGGATGTTCAAAGTCCAGCCCGGCGTCTAGACCCCCGGTCTCTCGTCTTACTTAGGAAGAAGCGATTCGCCTGTGACCTCCGCGACGAAGACTGCCCCGTCCGCCGAACTGAGCGTGAAGCGCATCCGCACCTGGTCGGCACTTCTGGGCGTGCTCAGTGCCGCCATCGTGCTCGCCGTCGCTGAGTTCTTCGCCGTGTTCATCTCGCCCGCCAGCAGCCCCGTGCTTGCTGTCGGCTCCCTCGTCATTGACCTCGCGCCGTCATGGTTGAAAGATCTCACGATCGCGCTGTTCGGAACCAACGACAAGATCGTGCTGCTGCTGTGCGTCGGGCTACTCGTGCTGGTTCTCGCTGTGGCCATAGGTCTCGTTGAGTACGCGCGGCCCAGTTGGGGTGTCATCCTGCTCGTGTTTGTCGGCGTGATCGCCACGATCGCCGTCACGACCCGCGCCCAAGCGACCGCAAGCTGGCCGATGCCCACCGTTCTCGGCGTTGTCGCCGGCGTGCTGGTGTTGCGGATCACGATGATTCGGTTGCGCCGCTGGGTGAACTCTGCCCCGGTTGCTCCGGCCACGACGCCCGCCGGAACCGCAGCGGCGGCGCGTGCCGCTAGCGCTCAACGGTCATCTGCCACTCCCAACCGGGTGCCGGCCGCGTCGCGCCGCGACTTTCTTCGCATCGTGGGTGTGGCATCCGTTGGGGCGGTTCTCGTGGGAGTCGGTGCTCGCGTCGTCAATGCCAGTGCTTCCGTTGTGGATGCGGTGCGTACCGCCCTCAAACTGCCTGCGCCGGCCATTGCCGCTCCTGCAATTCCGGCCAGCGCGAGTCTCGATGTGCCCGGCATCTCGACGCTCATCACCCCGAACTCAAACTTCTACCGCATCGATACCGCCCTCGTTGTTCCTAACGTCGACGCGGATGAGTGGCGACTGCGCATCACGGGAATGGTCGAAAACGAGATCGAGATTTCGTTCGCCGAACTGCTCGAGCTACCCCTGGTCGAGACCGCCGCGACGCTCTCGTGCGTCTCGAACGTGGTGGGCGGCGATCTCGTAGGCAACGCGATGTGGCTGGGGTACCCCATCCGGGATCTGCTCGCGAAGGCAAAGCCGCTGGCGGGTGCCGATATGGTGCTCTCCCGCAGTATCGACGGGTTCACGGCAAGCACGCCGCTCGAGGCGCTGCAAGACGACAACCGCGAAAGCATTCTTGCGGTTGGCATGAACGGCGAACCCTTGCCCCAACAGCACGGTTTTCCGGTGCGGATGGTCGTGCCTGGGTTGTATGGCTATGTCTCGGCCACGAAGTGGGTTGTCGAAATGCAGGTGACTCGTTTCGCCGACGCCACCGCGTATTGGACCGAGCGCGGCTGGTCGGCGATCGGACCAGTCAAGACTCAGTCCCGCATTGATGTGCCGTCAAGGGGCTCTTCCGTGCAGGCGGGAACTGTCGCAGTAGCGGGCGTCGCGTGGGCTCCGAACACAGGGATCACCGGCGTCGAGGTGCGCATCGATGGCGGCTCTTGGGCCGCAGCCGAGCTGGCCACCGCGATCTCGGCCGACACGTGGGTGCAGTGGGTTTACCCGTGGGAAGCCACGAGCGGCGAACACTCCATCGAAGTTCGGGCAACGGATGCCGGCGGCACCACTCAGTCGGGCGTGCCGATTCCGGTCGTGCCCGATGGCGCCGAGGGCTGGCACGGCATCACTGTGCAGGTCTCCTAGCTGCTGCTGAATCCCATGACCCGTGTAATGATGAGCGGGTGGTCGAACCCCAGCCGTCAGGCGGCGCAGTAGTGAGTGAGTCGGTCTACCGCCGTGTGCTCGGTGCCGAGCTCGACACGCTCGCTCCCGAACTTCGCCCCTACTTCGACGGCGGTCAGCGCGTTGGCGTCGGCAGCGGAGTCTTCGACGTAGCGGGATCGCCGCTGCGCATCCTGAAACCGGTGCTGGCTTTTATGGCGTGGCAGCGCATCCTCTTCCCGGAGTACGCGCGCAACGTACCCTTCGATGTCATCAACACCCCCACCACGGATGGTGCGCTCGGCGCCGTGCGCACCTTCCACTTCGCCGGCCGCGACCGCGTCTTGCAGGATGAGATGCGCGTCGTCGACGGTCACCTGCACGACTTCTTGGGGCGACGCGGTGGCTTCGAGGTGCGCATGAGTCTCACCGTTGTTCATGGCCGCATGCAACTGCGCTCCGATCGCCAATGGCTGCATCTGGCAGGACTGCGGGTCCGAATCCCCGCTTTCGCCACGGTCACGGTCGACGAATCGTGGGCTGACGGACGCCAGCAGGTGGATGTTCGGCTCCGCACTCCGCTGCTGGGCGACTGGTTCCGCTACGCCGGGCACTTCACCTACGACTACAACTAGCTCTGCCGCAGGGTTCCCTCGCCAGGCCCGTTTACAACGGCGCACTTCAGGCGCAGTATGGGACGCATGAACGCACAACGCGAGTTGCTCCGTATCGAAATCGAAGACGTCGAAATTTCGAAACTGGCGAGATTGCTTACCTCGTACACAACAGGAGTGTTCAACCAAACGCTGCGCTTTGTTGCCAAGGTGGGCGGTGACACTCGCTATGAAAGCGGAACCTTCTCGTCGAATCACATGTTCGATCCGATGAACCCGGATGAAGCGTACGCGCCGCGCATGGTCGAGAATCTCGCAAAGCTCCGCGAAGAGATCGAAGCGGATGGCTGGGTCGTGACCGAACAGGGAGCCCAGTCGTGGGCGCTCACTTTCGCTCGGCCCGAAAGCACTTAGCTGAAGCCGCGTTGTGGCCGGCGTAGCTTATTTCCAGAGGTGGAAAGTTCGCCAGTCTTCGGTCGTACCGAGAGCACCAAAGTTGAGTCCGGTGTCGGGCGGGAATGAGGATACGGCAGCGGGAAGCAACCTCTGATTGTGCCCTTGAGTTTGTGAGCCAAGGTGCTGGATAAGGGACAGCATCCCAAAGGTGCTCTGCTTCGATACGGCGATCTCGTCGAGAGCAACGTTTTCACCACGTCTCGTGAGCTTCGGCGATACGGCGTAGTGGCGATTGAAAAAACGGGAGTGGTGAGCGCAAACGTTTCTTACGGTGTTGAGGGGCGAAGCCAGGAAAGGAGCTGAGCCGCGCTGAGCTCGAAGTGCCCGGCCACGGCTTCGCGTTCGCGAATGGGCATAAAACTGTAGAGGTACGAAAGTCCGCCCCAGTCGAGAACATCAACGGCAACCCACACGGGAATCACATTCTCGCGATTGTCGCGATGGTGGATCACAAAGTCTTCGCGTGAGTCTTCTACTTTTCTTGCCAGCTTTGCGGACCACAAGCGGTACTCATGCATCTTCGAGATCGATAGCAGCTCGGGCTTCACGTGGATGAGCGGATCCACCGCTCCCAACGAGTATCCGATGAGGGCTCTCAGATGGGTTTCAACTGTCTGTACTGAGGCGAAAGTAGCGGCTCGAAGGCGATTGTCGAACGACCAAAGAGCATGGATGCTCTCGAAGGCGGTGCCTTCGCGGAAGCGTTCAGTCCGATCGCCCTCTGTGGTCTTGAGCCTGAACGTATGCGAGTAGCCGCTTAGCGTGTAGTAGCCAGCCCTTTGGAGCAGCGCCAGAGCGGCAGCATCATCGTCAACCGACATCCCGCGACGTTTCAGCACCGCCAACTGCTCGGCGTACGTCTTGTGCGGCTTTGGTTCCACGGGCTAAAACCTGTCTGGGCAAAGTAAAGACCGGCCCTGGACCCCCAGAGGGGCGGAACCGGTCGTGTTGTTACTAATTTAGCAGATCCCGCCGAGACCATCAGAGTTGTCCACATAGTTGAACTGGACATTGGGGGAAATGTCCATGCGCTGACGCGAGTGCGATCGAGAGGCGTTTGTTAGATCCACCCCTGCTGCCACGCCTTATCGGCGGCATCGTGCCGCGAGCGAGCGTCGAGCTTCGTCATCGCGGAGGACAGGTAGTTGCGCACGGTTCCGGGCGCGAGGTGCAGAGCGTCAGCGATTTCTTGCACGCTCATCGTGGAGCGGCTGAACCGCAGCGCGTCGAGCTCGCGGTCGGTGAGAGGGCAGCGGTCGGCGGTGAGAGCCGTCGCCGCAATTTCGGGATCAATGTAGCGTTTGCCGGCCACGACATCCCGAATCACAGCGGCCAAGTCTTCGGCGGGCGTCGACTTGGGCACGAAGCCTGAAACGCGGGCGGCAAGGGCCCGGCGCAGCACGCCGGGTCGAGCGTGGCGGGTCACGATAACGACCTTCGTCGCGACGGTCGAGAGGATGCGCGTGGCCGCCTCGATGCCATCGGCCTGCGGCATTTCGAGGTCGAGTAGGCAGACATCCGGTTGAAGCGCGAGCGCTTGCTCTGCCGCAGCAACACCGTTGTCGACGCTCGCGACGACCTCAATGTCGGCTTCCAAGTTGAGCAGCGCACTCAGCGCACCGCGAATGAGATGCTCATCGTCAGCAATGAGCAGGCGGATGACGCGGGGCGCTTCGCTGGCCGCACTCGCGCCCGCTGCGCCCACGCCACTCGCACTCGCCGCACTGGCCCCGCTCACGCCAGTCCCGCTCACGTTGTCACCCGCGACCGCGCCGGAATCCGCACGCTCAACTCAAAGCGATCTCCGTTGTCATCAACCTCAGTGGCGAGCTCACCCCCGAGGGCAGCGACTCGGCTGTGGAGCCCGACAAGCCCGCTACCGGGAGTCTCTCCCGCCGAGGCCGAGCTTCGCAGCTCGTTATTGCTGATCACGAGAGTGCTTTCGGTGTCGCTGCTAGTGAGCTGAATCGACACGTGGCTGGCTTCGCTGTGGCGCAAGATGTTCGTGGTCGCTTCGCGCACGGCGAGCCCCAAGGCGCGCCGCACGTCGGCATCGTCCGGCATCCGGCCAATCACCAGATCGCACTGGGCGCCTGCGGCCGCGAGCACTTCGCGCGCATTCTCGAGCTCGTTGTCCAGCTCGACTTCGCGATAGCCGGCCACGAGGGAGCGGGTCTCTTCGAGGGCTTGTTTGGCGATCATCCGAGTTTCGTGAATATGTTCGCGGGCTGCTTCGGGATCGATGGCCAGCATCCGCTCGGCCAGCTCAGATTTGAGGGCGATCACTTGCAGGTGGTGCCCCTGAATATCGTGCAGGTCAGAGGCGAAACGCAGTCGTTCCTCGGTGACAGCGAGTTCGGCGGCGCTCGAACGAAGGCGGTCGAGGGTGACGACGATGTCCCACCACCACAAACCAGTGAGCACCATCACCGGCAAGAGCAGGCCGTAGAAGAGCACGAGCCAGAAATCGCCAGTCACCCCGGCACTGACGGGGTTGCCGAAAACGGTGGTCGAGAGCACGGGATGGGCAATCGAGAGGGCAAGCCCACCGCCCAACACACTCCAGAGGTGGCGTCGCGGCAGGAGCGGTGCGATAACGCAGACGGCCATCCACAGGGGAAGCGCCGCCAAGAATCCGATCTCGGGCCTGAACAGACCGAGCACCCACACGGTGATGGCGGGCGCGAGAAGAGCTACGAGCCACACGCTGCTCGGGATGCCGCGCCCGCGCTCCGTGCGAAGAAACCAGCATCCGCGAACCTGGGCTGCAGCCGCTGCCACCGCCAGCGCAATGAGGGCCGCGTCGATCGGGGAGCGTGAGGCGGCGAATGCCACGAGCATGTTGAGGATCACGATTGCGTTCAGCACGATGTAGAAGAACACGATCGAGCCGAGCGTGTAATTCCAGGTGACGCGTACTCCGCGAACACCGCGGGCATGTTCGCCGTCGCGGGGCATCACGGGCGTAGTGGTTTCGAGCATGGCCCCCAGCGTAGAGCAGTGACATTTGTCACGGTCGCAGGTGCGAAAGTGCACCGGATGCCGTGACGCCGCGGCACTGCCCAGCGCGGTCGGCCGCGGCGAGGATTGATTCATCGCCGGCACTCCCGGCCACCGTCAAGTCCGACGATTCACGTCATCCCTTCACGAAAGGCACACCATGTACGACACCCTCAGCTCCTTCACCGCTGGACTCCCCGAACTGCTGCAGTGGGTAGGCGTGATTCTGATCGCCGCGATTCCGTATGTGGAATCGTATGGCGGCTCGGTGATCGGAATCGTCACCGGCATTAATCCGGTGGTCGCGATCATCGCCGCGATCATCGGCAACGTGATCTCGATGCTGATCTTCGTGTTCGTAGCGCACCGGGTTCGTGCCAAGGTGGCAGCGGGCCGCGAGCCCAAGCCTGAGACGCCCCGTCGCCAGAAGCTGCGCGAACGCTTCGATCGCTATGGAGTCGCGGGAGTCAGCCTGCTCGGCCAAACCCTCCTGCCCAGCCAGATCACTTCGGCCGCAATGGTGTCTTTCGGCGCTTCGCGCAATGCCGTCATTGTCTGGCAGATCATCTCGATCATCATCTGGGGCGTGCTGTTCGGTGTGCTCGCCACCTTCGGGGTCACTGCTCTGCGCTAAGTCGGATGCTCGGTAGGGCCGGGTGTCTTCCCGCCGAAGTTGCGCACTACGTCAGTGCGTAGCTTCGGTAGCGGCGGCAGGTCACTGGCCGCACGGACTGTCAGCGCACCATCCGCGCGTCAATGAGTTGGGGAGTCGCGGGGTCGATGTCTTCGGTGCCGTCGAACTCGAAGCCATTGCGGCGGTAGAAGGCCACAGCCCGGGGATTGTCCTTGGCGACCCACAGCGCGGCAGGCGAGTCGCCCAGGGTCGCGTCGAGCAATGCCTGACCGATGCCGGTGCCATGGTGCGCTGCCACAACATAAATCGCTTCGACTTGGGCTTGCGCAGCCACGGTAGTTTCTTTGACGGCGGACTCTCGCCCAACCGAAGCAAACCCAACGATTGTGCCGGCGAGGTCAGCCACTTGGATGCACCGCTCCGCTCGCGGATGGCTAAGGATGTGATTCCACATCTTCTGACGTCCGGCCAGATAATCGGCCGTGAAGAAGCCATCGGGGACGAGGTGGGAATAGGTCTCCCGCCAGCTCGCGACATGCAATTGAGCGAGAGCGTCGGCATCGGCCGGCACCGGGTCGCGAAGAATTGTCGTCATGTGATTATCGTGGCAGTCCTCCCGGCTTGAGGGAAGACCTGATCGTTCCTCTTGTTTAACTCTTGTGAGACAAGGTATCGTCGACGGCATGGTCGAAAGCGCAGCAAGTACCCAACTCCGCCGCGGAGTTGTTGGCCCGTGCATCCTCGCGCTGCTCTCGACCGGCCCGCGCTTCGGACTACAAATCGTTCGCGAACTGAACGACGTCGGTCAGTTGCTCACGAGCCAGGGCACCGTGTACCCGCTGCTGAGTCGCCTACAGGAAGCGGGTCAAGTCAGCAGCCACTGGGAAGTGAGCGATACCGAGCGACCGCGACGCTATTACAGCCTCACGGATGTCGGCCGTCGCGACCTTGAACTCTTCCGTGAAGATTGGCGCCAGTTCTCCGGCTCCGTTGGAACACTTTTGCAGACCATCCCTTCCTCATCTAGTGAGAGTGAGCAGTCATGAGTACCGCTGCCGAGCATCCGACCGTCACCGCCTATCTTCGCGAGTTCGATGCGGCGTCTGGCTCACTCACTGCAACTCGTCGTGAGGAGCTCCGCGAAGAAATCGCGAGCCACTTGCGCGAGGCGATC
Organism: Salinibacterium amurskyense; assembly: GCF_002797685.1. Lineage (GTDB taxonomy): Bacteria > Actinomycetota > Actinomycetes > Actinomycetales > Microbacteriaceae > Rhodoglobus > Rhodoglobus amurskyensis. Next base: position 550,362 of record NZ_PGFH01000001.1, read on the forward strand.
CCTCCCCTGTCATCGCAGGCCGACGCGACTGCGGTCATCGCGGCCTTCGGCTCGCCAGCCGAGATTGTGGGGCAGGAAGGCACCCTAGATCAGAGCGCCTCTTCGGTCGCCCCTGCCGATGAGTCACGCCGAGGGCTGCGCATAGCCCTCGGCGCAATCGTGATTGCGGCTGCAGCGATCTCTGCGGTGTTCTTCTTGTGGCCAGGCAACCCTGCGAATACTGGTGCCGGGTCTGGCACCACGCAACCGGATGCTGCCCCTTCCTCGGTCGTGAACGAAGTCCCCGAGGGGCCCGCCCGAGTGGCCGAAGGCACCGCGTATTTCGAGTATCTCGCCGCGATCGAAACGATGCCTGAGCCGCTGCCCAGCGGGGCGGCCTATCCCACCGGAGTGCCTGAGGGGTTGGACCTCGGAGCCACGGATGACGGAATACAGCAGTCTGGTGCGGGAGCCACCGTCGCGCACTTCACCTGGCTGTGCGCGTGGGAAGCCGAGTATCTAACCGCAGCTGACGACGAGGACGCCGAACGCCAAGTCGCCGCTGAGGCGATGCTCACCCAGTGGCCAAGCTACGGCTTCGTCTCCGACCCCGATGGCGGGTGGGCGGCGAATGTTCTTGAGCCACTGAGTTTCGGCGACACCGCAGGTCTGCAGAAAGACTTTCCGCAGACCTGCGCTCAAGCCGGCATCCTCAACGTCACGGCCCCGTAGGAGCCCGGCGAGCAGGAGCTTCGAGCGTTGGGGATAGGTCAGCAATACACTGGGCAAATGCCGACTCGCTTGCTCACCGCATCTGATCGGCCCCTTCTCAGGCAGGCAACGTTGGCCAACATGAACTGGTGCGGGCCTCGTTTCACTTTCGACGATCTCGATCAGTCCAAGGAACTCGCCCACTACTATTCCGATTTCCCTCGTGGCGATGACTTCGGGATGCTAGACGAAGCCGCCGGAGACGTCCGCGCAGTAGCGTGGCTGGTCTTCTTTCCGGCAGAGCACCCCGGCTACGGATTCGTTGATGACACGATTCCTGAACTGAGCATCACAACGTTCGACGGATTTCGCGGTCAAGGGATCGGTGAACATTTGCTGCGGGAAGTAATCGCGGCGGCGGCCGAGCGAGGGATGCCCGGCATCAGTCTGAGCGTCGAGGACGGAAACCGTGCCCGTTCGCTGTACTCGCGGCTCGGCTTTCAGCCGGTGGGTCGCTCCGGAGACTCCGACACCATGTTGTTGCGGCTCTCGACTACGCGGTAAGCCGCTGAATCAACTCGCGATAGCGCGCCGCAGTCTGCTCCACGATGTCGGCGGGAAGTTCGGGCGGAACACCCTGCTTGTCCCAGTTCGCCGAAAGCCAGTTGCGCACGATCTGCTTGTCGAAGCTTGCCAGGCGACCAGGGCCGCCGGCGGCATAAAGTTCAGCATCCCAGTAGCGGCTCGAGTCGCTCGTCAGCACCTCGTCGGCCAGCACAAGAGCACCGGTCTCCGGGTCGGCGCCGAATTCGAACTTGGTATCAGCGAGGATCACGCCACGGGTCTCCGCGATGGCGGAGGCTCGGGCGAAGATGTCGAGCGAAGCATCCCGAAGCGCAGTCGCAACCTCGGCACCGACGAGTTCGACGGTGCGCTCAAAGCTGATGTTCTCGTCGTGCTCACCCATCGGGGCTTTCCACGCCGGAGTGTAGATCGGTTCGGGCAGGCGGTCGCCATCGCTCAAACCAGCTGGCAGCGCAATGCCGCACACGCTCTGCGACTCCTGATACTCCAGCCAACCACTGCCCGATAGGTAGCCGCGAACGACACACTCCACCGGATACATCTCCAGGCGCTTCACGATCATCGAGCGGTCAGCAAGCTCAGCAGGCGCATCAACGTCAGCGGCATCCGCCAAATGATTCGGCATGTCAGCCAGCTGCGCGAACCACCATTTGCTCAGTTGCGTCAGCAGCGCGCCCTTGCTCGGGATGCCTGGCTCCAGCACGTGGTCAAACGCACTGACCCGATCACTGGCAACCATGAGCACAAGCTGTGGCTCGTCGGCGCGCACATACAGGTCACGGACCTTGCCGGAATACGTCAGCGTCCACGCGCTCGCAGCATCGTTCACGCCAGCATCTGCTCCAGCATCGTTCACGGCGTTACTCACTGGGCGACGCGAAGAGCGATATCGGTGCGGTAGTGCCCGCCCTCGAGGGTGATGTGGCCGAGCGCTTCGTAGGCACGCTCGCGGGCGACCGCGAAGGTTGCGCCGGTCGCGACAACGCTCAGCACGCGTCCGCCGGTGGCGACAAACTCGTCACCCTTTCTGGCGGTGGCGGCGTGGGCGATGGTGATTCCGGGAACGGCGAGTGCCGCATCCAACCCTGTAATCGGACGACCGATCTTGGGGTTCTCGGGGTAGCCCTCGCTGGCGAGCACAACGGTGACGGCCACGTCGTCGGTGAACACGGGAGTCGCGTGGTCGGGCAGGCCGCCGGTCGCCGCTGCGTAGAGCAGCGAGCTCAATGGCGTAACGAGGCGGGGGAGTACAACCTGCGTCTCGGGGTCACCGAAACGAGCGTTGAACTCGATAACGCGGATGCCGTCCTTCGTGACAATGAGGCCACAGTAGAGCAGACCAATAAACGGCGTTTGCTCATCGGCGAGCTGGCGGATCGTGGGGATCGCGATCGTGTCGATGACTTCTTGAACGAAGTTCTCGGGGAGCCAGTTGAGCGGCGAGTAGGCACCCATTCCGCCGGTGTTGGGGCCATTGTCGCCGTCGTAGGCGAGCTTGTAGTCCTGGGCGGGCGAAAGCGGAACAACGTTGTGGCCGTCGCTGAGCAAGAAGAGGGAGACCTCTTCGCCGGCGAGGTACTCCTCGATGAGAACGCTGCCCTGGCCGAGCCAGAACGTTGCGTGGTCAACGGCGGCGTTGCGGTCGCCCGTCACGAGAACGCCCTTGCCGGCAGCGAGGCCATCAGCCTTCACTACGTAGGGGGCGCCGAACTCGTCGAGAGCCTCGATGGCTTCGTCTAGGGAACCGGCCCGGTGGGCGCGACCGGTGGGAACGTTGGCGGCATCCATGATGCGCTTGGCGAAAGTCTTGCTGCCTTCAAGAGCAGCGGCAGCCTTGCCCGGGCCGAACACGGCGATGCCGCGGCGACGCAGATCGTCGGCGACACCGGCCACGAGAGGAGCCTCGGGCCCGATAACAACCAACTCAATGTTGTTGTCGAGGGCGTACTCGGTGACAACGTCACCACGCGTGGGATCGAGCGCCACCGTCTCAACCACCGAAGCGATACCGGCATTGCCGGGCGCAGCGGTGATTTCGTGCGCCTCTTCCTCGCTGAGGAGAGACGTAACGATGGCGTGCTCGCGGGCACCGGAACCTAGAACAAGAATTCGCACAACGACAGCCTAACCAAGCCCACAGCCTCAGTTGTTAGCGTTCAGCCCAACTTGCTAGCGTTCAGGCATGGCAAAGCTGAAAATAGCCCCCATTGCAGGCGAGGCAAGCATCCGATTGGTGCGCGACGGTCGGGCAGACCGCGACGCTATCGCGACTGCTGTGCGCTACCTCCTGCAGGTGCTCGCCAACACCGCGGAGGGCAACTCAGTTGAAGTTCGAGTGCCACCGCACGGCGCCGTTCAAGCTATCGAAGGCCCTAACCACACGCGCGGCACCCCGCCCAATGTTGTTGAGATGGATGCCGAGACCTGGATTGCCCTCGCCACGGGAACACGCGAGTGGGCCGAGGCCCTCGACTCCGGCGACATCAGCGCCTCGGGGTCGCGTGCCGACCTCAGCGAATACCTCCCAGTTGTGTGGGAGAGAATAGCTCCGTGAGTATTACGCCAGAACACGAGCCCGCGGCATCCGCCCCGCAGCAGCCTGCGATGAAGACCACGGTCGAATCGACGGGCGTGAGCATTCGCCGTGCGCCCAAGTACGGCGCGTTCATGATTGTCGGTGGCGGGCTTGGTGCCATCGCCACGTTTATTCTCACGATGTCGTTCCCCGTTGATCCGTCAGTCGGATTCGGTGCCCTCTTCGGCTACTTCAGCCTCTTTGGTATTCCTGCCGGTGTTGCCGTCGGTGCTCTCGTTGCGCTGATCGCCGACCGTTCATCGCGTCGTCGTGCCAAGACCGGCACGGCCGAGCACGAGATCTCAGAACCAGAAGCGTACGAGGGCACCCTCGAATAACGAGCGCTAGCCCAGATCTCGAGCGCTAACACCGCGGTCGACCGCACGCGGCGACGTGAACGAAACTGCGAGCGCTAGCTCAGCTGCGTCTTCTCGAGCCAGTCGAGGTAGTCGGGTGTGATGTTGCCCGAAACGTATTCGCCCGTGAAGCAGCTCATTTCGAGCGAGCTCACGTTCGAGCCTTCGGTGATGGCAGCCTGCATGTCTTCGACCTCTTGGTAGATGAGGGCGTCGGCGCCGAGCTCCATGGCGATTTCGGGGATCTTGCGACCGTGACCGATGAGTTCCGCCCGAGTCGGCATATTGATTCCGTAGACGTGGGGAAAGCGCACAGGCGGTGCCGCTGAGGTGAAGGTGACCTTGTTGGCGCCAGCTTCGCGCGCCATCTGCACGATCTCTTTCGAGGTTGTTCCGCGCACGATCGAGTCATCGACGATCAGGATGTTCTTGCCCTTGAACTCGGTACCCATCGCGTTCAGCTTCTGCTTCACGCTCTTCTTGCGCTCGGCCTGGCCGGGCATGATGAAGGTGCGGCCCACGTAGCGGTTCTTGTAGAAACCTTCGCGGTATTCAACGCCGAGCTTTTGGGCGACCTGCATGGCGGCGGGGCGTGACGAATCGGGAATCGGCATGACCACGTCGATGTCACCCATCGGCGTGTACTTGGAGATGGTGTCGGCGAGCTTGTCACCCAATCGCAGGCGAGCTTCGTAAACGGAGATGCCGTTCATGATCGAGTCCGGGCGAGCCAAGTACACGTATTCGAACGAACACGGAATGAGCACCGGTGCTTTGGCGCACTGCTTGGAGAACATTTCACCATCGGGCGTAATGAAGATCGCTTCGCCGGGCTCAACATCCCGCACCAGTTCGTAGCCGGCGCTTTCGAGCACGAGAGATTCGGATGCCACGATCCACTCGTTGCCGACCAAGCCAGTCTGGCGGCGCCCCAATACGAGCGGGCGGATGCCGTAGGGGTCGCGGAACGCGAGCAGACCGTGCCCGGCGATCAGCGCGATCGCGGCGTAGGAGCCCTCAACGCGGTCGTGCACGCGCGAGATGGCGGTGAAAACCTGCTCGGGGTCGAGGTCGAGACCCGACACCTGCTCTTGAAGTTCATTGGCCAGCACGTTGACGAGCAGTTCGGTGTCGCTCGTAGTGTTGAGATGGCGGCGGTCGATGCGGAACAGCTCGTCAGTGAGCTGCTGCGTGTTCGTGAGGTTGCCGTTGTGAACAAGGATGATGCCGTAGGGCGCGTTCACATAGAACGGCTGCGCTTCGTTCTCGTTGAAGGCGTTGCCCTTGGTGGCGTAACGCACGTGGCCGAGGCCCGAGGTGCCGACGAGGTTGCGCATGTCGCGAGTGCGGTACGCCTCGCGAACTTGGCCGTTGGCCTTCTGCAAGTGCAGGGTGCTGCCATCAGAAGTGGCGATACCCGTGGAGTCTTGACCGCGGTGCTGCAGAAGCAGCAGGGCGTCATAAACCTGCTGGTTGACGGGCTGAGAAGAGACGATACCGACAATGCCGCACATGCTTTCGCGTGGCTCCCTGAGGTCGTAGAGCGCGTACCCGGTGTGAGTACGGTCTAGCTTCTCACATTCGGCGCTGTGGCTGCGTGCCTATTGGTGCTGCGCGGTACGCTGGAGCCGTGACCGAGAACTCTTCCTCCAGTTATGCCGCAGCCGGTGTTGACACCGCCGCTGGTGACCGTGCCGTCGAACTCATGAAAGCGGCCGTCAGCGCCACTCATGGGCCCAACGTGGTCGGAGGGTTCGGCGGCTTCGCTGGCCTCTATGACGCCTCGTTCTTCAAGGACTACAAGCACCCGCTCATGGCGACATCGACGGATGGCGTTGGCACGAAGGTTGCGATCGCTCAGGCGCTCGACAAGCACGACACCATCGGTCAAGACCTCGTCGGCATGGTTGTTGACGACATCATCGTCGTGGGCGCCAAGCCCCTCTTTATGACCGACTACATCGCGTGCGGCAAGGTCGTTCCCTCACGTATCGCCGACATCGTTGCCGGTATTGCTCGTGGATGCTCGGCTACCGGCACTGCGCTGGTCGGCGGCGAAACGGCAGAACACCCCGGTCTTCTCGGCCCCGACGACTACGACGTTGCTGGTGCAGCAACCGGCGTGGTTGAAGCCGGATCTCAGCTAGGCCCGCACCTCGTGGCCGATGGCGATGTTGTAATCGCGATGGAGTCCTCGGGCATCCACTCAAACGGTTTCTCGCTCGTTCGCCACATTCTGGCCAACAACAAGGTTGGTTACAGCGACCATCTCAACGAACTCGGCGGAGTCGTCGGCGAAGTGCTCCTCGAGCCGACCCGCCTCTACACAATGCCGCTGCTCAACCTGCTCGACGCTCAGCCCGGGGCAGTGCACTCGCTCAGTCACGTCACCGGTGGTGGCATCGCCGCCAACCTCGCGCGCGTGCTGCCCGTTGGCTCGTGGGTCGAAGTTGAGCGCTCGACGTGGTCGCCGCCCGCCGTATTCCGTGTGCTCTCGGACATGGCTGGTTCCAGCCTCGAAAGTGCCGAAGGAACCTGGAACCTTGGCATCGGCATGATCGCGATTGTGGCGGCGGATGCTGCCGACGCGACCATCGCCGCCCTCACTGCCGATGGCATCCCCTCGTGGGAAGTTGGTCGTGTTTCGATGGCCGCCCACGATCTTTCTGGCTTCGAACAGGGTGCCAAGGGTGTGAATGGTGGTGCCGTGCGCTTGAATGGGCGCTATGGCAACTAAGCAGCCCGACAACTCGGTTGACGTCGACAACGACGTGCAATCAGCAGAACCCGAAGACGTGTCCACCGTGGTGGACGAGAACCAGGACGACAGTGCGGCTAGCGACGTAGACGTCGACGCGGAAGCTGCCGAAGCTGATGCCGACGCAACGCAGCGCCCCGAACCCCTTCTCGCGCGCGACGGGTCACCCGCCGCCGCGCTCTGGAGCCTCAACTCGCGCTGGCGCCACATCAATCACGGCTCCTACGGTGCCGTTCCGGTCTTCGCCCAGCTGCGCCGCCTCGCCTACTTGCAAGAAGCCGAAGGTGCGCCGCAGCGCTGGTTCGGTGCTGCGCCCGAACGCGTTGCGCAGGCTCGTGCTGACCTTGCCGATTTCATCGGAGTGGATGCCGACCGCTTCGCTTTCGTGCCGAACGCTAGCGCTGGCATGACGGCATCCATTCGCGCGTTGCAGCTCAAGCCCGGCGACGAGGTTGTCATCACCGACCACGCGTACGGTGCCGTCGCCTTCTCAGCCAAGCGTGAAGCCCGCCAGCGCGGAGCCAAAGTGCGTACCGTGCCGATCGAGTTGGATGCTTCTCCGCAGCAGATCGTAACCGTGCTCGGCAAGGCGCTCGCCAAGAAGCCTGCCGGCCTCATCATCGACGCGTCGAGCTCGTCAACGGCGCGCGAGTTTCCCATTGCCGAACTCGCCACGCTTGCTGCCAAGCATGGCGTGCCCCTGCTCGTGGATGCAGCGCACGCGCCTGGCGTGCAGCACCGGCCTGCAGAGGGCGTCGCAGCATCCGCCTGGGTTGGAAACCTGCACAAGTTCGCGTGCGGTTTTCGCGGAACAGCCGTGCTTGTGGCCGAGAAGAAGTTCGCGAAAGAGCTGTACCCGGTGATCGACTCGTGGGGAATGGACGAGCCCTTCCCCGCGCGCTTCGACCAGCAGGGCACGATGGACTACACGCCCTATCTCGCCACAGTGGACGCCATCACAGGTCTTGAAGATCGCATCGGCTGGGATGCCATCCGCAGCTATATCGAGTCGCTGCTCGACTACTCCACCGATGTTGTCGCGGATGCTCTCGACGCTGCCTCAGGCGAAGAGTCGCGGGTGGATGTCGCAGCTCCCGCCCCCGGAATGCGCCTTCTGCGCTTGCCCGGCACTCTCGCGGCAACGGGCCCGGAGGCTCAAGCTCTGCGCCAGCGCATCACCGACGAGCTCGGTTTCGAAACGCAGATCACCAACTGGCGCGACGCCGGCTACCTGCGTCTTGCCGCTCACGCCTACAACACCGCTGAGGACTACGAGCGATTTGCTGAGGATGCCGTGCCGACGCTCGTGGGCTGGAGCCGCGAAAGCTAGTCGCCGAGGCGGCCAGCTACTCCAAGCAGGCCAGCTACTCCAAGCAGGCCAGCTGCTCCAAGCAGGCCAGCTACTCCAAGCAGGCCAGCTGCTCCAAGCCGGCCAGATCCTCTAGCGAGAAGTCGTGCTTAACGAGAAAGGCGAGCATCCGGCCCCGAGGGGCTAGATGCTCGCCTTTTTCATAAAACGTTGCGGTGAAGATGGCTTATTAGGCGCTACGAGTTTCTTCGTCGTCTTCATCGTCTTCGATGTCGTACTTGTCGCTGTACGAGTCACCAGCGGAGTACTCCGGCCACTTCTCACTGTCTTCGGAAACCGGGACAGTGCTTTCTGAACCGCTCAATTCTCGAGCGAGCGCGCCATAGTTGGTGTCTGGGCTGAAGTACTTCAAATCCCGAGCAACCTTGGTGTGCTTTGCCTTTTGACGGCCGCGTCCCATGCGAGACCCCCTCATACGTCTGTCCCGGTGCACTGACGGTGGCCAGCGAACGAGCGAACAGGGATGGATGAAAACTAACCTGAAGTTTAGCACGCGAGACAGAAAGGTCTTGGTTGGCGATGCACAGGTGGGGTTAGGGCGGGTAACGTTAGCGCGTGACATCCACTACCGAAACCGACACCTCCGTTGTCGTTATTGGTGCTGGCCAAGCAGGCCTCTCTGTTGCCTACTATCTGCGGCGACTCGGTCTCGACCCCGGTAACGACTTTGTGCTCCTCGATCGCGGCCCCGGAACGGGCGGCGCCTGGCAGCATCGGTGGGAAGCGTTGCGCATCGGATCGGCGCACCGCATCAACGATCTGCCGGGTCTCGACGAGCTCGGGCTGAGTTTCGAAACCGCCGACCGTCATATGCCGGCCAAGAAAGTCGTGGCCGACTACTACCGTGCCTACGAAGATCACTATGACTTCCAAGTTGTTCGCAACGCGGATGTCGTGGCCGTCGATAATTTCGGCGAGCATTTGAATGTGACCTTCTCGCTCGATGGTGAAGAGATGAAAACCGTCAGCACAATGCTGGTGATCAATGCCACAGGCACCTGGGGTGCACCGTTCATTCCCTGGTACCCGGGCCTCAAATCGTTCGAGGGCCGCCACCTGCACACGAGTGAGTACCGCAGTGCCCGCGAATTCACCGACCAGAGCGTTGTTGTTGTGGGCGGCGGAACCTCCGCCATCGGCTTCTTGCTCGAACTCGAAAACCTTGCCTCGAACCTCACGTGGGTCAGCCGCCGGCCGATCGACTTTCTTGAAGACGGCCCCCTCAACCTCGAAGCGCGCAAAGAAGCGGTGCTCATCCAAGACGAAGCGGCGCGTGCCGGGCGAGTGCTGCCCAGCATCGTCAGCGGCACGGGCGTACCGCGCACCCGCCGCATCCAAGCCGGAATCGAACGGGGCGTTCTGACGCCGCGCCCCATGTTCTCGAGCATCGAGCCGAACGGAGTGCGCTGGAAAGACGGCGCCTTCCAGCAGGCGGATGCCATCATCTGGTCCACAGGCTTTAGGCCAGAACTGCGCCACCTCGCTCCGCTGAAACTGCGCGAGAAAGAGGGCGGCGTAGCTGTGGGACAGGGCGTGGCGTGGCGGGACCCGCGCGTCTTCTTCGCTGGCTACGGCCCGCAGGCATCCACCATCGGTGCCAACCGAGCGGGGCGGATGATCGCCCGTCAAGCCATTGCCACCCTCAGCAAGATTCAAGCCATGAAAAACGGTCGCTAGCCAGCGCTGTTCGTGCGAGCTCTGTTGGGCTGGCGCTGTCGCACGGGATTCGGGAGAGTGGACAGGGCCTGCGGCGTGGCAATGACGGCTGTTGAGCTTAGGCTCGCGGCATGATCACGACGCTGGCGATTGACGGTTTCCGCTCTTTGCGGCACATAGTGCTGCCCATCACCGGGCTCACGGTGATCTCGGGAGCTAACGGCGTTGGAAAGTCGAGTGTCTACCGCAGCTTGCGCCTGCTTGCCGAGGTTGCCCAGTCCGGTGCCATTGCGGCGCTCGCGAGGGAAGGCGGCGTGCAGTCCCTGTTGTGGGCGGGGCCCGAGGCAGGGGCCTCTGCGGCACGTCGTTTCGGGCATCCGGTCGAGGGAACGATGCGTCGCGATGTCGTCGCACTCAAGCTCGGTTACGCCAGCAGCGACTTCGGCTATGCCGTCGATTTCGGGCTGCCTACTAACCAGCAGACCATGTTTGCTCGTGACCCGGAGATCAAGGCAGAAGCCGTCTTCAGCGGCTCGGTGTTGCGCCCGGCCACCGCGCTGACCGAACGGCGCAACGGGGCAGTGCGCGTACGGGGTGATTCGGGCGAATGGGTGCCGCACGACTACCGGCTGCGGCCCACCGAGAGCATGGTGGCCGCGTTCGCGGACCCGTCGACAACCCCTGAACTGCTGACGGTGCGCGAAAACCTTGGTTCATGGCGCTTCTACGATCACTTTCGCACCGACCCGCACGCGCCAGTGCGGCAGCCGCAGCTGGGCACTCGTGCTCCGGTGCTGAGCCACAGCGGCACCAACCTGGCTGCTGCACTCCAGACGATTCGCGAGTTCGGCAATGCCGCTTTGCTTGACCGAACGATTGCGCGAGCCTTCGATGGGGCTTCGGTGAAGGTGCAATCCAGCGACGGGTTGTTCTCGCTCGCCATGGTGCAACCAGGGCTCTTGCGGCCGCTCGATACCCTCGAGCTCTCGGATGGCACCCTGCGGTTCTTGCTGCTGGTTGCGGCACTGTTGTCGCCCAACCCGCCCGCACTGCTCGTGTTAAACGAGCCCGAGACGAGTCTGCATCCCCGGTTGCTCGCACCCCTGGCGGAGCTCATCCAGGCGGCAGCCGAGCAGACTCAGATCGTGGTGGTGTCGCACTCCTCTGCGCTCGTTGACGAACTCGACGAATCAGGAGCGAGCCGCATCCATCTCGTCAAAGTCGACGGTGAAACCGCGGTAGACGGGCAAGGGATGCTGGATGAACCCGCGTGGAGTTGGCCGAAGCGCTAGTGAAGTGCGGCGGCGGCGGCGCTCGCTAGCCAGCGGATGCCACCTCGCGAATGAGGTCGCGCAGGGCAGTCAGTTGGGGGCGGTTGTCGCTCGAGCGCCACTGCATCTCGAGCGCTAGGGTCGCGGGTTGCGCGAGCGGGATCGCGATGAGGTCTTCGGGCAGATGACCGATTAGCGCGGCAGAAACTAGCGAGAAGGCGCGGGACTCGGAGAGGAGGTAGAGCCGCGATCCCACGATGCGCGGTGGGCTCACGAGCAGCAGCGGGCTGAGCCCGCGCGAGGTGCAGATCTCGAGCAGGTAGTCGAAGTAGGCGGGGTTTTGTTCGCGAGGCCACAGCAGTAGCGGCAGGTCACCGAGTTCGGGGAGTTCAAGGTGGGCGGCGTTCGCCAGCGGATGCTTGCGGCTGATCGCGACGAAGACCTGTTCGCGCACGATCACTTCGCTTTCGTAGCCCTCGGTGGCATCCAAGAAGCGGCCAAGGCCGATATCGGCGTGCTCGCTTACAAGGCGCGCAGTGACGCCGCCTGTGTCGACGAGAACGTCTTCGATGCGCACCGACGAAAGGCTTTGCTCGGCCCGACTGATCACGGCGGGGAGGAGGCGGTTGACCACGCTGGGGGAGGCCACGATGCGGGCGGTGCGGATACGGCTCGGCTCATAGAGTTGCACTTCTCGGACCACCTGATTGGCGTGGGTGAGCAATTGGCGGCCCTCGGTCGCCATCGCCTCTCCCGCTTGCGTGAGCTTTGCCGAACGGCCGGAGCGGTCGAGCAGGGCCACCCCGAGGGCGCGTTCGAGGCGACTCACTTCTTGGCTCACGGTCGGTTGCGAGATCTCCAGTGCCTCAGCGGCTCGCCCGAAGTGCCCGGCATCGGCCACGGCAACGAAAATCTCCACCTGACGAAGCGTAATTTTCATAGGCTAAGGCTATCTAAACTGCATCCACTCTTTCTGGATTCTCTGCAATCGACTAGTTACGGTTGAAGCAGCGGCACGCCTCCGGCGAACCTTCAGCGACGAGCACCAGCGAAGAAAGAGATTGACCATGTCTACACCCGTCATTCACGTCTCCCAGGAAGTCCAAGACGCAGTTCGCGAGAACCGCCCCGTGGTCGCCCTTGAATCGACCATCTTTACTCACGGGCTTCCTCGCCCGCGCAACCTCGATGTTGCCCTCGAAGCGGAAGCCGGGCTGCGCGCGCAGGGCGTCACGCCCGCCACGATCGGTGTGTTCAACGGTGTGCCGACCGTCGGCCTCAGCACTGAGCAGATCACTGAGCTTTCCAACACCGACAAGATCGCCAAGGCAAGCCTGCGCGACCTTCCCGTCGTGCGCGCCCTCGGCATCCACGGTGGCACCACGGTCGCGGCAACCGCGTTCCTTGCCCACCACGCGGGCGTCAAGGTCTTCTCGACCGGCGGCCTCGGCGGCGTGCACCACGGAGCCTCCGAAACCTTCGACGAGTCGGCCGACATGACCACGCTCGCTCAGATCCCGATTCTTGTGATCAGCGCCGGAGTGAAGTCGATTCTCGACATCCCCGCCACCCTCGAGCGCTTCGAGACCCTCAACATCCCCGTCATCGGTTACGGCACCACCAAGTACCCGGGCTTCTACGTCACCGACTCCGGCTTCAGCATTGGCTACTCGGTCGACACTCCCGAAGAAGCAGCCGCGGTCGTGAACGCGCGCGACGAGCTCGGTCTGCCGCAGTCCGTATTGCTGGCCAACCCCGTTGCCGCCGACAAGCAGCTTCCTCCGGAGCAGCTCGACGACATCCTCACCCGCGCCTGGGCTGAAGCCGACAAGCAGGGCATCAGCGGCAACGCCTCGACCCCGTTCTTGCTCGACTTCATCCAGAAGGACACCAAGGGGCTCAGCCTCGACGTCAACGTTGAGGTCTACCGCGGCAATGTTGCGCTCGGTGGACTCGTCGCCACGGCGCTCACCCGCTAGCGGCCAGCCGCTCATGCTCGGAATCATCGGCGACCTCGTTGAAGACGTTGTCGTCTGGCTGGCTGAACCGCTGAGGCATGGCACCGATACCGCTGCGGAAATCTTTCACACCCGCGGCGGTAGCGGTGCGAACGTCGCGAGCTTTGCCGGGCGACTCGGCCCCACGCGTTTCATCGGTTGCGTGGGCAATGACCATCTCGGCACCCTGCTCGTTGAGGGTCTCGAGGCTGAAGGTGTTGATGTGCGCGTGCAGCGCAAACACGTCACGGGCACCGTCATCATCCTGATCGACCAAGACGGTGAACGCAGCATGGTGCCTAACCGCGCGGCAGCGACGATGCTCGATGAGGTTCCGGATGCGTGGCTCGACGGTCTCGAGCTGCTGCACGTTTCGGCCTATTCGTTCAATGGAGCGCCCGTCGGGGAAACCGTGATCGACGTCATCCGTCGCGCCAAAAAACGGGGCATTCTTGTCTCGATCGACGTCTCCTCCACGGGGATGCTCGCCCAGTACGGCATCGATCGCTTCCTTGATCTCATGGCTGACCTCAGCCCCGACTTCTTGATCGGCAACGCGAGCGAGATGGAATGTCTCGGAGTCGTCGTCGACGGCCTACCCGGCGCTGTTGCTGCTCGGCTCGCGAAGACCATCATCGTGACGAAGGCGGGAGCGGATCCCACCCTCGTTCACGAACCTGGTCAGGCGCCGCTGACGGTGGCGGTACCCCCGGTTCCCGAAGTGCGCGACCTCACCGGCGCTGGCGATGCTTTCGCCGCAGGGTTCTTGACGTCATACCTCGCCAGTCGCGACCTGCAGAAGGCGTGCGTGGGCGGTCACGCCTCCGCGGCCCTTGTGCTGGCATCGCCGGGAGCATCCTCCGGAGCAGCGTCGAAGTGACTCGCCTCTTTGTGAAAATTTGCGGCATCAGTACGCCGGATGCCGCCCTGGCGGTAGCGGAGGCGGGTGCCGATGCGATCGGGTTCGTCTTCGCCCCCGGCAGCCCGCGTCTCGTCCTTGACGATCAGGCACTTTCGCTCACGCAGGGGCTGCCTTCGGAGATCGAGACCGTTGGAGTTTTTCGCAACCAGCCGATCGACGAGGTGCTCGCCATCGCTCGCCGTGCCGGCGTCGCGACCGTGCAGTTGCACGGCGATGAGAGCGACGCCGACTTCGACCGGCTGCGCGCCGAAGGTTTCGGCACCATCCGTGCTATTTCGGTGGAGGACTACCGCCGCCGCAGCCTCGCCGGTCAATTGCGAGCGGATGACCGGCTCCTGATTGACGCCGTCGAGCCCGGTGCTGGCGCTACCTTCGATCCCGCGCTTCTGGAGGGCACCGCGCTGCCGGAGTCGTGGATTCTCGCCGGTGGGCTCACGCCCGACAACGTCGCCGAACTCGTGCGCACGCTGCAGCCCGGTGGGGTGGATGTCTCGAGTGGCGTCGAAGCGAGTCGCGGCGTGAAAGACGTGACGCGCATCCGCGACTTTATCGCCGCTGCTCGCTCGGTCTAAGCATCGCTCGCGCGAGACCGTCGCGACTCAGCATGAACGGGCCAGCTGCTTAGCCGCGCAGTCTAGGAAGCGAGCGCGATCAACCCGAAGTAGGTGGCGGCTGCGACGCCAATGCCGACGACGAGGTTGGCGAGCACGCTGATCACCGCAACGCGCATCCGCTTCAGGGTGACGTTCTGCATCGTCTCCACGCTCAGGGTGCTGAATGTGGTGAGACCGCCGCACAGCCCGGTGAGCAGAATGATTTCGAGGTTCGCGTCAATGGTGCCCACGTGGGCTAGCCCGGCGAGCGTGCCACCGAGCGCCGATCCGACAACGTTCACCACGAGCACTGCCCAGGGGAAGCCGGGATACGACGAGAACGCGCGCGCTGTCAGGTAACGCAGTACTGCCCCGGCGGCTCCGGCCCCGAGGATCGCAAAGACAACGCCGGCGGTCATTCGTTCACCAGATCTGGTTGGCTCCGACGGGCAAGCCCGGCGCGCAGTCCGAGAGCGGCGGCAGCGAGCCCGAGAACGAGGGTGGCGGCGACGTAGATAAGGGCGGGGAGCCACTGATCAACGCCAATGAGATGCACGGCGGCCACCGCGAGAGCGGAGAATGTGGTGAACGAGCCGAGGAGTCCGGCCCCCAAACCAGCACGTGCCCACGCGGGGGATGGCGCCCACAGTTCGGCGACGACAAGCGCGAGAACGAAGCTGCCCAGAATATTGGCGATCAGGGTGGAGATGGGGAAGAGCCCGTCATCCGTGGTGAAGGCAAGGTCGAGAGCAAAACGCATTCCGGTGCCGAGTGCGCCGCCGACCGCGACAGCAGCTATTTCACGAATCATGTGCTGCCTTTCGTGTGCCAATGCTCAAGCGGGTGCTGCCTACACGATCACCCTAGGGCAAGCGGCAGCCGCGCTGTGTCATCCACCCCGTTCGGCGGCACCCCGTGCAGTCCTAGACTGAGGCCATGACCCGAATTGCTGCGCGCCGCCGTCGTTGGCCGTGGATTGTGCTCATTGTTGTTGTGGTGTTGCTCGTGCCGATCGCCATCATCGTCGTGCCGATCCTCACCCACGAGAGTTCGGGTCAGTCGAGCCAGCAGCTCGTCGACGGAGAATGGCCGCTCTCGGTCACCGCCGAAGGGGATGACGGTCGCACCCGCACGTTGACTCTCGCCGGAGAAAATGGCGAACCGATCGACACCGAGGCGCTCGTTCGTGGCGAACGGGTAGTCGTGACGGGAACCGGCTATGACGGAACTCAAGGCGTTTATGTTGCCGTGTGCGTCATCCCTGAGACGTCGGCTGACAAGCCGGGGCCGTGCATCGGTGGCGTGCCGAGCCAGCAGCAAGAGAACGTGGCCGAGGGCACTGTGCAGTGGGCTCCCAGCAACTGGATCAATGCCGACTGGGCTTGGCGACTCTTCGGCGCTCGCAGCTATGACGACACCGCTACGGGCACCTTCACCGCATATCTCGAACTGGGTGACCCGCTCGGCGAAGACGCCGATTGCATCACCAACGAGTGTGGCATCTTCACGCGCAACGACCACACGGCGCTCAATGACCGGGTTCAGGATGTCTACGTTCCGGTGCGGTTCACCGAATAAAGCATCGCCGGATCGCCGGATCGCCCGCGCCCAGCAGTCGCGCTAGTGCTGAAACAGGCATTCGCTTGACATTGACGTAACGTCAACCTTTACCGTCGAGGTATGGCCCACGACAGCACCGCACCCACCGAGCGTTCCATCAACGACGTCGCCCGCATCACGGGCACCACGTCGCGCACGCTGCGGCACTACGACAACATTGGGCTCCTCAGCCCGAGCCGCATCGGGACCAACGGCTACCGCTATTACAACGCGGATGCCCTCGCCCGCCTTCAGCGCATTCTGCTGTTGCGCGAACTCGGGCTCGGCCTAGCGGCTATTGCCGAGATTCTCGCCGGTCAGCGCGATGACCTGAAAGCGCTGAGTGACCACGTGCGCCTGCTGGAAAGCGAGAAGCAGCGCATCGATCGCCTCATTGCGTCGGTGACCAGCACCATCCACAAGATTAAAGAAGGAGAGCCCCTCATGGCTGAAGAAATGTTTGACGGATTCGACCACACCGCGCACAAAGACGAAGTGGAGCAGCGCTGGGGTTCCGACTCCTACGCGGCGAGCGACATCTGGTGGAAGGCGATGAGCGCCGCCGACCGCGCAACGTTCGTGGCGGCGCAGAAACAACTCGCGGCCGACTGGGCCACCGCTGCCCAGCGCGGTGATGACCCCGAAAGCGACGAGGCTCAGGCGCTCGCGCAGCGACAGTTCGACGGCCTCGTCGGAATCCCCGGCACCCCGAGCGAAGGCAAGGCGGGGCCGCCGCGCGAGTACTACCTCGGCCTGGCCGACATGTATGTCGCCGACCCGCGCTTCGCTCGCAACTACGGCGGGCAGGCCGGCGCCGAGTTCGTACGCGCGGCCATGGTCGCGTTCGCGGCCAAGCGCTGGGGCTAAAGCGCGGGGCTCAAGCACTGGGGCTAAAGCTGGGGCCAGGGCGCTGGCATCACGGCGCCGAAGTTCACGCGGCTGCGTTGCTCGTGCAGTGCAGCCGCGTTTCCTAGCGTCGTTAGTTGACGGTGACGTCGGGGCTCGGCTCCGGCGTCACTACGGTGCCGGCCGTGATGGCGGCGGGCACCATGAGGCGCGGCATCGTGAAGTGCACGATGGGTCCGATGAGCAGCGCGAACGCCAGCGTGCCCCAGCCAAGGTTCCCGCCCAGAATCGCGCCGATCGTCAGCACGACGAGTTCGATGCTGCTGCGCACGATCCAAATCTTGCCGCCGTAGCGGTGGTGGATGCCCGTCATCAGGCCATCGCGTGGTCCGGGCCCAAAGCGTGCCCCGAGGTAGAGCCCGGTGGCGATTCCGAGTAACAGCAGGCCGGCGACGAAAACAAGAATGCGCAGGCCGAGCCCCTCAATCTCGGGCAAGATCCAGAGCCCTACTTGAGCGCTAGGCCCCACGAGGGCCACGTTGAACACGGTGCCGATTCCAGGCTTCTGCCGAATCGGGATCCACAGCAGCAGCACGATCAGGCCAACGATGTTGGTAACAAGGCCAAAGGGGAGGCCGGTGCTGAGCGAGACGCCCTGGCCGAGCACGTCCCACGGGGCCACACCAATCTCCGCGCGAATCATGAGCGCAATGGCAAAGCCGTAGAAGAACAGGCCGAAGCCGAGCTGCGCGATGCGTCGGGTCATGGTGAGGCGGGGAGTCATAAAAGCATCCAATTACGAAATTGGCCTCCTAACAAGAGGCCAATCGGGCTATGGTGGCCTGATGAATAGCCTTTCGGCCCGCGCATTGGTCGTCATGATGGGTGAGTGGCGGGCTGCAGGATCCAATGCGGCGTATCTAGCCGTCTCCGACCGCATCCGCCTTCTCATCATGGATGGCCGCATCCTGACCTCGACGCGCCTGCCGGCCGAACGTGAGTTGGCGCTCGCTCTCGGCATCAGTCGCACCACGGTATCGGCGGCCTACTCGGCGCTGCGCGAAGGCGGCTATGTGGAGAGCACCCGCGGTTCGGGCAGCGTTGCCCAGTTGCCGCATCGAGCGAGTCTGATTCCTGATCCCGCTGCCCCGCAAATGCTCGACTTCAGTAAGTCAACAATCGCGGCCGCCCCCGAAGTTATTGAAGCCTCTCGCCGAGCAGCCGAACAGCTGCCGGCCTATCTGGGGGAATCGGGCTTCGATCCCGTGGGTATCCCCGTGCTGCGTGAGGCCATCGCTCAGCGTTACGCCGACCGCGGTCTGCCCACGAGCCCCGACCAGATCATGGTGACGCTCGGCGCTCAGCACGCCATCGCGCTCATCTCGCGCACGCTCATGTCGCGCGGAGACCGTGCCCTCATGGAAAACCCGAGTTACCCGCACGCGCTCGATGCGCTCCGGGCGGCCGGGGCTCGCCTCGTGCCGGTCGGGGTCTCGACCGAGACTGGCTGGGATGCCATTGCCGTGGAGCAGGCTATCCAGCGCACGAGCCCCTCGCTCGCCTATCTCATGCCCGACTTTCACAATCCGACGGGCCAATCGATGCCCGACGAGCTGCGTGCAAAGGTGCTGTCGCTCGCGGCTCGCCAGGGCACCGCTGTGATCGCTGACGAGACGATGGCCGAACTGGATCTCGATGGCACCGGCAGTCGGCTGCCCTTCGCCGCGCACGGCAACGCCATCTCCGTGGGTTCAGTTGGTAAAACGGTCTGGGGTGGTCTGCGCACCGGTTGGATCCGCGCCGATCACGCCACTATCCGCCAACTCGTGCGTGCTCGCTCCGCCGGTGACCTCGGAACCCCGCTGCTCGAACAGCTCGTCGTCACCAACATTCTCGAGACTTTCCCCTCGATTCTGGATGCTCGGCGCACGTCTCTGCGGGCCGGCCGCGAGCACCTCTCCTCCCTCCTCGCCGAGCAACTGCCGTCGTGGCAAGTGCCGCACACTCCGGGCGGAATGACCGCGTGGATCGGCCTCGGCCAACCCGTGAGCTCGCAGCTCGTACTCGCCGCCCGCAACGAAGGCCTCGTCATTGCGGCAGGACCGCGCTTCGGGATGGATGGCGCGTTCGAACGCTTCCTGCGTATTCCGTTCAGTGTGGGCTCTGCCGAATTGGAACAGGGCGTCTCGGCGCTCGCCGCAGCCTGGTCGACCGTGATGCGGCATCCGTTCTCACCGGCCAGCAGTGAGTTCGCGAACGTGGTCTAACGCTCAGCGCGCGTTACGGGGCGATAGTTCGCGAGCGACGGCATCGGCAGGATTAACGCAGATGTAATCTCGCGAGAGTACGCGGAATGCTGAGGGTGCTGAGAGAATTGATCTAACCAAGAAGTGGTTTTGCGACCGCGCCCGCGTTTAACAGCAACGAAAGTTCCCCGTGCATCTGCTCTCCGTTTTCTCTTTGCGCAACCGAGCCCTCATCGCGCTTGTCACCATCGTCATCGGAATTTTCGGTGGCGTGGCGCTCACGTCGCTCAAGCAAGAGCTCATTCCGTCACTGTCGTTGCCGCAGATTTTCATCGTCTCGACCTACCCGGGTGCATCGCCCGAGGTCGTCGATAAGGACCTCGCGGGGCCGCTCGAAGCAGCCATCCAGGGCGTTGAAGGGCTCGAGTCCACTACCGCAACGTCGAACTCGAACTTCGCCAACATCTCGGCATCATTCGAGTACGGCACCAACATCGCTACCGCCGAGCAGAAGATTCAGCTCGCTATCAACCGCATCTCGGGCCAGCTCCCTGACTCGGCAGATACTCAAGTCTTCACCTTCAACTTCACCGACCTCCCGGTTGTGCAGATCGCCGTCTCGAGCGACCTCGACCCGCTCGAACTTTCGAACAAGCTCGAAGCTTCCACTCTGGTTGAGCTCAATAAGTTGGAGGGCGTCAGCGATGCGAGCCTGCTCGGAACCGCCACGCAGCGACTGGTCATCACTCCCGACCAAGACGAACTCTTCATCAATGGTCTGAGCAACCAAGACATTCTGTCGGCGCTCGATGACAACGGTGTGCTGCTGCCCGCCGGTGAAATTACCGAAGATGGTCAGACGCTCACGGTGCAGGCTGGCCAGCGCATCACGACGGCCGATGGAATCGCGGAACTGCCCCTGCTGGGCGGCTCGAACACCGATGTCGTCACGATCTCTGACGTGGCCACCGTCGAGGTCATCGACGATCCCGCGACGGGCATTTCGCGCGTCAACGGCGAACCCGCACTGACGATCGCGATCACCAAGAGCCCTGCCGGCAACACGGTTTCCGTCTCCGAAGCCGTTCTCGAAGCAATCCCCGAGCTCGAAAGCGCGCTCGGCAGCAACACCCAGTTCACCGTCGTCTTCGACCAGGCTCCCTTCATTCAGGAGTCCATCGATAGCCTCACGACCGAAGGTCTGCTTGGCCTCGTCTTCGCCGTGATCGTGATTCTGGTGTTCCTGCTGTCGATTCGTTCGACGCTGGTCACCGCGATCTCGATCCCGGCATCCGTACTCATCACCTTCATTGGTATGCAGGTCTCGGGTTACACGCTCAACATCATCACCCTCGGAGCGCTCACGATCTCGATTGGTCGAGTGGTGGATGACTCGATCGTGGTTATTGAGAACATCAAGCGTCATGTCTCCATGGGGGAACCGAAGCTGCAGGCGATCCAGACTGCGGTGAAGGAAGTTGCGGGAGCCATCACGGCATCCACGGTGACGACCATCGCGGTGTTCTTGCCGCTCGCCCTCGTCGGCGACATCACGGGAGAGCTGTTCCGCCCGTTCGCGCTGACGACCGCCATCGCGCTTGCCGCGTCGCTGTTTGTGTCCCTGACGATCGTGCCGGTATTGGCGTACTGGTTCCTCGGCAACAAGGTCGCACCGCGTCACACGGAGGCTGCCGTCGAGCACGCTCACGCTGCCGGCCTCCCGCAGGAAGAGAAGACCAACGCTCTGCAGCGCGGCTACCTGCCCGTGATCAAGTGGACGCTCAAGCGCCCTCTGGCCACGCTGCTCGCTGCCGTTCTGCTGCTCGGCGGCACCGTGGCGCTTGTCCCGTTCATGAAGACGAACTTCATCGGCGACAGCGGCCAGAACACGTTGACGGTCAACCAAAGCTTGCCTCTCGGCGCCAGCTTGGAAGCTCGTGACGAGGCCGCCATGAAGGTTGAAGAGGTTCTGATGAATCTCGACGGCATCGAAACTGTGCAGCTCTCCATCGGATCCAGCGGTGGCTCATTGAGGGCCGCATTCTCCGGCAGCGGAGCCAATGCGTTCTCGCTCACGACCGATCCCGATCTCGATCAGACCCAGTTGCAAGAAGATGTGCGCGACGCTGTCGCTGACATCGAGGATGCGGGCGAGATCACCCTTGCCGCAGCGTCAAGTGGCTTCGCGTCGAGCGACATCGAGATCAACATCACGGCCACGAGCGATTCCGAACTGCGCGAAGCGTCGGATGCTCTGCTGGAGCAGGTGCGTGACCTCGACGTCGTAGCCGAAGCCACCAGCAACCTCTCGGAACAGCAGCCCTTTATCTCGATCGTGGTTGACCGCGACAAGGCCGCCAAGCTCGGTCTCAGCGAAATCGCGGTGGGCGGAATCGTCACGGGCGCAATGAACCCGAACGCGGTCGGTAGCGCCGTTATCAACGAAACTACGCTCTCGATTTACATCCTCAATGACCTCGCCCCCACCACGATCGAGGAGTTGAAAGACTTCAAGATCCCCGGCGCCACGGGACTCGTTCCGCTGACGGACGTGGCCGCTGTCTCGGTGGAAGATGGCCCCGCGAGCATCACCTCGGTCAAGGGTGTGCGAAGCGCCACTCTGAGTGTGACGCCGGGTAGCGATGACGTGGGTACGGCATCCGCTCTGGTTGCTGCTGCTGTGGACGAAGCAGAATTGCCTGCTGGAGCCTCAGCCGAACTCGGTGGTGTTGCCACTGAACAGACCGATGCATTCCAGCAACTCGGACTTGCCCTGCTTGTCGCAATTTTGATCGTGTACGTCGTCATGGTCGCGACCTTCAAGAGCCTGCGCCAGCCGTTGCTCTTGCTCGTTTCGGTGCCGTTCGCGGCCACGGGAGCGATTGCGCTTCAGGTGATCTCCGGCATCCCGCTCGGTGTTGCTTCGCTCATCGGTGTGCTCATGCTCATCGGTATCGTCGTGACAAACGCGATCGTGCTTGTCGACCTCATCAACCAGTACCGGGTCAGGGGCATGCGTGCGCACGACGCCATCATCGAGGGTGCGTCACGTCGACTCCGCCCGATTCTGATGACGGCCGCCGCCACGATCTTCGCGCTTCTTCCGCTCGGCATCGGTGTCACCGGTCAGGGCGGCTTCATTTCGCAGCCGCTCGCCATCATCGTGATCGGCGGACTCCTCTCCTCAACCGTTCTGACGCTCGTGGTTCTTCCGGTTCTTTACTACGTCGTTGAAGGCGCCAAGGAGCGCCGCGAAGACCGCAAGGCTTCCGGCACCGATCGCAA
This sequence comes from Salinibacterium amurskyense, assembly GCF_002797685.1. Lineage (GTDB taxonomy): Bacteria > Actinomycetota > Actinomycetes > Actinomycetales > Microbacteriaceae > Rhodoglobus > Rhodoglobus amurskyensis. Next base: position 573,110 of record NZ_PGFH01000001.1, read on the forward strand.
GAGTCGGCGAGCCGCCAAGAAGGCCGGTCGCGAGACTCCGGTAGTCGCTCCGGCCGAGTAGCTGACTGCCGCGCTAACGAGCAGTCGCGCATCCTCATCGTTCGACTCCATTTCCCTCAGATGCCTTAAGCTGTTCTGGGGGAAATGGAGATTATTTCATGAACAATGCTGGGGGAAACAGCGCGCTGGGACAACGAATTCCAGTGCCAGCGGTGCGCGCCGAGACGTTCGGCTGGGCGCAGAAACTGTGGGCATCGAGTCCCGCTGTCTGGCCGAAGACGCCCCCGAAGGTGGCGCCCTTGACTCTCGCAACCCACCTACTTTTCGCACTGTTTCTCATTGCGGCGCTGGTCGGTGCCACCGTCTACTTTCTTGAGTACTTGGCGACGAGTGCAACCGAGATGAATCGTCAACTCATCGTCGGCGTTATTGCCGCCGAACTCGTGATCGCTGTCGTCGCGGTGACGCTCGCCCGGTTCAACCTCGCTGTGGGAGCCGCACGTTTCTTCTTCCTCTTCTTTGTTGTCTCGGCAGCATTGGCAGTACTCGGTACAGTGCTCGCCATCGTGTTTGATCAGGAACTGGCGTTTGCCTATTCGACGATTCCGCAGCTCGCCAACGTGCCGTCTCTTGCCGTCGCTGCGGTGTTCGTTGCCCTCTCCATCGTGGTCTGGGTCAAAATAACCACTCAGGTCAGCAGCTTCGCGCACTGGCGCTCGAACGTGCTTACCGCGATGCGAACCGTTTTTCCGAACGGTCAGCGCGAGCGTCACTTTGCCGGGGAGCCCGTCATGATTGACGAGAACTCGGGGGAACTCGAGCGCCGACTCGCTGTCGCCGAGCGGTTGACGGCTCCACTGCTCGAGCAGCTCATCCGTATGCCGGGGGTCTCGATCGTTCAGGGCCTTGAAGTTCCGGGGTCGCGAACGGCCCACGTCGGGCACGCGGTTGTCGCGGGCAACCAGATCGCGTTCATCGATTCCTTGCTCTGGGCGCCGGGCGACTATGTTCTGGATGCCTGGGGCCGCGTAGTGCGCGATGGCAAGATCGACGAACACATCAACGTCACCACCGCGATCGCTGCGCAGCGTCTGGCTGCCGATCGACCTCAGTTGGTGACCAAGTCGTGGGCTGTCGTGCATCGACTGGCGGATGCTCCGCTCACGATCGCCAGTGACCCGAACAATGCGGTGCGGCTCGTGATTCCAGAGGAGTTGCTCCGGGAGGTCGGTGACTGGCTTGCGCCCGTAGGGGAGCAGCTCGATGTCTTCGCGCTGCAGTTCGCAGTGAATTCTCGCCTCAAGTAGGAGGCGGGCATCCGGTGCGCTCTCGCTATTGTGCGCCCGATGACGTAAAGTTGATAAGTCGGCTCAAGACAGCGCGAAATCTCGCGTATGGGTTTGTAAGTCTTGCGGGCCGGTTTGCCAGTCCATCCAACTGGTGACAATCACACGAATGTATGTGACGGCCTCGGTCAAAGACTGCCCGGGTTCAGTAGTACAGCGTACGAAAACTCACGCTAATGAGTACGTAGCTAGTCAGTGACTAGTTACTAAATTGGCGAATGTTGTCGTGCGCCCGTGCTCCACGCACTAGATGTGTTCCATCTAAGAACAACCCGGAAAGAACAATGCCTAAATTCAATAAGCCTGCCACCGGACGTGGCACAAGCGACTTCAACTCTGGTGCTCCCAAGCGCGGCGGTTCACGCAGCGAAGGTCACCGCGGATTCCGCCCCGACCAGGGCGAAGCCCCCAAGCGTCGATGGAGTGCGGATGACCGTGCCGCTCGCACCGGCGACAACCGCTCCGGCGCAGCTCGCGGCGGACGCGGCGACAGCCGTCCCGATTGGACTCCTCGTGAGAAGCCTGCCCGCGGCGGACGCCCCGAGTACGGCGACCGCAACGAGCGCCCCTCGTACGGCGACCGTCCCCAGCGCAACGAACGTGGCGCCTACGGTGACCGCAGCCAGCGCGACTCGCGCCCCGAGCGTGGTGGCCGTCCTTCGTACGGTGACCGTCCCGACCGCAACGATCGCAACGACCGCGGTGCATCCGCTGGTCGCGGTGAGCGTCCTTCGTATGGTGACCGTCCTGACCGTGGTGGTCGTCCTGAGCGTGGCGGTTACGCCGGTCGTTCAGAGCGTCCGTCGTACAACGACCGTAATGACCGTGGTGCTTCCGCTGGTCGTGGCGAGCGTCCTTCGTATGGTGACCGTCCTGACCGTGGTGGTCGTCCTGAGCGTGGCGGTTACGCCGGTCGTTCAGAGCGTCCGTCGTACAACGACCGCAACAACCGTGGTGCATCCGCTGGTCGTAGCGAGCGTCCCTCGTACGGTGACCGCCCCGAGCGTGGTGGCCGTCCTTCGTACGGTGACCGCAACGAGCGCCCGCAGCGCACCGAGCGTCCCTCCTACGGTGACCGCAACGACCGTGGCGCACGCCCCGAGCGCTCAGAGCGCCCGTCGTACAACGATCGCGCCCAGCGCACCGAGCGTCCTTCGTATGGTGACCGTGGTGCATCCGCTGGTCGCACCGAGCGCCCCTCGTACAACGACCGTGCCCAGCGCACCGAGCGCCCTGCCTACAACGACCGTGCTCAGCGTTCAGAGCGTCCCTCGTACGGTGACCGCCCCGAGCGTGGTGGCCGTCCCTCATACGCTGACCGCAACGAGCGCCCGCAGCGCACCGAACGTCGCGAAAGCTCCTACTACCCCAACCGTGACGAGAAGTCGTCACACGAGCTGCAAGAAGATGTCGTTCTCGAGCGTCTCGAAGCCAAGGTAGTCACCGCCAGAGAGGTAGAAGGCAAGTCCTTCATCGATCTCGGTATCGGTTCAAACATCTCGCGTCAGCTCGCATCCATGGGTGCAGAGTCGCCGTTCCCCATCCAGGCAGCAACCATCCCCGACGTTCTCGCCGGTAAGGATGTTCTTGGCCGTGGAAAGACCGGATCGGGCAAGACCATCGCTTTCGGTGCCCCTCTCGTTGAGCGCCTGATGGAAAACAATGGTGGCAAGGACCGTCAGATGGGCCGCAAGCCGCGCGCCCTCATTTTGGCTCCGACCCGCGAGCTTGCTCAGCAGATCGACCGCACCGTTCAGCCCATCGCTCGCAGCGTTGGCCTGTTCACGACGACTATCGTCGGCGGCGTTCCCCAGTACAAGCAGGTTGCTGCGCTTCAGCGCGGTGTCGATGTCATCATTGCGACTCCCGGTCGTGTCGAAGACCTCGTACAGCAGGGTCGCCTCGACCTCAGCCAGGTGAAGGTCACTGTTCTCGACGAGGCAGACCACATGTGCGATCTCGGGTTCCTTGAGCCCGTTCAGCGCATCCTGCGCGAGACCAGCGATGGCGGCCAGAAGCTGCTGTTCTCTGCGACTCTCGACAAGGGCGTTGCCACGCTCGTCAACGAGTTCCTTGTTGACCCGGCCGTGCACGAGGTTGCTGGCGAAGACCAGGCTTCCTCCACGATCGACCACAAGGTTCTGCTCATCGAGCAGCGCGAGAAGCGTGCCATCATCCGCCAGCTTGCTGGTGGCGACGGCAAGACTCTCGTCTTCACTCGTACGCGTGCGTTCGCGGAAGAAATGGCTGACTACCTGGAGGATGCCGGAATTCCGGCCACGAGCCTCCACGGTGACCTCAACCAGTCGCGTCGTACCCGCAACCTGCAGCAGCTCACGAGCGGACGAGTCAACGTGCTCGTTGCCACTGACGTTGCAGCCCGCGGCATCCACGTGGATGACATCAGCCTCGTTATTCAGGCTGACGCTCCCGAGGAGTACAAGACGTACCTGCACCGCGCCGGCCGCACCGGTCGTGCAGGCAAGGTCGGAACCGTGGTCACGCTCATCAACCGCAACCGTCGTCGCAAGATGGACGAACTGCTCGGCCGCGCCGAGATCGATGCTGAGTCGATCGACGTAGCGCCCGGCGATGCTGTAATCGACAAGCTCGCAGCGCTCTAGCTAGCGCGCAGCTCACTCGAGCATAGGAAAGCCCCGGATGCCCCACTCACGTGGTCGGCATCCGGGGCTTTCTGCGTTCACTGTGGCAAAGATCGCTAGCGCGGAGCGACGGCTGCCAGCGAAGCGGCCAGTCGGGCGGCGAAGTTGTCTGGCAACTCGGCGGGCAGTGCGGTGGTGGGGAACCAGCGAACGTCTTCGCTCTCGTCGCTGACTGCGACGTCGATATCCGCTGCGGCGAGGGCGACGAAGCCAACGTCCCAGTGAGCGGCGCACGAGAAGCCGCCGTGCAACTCGTGACGATCGAGATCGACAATGGCCTCGGAGCGCAGAGTGAGGTTCCCGATGCCGGACTCTTCCCGCGCTTCGCGCAGGGCGGCATCCGCGACTGAGGCATCGTGGGGTTCGAGGTGGCCGCCGAACTGCACCCAGAATTGTCCCTTGCGGTGGAAGCACAACAGCACGTGCTCAAAGTCGGGGGAGAACACGAAGCAGGAGGCGGTGACGTGTTCGGGGCCGCCGTCACGCTGCAGGGCGGCCGCACCGCCAGCGGCGACAAAAGCCAGGTAGCGCTCGCGGGTGGGAGACGCGGGCAGAGCGGTAAGGCTGGTCAGAAAGTCTTCGGCGATCACTCGGTAATTATCCAACAGGAACACAAGTGTGGCGGTCGTCGCGAAAGTGCAATAGGGTGTCGGCATGTCTGATAACCACAGCGAGCGTGCCCTGGAAGACGAGATTGTCACCGACTTTAGTAAGCGGATGTCGTACGGCTCGTATCTGGAACTCGACACGCTGCTGAGCGCGCAGACTCCGCAAAGCAAACCCGAGCATCACGATGAGATGTTGTTCATCATCCAGCATCAGACCACCGAGCTGTGGCTCAAGCTCGTGATTCACGAACTCCTCTCGGCCCGTGCCCTCATCGCAAGCGACAACCTCTCGATGGCGCTCAAGCACATCGCGCGCGTTAAGCACATTCAGCGCACTCTCACCGAGCAGTGGTCGGTGCTCGCGACGCTGACCCCGAGTGAGTACTCGCAGTTCCGCGACTACTTGGGTAGCTCATCCGGATTCCAGTCGTATCAGTACCGTGCGGTGGAGTTTTTGCTCGGCAACAAGAACGCGGGCATGCTCAAGGTGTTCGAAGCGCATCCCGAAGCTCACACCCTGTTGAGCAGGCTGCTCGCCGAGCCGAGCGTGTACGACGAGTTCTTGCGCTACCTCAGCCGCCATGGCTACGAGGTTCCCGAGGCAGTTCTCAACCGCGATGTCACGCGCGGTTACGAGCAAAACGACGACCTCATCGAGACGTTCCGCCACATTTACGACAACGAGAGCGAACACTGGCTCGCCTACGAAGCCTGCGAAGAATTCGTGGATCTCGAGGACAACTTCCAACTCTGGCGCTTCCGTCACATGAAGACCGTGATGCGCATCATTGGCATGAAGCGTGGCACCGGCGGCTCCAGCGGCGTTGGATTCTTGCAGAAAGCGCTCGACCTCACCTTCTTTCCCGAGCTGTTCTCCGTGCGCACCGAGATTGGCCGCTCGTGACCGCAGAACCGACTCCACAATCAGCGCCACAGTCGGCATCGCACCGAGCGACGGCGACCGACTCGACCTCCGATCCTGCCCTCAGCGTCGACTACGCCGTCGACGGCTATTGGCTGCGGGGGTGGCATGGCCCCGCCACCGTGCGGGTGAGCCCCCACGGCATCCGGCCGATTGCGGATGCCGCAAGCCCCACCGCAGTGCGTCTTCCGGGAGTTCTGCTTCCGGGCTTTCGCGACGCGCACGTGCACCTCGGATTGACTGAGCCGCGCGCTCTCGTGGCTGGCGGTCTCGCCGCTGTTGACGACTTGGGCGGGCATCCCGATCGGCTGCGTGAGTGGGCTCACGACGATGCGGTGGCAGCGGTGCAGTACGCCGGGGCGTTCATCGCGGCGCCCGGCGGTTACCCCAGCAAGCGGGCTTGGGCTGCGACGCTCGCGGTCGCCGAAGTCTCCACGGGCGAGGAAGCGATGGCGGCCGTCGCACAGCAGCTCACTGGTGGCGCCACCTTCATCAAGGTCGCTCTCAACGCCGAGGATGGCCCCGTTCTCGATGACGATACGCTGAGCGCTCTCGTCGAGTACGCCCACAGTCGCGGCGCTGAAGTGGTGGTGCACGTGCAGGGCGCAGGCCAAGCGCAACGTGCCTTTGCTGCCGGAGCCGATCGCCTCGCGCACACGCCGTGGACCGAGAAGCTCAGTGACGCCCTGATCGAGGAGATGGCGCAACCGAACTCCCGTTTTCTTGCCGGGCGGCACTCGTGGATCAGCACCCTCGACATCCACGGTTATGGCCAGCGTGGTCGCGATTTCGCGACCGCGAGCGACAACCTGCGCCGCTTCCATGCCGCCGGTGGCACTGTTCGCTACGGCACCGACATGGGCAACGGCGACCTTCCGCCCGGGCTGAACGAGCGCGAATTGACGGCGCTGCAGGATGCCGGCGTGCGCTACGACGCTCTCTTGCGAGCGCTGTGCTTGCCCGGTTTCGGCAGCACCGTCAGTTACCTGCCGACCGTGCCGAGCGCGGATGCGAACCTTGCGGCGTGGCTCATGACCGCCACCGTGGTGACCGCCCGCGAACTGCTTCACCCCGAATTTGCCGCCAGCGCAGTGCGCGTGGCCGCAGACAACCACGGAGGCGACGAAGCCGTTTCCGCCGCAACAGCCCCCATCCCGACCACATGGAGGATCGACCGATGACCGACACGCACGCACCCCTCGACACGAGCGCCGCAGCTGCCGCAGCCTTGGATGCCGCTGACCCACTCCAGCAATACCCGGCCAAGTTCGTGCGCTCGGCGGAAGTGCGCGCCTACCTCGACGGCAACTCGCTCGGACGCCCCACGACCGCGAGTGCGGCCCGCTTGGCCGAGTTCGTTGACGAGCAGTGGGGTGGCCGCCTCATCCGTGGTTGGGATGAAGCGTGGTACGAACTTCCTCTCACTCTGGGCGATCGTCTCGGCGCTGCAACGCTCGGGGCTGCACCCGGCCAAACGTTCATCGGTGACTCGACCACGGTGGTGCTCTACAAGCTGATTCGCGCTGGCCTCAGTGCCCGCCCGGACCGCAGCGAGATCGTCATCGACACCGGCAACTTCCCGACCGACCGCTACCTGGTTGAGGGTATCGCCGCCGAACTCGGCAAGACGCTGCGCTGGATCGATCCCGCGAGCGACGGGGGAGTCACTGCCGACGAAATGAAGGCCGCGCTCAACGAGAACACGGCTCTCGTCGTGATCAGTCACGTCGCCTACCGCTCGGGTCACCTCGCCGATATGCCCGGCATCACCGCCCTCGCCCACGAGGCCGGAGCGCTCGTGCTCTGGGATCTCTGCCACTCCGCCGGCGTTGTCGAAACCGAACTCGACGCGTGGGGTGTCGACCTTGCCGCCGGCTGCACCTACAAGTACCTCAACGGCGGCCCCGGTTCTCCGGCCTTCGGCTACGTGCGCGCCGAGCACATCGAGGCAATGACTCAGCCGATCCAGGGCTGGATGGGTAGCAACAACCCCTTCGAAATGGGCCCCGGCTATGCGCCGCATCAGGGAATCCGACGCTTCATCAGTGGTACGCCCTCGGTGGTGGGTTCGCTCGCGATGCAAGACATGCTCGGGCTCATCGAAGAGGCAGGCATCCCCGCGATCCGCGCCAAGTCGGTCGCCCTCACCGAGTACGCCCTCGCGCTCGTTGATGAACTGCTCGTGCCGCTCGGCGTCACCGTCAGTTCGCCGCGGGATGCCGCCGAACGGGGCAGTCACGTCACGATCGACCACGAGAGCTTCGCCGCTGTGAATGCCGAACTGTGGAAGCAGGGGATCATTCCTGACTTCCGTCGGCCCCACGGCATCCGTCTCGGGTTGTCGCCGCTCAGCACGACCTTCGCCGAAGTGCAGCTGGGCATTGAGGCCATTCACGAGCAGCTCACCAAGTAGCCGCGCGTGATTCTGGATGACTTCGACTCCCGCCCGGGGAGTGCGACCTCACTGCTGCGCACGTTTGTGGGCTCGCAGCTGCGTCAGCTTGGCGGCTGGATCTCGTCGGCGCATCTCGTGCGCATCTTGGAGGCGCTGGGAGTGCCCGCCAATGGTGCTCGCAGTGCGATTGCGCGCGTGAAATCCAAGGGCCTTCTGCTGCCCGAAATGGTCAATGGCCAACAGGGCTACCGCGTCAACCTCGAGGCCGTGCCGATGCTCGAGAGCGGAGATCGCCGCATCTTCAGCTTCCGCCAGCAGCGCGAAGACGACCTGTGGTGCCTGATCTCATTCTCGATCCCGGAGTCGCGCCGTGATGCCCGCCACCAATTGCGGCGACGTCTCGGCTGGATCGGCTGCGGCACCGTTGCTACGGGGCTCTGGATTTGCCCGGCCCATCTCAAGGCAGAGGTGTTGGGCATCCTCGACGATCTTGATCTCAGCGACTGCGCGACTCTCTTCATCGCGGGCCGCCCCGAAGCGAATCGACCGTTTGCGGATGCCGCAGCTCAGTGGTGGGACCTAGACCGCTTGCGTGAATTACACGAACGCTTTCTGGCGCAGCACTCTGCTCTGGTCGGGCCCGCGTCGAGCGACGCCGAAGCTTTCGCGTGCTATATCCACGCTCTCGACCAGTGGAGGGTCATCCCGTACCTCGACCCTGGGCTGCCGAATTCGGCTCTGCCGGCGGACTGGCCGGGGCAAGCGAGCCTTGATCTCTTCGGTCGCATCTCGCGTTCCTTGGCGGCGCGAGCGCACGCTTTTGCGCGCGCCAGCAGCAGGTAAAGCTGCTGATCACGCGCGCACGATAACAACGGGTTACGCGCAGATGAGCAATCCGTTTAAAACCTTGGAATGAGCTGTGGGCAGGGCTATCGTCTCAGATACCCCTGTTATGGGGTAGACCGTAGATTTCACAATTCATAAGGGGACTGCCCGCTATGTATCCACGAAGCAGCAGGCCAACGCGGCTGACGATCGGGGCTCTTGCCACGTCGTGCGCCATTGCGTTGACTACGATTACCGCTCCGGCCGCCCTAGCCGCCGAAGCCACCGCAACAATCGCCGACGTTCAAGGCACTTCTGCCGCGAGCACCATGATCGGCGACACCGTCACCGTCGAGGGTGTTGTCACCGCTGACTACCGGGGTGCCTCTGGCTACCGCGGCATTGTCATCCAGACTCCCGGATCGGGTGGAGCAGACGACGCTACGCCCGGCGCCTCCGACGGAATCTTCATCTTCTTGGGCAGTGCGAACCCCGCAGTGTCGATCGGAGACAAGGTCACCGCAACCGGCCCGGTCGCTGAATACTTCGGACTGACCCAGCTCGGCTCGGGCACTGCTGTCGAACTCGTCACAGCCGCCGCCGACCTCGATCCGGCCGACGCCGTAGAGCCAACCGCTCTCGATGCGAGCGTCGTTGGTGCCGACCGCGAATCCCTCGAGTCGATGCTCGTCACCCCCACCGGCGACTACCTTGTCAGCTCGAGCCACCAGCTCTACAACTTCGGCACCCTCTGGCTCAGCCCAGAAGAGCTCGCCGTCAAGAGCACCGAGACTACGGATGCCGGAGCCGACGCCGACGCGATCGCCGCCGCTAACCGTGCCAGCCGCATCCTTCTCGATGACGGCTACAGCATCCAGATTTCCAACGGTTCTCACCCCGGTGAGCAGCCCTACTTCTCGGCCGACACCGTTGTGCGCAACGGCGACACCGTCGAGTTCCCGGCCAACCCTTACGTTCTGAGCTACGGCTTCGACGACTGGCGTTTGCAACCGACCGTCGCGATCAACGACGCGAGCCCGGCGGAGTACCTGCCCACGTTTGAGTCCACGAACCCGCGTGAAGAGTCGGCTCCCGTTGTGGGCGGAGACTTCAAGGTTTCGGCCTTCAACGTCTATAACTACTTCACGACCCTGAAGAGTGAGGATTCGGATGCTCGTGGCGCGGCCACGGCAGAAGAGTTCGCTATCCAGCAGTCGAAGATTGTTGCGGCGATCAACTCGCTCGATGCGGATGTTGTCGGTCTCATGGAGATCGAGAACTCCATCAAGCTGGGTGGAGACCTCGACGAAGCGCTCATGGATCTCGTCGGTGCGCTCAATGCCGCCGCCGGCGCTGGAACGTGGGACTACGTCCGCACGCCAGCAGCGCTCAACGATGCAGCCATCACCGACTTCATCACGAACGCGATCATCTTCAAGCCGGCCGCTGTGACGCCCGTGGGCGACAGCTTCACGCAGGTTGACGAGACGGTCTGGGACATCGCACGTGAGCCGATTGCTCAGACGTTCGAGTCGAACGGCGAGCTCATCACGGTGATCGCTAACCACTTCAAGTCAAAGGGTGGATCGGGAACCGAGCCGACCGACGGTCAGGGCTTCTTCAACACGGAGCGTGTTGAGCAGGCCAACGCCGTCAAGGATCTCGTTGACTCGATCGCCGCTGATGACGCCAAGAGCGACCAGGTCGTTCTCGTTGGAGACTTCAACGCCTACTCCGAAGAAGACCCCATTCAGGTCTTCACCGAGGCGGGCTACGTCGACACTCTCGCCGCCGAAGGTGACAACGAGTACACCTACACCTTCGATGGTGAACTCGGATCGCTCGACCACATCATCGTCTCGCCGTCGCTCGCTGAGCACGTGACCGATGCTGCCGTCTGGAACATCAACTCGCCCGAGTGGTCGGACCGTGGCTACGCCTACGGTGCGGCGGAAGCGGGAACGGTCTTCCGTTCGAGCGACCACGACCCGATCAGCGTCGGTCTCAGCACTGAGGCTGCGCCCGTCGAGATCGAGATTCTCACCACGAACGACTTCCACGGTCGTATCGAAGTCGACCGCGGCATCCCGGGGGCAGCAATGCTCGCCGGAATGGTGCGCTCGTGGGAATCGCAGAACCCCAACACCACGTTCGTTGGTGCCGGTGACTTCGTCGGAGCCACGACGTTCACCTCGTTTATCCAGAACGATCAGCCCACGATCGACGTGCTCAACGAAATCGGACTCGACACGAGCTCCTTCGGTAACCACGAATTCGATCAGGGTCGTGCCGACGTTGACGACCGCATCTTGGATGCCGCCGACTGGCCCTACCTCGCAGCGAACCTCTACGACCGCGACACCAACATGCCTGCGTACGACGAGTACTTCCTGCAGGAGTTTGAGGGCGTCAAGGTTGGTTTCATCGGTGCTATCACCGAAGACCTCAACGAGTTGGTCAGCCCCGAGGGAATCGCTTCGCTCGAAGTTCGTGGAGTGGTCGAAGAAGTGAACCGCGTTGCGGATTACCTCACTGACGGAGACGACGCCAACGGCGAAGCAGACGTTCTCGTTCTGCTTATCCACGAAGGCGCGGCATCCACGGATATCGCGGCTTCCATGGATGACTCGGCATTCGGTCAGATCGTCATGAACGTGAGCCCGGAAATTCAGGCCATCGTTTCGGGTCACACCCACCTCGCCTACGACCACGAGATTGCGGTTGATGGCATGGATGACCCGCGACTGGTGATTTCCGCTGGCCAGTACGGTTCGTACTACGGTCACTTCGACCTCAACGTCGACCCGGCAACGAAGGAGATCATCGACTTCGAGGCTGAGGTTCTGCCGATTGAGGGCTTCGAGCCGGATGCTGCAGTGCAGGCGATTGTCGACGAGGCTACGGCCGCGGCGGCTGAGCTGGGCAACGCCAAGGTCGGAGAGATTTCTGACAGCATGTTCCGCGCAGTGCAGACCCCGGTTGACGGAACTCCGTTCCCCGAGAACCGTGGTGGCGAGTCGACCATCGGTAACTTTGTCGCCGATGTTCAACTGTGGGCCGCATCCGATTCGGGTGCAGAGATCGCGTTCATGAACCCGGGTGGTTTGCGTACCGACCTCGTCTACGAAGCATCGGGTGCAGGCGACGCCGACGGCGAAGTCACATACCGTGAGGCTGCGAACGTGCAGCCCTTCGGCAACACGCTCACGACAATGTCGCTGACCGGTGCTCAGATCAAGTCAGTGCTCGAAGAGCAGTGGCAGCCCGAGGGTGCCCAGCGTCCGTTCCTCAAGCTCGGTGTCTCGGAGGGGCTCACGTACTCGTACGACCCCACCGCAGCCCAGGGCGAGCGAGTGACCGCGATGTACCTCAACGGTGTTCCGGTGGATGTCGCAGCCAGCTACACAGTGGTCGCCAACTCCTTCCTCGCGGCCGGTGGCGACAACTTCGCTACTCTCGCCGAGGGAACCGACCGTGCCGACAGCGGCCGCGTTGACCTGCAGTCCATGGTCGAGTGGTTCGAAGAGAACACGATTGCTGACCCGCCGCTCGAACAGCGCGCCATCGGTGCTGTTGTTTCGGCTCCGGATGCTGACGGCTACAACCCCGGAGACGACGTCACGCTCGACCTCTCGTCGCTCACCTTCAGCCGCGGCGGCTCAGGCGCCACCACGGTTGAGGTCTCGGTTGATGGGGACGTGCTCGGTTCGGCAACGATCGACCGCACCATCGTCGACACCACGGATGAACAGGGTCGCGCAAGCGTGACCGTCACGATCCCCGCTGGCGTACCTTCGGGCACGCTCGCGCTGACCGTCATGGTTCCGGGAACGGATACCGCTGTTGTGGTTCCGATCGAGGTTGCGACGACTGCTGAGGCCATCGAGAACACGAAGGCGCCGGGCATCCGGGGCAACGTGCAGGTGGGTAAGACAGTCAAGGCCACCCACGGCAACTGGAGCGTGAAGTCACCTGACTACAGCTACCAGTGGCTGCGCGACGGCGCACCGATCGCTGACGCGACCGACAGCCGCTACCGCATCACGACCGACGACATCGGAACCGAACTGAGCGTGCAGGTCACTGCAAGCAAGGACGGTTACTCGGATGGCGTGGCTGAGTCCGACGCCCAATCGGTGGAGAAGATCTCCTCGAGTGTTCGTTCGAGCCTCTCCTCCTGGTTCGTGTGGGGCAACCGCTCCGTCACGGCGGATGCCAGCGTCAAGGTCGGCAAGGATGGCACGACCGCCGGCGAGGTGACCTTCTATGACGGTCGCGATGCTGTCGGCACGAGCACGGTAGACAAGCGCGGCAATGCCTCGCTGAAGCTGCCCAAGCTCAGCCGCGGCATCCACTTCATCTGGGTCGAATACTCCGGTAACGACACGGTGGAGTCGAGCTCCAGCTTCCCGCGACTGGTGTTCGTCTTCTAGAGAACACCGGGCAGCTAGCCCACTAATGCGAAGAGGGTCCCGCGCTGCGGGGCCCTCTTTCGCGTGTTAACCGTTACAGATTTATCCAGCTTGATGAAATAAATTTGGCGCGCTGATTGCTACTAACTATGGTGAGCAAGCTCCCATCGATCTCCGACCCACGAAGGAACCTCTGAATCATGGCTAGTCGTATCTATAAGAACATCACCGAACTTGTCGGTAACACTCCTCTCGTTCAGCTAAACGCAGTAACAGAGGGCGCTGGCGCGACGGTGCTTGCGAAGCTTGAATTCCAGAACCCTTCGGCGAGTGTGAAGGACCGCATCGGTGTTGCGATCATCGACGCCGCTGAGAAGGCCGGTGCGTTGAAGCCCGGTGGAACCATCGTGGAGGGAACCAGTGGAAACACCGGTATCGCGCTCGCCATGGTCGGTGCTGCTCGCGGTTACCGCGTTGTTCTCACGATGCCCGAGAGCATGAGCAAGGAGCGCCGCATGTTGCTTCGCGCCTTCGGCGCCGAGCTTGTGCTTACGCCTGCTGGCGAAGGTATGCGCGGCGCAGTCGAGAAGGCTGCCGAGATCGTTGCTAACACTGAGGGCGCTGTCGCCGCTCAGCAGTTCGCTAACGCTGCCAACCCCGCGATTCACCGCGCCACCACGGGCCCCGAGATCTGGAACGACACCGATGGAACGGTCGACATCTTCGTTGCCGGCATCGGAACCGGTGGAACCATCACTGGTGCTGGTGGCTTCCTCAAGGAGCAGAACCCCGAGATCAAGGTTGTTGCGGTTGAGCCCGAAGAGTCCGCCATCCTCAACGGTGGAGCTCCTGGCCCCCACAAGATTCAGGGAATCGGCGCTAACTTCGTGCCCGAGATTCTTGACCGCGATGTCTACGACGAGGTTCTCGACGTCAACATCACGCAGTCCGTCACCATGGCTCGCCGCCTTGCTGCCGAAGAGGGCATCCTCGCCGGTATCTCCTCGGGAGCTACCGTGCACGCCGCTCTCGAACTGGCCAAGCGCCCCGAGAACGCCGGCAAGACCATCGTAGTTATCGTTGCGAGCTTCGGTGAGCGCTACCTGTCGACTCTTCTGTACGAAGACCTCGTCGACTAAGGGCTCGTCCACTACGACCGAGTTACCCCAACTCAGCGCCGCTAACCACCACTAACGACGGATCTCCCTATTGTTTGCTCGAACTCGTGAAGACATTGCTGCTGTGCGCCGGCGCGACCCGGCTGCCCGCGGCTCCTTCGAGATCTGGCTCACCTATTCGGGAATGCACGCCGTGTGGGGTTACCGGTTTGCGCACTGGTTGTGGACCGCGCGGGCATACTTTCTTGCCCGCGTGGTCTCCCAGTACGTTCGTTTCTTGACGGGCGTAGAGATCCACCCCGCGGCCCAAATCGGTCGTCGCGTCATCATTGATCACGGTTCGGGCGTCGTCATCGGCGAGACCGCCATCGTGGGCGACGACGTTCTTATCTATCACGGCGTCACTCTCGGCGGCACGAGTTCTGAGGGCGGCAAGCGCCATCCCACGCTCGGCAGCGACATTGTTGTGGGCGCGGGTGCCGCCGTTCTGGGCGACATCACCGTCGGTTCTGGCTCCGTTGTGGGCGCCGGTGCGGTTGTAGTCGCGGATGCTCCCGCCGATTCTCTTCTCGTCGGAGCCCCCGCCGTCGCGCGACCCAAGCGCGGCACGAAGGCCCCTCTCGACGACTTCGGTTACACCGATCCCGCGATCTACATCTAACTTTCTCTTCACCACGGGACCGCAATGTCTCATTCGTGTTGCGGTAGACAACTCTGTAGCGCAAGCGCTTGCATAACCTTGCGGTCGTCGCTTAGCGTAAGTCGTGAACACGCTCTCTCGCGCCGCACGCGGTGAGCACGTTCAGAGCTGCAGTTGTTCCCCCGCACGCTGCTCGGCCTGCGGGCAAACCTCGACGAGGAGGATTTGTATGATTTCCCACAACTTTCGACGGGCCATGCTGCCCATCGCCACCCTTGGCGTCGCAAGCATGGTTCTCTCGGGCTGCGCCTCCGGAACCAGTGGAACCGGCGGCCCCGGTGATGCTGGTGAAGCGGATGGCGTAGTCACCATTTACGGCACCATCGCCGACACTGAAGCCGAACTTCTCGAAGAATCCTGGGCTGACTGGGAAGAAGCGAATGACATCGACATTCAGTACGAATCGAGCAAAGAGTTCGAAGCGCAGATCAGCATCCGCGCTCAGGGCGGAAACGCTCCGGACATCGCAATCTTCCCGCAGCCTGGACTTCTCGCTGACCTAGCGTCGCGGGACTACATTCAACCGGCGCCTGAAGGCGTCGCATCCAACGTCGCAGAGTATTGGTCAGAAGACTGGGCTGCCTATGGCACGACCGGTGACACTCTCTACGGTGCACCGCTCATGGCCAGCGTCAAGGGCTTTGTCTGGTACTCGCCTTCGCAGTTCGCCGAGTGGGGTGTCGAAGTCCCCGAGACTTGGGACGAACTGCTCGCACTCACCCAAACGATCGCTGACGAGACCGGAACCGCACCGTGGTGTGCTGGCTTCGGTTCGGATGCCGCAACCGGTTGGCCCGGAACCGACTGGGTAGAAGACCTGGTGCTTCGCGAAGCTGGTCCCGACGTCTACGATCAGTGGGTCTCTCACGAGATTCCGTTCTCCGACCCCGCGATTGTCTCTGCGTTCGATTCCGTGGGCGAGATTCTCTTGAACCCGGACTATGTGAACGCCGGATTCGGTGACGTGAAGTCGATCAACTCCACGCCATTCGGTGACCCGGCTCGCGCTCTCGGCGACGGTTCGTGCGCACTCCACCACCAGGCATCCTTCTTTGACGGGTTCATTCAGGACCCCAAGAACGGAAACGCTACGGTCGGACCGGATGCTGACATCTGGGCCTTCGTAACGCCGTCCGTTGAAGCCGGTGGCAACGCTGTTACCGGTGGTGGCGAGATCGTCGGAGCCTTCTCCAACGACGAAGACACCATCGCAGTGCAGGAATTCCTGTCGAGCCCCGAATGGGCCAACGCTCGCGTGAAGCTGGGCGGTGTCATTAGCGCTAACAATGGCCTTGACCCCGAAAGCGCTAGCAGCCCCATTCTGCAGCAGGCCATCACGATTCTGCAGGACCCTGACACGACGTTCCGCTTCGACGCCTCGGACCTTATGCCGGGCGTTGTCGGTGCCGGATCGTTCTGGACCGGAATGGTCGACTGGATCAACGGCAAGTCAACAGAAGAAGTGCTCTCGACCATCGACGCGTCATGGCCATCTGAGTAACACCGTCCAACGGTGAGCGTGGGCGGGATGGTATTGCCTCCCGCCCACGCTTTCTTTTCTCCCCCTCGTGACGATTCCTCGGTAGAGTCGACACAGCAGAACTGCCAGTGAAGTGAAGAGTCCAGAGATGCACTCGAAAGGTCGCTAATGTCAGCTTTTCTCGCGTGGATAGCCACGCTCCCCGCGCTCGCTCAGATTCCACTGGTGCTGCTGGCGTTCTTCGCAGTCATCGCGCTGCTGATCTTCTTCATTGAGATTGCGCCTCGCAGCGGTCGCAAGTACACGATCATCCGCGCCGTGGCCTGTGTGCTCATTCCCACCCTCATCTTCTTGGCTCTCGGCTCGGTCTACTGGGCCGCTGGCGCAGCAGCCGTGTTTGGCGGGCTCTTCTTTCTCTTGGACTACCGCTCCAAGCAGGGGGCCGGCTACCTCTTCCAGCTCGTGGGATTCATGAGCCCGGCGATCTTCTTGCTCGCCATCGGACTCATCTACCCGACGATCCAAACCACGATTCAAGCCTTCATGAACAGCCGCGGAACACGATTCGTGGGCCTCGAAAACTTCATCTGGATTTTCACTCAAGACACCGGCATCCGCACCGTTCTCAACACTGTTGTGTGGGTGCTGATCGTGCCAACGGTCTCCACCATCTTCGGCCTCGCCTATGCCGTCTTCATCGATAAGTCGCGCGGCGAGAAGATCTTCAAGATTCTCGTGTTCATGCCGATGGCGATCTCGTTCGTGGGAGCGAGCATCATCTGGCGCTTCGTCTACGCGGTGCGCCCCGCCGATCAAGAGCAGATCGGTCTCCTCAATCAGATTGTGGTCTGGATGGGTGGGCAACCGGTGGACTGGATCTCCAATTCACCATGGAACACTTTCTTTCTCATCGTCGTGCTCATCTGGATTCAGACCGGTTTCGCCATGGTGATCCTTTCGGCCGCCATCAAGGGCGTTCCCGCCGAACAGCTTGAGGCTGCGGAGCTCGACGGAACCAACGCCTGGCAGCGCTTCATCAATGTCACCGTGCCGGGCATCCGGAGCTCGCTCGTCGTGGTGCTGACGACCATCTCCATTGCCTCGCTGAAGGTCTTCGACATTGTGCGCACCATGACGGCCGGCGCCAACGAGACCAGCGTTATCGCCAACGAGATGTATTCACAGTGGCAAGGGTTTGAAGTGGGTAGGTCTGCGGCCTTCGCGGTCGTGCTGTTCATCATGGTGCTGCCGATTGTTATCTACAACGCGAGACAGATTGCTAAGCAGAGGGAGATCCGATGACCGCGACAGTGCCCGCGAAGCTTCCGCTGAACAAGAAGACCAAGAAGCAACTGGCCCGCGGCGAAAAGCAGGGCGCCGCCACCCGCACCAAGAAGCGGCTAACTAGTCGAGGAGCAACAATTGCTGCGCTCGTGATTGCCGTGCTGTGGACCACGCCGACCTTTGGTCTCTTCGTGTCGTCCCTTCGTCCGCCGGAGGAGATTCTCCGTAACGGCTGGTGGACGATCTTCCAAAACCCCGGCTTCACACTCAACAACTACACCGAGGTATTGGCGGCGGGAAACAGCACGCTGAACCTCGCGGGCGCTTTCATCAACTCGATTGCCATCACGTTGCCGGCCACGATCTTCCCGCTCGTGATCGCCAGCCTCGCGGCCTACGCTTTTGCGTGGATCAAGTTCCCCGGTCGCAACTGGATCTTCATTGGCGTTTTCGCGCTACAGATCGTGCCGCTGCAAATGGCGCTCGTTCCGCTGCTCAGCCTGTTCTCTCGTGGGCTGTCGATAGGTGACATCGAAATTTTCTCGAGCCTCAACGCCTCCAACTCGTATTCGCAGGTCTGGATTGCGCACACGATCTTTGCGCTGCCGCTGGCAATCTTCTTGCTCCACAATTTCGTTTCGGAGATCCCTTCCGAGCTTATTGAGGCAGCACGCGTGGATGGCGCTGGCCACGGCCAGGTCTTCTTCCGCATCGTGCTTCCGCTCACGATGCCGGCCATCGCGTCGTTCGCGATCTTCCAGTTCCTGTGGGTCTGGAACGACCTCCTGGTGGCGTTGGTCTTCGCCGACGGGCGGGTCGCGCCGATGACGAAACTGTTGGCGGAGATCACCGGTAGCCGTGGTCAGGATTGGAACCTGCTCACCGCCGGAGCCTTCATCTCGATCCTCGTGCCGCTCATCGTGTTCTTCGCACTGCAGCGCTACTTCGTGCGCGGACTGCTTGCGGGCTCGACGAAGGGGTAGCCGGTCGAAGGGCCGAGCGGGCCAATGTCTTGGTGAGGCGCTAGCCGCCCACCACGAGCAGCACGCTCGCGGCGATGCCGAGCGCAATACCCACGTATTGCACGGGAGCAATGCGCTCGCGCAAAACGATGGCCGCCAGCAGCACCGTGCCGGCGGGGTAGAGCGCAGTGAGCACTGCAATGACTGAGAGGTCGCCGATGCGCACGCCCGTGATGATCGCCATGTTGGCCATCACATCGAGGGTGCCGCCGATCATGGCGAAGTAGAGTCCGCGACGCCAGAGGGATGAGCGGGCGGGAGCGGGCGCTCCGGCTCGTTTGCGCTTAGCCAGCGCGGCCAGAGCAAAGAACAAGCCGAACATGAGCAGCGCATTGACGACGCGGTTTCCGACAACGGGGATGATGCCGGAGTCGTCGGGAGCGGCATCCAGAATCACAAAGAACAGACCGATCGACGCACCCGCACCGACCGCCATGATCAGTGCTTTGGCGCTCGGGCGCACGGCGTCTTTCTCGGGCACGAAGCCGACGAGCACCACCGCGATGAGCGCGATCGGAATCGCAACGAGACCGAAGGCGCCGAGCGACTCTCCACGTAGTAAGCCGACGGTCACTGGCACGATCGCCGACATCACCGCGGTCACGGGGGAGAGGATGCTCATGGGCCCAATTGCGAGGCAGGCGTAGAGCAGGCCGATCGCAAACGCGCTATTGACGCCTGCGATCGCGCCGTAAAGAACAGCTTCGGTCGACCACACGGCGGGAACGAACGGAAAGATCAGCACCAGTGCGGCGAGGCCAGCAACGGCTCCGACAGCGGTGGCCAAAATGGGGCTAATTCGCTTAGCAGCAATACCGCCGAAGAAGTCAGCGGCGCCGAAAGTGAGCGCGCTCGAGAGCCCAAGAAATACGGTGAACATGGCGCCTGTCGCTATGGGGACTAATCATGCCAATGGTAGTGGCTGCGCCTAGACTTCTCGGCATGGTGTCTGCCCAGTCTGTTCTTGAGTCCACGTTCGGTTACGACTCGTTCCGGGGGCAGCAGGGCGAGATTATCAACACCATTGTCGGTGGCGGCGATGCGCTGGTTCTCATGCCTACCGGTGGCGGCAAGTCGCTGTGTTACCAAATTCCCGCACTTGTTCGTGAGGGCACCGGCGTTGTTATCTCCCCGCTGATCGCTTTGATGCAAGATCAAGTGGATGCCCTGGCCGCCGTGGGCGCCCGTGCTGAGTTCCTCAACTCCACCCAGTCCGCCGACGAGCGCAGTCGCGTCGAAAACGCGTATCGGGCTGGTGAACTGGATCTTCTCTACCTCGCGCCCGAGCGCCTCCGCGTCTCGTCCACCGTCGACCTTCTCAAGCAGGGTCAGATCGGGCTCTTCGCCATCGACGAAGCGCACTGTGTGTCGCAGTGGGGCCATGATTTTCGCCCCGACTACCTGCAGCTCGATGTGTTGCATGACCTGTGGCCAAGCGTCCCGCGCATCGCGCTCACCGCGACCGCGACGGAAGCCACGCGCAAGGAGATCGCGCAGCGACTGAAGCTCACCGACGCTACGCAGTTCGTTTCTAGTTTTGACCGGCCCAACATCCAGTACCGCATTGAAGCGAAGGCGCAGCCGCTGCAGCAATTGCTCACGCTGCTCAACACCGAGCACTCGGGTGACGCGGGAATTGTGTATTGCCTGTCACGGGCGTCGGTCGAGAAGACCGCGCAGTTCCTGGTCGAGAACGGCATCCCCGCGCTGCCGTATCACGCGGGTCTCGACTCCAGAATTCGGGCCAGCAACCAGAGTCGTTTCTTGCGCGAAGAGGGCATGGTCATGGTGGCCACGATCGCCTTCGGCATGGGAATCGACAAGCCTGACGTGCGTTTCGTGGCTCACCTCGACCTGCCCAAGAGCGTTGAGGGCTACTACCAAGAAACGGGTCGTGCCGGTCGTGATGGTCTGCCTGCGACGGCATGGCTCGCCTACGGCCTGCAGGATGTCATGCAGCAGCGCCGCATGATCGATCAGTCCGGTGGCGACCTAGCTCACCGTCGCAACCTGAGCGCGCACCTCGACGCGATGCTCGCGCTGTGCGAAACCGTGGAGTGCCGCCGCGTGCAGTTGCTCGGCTACTTCGGTCAAGAGTCCACGGCGTGCGGTAACTGCGACACGTGTTTGTCTCCGCCCGAGTCGTGGGACGGTACGGTCGCGGCCCAGAAGCTGATGTCCACCATTGTGCGGTTGGAGCGCGAGCGCAACCAGAAGTTTGGGGCTGGGCATCTGGTCGACATCCTCATCGGCAAGACCACGCCGCGGGTTACGCAGCAACGCCACGATGATCTGGCGACCTTCGGCATCGGTTCGGATGTCTCCGAGCAAGACTGGCGCTCGGTCGTTCGCCAGTTGCTCGCGCAGTCATTGCTCACGGTGCAGGGGGAGTACGGCACGCTCGCGATTACGCCCGAGAGCGCATCGGTGTTGAGCGGCGGGCGCACGGTGAAGCTGCGCAAGGAAGCGCCGCGCAAGGCTCGCGGTTCGGGTGCCAGCGGTGGTGCAGCCAAGCGCAAGGTCATGACCGACCTGCCGGCCTCAGCGACCGACCTGTTTGAGAACCTTCGGTCGTGGCGTGCTGGTGTTGCGCGCGACAATGGCGTGCCCGCCTACGTGGTGTTCGCGGATGCCACGCTGCGCGGCATTGCCGTCACCAAACCAGAGTCGTTGGCTGAGCTCTCGGAGATTAGCGGTGTCGGCCAGAAGAAGCTCGACACGTATGGCGCTGCGGTGCTTGCGGTCGTCGCGGGCGGATCGGGTGAGCTCGAAGCCGGAAGTGGTGCGGCTGCCGGTGCCGTACCCGCGTTCGCGGCGGCGGCTCCCACCGCGCTGGCGCGTCAGTCGCGTCCGGCGACTGCACGCCCTGCGGCTTCGCGGCCTGCCTCGCGCCCGGCCGCGTCGCGCCCGGCTCCGGCCACAGCAACCCCGGTTCCCGGCGACGAAGACGACATCCCGTTCTACTCGGATGACGACGCCCCCTACGACGGGCCGCCTGAGTTCTAGACCTTTTCGCTTCAGGTTAGGTATGCCATACTTAGGCAATGCTTACCTTAGAGCGCGAGATCGCGAAGGATGCCCGCCCGGGCTATCGACCATTCGCCGCCCGCGTCGAAAGCATCCGCGAACTTTCGCCTCACTTCAGGCGCGTCACCTTTACGGGCGCTGAGTTCGCGACCTTCGGCACTGACGGCTTCGACCAGCGCATCAAGATCGTTCTTCCGCTGCCGGGCATCGGTCTCAGCGACATCGGCGCTACCGATCCGCAGACGATTGCTGACGGTACCTGGTACGCCCGCTGGCGGGCACTGCCCGACGAGGCGCGCAACCCGTTCCGCACCTACACGATTCGTGCCGTGCGACCCGAGCTCCGCGAGATCGACGTCGACATGGTCTTCCACGGCGCCAACGGGCCCGCGGGTCAGTGGCTGGCGAACGCAGCAGTCGGTGACGAGGTCATCATCGTCGGGCCCGACGCCGCGAGCATCCACTCGGGCATCGGCATCGACTGGCACCCCGGCCCCGCCCGCACCGTTCTTCTCGCCGGCGACGAAACTTCTGCGCCCGCCATTTGCAGCATCCTTGAGCGCCTCGACCCCAGCGTGCAAGCTCACGCTTTCATCGAGATTCCGGATGCCGCAGACCAGCCGCCACTGAACCTCCCGAGCAATTGCCACGTCACGTGGCTACCGCGGGGAACGCAGCCCGCAGGCTCCGCGCTCGACCCCGCCGTTCGGGCGTGGACGAAAGCCAACGCCTCGCTCGTGTTGCCCGCACTCTCTTCAGCCGCGCAACCACTCGGTGATATCGACGTGGATACCGAGCTTCTCTGGGATTCGCCGGGCGAAGCATCCGGAACACACTTCTACGCGTGGCTTGCTGCCGAGGCCTGCGTCATCAAGATGCTGCGCCGTTTTCTCGTGAGCGAGACGGGCGTTGACCGCAAGCAGGTTGCGTTTATGGGGTACTGGCGTCTCGGCAAGTCCGAAGCGCAGTAACTCGCACCACCACCCCCGACCATGACCCAGACCGCCTCGGCTTCGCGCGCACGACTGAGCCTGCGCACCCAACGCTGGATCACTCTCGGCGCTGCCCTCGGTGTGCTCGCGATTGTGCTCGTGCTGAGCCTCGCGCTCGGCGCGCGAGGCGTCGAGTTTTCACAAATTTGGCAGGCGCTCTTCGATCCCGAGGCGGGTAACAACGATCAGCTCGTGATTCGCGAACTGCGGTTGCCGCGCACGATCGTCGGCTTGCTCGCTGGCCTCTCACTCGGTGTCGCCGGGGCTGTTATGCAGGGCGTCACCCGCAACCCGCTCGCCGACCCGGGGCTGCTCGGCGTCAACGCCGGGGCCTCGCTCGCGGTTGTCTTCGCGATCAGCGTGCTCTCGATCACCAACCCCACCGGCTACATCTGGTTCGCCTTCGCCGGAGCCGCGGGCGCTGCCGCCATCGTCTACGCGATCGGTTCCCTCGGCCGAGAAGGCGCTACGCCGGTGAAGCTCGTGCTTGCAGGCACAGCGGTCACCGCCGGCATCACCTCCGTGATTTCCCTGGTTTTGATCTCCGACACCGACACCCTTAACACCTTCCGCTTCTGGTCGGTCGGATCGCTCGCGAGCCGTGACCTCGAAGCCGTGCGCCTCACAATTGGGTTCGTTGTGGCGGGTGCGCTCCTCGCGATCATTTCGGGGCGGATGCTCAACCTCGTCGCCCTCGGAGACGACCTCGCTCGCGGCCTCGGCCAGCGGGTCTACATTGCACGCGCGGTCGCCGCCGGAGCCGTCGTTCTGCTCTGCGGCTCCGCCACCGCGCTCGCCGGCCCCATCGTGTTTGTGGGCCTCGTGGTGCCGCACATCGTGCGCCCCTTCACGGGCCCCGACTACCGCTGGATCATCGCGGTCTCCGCGATCGTCGGCCCCAGCCTGCTGCTCATCGCCGACATTGTGGGGCGTCTAGTCGTCTCGCCGTCCGAACTCGAGGCTGGCCTTGTGGTGGCCATCATCGGTGCTCCCGTGATGATCGCGCTTGTGCGCCGAGTGAAGTTGGCCGGGCTGTGACCCGCACGCGGCGCATCTCAGGCGTCCTCATCCTTGTCGCCGTGGCGCTTGCTCTCGCCAGTATTGCGGTCGGGGCATATACGCTCACGCTTCCTGACCTGCTCGTGACACTTTTCGGTGGCGGCACCTCTTCTGACCAGTTCATCGTGTTCAAGCTGCGCCTGCCGCGGGTGCTGCTCGCGATTCTGGTGGCGGTCGCATTCGGGCTCGCCGGCGCTCTCTTCCAAAGCCTGTTGCGCAATGCCCTCGCGAGCCCCGACATCATCGGAATCAGTGGGGGAGCCAGCGTCGCGGCCGTACTTAGCCTGCTCGTATTCGGCGCGACTGGCCTGATCGTCTCGCTCTCCGCCCTCGTCGGCGCTCTGCTCGTGGCGTTCACGATCTACCTGCTGTCATGGCGCTCGGGAATGAACGGCATGCGATTCGTACTCATCGGGGTCGGCATCGCGTTCATGGCGCAATCCGTGATCGGCTATCTCATCACCCGCGGCGATGTGCGCGACGCGCAGCAAGCCCTCGTCTGGATGGTGGGCGGGCTCGGCGGTGCGAGTTGGGACGACATCCTCATCATGGCCGTCAGTCTTGCCATTTTGCTCCCCGCGGTGGCCGTTCTTGCCTCCAAGCTCCGGATGCTGCAGCTCGGCGACGATCTTGCTGCAGGTCTGGGGGTCTCCGTGCAACGCTCGCGGCTCGCCCTCATCGTCGTGGCCGTCGCCCTCGTCGCTATCGCGACAGCACTCGTCGGGCCGCTCGCCTTCGTCGCCTTCGTCTCGGCGCCGATCGCGCGCCGGATGGTGCGCGGGGGAGGCCTCGCTCTCGTGCCGAGTGCGCTCGTGGCGATCGTGCTCGTGCTCGGCGCCGACTTTGTTGCTCAACACTTGCTCACTGCGGGAACCCAAGTGCCGACGGGAATCGTCACCGGCATCGTGGGCGCCCCGTATCTGCTGTGGCTCATCTCCACCACTAACCGCGAAGGACGTGCATCGTGACCCAGACTGACGCACCCCAGACTGACGCACCCCAGAACCGCCCGATCCACGCGCTGTGTGCCGAGAAGGTCACGCTCAACTACGGTGGCCGCGACATTGTGTCGAACTTGAGTGTCGAGATTCCCGACGGCAAGGTCACCGTGATTGTGGGCGCCAATGCCTGTGGCAAGTCGACACTGCTGCGCGGACTGTCGCGGTTGCTGCGACCGGCATCGGGCCACGTGACGCTTGATGGCCGCGACATCCATTCGGTGCCATCGAAGGAGATCGCGCAAGTGGTGGGTATCTTGCCGCAGTCGCCGATTGCACCGGAGGGCATCACGGTCCGAGACCTCGTGGCTCGCGGGCGCTACCCGCATCAGGGTTGGTTTCAGCAGTGGTCAGCAGCGGATGAGGCAGCTGTCGAGCACGCGCTCGAAGCGACCGACACCGCCCAGCTGGCAGCGCGACGCATCGAAGAGCTTTCGGGAGGCCAGCGCCAGCGGGTGTGGATCGCGATGGCTCTGAGCCAGGATCCCGACATTCTGCTGCTCGACGAGCCCACCACGTTCTTGGATGTGCGTCATCAGCTCGACGCCCTCGATGTGCTCGCCGACCTCAATCGCGAACGCGGCACGACGATTGTCATGGTGTTGCACGAGCTCAGCTTGGCTGCCCGCTACGCCGACCACATGATCCTTATGTGCGAGGGCCGCATCATCGCGCAGGGCACACCAGCTGAGGTGGTTACTGCCGAACGGATGCTCGAAGCCTTCGGGCTCGAAGCCCGCATCATCGACGACCCGGTGTCTGGTTCACCCATGGTGATTCCGCTGGGTAGGCGCTCGTAAGCGCCACTCGTCGGCGCCACTCGCCAACACCGCTTGCCAGCGCCGCTTGCGCAATTCGGTTAGGCAAGCCTATCCTTACTATGCACCTACCGTCCGATCGAGGAGATCAATGTCACGCCGACCCCGCCTTGCCGCACTCGCTGCTGCAACCGCCGCCCTTATCGTGCTGAGCGGTTGCGCCGCCTCAACGCCCGAAGGCGAAACGGACGCTCCCGCGGCATCCGACGCGTTCCCCGTCACGATCGAGCATGCTTTCGGCGAGACCGTAATTGAGAGCGAACCGCAGCGCGTGCTCACCCTGGGTTGGGGTAGCGGCGACGCCGTGCTGGCCCTCGGCGTCGTGCCTGTCGGCATGGAAGCTCAAAACTACGGTGGCGACGAGAACGGCGTTCTTCCTTGGGCAGCGGATGCTCTCACCGAGCTGGGCGCAGAGACCCCGCTCATCTTCCCCGCCACCACGGATGCTCCCGCCTACGAGCAGATCGCGGAAGCCGCTCCCGACCTGATCCTCGCAACCTACTCGGGAATCACCGAGGAGCAGTACGAGCTGCTCAGCGAGATCGCGCCCGTTGTTGCTTACCCCGAACTGCCCTGGTCGACTCCGTGGCGCGATGTCATCAGCATCACCGGTACCGCCCTCGGCCAGTCAGCTGCAGCGGATGAAGTGCTGGCAGACATCGACGCTCTCGTCGCTGAGAAGGCGGCCGAGCATCCAGAATTCGAAGGCAAGACCGTCGCGGCCACCTTCGATGTGGGTGGAACTTTCTACGTCTACAAGCCCGCCGACCCCCGCGTGGAGTTCTTGCTCGACCTCGGTCTCGAGAACGCGCCCGCCGTTGACGCCCTCTCGAACGGTGACTCCACCTTCTTCTACACGCTCAGCTACGAGAAGCTCGATGAGCTCGACAGCGATCTGCTGATCGCTTACGCCGAGACCGAAGAAGTCGGCGACATTTTCGCCGCGCAGCCTTACGCGCAGAGCATCCCGGCCGTCGCCAATGGCGGCCTCGTCGCCGTCAATGGCGCATCGCTCGTCGCCTCGGTATCGCCTCCCACGGCGCTCTCGCTGCCCTGGGGAATCGACAGCTTCGTGGATGCGATTGCTGGCGCTCTGAAGTAGCCC
Source organism: Salinibacterium amurskyense (assembly GCF_002797685.1). Classification (GTDB taxonomy): domain Bacteria; phylum Actinomycetota; class Actinomycetes; order Actinomycetales; family Microbacteriaceae; genus Rhodoglobus; species Rhodoglobus amurskyensis. The sequence goes on from NZ_PGFH01000001.1 coordinate 599,884, forward strand.
CCCCGCGAATCATCGCTCGAAAGCGGCCACCGATGTCAACGTCGGTGGCCGCTTTTTGTGTCGCTCGGGGTGCTCAACTACGTGCGCTTTCGGAGGCGGTGGGTTCAGCGCCCCCCACGTGCAGAACCTAGCCAATGGCGTGAACTGATAGCTAGCTAGGCAATTCGACCACCCCTGGATAACGATCAGGCCAACCTTTGGGACCAGAAGGGTAGGTAGGCGCCTCGCTCGTTACCGTGAAGTGAGAATTCGCTCACTTTTCGTTAGGGGATGCAGATGTCTACAGTGTTGAGAAGAACGGTGTCCATCGCTGCGGTAGGGGTAACGGCGCTCGTAGTGCTCGGCGCTTGCAGCCCGCCCGCGGAGCCCGAACCTACGGCCGCACCAGCGGGTGGGCCCGCTCCCACTGAGACAGCTGCACCCCCGTTTCCCACAACAGTCGTGCACTCGGGTGGGGAGACCACGCTCGAAGTAGCGCCGGAACGCATCTTCACTTTCGGCGCTCAGCAGACGCATTCGCTTCTAGCGCTGGGTATCGCGCCGGTCGCCTCCGGCGGCGGATCGCTTGGTCCTTGGCGGGAGGAAGCGATCGGCTCGCTCGGCGCCGGCGTGGTGCCGACCATCGATCCTCTCGACGGTGACACTCTTGCCGATGTTGAAGCAGTCTCGCCAGACGTAATCGTCACGGCGCTGCCTTTTCAACCGTTCGACATGGATCCGACGTCATGGCTTGCCTTTTATAATGATCTGCCTGAGGTGGCCCCGACGATCCGTCCACCTCTTTCAGCCCTTGACTCTCCAGAGTTCAGTTCTTCGGACTCGTGGCGCGAAACCCTCCTCCAGATGGGGCAGATTGTTGGTCACGTGCCTGAGGCTGAGGCTCACCTAGCGTCTATCGACGATTCGTTGGCGGCGCATGCTGCGGCGCATCCTGAGTTCGCAGGAAAGACCATCGCGGTCATCTCGCCGCAAGGAGGTTCTGTTGCCTACAGTAAATCCAACACTGCGGTCGCGGCTCTCCTCGAGCAACTCGGTTTCACTTACGCCGATGACTCAACTGTCGCCTACAACTCAGAATCGGACAGCGGCAAGGTGTACTACTTGTGGGCCGACGATGTCGAACAGCTTGACACCGATGTGCTGATTTATATCGGGGACCCGGTCGGTGCGCCCTATTGGGTAACGTTCGTTGAAGCGAGTGCTACGGGGGCTGACGGGGTCATTCACTATCCGGGCTTCCTCGATGAGCCGACTCTGGGCATGTTCGCACCCACTGCGCTCTCCGTGCCGTGGGCAGTTGATGCTTTCGTCGCAGACCTGGCTGCGTCGATTGGTGCTCCGTAGGCGGCCTTAGTTCGCGCACAGAAAAGGCCCCGCCGACATGGTGTCGACGGGGCCTTTGTGGTCTGCGGTGGCGCTACCGGCTAGTGCGAGTGCTCGGTGGGAGCTTCGCCAGCTTCGGCGGCAGCCTGCTGAGCAGCAACCTGCTTGTGAACCTCGACCATGTCTAGGTTCTTAGCGCCTTCGATGACCTGCTCGAGAGCGGGTGCGGGAAGAGCGCCAGGCTGAGAGAAGACGAGCACGCCTTCGCGGAAAACCATGAGCGTTGGAATCGAGGTGATTCCGGCAGCGCCCGCGAGCTCCTGCTGGTCTTCGGTGTCTACCTTGCCGAACGTGATGTCCGGGTGGGCTTCGCTTGCGGCTTCAAAGATGGGCCCGAACTGCTTACAGGGACCGCACCATTCAGCCCAGAAATCTACAAGCGTGATTCCGTCTTTAGTGACCGCCTGGCCAAAGTCTTCTGAGGTGAGAGTGATTGTCGACATAGTTACATCCTTTCACGGAGCCCAACAACGGCAACTGAATAATGATTCCCACAACGCTATGGCGGCTGTTTTGCGTTTATGCACAAAGTGATGCGGTGGGTCTGGCGTCCACTTGGTTGACCGTGAACGAGACACTTTGCGGCCGCGGGCAACGCTCGTAACGTGACAATTACCGAACTTTCACGAATCGAGATAGCCATGACCCAGGTTCACGACCACACGGCGACCGACGAGGCGCCGCAGTCATCCACCGCAGCCCCTGACGCCGCAACTTCCCCCGCCGCAACGACAGACGCCGCCCCCGCCATCAACGTTGAGTGGTTGGGCGAATACCTGCTGGGCAAGTGGGCGAAAGAGCGCAAAGAGTCGCGCACCCTGATGTCGAACCCCGAGTTCCACCGCGTTGACGGTCTCTCCATGGAAGACCATCGCGAGCGTGTGCTGCACCAGCTCTCGCTTCTCGTGGAGAACAAAGCCGTTCACCGCGCGTTCCCGATTGGGCTCGGCGGCGACGACAACCACGGTGGAAACATTGCCGCATTCGAAGAAACCGTTCTGGCCGACCCGTCGCTGCAGATCAAGTCGGGCGTGCAGTGGGGCCTCTTTGGTTCTGCCGTCGTGCACCTCGGCACGAAAGAGCATCACGACAAGTGGCTGCCCGACATCATGAGCCTCAAGACTCCTGGCGCCTTCGCGATGACCGAGATCGGTCACGGTTCGGATGTCGCGAGCATCGCCACAACCGCGACCTACGACGCCGACACCGATGAGTTCGTCATCAACACCCCGTTCCGCGCAGCGTGGAAGGAATACCTCGGCAACGCAGCGCTCCACGGCAAGGCAGCAACGGTCTTCGCTCAGCTCATCACCAAAGACGTCAACCACGGCGTTCACGCGTTCTACGTTCCGCTGCGCGACGACAGCGGCCCGCTCCCCGGAATCTCGACCGAAGACGATGGCCTCAAGGGCGGTCTGAATGGTATCGACAACGGCCGCCTTCACTTCGACCACGTTCGCGTTCCTCGCACCAACCTTCTCAACCGCTACGGCAACGTCGACGAGAACGGTAACTACACCTCCGACATCGACAGCCCCGGTCGTCGCTTCTTCACGATGCTCGGCACGCTCGTCCAGGGCCGCGTTTCGCTCGATGGCGCCGCGGTGCTCGCGAGCAAGCTGGCCTTGAACATCGCCATCAAGTACGGCTCGGAACGCCGCCAGTTCACGGCATCCAGCAACACCAACGAAGAAGTGATTCTGGACTACCAGCGTCACCAACGTCGACTTCTGCCGCGCTTGGCTCAGACCTACGCGATGTCGTTCGCGCACGAGGAGTTCCTTGAGAAGTTCGACGGAGTTTTCTCGGGCCGCACCGACACCGATGCTGACCGTCAAGACCTCGAAACGATCGCCGCTGCGCTCAAGCCGCTCAGCACGTGGGCCGCGCTCGACACCCTGCAAGAGGCTCGCGAGGCCTGTGGTGGCTCCGGCTTCATGGCCGAAAACCGCCTCACGCAGATGCGCGCCGACCTCGACATCTACGCCACCTTCGAGGGCGACAACAACGTGCTGCTCCAGCTCGTCGCCAAGCGACTGCTCACCGACTACTCGCGCAAGTTTGCGGGGGCGGATGCTGGCGCCATGGCTCACTACGTCGCCGACCAGGTCAACGAGGCTGCCGTCAACCGCACGGGTCTTCGCCGCTTCGCCCAGAACGTGGTGGATTTCGGTTCCACTGCCCGTTCGATCGGTTACGTGCGGGACACTGATTCCCAGCGCCAGCTGCTCACCGATCGCGTCGAAACGATGGTGGCGGATGTCGCCGGCAAGTTGCGATCAGCCAGCAAGCTTCCGCAGGCTGAGGCTGCCGCTCTCTTCAATAGTCACCAGAATCAGCTCATCATGACGGCCCAGGCGCATGCCGAGCTGCTGCAGTGGGAGGCGTTCACTCGCGCCCTCGAGAAGATCGAAGACAAAGACACTGCTCAGGTCATGACCTGGTTGCGCGACCTCTTCGGTTTCAGCCTGATCGAGAAGAACCTCGCGTGGTACCTCATGCACGGTCGCATCTCCACGAACCGCGCGCAGGCCATCACCGACTACATCGACGACCGCCTGCTGCCGCGCTTGCGTCCGCAGGCTCTGGATCTCGTGGCCGCGTTCGGTCTGACCGACGAGCTGGTGCGCGCACCGATTGCCTCGGGTATCGAAGCGAAGCGCCAGAACGAGGCTCGCGACTACTGCGCCGCGCGCCGTGCTTCGGGTGAAGAGCCCGTGCACGAGAAAGACCTGAAACAGAAGAAGCGCCGCTAAACGCGTCGAACAAAAAGGCTGGTGCTCCGCGTTGTGCGGGGCACCAGCCTTTTCTGCGTCGACAGCTCGGGGCTGAGCGGTTGGTTACGTTTCGCTCGTGGTCGCTGAGCTCTCGCCTGCTGCGGTGCCTTCGGCGTCATCGTCGCCGCGACGTCCCGCGTCAAGACGCAGGCTGGCGAGGAATCCAAACGCAAGGAAACCGGCAGCCGCGAGTGCGGAATACCGTGTCGAGTCGGTGAATGCTTGACGGGCGTCGGCTGCGGCATCCGGTGACTGAGCATCGAGCGCGCTGATGCCGGTGCCCGCGGAGTCGACGACGAGATCGACAATCTGGGTGCGGGCTTCAGTGGGAATGTCGGCGCGGTCGGCGAGCTTGGCATCGAGCCCGGTACCGAGACTCGCGAAGAGTACGGTGCCGAGAATGGCGATTCCGAGCGCGGAGCCGACCTGGCGGGCCGTGCTCTGCGTTCCGGATCCCTGGCCCGACTGGCTGAGCGGCACGTCCTTGAGCACCACGCTCGTGAGCTGGGCGGTAGCGAGGCCGACTCCGAAGCCGTAGATGAAGAGGCCGGGCGCGATGTGCCACCACTGCGCATCCGGGCTCAACGCGAACGCCACGATCAGTACGCCAACGATCTCGGCGCCGATTCCGACCCGCACGATCGTGACGGGCGTGACCTTGTTGCCGAATGCACCCGCGAAGCCGCTCGCGACGAACGAACCGATCGCGAGAGCGAGGATGACGAAACCGGTCTGCAGAGCGTCATAGCCCAGCACGTTTTGCAACCACAACGGCAGGGACAGAATGATGCCGAACTCACCGAGCGAGACGATCATCGCGGCAATGTTGCCGTTACGGAACGATGGAATCTTCAGCAGCCCGAACGCGAGCATCGTTGACTTGCCGGCGCGCTCGCGAGCGAAGCCCCAGCGCACAAACACGATGCCGCTCACCAGCGCCAGAGCAAACGCGAACGGGATCGGGGAGACGTCCCACGTCCAGAACGCGGGAGGGGTGTCGCTGAAGAACCAGCCGTAGCTGCGGCCCTCAATGAGAGCGAAGACCAGCGACGCGAACAGCACTACGGAGAGAGCGGCGCCCACGATATCCACTCGTCGTTGGGCGGAGGGCTCTTTCGATTCAATCGTGAAGATCAGGATGCCGATAACGATGATGACGCCCAGTGGCACGTTGATGCCGAAGGCCCAGCGCCACGAGTAGTACGTCGTGAGCCAGCCGCCGAGGAGCGGGCCCACCGCCGCCATTCCGCCGATGGTGGAACCCCAGACAGCGAACGCGATGGCGCGCTCGCGGCCGCGGAAGGTGGCGTTGATCGTGGAGAGCGAGGAGGGGAGAATCATTGCTCCACCGATGCCCTGCACGAGGCGGGAGGCGATGAGTAGCTCTCCGCTTGCTGCGGTCGCCGCGAGGATCGACGAAAGCGCGAAGACGACGACACCGATAAGGAGAACGCGGCGTCGGCCGTAGCGATCAGCCAGTGTGCCGAACACGAGCAGCAGTGCGGCGAAAACAAGCGTGTAGCTCTCTTGCACCCACTGCACCTGCGTGGAGTTGAGATCGAGATCTTCGACGACCGAGGGGATCGCCACGTTGACGATCGTCGAGTCGACGATGATCAACGCCACGGCGATGCTGATGAAGAGAAGCCCCCACCACCGTCGCCGTGACGGTGCGATGTCGTTCACTAGGCCTTCTGTTCGGCTCGCAATTGAGCGATGGCGAACACGGCCGTGCTCGTCAGAACCGCAGCGACAGCGATGATGGCAGCGATCGCGGTAGGTTGCGAAATAAGGTCACCGGTGAGGCGGGCGACCGCAAGCCACGCGAGTCCCCAGCTCAGCGAGAGCGCCGGAGCGAAGTGGGTGCGGCCGCGGGCGGCGAGCGCGATTCCGGCAGCGCCGGCTACCGCGACAACGACGATGCCCCAGACATCTTGCGAGATTCCGAAGCCGTCAAAGCCGATGGCGTTCAACCACGCTGCGATGTTCGCGGCGGTGGCAACGCATACCCAACCGAGGTAGAGGCCGATGGTGCCGTCGGTGATGATGGCATCCACCGCACCCGCTGCAGGCAGCTTCACGGTAATGAGGTAAGCCCGAATGAGCACGAGCAGCAGAAGGATGATGACGGGCACGCTGAGCGCGAGCATGTCGAACTGGATGGAGAGGATCCACGCGGCGTTCAGCACGAGCGAGGCGGCCACCCAGTAGCCGACGCGGCGGTGCAGTTCGGTGTTGGTCTGCTTGGGGAGCATCTGCCAGACGGCGTAGGCCACAAGCCCAAAGTAGATGACGCTCCAGATAGTGAAAGCAGAGCCGGCCGGTGCGATCACGGTGGCATCAGCACTGAGTGCTCCGCCGGCGACCTCTTGAACTGGGGTTCCGCCGTACGCTCCGGAACCGACGAAGGCTCCGATGAGGGCGAAGGTCGCGCTCGCCGCAACCGTGATCTGCCGGACTACATCTCTGGATTCGCGCATTACGTTCTCCTTAGGTTGAGTGCCAGCCTAGAACTCCCTGAGTGGAGTTAACCTAAGAATCGCTGAGATGTGGGTGTCGCTCAGGTACAGAAGTCAACGCGCGACGGCGCCGAGGGCGCGAGCGATGCGAACTCGACCGCGAAACGCTTCGACGCGATTAGTGCGTGAGGCCGCCGAGCAGACTGGGCACCGCGAGGTTCACGAGCAGGATGACGCCGGTGAGGGCAACGATGACGCCCATAACAACGAGTACGGCCTTGCCCAGAACGGTGACGAGGGAGATGAAGTTCATGCCTCAAGGTTACCGCAGTGCGCTCTCGCTAGAGCGAAACGGTGCGGAATCCCGCGTTGCCCATCGATGAGTCTGGCGTGTTCTGCGAGCGGGCCGAGTTGCGGTACCGGTTGCAGTACGAGATGTGGCACAGGTAGCTGCCGCCGCGCAGCACGCGAACGGTTCCGTCGAGCGGGCCGCCGGGGTTCGCAGTAGGGGAGTCGGCCGAAAGCGTCGCGTAGTAGTTGGCGTCGTACCAGTCGGAGCACCACTCCCACACATTGCCCACGGTTTGGAAGAGTCCGTAGTCGTTGGGCTCGAAGCTTCGCACGGGCGCGGTGGTGAGATAGCCGTCGTCGAGAGTGTTGGTGCGGGGAAACTCACCCTGGAAGATGTTGGTGCGCCAGCCGCCAGCATCCATCTCTTCGTTGCCCCATGGATACTTGGCCTGGTCGAGGCCGCCGCGCGAGGCGTACTCCCATTCGGCTTCGGTGGGCAGGCGTCGGCCCGCCCACGCGCAATAGGCTTGCGCGTCGTTGAAGCTGATGTGCACGACTGGATGATCGCCCAGCCCGTCAATCGAAGAGTCACGACCACCGGGGTACTTCCAATCGGCGCCGTTCACCCCGAGCCACCACGGAGCGCCTGCAGCACGACCCATAATGTCCTCTTCGGGAGCGGCGACGGCGAGATGGAAAACTGCCGAATTTCCGAACGTTTCTGCCTCGGTGAGGTAGCCCGTGGCATCCACGAACCGGGCGAAGTCGTCGTTCGTCACGCTCGTGACGTCGATGGAGAATGCGGCCAAGGAAACCGGATGCTGCGGGACTTCGCCATCGGCGGCGTTGCGGTCGCCCGACGAGTCGCCCATCACGAAGGTGCCGGCGGCAAGGTGCGCTTGCTCGATGAGGTGCTCGCCTGAACCGGGCGTTACTGAGCCTGCAGCGGATGCGGATGCCGATGCATCGAGCGCGGCAGGTGCTGCCGGTGCCGCGGAGAGCGGCATGCCAAGGGGTGCCGCCGCGCTGCGTTGTGGGGTGCAGGTGCAGGCGTCTCCGCAACTCGAACGTGGGGCGTCATCCATCGCCCCAGTCTATTTGTGGAGGGCGGCACCGCGAGCGCCGAGCGTCTCGGGAGGACTCTGCGCGATCGTCAGATCTCGGTAGTAAAGTCAGCCTGTGACGTTCAACGACAATGCTCGAATCAATCCCAACAAGGTCTCTCGCCGCGGCCCCAGCACCGGAGTCGCGGTTGGTGGTGGCAGTGTGCTGCTGGTTATTGGGCTCTTCGTTGCTTCCCAATTTCTTGGTATCGACCTGACGGGGCTTGCCGGTGGCGGCACCTCGGGCACCGAGCAGCAACAGGGCGAATCGTTGTCGCAGTGCACTACTGCCGAAGCGGCCAACAGCGACATTGATTGCCGGATCGCTGGCGCCGCCGATTCGCTGGACACGTACTGGGCCACTCAGATAGACGGCTATCGCACAACCAACGTTGTGCTCTTCACCGATCAAACGAACACCGGCTGCGGCGGCGCTACGAGTGCGAGCGGCCCCTTCTATTGCCCGCCAGACGAGACGATTTACGTCGACACTGCGTTCTATGACGACCTGCGCACTCGCTTCGGTTCCACCGGCGGTCCCCTCGCCGAAATGTACGTGATTGCTCACGAGTGGGCTCATCACATTCAGAATTCCACCGGCATCATGGAGGGTCTTGACCGTCAAACGTCAGGACCGTCGTCTGATTCGGTGCGGCTCGAATTGCAGGCCGACTGCTTTGCTGGTGCTTGGGTGGGCGCGGCATCCACCATCACTACCGATGACGGTGTTACTTTTCTCGATCCGGTGACGGATGCCCAAATCGCGGATGCTCTCAGCGCAGCCTCTGCGGTCGGCGACGATCGCATCCAGGAGTCAACGCAGGGTCAAGTAACTCCCGAGACGTGGACGCACGGCTCGAGCGATAAGCGTCAGCAGTGGTTCACGACCGGGCTCGAGGGTGGGCCCAACGCCTGCAACCTGTTCGAGGTCGCGACTCCGTAAGGGTCTCGGCGAGCTCTGCTCTCGTGACGGCAACCTCACGGGCTTCCTGACGCGGGGCCGCGAATTATCCCTGCGGGGTGCCTAGGGGCGCGCTTCGGTAGCGCGCGAAGGGGGCGTGAGCTGAAACACGGCGTACGCCGCGATGGCGGTGAGAAGGATGTTGGCCCAATCAGCGTTGAACGAATCGTTGGGCAGGTACTGCTCTAGAAACGCGGACAAGCTGCGGATGGCGATGCTCCAGATGCTGAGGGTGAGAAACGCTCTGCGCGCCCAGCCTTGGCCACGCTTGAGCAAAATCAGCAGGCCGAAGTTGAAGATGCCAGCCATGACGAGCGAGACACTTGCGTCGGACGCGGGGAACAAGCTCCACACCACCGCAATGGATTGCGCGACGATCGCAACGGTGAGCCACGGAAAGTCTGGCTGGTCGTCAATAACCGGTTCAGCGCTCGCCTCGGGGATCTGTTCAGTCACTCTCAAATCTTTCCATGAGAACTCGCGATCGCTAGCTCGCGAAGATGCCCCAAGTCGAGGGTCGGCGCGGCAGCGGTAGCCGCAGCCGCTTTTGCGAGCTGGTGAAATTTCGCTGGCTCAGTGCTGTGGTGGGGTGTTGTCGGGAGTGCGCTGCGGCTCAGGAAAAAGCAACGCGAAGACCTCGCTGGTGAGGTACTTAGGAAAAGCCAGCGCTAAATCGCCGGCACCCGTCGAAACTGCGAAGTGCGCCGAGTCTGCCCACGCTGGGGTGGTGCCGAAGCGGGGATCCCCGTCAATCGGCTTCACAGAGAGCACGGGAACCGTGCGATTGCCAACAATTCCCGTGGTTGGCGAGAACTTCAACTGGCGATCGGCGATCTCACCGACGCCAAAGCTCCACTCGGTTCCGATGTTAAGAACGCGGCCATCCATCGCTCGAATCGCGCACTTCACTTTCTGGGCCTCAAGAAGACGGCGATCACGCGCTCGGTGGTTCATCGGGTTCACCGGTAGCCACGCGGCGAAGAGTAGAACCAGAAACTCGAGGAGTGCGCTCACTGCGTAGGGGCTCCTCACGCTGGTCTCTGCGGCGAGCGTTTTCGCTTCCGTGGGAACAGAGCGTACTCAGATTTCGCCTCTATGGATACGTTGCTCGGGCCTGCCTTCGAAAACTCAGGAGATTTGCGAACGCCCGTATGCAGGTCTCAGAGGAAACCTGGGCTTGTCGGGCGCTCGTTCCGGAATCTCCTGAATTTCCGTAGAGGTCAAACGAAAAGTAGAAGGCTAGCCAGGGAGCGCGGAGCTGGGTGCAAGGAGCGCGGCAGGATGAAAGCAAAAGCTGAGTCCGAGCCGGGCGCGGAAGCCCTCGAGGGCAAAAAAATGACCCTCGCCCGGTAGAAGCCCGGGAAAGGGTCAAGTGGCTCCGACGGGCGTCGATCCCGTGACCTCACGATTTTCAGTCGTGCGCTCTACCAACTGAGCTACAGAGCCGTAAGAGTTTCCTCCTACGCGCAAAGGTTTCCCCTTGCTACAGAAAAAGCCCCTCCTTGCGAAGAGGCTTTCTGTTTTGCGACCCTGACCGGACTTGAACCGGCGACCTCCGCCGTGACAGGGCGGCGCGCTAACCAACTGCGCTACAGGGCCAAGCTATTAAATTCTGTGTGTGTCTGGTGACCCCAACGGGATTCGAACCCGTGCTGCCGCCGTGAAAGGGCGGTGTCCTAGGCCACTAAACGATGGGGCCTCGAAGTCACAGAACTTCTTAGCTACCGAGGGAAAAGCATACGGTGCGTTTCGTGATTTACCAAACTGAGAAGCAAACTGCCTGATATTTCTCGAAGCGCTTTTTCCAACAGGCTTAAATGTACCCGACTTTTGAGGCGCCTGATACTACGTTCAGTAAGTGGTTGAGACTTTTGCGCCGAGGGGAATAATGAAGGTCATGCATTCGAGTAGCGGAACCACGGCAACCCGAGCCCGCCGCCCCCTAACTTTTCGCGTGATTGGCTTCGCCGCAGCCCTCAGCCTCGTGGTCGGAGTGAGCGTTGTGGCCGGCACCAGCCAAGCCGCCTTCGCCGACGACTACCCCACGTGGAGCGACGTCACTGAAGCCCGCAACGACGAAGCCGCGACCAAAAAGGTTGTCGAGCGCATCAAGGCTGCCCTTGTTCAGCTCGAAGCTGACGCCGCGGCCGCCCAGAAGAACGCGGAAGAAAAAGGCAACATCTGGCAAGAGGCCGATACCAAGTACCAGGCCAAGGCCACCCAGACTGAAACTTTGCAAGAGCAAGCGGATGCCGCAAGCGCCGAAGCTGACGAAGCCGAGACGCGCATCGGTGAGCTTGCGTCGCGGCTCGTGCGTGCCGGCGGTGGCGACGTAACTACCAGTCTTCTGGCCAACTCGCAGGACGCCGACGCGTTGCTCTACAACCTTGGTATGTCGTCGAAGATTTCGCAGCAGACATCCGCCCTATTCGAGCGCGCCGTTCAGGCTCGCAATACGGCGCAGTCGCTGACCGATGCTGCTGAAGTTGCTCGCGCTGAGCTGGAGATCCTCAAGATCGCCGCTGAAGAAGCGTTCGCTGAGGCTCAGGCGGCGGCTCAAGCCGCCGAAGAAGCTCTCGCTGAGCAGCAAGAGCGCAAGATCGAGTTCGACGCTCAGCTTGCCGCCCTGACTTCTGCTCGTAAGGCAACTGAGGCGAGCTACTTGGAGGGTGTGCGCGAGCGCGAGGCCGCCCGTGCGGCTGCGGAGGCAGCGGCTCAGGTTCCGAATTTGGATGCTGGTGAGATCAGCCTGAGCGGCTGGGCTCGCCCCGCCGGTGGTTACATCACGTCGGTCTATGGCTACAGCTCGAACTACGGCTCCAGCTTCCATAAGGGAACCGATATCGGTGCGAGTTGTGGTGCTGGCATTTACGCGGCGTCGAGCGGAACCGTCGTCTACGCCGGTTACGGCTGGAATGGCGGTTACGGAAACTACATCATCCTCGAGCACGCTGGCGGATTGCGCACCGCGTACGGTCACATCGTCGACGGCGGTATTCACGTTTCGTACGGCCAGAGTGTGGCTGTCGGAACGAAGATCGCCAGCGTGGGTACAACCGGAAACTCCACCGGATGCCACCTTCACTTCGAAGTGCGCCCCAACGGGTGGGATACGACCGACCCCGTTTCGTTCATGGCGGGCCAAGGCATCCAGCTCGGCTAACCCCTCAGCGCGTGCGCGCGCTTCCGCTCACGGCGACGTTCTCGTAACTCTGCAGCGCCCATTTTCCGCAGCATCCTGATGGTCGAGCGCGGGCCGAGAAGTTGCTCTTCAGCATCCGCGCCGACAAGGGCCCCTCCACGTCGCAATTGCATTCAACAAAAGGTTGAGACTTTTGGGTCGCATGTTGTTAGTGTGGTCAATGTTATTCGTGTGACTAATGGCCATTAGTCGGCGCTCAACGATGTTTAGGGGAACAATTGAAGGTCATGCATGCGAGTCGGGGGACCGCAGCAAAGTCTAGGCTTCGCTCACAATCTTTTCGCGTCATCAGCTTCGCTGCGGCGCTCAGCCTTGTCGTCGGCGTCAGCGTTGTCGCTGGAACCAGTCAGGCTGCGTTCGCCGATGACTACCCCACGTGGAGTGAAGTCACCGAGGCCCGCAACAACGAAGCGGCGACTCAAAAAGTAGTCGACCGCATTAGAGCCGCCCTGGTTGAGCTTGAAGCTCAGGCCGTTGCCGCTCAAAAGGATGCCGAAGAAAAGGGAAACGTGTGGCAAGAGGCCGACACGAAGTACCAGGCCAAATCCGCGCAGACGGAAACTTTGCAAGAGCAGGCGGATGACGCCAGCGCCGAAGCAGATGACGCCGAACAGCGCATCGGTGAGCTTGCTTCGCGCCTCGTGCGCGCCGGCGGCGGCGACGTCACCACCAATCTTCTTGCCAACTCTCAAGACGCCGACGCTCTGCTGTACAACTTGGGCATGTCGTCGAAGATCTCTCAGCAGACTTCAGCTCTCTTCGATCGCGCAGTCCAAGCCCGCAACACCGCTCAGTCGCTGTCAGATGCCGCAGAAGTGGCCCGCGCTGAGCTCGAAGTATTGAAGATCGCCGCCGAAAAAGCGTTTGAGGAAGCTCAAGCAGCAGCAGCGGCCGCAGAAACGGCTGTAGCGGAACAGCAGGAGCGCAAGGTCGAGTTCGAGGCACAGCTTGCGGCCCTTACCGCTGAGCGCGTCATAACAGAAGCCGACTATCAGGCGGGCGTCAAGCAGCGCGAAGCGGAGCGCATCGCACGCGAGAAGCGCGCTGCAGCGGCTGCAGCCGCGGCAGCAGCAGCTGCGGCCGAGGCCGCCGCGGGATCCGGCGGTTCCAGTGGCGGTTCAGGTTCCTCGAGCGCCAACGGCTGGACGAAGCCCGCTTATGGCTACATCACCTCGGTCTACGGTTACAGCTCGAACTACGGTTCCAGCTTCCACAAGGGCACCGATATTGGTGCGGGCTGCTACTCCAACATTTATGCGGCATCCAGCGGAACCGTCGTCTACGCGGGCTACGGCTGGAATGGCGGCTACGGAAACTACATCATCCTCGAGCACGCTGGCGGCGTTCGCACCGCCTACGGTCACATCGCGCCCGGCGGCATCAAGGTGTCGTACGGCCAGAGTGTGTCTGTCGGAGCAAAAATCGCCGAGGTCGGAACCACCGGAAACTCCACTGGTTGCCACTTGCACTTCGAGGTGCGCCCCAACGGGTGGGACACCACGAACCCTGTGTCATTCATGTCGGGTAAGGGCGTTGGCCTCGGCTAAAGTCTGAGCACACGCTTGAGGCAACGGAGTCTCGGGCAGAGGGAGCACGCCGTGGACTCAGTAGCCGGACTTATCGTTGTGATTACGGGTGCTGCCCGCGGCATGGGCGAGATCTATGCTCAGCGAGCAGTCGCTGAGGGCGCAGCCCACGTGGTGTTGCTCGATGTCGATGCCACGGCTCTGGATGTCGCGGCCGCCGCTCTGAGCGCTGCGGGCGGTTCCGTCAGCAGTTACGTTGTCGATCTCTCGTCACGCACGGCGATCGAGTCAGTCGCCGAGCGCATCCGTACCGAAGTCGGAACCCCACACGTGCTCATCAACAACGCGGGCATCGTGCGTAGCGGCTACTTCTGGGATCACGACGCGGCGCGCGACATCGAAGCGACAATGCAGATCAACACGCTTGCGGCCATGTATCTTTCGCGCGAACTGCTGCCCGCGATGATCGAGGGCGGAGCGCCCAGCCGCATCCTGAATATCGCGTCAGCGGCAGGCACGCTATCGAATCCGAACATGAGTGTCTACGCGGCATCCAAGTGGGCCATGATCGGCTGGAGCGATTCGCTGCGGCTCGAACTGACCAAGGCGGGCCACGCGCAGATCGCCGTAACGACATTCGCGCCCAGCTACATCAGCACCGGAATGTTTGCCGGAGCTCGGGGCCCGCTGTGGACCCCGATCATGACGCCCGAGAAAGCCACCGCGGCAGCGTGGTCGGCGATGCTGCGCGGGAAGCCCCTGCTGATGAAGCCGTGGACGGTGGGACTCGCTCGCGGGCTCAAAGGACTGCTGCCCACGCGGGCCTGGGATTTTGTGGCCGGGCGCGTGTTCAAGGTCTACAACTCAATGGATGAGTTCACCGGGCGCTGAGCCCACCAGACGCTGAGGCGCTGAGCCGCTGAGCCGTTGTGACCTGTTAAACGCCAATGGCGAATGCCGAAGCATCCGCCATTGATCGTGGAGCGCGGTGTGCGCTGAGAACTGCCTAGTGGCCTTCGGCCTTGAGCTTCTCGAAGCCAGCCTGAACGATTGCTTCCGCTTCAGCAGCGTCGCCCCAACCGTCGATCTTGACCCACTTGCCGGGCTCGAGGTCTTTGTAGTGCTCGAAGAAGTGCTCGATTTCCTTGCGCGTGAACTCAGGAACGTCATTCAAGTCCTGAATGTGCGACCAGCGCGGGTCCTTGGCCTGAACGCAAATGACCTTGGAGTCGATGCCGCCATCGTCGCTCATGTTGAGCACGGCAACCGGGCGAACCGAGATGCCAACGCCGGGGAAGGTGGGGGCGTCGAGCAGAATCAGCGCGTCAACGGGGTCACCGTCGAGGCCGAGAGTGTTCTCGAAGAAGCCGTAGTCGGTGGGGTAGGCGAAGGTGGTGAAGAGAAAACGGTCGAGAAATACGCGACCGGTTTCGTGGTCAACTTCGTACTTGTTCCGGCTTCCGCGCGGAATCTCAACGACAACGTCGTATGCGGCCATGTAGCTGCTCCTAAGAAAAATGTGGGGTTGCTGCAATAACGTTACTGGATGCACTCCGAACGGCGCCCCCGTCTTACGCCCGCAATCGCTGACGTTCGGCGTGCAGTGCGCACCGCACTGAGTTCGTTGCCGGTGCCCGCAGGCTTGTCGGCGGGCACTGCCGGCTCAGAACCGCTCGTTCTTGTCGCCCTCAGTGGCGGCCCTGACTCGCTCGCGCTGGCGGCCGCGACGGCCTTCGAAGCGTCCAAGGCCGGGGTGCGAGCTGGTGCCGTAATCGTGAATCACAACCTTCAAGAGGGGTCAGCGGATGTCGCTGCCGCCGCCGCGCAGCAAGCACGCGACCTCGGGCTTGACCCCGTCGACATCCGCTCGGTTCTCGTTGGTGACGCCGGAGGCCCCGAGTCTGCCGCCCGTGACGCGCGCTACGCGGCGCTCGCCGAAGCCGCCGCCGAGCACGGCGCCATCCGTGTGCTGCTCGGCCACACCCTCGACGATCAGGCTGAAACCGTGTTGCTCGGCCTCGCCCGTGGCAGCGGAGCGGGCAGCCTCAAAGGGATGGCAGCCGACACCGGCCAGTACCTGCGGCCGTTACTTGCCATCGCGCGAACCACGACCGTTCAGTGCTGCGAAGACTCCGGAATCGTGGCGTGGAATGACCCGCACAACCTCGACACCTCGTACACGCGAGTGCGGGTGCGGCAGACCGTATTGCCGCTGCTGGAAAGCGAACTGGGGCCCGGCATCCGCGACGCACTAGTGCGAACCGCAGACCAAGCACGCGAAGATGCCGACGCTCTCGATCATTTTGCCGAAGAAATGGCCGAAGATTTGGCCGAGATTTCAGAGGCCGGAATCTCGTTACCAGTGCGCGCGCTCGCTGCGAATCCCGCCGCTCTTCGCCAGCGTTTAATTAGGTTGGCGGTGGCAAGCGAGTTCCATGTGTCGCTCAGTCGCACCCACACTCTGGAGATCGCGAGGCTTGTCACCGACTGGAGGGGGCAGGGACCGATCGACGTTCCCGGCGTTAGGGTTGAACGACGAGAGAACCTACTCCACTTTTCGGCCCACAGTGAGGAACGCGATGCAGTTTAGCGATGTCGAAGGAGACCTCAGCGAGGTCCTTCTGACCCAGGAAGAAATCCACGAGAAGATCGCCGTGATGGCGCGTCAGATCGAGGCAGACTACGCCGGCGAGAAGCTGCTGCTGGTCGGTGTGCTGCGCGGAGCCGTCATGGTGATGGCCGACCTGGCTCGCGAACTCAGCCTGCCGCTCGAGATGGACTGGATGGCCGTCTCCTCGTATGGAGCCGGCACGCAGTCCTCGGGTGTCGTTCGCATCCTCAAAGACCTCGACAGCGACCTTGAGGGCCGCAAGGTGCTCATCGTTGAAGACATCATCGACTCTGGCCTCACGCTCTCGTGGTTGCTCGGCAACCTGCGCAGCCGCGGTGCTGCCTCGGTCGAGATTTGCACCCTGCTGCGCAAGCCGGATGCCGCCAAGGTCGAAGTGGATGTCAAGTACGTCGGCTTCGACATCCCCAACGCTTTCGTCGTGGGCTACGGCCTCGACTACGCCGAGAAGTACCGCAACCTGCGCGGCGTCGCAGTGCTCGCACCCCACGTTTACGCGTAGGGCCGACTGAATGCGGGCGAAGGCAGCAATTGATCAGGCGACCGACGAGATTGTTGGTCTTTTTGAAAATCGGGTAGCCGAGCAGAAGGCCCCAGCATCGTTCTTCGCGGTCTTCGGGCCCGATGGCATTGTGCTGGAGGGCGGCTACGGCGAGAAGGTTCTTGGCGAGGGCAACGCTCCCGATCGCGACACGGTGTTTCGCATCGCGTCGTGCACGAAGAGCTTCACGTGCACAATGCTGCTGATGCTGCGCGATCGTGGCCAGCTGAATCTCGATGCTCCGATCACTGACTTCGTTCCCGCCTTCACCGCTCTCGAGCCAGCTGCTGCTCCCGTCACTCCGAGTGTGCGTCAGCTCATGACGATGTCGGCGGGCTTCCCGACCGATAACCCGTGGGGCGACCGCGTAGAAGAAATGACGCGGGCCGAGCTCGACGAGTTCATGGCGGCGGGCATCCGCTATTCCAGCATGCCAGGCACTCGTTTCGAGTACTCGAACCTGGGCTATGCCCTGCTCGGCGAAGTCATTGCCGAGATCACGGGCCGCCCTTACATCGAGGCGATTGCCGCCGAAATTCTCGAACCGCTCGGCCTTACCTCGACCCGCTTCGAAGAAGACCCGGATGCCGATGTCGCCCTCGGCTACCGGCTCGCGAATGGGCAGTGGCAGGTTCAGCCGTTCACCGGGCCCGGAGTCTTCTCGGCCATGGGGGGCTTGTTCTCTAGCGCGACCGACCTCGTGCGTTGGTCGCTGTGGCTCGCTGGTGCCCTCGATCCGGAGGACACCTCAGACGGACCGCTGTCTGCCGCCAGCCGCCGCGAACTTCAGCAGATTCAGCGCGCCGTGCCCGAGGGCATGTCGAAGACCGCCGAGTTCTCCGAGCCGACCGCGCATGGTTATGGCTACGGCCTGTTCATCGATGAGGGCACGACGAAGATCGTGTCGCACTCGGGCGGTTACCCCGGCGTGAGTGCCCACATGCGCTGGCACGCGCCGACCGGGCTCGGCATCGTGGCATTTGAGAATGGCACCTTTGCCGCATCCTCGATTCCCGCTACTCAGGCTCTGCAGGCTGCACTCAACGCCTATGGCGAGCTGACGACGCCGGCTCCGGCGTGGCCCGAAACTCTTGCAGCGCGCGACGTGTTCGACGGGCTTGTTCGCCAGTGGGATACCCCCACCGCCGACGAGCTCGCGGCGGTGAACCTGGCGCTCGATGTTCCGTGGACAGAGCGCATCGCCGGGATTGCGAAAGCCATCGCCGAAGTGGGGCCGCTCACGAGCGCTCCGCTGGCCGAAGTGCCGCGCACCCTCAGCGATACTCCGGCCGCCACGAACTGGACGATCGAGGGAGAGCGCGGGCGACTCAAGTGCCACATCTTGATGAGCCCGGAGCTTCCGCCGCGCGTTCAGACCTTCACCGTTACAGCCGAAAGCGAGTAGCGCAGCAGACATCAGCGCTCGCCGCGACCATGGCTGCGTGCTGAGCAACCACAGCGGGGCCCGGCAGGCATTACGCCGAGGGAAAACACGCAGTCCGCTTGCAGCGCGATAACGGTAACCTTGCAGCACGTTTCTTCAGAGAGAGGTACTGGGTCACCCGACTCGGAACATCATGGATTTTAAGCGCATTTTTCGCGGCCCGGTCCCGTACATCATCATCGGTATCGCCGCCGTCTCGATCGCCGCGAGCCTGCTCCTGGGCGAGGGCTACAAAGAGGTCACCACTCAAGAGGGCCTCGACCTTCTTCAGGGATCGACGGTGTCCTCAGCCACCATCATTGACGGTGAGCAGCGCGTTGACCTCGAGCTCTCCAAAGCTGACGGCGACAACGGCACGAAGGTGCAGTTCTACTACGTGGCACCGCGTGGCACCGAGATCGTTTCTGCGGTCAACGGCGCCGACGTGAAGGAGTTCAACGACAAGGTTCCTCAGGAGAACTTCTTTGTTTCGTTCCTCTCGATCATGCTGCCGTTCCTGATCATCGGCATCATCTTCTTCTTCATCTTCAGCCGCATGCAGGGTGGCGGCGGCAAGGTCATGCAGTTCGGCAAGTCGAAGGCCAAGCTCGTGGGTAAAGACACCCCGCAAGCAACGTTCGCGGATGTCGCTGGTGCTGACGAAGCCATCGAAGAGCTCGAAGAAATCAAAGACTTCCTGAAGGAGCCGGCCAAGTTCTTGGCTGTTGGCGCCCGCATCCCGAAGGGCGTACTGCTGTACGGCCCTCCCGGAACCGGTAAGACTCTGTTGGCCAAGGCCACCGCGGGTGAAGCTGGCGTGCCCTTCTACACAATCTCCGGTTCTGACTTCGTCGAAATGTTCGTGGGTGTCGGTGCAAGCCGTGTTCGTGACCTCTTCGAGCAGGCCAAGCAGAACTCGCCCGCGATCATCTTCATCGACGAGATCGATGCTGTTGGTCGCCACCGTGGTGCCGGAATCGGTGGCGGTAACGATGAGCGCGAGCAGACCCTCAACCAGCTGCTGGTTGAAATGGACGGCTTCGACGCCACCGCCAACGTGATCTTGATCGCTGCAACCAACCGCCCTGACGTTCTCGACCCCGCGCTGCTGCGCCCGGGTCGCTTCGATCGCCAGATTGGTGTGGATGCTCCCGACAAGGGCGGCCGCAAGCAGATTCTCGAAGTGCACGCCAAGGGCAAGCCCATGGCCGAAGGTGTCGACCTGGAAGTTCTTGCTCGCAAGACACCCGGATTCACCGGTGCAGACCTCGCCAACGTGCTCAACGAAGCAGCCCTGTTGACCGCTCGCTCCAACGCGCAGCTCATCGACAACCGTGCTCTCGACGAGGCCGTCGACCGCGTTATGGCCGGGCCGCAGCGACGTTCGCGCCTCATGAACGAGAAAGAAAAGCTCGTTACGGCCTACCACGAGGGTGGTCACGCCGTGGCCGCCGCTTCGATGCGCAATAGCGACCCTGTCACCAAGATCACGATCCTTCCTCGCGGTCGTGCGCTTGGATACACGATGGTCATGCCGCTCGAAGACAAGTACTCCGTATCGCGTAACGAACTGCTCGATCAGCTCGCCTACGCGATGGGTGGCCGCGTCGCGGAAGAAATCGTGTTCCACGACCCCACTACCGGCGCATCCAACGACATCGAAAAGGCAACCTCGATTGCCCGTCGCATGGTCACTGAGTACGGCATGAGTGCCAAGGTCGGTTCCGTGAAGCTGGGCAGCGCCTCGAGCGAACCCTTCATGGGCCGGGATATGAGCTCGAGCCGGGAATACTCCGACGACATGGCCAAGCTCATCGACGACGAAGTTCGGTTGCTCATCGAGCAGGCCCACGACGAGGCATGGCAGATGCTCAACGAGAACCGCAAGGTGCTCGACAAGCTTGCCCGCGAACTCATGGAGAAAGAGACGCTCGACCACGTTGAGCTCGACAAGATCTTCAAGGGAATGGCCAAGTTGCCCGAGCGCCCGCAGTGGCTTTCGAGCGACGCCCGCCCCGTTTCGCAACTACCTCCCATCAAGGTTCCCAAGAAGAAGGTTGTTGAAGCGGACGCTGAAGCGAGCGACGGCGACGACACCACGCCATCGAAGCCGGCACGCACCTCACGGCCACGCAAGTCGCCGGGTGTAGCAACGGCCTAGGGGCAGCATGTCGATCGACCTCGCACGCATCGAAGCTGCGGTAGCCGAGATTCTGGCTGCCGTAGGAGAAGACCCGAACCGGGCTGGCCTCACCGCCACCCCGCGCCGGGTTGCTTCGGCGTACGCAGAGTTTTTTGCGGGCAACGAGATCGACCCGCTCACGCATCTGTCAGACAGCATCGAGTTCACCGCCAAGGCAGACCAAACCGGCGAACTCGTGTTGCTGCGCGACATCGAGTTCCGTTCCATGTGCGAGCATCACTTGCTGCCATTTTTGGGCGTTGCCCACGTGGCCTACATTCCGGATGAGCGCATCATCGGGCTCGGCAACATCGCCCGGGTGGTCGAAACGATTGCCGCTCGTGCGCAACTGCAGGAGCGATTAACCGAAGAGATTGCCGACGCCTTCGATGAAGGACTTTCGCCTCGCGGAGTGCTCGTGGTCGTGGATGCCATGCACGGTTGTGTGTCGGCCCGCGGCCCACGCCAAACGGCAAGCTCCACCGTGACCCTCGCCTCACGCGGTGCACTGAGCGACCCCGTCGAGCGCGCCGAAGTGATGGCGCTCATCGGTCGAGGGCGCGATGCGTAGAGCACCACGCGTGACCGTTCCCCAGATCATGGGCATCCTCAACGTCACGCCCGATTCCTTTAGCGACGGCGGACAGTTCGAGCACGTTGACGCCGCCATCGCGCGCGGTATCGAGCTGCGCAACAACGGCGCGGATGTCGTGGATGTCGGCGGAGAATCGACTCGCCCCGGCGCCGAACGGGTGTCGCCCGCGCTCGAGCAGCAGCGGGTAATCCCGGTGATCGAAGCGCTCACGGCCGAGGGCGTAACCGTGAGCATCGACACGATGAATGCCGAGACTGCACTCGCCGCGGCGAAGGCGGGAGCATCCATCATCAACGATGTCTCAGGCGGGTTGGCCGACCCCGAGATGTATCGGGTCGTCGCCGAAACAGACTTAATTTACATTGCTATGCACTGGCGTGGGCACAGCACCGAGATGGACCAGCTTTCGCAGTACGACGACGTTGTTGCCGACGTGCGCAGTGAGCTGAAGGCGCGATTGGCCGAGATGATGGTGTGGGGAGTGAAGCCCAACCGGGTGGTGCTCGACCCTGGTCTTGGTTTCGCGAAGAAGTCGCGTCACAACTGGGCGCTGTTGGGGCGGATCGACGAGCTGACGTCTCTGGGGCATCCGGTACTCATCGGGGCTTCGCGCAAAAGATTTCTCGCGTCGATGTTGCCGGCCGATGCGCCGCCCGCTGACCGAGATTTGGCCACCGCAGTTATTAGCAATGTCGCCGCCGAAGCCGGGGTGTGGGCCGTTCGTGTGCACGACGTTCCCTCGACCCAGATCGCACTCTCCGTGTATCGCGCCATGCAGAAGGGCAAGAAACGATGAATCCCGCACTGGACGAAATCACCCTCACCGGTCTGCGCGCCACCGCCTTCCACGGCGTCTTCGATCACGAACGTCGCGACGGTCAAACCTTCGTGATTGACGCGACCGTGTACCTCGACTTTGCCGCCGCAGCCAGCACCGATGACCTGGCCCGCACCATCCACTACGGCGAACTGGCCGAAGAGATCGTTGCCGCCGTCGAAAGCAATCCGGTTGACCTCATCGAGACCGTGGTCGAGCGCATCGCCGCCGTCGTACTCGCGCACGAGGCCGCGGTGAGCACCAAGATCACGCTGCACAAGCCCGAAGCGCCCATCACCGTTCCATTCGCCGACGTGTCGGTCACGATCACGCGCCACCGTGCAGCTCGCGCGCAGACCGCGGGCTTCAGCGCAGCGCCGCAGCCGCTCTCATGATTCGCCAACAACGACTGCGCGTCGAACTGCCCGTAATGCTCGCCCTCGGCAGCAACCTCGGCGACCGCGAAACAACCCTGCGCGACGCCGTTCACGCGATTAACGCCATCGACGGTGTGACCGTGGATGCCGCCTCGAGCATCGTGCAAACGCCGGCGTTGAAACTTTCCGGCATCGACCACTCGGCCCCGGCCTATCTCAACGCGGTCGTGTCTGCCCGCAGCGCGCTGGAGCCCCACGCCCTGCTCACTGAACTGCAGCGCATCGAAGCCGAGAACGGTCGCGTGCGCGACGAGCGCTGGGGCGACCGCACCCTCGACATCGACATCATCTCGTTCGCTCACCTGCAGGTGGATGACGAACTCCTGACGATCCCGCATCCGCGTGCCGCTGAGCGCGCCTTCGTTCTCGTGCCGCTGCTGCAACTCGACCCGCACGCGAACCTCGCCGGAGTCGGAGCTGCCGCCGAATGCTTGAGCGCGATCGAGAACGACGCCACTGAGTTTGAGGCGGCACCCCTGTGGTAGCCCGTACCTCCGCGTTGCATCTGGTGACGATTGCGGCCGCGGGCGGGGCCGTCGGCTGGTTGCTTGAAGTGCTGCTCACGGCATCCGGAAACCCGATCGTGCTGCCGTCGATTGCGCTGGCCGTTTCGCTCTTTCTCATTGCCGTGATTGTCGTGGTGTTGGCGGTGCCGATTTATCGTTCGTCGCGCGGTCTGCGCAAAGAACGCGTCAATCCGTTCTTCGCGCTGCGCGTCGTGGTGCTCGCGAAAGCGTCGAGCTTCGCGGGCGCGCTCTTGGGCGGCGCCACTCTCGCGATCGCGTTCTACCTGCTGAGCCGCACTATTACCCCGAGCAGCGGAACCGTGGCCACAAGCTTCGTAGTTTCGGGCGGCGCGGTAGTCTTGCTGATCGCAGGACTGGTCGCTGAACGTTTGTGCACCATCCCGCCTGATGACGACGACCCGTCGTCGCAGCGTCCGATGGACCCCCAAGGAGCAGCGTGACTGAGCGACTCGATCTTCCCGACGCCGAGTGGCGCGGAGTCTCCCGCAAGTACGCCGTCGTTGAAGTAGGCGGACTGCTGATTGTGGGGATCATCATGGCGATCGCTACGTCGATTCCCGCCTTTGTCAGCGGCATCATCTGGTTCGCCGCCATCCCTGCCTCGCTCGGCATCATCTTTCTCATCAACATTCTGCTCACCCCTCGTCGCGTTCGCGCCATCGGCTACATGCTGCGCGAGGATGACCTCGTCTTTCGGCGCGGCCTGATGTTCCGCCGCGTGGTTGCGGTGCCTTACGGGCGCATGCAGCTCGTAGACATCAACCGTGGGCCCCTCGATCGCGCCGTCGGCCTCAGCGAACTCAAGTTTGTGACGGCAGCGGCATCCACCGGAGTCGTGATTCCTGGCCTGCCCGAGCAGGATGCTGAGGAGTTGAGAGACACGCTCGTCGCCCTGGCGGAAAGCCGTAGGGCCGGACTGTGAGCGATCCGCGCGAACCCGGCGAGGCCGCTGACGCCGAGCCCGTCCTCCCGCCAGAGCCCGCCGCCCCCGCCGTGGCGCTGACCGTTCCCGAGAGCGCTCGTCGCCTTGCCGATGGCGAGTGGCACCGGCTGCACCCGGCGACGCCGTTCTTGCGCGGCGGTATCGCGTTCGTGGCGATCATCGGTGTCATCGTCGTGAACGCCCGCGACTTCTTCCTTGATCGCGTTTTCGGGGGCGGCCGAGAGTTCGAGTTCCTGGAACGCTTCGCGGACTCAAGCCTCATTCTTCTCGCGATTCTTGCCGTCCTGGTCGTCTTGCTGCTGAGCGTCGGCGGCTTCTACCTGTCGTGGCGGATGCACACCTTCCGCATCACCGATGAACTCGTTGAGGTGCGCAGCGGCATCGTCTTCCGCACCAACCGGCGGGGACGTCTCGACCGTATTCAGGGCATCAACATCTCGCGCCCGTTCCTGGCTCGACTCTTCGGCGCCGCCAAGCTCGAAGTGAATGTGGCCGGTCAAGACGCGAACGTCGAGCTCGCCTATCTCGGCTCAGCCGGCGCGGATGACCTGCGCCTTGCCATCCTGCAGCTTGCCTCGGGAACGCGTGCCGCGGAGGCAGCGGCAGCGACCGCCGCCGCTCCGGCCGGAGTCGGAGGGCTCGTCGAGTCCCGCGTGAACGAGTTGCTGGCACCGGAGCTCGACCCCAACGCGGCTCCGCCCGAGTCGATCGTGCGGATCAGCATCCCGCGGCTCATCGGATCTCTCGTGCTCAGTGAAGCAACCGTGATCGCCATTCTCGCGGCCATCGGAATCATCACGACGGTGATTGCCACCGGCAAGTATGGCTGGATCTTCGCGCTGCTGCCTGGCCTTCTCGGTCTCTTTGGTTATTTGGCATCGCGACTGACGCGCTCGTTGCGTTACTCGATCGCCTCTACGGATGACGGCATCCGAGTCGGTTATGGCTTGCTGTCGACGACCAACGAGACGCTGCCGCCCGGCCGTATTCACGCGGTCGAGGTATCGCAACCGCTGTTGTGGCGCGCTGCCGGCTGGTGGGAAATCAAGATCAACACCGCGTCGCAGGCGGCGAGTTCGAGCGGTGCGACCGCGAAGACAACGCTGCTGCCCGTCGGCGACATGAACGATGTGCACCGCGTGCTGCAGCTTGTGCTGCCGAGCCTCGCCGACGAGAAATCGCGCGAGCTGCTCGAATGCGGCCTTGCCGCCGGAGCCCACGACGACGCCTACGTCACCTCGCCCAAACGGGCAGCGATCTTGCGTTGGTTCTCGTGGCGCCGCAACGGCTTCGTGCTGATTTCGGATGCCGTAGCACTGCGCAAGGGAGCCATCTGGCGTTCGCTCGTGCTGGTGCCGCAAGCGCGCATGCAGAGCGTCAGCATGAACGAGGGTCCGTTGTTGCGCCGCATGGGCCTCGCAGAACTGCGTATTCACACTGTCGCTGGCCCGATCTCGGCCACGATCGGTGCGCTAGATCGCGGCGATGTTGTGCGCTTCTTCGACGAGGTCGCGCACGCCGCGGTGCACGCTGCCGGCGTTGACACCAGCCATCGCTGGCGCAGTGCTGCCGTGGCGCCTGAAATTGCTTTAGCTCCGGAAGCTGCCGCTCCCGCAGCACCCGCAACTGCCGCAGCCCCCGAAGTTCCTGCAGTTCTGGAAGCGGCTGCACCCGCGGCAATCCCCGAAACCCCGGCAACCCCCGAAACCCCGGCAATCCCCGAAACCCCCGAAACCCCCGAAACCCCGGCAACCCCCGAAACCCCGGCAACCCCCGAAACCCCGGAGGACCACGCGTAATGGCTCAGGCAGCAGGCCGGCTCGGAATCGGCATCATCGGCGCGGGCAAAGTGGGCCCGATTCTGGGCGCAGCGCTCGCGGGCGCAGGCCATGCCATCGTCGGAATCGCGGCATCCTCCGAGCGCAACTTGGAACGCGCAAGCGCGATTCTTCCTGAGGTGCCGGTGCTCGACATCCCGACTCTGGTGGAGCGTAGCGAGCTCGTGATTCTGGCGATTCCCGAGGGCGAGATTGAGTCATTTGCTCAGGGCCTTGCCGATGCTGGAGTCTGGCAGCCGGGGCAACTCGTGTTGCACACGGCGCCCGGGCTCGGCTACCAGGCCTTGGCGCCTGCGCTCGCGTCCGGGGCGATTCCGCTCGCGGTGCATCCGGCCATGGTGTTTACGGGAACGAGCCTCGACCTCACCCGCCTGCACGAAACCTATTGCGCCGTCAGCGCGCCCACCCCGGTGCTGCCGATCGCCCAAGCGCTTGTCGTCGAGATGGGCGCCGAGCCGATCGTCATCGCCGAAAGCGAGCGTGCTGCGTGGGCCGAAGCGGTGAGCACAGCGACGAGTTTCTCGGCCGCCATCGTCGGTCAATCCTTAGATTTGCTTGCTAGCGTCGGGGTGGATGCCCCTTCTCGCGTCTTAGGACCGCTGCTGCGCTCCTCGGTTGAGAGTGCGCTCGCGCGTGCCACAGCGACTAGCATCGATGTTTCCTTGCTCGACCCCGAGCCTAGGCCCCATTCACAGGAGGACCCCTCGTGAGTTCACACCCCCGCCCGCAAGTTATTGAGACCGTCGCGGGTATGCGCGATGTGGTTGCGCACGAGCGCGCCGCTGGCCGCACCATCGCTTTGACGCCCACGCTGGGCGCTCTTCACCAGGGTCACCTCGCTCACGTTGAGCGCGCCGCCGAGCTCGCCGATGTGCGCATCGTTTCGATCTTCGTGAACCCCACACAATTCGGTGCCAACGAAGATCTCGACAAGTATCCGCGCACGATGGATGAAGATCTCGACATGCTCGGCGAGATGGGTGTCCCGTATGTCTTCGCGCCCAGTGTGGAGGAGATGTACCCGAAGGGGCCGACCTCCACCACGATCTCGGCCGGCCAGATCGGCACGATGTTCGAGGGCAAGACCCGCCCCGGCCACTTCGACGGCGTACTCACGGTTGTCGCGAAGCTGCTCGCCATTACGAGCCCACAGTTCGTCACGTTTGGCCAGAAGGATGCGCAGCAGCTCTTTCTCGTTCGCCGCATGATCACCGACCTCAACATCCCGGTGCAGCTCGAGATCATCGAAACCGTGCGCGAAGAAGACGGCCTCGCCCTCTCGAGCCGCAACCAGTTCTTGGATGCCCACCAGCGCGAAGCGGCATCCATTCTGTCGACCGCATTGAACGCGGCGACCTCTGCCGCCGACAGTGGCCTTGACGCCGTAATCGCCGCCGCGCAGGGGGCGCTCATGGGGGAGTCGGGCGTCGAGCTCGACTACTTCACCGTCGTCGATACCGATACCTTCATGCCGGTACCCGATGGCTACCGTGGGCCGGCTGTTGCCCTCGTCGCTGCTCGCGTGGGGGAGACCCGTCTGATCGACAACGCGACCCTCTACGTCGGCTAGTTTTCGCCCGTAGTTCGGGGCGCGACAGCGCGTCGCTATCCCGGCTACGATTGAGGGCGTGAATGACGCTGCTAACGCCCCCGAGCCCACTGAGGCCGAAGTTTCTGAGCAAAAAGCCGTTCGGTTAGAGAAGCGTCAGCGACTCATCGATTCGGGCGCTGAGGCGTACCCGGTTGGCGTCGCTATCACCACGAGCATTCCGGCCGTGCGCGAGAAGTACCCGTCGCTTGAAGCGGATGAGACCACCGGCGATGTCGTCGGTCTCGCGGGTCGTATCGTGCACCTCCGCAACACGGGCAAGCTGTGCTTCGCCTCGGTGCAGTCCGGCGACGGCCAGCGCATCCAGGTCATGGTTTCTCTCGGCGAAGTGGGCGACGAGTCGCTCGCGCTCTGGAAAGAACTCGTTGACCTCGGCGACCACCTCTTCGTGAGCGGTGAAGTTATCTCCAGCCGCCGCGGTGAGCTTTCTGTCATGGTCAAGGAATGGAAGATTGCCGCCAAGGCCGTTCTTCCCCTGCCCAACCTGCACTCCGAGTTGAGCGACGAACAGCGCGTTCGTAGCCGCTACCTCGACCTCATCGTTCGCGACCAGGCCCGCTTCACGGTGCGTGCTCGCGCCAAGGTCAACGCCAGCCTGCGCGCCACGTTCGCCGCGCACGACTACCTCGAAGTCGAAACGCCGATGCTGCAGACGATGCACGGTGGAGCATCCGCTCGCCCCTTCGTCACGCACTCCAACGCCTTCGACACCGAGTTGTACCTGCGCATTGCTCCTGAACTGTTCTTGAAGCGTGCCGTTGTCGGTGGCATCGAGCGCGCCTTCGAGATCAACCGCAACTTCCGCAACGAGGGTGCTGACTCCACGCACTCGCCCGAGTTCGCAATGGTCGAGGCGTACCAGGCCTACGGCGATTACAACCAGATGGCCGACCTCACGCAGGAGCTCGTACAGAACTCCGCCGTGGCTGTCACCGGCTCGACGCTCGTCACACTCTCGGACGGCACCGAGTACGACCTCGGCGGCGAGTGGGCGCGTATCTCGATGTACGACTCCCTCAACGAGGCAGCTGGCCTGAGCGTCACGCCGCAGACGTCCGCTGACGAGCTGAAGGTGCTGGCGGATGCCGTCGGCATCGAGGTCACTCAGCCCACCCACGGCAAGTACGTCGAAGAGCTGTGGGAGCACTACGTCAAGCCGGGTCTCGACCGCCCGACGTTCGTCATGGACTTCCCCGTCGACACGAGTCCGCTCGTGCGTGACCACCGCACCATCGAAGGTGTCGTTGAAAAGTGGGACCTCTACGTTCGCGGCTTCGAATTGGCTACCGGCTACTCCGAGCTCGTTGACCCCGTTATTCAGCGCGAACGCTTCGTGGAGCAGGCTCTTCTCGCCAGCCAGGGCGACGTCGAAGCCATGCGCCTCGACGAAGACTTCATCCGCGCTCTCGAGCACGGTATGCCCCCTACCGGTGGAATCGGTGTCGGTGTCGACCGTTTGTTGATGGCCATCACGGGCCTCGGCATCCGCGAAACCATCCTCTTCCCGCTGGTTAAGTAAGCACGACAATGACTGACCCAGTGCCCAACGAGACTCCGGCTGCGGCTGAGACGCCGGATACGGCTGAGTCTCCGAAGAAGTCGACGATCACCCCCATGCGCATTGCGCTCTGGGTGCTCGTGGCGGGCGCTGGACTCTTCATGGTGCTTACCGGCCTCGTTGGCGTATTAGTAAAGGCTCAGTAGTGGATCGCAAATCATCGCGTCTCATCATGACTGTGACTCTCGTGGGACTTGTCGTACTCATCGCCATAGTCACCCTGGTCAACGGTTAGGCTAGAAGCGTGCCTCAAGAATTCTGGTCGAACGCGATCTTCTCCGTCATCCCGACGATCGCTGTTGGCGTGATTTTCTGGTTCGTCATGGCAGCGATCATTCGCTCTGACCGTACCGAGCGCAGCAGCTACGCCAAGATCGAGGCCGAAGAGCGCGCCAAGATGGCCGCAAAGTCAGAACTTTAGGCTGAGCCCCGAAGCTTGATCTCGGTCGGCAGGAGGCGGCCGCGAGTCTCTGGCGTCACGCCATTCACGAGCTCGAGCACCATCGAAGCCGCTTCGCGCCCCAAGAGATCAGCCGGTTGACGCACGGTTGATAACTGCGGCTGGCAACGCAGCGCCCAATCGCTATCGTCAAAGCCCACGATGCCGACGTCGCCGGGAACGGAACGCCCGTGCTCACGCAGCACGTCCATAGCGCCGGCAGCCAAAGCATCGGATGCCGCGAAAACTCCATCAATATCGCCAGCGCGTTCGAGAAGGGCCTTCATGCCCTGAACGCCGCTGTCGCGCGAGTAAAGCGGAAAGTCGACGACCAGGTTCTCGTCGAACTGGTCGCCTAGGGCATCCCGAAAGCCGGCAAGACGTTCACTGCCGGAGTCGCGGTCGAGCGCGGCGGCGATCATGCCGATCTTCTTGCGGCCGGTGGCGAGAAGTTCGCGAGTGATGTCGCGGGCGGCCCCGCGGTTGTCGATGCCGACGTAGGGCATATCGGGGGCGCTCATGGGGTGGCCGACAAAGACGGCGGGGAGCCCGATGTGAGTGATCGCATCGGCGATGGGGTCGTGCTCGCGGGCGGAGACGATGACGGCGCCGTCAACGAAGCCGCCGCGGAGGTAGTCAGCAATGCGCGCACTGTCGCGGTCAGAGCCAATAATCAAGCACACCAGTTGGTAGTCGGCCTCGGAGAGGCGCTCGTTGGTGCCGAGCAAAATCGCGCCGATGTTGGGGTCTTCGAGAAAGACGGAGTGGGGCTCGTGCACGATGAGCGCGATGGCCTTGGAGCGCTGTGTTGCGAGGTTGCGGGCGGCCATGTTGCGCACGTACCCGACCTTGGCGATGGCCTTCTCGATGGCTTCGCGGGCGGAGTCGGAAACATATGGTTCGCCGTTGAGCATGCGCGAGACGGTGCCGCGGGAGACATTGGCTTCGGCGGCGACATCGAAAATTGTCGCGCGGCGCGGTCGTGCCCCAGAGGTTGCCATGACCCCATGTTAGCGCTCCCACGGGCTTCGCACTTCCCCATGTTCGCGGGACTGTTCACGTTCACAGACACGCCGAATGCTTGACACGTGGAACGATGCTCGCTTAGTGTGTGAACGCTCCCAGAAAACCACTCAAGTTTTCGTCGAACGAAATCTGTGCACGCTCACAGAAATCGAACACAGGTGAGCGGAACTGCTGCTCGTCAGCCCATCCATTGCCAAAGGAGGCACGCGTGACCACACCCCGCGCAGATCGCGTCGCGAGCTGGTCACCCGATTCCCTCGTGCTGGGTTGTGACTACAACCCCGAGCAGTGGTCCGAAGAAGTGTGGCAGCAGGATGTCGCCCTCATGCGTGAGGCCGGGGTCACCCTCGTGGCCATCAACATCTTCGGCTGGGCAGAAATCGAGCCGCGAGCGGGGCAGTACGCCTTCGATCGCCTCGACGCCATCATGGATCTGCTGCACTCTGCCGGCATCCGTGTGAACCTCGGCACCGGCACGTCATCGCCGCCCGCGTGGCTCACCACCGCCCATCCCGACATTCTGCCTACCGCAGCCGACGGCACCCGCCGCTGGCAAGGTGGCCGCCAAGCATGGTGCCCGAGCTCTCCCGAGTTCCGCACTGCTGCCCTCGGTCTCGTCGCAAAGGTTGCCGAACGCTACAGCGGCCACCCTGCCCTCGCGATGTGGCACGTTTCGAACGAACTCGGATGCCACAACGCGCACTGCTACTGCGACACCTCTGCTGCCGCCTTCCGCGACTGGCTCGAAGCGCGCTACGGCACGGTCGACGCTCTCAACGCCGCGTGGGGCACCACGTTCTGGAGCCAGCGCTACAGCGAGTGGAACGAAATTCTGCCTCCCCGCGCCACGCTCTCCTCGGCCAACCCGGCACAGCGCCTCGACTTCAACCGGTTCAGCTCTGACGAGTTGCTCGACTACTACCGCGCCGAAGCAGCCCTGCTGCGCGAAGTGAGCCCGATCCCGGTCACGACGAACTTCATGGTCACCGCCCACATTCGCAGCCAGAACTATTGGCAGTGGGCGAGCGATATGGATGTCATTGCCAACGATCACTACCTCGATCACAGGCTGCCGCATCCGAGCAAAGAACTGTCATTCGCAGCCGACTTCACGCGCGGTCTCGCGCAGGGTTCACCGTGGATGCTCATGGAGCAGGCCAGCAGCGCAGTGAGCTGGCAGCCCCACAACCTGGCCAAGCAGCCGGGCGAAATGCTTCGCAACACGTTGACCCACGTGGCTCGGGGAGCGGACACAATCTGCTTCTTCCAGTGGCGTGCGTCGCGACAGGGTGCCGAGAAGTTCCATTCGGCCCTGCTTCCTCACGCCGGTACTGACACTGCTGTGTGGCGAGAGACCCTCGACCTGGGTGTGAAACTCCACTCCCTCGAGCCTCTCGCGGGCACCCGGGTCGAGGCGTCCGTCGCTCTCGTCTTCAGCTGGGAATCGTGGTGGGCTGCCGAAGGCGACTCACAGCCGTCTTCAGCCGTGCGCTACCTCGAACAGGTGCACGCCGCCTACAACGCCGCCAGCGCGAATGGTGTGACGGTCGACATTGTCGCTCCCGGTGCTGCACTCGACGACTACAAACTCGTCATCGTTCCTAGCCTCTACCTCGTGGACGATGCGAGCGCCGCCGTCATTGCCGACTACGTTGCAGGCGGTGGCAACGCGGTTGTCACCTTCTTCTCCGGCATTGTCGACGAGACAGACGGCATCCGCCTCGACTCAACCGGCGAGACCCCTCCCGGTGCGTTCAGCGACATGCTCGGCGTCTGGACCGAACAGTTCCTGCCCGTGAAGCCTGATGCCCGCATTATGCTCAACGACGGTGGCCAGGCCAGCATCTGGGCCGAGCACGTCCGCCCCACCACAGCGGATGTCGTAGCCGAGTTCGCAACCGGCCCCATGCCTGGTGGCCCGGCCGTCACCCGCAACCGCTTCGGTTCGGGAACGGCGTGGTACGTGGCTACCGCGCTCGACTCCCCGAGTTTTGCCGACCTGATGGGCCGCGCGCTCAACGAGGCTGGCGTCGAAGCGATCGAGCTGCCCGAGGGCGTCGAGGTCGTCACGCGATCGAACGACACGGATCGCTTCCGCTTTGTGATCAACCACAGCGCGCATGAAATTTCTTTCCCCGCCGACGGCGCAGAATTGTTGACGGAAACTACGGTCACAGGTTCGGTGACTGTTCCCGCTGGTGGCGTTCGCGTCATCCGCCTGACTGTCGAAGAAGGAGCAACGCGATGACTACAGACATTGCCAAGCCCGGTACCCCCACCAAGGCGGTGACGAAGAAGGTTCGCCGTGCGACTAAGGCCACGAAGAACCGTGGAGCGGTGCTGTTCTTTATCGCCCCGTTCTCGATACTGTTCGCCCTGTTCTACATCGTGCCGATTCTGGTGGCGATCTATCAGTCGATGCTGACGGTCGAACGCGAAGGAACTTTCGGTAAGCCCACGGAGGTGTTTGGTGGCTTCGTGCAGTACGCGCGAGTGTTCCAAGACGACGCTTTCTGGTCATCCATTCTTCGCGTTTTGAGCTTCGGTGTTGTGCAGGTGCCGATCATGCTCGGCCTCGCTTTGCTGTTGGCGCTGCTGTTGGATTCGCCGCTCGTCAAGGGCAAGCGTTTCTTCCGCCTCGCGTTCTTCGCACCGTATGCGGTTCCCGGTGTTATCGCGGCGGTCATGTGGGGCTTCCTCTACTCGCCCAAGCTCTCACCGTTCACCGCGATCACGAGCGAGATCAACTTCCTCGGTGCCGACCTCGTGCTGTGGGCCATCGCCAACGTCGTGACGTGGGTGTTCGTGGGCTACAACATGATCATCATCTACTCGGCGCTGCTCGCGATCCCCAGTGAAATCTACGAAGCCGCTCGCCTCGATGGTGCGTCGCAGGCTCGCATCGCCTGGTCGATCAAGATTCCGTTGATCACCCCCGCGATCACGCTCACCGCCATCTTCTCGATCATCGGAACGCTGCAGCTGCTCGCCGAACCTCAAGTCTTCAAGAGCTTCACCTCGGCCGTAACCAGCACGTTCACCCCGAACTTGCTCATCTACTCGACAGCGTCGGTGCCCAACGTGAACCTTGCCGC
Organism: Salinibacterium amurskyense; assembly: GCF_002797685.1. Taxonomy (GTDB): domain Bacteria; phylum Actinomycetota; class Actinomycetes; order Actinomycetales; family Microbacteriaceae; genus Rhodoglobus; species Rhodoglobus amurskyensis. The sequence continues at coordinate 633,245 of NZ_PGFH01000001.1, forward strand.
AGCCTTCTCGGTCGTGCTCGCGCTCTTCACCTTCGCGCTCTCGTTCACCGTGCTCAAGTTCACCCAGCGAAAGGCTGACTGATGAGTGCCACGACAACTCGCGTCAAGAAAAACCACGGCCCTCGCGAAAGCCTGTTCTCCCGCGCGGGCGCCATGCTCGTCATGGCCATCTGCACCTTCTACTTCTTGGTGCCGATCTGGTGGCTCTTCGTCGCCGCAACGAAAGATCGCGCCGACTTCACCACGAGCGCACCGCTCTGGTTCGCCGATTTCAACCTCGTCGAAAACATCGTCAACCTGGCGAACTACCGCGATGGTCTGTTCTTTCAGTGGATGCTCAACAGCATTCTCTATGCGGGCGCCGGTGCCGCAGTCGCAACGCTGTTCGCCACGATGATGGGATACGCACTAGCGAAGTACGACTTCCGCGGTCGTGAAACTCTCTTCAACGTTGTGCTCGGTGGCGTGCTGGTGCCGGCAACAGCTCTCGCTCTTCCGCTCTTCTTGGTCTTCAGCCAAGTAGGGGCAACGAACACTTTCTGGTCGGTGTTCCTGCCGAGCATCGTGAGCCCGTTCGGTGTCTACCTCGCCCGCATTTACGCGACCTCGAGTGTGCCGGACGAGCTTGTTGAAGCTGCCCGCATCGATGGCTCAGGCGAGGTGCGTACCTTCTTCACGGTTGCCACTCGACTCATGACGCCAGCGATGGTCACGATTTTCCTGTTCCAGTTCGTCACGATCTGGAACAACTTCTTCCTCCCGCTCATCATGCTGCGCGACGAAAAGCTGTTCCCCGTGACCCTCGGTCTGTACATCTGGAATAGCCAGGTCAACCAGATCCCCGAGATTCGGGCCTACGTGATCATCGGCGCACTGCTCTCGATCATCCCGCTCATCATCGCTTTCCTCAGCTTGCAGCGCTTCTGGCGCAGCGGGCTGGGAACGGGCGCACTCAAATAGTCGCCCCCTCGACCACTCGGCTTGCCCCGAGGGAAACCCCGCACCACAATCACAATCAAGGAAGGTAATCGCATGGCTAATCGCATAGCTCGCGCTGGAGGAGCATTGGTGCTCGTCTCCGCGCTCGCACTCTCAGCATGCTCAACCGGAGCCGGCACAGATGGCGGCACCGATGCCGCTGACGCGTGCACCCCGTCAGAAGGTCCCGTAACGCTCGACTTCACGACCTGGTTGCCCGGCATGGAAGACGCCGCCGCAATCTGGAACGAAAAGAACCCCGACATCCAGGTCAAGGTTCAGACCGGTCCTAATGGTCTTGGTGGAACGTACAAGAACTTCTTCAACCAGATCGAAGCCGGCAACGCGCCCGACCTCGGCCACATTGAATACGACGCCCTACCCAACTTCCGCGTTCAGGACGGCGTTGTAAACATCGCTGACTGTGCCGGAGTAATGGACGCTCAGGACCAGTTCATTGACTGGACCTGGAGCCAGGTTACGTTCGGTGAAGAAGACGCTGTTTACGCGATCCCTCAGGACACCGGCCCCGAAGCACTGTTCTACCGTGCTGACCTGTTCGAAAAGGCTGGCATCCCCATCCCGACGACGTGGGACGAATACGCTGAGGCAGCGAAGACGATTCGCGAAGAGGGTGGCTACATCACCAACTTCTCGCAGAGCGACATCAACGCCTTCGCCGGCCTCGTATGGCAGGCAGACGGCCAGTGGTTCGAAAACGACGGAGAAGCGTGGAACGTCACGCTCGACTCGCCCGAATCGATCATGGTCGCTGACTACTGGCAGGGACTCCTCGACGATGACCTCGTCGCGACCCTCCCGGCCTGGACCGACGAGTGGAACAACGGCTACAACTCGGGCGACGTCTGGACCTGGGTCTCCGCAGTATGGGGTGCAAACTCGATCATGAGTGGCGCACCCGACACCGCTGGCAACTGGGCTGTAGCTCCGATGCCGCAGTGGAACGAAGGCGACTCCGCAGCAGGTAACTGGGGCGGATCAGGAACGGCAGTTCTCAAGGGAAGCGAACACCCCTACGAAGCTGCACAGTTCGCACTCTGGTTGAACACTGACCCGGAGGCACTCGCCAGCATGAACAAGACGGCGAACATCTACCCCGCAACGAAGACCGGTGGCGACCTGCCGGCCTTCTCCGAAGGACTCGACTTCTTCGGCGGGCAGAACATCTACGACGTGTTCGCTGCTGCCGGCGCTGAAGTTAACCCTGACTTCACGTGGGGCCCGACCATGACGCAGGTGTACACCGACGTTGCGGATGGATTCTCCGGCGCGATCTCCGGTTCAGGCACCCTCACGGATGCTTTGACCGACGGTCAGCAGAAGACAATCGACGCCATGAAGGCTGCCGCGATTGCCGTCAACGAATAACACGAACGATATCGTTCACCTCCGTGCCGCGGGCACCAGCTTCGTGCTGGATGCTCGCGGCACGGGCGTGCCGTCGATCACGCACTGGGGTGCAGACCTCGGAGAACTGAACTCTGGCCAACTCGCGGCGCTCGCGGATTCGCGCCAGCGAGCCCTCGGGCCGAGTTCCATCGACGAACCCTTCCGGCTGAGCATCGTTCCCTTGCTCGCCGAGGGCTGGACCGGCCTGCCCGGGCTAGAGGGGCGCCACGATCAGCGAGCGGCTGCTAGCGGTGCGGATGCAGGCGGTGGCCGAGTGCGCCGCCCCGCACTGCGCACCGAGAGCATCGAGCATCCGGAGCCTCGCGTCGTTCGCGTCGTGCTTGTCGACGCTACGGGCCCGTCTGGCGCCGCCGTTGCAGACGCGGATGCCGCTGTCGTGTTGCGCCTCACGATCACTTTCGAGCTGACTGCTGCCGGAGTATTGCGCAGTCGTTCCCAGCTCACCAACACCGCCACCGAGACCTTCGAGCTCTCGTCGCTGGCCACCATTCTTCCGCTTGCGCCCGTCGCGCGTGAGCGACTCGACTTCAGCGGAATCTGGGCAGCCGAACGGCAGCCCCAACGCTCCGCCATCGACTACGGAACCTGGCTGCGCGAGTCGCGTCACGGTCGCCGCGGTCATGACGACTCCTACCTCACCGTGGCGGGCACACCCGGCTTTGGCTTTCGCCACGGTGAGGTCTGGGCGATGCACCTCGGCACCAGCGGCGACACCCGCGTCTGGCTTGACCGTTCGGCCTTGGGCGTCACAACCGTCGGAGCCGCTGAGCTTCTTGCGCCCGGCGAGATTCGTCTTGCCACGGGCGATTCGTACGAAACCCCGTGGGCCTTCGCTGCGTGGTCGGATGCCGGCCTCGACGGCCTGAGCGACCGTTTCCATGCCTGGTTCCGTGGCCTGCCCGCGCACCCGTCGACACCGCGACCGCTCACCCTCAACACGTGGGAAGCCGTCTATTTCGACCACAACTTCGAGCAACTGGCCGCACTGGCTGACGCCGCCGCCGATGCCGGCGTCGAACGCTTCGTGCTCGATGACGGCTGGATGAAAAACCGCACCGACGACAAGCGGGCTCTCGGCGACTGGACCGTCGACGAGCCGTCGTGGCCCGAGGGGCTGACTCCACTCGTGGATCGCGTGACCGCCAGCGGGATGCAGTTTGGGCTGTGGGTCGAGCCCGAGATGGTGTCTCTCGACTCGGATCTCGCGCGCGAGCATCCGGAGTGGATTCTTCGTGACGATGACCGCCCGTTACCGAAGTCGTGGCGCAACCAGTTTGTGCTCGACCTCGACAACCCTGCTGCTTTCGCGCACGTGCTCGACGCGATCAGTGCGCTGCTCGACTCGTATGCGATCAGCTACCTGAAGTGGGACATGAATCGCGACCTGCTTGGTGGCTCGGTTCACCGGCACGTCGCGGCCACCTATCGCCTGATGGATGAGCTGCGCGAGCGGTACCCGCACGTGGAGATTGAGTCGTGTGCCTCGGGCGGTGCCAGGGTGGATGCCGGAGTGCTCGAGCGAGTGCAGCGAGTGTGGCCATCCGACACCAACGATGCTCACGACCGTTTCTCGATCATGCGCTGGACCAACCTGCTCGTGCCCTTTGAATACTTGGGCTCCCACGTTGGCTCTTCGCCTGCGCACACGTCGGGGCGTTCGCTGTCTCTCGGCTTCCGGCTCGCGACCGCCCTCATGGGCCATTCCGGTATCGAGTGGGATCTCACGGCAACGACCGCTGACGAGCGTGCTGCCCTGCCCGTCTGGGCGGCGGCGTACCGTTCGCTGCGCGGCCTCATCCACTCGGGTCGCGTCGTGCGCGGCGAGCTCGAAGTCACTCAACCCATCGTCACGGGCATTGTGGCGGATGATGCTTCCGGCGTTGCCGACGCGGTCTTCTGGGTGACGTGCCTCGATACTCCCTCCGATGCTGTTCCGACGTCCCGGCGTTTGCCCGGGCTTGACCCGCACCGCGAATACCGCATCAGCCCCGTAGATGTGGGTGCGGCAGCGGCAACCTACCCGGGCACTGCGCCAGCTTGGTGGCTCGACGGCACTGTTGTGTTGTCGGGTGCGGTGCTCGGGTCGGTCGGGCTTCAGCTGCCCATTCTTCATCCCGACGAAGCGCTCGTGCTGCGAGTGACGGCGGTCTAGCGGCGGTCTAGCGGCGGTTCACAACCGCGGCTTCAGCCTGATCGTCGGTAATTCTGGGGCGGGCAACGGATGCCCGTCAAAGTTGGCCACGGTGCCGAAGCGTCCAACGGGGTTGCCGCCCTCAATCACGTCGGCCTGCCATTGCGCGCGGAACTTCACGATCTCGTCGTGACTGCGCCCGATGAAGTTCCACCACATGACGATGGCTTCGCCGAGCGGTTCGCCGCCGAGGAGCAGGAGCCGGGCATCCGTCGTCGCCGTGATAGTCAGTTCGGTGAGGCCGGGAGCGAGATACGCCAGGTGATCGGTGGGGGTCGCGACGTTCGCGATGGTTACGTCGCCGGCATCCACGAGTACGCCGTGTTCGAAGCTGGCTTTGAGAGCGAGCGTGATGCTGGTGCCGGCGGGCACGTCAAGCTGCGCGCCAAGGAGAGGTGAGAACACTCGCGCTGGCGACGAGACGCCGGCGAGTTCACCGATGAAGACGCTCACCGTCGCGCCCTGATGCTCGAACGGCGTCGGAACATAGTTCTCAAACGCGGGAGTCGTATCGCGGTGGGCGTTCGGCAGGGCGACCCACAGTTGCGCGCCGTGCAGCATCGTCGGCTCGGCGGGGGAGACCTCCGAGTGCGAGATTCCGCGACCGGCCGTCATGAGATTCAACTCTCCGGGCCGCACGGTCGCGAGACTGCCGACGCTATCGCGGTGCTCGATGTCGCCAGCGAAGAGCCAACTGACGGTTTGCAGACCGGTATGCGGATGCGGGGGCACGTGCATCCGCGTCGTCTCCGGTCCGTAGTGGTCGACGAAACACCACCCGCCGATGAGCGAGCGGGAACGCTGCGGCAGAGTACGCCGCACGTTCATCGCACGGGGACCACCGAGCGGAACCTCGCGCGGAGTAAGTAACTGCACACCAGCGCCCTGCTGCGTTTCGCACAGCACTTCGGCGGGGTTCTTCTCAGTGTTACTCACGGCGGCTCCTCACCTCATGTCGTGACGCTGAGTGCTAGCGTGCCACAAAAATGACCCCGCGATAAGTGGGATCACCGAACGCCACCATCCGGTCGAGCACCGCGATCGAGACGGGTAGATCGTGGGAGTCGACCCACGTCTCGCCTTGCTCGGCCGTGATCCACGGATCGTTGAGCAGAACGGTGTCGCCCTTCACCGAGTGCGCCACGACCCAGTGCGGCGTCGAGGCATCGTGCATGGGTTCTTCTTCGATCAAGAGGATCGCGAGTTCGCCACCGGCCACGCGTTCGGTGATCTGCTGAATCGACAGCGGGGCCGTGTGCTGCTGGATGCCGCGGCTCGCCGCTTCGGCCCGAGACTGCTCCTGCAGCTGCTCGCGGAACGCGCGCTCTTCGCCCTCGTAGGTTTCGAGGAGCGTCGGCTCGGTCGTGTCGAGATGCAGTTCAAGACTGATGGCGGAGGCCGACTGCGCGATCACGTCGTGAACAGCGACGGCGAGACCGAGGGGCTCGCAGGCGGGGAAGTTGGTGGCGGAGCGCCAGAAAGCGAGTTCGCGCTCGCGGGCATCCTCATCTTCGGTGTCGGCGAAAGGCTCTAGGCCAAGGTGGCTGAGAGCCGTCATGGCGGCAACCGCACCACACGTGAAGAGCGTGGTCTGGCCGTAGTAGCGCAACTGCTCGTGCGGCCAGCCTCCGTGCCACAGCACGAAGCCGCGAACGCCCTGAGTGCCATCCGCCGAAGAGATGGGGGTGCGCAGCTCGGTGAAGCCGAGGTCGGCGGCGAAGGCGGGGAGCTCAGCGTCGAGCGGAAGCTGCCACTTGAGGGCGGCCTCGCCACGCTCCGCGGAAGCCGCGATCAGTTCGCCGAGAAGACTCTGGGCGGCAGCATCGCTGTCGGCCCAGAGATCAACAAGCTTCGTGTAGCGCGTATTCGGGCGACCCGAGGTGAGGGCAGCGGCGTTGCCGGTGGGGGAGTCGAGCATCCACACCCGAGGGTTATACGGCTCGCGATCGCGCTGCCATTGAGCGGCACGCTCGGTGCCGAGAGCCTCGATGAGGTGCGCGGGAAGCTCGGCGGGCGAGAGCTGAACGGGAGCAGTGCCGACGGTTGCGCCAACGAGAGCATCAACGACAGTACTCACGGCAGCGTCGGTCGTGTTCGGGGCGGCAGAGTCAGCAGGAGTGGAGGTGTCCACGGGGTCCTTTCGGGGCGAGTCGGGCGCTTGTGGCGCCGAGCTCAGTGAGTGGGTGCTTCGTGAATCGACGCCGCAACGAGCGCCTGAGTGTAGGGATGAGTCGGGGCGGTGAGTACGTCGTGGCACAGGCCAGACTCGACAACGTCGCCGTGACGCAGCACGTAGACGCGGTCGGCGAGCTGGCGCACCACGGCAAGGTCGTGCGAGATGAAGAGGATCGAGAGTCCGAGTTCGACGCGCAGCTTGGCGAGCAGATCGAGAATCTGCTTCTGCACCGACACATCGAGCGCCGATACCGATTCGTCGCAGATCAGCAGCTCGGGCTGCACGGCGAGAGCGCGCGCGATGGCCACGCGCTGACGCTGACCACCCGAGAGCTCAGCCGGTCGTTTGCGGGCAAACTCGAGCGGCAACTCCACGAGTTGCAACAGGCCGTTCAAGTCGGATGCCGGACGGCCCGCGACCCGCAGCGCTAACTTCAGCGACCGCCCGACGCTGATCATCGGGTTGAGCGAGGAGTACGGATCTTGGAACACGATTTGCATCTGCTTGGGCGTGCGCGAAGCTCGCCCGGGAGCAAGCGCAACGCCGTGGAAAGCGATAACACCACTTGACTCGTGCTCGAGCCCGGCGATGCAGCGCGCGATCGTGGTCTTGCCCGAGCCGCTCTCGCCGACGATGCCGACGGTTTCGCCGCGGCCTACCGTGACGCTCACGCCGTGCAATACGGTCTTGTCGCCGAAGCTCTTCGTGACGTCGGTCGCGACAACAAGGTCGCCAACGCCGGTCGCCGCGTCGCCGCCCGCACCAGCCCCGGATGCCGCACGCACGACCCCGGCGGAGCGGTCAGTGAGCGAGGGGTCGGCTTCGATCAGCGCCCGAGTGTAGGGGTGGCTTGGCGCATTGAGCACGGAGCTCGTGACACCGCGCTCCACGATCTCGCCGTGGCGCATCACGAGCACGTGTTCGGCTCGCCCGCGCACCATGCCGAGGTCGTGCGAGATGAGCAGGGCCGCCATGCCGCGCTTCTCTTGCAGGCCCCGAAGGAGGTCGAGAATCTCGCCCTGGTTGCTCGCATCGAGAGCCGTAGTCGGCTCGTCAGCAATGAGCAGTTCGGGGTCCGTGGCGAGGGCCGCCGCGATAGCAACCCGTTGACGCATTCCGCCGGAGAGTTCGTGCGGGTAGGCGCGCGCGACTTCCGCGGGCAGGTTCACTTCGGCCAGACGCTGAGTCACCAGTTCGGTGCACTCGGCCTTGCTGAGGCGGGTGGCGCTCGCGGCCTGAATTGTCATCGCGATTTGGGTTCCGCAGCGGTGCACGGGACTCAAGCTCGTGAAGGGGTCTTGCAGCAGCAACGAGATGCGGCGACCGCGGGTGGCCCGCCAGACAGCATCCGTAGCGGGCAGTTCGATCGTTGCGCTCGCAAGCTCGATGGTGCCGCGCGCGGTGAAGCCGGCCGGCAACAGCCCGGCGATGGCTTTGGCTGAGAGCGTCTTACCGGAGCCCGATTCGCCGATGAGCGCGAGGGTTTCGCCCGGCGCGATGGAGAAATCGAATGGCTTGACGACAACGCCGGCGGGGCCATCGACGGTGAGGCCGGTAACCGTCACTTGCGCGGCCGCCGGGGTGTCCGGGTGGGCGCCCGCGGCGGGAGTATTCGCGGCGTTGAGCTGGGTCATGAGCGTCCCGTTCGGGTCAAGATTTGGCCGAGCCAGTCACCGACGAGGTTCGCCGCGGAGGCGACGCCGATGATGAGCAGAGCCGGAATGAGAACAGCAGCGGGGTTGTCGATCATGATCGCGCGACCGTCGGTGAGTTGGCGTCCCCAATCGGCCGTGCCCGGGGCAACGCCGACGCCCAAGAACGACAGCGACGAGAACGCCACGAGGGCGAAGGCCACATTGAGCATCGAGTTGGTGATGATGAGCGACGAGACGTTCGGCAACACCTGCGTGAACATGATGCGGGTCTTGGAGAGCGACAGCATTTGGGCTGCCTCCACGAACGGCCGCGCGGCCTGCTCCATAACCCCGGCGCGCACAATGCGGATGTCCGAGGGCGAGAACAGCAAGATCAACAGCAGTACGGTCATCCAGTAGCCAGCTCCGAAAACGCCCGCGACCACGATCGCGGCCAGCAGCAGCGGCAGCGAGAACAGCAGGTCGGTCCAGCGGCCAATGATGAAGTCGATAGGCCCACGAAGGTAGCCCGACACCGTGCCGAGCAGAATGCCGAGCAGCATCGACCCGAGAGCAACACACACCGGGCCCACGAGGGCGGATGATGCTCCCGCGATCGTCAGCGCGAGCACGTCACGGCCGAGTTCGTCGGTGCCGAGAAGGTGACCGGGGCTGCCCGGAGGCAGCAAGGAATCGAGAATCGACTGGGCGGTGGCATCCGGAGCGATGAGGTTGCCGAAGATGGCCAAGAACGTCACGAGACCCAGCAGGGCGATGGAGACCCAGACGGCGACCGGGTGACGGCGACGCGACCGGGGTGTTTTAGCTAAGACGATAGCTTCGGTGCTGCTCACTGTGCACCCTCCTTAGCGCGGATGCGGGGGTCGAGGAAAATGTAGGCGAGGTCGGCCAACAGTGCGATGGTTGCGATCGTCACGGCCACCAGCAGGGTGAGCGCTTGCACGACGGCGATGTCTTTGAACAGCACGGAACCTTGCAGCAGGGTGCCGAGTCCGGGCAGCGCGAACGTGGTTTCGGCGAGCACGGTGCCGCCGACCAAGAAGGTCAGTACGAGGCTGGCGCCAGTAACGATCGGGATGGCGGCGTTGCGCAGGGCGATCATATGCACTTGGCGGTCGGGCAGGCCCCGCGCGCGACCAAAGGTCACATAGTCACTGTCGAGTTCACGCAGCATGGCGGTGCGGGTGAGCTTGAGAATGATCGCGCCAAGCCCCAAGGCCAGAGTGATGGCCGGCAGCACGAGGTGCCAGAGGGTGTCGAGGCCACCGTCGCCCGATCCATAGACAGGAAAGATCGGCAGGTAGAACGCGAAGACATAGAGCAGGAGGAGGCCGACGGCGAAGGTGGGGGCGCTGAGGCCGACGATTCCGACACCGGTTGCGAAGCGGTCGATCCAGCTTCCCGAACGAACGGCGCTCTGCACGCCGAGGGGGATCGCGACGACGAGCGCGAGCACGAAGGCGAGTCCGCTGAGAGCAGCGGTGATTCCGAGACGTGCGCCGATCACGTTGGAGACCGAGTCTTGCAGTCGAATGGACTGCCCGAAGTCTCCCGTGAGGGCGTTACCCAACCAGATCAGGTACTGCATGTAGAGCGGCTGATCGAGGTTGTATTGAGCCCGGATGGCGGCCACCGCTTCAGGAGAGGATGGCCGGTTGCCGAGCAGGTTCTTGACGATATCGCCGGGGGCGAGATGCAGCATCGAGAACACGATGATGGAGAGCACCAACAGAATTCCGAGGGTGCCGAGCACGCGCACCACGAGCATGCGGCCCAGGGGCCGAGCTCGTGATGCGCGTGCAATCGGGGAAGTGGTCACTGATTATCCAGCAGGAGTAAGCAGGGTCGGCCACGACGAGATGAACGCGAATGAGCTGTAGCTGCTCATGTCGATGTTGTTCGAGAACGCGGTGGCGGACTGTCCCCACCAGAGCGGGACGCTGATGACGTCTTCGGCCTGCAGCGTCTCGGCCTCGATGAGGAGGTCGATGCGGGCAGCGGAGTCGGTTTCAGCGCCGATACGTTCGAACAGCGAGAGAACTTCGGGGTTCTCGTAGTTCGAGATGTTGTAGTCGCCGAGCATGTACGTCGACACCTCCGCTGGGTCGCCCAGCGTGGAGAAGTACCACATGAGGCCAACGCCGTAGCTGCTGTCTTGTTCGAGGCTTGCGAGCCATTCCTCGATCGGAACTTCGCGCACGTTCAGCGTGATGCCGATCTTGGAGAGGTTCTCGGCGAGCGACTGAGCTGCGGTGCCGAGCTGCGGTCCCGTGGAGGGGAACAGCATGTCAGTTTCGAAACCATCCGGGTAGGCGGAGGCGGCAAGGGCTTCAGCAGCGGCGTCGAGGTCGAACGGATACTGCGGAATCGTTGAGAGCAGGTCGCGAGCGTCGTCGGCGCTGTAGACGCTGCCGAGGGACTCGGGAGTGGCGATCGCGGTGGCAACTTCGCCGTGGCCGCGCAGCAGCTTGTCGACGATGGTGGTGCGGTCAACGCTGTGCGCGAAGGCTTCGCGCACCTTCGGGTCATTGAACGGCTCGAGGGCGGTGTTGAAGTACATTCCAACGTACGAGAGGTCGTTCACGTAGTCGACGCGCATGCTGTCGAGGTCTTCCCACTGGCTGGATTGTGCCAGCGGAACGTTGAACGCGATATCGATGTCGCCAGACTGAGCAGCAAGCAAACGCGTGCCCTCATCCGGAATGAACTTCACGTTGATGTTCTTCACTTCGGGAAGGTCGCCCCACCAGCTGTCAACGCGCTCGAAGTTCACGTGTGAGTCGGGAACAAAATCGGTGACCTTGTACGGGCCCGAGCCGAGAAGCAGGCTGCTGCTTGTGCCCACTTCGCCGTTGTTTTCTTCCCAGAACTTTTGCGACGTGATGAAGGCGGCGCCACCCGTACTCATGTTGGCGGCGAAGGCCGAGTCGGGAGCGGAGAGGGTGATGGTGACCTCAAGGTCGCCCGTCTTCTCGACGGTGTCAACGCCGCCCAAGTAGTAGGAGAGGCCGGGCGAGCTGGTTTCGTCGCGTGCCTGCTCCAAGCTGAAGACGACGTCGTCGGCGGTGACCGGGGTGCCGTCTTGGAACATGGCATCGTCGCGCAGTTCGTAAACGTAGGTCACGTCATCCGGCTGGTCCCATGATTCGGCGAGGCCCGGCTGCAGGGCACCGTCGGCGTCGATCGAGACGAGACCTTCTTGAGTGATGGAGGCGATGTAGTAGTTCAGGATGCCGCTCTCGGCGCCGACGTACAGGCTCGAGAGTGATCCGGGCAGCGCCACCGTGATGGTGTCGATGTTGCCGTCGCCGGTCGGGGTGCTCGACGTGGCGCAGCCAGCGAGCAGCAGGGCGGAGGCGGCCACGGCGACGGTGGACGCCCGAGCCCCCTTAGCCAGGGTGGAGTTAGTCGATCTCATGCGAAGTTCGTGCCTTTCGGTGAGCGTTACAGGAGGTGTAAAAGGAGAGGATGCAAATTTCGCGCGTTGGAGGTGCGAGTGCTGTGACAGTGCCGCGCGATCACTGCTGGTTTTCCGGGCCACCTCGCGCATGGCCAGCAGCCGGAGGGCCACTGCGATGCTTGGAGTGTCGGCGGAGTCGTCGAGCGTTGTCGCATAGATGCGTCGACGAAGTTTGGGCTGTAACTCGAGGGCAACGACGCCGTCGGGCAGAGTAGTGGTGGCAATGGCGAGTTCTGACAGGAACGTCACGCCGATTCCGGATGCCACGAGCGCGAGTGCCGCGTCGGTCTTGGTCACATCGTGCCGCAGCGTGGGCTTCTCGCCGAGGGCGGTCGCGACGGCAACAAGCTGCTCGGTGCAGGTAGCCGGGCCGCCGATCCATGTAAAGGGAAGAAGCCCCGCGACGCTCGCGGTGGTGCCGAGCTGGTCGGCAATCGCGCGCGGAACAATCGCGAGCACATTTTCGGAGAGTAAGAAGCGCGAGCGAAGACCATCGGCGCTCGTGTGCGAGCTCGATGCCACCGAGTGGTCGCTCGTGTAGCGATAGTCAAGGGCGATGTCGGCACGGCCATCGGCGACCGCGGTGAGGGCGGCATCCGGTTCGGCTTCGCTGAATTCAACGTGGATGCCCGGAAACTCACGATCGAGGCGCGACAGCAGTGGCGCGATGATGCTGGCAACGGCGGCCGGGAACGCGGCGAGACGAACGGAACCGCGGTCGAGGCCGAGGTGAGCGGTGAGGTCGCTGGCTGCAGCCGTGATGGCGGCATCGATGCGCGGAGCGTGGCTGGCGAGCAGAGCGCCCGCTTCGGTGAGTTCCATGCCGCGCGGTGTGCGCGCAACGAGAGCGATGTTCAGGCGAGCTTCGCTGCGCTTGAGGTGCTGCGTGATGGCGGGCTGGCTGAAGCCGAGGCGCCGAGCGGCGGCGGAAACACTGCCGGTGTCGTGGATGGCGACGAGGATGCGCAGCATGTGAAGGTCGAGCGCGCGCGTGAGTTCGTCGAGGTTGGCGGATTCGTGCGGTGTGCCCTGCATAACGACACCTTATGGCCAAACGCCACCGGCATAACGTTACAGAATGATTAACTTTGGCTAGGGGGCGTGACGCAACCCTTTCGGGGGCAGGTCGAATAGCGCCCGGAAACGTACTCTTAAATCATGACAAGTTCTCGACGCCTGCCCGCACTCATCTCGGGCGCCGTAGCTCTTTCCCTCGTTCTGGGAGGCTGTTCGCTCGTCGAGCAGGCAATGACCTCGGCGGGGGAAGGTGTTCTGGCTCATGCGGCACTCGCTGCGGCAGTGGCCGACATCGAAGCTCTGGATGCAGTGGAGGACGCCTCGTACGAGATCCGAGAAGATGCTTCTCTGGGTGACATTGGCGCAATCAGTGTGACTGCCGATCCGACTCTTGACAGTGTCCAGCTGGCACAGTTCGCCGAGCAGTTTCGCCACAGCTTCGTCGCCCTTGAGCAGGTGACGCTTCGGCCCCAATTTAGTCTGAAGCTTGCGGGCGAGACTGTCGGAAAGTTTGATCTCTGGGTAATCCCTCCAACAAACGATGGTTTTGTCGAAAATTTTGAGTTCTGGCGGGCTACCTCCGCAGCCGTCGAGACTGAACTGTGGCTCGAAATCTTCCCCTCATCCTCCTCTCTGGGGATCAGGTCTATTGCGATCCCGTTCGAGGCCGACCTCGATGCGGCAACGGATCGCGTGGTTGAGAACTATGAAGCTCTCGAAGCGTTCGTGGCTGTCGACTCCTTGCTGTTTCACGAGGCCGACTACCTTGACTATTGGCAAATTGCGGGCGTTCAATCTATCGATGAGCTTGCTCCGTTCGAGTTCGTAGAGCTGGTGCGAGACCTTCGTGAGATTGTGCCGTTGTTCTCGTTCTCTGAGGGGTCAGATGCTTTCCCCGGCGATGCTGATTATCCCGAGGGCTTGAGCGCGCAATGGGGAGGTCCCCTAAGCTTCAGCGGTCGGCCGGAGATTGCCGTGCTGAGTAACGAATACTCCGACGAAGCGTGGAGCACGGCGGTTCAAGCCGCCGTGCGCACCATCCAGATGGCCAACGTGAACTTCAAATACAGCGCCGGCGACCGGACATTTTCGCTGCACACTTCTGCGTGCAGCGGTTCCGTGGATGCAACCGCGGACGATGTGCTCTTGTTCGAAACTCTGGTCGATTATGGTGTGACACTTCCATTCGGTGGAGGACCGGGCGCTTGCATCCCGTAGTGCCGCTAGCGACCCAGGGTGGCTTCGCGGACGGTAGAAGAAGAGGATGAGCATTGAGATTTCAGCGGCGGATTGTGAGTGCGCTGGCGGCGCTGTCGTTACTTGTTCCCGCGCTGGCGGGGTGCTCGTTCATGAGAGATGACGTGGCGGGTATCAACGTCGACGGACTCAGCGAATCGCAACAGCAATTCCTGGTCGAGAGCGTCGCGCAGCTACGGCTGATCGGGGGCATCGGCGAGGTTTCGGTAGCGCCGATCTCCGGTGCCGCCTGGGACAGTCCCGCCATGATCGAGGTCGAGGTGGGCGAAGTATCCGCTGAGAATCAAGCGCGCGCCGTTGTCGAAACACTGCGCCGAGTGTCCGGAAAGTACCCTTTTTTCGAGGTCCCGGCAGCGTTCACCATTCGGGTGGCGGGAGAAACTGCCGGTCGTTTTCGGGTAGCGGGCCTCGGGCTCTATCCCGACTTTGTCATGGGAAACTTCGATTATTGGCGAGCACTCGAGAAAGCCCTCGACACCGAGCTGACGATGGTGGTCTTTGCTGACGATTACGACCAGGTTTCGCATTCGCGATATATCGCTCCCGGCTACGGTGCCGCGGCACGAGAAACTATCACTCACGTCATGGCGAACTACGAAACGCTCTCGACGCTTTCCTTGAGTCAGCGTACTGGCGGCCTCGACTTGGCTGCAGTACGGGATAGCAGTCACGAGTATTGGGCGCTCCCCGGGCTCTTTGCCTCTGGCCAACTTCCGCCGCGGGAAGTTTTCGAACTGGTGGATGCTCTCAGTCGCTCTTTTCCGTTGCAAGAGAATGCGTGGCTCGGCCTCGACTACTACTTCGACTATCCAGCCGCTCTCGCCGCGGCTGGCGCGCTGGTGCGGTGGACGGACAACGAAGCTGCACTGCACGGCCGAGAGGTGGCAATCAACAGCGCTGAGTACCGCGATGACGAGTGGCCGGCAATCCTGTCCGCTGCCGCAGACACTGCCCACGTCACCGGCCTCGACTTCGGCTATGCCTCGCCCGAGCGCGAGTTTCGTTTTCACACTTCCCCTTGCGAGGGCACGATCGAGCAGACCCCAGACGACGAACTGCTCTTCGCTGCGTTGCGCGAGGGCGGCGCCGTATCCCTCGAAAGGCTAGCGCCGGGGCGCTGTGTCCCCGACTATCCGCAGTCGCGGGGTGGCGGTTCTGCGTCTGGCGACCGGTCGTAGAGTGCTCGACTGCTTCGGCTAGCGTTCAGCAGCCACGAGAAGCTCGCCAACTTCACATTCGAGCGCTGCGCACACCGCAAACAGCGTCGAGAAGCGGATGGCGCGAGCTCGGTCGTTCTTCAGAATCGACAGGTTCACGACGCTCACGCCCACAATTTCGCTCAACCGTGTGAGCGTCATCCCTCGCTGCTCGAGCAGTTCATCAAGCCGACAGTGGATGCCGGTGGCATCGTTCTCATCCGCAGGCGCCATCAGACGAGGCCGTCGGTGTCGCGCTGCAGGCGCTGACCGAATTCGAAGGCCCCGGCGACCATTCCGAGAGCGAGTCCCCAGGCGAGGGGAGAGAAATCGAGGATTATCTCGAATATCACGAGGCCCTCACCGGTGCCATTTGTTGCGAGCACTCCGTCGCCAAGAAACTTCACGAGTTCGGCGTTCAGGATGGCCTGAATTAGCGGTGTGAACATGCCGACGGCGATGACGAGTATTGCGGCCGCGAGCGTTGCCCAGGTCGCCGAGCGAGCGAAGGGTCGCTGCTTGAGCAGCCGCGTGCCGAGAAAGTACACGATCACGCTGAGGCCGATGGTGAGTAGGGCGCTGAGTGCTGTTTCGGAGACTATGATCCAGCGCACAACGGTGGGCGGAGCGTCGATGGCGAGGGTGACGGAGTCGTAGGTTGCACTGCTGATCGGGCTGACTCCGTCGGCGAGCTCCGGAGAGCTCGAGTTCTCGATCGGCAGCCCCGCGACGGTGAGAGTGTGCGCGGTCAGGATGAAGAACGTCCGAACGGCAACGAAAATGAGGCTCACGACGCCCACGACAAGAGCTCCGATGGTGATGACACGAAGTCCTCGACGGTCGAGAACTTCAAGACGCTTGATCGTGCGCGGTGATATTTTCATGGTGATTGCCCCAACGTTTACCGATACTAACGATAATCGTTAACATAATGCTTATCGATATGGCGCGCAAGAGCCAATTGTGCGTCTCATGACGGGCTCTCCCGACTGCGCTCATTACCTGCAGGTGAAACGTAAGGTTGAGTCATGAATTTTCGGCGGCGAGTCATGGGCGCCCTTATCGCGACCGCTTTGCTTGCGCCGGCGCTGGGGGGCTGCGCGCCTTTCGGCGACGGAGAGAGCAATCTCCCCATCGATGAACTCACTCCTTCGCAACAGCAGCTTCTCGTGGAGAGCATCGCGAGCGTGCGGCAGATTGCGGGCATTGGCGAAGTGTCTGCCACCGCGATATCGAGCGAGCTGTGGGAGAGCGCCGTGATGGTCCAGGTCGATGTGAGCGAAGGCTTCGCATCCGAACAGACCCGAGCCATTGCCGCAACGATGAATCGTGCATCCGGCGATCTCCGAGAACCCGCGCTGCCTGCGGCCTTCACGATTCGAGTAGCGGGGGATGCCACTGGCAGTTTTCGGGTGGCAAGCCTCGGGCTTGATCCGGACGTGGTTGCCGACAACTTCGCCTACTGGCAAGCGCTTGAGGAGGCGGCCGGTATCGAGCTCAACATGATCCTCTTTCCCAGCGGTTACGACGACGGTTTCTATTCGCGAATAGTTTCAGCGCCCGGCGGGGCGCCTTCGCAAGACACGATCTCCCACTTTATTGACAACTACGACGCTCTTGCTGCGGTTGTTCCGATTCAGGCGAGCGACGGCAACTTGTTCTCCGCTGTCGGCAACAGCGGCTACGAAGCGTGGTCACTGCCTGGGCTAAATGTCAACGGTCCACTTCCGCCGAAGGAAGTTATTGATCTCGTCGAGGAGATCCGCCAGGTTTATCCGCTGCAGCAGAACTCCTGGTACGACCTCGGTGTAGACCTCCCGGAGTATTCGCCGGAGGGTGCGACGGTGCGCTGGACGGATGACGACACGGTATTGCAGGGCCGGGATGTCTCGATCTTCTCTGCTGAATATCGAAAGGAGGACTGGCCAGCGATCGTGGCTGCTGCAGCCGGCGCCACCACTCTGACCGGGTTTGATTTTCGGTACTTCTCTTTCAAACGCGAATTTCAATTTCATGTCTCTCCCTGCGACGGAACAATCGAGCAGACCGCAGACGACCAACTACTCTTCGATGCCCTGTCCGTGAGCGGCGTTGCGTCGGTGGAAGACATCGCTCCGGGGTTCTGTGCCCCCGACTACTACTAGCCGCTAGCCCACGCCTTCGCACTCAACGTCGGAAGCTGGTCTTCGCGTTTCTTAGCGCTAGCCGTGCACAGTCACGCCTAGGGCGAACAGCGGACTATTTCGCGATTTCTCTGGTTAGTCTCTTTACATCGGTACCGAATCTGTAGCGGTATCTAAGGAGTGAAGAGATGTTTGAGAGATTTACCGACCGCGCCCGTCGTGTAGTCGTTTTGGCCCAAGAAGAGGCCAAGATGCTCAACCACAACTACATCGGCACCGAGCACATTTTGCTTGGCCTCATCCACGAGGGTGAAGGTGTTGCCGCTAAGGCGCTTGAGTCGCTGGGTATTTCACTCGACTCCGTGCGCGAGCAAGTGCAAGACATTATTGGCCAGGGTCAGCAGCAGCCGACCGGGCACATTCCCTTTACGCCGCGTGCCAAGAAGGTACTCGAACTGAGCCTGCGCGAAGCGCTGCAGCTCGGCCACAACTACATCGGCACCGAGCACATCCTGTTGGGCCTCATCCGCGAGGGTGAAGGTGTTGCCGCTCAGGTGCTCGTGAAGCTCGGCGCTGACCTCAACAAGGTTCGCCAGCAGGTCATCCAGCTGCTCGGCAGCTTCCAAGGCAAGGAAGCCGTTGCGGTTGGTGGCAACGAGTCTGCGCCCGACAAGGGATCGCAGGTTCTTGACCAGTTCGGCCGCAACCTCACTCAGGCGGCTCGCGATGGCAAGCTCGACCCCGTTATCGGTCGCGAGAAGGAGATGGAACGCGTTATGCAGATCCTCTCCCGCCGCACCAAGAACAACCCTGTACTCATCGGTGAACCCGGTGTCGGTAAGACTGCCGTTGTTGAGGGCCTCGCCAACGCGATCGTTGCTGGCGACGTTCCCGAGACGCTGAAAGACAAGCAGCTCTACTCGCTCGACCTCGGAAGCCTCATCGCTGGTAGCCGCTACCGCGGTGACTTCGAAGAGCGCCTCAAGAAGGTCACCAAGGAGATCCGCACCCGCGGCGACATCATCGTCTTCATCGACGAGATCCACAGCCTCGTCGGTGCCGGCGCTGCTGAAGGTGCCATCGACGCCGCCTCCATCCTCAAGCCACTGCTGGCTCGTGGCGAGCTCCAGACCATTGGTGCAACGACCCTCGACGAATACCGAAAGCACTTTGAGAAGGATGCCGCGCTTGAGCGCCGCTTCCAGTCCGTGCAGGTGCACGAACCTAACCTGCCGCACACCATCAACATCCTTAAGGGACTGCGCGACAAGTACGAGTCGTTCCACAAGGTATCCATCACTGACGGTGCCATTGTTGCCGCAGCGAACCTCGCCGACCGTTACGTCGCCGACCGTTTCCTGCCCGACAAGGCCATCGACCTGCTCGACGAAGCTGGCGCACGCCTGCGTCTGTCGATCCTGTCGGCACCTCCCGAGCTGCGTGAATTCGACGACAAGATCGCCGACGTTCGTTCGCGCAAGGAAGGCGCCATCGAAGACCAAGACTTCGAGAAGGCTGCAAGTCTGCGCGACGAAGAGAAGAAACTTCTCGGAGAGCGCCTGCGCCTTGAGAAGCAGTGGAAGTCGGGCGACGTCGGCGCGAGCGGAATCGTGGATGAAGGTCTGATTGCCGAAGTTTTGGCAGCAGCAACCGGCATCCCGGTCTTCAAGCTCACCGAAGAAGAGTCCAGCCGCCTTATCTTCATGGAGAAGGCACTCCACATGCGCGTCATTGGTCAAGAGGAAGCCATCTCGGTTCTCTCCAAGACCATCCGCCGCACGCGTGCTGGCCTCAAGGACCCCAACCGTCCGAGTGGTTCGTTCATCTTCGCCGGTCCGACCGGTGTGGGGAAGACCGAGCTCGCGAAGGCTCTTGCCGAGTTCCTGTTCGACGACGAGTCGGCCATGATCTCGCTCGACATGAGTGAGTACGGCGAGAAGCACACCGTTTCGCGACTGTTTGGTGCCCCTCCCGGATTCGTAGGATTCGAAGAGGGTGGCCAGCTCACCGAGAAGGTGCGCCGCAAGCCGTTCAGCGTTGTGCTCTTCGACGAGATCGAGAAGGCTCACCCCGACATCTTCAACTCGCTCCTGCAGATCCTCGAAGAGGGTCGCTTGACCGATGGCCAGGGTCGCGTGGTGGACTTCAAGAACACCGTCATCATCATGACCACCAACCTCGGTACCAAGGACATCACCGCTGGCCCCATGGGCTTCCAGGTGGAAGGCGACTCAGCAACGACCTACGACCGCATGCGCGGCAAGGTTGTTGAGGAGCTGAAGAAGCACTTCAAGCCTGAGTTCCTCAACCGTGTTGACGAGACCATCGTCTTCCCGCAGTTGAGCAAGCCTGAATTGCTGCAGATCGTTGACCTCTTCATCAAGCGTCTCTCCGAGCGCATGATGGATCGCGACCTCACCGTCGAGATCACTGTTCCTGCCAAGGAGCGTCTCATCGAAGTCGGGTTCGACCCCGCCCTCGGTGCCCGACCGCTTCGCCGCGCAGTGCAGCACGAGGTGGAAGACGCGCTTAGCGAGAAGATTCTCCACGGTGAGCTCAACGCCGGTGACCACGTGCACGTTGACTTCGTTGACAACAAGTTCGTGTTCGTCACGAGCCGCCAGCCCGGTCTCCCCGAAAAGGAGCCGGCCGAGGTCGAGGCCTAAGCCTCCGACCTTGCCACCACGGCATTAGCCACACGACAGCGGCTGCCCGACACCTTCGAGTGTCGGGCAGCCGCTTTGTCGTTAACGGCCCCCTGAGCGGTACCGTTATGGCGTGACCACCTTCAGCATCCGCCCGGCACGAACGCACGACGTGCGGGCCATTCAGGGCCTTATCGAGCCGCTGGTGAACGAGCGCATCCTGCTCGGCAAAGACCTTGTGGTGTTTTACGAGGCCGTGCAAGAGTTTCGCGTCGCCGTTGCCCCCGATGGTTCGGTCATTGGATGTGGTGCCCTGCACGTGATGTGGCAAGACTTGGCCGAAGTGCGCACGCTTGCTGTCGCCTCCGAGTGGCTCGGCACGGGTGTCGGCCACGCGCTGCTCGATCAGATCGAAGCGGATGCGCGTGCGCTGGGCCTTGAGCGACTGTTCTGCCTCACGTTTGAGACCGCATTCTTTGCTCGGCACGGCTTTGAACCGGTCGAGGACGAAATCGTTGATCCGACGGTATTTGCCCAGTTGGCGCTCTCTCCTGACGAGGGCGTGGCCGAATTTCTTGATCTTTCCCGTGTAAAACCCAACACCCTCGGCAACACGCGCATGCTGAAGCACCTTTAGCGGCCTCAGACGTTTAGCCTTGCGGTATGTCGACGTTTAGGAATCCGGTCGGCCCGCAGTCAAGCAGCGTCTACTGGCGCCGGCGCTTGATCGTCGGGCTAGGGCTCCTTGCTGTGATCGCGATCATTCTGCTGATTATCTTCGGCCCGAAGGCATCAACAGACCCCGCTGCCACTTCTGCGAGTACGGAGCCATCGGCAGCGGCATCCAGCTCTCCAGCGGCTACGGATGCCTCCGGATCAGCAATCTGTGACCCGGCCAAGCTCAGCCTCGAAGCGGTCACCGACTCCTCGAGCTACGACGAGGGCCAGAACCCTCAACTGTCGTTCTCGCTCAAGAGCACCATGACGGAACCCTGCGTAGTTGAGGCAGGCAGCGACATCCAAGAGTTCGTAATCACCAGCGGTGACGACGAGATCTGGAACTCCAAGCACTGCCAGACCGCCGGCGAACCGACCACCGTCGTGCTCCAGCCCGGTGTGCCCGTGCAATCAAGCTCCATCGAGTGGGATCGCACCCGCTCGGCAACAGACACGTGTGAGTCAGACCGCCCCGTCGTGACGGCCGGTGGTGCCAGTTACCACCTCGAAGTTTCGGTCGGCGACATCGGCTCTGAGAGCACCAAACAGTTCTTGTTGAACTAACCCGGATAGGTCATGGCTTCTTCAACCTCCGCGGCGCAGAGCGCCGAATTCAGTTCCCCTATGCTCGCGCAGGCTCTTGAAGCTGGTGACCCTATGTCGGTCGCCCTCGCGCTGCGCAACGACCGCGTTATGGTGCCGATGCTCGTCGACGTCAGTAGTGGCGAGGATGCGGCGGAGGGCGCTGAGCCTCAAGTGCGCGTGTTCCGACGGGGCGAGGCTGACAAGTACATGCTTCTGCTGTTCTCGTCGGTCGATACCTATGTCGCGATGCTTCCCGAGGAAACCGACCACCAGGTCGTGGCGTACCGGGCGGATGATTTGCGTGCCTTTTTGGAGACCAATAAGGGCGTTTTGGAGTCGGTGTGGTTCGACGTCGCGGGCCCGCACGCGATGCAGGCGTCCCCCGATGACATCGTGGATGCCCTCACGCTTTCGTGACGAGCGTCGCCAGAGCATCGCTGTGGCGCAAATTGCACGATGCTCGTTTGGTGGGGTCGTTGACCCAGTTCAGGGGACAAAGAGCCCAAAATAGACCATTTTGGGCCTTTTTCGGCACTCTTTAGGGTTACATCCAGACTCACGCCAACATCAATGTTATAAACAGGCCTTTCTATCCCCCGTCTGTGCCAGTTACTCTGTTCCACGTGGAAGACAACAGTTTCGGTGTGCCAGCGGGATGGTACCCAGACCCTCTTGGGTTGCCCCAGTTGCGCTGGTGGGATGCCCAAGCCTGGACTGAGCACACCTCAGATGCCCGTGCCCCTATCGTTGTGCAGCCGTCAGCGACCAAGCTGGCCTTCGCGGATGACGACGATGAAGACGACTTCAACGATGACATCGGCGGGTACCCTTCCCGACGTGCGCAGCGCGATAGTGAGCGCGACAGTTCCGCTGACTTCTTGGTCACAGAGACTCGTAGCGAGCCGGAGCCGGAGACCGCACCCGTTCACGACGAGCTAAGCGCACAGCCGCTGCTCGCGATGACACTGCGCGAGCTCGAAGCTCCCGTTGATGAGACTCGTGAGGCCGAAGAGCCTCAACTGCTTCCCAAGTCGGCCACCGCTCACGCGAACACGATGCCTGGCGCATCCACGCTGAGCGCCTACGCCGAAGAAGAAGAAGCTCCCGAGCGCGAGATTCGCCAACACCGTACCTACAACGCGGCTGTCTGGCTTATCGCCATCCTGCCCCTCGTGCAGTTGTTGAGCGCCATGTTCCTCATTGCAGGCGCGGGCCTGGGTAACAACCTGCCGTTGCTCCTCGTGGTGTGGGTCGCGCCGTACATCGTGGTTCTTGGTCTTGCCGCCTACGACAACCTCTTGCTTCAGGTGTGGGGCCACGAACGCCCCGCGAATGCAGCTTGGGCGTTCTTGACGGCACCGGTCTACCTCGTGATGCGCGGTATCCGCACAATGCGCGAGACCGGTAAGGGCATCGCCCCGATCGCTACGTGGTCGGCAACTCTCGTCTCGCTGGTGATCGGAATGCTGATCCTTCCGGGTCTTATCATTTCGCTCATCCCGCAGACCTTCAGCACTCAGATCGAGGATTCGATTCAGGCTCAGGCGGCAACGCTCGGCGCCAACATCGAACTCGACTGCCCGGCAACTCCGCCGGTTCTTATCGGTGACACCTTCACGTGTCGCGCAGTGAAGCCAGACAATGGTCAGCGCGACTCGATCCTGGTGAGCTTGCAGCGCGAAAACGGCTGGATCAGCTGGCGCGTAGAGGACTGGGGTCTCTGGACCTTGTTCGGCTAGCCACTCGGCTTCCACAGTTTCAGTCGCAACGGCGGCTCGTCTTCGGATGAGTCGCCGTTGCTTCGTTAAGTGCGGCTGGTGGTGCCGTGCGCTCTAGAACTCGGGGATCTGCACGCGCTCGTCGGTGGCGCCAGCGAAAGCGAGTCGCAATGCTTCACGCACGTGAGCGGCATCCGAATCAATCACGGTGCTGAAGCCCAGACGGGTGGCCTCTGCGCGGCGCTGTTTAGACGACGACGCGGGGCGAATCTCGCCAGCGAGGCTGATCTCGCCGACGACAGCCATCGTGGCTGAGTACGCTTTGTCTTTGTACGCGCTGGCGATGGCGAGAGCAATGGCGAGGTCGGCGCCAGGCTCAGTGACCCGGATGCCGCCCACCGTCGAGACGTAAACGTCGAACGTGGAGAGCGGGATTCCCGCTCGCCGCTCGAGTACCGCCAGCAGCATGGCCACGCGCGAGGCGTCAACGCCGTTCACGACGCGTCGTGGTTGCGGGGCTTGGGATTTCACGATGAGTGCCTGAACCTCCACGGGGAGGGCACGTCTGCCTTCCAGCGCGATCGTGACGCACGTGCCGCTGACGGGCTGACGTGCGTGCGAGAGGAACAGGCCACTGGGGTCAGAGACTTCGGCGATTCCTTCGCCGGTCATCTCAAAGCATCCGACTTCTTCGGTGGAGCCAAAACGATTCTTGTGCGCGCGCACGAAGCGCAGCGCGGTCTGGCGGTCGCCTTCGAACTGCAGCACGACATCCACGAGATGTTCGAGCAATCGGGGGCCGGCGATGTTGCCATCTTTGGTGACGTGGCCAACGAGCAAGATGGGCAAGTTCTGGTCTTTGCTAACGCGGATGAGCGTGGAGGCCACTTCGCGCACTTGCGAGGGACCGCCGGCAATGCCCTCGGTCGCGGCGGAGGCTACGGTCTGCACCGAGTCCACGATCACGAGCTGGGGTTTGACGTGGTCGATCTGGCCGAGGATGGTGCCGAGATCAGTTTCGGCCGCGAGAAAGAGCGAGGGGTGCAGGGCGTTGGTGCGCTCGGCGCGCAGCCGCACTTGGCTCACGGACTCCTCGGCGGTCACATAAAGCACGCGCTGGCCGGATGCTGCTGCGCGCGACGCGACCTCAAGAAGCAGGGTGGACTTACCCACGCCGGGCTCGCCGCTCAACAGAATGGCGGCTCCGGGAACAACCCCGCCGCCGAGCACTCGGTCAAACTCGGCGATGCCGCTTGGCCAGTGTGCGACGGACTCGGCGCCGATCTCGGTAATGGAGCGCGCGCCGCTGGCCTCAGAGACCGCGACGGTCGAGACCCGCTTGGTGATGCCGGTAGCTGCCCCAGCGTCGGTCACGGTGCCCCACTGCTGACATTCGCCACAGCGGCCTACCCATTTGATGGAGGTCCAGCCGCACTCAGTGCAGCGAAAATTACTTACAGCTCGGGCCATAGTTCAAGACTAGGCGGCACGACTGACACCGCTACGCGAGCGTCAGGAAGAGCTTCTCGATGTCGTCTTTCGTCATGCCGTCGTGGCTGCCCTGGCCATCGGCGTCTTCGGTTGAGCACGACTGCAGTGCATTGGCGATGATCATGAAGCCGGCGCGGTCGAGAGCCTTGCTCACCGCCGAGAGTTGCGTCACGACATCTTTGCAATTCGAGTCGGCGCCCATCGATTCAATGAGGGCGCGAAGTTGTCCCTCGGCACGCTTGAGGCGATTCATGATCTTGCGCATGGCCTCGGGATCGTGGCCAGCATCGGCAACGACTGCCGTGGCGTCCGCGGTGCCGGTGGCTGCAGCATCCGTTGTCATGATCAATTGCCCTTCGTGACGGGCAGGCCAGCGTTACGCCACGCTGACGTTCCGCCCTCAACGTTGACGGCGTCGAAGCCCTGAGTGTTGAGCCATTCGACGGCTTGTGCACTGCGGCCGCCGCTTTCGCAGATGACGTACACGGTGTCGTCGCGGTCGAGTTCTTCGACCCGGGCAACGAGTTCTCCGAGCGGAATGCTCGCGGCAGCGGGTGCATGCCCCGACACGTATTCAGCGGGTTCGCGCACGTCGATGACGACGGGGTTGGTGAGTTCAGAGAGCGTGTGCGTGGTGATGGTGTTCATGAAATTCCTTGCGAGTGATGAGGTGAGTGAGGTGGGTGAGAGAGAAAGTGGGGGAGCGAGCGCCGACGGTTACGCGGTAGCCGCGCTCCACGTGCGGTAGCCGCCGTCGAGGTTCACGGCGTCGAAACCATTCTGGGCGAGGATGCGCACGGCGGTGTGGCCGCGCTGTCCGACCTGGCAGTGCACGATGACGCGGCGGTCACCGAGTTCATCGAGACGCTCGCGCAGCTCGTCGAGCGGAATGTTGACGGCGTGCGGGATGGCGCCGCGTTCGAATTCGGCGACGGTGCGAACATCCACCAACAGGGTTCCTGCTGCGAGTTCGGCGTCGATCTCGTGCCACTGAATCGAGGCGCTGAGGTTGTCGCGCAGGTTCTTCGCGACGTAACCGAGGTGGTTGATCGGGTCTTTAGCCGAGCCGTACTGCGGGGCGTAGGCAAGCTCAAGGTCGGCGAGAGCGCTCGCGGTGATGCCGAAGCTCGTGGCAGTGGCCAGCACATCCATGCGCTTGTCGACACCTTCTTTACCCACCGCCTGAGCACCCAGAATGAGATCTGTCTCGGCATCGACAATGAGCTTGAGGGAGAGCGACTGAGCACCGGGGTAGTAGCCGGCGTGCGACACGGGGTGGGTGTGGATAACGCGGATGTCGCGCCCCGCAGCCCGTAGCGCCCTTTCGGTGGAGCCGAGGCTCGCGACGGTCAGATCGAAGACGCCGACGATCGCGGTGCCGAGGGCCGGCTTCGATGCCACCTCGTCGCCGGCGAGAGTGTCAGCGAGGTAGCGGCCATCGCGGTTGGCGGGGCCTGCCAGAGCAACGAGCTCGTGTTCACCACTGATAGCGCCGACCTTTTCAGCGACGTCACCGACGGCATAGATGCGAGGTTCGCTGGTCTGGTAGCCAGCGCTGACCCGGATGCCGCCAGCGGCTCCGGTTGCCAGTCCAGCGTGCACGGCGAGGGCATTGTCGGGGCGCACGCCGATTGCCGCGACGACAACGTCTGCCGCGACGCTCGAGCCGTCGCTGAGCTGGACGGCGGAGTCATCCACCGCAACCGCCTCGGTGCCGAGGCGAAGATCAACGCCGTTGGCGCGCAAGTGGGCTTCGACGGGCGTGACCATTTCGGCGTCGAGCGTGCCGAGGATGTGAGCGGGGCGCTGCACGAGGGTGACGTTGAGGCCGCGCTTGGCGAGGTTCTCGGCCATCTCGACGCCGATGTAGCCGGCACCGAGTACGACGACGTTCGCGGTCGTGGCGTCGAGGTCGCCGAGGGAAGTGTGGAGGGCGTCGACGTCTTCGATGTTGCGGAGTACGAGCATCCGCTCGCTGCCGGGGATGGCCGGGATGGCGGCGCTCGCGCCGGTCGCAATTACGAGCTCGTCGAAGTGCTCGGTGTTTGTCGAGTCGTCGCTGCGGTTGTGCACCGTGATGCTGTGGCCGGCGGGGTCAATCGCGGTGACTTCGTGGTTGACACGAACGTCGAGGCCGAAGCGGCGGCCGAGGCTCGCGGGAGTCTGGAGCAGTAGTTCGTCGCGCTCGGTGATGACGCCGCCGAGGTAGTAGGCGAGGCCGCAGTTGGCGAAGGAGACATGGCCGCTGCGCTCGAAGACCACGATCTCGGCGCGCTCATCGCGACGGCGCATGCGGGTGGCGAAGGACATTCCGGCGGCTACTCCACCGATAACGAGGATGCGGCGGGGGCGTGGTGTGGTGGCGGTGCTCATTGTTCGAGCATACCCCTAGGGGTATGCCGCGAGCCAGTTGTTCTCGCCGAGCGAAACCCACTCGACGGCAATTGCTGAGGAATGCGCGATTTTAGTGCGATCGTGTTTACGATGGGGTACCGAACAAGGGAGCATCGCTGTGGCCGACAAGACTTTCGATCCGCGGTTCGACCCCGCCTTTCAACGGGGATACGCGGCAGAGGAGCGCGGCGAACGAGCAGGCGCCGTTCAGGCTGCAGGAGCTGTTGACTCGTATCGTGCGGAGACTGCCGGCGCGAGCACACAGCAGCGCCCGCTTGGCACGAGCGGTGGGGCTGAGCAGCGTGCTGAGGCATCCGCGCCGCCGCCCTTTGTTTCACCCGCGAGTACTTTGGCACCCGCTCTCGGGACGTCGACAGAGTCGGGTGCTCCTGACCCGCAGTCGCAGTACGTGGACGACACGGGAGCGACAGCAGGAGCGGTAGCCGGCGACGTCGCGACCGCTGCGCCCGCAAGTCTCGCGCGCAACCCCTGGCTCTATGTGTTGTGGGCACTGGGAGTGATGTCGATCGTCGCGACGACGGCAACGCTCTGGTGGGCAAATTCGATTCTCTACGGCAATTCGAATGGAGCGCTGGAGAGCTACGCGATGGTCGCCAGCGTGCAGTCGTTGGCTCCCGGCGGGTTCATTCTGGGCTCTGTTTCTCTGGTGGGAGCCCTGCTTCTCCACGGCCTGAGTTGGATGCGTAAAAACCAGTGAACGCGCGTCGCCAATATCTGTACTAAACTCTCTCCCGGTACCGTGTCCGAGCGGCCGAAGGTGCAACTCTCGAAAAGTTGTGTGTGTGAAAGCGCACCGTGGGTTCAAATCCCACCGGTACCGCCAAAGAAAAGCCCCGCATTCCTAGTGAATGCGGGGCTTTTTTGTGTGCGTAACGTGTTGCCGGTTTTAGAGTCGTGACTTATTACTGGGTCGATCAGGATCATCCTCGCGAAATGGCAGCGCGGCAACGACGAGCGCGGGGATAAGAAATCCCATAGCGAACGACAGCCAGAAGAATGAGCCGAAAGCACGGTCCTTGCGTTTTGCCGCCATCGCGACGAGGAGCGAAACGAGCACGTTGACAAGGACGAGTCCGCCCAACACCAACGAGTACGCAAGGTCATAAGTTGCCGGAAGTAATGGGTTCACGAGGCCACCCTATCGACTCGACGCATGCCGAGCATTGGCTCAAGTTCCCAAGGAGACGTCGAGCATGTCCTCGAGGGTTTCGCGCACGAGCGATTCGCGAGTCTCGCGACTGCGAAAGTTGACGAGTTGGTAGGCCGAGGTGGCATCCACGAGTGCGAAGAGCACGAGCGCTGCCCGCTCGGGGCTCACCGGGGCGAATTGGCCGGCATCCTGACCTGCGCGGATGATGCCGATGGCGAGAGCATGCCAGGAATCCATTGATTGGCGGGCGGCTTCGGCCAGCGGCTCGTTGCGTCGGCCGAGGCTCCACGCGTCGGTCCAGACTTCGCCGACGTTGTCTCGCGCGGGATCGGCGATGGCCTCAATGAGCGCGCGAATCTGATCGAGGGGCTTGTTCGGCGCGAGAGCGAAACGCTCGACTTCGGCAATTTCCTTCTCGGCAATGTCAGAGAACGTGGTCGCCACGAGGGTTTCCATGCTGGGCTCGTAGTGCGTGATGAGGGGTGCGGTGACTCCGCAGTGGGCGGCGAGAGCGCGCAGCGAGATTGCGGCGAGGCCACGAGTCAGTGCGATCTGCTGAGCCGCGTCGCGGATTTCGGATGCTCGCTCGGTAGCGTTTCGTCGTCGAGTTGTGCCTGCTGCCATCCTCGCAGTGTAGCCGTTCTTGACTCTTATTGAACAGGTGGTAAATAATGGTGAGCATGAACACCATTGATCGCGACGTCGTCATCGTCGGAGCCGGCGCCACAGGCCTCACCGCAGCGAGAGCTCTCGTTCGCGAAGGCCACAGCGTGATCGTGCTCGAAGCGCGCGACCGCATTGGTGGTCGCCTCTGGACCGATTCGATCGACGGCCAAATGTTTGAGATCGGTGGTCAGTGGGTATCTCCTGACCAGACCGCACTCATCGACACCCTTGCCGAGCTCGGCCTCGAAACGTACTCGCGCTACCGCGAAGGCGAGAGCGTTTACGTCTCGAAGGATGGCGTGGCTCGCCGCTTTACGGGAGACATCTTTCCGGCGGGGGCTGCGACTGAGGCGGAGATCACTCGGCTCATTGCCGTGCTCGACGAGCTCGTCGCTGAGCTTGACCTTGAGGCTCCGTGGGAGCATCCGCGGGCCACAGAATTCGACCGCATCTCGTACCGCGCGTGGCTAGAAAGCCAGAGCGCGGATGCCGAAGCAATCGACAACATTGCCCTGTTCGTTGCCGAGGCGATGCTGACCAAGCCCGCCCACTCGTTCTCGCTGTTGCAGGCGTTGCTCATGGCAGCAAGCGCTGGCAGTTTCAGCAATCTCGTTGACTCCGACTTCATTCTCGACAAGCGTGTGGTGGGTGGTCTGCAGCAGGTTCCGCTCGTGATGGCTGAGGCGTTGGGCGACGACGTCGTTCGACTCTCGCAGCCGGTTCGCCGCATTGAGTGGAACGCCGCTGGCGCGACCGTCACGAGTGATGAACTCACGGTCACCGCGAAGCACGTCATCGTCGCTGTGCCGCCGAACCTCTACGACCGCATCGACTACGTTCCGGCTCTGCCGCGCCTGCGCCAGCAGATGCAGCAGCATTCCTCGCTCGGTCTCGTGATCAAGGTTCACGCTACTTACGCGACCCCGTTCTGGCGGACGGCTGGCCTCTCCGGCACCGCGTTCAGCCCGTACCAAATCGTGCACGAGGCATACGACAACACGAACCACGGCGAAGAGCGCGGCACTCTCGTGGGCTTCGTGTCGGGGGAGCGGGCCGACGAACTGTTCGCGCTTGATCCCGCCGACCGCAAGCGGCGCATCCTCGAATCACTCGCCACCTATTACGGCGATGAAGCCTTGACCCCGGCCGTGTACTACGAAAGCGACTGGGCTTCCGAAGAGTGGACTCGTGGCGCATACGCGGCGAGCTTCGATCTCGGCGGCCTGACTCGCTACGGCGCTCTGCAGCTCGAGCCGGTCGGGCCGATCCAGTTCGGCTCGAGCGACCTCGCGGCGGCCGGCTATCAGCACGTTGACGGTGCTATTCGGGTGGGACAGCGGTTGGCATCCACCATTATTGAAGCGACGAAAGGCTAGCCATGAGCTGGAGAATGCCATCGGAAACAGCCGCCCACGAGCGCACCTGGATGGCGTTCCCGCGCGTCGGGGAAACGCTCGGCGCGACTGACTCCGAACGTGAACTCGGCTACGCCGCTTGGGCTGATGTAGCCAACGTCGTCGCCCAGTTCGAGCCCGTCTCGATGGTCGTTGACCCGACCGAAATGTTCCGTGCTCGGCGGATGCTCGACAGCAGCATTGAGCTGCTCGAAGCGCCGCTCGACGAGTTCTGGATGCGCGACATCGGGCCCACCTTCGTGCTCGACGATGAACGACCCGGTGTTCTCGGTGCCGTCGACTGGATCTTCAACGGCTGGGGTGCTCCGGCCTGGGCTGAGTGGGAACAGTCGGCGAAGATCGGGCGCGTTGTCGCTGAGGCTGCCGGGGCGGAGATCGTGAGCTCGCTCCTCGTCGCTGAGGGTGGCGGACTTCATGTCGATGGCGAAGGAACCGTTCTACTCACCGACACCGTTCAGCTCGACCCGCGCCGTAATCCGCTCGCTGATCGCACCCGCGTTGAGCAGGAAATGCTGCGCACGATTGGTGCCACTCACGCGGTCTGGCTGCCGCGCGGCCTCACCCGCGACTACGACGATTTCGGCACCAACGGTCACGTCGACATTGTCGCGACGATCGCGTCGCCGGGACGCGTGCTGCTTCACGCTCAACCCAACCCTGAGCATCCGGACCACCAGGTGATGGCCGAGATTCGGGCCAGCCTCGAGAGCCAGCGGGATGCCGCCGGCCGTGCCTTCGAGATCGTCGAGCTGCCCGCGCCCGCCCTGCTGCGCGACGACCACGGCTTCGTCGATTACAGCTACGTCAATCACCTTGTCGTCAACGGGGGAGTCATCGGCTGTGGCTTCAACGACGAGATGGCGGATGCCCGAGCCGCCGCCATTCTGGCCGACGCGTATCCCGGCCGCGAGGTGCGCATGGTCGACTCTCGCGAGATCTTCGCCCGCGGTGGCGGCATCCACTGCATCACCCAACAGCAGCCTCAACTTCCCGGCCTCAGCGACGATGTTGCTGCCGCACAAGAACCGGGAGCCATCGTATGAGCACCTTCGATGTCGTCGAAGCGTCGATAGCCGAACTGCAAGAAGCACTCGCAGCTGGCACCCTTACGAGTGAGGCGCTCGTCACCGCGTACCTTGTGCGCATCGATCGCTACGATCGCAGCGGACCGAAGCTCAATGCCGTCGTCGTGCCCAACGCCGAGGCGCTCGCCGAAGCGCGCGAATCTGATGCACGCCGGGCTGCCGGTCAACTGCGGGGGCCGCTCGACGGCATCCCGTACACGGCCAAAGACAGCTACCTGCACCGAGGGCTAACCGCAGCAGCCGGCAGCCCCGCCTTCGCCGACCTGATGGCGATGCGGGATGCCGCCACCATTGGGGCCCTGCGCGATGCGGGAGCTATCTGCTTGGGCCTCACCAACATGCCCCCGATGGCCAACGGCGGAATGCAGCCCGGCGTCTACGGCCGCGCCGAAAGCCCGTACAACGCCGAGTACCTGACCGCCGCCTATGGCTCGGGATCGTCGAACGGATCGGGCACCGCAACGGCCGCGAGTTTTGCCGCCTTCGGGCTCGCCGAAGAGACCTGGTCGAGTGGCCGGGCACCGGCCTCGAACAACGCCCTCTGCGCCTACACGCCCTCGCGCGGCGTAATCTCGGTGCGCGGCAACTGGCCCCTTGTGCCCACGATGGATGTCGTCGTGCCGCACACTCGCACCATGGCCGACCTGCTCGCCGTGCTCGACGTGATCGTGTTCGACGACGAAGATGCCCGTGGTGACTTCTGGCGCTCGCAGCCGTGGGTGGAGATTCCGGCGGCGTCTAGTGTGCGGCCGGAGACGTACTTGTCTCTCGTGACTGACTCTGCGGAACTGCCGCTGGCGGGCAAGCGCTTCGGCGTTCCCCGGATGTACATAAACCGCGATACCGAGGCGGGCTCGGGCACGCGAGGAGTCGGCGGTCCGACAGGAACCGCGATTGACACCCGTCCGAGCATCCTGACTCTGTTCGACCAGGCACGTCGTGACCTCGAAGCAGCCGGCGCCACCGTGGTGGAGGTCGACTTTCCGGTCGTTTCGAACTACGAAGCCGACCGGGCCGGTGCCCCCACGATCGCAACCCGCGGTCTCGTCAGTCCCGAGTTTTTGAAGCGCGAAATCGTCGATCTCTCGGCGTGGGCGTGGGAAGACTTTCTGAAGGCCAACGGCGACCCGAACTTTGACACGATCGTCGGCGTCGACGGCAGCACGATTTTTCCTAGCGTGCCCGGCGCCCCGCACGATCGCTACGACGGCTTCGAAGACGACATCGCCGTGTACCCGACCCAGGTGCGCGACCACCCCTACGATCACTTCACCGACATTCCCGAGCTTGAAGGGGGCGTGCGCGGCCTCGAAGAAACCCGCCGCGTCGACCTTGAAGAATGGATGCGGGCCAACGAGCTCGACGCCGTAGCCTTCCCCGCGGTCGCCGACGTGGGCGCTGCCGATATGGGTACGAACCCCGCCACGGCAGAAGCAGGATGGCGAAACGGTGTCTGGGTCGCCAACGGCAACCTCGCGATTCGGCACCTGGGCATCCCGACCGTCACTGTTCCCATGGGGCTCATGGACGACATCCGGATGCCCGTGGGAATCACGTTCGCCGGTGCCGCGTATTCCGACCTCGACCTGCTGCGCATCGGCATCGCCTACGAGGCGGTGTCGCAGCGCCGGGTAGCGCCGCCGCGCACTCCGCCGCTGACGGACTAGCGGCGCGCGACCGGCCCGTGTTGCTTAGAGCTGCTTGATCATCTCGAGTTCGCGCCGGGATTTATCGAGAACGTACGGCACCGAGTGCCGCGTGAGTGCGTACCCCCGACGCTCGTACGCGGCGCGCGCTCGGGCGTTGTCTTCGTGCACACCGAGGGTCAGGGTGCTGCCGTAGGTGGCCGCCCACTCTTCGATGGTGGTGAGCAGGGAATCCGTTACCCCAGTCTTTCGGCCACGAAAATCGGGGGTGACATAAACGCCAACCAGCAGCGGTCCTGTCGTGGCATCGGGAACGTAGCCGCCCATGGTGCCAACCCAGCGACCGTCCGTCGTAATGGCGGCGACTGAGATGCCGCGCGGATTCTGACCGCGCACGGCCCGCGAACGCCAATCTGCTTCCGTGGCGGTGCGGGCACTATCGAGTCGCTCCGCAAAACCGATCGGGGTATTGGCCAGCATCTCAAGCCGCAGTGTGCGCACCTCACGCCAATCGTCGACAGTTGTTCGACGGATCGTAAACTCGGGCGCGCGCATGATCTGGAGTTTAGTTGTGCGCTGGGGGTTTGGGCTGCCGTACCGTAGCGGGTATGGATCATGCCCCCATCCCCGCCGCCGTCATCACCGTGTCTGACCGCAGTTTTCGGGGGGAGCGCGCCGATACCTCGGGGCCGCGAGCGGTCGAACTGCTTGAGCAGCAGGGCTACGCGGTGTCGTTGACAGTGATTCCGGATGGCGCGGAATCAGTCACTGCTGGCATCCGGGCCGCGCTCGCCGCCGGTGCCCGCATCGTCATCACGAGTGGCGGAACCGGAGTGGCACCGCGGGATCTCACGCCCGAAGGAACCCGGCCCCTGCTCACGCGGGAGATTCCCGGCATTGCCGAAGAGTTACGCCGCGAAGGCGCACTCCACACGAAGATGGCGGTGCTGAGTCGCGGGTTGGTGGGTATCGCGGGCACTGCGCTCGTGGTCAACCTGCCCGGTTCAACGAAAGCTGTCGAAGAGGGGCTTGCCGTGGTTGCGCCGCTGATCGGCCACATTCTGGAGCAGCTTGACGGCGGAGACCACTAGCTAGCGAAAGCTACGCGGGGCCGCTTCGAGCCGACCTCTTTAGGCCGGCCGACGCCAATCGCCCGAACGACCACCGGACTTCGCGAGCAGTCGCACGTTCTCAATTTGCACCGTCTTATCCATACCCTTGACCATGTCCACGATTGCGAGAGCTGCAACGGACACTGCGGTCATCGCTTCCATCTCCACCCCCGTGCGGTCTGCGGTACGCACGGTCGCGGTCACCGCGACTCCGTCATCCGTCACTTCAAGATCAACCGTCGCGCCGTGCACACCGATGATGTGAGCAAGCGGCAAGAGCTCAGCCGTGCGCTTCGCCGCCTGGATGCCGGCGATGCGAGCGACCGCTAGAACGTCGCCCTTCGGGGCATTGCCCGAGCGCAGTGCGTCAATGATCACCGGGGAGCAGCGAACGAAACCCTCCGCCGTTGCTTCGCGCACGGTCGGGGTCTTGGCGGTGACATCCACCATCCGGGCTTGGCCAGCGGAATTGAGGTGGGTAAAAGGCTGATCGCTCATGACACCAGTGTGACAGTCAGGGTGTCACCTTCGCGCACCTCGGTCACGTCTTCGGGTATGAAAGCCAGAGCGTTGGCGCTGGCGAGGCTCGCGACGAGATACGAACCGGCACCACCGGCGCTCGCGGGGCGAACGGATGCCGCACCCTGTTCATCCCGTTCGACAACCGCGGGCATGTATTGGGCGCGCCCCGCGGGGCTGCGCCAGCCCGTCGTGACGGTGGCGGAGAGAGTTGGGCGCTGAATGGTGGAGTGGCCCGTCATCGTGAGTAGCGCGGGGCGAACGAAGGTTTCGAACGAGACGAAGACGCTCACGGGGTTGCCGGGGAGGGCGAAGAGGAGGGGGCCGCCGGCGTCGCCGACCGGGAAGCGTCCGAAGCCCTGCGGCTTGCCGGGTTGCATGCGCACGGGACCGAACCACACTCCGAGCGGGGCGAGCACAGCCTTCACGACATCGTAAGCGCCGACGCTCACTCCGCCCGAGGTGATGACGGCATCCAGTTCGGGCGCATGCTCGTCGAGGATCGCGCGCAGGGCAGCGTCATCGTCGGGCACAGAACCCAGCTGCACCGGGATGCCGCCGCACTCGGTAATCAGTGCTTCGAGCAACAGCGAATTCGAGTCATGAATCTGGCCGCGTGCGAGTGTGTCGCCGGGCTCGCGCAGTTCACTGCCCGTCGAGAGCACGCCGACGCGCGGCGCGGGATGCACGGCCAGAGTGCTGACTCCGGATGCCGCGGCGGCCGCCAGATCGCGTGCACCGAGTACACGGCCAGCGGGCAACACCGCGTCACCTGCCTGCACGTCGGTACCGCGCGGACGGATGAAGGCCGCCTCGGCAGGAGCTCGATAGATGAGCACGGTCGCGGTGCCCTCGTCGGTGTCTTCGATGGGCACGATGCAGTCGGCGTCGTCCGGAACGGGGGCGCCAGTCATGATGCGCGCGGCCTCGCCGGGCTGGAGCCGAGGGTTCTCGGCGGAGCCCGCCGGCAGGTCAGCGACGACAGTCAGCGTTACGGGACTGTCGACGGTAGCGGCCATGGCATCCGCGCGGCGAAGGGCATAGCCATCCATTGCGGAATTGTCGAAGCCGGGAACGTCGGCGGTGGCGTGCACGTCGACGGCGAGCGTGCGGTGCAGCGCCTCGGCGATCGGCACGGTGATGGCGGGCAGCGCAGTGACGCTCTCGAGAACGCGAGCGAGATGCTGTTCGATGCTGATCGACGCGGGCGCTGCAGAAGAGTCGTGAGCCATGCACTCACCCTAGCTAAGGTGGTTCCTCCCTAACTGAGGGGCGGATGCGGTGAATACGACTAATTGTCTCCGTATTTGCGGTGATAGACTCCGAAACATGGCGCACTATCGGATCAGCGAAGCTGCAGGGCTCCTCGGAGTCAGCGACGACACCGTGCGACGGTGGATCGCAGCCGACGGTTTGCCGGTGACGCTCGATGATGCCGGGCGCCAAGTCATCGACGGCGCGGACCTCGCCCAGCGTGCTCAGGAACGGGCGCAGCAAGCCCAACAATTGGAAGCGGCATCCGAGACAACGAGCAGTGCTCGCAATCGAATGGTCGGGCTCGTCACGGGCATCCTGAGCGACACCGTCATGTCGCAGGTCGAGCTGCAGTGCGGCCCGCATCGCATCGTGTCGCTCATGTCGACCGAAGCCGTGCGCGACTTGAAGCTCGAAATCGGGTCGCTCGCCGTCGCCGTCGTGAAAGCGACGATGGTGGTTGTTGAGGCTCCGAAAGACAACTCCTAGTGATGGGTGCGGTGGGGCCTGCGCGGTATGCAAAGGCTGCGCGGCAGTCGCGCTGGCAGGGGCAGCCGCGACAGCGGGGCGGTCACGGGCGACGACGGGTTCGCGTGCTGACGACGGTCGCTGCCATCGCGATGGCAGGTCTGGTGGGGCTTTCCGGATGCTCGGCAGCAGAGCCGACACCGGCATCCACGTCTGCTGACGGTTCGCTGCAGGGTGAGCTCACGATTTTCGCTGCGGCCTCGCTGACGGCCTCGTTCACCGAGTTGGCTGACACCTTCAGCGCCGAGAACCCTGGCGTCACAATCGCCCCGATCTCCTTCGACGGCTCCTCTACTCTCGCCACGCAGATCAGCGAGGGTGCCCCGGTCGATATCTTTGCTGCCGCGGATGACGCCACGATGCAGCAGGTCAGCGCCGAGTTGGCGACTGCTCCCGTTTCTTTCGCGAGCAACGAATTGCAGATCGCTGTGCAGCCCGGCAACCCGCTGGACATCACGGCACTGAGCGATCTGGCGGAGCCCGGCGTGCAGGTTGCCCTGTGCGCGCCCGCGGTTCCGTGCGGTGCAGCCTCCCGCCTCCTGCTCGCCGCGGCAGACGTTGAGCTCACGCCCGTGACGGAAGAGCAGAACGTGACGGCCGTGCTGACCAAGGTTGAGCTGGGCGAAGTGGATGCCGGGCTCGTCTATGTCACCGACGTGCTGAATGCCGCGGGAGCGGTCGACGGAGTCGAGATCGCCGACGCTGCGAGTGCTCGCAATAACTACCCGATCGCCGTGCTGAACGAGGCTGCACAACCGGCCATCGCGGCCGCGTTCGTGGACTTAGTGTTGTCGCCGCCGGGGCAGGCCATTCTCGCGCGCTACGGATTCTCGAAGCCGTGAGTACCTCCTCGCGCAGTGCGCAGACCACCGACGACGCAGCCACCCGAAGCGCAGCCACCCGAAGCGCAGCCTCCCGCACCACGGCAGCAGCCGGCTCCGGCATCCCGCGCCTGCTCTACCTGCCCGCTGCCCTCGGTTTCGCGCTGCTGATCTTGCCCCTCGTCGGGCTGTTTCTCCGGGCCGACTGGCCGAGTGTTCCGGCCGCGATTGTCTCGGCGGAGGCGCAGTCGGCGCTGTGGTTGTCGCTGCAGACGGCCTTCGCCGCGACGGTGCTGTGCCTCATCGTCGGCATTCCGCTCGCGCTCGTGATTGCGCGCTCGGGCAACCGGCTGGCCGGTCTGCTGCGTGCGCTCACGACGCTCCCACTCGTGATGCCGCCATTGGTCGGAGGCATCGCGCTGCTCTACCTCCTCGGACGCAACGGGCTCGTCGGCAGCGTGCTCGAACTCTGGTTCGGCATCCGTATTCCGTTCACGACGGGCGCGGTCGTGATCGCCCAATCGTTCGTGGCACTGCCCTTCCTCGTGATCTCGGTCGAGGGCGCACTGCGCACTGCGGGCACCCGTTACGAGGCGGTCGCGGCAACCCTCGGCGCGGGGCGCTGGACAGTCTTCCGCCGCGTCACCCTGCCGCTCATCATGCCGGGCGTCATTGCCGGCACCGTGCTCTGCTTCGCCCGCGCGCTCGGCGAATTCGGGGCCACCGCCCTCTTCGCCGGCAATGCCGCGGGCACCACCCGCACCATGCCCCTCGCGATCTACACCGCGTTCAACGGCGCCGGCGTGAGCCAAGATTCGGCCATCGCCCTGTCGCTGCTGCTCGTGGTTGTCGGTATCGTCATCTTGCTTCTGCTGCGCAGCTGGCGCCCGACCGCGGAGCGCTGACCCATGACACTGGATGCCGCCATGCAGGTGAACCGAGGCTCGTTCACCCTCGACGCGAGCGTCTCAGTCGCGCCCGGAGAAACTCTCGCGCTACTGGGCCCGAACGGCTCGGGCAAGTCGACGCTGCTCGCGGTGATCGCCGGTCTGCTCGCTCCGGAGCGCGGCACGGTGTCGGTCGACGGTCGAGTGCTCACCGAGGTTCCGCAGCTCGGTGGTGCGCCGTCGGGTGGCGGGCGGCCGGGCGGCGGGCGGATGACCGTGGTGCCCGCCCATCGTCGTCGCATCGGTTTGCTCGGGCAAGACCCCCTGCTGTTCCCGCACCTCAGCGCTCTCGAGAACGTTGCCTTTGGGCTGCGCTCGCACGGAATGAAGGCGGCGGAGGCCCGCGACCGTGCCTCCGAATGGCTGGCGGCCGTTGGCATGAGCGAATTCGCCGCCCGCAAACCTGCCGAACTCTCGGGAGGCCAGCAGCAGCGTGTGGCGATCGCCCGGGTGCTGGCCACCGAACCCGACGTGCTGCTCTTCGACGAACCGATGGCCGCCCTCGACGTGCAGAACGCCTCGCTCGTGCGCACCCTGTTGCGCGAGTGCCTGGCCTCCCGGATCTCCGCCACCCACACCGGGATCGATGGCCGCCCACCGACCGTGCCTGCCACGATCGTCGTCACTCACGATGTGGTGGATGCCATGGTGCTGGCCGACCGCGTCGCCATCATGGAGGCGGGCCGCATCATCGACAGCGGCGCCGTCGCCCGGGTGCTCGGCGAGCCGGTCAACCAGTTCGCCGCCACGCTCGTCGGCCTCAACGTGCTGCACGGAATCGTCGAATCAAACCAGCTCGTGCGGCTCGCGGATGGGCGTGGTCTCGCCGTCGGCGGCGGCGTATCGGCGGTCGGGGCAGAGGTATCGATCGCGTTCCCGCCGTCCGCGGTGACGCTGCGCCGGGAGGCATCCGCTCCCTCGCACCCCAACGAATGGCACGCCACCGTCGATCTTCTCGAGCCCGGCCTCAGAGGAATCCGCGTCACGCTGCTCGGCGATACCGTCGTGGCCGAAGCCTCGCCCGCCGATTTGCTCGCGCGCGACATTGCGTCGGGGGACCGCGTCGTGGCCTCCGTCGATCCAGCTCAGCTCACGGTGTATCCGCGACGCTAATCAACGCCGCAGTTTCACGCCGCTAATCCTCGGGATAATCCCGTCGTTCTTGGGGCGCACGTTGCTAGGATTCGCCCATGCGCGTGACACGACTCAGAGTGTATCCAGTGAAGTCTTTTGCCGGCGAAGACGTTGATTCGGCGGCCGTCAATCCGTGGGGCCTTGACCAGGATCGGCGTTGGGCCATCGTCGACAGCGACGGCAAGAGCCTTACCGCGCGCCAGCACAATCACCTGCTGGGTCTTTCGGCGCACGCCCTCAGCGACACCGCGGTGCAACTCTCCGACCGCGACGGCTCCAGCGTGACCGTCGATATGGCGGAGGGCGGAGACACGATCGAAGTGAGCCACAGCGGGCAGGGCACCGCCCTTGCCGCTCGCGGCGAAGTCAACGATTGGCTGAGTGAACGCGTCGGCCTCGACGCGCGCCTCGTCTGGCAGTCCGACCCGACCGTGCGCCCGATCGACCCCGAGGATGGCGGCCAGCCGGGCGAAGTTGTTTCTCTCGCCGACGGCGGTCCGCTGCTGCTCGCGAGCGAAGCGTCGCTGCGTCAGCTTGACGAGTGGGCCGAGGCGGATGCCGCACCGCTCGACATGATCCGGTTCCGTCCCAACGTGATCATCGACGATCTCGAACCGTTCGTCGAAGAAAGCTGGTCGCAGGTCACCATCGGTGACGTGCGCTTTCGCGTCACCATGATCTGCGACCGTTGCGTCATGACCACGATCGAACCCACCACGCTCGAGCGCGGCAAGGAACCGATTCGAACCCTGGCGCAGCACCGCCAGCGTGACCACAAAACGTGGTTCGGCATCCGGCTCACTCCGCTTGATGGTGGACGCATTCACGTGGGCGATGCGATCGACGCGACCGCCTCGGTGGTTTCGCAGCCTGCCGCGGGTTAGTCTGACGCTATGAGTTCCTCCGCGATCGGCAGCCCCGTCGCGGACACCCTGGGCAGGCCGCTGCACGACATCCGTTTCTCGGTCACCGACCGCTGCAACTTTCGCTGCGTTTACTGCATGCCCAAGGAAGTATTTGGCGCTGATTACGCGTTCATGCCGCGCGACGAACTTCTGAGCTTCGAAGAGATCACCCGGCTGGCGCGCATTGCCGTGCTTCACGGCGTCGAGAAGATTCGCCTGACCGGTGGTGAACCGCTGCTGCGTAAAGGCCTCCCTGAGTTGGTCGGGATGCTGTCGAAGCTGACAACTCCGGCGGGCGCGCCCCTCGACCTCGCGGTCACGACGAACGGCTCAGCGCTCGCCCACCTTGCCCCGGCGCTGAAGGAGGCCGGGCTGAAGCGCGTCACGGTGTCGCTCGATTCGCTCGACGACGCGACCTTCCAAGCCATGAACGACGTGAAGTTTCCGGTGAAGAAGATTTTGGACGGTCTCGACGCCGCCCACGCTGCAGGCCTGGGACCGATCAAGATCAACATGGTCGTCAAGAAGGGGCACAACGACCAAGACATTGTCGCGATGGCCCGCCACTTCAAAGACACCCCGTTCATCCTGCGCTTCATCGAATACATGGATGTCGGCACCACCAACGGTTGGCAGCTCGGCGAAGTCGTGCCCTCGGCCGAGGTCGTGGCTCGAATCAACGCCGAACTCCCGCTCGAAGAAATCGCCCCCAACTACAGCGGCGAAACCTCGCAGCGCTGGCGCTATCGCGATGGCAGCGGAGAGATCGGCGTGATTTCCAGCGTCACTCAGTCGTTCTGCCACACCTGCTCACGCGCCCGCATCTCGGTCGACGGCAAGCTCTACACGTGCCTCTTCGCCAGCTCGGGTCACGACCTGCGAGCCCTCATGCGTGACGGCTGCACCGACGACGAACTGTCGGATGCCATGGCGAGCCTGTGGCGCAACCGCACCGACCGCTATTCAGAGTTGCGCTCGCTCAACACCGCCCGACCGGCGACCACACCAGGACCGGGCGCTAAGAAGATCGAGATGTCGTACATTGGTGGCTGACATGACCACTCACATTCGTTACTTCGCCGCTGCCGCCGAGGCCGCTGGACGCGATGAAGAGCACCTCGAAATTGAGTCGGGGGCAACTCTGGCAACGCTCAAGGACGTGCTCATCGAGCGCTACGGTTCGCTCATGCAGCGAGTCGTCGAGTCGGGATCATTCCTGATCGACGGCGTCGTTCGGCGTGATCCCGCGTACGCCGTGGGCGCTCGCGTCGACGTGCTGCCGCCGTTCGCTGGCGGCTAGGTCTTTAC
Source organism: Salinibacterium amurskyense (assembly GCF_002797685.1). Taxonomy (GTDB): domain Bacteria; phylum Actinomycetota; class Actinomycetes; order Actinomycetales; family Microbacteriaceae; genus Rhodoglobus; species Rhodoglobus amurskyensis. Next base: position 674,790 of record NZ_PGFH01000001.1, read on the forward strand.
AGCCCCACCCATTCGGTCGCGCCGCCCGCGAGCTGCTGACGCTTCCAGATCGGCACCGTTTGCTTGATGCGTTCGACGAGTAGTTCGCACGCCTCGAACGCTTCACGTCGGTGCGCTGCGGAGACGGCTGCCGACAGGGCAACATCCCCAATCTGGAGCAGCCCAACCCGGTGCGCTGCCGCAATGGCGAGGCCCGTTTCGGCTGCAACTTCGGCGCAGCACTGAGCCAGCAGCGCTTCGGCTTCGGGATGCGCCTGATATTCCAGCGACCACACTTCGTTGCCGGCGTCGTGATTACGCACCACGCCCGAGAACACGACGACCGCGCCGGAAGCGGGGGACTCCACCGCGCGCCGGATTGCAGCTTCATCGATCACGGCATCCGTAATGGTGGCGAAGCTTGCGGGGATCTGATCGTTCACGTTTAGTACCTCGCGAGCGCAGGATCAATGACCTGCGAGTAGTCGTCGATGCCGCCAACCAAGTGGCGGATATTGGTGAAGCCGGCGCTCTGCAGCATTCGCAGGGCACGCTCGCTGCGGATGCCGTGGTGACAGTACACAACCACAGGAATGTCGGTGCGGATGTCGGCAAGCCGGTCTCCGAGACCACCCAGCGGAATCAGCTCAGCAGTCTCAATCGCGGCAATCGCGTACTCGAAGGGTTCGCGAATATCGACGAGTTGCAGGGGCGCACCACTGCGGAGCATGGCCGCAAGTTCACGCGAATCGACTTCGTCGCTTGCGCCGGCCGCGTTTCCGGCAGCGTTCGCTTCGCCTGCGCTACTCGCACCGCCCGCACCATCGCTATCGGCACCAGCGCCACCGGCGGTCGCGGATCCCGGCTGCACGCCACAGAAGGCCTCGTAGTCGATGAGTTCGGTGATGGCATCCGTGTCGTCGTCTGCGGCGTACTCAAGTTCTCGAAAGCGGCCGGTGAGCGCGTCGTAGGTGGTCACCCGGCCGAGAAGCGGGTCTCCGATGCCGGTGATGAGCTTCACGGTTTCGGAGCACATGATGGCGCCGATCATGGCGCACACGGTCGGCAGAACCCCGCCCTCAGTGCACGAGGGAACGGTGCCGGGTGCCGGCGGCACCGGGAAGAGGTCGCGATAGGTCGGTCCGTGACCAGCCCACGCCACTCCGGCTTGACCGCCATAGCGCAGGATCGCTCCCCAGGCGACGGGAATGCCGGTCAGCGCGGCTGCGTCATTGACGAGATAGCGGGTGGCGAAGTTGTCGCTGCCGTCGAGTACGAGGTCATATCCCGCAAAGAGTGCGAGCGCGTTGCTGGAATCGAGCCACACATCGTGAAGGACAACCGCGATCTCCGGATCGATCCGACCGAGTGTCTCGGCCATCGAAGCGAGTTTGCTTCGCCCGATGTCGGCGACCCCGTGAGCGAGTTGGCGGTGCAGATTCGAGAGTTCAACGGCATCCGTATCGATCACGCCGATGGTGCCAACGCCCATCGCGGCGAGGGCGGGGATGGTGGCGCTACCGAGGCCGCCCGCGCCGACAACGAGCACGTGGGCGTTCGCGAGGCGGCGCTGCGCGAGCTCGCCGAAATCAGGATTAGCGAGTTGGCGCGAATAACGAATCAGCGACTGCGGGCCGAGCGGCGCACCCGGCTCGACGAGCGGCTTGCGGTCATGCTGAGCAGGCGATGTCACAGGGCAATCCTTACCGCGCCGGAAGCGGCACAGCAACGATTCTACTGTTTCGGATGCTGTCGAATCTGGGCGCGTTCGGGTGCGGCAGTGCTGTCACAGCAGGGGCGTCGGCGGTGGCCGATAGGGTGTGTGCGGGTCGGAGATCTCGGCCCATTACCCGATTCAAGGAGTACCCGATGGAAGCCGCCGTAATCGCAGCCTGGACGTTCGTTTCTGAAGCCCCGATCCCCGAAGACGTCATGCCGATGTTGCTTCCCGGCGAGCAGCCCATCGCGGCCTACAAAACCTTCCGTGACAGCGCCGTCTTCACCAACAAGCGCCTCATCGTGCGTGATGCTCAAGGCATCACCGGCAAGAAGGTAGAGCTGTACTCGCTGCCCTATTCGAGCGTTCTCATGTGGTCATCCGAGAATGCGGGCACCCTCGATTTCAACGCTGAGCTCGAACTGTGGACCCGCGCCGGCCACATCAAGATCAAGGTCGGCAAGGCCATCGACGTGCGCAAGCTCGATATGCTCATCGCCAACGTCGTCATCGGCGCCAGCTAGCAACGCGACTTATGGAAGGCGGATGGGGCAATGAAAACAGACTTCAAGAAGACGCTCGACGCCTATAAGGCGCGCCACAACGAGTTCAGAATTCTGGATGTCCCGCCCCAGCAGTACCTCATGGTCGACGGCCATGGTGCGCCCGGGGAAGGCAGCGAGTATACGGCCGCGATCGGCGCGCTCTATCCGGTGGCGTACACGCTGAAGTTCGCGAGCAAAGCGCTCGACCGCGACTATGTCGTACCGCCGCTCGAAGCGCTGTGGTGGGCCGAAGATATGGCCGCGTTCACGACCGGCCGCGACAAATCGCAGTGGGACTGGACTGCGATGATCCTCACGCCCGAGTGGATCACCGACGCGATGTTTCAGGACGCCGTGGCCGCGGTCACCGCCAAAAGCAAGACCCCCGAGACTCTGCCCGCTAGCCTCGGCAAGGTACGCCTCGAGATTCTCGAGGAGGGGCTGTGCGTGCAAACACTCCACCTCGGGCCTTATGACGATGAGGCCGAGATTCTGGCGCAGATGCATGACGACTACATTCCCGAACAGGGGCTGCGGATGACCGGCAAGCACCACGAGATCTACTTCAACGACTTTCGCAAAGTCGAGTCATCCAAGCTCCGCACCCTGCTGCGGCAACCTGTCGAGCGGGTCTAATGGGCGGCCGGAACCCGGGGTGCTGCGGCGCATCGGATGCGATGGCAATGACACTGCGCCGAACTGCTTAGGATGTGGGGATGAGCACGAGTGTGAGTAGCGCCGACGCGCAGGAAGACGGTCGTAACGAGACCTCAACGGAACGGGGAGATCGCAACTGGACCGAGATCCTCCAAGAGCTGCGCGTCATCCAAACCGGTACTCAGATTCTCACCGGATTTTTGTTGACGCTCGCGTTCCAGCAACGCTTTTCCGAGCTGGATGACTACCAAGTGCGGATCTACCTCGCCCTGGTGTCAGCTGCAGTTCTCGCGACCGCGCTCGCCGTCTCTCCCGTGAGTCTTCACCGTGCCCTCTTTGGAAAGAAAGCGAAGCCCGAACTCGTGACGGCATCCGATCGTCTCCTCAAAGTGACGCTGTTCGTGGTGTCGCTTACTATCGCTGGCACGGCAATGCTGATCTTCGATGTGGTCGCTGGTCGCACAGCGGGAGCGGTTGCCGGCGGAACTGCGGCCTTCTTGGCTATTGCGCTGTGGTTGGTTATGCCCACCATCGTGCGCCGAAAACTCTCCAATGAGTAGAGAGCGAGATACTTTCGTAGAGCCGCGCCGAGAGTGGCGTTACGCCTTTCGCCGCGCGTATCACGGCTTCATGCTGCACCGCGGAATCGACTCCGCTGCCACGCTCGCCTTCTTCTCGGCGCTCGCCACTCTGCCGGCCGCGCTGAGCGTCGTCTCTGTATTGGCGATCGCCGAAGGCAAAGATCAGGCCGCCGATACCGTGATCGATCTGGCGACCGAAGTGCTCAAGCCGAGCACCGTCGAGGTGCTCAAGGAACCGCTTACCCAACTCTTCTCTATCGGCAGCCCCGGAGTCGCGCTCGCCGTCGGGCTCTTGCTGAGTGTGTGGTCGCTGTCGAGCTATGCCACCGCTTTCGGTCGTGCCGCCAACAGCGTGTACGAAATTCAAGAGGGTCGACGGTTCGTGAAGTTCCGCGGGCTCATGCTCGTGCTCTCCACGTTCCTGCTCGCCGCCTTCGCCGCCGTCGTGGTGTTGCTGCTCACCACCCGCAACGTTGCAACCGCCGTGGGCGAAGCGCTCGGTATAGGCGAACCCTGGATCACCGTGTGGTCGATCGGGCGCTGGCCGGTGCTCGCCGTCATCCTCACCATGATCATCGCGGTGCTCTACTACTACACGCCCAACGTGCGTCACGAACGGATGCGGTGGGTCAGCACCGGCGCAATCTTCGCGATCGTCACGTGGGGCCTTGCCACCGCGGGCTTCGGATTCTACGCCTCCAACTTCGCCAGCTACGACCGTGTGTACGGCTGGCTCGGCGGAGCGCTCGCCATGCTCATCTGGCTCTACATCAGCAACCTCGCGTTTGTTGCCGGCCTCGAAGTGGATGCCGAATTCACGCGCCTACGTCAGCTACTGGCGGGCGTCCCTGCCGAGAACATGGTTCAGTTGCCCCTGCGCGACACCTTCCGTAACCACGTGCTCGCCCGCCGTCAGGCGGAGGACGAGGCGCGGGGAATTGCAATTCGTAGCCGCGATCAGCAGCCCAGCGGCGACTAGCGCGGAGGTCGCAAGGGGTGAAGCGCTCGCGAGCGATGCATCCGAAGCTAGTGACGCTTACCGGCTAGCGCTCTGACCGCACGCTCGACTTGAACCCGCGCAAGCGCAGGCTGTTCGTGACGACGAAGACCGACGAGAAGGCCATGGCTGCGCCCGCGATGAGCGGGTTGAGCAGACCGAGCATCGCGATGGGCAGGGCCGCCACGTTGTAGGCGAAAGCCCAGAACAGGTTGCCGCGGATGATCCCGAGGGTGCGCTTGGCGAGGCGAACCGCGTCGGCGACGACCATGAGGTCCCCGCTCACGACGGTGATGTCGCTCGCGGCGATCGCGGCATCCGTTCCGCCACCCATGGCAATACCGAGGTCGGCGGCAGCGAGGGCGGCAGAGTCGTTCACTCCATCACCGACCATCGCGACAACCCGACCTTCGGCCTGTAGCTGGCGGATGACGTCGAGCTTTCCCTGCGGAGTAATCCCGGCGTGTACGTCAGTGATTCCCACCGCGCTCGCGACGGATGCTGCAGCGCCGGCGTTGTCGCCGGTGAGGAGCACGGGGCGCAAGCCGAGCCGCGTGAACTCGGCGATGGCGTCCGCACTGCTTGCCTTGATGGTGTCGCCGACAACCAGCACGCCTCGCGCTTGACCTTCCCACGCGATGACCATCGCGGTCGACCCGGCAGCTTCGGCTTTCTCGACCAGGGTGAGGGCGGCATCCGACACCAGCTGCTGGTGATCAGCGGTGAGCCACGACGGCTTGCCGACGAACACGACGGTGCCATCGATGGTGGCCTGAACGCCGGTGCCAGCATGGGCGGCGAAGTCGGTGACGGCGGGGAGCGTGAGGCCGCGGTCCTCAGCTGCGGTTACAACGGCACGGCCGACCGGATGCTCGGAGCCAGCCTCAACGGCGGCGGCGCGAGCCAGCACGAGCTCCTCGTTTTCGCCTTCGAGCACGTCGATGCTGCTGAGGCGCATCTCGCCGGTCGTGACGGTGCCGGTCTTGTCGAGCACGATGGTGTCGACCGAGCGGGTCTGTTCCAAGACCTGGGGTCCGCTGATCAGGATGCCGAGCTGCGATCCGCGACCGGTGCCCACAAGCAGGGCGGTCGGCGTTGCCAAGCCGAGGGCGCAGGGGCACGCGATGACGAGTGTGGTGACGGCGGCCGTGAAGGCGAGCTCGATGGGGCCGCCGGCGATCATCCAGCCGACGAAAGCAACGACGGCAAGGCCGAGAACGACCGGAACGAAGATGGCCGAAACGCGATCGGCGAGACGCTGGATGTCGGCTTTGCCGGTCTGTGCTTCTTCGACCATGCGACCGAGGCGGGCCAGTTCGGTGTCGCGGCCGACGCGAGTGATTTCGATGACGAGTCGTCCGCCGACGTTGAGGGTGGCGCCGGTGACGCGATCGTCGGGGCCAACTTCGACGGGTACGGATTCGCCCGTGAGCATGCTCGCGTCGACGGCGGAATTGCCTTCGATGACGAGGCCGTCACTGGCGATCTTCTCGCCGGGGCGCACCACGACGTGGTCACCGACGACGAGCGAGGAGACAGCAACACGCTGTTCCACGCCGCCGCGGAGAACGGCGGCATCCTTCGCGCCGAGTTCCAGCAGGGCCCGAAGAGCAGCACCCGACTCGCGGCTAGCGCGGGCCTCGATGTATTTGCCGAGCAGGATAAAGACGGTGACGGCGGCGGCGACTTCGAGATAGATCTCGCTTGAGCCACCGTGGGGAGTTCCGAAGAACGTCATCGTCATGTGCATGCCAGCTTCGCCAGCGCCACCGAAGAAGAGGGCGTAGAGCGACCAGCCGAACGCGGCGATCACGCCGAGGCTGATGAGGGTGTCCATGGTGGCGGCACCGTGGCGGAGGTTCACGGCCGCAGCGCGGTGGAACGGCCACGCACCCCACACGACAACCGGGGCCGTGAGGGTCAGAGCTAGCCATTGCCAGTAGGTGAACTGCAGCGCCGGGATCATCGACATCAGCACGACTGGCACGGCCAGCGCGGTCGAGACGAGCAGACGGTGCAGCAACTGCGAAGCCCAATCGTCATCGCTGCTCTTGGGGCTCGCGTTGTCGTTCTCGTCGCGTTCCTGAATGGGCGCCGGGATGACGGCGCTATACCCGGCAGCCTTCACGGTTTCGAGAAACTGCTCGGGATCCATGCCCTCGGGCGCGCGAACGCGAGCCTTCTCGGTGGCGTAGTTCACGCTCGCCTCGACGCCGGGGAGCTTGTTGAGCTTGCGCTCGATGCGGCCAGCGCAGGAGGCGCAGGTCATTCCGGTGATGTCGAGTTCGACATCCAGAAGGTTGACGGTGCTGGGATCGGAGGCCATCAGAGGCTCTTCACGAGCGTGTAGCCTGCCTCCTCGATTGCGGCGCTGACGGTGGCGTCGTCGAGAGGGGTCTCAGACGTAACAGAAACGGTGGAGGGCAAGCCCGAGGCGAGGTCAACCGAAACTTCGGTGACGCCAGCCACTTCGGAGAGCTCCTCGGTGACGCTGGAGACGCAGTGGCTGCAGGTCATTCCTTCGACCAGGTAATCGGCGGTGTGGGTCATGATTCTCCTTCGATTGCCGCAGGCGCGAGGCGCGGGCGGAAGTTGTTGTGCAGAACAGCGGGGGCTAGCGGAGGCTACGAACGAACGAGGCGCGCGATTGCCGCACTCGCCTCGCGAATCTTCTCGTCGGCCACAGCACCACCTTCGCGGCTCGCTTCGGCCACGCAGTGGCTGAGGTGGTCATCGAGCAGTGCGAGCGCGACAGACTCGAGGGCCTTAGTCGCGGCCGACACTTGAGTGAGCACGTCAATGCAGTACGTGTCTTCTTCGATCATGCGATGGATGCCACGCACTTGGCCTTCAGCGCGACGCAGCCGCTTGAGCAGCTGCTCTTTGTTGTCGTCATAACCAGGCATCGTGATCCTCTCAACCGGATACCCCTCAGGGGTATTCCCATTAGACGCCTCTAGAGCGGAGAAGTCAACCGCCGAAGTTGACCGCTTGGGTCGACCGCAGTAGCCGACCGCAGTCGCACTAGGCCTTCGCGAGTGCAGGCCTAGTCAACGCCAACTCGAACGCTACTACCGAGCCGCTCACGGCATCCAATTGAGCGCTGCGCAGCACGGTGCTTATGCGGCCATCGTCGTGATGGGCGAGAACGACCGGCAATCCCGTCGCCGCAACATGGGCAGTCTCAGCGGGCGTGATCTCGTTGCGGTGGAGCACTTTGAAAGGCACGGGCAGTCGGGCAACCATGGCATCCCATTGAGGTTTGCGACGGATCGGCGAGTGCGTGATGTCGCACAGCGAGCACGCTGCGGTGCCGAGCATGTGGCCGATCACGTACCGGGTTTCGCCCCACACGCCGCCATCCGCGTTGTAGATGCCGGTGTAACGGATGATCGCCATGATGCCTACCCTGCCTCGACTCGCCCGGCACGGTGCCGGAACTCCTGCGTGCAGAGTTATTCGGAGACGCCGGGCGCCGCGGATGGGTCAGTGGCGTGTGGTTGCTCCGCAGGTGCCTGGTGTGGGCGCGCTGACGCTACTGCCAGAAGCGCTTCTTGGGCTCCGGTCCGCCGAGAGGCTTGCCGTTGAGCAGGATTCCGGATGACGGGGCATTGATCGTCGTGGCCGCGGCATCCGGCAGCTCTGGAGTCGCGGTGGCGACGGTTTCGGAGGGTGCAGGTGTCGCAGGAATTGCAGGCGTCGTGGATGTTGTAGGTGCTGCCGCTGGTTCGTTGCCAACAGCGTCGGCGGGCGTTCCGTGTACGGCAATCGCGGTCTTCATGTATTTGACGAGCAACATGATTGCGAGGAATGCGGCGATGGCGGCGGGAATGAAGAAGTCTTCGGGGCGTTCAGTGAGGCGGTAGACGATGCGTCCGATGAAGACGTCGCCGAGCAGGCCGCCTTTGCCGCCTACGGCGTTGAACGAGTAGTAGACGGAGGAGACGAAGCCGGCGATGACTCCGAGGCTGGTGGCGACGAGGCCGACGAGGAGAGCGAAGGCGAAGCCAAAGCCTCGAACGATGCGGCGGCGCGAGGCGCTGCCGAAGAAGGTGAAAGCGAAGACCATGCCGAGGCCACCGAAGGTTGCGGAGTACTCGAAGCCAACCTGGCCGATGATGATCGTGACGATCGCCGTCAGAGGGATCGCGAGTACGGACGCGAGCGCGCCAAGCACGAAGTTATACGGCTTGTGGATCTGCGCGTCAGGGGTGGTCGAGCTGTCGGTCATCGCTGGGCTTCCGGGTAGTCCGCAGATGGGCATCCTGCAGGCGGCTAATTCCCGGACGGCGACTACCGCTGGGCGGTGGTGTGGGCTCGGGCTGCTCGTGCTTTCCTCCACACGATCACCACAGAGACTACTGTCACGACGGCAATCGAGGCGAGTATCAACATCACGTTCGCGTCGACCCAGGTTGAGAAGAAGCGTGCAAACCCTGAGCTGAGGATGCCGCCGGTGCCTCCGTCGTAGAGGTAGGTGAGAAACAGGCTGTAGGGGTAGCTGATCGCGGCAGCTATGGCCATTGTTACGAGGCCGATGCCAGCTGCGGCCGTGAACCCTCGCCCGGTGACAGGGGAGCGCCCAGAACCGCGAGCGAAGAACCCGAACGCGATGATAATCGCGAATGGGGCGGTGGCGGCGCCTGCGGTTGGAGAGTTGAGTCCGAAGACGGCGGCAAGGATGGCAGCGATCGGAATGGTGAGCAGAGCCATGAGTAGGCCGCGCTGAAAATGGTCGGCGTGTTCGGGCTCCGGGAGAATGTTGCCGTCGCGGTACTGGTTCGCGGCGATCTGCGCTTCGACGTCAGCTATGCGGCCGCTTGCACCGGAGAAGCTTCCGTGGGCGGAACTGGGTTGCATTTCTTGCATTGGTGCCACCTCCGTAGTCGCGGCGGGAATCTCTCACCGAGCGACTTCGTCCTTTCTAGGGTACCTAAGTATTCCTCCGGTGTGGGCTTTCGCGGCGAGGATCTTGATGCCGCACCGGTTGCGTGGCCGTGTCCTGTGGCTGTTCCCCGCGGCTGGTCATCTTTCCGTTCGAAGACCTGACCATGCCCTGATCGCTTTGTGGGCGAGATCGCTCAGCTTCGACGAGAACCCCTTCGTGATTTCCTGTTCGTCGAGTGGTTTTCCATTGAGGATGATGCCGGGGGATGACGCGTTGATTGTCATGACGTGATTGGCGAACTTGTTAGCTGCATTCGCTGAATTCGTGGCGGATGACGACAATGCTTGTCGCGACGTCTCTAAGCGGGTAGTCGCTGATGTGGCTGCAGCATTGGCTTTCGCGATGATGCTTTCGCGGTGCGCAGCGAGTGCTTTCGCGCCGTTCATCACGATCACGAGGATGGCAAGAACGGCAGCCACGATGAGCGGAACGGCGATGTACTCTGCCTGAATCGGGAAAGGGAACTCCGCGCGCCCCATGAGGATGTCCTCGATGATGCCGGTCGTGCCTCCGCGAGCGACGAAGGTGCTGAAGAGGTCGGAGAGGAGGCCGGCGAGGGCTCCGAGAACGGTAGCGATGGTGCCAACGACAAGGGCGAACATGAAGTCACGGCCGCGGGTGATGGTCTGGCGAGAACCTAGAGCAAAGAGTTGAAAGGCCGTGAGCATCCCGAAGGCCCCGAGGATGCCTCCGATTCCGAAGCCCAGCAGGCCGACAAGGACTGCGGCGGCGATAGCGAGGGGGATCGCGAACAGCGAGAGAAAGGCTCCGAGCCCGAAGTTGTAGGGCGTGGTGTCGGAGGGAAGAGCGCGCCCGTTGGTGTTCGCGGCGGCGATCATGGCGTCGGAGTGGCGTTCGAGCGAGCGCGCGTACCTGGCGGGGCTCTGTTGTGAGAAGAGACCTGACATTGTGGCGACCTCCGATCGCACCGCAACGGCTCCGTTGCTTGAGCTATCAGAATAGCTTTCTTGCCGGTGAAGCGGCAGGGAGCGTGCGCAATGCCCGTGGGGCGCGGATGCCCGGTGGTGGGTTCGCTTCACACGGTCAACGGTGGCGAGACCCCGAGGGGTTTGCCGCTGCGGTTATCCGCGCAGGGCGAGCGCGAACGGGAGTACGGCATCCGCCCCGGCTTCGCGGAGTGCTTTCGCGGCGATGGTGAGCGTCCAGCGCGAGTCGACGAGGTCATCGACGAGCAGGATGGAGCCGTGGGGTAGTTCGCTCCCTGCTTCGCCGCGGCCAGCTGCGCCACCAGCCCACTCGAATTGCCCCCACACGCTCGCGAGTCGGTAGGCACTGTTGCCGCCGGGTTCGCCGGTGGGCCCATCGCCGGTGGGCGAGAGCGCACCGAGGTAGGGCAGCTTGCCGGCGCTGGCGAGGGCTTCGGCGACGGATGCCACGAGTTGTGGTTTGCTGCGTGACGGCATCGAGACGACGGCGACGGGTCGCTCATCCCAGCCCCAGTCGGCGAGCACGCGGACGCAGGCTGCGACGAGCGCGGGGCTCGCTGGTGCGTCGGGGGTGCCGGGGGCGAAGAGGGTGCGCAGGGTGCCGCCCCAGCCGAGGTCGGTGAGGCGGGCGAGGGCGCGACCTTCGCTGGCGCGCAGTTCGGGGTTGATGCGTCCGCGCACGGGGACGCCGAGCTTGTCGGCTCCGGTGGGCCATTGCGCGCGGGGCTCGACGGGTACTCCGACTTTGTCGAGGGTGGCGGTGGCGCGGGTGGTGGCATCCGTGCTGATGTCGGTGGGGTACCAGACGCCGGCGCAGTTGTCGCAGCGGCCGCAGGGGGTGGCGGTGTCGTCGTCGAGGGCGCGTTGCAGGTATTCCATGCGGCAGCCTTCGGTGCCGGCGGGCAGTCGTTCGTAGTCGAGCATGTGTTGTTGTTCGGCTCGGCGGGCGGCGGTGACTCCGGCGTAGCGTTCGGCGTCGTAGCTCCAGGGGTGGCCGGTGGCGGTCCAGCCGCCTTGCACGCGGGCGACAGCGCCATCCACGTCGAGCACTTTCAGTAGCAGCTCGAGGGGAGTGCGGCGCAGGTTTACGCGGGCTTCGAGCGCGGGCGTGGAGACGGGCCCGGCGCCGGAGTTGGCGGCGGCGGTGAGTTCGGCAATCACGAGTTCGGCGTTGGCTTGGTCGGGCATGGACGCGGTGGCGAAGTATTCCCAGATGTCTTCGTCTTCGCGGCCGGGCATCAGCAGCACGTCGGCGTTGTCGGTGGCGCGACCGGCGCGGCCGACTTGTTGGTAGTAGGCGACGGGGGAGGAGGGGGCGCCGAGGTGCACGACGAAGCCGAGGTCGGGTTTGTCGAAGCCCATGCCGAGCGCGCTGGTGGCGACGAGCGCTTTCACGGTGTTGTTCTTGAGTGCCTGTTCGGACTCTTCGCGCTCTTGCGGGTCGGTTTTGCCGGTGTAGGCGCGCACATCCATGCCGCTGTCGCGCAGCAGCCGCGCGGTGTCTTCTGCGGCCGAAACGGTGAGCGTGTAGATGATGCCGCTGCCGGGCAGTTCGGCGAGGTGGCTCAGCAGCCAGCCGAGGCGAGCTCGGGCATCCGCGAGTTTAAGGACACCCAGGCGCAGGGATGCTCGCGCGAGGGGGCCGCGGATGGTGACGACTTCGGTGCCGCCCGTGGCTGTGTTTTCGGTGCTGCCTGTGGGGCTCGCGGTTTCGAGTTGCGCGGCGATGTCGGCGACGACGCGGGAGTTGGCGGTGGCGGTGGTGGCGAGCACGGGGACGCCGTCGGGCATGGTGGCGATGAGTTCGCGCAGACGGCGGTAGTCGGGGCGAAAGTCGTGGCCCCAGTCGCTGATGCAGTGCGCTTCGTCGACGACGAGCATCCCGATGCGGTTGATCAGTGCGGGTAGTTGGTTGTCGCGAAAGCTGGGGTTGTTGAGGCGTTCGGGGGAGACGAGCAGCACGTCGACTTCATCGTTGGCGAGCTGCTGCTGAACTTCGGCCCATTCGTGCGGGTTGGTGGAGTTGATGGCGACGGCACGAACTCCGGCGCGGGATGCCGCGGCAATCTGATCCCGCATGAGCGCCAGCAGTGGCGACACGAGCACGGTGGGGCCCGCACCTCGTCGGCGCATGAGCAGCGTGGAAACGAAGTAGACGGCGGACTTTCCCCACCCAGTGCGCTGCACTACGAGCGCGCGGCGGCGCCCATCGACGAGCGTCTCGATCGCCTCAAACTGTCCCTCATGAAAGTCGGCAGTCTCATTGCCGACAAGCGTGCGGAGAACGGCCAGGGCATCGGTGCGGGTATCTGTCACGTGGCTAGTGTGGCAGGGGGTGCTGACTTTTCATTGCCTGTTGTGAGGATCTTGGCTCTCGTGGGTCGTATTCATTTGTGGAGCGGGGGATTGAGCGATACCGCATTTTCAGCCGCGACTCAAGTGTGGCTATTCGGCAGCTGTTCGTATTCAGCAGTTTGGGGTGCCGCAAGAGCCATTGTCACCGCGGATACCTATAGTTGTTGTATCGAACTTGAATGCGTCAGAACGCGGAAGGGCATAGCGTGACGACTTTACAAAACCCGAGGGTTGCATCTTTTTTCGCTGGTATCGGTGGCTTCGACTTGGGCTTTGAGCGTGCGGGTATGAAATCGGTGTGGCAGTGCGAGATCAAGCCATTTTGTCTTGACGTGTTGCAGCGACACTGGCCCGACGTGCCCAAGCAGACCGATATTCGAGACGTTCAACCTAGCGATATTCCCGATGCTGAAGTATGGGCAGGCGGATTCCCGTGTCAAGACATCTCTCTAGCAAGAATGGGGCAACGAAGTGGGCTCAACGGAAAACAATCAGGGCTCTTCTTCGAGTTTGCTCGGCTTCTTGAAGAGGGTCGCCCCAAAGCTGTCGTTATCGAAAACGTTGCGGGTCTCCTCTCTTCCAACCAAGGAAGAGATTTCGCTCTCGTCATTCGAACGTTGGCCGAGCTCGGGTATGGCGTGGCGTGGCGAGTTCTTGACAGTCGACACTTCGGGGTCCCCCAAAGCCGCAGTCGAGTCTTCATCGTCGGATATCTTGGAGACCCGTCGGCCGCCGCAGCGGTACTTTTTGAGCCCGAACGCGGCGACAGGAATTCTGAGAAGAGCAGACCGAATGGGGAGAAACCTATTTCCCCCTTTGCGATCAGCGTTGGAGATCCTAAGCGCGGATTCGTCAAAAAACTTGCCCATTGCCTCTACGCCGAATCAGCCCGTCATACCGGAACAGATTGGTCACGAAACTACGTCTCATACCCTGAGGGCAAAGTTAGAAGACTGACTCCGCTCGAAGCTGAGCGTCTACAAGGGTTTCCTGATGGCTGGACGGATTTGCCTAGTTCAATCGGCAATATCGAAAAGTTAGATTCTGCTCGATACCATGCTTGCGGCAATGCGGTCACAGTGAACGTCATCGAATGGTTGGGGGGGCGTCTAGCTTCGGTTCTCTTGTCCCATAAGGGGTCTACGACTTCGCGAGCTTCTCTTGCCGACTACGAAGTTGCGTAGAGTTTCTCGATAAATAGAGGATTGGGTCTTAGCGCCTTTCGAGGTAGTCGCGACTCATCTATCAACCCGGTAGCCCTTCGGAGGATCGCAAGGGTTTCAGCGTCGTTGCTGAAAGCTTTGTCAGCTGTGTCGTTAAGGGTGACGTAGTAATTGCCATCGTCAAAACTCAGAAGTAGTACGTGACTATCGAACGCCCAGTGGTGTTGCTTGCACAGCATGATTCCGTTGGTTGCGATATCTAATTCGAAATCTCCGTAGGGCAAGATGTGGGCGGCATCCACACCGGGACTCTGCCCTCGCAAAAACTGTGGCGCTCGCAGTCCGCAGAAAGCACATCTGAAATCGTAGTTTCGCTGGACTTCGCGCTTGAATGCGGTTGCTGCCGCGGAGCGAATCCGACGGCTTCTGTAAATGTGCTCGGATCTGAGCCGAATCTCGGTGTCGTCCGAAGGGGTTTCAACTGGCGAGGGAATTACTAACTCGGTCGCGGAGATCCCCGCTAATCGTTTTAGCAAGGGAAGAGGGTCACTCCCTGGCAGATACTCATAGTCCGAATAGCTCAGTGCCGCTAAGATTTCCTTAACTTTTGTCTCAACGTCCAAGCTGATGTGCTCGGCGCCGTACAACGTCGAGAAGTGTTGTGTGACGAGCTCGTTCAGCGGGGCGGGGAGAAACGCGGCTCGTGTATAAAGGAGCGCCAAGTCTGATGCGCGCTTCTGGTAATCAAGCCTAGTTTTTGCTAATTCATCATTAATGTCTCCAGATCGTGCCACCACAACTGTGGGCTCGATCACCGCGAGAGCACCATCTGTGTTGAGAAGAGTAAATTCGATGTCCATGATGTAGCGCTTGGCTAGAAGGATCGGGAGAGCCGAGGATACCGAGGCTTCGGACCTAGTGCTAGTCGGAAGCATCAGGAGTGACGCGATCTGGCGCTGAATTTGTGGATGGACTGAACTATCTTCAGACCGCAGGCGCCTCTTGCCTCCTTGGCTGCTGAGATGCAGGTGGGTGTTCAAATCGCCAAAGGAAGTCCGCAACACGAAAACGAGGCTGTCGAGGTCCGCCGCCCCATGACCATTCTGCTTTCCGACGACCTCGTATTCACCGCGTCCGCCACTGGGCATCTTATGAAAACTCAGCGTGAATTCTTCCAAGCTCGGTACGTTAGTCGTCATGACTGCAAGGCTAGCGAACTGGAGCGCTCCTGAAGCGTACCTGGTCGCTAAAACGTCGAGAGCAGAGCCTTGCCAACCATCCGCGCGGTGGAGCGCAGCTTGCACCGGTCGAAAAGCTATTGGAGAGGAGCTTGTCCAGCCGTGCGCGTTCTTGCGAAGTCGAGCTCAGCTGGAGCCAGCGATTGAGCTCAGGCGCTCTTGGGATGCGTCATTCGAGCACTGCCGACTCAATCAGCTCGACGGCGGGGATATCCGCGGGCGCCCATTCAAGCGAGCTCAGCTCTGCGGGCGAGAGCCAAACAACTTCCGCGTGTTCGGTCAGCACCGGGATTCCGGACAGCAGCTCGCAGTAGAACGTGGTCAGTACGACGACCCCGAAGTCGTACTCGTGAGTCGTGGTGGTGATCATCTCGCCCACGGCAACCTCGCACTCCAACTCTTCGGTGATCTCGCGTGCGAGTGCATCGCGGGGAGTCTCGCCGGTCTCGATCTTGCCGCCGGGGAACTCCCACATCCCGGGCAAAGCCCCGCCGGGTCCACGCTGAGCGCACAGGATGAGACCGTCGCGAACGATGACCGCGCCGACGACGTTGATCTGCTTCTTCATGGCTGGTCCTTCTGGGGTGCTGATCGATTCCAGAGGTTCTTCTTTTCTGGCTGGGTCGCCAGCGGCTCACCATTCAGCAGAATACCTGGGCTGCTGTGCGGAGCGGCGGAGGCCGGAGGGCTTCCCAAGTCGGAGGCGTGAGCATCCGAAGCGTCAGCAGAGTGAACGTCGGTAGCTGCACGACGAGCGGCGGCGGCACTTCTGGCCGCGCTCACGATCAGGATTACAGAAAACGCAATCGCGAGGAGTGCTGGGATCAGCACCTCGAGAAGGCTATTGCTGAGCTGGAGTTCGACACGGCGTGCGAAGACGCTTCCGAACAGCCCACCCTTGTCGCCGACCGAAATGAATGAGCGGTAGACGTCTGCCAGATACCCGCTGATGAAGCCCAGGATCACTGCGATAGTGCCGATCTGAGCACTCAGGGCGAAGCCGGCGCCACTGATGGCTTTGCGGCGGGAACCGAATGTGAAAAGTCCGAAGACGACCAGCATCCCGACCGCGGCGAAAGCGGAGGCGAAGCCGAAGCCGAGCGACGCCAGCACCGTCGTCACCATGACTGCTAGCGGGATCGCGAGCAACGCGAACGCGACACCGCGCCCGAAACTGTGGGGACGCGGGGCGGGGTCAAGAACCTCAGTCACAGCAGGGCCTCCATCGGTGGTCACTCGAGCCAGTGTGCGGCAGCGGCTGTTGGGCAGCGATTGCCGCGCGTGCACGGGCAGGGTGCGTTCCCTGCGATCATCACCGAGACTACTGTTCGGATGCAGCCGCAAGCTACTTCTGGCAGCTCGGACACCACCACATGTAGCGAGTATCGGTGGGGCCGGTGCCGAGCTGGTCTGACTCGATGCGGGTGCCGCACCGCAGGCACGCTTCCCCGCGCCGCCCGTGCACCCAGTAGCGGGGTTTTCCACGCGGCAGGCCCGTGAGATTGCGGATGGGGCGATCCTTGTTCACCATGATCGCCTTGAACGCGAGCGCGACGAGGCGCTTCGGGTCGGCGATCTCGCCGATGGGGGTTTGCGGGCGAACACCGCGCAGAAAGCTCAACTCGTTCGCGAAAACGTTGCCGAGACCGGCGAGGTTCCGCTGATCGAGTAGCGCGAGCGCAACCGGGCGCGCTGGGTCTGACAGCAGGTTCGCCAACGCGAGGTCGGCATCCCAATCAGGCCCGAGAAGGTCAGGGCCCAGGTGACCCACAATGCTGTCTTCGGATGCCGTGGGCACCACTTCAAGCAGCCCCAGTTCGAAACCTACCGCGGTCTTCGATGCCGTGCTGAGCACTCCGCGAGCCAGGTAGGACGGCTTGCGCCACCGCTCGCCGGCGCCGTAAATCTGCCAGACGCCCTCCATCTTGAGGTGGCTGTGAATGGTAAGGCCCGAGCCGGGGTCACCCGCGGGTGTGGGTGCAGGTGCGGGTGCGGCGGCGGCGTCGACCGCGGCGGTGTCGGTGCCCTCGGCAACGCGAATCAGCAGGTGCTTGCCGCGCGGCACCACGCTTGTGACGGTCTGGCCGCTGAGGTCGAGCGTCGCAAAGGCGGGCACTCGAAAGTCGGTGCGGGTGAGCACTTGCTGGTCGAGCGCGGCCCGTAGTTTCGCCGCCGCCTTATAGACGGAATCACCCTCAGGCACGAAGCCTCAACCCCTGCGGTGTCGCGACGAACCCAGCCTCCACGAGTGCCTTGCCCACCGGAGTGCCGACCGCGAAGTTGCCGTTTACCTTCTCGATGCGCAGCTTCGGCAGCGTTCCGCGCAGGGTGCTCGTCAGGGACCGCGTCGCGGCGTCCACGACGGCTGGTTCCAGATCGAAGGCCAGCAGCGACTTGCCACCACGCTCTAGGTAGAGCGCAAGGTGCCCATCGACCATCACGACGATCGCACCAGCCTTGCGGCCGGGGCGATGCTTCTTGGGGGAGTCAGCGGCAGGCTTAGCTGGAGCAGGATCAAGATTCTCGTCAGACGGGTCGGCAGCGTCTGCGCCGTCACCCCCAGCATCCTCGCCACCCAGCCCCGGCCACGCAAGAGCAGCCCCGTAGGGGTTGGCGGGGTCGGTCGCGGCGAGGGTGATCGCCAAAAGTTGGGGCGCAGCATCCGGATCCTGAGTGAAACCACGAAGGCGGTCAACGGTGGCTCCGGTCGCGAATTGGGCCGCACCGAGCCCCTCGATGAAATAACCGCGACGGGCGCGACCGGTCTCTTCGAAGCCGCTCAGCACACGGTACGTCAGGGCGAAGCCGCCGCGGATGCCCTCGCTCACGACCGCGCCGCGCGTGACGACAGCGTGCCGTTCGAGCATCAACTCGGCGGTCGACTTGGCGCGCACCGTTGTCTCACCCTCGGCGGTCTCGAGCAGTGCCCACCGGCCGGACGCACTCGGCGGCCCCGCCTGCGCCACCGTCGAAACGCGTCCGCGATAGGCACGAGCCCGTGCCGGACGCGGTGCCCGAGTGGCCCGCACGGTTCCGCCAAGGTGCGCGCGCAGGGGCGCAAAACTGTCGTTCGTGATGAGCGACCGCCACACCAGATCCCACAGTTCCTTCAGCAGCACCTTGTCGTCAGTGCTGCCCACCTGATTCGACAGCTGCCTAAAGAAGAATGCACCGCCACCGGCCAGCGCCTCCAGAATGCTCTGCTGCAGCTCGCTCAACCCATCGCGATCCGGCTCGGGCAGCGTCAGCGCTGCGGTCGCCGCGGGGTGCAAACTGATCCAGCCATCGCTACCCGCCAGCGCGCCCTGCCCAGCCCACACCACTTCGCCCGACGTTGTCAGCTCGTCGAGCCAGGCGGGCGAATAGTCGCGCACGCGCGAACCCAGAATGAAGTTCTCCCACGCGGATGCCGGGGCTGAGTATCCAGCCAGCTGGTCGATCACTTGTGCCAGGCCATCAATTCCGCGCAGTGAGTCACCGGCAGCGGAAACGTGTTGCCAGGCGGGCAGGAACCGACCGAGCGTCGCGTGGGACACCGGCTCGACCTCTTGCCGCAGTGCCGCAAGTGAGCGACTGCGCAGTCGACGCAGCACATCCACCGAGCACCACTCGGTGCCACTCGCTCCGGGGCGAAACTCGCCATCGACAACGCGGCGGTCGGCCGCGAGACGACGCAGGGTGTCCTGCACGACGGCGGTTCCGAGATCAAAGCGGGCAGCGGCATCCGCCAGTGTGAACGGTCCGTGGGTGCGGGCGTAGCGACTCACGAGGTCGCCGACCGGATCGTCAACGGGTTCGATGAACGCGGCGGGCACCCCAATGGGCAGCGGAACCCCGAGGGCATCCCGCAGTCGCGCCGAGTCTTCGATGCCGGCCCAGCGACGTTCGCCCGCAATGGTCACTTCGAGCACGCGGTTCGCTTTCGCGAGCCCGGCCAAGTCGGTGGCGAGAGCGGCGCCGGTCACGAGCGAGCGGGCCTCGATCTCGGCAGCGGTCTGCGGACCAAGCACGCGCAGCAGATCAACGATGCCCTCGGCATCCCGAGCGTGCCGCTCTGGCACCAGCCGCTGCAACTCGTTCTCGGTCTGGGCGATCACGTCGGGGTCGAGCAGTTCGCGTAGTTCGGCACGGCCCAGAAGCTCGGCGAGCAGCGCCGGGTCGAGCGAGAGCGCGGCGGCACGACGCTCGGCCAGCGGCGAATCACCCTCGTATACGAAAGCGGCCATATAGCCGAACAGCAGGCTGCGCGCGAACGGCGACGGCACATCCGTCTCGGTCTCCATGACGCGGATGCCGCGGCTGGCGATGCGCTTCGTCAGTGCCGTGAGCGCCGGCAGGTCGTACACGTCTTGCAGCACTTCGCGCACCGTCTCAAGAACGATGGGGAAGCTCGGGTACTTGCGCGCCACATCCAGCAGCTGCGAGGCACGCTGGCGTTGCTGCCACAGGGGCGAACGCTTGCCGGGATCGCGGCGCGGTAACAGTAGTGCGCGAGCGGCGCACTCCCTAAAGCGTGCGGCGAACAGCGCCGAACCGCCCACTTCTTCCGTGACAATCTGTTCGAGCTCGTCAGCGTCGAACACAAAGAGGTCGGCACCGGGCGGCGCGGCATCGGTGTCGGGGATGCGCACGACGATGCCATCGTCACCGGCCATGGCCGCACCATCCACCCCCAGCTGTTCGCGGATGCGCGCCGTAATCGCCAACGCCCAGGGCGCGTGCACGGGCATGCCGTACGGGGAATGCAAGATCACGCGCCAGTCGCCCAGCTCATCGCGGAAGCGTTCGACCACGAGCGTGGTGTCGCTCGGCACGTGACCGGTGGATGCCTTCTGCTCAGTCACGAGAGCAATCAAGTTGGTGACGGCGTGCTCATCGAGCCCGATCGACTCCGCCCGAGCGCGAGCATCATCAGCGGATGCCGTAGCAATTTCCTTCGTGAACGCCCCGATGGCTTCGCCCAGTTCCGCCGGGCGACCGAGGCCATCGCCCTTCCAGAACGGAACGCGGCCGGGCTGGCCGAACGCGGGGGAGACGAGCACTTGATCGTGGGTGATGTCTTCGATACGCCAGCTCGTGGTGCCGAGCGCGAAGATGTCGCCAACGCGGGATTCGTAGACCATCTCTTCGTCGAGTTCACCGACGCGACGGCCGGGAGCACCGGCTTCGCCGCCGATCATGAAGACGCCGAACAGGCCGCGGTCGGGGATGGTGCCGCCGGAGGTGACGGCGAGGCGTTGGGAGCCGGGCCGACCGCTGAGCGTGCCGGCGATGCGATCCCACACCACGCGGGGTCTTAGCTCGGAGAATTCGTCGCTGGGGTAGAGCCCGCTCAGCAGATCGAGCGTTGCGTCGAAGGCACTGCGCGGCAAAGTCGAGAACGGGGCGCTGCGGCGTACGGTGTCGAACCACTCCTCGATGTCGATCTCGTCGAGCGCGACGGCCGCGACGGTCTGCTGCGCGAGCACGTCGAGCGGGTTTGTCGGCACGGCCAACGCTTCGATCTGCCCGCTGCGCATCCGCTCAACGGCGACAGACGTGTGGATGAGGTCGGTGCGGTGCTTCGGGAACAACACACCTTTGGAGATTTCCCCGACCTGATGCCCGGCTCGCCCAATGCGCTGAAGCCCACTCGCCACCGATGGCGGCGACTCGACCTGGATGACAAGATCGACGGCACCCATATCGATACCGAGCTCGAGAGAACTCGTCGCAACGACGCAGCGCAGCACTCCCGTTTTGAGATCGTCTTCGATAATCGCGCGCTGGTCCTTGCTGACCGAACCGTGATGCGCACGCGCGAGCAGCGGGGCAGCGCCCATCGTGGATCCGCCCTGCGCCATCATCTGGGCGGGCGGCTTCCACGGTTGCTGCGGGGCGGCGTAGGCGGCGGCATCCTCGCTGGCTTGGGAGCGTTCGAGGGCGGCTGCGGCGTTACCGGGCGCGTTGCCTGCACCGTCACCAGTTCCATCTGCGCCGTCACCGCCACCACCGCCGGCGTCACCGCCACCGCCGTCGACACTGCCCTCGCTCAGTCGCTCGTCGTAGATCTCGTTGAGACGGGCGGTGAGGCGCTCGGCCAACCGCCGCGAGTTGGCAAACACGATCGTCGAACGGTGCTCGAGAATCGCATCGACAATGCGTTCTTCGACGTGCGGCCACAGGGATGCCGCTGATTCAGGAGTCGCCTCGTCGTCGCTGCCGTCGCCGCCGCTGGCTTTGCCGCGCGCGGAGGCCACGGTGCCGGGAATAGTCATGTCGGGAACGGGAACAACAACGCTCAGCTCGAAGGTTTTCGCCGAGGGCGGGTGCACGATCGTGACCGGGGCGCGTCCGCCCAAGAATCGCGCTACTTCTTCGATCGGTCGCACGGTGGCGGAGAGGCCGATGCGCTGTACGGGCTTCGCGAGCAGAGCATCCAGCCGCTCCAACGACAGGGCAAGGTGGGCGCCGCGCTTGGTGGCGGCAACGGCGTGCACCTCATCGATGATGACGGTGTCGACGTTCTTGAGGGTCTCGCGGGCTGCCGAGGTGAGCATCAAATACAGCGACTCAGGGGTCGTGATGAGGATGTCGGGAGGGAGCCGGGCGAGCAGCCGCCGGTCTTGCGCGGTGGTGTCTCCCGAGCGCACGCCCACGGTGATGTCGGTCTCGCCGAGCCCGAGCCGCCGAGCGGTTTGGGTGACGCCGACGAGCGGAGCGCGCAGGTTGCGCTCGACGTCAACGCCGAGCGCTTTCAGCGGCGAGATGTAGAGAACACGAGTGCGCTGTTTGGGATTGGCCGGGGGAGGGCTCGAGGCGAGTTGGTCGATAGCCCACAGGAAAGCCGCAAGTGTCTTACCGGAACCGGTGGGGGCAACGACGAGCGCATTGGCTCCGGAGGAGACAGCATCCCACGCACCGAGTTGCGCCGGGGTGGCAGCATCGAACGCGCCCTGGAACCACTCTCGGGTGGCGGGCGAAAATTTGCCGAGCACGTCGCTCATGTCTCTATCTTCGTCGCAACCCCTGACAGTGCCCTACGGATTTCGCCGAAGGCGTGCAGCGGGTGCTCCGACCCGCTACGCGTGCGTGCTCACCAAGACCGCACCACACGCTCGGTCTTGGCTTCAACACGCTACGCGTGCGTGTGCAGAAAGCTCACAAAGTCGTTGAGTTCGTCGGTCGAGATCGCGTGCGCGAGCCCCTCATAAATGCGGGTCTCGGCGCGCGTGTGATCGACTAGCCACTCTTCGGTGCGCTCGATCGCCGCCGTCGGAATAACCGGGTCATCAGTGCCCCGGCCCCAAAACACGGGCGGGCGGATGCTCGTAAGCGCCGCATCTCCCGGGTGCTCAGCACTGGCCACGAATCCGGAGAGTGCGACGGCGCTCGCGAAGCGTTCCGGGGCGAGCCGCAATAGCTGGAGCGACATCGCAGCCCCCTGCGAGAAACCGAGGAGGCTCACACTCGTGTACTGCTGCGAGTCGAGCCATTCGAGCACAGCGTTGGCCGCGTCATCCACGCCAGAAACCTGAGGGAGCCCTCCACCACTGAGATCGATCGGGAACCACGAGAACCCGCCGCTCTCGGGGATCGGCGCTCGCAGCGATGCGATCACCGGACCGAGCGGCAGTGCGGGGGCCAGCGCAAACAGATCTCCCTCGTGAGAGCCGTAGCCGTGCAACAGCACGATGAGTGGACGACCAGCCCGTTCGCGTTCGGGGGCCGACCAGAGCACTGCGGAGGAATCGATCTGCATGGCACAAAGCCTACGCGGCGCGGCTAGGGGGTTGTTGTGACCGAAAGAACCTCGGAAAAAACCTCGAACTGTGCAGCGAAAGCGTTGTGCACTGGGGCGTCGCAGGTGAGCCTAGCGACCAATTCGCTCTCCGAACCGAGCATCGATCGGGCTGCCAGTTCAGTGATCTGGGCAACTCCGTCGGGATTGATGTGACTGATGGTGACCGAGGCGAACTCAATCGTCGAGTCGCTACCAACCTCCGCGATAGCGATGTCGAGCAGGCCCGGATCGTGGAGTTGTGCGTGGGGATCCTCCTCAAGAAAAGCACTGAATTCCCGCACTAATACGGCATAAGAACCGTCGAAATCGTCCGAAACGTCGGGATCAGGCAAAGCCAGACGTTGGGTGGTGGCGAGCTGACAGCCAGTGGCCTCATCCTGAAGCACCTTGATGCCAGGGCGATCAAACGTTGTTGGTTGCCATGTAGCCCCGGGAGCGATCGACCACACCGGCTGGCCGTCAAATACTGCGCTTCGATCGAGCGGAACGTGCACGTCGACCGCAGGTCGATCGCTCCCGGAACTCGTCGGTTCGGGTCGCGCCTTGGTCGCGTCGCTGCCGGAACACTCACCGAACTCGTCACACTCATACGAGCCGGCGGAGGCGAGCGCCGAGGTCACGATGATCGTGGTCGTAGCGGCGGACGCGAGAAACACGACGACCGCGACCGCGATTAGCGCCCACGCCCACCCAGGCAGCGGAACGCGGGCAGGCGTGGGCGCAGCCTCGGCCTCAGCCGATGCCGATGCCGGTGCCGATGCCGGTATTGCCGTTATCGGCGCCGCGCGTTCCCCGTCGCTTTCATGCGACGGCTCAGAAGAGGAGGGGCTGTTCTCGGTCATGGGTTCCCTTTCGCGTGACAGGCGAGTGCCTGAGATAGGAACGCTAATTCGGGGGCTGTTGCCTCCGGCTTGGGACTGCGCGAGCTGTGCACTGCGCGAGTGAAAGCGGGATTGTGTACGACTAGTGGCCGCCTCGGTCGGCCCGCCGCGGCATCCGATCGGCGACATCGTGCACGCCAAGCCCGCGCGATAGGTGACAATGGAGCATGAGCTCCGTCGGCACACCAGACCCCAACTCGTCTTGGCTATCAGATGAAGAGCTTGCGGAGACCCGCAGGCGACTGCCGCTGCTCTACGTCGAGGCTGTTCCCGTGCGCGTGGATGGGCTGGGTCGCGTCATTGAGGTCGGCACTCTGGTGCGCGGCAACAGCGGTGAGATCACCCGCACGCTCGTCTCGGGCCGTGTCATGTATGGCGAGACGTTGCGCGATGCTCTGTTCCGTCATTTGGAAAAGGATCTGGGCCCCATGGCCTTCCCGCTCCTGCCAGCAAGCCCGACCCCGTTCATGGTCGCCGAATACTTCCCGTGGCCCGGAGACAGCCAGTTCACGGATCCCCGCCAGCACGCCGTCTCGATGGCCTACGTCGTTCCGGTCACCGGTACGTGCGAACCGCGTCAGGATGCGCTCGAGCTCACCTGGCTGAGCCCCGCCGCCGCGGTATCCGACGACGTCACCGCAGACATGGAAGGTGGCCGCGGAGCGCTACTGCGCGCGGCCCTCGCTTCCGTCGGAGTGCTGCCGTAACTGCGAGCTAGCTCCTGCCCGTCAGTCTGCTGCGGGCAACCTTTGGAAATTCAGGAGATCCGTTCGCGGGTTCGCGCGCGGGCGCGGAAAAAGCCCAGAACTCTGCGGGAGCGATGCCGTGAACACTGATGGTTCAACAGAGTTTCCTGAATTTCCGAAGGGCAGCGTGACCGCGCTCGTGCAGCGTGACCGCGCTCGCGGTCGGCGAGTCGTTGTGCGCCGCGTGTGGTGCGCTGTGCCTGAGCTCGTGCCTGTGCCTGTGCCTGTGCCTGTGCCTGTGTGCCTAAGCCCCAGCCCCGTGCGTAGGCCGTTGCTGCTGCGGCGCATTGCGCGTCTGCGGGTGGGACTGGAGCTGCACAACGTTGGAAATTCAGGAAATCTGATGTGCGCACGTGGGTTGCCAGACTGGATGCCCCGAAATCCGGGCACGCTGGGGCCGGTTCACGCTGGTCGAAACTGAATTTCCTGAATTTCCAAATGGTGATCAGGCGGGCTGTTTGGCCGGCGGGTTACCCGAATAGCGAGCTAGCCGCGCAGCCACAAGCCATCCAGCGACCCAGCGACCCAACCGCTCAATCAGCGAGCGCGTCCTTAAACGCCGAAGGGCGACGAACCCCACCCCAGCAGTGCTGGGGGTGATTCGCCGCCCTCGACGGTAAAACTGTGGCACGCCTACGCGTGCTCGCCGGCACGCCTACGCGTGCTCGCCGGCACGCCTACGCGCGCTCGCCGACACGCTCACGCGCACCCGAAAGAGCTAAGGCTTAGCGCCCGCTGCTCGATGCGCGACGGTTAGGTCGAACGACCTGGCCGACGCGAACCGGTCCGCCGTTGCCGGCCTGTGCGCGACCCTTGCCACCGCGCGGACGCGAGGGGGCTTCGGACTGCTGCTGGCGAGGCTGGTGAGTTGAACGCTGTTCGCTTGCACCGGAACCGGCTACAACGGCGCCACGGCCGGAGCCTTGACGGTCGTTGCGCTGCTGGCCACCGCGAGCGCCGCCGCGGGGCTGGCCATCGCGAGCGCCTTCACGAGCACCGTCACGGGCGCCATCGCGTGCTGCACCGTTACGGCCGCCACGAGCGCCACCGCCACCGTTGCCGCCACGACCTCCGGCGCCACCACGGCCACCCTCACGGGCACCATCGCGTTCGCCTTCGTAGAATCCGGCACCTTCGCCACCGCGACGCGAGCGCTTGCGTTGGGCGTTTGCGCCCTGCGAACGTCCACCCTGCGACTGGCCACGGGCGGGAGCTGCTGCACGAGGAGCAGGCTTCACGTATTCGGCTACCTCGCCGGTCAGGGCCACGACGGCTTCTGACTTGGCGTTGACGTGCTGCGGGGTCACCGTGATGGCGGCCTTACGCAGCAGCGCTGCGGTGTCTTTGCGCTGGGCGGGAAGAACGATCGTGACGACGTCGCCCTCTTCACCAGCACGAGCGGTACGGCCACTGCGGTGCAGGTATGCCTTGTGCTCGGCGGGCGGGTCAACGTGGATGACCAGCTCAATGTTGTCGACGTGCACGCCGCGCGCGGCAACGTCAGTAGCGACAAGCACCTTCACGTCGCCAGCGGAGAACGCGGCGAGGTTACGGTCACGGGCAACCTGCGAGAGGTTTCCGTGCAGGTCAACGGCGGGGATTCCGGCATCCGTCAACTGGCGTGCCAGCTTCTTGGCGTGGTGCTTGGTGCGCATGAAGAGGATGCGGCGGCCGGTGCCCGAAGCGAGCTTCTCGATGAGAACGCGCTTGGATTCGACGCTTTCGGTCTCGAACACGTGGTGAGTCATGGCGGAGACGTGCGAGGTCGCTTCGTCAACCGAGTGCAGTACCTCGTTGTGGAGGAAGCGGCGAACCAGCTTGTCTACACCGTTGTCGAGGGTGGCGCTGAACAGCATGCGTTGTCCGTTGCTGGGGGTCTTGTCGAGGATGCGGGTCACGACGGGCAAGAAGCCAAGGTCGGCCATGTGGTCGGCCTCGTCAAGCACGGTGATCTCGATCGCGTCGAGGCTCACGAAGCCCTGCTTCATGAGGTCTTCGAGGCGACCGGGGCAAGCAACGACGATGTCGACGCCGGCCTTGAGGGCAGCAACCTGGCGGTTCTGGCTGACGCCACCGAAGATCGTGGTGGTGTTGAGGCCATAGGCCGCAGCGAGAGGTTCGATCACAGCAGAGATCTGCGTGGCGAGCTCACGGGTCGGTGCGAGTACGAGACCCAGGGGGCGACCCGAGCGGCGCTTGCCACCCGAGAGCTTGCCGCCGAGGCGAGCAACCATGGGCAGTGAGAAGGCGAGGGTCTTGCCCGAGCCCGTCTTTCCGCGGCCGAGTACGTCGCGGCCATTGAGGGTGTCGGGAAGGGTGTCGAGTTGGATGGGGAACGGCGTGGTCTTGCCATCGGCTGCAAGAGCAGCAACGAGAGGGGCGGGTACGCCAAGCGAGCTAAAAGTTTGTTCAGTCAAAACGGTGGTGCCTTTCGGGCATAAGTAACAGATGGGCGTTACACCGGAGGCGCACACACCGTTCAAATTGAACGTGGCAGTGCTGATCTACACCGACCCAATCAGGCGTTTCGCACGGATGCGGCACACAGGTCAGATCTCGAACTTTCGTTCGGCGCGGATTACTCCAGTTCGCCGGAGAAAGTTATCTACGAGCCTCACGTTTCTGATTGACGTGGGCGAGAAGAGGGAAGCGTTCTACGACGCAGGGAAACATAATTGTTTCGCAAGTTCCCCCAGCGTAGCAGTTATGCGCCTAGTAGCGCTCGCCTACCGGCACTTGCACAGTCAGAGTGTTCCCGGCCTGCGCGAGCGGGCAGGCCCAGGCGGGGTCGTAGGCGCACGACGGGTTGTACGCAAAGTTGAAGTCGAGCACGAGCGACTCGGGCGTGCTGCCCGGCCCAAGGTCGGCACCCTTGACGGTGTCGAGAAGGTAGCGGCCACCACCGTAGGTTCCGCCCTTAACTCGAGAGAGAGCATCCTTCACGGGGATGAAAATTCCGCCGCCATACGACGCCAGGCGCCACACATCGAGCGAGCCAACTGACTCAATCTCGACCGTGCCGAGCAGGTCGAACGGCACAACGCCATCCGTTCCTGTCTCCACGTTCATGCGGCGACCGTCGCCAGGAACAATGGATGCTTCGAAGCGCCAGTCGGGATTGTACGACTCAAACGGCAGCCCCTTGAAGCCGCGCAGGTCCTCCGGCAATAGCGGCGAAGCTGGATGCGTGGCGAACATCTCATCTCGTCCCGCACGCCAGTCGGCGTGGGCGCTCGCGGCATCCGGATTCTCGCGGATAGCGGCGTAGAGAGCAAAGTTGCGGCGGCGCCAGTCGGCTACTTCAAGAGCGGTCATGAGTTCAGGCTAACCCGCGCAGCCGACAGCGAGCTTGGTGGGGCGCTTGCCTTCAGCAACCGCCAGCGCGAAACGCGCCAGCGCAAACCCCGCCCCCTTGAAACGCGCAGCCAACAGGCCGCTACTTGTCGCGCGAGAGCAGCGCCCGCACTTCACTCTCGGCCGAGGTGAGCCGCTGCGGGTTGATTGTCTCGCCGGCAGAGAACAGGTCGACGATGCGCGGGTCAACGTAGCTTTTCTTGGCGATGGCGGGGGTGTTGCCAAGTACCTCGGCTGCCGCTTCCATCGCCTCGCGAATAGCGCGCGATCGTGCCCGCTGGCTCAGTTTCTTCACCGCTACGTCGGCTGCGGCTGCGCTCACCGCCAGACTCGATGCCGCCGCGATCGTGCCGCGCAGGGTGCGAAAGTCCTTGGCCGTGAAGTCACCACCTGTGCGTTCGCGAACGTAGTCGTTGATATCCGCTGCGGTGAGGGAGCGGCGCTCGCGGCCTTCCCGCCAGGAGAGAACCGAAGCATCGGGAGCACTGCGCAGGCGGCGTCGAATGAACTCGGCGAGGTCGGCATCCACAATTTCGCTCTCCCACTGTTGACCGCTCTTGGCGGGAAAGCAGAGCTGCACGCGATCGCCGACAACGGTGACGTGATCGCACAGGAGAGTGGAGAGGCCGTGACTGCCGTGTTCTTCGGCATAGCGCTCGCTGCCAACGCGCAAGGAGCCGGTGTCGAGCATCCGAAAGGCTGCGGCAAGAGTGCGCTCACGAGGGTCTTCGCTCGAACGCAAGGTGCGGGTGACGACGCCGCGAGCGCCCGGCAACACGGCGGCAAGTTCAAGAGCGCGGTCGAACTTCACGCGGTCTTGCCGTTCGCGCCAGGCTGGGTGGTAAATGTACTGGCGGCGGCCCGCCTCATCGAACCCGGTCGCGAGAACGTGACCGTTCTCGTAGGGGCAGATCCAGACTTCGGTCCAGGCGGGTGGAATGCCGAGCGCCGCAAACCGCGACTTGAGGTCGGCGTCGGTGACCGTCGCGCCGGCAGGGTCACTGTAGCTGAAGCCCTTGCCTGATCGCTTGCGCGAGTAACCACGCCCTGATGTGTTGCTCCGCCGCAGTCGAGGCACCGCGTGTTCCTTTCGCCCCTGCGATTCGGCTCACGCCGACGGCTGAAGCCAGAACGGTCAACCTAAAGGTTGAGATTACTTCTTCTTGTTGTGCCCCAACTCCACGACGGGGCCAGGCGGCGCAGAGCCGCACCGCGCCACTGCCAAAACGCCCAGTAGAGCGGCCACAGAAGGGGAGTAAGAAGTCCCGAGCTGAAGATGAGTTGGTCGCGGTAGAGGGTTTTGCCTCCGGGCGCGGCACTGATCGCCATGGAGTGTTCCCACTGCGTGACGAGAGCGAGGGGACCACTGAGCCCGCGGCCGCTGTCACGCATGATGCGCACGCCGTCAGGGGCATCCGGGAATGACACATCGATCACTTGTTGGCCCACCGGGAACAGCCCCGCAGCAGCCATGCGCACCGGATGCTCGCCCGCTTGCCACAGCTCAGGAAAGCCGCCAACTTCCAACGAGGTGAAAGTCGAGAGCGGTGCCGAGACCTCTTGAAAAACGTGCGGGCTGCGGATGGCGCGCCAAGCGTCGTCGGGGGCACAATCGAGTTCGAACTTCAGCAGCACGCGCATGCCTCTAGTGTCCTCCTGTCTGATTCAGGAATCCAGAGTGGAACCCGAAGCACCCCAAAAATCGTCCCGAACCCTACACTGGATGCACCGATTCGGCAGGAGCCCCGATGTCTATTCCTCCGCACACCAGCCCGAGCCCCGCACCGGCCATTCCCGAGACGATGACCGCGGTAACGTCGCGGCGCTATGGCGACACCGACGTTCTCGCGATCGAGACGCTCCCGACGCCCACGGCGGGCCCCGGCATGCTGCTCGTGCAGGTTTTGGGCTCCTCGGCCAATGCGCTCGACTGGCGTTTGCTCAGTGGCACCCCGCTGTTTGTGCGACTCGTTATGGGGTTGCGTAAGCCGAAGCGGCTGACTCCGGGGGCGGATGTCGCGGGGCGCGTGGTTGCCGTCGGTGACGGGGTTACCGGCTTTGCGATCGGAGACGCTGTGTTTGGTGAGGCAAACGGCGGAGCCTTCGCCGAGTACGCCACCGTCACGGCCAAGCATTTTGTCACCCTGCCGCCCGGCATCGATTTCGTGGCAGCGGGAGCAACTCCGGTCGCAGCTCTCACCGCGCTTCAGGGGCTGCGGACCAAGGGCGCGGTTCAACCCGGCGATCGGGTGCTCATCAACGGGGCCGCGGGTGGGGTCGGCACTTTCGCCGTTCAGCTCGCGCGCATCCTCGGTGCTACCGAAATCACCGCCGTCTGCAGTGGCCGCAACGCCGAACAGTCGCTCGCTCTCGGCGCGACCCGCGTCGTTGATTACGAAACCGAGGACTACATCACGGTCGGCGGCCAGTACGACGTCGTCTTCGACCTCATGGGCAACCGAACCGCGGACGACATGCGCACCATTTTGGCTCCCGGCGCGCGCTTCGTGGGCGTTAGCGGTCCCATGAGCAACCGGTGGGTCGGCCCCGTCTTCCACCTCATGCGCATGGCCCGCGCCTTCAAGAAGTCAGATGTCACGTTCCACCAGTTCACCGCCGCGCCGACTCCCGACGACCTCAGCTACCTCGCCGAGCTACTCGCTTCCGGCGAGCTTGTACCCGCCATCGAACGCGTCGTCGGGCTCGACGGAGTCGTGGACGCCATCGACCAGATCGCCTCCAGCCACGGACGGGGCAAGGTTGCGATCGTGCCGGGCGGAGGCGGCAGCGAAGCTGCGGACGGGGCTCCCGGCGGAGCCTCCTAGCGCCGCTGTGCGGCCGAACTGCGGAACGCAATCTCCCGCGCCACGGCTGACTTCTCGTGGCCCCGGCGGGCAGCCGCTGTCACATTTGGTAACCGAAGATGACGCCCGCGCGCCCGCGCTTTAGCCTCAAGAAGTGAACGATCCCCGCACCCAACCCCAGTACCAGGTCCGCTTTGGCTTCGGTCGCGCTCAAGCGCACGAGTTGAGCGACGGCGCCGACGTCGTCGTGTGGGCGGATGCTCTGGCCGACGGTTCCACGCCCGCCCCCGAGCTGCCCGGAGAACTCTCGGTGCTCAGCGCCGGCACCGGGGCAGCCACGGCCGTCGCCGGGTGGGTTATCGCGCAACAAGAACTCAAAGGTGACCGCTTCACCGTCGCCGTCATCGCTGCCGGAAACGCGGACGGCGGGTTCGCCGTCGACGACCTCCTCGCGGCGGGTGCGATCGTGGATGCTCTCGCCGATGCCGGCATTGACTATATTTCTCCGGAAGCGGCATCCGCTGTTGCTGCTTTCACGGGCCTCAAGTCTGCTCACAACCACTTGTTGTCGGCGAGTACCGCGGGCCAGCAGCTGATTCAGGATGCCGGACGCGGCGCCCTCGATGCCGCCATTGCCAGCAATTCCGCAGCCAGTTTTGCCATCGTTCAGCACAGTCGGCAACTCGTTCGGGAATGACCCTCGCGCTGTGAGCGTTGAACCGAATAGTCACTGACTGAGCTACCTGTCATTGACTCACGACATCGACTCAACGGAGGACAGTATGAAGGCAGTAATCGGCGACACCGTCATCGCAGAAGCACCCCAGGAAGATCTCCTCAAGATTGAGGGTAACTGGTACTTCCCGCCGGCCAGCGTGAACCACGAACTGCTCGAGAAGAGCCCCACCCCGTACCACTGCCCGTGGAAGGGTGACTGCCAGTACTTCGTTGTCAGCGCCAACGGCCAGAAGTACCAGGACCGTGCGTTCAGCTACCCGAACATCCTCCCGGGTGCAGCAGAGCGCGTCGGCAAGGACTTCTCCAACTACGTCACCTTCTGGAAAGAGGTTCAGTTCGTCGACTAATCGACGACTGATGGTGCCCCGCTAGAGAGCGCCGCGTGAACCAACACGGTTCACGCGCACACTCTCGCCCGCGGGCACCTCTTGAGTGCGCAGTTAGCGTGCCGCATTGCGAGCACGGTGGCTGCGCACTTTTGCGCGGTTGCCGCAGCGCTGCATCGAGCACCAGCGGCGGTTGTTTGAACGTGACTCGTCGTAGAAGACAAGCGCGCAGTCATCCGCAGCACATTCACGGATGCGCTCGTGCTGCTCTTCGCCAAAGAGGAAGACGGCTTCGCGCGCCACGGTTGCGAGCGCCTGACCGGTGCGAACGCGGGTGCGACCGGCCTGCAGGCTTCCGCCGGCGAGCCGGGGCGGAACATCCGGAGTCGCAGCAAAGAGGTTGATGATGTCGACCTGGCGGGAATCGGGAGTACCGTTCACGCTGAGCGCGGTGGCAATGCTCGCAATAGCTTCGCGCAAGCCCTTGGCGTCGGTGAGATCGCGATCGGTGACCGTGCCATCGCACGCGTCGAAGCGGCCCTCGAGCCACGTCGCCAAATCGGCGGGAGTGTTCAGTCGCTCCCACGCGGGGTTGTCGCCCATAGCGCCCGTGTACGCGAAGTCGAGCGCACGCGCACCCGAATCGAACCACCACTGACGTGAAGAGCGAGACGTGAACCACTGGCCAGTTGCGCCACCGGCGTTGTCCGTCGGGGGCGTGCTGGTGGGCGTGGCGGCGGGCAGAGTTGCGGGCGTGCCAATAGGGGTAGCGGTTTCGGGATGATGCACCTAACCATTATCGCCGGTTACGAGACACCCCGGTGACCGGCTGCGCTCGCGGCCCGACTCGAGGGCGTGCGACGTGTGCGCTCTGCGACGAAGCGCGATGCGCGGGACAACCTAGCCGCGCGGCCGCGACACGACCCGATGCACCCAGTCGATGCGATTGGTCGTGCTGAACTTGCGCGAGCACAGCCCGCACGCGAGCACGCGCGTTGGCTTGCGATAGCGATAGTGCTTGTGGCCGGCGGGGCACGTGCCTACCCAGGGTGCGTACTCATCGGCGATCGCGCCGCCGTGCAGCCGCTTGCCTTCATAGCCGAGCTCTTTCGCTACGGCCTTCCACTGCGCTCCGTGCCCAGCACCGGGGCCCGCCATCGCATGGGCGATCTCATGCAGCAAGATTTGGTGAATCTCGTCATCCTCATATCGCGCAGCCAAATACCGCGACACCGAAATGCGCTTGTGAGTGTAATTGCAGAGCCCGGCACGGGTTTTGGCGTTGTCGAAGGTGAACTGCCAACTGTCATCCAAGTGCAATCGGATGAGGGCATCAGCCCACACGCGCACTCGGGAAAGTTCAGCCACCTGTCGAGGCTAATCGATGAAGGGCTAGCCCAACCGCACGCGGTTGTCGGCCGGTTCGACGGCATCCCCGGCAGTAGCTGCTTCGATGGATGCTGCACGCTCGGCTTCGCGCTGAGCGCGCGCCCGACGACGCTTGCGCTTGCGGGCGCCCGAGATGATTCCGCTGGTGATCATGAAGCCGGCGTAAACGAACAGCGCGACGGCGATGATGGGAACAAGCCACGCTTTGGCGCTGCCGTTGACGAAGTTACTCACATAACCGATCCACGGAACGCTGTACCAGAGCTTGCCCTGCACCTGAACGGGCAGCACTTGCAGTTCGTCGGCGACGTCGTTGTTGTCGCCCTTTAACGTGAAGGTGCGGCTGCCGTCGCTGGAGTTTGTGATGCCGGTGACGCGGTGAGTGATCACGCCGGCCTTACCGGATTCGATTTGGTACGTAATGACGTCGCCCACGGCGATCTCGTCGGTATCGATGGGCTTGACGACGATGAGCGTTCCGGGAGGCAGCCCGGGCTCCATCGAACTGGTCAGCACAGTAAGGGGAAGTGCGCCTGCAAGGTTGGGAACGATGATGACGAGCGCACCCACAAGCAGAACGAGAGCAAAGAGACCGCCGCTGATCCCCATGCCGAGGTAGTAGAGAATTCCGTGGGACTTTTCTTCGTCCGTGTTGGCGGAGTCGCGAGCGGCTGCACGAGTAGTCAGGTTAGACATTGTCGGCGTCCTTTCGTGTGCGGCGGCCAGCGATCCACGAGATTCCAGCGCCGACCAGCGCGGCCAAGAACAGAATGAGTACAAGGTACTCCTGGTAAAGCCGCCAGGAGTTGGGGTCGAGGGCGAATCCCGTGGGGAAAGTAGGAGTGAGGCCAGCGGCCGTATCGGTGCTGTCGTCAGTCATCGCGGGGCTCGGGCTCGGTGTGGGAACCGGCAGCGCCGACGTGTTTCCGACTCCGTTGGCGGTGGTGTCTGTCGTCGTCGCCGTGGAGCCCGGAACGCTAGGCACAAGCGGAACCGTCGACCCGCTGTTGCCACAGTGTGTTGCGGGCAAGCTACCGGGGGTGGTGTCCGAGAGCGTAAAGCGAAGCGAAATGGATGCCGTAGCCCCTTGACCTTGAGTGCCGGTCAAGTTGCCGAGAGTCAGGTTTGCCGTCACGGGCACGGTCTGGCCGGCAGCGACGAGCACTCCTTCGGTGGTGACGAGGCAGGGCGAGGCGCCGCTGATCGCCTGAGTCGCGCCGGCGTTGCTCGGAGTGCTGGTCGTCACGGTGAGGGCATCGGCGTAGTGAGCGTCCGAGAACGACACATCGCGCATGGTGATGCGGAGGTAGCCCGCAGCAGTGCCGGTGTTGCGCACGTAGATGGTTTCGGTCTGGCTGTCGCCAGGGCTCAGCAGCGCGATGCTGTCGAAGACTGCGCCAGGGTAGGTGCGGGCGAAGCTCACGCCGTCATCGCTCAGTTCAACGACGCCAACGCCGGTTGCAGCGCTTGCGGGCGTTGCGCCGAGTACGAGGCTGAGCACTGCAGCGGTGGCGATGCCGGATGCCCGGCGAAGTCCTAGCCGCATGCGAGACCCGATCCTTGACCCCACCAGGTGTACGAGCGCGGTTCGAGCGGAATTCCGGGGGAGTCGGCTGATTCGGTGCCGTCCAAGGCAACGGCGCGGATGGTGACCGTTCCGCTGACGCCGCTTCCGGTGAGTCCGACGGTGGTGTCGGCGATGTTGCCGATGAGCGAGCCGTTGTAGTAAATGTTGTAGCCGCCGTTGGGGGCTACAAAGCCGGATGGCGTCGACCATGCAATGGTCACGCTCGAGCTGTTGGAACCGTTGGTGCACTGCATGTTGGTTGGTGCGTTCGGTGCCGTGCTGATGAAGATGGACTGGGTGAAGGAGCGGCCCGCTGCTGCGACAGCATCCGTGGCGTTCCAGTTCGTTCCCGCACTTGAGTTGAGGGCGAACGTCACATCAGTCGTGCGGCCTGCCTGAGCGGTCATCGAGCCGGTAAAAGTCGTTGAGGCACACAGGATCGCACTGCCCGTAGACGCGAGGGTGATGTTGAGCGTGCTTAGTGACACGGTGCCACCGGCAAGTGTCGAGGAGACCACCGGGGTCGTAGCGGCGCAAGCGGAGCTCGTGCCCACCCAGAACTTCACGGCGACTTGGTTGCCCGCAAGAGTGCCGGTACGAGAAATCGTGACGCTGGAAACTGAGGCATCAACGGTGCCGGTGTTGCGCACGGTGATGGGCTTCGTCACGGTCTGGTTGGTGGCCGTGTAGGTGTGAGGACCGAGGGCGCTGATGGTGGAGGCGCCACTGGTGGTCGCCGTCGTCAATGCCACCGCGCCGGTGGCGGCGGTGGCGGTCTTGGTGGATGACGCGGTCCAGGCGGCGAAGCTCACGCCAGAAACGAGCGTGAGGAATACGGCTACGCCCGCGATGATCGAGACGCGCGTGGAGCGCTTCATGCCGCGGTAGCCCTGAGCGGTCGTGCGCTCTGCGATGCGGCTCACGGCTGTACTCCAGAGATTGTGGCGGTGATGGCGACGTTTGTCGACTGGGCGTTTGACGGCGCGTTGGCCGGAAGAGTGACGACGAGGCAGGCGCTCGTGGAGGCGCCAGCGGCGAGCGTGCTGTTCAGGGTTCCCGTGGGAACTCCCGAGCTGGGGCATGCGCTGTTGGTGACAGAGATGGTGAACGGGTTCGTGGTTGATGAGCCGGTTGCCGTCGCAGCGATCGCTGCGGAAAGTATGAGGGGCACGTCACCGGTGTTGGTGATAGTGAACGTGCCGGTGACTGACTTGCCTGGGGCAAGTGCGGTCCAATTGAGCGACTGGTTTCCGACGGTCAGAGCGGCGGTGCCGGCGCTGATGGTAGAACCGGGCGTCGCGGTAGCGGAGGAGTTCAAGAAGGCGTAGGTTCCGCCGGTACCCACGAGGCCGAGCGAGACGGCGATGGCGAGAACGGCCATTGCTTTGACTACGCCGAGGGTTCCTCCGCCGAAAGCGGTGAGAAACGATGCTGAGCGGCGCTGGTGACGGCCGTTAACCATGTCAAGGCGGTGCGATCCGCGAACTGTCGAGGAGTTCATGGTGCACCGCCTTTCTATGAGAGAAAACTACTACGAAACGTGAAGAGGATTGCCGGGTGTGCGTCCCCCCAGACCGCACACCCAGCGGGGTAAAACTAGTTTTGCGTGAGCGTGATGGTGAAGTCGCTCAGCGATACGGCACCCAGCTTGGAACCGTTCTCGGCTCCGGCGGTGGTGCTCTTCGGGTACGTGATGGTGACGCTGACAACAACGGGCTGCGTTCCAGCGGCGGGGCTCACCGTCGAGGTCGATGCACCGTTGACGGTGAACGTTGCCGACTTGGTGAGTGCTGCTGCGAGTGCGGTGTCGGCGCTGCTCGAGCTAGCTGCCGTGATGGCGAGCGTGCCGAGAGCTGCTGTTGCGGTCAGGTTGTCGCCGGTTGCGGTGACGTTGAAGGTCTTCGTGTAGGTGACGGTGTCGCCGGGAACGATCTTGAAGCCTGTAGGCGACGCGACGGTCGCTGCGTTGCCGAGCTTCCAGCCGTCGGTGCTGCCGGTCGCGGCGGCGATGCTCAGCGTTCCTGCCGAGATGGTTCCCGGTGCGCTGACGGTTGCTACGGAGTTCCAGGTAGCGAGGGTTCCTGCGCCACCGAGGAGGAGAGCGATTCCTGCTGCACCTGCGATGGAGCCTTTAACGAGCTTGTTCATGATTTCCTTTCGCGGCGCAGCAAAACAGGCCGGAATGTGTGTGGTTCGGGTTATCGGGATCAGAAGCTGTCTGCTGGTTTCGGGTTCCTGCATCTCGGGATGAGTAGTCGCGAGGTTCGGGCCTCGCGCTCAACTTCCTAAAAACGAATCTACTTGTCCGCACAATGGAGGACAGTCCCCAGTAGTGGGGGGCAGGCTATGTCCGCACCATGGGGGACTAGAAGGGCCCGTTTGGGGGACGAAATACCCCGATTTTACGCGGATGTCGCCGGAAACGCGCGAAAGGGGTACGTCGTTTGTACCCCGAAAGTCTCAGAAAAACCGGGGTACAAGGGGACAGATCTGTCTATCCTCTACCCGGTTTGACCTGAAAAATATTTTTGGATGGGGGTGGAGATTTCACCGCAGTGGCGTCTGTGACCACCGGAGAGCTGCCAATAAAGTCCAAAAGTTCAACACCGGCGACCACTTTTGAGGGGTGCGGACCGCCCGCAAGCAGCCGCGGCATCCAGTGCAGGGGAAGTGCGGAGGGTGATCCGACGAGCACAATGTTGCCAAAACGGCGACCTTTGAGAATCTGAGTCTCGGCGAGAGCGGCTACATGGCCAACCGTGTGCTTGAGAGTCGCGGCCTGGCTGCGTGCAAAAGCGAGCCCGGGGCCGTCCGCAACGTTCACGACGACAACGCCCTCGGGCGCAAGGAGCGTCATTGCTTCCTCGTAGAACTCGACACTCGTGACGTGAGCGGGAGTGCGGGCGCCGCTGAAGACATCGACGACGAGAAGATCGACGGCTCCGCGCATCCCGGCCGGGAACTTTGCCAGCACCTCGCGAGCATCACCGTGGCGAACGCGGATGGAGGCCCGCTTCGACCACGGAAGCTCAGCGCGAACAAAGTCCACGAGATCCGACTCCAGCTCGACGACCTGTTGGCGTGAGCCGGGGCGCGTGGCCTCAACGTAGCGGGGAAGGGTCAGGGCGCCACCGCCGAGGTGAATGGCGGTGATGGGCGCGCCGGGCTCCGAGAGCTGGTCAATGACATGGCCCATGCGCTGTACGTACTCGAAGAACAACTGGCTCGGATCGTCCATGTTCACGTGCGATTGAGGTGTGCCGTCCACGGTGAGGGTGAAGGCGCCATCCTGCCAACGGTCAGGGGCGATCTCGGCAAAGTGGCCGCTCAATTTCAGGGTGGTGCTGGGATGCTCGGCCATGGCATTGACTTTGCCACACTCCGTGCAGACATGCAGCCGCGCTCGCGGGCGCCCGAGCCGTCGAGCGGTACGGTGAAGCATGGCTGATGCGAACCGCGAACTTCCTCCCCACCTCAAGGCGCAATTGAACGCCCAGTCCTATGTGGGGCCGGCAACCTTCGGAATGCGACCGATGCTGAGCGAGCCGGAGCAGCTTGATTCGTGGCAGCCGGATGTCGCGGTCGTTGGTGCTCCCTGGGACGACAGCACCACCAACCGCCCGGGCGCTCGCTTCGGCCCGCGTGCTTTGCGTGCCAGCGCCTACGACCCCGGCACGTATCACCTCGACCTCGGCGTCGAGATCTTCGACCACCTCGACGTCGTCGATTACGGGGATGCCGTCACGAGTCACGGAATGTGGGAGCTGTCGAAGGCCGCGATTCACGAGCGCGTCTCGCAGGTCGCCAGCCGCGGCATCGTTCCGTTCATCATTGGTGGCGATCACTCGATCACGTGGCCGGCCGCAACAGCGGTAGCTGAGCACCACGGTTTCGGCAACGTGGTCATGATCCATTTCGATGCGCACGCCGACACCGCGAACATTCTCGAGGGCAACCTGGCTAGCCACGGAACGCCGATGCGTCGCCTCATCGAGTCGGGCGCCATCCCGGGCCCGAACTTCTTGCAGGTTGGCTTGCGCGGTTACTGGCCGGGAGAAGAAGACCAGAAGTGGATGCGCGATAACGGTCTCAAGCACTTCATGATGCAGGAGTTTTGGGAGCGCGGCGTCAAGGAGATGATCCCCGAGATTATCGCGGCGGCGAAGGCGCGAGCATCCAAGGTTTACATCTCGATCGACATCGATGTGCTCGACCCCGGTTTCGCGCCGGCAACGGGAACACCCGAGCCCGGCGGCTTCGCGCCCATTGATTTACTGCGCATTGTTCGCCAAATTGTGCTTGAAACGGATGTCGTGGGCTTCGATGTCATGGAGGTTGCGCCGGCCTATGACCACGCCGACATCACTGTAAACAACGCCCATCGGCTCATCTGGGAGGCCTTCGGAGCCATGGCCGCCAAGAAGCGGGCGGCGGGACTCACAGCAAACCCCTAGTCGAATTCTCGATTTAGGTCAAGAATCGGGTGGACACGGCGCGGCATAGCGGCTTATAGTAGATCCTTGCGCTCCCAGACAAATTAAGCAGTCATATTGCGGACAGCTGGGTGCCCCGAGTATAGCGGCGGGGTGATTCTGGTGAGCATTTCATTACCGACCGTCAATCATCTTGACAGACGAACCCGACGGGGTTCACGGAGGTTGTTCCTTGGCTGCTGCGCGCGATGCGTCCACCAATAAGTCCCCAAAGAATGGCCGCGCAGCTTCGCGGCTTTCTTTCGCTAAAATTACTGACACACTCACGGTTCCCGATCTGCTTGCATTGCAGACCGAGAGCTTTGACTGGCTCGTCGGCAACGACAGCTGGAAAACGCGTGTAACGGATGGTGTTGCCGCTGGCCGCACCGATCTGCCTACACGCAGTGGTCTTGACGAAATCTTTGAAGAGATCTCGCCGATCGAAGACCTCGGTGAGACGATGCAACTGTCGTTCACCGATCCTGAGCTCGAAGAGCCGAAGTACTCCATCGACGAGTGCAAGGAGCGCGGCAAGACTTTCGCTGCGCCTCTGTACGTCAACGCTGAGTTCATGAACCACCTCACCGGTGAGATCAAGACTCAGACCGTCTTCATGGGTGACTTCCCGCTCATGACGGCTCGCGGTACCTTCATCATCAACGGAACCGAGCGTGTTGTTGTTTCTCAGCTCGTTCGTTCGCCTGGTGTGTACTTCGACCGCCAGCCCGAGAAGCTCTCCGACAAGGACATCTACTCGGCTCGCATCATCCCGAGCCGTGGTGCTTGGCTTGAGTTCGAGATCGACAAGCGCGATCAGGTCGGCGTTCGCATCGACCGTAAGCGCAAGCAGTCGGTCACGGTCTTCCTGAAGGCCCTCGGCCTGTCCAGCGAAGAGATCCTCGAGGAGTTCAAGGGCTTCCCGTCGATCGAGGCCACCTTGGAGAAGGACAACATCCTCACCAAGGAAGAGGCGCTCAAGGACATCTACCGCAAGCTGCGTCCGGGCGAGCAGGTAGCTGCAGAAGCCGCACGCGCGCTTCTCGACAACTTCTACTTCAACTCGAAGCGTTACGACCTCGCGAAGGTTGGTCGCTACAAGATCAACCGCAAGCTTGGTCTCGACACCGACATTAAAGAGTCGGTCCTCACCGTTGAAGACATCATTGCCACCATCAAGTACATGGTGTCGCTCCACGACACCACTGCTCCCAACGTTGCGGTTAGCGACAGCGGTGCAGCCAGCATCAAGGGTGTTCGCGACGGCAAGAAGGTTGACATCCGTCTCGACGTAGACGACATCGACCACTTCGGTAACCGTCGTATCCGCGCCGTGGGTGAGCTCATCCAGAACCAGGTTCGTACCGGCCTCAGCCGTATGGAACGTGTTGTTCGCGAGCGCATGACCACGCAGGACATCGAAGCCATCACCCCGCAGACCCTGATCAACGTGCGCCCCGTCGTCGCTGCGATCAAGGAGTTCTTCGGTACGTCGCAGCTCTCGCAGTTCATGGACCAGAACAACCCGCTCGCGGGTCTGACCCACAAGCGTCGCCTTTCGGCGCTGGGCCCTGGTGGTCTGAGCCGTGAGCGCGCTGGCGTTGAGGTTCGAGACGTTCACCCCTCTCACTACGGCCGTATGTGCCCGATTGAGACTCCTGAAGGCCCCAACATTGGTCTGATCGGTTCGCTCGCATCGTTCGCACGCATCAACGCATTCGGTTTCATCGAGACCCCGTACCGTCGTTTGATCGACGGCGTTGTTTCGACGACCATCGACTACCTGACTGCAAGCGATGAAGACGACTTCATCGTTGCGCAGGCAAACGCGCCTCTTACCAAGGACATGCGGTTCGCTGAGCCCCGCGTTCTTGCTCGTAAGAAGGGTGGCGAGGTTGACCTCGTTCCCGTTGAAGACATTGCCTACATGGATGTCTCGCCGCGCCAGATGGTGTCGGTAGCGACCTCGATCATCCCCTTCCTTGAGCACGACGATGCAAACCGCGCACTCATGGGTGCCAACATGCAGCGTCAAGCTGTCCCGCTGCTGCGCAGCGAGAGCCCGCTCGTGGGAACCGGTATGGAAGCCTTCGCCGCTATTGACTCTGGTGACGTTGTCACCACGCTCAAGGC
Organism: Salinibacterium amurskyense; assembly: GCF_002797685.1. Lineage (GTDB taxonomy): Bacteria > Actinomycetota > Actinomycetes > Actinomycetales > Microbacteriaceae > Rhodoglobus > Rhodoglobus amurskyensis. The sequence continues at coordinate 716,110 of NZ_PGFH01000001.1, forward strand.
TGGTGTTGTCTCTGAGGTTTCTGCAGACGTCGTTGTTGTTCAGCTCGATGAGGGCGGAACGCAGGAATACTTCCTGCGCAAGTTCGACCGCTCCAACCAGGGCACGAGCTACAACCACCGCGTTATCGTCAGCGCCGGAGAGCGCGTCGAAGTTGGTCAGGTCATCGCTGATGGTCCCGCAACGGAGAACGGCGAGCTCGCCCTCGGAAAGAACCTCCTCGTGGCATTCATGCCGTGGGAGGGTCACAACTTCGAGGACGCGATCATCCTGAGCCAGAACCTGGTCAAGGATGACGTACTGTCGTCGATCCACATCGAAGAATACGAAGTGGATGCTCGCGACACCAAGCTCGGTAAGGAAGAGATCACGCGCGATCTGCCGAACGTTAGCCCAGAACTCTTGGCTGACCTCGACGAGCGTGGAATCATCCGCATCGGTGCAGAGGTTCGCCCCGGCGACATCCTCGTCGGCAAGGTCACGCCTAAGGGTGAGACTGAGCTTTCGGCTGAAGAGCGCTTGCTCCGTGCCATCTTCAACGAGAAGAGCCGCGAAGTTCGCGACACCTCGCTGAAGGTTCCCCACGGTGAGCAGGGCACGATCATTGCTGTCAAGGAATTCTCCGCAGACAACGATGACGAGCTTGGCTCGGGCGTCAACCAGCGTGTTGTTGTGTACATCGCCCAGAAGCGCAAGATCACCGAAGGTGACAAGCTCGCTGGTCGTCACGGCAACAAGGGTGTTATCTCCAAGATTCTGCCTGTCGAAGACATGCCGTTCTTGGCCGATGGAACCCCGGTTGACATCATCCTGAACCCCCTCGGTATCCCCGGTCGAATGAACTTCGGTCAGGTCCTCGAAACCCACCTCGGTTGGGTTGCAAAGCAGGGCTGGGAAGTTGAAGGCAAGCCGGAGTGGGCAAAGAACCTCCCGGAGGAAGCGTTCAGCGCTGCCCCCGGAACCAAGGTTGCTACCCCTGTATTCGACGGTGCGTACGAAGAGGAAATCGCGGGTCTTCTCGACTCCACGACTCCTACTCGTGACGGCGACCGCCTCATCGACCACACGGGTAAGACCCGTCTGTTCGATGGTCGTTCGGGAGAGCCGTTCCCGGCGCCCGTTTCGGTCGGTTACATGTACATCCTCAAGCTGCACCACCTCGTTGACGACAAGATCCACGCTCGTTCAACCGGTCCGTACTCCATGATTACTCAGCAGCCACTCGGTGGTAAGGCTCAGTTCGGTGGACAGCGCTTCGGTGAGATGGAAGTGTGGGCGCTCGAGGCATATGGTGCCGCATACGCACTGCAGGAGCTTCTGACGATCAAGTCGGACGACATCCTCGGTCGCGTCAAGGTATACGAAGCCATCGTTAAGGGCGAGAACATCCAGGAGCCGGGTATTCCCGAAAGCTTCAAGGTGCTCATCAAGGAAATGCAGTCGCTGTGCCTCAACGTCGAAGTTCTTTCGGCAGACGGTTCAACGGTCAACCTGCGCGACTCGGACGATGAAGCGTTCCGTGCCGCTGAAGAGTTGGGCATCAACATTTCTGCGCGGTTCGAATCCTCGTCTGTTGACGAGATCTAACCCGACCGATTACGACTGCAGAACTTTCGAAGAGAGAAGATAAATTGCTCGACGTTCACGCGTTTGATGAAATCAAAATCGGTCTCGCTACCGCCGACGACATTCGTCGCTGGTCGCACGGTGAGGTAAAAAAGCCAGAGACCATTAACTACCGCACACTCAAGCCGGAGAAAGACGGTCTGTTCGGCGAACAGATCTTCGGACCTTCGCGCGACTGGGAGTGCTCTTGTGGCAAGTACAAGCGAGTCCGCTTTAAGGGCATCGTTTGTGAGCGCTGTGGTGTTGAAGTAACCAAGTCGGCTGTGCGCCGTGAGCGCATGGGCCACATCGAGCTCGCCGCTCCGGTTACTCACATCTGGTACTTCAAGGGTGTTCCGAGCCGTCTCGGTTACCTGCTTGACATGGCACCGAAGGACCTCGAAAAGGTCATCTACTTCGCTGCGTACATGATCATTTCGGTTGACGAAGAAGGCCGTCACGCTGACCTCCCCGCGCTTGAGAACGAGATCCGTCTCGAAATCAAGACGCTCGAGGGCCAGCGCGATTCCCGCATCGCCGACCGCTTGACCAAGTTCGAGGAAGACCTCGCCGCTCTTGAAGAAGAGGGTGCGAAGGCCGACCAGAAGCGCCGCGTCAAGGATGCTGCTGAGAAGGAAATGTCTCAGCTCCGTAAGTCGATCGATGAGCAGATTGCTCAGCTTGAGCGCGTGTGGGAAGACTTCCGCACCCTCAAGATTGGTGACCTGAAGCCTGAAGACTCTGTCTTCCAGGAACTGCAGGACCGTTTCGGTAGCTACTTCGAAGCATTCATGGGTGCCGAAGCGATCAAGAAGCGTCTTGAGTCCTTCGACCTCGCGCTCGAGAGCGTTGAACTGCACGACCAGATCGCTAACGGCAAGGGTCAGAAGAAGATCCGCGCCATCAAGCGCCTGCGTGTAGTCAACTCGTTCCTGCAGACCGGCAACTCGCCGGCCGCTATGGTTCTCGATGTTGTTCCGGTTATTCCTCCGGCGCTTCGCCCGATGGTTCAGTTGGATGGTGGCCGCTTCGCGACCTCCGACCTCAACGACCTCTACCGTCGTGTGATCAACCGCAACAACCGTCTGCGTCGTCTCCTTGACCTCGGTGCTCCCGAGATCATCGTCAACAACGAGAAGCGCATGCTTCAGGAAGCCGTTGACGCACTGTTCGACAACGGTCGTCGTGGCCGTCCCGTCACCGGTACTGGTAACCGTGCCCTCAAGTCCTTGAGCGACATGCTCAAGGGTAAGCAGGGTCGTTTCCGCCAGAACCTGCTCGGAAAGCGCGTTGACTACTCCGGTCGTTCGGTGATCATCGTTGGACCGCAGCTCAAGCTGCACCAGTGTGGTCTTCCCAAGCAGATGGCTCTCGAGCTGTTCAAGCCGTTTGTTATCAAGCGCTTGATCGACTTGAGCCACGCGCAGAACATCAAGAGCGCCAAGCGCATGGTTGAGCGTGCACGTCCGCAGGTGTGGGACGTACTCGAAGAGATCATTCGTGAGCGCCCCGTGCTGTTGAACCGTGCACCAACCCTGCACCGTTTGGGCATCCAGGCATTCGAACCTCAGCTCGTTGAGGGTAAGGCTATTCAGCTTCACCCCCTCGTCTGTGCTGCATTCAACGCTGACTTCGATGGTGACCAGATGGCTGTTCACCTTCCGTTGTCGGTAGAGGCACAGGCTGAAGCTCGTGTTCTTATGCTCGCCAGCAACAACATCCTCAAGCCGTCTGACGGTCGCCCGGTGACTCTGCCCACACAGGACATGATCATCGGTCTGCACCACCTGACCACGCTCACGGAGGGTGCTGTCGGCGAAGGCCGTGCGTTCTCGTCGGTCGCTGAAGCGATCTTCGCGTTCGACCAGCACTCGCTCGACCTCAACGCGAAGGTACGACTGCGTCTCGACAACGTCTACCTCGCTGAGGAAGACGCTCCCGAGGGCTTCGTTCAGGGACAGTCCAAGCTCATGGAAACGACCCTTGGTCGCGCGCTCTTCAACGAGGCGCTTCCGAAGGACTACCCGTACATCGAGGCACTCGCAGACAAGGGCCAGATCTCGGCCATCGTCAACGACCTCGCTGAGCGGTACGTGAAGGTGGATGTTGCCTCGGCACTGGACGCGATCAAGGACGCTGGATTCCACTGGGCTACTCGCTCGGGTGTAACCGTTGCGCTGTCTGACATCGTGACCCCGCCGACCAAGCCGGAGATCATCGGTCGCTACGAGAAGATTGCCGCCAAGGTTCAGGGCCAGTATGAGAAGGGACTCACGACCGACGCCGAGCGTCGTCAGGAGCTCATCGAGATCTGGAACAAGGCAACCGCAGAAGTAGCGACTGCCATGCAGTCCAACTTCCGCACTGACAACAACATCAACCGCATGGTGTCGTCGGGTGCTCGTGGTAACTGGATGCAGGTTCGTCAGATCGCCGGTATGCGTGGTCTGGTATCGAACCCGAAGGGTGAGATTATCCCTCGCCCGATCGTTCACTCCTACAAGGAAGGCCTGACCGTAGCCGAGTACTTCATCTCGACTCACGGTGCTCGTAAGGGACTGGCCGACACCGCACTGCGTACGGCAGACTCCGGATACCTCACGCGTCGACTCGTTGACGTGTCGCAGGATGTCATCATTCGTGAGAACGACTGTGGCACCCGCAAGGGACTGGACATGCCCATCGCAGCGCAGAACGCTGATGGCAAGTGGATCCTCGACGACAACGTTGAGAACTCGGTCTACGCTCGCAGCCTCGCTGCCGATGCCACCAACGACAAGGGCGATGTAGTCGCTGCTGCTGGTGCAGACGTCGGAGACGTTCTGCTCGAGAAGCTCGTTGCAGCCGGTGTTCACAGCATCAAGGTTCGTTCGGTGCTCACGTGTGAGTCCGCTGTTGGTGTGTGTGCAGTCTGCTACGGCCGCTCGCTCGCAACCGGTCTTCTCGTTGACATCGGTGAGGCTGTCGGAATTATCGCCGCACAGTCGATCGGTGAGCCCGGTACCCAGCTGACCATGCGTACCTTCCACACCGGTGGTGTTGCTTCGGCAGACGACATTACGCAGGGTCTTCCCCGCGTTACGGAACTCTTCGAAGCTCGTACCCCTAAGGGTGCAAGCCCCATCGCAGAAGCCGCTGGTCGCGTCACGATCGAAGACACCGACCGCAGCCGCAAGCTGATCCTCACGCCAGACAATGGCGACGAGCCCATCGCTTACCCGGTACTGCGTCGTGCAACCCTCCTCATTGAGGATGGCGAGCACGTTGAGCTCGGACAGCAGCTTCACGTCGGAAACGTTGACCCGAAGGAAGTTCTTCGTGTTCGCGGTGTCCGTGCCGTGCAGCAGCACCTCGTTGATGGTGTCCAGGGCGTTTACCGCTCGCAGGGTGTACCGATTCACGATAAGCACATTGAGGTCATCGTTCGTCAGATGCTCCGCAAGGTGACTGTTGTTGATCACGGTGACACTGGGCTCCTCCCGGGTGAGCTGGTCGACCGTTCGAAGTACAACGAGCTCAACCGCGGTGTTCTCACCGAGGGCAAGGCAACGGCATCCGCTCGTCAGGAGATCTTGGGTATCACCAAGGCTTCGCTGGCGACCGAGTCGTGGCTGTCGGCTGCGTCGTTCCAGGAGACCACCCGCGTTCTTACGCAGGCGGCCATGGAAGGCAAGTCCGACCCGCTCATGGGACTCAAGGAGAACGTCATCATCGGTAAGCTCATCCCGGCTGGTACGGGATTGGCTCGCTACCGCGATGTATCGGTCGAGGCAACGGAAGAGGCGAAAGCCGAACGTTACCCCAACCGCATCTTCGCTGATGATGCAAGCCTCACTGAGAGCGACTTGAGCTTCGTCGACTTCGACAGCTTCAGCTCGAATGACTCCACGCCGGGAACCTACAACTAAGTAGTCTCGGCATCACCTCCGGGTGATACCACGAAGGGCCCTCGTCACTGCGACGGGGGTCCTTCGTCGTTAAGCGGAAGCGCGGCAAGGGCGGAGCGCGGTAACGGGGAGCGCGGCAAGGCGGAGCGCGGCAGCGCGGCAGGGCGCAGCGCGGTACGGCGGCTACGGAGCCGGGATCTCGATACGCGAGTACTCTTCGTCATCCGTGACCATCGTGGCCAGCAGCGCGCGCCCAGCGGGCAGCAAGCGGATGGTGACGGAGCCGTCAGCGGTCTCGTCGAGAATGCGCACGGCAGCTTCGGTGACGGTGGAGAGAGCGCCGATGGGCAGCGGTAGCGGGTAGCGGTCGTCAAGCAGCACGACGGTGACGCCGCGGCGTCGAGCGCGTTGCACCGCCGCCACAATCTCGGGGAGGTCGAGCTGGCGCGCGCGAAGGCTATCGCGCAGGCGCGCTTCAGCAATCAAGAGTTCCGCGCGGTCGTCATCCGTGAGTTCGTCGCCATCAGCGATGCGCTGAAGTTGCACGCCAACGGCGGCATCGAGGCCTGCAAGTCGCCGCGAGCGTTCCGCCGTTCGTGCGAGGGCAGCAGCTTCGGCCGCGGCGCGAGCGGTCTCCACGCTGTGGATGCCGTCCAGTCGTTGGCGAGTGCGTCTCATGCCGAGAGAGAAAAGGGAGCCGACAAGCACGAACGGCGCCTGACGTGCCACGAGAAGGATTGCCTCGAGAAGCCGATCCTCGGTGGAGAGTCCCCACAGAATTACGACTCCACCGATCGCAGCGAAGCCGAGCCACGCTAAGAGGTTTCGCCGGCGAAGGCTGAGGTAAAACATGGCGAGCGCGCCCGCGCCCACGTACCACTGAGAGAATCCACCGACCATGGCATTGTGTGACGAGATGGCGGCTGCCACGATGCTCGCGACGATGACGTAGATGCTCGCGCCCACTCCGACGCGGGGTCGGGTGTCGTGAGTGAGCACGAACCAGATGCTGGCAAACAGTGCGATCGAGATGTAGACGGGAGTGGCGGACTCAACGTCATCGAGCGAGAGCAGGGCGAGAGCCGAAATCGTCACAAAGTAGATCCAAATTAATGCGTGCGCTCCGCGGCCCGTGATCTGAGGCAGGTCCAACCGTGTTCGCGGTGTTAGCTCATGAATCATTCGGACCACCCCACCGTCACTCGAGTGCCCCGATTCGGTTCGGACCACACCGTTGCGCGGGCGCACGGGAATGCGTTCACGCGACCCAGAATGCTCACCACGATGCCCAGACGGTTGGCCGGAACCGATGCGGGGTCGAAGCCTTGGCCGTCGTCGCTGATGGTGATCTCCACACCATCGCGCGAGAGAAGAAGGCGAACCTCCCGCGATACTGCGGCGGCGTCACTTCCGGCATGCACCACGCTATTACGCAGCGCCTCGACGGTCGCTTCGATGAGCGCGCTTGCAATCGACGAAGGCAAGGGGGCTTCACGCGAGCCTTCCACAGTGAGTTCAGCGGCATCCGTTGTTTCTGTAATGGATGACGCAAGCCCCTGCACAAAGTAGTCAACGTGGACGAGCTCAGGAACGCTTGCTGTCGCGCCGCTGAGTTCGCTGAGCCGTGCGATTGTGCGCGCGGCTTGCGCTCGGGTCGATGCCGAGTCACTGCGCCCGGCGCCGGCAGCCGCGAAGATCGTCGCGATGACCTCGTCGTGCACGAGAGCATCGAGGTGGGCCTGCTCTTCGCCGCGGGCGGTGAGCGCTGCTGCGCGCATTGACGAGCTGCGTGCGGCAGCCGCAGCGGCATCCACTTCACGACCAGCGGCCATTGCGACGGTGGCGACGGCAGTGAAAGCGGCACACACGGTGATCGTGAAGAAGGCGAACTGCACGGCCAGGGACACATCTGCGCCTCCGTCGGCGATGATGCGGATGGGGGCGATCACGAATGATGCTGCCAGTAGATACGCCCACGCAACCACCGGACGCCAGGCGATCGCGGCAGGGGTCGTGCCCAGCGCCGTGAGACCGACGACCCAGGGCGCGGTTTCGGGAGGCATCGGGCCATTGGCGAATGCAGGCACCCAACTCAGCACGGCGACGGCGAAAATGACCGCATATGCCCCGTGCAGAATGCGAAGCTGCCGCAGTGAACTCCACGGAGACGCTGCGGCAATAATCAGTGGCGTACCGAACACGGCGATGCCGGCCACCAATTCCCAATGCGGCAGTACGTAGGCGGCTTCGTCAAAGAATGACCCGACCGAGAGCCCCAAAAACATCATCGAGGCGGCAGCGAACACGAACGTCATCGTGCGCACGACTCCGAGCTCGGCGCCCCCTTCCACGCGAGGAGGAACGGCTGTACTGCCCACAATCGCGCCGATGCTCATGAGTGCGGGGGAGGAAGTATGCCGTCTTCAACTGCACGCTTGTACAGATCAACTTTCGTGGCGGCTGGCCGTCCCGCCATCGCGTACTTGTGACGGATGCGACGAACATACTCAGCGACGGTGCTCGCAGAGAGACCAGCTCGGTGAGCCACCGCGACCGACTTATCGCCCGAGGCGTAGTGGGCGAGCACCTCTTGCTCCTTGGGGCTGAGCCCCGCCGCTGCAAGTTCCGGGTCGGAGTCCAACGCGGCGGCCCAGTCGGTAGTCACCACCGGGTTGCCGAGCGCTGCTTCGCGAACCGCATCAACAATCACCTCGCGTGACTCTGACTTGCGCACGATCCCGAGTACGCCCGCTCGAGATGCCGCACGCACTTCGGAGGCGTTGTCCGCTGCGGTAAACACCAAGACGTTAAGACCGCGCTCCCGCAACCAGGCGACATTCTCGTCAACCGTGCTGCCGTCCGAGAGGCGCACATCGAGAACAACAAGGTCGAGGTCGTCGGCGACGGCTTCAAGTTCATGCACGCTCGCGACCGAGGCCTGAAGAGAAATGTCAGCGCAGTGCCCCAGGAGCGATGCAAAACCGAGCTGCACAGTTTCGTGATCGTCCACGTGCCCTATGCGATAGGTGCGTGGCAGTTCGTCGTGCGGTGTCAATCGTGTCCCCGTTCGGATCAGGGTAAGCGTATGGCCCGCATGGTTTGCAGTCACCTACGACAAATGTACCGGAACTTTCTGTCTGTCCCCCAAACGGGTGTCATTGATTGTGACGACTGCCGCGAACTCTGCCGCGGTGCGACCATCAGTAGGTCAGATGATCATCTTTCGGGGGAGAGGGCTTATGAATCGTCACGCGGTTAACGATCTCATCGACTGCTCTCTCCAGCGCTGGTATCGCCTCGTTTCGGAATGGCGACAGCCCGCTGCCGGAACCGAGGCCGGCTGCGTGGTCTGCCGTGATTCCGATTTCTCTGCCTTCGACCGCGCCGGGCACTGGCCGCACGATCTCTTCCATGCTTTTGTGGAGACTCTGGAGCTCGTAACTTTTCAGCTCGCCGTCGCGCTCCACGAAGAGCGGCACTGCCGTGGTGAAGATGCGCGATCAACTCGACCGTGTTCACCTTGCCTCTCGGCCGCGCGATCCACAGTGCAAGCCTGTGCTTACCGTCACGCCCAAGATATTTCTGATGTCATCACCGAATGTGCGTTGCCTCGATTGGCCGTATACGTCGAAAAGAACATCAATTTGGCACTCAATGCTGCGACTCGCGGCGAATGGGCTTCCTGAAACGTCCTGACTACCCCTCACAAGTGGGGCTAGTGGTGCAGATGTGAGTCGATTAGCGTTGGACTCCGCTAGGACCTTGGGGGGAGGCACGCGTGACCACACTTGCTGAAGTACTGATTCTTCGCGGAATGATGCCGATTGAGAGCATCGATTCTGTAGGAACTTCTCACACCGACGAGGAAGCACTCGTCCGAAACTTACTCGACAGCGGAACCATTTCGCCGGCACAGCTCGCTTCTGCGCGCGCCGCCCAGGCCGGAGTCCCGTTTGTTGAGCTCGTCGACTTCGCCGTCGACCACCAGGCCGTTGCTCTTGCACCGGCTGCGATTTGCCGCCGTCACGAGGTTTTGCCGATCGCGTTCAGCGAGGGATACCTCGTGTTGGCCATGGTCGATCCCGGCAACATCTTTGCCCTCGATGACATTCGTTCGGCAACGGGTCGCCAGATCCGTGTAGTCGTTGCTGAGCGCAGCGACCTCCAGACCGCACTCGACCGCTTCCACCGCGCAGACGGTGAGCTTTCCAGCCTGAGCAGCGAGCTCGAGCAAGAAGCAACAACCACGGACGTCGCTCTCGCGGCGAACAACAACGAGCCGACCGAAGACGATGCACCTATCGTTCGCTTCGTGAACCTGCTCATCAGCCAGGGCATCCAAGACAAGGCCTCGGATATTCACATCGAGCCCGGCGAGCACGACCTCGGCGTTCGATACCGCATCGACGGTGTTCTCCATGAGATGCAGCGCGCTCCTCGCCAGATTCAGAACGGTGTCATCTCGCGCCTCAAGATCATGGCTGAAATGGATATCGCTGAGCGTCGTAAGCCTCAGGATGGCCGTATCTCCGTCATCCACGGTCAGAAGAAAATCGACCTTCGTGTTGCCACGTTGCCGACCGTATACGGCGAAAAAGTCGTTATGCGTATTCTCGACAACTCGAACACGACGCTCGACTTGAGCCAGCTGTACCTGCTCGAGCACAACGCCAAGATTTACAAAGAGGCGTACACCAAGCCTTACGGCATGATCCTCGTCACCGGGCCTACGGGTTCTGGTAAGTCGACCACGCTCTACACAACCCTGAACGCCGTTGCTCGCCCGGAGATCAACGTCATCACGGTTGAAGACCCGGTGGAGTACCGCATGGCGGGAATCAACCAGGTTCAAGTCAACCCGAAGGCCGGACTCACGTTCGCGAGCGCGCTGCGTTCAATTCTGCGATCTGACCCGGATGTCGTGCTGATTGGTGAGATCCGAGACCAGGAAACGGCGCAGATTGCGATCGAAGCCGCGCTTACTGGCCACCTCGTGTTGAGCACCCTTCACACCAACGACGCTCCTGCCGCAATCACGCGACTCATCGAGATGGACATCGAGCCCTTCTTGGTTGGTTCGGCTATTGACTGCGTTGTGGCTCAACGACTTGCGCGTCGCCTCTGCGACCGCTGCAAGCAGCCTGCGACTCACAACCCGCAGGATCTCGTGAACTTGAAGGTTGGCTTCAACCCAGAAGGTCCGATGCCGCCTCTCTACGCACCCGTCGGGTGCACCGTGTGTTCCAAGACGGGATACCGCGGTCGAATTGCACTGCACGAAGTTATGGCAGTGACTGAAGAGATTGAACGTCTCGCTGTTGCACGCTCCTCGAGCGCGGAAATCAGCCGAGTCGCCGTTGAGCAGGGAATGCGCACGCTGCGCATGGACGGTTGGGCGAAAGCTCAACTCGGCTTGACGTCAGTCGAAGAGATTTTGCGCGTCGTCGCATAAGACGAAGTATCTGGGGGAATTATGGCTAAGCGGATTTACGACATCCCGTCGCAATCGGTAGACGAGAGTTTGTTCACGCCGAAGGGACAGAGCGCGCCCTCGGGGCAAAGCGTTCCGACGGATGCGCCACCGCCCACCCCGGGAACAAGCGTTCCTGGCGTTGGCACGCCGCAGGCAGCATCCGCCTCGGCGTTCCCCGAGTGGGCACAGACGGGCGCCGCGCCTTCGGCATCGGCCGCTACTGTGCCGGCCTCGCCGCTACCGACGATTCCGCCGCCCTCTGGCTCGATTAAGAGCACGGATACCTCTGGCGTTACGCCCCCGGCCACGCCTCCTGCGCCACCAGCTCCGGCTGCACCTGCCGCTCAGGCTGAGCCCGCTGCCGCGCCTCAGGCTGAAGCGCCGCAGGGCGAAGCCGCCGCTGAGGGCGGGCGTCGCGCTCGCCGCATGGCAACAGAACCGGTCACCTCGATCGATTCTCTCGATGAGCTTTTCCGTCAAGCTGCCGCCGGCGCTATGTCTCAGACCTCGGCCGCAACGTCGGCCGCAGGAGCGTCGCTTCCCGTTCCGGAAGCCGCCGCGCCTGAGGTTCCTGCACCAGTGTCTGCTGCAGCCGCCGCACCTGCTGCGCCCGTCGCTGACGCAGCTCCGGCTCCGTCGCCGACTGCAGCCGAAGTGCCGTACTTCACCGAAGACGCTGCAAGTGCTCCCGCCGATGCCCCCACCCAGATCATGGATGAGGTCGCGGCAGACGCGCCGACAATCAAGTTCCCGTCGCAGCCCGCTGCCGACGGTGGACTCCTTGACCTACCTGACATCGCCCCCGCTGCCGAGGGCGAACTGAACTTCCCGCCGCCCGGAGTCGACGAGGGGCTCTTGAGCTTCACGAGCGGGTTCGGTGCTGCCGATCCTCAGCCGACGCGAGAGTCTCAGCTGCTTTCCGTACCGGAGATCGTCGAGGAGGAGCGCGAAGCTCGTCCCGAGATGCAACTCACGGCCCGCGAGGGGTCAAACCCTGAGCTGCTGGATGCTCTGAAAGAGGTCGTTTACACCGGCGCCTCGGACCTTCACATCGCTTCCGGCGCTGTGCCCATGATCCGCATCGACGGTGGACTTCAGCCGCTCAAGGGTGTTGCTATCTGGGACAAAGACCGCACGCGCGACGCGCTGTTCAGCATCCTCGACCAGAAGCAAGAAGAGCAGTTCTTGGAAGTCCTCGAACTCGACTTCGCATTCGAGCTTTCCGAAGCTGCTCGTTTCCGCGTGAACTTCTACATGGACCGCGGCAACTTGGGTGCTGCCTTCCGAATCATCCCGACCGAGATCAAGCAGTTGAAAGACCTCGGTATCCAGGAGTCGGTATCGCAGTTTGCTACTCTGCCGCGTGGGCTCGTGCTCGTGACCGGGCCAACTGGTTCCGGTAAGTCCACCACCTTGGCCGCGCTCATTGACCTGGTCAACCGCACCCGTGCCGACCACATCGTGACCGTCGAAGACCCGATCGAGTTCTTGCACGGCAACCAGAAGTCGCTGGTCAACCAGCGCGAGGTCGGTCGCGATACTCACTCGTTCACCGCGGCGCTTAAGCATGTTCTGCGTCAAGACCCTGACGTCATTCTGATCGGTGAGCTTCGAGACCTCGAAACCATCTCGATCGCTCTGACAGCTGCAGAAACTGGTCACCTTGTGTTCGCCACCCTGCACACTCAGGATGCTGCGCAAACCGTTGACCGCATCATCGACGTTTTCCCGCCGCACCAGCAGGGTCAGGTTCGTACCCAGCTCGCTGCCGTGCTGCAGGGCATCATCTGTCAGACACTTGTTCGCCGGTCATCCGGAAAGGGCCGCGTCGTGGCAACAGAAGTCCTCACGATGAACCCAGCTATCGGAAACCTCATCCGTGAAGGAAAGATTTACCAGATTCCTTCCGCCATGCAGGCCGGCCGTGGCGCTGGTATGCACACCATGGATCAGCACCTTGCTGGTCTCGCTAAGTCTGGTGCGATTACCGAAGAGGCAGCCATGGCCAAGGCCCATGACCCCGAGGGTATGCACCGGCTGATGGGCGATAGCTCAACAGGAGTACCGAAATAATGGCCGCGACTACCTCAACCACGAAGTCCTTCGAGTACAAGGCCCGCGATCAGTCGGGCAAGGTTGTCAAGGGACGCATCGATGCATCGAGCGAGAATGCGGTTCTCGCGCGCCTCCGTGCCATGGAGATCAGCCCGATCTCGGTTACCGAAGCGGGTTCCGGCACCGGCCTCAACAAAGAGATCAACATCTCCTTCTTGCAGAAGGGCGTTGGCCTGGATGACCTCGCGGTAATGAGCCGCCAGATGTCGACCATGATCTCGTCGGGACTGTCTCTCATCCGTGCGCTGGTCATCCTCTCAGAGCAGACGGAAAACCCCACGCTCGCGAAGGCTCTTGGGGAGATTCGTCAAGACGTCGAGACCGGTGGAACGCTGTCTGATGCGTTCGCTAAGCACGGTACCGTCTTCCCTCCGATCATGATCCACTTGGTTCGTGCGGGTGAGACGGGCGGATTCCTCGACAACGCGCTCGAGTCGATCGCGAACAACTTTGAGGGCGAAGTGAAGCTTCGCGGAACGATTAAGTCCGCGCTCACCTACCCTGTCGTCGTTCTCATTATGGCGATCGCCGCCGTGGTCGGAATGCTGCTCTTTATCGTGCCGGTGTTCGAGGAAATGTTCTCCGATCTCGGAGGCGAACTGCCGCTGCTCACCCAGATGCTGGTGTGGATGTCTGATGGGATGACCATCATTGCGCCGATCCTGGTCGTCGGCGGCATTATCTTCAGCGTGTGGTGGGGCAAGAACAAGCACACGGAGAAGGTCCGTAAGGCCGTTGACCCGTGGAAGCTGCGGGCGCCGGTCTTTGGCCCTCTCTTCCGTAAGGTATCGATCTCGCGCTTCACTCGTAACTTTGGAACCATGCTCGGCGCTGGTGTGCCGATTCTTCACGCGCTTTCGATTGTGGGAGAGACGTCGGGAAACTTCGTGATCGAGGAAGCCCTGCGCCGTGTGGCTGATTCGGTTCGTTCGGGGCAGTCGGTTTCGGTTCCTTTGGCCAAAGAGCCGGTCTTCCCGTCGATGGTGACCCAGATGGTTGCCGTCGGTGAAGACGCCGGTTCTATGGAGGTCATGCTTTCGAAGATCGCTGACTTCTACGACGACGAGGTGCAGAAGACTACTGAGCAGCTCACGGCACTTATCGAGCCGCTCATGATTGGTGTCATTGGCGCGATCGTTGGCGTGATGGTTATCGCGCTCTACATGCCGATCTTTGCCATCTTCGACCAGATCAAATAGTACAGAGGCACCTAGCAGCCCCAGGCGGGGGCATCGCGACCCGAGTCGTGATGCCCCCGTTTGGCCGTTAAGGTGCATCTCGGCCGAGGGAGCAGCGCAGCGGAGTGCGCGCTTGCCGGCAGTCGCGGGCGGGTCCCTTGGAGTTGTGCCGGCGAAATTTACCCCTGAACTAGGCGCAAAAACCGCCACGACTCGCACCTCGCCCCTCAGACTGGGGGCGTGATTCGGGCGGTTCACCCCCGTTTGTGGGATTCTCAGCTAGCCCACATGTTGAGAGTATTTTTTGTGGGGGGCTGAGAAGCTGATTTTTTCTGGGGGCCCCTGTCCAAGATCCGAACCACAGACAGGAAATCCAAAATGATCGCACGTTTGAATGAAGCACTGCGCAGCAAGCGCTCCGACCTCGAGAACGACCAGAAGGGCTTCACTCTCGTTGAGCTCCTCGTTGTTGTTCTGATCATCGGCATCCTTGCCGCGATCGCTATCCCCTTCTTCCTCAACCAGCGCCAGGGCGCTTGGGAATCGCAGGTCAAGTCGGACATCGCTAACGCTGTTATCGCAGCGGAGACCTTCGCCGTAGGCAACAACGGTTCGTTCACCGGTCTTTCTGACACCGGCCTCTCGGACAACGGTTACAAGGCAACGCCTTCCGTAACGCTCGCCGTTACTCCTGCTGCTGACGGAAACAGCTACACGTTCGCTGTAACTCACTCCGAGTACACGACCAAGGCGTGGGCTTACGACAGCAACACCGGAATCACCACCGACACGGCAGTCACGCCGTAGTAGGTAAGTAGTACGAGAACGGGGCGTCGCCAAGCGGCGGCGCCCCGTTTTCACACTTCGAGAGTGATCGCTCTCGCAGGGGAGAACCCATCTCCGCCGCACGACTTGCACACCCTTACACCCGCACGAAAGGGCTCATCATGTATAAGGTTCTACAGCGTCTTCGTAGCTCCGATTCAGGATTGAGCCTTCTTGAGGTTCTCGTCGCGATGATGATCTTCGCAATTGTCTCCCTCGGCGTACTCCAATCACTGGCCACTGTTCTGGCTATCACTCGCGACAATCGCGCTCGCGTAGTGGCAGCAAACCTTGCCGCTCAAGAAATCGACCTCGCTCGCGACGCCAGCGACGTCTTCACACTTTTCGACGACACCTACACCAAGACGCTCAATGGCGACGTCTTCACGGTGACGCGTTCAACCGCGTGGGTGCCATCGAGTAACACCGCAGCGTCCTGTGGTTCCGGTGGTGGAACCCTGCAGTACAAGCGCATCAATATCGAAGTTTCTTGGCCCAATATGCGTACGGGCACCGAGCCGGTGCGCTTTGACAGCCTGTTGGCTCCGGATGATCGCATCAACGACCCCGCACTCGGCACGATCTTGGTTTCCGTGATTGGCGGCTCCGGTGAAGGATCCGAAGGCGTGAGCGTCGGCGCAAGCCCCGCTTCTCCCTCCGAGGGAGCTCAGAGTTTGTCTACTTCGCCCGCAGCAACGGACACTGACGGATGTTCCTTCATCCTCAAGGTCGCGCCCGGCAACTACAACGTCAGCGTTTCGCGCTCCGGTTACATCACAGATGATGGCCAGTCCAGCTCACCCAGCCAGCTCACGCAGGTCGTAGCGGGAACCGCGAGCTCGGTCTCGTTCAACTATGACCAGGCCGCACGCTTCGACGTCAAGTACGTAGCGAACCCGGCGCCGGCGAACGTCGAAATCCCGAAGAACATGGATACCGCTTTTATTAGCACCTACGGAGTCCATACCGAGTCGAGCAGCTCGTCGAGTCTGTCGCGCAGCATCAACCTTTTCCCGTGGCGTTCGGGGTATGTCGGGGTAGCGGGAACGTACATTCCGAAGCCCGAAGACCCGGCCAGTACCGCTGACTATTGCGCCTCACCCAACCCTGCGCTGTGGCCAGAAGAAGACATCGCCGGGGTAACGTACCGTTCTCCGGATGCGGTAGCCGTCGCCGCTAACCCGGGCGGAAGCGTCGATATGACGGTTCCTATGGGACTCGTTGACGTAACGGCGCTTGCAGGCGACCGAATTCGTGTGAAGTCGACCGCGCCCGTCGCGGGTAGTGCCGACCCCGGCTGCACCGAGTCGGTGACCCTGACCTTCGACCGCTTAGACTCTGCAACTCAGTTCATCGCTTTGCCTTATGGAACCTGGGAGATCGAACGTCGCACAGCTGGTCTTTGGCTTCCTGTTGGGTTGGGCAGCATCCTTGCCCCGATCGTTGGTGGAACTGCAACAGTTCCCGGCGTGGTCACCGTCGATCCTCGGGTGGCTTCCTAATGACTACGTTGCGAAGCGTTCTTTTTTCTCGCGTCTCACGACTGCAGCGCGATGAAGCCGGTGTCACCCTGAGCGAGCTGATCGTAACAATGGCACTCATGGGAATGTTGCTCGCAATGGTCATGACGATCTTCGTCACCTTTACGCGCACCTTTGCTGACGAGCGCTCCGCGAGCGCCAACACGTCCGCGGCCACAATCGCGATGAACGAGTTGACCCGCGTAATCCGCTCCGGAACCGAGAATCCTGTCGCGAGCGTTGCGCTCAACGAGCCAGTGTTCAGCGTTGCGAGCCCCGAGAACGTCGTCTTGCAGGCATACCTCGACACCGATGCGCTCGATCCCGAGCCGGTGAAAGTGCAGTTCGAGATAACGAGCGACCGCACGCTGGTTGAAACCCGCTGGGATGCCCGGGCACTCTCGTCGGGATACTTCACTTTCTATAACACCGCTGCATCGCAGCGCACCGTCGTACGCCAGATCGCGACCGGGGGTTCGCCCGTATTTCAGTTCTACACGAAGGACAACGTCGAATTGACGATGCCCTCAGGTGGCTCTCTTTCTGAGACTGATCGACGCCTCATCGCTGCGGTGAAAGTGACTATGACGGTACAAACAGACCCTTCGGGAGATGCAAAGACTGCGACTCTCGAAAACACCGTAGGTATCCCGAACCTAGGGTTTTCCCGGATTGGAATTGACCGATGATCCGTTTTCTTCGCGCCCGAATTGGCGGCGAGCAAGGGGCAGCCTTGCCCATGGTGATTGGCATCACTGTGGTGCTCGGGCTTCTCGTGACGACGGCAGTGGCTTACGCCACTGGTGGGTTCCGGCAGGCTGCCGCGACTCAAGAGTGGTCGGCGTCACTGGCGGCGGCTTATGCCGGCGTCGAGGATTACCAGAGTCGACTCTCAGAAGACACGTCGTACGTGCAGTACGGAAACCCCGCAGCCGATTTCTCATCGACGAGCGATGTTCGTCTGCCGACGGGCACCAACGTGAATGCTGCCTTCAACACCTTGGCATCAGAGCCGTGGGTCAAAGTTCCGGGCAGCGACGACAACTCTTTTTTCCGCTATGAGGTCGACAACTCCAACTACCAGAGCAGCGGAACCATTCGCGTGCGCGCGACAGGGAAAGTTGGCAGTGAAACCCGTACCATCGTGGCGGACCTTCGCCAGTCTGGCTTCATCGACTTCCTTTACTTCACTGACTACGAGATCATGGACCCCTCGTTCAGCAGCGCGAGCAACAGCTGCGTGAAGTACTGGTGGGATGGTCGCAGCAGCATCTCTGGCAACTGCGGTGAGATTGCATTCTCGGGCGGCGACACCATTGACGGTCCCGTGCACTCGAACGACACGATCCGCATCTGCAGCGCTAGCTTCCTCGGAGCGGTCACAACGAGTTACCGCCCCTCGAGCGGAATCAAGTACAACCCTCGCGATTCCAACGGCAATTACTGCAACGGCCAGAGCTTCGCCATTCCCGGCTCGCCGAGTTTCAGCCCGGTTATTGGAATGCCGGCGACGAACTCGCAGCACCTGCGCGAAACCCGTTCAGACCTCGTGACTGACGGTGTCCCGCGTCCCGGCTGCCTCTATACGGGGCCGACCGAAATCACGTTGAACTCGAATGGCACCATCACGGTATATTCGCCCTGGACCAAGAAGACTCAGATCACGGGATCTCCCGCCACCGGCGGAAGCACTCCGGCGATGTGCGGAAGTCTCTCTCAGCTGCGCAGCACTTCCGGGGCAACTTTCACCATGCCACCCAGCAACGTGATCTACGTGCAAAACGTGCCTAGCGTCGCCAGCGACCCGAACTACTGGTCGAGCTCTAGTCGGCCTTCAGGGCTGAGCTGTGTCGGTGTGAATGGTCGCACCGATGAGAACGGCAACGGCAACGGCATCGGCTACCCGGTCCGCTACGAGAATGCCCCCAGCGGAAGCTACGGCTGCCGCAACGGTGATCTCTTCGTCAAGGGCACGGTCAACGGCCAGGCAACTCTGTCGGCTGAACACTACGTTTACGTGACCGGTGACATTGTTTACCGAGACGATCAGGAAGACGTTCTCGGACTCGTCGGCAACGATGCTATTTGGGTGTGGAACCCGACGACCGGATCCAACCGTTATTACGACAACACGCTTCTTGGCGGCTACAACCGCCGCATCGACGCTGCGATCTTGTCGGTGGGCCACACCTTTGCGGTACAAAACCCGAGCATCGGCAGCGGCCGAGGCACTCTCACTGTCAACGGCGCCATTGCGCAAAAGTTCCGCGGAATCGTGCGAAGTGGTAGCGGAGGCTACGTAAAGAACTACGTTTATGACGTGCGCCTCAAATATGTTGCTCCTCCCAAGTTCCTTTCTCCCGTAACGACTACGTACGGCGTGAACGTCTGGATTGAGGTCGAGCCCGCGTTCGAAGCTTCGGGTGCCGCTCGATGACAGCAACTGCTCTTCTTGTCGTCTTTGCTGTAATTCTCGGACTTGCTGTCGGTTCGTTCTTGAATGTGGTGGTGTGGCGGTTGCCGCGCGGCGAGAACCTCACGTCACCGCCGAGCGCGTGCCCCAAGTGTGAGCACCGCATCCGCTGGTACGACAATGTCCCTGTTGTGGGTTGGCTAGTCCTTCGTGGCCGTTGCCGCGATTGCTCCGAGCCGATCTCGGCACGTTATCCGCTGGTCGAAGCAGCGACTGCTGTCGCGTTCGGGCTCACTGCCGCCTTCATCGGAGCTGAGACCAGTCTCATCTGGGCGCTGCCTGCTTTCTTGTACCTGGCGGCGATCTCGATCGCTCTCACGTTGATCGACCTCGATACGCAAACTTTGCCGAACCGCATCGTGCTGCCATCGATCGTGGTGGGTGCGGCGTTGCTTGCTGTAGCCAGCGCCGGCACGGGAAACTGGGGCGCTCTTCTCGGCGCTCTCGCCGGTGGCGCGGCGCTCTTCGTCTTCTACTTCATCATCGCAATTGTCCAGCCGCGTGGCATGGGCATGGGCGACGTCAAACTCGCGGCCGTCCTTGGCCTCTATCTGGGGTGGCTCGGATGGGGGGTCGTCGCAGTGGGTGCATTTGCGGCATTCTTGCTCGGGGGCGTATTTGCAATCGCATTGCTCATCATTCGGCGGGCAGGCCGGCGCACAGCTATCCCATTCGGACCGTGGATGATCGCGGGCGCGTGGGTTGGCATCGCTTTCGGTTCACAACTGTGGAATGGATATATGGTGGCCGCCGGTCTCGTCTGACCGCGGCCCGGGGGGAACTATGGGAAAGAAATTAGTGGGGCTGGATATCGGCTCAACAGCAATTCGTGCTGTTGAAGTTGAGAACCCGCACCTTCAGAAGCCAACGGTGCTTCGCTTCGGCGAAGTGCCCTTGCCCGAGGGTGCTGTGCGCGCGGGCGAAGTCATCGACTCCGCCACCGTCACGGCATCCATCAAAAAGCTGTGGTCGGCCAACGGCTTCCGCACGCGCGATGTCGTTATCGGCTTTGGTAACTCCAAAGTCGTTGCCCGCGATGTGACGGTTCCGCGTCTGCCGTTGAACCAGGTTCGCGAATCGCTTCCTTTTCAGGTGCAAGACCTGCTGCCTGTTCCGGCTTCGGATGCACTGCTCGACTTCTACCCGGCCGCCGAGGCTGAGGGGGAGACCGGACCCATGCTTCAGGGCATGCTGGTTGCCGCGATTAAGGCTCCCGTGCTCGTGAACGTTAACGCGGCATCCGCTGGTGGCGTCACGCCCGTCAACGTCGATCTGTCGCCGTTTGCTCTGACGCGACTGTTCTCGACTCCCGAGCTCGGTTCCACGACCACGCTGCTGGTCGATATCGGTGCGTCGACAACGACTCTTGTTGCGCTCGAGGGTCACGTTCCTCACTTCATTCGATTCCTCCCGACCGGAGGTGGTGACATCACCAAGGGAATCTCG
Source organism: Salinibacterium amurskyense (assembly GCF_002797685.1). Lineage (GTDB taxonomy): Bacteria > Actinomycetota > Actinomycetes > Actinomycetales > Microbacteriaceae > Rhodoglobus > Rhodoglobus amurskyensis. The sequence goes on from NZ_PGFH01000001.1 coordinate 736,630, forward strand.
CAGCGACTCGATATCTCCTCGCGCGATGCTGAAGCTATCAAGCGTTCCGTCGGCGTCATTGCGGCACGGGCGACCGCGGAGCAACGCCCCGCCCTCGAGGTTTCTTTCGAGCTCGTCAATGAAACGCTGATGGCCATCCGTGCCACGATTCAGTACTTCCAGAATGCCCGCAACAACCGTGCGATTGATCGCATCGTGATGACGGGTGGAGGCTCGCAGTTGCTGGGCCTCGTAGAAACAGTGTCAGAGTTCACCAAGACACCGGCATCCTTGCCCGATCCGTTCACGATGACTGCCGTTTCTCGTCAGCTCAAGGGAACAGGTTCTCCGTTTGATATGTCGGTAGCTCTCGGACTGGTAACGGGGGTCTCCGCATGAGCGACAACAAGAGCAAAGCTCCTAAAGCCCGTAAGGAACTGAAAGTTCCTACCGCGTACCCGCCGTATGTAAATCTTCTTCCACCAGAGGTTGGCCAGAAGAAGCAGGCGGCCCGAGCGCGTGGCCGTGCAATCTTCGTTGCGATTGTCGCAATCGGAGTCGTCATTCTGGCATCGGTGGGTATGAACCTGTACGCGCTCCAGCGCTACTTGGCGCTCGAGAACGCTCGTGCACTTACACAGACCCTCATCACGCAACAGGGCGAATACAACGACGTGCGTGTTGCCGGGCAGATGGTGCAATCTGCCACAAGTGCTCGTATTTTCGCGACCTCGACTGAGGTTTCAGTGCGGGATATGTTCAACGCGCTTGGTAAGAAGCTCCCCTCCGGGGCTGTCGTGGTTTCTTACAGCTTCGAAACGGCAACCCCGCTTCTGGAATTCGGCGCCGCGACATCAACCGTGGAACCACAGCGGAACGCGCAGTTTGCGATGGAAATCAACTTCGCCAACATCGCGGCCTCTGATAAGTGGCTTCGATCGGTCCCCAGCATCGACGGTGTGAGCGATGCAACCTTGGTCGCTGCAAACTATCAAGACGACGGGACCTACACGGTGGATGTCGTTGTCTACTTGGACGAGAACGCTCTCGTTCACCGATTCGACGGTGTCGAAACTGAGCCCGTGGCCGAAGAGCCCGAGGCTGAGCCAACGCCGACACCCACAGTGACTGAGACGCCGAGTCCAAGTGACACTCCTGAGGCGACTGAAGAAGGGAGCGGATCATGACCTTGACACGCTTATGGACACTAATTGGTGTGGTTGCTGTAATCATCATTCTCGCTGCCGGCTGGGCGGTGGGAGTCGGGCCAGCGCTCAGCGCCGCGAATGAATCCGACACCCAGCTCGCTGATGTCGAGATTCAGAATCAGGTGAAGGCTGCAGAACTTGCTCGCCTCAAGGCTCTCGATGAAGATTCTGCAGCGCTGTTCGCGGAGCTGGAAGACCTTCAGCGAGCTATCCCTGCTGTGCACAACACGTCAGTCTTCGCAGCCCAGATCGAAGCGCTCGCGTCGAAAGCTGGCGTCCTTCTAGTTAGCACGGGATACCTGAGTGTCGAAGAAGCTCTGCCGCCCGAAACTGATGCACCGGTCGCTGCTCCCGTGGAGGGTGAAGAAGGCGACGCTGCTGAGGCGCCGGTAGCGGAGGCCGACGCTAGCTCACCAACCGACGTGCAAGCGGTCCCCTCGGTGCCAGGCCTAGTTGCCGTCGCCGTCACGATTCGTGTGGCGGGCGAGCCTGCCGCGTTGCACTCGTTCTTGGAGACCGCTCAAACCGGCGTCCGTGTGTTGAGCATGTCCTCGATCATTTACGATCCCGCAACTGATGGCGGCGAGTTCGAGATGAAGATCGATGGCTACGTTTACGTGCTTCCGGGTACCGATGTCTCAACGCTTAACGTGGATGCTGGTGCTGACGGAACAACGGTCAACTAGCAAAATCACAGCATGAAGAAGAACGCCACGACCTCTTGGTCGTGGCGTTCTTCTCGTTTCTGAGAGTTGCTTCAGTACACTGAGAGCATCAGTCGCTGGCACGAGGAGGCAACAGTCATGACCGATCCATCTGTAGAGCGTGGTTTTTCACCGAAGAACGACGACAACATTGAGGATGCTGTAGTGGTCGACGAGACGGTTGCAGCTGCAGACGAGTCGCCCGCTGCCACACCCCTCGTGGAGCCCATCGCTGAGCCCGCTACTCCCGCAGATACCGCGGTGTACGACGATTCCACGCTGGAGGCAGAAGTCGAGCCCATGGCGGAGCCTGCTGTAGCAGCCGAGCCAGAGATCGTCGCTGAGCCAGAGCCCGAAGTCGTTGCCGACCCGGAGCCTGCCGTCACCTCCGCAGCAGCGGGAGCGGCATCCGCCGAGCCGCGCGTTGTGTACGTCACCGCGCCGACTCCTCCCAAGGTCGCGGGAAACCGTGGCTTCGGGGTGTTTATCGCACTCGCTTCCACTCTGGTCTTTGCTCTGGTGTTCGCACTCGCGGTCGCAATCATCAGCGCAGCCGCGACGGGTCGCGTTGCGCTCGCTTTCGTCCAGGCGCCCTCGTTCTACGTGCCCGTCGCATTCTTCGCACTGGGAGCGATCGTCATCGCGCTCATCGTGAACCGTGCCGGCTGGGCTGCGCACGTGTTCTCGAGCATCATTGTCGGTCTCGTGGTGTACTTCGGCACGATCGGTGCGCTGTTGCTGATCAATGGCGTCATCCAGAACACGCCGGAACAGGCCCAGGCCATGTTCGCTGCAGCTTTGGTCGATCCGCTCATCATCGCAGCCGGCCTTATTGGTCGTGAGGTGTCGCTCTGGACGGGTGCGCTCGTGGCAAAGCGCGGCCGCAAGGTCACTCAGCGCAACAGCGAATCCCGGGCGAAATGGGAAGCTGAGCTCGCAGAGAAAACTGCTGCTCAACGCTAAGCGTGCGTGCGCCATCGCGTGCCCTGTTCTGGAGCCTGCGTGTGCGCTGTGATCATTTGACCCCGGTACGCCCGGGGGGCTATTCTTTCTGAGGTGTGCGCTTTGCCGTGCGCTTGAACTATGCCTCTTGTAGGTCACCGCACTAGCGGGGTTCGGGTGCAAGCAACTCCACATCACAGGGTTCAACCTTCTGGTTGACCCCCACGGCATATCCATAAACCATCCGCATAGTTCGTTCATTCGACTTGTGCGGCGGGGCGTGGGTCCAGATGAACTCGGTGTTCTGCAAAGAACAGCGAATGCTAACCATCATGACGCTGTCACCGTGCAGCAAAATCAAGGAGTAATTTAGTGCCCACCATTCAGCAGTTGGTGCGTAAGGGACGCTCGCCGAAGGTCGTCAAGACCAAGGCTCCCGCCCTTAAGTCCAACCCGCAGCAGCGCGGCGTTTGCACGCGCGTCTACACAACAACTCCGAAGAAGCCGAACTCGGCTCTTCGCAAGGTTGCTCGTGTCAAGCTTTCAAACGGTACCGAGGTCACGGCCTACATTCCCGGAGAAGGTCACAACCTTCAAGAGCACTCGATGGTGCTCATCCGCGGTGGTCGTGTAAAGGACCTCCCCGGTGTCCGCTACAAGATCGTTCGCGGAGCGCTCGACACCCAGGCCGTTAAGAACCGTAAGCAGGCTCGTAGCCTCTACGGCGCGAAGAAGGACAAGAAGTAATGCCTCGTAAAGGACCAGCACCAAAGCGTCCCGTAGTCGCGGATCCCGTTTACGGCGCACCCATCGTCAGCCAGCTCGTCAACAAGATTCTTCTTGATGGCAAGAAGGGCCTCGCTGAGCGCATCGTTTACGGAGCACTCGCAGGCGTGGCAGAGAAGACCGGCCAAGACGCCGTAGTCACTCTCAAGAAGGCTCTCGACAACGTACGCCCGACCCTTGAGGTCAAGTCGCGTCGTGTCGGTGGATCGACTTACCAGGTTCCCGTTGAAGTTAAGTCGCACCGAGCAAACACGCTCGCACTGCGCTGGCTCACGAGCTACGCAAAGGGTCGTCGTGAAAAGACGATGACTGAGCGTCTCACCAACGAGATCTTGGACGCATCGAATGGACTTGGCGCCGCTGTAAAGCGTCGTGAAGACACCCACAAGATGGCCGAGTCGAACAAGGCATTCGCTCACTACCGCTGGTAGTCAGCACCTCGCAGTGAGGCGAGTCAGGCGCTGTCTGACTCGCTTCACTATTGAGATTCTCGCTTCACCAACATACTTCGGAGGAACCTGTGGCACAGGACGTGCTCACCGACCTGACTAAGGTCCGCAACATTGGCATCATGGCTCACATCGATGCCGGCAAGACCACTACGACTGAGCGCATCCTGTTCTACACGGGTGTTAACCACAAAATTGGTGAAACTCACGATGGTGCGTCGACTACTGACTGGATGGAGCAGGAGCAAGAACGTGGCATCACGATCACGTCCGCTGCTGTTACGTGTTACTGGAACAAAAACCAGATCAACATCATCGACACCCCCGGCCACGTTGACTTCACGGTTGAGGTGGAGCGTTCGCTCCGCGTTCTCGACGGTGCTGTCGCTGTGTTCGACGGTAAAGAGGGTGTGGAGCCGCAGTCGGAGACTGTATGGCGCCAGGCCGACAAGTACGACGTACCCCGCATCTGCTTCGTCAACAAGATGGACAAGATGGGCGCGGACTTCTACTACACGGTAGACACCATCGTTAACCGCCTCGGCGCTCGCCCGTTGGTTCTTCAGCTCCCGATCGGACTCGAGTCCGAGTTCGAGGGTGTTGTCGACCTCGTCGAGATGCGTGCACTCACGTGGCGTGGAGACGCCAAGGGTGACGTTCAGATGGGCTCGAAGTACGCTATCGAAGAGATCCCCGAAGACCTCAAGGAAAAGGCTGCGGAATACCGCACCGCTCTCCTCGAAGTTGTTGCTGAGACTGACGACGCCATCATGGAGCGTTACTTCGGCGGCGAAGAGATCACGGTTGCAGAGATCAAGGCTGCAATTCGTAAGCTCACCGTCAACAGCGAGATCTACCCCGTTCTCTGTGGTTCTGCTTTCAAGAACCGTGGCGTTCAGCCGATGCTCGACGCTGTTATCGATTACCTTCCCTCGCCGGTTGACGTGCCTCCCATGGAAGCAACCGACCCGCGCGATGAAGAGAAGATCATCATCCGCAAGCCTGATTCCGCTGAGCCGTTCTCGGCTCTCGCGTTCAAGGTTGCTGTGCACCCCTTCTTCGGTCGCCTTACGTACATTCGCGTGTACTCGGGACACCTTGACTCTGGTGGAGCTGTTGCTAACTCCACTAAGGGCAAGAAGGAGCGCATCGGAAAGATCTTCCAAATGGCTGCCAACAAGGAGATCCCTGTCGACAGCGTCACCGCTGGACACATCTACGCCGTTATCGGCCTCAAGGACACCACGACTGGTGACACGCTGTGTGACCCGAACGACCAGGTCGTTCTCGAGTCGATGACGTTCCCTGAGCCCGTTATTGAGGTAGCGATCGAGCCGAAGACGAAGGCTGACCAAGAAAAGCTTGGTGTTGCCATCCAGAAGCTCGCTGAAGAAGACCCCACGTTCCGTACCGAACAGAACCAGGAAACTGGCCAGACGGTTATCAAGGGAATGGGTGAACTTCACCTCGACATCCTCGTCGACCGCATGAAGCGCGAATTCAACGTTGAAGCCAACGTTGGTAAGCCGCAGGTTGCGTACCGCGAGACCATCCGACGCGTTGTGGACAAGCACGACTACACCCACAAGAAGCAGACCGGTGGTTCGGGACAGTTCGCTAAGGTCCAGATCTCGCTTGAGCCCATGGAGGTTGAAGGCGACAACATTTACGAATTCGTAAATAAGGTCACCGGTGGCCGTATTCCTCGCGAATACATTGGCTCGATCGATCAGGGTTTCCAGGCCTCGATGAACGTCGGAATCCTCGCAGGATTCCCGATGGTCGGCGTCCGAGGAATCATCCTCGATGGTGCTGCTCACGATGTTGACTCGTCAGAAATGGCGTTCAAGATCGCGGGCACCATGGCATTCAAGGAAGCAGCTCGCAAGGCTGACCCAGTTCTCCTCGAGCCGCTCATGGCGGTCGAGGTTCGTACTCCCGAGGAGTACATGGGAGATGTCATCGGTGACCTTAACAGTCGCCGCGGACAGATCCAGTCCATGGAGGACGCGACCGGCGTAAAGGTCGTTCGCGCCCACGTACCGCTGTCGGAAATGTTCGGCTATGTCGGTGACTTGAGGTCCAAGACTTCGGGTCGCGCGGTGTACTCGATGACGTTCGACAGTTACTCTGAGGTTCCCCGCGCGGTAGCTGACGAGATTGTTGCAAAGAACAAGGGCGAGTAATCGCCGCACTACCAGCGCGCAACTAACATAGATACACACCAACTTGCAGAACATTCGGCAGTGATAAGTCGTCGGATGCGAAGCAACCGAGTCCTGAGGAGGACCCACAGTGGCTAAGGCCAAGTTCGAGCGGACCAAGCCGCACGTAAACATCGGAACCATCGGTCACGTTGACCACGGAAAGACCACGCTCACGGCAGCGATCTCGAAGGTACTTGCAGACAAGTTCCCTTCGGCAACCAACGTCCAGCGTGACTTCTCGTCGATTGACTCGGCTCCGGAAGAGCGTCAGCGCGGAATTACCATCAACATCTCGCACGTTGAGTACGAGACGACCAAGCGCCACTACGCACACGTAGACGCTCCCGGTCACGCTGACTACATCAAGAACATGATCACCGGTGCTGCTCAGATGGACGGTGCAATCCTCGTGGTTGCAGCGACCGACGGCCCGATGGCTCAGACTCGCGAGCACGTTCTGCTCGCGAAGCAGGTTGGTGTTCCTTACCTGCTCGTAGCACTCAACAAGTCCGACATGGTTGACGACGAAGAGATCCTTGAGCTCGTTGAGCTCGAGGTTCGCGAACTCCTGGGTAGCCAGGGCTTCGACGGCGACAACGCACCTGTCGTTCGCGTTTCGGGCCTCAAGGCTCTCGAAGGCGACGAGAAGTGGGTTCAGTCGATTCTGGACCTCATGGATGCAGTTGACGAGAACGTTCCTGACCCCGTACGCGACAAGGACAAGCCGTTCTTGATGCCCGTTGAGGACGTCTTCACGATCACTGGTCGTGGAACCGTTGTTACCGGCCGCGCCGAGCGTGGAACGCTCACGATCAACTCTGACGTTGAGATTGTTGGAATCCGTCCGACCCAGAAGACCACGGTCACTGGTATCGAGATGTTCCACAAGCAGCTCGACGAAGCATGGGCTGGCGAGAACTGTGGTCTGCTTCTTCGTGGAACCAAGCGTGAAGATGTAGAGCGTGGACAGGTTGTTGTTAAGCCTGGTTCCGTTACTCCTCACACGAACTTCGAGGGAACCGCATACATCCTTTCCAAGGATGAGGGTGGGCGTCACAACCCGTTCTACGCGAACTACCGTCCGCAGTTCTACTTCCGTACCACCGACGTCACCGGCGTCATCACGTTGCCTGAGGGCACCGAGATGGTTATGCCTGGCGACACCACTGACATGACCGTTGAGCTTATTCAGCCCATCGCCATGGAAGAGGGCCTCGGCTTCGCCATCCGTGAGGGTGGACGTACCGTAGGTGCCGGTAAGGTAACCAAGGTTCTGGCGTAAGCTCAGTAACTAATTACGACGAGGGTCGGGCCGAAAGGCTCGGCCCTTTGTCGTTTAACGATCACTTTCGCTCCCGCTCTGCAGTCGCTGTCTGCGGTTTAGCAGTCAGGTCAGCTCGACCGTCCGGTGAGCCTGCCGGTGAGGGCGCGCGCAGCAGCCACCGTCGCGGCGCCGAGCTCATCCCAGTGCTCGCCCACGGCATCCGTGCGGAAGGTTAGCCCGATCGCGGCTGTGGGGTAGTTGTTGCGGTCAAGCGCCGCGGCACCCACCGACGAGTAGTCGGCGGTAACGTCGCCAATCTCGCTCGCCCAGCCCCGTTTGCGAGCGGAATCCAGCATCCGGTCAAGTTCGGCCAGCGTTTGGGGCCCAGCGGTTTGCCGGCGCGTCAGAGACGCCCGAGTCGGATACAGAGCGCGGACTTGAGGTGCGGTGAGCCGCGCGAGCATGGCACGGCCGGTGGCAGTGAGATGGGCGGGCAGGCGCACACCGACCGCAGAGACGGTCGTGGGAGCGCGGGTTCCTTGCACGCGTGCCGCGTAGCTGACATCCGCGCCGCTCAATACCGCTAGGTGAGCGACGACCGGGATGGGAGCTTCACGAGCGAGACTGCGCATCAGCGGTGAGGCAAGAGCAGAGAGCCGTTCGCTGCGCAGCGCCGAAGTGCCAATCTCAGAGACGAGGGCACTGAGCCCGTAGGTGCGATCCTCGGGATAGTGCACAACGAAGCCCTCATCGACCATGACTGCGAGCAGTTGGTAGACGGACGATCGGGGCAGTCCGAGCTCGCGGGCCAATGCCGAGGCGGGCACCGGTCCTTTGCGAGACGCGAGATGGCGCAGCACCGCCATAGTGTTGCGCGCTGCCGGAATGCTGGGCACGTTTCCCCTGTCTGATATTTCAGACACCATATCGCGAATCACTATCGCTGCAGAAGGGTGATCAGCGTTCACTGGGATCATGAATCCCGAAACTCCGCAGACTGTTTCTCTTGGCGTTGGCCCCGTCAGCATCGCCGAGGTCGTGGCTGTGGCGCGCCACCATGCGCGCGTGTCGATCACGCCCGAAGCTATCGCCGAGATCGAGGCGTCGCGCGCCGTCATTGAGGCTCTCGCGAACGACGTTCGGCCTCACTACGGGGTGTCGACAGGTTTCGGTGCCCTCGCCACGAAACACATCGCTCTCGAGCAGCGGGTGCAATTGCAGCGATCTCTGGTGCGCAGCCATGCCGCCAGCTCTGGTGCCGAGATCGATGCTGAGGTGGTGCGGGCGACCATGCTCTTACGGCTCTCCACGATGACAACCGGCCGTACCGGAGTGCGCCCAGTTGTCGCCGAGACCTATGCCGCGCTGCTTAACGCTGACATCACTCCGATCGTGGGAGAGTACGGCAGCCTCGGGTGCTCGGGCGACCTTGCTCCGCTGGCGCATTGCGCGTTGGCGGTCATGGGCGAAGGCGACGTGCGCGTCGCCGGGGAGTTGATGCCCGCCTCCGCTGCTCTCAAAGCTGCCGGTATTGAGCCGGTCGTGCTGCACGAAAAGGAGGGGCTGGCGCTTATCAATGGCACGGATGGGATGCTTGGCATGCTGTCGATGGCCATCACCGATCTGAGCGCGTTGCTCACCACCGCCGACCTGTCCGCGGCTCTCAGCGTCGAGGGTCTCGCCGGAACAGATCGCGTCTTCGCCGAAGATCTTCACGCCCTCCGCCCCCACCCCGGCCAGCAGGTGTCCGCCGGTAATATGCGCGCAGTGTTGCGCGATTCGGGAACGATCGCCGCCCACGCCACCAATGGTTTCACCCGAGTGCAGGATGCCTATTCCTTGCGTTGTGCTCCGCAGGTGCACGGTGCGGCTCGCGACACGGTCGATCACACGAGACGTGTTGCCGAGCGCGAGTTGCAGAGCGCAATCGATAATCCTGTCGTTACCCTCGATGGTCGCTTGGAGTCGAACGGAAACTTCCACGGGGCGCCCGTGGGCTATGCGCTCGACTTCCTGGCGATTGTGGCGGCCGACGTCGCAAGCATGAGCGAACGTCGCACCGACCGCTTCCTCGACAGCAACCGCAATGGTGGGCTGAACGCGTTCCTTGCTGCGGATCCCGGGGTCGACTCGGGTCACATGATCGCGCAGTACACCCAGGCGGGCATCGTCAGTGAGATGAAGCGGCTCGCGGCGCCGGCATCCGTCGACTCGATTCCGACCAGCGCCATGCAAGAGGATCACGTTTCGATGGGCTGGAGTGCCGGCCTCAAGCTTCGTCGCAGCATCGACGGTCTCTCGCGCGTTCTCGCCATTGAACTGTTGACCTCCGCACGCGGCATTGAGATGCGCGGCGAAAAGCCGTCCCCGGTATCGGCCGCCGTAATCGACACCCTGCGCGAGCGAGTGCCCGGCGCAGGCCCCGACCGTTACCTTGCCCCCGACATTGCCGCGAGCGTTGAACTCGTGCAGTCGGGTGCCCTTGTTGCAGCAGCACGTTCCGTCACCGAACTTCACTAGGAGCAGTCATGATTCAGGCACAGCGTGGTTCCACCCTCACTACTCTCGGCTGGCAGCAGGAAGGCGCTCTGCGCATGCTGCAGAACAACCTCGACCCGGAGGTCGCCGAGCATCCCGAAGATCTCGTCGTCTATGGCGGCACGGGCAAGGCTGCCCGCGACTGGCCCAGCTACCATGCGATCGTGCGTTCGCTCACGACGCTCAAGGGCGACGAGACGCTGCTCGTGCAGTCGGGCAAGCCCGTCGGTGTGATGCAGACGCACGAGTGGGCGCCCCGCGTGCTGCTCGCCAACTCCAATCTCGTGGGTGACTGGGCGAACTGGGATGAGTTCCGTCGGCTCGAGCAGTTGGGCCTCACAATGTACGGCCAAATGACGGCCGGATCGTGGATCTACATTGGTACGCAGGGCATTCTGCAAGGCACGTACGAAACTTTCTCTGCGGTCGCGGCGAAACGATTCGGTGGCACTCTAGCGGGCACCATCACCCTCACAGCCGGCCTCGGAGGCATGGGCGGGGCTCAGCCCCTCGCCGTAACCATGAACGACGGTGTTGCGATCTGCATCGATGTTGATCAGAGCCGCATCACTCGTCGTATCGATCACGGTTACCTCGACGTCGAGGCGAAGTCGCTGGCGCACGCCGTCGAGCTCGCCGTTGCGGCACGTGACGCGAAGAAGGCGCTGTCGATCGGCGTCCTTGCCAACGCAGCTGCAGCCGTGCCTGAGTTGCTGGCGATGGGCGCCCCGATCGATATCGTCACCGACCAGACCAGCGCGCACGACCCCCTGGCGTACTTGCCGCTCGGCGTTGACTTCCACGATTGGGAGAGCGCCCGTAGCCACCCCGACTTCGCCCAGCGCGCTCGCGAGTCAATGGCGATCCACGTCGAAGCGATGGTGGGCTTCCAACGCCAGGGTGCCGAGGTCTTCGACTACGGCAACAACATCCGCACCGAAGCGCGCGCAGCAGGATACGCGGATGCGTTTGCGTTTCCGGGGTTCGTGCCGGCCTACATCCGTCCGCTGTTTGCGGAGGGTAAGGGGCCGTTCCGGTGGGCCGCCCTCAGTGGCGAGGCCAGCGACATCCACAAGACAGACAAGGCAATTCTCGAGCTGTTCCCCGAGAACGAATCGCTCGCGCGCTGGATCAAGCTGGCAGGGGAGCGGGTGCACTTCCAGGGTCTGCCCGCCCGCATCTGCTGGCTCGGCTATGGCGAACGCGACAAGGCTGGCCTCAAGTTCAACGAGATGGTCGCCTCGGGCGAGTTGGCTGCCCCGCTGGCGATTGGCCGCGACCACCTCGATAGCGGCTCGGTGGCGTCACCGTACCGCGAGACCGAAGCGATGAAAGATGGTTCGGATGCGATTGCCGACTGGCCGTTGCTCAACGCGCTGGTCAACACTTCGTCGGGGGCAACGTGGGTCTCTATTCACCACGGTGGCGGCGTTGGCATTGGCCGGTCGATCCACGCCGGCCAGGTGACGGTCGCTGACGGAACCGAGTTGGCGGCCCAGAAGCTTGAGCGCGTTCTCACGAACGATCCCGGGATGGGAGTGATCCGTCACGTCGATGCTGGCTACGATGAAGCCATCGAGGTCGCTGATGATCTCGGCGTTCGCATCCCTATGAACGAGGCTCCACTCACGAAGGGCGACAATGCTGAGCGCTGATCCGCTGTGGCCACGGGCGGGAGACTGGCCCGCGCCGGTTGCTGATGAATGGGCGGATGTCGCGCTCCTCGGTATGCCGACTTCGCGTACGTCGCTCTCGCCGACTCAAGCGCACACCACGCCTCAGGCGGTGCGGGAGGCTCTGCGGCGTTATGCTGCGCTGTCCGATCTGCGGATCGTCGACGCCGGCAATGTGCGCGAGCCTGACTTGAATGAAGCGGATGCGATCGAGGCGGTCGCTGAGCTGCGAACCGAGCTTGTTATCGCGTTGGGTGGCGATAACGCCGCAACGGTACCCACCGCCCTCGGACGCTGGGGATCACAGATCGCCACCGCTGGCCTCATCACGCTCGATGCCCACTACGACCTACGCGACGGAACGAGTAATGGTTCGCCCGTCCGTCGACTTCTCGAGGCAGGCCTCGACGGCAACCGCGTGGTGCAGATCGGTATCGAGCCGCTGGCGAACTCGCTGGCCTACGCCGAGCGCGCCCGTGAGGCCGGAATCACCGTCATCACTCGCGACGAACTGCGCTCGCGGTCGATGGACGATGTCATGGCGCAGGCTCTGAAGATTGCGGGTGCCGCTGGTGGCCCCATCCACGTCGATCTCGACGTCGATGTCTGCGACCGCGCGGTTACTCCCGCTTGCCCCGCGTCAGTACCGGGTGGCATTGCGGCGATTGACCTGCGCGCTGCCGCACGGATTGCTGCCGCGCATCCAGCCGTCTGCTCGATTGACCTTGTCGAAGTGGATGCCGCTGCAGACTCTGCCGACGAACGCACGGTGCGCCTCGTGGCCCTCTGCGTTCTCGAAGCGATCTCCGGAGTGGCCCTGCGATGACGAATGCCGCAAACACGTGCACCGTGAACACGAGCACCGCGAACGCCAGCACCGTGATCACGAACATCGGGCTCCTTCTGACTCACGACAACGAGCAGCCCGAAATCGAGAATGCTGCCATTGTTTTCGACGGCGGCCGCGTGGCGTGGTGGGGCTCGACGGAGCAAGCCCCTGCTGCCGACGATCACATGGATGCCGCAGGTCGCTGCGTGCTGCCAGGTTTTGTCGATAGCCACAGCCACCTTCTCTTCGCGGGCGACCGCTCGGAGGAGTTCGAAGCGCGCATGGCGGGTCGGCGCTATGAGGCGGGCGGCATCCGGCGCACCGTTGCGCTTTCGCGGGAGGCAACCGACGACGAACTGCTCGCAAACGCTACGGCGCTCGTGGCAGAGATGCGCCGCCAAGGAACAACCACGATCGAGATCAAGAGCGGCTACGGCCTCAGCGTTCATGATGAGGCGCGGATGCTGCGCCTTGCCTCCACGCTCACCGGCGAGACAACCTTCCTCGGCGCCCACGTCGTGCCCGCCGAATACGCCGAGGATCGCGCCGCCTACGTCTCGCTCGTCAGGGGAGAGATGCTCGAAGCCTGCGCCCCGTTCTCGCGTTGGATCGATGTGTTCTGCGACAACGGTGCCTTTACCGAAGACGAAACGCGCTCCATCATCAGGGCAGGCCAGGCCCGCGGCTTGGGTGCTCGTCTTCACGGAGCGCAATTGGGGGAGTCGGGTGCTGTGCAGCTCGCGGTTGAGCTCGGCGCTGCGAGCGTCGACCACTGCACCTATCTCTCCGACGACGATGTCGACGCGCTCGCCGCCAGCACTACGAGCGTCGGCCTCTTGCCCGGCGTCGAGTTCTCGACCAAACATCCGTTCGTGGATGCCCGGCGCCTGCTCGACGCGGGAGTCGCCGTTGCGCTCGCCAGCGACTGCAATCCCGGCTCCAGCTTCACGTCCTCCCTTCCGTTCTGCATCGCACTGGCGGTGCGCGAGATGGGAATGACGTCCGCCGAAGCGGTGACGGCAGCGACCCTCGGGGGAGCACGCTCGCTGCAGCGCGATGATGTAGGCCATTTGCGGGTCGGCGCGCGAGCACATGCCCAGATTCTGGATGCCCCGCACTACCGTCATCTCGCGTACCGGCCAGGGGTTCCGCTGGTCTCCAGCGTCTTTCTGGATGGCGTTCATGAGCGTGTGCGGCCGCTGGGCTGAGAGCCGGCTAAACCCCGTCATATCGGCACCCAGGAGTACTGAAATAGACTGATCTGGATGCCGTACTTTCGGTATCGAGAAGTAGCCTGAAAATCCGACACGCCCGGGTTGCAGCAAATGCCCGGATGTGACAGACTCTTCTAGTTCAACATTTCGCCGCCATGTGCGCGCGGATCACTCCCAGTCAGTGCATAGTTCCACAACGTGTGGGTCACGCAGAGCGTGAATCACACAGTGTGTAGCAGCTAGGCCGCGGGGAGAAGAACCAAGCTTAACCAACTCCCCAAATGATCACTCGAAAGAGTTATTGCTGCGGGAGACGCGTGTGCGGGCTCGCCAGCATGTGCTCCTCGCGGCCTCGCGGGTTGGTATCACAAGCAGTGACAGCAAGAACTTGACAGATAAATAGTGGTGCGAAAGCAGAAGTGCTGAGCGTCTTCGGGTGGCAACATTCGGCGTCGAACAGCCCAGGTGCACGCAGTGCCTCAACAGTACTAAGGGAAGAGAGCCAGTCATGGCGGGACAGAAGATCCGCATCCGACTCAAGTCGTACGACCACGAGGTCATCGACTCATCGGCACGCAAGATCGTTGACACGGTTACCCGCGCGGGTGCCACGGTAGTAGGCCCAGTGCCGCTGCCCACTGAGAAGAACGTGGTTGCGGTTATCCGCTCACCTCACAAGTACAAGGACAGCCGCGAGCACTTCGAAAAGCGCACCCACAAGCGGCTCATCGACATCATCGACCCGACGCCCAAGGCTGTGGATTCGCTTATGCGTCTCGACCTGCCGGCCGACGTCAACATCGAGATCAAGCTTTAGCTCGCGCAGTTATTGAGCGACTGAGCCGATAAGGAAAATAATGTCTACAACTAAGACGACCAAGGGTCTGCTGGGCAAGAAGCTCGGCATGACGCAGGTTTGGGACGAGAACAACAAGCTCGTTCCCGTGACCGTTGTCGAAATCACCCCGAATGTTGTTACGCAGCTGCGTAGCCCCGAGGTTGATGGATACAGCGCTGTCCAGATCGCGTACGGCCAGATTGACCCTCGTAAGGTCAACAAGCCGCTTACCGGTCACTTCGACAAGGCAGGTGTAACGCCTCGCCGTCACCTCACCGAGATTCGCACCCCCGACGCCGCGGAGTACACCGTTGGCCAGGAGCTGGCAGTCGACATCTTCACCCCCGGCTCGAAGGTCGACGTCGTCGGCACGAGCAAGGGTAAGGGTTTCGCCGGTGTTATGAAGCGTCACAACTTCAAGGGTGTATCTGCAAGCCACGGTGCACACCGTAACCACCGCAAGCCTGGTTCCATTGGTGCCTCGTCGACCCCCAGCCGTGTCTTCAAGGGCATGCGCATGGCCGGTCGTATGGGTGGTGACCGTGTAACGGTCATGAACCTCGCCGTCCACTCGATCGACCTCGAGAAGGGACTCGTGCTCATCAAGGGCGCTGTTCCCGGTGCTCGCGGCCGTATCGTCTTCGTCCGCAACGC
Organism: Salinibacterium amurskyense; assembly: GCF_002797685.1. Lineage (GTDB taxonomy): Bacteria > Actinomycetota > Actinomycetes > Actinomycetales > Microbacteriaceae > Rhodoglobus > Rhodoglobus amurskyensis. Next base: position 751,915 of record NZ_PGFH01000001.1, read on the forward strand.
AGTGAAGGGGGCGTAGTACACATGGCTACCTCCATCGACGTCATCGACGCCAAGGGTAAGAAGGTTGACTCTGTCGAACTTCCCGCCGAGATCTTCGACGTGCAGACCAACGTTCCCCTCATCCACCAGGTTGTAGTTGCACAGCGTGCAGCTGCACGTCAGGGTACGCACAACACCCTGCGCCGCGGTGAAGTTTCGGGTGCTGGTCGCAAGCCGTTCAAGCAGAAGGGAACCGGTCGCGCTCGTCAGGGCTCGATCCGTGCTCCTCAGATGAAGGGTGGTGGAATCGTTCACGGTCCACACCCGCGTGACTACTCACAGCGCACCCCCAAGAAGATGATTGCTGCTGCACTGCGCGGCACGTTGTCTGACCGGGCTCGCGGCGAGCGTATTCACGTCATCGACGCTCTGGCCGTTGACAACAAGCCTTCGACGAAGACTGTCTCCGCGTTGCTCACGAGCATCGCACCAAGCAAGAACGTTCTCGTCGTGCTTCAGCGCGAAGATGCGATCAGCTTGAAGAGCATTCGTAACCTCGACGGCGTTCACGTTCTGTCATACGACCAGCTCAACGCCTACGACGTCGTCGTCAGCGACGACATCGTGTTCAGCAAGGGCGCCTTCGACGCGTTCGTTGCCTTCAACACCAAGTCTTCGAACAAGGAAGAGGTCAGCGCATGACCGTCACGTACAAGGACCCACGCGACATCATCATCGCTCCCGTGGTTTCCGAGAAGAGCTACAACCTGATCGACATGGGAAAGTACACCTTCGAGGTTGACCCCCGTGCGAACAAGACCGAGATCAAGCTCGCTATTGAGAAGATCTTCAGCGTCAAGGTCGACTCGGTCAACACGTTGAACCGCACGGGCAAGACCCGTCGCACTCGTTTCGGTATGGGTAAGCGCAAGGACACCAAGCGCGCCATCGTCACGCTCAAGTCCGGTTCTATCGACATCTTCACCGCTGTCGGTTAAGGACCAAGGAGAAACTAATGGCTATTCGCAAGTACAAGCCCACGACGCCTGGTCGCCGTGGTTCCTCGGTTGCAGACTTTGCTGAGATCACCCGCTCGACGCCAGAGAAGTCGCTTCTGCGCCCTCTGCCCAAGACTGGTGGCCGCAACAACGCAGGTCGCATCACGAGCCGTCACGTTGGTGGTGGCCACAAGCGCCAGTACCGCGTAATCGACTTCAAGCGCAGCGACAAAGACGGCGTAAACGCCCGCGTTGCCGAGATCGAGTACGACCCCAACCGCACCGCACGTATCGCTCTCCTTCACTTCGTTGATGGAACCAAGCGCTACATCGTTGCTCCCAACAAGCTCAAGCAGGGCGACATTGTTGAGTCGGGTGCCGGCGCTGACATCAAGCCCGGTAACAACCTCCCGATGAAGAACATCCCCGTCGGTACGGTTATCCACATGATTGAGCTTCGCCCCGGTGGCGGCGCCAAGATGGCCCGTTCCGCTGGAGCTTCGGTTCGACTCGTTGCCAAGGAAGGCCCTTACGCCCAGCTGCGTTTGCCCTCCGGAGAAATCCGCAACGTTGACGTTCGTTGCCGTGCAACGATCGGCGAGGTCGGCAACGCCGAGCAGTCGAACATCAACTGGGGTAAGGCCGGCCGTATGCGCTGGAAGGGCGTTCGCCCGACCGTCCGTGGTGTTGCCATGAACCCTGTCGACCACCCTCACGGTGGTGGAGAAGGTAAGACGTCCGGTGGACGTCACCCCGTTTCCCCTTGGGGCCAGGCAGAAGGCCGCACTCGTAAGCGCAAACTGCCCAGTGACCAGCTCATCGTTCGCCGCCGCAATGTCGGCAAGAAGCGCAAGTAGTAGGAGAGTCAGAAGATGCCACGCAGTCTGAAGAAGGGCCCCTTCGTCGACGACCACCTCCTACAAAAGGTTGTCAAGGCGAATGAGGCCAAGAGCAAGAACGTAATCAAGACCTGGTCGCGCCGCTCAATGATCGTTCCAGCAATGCTGGGTCACACGATCGCGGTGCACGATGGTCGCAAGCACATTCCGGTGTTCATCACCGAAACCATGGTTGGGCACAAGCTCGGCGAGTTCTCGCCCACCCGTACCTTCCGTGGACACGTGAAGGATGACAAGAAGGGTCGCCGCCGCTAACGCGGTGGTGTAGGAGGTAGAGAAATGGTGGAGTCGATCGCACGCGTGCGTCACATCCGCGTGACCCCCATGAAGGCTCGTCGCGTCATCAACATGATCCGCGGCAAGCAAGCACAGGAAGCACTGGCAATTTTGAAGTTCGCACCTCAGGGCGCGAGCGAGCCGGTCTACAAGTTGGTTGCATCTGCAATCGCCAATGCGCGAGTCAAGGCAGACGCTTCGAACACGTTCCTGGACGAACAGGATCTGATCATCTCGAAGGCTTATGTCGACGACGGTGCAACGCTCAAGCGTTTCCAGCCGCGTGCCCAGGGCCGCGCGTTCCAGATCCTGAAGCGCACAAGCCACATCACGGTCGTGCTGGCCACGCCAGACCACGTCGTTGAAGCCGAGGCCGACAAGGCAGGGAAGAAGTAATGGGACAGAAGGTAAACCCCTACGGTTTCCGTCTGGGAATCACCACCGACCACGTGTCGCGTTGGTTCTCTGACAGCACCAAGCCGGGTCAGCGTTACAGCGACTACGTTGCAGAGGATGTAAAAATCCGCAACCTGCTCAAGTCGAACCTCGACCGTGCAGGCGTTGCTCGCATTGAGATCGAGCGCACCCGTGACCGCGTTCGCGTAGACATTCACACTGCCCGTCCGGGTATCGTGATTGGTCGCCGCGGCGCCGAAGCAGAGCGCATTCGTGGAGAGCTCGAAAAGCTCTCCGGCAAGCAGATTCAGCTCAACATCCTCGAGGTCAAGAACCCCGAGGCTGAAGCTCAGCTCGTTGCTCAGGGAATCGCAGAGCAGCTCGCTGCTCGTGTCGCTTTCCGTCGTGCAATGCGTAAGGGCCTTCAGGGTGCTCAGCGCGCCGGCGCCAAGGGTGTTCGCATCCAGGTTTCGGGTCGTTTGGGTGGCGCAGAAATGAGCCGCTCGGAGTACTACCGTGAGGGTCGCGTTCCGCTGCACACGCTGCGCGCAAACATCGACTACGGCTTCTACGAGGCCAAGACCACGTTCGGTCGTATCGGTGTCAAGGTGTGGGTCTACAAGGGCGACATCACCAACAAGGAGCTCGCTCGCGAGCAGGCTAACCAGAAGTCGTCGCGCCCTGAGCGTCGCGATGGTGGAGACCGTGGCCGCCGCACCGGCGGTGGACCGTCGTCCGCACCGAAATCTGACGCACCCAAGGCTGAAGCCCCCAAGGCAGAAGCTAAGGCTGCAGCAGGAGTTGAGGCATAACAATGTTGATTCCCCGTAAGGTCAAGTACCGCAAGCAGCACCACCCCTCCCGTAGCGGCCACGCTACCGGTGGAACCACGGTGTCGTTTGGCGAGTACGGTATTCAGGCTCTGACGCCCGCATACGTTACGAACCGCCAGATTGAGGCAGCTCGTATCGCCATGACGCGTCACATCAAGCGTGGCGGAAAGGTGTGGATCAACATCTACCCCGACCGTCCGCTCACCAAAAAGCCCGCCGAAACCCGCATGGGTTCCGGTAAGGGTTCGCCCGAGTGGTGGGTCGCCAACGTCAAGCCAGGTCGCGTGCTCTTCGAGCTCAGCGGTGTGGACGAGACGACTGCGCGCGAAGCACTCACTCGTGCTATTCACAAGCTGCCCCTCAAGGCACGCATCATCAAGCGCGAGGAGGGCGACGCATAATGGCGATCGGATCCAAGGAGCTAGCCCCTGTCGAGCTAGACACTTTTGAAGACGAACGACTCGTTGACGAGCTGAAGAAGGCGAAGGAAGAACTCTTCAACCTTCGTTTCCAGGCCGCAACCGGTCAACTGGAAAGCCACGGACGTATTCGCGCTGTCAAGCGCGACATCGCTCGCATCTACACGGTTATCCGTGAGCGCGAGCTGGGCATCCGTGCAACCCCTGCTGCTGTCGAGGCTCCTGCAAAGGAAACCAAGAAGCGCAGCACCAAGAAGGCAGACGCAGCGGCAGAGCCCGCAGCAGACGCCACTGACGAGACGAAGGAGGCGTAGTCATGGCCAAGGTTGAAGACAAGAAGACCGCGGAGACCGCCGAGGTCGCTCGTGGGTACCGCAAGACCCGCCGTGGTCTGGTAACGAGCGACAAGATGGATAAGACCATCGTTGTCATCGTTGAAGACCGCGTGAAGCACCCGTTGTACGGCAAGGTTGTTCGCCGTAACTCCAAGGTGAAGGTTCACGACGAGGCCAACACGGCCGGCGTCGGTGACTCCGTTCTAATCAGCGAGACCCGTCCGCTCAGCGCCACGAAGCGCTGGCGTCTGGTCGAGATCCTCGAAAAGGCTAAGTAATGCTTCAGCAGGAATCCCGAGTAAAGGTTGCCGATAACACCGGCGCCAAGGAGCTCCTCACGATTCGCGTTCTCGGTGGCTCAGGCCGTCGTTACGCAGGTCTCGGCGATGTCATTGTGGCAACCGTCAAAGACGCGATTCCTGGCGGAAACGTCAAGAAGGGTGAGGTCGTCAAGGCCGTCATCGTTCGCGTAATCAAGCAGACTCGTCGTCCAGACGGCTCATACATCAAGTTCGATGAGAACGCGGCTGTAATCCTCAAGTCCGATGGCGGAGACCCCCGTGGTACCCGCATCTTCGGGCCGGTTGGCCGCGAGCTTCGTGACAAGAAGTTCATGAAGATCATCTCGCTCGCACCGGAGGTGCTGTAGTTATGGCAAAGATTCGCAAGGGTGACCTCGTACAGGTCATCAGCGGCCCGACCCAGGAGCGTGGCGGAAGCCGCGGCAAGCAGGGTCGCGTCATCAGTGTTATCGCTGGCAAAGACCGCGTTGTCGTGGAGGGTGTCAACTTCGTCACCAAGCACGTCAAGGTTGGCCAGACTCAGCGTGGAACCAAGACCGGTGGCATCGAGACGATGGAGGCACCGATTCACGTGTCCAACCTCGCTCTCGTTGACCCCGAGACCAAGCTCCCGGCTCGTGTTGGCTTCACCGTCACCACCGATGACCGTGGCAAGACCACGCGCGAGCGCTTCTTCAAGAAGTCGCGCCGCGTAGAGACCAAGAAGTCGGCGGCCGCTAAGGCTGAGCCGAAGGCTTCGAAGAAGGATGCCGAGAAGGCAACCGAGAAGGACGCAGACTAATGACGACGACTGCACCTGCTGCTGGCAAAATCCAGCCGCGCCTCAAGCAGAAGTACCGCACTGAACTCGCGGAACAGCTCAAGAAGGACCTCGGTCTCTCCAACGTCAACCAGATTCCCGGCATCGTCAAGGTCGTCGTGAACACTGGTGTTGGTGAAGCTGCTCGCGACGGAAAGATCATCGATGGGGCCGTCAAGGACCTCACCGCGATCACCGGTCAGAAGCCCTACGTAACGAGCGCTCGCAAGTCGATCGCTCAGTTCAAGCTCCGTGAAGGACAGCCCATTGGCGCACACGTCACCCTCCGTGGTGACCGCGCTTGGGAGTTCCTTGACCGCTTGATCACGTTGGCGCTTCCTCGTATCCGCGACTTCCGCGGCCTCTCGGACAAGCAGTTCGACGGCAACGGTAACTACACCTTCGGCCTCACGGAACAGTCCATGTTCCACGAGATCGATCAGGACAAGATTGACCGCGTTCGTGGTTTTGACATCACGATTGTTACGACCGGCAAGAACAACGAAGAAGGTCGCGCACTGCTGAAGGCACTGGGCTTCCCCTTCCGTTCCGCTGAGAACGCATCTAACTAACCAAGTAACACCGATCGACCAGGTCGGCCTTCGTGTAACGGATGCCGAAACCAGTTGAGACAGGAAACACATAATGACAATGACAGATCCGGTCGCTGACATGCTGACCAGACTGCGCAACGCCAACTCGGCGCACCACGACAGCGTTTCAATGCCTTCGAGCAAGCTGAAGTCGCGCCTGGCAGAAATGCTCAAGGCTGAGGGATACATCCTCGGCTGGAGCAACGAAGACGCTCGTGTGGGCCAGACCCTCACGATCGAACTTAAGTACGGACCCGCCCGCGAGCGTTCCATCAAGGGAATCAAGCGTGTTTCGAAGCCTGGTCTTCGTGTATACGCTCGCTCGACCGAAATCCCCAAGGTTCTTGGCGGACTCGGTGTGGCGATTTTGTCCACCTCCTCTGGTCTGCTGACCGACAAAGAGGCGACTCAGAAGGGCGTAGGTGGGGAAGTCCTCGCCTACGTGTGGTAACCAAAAATGTCACGTATCGGAAGACTTCCTATTGATGTCCCCGCTGGTGTCACCATCACCATCAACGGCCAAGACGTCACCGTAAAGGGCCCGAAGGGTGAGCTTGCGCTCACCGTAAAGGCTCCTATCGCTGTAGCACTCGAAGAGGGTCAGGTTCTTGTAACCCGTCCCGACGACGAGCGCGAATCGCGTTCGCTTCACGGCTTGACTCGTACGCTCATCGCTAACCAAATCGTCGGTGTTACCGACGGTTACACCAAGGGCCTTGAGGTCGTTGGTACCGGTTACCGTGTCACTGCAAAGGGCAGCTCAGTTGAGTTTGCTCTCGGGTACTCGCACTCGATCACCGTTGACCCGCCCGCAGGCATTAGCTTCGCGGTCGAGGGAAACAACAAACTAGTTGTCAGCGGCATCGACAAGCAGGCGGTTGGCGAAGTAGCAGCCAACATTCGTAAATTGCGCAAGCCAGAGCCCTACAAGGGCAAGGGTGTGCGCTACGCCGGCGAAGTTGTTCGTCGCAAGGCCGGAAAGAGTGGTAAGTAGACATGGCTCTCGGAACCAGAGGTAAGAGCAAGTCGGCCGCTAAGGGCCGTCGTCACGCACGTCTCCGCAAGAAGGTTGTGGGCACCGAGGTGCGCCCCCGTCTCGTGGTTACGCGCTCAGCGCGTCACGTATTCGTCCAGGTTGTCGATGACTCGAAGGGCGTAACCGTCGCTTCAGCATCGACCATGGAGTCGGACATGCGTACGTTCGATGGAGACAAGACCGCCAAGGCACGCAAGATCGGCGAAATGGTTGCCGAACGCGCGAAGCAGGCCGGTGTTGAGGCCGTCGTATTTGATCGTGGTGGAAGCCGTTACGCAGGTCGCGTCGCAGCTATCGCCGACGGAGCGCGAGAGGGTGGATTGAACCTGTGAGCGACAACGTGGACAACAAGACAACAAACAAGGAGCAGGCCGTGGCCGCTGAGGCGACTAGCGCCATCTCCGTCCCTGAGGTCGTCGTAGACGCCCCAGCAACCGACGTTACGAGCGAGCCCCGCGAGGCTCGTCGTGGCGGCCGTGAGCGTGGACCAGACCGTGGTGGACGTGGCGGAAACAACAGCCGCGACAACGACAAGAACCAGTTCCTGGAGCGCGTCGTCACCATCAACCGTGTATCGAAGGTAGTCAAGGGTGGTCGTCGCTTTAGCTTCACCGCTCTCGTCGTCGTCGGTGACGGTAACGGCATGGTCGGTGTTGGATACGGCAAGGCTCGCGAAGTTCCTCTCGCGATCTCCAAGGGTGTCGAAGAGGCGAAGAAGAACTTCTTCCGCGTTCCTCGCGTCGGCGCTACGATCCCTCACTCGGTCCAGGGCGAGGCAGCTGCAGGTGTAGTCCTGCTGCGTCCCGCATCCGCTGGTACCGGTGTTATCGCTGGTGGCCCCGTTCGCGCCGTGCTCGAGTGCGCCGGTATCCACGATGTACTGAGCAAGTCGCTCGGTTCCTCGAACACGATCAACATCGTTCACGCGACGGTTGAAGCACTCAAGCAGCTCGAAGAGCCGCGCGCGGTTGCTGCTCGTCGTGGTCTCGATGCAGAACACGTAATCCCGGCTCGCTTGCTGCGCGCTGAGGCTGAAGCTAAGGCAGGTGTCTGATGGCTGGTCGCCTGAAGGTAACCCAGATCAAGTCCAAAATTAGTGAGAAGCAGAACCAACGCGACACGCTGCGCAGCCTCGGGCTCAAGCGCATCGGCTCCGTGGTTGTGCGCGAGGACAACTCGCAGAACCGTGGGTACGTCAACACGGTCGCTCACCTTGTCAAGGTCGAGGAGATTGACTAATGGCTGACGAGAAAGAAACTCCAAAGAAGGCTGCAGCCCCCAAGGCTGCTGCCGCTAAGGCACCTGCTGCCAAGAAGGCTGCGCCTGCAAAGGCCGCTGCTGACAAGGCTCCCGCTGCGAAGGCATCCACCACGAAGGCTCCTGCGAAGTCGACTGCTGCTAAGGCGTCTGCTGCAAAGAAGTCCTCGAGCGACGATGTTGCAAGCCGCCCGCAGGTTCTGAAAATGCACCACCTCCGTCCCGCTGCCGGTGCCAAGAAGGACCGTATGCGTGTTGGTCGTGGTGAGGGATCCAAGGGTAAGACTGCGGGTCGTGGAACCAAGGGAACCAAGGCGCGTTACAACATGCGTCTCGGCTTCGAAGGTGGAAACATCAACTTCGTAATGCGTGCACCTAAGTTGCGCGGATTCAAGAACCCGTTCCGTGTTGAGTACCAGGTTGTAAACCTTGAGAAGCTCGCGGAACTTTACCCCAAGGGTGGCGACGTAACCGTCGCAGATCTCGTGTCGAAGGGCGCCGTTCGCAAGAACGAAAAGGTCAAGGTTCTTGGTCAGGGTGATATTACGGTTAAGCTGAACGTTGTAGTTGACAAGGTCTCCGGCTCTGCCGAGCAGAAGATCGTTGCAGCCGGCGGTTCGGTTCAGTAACTGTCACTACGACAAACGTTAGTGTCGCGTACGTCACACCGGTGACATACGCAGGCAGGTTGAGTGGGGAATCCCGCAAGGGGTTCCCCACTCGCCCGTAGTACATAGATAAATCGGAGGCCTTGTGTTTAAAGCTGTCGCGCGGATTGTCCGCACGCCTGACCTTCGCAGGAAGATCGGGTTCACGCTAGGCATCATTGCGCTGTTTAGACTTGGCTCCTTCATCCCCGCGCCGTTCGTTGACTTCGGCAACGTTCAGGCCTGTCTCGCAGCTAACGCTTCGAGTGGCGGGCTGTATGACCTCATCAACCTCTTCAGTGGTGGGGCGCTCCTTCAACTTTCCGTATTTGCGCTCGGAATCATGCCGTACATCACGGCATCGATCATCGTGCAACTACTTCGCGTGGTCATTCCGCACTTCGAAACACTTCACAAAGAGGGCCAGTCCGGCCAGGCAACGCTGACTCAGTACACGCGTTACCTCACCATCGCTCTCGCGATCCTCCAGTCCACGACTCTGATTACGGTTGCCCGAAGCGGTGCACTGTTCCAGTCGGCTGGTGTTGCTGAATGTAGCCAACTCATCACCAACGATGCGTGGTACGCAATCCTGCTGATGGTCATCACAATGACCGCCGGTACCGGCCTCATCATGTGGATGGGTGAGCTCGTCACGGAGCGCGGCATCGGTAACGGAATGTCGTTGCTGATCTTCACCTCGATCGCCGCGACTTTCCCCAGCGCACTCTGGGGCATCTACCTCAGCAACGGTGTAGAGACGTTTGTTCTCGTGCTCATCATGGGTGTTCTCATCATGGGAGCCGTCGTGTTCGTGGAGCAATCCCAACGACGCATCCCCGTTCAGTACGCCAAGCGCATGGTGGGTCGCCGAACCTATGGCGGCAACAACACGTACATCCCCATCAAGGTCAACATGGCCGGCGTGATCCCCGTGATCTTCGCTTCGTCGCTGTTGTACCTCCCCGCTTTGATCGCGCAGTTCAACCAGCCACAAGCTGGCGAGACTTCCGCAGCATGGGTCGTCTGGGTCCAGAACAACCTGGTCTCTGGCGATAGCCCGATCTACATGATCGGTTACTTCCTGCTCATCGTCGGCTTCACTTACTTCTACGTGGCAATCACGTTCAACCCTGAAGAAGTAGCCGACAACATGAAGAAGTACGGTGGCTTCATTCCGGGTATCCGCGCTGGTCGACCGACCGCCGAGTACCTTGACTACGTATTGACTCGTGTTACCTTGCCCGGCTCGTTGTACCTCGGCCTTGTGGCAATGATCCCGCTGATCGCGTTTGTGGTCATCGGGGCCAACCAAAATTTCCCATTCGGTGGAGCTAGCATCCTGATTATCGTTGGTGTCGGTCTTGAGACCGTCAAGCAAATCGATTCGCAGCTGCAGCAACGCCACTACGAAGGTTTGTTGCGTTGACACGACTTCTCTTGATTGGTCCTCCTGGTGCTGGAAAAGGCACCCAGGCCGCTCGTCTCGCCGAGATTTATGGCGTTCCAGCTATCTCTACCGGTGACATTTTCCGCAGCAATGTGAAGAATGGCACCGAGCTGGGCACCAAGGCGAAAGCATTTATGGATGCTGGCGACAACGTTCCTGACTCCCTCACGAACGCGCTCATCCGCGACCGCCTCGAAGAAGACGACGCCAAGAATGGCTTTCTTCTCGACGGCTATCCCCGCACGACCGACCAGGTGCGCGAACTCGACGAGTTTCTCGCGAGCCACGGCTCAGCGCTCGATGTAGTCGTCGAACTGGAAGCCGACACTGAAGTTGTCGTCGGTCGTTTGCGGAAGCGTGCACTCGAGCAGGGTCGCAGCGATGACACTGAAGAGGTTGTTCGTCATCGCCTCGAGGTATACAGCGAGCAGACCGCTCCGCTGATCAAGACCTACGCGGGTCGCGATGTACTCGTAACGATCGACGCTCTTGGTGAAGTGGACGCTGTCACGGCTCGAATCACCGAAGCACTCTTCGATCGCGGAATCTCCGCGACGGACGCTGGTTCGCGCTAGTTCTCGTTCTCGAGTAATCCCCGTTGCCTCTAGGCAGCGGGGATTTCTTGTTGTGGGCTTTTGTCGCCAGAGCCAGAGCCAGAGCCAGAGCCAGAGCCCGAGCCGGAGCCGGAGCCGTGGCCGGTACTGGAGCTTTGGCCCGCGTCTGGCGAATTCAGCTAGTTAGTCTTCGATGCCGCGAACGAGTTCGTCGATGAAAGTCGGGAAGTCCACGGCCTTCTTGACGAGCTGTTGCACGTAGTCGCGATCTGAGAAGACTGTGACGAACTGGTCGAACACCGTTTGGAATGTGTTGCGGCCTGCAGCGCTGAACGCGATTAGTGCGATCACATTGACGCGGTTCTCGCCCCAGGGCATCGGCGTCTCGTTGATCACAATGCTGATTGCGGTGCGGTGGGCGTTCATCGTCATGGCATGGGGGACCGCGAGCGTGTCAGTGAAGGCGGTGGATGACATGCGCTCGCGCTCGATCGCGCCAGTAATGTACCCGTGGTCGATCACGCCGGCTTCGATCATCCGGTGTCCGAGTGCGGCGATCATGGCCTCTTCACTAGGGGCGCTGAAATTGCGCAAGAAGAGGGCCGGGTCGAAGAATCGAAGCAGCTCGTCGGTGAGTTGACGGCGCCGGCGCAGACGACGCACGCGGCCGATGGCGCGGCGGATGGCATCCACATCAGTTTCGGTAAGGAACGGTTGGATGAGCACCACGTTGTCGGCAAACGATCTCAGGTCGATTGTCGTGAGTACGAGGTCTGTAGAGAGCTCGGCCAGATCGACATCGGTTCGTGTTATGACAATGCGCAAGTGGAGTTCATCGCCGAGCACCGCTTCGATACGTTCGCGCAGGATGACGTGGAGGTCGTGATAGTTGGGGCACACGAGGGCAGCGGTGAGTCGTACTTCTTGTTTTGCCTGACGTTCGAGGTGCGAGCCTACGTGGAGCGCAATATAGGAGATCTCGTCATCGTGGATGATGATGCCCTCATCCCGCTGCACTTCGGCAGCGATGAAGACCGCGAGCTCATAGATCATGGGGTAGGTGGTCTTGATCGACCTCGTCATGGGGTTCCGAGAGTACGAGAGGTCTTGAGCGCGAAGAATGAGATTGCGCACGTGCAACGACAATCTCATGATGAAGTCGTCGTCGTCGAGGTCAATGAGGTATTCCTCGCCGACGTGCTGCACAGTGCGGCGCACGCGAGTGATGAGTTCCTCAAGATCTACGTCGGCCGGCGAACTGGACCCGGCAGAGCGAGTGATAACTCGCGTGGTGAGCAGCAACTCGATCTCGTTGACGTCATCCTGCCGCAGGTTCGCACCGAAGTGAGTTGTGATGAGCGCAGCAAGATCTTTCGAGAACGCTGCAGACGCCGACGGGGTCTCAACGGAGCTGATCGACGGTTCGTCAGCACCCGCGGAATCCAATGGTCCGGTGCGGTCCGCTGCGATTGCGACGTGCAGGAGCACGTGATTGATTCCGTACTCGTTGACGAAGTACCCGTGTGAATCAAGTAGGTCGAGTAACGCGGTCTTGAACGAGCGAAGGTCGGAAGATTCGAACTCGCGTTGGATGCTCTCGAGTTCAAGGAATCCCTGAGACTCTTCGTGGCGAAACATTTTGCTGAGCAAGCGGCGCAGGTTTGGCTCGGTTCCGGACAGGATCACGAGTGGTCCGCGGCGTGAAAGCGTGAGGCCTGACTCTTCAACCACGGACTTGACCTTGCGGAGGTCTGCCTCGATCGTGGACTCGCTGACAAAGAAACTCTCGGCGAGAGCGTGGATGTCCGTGCCCTCAGGCGCATCTCCCAGTCGTCGAACGAGATGGTACTGCCGGTCACGCGGGCGCTCGGACTCGCGGTTGTTCGCTCCTTTGAGGAACTCGGCGTAGTTGTCGCGATTAAGGCGGTAACCCGAGGTGGAGGACTCGATCACTTCGAGGGGGAGGGCCGACGACTTCACTGCCGTGACGTAACTGCGCACGCTGCGGGTGGTGACACCGAGCTTGTCTGCGAGCTCGGCAGCGGTCACCCATGCCTCGGACTGGGCTAGGTGTTCTATGAGTCGCGCGTGGTTATCGAGCATGAGATAACCATTCTTGCGTATGAACCTTTCCGCAGGGGCGGAATCTTCTCTACTGGAACTCGAAGGCACTTCCCAGCGACCATAGACACTGAAGGAAGTTCGATTGATTTTCGCGAGGAGGCGATCAGGTGTCTAGTGTGCTGGTTCTATGCGGTGCAGGTGCCTCGAGCACCTTCTTGGCACACGCTCTGCGCCGCCAGGCAACCGTTCGTGGGCTCCCACACACCTTTACCCCGGCGAGTGTTGCCGCACTCAGCATGCCTCTCACTTCTGTGGATGTCGTGCTTGTGAGCTCTCACGTCTCAGACTTCTTTGACCAGGCCGAAACAGCGGCTGCAGTAATTGGCGCCCGCGCGGTACAGCTTCCGGTGATCAATTTCAACGCCGCTGGAGCAGACATTGCTCTCGACCTTCTCAATGCCCTCCCTCAGGCAAAAACAGAAAGCAGCAACAATGGCTGAACAAACTATTCGAGTGGCGTCATCGCACGGCCTTCATGCGCGTCCCGCGTCCCTCTTCACTCAGGCGGCAGCCGCTTCTGGTCTCGACGTCACGATTGCTAAGGGTGACAAGTCCGTCAATGCGTCGAGCATCCTCAGTGTTATTTCACTGGGCGTCAGCCACGGCGACGAGGTGACGATCTCCGCAGAAGGAGACGGCGCCGACGCTGTAATCGCCGAACTGACCGAAATTCTCAGTACCGATCACGACGAAAACTAGTCGAGATCGCTCGCTTCCCTCGCAGTATCCCAACATCACAGATATCGGAGTAAAACAATGACAACGTCGTCTACGACCGCCAAATCAGGCGGTGCGCGCGTAGGGGTCCAGAAATTTGGAACCTTCGTCAGCGGAATGGTGATGCCGAATATTGCGGCATTCATCGCCTGGGGCTTTATTACCGCCCTCTTCATCCAGACCGGTTGGTTGCCGCTGCTCGGCATCGACCCGGTGTGGGTACAGCAGCTCGGTGGCTGGAGCCTTGATCCTGAGGTAACGAACACGGGCCTCGTTGGTCCGATGATCGTGTACCTGCTCCCGTTGCTCATCGCTAACACCGGTGGCCGCATGGTCTACGGAACTCGCGGTGGAGTTATTGGAACCATCGCGACGATGGGTGTCATCATCGGCGCCGGAATCCCGATGTTCCTCGGTGCCATGATCGTAGGTCCCGGTGCTGCATGGGTCATGAAGAAGATTGACGCTCTCTGGGCGGGCAAGATTCGGGCCGGCTTCGAGATGCTCGTCGACAACTTCTCCGGCGGAATCGTCGGAATGTTGCTCGCCGTTGCCTCGTTCTTCCTCATCGCTCCGATCGTTACCGCGATCAGCAATGGCCTCGAATCGGTTATCGCGTTCCTCGTTGACAACGGCCTGCTCCCGCTCGCCAGCGTTTTCGTTGAGCCGGGCAAGATCCTCTTCCTCAACAACGCCATCAACCACGGTGTCTTCACGCCGCTGGGTACGGCCGAGTCGCTCGAAAAGGGTCAGTCGATCCTCTTCCTCATCGAAGCAAACCCTGGCCCCGGCCTCGGCATCCTGCTCGCCTTCTTGGTATTCGGTGTTGGCCTGCTGCGCGCAAGCGCTCCCGGCGCCATCCTGATTCACTTCGTCGGTGGTATTCACGAGATCTACTTCCCCTACGTATTGGCTAAGCCGCTTCTCGTTGTCGCTGCAATCGCTGGTGGAGCAACTGGTGTTCTCACGAACGTCATCTTCCAGTCAGGTCTGCGCGCTCCGGCATCGCCCGGATCGATCATCGCGGTCCTCGCCCAGACCCCTCCCGGAAGCATCGTCGGCGTATTGCTGTCGGTAGTGTTCTCGGCTGCTGTGTCGTTCGCTGTCGCTGCGGTCATCATCCGCGCCGGCCGTAAGCGTGACCTTGAGGCAATGGCTAACGGCGACGACGCACTTGCTGCTGCTGTTGCTAAGAACGCCGCTAACAAGGGCAAGGACAGCTCGGTAGGCGACCTGCTCGGAACCGGTGCTGCTGCAACCGGAGCCGCTGCTGCAACCTCAACCGCGACCAAGATCCAGAACGTCGTGTTTGCTTGCGACGCTGGTATGGGGTCGAGCGCGATGGGCGCAACCGTTCTGCGCAATAAGTTCGCGAAAGCTGGCATCGAAGGTGTCAACGTCACGAACAAGGCGATCGCCAACCTGGATGGTTCAGAAGACCTGATCATCACCCAGGACAAGCTCACCGAACGCGCTGAGCAGAAAGTTCCCGGCGCAATTCATGTTTCGGTTGATAACTTCATGAACAGTCCGAAATACGATGAAGTCGTAAACATGGTTGGCAAGTAACAGGAGACATCATGAGCAAGGTACTCGAGCTAGACCAAATCAAGGCCGCTGGCACCGCCCGCACCAAAGAGGATGCCATCGCTGAGGCAGCGGAAATCCTTGTGGCTGCTGGTGCAGTAACGCCCGAGTACCTTGGCTTCATGAAGGCCCGCGAAGAGTTGACGTCAACCTTCATGGGTAACTTCCTGGCCATTCCGCACGGCACGAACGAGGGCAAGGACACGATCCTGTCGTCTGCGCTCTCGTTCGTGCGGTACGCGGATCCCATCGATTGGGATGGCAACGAGGTTCGCTTCGTTGTCGGCATCGCAGGTAAAGACGGTGGCCACATGGACACCCTCGCTGCGGTCGCCACAATCTTTAGCGATAACGACGAAGTGCAGAAGCTGGTCGACGCCTCGAGCGAAGACGAGCTGCTCGCCCTTCTGTCTGAATTGAACAACGCATGAAAGCCGTACACTTCGGCGCCGGCAACATCGGCCGCGGTTTCGTCGGCCTGATTCTGCACAAGGCTGGGTACGAGATCGTCTTCGCGGATGTCGCGGCAGAGCTCATCGATACCTTGGCCGCTGCCGATAACTACAAGGTTCACGAAGTCGGGGCCGAGCCCCGCACGTGGACGGTCGATAACTTCCGCGCTCTCAACAGCGCGACAAACGAAGCCGGCGTGATCGATGAGATCGCGACCGCCGACATGGTGACGACGGCCGTCGGCCCGAACATCCTCAAGTTTGTTGCACCGCTGATTGCTCAGGCGATCAAGAAGCGCTCAGACGAACTGCCCCCGCTTCAGGTGCTCGCATGCGAAAACGCGCTCTACGCCACCAACAATCTTCGCGCCGAAGTTGCTGTCGCGGTCGATGCTGAAACGCTCGCCGCCAAGGCCATCTTCGCGAACACCGCTGTCGACCGCATTGTGCCGGCCCAAGACCCCGCTGCAGGACTCGACGTCACCGTCGAGGACTTCTTTGAGTGGGCCATTGAGAGCGGTCCGTTCGGAGACAGCGTTCCCGAGATCGCTGACGTCCACTTCGTCTCAGATCTCGAGCCATACATCGAGCGCAAGCTCTTCACCGTTAACACCGGCCACGCAACACTGGCCTATCACGGCCGCGCCCAGGGCGCAGAGACGCTCGCAGCCGCGATGGACATCGATGCTGTCGCGTCTGAGGTCGCCGCGGTGCTTGCTGAGACCAGCGCGATGTTGATTGCTAAGCACGGATTCGATGCCAGCGAGCACGCCGAGTACGTCGCTACCTGCACGCGTCGCTTCAGCAACGCCCACCTGCCAGATACTCCTGAGCGCGTAGGGCGCAGCCCGTTGCGCAAGCTCTCGCGCAATGAACGCTTTGTGAGCCCGGCTAGCGAGCTTGCGGCATCCGGAACCACCCCCAGCGCGCTTCTGCGTGCCATGGGCGCAGCGTTGCACTTTGCGGTGCCGGAAGACCCGGAGAGTGTGCGGATGCTCGAGCTGTTGTCATCACTATCGGCAGCCGATTTCGTCACCGAGGTTATGGGACTTCGCGAGGGCGATGCGCTCTACGCTGACGCAGTCGAAACTGTCAGCGCGCAATCTTAGACCCAACTTGGCGAAACGCCCGGGATTAGCGTAGGCTTGCTCTTTGGTGTTTCAGGCCGATTTTTTCGCGCCTTGGCTTTTCCCAAAGTCACTCACCACAATCCACGCAGACCAGCGAACCACACTTATAGCGACGAAGAGGCTATGGCCAAAAAAGACGGTGTCATTGAGATCGAAGGAGCAGTTGTCGAGGCTCTCCCCAACGCGATGTTTCGTGTTGAGTTGACGAACGGCCACGTTGTGCTCGCGCACATCTCCGGCAAAATGCGACAGAACTACATTCGAATCCTTCCGGAGGACCGTGTAGTTGTAGAGCTGAGCCCGTATGACCTGACTCGCGGCCGTATCACCTACCGCTACAAGTAAAGCGCGCTGGAAAGTAACGTCCACGCTGCCCTTGCGGGCTAGTGGAACGACGACAGCGATTCACAAGGAAAAATAATGAAGGTTAACCCCAGCGTTAAGCCCATCTGCGACCACTGCCGCGTAATTCGCCGCAACGGTCGCGTCATGATTATCTGCAAGTCGAACCCGCGTCACAAGCAACGCCAGGGCTAAGGTTCCGCGAGCAGATCGCATGGTTGCGCGCGTGCGGCGAGTAATCGCCACACACCGCAGCACACAACTCAATACAAAGAACTAGCAACACCAGATCCGACGCCTGCGAAAGTGGGCATAGGGGACACCATCGGTTGGAGGCCGGTGCACAGGTGCTGCTACAGACCTCCACTCATCAACAGGAGAAGCCACTATGGCACGTCTAGCCGGCGTCGACATCCCACGCGACAAGCGTGTAGAGGTCGCACTGACTTACATTTACGGTGTTGGCCGCACGAGAGCTCTCAAAGCTCTCGCCGACACCCAGATCAGCGGAGAGATCCGCGTTCAGGATCTCACCGATGACCAGCTCATCGCGCTGCGCGACTACATCGAAGGAAACTTCCAGGTAGAAGGTGACCTCCGTCGTGAGGTTGCAGCAGACATCCGCCGCAAGGTTGAAATCGGCAGCTACCAGGGTATCCGTCACCGCAAGGGACTGCCCGTTCATGGACAGCGCACGAAGACCAACGCTCGTACCCGCAAGGGCCCGAAGCGCACCGTAGCCGGCAAGAAGAAGGCCCGATAGACCCTGGGTTCAACCCCAGCGTCGTCGCCATCAACGTTTTAGGAGAAAACAATGGCAGCACCAAAATCGGCCGCTCGTAAGCCGCGTCGTAAAGAGAAGAAGAATGTTGCTGTGGGCCAGGCTCACATCAAGTCAACGTTCAACAACACCATCGTCACCATCACCGACCCGACCGGCGCAGTACTGAGCTGGTCCTCGTCAGGCGTTGTCGGCTTCAAGGGATCGCGTAAGTCGACCCCTTACGCCGCACAGATGTCTGCTGAGTCGGCTGCACGCCAGGCTCAAGAGCACGGCGTCAAGAAGGTAGACGTTTTCGTCAAGGGACCGGGTTCAGGTCGCGAAACTGCGATCCGTTCGCTGCAGGCCGCTGGCCTCGAAGTGGGTTCGATCAACGACGTAACACCGCAGACGCACAACGGTTGCCGTCCGCCCAAGCGTCGTCGCGTTTAGTTTCACGCCGTACTAACGAGGCAACTCGCTAGTGCTGGCGTCGTGTGGCGAGGGCCCAAGTGGCCCTCGCTCACAGTTCCAGCGCACAACTCAATACAACGTCGGGCCCAGCCACCCGTCGCCCACAAGTGTCATATAGCGGACACTTTGCCGAAAGGAATTACCAGTGCTCATTGCACAGCGTCCCACCCTTGCTGAGGAGAACATCTCCGAATTCCGTTCACGGTTCGTCATCGAGCCGCTTGAGCCCGGTTTCGGTTACACCCTCGGAAACTCACTTCGTCGCACCCTTCTTTCGTCGATCCCCGGAGCAGCTGTAACCAGCATCCGTATCGATGGAGTTCTTCACGAATTCAGCACCGTCGCCGGTGTCAAGGAAGACGTGACCGAGGTCATCCTGAACATCAAGAACCTCGTAGTCTCCAGCGAACACGACGAGCCCATCACCGCTTACCTGCGCAAGCAGGGTTCGGGTGAAGTTACCGCGGCTGACATTTCTGCACCTGCCGGTGTAGAGATCCACAACCCGGAACTCGTCATTGCAACGCTCAACGACAAGGCCAAGTTTGAACTTGAGCTGACGATCGAGCGTGGCCGTGGCTACGTCACCGCAACGCAGAACCGCAGCGAGTTCAGCGAAGCCGGCCAAATTCCGGTCGACTCGATCTACTCGCCCGTACTCAAGGTCACCTACCGTGTCGAGGCAACTCGTGCCGGTGAGCGCACTGACTTTGACCGTCTCGTTGTTGACGTAGAAACCAAGTCCGCAATCACTCCTCGCGATGCAGTGGCCTCGGCCGGTCGCACGCTGACCGAACTGTTTGGACTCGCCCGCGAGCTCAACACGGCAGCAGAGGGTATCGAGATTGGTCCTGCACCGGTTGACGCCGTGCTCTCGACCGAGCTCAGCATGCCGATCGAAGACCTTGATCTTTCGGTGCGCAGCTACAACTGCCTCAAGCGCGAAGGCATCAACACCGTGAGTGAACTGGTTGCTCTTTCTGAGACCCAGCTCATGAACATCCGTAACTTCGGTCAGAAGTCGGTTGATGAAGTGCGCGACAAGCTTGTTGAGATGGGACTGTCGTTGAAGGACAGCGTTCCCGGATTCGACGGAGCACACTTCTACGGCGGATACGCCGACGACGAGACCAACGCTTGAGCCACTGGCTCGAACCTTTGACACTGGAGAACTAGAAAATGCCTACACCTACTAAGGGCCCGCGTCTCGGCGGTGGACCGGCGCACGAGCGCCACATGCTCGCCAACTTGGCCGCAGCCCTGTTCACTCACAAGAGCATCAAGACAACGGAAATGCGTGCCAAGCGCCTGCGTCCCGTTGCTGAGCGCCTGATCACGTTCGCGAAGAAGGGTGACCTGCACAACCGTCGCCGCGCGCTCGGAATCATCGGCGACAAGACCGTCATCCACGAACTCTTCACGGTCATTGCACCGCAGGTCGAGAACCGCGATGGTGGTTACACCCGCATCACGAAGCTTGGTTACCGTAAGGGTGACAACGCTTCGATGGTTCAGATGGAGCTCGTTCTCGAGCCCGTTACACCTAAGAAGAAGGCCCCGAAGGCTGCCGCTAAGGCTGAGCCCAAGGCTGCTGCAGAAGAGCCCGCCGTAGAGGAAGCTCCTGCTGAAGAAGTTGTCGCCGACGAGGTTGCAACCGAAGAGACTGCAGAAGAGAAGTAACTTTCTTCGCTTGAGAAGACCCCGGCTCCGCTTCGTGCGGGCCGGGGTTTTCTTGTTGAAATAGGGTTGAACTATGAATGAAGCGGCACCCGCCATCCCGGCGCCCGAGTCGGATGCCACCCCTTACACGCGGCTGCGCCTCGACATCGCCTACGACGGCACGAACTTCTTTGGGTGGGGAAAACAGCCGCCGCCCCTGCGCACGGTGCAGGGCACTATCGAAGACGCGTTAGCAATCGTGTTTCGACGCTTCGGCGTCATCCCGCAGCTTGTCGTCGCCGGGCGAACGGATGCGGGAGTGCACGCCACCGGCCAGGTTGCGCACCTCGACCTCACCGACACCCAACTGCGCAGTCTCGACCGCCCGCGCCGCGGCAATATGGGCGGACGACGGTACGACGGACCGGCATCCTTGGCGCGCAGAATCAACGGAATCACGGGCCTCGAGTCCGACATCTTTGTGAAGCAGTCGGTAATCGCTGCGGACGGTTTTGACGCCCGCTTCTCGCCGCTGTGGAGGCGCTACGAATACCGCATTGCCGACAACCTGTCGCCGCGTGATCCTCGCCAACGCAATCACACGCTCTGGTACCCGGCCACCCTGGATGTCGACGCCATGAACGTGGCCGCAAACGAGCTGCTCGGCCTCCATGACTGGGCTGCGTACTGCAAGCCCCGCGAGGGGGCGACGACCGTGCGCACCCTCGAGCGTTTCAGCTTCCGCCGTACCGAAGAGGGCATCGTGTTGGCTGAGGTTCGTGCCGACGCCTTCTGCCACAGCATGGTGCGGTCGCTCGTGGGTGCTGGTGTTTACGTGGGACAGGGTAAGATCGACTCTTCGCGGCCAGCCGACATTCGCGACGAACGCTCCAAGGGGAGCGAGTTCAAGGTCATGCCGGCGAAAGGCTTGTCTCTCGTTGAAGTGGGCTATCCGCCGGATGACGAACTGGGGGCACGCGCGGAACTCACCCGCTCGCGCCGCGAACTGTTCGACTAGCGAGCGCTCGTTACTCTGACGCGCGAAGGTCAGACGACCGACGAACAACAAGTTCTGGTGGCAGGACCACTTGCTGGTGCGTGTGAGCGTCATCCCGAGCTGAATGCTCGATCAGCAAGCGGGCGGCACCCTTTCCTAGAGCCTCGATGGGCTGGCGCACAGAGGTAAGCGGAACAACCCAGTCGCGCGCGAAGTCGATGTCGTCGTAGCCAACGAGCGCAATATCGTCGGGCACGACGTAGCCTGCGTCAACCAGACCGCGGTAGACGCCGAACGCGAGCATGTCGTTTCCGCAGAAGACAGCATCCGGTACATCATCCTCAAGAAGAAGCTCGACCGCGCGTCGACCGTCTTGGATGCCGATGCCGGAGACGCTCACTTCGATGAGCGATTCCTCAGGGTCGAGCCCTGCCGCGGTGATTGCTTCGCGGGCACCTTTCGCGCGATCGGCGAATTGGCGGAGACCGGTGGGCCCGCCGACAACGGCGATGCGGCGATGGCCGAGCTCTACGAGGTGCTCGACAGCGAGTCGCCCACCTTTGACGTTGTCGACCGAGATGGAGCAGTGCTCTGGGCCGCCGTTGTAGTCGAGCAGCACTACGGGCAGGTCTCCGGGGAGTTCCTTGTACCGATCCTCGCCATCGTCGTCGGCGCTGGCGGGAGCGAGCAGGGCGCCGCGCACGCGCTGGGCCGCGAGCATGCCGAGCAGTCCGGCCTCGCGTGCGGTGTCGCCTTCGGAATTGCACAGCATGACGACGTGGCCTGATTCGCGAACGGCGCGTTCGATGACGTGCGCGGCTTCCATGTAGAAGGGGCTCTCGACATCCAGAACAACAAGACCAATAACGTTGCTGGAGGCACCCGTGAGTACTCGTGCCTGCTGGTTGGGAACAAAGCCGAGTTCGGCGATCGCCTTTTCCACGGCAGCGCGGGTGCGGGGATGAACCGTGTCAGGACGGTTGATGGTGTTGGAGACGGTTCCTGTGGAGACTTGCGCCAGTGCGGCGACGTCACGGATCCCGGCGGGCGACTTCGATGTCGCAGTGTCGGGGGTGCTCATGGATTGCTCAATTCTTGACTGTGCGCTTGGTAGCGCAGGCTTATCACTTTAGGGCTATCGGGCGCCTCAGGCGGTTTGTAGCGGTCTAACTGCGCCGTTATCTCATCGAGACACGGCAGTTGCCGTCATGCGGTTGCAGTTCGTCTTGCTCCCAGTGTACGTTTGAACCGCTTTAAAAAATGAACCGGTTCAAATATTCTCGACCGGGCGCAATGACGCGAAAGTGCTGAGGCTTTGGGCGCTGCGTCCGCGCAACACTGCATTCACACCAAAAGGAGAAACACATGAAGCAACGTCGCTTTGCAGGCCTCGCGATCGGTCTCGTAGCCGTCGTCGGACTCGGCCTCGCCGGATGTTCCGCTGACGCCGACACATCCACCGCATCGGGAGAAGACGCTTACACAATCGTCATTGTTCCCAAGGACTCGACTAACCCCTGGTTCGTTCGCATGGAAGAGGGCGTCAACAAGTTCGCCGCTGACTCCGGCAACGACGTCTACCAGAAGGGCCCCGCTGAGACGGATGCCACTCTGCAGGTTCAGGTCATCCAAGACCTCATCGCTCAGGGCGTAGACGCTATCGGCGTCGTTCCGGTTGACCCGGGCGCACTCGAGACCGTTCTGAAGCAGGCCATGGACGCCGGCATCGTTGTTGTCACCCACGAAGGTGCCAGCCAGGAAAACACGATGTACGACATCGAAGCGTTCAACAACACTCAGTACGGCGCATTCATCATGGACAACCTCGCTGAGGCAATGGGCGAAGAGGGCACCTACGCCACGATGGTTGGCCACGTAACGAACGCATCGCACAACGAATGGGCTGACGGTGCTGTTGCTCGTCAGGCTGAGGCGTACCCCAACATGACGCTGCTTGCTGCCGAGCCACGCGTTGAGTCGCAGGATGACGGAGAGGTTGCCTACCAGGCTGCCAAGGAGCTCCTCAAGAAGTACCCCGAAGTAACCGGCATCGTCGGAACCTCGTCGTTCGACGCTCCTGGTGTCGCTCGTGCGATCGAAGAACTCGGCCTCACCGGCAAGGTCTTCGTCAGCGGAACCGGTATGCCGGCCGCAAACAAGTCGATCCTCGAAAAGGGCCTCGTCAAGACGCTGACCCTCTGGGACCCGGCCGACGCTGGTTACGCTCTCGCCTCGCTCGCTGAGCAGATCCTCGATGGTGAAGACATCTCTGACGGCGTGAACCTCGGCGTCACCGGTTACGAAAACATGACCTTCGCTGAAGGTAGCGACAAGGTACTCGAAGGTAACGGCTGGGTCGTTATCGACAAGGACAACGTAGACAGCTTCGGCTTCTAAGCAGTCCCGTTTCGCGATCAGGGCAGAGCGAACATCCGTTCTGCCCTGGTCGCACCCCACGATTTACTCACGCGCGGAAAGGACCGGACGATGGTAGATAACGTCATCGCGGTACGCGATATCGGTAAGGCCTTCGCTGGCGTTCAAGCGCTTGACGGCATCACCCTAGAGATCGCTCCCGGAGAGATTCACTGTCTCGCCGGCGAGAACGGCAGTGGCAAGTCCACGCTGATCAAGGTCATCTCCGGAGTGCACGCCCCCGATACCGGAACAATTGAACTGAACGGCAAGACGTTCTCGAAGCTGTCGCCCATCGAGGCGATCTCGAACGGCGTTCAGGTCATCTATCAAGACTTCTCGGTTTTCCCCAACCTCACGGTGATGGAGAACCTGGCGCTCAATGCTGAGCTCGCTGCCCACCGCACGTTCGTGAGTTGGAAGCGGATGCGGGCAGTCGCCGAAGAGGCGATCGCCAAGATCAACTTCACGATTGACCTCGACGAAAAGGTCGGGCAGCTCTCGGTCGCCCAGAAGCAGCTTGTTGCTATCTCGCGGGCGCTCATGAGCGACGCCAAGCTCATCATCATGGATGAACCGACCACGGCTCTGACGAAGCGCGAGGTTGACGCACTCTTTGCCATCATTCTCGACCTCAAAGCGCGGGGGATCGCGACGCTGTTCGTGAGCCACAAGCTCGACGAGGTCTTCGAGATCAGTGAGCGCTTCACGATCATCCGTAACGGTAAGTCAGTCATTACCTGCTTGCCGGAAGAGCTCGATCACGCCACGTTCTCGCACCACATGACCGGCCGCGAATTCGATGATGACCACTTCGTTCCCGAGCACGTCTCCGAAGAGCCGATTCTCGAGACGCGCGGCCTTGGTGTCGACGGCGCCTTCGCCGACGTCGACCTCACGCTCCGCAAGGGTGAGATCCTGGGCATCACGGGTCTGCTGGGCTCCGGCCGCACGGAACTCGCGCTCTCCCTCTTTGGCTCCAAGCCCGCTGACTCGGGCGAGATCCTGATCAACGGTGAAGTCGTCGAAGTCGGCAGTGTGCGCGACGCGATCGCTCACGGCATTGGCTATGTTCCCGAAGACCGCCTCACCGAAGGTCTCTTCTTGGAGCGCTCGATTAGCTCGAACATCGTGATCTCCGAGATCGACTCGTTCGTGTCCAAGTTCGGGGCACTCGATCAGCGCAAGGCGGATGCAGAAGGCCAGCGCTGGGTAGACGAACTCAAAATTGCGACGCCGAACGCTTCTAACGCGGTGAACACCCTCTCGGGCGGAAACCAGCAGCGCATCGTGCTCGCCAAATGGCTCGCCACGCATCCGAAGATTCTGATTCTTAACGGGCCGACGGTGGGCGTTGATATCGGATCGAAGCACGACATCCACCGCATTCTCCGCTCGCTCGCCAGCGAAGGTCTCGGCGTCATCATCATTTCCGATGACATCCCCGAGGTCATCCAGAACTGCAACCGAGTGATGGCAATGAATGCGGGGCGAATCGTGGCAGAGATCGACCCGCGCACGACGACCGAATCCGAACTCGCAGAGCTCATGTCGAAAGACCCGAGCACTATTGACGGGAAGGGCTGAGATGGCCAAGTTAGTGCGAAAGATCACTAAATCAAACGAGTTCTACCTGCTGCTCGTCATCATCGCGGTGAGCGTTGTCATCCAGTTGCGAAGCGGACAGTTCTTCTCCGCCAACAACCTGGTTGACCTGGCCAACGCCATGGTCGTTCCCGGCATCTTCGCGGTGGGCGCTTTCATGGTGCTGGTCGCCGGCGGAATCGATGTCTCGTTTCCGGCGCTCGCTTCGCTCTCGGTCTACGCGACCACACGAGTACTCGTGGATGCGGGCTACTCCGGGGGAGTGTGGCTACCGTTCCTGATGGTCATTGTGGTCGGCGCCATCCTCGGTGCCTTCAACGGACTCTTCACCTCGAGGTTCGTGGTTCCGGTGCTCATCATTACCCTCGGTACCGCGAGCGTGTTCTCGGGAGTCATGCAGGGTGTCTTCAAGTCGGTGCAGATTCCGAACCTCCCTGCCGGGATGAGCGAGTTTGGCCGGTCGACGCTGTTCGTGGCTAAGAACCCCGAATCTGGTCTCACCTCCAACATGCCGATGGCGTTCCTCATCTTGGTCGCCGTCGTTGCGGTTGCATTCGTCGTGATGAGATACACAACCTTTGGCCGTGGACTCTATGCGATTGGCGGTGATGAAAGTGCTGCTGCTCGTGCCGGCTTCAAGGTGCGCAAGATTAAGTTTTGGCTCTTCGTCATCGTCGGCATCATTGCCAGCCTCGCCGGTCTCGTGCGAACGAGCATGATGGACCAAATGCATCCGACCAACCTGCTCGGCATGGAACTCATGGTTATCGCAGCAGTCGTTCTCGGTGGCGCTTCCATTACGGGCGGCACCGGAACCCTGACCGGCACGATGCTGGGAACACTGCTGATCGTGATCGTGCAGAACAGCATGATCTTGGTCGGCATCCCCACCTTCTGGCAGGGCTTCGCACTCGGCACCTTGATCCTCGTCGGTACCGGTATCTCCGCAGTGCAACTCACCCGTTCACGCAAACGCGCACCCGCGCTGATTCAAGGATAGGGACGGCCATGTTTGCTTCTACGACTCTTACGCCGCTTCGGGATCGCCTGACTCGCGACCCTCACGTGACACGCCTCGCCGTGATTCTCGTTCTGCTCCTGACGTTCTTCATGCTCGTCAAGACCAAGAACTTCTTCGGCATTGCCACCTGGCAGTCGATGGCAGTGCAGTTCCCCGAGTTCGGTCTGATGGCCCTCGGTGTGATGCTCACCATGATTATTGGAGGTATCGACCTTTCTGTGGTTGGCGTCGCCAATATGACGGCCATCGGCAGTGCGACCCTCATGATGTCAATCGCGCCCACCGGCGCCGACAGCCCCCAGGGCTACCTCGCTGTTGCTGCGGCAATCGCGTTCTCGCTCATTGTGGGAGCGATAGCCGGCGCCTTCAACGGGTTCTTGATAGCCAAAGTGAAGATTCCCGCCATTCTGGTGACGCTCGGAACCTTCGAGCTCTTCACCGGCATCGCCGTCATCATCACCGGTGGAAAGCCCGCCAGCGGACTTCCCGCTCAGTACGGCGAGATCATGGCACAGCGCGTCTTCGGGATCATCCCGATGCCGCTCATCATCTTCATTCTCGCCACCGTCGTGATCGCGCTGATCATGTACAAGACGGCATTCGGCACCAAGCTCTACATGCTCGGCTCGAATGAAACTGCGGCACGCTTCAGCGGGCTCAAGACCGACAACCTCATCATCCGTACCTACATGACCTCGGGCATTTACGCCGCGGCCGCCGGTCTTGTGATGCTCGCCAATTACAACTCGGCGAAGGCTGACTACGGCTCCACCTACACACTGCTCGCAGTGCTGATTGTGGTGCTCGGTGGCGTGAACCCGAACGGTGGATCGGGCCGACTGTCGGGAGTGATCCTCGCGGTGGTTGTGCTGCAGGTTCTCTCCTCGTTGCTCAACACGTTCCCGAACATCAGCAACTTCTACCGCCCGCTGATCTGGGGTGGAGTACTGCTTCTCGTCATCGTGGTGAATCAATGGACTAAAAAGAACGGGCTCTCTCGTCTGTTCGGTGTGAAAGGAAACAAATCATGAAGCTGACCAAGGATCGCCACGTTGTTGTGGGCGCAGACTTTGCAGGATTTCCGCTGAAGGAGGCAGTCAAGCGCCACTTGGAAGCACGCGACTGGACCGTCACTGACCTGACGCCGACTCTCGACGACATTCCGATGTACCACCGTGCCGGCTTCATGCTCGGCGCCAAGCTTGCCGAGGGTGAGTTCGAGAAGGCTCTTGCTTTCTGTGGCACAGGGATGGGCATCCACGTCGCTGCCAGCAAGGTGCCTCACGTTCACGCCGCCGTGTGCGAAAGCGCGCCTTCGGCTCTGCGTGCCGCGACCGCCAACAACTGCAACCTCATGGCCATGGGCGCTTTCTACATTGGCCCGCGCCTCGGAATGGCTATGGCGGATGCGTTCCTCGAGAACAACTTCGGTGACGGCTACGAAAACTGGGAAGGCTTCGCTGATTACCACATGGTCGGATACGAGGAGTGCGAAAACTTCGACTACCAGGCCTACAAAGACAACGGTTTTCAAGTCGTCGGTGAGCGGAACGTCGAAATGGGCCCTGAGCCCCGCGGCCTCGCTTACTAACCGAACGAACAGCTACAGGGAGAGACATGGCGAAAGTATTACTCGCAGGAGAGTCATGGTCGACGACGTCGATCCACACGAAGGGCTTTGACTCGTTTGTCACTTCCGCCTACGCCGAGGGAGCAGATGACTTCATCGCTGCTCTGAAGTCAGCAGGCAACAGTGTCGAGTTCCAGCCCAACCACGTTGCGGCTGAGCGATTCCCCACGACCGCCGAAGAGCTCAGCCAGTACGACGTTGTCGTGCTCAGCGACATCGGGGCGAACACTCTGCTGCTACCCAACGGCGTCTTCGCTAAGGGGGAGCGGATTCCGCACCGCCTCGAAGTGCTGGCCCAGTGGGTTCGCGATGGCGGTTCGCTGCTCATGGTCGGTGGCTACCTCAGCTTCCAAGGTATTGAAGCGAAGGCGAACTACCGCAACACCGCCCTAGCGAGCGTTCTTCCGGTCGAAATGGAAATTGGCGACGACCGCGAAGAGACTCCGCAGGGCGTCGAAGCCACCTCCCTCGACAACCACGCGGCGACCGCCGGTCTGCCGACCTCGTGGCCCGAAGTGCTCGGTCATCACCGTTTGGTCGCCCGCGACGGCGCCCAGACGCTCGCGACCGTCGGAGCATTCCCGCTTCTTGTTGTGGATGCCGAAGGTGCCGGCCGCGTTGCCGCATTTGCGAGCGACATGGGCCCGCACTGGCTGCCGACCGAGTTCTTGGAATGGGACGGCTTTGCTCCCATGTGGAACCAACTGATCTCGTGGCTCGCTCGCGAGTCCGACTAAGCACGGGCAAGTAGGACTGAATGGTGGGCCACGTTGTTGCTCTCGACTTTGGTGCGACTAGCGGCCGCGTAATTCTGGGCGAAGTCGGCCCCGACCAACTGCGCACGGCAACGCACGCTCGCTTCACTAATCGTGCGGTGAGCGTGCGCGGCTGCCTGCACTGGGATGTTCTCTCCCTGTGGCAGGGTGCGCTCGACGGGCTGACTTCGGCGATTCGCGAAGTGCCCACGGTCTCGTCTGTTGCGACCGACACCTGGGGCGTCGACTACGGACTGCTGCGCGACGGGCAACTGCTCGGCAATCCGCGGCACTATCGCGATGAACGAACCGACGCCGCGATGGAACGAGTGCAGTCGCTGAGCACGCAGGCTGAGCAATATGCGGCAACCGGCATCCAGTTCATGCCGATCAATACGATCTACCAACTCGCGACGGATGCTGCGGAAAAACGGCTCGCGCTCGCCGACACCGTTTTGCTCATGCCCGATCTCTTCACCTACTGGTTGAGCGGTGCGCGCGTTGCGGAAACAACGATGGCGTCGACGACCGGGCTCCTCGACGTGCACTCGCGGCAGTGGAGCGACACCTTGCTCGACGTCGCCGGAGTGCAGCGCGAACTGCTGCCTGACCTTGTGGTGCCAGGCACTCGCGTTGGCGAGCTTGATCCGGATGTCGCGAAGCAGGTTCGCGCCGAGTCACCCATCGAAGTCGTCGCTGTTGGCTCGCACGATACGGCTTCGGCCGTGACAGCGATCCCCATGCAGCCGGAGAACGCGGCGTTTATCTCGTGCGGCACGTGGGGCCTTGCCGGGGTGGAGCTGGAGACCCCCGTTGTCACCGAGGCAGCACGCACGGACGGCTTCACGAACGAAGCTGGCGTCGACGGCCGCATCCTATTGATGCGCAACGTCATGGGTTTGTGGATCTTGAGTGAAGCCGTTCGCCAGTGGGAACGTGATGGAGACACGATCAGCCTGCCCGAGCTCATCGCGGCTGCCTCCGCAGTGACCGAAACCATGCCCGTGGTGGATGTCGACGACCCCAGATTCTTGGCGCCCGGAAATATGCCGCGCCGCATCGCTGAATGGTGCACCGAGCACGGCCTTCGCGTGCCAGCGAATCGCGCCGAAATGGCGCGCTGCATTATCGAATCGCTTGCGCAAGCGTTCGCGGATGCTGTGCTGAGTGCGAGTTCGCTCGGCGATGTGCCGGTTCAGAAAATTCACATCGTGGGCGGTGGATCGCTCAATCGCCTCCTCTGCCAGCGCACAGCCGACCGCTCCGGCATCCCCGTTCTCGCGGGTCCGGTTGAGGCGACAGCGCTCGGCAGCGTTCTCGTGCAAGCCCGGGCCATGGGACACATCTCGGGAAGCCTCGATTCGCTGCGCGACCTCGTTCAGCGCACCCATCATCCAGTGACGTACACGCCTCAATAGCGCCACAGCATCCCGGAATTCGCCTCACCCTCGAATTCACTCCACCCGCTCTCGCAGAACAAAGGACCGAAAATGACCGCACGAATTGCCCCCGACCTCGTTAGTGACGAACTGCTGGGCCTCACCACCCGTCTCGGCCTGCCGGAACGCGACCTCGTCATCTTGGCAGAGGGGAACACCAGCGAACTCATCGCCGATGGCACGATCATCGTCAAGACCTCGGGTTCTTCGATGCAGACGGCAACCGCCGAAAATTTCGTGAGCGTTGAGATCGAGCCGCTGCTGGCAGTGCTGCGCGACCCGAACGCCGACCAAGACCAATTGACGGCCGAGTTGGATGCCGGTGAGGTCGACGGCAAGCGCGTACGGGCATCCATCGAGACCCTCATTCACGTTGCGGTGCGCGCCTATGCGCCGGCACGGTACGTCGCCCACACTCACCCGACGGCTGTGGTCTCGCTGCTGGCAAGTGTTCACGCCGAAACGTCGTTCGCCGACGCGGTGTACTCAGACGAGCTCATGGTGCTGGGTCGCAGCCTATACATTCCTTACGCTCAGCCCGGGGTCGAACTGGGGCAACTCTTTCTCGAGAAGCTCGGCGCTCACGTCGACGAGTTCGGCGAAGTGCCGTCGCTGATCCTGCTGGGAAACCACGGCATCGTCGCCATCGCTGACACGGCCGAAGGCGCGGAAGCAATCTCCCTCATGGCCGTGAAGAGCGCGCGAGTTCGCCTCGGAGCTCTCCAAGCAGGCGGCATCGCGAGCTTGAGCGCCGAAGTGACCGCCCACTACTTCGATCGCCCCGACTTTCGCGAGCGTCGCGCTGCGCTGACGGGTACCGTCAAGTAGCAGCATTGGCGTTTGCTGCGGGCGCAGAGTTCCGCTATTGTTGACCCTTGGTGTCTGCACTATAGGGTGCGACATCCGATCATGAGCCCTCCACCGGAATTGTTTCAGTAGAAACAACCATCGGAGCGGGATTCACGAACACCTCACTCGATCAATGAAAGCAGCACTATTGTGACGCGCACATATTCGCCCAAGCCCGACGACATCTCGCGGGAATGGGTCATCATCGACGCAGCCGACATCGTTCTCGGCCGTCTCGCCAGCCACGCAGCCATCTTGCTCCGCGGAAAGCACAAGGCCACCTTTGCTCCGCACATGGACATGGGTGACTTCGTCATCATCATCAACGCTGAGAAGGTGGCCCTCACCGGTTCCAAGCTCAAGCAGAAGAAGGCTTACCGCCACTCCGGTTACCCGGGTGGGCTCACGGCCACCACGTACTCCGAGCTGTTGGAGAAGCACCCCACGCGCGCCGTTGAAAAGGCAATCCGCGGAATGCTCCCCAAGAACTCGCTCGGTCGCGCTCAGCTTTCGAAGCTGAAGGTATACGCAGGTGCTGAGCACCCGCACGCTGCCCAGCAGCCCACGCCGTACACCCTCGACCAGGTCGCTCAGTAGCGCCCGCGCTTCACGAAGCAAAGAATTAAAGGACTTATTACAGTGGCTAAGATCGAAGATTCAATCACCGAGGGTGCACCCGAGTCGTACACGACCGAGTCGGCAGCAGTTGAGGCGCCCAGCGCACCTCGCCCCGTTCTCACCGTTCCCGGCGCAGCCGTAGGACGTCGCAAGCAGGCAATCGCCCGCGTGCGTCTCGTTCCCGGTTCGGGCACCATCACGGTCAACGGCCGTGAGCTCGCCGAGTACTTCCCCAACAAGCTTCACCAGCAGCTCATCAACGATCCGTTCAAGATCCTTGACCTGCTCGGCGGCTACGACGTCATTGCACGCATCACCGGTGGTGGCCCCTCGGGTCAGGCCGGCGCACTGCGTCTCGGCATCGCTCGTTCGCTCAACCAGATTGACGAAGAGAACAACCGCGCTGCCCTCAAGAAGGCCGGCTTCCTCACTCGTGACGCTCGCGTCAAGGAGCGTAAGAAGGCTGGACTCAAGAAGGCGCGTAAGGCTCCGCAGTTCTCGAAGCGCTAACCCGCTTCGCCTGCTAGCGGCAACGTATGGCACGTCTTTTTGGTACAGATGGCGTTCGCGGACTCGCGAACAGTGATCTTACTGTCGAGCTTGCACTCGGCTTGGCTCAGTCGGCAGCAGTCGTACTGGGCCAAGGCCGAGTTGCTGATGGTCGGCGCGCTTCAGGCCGCCGACCGGTTGCAGTTGTCGCACGCGACCCCCGCGTATCCGGCGAATTTATTTCCGCCGCAGTATCCGCGGGGCTCGCGAGCTCGGGCGTCGATGTTTTCGACGCCGGAGTAATCCCCACCCCGGCAGCAGCGTTCCTCGTTGCCGACTTTAAAGCCGACCTCGGAGTCATGATCTCCGCGTCGCACAATCCCGCCCCTGACAACGGAATCAAATTCTTCGGTCAGGGCGGCACCAAACTTCCCGATGAGGTCGAAGACCGCATCGAAGCCGCTCTCTCCGCTCCGAGCCTCGCTCCGACCGGTGTTGAGGTTGGTCGCATCCGCCGGTTCTCCGATGCTGAAGATCGCTACGTCGTGCATCTCTTGTCGACGTTGCCGAACCAGCTTGCCGGCATCCACGTCGTTCTCGACTGCGCCCATGGTGCAGCGGCAGGCGTCTCGCCCCAGGTGTTCACGGATGCCGGAGCTAAGGTCACCGTTATCGGTGCGGATCCCGACGGAATCAACATTAACGACGGTGTCGGATCAACGCATCTCGACAACCTCGCTTCCGCCGTTCTCGCGCACGGTGCCGATGTTGGAATCGCCCACGATGGCGACGCCGACCGCTGCCTTGCTGTCGACAAAGAGGGCAACGTCGTCGATGGCGACCAAATCATGGCGATCCTCGCGGTGTCCATGGCCGAACGCGGCGTGCTTCACGATCGCACTCTCGTGGCAACCGTGATGAGCAACTTGGGGCTGCGCCGCGCCATGGCAGAGCACAACATCAAGATGCTCGAGACCAAGGTGGGCGACCGTTACGTTCTCGAAGCGCTGGGTGCCCACGGGCTCTCCCTCGGTGGCGAGCAGTCGGGTCACGTGATCATGACCAAGTTCGCCACTACCGGAGACGGCATCCTCACCGGACTGCACCTGGTGGCAGAAATGGCTCGTACCGGAAAGACGCTCGCGCAGCTCGCCGAGGTCATGACGGTGTACCCACAGGTTCTCGTGAATGTGCGCGGAATCGACCACCACTCGCTCGGCTCCGACACGGTAATCGCTGACGCGGTTGCGGAAGTGGAAGCAGAGCTGGGTGACACCGGGCGCGTGCTGTTGCGAGCATCCGGAACCGAACCGATGGTTCGCGTGATGGTCGAAGCCGAACACCAAGAAATTGCTCAGCAGATGGCAGACCGCCTCGCTGAGGTCGTTCGCACTCAGCTCAGCCACTAAGACAGCCTTAGCTCGTCGACGTAACCGGCGATCGCGCTACCGCCATTGAGCGCTTCAGTTTGTGTCGCGCCTGACCACAACTCACGGGCGTGTTCGCAATCCTCTACGTCTTGCGCAGCAGAACCTTTGAGACGGCGTGATCGGCATCTTTGCGCAGGATGAGCGACGCCCGTGGACGCGTGGGGCGCACGTTCTGCGTGAGGTTGGGCTCGTTAGTGCGCTTCCACACCTCGCGGGCCCGGGCGCGGGCAGCATCCTCGTCGAGGTCGGCGAAGCGGTGAAAGTAGGAGCGCGGGTTACTGAAGGCGCCGCGCTGCAAGCGCAAAAAGCGCTCCTCGTACCAGTGCGCGATATCGCTTGTGCGGGCATCCACATAGATGGTGAAGTCGAAGAGGTCGCTAACCGCGAGGCTCTTGCCCGCCATCGGGGGCTGGAGCACGTTGAGGCCCTCGACGATAAGAACGTCGGGTTTGCGCACGGTTACCGCGGCATCCGGAATGATGTCGTACGCCAAATGCGAGTAGAACGGCGCGCGCACTTCGGGTTCGCCGGCCTTGATCTTGCTCACGAAGCGCAGCAGGGCCCGTCGGTCGTAGCTCTCGGGAAAGCCTTTGCGCTCGAGAATTCCGCGACGCTCGAGTTCGGCGTTGGGGTGCAGAAAGCCATCGGTCGTTATGAGCTCGACCCGGGGCGTGCCCTCCCAGCGGGAGAGCAGTTCGCGCAGCAGGCGCGCAATCGTCGACTTGCCGACGGCGACAGACCCGGCGACACCGATCACGAATGGCGTGCTTGAGGTGGTCGCGCCCAAAAACTGCGTGGTGGCGGCGTGCAACCGCTGGGCGTTCTCGGCGTAGAGGTTGAGTAACCGGCTGAGGGGTAAATAGACCTCGGCGACCTCGGTGAGATCGAGCTCATCGCCCAATCCGCGCAGCTCAATAAGCTCCGCCTGGGTGAGGGGAACTTTCATTTTGGGAGCAAGTTCAGCCCAATCGCTCCGATCGATTTCAAAAAAGGGAGAGATGTGACCGTGTCCGGAGCCATGTTCGTGCATCACGTTCATCCTAACTGCGCACAGATACCCAGCTTGGGGAACTAAACTCGTCTCCATGTGTGGAATTGTCGGTTACGTCGGTAACAACAAAAGCCTTGAGGTTCTCCTCGGCGGTCTCAAGCGTCTCGAATACCGGGGTTACGACTCCGCAGGTATTGCGATCATTGACGAGGATGGTGAGCTCGGAACGCGTAAGCGTGCCGGCAAGCTCCAGATGCTCGTCGATGACCTCGAAGCCACCCCGCTCCACAACGGAGCCACCGGTATTGGACACACGCGGTGGGCAACTCACGGTGGCCCCACCGACGTCAACGCGCACCCTCACCTGGGTCGCGACTCCAAGCTCGCCCTGATTCACAACGGAATCATCGAGAACTTCTCCGAGCTCAAGAACGAGCTGCTTGCTGAAGGTGCGACCTTCGCTAGCGAGACCGACACCGAGGTTGCTGCACTCCTCGTTGGACGCGAGTACGAAAAGAGCGGCGACCTCACCGACGCGCTGCGCGCTGTCGTTGCTCGTCTCGAAGGTGCCTTCACACTTCTCGCCGTTCACCAGGATCAGCCCGGCGTCGTTGTCGGCGCTCGCCGCAACTCGCCCCTCGTTATTGGCTTGGGTGATGGCGAGAACTTCCTCGGCTCCGACGTTGCTGCATTCGTAGAGTTCACGCGCCGCGCGGTTGCCATCGGTCAGGACCAGATTGTTACGATCCGCCCCGACTCTGTCGACGTCATCGACTTCGATGGCAATGCCGTTGAGGTCGAAGAGTTTGACATCGCTTGGGATGCTTCGGCATCCGAAAAGGGCGGCTGGTCGAGCTTCATGGCCAAGGAAATCAGCGAAGAGCCGGATGCCGTGGCCAACACCATTCTTGGTCGCGTTCAGAACGGTCTGGTCAAGCTCACCGAATTCGAGCCTCTCGGTGACGAGATCATCGCCAACATCGACCGCATCGTCGTTATCGCGTGTGGAACTGCCGCGTACGCGGGCATGCTCGGCAAGTACGCCATTGAGGCGTGGGCTCGCGTTCCCGTTGACGTGGAGCTTGCTCACGAGTTCCGCTACCGCAACCCGATTCTGACCGAGCGCACGCTCGTTATCTCGATCAGCCAGTCCGGCGAAACGATGGACACGCTCATGGCGGTCAAGTTCGCGATGGAGTCGGGCGCGAAGGTTGTGTCGGTGTGCAACACGCACGGCGCAACGATTCCGCGCGAATCGCACGCAGTTGTTTACACGCACGCGGGCCCCGAGGTTGCTGTGGCATCCACGAAGGCTTTCGTGGCTCAGGTCACTGCCCTCTACCTCATCGGCCTTCACATCGCGGGCGTGCGCGGCACGCTGAGCGATGACGCCATTCGCGAAAACGTCGCAGAGCTGCAGGCGGTGCCGGAGAAGATTTCTGAGGTTCTCGTTACCTCGCAGTCGATCAAGCAGCTTGCTCACTGGATGACGGACACTCAGTCGGTGCTCTTCCTCGGTCGCCACGTCGGCTACCCGGTCGCGCTCGAAGGTGCGCTCAAGCTCAAGGAGCTCGCGTACATTCACGCTGAGGGCTTTGCCGCTGGCGAGCTCAAGCACGGTCCGATCGCGCTCATCGAGCCTGGCCAGGTTGTTTTCGTCATCGTTCCGAGTCCGCGCGACCCGAACTCGCTTCACAAGAAGGTCGTCTCCAACATTCAGGAGATCCGTGCTCGGGGCGCTCGCGTTATTGCGATTGCCGAGAAGGGTGACGCCGCCGTGCTTCCCTTCGCTGATGAGGTCATCCCGATTCCGCTGGCTGGTTCGTTCTTCGAGCCGCTGCTTGCTGTCATCCCGCTGCACATCTTCGGTATGGAGCTTTCTGCTGCGAAGGGACTCGACGTCGACCAGCCTCGCAACCTCGCGAAGTCTGTCACCGTCGAATAGGTTTCACCGTGATTGTGGGGATCGGTGTGGATGTCGTCGACATCGCCCGCTTCGAGCGTGCGTTGCAGCGCACACCGACCCTCACATCGCGCCTGTTCTCTGAGAGCGAACAGCTCAAGGGGGGCAAGCCTCGCCCGCTTCGCTCGCTCGCCGGAAGGTTCGCCGCGAAAGAGGCGCTCATCAAGGCCCTCGGAGATTCGAGTGGCGTCACTTGGCACGACATGCGGGTGGTGTCGGATGCGCTGGGAAACCCCTCGCTCGAACTTCACAACTCGACGAAAGATATTGCGGATCGTCGGGGCATCACTTCGGTTCATCTCTCGATGAGCCACGACGCGGGAATCGCTATTGCCTATGTCATTGCCGAGGCCACCCCATGAGTGACCTTCGAGTTGCCACGGTCAGCACCGCAGCCATTAGCCACAACGTTGAGACCCTGCGGGCGCTCGTCGCACCGGTGCAGGTTATGGCCGTCGTGAAAGCGAATGGCTATGGCCACGGCGCGGTGGAAAGTGCGCGTGCCGCTCTCGCTGGCGGTGCCAACTGGCTGGGCGTCGCTGACCTCAACGAAGCATTCGCGTTGCGCGCGGCAGGAATCGACGCTCCACTCTTGGCGTGGTTGCACCAGCCGGGGGCAGCATTCGGCGAAGCGGTGCGCGCGAAGATCGACCTTGGCGTGAGCAGCCTCGCTCAGCTGAATGAAGTTGCCGCGACATCCGACACCGCCTACGTTCACCTGAAGGTCGACACTGGACTGCACCGCAACGGTGCTTTTCTGGATGAGTGGCACCAATTTTTCGAAGCCGCTGTTGCCCATGAGCTAGCGGGCCGCATTCGCGTTCGAGGGCTCTGGAGCCACCTGGCCAATGCCGGCGCCGAGCATGATCTCGAACAGATCGAGCAGTTTTCCGCCGCGATTGCGATGGCCGAGTCGGTCGGCTTGCGCCCGGAACTTCGCCATCTCGCAGCATCTGAAGGTGCAATCAAGCATCCAGCGGCTCGCTTTGACCTCGTGCGCGTCGGAATCTCGAGCTACGGTCTCGCTCCTTCCGCTGATGTGGATGTCGCGGCTCTCGGCCTTGTGCCAGCGATGACGCTGAGCGCTCCCGTGGTCTCGGTGAAGCGGGTCACGGCAGGTTCGGGAGTCTCGTACGGCTACGCGTACCGTTGCGAGCGAGATACCACGTTGGCGCTCGTGCCGGTGGGCTACGCCGATGGAATTCCGCGTCACGCGTCGAATCGCGGCCCCGTGTCGATCAATGGCGTTCTCGGCCGGGTCGCTGGCCGCGTAGCAATGGACCAGATTGTGGTCGACATGGGCGACGCGACAGTGGCGATTGGTGATCAAGCGGTGCTGTTCGGCAATCCTGCGACAGCGGTGCCGAGCGCCGACGACTGGGCTGAAGCGGCCGACACTATCAATTACGAAATCGTGACCCGCATCGGGCCGCGAGTGACCCGTAGGTACGAATCGTGACCACTTTTACTATTGCTACGCCCGAGCGCATGGCCGAGCTGGGCGCGGTTATTGCTGCGCAACTGGGTGCGGGGGATTTGGTTCTCCTCAACGGCGAGCTTGGCGCTGGCAAGACAACCCTCACGCGGGCGATCGGCGAGACTCTCGGCATCCGTGGCACGGTCACGAGCCCGACGTTCGTGCTGGCGCGCACGCACCCTCGGCTGGATGGCGCGGGAGTTGAATTGTCGACTGACGCTGCTGCGCCGCTCGTCCACGTCGACGCGTACCGCCTCAGTAGCGCTGTTGAACTCGACGACCTCGATATCGACTTCGAAGCATCCATCGTGATCGTGGAGTGGGGTGCCGGCTTGCTTGACGGAGTAAGCGACAGCTGGCTGACCGTGGACATCGCCCGCCCTATCGGCGGGGGCTCCCGCGAGAACAGCGCTGACGACCTCAACGAATCACACGACGACTTCGCCGACGAGGCCATTGAGCTGCGCACGGTGACCGTGACGGGCACTGGCCCCCGATGGGCAGACATGGAGTGGCTCAATGCTGTTAGCGATTGATACGTCAGCGGGAACGACCGTCGCGGTCGTGGCGGCCGATGGTTCGGTGCGCGCGGAACGCAATTCTCTCGACACCCGTAAGCATGCCGAGGTGGTTGGCGATTTCATCCACGGTGCCCTCGCCGATGCGGGAGTCGCTGTAACCGACCTGACCGGTGTCGTCGCCGGTATGGGCCCGGGACCCTTTACTGGCCTGCGGGTCGGCATCGTGGCGGCTCGAGCGTTCGCCTTCGGTGCCGGTCTTCCATTGCTGCCCGTCGTCACTCACGATGCTCTCGCGCTCGGCGAGACGGAGCCCGTTGTGGTGGCTACCGACGCCCGTCGCAAAGAGCTGTACTGGTCAACGTACGAGGGGTCGGATGCTGCGGGCTTGCCGATTCTCGTCGAGGGTCCCGCATTGGCTCCGGCCGCTGAGCTCGCCACGAGCGTCCCCAACTTCGAGCACTTTGCACTGCGCGACACCGAGCCGGTGCAAGCCACACGCCTGGCACGTCTCGCGCACTTGCTCCGCGAAAACGACCGTCCGTTTGCGGGCGAAGAGGCGCTCTATTTGCGCTCGCCCGACGTCACCCCCTCCGCAGGACCGAAACGAGTCACCGCATGAGCTGGCAATTACGCCGCGCCACGATCAAAGACCTCGACGCCATCATGGCGATCGAGGCGAGCGAGTTCGCCAACGACGCCTGGTCGAGCGACATGATGCGGGGCGAGCTCGGCGACAACCACGGCTACTACCTTGTGGCGACAACGCTTGAGGAGCCCGGCGTGGTGCAGGCCTATGCCGGCTTGCGTGCGCCGTACCGCTCGGGGCAGGCAGACATCCAAACGATTGCGGTTGCTCCGGATGCTCGCCGCCACGGAATCGGTCGTGCATTGATGCACGCGCTCATGGTCGAGGCTCGCGATCGCGGTGCCAGCGAACTGTTTCTCGAAGTGCGTGACGATAATCCTTCGGCGCAAAAACTCTACGACTCGCTCGGATTCGAGCGCATCGCTGTGCGCCCCAACTATTACCAACCGGATGGGGTTGACGCCATCGTGATGCAACTGACGATTCCCGAGCCCAAGCTTGCTCCGGCGGTCGGCCAGTGAGCGCGTCGACGGCGGCCGCGGCATCCGCGGCGACCGCGGTGCCGACCTCGGCGGCAGCGAGCGAAGCGGCCGCGGCATCCGCGCTGTCGGGTGTTGCGCCCCACAACACAACCGATCCTCTCGTTCTCGGAATCGAGACGAGCTGCGACGAAACCGGCATCGGCATCGTTCGTGGCAACCACTTGCTGGCGAATGTCATTTCGTCATCGATGGAGGAGCACGCGCGCTACGGGGGAGTGGTTCCCGAGGTTGCGGCCCGCGCGCACCTCGAAGCGATCCAACCGGCGCTGGAGCAGGCGCTCGCCGAAGCCGGAGTCGACCTGGCAGATCTCGACGCGATCGCCGTCACAAGCGGGCCAGGACTTGCCGGCGCCCTGATGGTCGGTGTCGCTGCGGCGAAGGCACTGTCTGTGGCGACGGGAAAGCCGCTTTACGCGGTCAATCACCTTGTTGGTCACGTCGGTGCTGATGTTCTTCGGGACGACGGAACCGAGATCGACCTCCCTACCATCGCCCTACTCGTGTCGGGCGGGCACACCTCGCTACTGCACGTGCGAGATTTGGTTTCGGATGTCGAGCTGCTGGGCGAGACGATTGACGACGCCGCAGGCGAAGCCTTCGATAAGGTCGCGCGCTTGCTCGGGTTGCCGTATCCGGGTGGCCCGCACATCGACCGCATTGCCGCAACGGGCGATCCCCAAGCGATCCGTTTTCCTCGCGGCTTGAGCCGGCCGAAGGATCTCGAGCGACACCGCTACGATTTCTCGTTCTCAGGGCTGAAGACCGCGGTGGCCCGCTGGGTCGAACGCGAGCAGGATGCAGAAACGGACTACTCGAAGGCGGATGTTGCCGCCAGCTTCCGCGAGGCGGTGGTCGACATTCTTCTTACCAAGGCTGTCGCAGCCTGCGTTGATCGCGACGTTCCTCGTTTGCTCCTCGGTGGCGGAGTCGTTGCGAATGCTCGGGTGCGCGAGCTCGCTGCCGAGCGTTGCGCCGCTGCGGGCATCGAGTTGCGCATCCCTCCGCTGTCGCTCTGCACCGACAACGGAGCGATGATCGCGGCACTGGGCGCCCAATTGGTCATGGCGGGTAAAAATCCCTCAACTCTGGGCTTTAGCGCTGATTCCACGCTGCCGGTGACCCAAATTCAGGCGTAACGCCGCCGTAAACTCTGAGCAACCTGCGTTGACAGGCTTCTTTCAGGCTGAGAATATAGGTGCGCCGCAATCGGCCCCATTATCTAAGGAGCACTTCGCTATGTCCGAACCCACCCCTTACGCTGCAGCACCTGCAGGCGCACCGGCTGCTAAGTGGAATGTTCTCTCGATCATCTCGCTGGTTACTTCCATCATCGGCTTGAGCCTCGTCGGCATCATCACTGGTCACATCGGCCTCAGCCAGATCAAGAAGACCGGTGAGCAGGGCAACGTTCTCGCCATCATCGGCCTCATCCTTGGTTACCTGGGCTTCGTCATCGGCCTCATCGTCGCGATCACCATCATCGGTGCTGCAACGATCGGCGGCGTTAGCTCCTACTAACACGTGAAGTAACAAAAGAGGCTCGCACGGTTGTGCGGGCCTCTTTTGTTTGAGCCGCGCTTGCTAAAGTGTGCGCATGGCTACCAATAACTCAGACGGCTCCATCCCGCCGATCGCTTCGCCCGGCGGATCCTCCACGTCAGACGCTCCGCTGGCAAAGGCGACCCCTTCGGCCAAGAAGCCCGCCGCCAAGAAGTCGCCCGCTGCGAAGAAGCCGGCTGCGAAGGCTGCTCCTTCCGCGAGTGCCGCGAAGTCGACCGCAGCAAAGCCCGCAGCGACGGGCGCTCCTTCCAAGACCGCAGCAGCGAAGACACCCGCTGCCAAGTCGACAGCAGCTAAGCCTGCAGCAGCGAAGCCGGCGACGACAAAGGCCGCAACCACAAAATCCACAACGACGAAGGCGGCTGCCACGAAAGCGGCTGCCGCTAAAACGTCGGCTGCGAAGACGGCTGCCGCTAAGGCTGCTGCTGCCAACGACACGAGCGCAGCGGCTCCCACCGCCGTTCCCGCTGAGACCGCGGATGCTGCGACGACTCCGGCAGACGCTCCGGCCGCGCCGAGTGCGGCGACGAGCATTCCTCCTGTGCCCCCGGCACCGTCCGTTCCGCCCGCGACTGCACCTTCTGCCGATAACACCGCTGCCGAAGACGCGACAGCAGCGCCGGTTGCTCCCGAAGCAGCGCCAGCCGCAGCACCTTCCAACCCCTACGCTTCGACCAACGGAACTCCCGTTCCCGGCTATGCGAGCGGCCCTACTCCCGGCCAGGCGGCGTACAGTCCCGTGCCGGCAGGCCCGCCCAAGGGTTTGTCGATCGCTTCGATGGCAACGGGTATTTCGAGCGTCGTTCTCACGTTCATGGCGCTCGGCTTCTTGCCCGGTATCGCTGCAGTTGTCTTGGGTCACATGGCGCAGAAGAAGCAGCCCTACGCTCGTCCGCTCTGGCTCACCGGCCTCATCACCGGCTACATTGCCACCGCGCTTGGCTTGCTCACGATCGTTGGCTGGATCGTATTCTTCATCTTCTTGGCGAACGCTAGCTACGATGCGCCGTACTACGGGGGCTACTAAGCAGTAGCTGCTGAGGTCTCAGCAAACGTCGTGCGCTGTGCGAGCAGCGCGCGACGTTTGCCGCCCACCCGCGTAAGAATAAGCGTGGCGCTGTTCTCGCCCTTGAGTGAGAGAGACGTTCTGAAAGTCGCGGGGTCGATATCGACTCCGCGCTTTTTGATTTCTAGGGTCCCGATTTTGCGGCTAGCCAGTTCCTTTTTGAGCGAGCGCTTGTCGAGAGCGAAGTCGGCCACAATCTCAAAGCACGTGGCGAACGGGGTCGCGACTGCGGCATCCGCACTGAAATAGGCGATCGATGTGTCGAGCATGCGAGCGTTCAACTGACGAGCCAGATCACCGATGAGTCGCGCCCGGATGACAGAGCCGTCGGGTTCATAAAGATACTGTCCGAGTTCTCCCGCGGCTTCGTCTTCGCTGTCGGCAGCTGCCGTGAGCTCGGCGGTGCCGTGATCGCCGATTACGAGGGCGGCACGGCGGATGCCGGGGCGGGCTACCGTTCCGAACCAGAGTCCGAGCTCAACGACTTCGCGCCCGACCGATACCCACTGGG
The DNA here is from genome assembly GCF_002797685.1 of Salinibacterium amurskyense. Classification (GTDB taxonomy): domain Bacteria; phylum Actinomycetota; class Actinomycetes; order Actinomycetales; family Microbacteriaceae; genus Rhodoglobus; species Rhodoglobus amurskyensis. The sequence goes on from NZ_PGFH01000001.1 coordinate 794,398, forward strand.
CTTCAGCATTGTCGGGGATGAGGTCGCGGTCGATGCCCGGACCGAGTTTGATGCCGGTGGGGTAGCGCTCAGCGAGGCCGAAGGCGAAGTCGAGCGAGGGGGTCCAGTCGGCGGGGTTGGTGAGGCGCACGCGGGCGTCGCGGCGAGCGGGGTCGAGGTAGATGCCGTCGATGCCGGCCAGATCGGCAGATTCGGCGTCGCCGTGCACGACTTGGGCGTTGTGCCACGGCGCGAGGTTGAACGCTGCAATGGCGGCGGTCGTCTCGTCGCGTTCGACGGCGGTGACGTTGAGGTCAAGGGCGGCGATGGCGAGCGCATCCGCTCCGATGCCGCAGCCGAGGTCGGCTACCCACTTCACTCCGGCCTTCGAGAAGCGGCCGGCGTGCTGGGCGGCGACGGAGAGTCGAGTTGCCTGTTCGAGCCCGGCCTCGGTGAAGAGCATCCGCTCGGCGAAGGGGCCGAACTTGCTCGCGGCTTTTGCGCGCAGTTTCGACTGGCTGAGAACAGCGGCGACGAGGCCGGGGCTGTGGCCGGCCTTGCGCAGCTCGGCGATGGTGCGCACGATCTCGTCGCTCGAATGCCAGGCTGGCAGCGAGTCCAAGAGGCGAAGCCCTTCGGTTGAAAGTAGCTCGCGCAATTCGCTCTGATTCATTCTCTAACCGTATCCGCATCCGAATTGGCACTCACGTTGATCGAGTGCCAACCAAGCCGTATAGTTGATCTGGCACTCCTACAGGGAGTGTGCCAGCCCAAGCACTTTAGAAAGAGGTCAAACGTGTCGGTGTCCATTAAGCCGCTCGAGGATCGCATTGTTATCAAGCAGGTTGACGCAGAACAGACCACCGCGTCTGGGCTCGTTATTCCTGACACTGCGAAAGAGAAGCCCCAGGAGGGCGAAGTAGTCGCCGTAGGTCCCGGTCGCATCGATGACAACGGAAACCGCGTGCCGCTCGACATCGCAGTCGGTGACAAGGTCATCTACTCCAAGTACGGCGGAACCGAGGTGAAGTACGGCGGAGAAGACCTTCTCGTACTCTCGGCTCGCGACGTTCTCGCAGTAGTCGTTCGCTAACGCGATACTCATTTCTCGTCCGCCGTTTACGGCAGGACAGTTCGAAAGCCCAGGGCCTCGGCTCTGGGCTTTCGTCGTATCCGGAGGCGTCGGGCGGCACGGCTCGTCAGCATTGCGGATGGCGCTGAGCGTTCGTCGTCAGCCCTAGGATTTAGAAGTGACTTCTCCTTCGCCCGCCACCGACCGTGTTTCTCCGAGCGGTCTGGGCTTTGCTGTCTCCGCGTATGTGCTGTGGGGCGCAATGCCGATCGTGTTCTTCTCCCTCAAGGAGTCGGGCGCGATTGAAATTGTGGCCTGGCGAATCGTGCTCTCGCTGGTGTTCTGCGCAATCTTGCTGGTGTTCACTCGCGGTTACCGTCGGGTTCTCGCCATCATCCGCGATCGTAAGACGTTCTGGACGCTCGGCTTGGGTGGCGCCTTCGTCGTTGTCAACTGGCTGATCTATGTGTACGCAAGCCTCAACGGTCACATTGTCGAGGCGTCACTGGGGTACTTCACGAACCCGATCGTCACGGTACTGCTTGGTGTCGTCATCCTGCGCGAACGCTTGCGTCCGCTGCAGTGGGTGGCGCTCGGCATCAGTGCGCTCGCAGTGCTGGTGCTATCGATTGGCTACGGCAGCTTCCCGTGGATTGCCCTCGGCCTCGCGTTCAGCTTCGGTTTCTACGGTCTCGTCAAGAAGAACGTCGGCCCTAAAGCGGATGCCATCGGCGGCTTGGCCGTCGAGACGGCATTCCTTGCGCCCATCGCGGTTGTTGTTCTGCTCGTGCTCTCGGCCGATGGGCAACTCGCTGCGGGCACCGCGGGAGCCGGCCACCTAACGTTGACGCTCTTTTTGGGTGCCATTACCGCGATCCCGCTGATTCTGTTCGCCGCCGCTGCTCGGCGACTGCCACTTACCTACATGGGGTTGGCCCAGTACTTGGCGCCGATTCTGCAGTTGATCGTCGCTGTCTTTATCTTTCATGAGGCCATGCCGCCCGAGCGTTGGTTGGGCTTTGCCATCGTGTGGCTGGCGCTGGCAATTCTCACGTTCGATCTCTTCCGTCACTCTTCGCGTACGCGGCTTGGTTCTGCCGCGGAGGCTCCTGGCGCCCCGTAGTATTCCTCTGACGGTGTGTGGTCGCCCGAGACCTGCACACTAAGAAAGGCGAGACAATGGCGAGGATTCAGCCGGCGAGACGTGTCATGGTCGCAGCGCTGGTAGTTGCCGCGCTCACAGCGTGCAGCGCCCCAGTCCCTCCTGCCGCTCCAACCGCGGCCGCCGATGCGGGGTCGACCCCGTCGGCAACGCCCACTCCCGCGGTGACGCCCACAGGCGATGGCATCCTGCGCATCGGCACTATCTTTCCGACATCGGGAACTTTCTCGTTCCTCGCGGCGGCCCAGAAAGCCGGGGTGGCCGCGGCAGTAAAAGAGATTAACGCTGCCGGTGGCGTCAACGATGAGCCTGTCGAAATCGTGGCGGTTGATTCCGGCGAAGCCAAAAAGACCACGCTGGAGTCGAACTTTAAGAAACTTGTCGCAGAAGACGTGGATGTCGTTATCGGCCCCTCATCGTCTGCTCTCGCGCAGCGGGCAATTCCTCTCGCGATGGATGCCAAGATTCCCTTGATTTCTCCCGCCGCCACGCTCTCGAGCCTCGACGATGTTTTCGACGACGGCTACTTCTTCCGTACGATTCCGGCCTACGATCAGCAGGGTTATGCACTGGCGTATACGCTCGCCGGCGGCGAGACGGCGCAGAAGATTGCCTTTGTCTATATCGCGGATGAGCAGGGCACTGCGCTGCACGACACTTTCGTTGCGGCGCTCGCCGAATATGACACGGAACTTGTCGCTGACGAAGTCTTCACGGCATCGACGACCAAGTTCGACCCGATCATTGCCAGTCTGAAAGAGGCTGCACCCGATGTCGTTGTCGTGGGTTCCACCTACGACTCAGAAAAGGCCACCAAGGCAGCCATCGAGAAGATTGTCGCTGCGGGGTTCACGAGTTCAGAGCTTTGGCTCACCTCGCTCAATACTGGCGATTATTCTCAAACGTTCAAGAACGGCACGCTTAAAGGAGTGCGCGGAGTGATCGAAGGCCACCAGCCTTCCAAGGCCTTCATCGCCACGCTCAAGTCCACCAACTCCAAGCTGACCAGTTACCGCTATGCGGCCGAAGCGTACGACGCCACGATGCTCGCGGTTCTTGCGGCAATTGTCGCTCAGGATGACGCGGGGGAGGCGATCGCAGGTTCGCTGTACGACGTCTCGAAGAGCGGCGTTAAGTGCCTGAGCTTTGCTGAGTGCCTTGAGGTTCTCAAGACCACCAACGACATTGACTACGACGGCGTCTCTGGCCCCGTGAACTTCACGCCTGGTGGCAACGTCGAGCCCGCTTTCTGGGGTTTTTACACGTACGACGGCGAGAATAAGTTCGTCTACAAGAGCGGTGCAATCTTCGGCTAATTCGAGTGCCGCCCGGATTGGGGTCACTCTTTTGGCTGCGGATTAGCTCTTCGGAGTTCGCTTTTTCAGGATTGGCCATTACCGTAACTATGCCGCTCTCTGTGTTGAGCGGTAGATAGGAGCGACTGTGATGACTTCCCTTCCCGTTGGAATTCCCGTGTCGCGCCGAGCCCGTCGTGGGTTCGCGACAGTTGCCGGCGTGCTCGCCGCCGTTCTCGTCATGAGCGGATGCTCGGTTGAAGAACCCGTTGAAGAGCGCCCTGCGCCCAAAGATTTGACCCTCACGATTGGTGCCCTCGTGCCCGAGTCGGGAGCCCTCGAGAAGTTCGGCCCGGCGGTGTCGGCAGCGATCGCGTTGGCTGCTCAAGACGTCAACGATGCCAACGCAAACCTCACTGTCAACGTGGAAACGCGTGACTCCGGAGACTCCAGTGACTCGACGGCAGAGGAAGCAGCAACGGAGCTGCTCGCTGCCCGCGCCACGGTGATCATTGGTGGTCTGTCGAATGGAATCTCTAAGAAAGTGATCGACACGATCACCGAGGCGGGAGTCGTCGAGATTTCCCCGGCCAACGATTCGCCCGACTTCTCGAACTATGACGACAACCAGCTGTACTGGCGCACGTCCCCGTCCTGTGCTCTGGAGGGTTCTGCCCTGGGTGCCGAGATGGCCGACCGCGTTGATGGGTCAATCGCCATCCTCTCTGAAGATGCACTCTGCGGCCCGCTTCTTCCCCGTGCAGTGAGCGAAACGTTCCTCCGCGGCGGTGGCGAGGTTATCTACCAAGAGAGCATCGACGAGAAAGCAACCGATCTCAACGACAAGATTGCCGCGGCCGTCGAAGCGAAGCCGGATGCCGTAGCCATTGTCGGGTCGAAGCAGGCGGAGAAGATTGCCAAGGCTTTCATCGCCGCCGGATACTCGGGCGACCAACTGTTCTTCACCGGGCTCTCGCTCGGCAAGCGCGGCTCAGGGTTTGCGGCCGACAGCCTCACGGGCTCCATCGTGACGCATCCGGGTCTCGATATAGAAACTATTTCGGACTTCACCGACCGGCTTTTGGAGATCAACCCGAGCCTCAAGGACTTTAGCTACGCCGCCGAGAGCTATGACGCGGTCATCCTCGCCAGTCTTGCTGCCTTGGCGTCCCAAAAGATCTCTGGCGAGGGCATCGCAAGCAAAATGCAAGAGGTCTCGGGTGGCAGTGGTGATGGTGAGGTTGCTCTCAACTTTGCGGATGCCGCGAAGATTGTGCTCGATGGCCGCACCGTAGATTACGACGGTGTTTCGGGGCCAATAACCCTCAGTGACAATGGTGACCCTCAGGGCGCCATCATTGGGATTTACCAGTACGGTAGCGACAACGTGTACACCCGTATTGGCTAAGTAAGACCTGCGTTTTCGAAAAGTCTACGAATGGTAACGATTCGAACAGTGTTACAAGGCTGTAGTACAGACGTATTGTGCAGACGTCACGGGTGGGCATAGCTTGACTGTGTGGTGACAACGCAGTGCCACATTTGATTCCTGAACACATTCGAAACGCAAGGAGCAACATGAGCGTATTCGCGAAGGCTACGGCCTCCCCATCACGGTCCAAGCGGACCCTGTTGAGCGGTCTCGCAATCGTCGGTGCAAGCGCACTGGTACTAGCTGGCTGTGCAACTGACGGCGGAGACACCTCCACCGGTTCCGAGGGCGGTGAGCTCTCCCTGAAGTTGGGAACGGCCCTTCCTGTCACCGGTAACCTCGCATTCCTCGGCCCGCCCGAGATCGCAGGAACCGAGTACGCCGCGTCAGAAATCAACGCTGCAGACGCCGGAATTCAGATCGAACTGATTCAGGGTGACTCGGGCGACACCGACAACAAGGCATACGAGACTGAGATCCCTCGCCTGCTTGGTGAAGACGTTTCCGCAATTCTTGGTGCAGCATCCTCGGGTGTTTCACTTCAGTTCATTGACCAGGTTGTTGGCGCTGGAGTTATCCAGTTCTCGCCGGCAAACACTTCGGCCGCATTCACGGAGTACGACGACAAGGGACTGTACTTCCGTACCGCTCCTTCCGACGTGCTTCAGGGTGAGGTTCTCGGTAACCTGATCGCTGCCGATGGTCACGAGACCCTCGGCATGATCGTTCTCAATGACTCCTACGGAACCGGTCTTGCCGGCTACACGCAGGAAGCATTCGAAGCAGCCGGTGGCGAAGTTGTTGCACAGCCCACCTACAACACCGGTGACACCACGTTCGATGCTCAGATCTCCGAAGTTCTTGCTGCGGACCCTGACGCCATCGCGCTGATCACCTTCGAAGAAGTGTCGACCATGCTCCCGAGCATCGTCAGCAGCTTCTCCGCAGAGAACCTCTACTTCGTAGACGGTAACCTCGCGAACTTCGGTGACGAATTCGCAGCTGGCACCCTCACCGGTGCCAAGGGAACCCTCCCCGGCCTGAGCGTAGACACGATTGCTGACTTCACGTCGGCACTCAACGAGTTCTACGTTGGTTCGGGACAGCCTGAGCTCGAAGAGTTCAGCTACGCAGCAGAGTCCTTCGACTCCGTAATCCTCCTTGCTCTCGCATCGCTCGCAGCCGGTTCCACCGACTCCGCAGCAATCGCTGAGAAGCTTCAGGAAGTATCGGGTGGTTCGGGCAACGGCGAGAAGTGCACCACTTTCGCTGACTGTGCAGAAATCATCAACGGTGGAGGCACCGCTGACTACGACGGCATCTCTGGTCCGATCACCTTCGATGAGCTCGGTGACCCCACCGAAGCAACGATCGGCGTCTACCAGTACGGTGAAGACAACACCTACAGCGCTTACTAAGCCTCACTGAGACTTAGCTTTCGCTAAGAGAAGGCCCCAACCCTCCCGGGTTGGGGCCTTTTTCGTGCGCTCACTTCCCGGCGCTACCCGGTTCTACGCGGCGCGTCCTTTGCGTGCCAGTTGGCGTGCGCGCAGCCCCGGCCCGCAATCGCAAGCTCGCGGCATGGAAGCGTGCAGTCCGCCGATCTATTGCGCGATCCGGTGCTGAAAGAGTTTCAGCGTCGTCAGCTGCTGCCTAAGGAACATGAAACGGCATCAAATAGCCCTGTAGGCGCCGCAGGCGTGCTCGGCGGGTTCGGGGACGATCCGGCGAGAACCGCCGCTCAGAACGGCGCTGAGCGCCTCGAGCACGCAAAAGACCCCACCCGGACGAATCCGGATGGGGTCTTTAGCGAAGCGAGTTGGCTAGGTGCCGAGGGTTCCGAGGTAGAGCCCGATGACCTTGGGGTCATTCAGCAACTCACGCCCGGTGCCTTCGTAGGCATCGTGGCCCTGGTCGAGAACATAACCGCGGTCACAGATTTGCAGGCAACGACGTGCGTTCTGCTCCACCATGATCGTGGTCACTCCCGCCTTGTTGATCTCCGATACCCGAATGAACGCCTCATCCTGCTTCACGGGCGAGAGTCCAGCAGACGGCTCGTCGAGAAGAAGAACGTGGGGGTCCATCATGAGTGCTCGAGACATCGCGACCATTTGGCGCTCACCGCCCGAGAGTGAACCCGCGCGCTGCTTGAGGCGCGACTTCAGCTCGGAGAAGATGCCGGTGACGAACTCAAGGCGCTCGTCGTAGATCTTCGGGTTCTGGTAAAGCCCCATCTGAAGGTTCTCTTCAATGGTCAGGCTCGGGAACACGTTGTTGTTTTGCGGAACAAAACCAACTCCGCGCGACACGAGCTTGTTTGCCTTGAGCCCAGTGATGTCGTCGCCGTTGAGGCTGATCGAACCGCCACGCACCTGAACCTGGCCGAAAATTGCCTTCAGCAGGGTCGACTTGCCAGCGCCGTTCGGTCCGATGATTCCGATGAGCTCACCGGGGTTGGCGACCAAGTTGCAGTCGTTCAGAATGTTCACGCCCGGGAGGTATCCCGCGGTGAGGTCCTTGACGTGGACTACCGCGTTCTCGGTGGGGATAGCGTTCACTTGCCAGTCTCCTTGCGCTTAGCGATGTTCGCGTCGAGTTCTTTTACCTCTTCAGCGAGATCAATCGCAGCCGTGTTGAGTTCGCCTTCGATGCGGCCAGTGACCACGCCGAGGTCGACATCCTGATGCGAACCGAGGTACGCATCGATGACGGCTTGATTTTTCATCACCTGATCCGGCGGACCTTCTGCCACGACCTGGCCCTCGGCCATCACGATCACCCAGTCGGCGATGTGACGCACCATGTGCATGTCGTGCTCAACGAAGAGCACTGTCATGCCCTCGTCTTTAAGGTCGAGGATGTGGTCGAGCAGCGACTGAGTCAACGCGGGGTTAACGCCGGCCATGGGCTCATCCAGCATCACCAGAGTGGGCTGGCTCATGAGGGCGCGAGCCATTTCGAGCAGCTTTCGCTGACCACCGGAAAGGCTGGCCGCGAAGTCAGACGACTTGGCATCGAGCTTGAACTTCTTGAGCAGAACGATCGCGCGCTCTTCGATCTCGGCTTCTTGCTTACGCCAGAGGCTCGGGATCATGCCGCGGAAAATGTTCTCCCCGATTTGATCCTTCGCGCCGAGTTTCATGTTCTCGAGCACCGTTAAGAGCCCGAGAGCCTTCGTGAGCTGGAACGTGCGCACCTGGCCAAGTCGTGCAACCTTGTGGGCACCCATTCCGGCGAGAGAGTGTCCGTCAAACGTCCACTTTCCGGCGTCGGGCTTGTCGAAGCCGGTCAACAGGTTGAACAGCGTCGTCTTTCCGGCACCGTTTGGACCAATCAACGCGGTGATCGCATTGCGAGGGATTTCGACGTGATCAACATTCACGGCGGTCAGACCGCCGAAGGTGCGACGGATGCCGTCGGCAATGATGATCGGATCGACCTTGGCAACTCCAGGAACGATGTCGCCCTTGTGGAGCCCCGTTGTTTTTTCGCGTTCCACCGGCGCAGCCGGTGAGTCTTTACTTGACAAAGGTCAGCTCCTTCTTGTTGCCGAGGATGCCCTGTGGTCGATAGATCACGAGCAACATCAGCGCCACACCCACAAGGATGAAACGCACCGTCTGCGACTGCGTCGTGGTCATGAACGGCAGTACACCGATGTTGACCAAGGCGGGAAGCAGGTTGCTCAGGAGGGTTTGAACGCCCCAGAAGATCACGGAACCGATGATCGGTCCGAAGATCGTGGCGGCTCCACCGAGCAGAAGTGCGGTGTAAACGAAGAACGTCAGCGACGTCACATACACACCGGGGTTTACCGAGGCGGGGAGGGCGTAAATGATTCCACCCATCGCTCCGAAGACACCACCGAGCATCAGCGACTGCAGCTTGTAGGAGAACACGTTCTTGCCGAGGGCGCGCACGGCGTCTTCGTCTTCACGGATTCCCTTGATGACGCGACCCCACGGGCTGCGCATGACAGCCCAGAGGATGAACGCTGCCAGAGCCAGCACGGCGATTCCGAAGATACGAACCCACCAGCCGTTGGCGTTGTACTCCCACGGACCGAAGCCGTAGGTGCCATCCGGAATGGGGTTGAACGAGCGGAAGCTCGCGTGGTAACCGCTAAGTCCATCGGCCGAGCCGGTGTACTTGTCAAAGGTTGTGGTCAGGAACAACAGACGCACAACTTCTGCAGCTGCAATGGTCACGATCGCCAGATAGTCGCCGCGCAAGCGCAAGGTAGGAATACCGAGGATGAGCGCGAAGACCAGCGAACCGCCGATTCCGACGAGCATGCCACCCCACCACGGGAAACCGAAGGTGAGGATCGAGATCGCGTAGCCATAGGCGCCGATTGCCATGAAGGCGGCCATACCCATGTTGAGCAAACCGGTGAAGCCGAAGTGCATGGCAAGACCGAGTGCCGCGAGGGCGTATCCGATCGTTGCCGGTGCAATCAGCGATGACCCGGTGTTGGAGAGAATTTGCAGAATATCCATGTGCGGCCCCTAACCTATTCTCTCTTTGCGACCCAGGATGCCCTGAGGTCTAAACAGCAGGATGACGATGAGTACGACGAGCGCGCCCACATACTTCAGGTCTGACGGAATGAAGAGACTCGAGGTCTCAACGAGCACGCCGACGATGATCGAGCCGACCAGTGCGCCGAATGCAGTTCCGAGTCCACCGAGGGTGACCGCGGCGAAGACGAGCAGCAGAATCTGCGCACCCATATCCCAGCGGATGCCCGGGCGGAAGTAGGCCCAGAGAACACCGGCGAGGCCGGCCATTGCTGCGGCGAGAATCCAGACAACGCGTACGACCTGGTCGACGTCGATGCCGGATGCTGCTGCGAGCGACGGGTTGTCGGAGACAGCTCGTGTGGCCTTGCCGATCTTGGTCTTGACCAACCACCACGCGAAGATCACGATGACGACGATGCTGACGACCATGCTGATCATGTTGGTCTGGCTGAGCGACACCGATCCGAAGAGCGGAATGTCGGGGGAGTCAGAGCCGGGCAGTTGCTCGGTTCCGCCACCGCGGAAGTATTGGAACGTGTAGCGCAGCGCCAGCGAAAGACCGATCGACACGATCATGAGCTGAACAATGCCGACGCCCTTCTTTCTCAGCGGTTTCCAGAGTCCGGCATCGAGTGTCCACCCGAAGCCGGCACTGAGGAGTACGGCAAGCGGTATCGCAATCCAGACGGGCCAACCGAGGTCGACCGACACTATGAGCGCCATCACCGCACCGAACGTCACCATTTCTGCGTGCGCAAAGTTGGAGAGCCCAGTGGTTCCGTAGACGAGGGAGATGCCGATGGCCGCAAGGCCGAGCATCAGTCCGAAGTTGACGCCGTTGACGATGCGCTCGACGAACTGGTCGAAGAAGCTCGTGACGTTGCGTTCACCGCGGCCGATAAAGAAGTTCATGACGGTCGAGCCACTCGGGCCGATCATCGCCTCTTTGACGTTCGGGGTATCATCCTCGCCGGTCTCATCAATCACCGCGATGCCGTCGGGCAGTGTTGATTCGTCGAGGGTGACGCTGAACTCGTCGCCGTCGGGCACGCCGACTTTCCAGCGACCGTCAGCATCAGTAGCAACTTCAACCTCGTAGCCGCCACCAGAGACGGTGAGTAGTACACCCTCTAGCGGCTCACTGTTGAGCTTGACGTTACCGATGATGCTGTTGTCGTATTCGTCGACATTTACTTCGTCAGCCATTGCAGGCATGGCCATCAGAGAGAAAGCAGCGGAAAGGGCAACTATGAGTGCTACAAGCACTCCTCGTCTATTTTTCCGTCGCGTGCGGCGATAATCCGCTGTGTTCACAGGACCTCCAGGAAGGGACCCAGCCGGACTCGAGAATCCCGCGGGTTCTGATGTGTCGACGGCATTGACGACACCGGCCGATTGCGGTCCGACACACAAATGCTTGTCGGGTACAAAGCGGTGAAGCCATTATGCGGGGGAATGTTCTGGCATGAAACCCGTTAATATTGATTGGCCGGAGATTTAACACAAGATCGCCGGTTTCGCACTCCGCCGTAAGGAAGATTTAACATGGAACAGCCAGACCCCTTCGGCTTCGTCGGCCTCACCTATGACGACGTAATGCTTTTGCCCGGGCACACCGACGTAATTCCAAGCGATGCTGACACCAGTTCACGTCTTACCCGCAGGATTCGGGTGTCTTCGCCACTAATTTCGTCTGCAATGGACACGGTGACCGAGGCTCGAATGGCGATCGCGATGGCCCGTAATGGTGGCCTTGGGGTGCTTCACCGCAACCTCTCAATCGACGATCAAGCCGCTTACGTCGACAAGGTCAAGCGCAGCGAATCCGGCATGATTACCAATCCGGTAACAACTACGCAACAAGCGACCGTTGCAGAGGTGGATGCCCTCTGTGGCCAGTTCCGCGTCTCCGGTTTGCCGGTCGTAGAAGAAGATGGCACGCTCGTCGGAATCATCACGAACCGCGACATGCGCTTCATCGAGCCGGAGGACATGGACTCGGTACTCGTGCGCGACGTCATGACCACGACCCCGCTCGTCACCGCTCCGGTCGGCATTGACCGCGAGGGTGCGATTGCCATCCTCAACAAGCACAAGATCGAGAAGCTCCCTCTCGTTGACGACGCTGGCAAGCTCAGTGGTCTCATCACGGTCAAAGACTTCGAGAAGACTGACCAGTACCCCAACGCCACCAAGGACGAAGAGGGCCGCCTGCGTGTAGGCGCTGCAATCGGATTCTTCGGCGACGCGTGGGAGCGCGCTGAGCGCTTGCGCGATGCGGGCGTTGACCTCATCGTTGTCGACACCGCCAACGGCGAATCCGCCGGCGTTATTGACATCGTTCGCCGTCTCAAGGCTGACTCCTCGTTTGACGCCATCGACATCATCGGCGGAAACGTCGCCACCCGCGCGGGAGCCCAGGCTCTAATCGACGCCGGTGTGGATGCCGTGAAGGTGGGCGTCGGCCCCGGCTCGATCTGCACGACCCGCGTCGTTGCCGGTGTCGGAGTACCGCAGGTGACCGCCGTGTACGAAGCGTCGCTCGCCGCACGCGAGGCCGGCATCCCGGTCATCGCTGACGGTGGACTCCAGTACTCCGGTGACATCGCCAAGGCCCTCGTTGCCGGCGCGGAGACTGTCATGCTCGGTTCGTTGCTTGCGGGAACCGATGAGAGCCCCGGCGACCTCATCTTCCTCAACGGCAAGCAGTTCAAGAGCTACCGCGGCATGGGTTCGCTTGGCGCAATGCAGACGCGCGGCAAGAAGACCTCGTACTCGCGCGACCGTTACTTCCAGGCCGACGTCCCCTCGGACGACCAGTTGATCCCCGAGGGCATCGAAGGTCAGGTTCCATACCGTGGCCCCGTTTCCACCGTCATGTACCAACTGCTCGGCGGCCTGCGCCAGTCGATGTTCTACACCGGCGCTCGCACGATCCAGGAGCTGCAGCAGAAGGGCAAGTTTGTGCGCATCACCGCCGCAGGCTTGAAAGAATCGCACCCCCACGACATCCAAATGGTTGTTGAGGCACCGAACTACCGTCGCTAATAACGGCACACTCGCTGGCGTTTATGCCCGCGAGTGAGCGGTTGAGACACGCAGAAGGCCTGCGGAGAGCACTAGCTTTCCGCAGGCCTTTGCTGTTTGTGCAGGGGGTGTGTGCTGCCTACGCGGAGACGTCGCGGCGGGTGAACACGAACCCGCCGATTACGAGTGCGAGGGCCGAGATGCCGAACAGGAGCCCGAGAGCGCCCGCGTCGGCGCCGTTGCTGAGCGGTGAGTTTCCGAAGGCCCAGTGGTAGGGCGACAGGGTGTGCAGCCACTCGACGTCAGCGCTCTGATTGCCGAGCGAATTGAGCACATAGCCGAGCAGCGAGATTCCGGCTGCTGCCGCGGAGGCGTAAGCGCGGCGACCCGTGGTGGCGCCGACGGCGAGGCCGAAGCTGGCCGCGAGTACTCCGAGTGCCAGGAGTGTGAGACATCCGCCAATCACGTTGATCGGTTCAAGCTCGATTCCCGACGAGTCGTTGAGCGCGAGAATCAGCAACGCAGAAACCGTCGCGAGCCAGACGAGACGAAGGATTACCCCGAGACTGCGCTCGACCATCACCTGCACTCGCGAGACTCCATGCGCGAGCGTGAGTTCGAGCGAGCCTGACTCTTCATCGCCAGCAATCGCTGCCGAGCTCCAGAGCGTCGCGGCGATCGTGAAGAGCACGAATCCGATCAAACCCAAGTAGGTAGCCTGCACATAACCGGCGCCGCTCGAGAGGTCTTCGAACCCGAGCGTGCTCGCGAGCCCCTCGGGCAGTGAGGCGATGATGTCGTCGAAGCCCGCGTTCTCACCCGAGAACGATGAGTAGAGCGGCACATAGAGGAAGATCGCGCCGGTGACTCCGGCGGTCCACCCCAGAAGCCCACGCCACGAGTCAGCAAGGTTGCGGCGGGTGAGCGGAAGGATGGTGCGGGGCGACTGGCTCATTTGTTTGCCTCTTTCGAGTAGAGGTCGATGACCGAGGATTCAAGGTCCTGCTCTTCGACCCGCAGATCGACTACGTGGAAGGGAGCAATCGCCTTGACGAGCGCATCGATGTGGCCCTCGACGGTGCCCGTGACCTGCACGACAGCGCCATCGGTCACGGTGAGGTGGTCAAGGTTCGGCAGTGCAGCCAGTGTTGATTGGATGCTCGCGGCCGAGGCATCCGCAAAGTCGACGAAGACGCGGCGCACAGCGCTGGCCCGCAGGCTCGCCACATCGCCGACCTTCACGATCACGCCGTTGCGTAGAACGGCGACCTTGTCGGCCGCATTCTGGATTTCGCTCAGCACGTGGGAGCTAAGGAACACGGTTTGGCCATTGTGTTGGGCTTCGCGCACCATGCTCAAGAACTCTTGCTGCACGAGGGGATCGAGCCCGCTGGTGGGTTCGTCGAGCACGAGAAGCTTCGGTTCGTGCATGAACGCTTGAACGAGGCCGAGCTTTTGTTTGTTGCCCTTGGAGAGTTTGCGCACGTGGCGACTGAGGTCGAGCCCCAGCCGTTCGGCGAGCTCATCGATGCGACCAGGAGCAACGGGGCCACTGATTTCGGCGTAGTGCTTGAGCAACGAGCGACCGGTCACGCGGCCTTCGAGAAGGAGTTCTCCGGGGAGAAAGCCGATCTCGCGGCGCAGCGCAGCACCGCCGCTGATGGGGGAGCGACCGAGAACGGTAGCGTCGCCCGAGGTGGGGCGGATGATGTCGAGCAGTAGCCGCATTGCGGTCGTCTTGCCGGCGCCGTTGGGGCCGATCATGCCGAACACGCTGCCCGTCTCGACGGCGAGATCCATGCCGTCGAGCGCAGTATGGCGGCCGTAGCGCTTCGTAAGCGCTCGGGTTTCTATAGCAAGAGTCATGAGGGAGGCTGGGGCCTCGTCCTTTCGTGGGGCAAATCAGAGGGAAGTGACTAGGGGGTGGGGATGTCGGCGGCCATCGCAGGCGGATCGGGATCTTGCACGTGCTGGCGCATGTCTGCGGCTTCGCGAGTGGCTTCGGCGACGGCTTCGCGAGTGGCGTCGAGGGTCGAGCTGTCGGTGTAAACACCGTGCGTGTAAATCTCGACAGCAGCGTTGCCCATACGACTCAGGCTGTCGAGGCTGAGTCGTGCGCTGTTCAGGCTGCGAGCGATGTGGCTCTGCAGGGTGAGCATCGACAGGCTGTGGGTCACGAGGAGCACCGCTCGCGCGTGTTCGTCGTTGCTGGGATGCACGGCTCCGCTTGCGACGCCCTGCTCGAGCATCTCGCGGGAGAGTTCGACGAAGCGATCGAAGAGGTGGGCTCCGGCATCCGAATCATCGGTGAAGAGGCGACCCAGGTAGCTAAGCCAGGGTTCGTAGGTGTCGAGGTCGGCGTACCACTCGCTCACGGCGGCGCTCACATCGCCTTCGCCCATGCCCGCTTTGCGGTGGGTGACTTCGTTGATGATGAAGTCGTCGCACGCTGTCTTGAGGTCTCGCATGCTGCCGAAGTGGTGGATGACGAGGCCGGCACTGACTCCGGCCTCGGCCGCGACGGCACGGGCGCTCGTCGCGGCGAAACCGTTGCGGCCGATAAGGCGAATCGCGGCATCGCGAATACGGGCTTTGGTGGTGGAGTCATCCGCACTTGAACGCATGTTTAACAAGCTAAACAGTTGTTCAGCAAATGTCAATGACGCACTGGTTCCGCCCCATCCCATGCGCGGTAGGCTGGAGTAGTGAATGATTTCGAGATTGGCCGTGCCAAGCGCGCTCGCCGCGTCTACTCCTTTGATGACATCGCTATTGTGCCCTCGCGCCGTACGCGTGACCCGCGCGATGTTTCTGTGAACTGGACGATTGACGCTTACACCTTCGACATCCCCGTTATCGCGGCTCCCATGGACTCCGTGGTCTCGCCCGCAACCGCAATTGCGATGGGTAAGCTCGGCGGTCTCGGCGTGCTCGACCTCGAAGGTCTCTGGACCCGCTACGAGAACCCCGAGCCCGTGCTCGAGGAGATCCGCTCGCTTCCCGCCGACCAGGCGACTGCGCGTATGCAAGAGCTGTACGCCGAGCCGATCAAGCCGGCGCTCGTCACGCAGCGTCTCGCTGAGATTCGCGAAGCCGGAGTACCCGTTGCCGGAGCGCTCAGTCCGCAGCGCACGAAAGAACTCCACCAGACCGTTGTGGATGCCGGAGTCGACCTGTTCGTCATCCGCGGCACGACCGTCAGCGCTGAGCACGTCTCCAAGACGAGCGAACCCCTCAACCTCAAGGAGTTCATCTACGAACTCGATGTTCCCGTGATCGTGGGAGGCGCCGCAACGTACACCGCGGCGCTGCACCTCATGCGCACTGGAGCAGCCGGTGTGCTCGTAGGCTTCGGCGGCGGTGCCTCGAGCACTACTCGCACTGCCCTCGGCATCCACGCTCCCATGGCAACAGCAGTGGCGGATGTCGCCGGCGCTCGCCGTGACTACATGGACGAGTCGGGCGGCCGTTACGTTCACGTCATCGCTGATGGCGGACTCGGAACGAGCGGTGACATCGTCAAGGCCATCGCGGTCGGTGCTGACGCCGTCATGCTGGGTAGCGCGCTTGCCCGCGCTACGGATGCTCCTGGTGGCGGTTACCACTGGGGTCAAGAAGCTCACCACTCCGAGTTGCCTCGCGGCAACCGGGTTGAGGTCGGGCAGCTTGCTCCTCTCGCCGAGATTCTCAACGGACCGTCATCTCACCCCAACGGTCAGTCGAACCTCGTCGGTGCACTTCGCCGCTCGATGGCGACGACCGGATACTCCGATCTCAAAGAATTCCAACGGGTCGACGTGGTTGTCGCTCCGTACAACACGCTGTAGCTGATACCGCGCGCTGAGCACACGCTCACCGCCAGACGCTGGAGGAAAAACAATGGTCAAGTCCCGATCGATTGCCCCGACAGCACCGCTGAGTGCCGAACAGCGCGCGGCCGCAATTGCTGCGCTGCGCGAAACAGAGCTTGACGTTCTGGTGATCGGTGGCGGCATTGTTGGTACCGGAAGCGCTCTGGATGCCGCGACGCGCGGCCTGAGCGTCGGCATGGTTGAGGCGCGTGACTGGGCCTCGGGTACGTCGAGCCGTTCCTCGAAGCTCGTGCACGGCGGCATCCGCTATCTGGAACAGCTCGATTTTCGGCTTGTGCGAGAAGCGCTGAAAGAGCGCGGCTTGCTGCTGCAGCGCCTGGCGCCGCATCTTGTGCGCCCCGTGCGGTTCCTCTATCCGGTGACCAAGCCAGTGTTCGAACGCCTATATATCGGCGCGGGAATGTTGCTCTATGACCTCTTGAGCTACACGGGCGGACGACCTCCCGGAGTGCCTCACCACCGTCATTTGACGCGCACGCAAATGCTGCGTGCAGCGCCGAGCCTTCGGGGCGACGCGTTCCGCGGTGGCCTCACCTACTACGACGCTCAAGTGGATGACGCTCGTTACGTGTCGACGCTCGCACGCACGGCGAGCCACTATGGGGCTCACGTGGCATCGCGCGTTCAGGTCGAAGACTTCATCAAAGTGGGGGAGCGCGTTGTCGGCGTGATGGCCCATGACCGGGAGACCGGCGAGCGTTTTGAGATTCGCGCCAAGCAGGTCGTGAACGCGACCGGAGTGTGGACCGACGACACTCAAGCGATGGTGGGCGAGCGCGGCCAGTTCAAGGTTCGTGCCTCCAAAGGCGTTCACCTCGTGGTGCCGCGCGACCGTTTCCAGTCGAAGCTCGGGCTCTTGTTGCGCACCGAGAAGAGCGTGCTGTTTGTGATTCCGTGGGGCCGGCACTGGCTGATCGGCACGACCGATACTGACTGGGATCTCGACAAAGCGCATCCCGCAGCCACAGCGGCGGACATCGACTATTTGCTCGAACACGTCAATAAAGTGCTGGCGGTGCCGCTGACGCGCGACGACGTCGAAGGCGTCTATGCCGGGCTTCGGCCGCTACTGGCGGGGGAGTCTGACCTCACCTCTAAGCTCAGTCGCGAACACATCGTAGCCCACACCGTTCCCGGCCTCGTGGTCGTCGCTGGCGGCAAGTGGACGACGTACCGCATCATGGCGAAGGATGCCGTGGATGCCGCCGTCGATGCGCTCGACGGCAAAATTTCTGCGAGCATCACCGAGGACGTCGCGCTGCTCGGCGCGGAAGGGTACAAGGCCGCGTGGAACAAGCGCTCGGCGCTCGCCCGTACCTATGGCGTGCACAAGTCGCGCGTCGAACACCTTCTGAACCGCTACGGAGTGCTTGCGACCGAGGTGCTCGATCTCGTGCGCGAGAAGCCCGCGCTAGCGGAAACGCTGCCCGGTGCCGATGACTACATTGCGGCCGAAGTCGTCTACGGGGCCACTGCCGAGGGGGCACTTCATCTCGATGATGTACTGGCCCGCCGCACTCGTATATCGATTGAGGCATGGGATCGAGGCGTCTCTGCCGCGCCCGTCGCCGCGAAGCTGATGGCGGATGTTTTGGGTTGGGATGCCGCCCGTACCACCACCGAAGTCGAACGCTACCTGCAGCGTGTTGATGCCGAACTCGCGAGCCAACTGGAGCCTGACGATGAGTCGGCTGACAGGGTTCGCCTCGCAGCACCAGATATCGTTAGCGAGTGAGTACGAGCCCTTCCCCCCTGACTGACCCGGCTTCTGACACCGCACCGGCCACGATGTGGCAGATTGCCCGTCGGCCGCGCTGGATCGGCGCGCTCATCCTGGCTCTCGCCATCGCAGCGAGCTTTGCGGCTCTCGGGCAGTGGCAGCTCAGCCGCAGCCTCGAAGGTGGCGAGATCACCGAGCAGCAGAGCGAGACAATCGTGGCGCTCGATTCCGTCGCCACGGCTCAGGCTCCGCTCTCGTATCTGACGACCGGTCAAGCGGTGACATTTGAGGCCGAGCTGATTGCCGGTGACTACATCGTGCTCTCCGACCGCAACAACGATGTTGAAGGGCGCGGCTACTGGGTCGTGGGCCACGCCGTTGAGCCGAGCGGTGCCAGTGTGGCGGTTGCGCTCGGCTGGGCTGCGACATCGGATGCCGCGGCATCCGCTATTTCACAGCTTCAGGCTTCGCCACTCGCCGCCACCATCACGGGTCGCCTGCTGCCGACGGAGTCGCCGCAACAGTCCGACTTCGAGCAGGGGCAGCGCAGCGCTCTTGCCGTCTCCGAACTCGTGAACCTGTGGTCCGAGGTGCCCGCCGGAACCTACGGCGGCTACGTGGTTAGTTTCGAAGCCCCGGCTGGGCTCGAAGCAATCGATTCCCCGCCGCCGTCGACCGAAGTCTCACTCAACTTGCTCAACGTGTTCTACGCCGTGGAGTGGGTCGTGTTCGCCGGCTTTGCCGTCTTCCTCTGGTGCCGCCTCGTGCGGGATGTGTGGGAAGAAGAGCGCGAAGTTTCGACCCCTGACCCGGCCGTAGACTAGAACCATGGCTCTCGGTCCCCGGCTTTCAGATATCCCCAACATTCGTCGCACCCTCACGTTCTACAAGGTGTCGTCGATCATCACCGGTACCTTCCTGCTCGTGCTGTGCCTCATGATGGTGTTCCGCTACGGACTGGGCGGCGACATCGAGCTGAACGGCCCCTCCGCTTTCTTGACGCTCACACCGAAAGAGCTCGTGCAGGGCATCAACGTCTCGACAATCATCCTGATCGTTCACGGCTGGCTTTACGTGTTCTACGTCGCGGCCGACTTCATCCTCTGGCGCCTGACGCGATTCTCCTTCTTGCGCTTCCTCTACATCGCCCTCGGCGGTGTCATCCCCTTCCTGTCGTTCTTCCTCGAACGTCAGGTGCCTCGACTCGTTGAGGCGAAGATCGCGACACTCGAATCCGCTGCAGCTGCGAAAGCGGCCGGCGCTGACTCCGCAAAGGCAACTGCATGACCGACTCCACGGCCACATCCGCAGACACGAACGCTCGCCCCGTTCTCGTCGTCGACTTTGGCGCTCAGTATGCGCAATTGATCGCACGCCGTGTGCGCGAAGCCAACGTGTACAGCGAGATTGTTCCTCACACCATCACCGCTGAAGAGATTGCGGCCAAGAACCCGGCCGGCATCGTTCTGAGCGGTGGCCCGTCGAGTGTCTACGAGCCTGGCTCGCCCGACCTCGACCCCGGCATCCTCAAGCTCGGCGTTCCGGTCTTTGGTATTTGCTACGGCTTCCAGGTGATGGCCCGCCAGCTCGGCGGCACCGTTGCTAAGACCGGATTGCGTGAATACGGCGCTACCGACATGACGGTTCAGGGTGGCGGCGGCTCGCTGCTCGCCGACCAGCCGAGTGAGCAGACGGTGTGGATGAGCCACGGCGATGCTGTGACCGAAGCCCCGGAGGGCTTCGAGGTTCTCGCCAGCAGCGATGCGACTCCGGTTGCCGCCTTCGCGAGCAAGGAACGCGGTCTCTACGGAGTGCAGTGGCACCCCGAGGTGAAGCACTCCACTCACGGTCAAGATTTGCTCGAGAACTTCTTGCACGATGCTGCGGGCATCCCCGCCGACTGGAACAGCGGCAACGTGATCGC
Source organism: Salinibacterium amurskyense (assembly GCF_002797685.1). Taxonomy (GTDB): domain Bacteria; phylum Actinomycetota; class Actinomycetes; order Actinomycetales; family Microbacteriaceae; genus Rhodoglobus; species Rhodoglobus amurskyensis. The sequence goes on from NZ_PGFH01000001.1 coordinate 814,407, forward strand.
TGAGCAGGTCGAGCGTATCCGCGAGCAGGTTGGTTCAGCCCGCGTGATCTGTGGTCTTTCTGGTGGAGTTGACTCCGCTGTTGCTGCCGCCATCGTGCACAAGGCCGTCGGCGACCAGCTCGTCTGCATCTTTGTCGACCACGGTCTGCTGCGTCAGGATGAGCGTCGCCAGGTTGAAGAAGACTACGTCGCTTCCACGGGTGTGCGTCTCGTCACCGTCGACGCCGTTGATCAGTTCATGGATGCCCTCGCCGGAGTCACTGACCCCGAGACGAAGCGCAAGATCATCGGCCGCGAATTCATCCGCAGCTTTGAGAACGCCGCTGAGGCGCTCGTGCTCGAAGCTCAGGGTGGCGAAGAGCCCGTCAAGTTCTTGGTGCAGGGAACCCTGTATCCGGATGTCGTGGAAAGTGGCGGCGGAACCGGCACGGCCAACATCAAGAGCCACCACAACGTGGGCGGCCTGCCCGAAGACTTGCAGTTCGAGCTCGTTGAACCGCTGCGCACCCTATTCAAGGATGAGGTTCGTGCGATCGGTCGCGAGCTCGGATTGCCGGAGGTCATTGTTGGCCGCCAGCCGTTCCCTGGCCCCGGCCTCGGCATCCGCATCATCGGTGAAGTCACTCACGACCGTCTCGAACTGCTGCGCAAGGCTGACGCGATCGCTCGCGCCGAGCTCACCGCCGCGGGTCTCGACGACTCGATCTGGCAGTGCCCCGTTGTTCTGCTCGCCGACGTTCGTTCGGTGGGCGTTCAGGGCGACGGCCGCACCTACGGTCACCCGATCGTGTTGCGCCCGGTGTCGTCGGAAGATGCGATGACCGCCGACTGGACTCGCTTGCCCTACGACGTTCTTGCCAAGATTTCTAACCGCATCACCAATGAGGTAGATGGGGTGAACCGCGTGGTTCTCGACGTCACGTCGAAGCCGCCAGGAACCATCGAGTGGGAATAAGGGTTTAACAACAAAGCCCCCGTCACCCGGCTAATGCCGAGGTGACGGGGGCTTTGTTGTTACGAGACGGTGGCGCTAGTCGCGAAGGATCGCGAAGAAGCGCAGCATTTCGAGGTACAGCCACACGACGGTGACCATGATGCCGAAGGTGCCCTTCCAACCGAACGCGCGGGGTGCACCGTTGGCAGCGCCCCGTTGAATGAAGTCAAAGTCGAGTACGAGCGAGTACGCGGCCATGATCACGACGAGCACACCAAGTACGGCACCGAACGGGAGTCCGATGAACGGAATCTCAGCGCTGCGGAGACCAAACGCATCATCGGTCGCTCCGGTGAGCATCATGACCATGTTCACGAGGGCGAAGACCATGTAACCGACCATGGCAATGAGGAAGACCTTGGTGGCCTTCTTCGACGCACGAATCTTGCCGCTGGCGAAGAGAGCGAGCGTGACGCCGACGACAACAAGCGTTGCAATGACGGCCTGAGTAACGACGCCATTGAACTGGGTCTCATAGAAACGCGAGATGCCGCCAACGAAGACACCTTCGACCGCCGAGTAGGCGAGAACAAGGGCGCCGGAGGGCTGCTTCTTGAAGATGTTGACGAGCGCGAGGACGAAACCGACAAGGCCGGCTCCGATCCAGAGCAGCGGCATGTCGGCGATCCAGCCGATGGCGGCGCCGACGAGCAGGAGCGCGAAGGCTCCGGCAGTCTTAGCAATGGTGTCTTCGACGGTCATGACATCACCGGAGTCGGGAGCCGACTCGCGGTTGTACATGTCGTTAAGTTTTTGGGTGGATACCTGGTTCGCTACGGCGATTCCGCCGCGCGAGCTAAACGCAGCATCGCGGGAGAAAGCGGGGTTATTGAGTGCCATGATTCCTCTGCTTGGGGTGGTGTCACACTTTTGTGACGCACCCCAAAACTACCGGAGTTCGCTGAGAAATGCCGGACTTTCAGCGCCGCATGGCTGCGCTCTGAGCGATCAGCTGGGCAACCCACGCTGCGGCCACGAGAGCGACCGCCGAAATCGCGAGTGCTTGAGGCATCGAGGAGTACTCCTGATAGAAGCGCGTCAGCACAATCCCGTTCGCGACTGGGATGGTGAGCGCGAGGTAGGAGATCAGCGGTCGGTGTCGCACGATAAGCCAACAGAGCAGCGGAATGGCGAGAGTCCACATCGACATGGGGCCGGTGAGCATGATCCAGATCTGGCTGACCGCGGGCAGGGCCACGATCATCCGGCGCCAGCCCTTCGCGGGCATGATCGACCAACCGACGACCGTTGCAGTGGTGCCGATCAGCAAAATTATGAGGGTGTAGTTATTGGCACCCTGCAAATGCACGGCGCCCGCAATGATGAGCACGAGCCCCGCAAAATAGCGGTCGGCGTAGTGACCCCACTTGAGCGGGAGCCGCCGGGTGGGTTCCCAGTCGCGGGCGAGCGAGAACCGGTTAGCTGACATTGGTCAGCAGCGAGTACAGCAGGATGCCCCACACGACCAACCACACATAACCGAGCGCCGTAGCGATGCGGGCCATGATCATGCCGCGTTCGCCATTCTCTTTGATCTGTCGCATCGCGAGATGACCGAAGATCAGCGCGGGCGCTCCGCCGAAAGCGGCGAGAATGAGCGCGAGAATCGCGATGGGGTTCGTTCGCGGCGCTGCTAACGGCGCCGGGCGCGCTGCATCCGCCGAGGTGGGTTCTCCGCAATAGATGCAGAATTTCCACTCCGGTTGCACTTGGGCAGCGCATGACGAACATTCGGGCATGTCCCAATATTAGTGGGAGCCGATGAAACGCATATTCTTGACTCAATGAGCACCACCATTCGCCCGCTTGTGATCGGGCACCGCGGGGCAAGCGGCTATCGCCCAGAGCACACTAGAGCCGCCTACGAACTTGCGTTCACGCTGGGGGCGGATGCCGTCGAACCCGACATCGTGGCGACTCGGGATGGCGTGCTGGTGCTGCGCCACGAGAACGAGATCTCGGGCACAACGAACGTGGCCGAGCATCCGGAATTTGCGGATCGGCGTACCTCCAAGACGATCGATGGCGACGCGATCACAGGATGGTTCACCGAGGACTTCACGTGGGACGAACTCTCGACGTTGCGGGCCCGCGAGCGGCTGCCCGAAGTTCGGCAAGCGAGCACGACCCACAACGACGGATCGCCGATTCTGCGCTTGAGCGACCTGCTGGAGATTGTTGACCAGCACCCGGAGGCGGCGCGTCGCCCGCTGAAGATCGTTGCCGAGATCAAGCACGCGAGTTACTTTGCGTCGATCGGGTTGCCGCTCGACGAACTCTTTGCGCGCGACGTGCGGGAGTGGGCCACGGCCGACAACTTGATCATCGAATCATTCGAGCAGAGCGTGCTGCACCGCATCCGGGATCGAGGGATTCCGGGGCAGTTGGTGTTCTTGCTCGAGTCGAGCGGTGCACCTTCTGATCTGATCGCCCAACACGGTTCGAAGGCGCGCAGCTATGCCGATCACCTCAGTGACGAGGGGCTCGCTCAGCTCGCGCGCGAAGTCGACGGCATCAGCGTGGACAAGAAAATGCTCATGCTCAAGGATCTGGCCGGCAACCTCACGGGGACGAACGACCTGGTTGACCGTGCTCACGCCGCCGGTCTCCTCGTTTTCTGCTGGACCCTGCGCGCCGAGAATCGGTTCTTGCCGAAGAACCTGCGCTCGAGCAAGCAGCCTGAACAACACGGAGACTGGCTCGCAGAGTTTCGCACCCTCATGGATTCCGGTCTCGATGGTGTCTTTGCCGACCAACCCGACCTCGCGGTCACTGCGCGCGGGTAGAGTCGAGGGGCGATGACGACAGCTCTTGACTCTCACGACCCTGGCCGTTCTGACGACGGCAATCCCGTTGGCGACCCTCTGCTCGATGGGCTGAATCCGCGCCAACGCGAAGCCGTTGAGTACCGCGGCCCCTCGCTGCTGATCGTGGCGGGTGCCGGTTCGGGCAAAACGAGCGTGCTCACGCGTCGTATCGCCGGGTTGTTGCGCTCGCGCGAAGCGTGGCCGAGCCAGATTCTGGCCATCACCTTCACCAATAAGGCTGCCGCCGAAATGCGCGAGCGCGTCGGGGCGATCGTCGGCGACTCGGCTGAGGGCATGTGGATCTCCACCTTCCACTCCGCGTGTGTGCGCATCTTGCGGCGCGAAGCGGAAGCCTTCGGGTTCTCCAAGAACTTCACCATTTACGACTCGGCCGACAGCAAAGCGCTACTCAAGCGAATTCTCAAAGAGCTCGACGCCGATATGTTTGGCCTCACCGTCAGCAAGGCCGCTAATCGCATCTCGCAGCTCAAGAACGAGCTAACCGACGTCGAAGGTTTCGCGCGGGATGCCAACCTGAACGACCCGACAGAGAAGAAGTTTCTTGAGGTCTTCCGCCGCTACACGCGCGGTCTCAGCGATGCCAACGCTTTCGACTTTGACGACCTCATCGGTCAGACGGTCTACTTGTTCCGGGCGTTCCCGCACATTGCGGCAACGTACCAGCGCCGCTTCAAGCACATCCTTGTCGACGAGTACCAAGACACGAACCACGCGCAGTACTCGCTGATTCGTGAGCTGACCAAGCCGCCGACTCCCGAGCAATTCGAGACCTCGCCTGGCGTACTCGTGCAGGGGCAGTCCAACGAACTCGAGGCCGCGTCGCTCACGGTGGTCGGCGACAGCGATCAGTCGATCTATGCGTTCCGCGGGGCCGACATCCGCAACATCGTGGAATTTGAGCGCGACTTTCCCCGCTCGACAGTGATTCTGCTTGAGCAGAACTACCGTTCGACCCAGACGATTCTGGATGCCGCTAACGCGGTGATCTCTCACAACTTTGACCGCAAAGACAAAAAGCTCTTCACGACGGTCGGTGCTGGCGACAAGATCGTCGGATTCACCGGGTACTCGGGGCACGACGAAGCGCAGTTTGTGGCGGATGAAATCCAGAAGCTGCACGATGAAGGCGTCGCTTACAAAGACATTGCCGTCTTCTATCGCACTAACTCGCAGACACGTGCGCTGGAAGAGATCTTCATTCGTGCGGCTCTGCCGTACCGAGTTCTCGGGGGCACGAAGTTCTACGAGCGCGCCGAAATCAAGGATGCCTTCGGTTACCTGATTGCGGTTGCTAACCCGGCGGATCCGCTGGCGCTGCGTCGCATCATGAACACCCCGAAACGTGGCATTGGTCCGGCGACCGAAGCGGCGCTTCAGGCGTGGGCGGATGACCGGGGAATGACCCTGCGCGATGCGATGCGCAACGCCTCCGAACTCGGCCTCGGCCCCAAAGTGACGAAAGCGATCGTCGGTTTGGCTGAGGTGCTCGACGAGGTAATGGCGAAGGTAGAAACATCCAAGCCCGCAGACATCTTGACCGAACTGCTCGAACGCTCGGGCTACCTTGCTGCGCTGCGCGCCTCGCAAGACCCACAGGATGAAGCTCGCGCCGAGAACGTGGATGAGCTCGTGGCCGTGACCAAGGAGTTCGGTAAGAACAACCCCGATGGCACCCTGCTCGACTTCCTCACCGAGGTGTCGCTCGTGGCCGCGGCGGATGACCTTGATGACTCGAGCGGAACTGTGTCGCTCATGACACTGCACACCGCGAAGGGCCTCGAGTACGACTCCGTGTTCCTTACCGGTGTCGAAGAAGACCTGCTGCCTCACCGTATGTCGGCCAACGAGCCCGGTGGCCCCGCCGAAGAGCGGCGCCTGTTCTATGTAGGCATCACGCGTGCCCGCAAGCGACTGTTCCTCTCGCTCGCGATGACTCGCGCGCAGTTCGGTGAGGTCAACGTGGCAATGCCGAGCCGCTACCTGCAAGAGATTCCGACCGAACTCATCGAGTGGAAGCAGTCGCCGGGAATGGCGAACTCGCGCGGCGGTACTCAATCGAGGGCGCTCAACGCTCGCCGCGATGGCAACAGCGGTGGCGGCTCGTGGTCCGGTTCGCTCCGGGCGGCGGCAGCGGGCGGACTGCCGCCGGCACCTCCACGCGCTAAGACCGAATGGGCTAACCCCGTCACGGCAACCGTGCGCGACAATGGCGACCTCACTCTGGCGGCGGGCGACCGCATCCGTCACACTGACTTTGGTGACGGAACCGTGAATCAGGTCACGGGCGCTGGCCCGAAGAGCATTGCTGACGTTCAATTCGACACCGCAGGGCGCAAGCGCCTGCTGATCAAGATTGCTCCCATTGAGAAACTTTGATTCCGAAGGAACACCGCAGTCGGGTACGCCGCGTCATTGGGAGCCCCGGCTGGTTGTTCCGCGCGTTCGACCGCTCGATACCGACGATGAGCTCGCGAAGGCGCTCGCAGCAGTGCGCGTGGAGCTCAAGCTGCCCACCGAGTTCAGTGCTGAAGTCGAAGAAGCGGCTGCGGCTGCTGTAGCTGCATTCGAGCCGCCTGAGCTCGACCTCACCGCCATTCCCTTCGTCACGATCGACCCCGAGGGCGCCACAGATCTCGATCAGGCGCTCTACCTCGAACGCACCGGCGAAACGCTGCGCGTGATGTACGCGATCGCTGAAGTGCCCGCCTTCGTGCTGCCCGGTTCCGTCGTTGATGCGGAAGCCCGCAAGCGCGGCCAAACCTTGTACGGTCCCGATGACCGGGTGCCGTTGCATCCGACGATCATCAGTGAAGATGCCGCATCGCTGCTGGCTGGTGCGACGCGACCCGCTTTCGTGTGGACCTTCGACTTGGATGCCACGGGCGAGGTCATCGCGACAACTCTCGTGCGTGCGCAAGTGCGTAACCGTCGCCAGTTCAACTATGTCGAAGTGCAGGAGTTGCTCGACAACGACCGCGCGGACGAATCGCTCTCGCTACTGCCGGAGTTTGGGCGCCTGCGTACCGAGCTCGAACGCCAGCGCGGGGGAGCGAGCCTCAACCGTCCCGACGAAGAAGTGGCTGTCGTTGATGGCCAGTATGTGATCGAGCGCCGAGCTTCGCTACCCGTCGAGGACTACAACGCCCACGTCTCGCTCATGACCGGCATGGAGGCCGCGCGCATCATGCTCGAGGGCAAGGTGGGCATTCTGCGCACGATGCCCGCGCCCGATGACGAGACGCTTGAGCAGTTCCGCCGTCAGGTAGCGAGCCTCGGATGCCCGTGGCCCGAGAACCAAGACTATGGCGAGTACTTGCGCACCCTCGACCACTCCGACCCTCGCGCCCTCGCGGCGACCCACGCCGCCACGTCTCTCTTTCGCGGAGCCGGTTACACGCCCTTCGACGGCGAACTGCCCGAAGACACCATCCAGGCCGCCGTTGCAGCGCCCTACGCCCACGCCACAGCGCCGCTGCGTCGACTCGTCGACCGCTTCGTGCTTGTCGCGTGTGAAGCGATTGTCGCGGGGCGCGAAGTACCGAAATGGGTGCGCGAAGCTCTTCCGCAACTGCCCAAGATCATGGGCCGCACGAGTCAGCTGGCGTCGCAGTTCGACCGCTCGTCGGTTGACGTGATCGAAGCGGCACTGTTGCGGCCGCGAGTGGGCGAGGAGTTCGAGGCAACAGTGGTTTCGGAGCGCGCCGAGGGTGGCGTCATCCAGATCGCTGAACCGGTAATCACGGCCCGCATCTCCGGCACGGTTTCGGCCGGAGACACGGTGCGTGTGCGACTCGTTTCTGCCGAGATTGCGACAGGAACGATCGAGTTCGAACTCGCGTAGTTCGCTTCAGTAGGTCTAGAACTTGCCGGAGTTGACCCAGGTGCTCGGGTCGGTGATCTCTTCGGAGACAACCCAGTGCTCAGCGATGAGGCCATTCTCGACGCGGTAGAGGTCGATCAGGGCGGTAGCAGTGCCCGCGATCTCGGCTTCGGCGAGCACAGCCACAAAGTTGCCCGAGCCGATGACTTTGTGAATCTGCTTGTAGACGAGACCATTCGCGGTGGCGTAGCTCACGAAGGCGTCGAGGCCGTCGGCAATGCGAGCGTCGTGCTGAGCAAGGTCAGCGTGAACGTAGGTGGAGGTAAGGGCGAGGTCTGCACCGACGAGAACCTTCGCGGCGAACTCCGACACGAGGTGCTTGTTGACCTCAGTCTTGTCGAGATCGGTGACCTCGGTTGGGCCATCGATCGGCGTGCGGCCGCTCACGCTCGTGGGCTCCACTTCGGCGATCATGTCCCAGTGCTCGACGATCTTGGCGTCATCGTCGGTGTCGAAGATGTCGGCGGTCACATAGGCGAACTCACCATTGTTGAGCTTCTGGTGCGCCTGGACGAAGACGAAATGGCCGTCTTCAAAACCGCGGATGATTTCGATGTCGCGAATCGGGTTGCGATCGATGAAGTCGGCGAAGAACTCGATGAAGCCATCCTTGCCATCGCGCACCGGGGTGGAGTGCTGGGTGTACCGCTGGCCGACGTACTTGTTCACGGCGACTTCGTAGTCACCGTCGCGGATGCCCTCAAGGTAGATGGCCTTGGCGTTGTCGAGTCGTTGTCCCATGGGATGCTCCTAGAAGTGTGGTGAGGGGGTGCGATTGAGTACTTCAAGCATCCCGCGCAGCGAGAAGCGAGCACAGGTGCGACCGCGACCGCTTATGGTGCAAAGTGGACAAGGCTGCGACGAAACTCCGCCGGAGAGGTGCCGACCACTCGCTCGAAGAACTTCGCAAAGTTGGAGGGCTCGCTGAATCCGAGTGCCGTCGAGATGGATGCCACGGTGCCGTCGGTGTGCGCCAGCAGCCGTTGTGCTTCGAGCATGAGCCGCTCATCCAGCAGCGCTTTGGCGGTGAGGCCTGTGACGGTTTGGCAGGCGCGACTGACGGTGCGCTCGGAATAGCCGAGGCCGGTGACGTAGTCGCGAACATTGCGGCTGCGAGTGAGGTCGCGTTCGAGGGCCGCGCGGAAGGCGAGGTAGGCGTGGGGGAGAGCGCCGCGGCCGGGCTCGCTACTCGCGCGCTGATAGAGAGCGACGAGTGCGGCGAACAGCGCGGTGAGCAGGGTGACGGAGTGTTCGTCAGCCGTGAATCGCTGTTGTTCCCGCTCAATCGCGGTGACGAGATCGAGTGCGGTCGCAAGCGAGTGCTCGCCCAGGTCGGCGTGAGTCGGATCGCCGGGAAGCCAGGGCGCTGTTCTTGTGGCGGTGGGCGATGCCACGACCACACTGGCGCTGAGGTCGTTTTCGACGTGCCACTGCTGCACTTGCCCGGGTCGCACGAACAGCACGCGGCCGGGGTGCAGAGCGATCGTCTGAAAGTCGACGGTGTGCGAGCCGCTGCCACTGCGGATGACAATCATGAGTTCGAAGGAGGGCCGCTGCGCGCGTTCGAAATAGGTCGGGCCCATTCGCTCGACGAGCGCCGCGTAGTCGAGCACCTCCGCGGGAAGCGCCAGTCCGTGCTCGCTCGCGAAGTCGACCGGCAGCACGGTCCCGTCGCGTTCGTCGTCCATAGTGGTCACACGCCGATGCTAGCGCTGCCGCTTTCGAAAGGCAGCCAGATACCGGCGCTGCGCCGCGAAGCGCACCCAGCGGGGAAGGTGCGGGTACACCGCGCGCGTGACCCGCATGATCCGGTCGAAGCGTTTCTGGTGGTGGGGTAGCGCATAGGCCTCGCGCAAGTCAGGGCTCAGTAACCCGGCGGTCAGCACGCGCACGAGCGGCATTGAGGCGCGTAACCACCACGGTCCGCCGGTCGGATGTAGCAACTGCTGGGCAACGTGTTGGCTCGCGTCCGTGACGCGCAACGAAGCCACGCTCTCGTTCCAGTAGGCAGCGAACGCCGCGCGGTCGGTCGGCCACAGCGCGCGGGGAACGCCCAGCGCGGTCGCAATCACGGCGTAGTCGGCGAGCAGGGTTTCGGCATCCACTTCGCGCAGCGGCCCGAAAACCAGCTCGCGCACCCGCATCGCCGTGTCGTACAGCGTGGCAGCTACCCACAACTGCAGCTGCGGGTCGCGGGCGTCGTAGCTGTCGGCCCGCACCGGTCGGTGAGCCGCGCCCACTCGCCGCGCGACCTCGGCAGCCTCAGCCGGCGTGCCATAGACGGTGACGTAGAGATACGTGAGGGTGCCGTTGAGGCGATCCAAGGGGCGCCGCGCAAAGTCACTGTGCTCGGCGACCGCCTGCCCCACAGCAGGGTGCGCGATTTGCAACAGGATCGCCGCCCCACCGCCGGCCAACAGAGCGACGTCGGCAGAGACATCCGCAATTCTGAGAGGGGCGGATGCGGGCATGAAGCCAGTTTAGGAGCGTGTAAACACAAGATTTACTGATCTTTCGCCCTGTACAGCCCGCTATCGGAAAACCCACAACGTTAGGCACGGTAAGGTTTTCTATTGGCGCGCGACTCTTGGAGCCGACCAACTTGGCACCGTTTCGCCGCCTTCCCCACTCACCATTACGCGCGGATTGGAATGAGCAGCGTGGATCTATATGAGTACCAGGCCAGAGATGTATTTGAGTCTTATGGCGTACCAGTACTTGCCGGCCTAATTGCCGACACCCCAGAAGAAGCCAAAGCAGCAGCCGAGAAAATCGGTGGAACCGTTGTAGTCAAGGCTCAGGTCAAGACCGGCGGTCGCGGCAAGGCGGGTGGTGTCAAGGTCGTTCACAACGCCGACGACGCTTACGCCGCAGCCGAGCAGATCCTTGGTCTCGACATCAACGGCCACACGGTCAAGCGAGTAATGATTGCTGCCGGTGCTCGCATCGCGCAGGAGTTCTACTTCTCCGTGCTGCTCGACCGAGCAAACCGCTCCTACCTTTCGCTCTGCAGCGTTGAGGGTGGAGTGGAGATCGAGGTGCTTGCTGTTGAGCGCCCCGAGGCTCTCGCCAAGATCGAGATCAACCCGATGCAGGGTATTGACCTCGCCAAGGCCACCGAAATCGCCAAGGCTGCGAACTTCCCGGCCGAGCTCGTTGACAAGGTGGCCCCTGTCTTCGTGAAGCTCTACGACGTGTACAAGGGCGAAGACGCAACTCTCGTTGAGGTCAACCCCCTCGTGCTCACCGAAGACGGCCAGATCCTGGCTCTCGACGGCAAGGTATCGCTCGACGAGAACGCTGAGTTCCGTCACCCCAAGCACGCCGCTCTCGAAGATGCTGCAGCGGCTGACCCGCTTGAGGCGAAGGCTAAGGCCAACGACCTCAACTACGTCAAGCTCGACGGTGAAGTAGGTGTCATCGGTAACGGTGCCGGCCTCGTCATGTCGACGCTGGATGTTGTTGCCTACGCTGGCGAAAACCACGGCAACGTGAAGCCCGCCAACTTCCTCGACATCGGTGGTGGAGCCTCCGCTGAGGTCATGGCCGCCGGGCTCGACGTTATTCTCAACGACCCTCAGGTCAAGAGCGTATTCGTCAACGTCTTCGGTGGAATCACCGCGTGTGACGCTGTTGCTAAGGGAATTGTGGGTGCGCTCGCAGAACTCGGCAGCTCAGCCAACAAGCCTCTCGTTGTCCGCCTCGACGGCAACAAGGTCGAGGAGGGTCGCGCGATTCTCGCCGAAGCGAACCACCCCCTCGTGACGCTAGCCGCATCTATGGACGAGGGCGCCGACAAGGCTGCCGAACTCGCCAACGCCGCGAAGTAAGGAACCGAGCATGTCAATTTTCCTCAACAAGGATTCCAAGGTCATCGTTCAGGGCATCACCGGCGGTGAGGGCACCAAGCACACCGCTCTCATGCTCGCTGCTGGCACCCAGGTCGTTGGCGGCGTCAACGCACGCAAGGCCGGCACGACGGTAGTTCACGGCGACGTTGAACTGCCCGTGTTTGGCACTGTTGCTGAAGCAATGGAGAAGACGGGAGCGGATGTTTCGATCGCTTTTGTTCCTCCGGCCTTCACCAAGGATGCCGTTGTCGAAGCTATCGACGCTGAGATCCCGCTGCTCGTCATCATCACCGAGGGTGTTCCCGTCGGTGACTCGGCTGAGTTCTGGGCTTACGCACAGGAGAAGGGCAACAAGACCCGCATCATCGGTCCGAACTGCCCCGGAATCATCACGCCCGGTGAAGCACTCGTCGGCATCACGCCCGCGAACATCACCGGCAAGGGCCCGATCGGTCTCGTATCTAAGTCGGGAACGCTTACGTACCAGATGATGTACGAACTCCGTGACCTCGGATTCTCGACCGCAATCGGTATCGGTGGCGACCCCATCATCGGCACGACGCACATCGACGCTCTTGAAGCGTTCGAAGCTGACCCCGAGACCAAGGCAATCGTGATGATTGGTGAGATCGGTGGAGACGCTGAAGAGCGCGCCGCTGACTACATCAAGGCTCACGTCACGAAGCCTGTTGTGGGCTACGTTGCTGGCTTCACGGCGCCCGAGGGTAAGACCATGGGTCACGCCGGTGCGATCGTTTCTGGCTCTGCCGGAACCGCTCAGGCCAAGAAGGAAGCGCTTGAAGCTGCTGGTGTGAAGGTCGGCAAGACGCCGTCTGAAGCTGCCAAGCTCATGCGCGAAATTCTCGAAACTCTGTAGCACGCAGAGGCCCTAACGGGCACTTCTCGCTACTCCAAGCGCCGCTCGTCTTCGTGACGAGCGGCGCTTGTTTCGTTATTGAGAGTTTTCGGATGATGATGCCGATGCAGCTCTTCTGGTCGCGTAGCTGGCTGACAGCGCGACGCTCTGCACGAAACTCAAGGTCAAGACGGTGACGCCCGAGTATGCCGCTATGTAGTAGCTCGGTGGGGTAACGATCGCGCCAAGTAATGGCTCTTCATAGAACCAGATGGTTTGTCCGGCAAACACGCCCAGCACCGCGATCAAGGCTGTCACTAGCCACGATGAAATCAAAAAATAGACTCTCATGCGATGCAGGCTATGTTCCTTTGACTCTTTAGTCGATGCCTCGCGCTAGGCGTGCGGCGCAGGGTCGAGTTCGGGCGCGGGCGTGCGAGTTCCGCTGCGTTGGGCCGCGGCTCCTGCGAGCACGACGAGGCCGATGCCGATCCACTGTACGAATGACGGAATCTGGTGCAGCACGATGAGTCCGACGAGCACTCCGAAAGCTGGTTCGAGCGCCATGAGCGTGCCGAACGCGGTGTGGGTCATCCGGCGCAGCGCCAGCATCTCAAGCCCGAATGGCAGCACGGGGGAGAGCAGTGCAAGGCCGAGCGCGATCGGCAATACGCGCCAGTCGAAGTCGGGAATGACCTGGGGTGCTCCGACGAAGGTCGCCATGAGCGCAGCAATCGGGATAGTCATTGACAGCGAGCTGATGCCCGTGAAGCGATCGCCGACCTTTTGCGTGAGCAAGATGTAGGTGCCCCAGCCCGCTCCGGCCAGCAGTGCGAAGCCGACGCCGATGAGGTTCGTTTCGCCCTCCCACGGCTCGGTGAGCAGCACAACGCCGACCAGCGCCAGAGCGGGCCAGGCGAGCATCCGCGCGCTACCGCTTCGAATGGCGGCGACGGCGAGCGGTCCCAAGAATTCGATGGCCACAGCGGTGCCGAGCGGGATGTGTTCGAGCGCCGAGAGGAAGGCGACCGACATGACTGCGGTGGCGACACCCAGCCCGAGAATCGGCGCAACGTCTTGCCGACGGATGCGACGAAACTGCGGGCGCGCGATCATCAAGAAGATGACGCCGCCAAACACCAACCGCAGCCACGCGGTTCCGCCGGCGCCAACTTGCTCGATGAGCCCCACTGAGAACGCCGAGCTCAGTTGGATCATCATCATGGCGGCGACCGCCATTGACCAAGCGGGCAGCGGCTCGCGCGTCTCACGCATGAGAAGTTTCCGTTCGGTGTGATGCGCCGACGCCCGGTTCGAGCACGGTCAAGACGAATCGTGTGGGCGCGGGGCTTTGGTTGTTGTAGGTGTGGTCTTCGTCGCCGGGGAACGCCAGCGAATCTCCGGTGCCGAGAACGAAGGTCTCACTGGCGACGGTCATCGTGAGCTCGCCCTCGAGCACGTGCAGTAATTCTTGAGTGCCCGCGCTGTGCGCTTCGCTCGAATGTGAGTCGCCGGGCATGAACGTCCATTCCCACAGCTCAAGGGCTTCGGGGGTATTGCTGGAGGCCATCAGGATGCCGCGACCGCCGTGCTCTCCCGTCCAGAGTGCTGCGCCAGCACCGGCGCGCGTGACCTTCGCCTTCTGGGCTCTTGGTGGCTCCACGAGGGCGGGCAGGCTCACGCCGAGGGCTTCGCTGAGGCGCAGCAGGGTTCCCACGCTGGGGTTCGCCATGCCCTGCTCGACGTTGACGACCATCCGGCGGCTGACTCCCGCATTCTCGGCGAGTTGGTCGAGGGTCAACTTGCGTGCTTGGCGCTCGTTCTTGACGCGGGCGCCGATCGTACGTGCAAGGAGCTCGGTGGGTTCATCCATGAGTGCAGCATAGTGCACTTATAGTGCACCCCGTCAACGACGGTGCGTCGACGCCGGGATGCCACCAGGCCGCGTCCCCCAAAGAGCGGACAATATGTCACGTTAAGGTAACGCTGATAGGGAGAGACCCCCTGTAAAGGGGTAGAACGCACATATAGTGGCTCGTGGTGAGTGCCCGACCACCGGCTTCGCAAACACGCTCTGATCAGCGTGTGCACGTCAATAAAGCAAGTCCCATTCACAGAAGAATAGGAACATTCGTGAGCATTCGAAGAGTCATATCGGTGGTGGCAACGACAACTCTTGTCGCCACTTCCTTGGTTACCGGCGCCGCACTCGGCGCCACAGCTGCACCAGCATCCATTGGTGGCGGCGGCCAAACTGAATTTACCCCGGGGCGTTACATCGTCACGATGGTGGATCAGGCTGCCGCAACCTACGACGGTGGTGTGCGCGGTTTTGACGCAACAACCCCACCCGATGGCGAGCAACTCGACACTCGCCGCCAAGTAGTGCAGGACTACACCGAGTATCTGGAAGAGAAGCAAGAGGACGCTGCGGCATCCGTCGGCGCTGACATCGACTACTCCTACACGCTTGCGACAAACGGCTTCTCGGCCGATCTGACCGCAGCTCAAGCGGCGGAGCTTTCGGCGAACAAACTTGTTGCCTCCATCGTTCCGGATGAGCTGAAGAAGATCACCGCAGCGCAGCGGTCAACTGAATTCCTCGGCCTCGAAGGCGCAGACGGACTCTGGGCCTCCATCGGTGGCGCAGAAACCGCCGGTGAGGGAATCGTTGTCGGCGTGCTCGACACCGGATTCGCTCCCGAAAACCCGGCCTTCGCCGGTGACGCTCTCGGTAGCACGCCGGGTGTAGATCCCTACCGCGATGGTGACTCCATCGTCTTCGAGAAGTCAGACGGCCAAACCTTCACGGGTGTCTGCACCGAAGGCGAACAGTTCACCGCCGATGACTGCACGACCAAGGTCATCAGCGCTCGCTACTTCGTTGACGGCTTCGGCGCCGGCAACCTCGGCGACGCCAGCGTCGGCGAATACGTTTCGCCGCGTGACGGTGATGGCCACGGCTCGCACACCGCGAGCACCGCAGCCGGCAACCTCGAAGTTGACGCCAACGTGGGCGGCAACGCTCTCGGTTACTTCTCCGGTGTTGCCCCCGCCGCCAAGATCGCTGCCTACAAGGTGTGCTGGAGCGGACCAGACCCGGTCGCTACGACCGACGACGGCTGTGCATCCACTGACCTTCTCGCTGCTATCGACCAGGCTGTCGCTGACGGCGTTGACGTGATCAACTACTCGATCGGTGGAGGCGCTGCCACCAGCACCGTTTCGCCCACCGACCAGGCCTTCCTGGGTGCGGCTGCTGCCGGCGTCTTCGTCGCTGCCTCTGCCGGAAACGATGGCCCGGGCGCAACAACGCTCGACAACGCTGCACCGTGGATCACCACAGTTGCCGCCAGCACCATCCCGAACTACGAAGCTACGGTCACCCTCGGTGACGGCCAGGAGTTCGCCGGTGCGTCGATCACGGTTGACCTCGACCCGGCCGCGGAACCGCTGACCGGCGAGCTCGTTTACGCTGCGGATGTCGCCCTCGAGGGCGCCGTTGACCCCGACCTGTGCCTCGCAGACACTCTCGACCCCGCTCTCGTTGAGGGCAAGATCGTGGTCTGTGACCGCGGAGTCATCGCTCGCGTCGACAAGTCGGCCGAGGTTGCTCGCGCCGGTGGTATCGGCTCGATTCTCGTGAACGTCACACCGAGTTCGACTGACCTCGACACTCACGTGATTCCGGCCATCCACTTGGATGCTCAGTACCGCGATGCCGTTGTTGCGTACGCCTCGACCGAAGGCGCCACGGCGACCTTCACGCCGGGCAACGAAACCGCGTACCAGCCGCCGACACCTCAGGTCGCTGGCTTCTCGTCGCGTGGTCCCGTTGAAGCTGACGGTAGCGACATCATCAAGCCCGACGTGTCGGCCCCCGGCGTAGGAATTCTTGCCGCTGCGGCAAACGCGCAGGGTGCAGAACCGACGTTCAAGCTGCTCTCCGGCACCTCGATGTCGTCGCCGCACGTTGCCGGTCTCGCCGCGCTATACCTCGGGGAGCGCCCCAACGCGACTCCTGCCGAGATCAAGTCGGCGTTCATGACAACCGCCTACGACACCGTGGATGGCGACGGAAACCCCGTCACCGATCCCTTCACGCAGGGCTCCGGCCACGTTGACCCCACCAAGTTCTTTGAACCTGGACTGCTTTACCTGAACGACATCAACGACTGGCTGTCCTACATTGAGGGCGCTGGCTACGACGTGCTCGACCCCGCGGTCGAAGCGATCGATCCCAGCAACCTCAACCTGGCATCCATCGGTATCGGTTCGCTGACGGCGCCCGAAACGATTACTCGTACCGTGACCTCCACTCAGGCGGGCACATTCGAGGCATCCATCTCGGTTCCCGGCATCGACGCCACGGTATCGCCCTCCACGCTGACCTTCGGTGCGGCAGGCGAAACTCAGAGCTACGAAGTGACGATTAGCCGAACGGATGCTCCGCTCGACCAGTTCACGACCGGTGCTCTCACGTGGACCAGCGGCGACACTGTCGTGCACAGCCCCATCGCAGTACGCCCCGTCACGATCCTGGCGCCGGACACAGCTAGCGGAACCGGCACTTACGGCGCCGTCGAAGTGACGGTCACGCCCGGCGGAACCGGCGACATCCCGCTGACCTCGACCGGGCTCACCGCTGGTGTCTTCTATGAAGACCCCACGGGCACCGAAACCGATCACTCGGGTTCTGGCGTCGCTGGTGACGAGTTCGAGTACGCAGCAACAGTGCCCGAGGGCACGACCTACGCGCGCTTCGATCTCGACTCGATCGACGACACGGCAGACCTCGACCTCGTCGTGTACCTGCTTGATGACGCGGGAACGCCTATTGCCGGGTGGCAGTCAGCCACGGGTGCTGCGGATGAGCGAGTGAACCTTGCTGATCCGACTCCGGGTAACTACCTCGTGCTCGCCTCGGTCTACGCGGCCAACCCCGCTACCGCATTCGACGTGCGAACCTTCGCCGTTGTTCCGGGTGCCGGAGAGCCGCTGGGTCTCGACCCTGCGGTGTTGTCGGGTGTTCAGGGCGAAGCCGTGAGCTACACCGCATCGTGGGAGGGCCTCGCCCCGTTCACGAACTACCTCGGTCTCGTGAGCTATGGCGACACGGGTGCGACCACCGCAATTGAGGTTGTGACGCAGGAGGACGTTCTGCCGGGAACTCCGGTAAACACCGTTCTGCCCACGATCTCGGGCAACCCCCTGGTCGGTAAGAAGCTCACGGCTAACCCCGGCGAGTGGGATGTTGACGGGCTGAAGTTCAGCTACCAGTGGCAGGCGAACGGCGAGAACATCGCCGGCGCCGACAAGCGCAAGTACACGGTCACGAAGGCTGACGAGGGCAAGGCGATTACCGTCGTTGTCACCGCCAGCAAGAAGGACCTGCCGAGCGCGAGCGCAACCTCCGAGGCCGTGATGATCAACTACAGCTCGAGCGTGAGCCTGTCGGTGAGCAAGCACATCGCGTTCTCATGGAACACCGTGAGCGCCACCATCCGCGTCGCTACTGGCGAGGATGCTGCCGCGACCGGAACGGTCAAGGTAACCGTCGACGGCAAGAAGGTCGACACGATCACGCTCGACGAGTCGGACAACGGAAAGGTGACGGTGAAGCTGCCGAAGCTTGATCGTGGCCTGCACCAGGTTCGCGCGGAGTTCACGCCGGCCGGCGACAACGTCACGGGCTCAAAGAGCAGTAACGACTGGGTTTGGATCGTCTTCTAGGCGGCACTCACTCAGTAGCTAACCCACGACAACAACGGCTGGTCACCTCCCCACGGGTGGCCAGTCGTTGTTGTGTTAAGCGCGCTGTGGTGGGGTGTTAGTCGTCGAGCGGGCGGCGCACGACGGGCGGCGGCCACGCGGTGTAGCCGAGCTCGCGAGAGATGTTGCGCGCGGTCTCGCGGAGTACGTTCAGTACGTTGTCTTCTGGCGGCCATTCGCTCGACGGCATCACGACCGCGACGGCGGCGATGACGCTGCCATTGCGGTCGGCGATCGGTGCCGCGATAGACGATTCGCCGAGAACGGCCTCGTCTTCCTCCGTGGCAATGCCGCGCTCGGCGATCTGCGCAAACTGCAGAATGAGTTTGGAGGGGTCGGTGATGGTGTCGCCGGTGAGGCTACGCAGGGGGTTCTCGAAAAGCTGGTCCGCGGCATCCGCGTTGTAGGTCAGCAAGATTTTGCCGAGGGCTGAGGCGTGCACGGGAATTGACAGCCCGGTTTCGGGCATTTGCTCGCTGCCATCCGGCCGGCTGTTGTGGTGGATGACGATGACTTCGTCGAACAGCTCAGCACCCAGGCGAACAGCGAGCCCCGTGCGCCGCGAAAGTTCTTGGGTCCAGCGCATGGCTCGCGCCCGTACGTCGAGGGTGTCGAGGTACACGTTCGAGAGTTTGAGTAGAGCCGGGCCGAGCATGTAGCGGTTGCCGTTGGGCTCTTTAGCGACCAGGCCGTGGGCCTGCAGCGACTTGACGATGCCGTGAACGGTCGACGGCGGGAGTCCAAGATGGCCAGCGAGCTCGGTGATTCCGAGATGGCGCGCGCCCTGAAGCGATGAGAGCACTTGTGCTGCTCGATCAATCGATTGGATCAACGCTGTTCCCCGTCGGTAGGCCGGTATTCATTATGTCTGCAGTCGGCGTTTACTTTCGCCGCATCCCCGCTTGACAAGATGATAGTGAACGTAGCATATTCGACATTATCGAATAACGTTCCGATATTACGGAATGCGGCGACACCCGGTCGCGCGAATAAATCGAGTTCAAAGGAGAACTAATGGATGAGAACAAGCAGTGGCAGAAGCTAGCTGCAGAGTTTCTAGGAACCGCTTTTCTTGTATTCGTCGGTGTCGGCTCCGTGCCTGCGACCTTCATCCTGAATGGTGACGAGCCCTTCACGATGGCGAGCCTCGGAATCATTTCCTTCGCCTTCGGACTCATCGTCGTCGTCACGGTGTACGTGTTCGGTTACATCTCCGGCAACCACATCAACCCGGCCGTCACCCTGGGGCTCGCCGTCTCCGGCAAGTTCCCCTGGCGTGAAGTTCCCGGCTACCTCGTGGCTCAGCTTCTCGGTGCTATCGCCGGTGCCTTCGCAATCGTCGGTGTTCTCGGCCAAGCCGCGGTAGACGCCGGCTTGGGCGTTGCCGCCTTCAACCCGGACACGATCCCCGTGGGTCAGGCATTCTTCGCTGAGTTCATCGGAACGTTCATCCTCGTCTTCACCGTCTTCGGTGTTATCCACCGCAAGGCAGCCCCCGGCTTCGCCGGACTCGCCATCGGTTTCGTCGTCTTCGCCGCCATCATTCCTGTTGGCCCGATCACCGGCGCCTCCATCAACCCGGCGCGCACCACCGGCCCGATGCTCGTTCAGCAGATCATGGGCGGCCAAGTCGCATGGGAGCAGCTGTGGGTTTACCTCGCCGCTGAACTGCTCGCCGGCGTACTCGCAGCCCTCGCGTTCGGCTTCATCTCGAAGACCGCCGCAGACAACACCACCCTCACCGAGGCACTCACGGAAGAGAAGGCCAAGTAATGAAGAAACTGATCAACACCCCCGAGTCGGTACTCGCCGACGCGCTCGCCGGAATCGACGCCGCGCATCCCGAGCTCAAGGTCGACCACGTCAACCGCGTGATCTACCGTGCAGAACCCACCCGCGCTGGCAAGGTCGCTCTGATCTCCGGTGGCGGCTCGGGCCACGAACCGCTCCACGGCGGCTTCGTAGGCCTCGGGATGCTCGACGCCGCGTGTGCTGGCGAAGTCTTCACCTCGCCCACCCCCGACCAGATGCAGGAAGCTACCAAGGTCGCTGACTCTGGTGCTGGCGTACTGCACATCGTCAAGAACTACACCGGCGACGTCATGAACTTCGAGATGGCCGCCGAAATGGCTGAAGCCGAAACAGGAGTGAAGGTGGCCTCGATCGTCGTCAACGACGACGTTGCCGTTCAGGACTCGCTCTACACGGCAGGCCGCCGAGGCGTTGGCCTCACCGTTCTGCTCGAGAAGATCGTCGGCGCAGCAGCTGAAGAGGGGCAAGACCTCGCCGCGGTCACCGCACTGGCACACCGCGTCAACGACTCCGGCCGCTCCATGGGAATGGCTCTCACGAGCTGCACCGTTCCCGCGGCAGGAAAGCCAACCTTCGACCTGCCCGACGACATGATGGAAATCGGCGTCGGCATCCACGGAGAACCCGGTCGCCACCGCGAAAAGCTGGCGGATGCCGCCTCCATCGCCAAGCAACTGGTCGACCCGATCCTTGCCGACATGGACTTCACAGGCTCACCCGCCATCGTGATGATGAACGGTATGGGTGGAACCCCGCAGATCGAGCTGTACATCATGTACAACGAGGTCGCGAAGCTGCTGAAGGCCGCCGGCGTTGAGGTTGTGCGCAACCTCGTCGGTGACTACATCACGAGCCTCGACATGGCTGGCTGCTCGGTCACCATCCTCAAGGCTGACGAAGAAATGTTGAAACTATGGGATGCCCCGGTGAACACCGCCGGGCTCCGCTGGGGAGTCTAAGAACTATGTCTACAAGCACCATCACTCTCGACCAACTGATCGCCTGGCTTTCGCGTTTTCGCGATCTCGTGACCGAGAAGCAGAGCTACCTGACCGAACTTGATTCGGCCATCGGCGACGCTGACCACGGATCGAACATGACCCGCGGAATGAGCGCAGTAATCGAGAAGGTTGGTGCTGCACCCGCGACCGCCGCCGACGAACTGCTCAAGTCAGTAGGAATGACTTTGGTTACCTCCGTCGGCGGCGCGAGCGGCCCCCTCTACGGCACGCTCTTCTTGCGCATGGGCGTCAACGCTGGTCCCGTCACCGAACTCGACGGAGCAGCCTTCGGCGCCGCTCTGCGGGCCGGTCTCGACGGCGTCGTAGCGCGCGGCAAGGCCGAAGCGGGCGACAAGACCATGTTCGACGCGCTCTCTCCGGCACTGGATGCGTGGGATGCTGCCGTCGCTGGCGGCGCCGACATCAGTGCTGCGGCGTCCGCGGCTTTCGCTGCCGCCGAAAAGGGTCGCGACGCGACCGAGCCTCTCGTCGCCCGCAAGGGTCGCGCGAGCTACCTCGGAGAACGCAGCGCCGGACACCTTGACCCCGGCGCCACCTCGAGCACGCTGTTGCTTCAGGCGCTCGCCGAAACCGTAGCGAGCTGACCATGATCGGCATTGTGGTGGTGAGCCACAGCCCTGCGCTCGCGCGGGCTGCTGTGGATCTTGCCTTAGAAATGGTGGGGGAGACCCCGCCGCCGATCGCCATTGCGGCCGGTGCCGGCGACGGCATCATCGGTACGGATGCCGTGAAGGTTGCCGAGGCAATCGACGAGGTTGCCAGCGGAGAAGGCGTTCTCGTTTTCATGGATCTCGGGTCTGCGGTGCTGAGCGGCACCATGGCCACCGAGTTCATGACCACGAGCGACGAAGTTCGACTGACGGATGCTCCCTTCGTGGAGGGCCTCATCGCCGCGATTGTGCTGGCTAACGCTGGTGCTTCGCTCGACGAGGTCGACCGCGAAGCCCGGGGCGCTATGGGCCCGAAGCAGAGCCAGCTCGCCGATCAGGGCGGGGCTGTGCCTGCGGCAGAAAGCGAAGATTCTGCCTCGGATGCTGCGCCTGCGGTAGCCGCTGCGGCATCCGCTGCTGATGGCCCAGCGGCGCTGACCGCGGAAGCCACTCTTGTGAATCCCGACGGGCTGCACTCTCGCCCGGCCGCCGCGATCGTTCAGACGCTCGCAGGCATCGATGCGAAAGTGACGATCCGCGACGTGACGACGGGTAAAGGCCCAGTTGGCGCGAACAGTTTGATTGGAATCATGTCGCTCGGCGCCAAAAAGGATGAGGTTGTCGCATTCTCGGCAACCGGCGCTGCAGCCCAGCAGGCAATCGACACGCTGCTGGAGATGACGCGCGACGGCTTCGGCGAACTCGCGAGCTAATAGCGTTCACGCGCTCACTCACGAAAAGCCCGCCGAGATTCGTTCTCGGCGGGCTTTCTGCGTGCGGGCAATCTCCGCCGTGAGATCGCCGCTTTGCGGTAGGCCGCAGCGCGCTTGTGGGTGCCGCGGGGTACTCTCGGCAACGACATGAATCGCCAGCTCACCCTCCTCTTCGCCGCCTTCGAGGCGCTGCTCGTTGTCGCTATCGGGATTGCGATTCCGCTGGTTCCGCTGACGCTGCTGTGGGGCATCCACTACGGTCTGGCGATTGACTGGACGGTGTTCTGGCGCACGGCGGTCGACATTTGGCTCGTCGGTCATGGCGCCGACATCACCGTCGTCCTTGATCCGGCAGTGGCGAGTTCGGTCGGCCTTGCCGCCGCGAGCACTCCCGTCACGATCACGATGGCGCTCTTGGGCTTTGCCCTGCTCACTCTTCTCTTGGGGGTGCGCGCTGGTCGCCGCGTCGCCGAGACTTCGCATGTGCTGTTGGGCACGCTCGCGTCCCTTGCGACGTTCGGGTTGGCGTCGCTCGTACTGACGCTGTCGGCGCTGCACCCGGTGGCGCGTCCGTCGCTGTGGCAGGGCACTCTGTTGCCGACCCTCGTCTTTGCGCTCGGCCTGCTGATCGGCAGCCAGATCGTGTCGGCAAGCAATCCCGTATCTGGGGGCATCCGTCGCTGGATTTCTGGATGGCCGGCTCACGTGCGCACGATCGTCTCGACCTCTCTGCGCGGTGGCGCCATCGCGGCTGCCGGGTTGTTCGCAGTCGCTTCGCTCATCACGACGGCGGCGATTGTCACGTCGTTCGCCGACATCATCACGCTCTACGAAGGGCTTCACACCGAGGTGCTGGGTGGCGTCGCGGTCACGATCGGCCAACTCGCTCTTCTCCCCAACGTCGTCATCTGGGCGGCCTCGTGGCTCGTCGGCCCCGGCTTTGCGATCGGCACCGGCTCGGCGGTCTCACCGCTGGCGACCACGCTCGGGCCCGTTCCCGCGATCCCGCTGTTGGGCGCGCTACCCGGGGGAGATTTCGCTTTCGGTTTCGTAGGGCTACTTGCTCCGATCGTGGTGGGCTTCTTGGTCGCTGCCGTTCTTGGCCCGCGCATCGCCGGCGAACTTCGTCGCCGCGAGCTGGCGATAGTGGCGCTGGGAATAGGTGTCACGGCCGCGGTGATTGTGGGCGGGCTGGCCTGGGCATCCGCTGGTTCAGCTGGTCCTGGCCGTTTGGTGGATGTCGGCCCCCAGCCCTGGATCGTTGCCGCGTGGGCTGCGCTTGAGTTCTCGGTCGCGGCGGGGCTCGGCCTCTTGGCGGCTGCTCGCCCGGAACGCGCTGACGACGGGTTCACTGAGCGCTAGGCTGGGTGGGTGCTCACACTCGTTGTCTTGATCTCTGGGGGCGGGTCTAACCTCGCTGCCCTGCTCGAAGCGGCCGAGAGTGCCGACTTTCCCGCTCGTGTCATCGCCGTCGGCGCCGACCGGGCTGCGGACGGTTTTGATCATGCCGAGCACTACGGCATCCCGACCTTCTCGGTGGCGATGTCAAACTTCGAGAACCGCGACGAGTGGGGCGATGAACTGCTCGAGCAGATTCAGTTCTGGAACGCCGACCTTGTGGTGCTGAGCGGCTTCATGAAGCTGTTGCCGCCGCGTGTTGTTGAAGCGCTCTCGCCCAACATCATCAACACGCATCCGGCGTACCTTCCCGAGTTTCCGGGAGCGCACGCGGTTCGCGATGCTCTTACGGCGGGGGCAACCCAGACCGGTGCCAGTGTTATCAAGGTCGACAACGGTGTCGATAGCGGTCCGATCATCGTGCAAGAGCGCGTTGCGATCGAGCCGGGGGATACCGAAGAACACCTGCATGCTCGCATCAAGCCGGTGGAACGGCGCTTGCTCGTGCAGACGATCGAAGACATTGCCACCAATCGCATCAACCTAAAGGAACTCTGAATCCCATGAGCGGCCCCCGTCACAATCCTGCCGATTTCCGCGAACGCAATGTCGTTCCGATCCGCCGCGCGCTTATCTCCGTGAGTGACAAGTCGCGACTTCTCGACCTTGCCGGCGCGCTTGCCGACGCGGGCGTCGAACTCGTCTCGACCGGTTCGACCGCGAAGACGATTGCTGAAGCGGGCTACGACGTCACCGAGGTATCGAGCGTCACTGGTTTCCCCGAGTCGCTCGACGGTCGCGTCAAGACACTGCACCCCGCCGTGCATGCCGGCATTCTGGCCGACCTCCGCCTCGAATCGCACGAAGCTCAGCTCGCTGACCTCGGTATCAAGGCCTTCGACCTCGTCGTTGTCAACCTTTACCCCTTCGTCGAGACCGTAGCTTCGGGTGCCGCTCCCGCCGACATCGTGGAGCAGATCGACATCGGCGGCCCCGCCATGGTGCGCGCTTCTGCCAAGAACCACGCCAACGTCGCCATCGTCACAAGCCCCGACAGCTACGACGAGATCATCGCAGCCGCCGCGGGCGAGGGCACAACCTTCGCGCAGCGCTACGCGCTCGCTTCGCAAGCCTTTGCGCACACCGCCGCCTACGACACCGCGGTGTCGCAGTGGTTCATGACCGGCGCTCTGCTGGGCGACGACGCTGCCGCGGCATCCGTTCCCACCACGCCGGCCCACCTCGACGTTGCTGCCGACCAGCTCGCCGTACTCCGCTATGGCGAGAACGCTCACCAAGAAGCAGCCCTCTACGGTGTTGCCGCTCAGCCCGGAATCGCTCAGGCCACGCAGCTCGGTGGCAAAGAGATGTCGTACAACAATTACGTGGATGCCGACGCCGCTTTGCGCGCCGCTTTCGACCACGAGACTCCCGCTGTTGCGGTCATCAAGCACGCTAACCCGTGCGGAATCGCCACGGCGGCCAGCATCGCAGAAGCCCACGTGTTGGCGCACGCCTGCGACCCCATCTCGGCCTACGGCGGAGTTATCGCGGCCAACGGAATCATCACGAAGGCTGCAGCAGAGTCGATCGCCCCGATCTTTACCGAGGTTGTCGTTGCTCCCGGCTTCGAGCCCGAAGCACTTGAGATCTTGAAGGCTAAAAAGAACCTGCGCTTGCTGCAGCTGCCCGAGGGCTACGCCCGCGACAGCCGCGAACTGCGCCAGATCTCGGGCGGCATGCTTGTGCAAGAACTCGACGCGCACTTCTCGCCGGCATCGGCGTGGACGCTCGCTGCGGGCGACGCCGCCGATGCCGAGACCCTCGCTGACCTTGAGTTCGCGTGGCGTGCAGTGCGCGCAGTGAAGTCGAACGCTATCTTGCTTGCCGACGGCGGAGCATCCGTGGGTGTCGGTATGGGGCAGGTGAACCGTGTTGACTCGTGCCAGCTCGCAATTTCGCGTGCGGGTGACCGGGCCAAGGGTTCGGTTGCGGCCAGCGACGCGTTCTTCCCCTTTGCTGACGGACTGCAGTTGCTGCTCGATGCCGGTGTTCGTGCGGTCGTTCAGCCCGGTGGTTCCATTCGTGATGAAGAGGTCATTGCGGCAGCGATCGAAGCTGGCGTGACGATGTACTTCACCGGAGAGCGCCACTTCTTCCACTAAGCGCGACACTCAGCGCGACCGCAGCGCGGCACTCGCTCGCGTTACGGGCGCTGACGCGCGGTTGAGAAGCGCTCGGGTGCGCTCAAGGCAAAAACATAGATTGATACAGATAGGTTTGGGCGCATGATTAGTGTGGGAACGCGTTTCGGCGCAGCTTTTATTTCAGGACTTGCCGTTGCCGGCACCGTGTACCTCGCAACTGGGTTGGCGTTCTTCACGGCGAACGGTGCCGCGGCCGAGAACCTTCCGGCGATTGCCGAGTACTTCTTGCCGATGGCGCTCGTGCTGTTCGTGTTGTACTCCCTGGCGGCAGCGCTGGAAATCAACCGGTTCTGGTACACCGCCGCGGTCACGGGCCTCGTGCTGGGTATTGCTGCGGCATTCTTCGGAACCGCACTGGGGATCATCGCGTCAGGCGCCGAGTGGAACCCCGAGGCAATGACCTTCATCTTGGCCAGTCTGCTGGGTACCAACCTCATCTTTGTCGTTGCCACCATCATCGCGGCTGTCACCGTTGGTCGTCGTGTCTGGGCAGCAATTGCCCGGCCGGTTCACCAGCCGACCACCCTCACCGCTCTGGTTCGTGCGCCGTCGTCACGTATGGCCGACGGCGAGCTCACGCACCTTGACCGTGTTCCCGTCGACGCCGAACTCGCGGATGCTCAGTGGGAAGGCTATGTCGCAGCGCTCCAGGCCAACGGCTTCGAGACCATCGAGGTACCCGCTGCCGATGAGCTTGCTGACTCGGTCTTCATCGAAGACACCGTCGTGATGTTCGGCGAGGTTGCCGTGCTCACGAGCCCCGGCGCCGAAAGCCGCCAGCCCGAGATCGATGCAGTTCGCGCCAGTATCACTGACATGGGCCTCGAGCTTCGCGAGATCACTCAGCCCGGAACGCTCGACGGCGGCGACGTTCTCAAGGTCGGCTCCACGGTCTATGTGGGCCGCGGTGGTCGCACTAATGCTGAAGGCATCCGCCAGCTGCGCGCGATCGTAACGCCCCTGGGCTACACCCTCATTGCCGTGCCGGTCGAGAAAGTGCTGCACCTCAAGAGCGGTGTCACGGCACTTCCCGACGGCACGATCATTGGGTACCCCGATCTCGTCGACAATGTCGACCTCTATGACCGTTTCTTGGCCGTGCCCGAGGCCGAAGGTGCCGCTGTTGTGGTGCTGTCGGATGACGCGGTGCTGATGTCATCGTCGGCCCCGAAAACCGCGGCTCTCATCGAGAACCTCGGGTATCGCGTCGTGACTGTTGACGTGTCAGAGTTTGAGAAGATGGAGGGCTGCGTCACATGCCTCTCCGTCCGCATCCGCTGAGTTGAGACTCTGTCAAAAAATTTAGCTTCTAACGATTGTGGTTAGGTCGGAGCAGGCATATTCTAAAAAGCTGTCTGCTCCGCGTCTGGCTGACGAATTGCAGCGGTTCACGGTCGCGCCGTAGCGACCCGCAGTAATCACGATCACCGTTCGCGGTGATCCCTTTTCGTCAAGGAACCACGTTGTCTCACGAGTCTGTCCAGCCCCCGCGCGCTAAAGCCGTGGGCACCTTTGCGGCCATCCGCCGTGTATACCCGTACGCCAAACCGGCGATGCCTCACATCTATCTCGGCATGGCGGCTGCGCTCGCGGCCGGCATTGTTGCGCTGCTGATCCCGCAAGTGTTGCGTTCGCTCGTGGATGGCCCGCTGCAGTCGGGTGACTCCGGCGAAATCTGGCCCGCTTTCTTTATCGTCCTCGGGCTCGGCATTGTCGAAGCGATCATGATCGCACTGCGCCGCTACTTCGTGCTCACGCCCGGAACCCACGTTGAAGCGCGCATGCGCAACACGCTCTACATGACCTTGCAGCACTTGCCGGTGAGCTTCCACGATCGCTGGCCGAGTGGGCAGTTGCTGTCGCGCGCCGTGAGTGACCTGAGCCTCATCCGCCGGTGGCTGTCATTCGGGCTCGTGCTGCTCGTGGTCAACGTGCTTACGATCATCGTGGGGTTGATCTTTCTCGTCAACATCTCCTGGATTCTCGGCGTGATCTTCATCGTCACCTCGATTCCGCTCTGGATCTACGGCTACGTGTTCGAAAAGAAGTACTCGATTGTGGCTCGCCGCAGTCAAGACCAGACCGGTGACTTGGCGACGGCCGTTGAAGAGTCGGTTCACGGCATCCGTGTTCTCAAGGCATTCGGTCGCGGCAAGCACGCGCTCGTTGGATTCTCGGCTCAGGCCGAGAGCTTGCGCGGCACCGAGATTGAGAAAGCTCGCGCCATTGCAGGCATCTGGTTGTGGCTGTTGCTCGTACCCGATGTCATGTTCGCCCTCGGCCTGCTGGGCGGCGTCTGGCTCGTTGTCGAAGGAAACATCTCGGCCGGCGACCTCGTCGCTTTCTTCGCGACCGCGACCGTATTGCGCTTCCCCGTGGAATCGATCGGTTTCTTGCTCTCGATGACGTTCGACGCGCGCACCGCGGCCGACCGCTTCTTCGAAGTCATGGACTCCGACAACCCGATCACGGATCCCGAGAACCCGGAGACGATCACGGAGAGCAAGGGGCACCTGCAGTTCACGAACGTGCACTTCCGCTACCCGGATTCGCCCGCGAACGTTCCCGACCTCGTCAATGGTGTCGACCTCAGCATCGAGCCGGGGGAGACGATGGCTCTTGTCGGTCTCACCGGTTCGGGCAAGTCCACGATCACGGCGCTCACAACACGGTTGTACGACGTGACAGAAGGCTCGATCAGTATCGACGGCGTCGACATCCGCAGCCTCACTCTGTTGGAGCTGCGTCGTCACCTGGCAATGGCGTTCGAGGATGCCACGCTGTTCTCGTCGAGCGTGCGCGAGAACGTGCTCATGGGGCGCCCCGACTCGAGCGAAGAGCAATTGCGCGAAGCGCTCAGCATCGCGCAGGCCGACTTTGTTTACGACCTGCCGAACGGCCTCGACACCCTCGTGGGCGAGGAGGGTTTGAGCCTCTCGGGTGGTCAACGCCAGCGACTTGCGCTCGCTCGTGCCGTTGCGGCGAAGCCCGCGGTACTCGTGCTCGACGACCCGCTCTCCGCGCTCGACGTGGACACTGAAGCGCTCGTCGAGGCAGCGTTGCGCAAAGTGCTGAGCTCCACCACGGCACTCATCGTTGCTCACCGGCCATCGACCGTGATGCTCGCCGACCGGGTTGCTCTTCTCGAAGATGGCAAGGTAACCGCAGTCGGAAAGCACTCCGAGCTGCTCGCCACGAGCGACCATTACCGGTACGTCATATCCAGTCTCGAAGAGGAAGAACAGGAGGTCAGCTCATGAGCGTGATGGGAACCTCCGGCGAAGAGCGTAACGACTACACCAAGGATGAGAGCCGCCAGATTCGTCAGCGTTCGCTGCGACTGCTTGGTTCGCTGATTGCGCCGCTGCGCGCCCGCGTGATCCTCACGATGGTCGTCGTTGTCGTCAGTACCGCCGCTCAAGTTGCGGGCCCCGCACTGATCGCCTTCGGCATCGACCGAGCCCTGCCCGCCCTCATCGACGGCGATGCGCTGCCCCTCGGACTCACCGTGGGCGCCTACCTGCTCACGGGCATCGTCGGCGCCTCGATGATCGCCTGGTACACCGTGCTCAGCGCACGCGTGAGCCAAGCGATTCTGTTCGACCTGCGCAAGCGCGTGTTCTTGCACACCCAGCGCTTGAGTCTCGAATTCCACGAGAGCTACACCTCGGGCCGCATTATCGCGCGCCAGACGAGCGACCTCGATGCGATTCGTGAACTGCTAGACTCGGGCATCAACCAGCTCGTTCAGGGCGCGCTCTACATGGGGTTCATCGCGATCGCGATGTTCTCGCTCGACTGGGTGAGTGGCGTGATTCTGTTCTGCGCCCTCGTTCCGCTTGGCTTCCTCACGCGCTGGTTCCAGTTGCGGTCGCAATTGCACTTCCGCGAGACGCGCACCACCTCGGCCAAACTGATCGTGCACTTCGTTGAGACCATGACCGGCATCCGTGCGGTCAAAGCATTCCGCAAGGAAGAGCGCAACCGCGAACAGTTCGGTGGGCTCGTCGAGAACTACCGGGATGCCAACGCCCGCGTCATCCAACTGTTCGGAATCTTCGACCCGGGTCTCGTTCTCATCGGAAACGTCGCCCTCGCAATGATTCTGCTCGTGGGCGGACTGCGGGTTTCGACCGGCGACCTCGCGATCGGTGCCCTGCTCGGTGCGCTGTTGTACGCGCGTCAGTTCTTCGCTCCGGCGCAAGAGATGGCGATGTTCTACAACTCGTACCAGTCGGCTGCAGCGGCACTCGAAAAGATTTCGGGAGTGCTCGAAGAGCGCCCGACGGTTGCCGACCCCACGACGCCTATCAATCTGCGCAAGGCCAAGGGCACCGTGAAGTTCGACGGCGTGGAGTTCGCGTACAACTCGGAGAAAGTGATTCTGCCGAAGTTCGATCTCGAGCTGCCGGCCGGTCAAACTGTCGCGATGGTGGGAACAACGGGCGCGGGTAAATCCACGCTCGCGAAGCTCATCTCGCGGTTCTACGACCCGAGCCAAGGCACGGTCTCGCTCGACGGCGTTGACCTGCGCAAACTGCACCCGAAAGACCTGCGTCGTGCGATCGTCATGGTCACGCAAGAGGCGTACCTGTTCTCGGGCAACGTGGCCGACAACATCGCCCTCGGCAAGCCCGATGCCACGCGCGATGAGATCATCGCGGCCGCGAAGGCGGTTGGCGCGCACGAGTTCATCGAAGCGCTACCCAACGGCTACGACACCGACGTGAACAAACGAGGTGGTCGCGTGAGTGCGGGGCAGCGACAACTGCTGTCGTTCGCGCGCGCGTTTATTGCCGACCCCGTTGTATTGATTCTGGATGAGGCTACTGCGTCGCTCGACATTCCGAGCGAGCGACTCGTGCAGGCCGGTCTTCAAACGCTGCTCGCCGATCGCACTGCTGTCATCATTGCGCACCGTCTCTCGACGGTCGCGATTGCTGACCGCGTGCTCGTGATGGAACACGGTCGCGTGATCGAAGACGGCACCCCGCAAGAACTCATTTCGGGCTCCGGCAAGTTTGCGCAATTGCACGCGGCTTGGCGTAACTCGCTCGTTTAGGGGTGGTGCCGCGCTAACCGCAGGTTGACGCGGTACTCGCCGTCGGGCATCCATTTCAGTGGCGTTGATTCGGCTTCGTAGTGCACGAGCGCTCGATCTTCGTGACTTAGGGGTGGATGCCCGCCCGAACGGATGACGCGCCACCACGCCACCTCGGAGCCGTAGCGAGCCATTACGGTGCCGACAGCGCGCGCGGCTCGCGAGCCGATCGTGGCAGCCACTTCGCCGTAGGTCATCACGCGCCCGGGTGGGATCGATTCAACGACCTCGAGAACGCGGCTCACGAAATCGTCGCTGGGAGCGGGCATCGTGAGCGTTTAGTCAGCGAGCGTTGGGTTGGCGAGCGAGAGTGCGGGAAAGGAGCAGGGGAGAGGTCACGCTCTAGAGCGTGTACTCGCCCAGCTTCTCGCCATATTGGGTTTCGCCGACAATCTGGAAGCCCACTTTGAGGAAGAACTGCTCGGGGCCGTCGTCGCCCTCTTCCCAAATGGCCGTGATGCGGTCGAAGCCGCGACTGCGAGCTTCTTCGGCGAGAGCCTTGACCGCGAAGCGGCCGATTCCCTGACCCTGCTCATCACCGGCAACATTGACGCGCCAGATGCAGCTGCGGAACTCTTCTTGGGAAGCGTTGGGGTCGAAGTTGCCGCGGACGAATCCCACGACCTTGTCGCCGTCAAGGACAACGCGCGGCCAGGAGGTTAGCGGATCGATATACGCATCTGCGATCGCGTAGGAGGGCGGTGTGACGAATTGCTCCTGCCCGCGACGCAGCGAGAGGTTGTTGGCAGCCACGATGGTGCTTGCCGATAATTCTTCAAGTCTTAGCTCACCCATGAATACAGGCTAACCCGCGGTAGACAGATGCGCCAAGGTATCTCGATGTCGAGATACTTAGGAAAAAGAGTAAGCTGGTAGAGGCCACTAACTAAGGAGCAAAGCTTGTCCAAGATCAAGGTAGAAGGCACCGTCGTCGAACTCGACGGCGACGAAATGACGCGAATCATTTGGCAGCGGATCAAGGACACCCTGATCCACCCGTACATCGACGTTAACCTCGAGTACTACGACCTCGGCATCGAAAGCCGTGACGCAACTGACGACCAGATCACCATCGATGCGGCTCACGCCATCCAAAAGCATGGTGTTGGCGTCAAGTGCGCAACCATCACCCCCGACGAAGCCCGTGTTGAAGAATTCGGCCTCAAGAAGATGTGGCGCAGCCCTAACGGCACCATCCGCAACATTCTTGGTGGCGTCATCTTCCGCGAGCCGATCATCATCTCGAACATCCCGCGTCTGGTTCCGGGCTGGAACAAGCCGATCATCATCGGCCGTCACGCCTTCGGCGACCAGTACCGCGCCACCGACTTCCTCTTCAAGGGCAAGGGAAAGCTGACCGTGGAGTTCGCTCCCGAAGACGGCTCCGAGCCCATGAAGTTTGAGGTCTACGACGCCCCCGGCGACGGAATCGCCCAGGTTCAGTACAACCTCGACGACTCGATCGTTGACTTCGCTCGCGCGAGCCTCAACTACGGTCTCTCGCGTAACTACCCCGTGTACCTCTCGACGAAGAACACGATCCTCAAGGCCTACGACGGTCGCTTCAAGGACATCTTTGAAGAGATCTTCCAGACCGAGTTCAAGGACAAGTTCGAAGCTGCCGGCCTCACCTACGAGCACCGGCTCATCGACGACATGGTCGCATCGGCCATGAAGTGGGAGGGCGGCTACGTCTGGGCGTGCAAGAACTATGACGGCGACGTTCAGTCTGACACCGTAGCTCAGGGCTTCGGCTCGCTCGGCCTCATGACCTCCGTTCTGGCCACGCCAGACGGAAAGGTTGTTGAAGCAGAGGCTGCTCACGGCACCGTGACGCGTCACTACCGCCAGCACCAGCAGGGCAAGCCCACCTCCACGAACCCGATCGCCTCGATCTACGCGTGGACCCGTGGACTCGCTCACCGTGGACTGCTCGACAACAACCAGGAGCTCATCGAGTTCGCCTCGACCCTGGAAGATGTCGTCATCAAGTCGGTGGAGGGCGGTCACATGACCAAGGACCTCGCGCTGCTCGTCGGACCGGACCAGAAGTGGGAAACCACCGAAGAGTTCCTCGACACGCTCGACAAGAACCTCGCCGCACGCCTCGCATAATCTGCGTCTCACGCGGTAACTGACTGGCGTACGCCACGACGTTCACGAAGGGCCCGAAAGCTTCGGCTTTCGGGCCCTTCTGCGTGGGCGCACACGCGGGAAAACACCCAGCTCGCTCTGGCTATTCTTGAGCGGCGGGTGCTGTGCGGTGCTCGCTTGTGCAGAACGCGACAGCGTGCCGCGCGGTGCATAGTGAGGAGACAACAGTGACGGTCGTCATAGCCGGATGCGGTGACCTGGGTATCGAAACTGGGCTCCGCTTTGCGGCGCTGGGGCATTCTGTAGTGGGCCTACGTCGCTCGATCGAAAAGTTGCCGCCCGAAATCGCTGGGCAAGCGGTCGACTTGTCAGCGCGGATGCCAGTTCTTCCCCCAGACACCAGCATCGTAGTGATTGCTGTCAGCCCCGACGAGCGCACGCGCGAGGGCTATCGCGCGACCTACGTCGACAGTGTGCGGAATATCGCCGCGGCTATCGAGCGAGACTGCGCCACCGCACCGAGAGTCATCTATGTCTCATCGACCGCCGTCTATGGCGTCAGCGACGGCTCGTGGGTCGACGAATCTACACCGGCGACGCCAACGACGGAGACAGCGTCCGTATTGCGAGAAGCCGAAGAGTTGTTGCTCGAGAGCGTCGCCAATTCGACGGTTCTTCGCTTGGCAGGCATCTACGGGCCGGGCCGCACCCGTCAGATCGACCGCATCCGTGCCGGCGACGAAACGGTGGCATCCACCCCTTACTTCACCAATCTGATCCATCGGGATGACGCCGCAGCGGCCATCGTGCACCTCGCGACGATGGCCTCCTCGCCCGCCAGCATCTATGTCGGTGTCGATGATGAACCGGCCGATCAGCGCGAGGTCATCGAGTTCCTCGCTCGCGGTATCGGGCGACCCGTTCCGTTCGAACGTGCAGGTGGTGTCACCGGTGGCAGGGGCCGCGGTAAGCGCTGTCGCAATGCGCTACTAAAAAGCACAGGCTTCTCGTTTACCTATCCGAGCTACCGCGAAGGGTATGCGGCGGTGCTCGGGGGGGAAGGCGCTCGTCATCGCTGACGCCGTTCACAGAGTGAGCGTCTTGGCTCTCACCTAACGTTCGGCTAGCACTCGGCCAGTGTTGAGGATCGCTCCCTAGCGTCGAAGCGCAGCACAACTGCGCAACCGTCGACGAATTGGAGACACAATGTCATCTCACAGCCACGCAACAGCAGACCAGCTCGACACCATCCGCTCCATCATGAAGAGCACCCGAATTGCGATGCTGACCACGGTCGCCGCGAGCGGTGCTCTGCACAGCCACCCCATGACGGTTCAGCAGGCTGAGTTCGACGGCGACTGCTGGTTCCTTGCCTCCGACACCGCGGATGCCGTGCAGCAGCTTCAGGCCCACCCTCACGTGAACGTCTCCTACTCGGGCTCCTCGCAGTGGCTGTCGCTCGCCGGCACCGCCGAAGTCGTGCGCGACCAGGCGAAGAAGTCGGAGCTATGGGGTTCGTTCACCGATGTGTGGTTTGAGGGTGGCGAAACCGACCCCTCGGTCGTCTTGATTCACGTCAAGGGCGAATCGGCC
Organism: Salinibacterium amurskyense; assembly: GCF_002797685.1. Taxonomy (GTDB): domain Bacteria; phylum Actinomycetota; class Actinomycetes; order Actinomycetales; family Microbacteriaceae; genus Rhodoglobus; species Rhodoglobus amurskyensis. The sequence goes on from NZ_PGFH01000001.1 coordinate 849,178, forward strand.
CAGTATTGGGAGAGCCCAGGCAAGGTCGCGACTCTCGTCGGCGTCGTTGCCGCGAAGGTGACCGGAGACCAGCCTCAGACCGGATCCTCTGAGTCGGTCACGGTCTAACTCTTTCAAACGCACTTGCCAGGGACGAGGAACTGATGAAACGACTGCCCGTATTACGAAACGTTGATCGCCTCGAGGAGGCGACATCGCTTGATCCCGCCGTCGAAAAGACGCGGGGCGTCGTCGATGCAGTACTTCGCCCTCGGTGGTTGCGAGATGTACTTCATGGCGTGCCGATGGGGCACCCCGTGCATCCGCTCGGCGTGCATGTTCCGCTGGGAGCGTGGATCTCAGCCGGAGTGCTCGACGCCGTGCCAGGCACCGAACAAGCATCGCGTGCCCTGGTCGGAGTCGGAGTGCTGGGCGCGAGCGGCACGGCAGTCGCTGGCTTTGCCGATTGGTCGCAGCTCGACGAGAAGCAGCAGCGCGTGGGCATCGTGCATGCCGCGGTCAATATCGTGGCCACGGGTTTCTTCGCGGCATCCTTCGTGCAGCGCTCCCGCGGAAAGCACACGAGCGGCAAAGTGCTGAGCTATGCCGGGCTTGCGATTGCCTCGGGTGGCGGCTACCTCGGTGGGCACCTGACCTATCGGCAGGCCGCGGGCGTCAGTCACGCGCCGGATGTCGAAGCCACCTTCCCCAGCGGCTGGCAGCAGCTAGCGCCACTCACTGACTTGCCGGAAGGCGCTCTCGAGAAGCGCGTCGTTGCAGACACTGAAGTAGTGGTCTTCCGGCGGGGTGAGCGGGTCTCGGTGCTCTCCAACACGTGCAGCCATCTCGGGGCCGAGCTTCACGATGGCTACGTCGTCGAGGATGATTCCGCTCCGGGCGGCGCGTGTGTGGAATGCCCCTGGCATCAGAGTGCGTTCTCGCTCGATACAGGCGAGGTCATCCACGGACCGGCGACGAGTCCGCAGCCGCGCTTTGAGAGCCGCGTCGTCGACGGCACGGTCGAGATTCGGTTGCCGCGCTAGTCGAAGCGCAGGCCCTCCGGGCGCGAACTGCGCAGAGCGAGTCCCAGCACTATGAAGGCTCCGAGTGGGAACACCGCGAGGAATGCCCATCCGCCCGAGAGGTTTGAGTCGTGCAGGCGGCGTACGGCAATCGCGATCCCGGGGATTGCGGTGAGCAGTACCCAGCCTCCGACGATGAAGGAGAGAGAGACGAGCACCGTGGAGTCCGCCGTCATCTCTCCATTCCAACTCGCAATGCTCACCGTGGGATAGACAAAAGAGCCGAACGGGCCGAATGTGAGTTGATCACCCATCGGGCGACCCGCGACCAGAAGAGGCGCGACCACCTGAAGTGCGGTCACGATGATGATGTTCACGAGCATCCACCACCAGTATTCGCTGCGACTGGCGCGACCGCGCATCCGGAACGATCGATCGAAGAACCGGCGCATCGCCACGCGCATCGACGCTCCGGGCAGCGGGGCGCTCTTGGGGTCTAGGGTGAGCGCTGCCGCGGCGGTGGAGGTCATGCCCACAGCTTAGGTGAGCGGTTGTCGCTTTGAAAGGGGATCGGATGCCCCGGATGCCGAGGTCGGCGACGAGGGCGCGGGCGTCCCTGACGATGCGGCCATCTGAGTCGCGTGCTCAAGCAGCACATGCTTGAGCTGGTTCACCTGGTCGGTGAGTTCGGTCACTTCGCGACGAGTGGCAACGTGCGAGAGTTCATCTTGAGCCGCAACTCGTTCCACGATCCACGAGGCGAGCGTTGCCGTGACGACACCGAGTAGGGCGATACCGGCCACCATGACGCCGGCGGCGATGACGCGGCCGAGAGCGGTGGCGGGATAGATATCTCCATAGCCGACCGTGGTAATCGTGACGAAAGCCCACCAGATGCCGTCGCCCAGGTTGGTGATTTGGCTGCCCGTGATGCTGCGCTCGGTATCCAGAATCGCGAGCCCGGCCACAAACACGAGCAACAACGAGGAGCCAACCGCGTAGGTGAGCACCCCACCGCGCACCGCCGTTCCCGCCCGCCGTTGCAGCACATTCAGCAGGGTGACTAGACGCAGAAGACGCAGCGGGCGCAGCATCGGCAGCACAACGACAAAGAGATCGAAGATGTGCTTGCGGAACCAGAACCACCGGTGTTCAGCGAGAACAAGATTCACGGCGTAGTCGAACACGAAAACGACCCACGTCACGGCGATGATGATCTCAGCAATCAGCATCGGAACACCGTTGAGATTTGCGATCACTTCCCACGCATACGCAATCAAGAAAATCACTGCGGCAACGGTGAGGGGAATGTCCATGATCTGTTGCCAGCGCCGTTGAGTCATGCTGTCGAGCCTAGCGACCCGGCCCCGAACATTGCCCCGAGCCACTGCTAAGGGGAGCCTGTGCTGGCTGGCCGGATGCCGCGAACGAGAGTAGAACGAAGGTATGGCTACTTCTCGCTCCATCACGCTGGGCTCGGCGGTGCGCCGCTATCCGCTCGTTGCGCTCACGGTTGTGGCTGGCGTCGTGGGGCTGGCATTGAACTGGACTGCGGCATCCGCCGTTGTGCCCTGGCTGCTCTCGCTCTACGCGCTCGCGGTGGCGGCGCGCGAAGCGGTGTCGATGGTGGGCAAACTTCTGAAACGCGAGTTCGGGCTCGATGTACTGGCGGTCACCGCCATCGTCGCGACCGTTGTGGTGGGCGAGTACTGGGCAAGCATCGTGATCGTGCTGATGCTGACCGGTGGAGAAGCTCTCGAAGATTTCGCGGCGGGGCGGGCCAAGCGCGAGCTGAATGCGCTGCTGGGTCGCGTTCCGCAAACTGCGCATCAGGTGACGGCGTCCGGCGACATCGCTGACGTTCCCGCCACCGAGGTCGCCGTGGGGGATCGCCTCGTGGTGCGTCCCTCGGAGATCGTGCCGGTGGATGCCGTGCTGGTCTCTGCCGCGACATCCGTCGATGAATCGTCGCTCACGGGCGAGAGCATGCCCGTGGAAAAAGTGACCGGAGACCTCCTCTTGAGTGGGTCGGTGAATGGGCCAGAAGCTGTCACGGTGCAGGCGAGCGCCCGCGCATCCGACAGCCAATACCAACGCATCGTGCAGCTCGTCACCGAGGCGGCGGCGAGCAAGGCGCCCATCGTGCGGTTGGCCGATCGCTACGCCGTGCCCTTCACGTTCGTGTCGATTGGGCTCGCCGCAATCGCCTGGTGGATCTCGGGTGACCCCGTGCGCTTCGCCGAAGTTCTCGTGGTGGCGACGCCGTGTCCGCTGCTGATTGCGGCCCCGGTGGCGTTCATGGCGGGAATGTCGAGCGCCTCGACCTACGGCGTCGTCGTCAAGAACGCGGGCACTCTTGAGGTTCTTGCCCGCGCGAAAACTGTCGTGTTCGACAAGACCGGAACCCTCACGAGCGGGCGACCCGTGGTCGTCGAGGTGCGGCCCGAGGGCGCGCTCAGCGCCGACGAACTGCTGGCCTTGGTCGCTGCTGCCGAGCAGTATTCGTCTCACGTGCTCGCGGCATCCCTCGTTGAGGCGGCGAAGCAACGCTCGCTCGATCTGCCCGAGGTGGCGGATGCCCGCGAAGTCGCCACGCACGGCGTGCAGGCCCGCGTCGGGGCTCGGCTTGTGACGGTGGGCAAGCCCGCCTTCGTGGCGCAGCAGGCGCCCGCGCTGACTCGCATCGACCTCGCGAGCGGCGAGGCTGCGGTGTACGTGAGCGTCGATGATCAGTACGCCGGCGCTATTGTGCTGCGCGATGCGGTGCGGCCCGAAGCAGCGCGCACGCTCACGGAGTTGGGCGAGCTGGGCATCCAGAACACTCTGATGCTGACAGGCGATGTGGAAGAGACGGCGCGCAAGGTGGCCGACGAACTCCACATCAGCGAAGTGCACGCCGAGTGTCTTCCCGAAGACAAGGTGCGGCTCGTGCACGCGACCTCGCCGCATCCGGTGGTGATGGTCGGCGATGGCGTGAACGATGCGCCAGTGCTGGGAGCCGCCGACGTCGGCATCGCGATGGGCGCGAAAGGCTCAACGGCGGCGAGCGAATCGGCCGATGTCGTGATCCTGGTCGACGATCTGCACCGGGTCGTTTCCGCGGTGCAGGTCAGTCAGCGCACCGTGCAGATCGCGTTGCAGAGCATCTGGATCGGAATCGCCATCAGCATCGGGCTCATGCTCTTTGCCATGACGGGCGCGCTGCCCGCCGTGGTGGGCGCTGCGCTGCAAGAAGTGGTTGACCTCGTGACGATTCTCAACGCGTTGCGGGCGTTGAGCCTTAAGCGTCGTTTGCGCGGCTCACCACGTTCGACCGCGGAGCGCGTGCAGGCGCCGAGCTAGTAGCCCGAGAAATAGTCGGTGTGGATGCGGCGGGTGCCGTTTGCTCGCAACGTCGCCTTCAGGTCGTTGACGAGCGCGGGCGGGCCCGAAAGGTAAGCCCGGCGGTCGGCTAGATCGGGCACGAGTGCGGAGAGGGCGTCGCCGTTCAGGCGCCCCTCGCTGCCGAGAACCCAGCCTGCCGGAAGGGCGTCGGCGGGCTGCGGCCCGAACACGATGACGCGTACACCGGCCGCGGTGAGAACATCGGTGAAGGGCAGCGGTGCCGAGCTCGAGGTGGCGTAGATGACCACGATGTCACGCTCTTCGTCGTGACGGTGAGCGTGCGCGATCTGGCTCGCAAAGGGCGTCATGCCGATGCCGCCGGCGACGAGCAAGAGCGGCTCGCTCGTTTTGCGGGGGAGTACAAAGTCGCCCCAGATTCCCGTCGCGTTCACTTGAGAACCGCGCGGCAACGCCAAGAGGGCAGCCTTGAAGCTGCTGGAGTTTTCGGCGACCGTGAACGTCACCGTCAGGGTGGCCCCGGCATCCGGTGCTGACGAGATCGTGAAGTAGCGCCGCACTCCGCGGAAGTCCGGGGAGGAATGTGGGAGTGACAGCTCGATGTACTGGCCCGCCCGAAAGAGGATCGGGCGGTGCGGGGCAAAAGTGAGTTGCCACGTTCCGGGAGCGATCTCGTCGGTCTCGGTGAGCGACATCCGAATGGTGCGGCGCTGGGTGAACGCGAAGGCGACGAGGTTACCGATGAGCAGCGCCAGCAACGGGTCGCTGTAGAAGTTGCCGATCGAGAACGGGATGGCGAAGAGCAGGGCGACGAGCACCGCGAGGCTGAGGCGTTGCCAGCGTCGCGGCGGCAAAGTGAGTGGTTCGCTCAGCATGAAGCCGGCGAAGAAGATCATCTGAGATGACAAGAACGTGAAGCTGAGTGCCTCGGTCAGGTCGCCACCGTTAGCGAGCGTAAGCGCAATGCGGATGCCGGCCGCGAATACCACGAACGTGAGCCCGAGATCGAGGCGTTGCGTGCGGTACAGGATGAGGAATGCAGCGATCAGAACGAGCGGCTGCAGCCACGGGGTTCCGACCCACCACGTCGGAAAACCGAGTGGCACAAAGATGAACACGTACGCGCCCAGTGCCGCCGGGTTGAAGATATGGCGCCCACGGAATGCAAGGAGAAACTTGGATGCCGCGGCGATAGTCGAGGCCAGCGCAATGGCGAGGAGCCCAGTCAGTTGCAGGCTCGGCGCCATGATGAAGAACACGAGCAGACCCGTGATGAGCGACGATTCGAGGTGTGCTCGCTGACCAACGATGCGGGCTCCGAGCCAACTGGCGCCGTAGCTAAACGCGACCGCGACCGGCAAACTGGCAAGCAGCGCGAAGGGGTCAGGCGAGACGAGGCCGACGAACGCGAGCGCTATCGACACGACAGCGAGTGCGGCGAGACTGCCGAGCACCAGCTTGTACATGGCGACGGCGCCGAGGGTTCGATCGAGCCAACGTTTCATAGAAATACTTCTCCGGTGAGGTGTGCCGAGTGCTCCACTCGGCCGGTGGCGTGCATCCGCACCCACTGAAAGTCGAACTCGGCTTCGAGCTCCGCAGGTTCGGCAAAGAACAGTGCGGTGGCGAGGCCGTCGGCCTCGAGGGCAGTGCGGGCGATGGCCCACGTCGCGATGATGCGGTCGGTGGGCAGTCCGGTGCGAGCATCCAGAATATGGTGCAGCCCGGCCCACGCTCGGCGGTTGGGGGCAGAGGCGCAGATCGCTTCGTTGCTCACCTTCACCACGCCGATCGCTTTGCTGGTGTCGAGCGGATGCTCCAGCGCGACCCGTAGTTCGCCAGCGCCGCGGTGCAGAATGTCTCCGCTCGCATCCACCGTGCTGGTTGTGACTCCGTGCTCGGCGAGCACCTCCGCCACGAGATCGACGAGGTAGCCCTTGCCCGCGGCGCCCACGTCGAGCACTGCCGGGGTGAGTGCGGTGAGCGCACTGCCGTTCCAGCTGATGGCTTCGCTCCAGTCGGGAACGCGCGTGCGGCTGGCAGCGGGCTGCAGCGAGTAGGTGCGGTCGTAGCCGAGCTCTTCCAGAGCGCGGCCCACGAGCGGACTGAGCGCTCCGTTCGTCGCGTCGTAAAGTCGGCGGTAAAGGTCAAACAGCGGGGGAGCATCCGCCGGAAAAGTGTAGGTGCCGGGCGTGCGTGCGATCGCGGTGACGAGGGAGTCGTCGCGAAACCGCGAGTAGGTACGGTCGAACAGCTCGATTCGGTGCGCTACGGCAGCCTCTACGTCAGAGCCGAGGGGCTCCGCAGTGTCGATCTGCCAGGGCGCACCGATGGCATCAAACTGTTTACTCGGCGAGGGCATCAGCCTTGATCGCGTCGACAGCCTTGTTGAAGCCACCGCTCGTGAGCGAGGAACCGGCTACCTTGTCGACGGAAAGCTCGTCGATGTTCTTACCCACGACTTCGTCGGCAATTCCGTCGATGAACTCGCCCTGAAACTGGATCGAGTTGGGGTTCTCGCCGTAGCCGACGACCGTGACGTCGGTGACGGTGTTGCTCTCGAGGGTGAGCGTGACATCCACCTTCTCGGCGCCGTTGGGAGAGGTGTAGTCGCCCGACTCCGTGTAGGTGCCATCGGTGTAGTCGGCGCCGGCGTCGGGGGCATTCACATCGGCGGTTCCGCTGTCCGTGCCGGTGCTGGGCGACGAGCAGGCGGAAAGTGCACCCACGAGGGTGACACCGGCAAAGAGGGCTACGGCAGTCTTGTTGTCGGTGAGGTTACGCATGGGGCTCCCAGAGGTTGGCGAGTGTTCAGTATGCCCGAGCAACCCTGACGAGAAGCTGGAATCTCAGGGCTTTCAGTGCTCTCAGCGACGATTGCCAGACGCTAGTCGTTGCGCGAGCTGGTGTCGTCGGTGTCGAGAGGATCGCGGGTCGTCGGAACGCTCGTGGGCTGCGCGGTGTCGTCTGCGTCAGCAGCGGAACCGTCGGAGGCGGGGTCGTCCGAACTCTCTTCGGTGGCATCCGCAGTTGCAGAGGGATCGTCGGCCCCTTCTGTCTCAGCCCCTTCTGTCTCAGAGTCGTCGAATTCGGGCGCCGCATCAATGGCCTGCTCCAGTTCGTCGACGAGCAGCGAATTGGGTGCGATGATTCCGCCTCGGTAGCCGGCGCGAGCGATCATGTGAGCGGAAACGGGCGCGGTGATCATCTGGAAGATCAGGAGAAAGAGCAACAGCAGAATCGTCGAGAGCTGACGGTTCTGCAGGGCGATGGCTAAGAGCACGAACGTGAGGCCCAGAATCTGGGGTTTGGTGGTGGCGTGCAGTCGCGCGATCGCATCGGGAAAGCGTAAGAGCCCCACCCCGGCCGCGGCCGAGAGGAAGCCGCCGAGCAGAAGGAAAATGCCAGTGAGAACGTCGAGGATCGTGTCGAGGGTCATGAGTTGGTCCTCCGCGACACGTAGCGCGCGACCACGACAGAACCGAGAAATGCGGTGGTGGCAAGCACGAGCATCGCCGGCAGGCTGCGGGTGTGACCGTTATAAACCATCTCCGCGCCGAGCGCACAAATGATTGTCGTGAGCAGCATGTCTGAGGCGATCATGCGGTCAAGAATCGAGGGGCCGCGGATGATGCGGTAGAGCGCCAGAAGGGCCGCGAAGAGCAGCATCAGCCCGACGGCGATGAAGACCCATTCGTTCATCGGGTGGCCTCCGTCTCGTGAATGCGGGCAAGGTCATCTTTCGACCCGATGGCGCGAACGATGCGCGCTTCAACGACGAGCACCTTGGTGCGCATCGCTTCAACATCGGCGGCGGTAGTCGTATCGAAAGTGTGGAAGTACAGGATGGCGCGCTCGCGGTCGACTTCAACGACGATCGATCCGGGAACCAATGACATCGCAATCGCGTCCAACGTCATGACGAAGTCAGAACGCGTGCGTAGTTGAACGGCGATAACGGATGATGTGGGAATCGGTCGCGGGTTGAGCGCTTGGAAGGCGACCGTGAACGATGCCACCGTGACATCCACAATGAAGTGCGCAAGAAAGACGAGCGAGTACCAGACGTTCAGTCGCCCCGAGATATCGGCCGGGGGCAGGTAGAGCACGCGAGTGACCAGAATCGCGACGATGAAACCGGTCAGGATGTTCAGCCAGGAGAACTGCCCCCAGAGAACGGCCCACAGCACCACGAGACCGAGCAGCAGTGGTAGTTGCTGCCAGACTCGGCCGCGTACTTCGGAGCGCGATGCTCGGTGTTCGGTCACGGGTTGGTTCACGGCGGACGTAGTGGACGCTGCCGCGGAAGTGGGCTGGCTGTCGTGGGCGCTCATTCGAGACCTCCCGGGAAGACAGTGTTCACGTAGTACGCCGGGCCGTCAATGTTCTCGCCGGCATTCGCGCTCAGGTCGAAGAGCGGAGTCGCGAACACGGTGAGCGCAACGCTCACGGCAACCATCGCTACCGTCGCGCCGACCATGATGCGCGGCGTCGTGCGTACGGACTCGACCGTGGCAGAGCTGCTGTTTTCGGAGGACATCGCGAGCGGGTTTTCGTAGTCGGCGACCTCTTCGGCGTCACGCCAGAAGATCATGCTCCAGGCGCGAGCGAGGGCATACAGCGTGAGTAGCGATACGGCTGCACCACAGCCGATGAGCACCCACGCGAGCGTGGAGCCGTTGTTGGCGCCTGCCTCGAACAGGGCGAGCTTGCCGAGGAATCCGGAGAACGGAGGGATGCCACCGAGGTTCAGCAGAGGGATGAAGAACAGCACCGCTATGAGGGGACTGGCCTTGAGCATCCCACCCAGTTTGTTGATGCCGGTCGTGCCGCCCTGGCGTTCCACGAGCCCGGTGGCCAAGAACAGGGTCGTCTGCACGGTGATGTGGTGGACGATGTAATACGTTGCTGCCGCGAGCCCCGCCGCGGTATCGATGCCGATGCCGAACAGCATGTAGCCAATGTGGCTGATGAGCGTGAACGACAGCAGTCGCTTGATGTCGGACTGCGCTACCGCTCCCAGGATTCCGACCACCATAGTGAGCGCGGCCACAATCAGCAGCACAGTGTTGAGTTCGCCATCCGGGAAGATGATCATTTCGGTGCGGATGATCGCGTAGACACCAACTTTGGTGAGCAACCCGGCGAAGACGGCCGTGACGGGTGCTGGCGCCATCGGGTAGGAGTCAGGTAGCCAGAAGGAGAGCGGGAAGACGGCAGCCTTGATGCCGAATCCGATGAGCAACATGACGTGCAGCGTGAGTTGAACGTCGGCGGGAAGCTCGGCGAGGCGCACCGTGAGCTGAGCAATGTTGACGGTGCCGGTTGCGCCATAGATCATGGCGATCGCCGCGAGGAAAATGGCGGATGACACCAAACTGACGACGATGTACACCGTGCCCGCGCGGATGCGGGGTTCGGTGCCGCCCAGCGTGATCAGCACGTAGCTGGCCACGAGAAGAATCTCGAAGCTGACATAGAGGTTGAACAGGTCACCCGCGACGAAAGCGTTGAACACACCGGTCGCCAAGATCAAGTAGGTCGGGTAGTAGATCGAGACGGGGGTTTCTCGGTCGCCATCGGCGAGGCCTTGGCCCACCGAGAATACGAGAACGGCCAACAGTACGGCTGCGGACACCACGATCATGAGCGCCGAGAGTCGATCGACTACGAGCACGATGCCATAGGGCGCGGGCCAGCCGCCGACCTCGACCGCAATCGCACCGTTGGTATCGACAGCGACGAGCAGCGCGGCACCAATCGCGAGAACAGCGGTGAGCACGCCCACGGTGATGAGCGTTTGCACCCGGGGGCGCTTGGCTTGAGTCAGCGCTGCTGCTGCACCGAGCAAGGGCAGGAGAACTACGAGAGTGGTGAGGGCGCTCATGCGTCTCCCTCCTTCTTGTCGAGTTCCTGTTGTCGGCGTTCGGCAGCGAGGCTCTCTTGCTCTTCGCGTTCCTCTTGTTTTTCGAGGTCGACTGCGGTGGAGATAGCGGCGGCCGCGCGAGTACCGAATTCGGTGTCATCCCCATCAACCGGGCGGTCGGTCGTGACCGAGGTGCGGCGCCGGCCCATTGCGAGGTCTTCCGTATCGTCATAGACCACGTCGGCATTGGCCAAGCGCCACGAGCGGTAGATCAGGGCAAGCAAGAACGCGGAGACGCCGAACGTGATCACGATCGCTGTCAGGATGAACGCCTGCGGCAAGGGATCGGCGGTAGCGGCATCCTCACCATAGAACGCAGCGGCGCCGGAGGGGCCCGACACGATGAGGATTAGAAGGTTCGTCGCGTTGCCCACGAGCAAGAAGCCCAACAGCACGCGGGTCATGCTGCGCTCAAGGAGCAGGTAGACGCCGACTGAGTAGAGCACGACCATGATGATCACGAGGGTAAGAGAGGCGTTCATATGGTGCTTCCGCTCTCGAGAGATTCAGAGGACTCTTCGCGCTGACGATCGATCTCGGCGCCCAAGCTGCGGAGGACATCGAGCACCATTCCGATGACCACGAGGTACACCCCGATGTCGAAAATGGTGGAGGTGGAGAACTCAACGTGGCCGAGGAGGGGGATGGTCGTTTCGAAGAACGTGGAGGTGAGAGCATCCGCCCCCAGCAGCAGCGGTACGGTCGCAGTGCCGGCGGCGAGCACGAGACCGACACCCAGGATGCGCCCGGCGTCGAAGGGAGCGGCGGCGCCGAGTTCGTAGCGTCCGCCAGCAAGGTAGCGACCGGCCAGAGCGAGACCCGCAACGAGCCCCGCAGCGAAACCGCCGCCGGGGAGGTTGTGGCCGGCGAACAAGAGATAGAGCGAAAGCACGATCAGCGGGTGGAAGAGCAAGCGAATGACAACTTCGAGCAAGATCGACCGGTTTTCGGGAGCCAGCTTGCGCCCCGCGAGCAACCACGCGTTGCGAGTGGAGGGGTCTTGAACGCCCGGCACGTACTCGGACGAGACGATCTCGCGCGACGGCTTGAGGCGCGCGCGGATCGTTCCGCGGGCACGGGCCTCTGAGACGCGCGGCAGGTTGTCGGTGCGGCTGCGCAAGAACACGAGGCTCGCAACACCGGTTGCGGCGGCGACGATCACGGAGAGCTCACCGAGAGTGTCCCAGCCGCGGATGTCGACGAGCACAACGTTCACGACGTTGCGACCGTGACCAATCTCGTACGCGAGGTCGGGCAGCGACGCCGAGATGGGGTCGGCGCTTCGGGCGCCGAGCGCGACGATGGCGACGATGCCCATGAGCAGCCCCACCGAGAGGCCAACGGCAGCACGCAGCACGCGGCGTGAACTGCCGTGGGCCTTGCCGAGGCGAGCGGGCAGACGACGAAGCACCAACACGAAGGCGATGAGGGTGACGGTCTCGACCAGAACTTGAGTGAGGGCGATATCGGGCGCACCGTGGAACGCGAAGAGCGCCGCCATTCCGTAGCCAACGACGCCGACGAGAACCGCCGCTTGGAAGCGCTTCTTGGCCGCTACAAGTGCGAGCGCGGCCACGATCATGACGGCACCGATCGCGAGTTGGCCGGCACTATCGAAGAGTCGGATGGAGTCGGGCCAGCTGCGATTGAGCGCGAGCGTGCTGCCTACCGAACCCACCATCACGAGCAGGATCACGGTGAGGTAGAAGGGCAGCGAACCACGCTGCGTGGTCGCCGTCACCCGCAACGCGACGCGGTCGAGCGTGCGCAACGTGGAGCGATACAACTTGTTCGAATCGACGATCGCCGGCACGAGCGACTGCAGCGCGAAGACCTGCGTGCGAGCCCAGAACAGCGCCAGACCGATGAGCAGCGTGGCGGCAGAGATGAAGAACGCGGCATCAAACCCGTGCCAGAGCTTGAGCGAGTAGTCGTATCCCTCGGAGACGAATTGCGTTGAATAGCCCTCGAGCACGGTTCCAACAGTGCCAAAGAATGGTGCGAGAACCAGGCTGCTGGCGGCGAGAATGGCGGGTGACGACAGGAACCACACGTTCTCATGTAGCGGCCGCACGGTTTCAACACCGTTCTTGCTCGCAAACGCGCCCCAGACGAAGCGGGCGCTGTAGACGACCGTGAGGGTGGAGCCGACGGCGACGCCGACGATGGCGATCCAGCCGAGCGCTGAGCCCGCGCTCGCGCTCTCGATGAAGCTCGCGAGCACCGACTCTTTGGCCACGAAGCCGGCGGTGAACGGGATGCCTGCCATGGATGCCGTGGCAATTACCGCAATAGTCGTGAGGAAGGGAGCTTCCCGGCCAAGCCCACTGAGCTTGGTGAGGTCACGGGTTCCGACGCGGTGGTCGATGAGGCCAACGACCAAGAACAACGCCGCCTTGAAGAGGGCGTGGGCAAGAAGCAACGCGACTCCGGCAAGAGCCGCGGTACGCGTGCCAAAACTCACGACCGTGAGCAAGAACCCGAGCTGACTGACGGTGCCATAGGCAAGCAGAAGTTTGAGGTCGACCTGCGTGAGCGCGCGCCATCCGCCCACCAGCATCGTGAACACACCCAAGCCGAGCAGCAACGGTTGCCAGCCCGGGGTCTGGGCAAAGCCGGGCGCGAGCCTGGCGATGAGGTAGATGCCGGCCTGCACCATCGCGGCCGCGTGCAGGTAGGCGCTCACGGGAGTGGGGGCGGCCATGGCGGAAGGCAGCCAGAACTGGAACGGAACGATCGCCGACTTGCTGAGCGCGCCGACGAGAATCAGCATGATCGCGATCGTGACTGCGGTGCCCTCGGGGGCGAGGTCGATGAGCCGCGCCAAGCTGGCAGTGCCGGTGCGCTCGGCGAGCATCACAAGACCGACCAGCATCACGAGGCCACCGGCGGTCGTGACGATCAGAGCCTGCATCGCAGCAATGCGACTCGCGAGTCGACCGGTGTTGTGGCCGATGAGCAGGAAGGAGAACACCGTCGTGGCTTCCCACAGGATGAAGAGCAAGTAGACGTTGTCGGCAATCACGAGGCCGTACATCGTGCCGGTGAAGGCGAGGAAGACCGCAGCGAAGCGACCAAGGCCCTCTTCGGAAGCGGCGAAGTACTTAATGCAGTAGAGCATCACGAGCGTGCCGACGCCGGTGACGACGAGAGCAAGCAGCCACGAAAGGGTGTCTACACGGAAGCTGAGATCGAGGTTCAGCTGCGAGATCCAGGGGATGCTCTCGGTCGGTGGGGTATCCGCGAGAACAGCGGGAGTCTGCAGCAGGGTGTAGATAAATGCCGCAGCAGGAATGAGAGCCGTGACAAAGAAGACACGAGTGTGCAGGCGACGCGTGAGCGCAGGGATCACCAAGGACACGAGCGCAAACGCTGCGAGCAGCACTATCACGGGGCTCTCCGCTTCGAGCTGGGGCTGGAACCTTGCGGATTCAGTGCAGTTCTCCCTTAGGGGTGCTCGATCTGGTGGTCGAGTGCTGCAGCACAGCCAAGGCGAATGGCGTTGCGACAGAATGGCGAGATGGTCGGTGTCTTCGTCACGAACATTCTACCGGACGGATATCTGGACAGCTCGTGAAGATTCGGCCCCGAATGTGTGGAGCGCTAAGACCACTTCGGCAATCTTCCCTCGATCGCGCCGGAGCGCTCTACAGTCGATGGCATGGCAGAAGTAGTTATCGTCGATTCACCAGAGGCGGCGGGCGAAGTCGCTGCCGACTTCATCGAAGCGCTCGTGCGTCAGACCCCGGATGCCGTACTCGGCCTAGCGACCGGGTCAACGCCCTTATCAACGTGGGCTGCGCTCGCGGCTCGAGACCTCGACCTCTCTGCTGTGCGGGGATTCGCTCTCGATGAATATATCGGATTGCCTGCCGGGCATCCCGAAAGCTACCGCTCGGTGATCACGCGCGAAGTTGTTGAACCGCTCGGGTTGACGCCCGAGCTGGTGCAGGTGCCGGCCGAGAGTGGGCCCATCGAAACGGCGGGGGATGACTATGAGCGCGCGATTGTCGCGGCCGGTGGCGTTGACCTGCAGATTCTCGGGATCGGCTCGACGGGGCACATCGGCTTCAACGAGCCCGGATCCTCGTTCGCCTCACTCACCCGCGTAAAGACCCTGACCCAGCAGACCCGGCTCGACAATGCGCGCTTCTTTGATTCGCCCGCCGACGTGCCCAAGCACTGCATCACGCAGGGACTCGGCACCATCCAACGTGCGGGGCACCTTGTCTTGCTCGCGTTCGGCGAAGCGAAGGCAGCCGCGCTCGCGGGCGCTGTCGAGGGGCCGGTCACGGCGAGCCTGCCGGGATCGGCAATTCAGTTGCACTCAACCGTCACGGTGATTGTGGACGAAGCTGCGGCATCCGAGCTGAAGTACGCCGACTACTACCGCTACTCCTGGGAGAACCGGCTTGACTGGGAACGGCTGCGCTGAGGCTCCCGGCTTGGCCAGCGGCGATGCCTTGTGTCGGTCCTCCGTGCCATCGTTAGCTCATGGCGAACTACGTAGCGCTGCTTCGAGGCATCAATGTGGGCGGTTCGAATGTGATCAGCATGGCGGCGCTGAAGGAGTGCTTCGCCGCTGCCGGCTTCGGAGACGTGTGCACCTACATCCAGAGCGGCAACGTGGTGTTCGCCTCAGAGGCGACGACTAGCGCCGAGCTCGAGGTCACGATCGAGCGGATGCTGCGCGAGCGCTTGGGTGCAGACATTCTCACTGTCGTGAGATCCCGCGACGAGTTCGCGGCGACGGTCGCGGCCGCTCCGAGCGATCACGGTTCCGCCGAGCTGCTGAGCGATGTGCTCTTTCTCAAGCGCCCTCTCACTGCAGCGGAAGCGCTCACTCTCGTGCCCGAACTCAACGAACAGGTTGACTCTGTCTCAGCAGGCCCAGACGCGCTCTACTTTTCGCGCACGGTCATCGACTCAGCGAAATCGCGCATCGACCGCCTGCGCGCTAATCGCCTCTCGAAGCGAATGACGGTGCGCAACTGGCGCACGACGCTGAAGCTGCGCGACTTGCTTGACGGGCCTAGCGGAAGATAATCGTGCGGGCCCCATCGAGCAGCACGCGATCTTCGGCGAACCACTTCACGGCCTGCGTGAGGGTGCGGCTTTCTTCGTCCTGACCGATCGACCTGAGTTCACTTGAGGTGCTCGCGTGATCCACGCGCACGACGTTCTGTTCGATGATCGGGCCCTCGTCGAGGTCACTCGTCACGAAGTGCGCGGTAGCCCCGATGAGCTTCACGCCACGCGCGTGAGCCTGCTTGTAGGGGTTCGCGCCCTTGAAGCCGGGCAAGAAGGAGTGGTGGATGTTGATGATCTTGCCGCTCAACTGTTCGCACAGTTCGGGGGAGAGAATCTGCATGTAGCGGGCAAGCACAACGAGCTCGATATCGTGCTCTTCGACAACTTCGAGGATGCGCTCTTCGAAAGCTAACTTTTGGCCGGGCGTCGTGACCGCGTGCGACTCGAACGGCACCTCATAAAACTCGGCAAGCGAGCCCAAATCGGGGTGGTTGCTCATGATGAGCGGCATCTCGATTGGTAGCTGGCCAGCACGCTGGCGGTAGAGAAGGTCGTTGACGCAGTGTCCGGCCTTGGATGCCAACACGAGGGTGCGCAGCGGGCGCCCCACAACGTCGAGTTGCCATTCCATTGCGTACCGCTCGGTCACGGGAGCGAGGGCTTGCTCGAAGACTTCGCGCGGAGCATCCGACTCCACTTGAAGGCGCATGAAGAAGCGCCCCGTGTCGTCGCTGGAGAACTGTTGCGACTCGGTGATGTTGCCGCCGGCCTCAACGATGGCGCCACTGATGGCGTGAACGATGCCGGGCTTGTCATCACACGTGAGGGTTACGATCCAGTGCATTGAGGTGGTCACTGATTTAGCGTACCGGTGCTGACGGTAGAGTTAGTCAAACATGAGCACGCCACACACTTCTGCGCCCACCTCCTCTCAGGCTTTTCCGTGGGCGGGCCTCTTCACTCTTTCCGCGCTGATCTTCACCTCGGTCACGAGCGAATGGTTGCCCACCGGGTTGCTGCCGGAGATCGCCGCTGAGCTTTCCGTCTCGGAGTCGCAGGTGGGGTTGCTCATCACGATCTTCGCCGCGACTGTCGTTATCTCTACGGCTCCGCTCGCCGCGCTCACGCGTAACCAGCCCCGCAAGAAGCTCGTCATCATCGTGCTCGTCGTCTTTGTGATCGGCAACCTGCTTGCTGCCGTGGCGCCCAACTATGCGGTGCTCGTGATTGCCCGCATCATCGGTGGGCTGTCACACGGACTGTTCTGGGCCGTGGTCGGTGCCTACTCGGCTCACCTCGTTCCCCCTCACCAGGTTGGCCGCGCCGTTGCCGTCACGAGTGCGGGCGCGACTGCCGCCTTCGTACTCGGAGTGCCCGTGGGTACCGCTCTCGGTCACGCCCTCGGCTGGCGCCTGGCCTTCGTGGTTATCGCGATCATCATCGCGGCCCTCACGATCATGGTCGTGCGGATTCTGCCGCCGGTTGATCACCAGCAGCCCCTCGCCACCGGCGAGATCTCGATCCCGCTGCGCAAAGACCGGTCCGTTCCCGGCGTCATTTACGTGTGCATCTTGGTTGCTCTCGTGATGCTCGGCCACAACCTCTTCTATACCTACATCGTTCCGTACCTGATCGGCCCGGCCGGAATCGACACCGGTGCCGTCGCCGGCGTACTGCTGATCTTCGGTGCCGCTGGTGCACTCGGTCTCGCGCTCGCGGGCCTCTTGGTCGACCGCTTCCCGCGCAGCATCATCCCCGTCACCGTCGCCCTCGTCGCTATCTGCGCCGTGCTGCTCGCCCTGTTCCCCGCCGAGCCCGCCATCATGTTCACCGTCATCGTCGTCTGGGGAACCGCCTTTGGTGGCGTTCCCGCGATGATGCAAACACGACTCTTGCAGCTGGCCTCCCCGCGTATGCGCGACGTCGGCTCGGCTTACCTCACGACCTCGTTCAACATCGGTATCGGTGGCGGTGCGCTCGTGGGTGGCATCCTGCTCGACAACTACGGGGTCATCTCGTTGCCCTACGTTGACGCCGCCATTCTGGGCGTTGCCGTGGTCTTCGCGATCATCGGCGGCGAACTGCTCAGGCGTCGAGCTGCTCGGACTGCGGCAATTCGCGACCAGCAGCCCACACCGCCCGCACCCTAAAGTCGGCGTCGAGCAACACGGCATCAGCGGCGAATCCGGGAGCAAGCGAGCCCAGGTCGCTCTCGCGCCCAATGGCCCGGGCAGGAACAACGGTGGCCGCGGCAACGGCCTGCGGCACGCTCAAGCCCACTTCGGTGATGGCACGGCGCGCCGCGGCATCCATTGTGAGGGTCGACCCAGCGATCGAGCCGTTGTCGCTGAGGCGGGCGACGCCGTCGGTCACGGTGACGTCGAGCGACCCTAGCTCGTAGTGGCCATCGCCAGCGCAGGCTGCAGCCATGGCATCGGTTACGAGCGCGATGCGGCCGGGCGCCGAAGCGAACAGCATTTTGACGACATCCGGATGCACGTGAACGCCGTCGTTGATGACTTCGAGCGTGACGCCGGGGGAGTGGAACGCGGCTGCTACCGGGCCAGGGGCGCGGTGGTGGATCTCGCGCATCGCGTTGAAAGCATGCGTCAGAATGCTCGCGCCGGCGTCGAACGCCGCCCGGGTCTCGGCGTAGGTGGCGGCGGTGTGCCCTACGGCCACGCGAACTCCAGCAGCCACGAAGGTGGTGATGGCCTCGGTGCCACCGGGTAGTTCCGGCGCAAGGGTGATCTGGCGCAGCGTGCCGTTGGCGGCCGCGAGGAGGTGGTCGATTTCGGCAGCGGACGGCGATCGCAGAATGGCGGGGTCATGAGCGCCGCGGAACTCCTGATCGATGAAGGGTCCCTCAAGGTGGCTGCCCAGAATTAGGGGATCGTGCTGAGCCAGTTCTGCCACCGTTGCAAGATTCGTCAGTAGCTTCTCGGGTGAGGCGCTGATGAGAGAGATGACGGAGCGCGTCGTGCCATGGCGGCGGTGCGCATCAAGCGCCTGAGCGATAGCAGCGGGGCCATCGTCGAAGGCCGCTCCTGCCGCTCCATGCGAGTGGATGTCGATGAAACCCGGAGCGAGATAGTCGCCGCCAGCGTCGACAACGTCAGTCGCGGCATCCGCTCGCGAACGCCACGAGTCGCCCGTGCCGGTGGCTGCCACCGTTGCTCCGTCGAAGCCAACCCACGCATCCTGCTGTGAAACACCATCGCTCACGAGGTTCGCGGAGTGAATCAGGCGGGTAAACATGGGGTCCGTTCGAGGGGATGGGAGCGCTCTACCGCGCACGTCTCGCGCCGCTGGTGTAGTCCAAAGTCTGACAGAAACAGCGGGATTTTCAAGGGTGCTTTAGACCACTTAGGGTGCAGACCTTCTTCCGCCCCGGCGGAAAGTTGTAGGGCATCCACTGCGCGACTCCAGCCTTCAGGCGGTATCTTGGGAGTATCCACCACCTGTCGCAAGGAGATCATCTGTGTCCTCGTTCCTTTCGCCTCTTTCTGAGGTAGACCCCGAGATCGCTGCGGTGCTCGCTCAAGAGCTCGACCGCCAGCGCAATACGCTTGAGATGATCGCGAGTGAGAACTTTGTTCCGCGCGCTGTTCTCGAGGCGCAGGGCTCGGTTCTCACCAACAAGTACGCCGAGGGTTACCCGGGGCGTCGCTACTACGGTGGATGCGAATTCGTTGACGTTGCAGAGAAGCTCGCTATCGAGCGCGCCAAGAGCCTGTTCGGCTCGGCGTACGCCAACGTTCAGCCTCACTCGGGAGCCTCGGCTAACGCTGCAGTGCTGTCGGCTATCGCTCAGCCCGGCGACCGCATCCTCGGCCTCTCGCTCGACCACGGTGGACACCTCACGCACGGCATGCGTTTGAACTTCTCGGGCAAGCTCTACGAAGCTCACGCGTACGGGGTGAACGAAGAGACCGGCGTTCTTGACATGGCGGATGTTCGTGCCAAGGCCCTCGAGGTCAAGCCTCACGTCATCATCGCTGGCTGGTCGGCGTACACCCGCCAGCTCGACTTCGCCGAGTTCCGCTCGATCGCTGACGAGGTCGGAGCCGTGCTCTGGGTTGACATGGCGCACTTCGCCGGACTCGTTGCCGCAGGCCTGCACCCCAACCCCGTTCCCTTTGCGGATGTCGTGTCGTCGACCGTTCACAAGACCATCGGTGGTCCTCGCTCGGGCTTCATCCTCACCAACAACGTTGACATCGCTAAGAAGATCAACTCCAACGTGTTCCCCGGTCAACAGGGTGGACCACTCATGCACGTGATCGCCGCCAAGGCGACCGCGTTCATGCTCGCGGCATCCGACGACTTCAAGGACCGCCAGGAGCGCACCCTTCGTGGCGCCAAGCTTCTCGCTGAGCGTCTTGTTCAAGACGACATGACCTCGCTCGGCGTAGACGTTCTCACGGGTGGCACCGACGTGCACCTCGTGCTCGTTGACCTGCGCAAGTCGGAGATCAACGGTCAAGAGGGTGAAGATCTGCTGCACTCTGTGGGTATCACTGTGAACCGCAACTCGGTTCCCGCTGACCCGCGCCCGCCCATGACCACCTCGGGGCTCCGCATCGGTACGCCGGCGCTCGCCACTCGTGGTTTCGGCGATGTTGAATTCACCGAGGTTGCCGACATCATCGCCGAGGCCCTCAAGCCCGGTGCCGACACGGCCGCGCTCAGCGCCCGCGTTCGCGCGCTCGCCGACGCCTTCCCGCTCTACGAAGGTCTCGAAAGCCCCGGTAGCTGGGCCTAAAGAACCCAGAACCGGGCTGAAACAGCCTGAAGCTCAAGAGCCCATCACCGTGTGAACACGGAGGTGGGCTCTTTAGCGTTTAATGGAGATGGCAGTTGTGTAGGTGGCCGATCAGCGCATGGGCCCGATTCGAACGGAAAACGATGACCGCAGTAAAGCTTGATGGTGTCGCTACGGCCACCGCCGTAAAGAACGAACTGCGCGAGCGCGTGGATGCCCTGAAGGCTCGCGGCATCACTCCGGGGCTCGGCACCCTTCTCGTGGGCGATGACCCCGGAAGTCGTTCCTACGTAGCAGGCAAGCACCGTGACTGCGCCGAAGTGGGCATTGAATCTATTCGGGTCGATCTGCCAGCCACGGCATCCGCAGACGATGTTCGGGATGCCATTGTGGCGTTGAACGAGAACCCTGCCGTTACCGGCTACATCATTCAGCTGCCGCTGCCGGCCGGTCTCGATGAGAACGCGATGCTCGAACTCATGGACCCCGCTAAAGATGCGGATGGCTTGCACCCCACCAACCTCGGCCGCCTCGTGCTGGGCGTGGGCACGAAGCTCGATTCGCCGCTGCCCTGCACCCCGGCCGGAATCGTCGAGATGCTGGAACGCTATGACGTTCCCATCGCAGGTAAGCACGTTGTTGTTGTCGGTCGCGGCCTGACGGTCGGTCGCCCGATCGGGCTGCTCCTCACGAATAAGGGACTGGATGCCACAGTCACCCTCACCCATTCCCGCACCACCCAGCTAGAGACTCACGTTCGCCAGGCAGACATCGTGGTTGCCGCTGTCGGCTCCGCCGCGCTGATTCGCCCCGAGTGGATCAAGCCGGGCGCTGCCGTGCTCGATGTCGGAATCACTCGCGTGATCGACGAGGCAACTGGCAAGGGCCGTCTCGTCGGAGACGTCGACCCCGCGGTTGCCGAGATTGCCGGTTACCTCTCGCCGATGCCCGGTGGCGTTGGCCCCATGACGCGCGCGATGCTCGTGAAGAACGTCGTCGACGCGGCCGAGCGGCTCTAAGAGTGGCCGAGGAGTCGGCGCAGAAGCCTTCCGCGCCCAAGCTGCAGCACGTTTCGCGACCGCAGGGTGTGCAGCGCAAACCGCGCAAGCGTCGCTTTCCGTGGCCCCGCGTGTGGGTCTGGGCAGGCGTGATCGTTGGTGCTGCGTTTGCCGTTGCGCTCGTTCTGAAGCTGGCCGGATAGCTGCTGACTGAAGCTTGCCGCTTGCCGCTTGCCGCTAGCCGCTAGCGGTCGCGCAGAGCGCCCATCGACGGAGACACTGCAGTGACGGTGGGCTGGCCCCACGCGTGCTCGGCGAAGGCTCCATCGAGAGCTACCCGCACTCGGGATGCCGTGTCGGTGTCGACGAGAGCGACGGCCACTCCGCTGAAGGGGCGGCCGAGCATCCGCGCGCCTAAAGCACCGGCGGCCAGAGCTGTTTCGACGGCGAGGTCAATCTCCGTGGTCGAGATTCCGTAGTCGTCGCGCAGGCTCGCGTGTGAGGCATCGAGCAGGGCGCCGAGCAGTCGAGGGGTTTCGTCGCGAATAGCGAGAGCCGCGTCGCGCACCCGCTGGTTTTCGGTGACGGTGTGGAGTGTGCGGCGCACTTCGTCATCCGCGATCGCAGTGTCGAGCGCATCGGCGGTGGGGGCGTCGGTGTCAATCACAAGAAGTTCGAGGCCGGCGGTCTGCCAGTCGAGGGGGAGTGGCTCGGGGCGCGTTTCACCCTCCAAGCGCACGAGGGCGTGGTCGTCGAGAGCGAAGACGCTCGCGGCAACGTCAGGGTGCTCGGCAAGGTGAGCGGTGTGCTCGCCGAGGTTCCAGAGATCGCTGAGAGCGAGTGCCAAGGCCGCCTCGAGTGCGGCCGATGAGCCGAGACCAGATCCGACTGGCACGGTGGTGTCGATGAACACGTCGACGCCGGTGAGCGACGCCGCCGTGTCGGATGCCTCCAGCACCTCCTGCACGATACCGAGCGCGATGCGACTCCAGCCCTGCACCTCGGTGGACGCCAGCTCGTCGAGCTCGATCGTGACGAGTTCATCCACGAGGGCACTCGCGATGCGCACGGTGCGGTCGGAGCGAGTGGATGCCGCCAACACCGTACGGCGGTTGATGGCCACGGCCAGTTCGGCATCCGTCTCGGGGCTATCGGCAGTGCCGAGCAGAGTGAGGCGGCCGGGAGCCGACCAGACCCCGGCGGCGGGGTGACCGAACACGGCCTCGAAGTCGTAAAGAACGTCATCGCGAATATCTGACATGGGTGCTTCCTTGGTTGTGGCTGGTGCGCCGGTAGGCTGTTGCGGTGAGCACGCCTACAGGAACCCAGTACATCATCACTCGAGCCACTGAGCAGGGTGAAGCGCGAGCGACCATCACCGAACTTGCCGCCTCGTTGCGAGAGTTCAGCATCGGCGGGGTCGATCTCGTGGAGTCCTACGCTGAATCGGCGATGCCGCCTTTCGCTGATGGCATCGTGTTGGTGCCCTGGCCGAACCGCATCGAAGACGGAACGTGGATGCTCGATGGCGAGCCGCAGACTCTCGACATCACGGAGCGCGACCGCAACAACTCCATTCACGGACTGCTGCGCAATACCGGCTACTCCCTGATCGAACGCACGGAAGGCTCGGTCACCCTCGGCGCGACGATCTTCCCGCAGCACGGTTACCCCTTCCACGTGCACACCACCGTGCGCTACGAACTCGTAGAGGCTGGACTGAGCGTCAGCCACACCGCCACCAACCTCTCGGATGCTGCAGCCCCGTATGCGCTCGGAACCCACCCGTTCTTCAAGATCGGTGACACTCCCATCGCGGAACTAACTCTCACGATGACCGCCGCCACTCGCTTCGAATCGAATGAGCGCCTCATCCCGACGGCCGAAGTTGCTGTGCCCGAAACGGACTTTGACTTGAGCGCTGGCCGCCCGGTCGGCGAACTCGACCTCGACATGGCTTTCGCCGGCGTGGAGGTTATCGATGGTGTTGCTGCTCGACTGACCGCGCCTGATGGCCGCGAAGTGCGCGTGACCGTTGACGAGAATTTCGACTTCGTTCAGTTGTTCACGCCGCGCAACTTTCCGACCCTCACCGGCATCGGCCAGGTCGTCGCGATCGAGCCTATGACGGCCGCCCCCAACGCGTTCAACACGGGCCGCGGTCTTTTGTGGCTTGAGCCCGGTGTCGAGTTCGCTGCAACCTGGGGCGTCGAGTTCTCGGCCTAAGGAGTCTGTCGTGAGTTCAGCACCCCGAGCCCGCGATGTGCGGCGGTGGCGACGCTACCTTGCCGCCGAACGCGCCGAAGCGGCCGTCTATCGGGATCTGGCATCCCGCCGCACCGGCGAAGAGCGCGAGATCCTTTTGGCGCTTGCCGCCGCCGAAAAACGCCACGAAGATCACTGGTTGACGTTGCTGGGGGAGCAGGCCGGTCGCCCGCTGCCCACCGACCCGCGAACTCGGATGCTCGGCTTCCTGGCCCGACGCTTTGGCTCAGTTTTCGTGCTCGCCCTTGCCCAGCGCGCCGAGTCACGGTCGCCTTATCTGGATGACGACGATGCGACCGACACGATGGCCGCTGACGAAGCCGTGCACGAGGAGGTCGTTCGCGCGCTCGCTACTCGCGGGCGTCAACGTCTCTCGGGAACGTTCCGCGCCGCCGTGTTCGGAGCGAACGACGGGCTCGTCTCCAACCTCGCCCTCGTGCTCGGCATGAGTGCTGCCGGGCTCCCTAACGCTGTCGTTCTACTTTCCGGTGTAGCTGGGCTCCTCGCCGGAGCCCTCTCGATGGCCGCCGGCGAATACGTGTCGGTGCGCTCGCAGCTTGAGCTGGAGAACGCGGCAGCACACGGCCCGGTGGCGGTGGACTCGGTCACCCACCTCGACGTCGACGAAAACGAGCTGGCGCTCGTCTACCGCGCTCGCGGCATGAGCACACACGAAGCCGAGCTGCACGCCGCCGAAGTGCTCGCCGGACGCACCACGGAAGCCGCGACGGCGACACCGGAACACAACCCGATCGGTTCGGCTCTGGGGGCTGCGGCATCCAGTTTCTGCTTCTTTGCGTCAGGCGCGGTTATTCCAGTTCTGCCGTACCTGTTCGGAGCCGAGGGGCTCACTGCGGTAGTGATCGCCTCGGTTCTTGTCGGCATCGCCCTGATCATCACAGGCTCAATTGTTGGCCTGCTTTCCGGAGCCTCGCCCCTCAAGCGGGCCCTGCGCCAACTCGCGATTGGCTACGGAGCTGCTGCGGCAACGTACCTACTAGGGCTACTATTCGGGGTAAGTCTCGGCTAAACCCCGGAGGTCGCAATGGCTGCAGCACTCATCGTTGTCGATGTACAGCAAGGTTTTGATGATGCTGCCTACTGGGGGCCTCGCAATAACCCCGACTGCGAATCCAACATTGGAATGCTCATCGGGCATTGGCGCCGCGAAGGCTGGCCCATCGTCTATGTGCGGCACGATTCCGACGACGAGACCTCACCGCTGCATCCAAGTTCTGCGGGCAACGCCTTCAAAGAGCTGCTGTCGGGCACTCCCGATTTGCTCGTAACCAAGAGTGTGAACTCGAGTTTTCATGGCAGCCCCGACCTCGACGAGTGGCTGAAAGCATCCGCGATCGAGTCGATTGTCATCTGCGGAATCACCACCAACCACTGCTGCGAAACCACGGCGCGCGTGGGCGGTAACCTCGGCTATGACGTGACATTTGTGATCGATGCGACGCACACCTTCGACCGGGATGGCCCCTTCGGTGAAGAAGTGGCCGCCGATGAACTCTCGCGCATCACCGGAGTGAACGTGCACGATGAGTTCGGCAGGGTCGCATTGACCCGCGACTTGGTCGGCCCCGGATCGAGTGCCGGCTACGGCGGAGTGGTGATCTAGAGCAGCGCGCTATTGCGCCCCACGGCGAACCAAATGAGGGATCCGATGAAGGGCGCGATGAGAATCACGATGAGCCAGAGCAGCTTGGTGTTCGCAGGCATCGTGGAGCGAAAGACCTGCGACAGCGCAACGACGATTAGCGCGAAGTAACCGACCATGGCAACGATCGCGATGACGGTCCAGAGAATCGGTTCTGGCATGACAACCTCTCGCTTAGGCGCCACGAGCGTGGCGGCGAGACCAATTCTATCGAGCATCGCTCAATATTTCACGGGGGATCGCGCGTAGGCTGAGCCCGCCAGCCTGCAGCGGGTGCGCGTCGACACCGAAGTCGCCGCTTGGCGGAGAGTGAACCCCATGGCCAAGTTTCTCTTTCTCTACAAAGGTTTCGAACAGCCCACGCCCGAGATCGGTGCCGCGTGGATGTCGTGGTTCGGCGAAGTTGGGTCAGCAATGGTCGATCCCGGCAATCCCCTCAACCCCGGAACAGAGGTCACTCGCGAGGGTGCGACCGACCTTGAGTTTGGGCTCGACGCGCTTACCGGCTACTCAGTGATTGAGGCCGAGAATAAGGATGCCGCCGTCGCGCTGGCCGCGACGAACCCCATGATCACGAGTGTGCTGGTCTACGAACTCGGCAGCATGTAGCGCTTCGCGAGAAGTTGCGGCGCGCGTGCGGGCGCCGATGCGACACATCGGTTCCACTTGGCGCGCGCGAAGCGACCGATTCTCAGTGGTTCGGGCTATTCTCGAAGGAGCTAACGGCATCCGGTTTCGGATGTTGGGCATTTCAGCCAGGCTCGAACATTGGGGCCACCATGATTGACCATGTTTCTTCTCCCGCCGTAGTCGGTCGCGACGATGTCGTCTTGCACGATGGACTGCTTGCTCTGAGCAACAGCACCCTCACGCCGCGTGAAGCCGTGCGCGAAGATCTGCTGTTTGTGCGCCGCGTGCTCGACGCCGCTGAGATCCCCTTTTTGATGGTGCGCGGTGAAGACGAGACTCCCGTTCTTGCGATTGATACCAAGGACCGCAAGGGGCTGCGCCTCGCGCTCATCGCTGCCTGCCAGAACGAGCCCTTCTATGTGAAGCCGGCGCGCATCAAGTCGAACGGCAAGCGCGTTCCGTCCGATGAGCGAGACACCCCGGTGCTGGTCGCGGATGGCGTGCTCGCGCCAGTGATCAAAGCGAAAGCGTTCGTGATTTTCCGACCCCGTGTCGAGCCTGCCGGCCGCCTGCGCTTTGACGAGCCTTTTGGTGTGCGTATCGAGTTGTGGGAGTACATGCGCAACGAGGTTGTTGCTCCGAACCCGAACGCGCTTATGCGCCGCTGGCTGCCGAGTAACGAAGCCATCAACGACACCGTTGAGTTGCACGGTGAAAGCTGGCCGACGCTTCGGGGAATGTTTGACCAGCTTGCCCACGACATCCCCTTCGAAATAGACCTCGTGTTCTCGTGGGTCGATGGCGCTGAAGTGGAATGGCAGAAGGCGCGTGCTGCCCGTATGGCCAATTTCGTGGTCGGCGAGGGTGATGATTCCGAGGCGCGCTTTAGGCAGCTCGACGAGCTCAAGTACGCCCTGCGCTCGGTGCACCAGTACGCGCCTTGGATTCGCAACATCTACATCGCGACTGACTCGCCGCGACCCAAGTGGCTGGCCGAGCACCCGCGCGTCACGCTCATGCGCAGCGAAGACTTCTTTGAGCGCCCCGAAGACCTGCCCACGCACAACTCGCACGCGGTCGAAAGCCAGTTGCACAACATCCCCGGAATCAGCGAGCACTTTCTGTATTCCAACGACGACATGTTCTTTGGTCGTCACGTGAGCCCCTCGATGTTTTACTCGCCGGGCGGCATCTCCAAGTTCATCGAGGCACGCACGCGCATCGGTCTTGGCGAGAGCAGCCTGCAACGCTCTGGTTTCGAGAATGCGGCGCGTGTCAACCGTCGCCTGCTGCAGCAGAAGTTTGGTGCGACCATCACGCGTCACCTCGAGCACGCGGCAACCCCGCTACGCGTGTCGGTGATGCGAGAGCTCGAGGCAGAGTTCCCCGACGACTTCGCACGCACGAGTGCCAGCGCGTTCCGCCAGGCGACCGACATCTCGGTCACCAACTCGCTGTACCACTACTACGCACTGCTGAGCGGAAAAGCGATCGTGCAAACGGATGCCAAAGTGAAGTACGTCGACACGACATCCATTGAAGGGCTGCGCAAGATGCGGTCGCTGCTGCGCAAGCGCTCGAGCGACTTCTTCTGCCTGAACGATGGCAGCTTCCCCGAAATCTCGGCGGAAGACCGTGCTGCTGCGGTGCGCTCGTTCCTCGATGAGTACTACCCGATTCCGGCGCCGTGGGAGTTGCCCGAAGCCGAGTAGGGCAGCGCGGAGCCGCGATTGCTGGTGAGCAGTCGCGGCCGTCGGTGCGGTGAGTGAAGTTACGCGACCTGCGCGCTGGGAACGACGTGGGGATTCACGGGTGGTGGAATCGTAATTCCGTCGCGATCGAGAATCGCCGCCGTTTCTTCTGGTGTGACATAGGAGAGGCTCCCGTAGTCGCCGAGAGGAACGACCGAGTGCATCACTGTTTCGTCGTAGACGTGCACCAGGTTGAACGACTGGGCGCCATCCCGACCACGGGTGCCGCCGACGGGCACGTTGAGGTCCTGCGTGTAGCAGGTGGCTGAGGCGACCGACACGGGGATCCCCGCGAAGAGCGCGGTCGTTGAGTAGTGCAGATGACCGGCGATGATGCTGCGGATGTCGCTGCCGCGGATCACCGCGGCGAGCTCCTTTTGAGAGCGAAGTTCGACGGTCACGGCAAGATCGAGAACCGTGGGCACCGGCGGGTGGTGCATCGCGAGGATGGTGCCGTGGGGTGCCGGGGTAGCGAGTTCGTTCTGCAACCACAGCAGTTGGGCATCCGAAATATCGCCATGATGTTCGCCGGGAACGGTCGAGTCGAGCGCAATAATGCGCAACCCGTTGACGTCGATTACGCGGTCGATGGGCGCGGTGGTGGCGGGTTCATCGAGAAGAGTGGTGGTGAAGGTGCTGCGGTCGTCGTGGTTGCCCATGACCCACACCACTTGCGCTCCGAGGCGATCGGCTACAGGTTCGACGATCTCGCGGAGCGCACGGTAGGCCTCAGCTTCGCCCTTATCAGCGAGGTCGCCGGTGATGATGATTGCTTCGGGGCGAGAACCGGATGCTTCCAGTTCAGCGAACAATTGCCGCAGCTTGGTCTCGCTGTCGAGGCTGTCGTAGAGGCGCCGCCCATCGGCCAGAAGGTGCACGTCGCTGAGATGTAACACGTAATGGTCGGGTCGAGGATACTGCGACACGTAGCCGGTCATAGGCGTAGTCCAGCACTCGAACATGGACGCGCGGTGAACATCCTGCGGCAAGTTGCGCGCCGTCCCCCGGTTTCTGCGGATCGGGGTCGCCCAGCGTGACCCGGTTTGGGGGCGTGCTTGGCGTTCGAATGCTCCCTGTGTGCGCCACTCGTCATTTCGTCCGCGGGCGTATCGTGCTCCGTCGCCCGTCTTGGGGGCCGCGGTGCGCTTCGCAAACGAGATAGCCTCGGTTTGATGGCGCTCGGGGGAGTGCTCATGGGGGAAGAATGACTAACGAAGTTCACGCTGTGCAGCCCGAATCTCCGACGAGGATAGCGAGCGATCTGATCGAGCGGCCCGCGGCGTACTCGGTCATCGAAGAGTTGTTCCGGGTTCAAGAAACGATGGAGCCGCAAAACGTTCTTCACCAGTTGTTTGGATTTCGTCCCGTGCATCCGCACGCTCAAAGCTGGTTTTCGGGGGCGATTGGCGAACGCAAAGTTGGCGATCTCCTTCTGCAGCTCGGCCCGGAGTGGGCTGTTCTCCATGCAGTTCCAGTCGGCAAGGGCGACAGCGACATCGATCACGTGGTTATTGGCCCAGCCGGTGTCTTCACTATCAACACCAAACGACACCCGGGAAAGAAGATCTGGGTCGGTGAGCGAATGCTTATGGTTGCTGGCCAGAAAACAGACCACCTTCGTAACTCTCGTCACGAGGCCAAGCGCGCAGCCAAATTGCTGACGAAGGCCACAGGTTTCCCTGTCGACGTGCACCCGGTCTTGGCGATTGTCGAGCCGGCATCGTTCACTTTTCGGCAGCGACCACAGGACGTGAGCGTTATGGATGCTCGCCGGCTGCCCCGTTGGTTGAAACGGCGCAGGGCAGTGTTGGCCCCTGATGAGCTCGCGGCGATTATTGATGCCGCGACTGAGGTGCGTACTTGGCATCCGACCGCAGATCTCTCGATCGATCCGAGCCATCTCTCGAGATTCCGTGAACTCGAGCGCAAGGATGGGCGGGCTTACTTGGTTCGGCTCGCATGGGCGCTCGCTTTTGCCGTCGCAGCCGGGCTGGGCTCCATTTCTGTTCTAATGTCATTCACCGCAGGTCTCTAGGCTCGACGAGCCCTATGGCAAGCGTCTTATGTCGGTAGTAGCCGAGAGATCATGCTCTCGCGCCTCCTGACTATTCGCGCACGACTCCGAGCCCTGGCGTCATAGCGATCTATTCCGTTCCAAAGAACTCGTAGTCGGCCACCAGTTCGGCAAGTAGTGCGGGTGGCAGCTCCGAGAATTGTGCTGCGCCACCGCTGCCGCGCGGAGTGATCCGGCGAACAGTGAGCGCCCCGAGTTCGATAGGGATGTTCGTTTCCGGCAAGCTGCTTCCCGAAAATGACAGCACGCCTTCCAACCCGACGGTATCGAACCGCTTCACGTATTCGAAGAAGGTCACGTCGTCGCCCGTCTCCCCGCGGCTCCACTCCCGCACTTTCGCTCGCGAGCGCAGCCGGAAGGATTCACTCTCCGTGCCTTCAAGGTTGTCGCGCCGTGACTCCGTTCCTGTGATCGCAATCGGGGTTGCTCCAAATTGGTCAAAGCCGAGCCCGTAGGAGGCTTCACTCGCCCGCCAGGCCTCAATCGCGGAGGCGTCGAGCGTAGTCGGGTGCGCTATGCTCACACGCGCATCCGGGGTCAGTTCAACAGGCAGACCATCGACGGTTCGTAGGGTGCCGTCGAGATCAGGGCGAACTGTGATGCCGTCGACGTGCCAGACCAACGCCGCAACGAGAACGCCCATGATCGGATGCTCGAGCAGCCGCTCGCGCCACTCAGCACCAGTCCACTCTCGTCGCAGGCACATCGCGTCGTAGAGCCGACGGCGTTGCGTGGCGACGACCGCCGTCAGTTCCTTCTTGTTTGCCGTCCATTGCGTTTTTGCGGCCGCGGCAGCGTCGTCAGCCTTGCGTGGGGCGGGTAGCGCTTTGATTGGCTCTCCCTCGGCGGTTTCGAGGCTCAGCTTAAGGGAGGTGTCGAATCGAGCTACGAATGAACGAGGGCCATAGTCGAGCACGAACGAACGTGAGCTGTCGAGACCGGCAGTCGGGATCATCCGATCGGCAAGTTCGTCTGTCGACCACCCTCGCGCTTCGGCGATAGCGTCAACAAGCTCACCAGCTCGTTTCTGGATGCCGGCGGTGCGATACCGCCGTGCCGTCGCTACCAAGAGCTGGGTCGGTTCTGGATCGCCCGATAGCGACAAGACCACGAGGAGGGCGTCGATCTGCGCCCGCTTCAGATGCTTACGTCTCATGTACTGCCGCACGATTTCGGCGAGCTCGGCACCGGGAACCAAACTGCAGAGGGAGAGGATGCCGCGGTGTGCTGTCGCGGTGGGCACTTTGCCATATTCCCGCAATCGTTCCCTCTCGAAATAGTCCAACTCTCTTGAGTTCGCGAGAGAAAACTCCGGTGGCAAATCTGCATCTACGATGTCGAAGAACAGCAGAGTTTCACGGGTAATTTCCGGATCATCCAAGGCGAGCGCCTTCACGATTCCTGAATAGCGGCTAGCCGCTGCGAATGCTTTCTCCATGGAGACGGCGTCGTCTTTTGTCGCGTCGCGCGCGATCCACGTCGTCAGCACGAAGCGGCCGAGTTCGCTGGCGCTCTCGGCACTGAGGGTACGAAGGTATAGCGGCAGCAGGCCAGCACCTGCGGGGTCTTTCAGCGTGAAGCCGAGAACAATCCACCACCGCAGAACGTCGGAGGGCACCTCAGTGCCATCCGCGTAGGCGGCCGTCGGCAGGTCGGCGAAGGGAAACCACTCCATCTCCTTGGGCAGGCCCTTAGCGAGTCCCTTGGCTGCCTCGGACGCAAGAGCAGATGGCTGCAGATAAACACCGATGTTTCGCCCTAGTCGCTCAAGCGCGGCGATGATCGTTGCGCGAACTGTCGGGACTGTTTCTTGTTCGAGTTGTTGAGCGAGTGCATCAACCGCCCAGTCGCCGCCGAGCGATCCCACCCAGACCACCGCTGCAGTGCGAATTTCAGTGTTGCCGACTCGCAGAGATTCCTCGGCGATGCGCTCCGCTAGACCGTGCTTCTGCAGCACCCGCTGAGCTGCTGCGCGATTCGACTTTGCAGTGCCGATCGCGAGGTCAGTGACCAGGGGTAAGTAGCGCGCAGCGAGACGGGGAGATGCTTCCAGAATCGGAAGCACATCGGCGCGCAAATCATTGCCGGACCAGTGGCCTTCGATCTCGCCGAACTCAAGGCCTAGGACAACATCAAATAGGTGGGGGTTCTCCGCCATGAAGCCCACAAGTTGGGAAGGCAACAGCGATGGTCCGCTGAAATAGTCGGTGAGCGCTGATCCGAAGACGTGGATGTTGGCACTGTTGACCGTCGACCCCGATTGGATGAGCGCGTGTGCGATCGAACGAGCGTCGATCTCCCGATGGCTATCGCTGGCTCCACGTCCCCAGTAGGAGGTTCCCGATTGTCGTACCCAGTTGATAGGGGCGAAGCCCACGAGGCGATGGCTCACGTGATTCAGCGGGTACAACAAAGTGCGATCGGGTGCCTCGCCGCCGTGGGAAAGGTAGTCGACGATTTGGGGTAGCGCTTTCAGCGTCGCGTCTGCCTCAACGACGTGCTGCTCATAGGACTCAACTAAGTTGCCTGTGGCGTTGCCCGGGTATTTCTTGAGAAAATCCTCTCGTTCTTTCTTCGCCGATTCGACCAGGCGGCTCTGTCGTGCGCGGTAGTCAGTGACAGCCGTGCGTATCGATTCGACAGCGGCGTCGTCGAGCACATTCTCGGCGAGTGGCACCATCGCGGGTACCTCGATGTGCTCCGGGGCTCCGTACAGCTCGTAAATGGCGAGGCGTTGAATCGCCCGATCGATCTCTACCGTGCCCTTCTTGCCGCGTGCAAGGGCGCGCTCGAGTACACCCATGGCAGCCGGGATATCTGGCACGTTCTCCAGCGCATAGATGACCCTTTCGCGATGGGCTGCAGACCCCGTTTCGAGAAGAGTTTCGAGAACGGCGAGTTGGCGGGCAGGGGTGACTCCGCGAAGAACAGCTAGTGAGGGCACCCGCAGCGTCTTGTCGCCGTGAATGGCGAGGGCCGCGATGAGCTCTACGTGCATCTCTGCGAGCGGGGGATGGGTGGCGGCGATTCTGACTAATTCGAAGAGCGCTCCGTACGTGAAGTCGGGGAGCAAGTCTTCAAGCGCGTCGGCGTTCGTGACCAGAAACTCGGCCATGCCGGGGATCGCTCGAAGTCCGGTGGCTCGATAGCGAGCGTAACTGTCTGCACTGCCGATTAGTTCGGCGATCAACTTTCGGGGGAGATCATTCTCGTTCACCTGCTCGAGTCGCATGAGAGCAGCGATTCTCTCAATCGTTATCGACGTGAACGGAATGTCGGCAGACCTCCGCCGTCCGTTGCGGCTGAATGCAGACAGTGCATCCATGAGGAGCGCCCACACAGAGCTCGGCATCGTGCCAGGAATATAGAGAGGCTCGACTCGTGCCGCCGAGAGAAAACGCCCCCACCGCACGAGGGTCTCATCGTCGGCACGCTCAATGGACTCCAGTTGAAGGTAGAAGTCCGTGCGTGTGAGGGTATCGATGCTGGAAAACACAGCGCGGTCGTTCTGGCTGAGCCGTGACGGATAGTCGTGATCGCTGCCGTCGAAGACGTAGTCGAGAATGTCGTGACGTAAGACAGCATCCAATTCCGCCAAAGAATCTGCGAGCAGAATGCGGGGGCCGCTGGATGTCATGTGGATCCTCACCGGGACGCGAACACGGGGTGAGTGAACCTCACAATGAAATGTTACGGGGCTGGATGCCGGGCCGCTGTCCCCACATAGGGGTGGGTTGAATGGGCAACCGGCGCCTCCGGCAAATGCGTAGCGGGATAACTAGCCGCGCAGAGGGAACTCCGCGAGCTCCTGCTCCCACGCTGCAACCGCGCGCGTGAGATCACTCGGCGAGATCGTGAGATCCAGGAAGAATTCCCTCTCACTCGTCACGCTCGGAGGCTGTGACTCGAGCCAAAGGAACACACGGATGACTATCGCAGACGGCTCGAAGCTCACGAGACTGAATCCGAGGTTTGGTTCGACGAAGTTCAGCGTGGGAAGTAACTCGCTTTGGCCGCTTAGCTCCATCGGCTCAACAAGCCCGCGGGCGGCCCGCAGAAGCCACGTGCCGAGGTTGCGTGCCTCGTCCACGAGCAGGCAGGGTTCGAGAAAGTTCCACTCTTCGGCGCCCCAACGGGCTCGCCCATCGATCAGGAGCCAGTTGGCGTCGTAAGGATCGACCCGTACATCCTCAAACTGGTAAGCCATGGGCTCGATGCTGAGATAGTTCGTTCCGCCGGCATCCCATAACTCCATGGTCAGGAGCCTAATCGCGGCGCGCTTCGGAGAACGCACAAGAACCACATGAAAACGCCTCGAAGGCGAAGAAAAATGTGGGCCCGGCGGGGCTCGAACCCGCGACCCGCGGATTAAAAGTCCGATGCTCTACCAGCTGAGCTACAGGCCCTACATGTTAAGCGTACCGTGATCTCATGGCAGAAAATTTCCATAAGCCCACGCAGTACTCGACAGATAAGTTTGACACATTCGAAGGGGGAGAAGATCCCGCCCAAATAATGCGCGCAGCCCACGATACAGCCCACGCGCTGCTTGAGGGTGCACGCAACTCGGATGACCCTGCCGTGATCGACAGAATCATCGCTTACACGGATAAAAACGGTATCGATTCGCTCGCCGAGCTCTGGTCGCGATCGAGTGCCGCCAGCCTGCCTGGCGCACTCTGGCGTATCTATTTGCTGCGTGCCGTCATCCAACAGGATGCGGTGGGTACGAGCCTTCTCTTTCAGCGTGGCATCGAGACGCTGCCCACAATCGACGCCGCAGTGACCGGCGCGATCAATCCCACGGGGCCCGAGGAAATCAAGGGTTTGGCCGACCAGATTTTGCGAGGGCTGTTTCGGGGTGACTTCGGTGTTGCTCTGGATCGTGCTGCATCGTTCAGCCGCATTCTGGCGTCGGGCGCGGGCAGCATCGCCGACGACCAAGAGTTGCTTGATCCCGAGCGGGCTACAGAGCTCACCACACGCGCCTCCCGCTACTCCCTCATGGCAGAGGAGCTCACAGGGTGTGCGAAGCGCTATCGCGCCGGGGCTCTTGATTGAGTCGCGGATCGAGAACTGCGAGGTAGCGGATGCTCGTTAGGGAGCGTTCTGCAGAATCCGCTGGAACGCGGTGTTGAAGGTTTGTTCTTCTGAGCTGTCGAGCCCGCGAAACACATACGACCGAGCGAGCATGTCGTCATCCGGAAAAATGAGATTGTTGCTGGCCAGCTCCGGGTCGATGGCGGCGGCCGCTTCCTTGGCGCCCGCTACTGGAGTGATGTAGTTCACGTACGCGGCAACCTCGGCGGCAACAGCAGGGTCGTAGTAATAGTTGATGAGCTCTTCGACGTTCGATTTCGCGGGGCTACCGATGGGCACCATAAAGTTGTCGTTCCAAATCGGGCCGCCGGCCTCAGGAACAGCGAAACCCCACTTGTCGCCGTGCTCTGCGTTGAGTTGAACGATGTCGCCCGACCACACAATTGCAGCGAGCGTATCCCCGCTCACTAAGTCTTCTAAGTAAGAGTTGCCGGTGATGTTGAGAATCTGGCCGCTAGAGACGTGCTTAGTCAGCTCCTCTATCCCCGCATTGAATTGGTCGACGCCCCAGCCGCCCGAGATGTCGACGCCCTGGTCGAGCATGATGAGCCCCATCGTGTCGCGCATCTCTGAGAGCACCCCAACGCGACCCTTGAGATCGGGATTCCACAGATCTTGCACTGACCGCAGCCCGGCGGGAAGCATCTCTTTGTTCCAGGCAATCCCGGCAAATCCACCCTGATACGGGATGCTCATTTCGCGTCCGGGGTCGAAGTCAACGTCTCGAAGTTCCGGCAGCAAATTCGCAATGTTTGGGATGTTGGCGTGGTCGAGTTTCTGAATGTAGCCAAACCGGATTAGCCGGGCCACGATCCAGTCGGTGAGGCACACCACATCGGCCCCGATGTCTTGACCGAGCGAGAGTTGGTCGTTGACCGTCGCGTAATAACTGTTGTTGTCTTCTACGGCCTCTGTGTAGGCCACGTTGATGCCGGTCTGAGCCTCGAAAGCGTCGATCGTGGGGTAGTTGCCCTCATCGTCGACATCCACATAGAGGGCCCAGTTATCCCACCGCACCGTGTTGTTCGTCTCGCTCGTGTCTTCCGCGGCGGTGACCCCAATGTTGCTCCCGGTGGAACACGCCGCGAGGGCTAAGCCTGTCGCGCCCGCGGCTGCACCGCTCAGAAGGGTACGGCGGCTCAGCGACGATTGCTGCGCGCGTTGAATCAGCGCACGAATGAGTGGATCGGCGGGCAGTGGTTTCGGGTGCATCGCGCTCTCCTAGCGACTTCCGCGCTCACGCGCTCAGTCCTGAGTTAGTGTCGAGATTCTCGATAGTTGCACAAATGGGTAGCCAAATCGAGAGCAGACTTCACGAAAGTTTTCAGAGCGAGCACTCAGGTGAGGTTTTGCTACACTTTTCTTCGCCGGGCCACAGTAACCCCGGGCTCCAATATTAGCCGCTTCGAGCGGCCCTGCGTCGTGAGGCGTTCTCTGTGGTCCGGCTTTTTAGCGCCCGCTCGCGGCTTTTCAGCCCCTCGCCGCATGCCGGCGACTCCGCCGATTTCCGGGCAGCTTTCGACCAAACCCTTCTCGCTAGGGCGCCGAATTACTAACCAGTGAAAGCAACTGACGAAAACCATCGTCGGCCTCGCATCCACTGACTGAAGATTCGCTGCTGAACCACACGAACTGCGATGAAGGAGCACGGGAACCTGTCATGCTTGTCCTTATGTCTCGTGAAGCTGATGTCGGCGCAACGCCCGAAGAACCGGGTGTGCCTGCCACGAGCCCGCAAGACCTATTAGAGCGTGTCGCCACTGGCGATCAGGCCGCATTTAGCGAGCTGTACGACCAACTGGCCCCTCGAGTTTTTGGACTCGTCAAGAGGCTCCTTCGCGACCATTCACAGTCCGAAGAAGTGACGCAAGAGATCTTCTTGGAGATCTGGCAAACCGCAACCCGATTCGATTCGAATAAGGGTGCAGCGGTGAGTTGGATTCTCACCATGGCTCACCGCCGAACTGTTGACCGTGTACGTGCATCGCAGTCGTCCCGCGACCGCGACGTTCGTATCGGCATCCGTGATCACAACCCGGACTACGATCACGTCTCAGAAACCATTGAAGTCCGACTCGAACACGAAAGGGTAGAGAAGGCCATGTCCCGACTGACTGAACTCCAGCGCCAAGCTGTCTCCCTTGCGTATTACGGCGGCTATAGCCACAGTGAGGTGGCGACCATGCTTAAGGTTCCTGTCGGCACTGTCAAAACCCGACTACGTGATGGAATGATCCGCTTACGCGACGAAATGGGGGTGGCATCATGAACGACCGCAACGACGACCTCGCGGCACAGTCTGGCGCCTACGCTCTCAACGCATTAAGCCCCGAAGAGCGCGAGGCTTTCGAGAAGCACTTGGCTGCTTCTGATGAGACCCGCACCGAGACCACCGAACTCTCCGACACGGCAGTGGCACTCGGAATGGCCATTGACCCGGTCACTCCGCCTCCTGCCCTCAAGGCCAACCTCATGGCGATGATTGCGCAAACACCGCAGTTGCCGCGTGAAGCAAATGTCACTGTTACGGCTGACGATGCTTCGAGCAGTGTGGATGCCGCATCCGCGCCGCTCTCGAACGTCACGCCGCTTGCTGCCTCGGTTGCGCCCGCTGCTGATGCCTCGGCCGAGCAGTCAAGCACTTCGTTGCCTGCCCCGGCGACTCCCGCGGAGACCAAGGCTCAAGCCCGCTGGTTCACGCGTCCGGCTACTGCTTTGGCGGCTGTCGCCGCAGCAGTGGCGCTCATCGTTGCCGGTGGCGTGGTTGCCGATTCCATCGGTCGCACGTCTATCGAGCAGTCGACGTTTGCGGCTCAGCAGGCTGACCAGCTTGCGGCGATCAATGCTGCCAGCGATTCGCAGCGTCTTGTCTCGACGGTCGCAGGGGGAGCCACGGCTACCTTCGTGTGGTCGGGAGAGCTCGCGTCATCCGCTGTAATTGTGGACGGTCTTGAGCCGCTTCCTGCCGACCAGGTTTACGAACTCTGGTACATCGATGAGGCGGGTGCTCGCCCGGCTGGACTCATGAGCGCTGCCGAGGACGGCCCAACGTGGCGCGTGCTCGATGGCGAAATGGGCGCCGGCGACATCGTGGGAGTCACGATCGAACCCAAGGGCGGCTCGGATGCTCCCACCACCGACCCGATTGTGGTCTTCGAGAGCGCGTAGCGCCGCCTGACGTAACTAATGAGAAAGCCCCCGGCCGATAAGGCGCGGGGGCTTTTTCGTGCCGCAGGATAGCGACAGCGTGCTCGAGCGGTTCGTTACCCGAACTTGCCCGAGACGTAGTCTTCGGTTGCCTGAACGCTGGGGTTCGAGAAGATCGTGGTGGTGTCGTCGTATTCGATGAGCTTGCCGGGAGCACCGGTTCCGGCGATGTTGAAGAAGGCGGTGCGGTCGGAGACGCGCGAGGCCTGCTGCATGTTGTGGGTCACGATCACAATCGTGTACTCCTGCTTGAGTTCCTCGATGAGGTCTTCAATGGCGAGGGTGGAGATGGGGTCGAGGGCCGAGCAGGGCTCATCCATCAGCACGACGTCAGGCTTCACGGCGATGGCGCGGGCGATGCAGAGTCGCTGTTGCTGCCCACCCGAGAGACCGGAGCCGGGCTTGTCGAGGCGGTCCTTGACCTCTTGCCACAGGTTGGCACCCACGAGCGATGACTCAACGAGGTCGTCAGCGTCGTTCTTGGTGATGCGGCTGTTGTTGAGCTTCACTCCGGCCAGCACGTTGTCGCGAATCGACATCGTGGGGAAGGGGTTGGGGCGTTGGAACACCATGCCCACCTGGCGACGCACGTTCACGGGGTCGACGCCGGGGCCGTACAGGTTGTTGCCGTCGATGAGAACTTCGCCTTCGACGTAGGCGCCCGGGATGACCTCGTGCATGCGGTTGAGCGTGCGGAGGAAGGTCGACTTGCCACAACCGGAGGGGCCGATGAAGGCGGTAACCGTACGGGGCTCAATCGTGAGCGAGACACCTTCTACAGCGCGAAACTTGCTGTAGTAGACGTTGAGATCATTGACTTCGATGCGCTTAGACACGAATTAGGTTCCTTCGGTTATCGACCGGTTTTGGGGGCGAAGATTTTGGCGATGATGCGGGCCAGCAGGTTGAGCGCCATCACGATCAGGATGAGGGTGAGCGCTCCGGCCCACGCCCGATCGATGTAGGCCTGAGCATCGGTGCCTTGGGAGATGTACGAGCTGTAGACGAATACCGGCAGGCTTTGCATCCGGTCGCTGAACAGCGAGTAGTTGAAGTTGTTGGTGAAGCCAGCAGCCACAAGAAGCGGTGCGGTCTCGCCAATGACGCGGGCGATGGAGAGCATCACACCGGTAGTGATTCCGGCGATGGATGTCGGCAGCACAACCTTCAGAATGGTTAGCCACTTGGGCACGCCGAGTGCAAACGCGGCCTCACGCAGTTCGTTGGGTACAAGTCGCAGCATTTCTTCGCTCGAGCGCACGACGACGGGGATCATCAGCACCGACAGGGCGAGGGCTCCGGCGATTCCGACGCGTACGCCGGGGCCGAAGAACAGCACGATGAGGGAGTAGGCGAAGAGGCCGGCGACGATCGAGGGGATGCCGGTCATGACATCCACGAAGAAGGTGATGGCCTGGGCGAGACGGCCGCGACCGTATTCGACGAGGTAGATCGAGGTCATGAGCCCGATGGGCACCGAAATCACGGTGGCCGCCAACGTCATCTGCAACGTACCGATGATGGCGTGAGCCGCACCGCCACCCTCGCCGACGACGTTGCGCAGCGAGAGCGTGAAGAAGTCGAGGTCGAAGCGAGCCGCACCGTTGATCGCCACGGTGTAGAGAAGCGAGATGAGCGGCAGGAGCGCCACAACGAAGGCGAGGGTCACCAGGGTCGTCACGAGGCGGTCTACGGCGCGACGGTGGCCTTCAACGAGCCGTGAGACGGTCACGAGCACAACGCCGTAGAGAACGACTCCGAAGAGAATCGCTGCGACGATGTTGAATTCGCCGTCGACCTGGCCGGCCTGAATGAACAGGAAGATCAGGATGAACGTGACGAGGCTGCTGATCAGGATGAGCAGGGGAGCCCAGCGAGGTAGCTGGCCGGCGGCGTACGCGTTCTGGATGGGGCGCGCTGGTGTGGTGGTAGTCATCAGTTCGCTCCCGAGAATTCCTTGCGGCGGTTGACGATGTAGCGCGCAATCGTGTTGACGACCAGCGTGATGGCGAAGAGGATGAGGCCGGTCGCGATGAGCACGTTCACGTTGAGGCCGTAAGCCTCAGGGAAGCTCAGCGCGATGTTGGCGGCGATGGTTGACGGGTTCGTCGAGCTGACCACGTTGAACGTGATGACGTTCGAGGCCGAGAGCACCATCGCAACGGCCATGGTTTCGCCGAGCGCGCGGCCGAGGCCGAGCATGGCGCCGGAGACGATGCCGGCGCGGCCGAAGGGAAGCACAGCAGTCTTGATCATTTCCCAGCGGGTAGCGCCGAGAGCGAGAGCAGCTTCTTCGTGGAGTACCGGAGTCTGGAGGAAGACTTCGCGGCAGATGGCGGTGATGATCGGCAGGATCATCACGGCGAGCACGATCGAAGCGGTGAGAATGGTGCGGCCCGTTCCCGAGGCTGGGCCGGCAAAGAGCGGGATCCAGCCAAAGTTGTCAACGAGCCAGGTGTAGAACGGCTGCACTCCCACGGCGAGTACGTTTCCGCCCCAGAGGCCGAAGACTACGGAAGGCACGGCGGCCAGCAAGTCGATGATGTATCCGAGCGTTGCGGCGAGAGGTCGCGGTGCGTAGTGCGAGATGAAGAGGGCGATACCGATGGCGATCGGCACGGCCATGAGGAGGGCCAATCCGGCCGACCAGAGGGTACCGAACACGAGCGGGCCAACGTAGGCCCAGAAGTTCGTGCCTTCAAGAAGAGTGGTTTTCTCGGGGTCCGCGGTGATGCCGGGAACACCCTGCAACACGAGGAAGGCCGCGACGGCGGCGAGGATCGCGAGGATCAGCGCACCAGCGGTGAGGGCTGTACCTGAGAAGAGGCGGTCTCCTGGGCGCTGCTTCGCGCGGATACGGGGGGCCGCAGTCGAGGTCATGTGTCGAGTATCCCTTATCCCTGGCGTGGCTTAGTGCGTCGTGTGGTTGTCATGCTGGTTTCTGGGCGAACGAGTTCACGTGACCCAGAGGAAAGTCTGCCCGACCCCGCTGCCAGTAGCAACGGGGTCGAAGCAGACTCAAGGTGTTACTTGATGGCGTCTACAGCAGCCTGAGCCTTCTCGAACAGAGCCGAGGAGATCGGTGCTGAACCAGCGGACTCAGCCGCGGTGGCCTGTCCCTCGTCGCTGATGATGTAGCTGAGGTAG
Organism: Salinibacterium amurskyense; assembly: GCF_002797685.1. Classification (GTDB taxonomy): domain Bacteria; phylum Actinomycetota; class Actinomycetes; order Actinomycetales; family Microbacteriaceae; genus Rhodoglobus; species Rhodoglobus amurskyensis. Next base: position 890,078 of record NZ_PGFH01000001.1, read on the forward strand.
CCCTTGACCAGGTCAACGTTGTCGCTCGAGGCGTACTCGTTGCACGCGATCAAGTAGCTGATCAGAACGACCGGGTAGACACCCGAGGCGTCGGATGCGCGGTCGAGCTCTACAGCGAAGTCGGTCTCGCCGCGGCCTTCTGCGAAGGGCGATGCGTCAACGATTGCTGCTGCAGCTTCGGGGGAGTACGGAACGTACTCGTCGCCGACCTTGACGGCGACGGTTCCGAGGTCTCCGGCACGCGATGCGTCGGCGTAACCGATGGTTCCGGTTCCGTTGGTGACGGCGTCAACGAGACCCGAGGTCTGAGGAGCACCCTCGCCACCGAACTCGGTGGGCCAGGTTTCGATCGATCCGACGGTCCAGACCGAGGGAGCAGCAGCCGACAGGTAGTCGGTGAAGTTCGCGGTCGTTCCCGAGTCGTCTGCACGGTGTACGGCGGTGATGCCGAGGTCGGGCAGGTCTACGCCGTCGTTCTGCGAAGCGATAGCGTCGTCGCTCCAGTTGGTGATCTCGCCAGTGAAGATTCCGGCGATCGTGTCGGCGTCGAGGTTGAGCGAGTCAACACCGTCGAGGTTGAAGATGATCGCGATCGGCGAGATGTAGGCAGGGATCTCGAGGATGCCGGTGCCGGGAACGCACGATGCGAAGTTGTCTTCGTCAATTTCTTCGCTCTTGAACGCGCGGTCCGATCCAGCGAACTGGCTTCCGCCACCGATGAACGTGTCGCGTCCACCACCGGAACCGATGGGGTCGTACTCGACCGTGACGTTCTCGTTCGCGGTCTGGAATCCAGCAACCCACGCCTCTTGAGCTGACTGCTGCGACGATGCGCCGGCGCCAACGAGCGTTCCGGTGAGGTCTGAAGCGGATCCTTCATCGCTGCCGTTGTCGGCTGCTGCTGCGCACGATGAGAGGAGGATGGTGCCTGCGATAGCAATGGCACCGATGGTGCCAAGACGCTTGAAGTTCACAGTTTTCCCTTCGGGATGTTGATTTCAGGTTTCAGGCCGGTGCGACCCAAATAGAAAACCTAGGCAGCGCAGGTAGCCACCTTTACCCGGTTAGGTAAACGGGAGGTAAACGACCCGTCAACACCACGAAGAGCAGTCCCGGAATCCCGGGGATGTGAGCTATTTGATCGCTGCGACGGCAGCGCGAGCTTTCTCATAGAGGGAGTCAGAGATCGGCGCCGAGCCGGCAGAAGCAGCCGCGGCTTGTTGGCCCTCGGGGCTAATCACGTAGTCGAGGTAGCCACGGATGACATCCACCCGGTCGTTCGACACGTACTCGTTGCAGGCGATGAGGTAGCTGATGAGCACGACCGGGTACACGCCGCTGGCGGTGGATGCTCGGTCGATTTCTACCGCGAAGTCGGTCTCACCGCGTCCTTCGCCGAAGGGCGAGACATCAACGATGGCGGCTGCTGCTTCGGGGGAGTACTCGACGTAGTCGTCGCCGACCTTGACGGCGACGGTGCCGAGGTCGCCAGCGCGGGAGGCGTCGGCGTAACCGATTGTGCCGGTTCCGTTGGTGACGGCGTCGACGACACCGGAGGTTTGGGGCGCCGCTTCGCCGCCGAATTCCAGCGGCCACTTCTCGATGGATCCGACGGTCCAGGCCGAGGGCGCTGCCGCGGCGAGGTAATCGGTGAAGTTGGCGGTCGTTCCGGAGTCATCCGCGCGGTGCACCGCGGTGATGTTGCGGCTGGGTAGATCGACGGAGGGATTCTGGTCGACGATGGCCGCGTCATCCCACTGATCAATCTCGCCGGTGAAGATGCCGGCGATCGTGTCGGCGTCGAGGTTGAGCGAGGTGATGCCATCGAGGTTGAAGATGATCGCGATCGGTGAAATATAGGCAGGAATCTCGAGGATGCCGGTGTCGGGAACGCACGAGACGAAGTCGGCTTCAGCGATTTCCTCGACCTTGTAGGCGCGGTCCGAGGCGGCAAACGCGGCACCGCCACCGATGAAGGTGTCGCGCCCTCCGCCAGACCCGATGGGGTCGTATTCGACCGTCGCGGCCACGTTCGCTAGCTGGAAGCCGCGAACCCACGCCTCTTGAGCGGCCTGCTGGGAGGACGCACCGGCACCGATAATCGTGCCGGAGGGGCCCGAGACGTCACCGACGGGAGCAGGAACGCATCCGGTGAGAGCGAGTGCGCTTGCCATCGCGAGTGCGGTGGCGGTGCCGAGGCGGGTGAACTTCACAGGGATCCCTTCGAGAAACTGACGTGCACGTCATTCTCTCGCGAATTCGGCAGGATTTCACCGCCCGGCAACCTTCGCCGGTCTCAGCGCTCCGGATCCGGCATCAGGATTGGTGTGTTTCCACCGCCACTAGGCGCACTTTCTTGGTGTCGCGCGCAAAATGCAGCACCGAAAAATCTCCTGTGCTGAGCATTGCCGCAGCTCGCAAATTGGCATCCGGTGTTGTGTGCGAAGCTTCGGCGAGAGCGCCCACAATCTGCGGGAGTACTGGCCCGTGGCTGCACATCACTATTGACTGCTGCTTCTTGAGGCGCTTAGTGACGAGAGCGGTCACGGCGGCACCGTTGCTGCGGTACGCGTCTTGGCTCAGGTCATCGGTTGCTTTGATCTCAAGCTCGGTGCGTTGCGACAGCGGCGTGATCGTGGCGAGGCAGCGGGCAGCGGTGCTGCTCAGGATGCGGTCGGGGGCGAACGCGGCGATGCTGCCGGCGATCGTGGCGGCCTGGTCTGTTCCGCGGTGCATGAGCGGTCGCGTGGCATCCGGCCCGTCCCAGGTTTCTCCGGGAACGGCTTTACCGTGACGCACGGCAATCATCGCGAAGGTGCGGGCGTTGCCAGCCTCGTAGATGGCGGCAAAGCGATCGAGAATGTCGATGTCGTGCTCGTAGCTGACCTTTTTGCGGGCCTTGGAGAGTGACAACCATTCGAGCGATGAGATCTCGTCGTTGGGCGTGAACTTGGCGCGCTCCAGAATGTGGTCGTTCACTTCGGCAGCCCAGTAGTGCACGTACTTGTCGCGGCCGTTACCGAGTGTGTAGTGAACCTTGCCGAGCGGAACTCCGAGTTCGACGCTTAGGCCGGTCTCTTCGAAAATTTCGCGTACGGCGGTCTCGGGCAGCATTTCACCGGGATCGAGTTTGCCTTTGGGCAGCGAGACGTCTTTGTGCACGGTGCGGTGCACCAGCAGCACACGCGGCTTGCCATCGACTACACGCCAGCAGACGATGCCTGCGGCAAGGACCGGTGTGGTCGCCGCGGTCACCGGCGAGCTCCGCCTCGTTTGCGCTGCGTAATTCTCTTCATAAGAACATTCTGTAGGTCTTCAAGCGGTTCGCCGTCCTCTGAGCGGCCGTGGCGTACCCAATCGCCTTCAGAATCGAGCCACCACGAGGCGGTGGTGTCGGCAACAGCGAGGTCAAACATGTAGTCGAGTTCCTCGATGTGTTCGGGTTCCACGATGCGCACGAGGGCCTCGACGCGGCGGTCGAGATTGCGGTGCATCATGTCGGAGCTGCCGATGAAAACCTGAGGGTCGCCGTTGTTGTGGAACGAGAAAACGCGCGAGTGCTCGAGGTAGCGACCGAGCACCGAACGCACCCGAATGTTCTCGCTGAGCCCCGGAACGCCGGCGCGCAAAGAGCAAATTCCGCGCACCACGATGTCGATCGGAACACCCGCATTGTTGGCGCGGTAGAGAGCGTCGATGATCGCTTCATCCACCATGGAGTTCAGTTTGATCCGGATGCCCGAGGGCAAGCCAGCGCGAGCGTTCTTGGCTTCGTTCGCAATCTGCTTCACGAGGCCCTTGCGCAAATGACGCGGAGCCACGAGAAGTCGCTTGAACTTTTTCTCGATGGCATAGCCAGAAAGTTCATTAAAGAGTCGGGTGAGGTCTTTTCCGACCTGGTCGTCGGCAGTCAGCAGCCCGAGGTCTTCGTACAGGCGGCTGGTCTTGGGGTTGTAGTTTCCCGTGCCGATGTGCGCGTAGTGGCGCAGCTTGCCCTCTTCTTGGCGCACCACGAGCGCGAGCTTGCAGTGCGTCTTGAGCCCGACGAGGCCATAGACCACGTGCACGCCGGCCTTTTCGAGCTTGCGGGCCCACGAGATGTTCGCAGTCTCATCGAAGCGTGCCTTGATTTCCACGAGCGCGAGCACGGCTTTACCGGCCTCGGCAGCGTCAATCAGAGCCTCGACAATGGGGCTGTCACCGCTTGTGCGGTACAGCGTCTGCTTGATCGCCAACACATCGGGGTCGGCGGCAGCCTGTTCCAAGAACGCCTGAACGCTCGTCGAGAACGACTCGTAGGGGTGGTGCAGCAGGATGTCTTTGCGAGCGATCGCCCGGAAGATGTCCGCCCGCTCGTTGCCCTCGGTGGGCATGAGGCTCGGGCTCGTGATGGGCACGTGGCGCGGGTACTTGAGCGCCGGGCGATCAATGCGGGTGAGCTGAAAAAGTCCGCCGAGGTTAAGCGGGGCAGGCAAGCGGTACACCTCTTGCTCGGTGATCTTGAGCTCGCGCACGAGAAGGCCGAGCGTCACCTCATCCATGTCGTCGGTGATTTCGAGGCGGATGGGCGGCCCGAAGCGGCGGTTCAGAATCTGCTTTTCAAGTGACTTGATCAGGTTTTCCGACTCGTCTTCGTCGACGTTCACATCTTCGTTGCGAGTAACGCGGAACTCGTGGTGCGCCAGAATCTCCATGCCGGGGAAGAGCGCATCGAGGTGGTTGGAGATCAGATCTTCGAGCGGGATGTAGCGCAGTTGATCGCTACCGTCATCCGGCAATTGAATGAACCGCGGCAACACACTCGGCACCTTCAGGCGCGCGAACTCTTCCTTCTGCGTCTTCGGGTTGCGCACCCGAATCGACAGGTTGAGCGAGAGCCCCGAAATGTACGGGAACGGATGCGCGGGGTCGACCGCCAGCGGCATGAGCACAGGAAAAATCTGGCTCGAGAAGATTTCGTCGACGCGCTCGCGGTCTTCCGGGCCGAGGTCAGACCACGACTCAATGTGGATGCCCTCAGCATCGAGCGCAGGCTTGACGCTGTTGCGGAACTCGGCCGCGTGACGCTCTTGCAGTGCGTGCGCGGCGGCGCTCAACTCTTCGAGAACTTCGGCGGGAGCGCGCCCCGTGTTCGTCGGTACGGCAAGGCCAGTGTCGATGCGACGCTTGAGGCCGGCAACGCGCACCATAAAAAACTCGTCGAGGTTACTGGCAAAGATGGCCAAGAAGTTGGCGCGTTCCAGCAGCGGCAGCGACTCATCCTCGGCGAGTTCGAGCACGCGCTGGTTGAACGCGAGCCAGCTCAGCTCGCGGTCGAGGTAGCGGTCATAAATCAACGTGCCGTCGTCAACGCTCGACGACTCATCGATGTCATATTCATCGAGAGAATCTGTAGCGGAGCTGGGATCGGCGATCGCGCTGTCGTTGTCCATCTGATCATCCTGCCACTCAGTGATGAACAACTGATTAACTCGGCCCATGATGGGGAGAAAACCGGTGAGAGTGTGCCTTAGACGGCGATGCTCTCGGGCATGGCGTCGGCAGCGGCATCCGATGCGCTCGCGGCGGGGGCAACAGCTTCAGGCTTGGGGGCCTTCTCCGCCTCTTCGGCGATGTTGAAGCAGTAGCCCACGTTGCGTACGGTGCCGATGAGCGATTCGAGGTCGCCGAGCTTGGCGCGCAGACGACGAACGTGAACGTCGACGGTGCGGGTGCCTCCGAAGTAGTCGTAGCCCCACACTTCGCTCAGTAGCTGTTCGCGAGTGAACACGTGCCCGGGGTGCGACGCCAAGAAGCGCAGCAACTCGAACTCTTTGAAGGTGAGGTCGAGCGAACGGTCACGAGCCTTCGCTGAATAGCTTGCTTCGTCGATCACGATTCCGGATGCGCGAATCTTCGATGCCGAACTCTCACCTTCGCGGCGCGCCAGGGCCAAGCGGATGCGGGCATCCACTTCGGCGGGGCCCGCGCCAGCAACGAGGAGGTCGTCGATGTGCCACTGGTGATTGACGGCAGCGAGCCCGCCGTCGGTGACGATCACGAAGAGCGGAACCGAAATGCCGCCGGAATGAAGAACGCCGCACAGCCCTTTGGCTGCGGCAAGATTGGTGGTCGCGTCGACGACGATGAGGTCGGTAGTTGGCGCGGCAACGAGGGTTGCGGGCGCGGCGACGACTACCTCCACCGTGTGACTGAGCAAACCCAGGGCGGGTAATGGATCAGCGTCGGGCGCAGAGCTAAGCATCAAGATGTGTGCCATATGGCCTCCCCACTGCGTAAAAGTGATTCTACCGTGCGACGCCGCGCGCTCGTGACGGCCCCCGAATCGTGCTCTTCTCGATACGATGGGGCAATGACTTGGCAAAAGTGGAGCGTCGCGCCCGTGTGGGCCTTGAGCCTCGTAGGCACGGTCATTATCGGCGCGGTAGCTGCGCCCGAGTCACGGGTCACGTGGTTGGCGATTGTCCTCGCGGCCTGCGTCATCTTTACGTTCGTTGTTCAACTGCTCATTCATCGCAAAGAGGGCTTCGTGGCGCGCGCAACCGCCAGCATGGTTGGCGCCCTTGTGGTTGTGGCTGCGGCCACAGCGATTTTCGCTTTCATTTAGTGCTGCTGGGCTGCACAGGGATAGGATTAGTACATGCTTCTCGCACTTGAGCTCTTCTTTGTTGGCCTTTTGGGTCTCGCGACGCTGTCGATCGGCTACGTCTCTGTCGTCGTCGTCTACAACCTCTTTCGCGGCCAGCGCTAACCGCGCGCCATGGTTATTGAGCTCGACGCCTCCGGCCCTGCTGAACTAGCGCCACTTTCCTGGCTCGTTGGCCTTTGGGAGGGCACGGGCATTGTCGACTACAAGATCGGCGACGAAACGCGCAGTGTTGAGTTCGGCCAGCGCATTAGCTTCACCCACGATGGGCTTCCGCACCTCAACTACAACTCGTACACGTGGTTGCTCGATGATGAGCAAACTCCCCATGTAACCGAGACCGGCTACTGGCGCCTTCGCCGAGCCGCCACTGACGGCGACCCGGGCCCCGGATTGCTACCGGCACTGGGGGAGCGCCCCTTCGGGTCCGCCGAAGAGGTTGAGAAACTGCGCACCCCGAACGGTGGCTTCGAGATCGAAGCGTCCATCGTGCATCCGGGTGGCATCAACGAGTTTTACATCGGCGAAGTGACGGGCCCCCGCATCGACCTCGCGACCGACGCCGTCATGCGCACGCAAGGCGCCAAGGAGTACACCGCGGCAACGCGCATGTACGGCCTCGTCGAAAACCACTTGCTCTGGGCGTGGGATATCGCCGCTCTCGGCCAAGATTTGCGCACGCACGCATCGGGACGGCTCGCTCGTGTCGAATAGTGTGTTCGCTGCACGCCCCGGTGCCATTGGCGAACCGCCCGAGCACTATGGCAACCCCTTTGGGGAACAGCGCACGCTCACCGAGGGTCGTTCGGTGGTGGAACTCGCCGACCGTGCCGTTCTCACCATCACTGGTCCCGACCGATTGACCTGGCTCGACTCGCTCACCACGCAGTCCCTCAAGGGGCTGACTCCCGGCGAGAGCGCCGAAACGCTGCTGCTCAACCCCAATGGCCGCGTCGAGCACGCTATGCGGCTTATTGACGATGGCGAGTCCCTCTGGTTGCTCATCGATGGCACCCAGCGCGAACCGCTCGCGGCCTGGCTCAACCGCATGAAGTTCATGCTGCGCGTAGAGATCGCCGACCGCAGCGATGACTTTGTGACGATCGGCAGCTTTGGCGACGCGCTCGAGGTTCCCGCCGCCACGTCTCAGGATGTACCGCTCGTCTGGGTCGATCCGTGGTCGTCCGTTGTGCGCGGCGGCCATCAGTACGCCACTTCAGCGACGCACCCCGCCGCGACGTGGAATTACAGCGAAACCCTCGTCGCCGTCGATGCCGATCTGTCGGCCTTCGACGCTGCCGGCTCGCTCGCGTTCGACGCCCTGCGCATCGCTGCGTGGCGTCCCCGCTTCAGCTCCGAAGTCGATGACCGCACGATTCCGCACGAACTCGACTGGATGCGCTCCGCCGTGCACCTCAACAAGGGCTGTTACCGCGGGCAAGAGACCGTAGCGAAAGTGCACAATCTCGGGCATCCGCCGCGTCGCCTCGTGATGCTGCACCTCGATGGCTCCGAGGGCGCACTGCCCGAGGTCGGTGCCGAAGTTCGTCTCGGCGAAAAAACCGTCGGCACCGTCACCGCATCCGCGCGCCACTTCGAACTTGGCCCAATTGCGCTCGCCGTGATTAAGCGGGGAGTGGATGCCGCAGAAACGTTGGCCGTCACCTCCGACATCGGGGAGATTGCCGCCGCGCAAGAAGTCATCGTTCCCACCGACGCCGGAGCCGAGGCAAACGTGCCCCGCTTGCCCCGCCTCGGAGCCGTTACTCGCGGCTAGCAGCGGCATCCAATCATTCTCGGTACTCTTGAGTTATGACTCACACCCTGATTTTGTTGCGCCACGGCAACTCCGAATGGAACCAAAAGAATCTCTTCACCGGATGGGTGGATGTCGGGCTCACCGAGCAAGGTCGCGGCGAGGCCGCCCGTGCCGGCGAGATGATCGCTGCCTTCGACAAGCAGCCTGACGTTCTTTACACGTCGCTGCTCAAGCGCGCGATCCACACCGCCAACATCGCCCTCGAGGTCGCCGACCTCGACTGGCTGCCGGTCAAGCGCTCCTGGCGACTCAACGAGCGCCACTACGGTGCGCTGCAGGGCAAAGACAAGGCCCAGACCCTCGAAGAGTTCGGCGAAGAGAAGTTCATGACCTGGCGTCGTAGCTTCGACGTGCCGCCGCCCGAGCTCGCTGATGACGCTGAATACAGCCAGGTACACGAGCGTCGCTACGTCGGTATCGACGGTGAAGTTCCTCGCACCGAGAGCCTCAAGATCGTTATCGATCGCATGCTGCCCTACTGGGAATCCGACATCACGAAGGATCTCGCCGCAGGCAAGACCGTGCTCGTCACCGCCCACGGCAACTCGCTGCGCGCGCTCGTGAAGCACCTCGATGGTATTTCTGACGACGACATCGCGAGCCTCAACATCCCCACGGGTATCCCGCTGGTGTACGAGCTCGACGACAACTTCATGCCGATCAAGCCCGCGTACTACCTCGACCCCGAAGCTGCCGCTGCCGGCGCTGCTGCGGTCGCATCACAGGGCAAGAAGTAGCCTTCAGCCCACGCTCGCTTAACGCACAAAGCCCCGACGAGATCGAATCTCGTCGGGGCTTTGTTACGTGGTGACGGCTATTAGTCGTCGGCGGGAACCCAGTCGCCCGTAGCAAGGTACTGAACCTTCTTGGCGATGGAGACCGCATGGTCTGCGAAACGCTCGTGGTAGCGCGACGCGAGAGTGGCATCCACAGTATCGACCGCAGCGCCCTTCCAGGTCTCACCGAGCACCTTGTCGAACACGCTGAGGTGCAGCGCATCGATCTTGTCGTCGTCGTTGCGAATCTCTTCGGCAACGCGCACATCTTCATGCTTGAGCAACTCAACAAGCTTGTTGGCGACCGCGACATCGAGTGCCCCGAGTTCTGCGAAAGTTGCTCGCAAAGACTTGGGCACGACCTTGTCGGGGAAGCGGTAACGAGCGAGCTGAGCGATGTGCTCAGCCATGTCACCCATGCGCTCGAGTGATGCACTGATGCGCAGCGCGCTCACTACAATTCTCAAGTCGCGGGCGACGGGTTGCTGACGAGCGAGGATGTTAATCGCGAGCTCGTCGAGTTCGGCTGCAGCCGCATCAATCTGGTCATCGTCTGCGATCACTGTTTCGGCCAGTGACACATCGGATTCATTGAATGCTTTTGTGGCGTTGTCTATTGAGACAGCCACCAGGCTGGCAATTTCCACGAGGCGATCTTGCACCTCGCGCAGTTCTTGTTGAAATACTTCGCGCACGCTATCTACGTCCCTTCGATACGGGCATGACGAAGCCCGCACGGCTTAGGCCACCCTGCCCGCGTTAGGTTAACAACAGGTGTTGGCGGCCTGAACTTTATCTGAAGTGAGCACTCGTCGCGAACTTGCGGCAAGCGGACGCTTCAGATGTAACTAATCTAGTCGGTATGGACTCTGCGTGGCTCGTGCCTGCCGCCCTCGCTTTTGGCGTATTTCTCGGCGGTGGCATGTCCTTCATCATTTACGCAGCCGCTAAGCGGGGTCAAAGAGCCGCCCACGTGGTCTCTTCTGCCGTGCCGGATGGCGTAGATCAGGTCATCGATGCGCTGGAATCCGCGGGTATCGTGCTCGATCCCTCGAATAACATCATGAAGGCATCGACGGGGGCGCTCACCTACGGTCTCGTGTGGAACCACGCGCTCGTGCATCCGGAACTCGTCGAATTTGTTGACCAAGTTCGTCGCACCGGCGAGCCAATTGCCCAAGAAGTGCACTTATCTCGTGGCCCTTTCGGTGATGCCAACATTTATCTTTTTGTTCGTGTTGCTCGCCTCGGCACGCGATACGTTTTGCTGTTGGCCGAAGATCGCACCGAGTCGTACCGCCTCGATGAGGTGCGTCGTGACTTCGTCGCCAACATCAGCCACGAGCTCAAAACCCCGATCGGCGCCGTTGGCTTGCTTGCCGAAGCCCTCGTGAGTGCTTCGGACGAACCGGATCAGGTGAAGCGGTTCGCTAAGCGCCTCACTAAAGAGTCACACCGTCTCGCTCGCATCACGCAGGAGATCATCGAACTCTCGCGATTGCAGTCCGCTGACGGCCTTGCGGAGGCTGCTCTGGTCGACATCGACAATGTCGTGTCTATCGCGATTGACCAGAACCGTGCCGTCGCTGAGTTCAACAAGGTCACTCTGGCCAGCGGCGGTCTCACGGGCTTCGAGGTGTTCGGCGACGAAACCCTTCTCGTGCTCGCCCTCGACAACCTCATCTCGAACGCCGTGCAGTACTCGCCCGAGAACACGCGCGTGGGAATCGGAGTCCGTCACCGTGACGGCGCCATCGAGGTCTCGGTCACCGACCAGGGCGTCGGAATCCCCGACGACGAACTCGACCGCGTGTTCGAACGCTTCTACCGCAGCGACCCCGCGCGCAGCCGTCACACCGGCGGCAGTGGGCTCGGCCTCAGTATCGCCAAGCACGTGGTGCAGAACCACGGCGGCGACATCCGCGTGTGGTCGCAACTCGGCCACGGCTCCACCTTCACGATTCGACTGCCCGAGATCGATCCCGACGTAACCAACGCAACAGGAGACAAGCAATGACCCGCATTTTGATCGTCGAAGACGAGGCGTCGTTGAGCGAGCCTCTCGCGTTCCTGCTGGAGCGCGAAGGCTACGAAACGACTATCGCCGAAGACGGCCTCGCGGGGCTTGCTGAGTTCGACCGCAATGGCGCCGACCTTATCCTGCTGGATCTCATGCTGCCCGGCCTTGCCGGCACTGAAGTATGCCGCGAGGTTCGCACCCGCTCGAACGTGCCCATCATTATGCTCACGGCCAAAGACAGCGAAGTGGATATCGTGGTCGGCCTTGAGCTGGGAGCGGATGACTACGTAACGAAGCCCTATTCCACTCGTGAGCTCTTGGCCCGCATCCGCGCAGTTATGCGCCGCCGGGCGGAGGACGTCGACGAGACCGACTCGGTGCTTGAGGCTGGGGGAGTGCGGATGGATGTTGAGCGCCACACGGTCACGGTTGATGGTGTCGATGTTGGCATGCCGCTGAAGGAATTTGAACTGCTCGAGCTTCTCTTGCGCAACGGCGGTCGCGTGCTGACGCGCGGTCAGCTGATCGATCGAGTGTGGGGCGCCGACTACTTTGGCGACACCAAGACTCTCGACGTTCACATCAAGCGCATCCGCACCAAGATCGAAAAGACTCCATCGCAACCGAAGCTTCTCGTGACCGTGCGCGGGCTCGGGTATCGCTTCGAAGACTAAAACGCCGCGGGTGCACGCGGGCTAGCTCGGGTGCACCTGGCTTCGGCGCACCAGTGGGAAGTGAGGCTATTCGCTGAGAGCGCTAGCCGGAGCGAGGTCGGCGTAAATAACGTCGTCGCTCGCCATTACGGGAACCAGCAACTCTTGGCCGCTGTCGTTGCCGAACTGGAAGTAGATGGGGAACAACTGCCCGGCACGGATGCCTGCATCCGCGATCACGATCATGTCGCCATCGACCTCGGTGCCGTAGCTCTTGACTTCACCAGAGGTGACCGGCTTGGAGATGTCGATGCGTTCGCCCTCGGCCGACTCGTACTGCATGCGCAGGCTGCCGCTCGAGGAGCTGGTGTTGATGATGGTGACCATCAAGCTGACGGCGGACTCGTCATCGTTGCTGATGGCGAGAACGTTGCGTACCTTGACGTCGCCGACTTCGGCGCCGATACCGTCGCTGGGGTCGTAGTGGTTCAACGTCGCGGTAGGCGTAATGAACGAACAACCGGCGGTGCCCACGAGGAGGGCTCCGGCGATGAGGGCGGAGGCTGCGGCGCGTGTTGCGCGAGTGCGTACTGTCACAAATCCATCCTAATAGATAGCTGCGCCGAGTGCTTTACTTAGGCAACCCTTACCATGTGTTTACTGTGATAAACTGGGTTTTCTTCGAGAGGACCACTATTCATGTTGTTTGAGGTCGGCGAGACTGTCGTTTATCCCCATCACGGTGCTGCAACCATCACCGAGGTTAAGAAGCGCACCATCAAGGGTGAAGAGAAAATCTATCTCAAGCTCAATGTAACTCAGGGTGATCTCACCATCGAAGTGCCCGCAGAGAACGTTGATCTCGTGGGCGTTCGCGACGTTATCGGTCGCGAGGGGCTCGACGCTGTGTTCGAGGTGCTTCGCGCGCCGTTCACTGAAGAGCCCACTAACTGGTCGCGCCGGTACAAGGCCAACCTGGAGAAGCTTGCTTCGGGAGACGTCATCAAGGTTTCTGAGGTCGTTCGTGACCTCTGGCGCCGTGACCAGGATCGCGGCCTTTCGGCTGGCGAAAAGCGCATGCTTGCGAAGGCACGTCAAATTCTTATCTCTGAGCTTGCGCTCGCTGAGAAGACTGACGAAGACAAGGCATCTCTGGTTCTCGACGAGGTTCTCGCTTCATAACCCATTAGCTCTGACTGTGTATTCACAGGAGAGCATGGGTAGGCTGATTCGCTACGTCTTTTTGGCGGAGGAGTATTTCCTCGCCCATCGATTTGGAGATACCCGCCTCATATGAATCCACAGATTAATCCCCGCGTCGCCGTGATCCTTCTCGGCGCCGGGAATGGCACCCGCCTCGGTCGCAACGAGCCAAAAGCTTTCGTTCACTTGGCGGGTCGTCCTACTCTCAGTCGCGCCCTCGAATCCGTTTTCGGAATGGCGGAGCCGACTCAGGTAATCATCACTGTTCCGAAGTCGTATGGCCCCATCGCCAAGCAGCTCGCGCGCTCGGTCCCCGGCGGCCGTGATCGGGAGCCCGTGATTATCGTGGGCGGTTCCACGCGCCAGGAGTCTGTTGCTGAGGCCCTCAAATTTCTCGAATCGAGCATTGACGTAGTTCTCGTGCACGACGCGGCACGTCCGCTCACGCCGAGCCTCGTCTTTGACTCGGTTGCCGCAGAAGTGCGCAGCTCGAACGCTGGTGTCGTGCCGGGCCTTCCGGTTGCCGACACGATTAAGCGTACGGATGACAACAGTCAGATCGTCGAGACCGTCGACCGTTCCGTGCTCATGGCGGTGCAAACCCCGCAGGGTTTCCCGCGTGACCAGCTCGTAGCTGCCCACGAGGCCGCTCAAGAAGAGCACACCGACGATTCAGCTTTGGTCGCGGCTGCGGGTTTCCCGGTCTCCATCATCGCGGGCGACCCCATGGCCTTCAAGATCACTACCGCGTGGGAGCTGCGTCGCGCCGAGCAGCTCTTTACCGAGTCTGCAGCCACCAGCATCCGAGTCGGTACTGGTACGGATGTGCACGCCTACGACGACACTAAGCCTCTGTGGCTTGCTGGGCTGCACTGGCCGGACGAAGTCGGCCTCCGCGGTCACAGCGATGGCGATGTTGTCGCTCACGCGATTTGCGATGCCATGCTCTCGGCCGCGAAGCTGGGCGATTTGGGCAGCGTATTCGGCACGAGCGACCCCAAGTTTGAAGATGCCCATGGTGATGTCTTCTTGCGCGAAACCCTCTTTCTCATGCGGGAAGCCGGCTTCGAAGTGGGCAACGTCTCCGTTCAGCTCATTGGAAACCACCCGATGGTCTCGCGCCGTCGCGTAGAGGCTGAAGAGTTCTTGAGCGGGATTCTTGGAGCTTCGGTGAGCATCGCGGGCACGACCTCCGATGCGCTCGGCTTCACAGGCCGCGGCGAGGGCATGGCGGCAATCGCTACGGCACTCGTACATGCGCGCACGGTCGCCGAGGCCACTCACAACCGCGAGTAGTCGCGTCGGGCGGTGCCGCGCGATCGCGCGGTTGCCCGGCGATCGACTTTTGCGCACGCCGCTGTGCCTGTTGACGCGCGGTGATTCCGCGTAGCTAATCTCCGCGTTCGAAACCAGAGCGAACCTGAGCAGTAATTTCTTTCGCTCGTGCCTTGGTCGATTGCTTGCGAGCCTGATATACCTGTTACTACACGACTGTGAGTCCGATGCTCACAATTGTGCAAATGTAGTACCAGGGTCGATGGGGACACACACCTCACGTCACGCCACCGGCCCTGACAGGCGCCGACAACGAAGTTGCGGCTGGAGAAAGGTGTGAGATGCAATCTGTTCTGGACACGATAATTTGGGCGGCTGATTCGCCGCCAGTACCGGCCAGCGACAACCCGATCATTCAGGCCCTCACCTGGGGTGCTACGCACTTCATTGGCCTGTTCAACGCATCGGGTGAAGCTCTCGTTGGTCTCGCAACCGGCATCCTGCCGACGCTGATCGTGCTGCTTACGTTTATGTACGCGATCACCACCTGGGTGGGCGAAGCACGCATGACCCGCGCAGTACAGTGGTCAGCTCGTTGGGCCATTACTCGCTACACCCTCATGCCCATCATCGCGGTCATCGTCTTGACCAACCCGATGGCGTACTCCTTCGGCATCTATCTACCCGAACGACAGAAGCCGGCGTTCTACGACTCTGCAGTGTCATTCGTGCACCCTGTCACCGCCTTCTTCCCGCACGCTAACGCCGGCGAGATCTTTGTCTGGGCTGGTGTCTCGGCTGGAGTGCTCTCCATCGCTCCCGAAAAGTACCCGCTGCTCGCGCTGCTGTACTTCGGTACCGGCATCGTCGTTATCTTTATTCGCGGAATCGTCACCGAGTGGATCACCAAGCTGCTCATCCGTCGCCAGGGTCTCACGGCCGTATTCGACGAGTACGACCGCGAGTTCGCGCGTGCAAGCGAGCGTTTCATCGAGGCAAAGTCGACCAAGAAAACCGGATCCTCGGTTTCCACTGAAGGGGCGGTGTGATCATGAGCGAGAACACCTACAGAAACGTATTCGTCAAGCCCGGTAACGGCGGTTGGGGCAAGGGTCTCCTCCTCGAGCCGAGCGCAGAAAAGAACGTCGTTCTCTCGGTAACCGGTGGCGGAATCCACCCGGTCGCTGCGCGGATCGCCGAGCTCACTGGTGCAGAAGCTGTTGACGGCTTCACCAACAGCATTCCCGAAGAGCGCGTTGTCGCTGTCGTGATCAACTGTGGTGGAACTGCCCGCATCGGCGTCTACCCCAAGAAGCGCATGATGACCGTCGACGTCTTCCCCGGAGAGCCCTCGGGCCCCCTCGCGAAGTACATCACCGACGACGTCTTCGTTTCCGCTGTCGGCACTGACAACGTTGAGCTCGTTGATGGTGAGCACGCCTTCGCGACTCACGCCGCTGAGGCATCCGCTGCATCCGAAGCTGCTATCGGCAGCCCGGCCCCCTCGGGAGCCTTCGGTACGAGCAACGTTCAGCACTTCACCGCTGAGACGACAACCGGTGGCGGCTTCATCGGCTTCTTCTCGAATACGGCAACGCGCTTCGGTTCGGTTATCGGAAACATCATCAACACACTGCTCTCGTCTGGTCGCCAGACGGTTCAGCTCGTGCTGCAGACGATCCTGCCGTTCATGGCCTATGTGAGCCTCTTGATCGGTTTCGTCACCTACTCGGGACTCTCGGATCTCATTGCGCAAGCAGTGACTCCGTTGGCCTCGAACCCGATCGGACTGATCCTGCTTGGTGTGATCACGGGACTACCGTTCCTGTCGCCCATTCTGGGACCGGGCGCGGCTATCGCTCAGGTCGTCGGTGTACTCATGGGTACACAGATCGCCGCTGGCGCACTGCCGGTGCAGTACGCACTGCCGACGCTGTTCGCCATCAACGGTCAGGTTGGTTGTGACTTCGTTCCCGTGGGCCTCGCCCTGGGAGAAGCCAAGCCGGAGACGGTTGCAGTGGGTGTACCCGCTGTGCTCTTCTCTCGCCTGATCACGTCACCGCTGGCAGTCTTGATCGCGTGGGGCGCAAGCTTCGCGCTGATCTAAGCACCACCGCCAGTACAACCACCACACGCAACAGCAGAGAAAAGCGAGACAGCAATGACTACCTATTACCGCAGCGAGGTCACGTCCATCGGAACGGACGCCACCGAAATGTTCGACGGAGGAGTGGTGATCTTCTTCGGAGAACCCTGCCCCGCCGAACTGGCTGAGGTAAGTGTCGTTCACACTGTCACGCACCACCACCCGCAGCGCGATCCCCAGCCGGGAGACGTGCTGCGGGTGGGGGACTCTGAAGTCACCATTACGGAGGTCGGCGAGATTGCGGCCAACAACCTCCGCACGCTCGGCCACTTCGTGGTCTACAGCGACCCAGAAGACAGCCAGAAGATTCTCCCCGGCGCCATTCACGCGAAGGGCACGCTATCGCTGCCCGACGCCGGCGTCACCATTGAGCTCATCGAAGGTAGTTGACATGGATACCGGCTTCGCACTACTGCTGATCGCAGCGCTCGTTCTGAGCGTTGTGTTTAGCCTCCTCCAACAGCGCACGTACTCGCGTGCCACCAAGCGACTCGGAACAAGCTTCATCGGCGCGAAAGACCATTTCTTGGTCTCGGGCCGCGGCAAGCACTTCCTCCGCGGCGCCATCGTTCTCCTGGTCGTTGATGCCTCAACGAGCCGCATAGTGGCCGCCGAGGCCATGGTCGGCAGCACCGTTCTCGCGCGCTTCAAGCCGCGCCCCGAGCTAATCGGTGATCTCGACACCGCAACGCTGCGCACCAAAGAGAAGATGATGACCGCAGCCGTGGACTACGCCACCAAGCAGTACTGGGTGACGTACAAGCGCAACGTCGCAGCGGCAGCCCGCAAGTAGCGACATCACTCGTTCGGGTGTTTCGGCATTCGACATTGCATCGTCGTTCCCGGCGGGGCATACTAAATACACATACTTGATTAACAAGCGCACATAAGTGCATCAACGTGGTTTCAAAGGGGTAGTCATGGGTTACACAAACAAACTGCTTGCGCGTCAGCGTGAGGTCGGTCGTCCCGTTCGTATCGGTCTCGTCGGCGCAGGCCAGATGGGCTCCGGCTTCATCGCCCAGATCGCTCGCCAAAAGGGCGTCGACATCACCGCCGTCGCCGACATTGCAATTGACCGTGCCGTAGGTGCTCTCGCTAACGCCGGCATCACCGACGTCGACCAGTCAGCAGACCTCGAGACGCTCGCCGCCACGATCGAAGCCGGCGGCCACGTTGTCGTCAACGACGCTCTCGCCCTTCCGAAGCTCCCCATCGACATGGTCATCGAGTGCTCGGGTGTTCCCGAGATCGCCGCCAAGGTTGCCCTCGCGTCGCTGCTCGGTGGCAAGGATGTCGCCCTCATGACCGTAGAAGCTGACGTTACCGTCGGTCTCCTCCTGGCTCGCATCGCCGCTCAGACCGGCAACATCTACACGGTCTGCCGTGGCGATGAGCCCGTTGAGTGCCTCAAGCTCGTCGAGTACGTCGAAGACATCGGTCTCGACGTTGTTCTCGCCGGTAAGGGCAAGAACAACCCCCTCAACGAGACGGCTACCCCCAGCAGCCTCGAAGAAGAAGCAAAGACCAAGGGCATGAACCCGCGGATGCTGTGCAGCTTCGTCGACGGAACCAAGACCATGATTGAGATGGCTGCCCTCGCTAACGCGGCCGACCTCGAGCTCACGAAGCGTTCGATGCACGGACCGGCCGCAACGGTGCCGACGCTGCAGGACATCTTCAAGCCCATCGAAGACGGTGGAATCCTCGACCGCAGCGGTGTTGTCGACTACGCCACTGGCCCGGTTGCGCCCGGTGTGTTCGTTGTTGCTAAGGCAACCGACCCCGTTGTGCACGAGGAGCTCAGCTACCTCAAGCTCGGTGAAGGCCCCTACTTCGCGTTCTACCGTCCGTACCACCTCGCGAGCGTCGAGGCAGTGCTCTCGATCGGTGAGGTCATGATCGACCGCCAGCCGTCGCTTGCTCCGATCGCCTGGAACGCAGACGTTTCTGCCATGGCTAAGCGCGACCTCAAGGTCGGCGAAAAGATTGACGGCATCGGTGGCGAGCACGTCTACGGTGACGCCGTTCCGGCAGCCGAGGCCAAGGCTGGTCGCGAACTGCCCATCGGTCTGGCATCGGCCGGCACGCTCATCCGCGATGTCGCCAAGGGAACTGCCGTCACGTACGACGACGTGCAGCTCGACGAAACCAAGACCATCGTGATTTTGCGCAAGCTGCAGGATGCCCTTCTGGCCGATGGCCAGTTGCAGGTTCCCGCTCTCGCTTCGCTGCTCTCCGCCTAAGAAAGGTGACAACTATGAATACGCAGATCGTTGCGAACCGCGAACTCGCGGCAGCCAGCCTCGCCACCATGTGGAAGATCCGCCGCTTCGAAGAAGCAGTGGAAGACCTCTACGGCCGTGGATTGATGCACGGCACGATGCACCTCTCGATCGGTCAAGAGGCCGTACCGACCGGTGCATGCCTCGCCCTCAACAAGGACGACTACATCACCTCGACGCACCGTGGCCACGGCCACTGCATCGCCAAGGGCGCCGACATGGAGCGCATGATGGCCGAGCTTCTCGCGAAAGAGACTGGCTACTGCCGCGGTCGCGGTGGTTCGATGCACATTGCGGATACCGCAACCGGAAACCTCGGTGCCAACGGCATCGTGGCTGGTGGCGTTCCGATCGCTACCGGCGCAGCGCTGTCGGCGAAGATGCGCGGCACCAAGCAGGTTGCTGTCAGCTTCCACGGCGACGGTGCGATGGGTGAGGGTGCCTGGCACGAGGGCGTTGTGCTCGCGGCAATGTGGCAGCTTCCCGTGGTGTTCCTGTGCGAAAACAACCTCTACGGCATGTCAATGTCGTCAGAGAAGGCCTTCAATCTCGACCAGCTTTCTGACCGTGCGAAGGGCTACGGCATCCCCGGAGTGACCGTTGACGGTAACGATGTTCAGGCTGTCTACGACGCCACGAAGGAAGCGGTTGACCGCGCTCGTGCCGGTGGCGGACCGACCTTCATCGAAGCGAAGACGTACCGCTGGCGCGGTCACTCGAAGTCGGACAAGAACCTGTACCGCACTCGCGACGAGATCGATGAGTGGCGCGGCAAGGACCCGATTCCGCTGTTCGAAGCTCAGGCTCTCGCCGCCGGTGGCCTCACGCAGGCTGACATCGATGCCGTTCGCGACAACGTGCGCACCGAACTGCGCAGTGCCGTTCAGCGCGCCAACGCTGCGCCGGACGCCACCGCTGACGACCTTCTTTCCGCCGTCTACGCAAGGTAACGACTATGACTATTGAGACGACCGCGGCACAGACCGCAGCGCCCGCGACGGGCGAAACCGTAACCATGACCTACTCCGAGGCTGTTCGCGACGCTATGCGTATCGCGATGGCCAAGGACCCTGCCGTCTTCATCATGGGTGAAGACGTCGGAACGTACGGCGGCGCCTTCGGTGTCACCGGCGAGCTCATCAACGAGATCGGCCCCGACCGCGTTCGCGACACCACCATCAGCGAGCTCGGCATCATGGGCGCCGGTGTCGGTGCCGCGATGACGGGCATGCGCCCGATCGTCGAGATTCAGTTCTCTGACTTCACGGCTCAGGCCATGGACCAGATCGCTAACCAGGCAGCGAAGATTCACTTCATGCTCGGTGGCGCAGTGAACGTTCCGATGGTTATCCGCGCGCCGGGTGGTTCGGGAACGGGTGCTGCCGCGCAGCACTCCCAGAGCCTCGAAGCCTGGTTTGTTCACATCCCCGGTCTCAAGGTTGTTATGCCGGCAACGGCGGATGACGCCAAGGGCTTGCTGCTCTCGGCCATCGACGATCCCAACCCCGTCATGGTCATCGAGCACAAGCTGCTCTACAAGACCTCGGGCGAGGTTCGCACGGGCGACATCCGCACGCCGCTTGGCGTCGCTGCGGTTCCCCGCGAAGGCAAGGACCTCACGATCATCGCCACGGGTGTTGAAGTGAGCCGCGCGCTCGAAGCAGCTGAGATTCTTGCGGCCGACGGCATCGAAGCGACCGTGGTCGACCCGCGCACGCTCAAGCCGCTCGACAGCGACACCATCCTGCGCACCGTCAAGGCCACGGGCCGCGTTCTGCTCGTGCAGGAAGCGGTGCGTACACTCGGCTTCATGTCTGAAGTGTCTGCCATCATTTCCGAATCGGATGCCTTCGGCTACCTTCGCGCGCCGATCAAGCGTCTTGCTGGCCTCGACATCCCGATCCCGTACGCTCCCAAGCTCGAGCGCGCTTCGGTGCCGCAGGTCGAAGACATCGTTGCGGCGGCCACTGATCTCGTTCGGAAGTGGTGACATGTCTGAGCTGCCTCTGACAATGCCCAAGATGTCCATGACCATGGAAGAGGGCACCATGGTCGCGTGGCTCAAGCAGGAGGGTGACTCGGTTCGTTCCGGGGAACCAATCTGTGAGGTCGCGACCGACAAGGTTGACATGGAAGTGGAGTCGCCCTTCGACGGCGTACTCGCTCGCATCATCGCCCAGCCCGATGAGGTGTACGCGGTGGGAGACACCATCGCTTTCATCACGACAGAGGCCGATGACCTGCTCGGTGGACTCTTTGACGAGCCCGCCGCTGACGCTCCCGCTGCTGCTCCGGCCGCTGCGGAAGTAGCTCCGGCTGCCGTTCCTGCCCCCATCGAGACCGGGTGGATCCCCGCTGTTCCGGCCGCTCGCGGTGCCGCCGCCGAACACGGCGTTGACCTCTCGTCGGTCACGCCGACCGGGCCGGACAACACCGTTCGTTTGTCGGATGTTGAAGCAGCTGCTGCAGGAACCTCCGCAGCGTCTGCTGCTGTTCCGGTCGCGGCTCCTGCTGCACCGGCCGCGCCTGCTGCTCCTGCTGCGGTAGCGCCTGCTGCTCCTGCAGCTGCCGCTGCCGCTCCTGCTCCCGCTGCCGCTGCACCGGCCAAGGCAGTTGACCCGGTAGAAGCTCGCCGCCTGCGCACCCGCAAGCAAGTTGCCAAGGTGATGACGGCATCCGCTCTCGTTCCGCAGTTCACTGCCTATGTTGACCTTGACCTGTCAGCCTTGGCTGCCGTGCGCAAAACCACACTCGGTGGCGCTAGCTGGACCGCACTCTTTGTGCGGGCTCAAGCGATCGCTCTGGCCGAGAACGCTGCGCTCAATGGCACCTGGACTGATGAGGGAGTCGTCGCCAACGAGCACATCGGGATCGCCCTCGCGATCGATTCGCCATCGGGGCTGCTCGCGCCGGTGCTGAAGAACTCGCACGAGGGAACACTTGCTGAGCTGGTCGCTGAGATCGCCGGTGTCGTAGACGAGACGCGCAAGGGCACTCTGCCGCCCGCGCGACTCGGCGGCGGAACAAGCGTATTCTCGAACCTGGGCGGATTCGGCGTGGAATCGTTCAACGCACTATTGACCCCACCGCAGTCGACGGCTCTGTCGTCGGGCGCCGTCAAGCCACGCATGCGCGTGTTCGACGACGAGACCTTCGGTGTGCGGTTGAGCTGCACGATCGGTCTCACCGTCGATCACCGTGTAGCGGATGGTGCTGATGCCGCACGCATGCTCGCGACCATCACGAACCTCGTCGCGAATCCGGAGCGTTTGCTCTAGAGCCGCAACCCGCCCGCGGGTTCTCCTAGCCGCGTTCCTCAAGGGGCGCAGTCCACCACGTTTCGAAACAGGTACACAATGTCAGAACGCACAGCCACAATCGTTTCCCCCTCGGGCCTTCACGCTCGCCCCGCTGCACTCTTCACGCAGGCGGTCAGCAAGAGCGGCTTGAAGATCACCGTTGCTAAGGATGGCAAGGCTGTTAACGCCGCCAGCATCCTCGCCGTGATTTCGCTCGGAGTCTCTCAGGGCGAAACCGTCACGCTGGCTTCCGACGATGAGGGCGCTGACACTGTGCTCGACGAGCTCGCAGAACTGCTCGCTACCGTCGAATAGTAATCACCGCAGAAGGCCCGCACCGATTGGTGCGGGCCTTCTGTGCGTTAACTTGCGGGATGCTGCGGGCGGGATGCTGCGGGCGGGATGCGGGTGGCGTTGCAGTTGCAGTCGCCGCCCTAACTTCAGCAGCCCCAACGTCAGCCCCAACGTCAGCCGCTGCCGCAGCCCTACCCCCAGCCCCAGCCGTGTGGTGCAGCGGCTCGCTGACGAGCCCTGTGCGCTGTTCTGAGCGCCGAATGTAGCCGTCACTAGCCCGATGGCGGTCTAGGGGTTCGTTCGCGCGTCTTCGACGCGCACAAAAGCCCCGCTCCTTCCTGGGGGAGCGGGGCTTTCGGCGGCGAAGCTAGACCTGGTTAGGCCTTAGCTGCTTCTTCGTCGGATGCTGCTGCGGCATCCGCTTCGACCTGAGCACGCACGATGTCGCGCTTCTTTTCGAGGCGGCTCACCCAGTAGGCGAATCCGAGGGAGAGCACGGCGAGGACCGCGATGGTCCAGCCGCCGAGGTTTGCTACTCCGAAGAACAGACCGGTGAGGGGGTTTGCTCCGTCAACGAGCGACGAGATGAGCTGCGAACCCTGCGTGTCGCTGAAGCCCGAGGCTTCGGCGATGGCCGTGAACTGCGGTGCGGTTGCGGTGGCGATGAAGAGGCCGATCGCAATAACTATGGCGCCACCGATGACGGAGCGCACGATGTTTCCGCGGAAGATTGGAACCATCATGGCCACGATGAACGGCAGCGTGGCGAGGTCAACGAGCGGCAGCACCTGGTTGCCGAGCGGAGCAAGGGCAATAGCGATCAGCACGGTAACCGGAACCAGTACGAGCGACGTCGCGAGCACAGCGGGCTGTCCTACTGCGATCGCGGTGTCGAGACCGATGTAGAACTTGCGACCGGGGAAACGCTTCTGAACGAACTCGCGAGCGGAGTCGGAGACCGGGATGAGGCCTTCCATGAGGATCGAGACCATGCGCGGCAGAAGCAGCAGTACGGCAGCGAGGCTGATGGCGAGGACGAGGATCGCGATGGAGTCTTCGCGCGGGTTGTCGAAACCGAAGCCGGCGAGACCGATGATGATTCCGAGTACGAGACCCAAGATCATCGATTCACCGAAGACACCGAAGCGCTTCTCGATGGTCTGCGGGTCTGCCTTCAGGTTGCGGAAGCCGGGGATGCGGTCGAAGACCCAGTTGAAGGGGATCGCGAACAGAATGTACGGCGCGCTGGTTCCGTGGGGGAACGAGATGTCGGGGAAGTTGAAGTACTTCTGAATCATCGGTGCCGAGAGGTCGGCGAGAGCCAGAACGATCACCATGTGCACGGCGGCCGCGGCGATACCGATCCAGAAGTTATCGGTGACGGCTCCGACAAGAGCGCCAACGAGGGCGAAGTGCCAGAAGTTCCACAGGTCAATGTTGAACGTGCGGGTGAGGCCCGACCACAGCAGCAACATGTTGACGAGGATGCCGACAGGAATAATCACCGCCCCGATGGTGGATCCAAAGGCGATGGCCGCGCTCGCGGGCCAGCCCACATCGAGAACCGTGAGGTTCACGCCGAGGTTCACGGCGAGGGCCTGAGCGGCGGGACCAACGGTGCCGGCCATGAGCCCGATCACGAGGTTGATACCGATGAAGCCAATACCGATCAGCACACCAGCACGCAGTGCCTGGCTGAACTTTTGGCCAAGGATCATGCCGAAGATCGTGATGAGGATCGGCAGGGTAACGGAGGCTCCGAGAGCCGTGAGGTAGCTGGTGATATTTGTCAAAATATCTTCAATAATGTTCAACGCTGAACGTCCAATTCTCTGAGGTTTGTCGAGGCTGGGGCATGAGCGCGCGGCAGTACTGCGCGCGTGCTCGTCAAGCTGATGATGCGGCGGGCCACGTGCGGTGCGCGGGCCACTCAGTGTCGCGGGTTAGGCGAACTGCTGCTCGATTTCGGCGAATACCTTGTCGAGGCCCATTCCGGTGAGGAAGGGGAGCCCGGCGATGACCGGGATGCCGACGGAATCGGGCACTTGGGTGGTGGCCACGATGAAGTCTGCGTCGAGGTTGCCGCGCAGAGTGTCGGCTACTTTGCCCTGAGTGATCTTGGCGTCGAGTCCTTTGGATTCGCAGAAAGTGCGAATCTTAGTGACGACCACAGTGGATGTTGCGACTCCAGTGCCGCAGATCACGAGGATGCGTTTTGTGGCCATTTTCAATACTCCAATGTATTCGCGGGGCGATAGCTTCGTGACAATTATGCACCTTTGATATACAAATGTGTACACGGCAACATTTTTTTGACTAACACCTGCGCCCAGAAGGACGAGAAACCATGAGTGAGACCCCCACAGCAGCACCCGTCGTGCCCCGCGCCGACCTCAGCATTGTGGGGCTTGTGGCAGGCAACAGCACCGAAGTGCTCTCCGCTTTCGCACAGCAGGCTCTCGCGGTTGGTGCCGTGCACCCCAGTTACGAGGCAGCGCTTCTTGAGCGCGAACTCGCCTTCCCCACTGGTCTACCCACGGTCATCCCGGTGGCAATTCCCCATGCTGATGTCGAGCACGCCATCGAATCAGGGCTCGGAATCGCCACCCTCGCGCAGCCCGTCGAATTCGGTGAAATGGGCGGAGCGGACTCGACCGTGGCTGCTCGCGTGGCCGTTCTCATCCTCGTGACTGAACCGCATGCGCAAGCAGAAATGCTGTCGCAACTCATCGGGGTCTTCCAGCTCGACGGCTGGCACGACACTCTAAGCGCCGCGACAACGCCAGAAGAGCTCGCGGCAACCTTCGCCGACCTTCTCGCTTCCGCCGCCGAGTAGTTAGCTCGGCGTCAGCTCAAGCCGTAGTCACTCAAAACGCGACATCTGCGCGACGCCCGGTGGGCTAGCGCTGGTCGAGCAGGGCTAGTGCGAGATCAGAGTCAACGACGAGCACGTCAAAGAGCCCGCCGGTGAGCGCCGCGTGTGTACCTTCAAGCTTGTGCGCTCCCGCAGCAACGCCCACCACGGTGGGAATGCTTCCGAGTTCGTCAAGGTCGATCGCGATCACACGGTCATTGACGACAGACTCCACAAGTTTTCCCTCGTGGTCGAAGAAGCGCGTGCAGCAGTCACCCACTGCTCCGGATGCTGCGAACTCGCTGCGTTCGGTGCGGCTGAGGTTCATCGACTCGATGATGGCGCTTGACGCGCCCTTGCCCACGTTTCCGACTCCGACGATCGCAATCTTCGCGCGCCGAGAAGCATTGAGCACGCCCGTAATCGAGGGCTCCCGCAGGAACGCCTCGCGGGATTCGAGCGATTCGACAACTGCGGGCGCGTACAGACGGCGGTGTTGGGCTCCGAGCTTGGTGGCCAAAAGGCGCACCAAAACGTTGCCGTCGCGAGCGGAGTCCACGATGGAAAGCCCGCCCACGAGGGGGAGTACTTCGATGTTCTCGTGGGAGGCGTCATCCGGAATCTCGTCGACGACAGCCTGAACGCTGGAGCCCCAGGAGAGAGCCACGCCACCATCGCGGGGCAAGTTGTCGATGAGCCACTGCGCGCCGAGCGCGCCGACGCGGGAAAGCTGGTTGTCAGATCCGGTGCTGGGGGCAACGCGGCATTCGCGCAGTCCGTAGCGAGCAACGAGCTGTGCTTCGAGGTCTTGAGCGCGACCGAAGGGGTCGTTGATGCGGATTTCAACAATGCCGTTCTTGCGGGCATCAGCGAGAACGCGAGACACGTTCGATCGCGAGACGCCGATCTCTTGAGCGACTTCGGCTTGTGATTTGCCCTCGAGGTAATAGAGAGTGGCTGCTTTCACAAGCATGGCTTGGTTGCGTGGACTGGGTATGGGTCCATCCCTCTCTCATGCTTCGTTGCTGATTTGCACTCATTCTACGGCCGTCTACACACTCGTGCGTGTAACTTCCAGCGTTTACAAGGATTCAGCGTTTCGCGCTGCGCGGAAAACCCAGTCAAGACACAGTTCGCAGGCGTATGTTCAGAGGAGCGGTCGATCACCGCACCTGAGAGAAAGAAGGCGCAATGACAAACATTCAGCGTGTAACAGTTTTGGGCACAGGCGTGCTCGGATCACAGATTGCTTTCCAAACGGCGTACAGCGGTTTCGACGTTGTCGCCTACGACATTAACGATGACGCTCTCGATAAGGCTCGCGAGCGTTTCAACGGACTTGTCGACACCTACATTGCCGACGGAGTAGACGGCGCAGCCGATGGCAAAGCGAAGGACGCACTCACTCGCGTGCGCTTCTCGGCTGACCTCGGCGATGCTGTTGCCGAAGCAGACCTCGTGATCGAGGCGATCCCCGAAATTCTCGACCTCAAGAAGTCCACCTACGCCGAGCTGGGAAAGCTCGCCCCCGAACACACGATTTTCGCCACGAACTCCTCCACTCTGTTGCCGAGCGACATGAAGGAATCGACCGGTCGCGTCGATAAGTTCCTGGCGCTTCACTTCGCTAACCAGATCTGGAAGTTCAACACTGCCGAGATCATGGGTACGAGTGACACCGACCCCGCCGTCTTTGATGCGGTCGTGGAATTCTCGAAGGCCATTGGCATGGTGGCGATCCCGATTCACAAGGAGAAGGCCGGCTACGTTCTCAATTCGCTGCTCGTGCCGTTCCTTAACGCGGCAGCCGAGCTCGGTGCCGAGGGCTACGCAGAACCTGCTGACGTGGACAACACCTGGCGCATTGCGACTGGCGCTCCCATGGGGCCGTTCCAGATCTTCGACGTGATCGGTCTCACGACCCCGTACAACATCATGTCTCACGGTGACGAGAAGACGCAGAAGTTTGCCGAATGGCTCAAGACCGAATACATCGACAAGGGCTACCTCGGAGTCGCATCCGGGCGTGGTTTCTACACCTACACGAAGTAATCGTCTGCAGCGCGGGGCTCTCAAGCCCCGTGCTTGCCGTCAACCGTGTAATACCCAGCGGCGGTCGCTAAACTTGCTTAGTGACTATTCGCCTGTATGACACCCGTAGCGCCAGCCTCGTCGACCTTGAACCCCGCGAACCGGGCAAGGTGGGAATGTACGTGTGCGGCCCCACGGTGCAGTCGGCCCCGCACATTGGTCACTTGCGTTCAGCGCTCGTCTACGACATTTGGCGCCGCTGGCTCACCTACCGCGGTCTCGATGTCACTCTCGTGCGCAACGTCACCGACATTGACGACAAGATTCTGAGCAAGGCAGCGGATGCCGCAGCCGAGGGCTCGACGGAACAGTGGTGGGCTCTGGCCTACCGAATCGAACTCGACTTCACTGCGGGCTACAACGAGCTGGGCATCCTCCCGCCGAGCTATGAGCCGCGCGCGACAGCCAACATCTCCGAAATGCGCGACCTGATTGCGCTGCTCATCGAGCGCGGTCACGCCTATGCCGCCACCGATGGCTCGGGCGATGTCTACTTCGACACCCAGTCGTGGCCCTCCTACGGTGAGCTCACCCGTCAGAAGCTCGACGATATGGTTGCTGCCGCGGATGCCGATCCGCGCGCCAAGCGCGATGCTCGCGATTTTGCGCTCTGGAAGGGCAGCAAGCCCACCGAGCCCGCTTCGGCATCCTGGTCATCGCCGTGGGGCGATGGTCGCCCCGGCTGGCACATTGAGTGCTCCGCCATGTCGCGCCGCTATTTGGGCGGTGCGTTCGACATCCACGGTGGGGGGCTCGACCTGCGGTTCCCGCACCATGAGAACGAGCTTGCCCAGTCAACAGCGCTCGGCGATGAGTTTGCACGGCACTGGGTGCACAACGGAATGGTCAACGTCAACGGCCAGAAGATGTCAAAATCACTCGGCAATTCGGTGTTTGCCCGCGACCTTTTGGATGCGGCTCGACCCATAGTGGTGCGCTATTTGCTCGGTGCTGCACATTACCGCTCCACAATCGACTACACTGACACGTCGCTTGCAGAAGCTGAGGCCGCCTTTGAGCGCCTTGAGGTGTTCATCGAGCGGGCGTCGCGCCGACTGCGTGACACTCGCTTTGATACTGCGAACACCAACGAGGTGCCCGAGGCATTTGGCGAAGCGATGGATGACGACCTTGCGGTGCCGCAAGCGCTCGCGGTAGTGCACGAAACGATTCGTTCGGGCAATGCCGCCCTCGACGATGGGGATCTTGCAACGGTCGCTACGGCGCGTTCGCAAGTGATCGCTATGGCACAGGTTTTGGGTATCAACCCACTTGATCCACGATGGGGTTCTGATCGTTCAGAACCGGCTGTTGCTGCATTATCAGCACTGGTTGACACGCTCATTGAGGATCGTAATACGGCCCGCGCGGCGAAAGACTTCGCTGTTGCAGACCGAATCCGTGATGAACTATCAGCGGCGGGCATCACTCTAGAAGATGACTCGACCGGATCGCATTGGAGCTTGCCGTGACTGATCGGCGCTTCCGACAGGAGCAACACTCGTGAAAAACCCAGGTAACACACCCCGCGCAGGAGCGGTACGCAAGGGCCGCAAGGGCCCCCAGGTCGGCTCGGGAGGCCAGGGACGTCAGGCTCTCGAAGGCCGCAAGCCCACCCCTAAAGCAGAAGATCGTCCGTACCACCCCGCGGGCAAGCGCAAGGCTGCCGCCGAGCGCTACGAAGCTGCCGGCGGAACGCGTCGCTCGGGCGGAAAGCCGTCGGGCGCTCCGCAGCAGCCCTCAAACCGTGGTGGACAGTCGCGCGTAGCGAAGTCGGCGGACGAGTCGGAGATGGTCACCGGCCGTAACTCCGTGCTCGAGGCCCTGCGTGCCAAGATTCCTGCTCACACTCTCTACATGGCAGCGCGCATCGAGTTCGATGACCGCGTCAAGGAGATCTTGAAGCTCGCTACCGCGCGCGGCATTGCTGTGCTCGAAGTGATGCGTCCAGAACTCGACCGCCTCGCCGGATTCGACTCCGTGCACCAGGGCGTTGCTCTCAAGGTGCCGCCGTACGAGTATGCGCACCCGATGGAACTTCTCGACAAGGTCGAGTCGCGCGGCCAAGTTCCGCTGCTCGTCGCTCTCGACGGCATCACTGACCCCCGCAACCTCGGCGCCATCGTGCGTTCGGTTGCCGCGTTTGGCGGCCAGGGTGTCATCGTTCCGCAGCGTCGCTCGGTCGGTATGACGGCATCCGCGTGGAAGACCTCGGCCGGTGCTGCTGCTCGTACGCCCGTTGCGATGGCGAACAACCTCACGCAAATGATCAAGGAATACAAGAAGCGCGGCGTCTTCGTGCTCGGTCTCGATGGAGACGGCGACCTGTCGCTTCCATCGTTGCCGCTGGCGAAAGAGCCCGTGCTGATCGTCGTGGGTAGCGAAGGTAAGGGCCTTTCGCGGCTCGTTACCGAGAACTGCGACGCCATTGTCTCGATCCCGATCAGCGCCTCCACCGAGTCGCTGAATGCCGGTATCGCAGCCAGTGTCACGCTCTACGAAATCTCGAAGCTGCGTGCTGCTGCTCGCAAAAAGAAGTAGCACCGTCTCAAGAAGTAGCACCGTCTCAGGCCCAGCCTGAGCTACACAGCCGAAGAGCCGCTGCCCCCTCGGGGACAGCGGCTCTTCGCGTTACAGCGAGTGACGCTAGTTGCTGGTGACGGCGTCGAGGGCTGCCGTGATGTCGTTCATCAGGTCATCAACGTGCTCAAGGCCGACCGAGAGCCGAACAATGCCAGCGCCGGGCTTCGCCTCGGAGGCGACGGGGCGGTGTGTGAGCGATGCCGGATGCTGCACGAGCGTGTCGATGCCGCCCAGTGAGACAGCGTGGGTGATGAGCTTCACTGCCTCGGTGAACTTCGCCGCCGCGTCGTAGCCGCCGGCAAGGTCGAGCGCGATGAGCGAGCCAGCGCCAGCGGACTGCGTGCCGATGAGGCCAGCGGGGTCTTGGCCGGGCAGACCGGGGTAGAGAACGCGTGCGAGTGCGGGGTGGCCGTCGAGGCGGCGAGCGAGTTCGCCGGCCGTCTCTTGCTGGGCGCGGACGCGCAGGGGCAGAGTGCGCAGGCCACGGTGCAGCAGGTACGCCGCGAAGGGGTGAAGGACTCCGCCGGTGAGTGCGCGAACGTTACGCAGGGCCTTGGCGTGCTCTTCGCTCGTGGCGATGACGCCGCCCATGACATCCCCGTGACCGCCGAGGTACTTGGTGGCGCTGTGCAGCACCATTGCAGCGCCGAGTTCAATCGGGCGCTGCAGCACGGGAGTCGCGAAGGTGTTGTCGACAAGAACGGGCACGGCACCTGCGGCGGCAACGACCTTCTTGATGTCGACGAGTTCGAGGGTGGGGTTAGCGGGGGACTCGATGATGATGAGGCCGGTGTTGGGCTGAATGGCGTTGACGATCGAGTCGGCATCGGCCCACGTCACGGTCGTACCGAGAAGTCCGTTGTCGAGTACGTGGTCGGTTCCGCCGTAGAGCGGGCGAACGCCCACAACGTGCGGTCGACCGGCCGAGGCGATGGCAATCAGCACGGCAGAGAGCGCTGCCATTCCGCTGGCGTACGCCACGGCTGCTTCTGCGCCTTCAAGAGCGGCGAGGCCGTCTTCGAAGCGAGCAACGCCGGGCTGCCAGAGTCGCTGGTACACCGCGGAGTGACCGTCGATGATGGGGTTTCCC
This sequence comes from Salinibacterium amurskyense, assembly GCF_002797685.1. Taxonomy (GTDB): domain Bacteria; phylum Actinomycetota; class Actinomycetes; order Actinomycetales; family Microbacteriaceae; genus Rhodoglobus; species Rhodoglobus amurskyensis. The sequence continues at coordinate 921,112 of NZ_PGFH01000001.1, forward strand.
GTGGCGAGGTTCTCGTAGGAGTCACCGCCGACTTCAACGCTGGGTAGCGGGTTTGTCGTCGAGAGGTCGATAGAGGGAACGTGGGCACCAGATTCCTGCACGCCCTCCATTCCCGCGTGAACAGCAAGGGTTTCGAGATGGATGTCGTGAGGCAGCATGACTAGATAACAACAGAAAGTGCGCCTCTAATCAACTCCCGTTGCAGGTTCTTCACGAAATGTGACATTTTTCGCATAAGCTGCGACGAAGGAGGCTCCCGTGACCGAACCCAACAGCTTGCCCATTGACTCTGTTGACCGCGCGATTCTGGCCAGTTTGGCCACCAACGCGCGCCGCTCAGGTTCGGCGCTCGCCGCCGACGCCGGCGTCTCGGAATCTACTGTCTCCCAGCGACTGCGCCGCCTTCACGACGAAGGCTACTTGCGCGGTTTTCACGCCGATATCGATGTCGCCAAGCTCGGTATGAGCGTGCAAGCGCTCATCTCGATCAAGCTCGTTAAGCACGTGCGGGAAGACGTGGATGCGTTCCGCAGTGCCGCGCCCCGCTGGCCCGGCGTCCTTGCCTTCTTCCACACCGGCGGCGGAGACGATTACCTGTTGCACGTCGCGGCGCGCAGTGCGGCAGAGCTCAGAGACTTCATGTTGACCTACTTGGCCAGTCATCCGGCTGTCGCCCACACCGAGACCAATCTCGTGTTTGAACACGTGACCGGTCGCGGGCTGGAACAACTGCTGTCCGACTAACAGTCGCCGCGGCGGTCGCCCGCTGGAGGCTAGCTAGACCTTGAGTCGCCAGTCTTCGCCGTCGTCGTCGCCGTCGAGTTCGCTCTCGCCATCGCCGGGCAGCGTAATCGGCATCGTGAATGCACCCGTGGGCGGGTTGATCATGGTGGCTTCGTCGCGACGGAACTGCAGAACGTTCTCGACGTAGCTGCTCACTGCCTCGGCAAGCGGGATGTCGTGGCCGGAATCCTGTGCCAGTTGACGACGGTGGTCGAGCAGCTGGTGGAAGGCTTCGGCGGGCTCGAGCTTGCCGCGCAGTTCTTTGGGGATAGCCCGGATGACCGGCTCAAAAACGCGCGCCGCCCACTCGTGAGCCAGCATCTCTTCGTCCATGTCTTGCTTGTCGAACGCGGCGCGGTACGAATCCATGTCGTTGAGCAAACGGCGGGCCTGGTTCTCCTGGGCATCGAGCCCGGTGAGGCGCAGCAGGCGGCGAGAGTGGTGTCCGGCATCCACAACCTTGGGCTGGATGCGCACGCGTGTGCCCGAATCTTCGGTCTTGATCGCGAGTTCTTCGATGTCGAACCCGAGCGCATTGAGGCGTTCAACGCGCTGGTTGATGCGCCAGCGTTCGGAGTGATCGAAGCGCTCGGAACCCGTGAGTTCTTTCCAGAGCGTGCGGTATTGAGCGACGATTCCGTTGCTGATTTCGACGGGATCGATGTCTTCTTCGAGACGCCCGCCCGCCTGCAGGTCGAGGAGTTCACCGGCGATATTGACACGACCGATCTCGAGGTCGTTCTCACGCTGGCCGTTGGAGAGACGGTCGTAGAGCTGACCGGTTTCGGCATCCACCAGATAGGCGGCAAAGGCGCCAGCATCGCGGCGGAAGAGAGTGTTGGAGAGCGACACATCGCCCCAGAAGAAGCCAACGATGTGCAGGCGCACGAGCAACACCGCGAGGGCGTCGACAAGGCGGCGCGCGGTCTCGGGGCGCAGGCTCTGTGAGTACACAGCCCGGTAGGGGAGGGAGAATTTGAGGTGGCGAGTAACGAGCACAGACTTGAGCTCTTCACCGTCGGCCGCGGTGCGGTTCGTCACAATCGCGAGCGGATCGACGCAGGGCACATCGAGCTTCTGCAGCGTGCGCAGCATCTCGTACTCGCGCTTAGCGAGCTCGCTGGAGGTCTCCTTAATCGCAACGACGAAGCCGCTGAGATTGGCGAAGCGCACGAGGTGGCGCGAAATGCCCTTGGGAAGAGTGGCGATTGCATCGTCGGGCCACAGCTCAAGCGGCAACGACCAGGGCAGGTCGAGGAGGGCCGGATCAGCGGTCGCAGCGGTGATGTTGACGGAACCAGTCATTCACGTGTCCTTGAAAAAAGAAGGAGCCCGCCGAACATCCGAACTGGGTTCGACGTCGACGGGCTCGATCGTAAAGCGGAAGTTAGCTTGCGACTACAGGCTTCTTGGTGAGGCGAAGACCCGACTCGGTGTCAAACACGTGAACGTGGTTGGGCTCCGGCGTGAGGAAGACCTTCTCGCCAGCGCTCGGGTGCGAGCGACCATCAACGCGAGCAACGATGTCGACGCGCTCTCCGTTGATCTCTGCGTGACCGTAGAGGTAACCGTCAGCACCGAGCTCTTCAACGAGGTCGACGTCGACCGGAAGGCCGCTGCCCGAGGTCGAAACAATAACGTCTTCGGGGCGGATGCCGATGGTAACGGTCTTGGCGTCAGTGCCACCCAGCGTCTCAGCGTCTACCGCAACAACGGCGTCACCGAACTGGAGGCCGCCATCAACGATGTCAACACTGAAGAGGTTCATGGCAGGGCTGCCGATGAAGCCAGCAACGAACACGTTCTGAGGCGATTCGTAAAGGTCGCGAGGAGTACCAACCTGCTGGAGGAGGCCATCCTTGAGAACTGCAATGCGGTCACCCATGGTGAGTGCCTCGGTCTGGTCGTGAGTCACGTAAACCGTGGTGACTCCGAGGCGACGCTGCAGGCTAGCGATCTGCGTACGCGTCTGCACTCGCAGCTTGGCGTCCAAGTTCGAGAGCGGCTCATCCATGAGGAAGACCTGAGGCTGGCGAACAATAGCGCGACCCATGGCAACACGCTGGCGCTGACCACCCGAGAGAGCCTTGGGCTTGCGGTTGAGGTACGGCTCGAGGTCGAGCAACTTTGCTGCCTCAAGTACGCGCTCAGCACGCTCTTCTTTGTTGACGCCCGCGATCTTGAGCGCGAAGCCCATGTTCTCGGCAACCGTCATGTGCGGGTACAGCGCGTAGTTCTGGAAGACCATGGCGATGTCGCGGTCTTTCGGCGGTACATCGGTGACGTCGCGGTCGCCGATGAGGATGCTGCCATCGTTGACCTCTTCGAGGCCAGCAAGCATGCGGAGGCTGGTGGACTTACCGCAACCCGAGGGGCCGACAAGTACGAGGAATTCGCCGTCTTCTACGTGAAGATTCAGCTTGTCTACAGCCGGGACCGTTGATCCCGGGTAGAGGCGGGTTGCATTGTCAAAAGTTACAGACGCCATTGTTCTATTTTTCTCCTTCACCGGCAGGTACGTGCCGGACGATCCGTTGTGATGGACAGCGGTCGAAACCGCGTTGCGTCATTATTGCACCTTTTGGGGGTCAGCCGACCGAGTGGTCCACCCCAGAACAGTGGCGAACTTGGTATTCAGTTGGGCAATTCCCAGAGATTCCTCCTAGAATTCGACGGGTGCGCCGTCGTTTCTGGGCGCCCAACACAGCGATTCATACGGCAAAAGAGGTTCGATTGAGCAACGGCAACTCCGGCGACAGCCGACTCACTAAGAATGAGCGTCGCGAAGCGGCGCGGGAAAAAGCTCGCATTCAGCGTGACGAACAGAAGAAGAAGGACCGCCGTACCAAGTGGATTCTTCAGGGCAGCGTCGGCCTCGCACTCGTTGCGATTGTTGCCGTCATCGCTCTCGTTTTGGTGAACTCGAACCAGCCCGCCGGCCCCGGCCCGCGCAACTTCGCTAGTGACGGCATCCAGCTCAATCAGGGATTCATTGCAACTCCCGCCGAAGCTCATGCCTCCGACGCAGAGCCGACACCGAACGTTCGTGACGAAGAGTCCGGCGTTCTCGACATCCAGATGTACGTCGACTACCTCTGCCCCATCTGTGGTGCCTTCGAGCAGACCAACGCTGAATACATTGAGAGCCTCGTCGAGAACGGCGCGGCAACTCTTGAGATTCACCCCATCACGATTCTCGACCGTCTCGCTCAGGGCCAGCGCTACTCATCGCGTGCCGCTAACGCTGTTGCGTGCGTCGCTGACACCTCGCCCAACGACTTCTACAGCTACCACAACCTGCTGCTGTCCGAAGGTATCCAGCCAGAAGAAAACACCACTGGCCTCAGCAACGTTGATCTGATCGAACTTCTCGATATCGCCGGAGTCGAAAACACCGACGCCATCGCCGAGTGCATCGACGACGAGACCTTCAAGACCTGGGTCAAGAACTCCACCGCACGCGCTCTGACCGAAGACATCCCCAACTCTGATGTTGGCCCGGTTACCGGAACCCCCACGGTTCTCGTGAACGGTGTGAAGTACGAGGGTGCAGTCAACGACCTCGCTAGCTTCCAGGCTTTCGTTATTCAGGTCGCCGGAGACAACTTCAACGAGAACTCAACGCCGACACCGACTCCCACCCCGGAGCCGTAAAGCGCCTTAGTTCTTCACGAGCATCGCCTCGTAGCGAGATACACCTCATAGCGAGACACGCCTCATAACGGGATTCCCCTCGCAACGAGGTTCCTCTCGTAACGAAAGGGCCCCGATCCAATTGGATCGGGGCCCTTTGTGTTGTGCAGAGGAGTGCTGGTTAGCCGAAGGTGTACGAGTACGCTTCAACGCCCTCGCTCACGGTCACCTCCAGCGTGCCGGTCTCGATCGTGTCGCCCTTGGGGATGATCGAGTAGGAGTTCGGCGTACCCGAGACCTTGATGGTCTCCGTCTTGCCATCGCGCTTCACGGTGATCGTGCCTTCTCCACCGAGAACCATGCGAACTTCACTGGCGGTGTAGTTCAGCTTGATCGAGCCCTCGCCATTGCGGGGAGTCGCGTTCTGGAAGGTGAGCTCCCAGTCGCCTTTGAGAGCGAAGCTGTTGTCGGCAAGCTTCGACGGGAAGCTGTAGGTGTTGGTGCTCGATGAGTACTTCTCGTCGCCGCCATAGTTCACTACCTTGCCGAGGCTGAGGTACGTCTCGGGGGTGGTGGTTCCAGCTTCGGGAGTGTCATCGCTGACCTCGGTTGCTGGCGGCAACTGAACGTCAGGGTTGGCATCCACGAGCAGTTCACGGATGAGCTTCTCGGTGGTCTGGTAGCTACCTTCACCGAACTTGATGTGACGAACAACGCCCTCAGCGTCGACGAGGTAATGTGCCGGCCAGAAGCGGTTGCGGTAGTTGGTCCAGGTGCTGAGGTTGTTATCGAGAGCAACCGGGTATTCGATCGCGTAGTTCTCGGCGCCAGCCTTGACGTTGGCGGGAACCTTCTCAAAGGCGTACTCGGGGGAGTGGACGCCGATGACGTTCAAACCGAGATCCTTGTAAGCGTCGTACCAGCTGTTGATGTGCGGAACTGCGCGCTGGCAGTTGATGCAGGAGTACGCCCAGAAGTCGATCAAAACGACTTCGCCGCGGAGCTCATCCAGAGTGATTTCTTCGTTGTTCTCGGTGTTGAACCACTCTTGGATGCCCTGAATATCAGGAGCGATACCGCAGCTCTCGAGCTCGGTGCCGCCGTTGCTGCACTGGTCGAGATCCTTGTTCTGCTCGTTGACGAGGCCACCAAGGTTGAGCTGTTCTGCGATCTGTTCTGAGTTGCTGAACTGGTCTTGCAATGCGCTCGTGTAGTCAGGAACGAGACGCTGAAGTGCCTGCGGCAGGTTGAACACGAGGCCGATAGCGAGAGCGATCATCAGAACGCCACCCGTGACGCGAATCTTCTGCTGGTGCTTGCGGAAAGTCTTGACGCGCTCGGCGACGCGGCGGCCGGCGAGAGCGAAGATCAGCAGCGGAAGAGCGGCACCGATAGCGAAGGTGATCGTGAGCACGATGGTTTCCGGCCCGATGCGTCCGGTTGAGCCAGCGACCGTGATAGCCGCCAAAACTGGTCCTGCACAGGGCACGTAGACGGCACCGAGAGCCAGGCCGAGCACGAAGCCGCCCTTGTCTGTTCCGACATTCTTCTGCGGGATCCACGAGAAAGGCTTCTCCAGAATGTGCTGGAACGCGGGAATGATGAGGCCAAGGCCGATCAAGACGAGAACGACGATGCCGGCCCAGCGCAGGAAGTCCTGGGGGAGGTTGAGCAGCGCGAGAATGAGCGAACCGATGAGCGTGAAGACGCTGAACGCGACAACGAGGCCGGCGATAACGAAGTAGGGGCGCCACGGTGAAACCTTGGGGGCGGCATCCTTCTCAGCGGTTGCTGTTGCGGTAGCGCTGTCGCTGATGGCGGCGGCATCGGATGCGGTGGGCATCGTGCGGCGAGCGAAGCGACGCTTCTTGGTTTCCCCTTCGCCACGGGCGCTCATGGCACCACCAGACAAGAAGATGACCGGCAGAACCGGCAAGATACACGGGGATATACCCGTGATGATGCCTCCTAGGAAGCCGATAAGGGCGAGACTGAGCATGAGGTTCCTCCACAGAACTGTGTGACGCCCGGGAGCCCGGGCGGCTGCACTGAAGTTCGGAACCGTGGCCCGTAAGGGTTGGTCTGAGGTTGCTGCGTCTTTACTGGCGGTCGTCTGCTGCGGGCTTCGGATGCCGTCTGAAGCGCCGCCCGAAGCGCCACGCCAGAACGCTTCCGCCGACGGCGATGGCCAGCGCCAGAAGCGCGACGCCAAGGTATCGCCACTCTGAAGCGGGGGAGTAGGGGAACGTATCTGACCAGTCGAGCCCGAGCCGCACGACGACGGCGCCCAGCATCCAACTCAGGATCACGCCGCCGAGGGTGGTGAAGACGGAGGCGGGCGTTGGTCGAGGTCGTGTCGAGCCTCGAGTCGCACGTCGGGTCATGAGGGTGCTGCTTTCGGATCGGTGAGGTAGTCGGCGAGGGGAGAACGATCGCTGCGAGCCTACGCGGCAGAAATCTTTACCTCCCTATAGGCAAAAGCCGTTTCAAAAAACTTCGAAAAACTTCCAAACCCTTTTCGGGGGTGCCCCGAATAGTCCTGTGTAAGCCGGCAGCGAGTCGGTAAACAGGGTCCATCGGGGGCCACACACTTTCACCAAGGAGATTCACATGCGATCCATTAAGCGCAACACCATCGCCGCCCTCACGTTCGCTGCAGTAGCAATGGTCGGCCTCGCCGGTTGTTCCACTGGCGCAGCAGACGACACCGCAGCACCGGCTCCTGAAGAGAGCTCGCCGTCGATGGAGATGGACTACACGACAGACCTCGTCGGCGCCGGCTGCGCTGCTTACGCCGAGACCGTTCCGGATGGAAGCGGCTCGATCGTCGGAATGGCTCAGGACCCGGTAGCAGTAGCTGCGTCGAACAACCCGCTGCTCACCACCCTCACCGCAGCAGTTTCGGGTGGCCTGAACCCAGACGTCAACCTCGTTGACACGCTCAACGGTTCAGAATTCACCGTCTTCGCTCCGGTTGACGACGCTTTCGCAGCGCTTCCTGCCGAGACCGTAGAGGCTCTCATGCAGCCCGAGAACGCTGAACTGCTCACGAGCATCCTCACGTACCACGTTGTTCCTGGCCAGATCCTCCCGGATGACATTGCTGGCGAGCTCACCACTGTCAACGGTGAAATGGTCACCGTTGCTGGTAGCGGCGACAGCATCACCGTCAACGGCGCCAACGTCATCTGTGGTGGCGTTCACACGGCCAACGCAACCGTTTACCTCATTGATGGTGTACTCACCCCCGGTGCGTAATTTGTAGCAAAACTCACGGGGATCCGCGCCTAGCGCGGGTCCCCGTTTTTGCGTTTCCCGGCCCGTGATTCCGGGGTTGTTGGCGCGGAATTGCGGGGTAGACGAAGGCCTCTAGAGCGTCGCTTGCGATGCGCTTTCGTTACTTCATGGCTTGACTTTCTTCCCTTGGCAGAGTTATTTTCTCTAAGTGAGCAATGAAGCCCTAAGCCGATTCGACGAAGCCACCTCCGTGCGTGCACAGGTGCTGACGATGCTGCGCGACCACGGTCCGCTGCCCCGCATCGAACTCGCTCGGCGTGCTCATCTCAGCCCCACCACCATCACCCGCGCCGTAGCCCAACTGGCTGACGAAGGCGTGATCGTCGAGGGCAACTCGATCTCGCCGACCAAACTCGGCCGGCCCGCAACCGAGATCTCGATCGTGCGCGACGCTTTCGTTGTCGTGGGTGTGCAGGTCGGTGTCGGCTTCGTGCAGCTCGGCCTCATCGATCTTCTCGGAGGCACGGTGGCCTCGAGCTCGCTCAGCTACGACATCGCTACTCCCGCCGCCGACGTCATGGTCGACGCCGCTGCGGCAATCAACGAACTTATTGCGGCTTCGGAATATGACCAGTCAATGGTTATCGGAGTGGGCGTCGCTGTGCCCGGCCCCGTCGACGTCGCCGGCCGCAGCATCCTTCTCCCCATCAACCTCGACTGGCGCGACGTTCCCGTCGCCGACATTCTTGAACCACTGACCGGGCTGCCCGTCACGGTCGAGCACAACGTGCGCTCGATGGCCCTAGCCGAATCTCGCTTTGGCGCCGCGAAAGACCTCGGCAGTGTCGCCTTCATCTACCTGCGCACTGGCCTCGGTGCCGGCCTCGTCGTCGAGGGCCAGCCCTTTGCCGGCGGTGTTCGCGGAGCAATTGAACTTGGCCACCTGCATGTCATCGACAACGGCATCGCCTGCGTCTGCGGCGGAAACGGATGCCTCGAAACCCTCGTGAGTGAAGGCGCCCTGCAGCGCCAGCTCGCCGAAGCCGGCCTCTCGTCCAACGGCGGGGGAGCGCTCACCGCGCTCTACGCCGCCGCCGACACGAACGACGTGGCCCGGGCATCCATCGACGCCATCATCACGCAGCTCGCCACCGCCATGTCGGCGATCGTGAACCTGCTGAACCCCGACGTGATTCTGCTCGGCGGCGCGCTCGCCGAGGTGCCCGAAGCGTTCTTCGAGCGCCTGACGGAGCAGACCCGCCAACAAGTCTTTCCGCTCATCCGCCCCCTCGTTCGTATCGAGCCATCGTCGCTTGGCATGTACGCGGGAGTGCTGGGTGGCGGAACCGCAGCCCTCGAACGCTACTTCTACATCTAAGCCATCACTTACCTACCCAACGAAGAGGATCAGACAATGACGTCGAACAGGAACGCGACATGAGTGAACGACAGGTCGAACCAGAGGCCCTAACCATGGCAACACCGACAGCCGTCGCAGAGGACACCGAAAAGGGCGAGCGTTCTCTCAAGGGACTGTATGTGATCACGTTCTTCCTCGGGATCGGGATCTGGACGCTGAGCGCGGTACTCTCGCGCAATGCGTTGATCCCGACCCCGATCGACGTCATCGCGAGCTTCGGTGAACTCATCGCCAACGGCACCCTCTGGGGCCACACGGTAACGAGTCTCACCCGAGTCACGACTGGCTTCCTGCTCGGAGTTGCGTTGGCCATTCCGGCCGGCTTCCTCATGGGCTGGTACTGGCTTGCTCGCGGCTTGCTCGAGCCGTGGATTCAGTTCTTCCGCACGATCCCGCCGCTGGCGCTCATCCCGCTGGTCATCGTGATTCTCGGAATCGGTGAGACCGCCAAGATCTTCGTGATCTTCCTCGCTGCGTTCCTCTCCTGCGTACTCGCTACCTTCCAGGGTGTGAGAAACGTGGATGTCACGCTCATCAACGCCGCGCGAGTGCTGGGTGCTAAAGACCTCACGATCTTCACTCGCGTCGTTATTCCCGCATCCACCCCGTTCATCTTCGTGGGTATGCGCGTCGCTCTCGGAGCATCGTGGGCCACCCTCGTGGCCTCGGAGTTGATCGCAGCCCCCACCGGCCTTGGTCGAATGATGCAGCAGGCTGCGCAGTTCCTCCAAACCGACCGCATCGTTGTCGGCATCATCATGATCGGTGCTCTCGGATTCATCATGGACCGTTTGCTTCTTCTCGCCGAACGGCGACTTACTCGCTGGCAGGAGACTCGCTAATGGCTCTCATCTCGATCAAAGACGTCACCAAGATCTACAATACGGAGCGTGGCCGCACGGTCAGCCTCGACAACGTCAGCCTTGACGTTGAACAGGGCGAGTTCATCACTCTTGTCGGCCCCAGCGGTTGCGGCAAGTCCACGATGCTGAACCTGGTGGGTGGCTTGCTTATGCCGACCTCGGGCCAGGTGCTCGTGAACGATGAGCCCGTCAAGGGCCCCGGTCCCGACCGCGGCGTGATCTTTCAGCAGTACGCCCTGTTCCCGTGGCTGACCGCTCAAGAGAACGTTGAGTTCGGGCTTCGGTTGCAGAACGTTCCCAAGAAGGAGCGCGCCGAACGGGCCATGCATTACTTGAGCCTCGTTGGTCTACAGGACTTCGCCAACGCTCTACCCAAGGAGCTCTCGGGCGGTATGAAGCAGCGTGCGGCAATCGCGCGGGCGTATGCCGTGCATCCGTCGGTATTGCTGATGGATGAGCCCTTCGGCGCCCTCGATGCGCTCACCCGGGTGCAGATGCAGGATGACCTGCTCGAGACCTGGGAAAAGGAAAAGCGCACCGTCGTCTTCATCACCCACGACGTGGACGAGGCCGTGTACCTCGCCAGCCGCGTTGTTGTGATGAGCCCCCGCCCCGGTCGCATCAGCGAAATTATCGACGTTCCCCTCGCGTACCCCCGCGGGGAGGAGATTCGGCTCTCTCCCGAGTTTGCCGAGATCCGTGCCAGAGTCTGGCGCGGAGTGCACCACCACGAATGAACCAACCACTCATTACCAATCACAGGCAAGGACGCCCCATGAAGAAGAAAATGCTCGGCGCGGCAGCAGTCGCCGCAACATTTGCTCTCGCATTGACCGGTTGCACGACAGACTCCGGCAGCACTGACAGCAGCGGCGAGGACCTCATCGCCATCAACGTTGGCTACATCGACACCAGCATCAACGGCGTAGGCATTATTGCCGTCGCCAACGATCAAGACCTCTGGACCGAAGCTGGCCTCGACGTCAACCTCGTTCCGTTCACCAATGGCCCCACGCAGATTCAGGCCATGGCCAGTGGATCGCTTGATGTCGGTTACATCGGTGGTGGCGCCATGTGGATGCCCGCTTCCGGTCAGGGCACAGTTATCACTCCCAACGAGAGCACCTTTGGTGACTACCTCATCGCTTCTCCCGAGTCGGGCGCTACCGATATGGCTGACCTCAAGGGACTCAAGATTGGTGTTCCAGATGGTGGATCGGGCGAAATGATTCTCGCCCTCGCCCTTGAAGAAGCTGGTCTCACCGAGGCTGACATTGAGCGCATCCCGCTGGACCCGCCGAGCGTTGTTTCGGCATTCGTCGCTGGCCAGATCGACGTTGCTGCCATCTTCTCGCCGCTGAGCGACCAGATCTTCGAGTCGGTTCCCGACGCAGAGATCATCGCCAACAACCGCGACTTCCCCGAGACCGAGTTCCTCGGAGCCTGGGTTGCCTCGAACGATGCCGCTGCTGACAAGAGTGAAGCCCTCACGCGCTTCCTCGAGGTCTGGATTCAGGCCAACGACTACCGCATCTCTGACACCGAAGACACGGTTGCTCTCTCCGCTGCGCTCTCGGGTGCTCCCGCAGACCAGCTGCAGAGCCAGGCCGATGGCCTCGAGTGGTGGACGTCTGACCAGATTCTGGCCGACAACGCCGACGGTTCCACGTTTGAGCGCTTCGGTGCTTTCACGCAGCTCTTCGTTGAGGTTGGTCGCCTGACCACCGACGAAGCTTCCGCACCGGAAGACTTCATCAACGTCGACCTCTTCGCCGCCGCCAAGGACAACCTCAAGTGACCGGTCGGCTAGGGACCGGTGCTCCGGTCCGCTTAGGGATCGTGGGCGCCGGGTTCGTAGCCGACTTCTACCTTCGAGCACTCGGCAGCATCCGCGGGCATGACGTAACGGTTGTTGCGGCACGCTCGGCGGAGTCGGGGGCAGCATTTGCGGAACGCTTCGGCATTCCGGTTGTTGTCTCCACCGTCGCTGAACTCGTGGAGCGCGACGATGTCGACATCGTCATCGTCGCGCTCCCTCAAGACCAACACGTTGCGGTTGTTACCGCAGCAGCGGCCGCCGGCAAGGGCATCATTTGCACCAAGCCGCTCGGCCGCAACTCAGCGGAAGCTGCCGAATGCCTGCGCCTCGTTCGCGAAGCCGGCGTCTGGCACGCCTACGCCGAAACCGAAGTATTTGCTCCGGGCCTCGTGAAAGCGAAAGAACTCGTGGATGCCGGCGCTGTTGGCCGAGTGACCTCGGTTCGAGCGCGGGAATCCCACGGACATCCGCACAAGCATGCTCGCGATGTTTCGCGTTCTGGCGGCGGACCACTGCGCGCTCTCGGCTGCCACTGTGTAGCCATCGGCCGCTGGTTCATCGGCTACGACACCGCTCCCAAAGAAGTCTTCGCGTGGGGTGCACGACTCTCGCGCGACGACGTCGAGACCGAAGACACCGCTGTGGCGCTCATCCGCTTCGAGGATGACCGCATGGCTCAGGTCGAAGTGAGCTGGGGCCACATCGCCGGGCTGGATGTGCGCAACGAGATTCACGGCACCGCGGGCTGGATCGGCACCGACGAGACCGGTGAGACGGGCATCCGTGCCTTCGCTGGAAAGCCCGCCGACTACGTCGTCGAAAAGGCCGGAGCCGCGACAGGCTGGATCACCCCGGTGCCCGACGAGCCCTGGGTGTACGGCTACCACGGAGAACTCACCCACTTCGTGGAGTGCTATCGCGCGGGCGTCGAGCCCCGCCAAACCTTTGTTGATGGCTACATAGACAACGCAATCATTGATGCCGCCTACCGCTCCATGGAGTCCGGAACCTGGGTTCCGATCGACATGTCCGCGGTCTAAAGCGGCACCCTGAACGACGAAAGAACAACTATGACTGAGAACGCTAAGCGCCGCCCCAACATTGTGATGATCCTCACCGATGATCACGCCTCGCACGCCATCGGTGCGTATGGGTCGGTAGTGAACCAGACTCCGCGCATCGACGAGATCGCGCAGTTGGGCTGGAAGCTCGACAACTGCTTCGCGACCAACTCGCTCTGTTCGCCGAGTCGGGCATCCATTCTCACGGGGACATATAGTCACATCAACGGTGTCAGTACGCTCGTGACGCCGATCGATGCCAGCCAGCCGACCTTCGTGTCTCAGCTGAAAGACGCGGGCTACCGCACCGCCATAGTCGGCAAGTGGCATATGGGTGATGGTGGAGAAGCTGACCCCCAGAACTTCGACTATTGGGATGTGCTCATTGAGCAGGGCGAATACTTCGACCCGAAATTCTTGAACCCGGATGGGCTGCGCACCGTTCCCGGCTACGCCACCGACGTGATCACCGACCTTTCGCTCAAATGGGTTGACGAGCTTGAAGGCGACGACCCGTGGTGCGTGCTGATTTACCACAAGGCGCCGCACCGCCCATGGGAGCCCGACGAGAAGCACGCCGGCATGTACTCCGACCCGATCCCGGTGCCCGCGACCTTCACCGACGACTACGAGACGCGCACATCGTCCGCTCGTCGGGCCGCGATGCGCATCGCCGAGAATCTCAACGAAGACGACCTCAAGCAGACACCGCCCGAGGGACTCAGCTACGACGAACTCGCTCTGTGGAAGTACCAGCGCTTCATGGAGGACTACCTCGCGTGTGTCGCCTCGGTCGACGACAACGTTGGCCGCGTCACCGACTGGCTCAAAGAGCGCGGCGACTTCGACGACACCCTGCTGATGTACAGCTCAGATCAGGGCTTCTTCTTGGGCGACCACGGCTGGTTCGACAAGCGCTTCATGTACGAAGAATCGCTGCGGATGCCGTTCGTGCTCAGCTATCCAGCGCAGTTGGCTGCCGGCAAGTCCTACGAGGGCATCGTGACCAACGTTGACCTCGCGCAGACCATCCTCGATGCGGCGGGCGTGGAGCACCACCCGCGCATGCAGGGCCGCAGCCTCTGGCCCGACCTCATTGAAACCCCGGATGTCGAACCCGCCGAGGGAATGTACTACCGCTACTGGGAGAACGACGATGTCTTCCATCGCGCGCCCGCCCATTACGGCTACCGCACCGACCGCTACAAGCTGATCTTCTTCTACAACGACGGACTAGGAGTGCCCGGAACCGGGCCATTCTCCTACCCCTCCGAGTGGGAGCTCTACGACCTCGAAACCGACCCCGACGAACTCAACAACGTCTACGGAACACCGGAATACGCCGAAGTTGAAGCCGACATGAAGGTCAAAATGTGGAAGGCGCAAGCATCGTTCAAAGACGAACCGCACCCCAGCCAGCCGAAGCCCGTCGGGGTCTAAAACTTTTCTGAAGTTTTTTGCAGCGCACGTGTCGATTCGGCACGTGCGCTGCGTCATGTCAGTGAAGGGCAGGGAAATCCCCGGCCCCGAAAGGACATGATTATCGTGGAGTACTCGCAGTTCTCATCGTCATGTCCGTTGTCATCGGCCTCTTCGGCCACACTTCACAGATCGGCTAGGGAAACAACATGCAGTACATGATCCTGATTCATTCTGAACCTTTCGATGGCCCAGAACCGGGCACGGACGCCTTCGACGAGATGATGGCGCCGTGGATGGCCTACAACCAGAAGCTCATCGATGGCGGCCACTATGTTGCTGCCGATCAGCTCCAGGGCGTCGAGACCGCGACCACGATTCGTCGGGCGTATGGCGCCGGCGACACGATCGTCGATGGACCGTTCGCTGAAACCAAAGAGCACTTCGGCGGCTTCTACATTGTGGAAGCCAAAGATCTGGATGAGGCACTTGCGCTTGCTGCGGAGGTTCCGATTCCGGCCGGCTCGCTCGAGGTTCGCCCGGTGGTGCCCTCGTAGCGTGCCGGATAACTCAGAGGCGGTCACCCGCCTGGCGCGTGAGGAGAGTGGGCATGTGCTCGCTCTTCTCACGCACCGCTTTGGCCTCGACGTTGCCGATGATGCGGTGCAGGATGCGCTGGTTGAGGCTCTGAACTGGGCCGTAGTGCCTGACAACCCCGCAGCCTGGCTCTATACGGTGGCGCGCAATCGCGCGGTCGACCGGGTGCGGCGCGATGCTGCGGCCGCGCGACGTCTCGCGCGCTCAGCCCCTGATCTTCTGTCGGTCGCCGAGCACAACAGCGATGGCTATGGCCCCGGCGGCAACGATGAGGAGGTGCCCGAATTGATTGACGATGCTCACTATTCGGGCGACGAACACCTGCGGCTGCTGCTGCTCTGTTGTCACCCGGCACTGAATCGAGACACCCAAGTGGCGCTGACCCTCCGGCTCGTCGGCGGCCTCACCACAGCGGAGATTGCGGCCGCATTTTTGCTGCCCGAACAGACGCTTGCGCAGCGGATCGTGCGGGCCAAGCGCAAGATTCGTGATGCGGGCATCCCGCTCAGCATCCCGGAAGACCTCACGTTGCGAGTGGATGCCCTGCTCACCGTGGTGTACCTCATTTTCAACGAAGGCTATCTCTCAAGGGGGAGCGCGACCGGCGCCCGCATCGACCTCGTTGAGGAAGCGATTCGCCTCACGATCACCGCGCGCGAGCTGCTCCCCGGCAACGCTGAAGTCGAAGGCCTATTAGCGCTGGAGCTCTACGCTCGCGCCCGCCACGGCACGCGTTTTCGCGGCGACGAACTGGTTCTTCTCGAGCACCAAGATCGCACCCGTTGGGACGGCGAGCTCATCGAGCAAACGAACGGGCTCCTGCACAGTGCGCTCGCGCGCCGACAGCCGGGGCCGTTCCAGACCCAAGCGGTCATTGCGCGCCACCATGCCACCGCGCGCACTGCTGCTGACACCGACTGGCCGGCCATCGCATCCGCCTATGCCGTGCTGCTGGCCATGACGGGTGGATCGCCCGTGGTGGCACTCAATCGTGCCGTCGCGGTGTCAATGGCCGACGGCCCTGACGCGGGGCTGCGCTTGCTTGCCGAAATCACCGGCCTCGAGAACTATCACCTGTATTGGGCTACTCGTGCCGAGCTGTTGTTACGTGCGGGCGATGCGGATGCCGCGGCGAAAGCCTTCGCCCGAGCGCGCGAACTGGCCACGAATGCCGCCGAGCAGCAGCATCTCGATCGGCGTATCGCGCAGCTGCGCGAGTAATTCCGCCGGAGTCCCACTCGCCCTGCTGCTACGGCCGTTTCGCCGGAGGCTTGGGCTGCGCGTAGTGGTGCTCGCCGATCGCACCCTTCTCGACGATGTCCCGGATGCGGGCGGCGCGCACTGTTGGTGTTTTGATCCCGGTGAGCCGCGCATAGATCTGAAAGCGCTCACTCTTGGTGAGGCTGGCGTGAAACTCTGCCGAGACCGGGTCCGCGTCGAGGGCGGCCTGCAGGTCTGGGGGAGTCGTCATGTTCTTCTGGCTGTACGCGGCATCCCAGCGACCGTCGGCCTTGGCGCGCTCGACCTCGGCGAGGCCGCCTGGCCGCATCTGGCCCTCCTCGATGAGCCGCGCAACATGGTCGCGATTCACTTGAGACCACGGGCTGTTTTTGCGGCGCGGGGTGAACGCTTGCAGCGTGTAGTCGTCGTCGAGGCGTGCCATCTGGCCGTCGATCCATCCGAAGCACAGGGCAACGTCGAGCGCCTCGCTCCAGGTGATGCCGGGGGCCTTCGATAGTTTCTTGCGGAGCTTGAGGCGCACGCCGTCGGGCGACGGCTCGTTCTCGAGGTAGTCCGTCCACTCGGCGATGTTGACGTCGAGGATGGGTTTGTCGGCGAAGCTGGCCACGGTGAAGTCCTCCCTGAGTGTGTCGCCCTCAAGCATCGCACCATCCACTGACGACTACCCCTGCTCGCTGAACGAAGACTGATTCGTCACTCGGGGTCGCGCAGGCGTTGAATAGGGTCATGCGAGCTACTTACATTTACGGCGCCGGCGATGTCCGCGTCATCACTGCCCCTGACCCGAAGCTCATCGAGAGCACTGACGCGGTCGTTCGCATTACCCGCGCCTGCGTGTGTGGCAGCGATCTGCACCCCTTCCATTCCATGCCGGCGGATGCGGATGCTCGCCCCATCGGTCACGAATTCATCGGCGTCGTCGAGGAGCTCGGCAAGGATGTTGCCACACTCAAAGTCGGCGACTTCGTCATCGCACCCTTCGCGTACTCCGACGGCACTTGCGAGTTCTGCCTCGAAGGGCTCCAGACCTCGTGCATCCACGGTGGGTACTGGGGCAATGGTGGAATCACCGGCGGCCAGGCTGAAGCTGTGCGCGTGCCCTTCGCCGACGGCACCCTCGTGAAGGTTCCCGGCACCGTCGACGAGTCGCAGTACGCCGGCCTCCTCACGCTTTCTGATGTCTACGCCACCGGTTGGCACGCGGCTTACAAGGCTCGCATTGCTCCCGGCCAGACCGTTACCGTCATCGGTGATGGCGCTGTCGGCCTCCTCGCTGTGCTCTCCGCCAAACAGATGGGTGCCGAGCGCATCATTCTCATGGGCCGCCACAAGGCGCGTACCGACCTTGGCATCCACTTTGGAGCCACGGATGTCGTCGCCGAGCGAGGCGAAGAAGGCATCGCCCTGGTGCGCGAACTCACCGGCGGCTCCGGAAGCCACGCGGTTCTCGAAGCGGTCGGCTTCATGCCCGCCTACGAGCAGGCCCTCGGCGTTGTTCGTGCTGGCGGAGTGATCAGCCGCGTTGGCGTTCCGCAGTACGAGAATGCCCCGGTCGGCCGCGGCAGTCTCTTCGGAAAGAACGTCGGCCTCGTCGGCGGTGTGGCTCCCGCTCGCGCGTACATCGAGCAACTACTGCCCGCCGTGCTCGACGGAACCGTAAACCCCGGCCTCGTCTTCGACCAGACCGTGAAACTCGAGCAGACCCCCGACGGCTACACCGCGATGGACGAGCGCACCGCTCTCAAGGTGATGGTCGACCCGACGTAGCCGTCGCGCGGCATCCCACTGGTTCGGGGAGGGCTAAATTCCGCCAACCGACGACGCGGATGCCCTGCCATAAATCAAGTATTGCCCCGTGTAATGTGGTGTCGTCAGCTGGTCGCGCGTTCACGGATCCCAGTGAAGAGCGACCTCAGCCGCAGGCTCATATTGCGAGGTAACCCTATGAAGGCAACATTTCTCTACGGCGCGGGCGACGTGCGAGTGGAAACGGTAGCGGACCCGGTTATCCAGCAGAAAACGGATGCCATTGTTCGAGTAGTTCGCGCCTGTGTGTGCGGCTCAGACCTGCACCCGTTTCACACGCGTAAGCCAGGGCCGGTCGGTGCTCCGATGGGCCACGAGATGGTCGGCGTAGTCGAAGAAATCGGCTCCGAGGTTTCTACCGTGAAGCGAGGGGACCTCGTCGTCGCCACGTTCACGTACCAAGACAACACCTGCGTCTTTTGCCAAGAGGGATTCCACACCTCCTGCCTCCATGGCGGCTTTTACAACAAGCCCGAAGTCGGCGGCTTCCAAGCCGAATACGCCCGAGTGCCGCAGGCTGACGGAAGCCTCGTAGCGGTACCGGGCGTCGACGAGAACAGTGAATTGCTCCCGTCGCTCCTCGCCCTCTCCGATGTCTACCTCACGGGCTATCACGCCGCGCACATGGGACGAGTTGGTGCGGGCAAGACCGTGACAGTCATCGGCGACGGCGCGGTAGGCCTGTCGGCCGTGCTGGCGTCAAAGCGGCTCGGTGCCGAGCGGGTCATCCTCATGGGGCGGCATCAGTCGCGCACCGATCTCGGTCGTGAGTTTGGGGCAGACGAGGTCGTCGCTGAGCGCGGAGAAGAGGGAGTCGCGCGGGTGCGCGAACTCACCCGCGGCGAGGGTAGTCACGTTGTCGTCGAAGCGGTTGGTCATTTCCCGGCGTACCAGCAAGCACTGGGGGCGGTCCGAGTGGGCGGCACCATTTCGCGCGTTGGTGTTCCGCAGTATTCGGAGGCTCCCATCGGCTGGGGTTCACTCTTCAGCCGCAACATCACTCTTACCGGCGGGCCCGCGCCCGTGCGCGCCTATATCGAATCCGCGCTCAAGGATGTGCTCGACGGCTCGATCGCGCCGGGTCGCGTCTTTGATCGCGTCATCGGCATCGACGAAGCAGCTCAGGGCTACAGCGCCATGGACTCCCGCGAAAGCCTTAAGGTGATGATCGCCTTCTAAGGCCCGAGAAGGTTTCTCCCTAGCGAGACCACGACCGTAGCGAGCTAATCGCCTGGTCGAGGTACTCGTCGCGAACCGTCACGGCAAACCGCACGAATTGGGTGCCGCTCGGACCATAAAACTCACCGGGGGAGACGAGAACGCCGATGTCGGCGAGCTCCATGGCGGTGTCTACGCCATTTTCACCGAGTGTGGCCCACAGATAGAGGCCGCTCTCCGACCCGTGAATCGTGAAGCCGGCAGCCTCGACGGCGGAGCGGAGACGCTCGAGTCGGGCCGTGTAGAGGGCGCGCTGTTCGACCACATGCTCGTCGTCGGAAAGGACTGCGCTGAGCACCAACTGAACGGGTGCCGGAACAATGAGTCCCAAGTCGCGGCGACGGGCGGCGATTTTTGCGATCAGCTGCTCATCTCCGGCCACCATGCCGGCACGGTATCCGGCCATGTTCGACTGCTTGCTGACTGAATAGGAGGCGAGGACGTTACTCGTGTCGTCGCCGATCACTCGCGAGTCCAAGATGGAGGGGATCAACTGCCCGTCGACCTCATTCAACACGGCGTAGCATTCGTCGCCGACGATCACAGCGCCCAGTTCACGAGCTCGTTCGACGGCGCGACGCAACTCCTCAACGGTCAAAGTCTGGCCGTCGGGGTTGCGAGGAGAGTTCAGCCAAATGAGCTTGGTTGCCTCAGGCCACTTGGCGGGATCGTCCTCAGCTACGACGTCGGCGCCCACAGCCAGCGCCCCGGCTTCGTAGGCAGGATAGGCCAGCGCGGGCCGGACCACGACGTCGCCGGCGCTCAGTCCGAGCAGGAATGGCAGCAAACCCAAGAGCTCTTTAGACCCGATTGTGGGAAGCACTCCGCCCCGAGTGAGGGTGACGCCGCGCACGCGATCGAACCAGTTCACCATCGCGTCACGCAGTTCGACGACTCCAATGGTCAAGGGATACCCGGGAGCGCCGCCCGCTGCTGCTAGCGCATCGATGAAGACTTGCGGAGTCGGATCAACGGGGGATGCAGTGGCGAGGTCGGCAAAGCCACCCGGATGGGCGAGGGCGCGACGGCGGAGTTCCGCCGAAATGTCCTTCGCCGAAGGAGCCGCAGGAGTCGGAGACGACACGGAGGCGCTCATGCGACAACTCCGGAGCGTCGAATCGAGAGAATCGATACCGCCCGGGGAAGGGGCGATCGGGCTCCGGCGTGGTGAGAGAAGGCATCCATAGCACCAATGGAATCAACGATTTCTATGAATCTTATGAACGTGGGCACTCCTGAGTGTCGTGAGCACTGCAGTGAGCGTGATCATTGACCAGCCGTAGCCGACGCGCGGCGCCCCGCGCGGCGCCCCGCCGACGCCCTCTGGTTAAACAGCGATGTCGAAGGCCGCTAGGGTTAAAACAACCCCGACGGCCTTCGACATTCTTTGCTGGGCCTCCTGTCGGATTCGAACCGACGACCCCCGCTTTACAAGAGCGGTGCTCTAGCCAGCTGAGCTAAGGAGGCTTGGGCCAACGCCCTATTTTAGACATGACTAGCCCTATGCTCCCAACCAGTCCTCGAAGTCGCCGTCGCGCGCTCGCCGGAATCTTCGCCGCAATCGTCGCTGGCGGTCTCGTCGCAGCCCAAAGTCGCATCAACGGCGAGCTCGCTGTTGAGCTTCACGACTCCACACTCGCGGCGTTCATTTCTTTTGGCTCGGGCCTCGTCATCCTCACGCTCATCGTGCCGTTTGTGCCCACCGCGCGTGCTGGATTTCGAACGCTCCGCACCGAAGTGGCCAGTAAACGACTGCCCTGGTGGTACCTCAGCGGGGGAGCCTTCGGTGCATTCTTCGTTCTGACCCAGGGCCTGGCAGCTACCGCTCTCGGCGTCGCTCTCTTCACCGTGGCGGTCGTCGCGAGCCAAACCATCAGCTCCGCCGTGATCGACCGGGTGGGTATCGGCAGCCTCCAGAAGCGACCGGTCACGGTATTGCGGGTGGCGGCATCCGCCCTCGCAGTGGGGGCCGTAATTTTTTCTGGCCTGGCTGATTTGCGCCTCGACGGACCGTTCTTGCTCGTGTTCTTGCCTCTCACCGCCGGATTCGGGATCGGGTGGCAGCAGGCCATCAACGGTCACGTACGCCACGTGACGCGTTCGCCCCTCACGGCCACCTACGTCAATTTCGTCGTCGGCACGACGGTGCTGGCAATCGCGGCGATCTCCTACGGTTTCGCCGGTGGCTGGCAACACGACTTCCCCACCGACCCGACGCTGTACGTCGGGGGAGCGATCGGTGTCATCTTTATCGCGGTCGCCGCCGTTCTCGTGCCGATCACGGGAGTGCTGTTTTTTGCGCTCGGATCGATTGCGGGTCAGCTGATCGGTGCGCTCGCACTCGAGATTTTCTTGCCCACAGACAGCGATGGGGTGGCACCGACCACCGTGATCGGTGTGGTGCTCACCCTCATCGCCGTGGCGATCGCGTCACTTTCGAGTCAGCGACCGCCTAAGACTCTGCAGCCGAAATAGCGCTGCCGTCGAACTAGTCCTGCTCGTCGAATTCCAACGACGAAGAGTTTAAGCAGAAACGGTCTCCGGTCGGAGTCTGGTGGGCGTCATCGAAGAGGTGCCCGAGGTGCGAACCACAGGTGGCGCACACCACTTCGGTGCGAACCATGCCGAGTGAACGGTCTTCGCGCAGCTCAACAGCATCCGGGTTGATGGCTTCGTAGAAGCTGGGCCATCCCGAACCAGAATCGAATTTGGTGTCGCTCTTGAAGAGCTCAGCGCTGCAGGCGCCACAGCGGTAAGTGCCGGCACGCTTCTCGTCGAGAAGAGCGCCAGACCACGGGCGGTCGGTGCCAGCCTCGCGGAGCACCGAATACTTGATTCCGAGCTCTTCGCGCCACTGCTCTTCGGTCTTAGTCACCTTGTACGTCATAGTGGTCTCCTTAAGTTGCCAGCTCTCGCTGCTCAGTACATTAAACTCGTGGTTGTGTCTAATGATTCCGTGATCGCCAAGTCTTGGGGCGAATTAACAACAACCGAGCTCTACTCGATCATGAAACTGCGCACAGACGTATTTTTTGTTGAGCAAAAAGTCGACGAGACTGAACTCGACGACCGCGATCAAGAAGACACCACGCGGCATTACTGGATTACCGACGACCTCGGAGTCGCCGCCTACATCCGCGTTCTACACAACGAAACCGCCGAATACCGTGATGGCCACTGCGTGATCGGTCGCGTGGTGGTTCGCGAAGATCGCCGCGGAGAAGGTCTTGCGCAGATCATCATGAAACGCATCATCAACGATTACAGCGATCAGGCGATGTTGCTCCACGCGCAGGAATACATTGTGCCGCTGTACGCCAAGTTCGGTTTCGAAGCCTTCGGTGAGCTCTACGAAGAGGCCACCATCATGCACCAGTCGATGTACCGCCCCGTACAGTAATGCGTCGACTTAACGTCTGTTTGCTCGGCCCCGCCGCGCTCATTATCACCGCGGTTGCCATCGCGCTCACTCCGATGACAAGCAATGCTGCAGTTCCGGATGCCGCGGGCGCGAGCCTCCTGCAAGCTGACGCTGCCCCCGCGAACGTAACCGTCGCTGCCGATTCCGACGTCTGCGACGTGACGGATGCCGCGATCACGTGGGGCGTCAAAGAGTCGCTTCGGTCGTACATCAGCGGCACGATCGCCAATGGTGAATGGGCGGTGAGCGACGGTGCCACCTACGACACCCCCAACTTCGGCTGGACGGCAGGCTCCGGCCAGCTCGACGCGGGTGAAGGCACCATCGCGTTCGACGGAACGCTGCGCTTCATGGGGCACGACGGCATCCTCGATACCACCCTCAGCGGCCTCGAGATCGTTTTCGACGCCAGCAAGACAGCAACCCTCGTCTTTGACGTGTCGGGAACCACTCAAGAAGGTGTTCCTGTGGATGCCCAGAACGTCGACTTTGCGACCATTGATGTCTCAGGCATCACTGTCGAAGACGGCACCGCGCTGCTCGCAGACGCCCCCGTCACTCTCACCGAGGCCGGGTCGGAAGCTTTCGGAACGTACCCGCCCGATTCCCAGTTTGACCCCATCATGGTGAGCTTCAGTGCGACGCCCGAGTGCATGCCCGAACCTCGCCTGCGCGACCCTGTGCTGGCCCGCAACCTCGTTGTGATGGCCTCGGTTATCGCGCTGGTCTGGGGCATCGGAGTCGTGTTCTACGTCAGCCGACGTCGCGGAACCGCACGCGCACGGGGCGCTAAGGCTGGCAACGCCGCAGACTCGCCCGACAGCTCAACGAAGCCTGACAGTGCAGCGCAGCCCGACAGCAGCGATAGCTAGGCGAGGCCTAGGAACCCGAGGTTGGCGCGTAGATTGCACGCGCGAGTGCATCCAGCACCGTGACGGTGCGGGGGCCGAAGCTCAATATTTCGCCGTCATCCATCTCGACAAAACGTTGATTGATGCCGGCTTCGGTGAGAGCCACGGCGGGGCGAGCTTCGAGCAAGCCGCTCACGCCACCGACGCTATCGAGACCGCCGGTCATCACCAGAATGAGGTCGGGGTTCGCCGCGACCATGGCCTCGTCCGTCATGGGCCGCATTCCTTCGAGGCCAATTTCGGCCGCGACATCCACGCCACCCAGCGCGTTGATCAGCACATCAGAGCCCGACTCCTGCCCGAAGAGGTAGTACACGCCCGAGGTGCCTCTCAAGTAGAGGAACATCATCCGCAAGCGATCGCCGGCAGGAACGATCTCGGCGATTTCGGCGATCTTCGCTTCGATCTCCGCACTCAACTGCGCGCCCAGCTCTTCGCCGGCGGCGGGAGTGCCGAGCGCGGCCGCTGTTTGGCGAGCCAGCTCAGCGACACCCTCGACTGATGGTTCGGTCTCCACAAAAACCACGGGGATCCCCGCATCACGCAACTGCACGACCACATCAATCGGGCCGATCGAGCCATCGGTCAGTACCAGGTCGGGCCGCAGAGCCAGGATCGCCTCGCTGTTTACCGTGTGCGCATTCGACGTAATCACCGGCAACTCGGATGCCTCATCAAACGTCGTCGAAATATCCCGCGCCACGAGCGAATCAACCAGGCCAAGCCCCGCGATCGTTGCCGCAATCGACCCCGAGATGTCCATCGCGATAACGCGATCCGTCGACGACACCGTCACAGGAACATCGCCGCTCAAATCGTGCGAGGTAACCGTTACCGGTAACGACTGTGGGGGAGCGGTCTCCGGAGCAGAAATGCCGGATGTCGGCAGCGCCGCCTGCACCAACCCGCTGTAGTCCTTCGCGTCGCCCAACACCGACAACGCAGTAAGGGGAGAGGTCAGGTCGGCGGTAACCGTGACCGCTGGAGCCTCCGCAACCGTAGTTGCCGAGCATCCACTAGCTCCAAAAGCAACGCCAGACAACACCACAACAGCAGTGAGGAGTCGGATGCGCATAGAAACCAATCGGAGAAAACGGGTACTAAGGCAATCCTAACCTCGACCAGCCCCAAATGGGCTCTCAAGCCGAGTCGCTCGGCAAAGCCACCGGGCCCACGCCCTAGGCTTACCTGCACAGGGGAGGTTCAGCCGTGTCAGAAAACGAAAGCGCATCGCACCCCGCTACTGGTCTGTCCGAACGCGACAAGACCATCCTCGACTTTGAACGCGAATGGACCCGCCACGTCGGCGCAAAAGAAGAGGCCATTAGCTCCCAGTTTCGAGTCTCCAGTGCGCGCTATTATCAAATGCTCAACGCGGTAATCGACACCCCTGCAGCCGTCCGCTATGACCCCATGCTGGTCTCGCGACTGCGCCGCACCCGTGACAACCGCACCCGAACCGTGCGAACCACCACCAGCCTCCATGACGAAGAATTGACAGACTAAGCAATGGCGAGTTACCCGAAAGATCGATTCGACGAACTGCCCGACGACGTCGAGCGCATCGGAGCCCACCGCGGCCCCAAGCGCCGTGGTCGTGGCTGGATCGGCTTCGCCTGGGCACTGCTCGCTACCGGCGTTCTCGTCTTCGGGGGTCTCTTCGCCCTGAGCCAATACCTCGATGACGACCTCGGCCTGCCATTCTTCGCCAGCCCAGAAGAACCCGTCGTCACACCCGAGCCGACGGCAACCGTCGAGCCTCTCACCGACCCGTCAACCCTCGATGCCGCCCGCGGCATCACCATTGACGTGCTCAATGGAACCCCCGAAAGTGGACTCCAAACCACCATCTTCGACGACCTCACCGCCGCAGGCTGGCCCACCGGCAGCGCCGCCCCCGCCTCCGCCCGGGACATCGAAGACACCTACATTTACTACAGCAACGAAGCCGACGAAGACGTAGCGGCGGGGCTCGCCATCGCCCTCGGTCGCGGAGAAATCCGCCTCGTCGAAGCTGATGTCTTCCCCGGCGCCGAAATCACCATCGTCATCGGCACCGACTACCTCGCACCGGCAGCCGAAGCCACAGAAGAGCCCACGGAATAACGCCCGCTCGCTCCGGACCGCGCCGGACCGCTCCGGACCGCGCCGGTCCTGCTGTGCAAAACCGGGGCTGTTTTCGGAACCCTGCACCGCGCTGAAAGCCGCTACCCGCGCCCTGTGATTGAGCGCACGCACTTCGCCGGTACCCGCGCAGATCGCGGCCGAGGGGCCCCCGAGCGCCCGCCCCGAATCACCGCACCACACCACCGCAAGCGTGGCCCCCGTGAGTGTGCTGTGCTGTCTTGCACTCGCCCCTGTCGAGTGCGCTGTGCTGTCTTGCACTCGCCCCTGTCGAGTGCGCTGGGCTGTCTTGCACTCGCCCCTGTCGAGTGCTAATTTTGACCTTGGCACTCGCACAGTTCGAGTGCCAACTTATTCGCTTGTACGACGTCCGGGAGGGACGAGAAACACACATGGCAAAGATCATTGCTTTCAACGAAGAGGCCCGTCGCGGCCTCGAGCGCGGCCTGAACACTCTCGCCGACGCCGTAAAGGTCACCCTCGGCCCACGTGGCCGCAACGTAGTTCTTGAAAAGAAGTGGGGCGCCCCCACCATCACGAACGACGGTGTGTCCATCGCCAAGGAGATCGAACTCGACGACCCGTTCGAGAAGATCGGTGCAGAACTCGTCAAAGAGGTAGCAAAGAAGACGGATGACGTAGCCGGAGACGGTACGACCACTTCTGTTGTTCTCGCTCAGGCTCTCGTTCGCGAAGGTCTTCGCAACGTTGCTGCCGGTGCAGACCCCATCAGCCTCAAGCGCGGTATCGAAAAGGCAACCAACTCGGTCATCGAGGCACTGGTTGCTAGCGCGAAGGAAATCGAGACCAAGGAAGAGATCGCGGCCACCGCATCCATCTCTGCTGGTGACCCCGAGATCGGCGCACTGATTGCCGAAGCTATCGACAAGGTCGGCAAGGAAGGTGTTGTCACCGTTGAGGAGTCGAACACGTTCGGCACCGAGCTGGAGCTCACCGAAGGTATGCGCTTCGACAAGGGCTTCCTGTCGGCATACTTCGTAACCGACCAGGAGCGTCAAGAAGCGGTCTTCGAAGACCCTTACGTTCTGATCGTCAACGGCAAGATCTCGAACATCAAGGATCTTCTCCCCATCGTCGACAAGGTAATCCAGAGCGGCAAGCAGCTCCTCATCATTGCCGAAGACGTTGACGGCGAAGCACTCGCAACTCTCGTTGTGAACAAGATCCGTGGCATCTTCAAGTCGGTAGCCGTCAAGGCTCCTGGCTTCGGAGACCGTCGCAAGGCTCAGCTCGCTGACATCGCCATCCTCACCGGTGGACAGGTCATCTCTGAAGAGGTCGGCCTCAAGCTCGAAAACGCAACTCTCGAACTCCTCGGTCGCGCCCGCAAGGTCGTTATCACCAAGGACGAGACCACGATCATCGAAGGTGCTGGTGAAGAAGAGGCGATCGCAGGTCGCGTCAAGCAGATCCGTGCCGAGATCGACAACACCGACAGCGACTACGACCGCGAGAAGCTCCAGGAGCGCCTCGCGAAGCTCGCCGGTGGAGTTGCAGTCATCAAGGCTGGAGCGGCAACCGAGGTTGAGCTCAAGGAGCGCAAGCACCGCATTGAGGACGCAGTCCGCAACGCAAAGGCTGCTGTTGAAGAAGGAATCGTCGCCGGTGGTGGCGTGGCCCTGATTCAGGCCGGCAAGATCGCTTTCGACAGCCAGGCAATGGCTGACCTCGTTGGTGACGAAGCAACCGGAGCGAACATCGTTCGTGTTGCTATCGACGCACCGCTCAAGCAGATCGCGCTCAACGCCGGTCTCGAGCCTGGTGTTGTTGCTGACAAGGTTCGCAACCTCACGGTTGGTCACGGCCTCAACGCAGCTACCGGCGAATACGTCGACATGCTCGCTGCAGGAATCAACGACCCGGTCAAGGTAACCCGCTCGGCGCTGCTCAACGCATCGTCGATCGCAGGTCTCTTCCTCACGACCGAAGCCGTTGTTGCTGACAAGCCTGAGAAGAACCCTGCACCGATGGGTGACCCGTCGGGTGGAATGGACTTCTAAGTCTCACCGCTTCACACAGCTGCATAGCTGAACACAGAATGGGCGTCTCCTTCGGGAGGCGCCCATTCTGGCGTTAACGTCGCGCTTCGCTGTCGGCTCGGTCGCCGAGACGCACCGGTACGGGCACCAGCGGTGAAGCTCTCGCGCTAGCGGGAGAAGAGGCGGGCGTTGGCCGCTTCAATTTCCGCGTACTGCTGCCCGGCCTGGCTGAGCGCCGTGTTGATCGCAGCGAGGTTCTCTTCAACCCGCTGCTGAGTGGCCTTCCAGTCGGTCACGACCGTGGAAAACGCGGTGGCCGCTTGGCCCGTCCACGACCCCTGCAGGTTCGTGAGCTGCCCATGAAGGCCCGCTACTTCGGCTTGGATGCGGCTGATGGAGTTCTGAACCGCTCCGGTGGCGCTGAGAACGGCTTCACTATCTACTTGGTATCGAGTCATAACTCGACGGTAGATTCTGGCGAGAGCCTCGCCCGGTTGCTACTTCGCTTCGGTGGCTTCTGCCTCGGCAGGCTTGCTGGGGAGGAGGGGAAGTTCAACCCGGAAGGTGGCGCCGCCACCGGGCGTCTCAAGGGCCTGCACGGTGCCCTTGTGGGCGCTGACGATGGCCGACACGATAGCGAGTCCCAGTCCACTGCCGCCGGTATCGCGGTTGCGTGAGCTGTCGGCACGCCAGAAGCGCTCGAAGACCTTGCTGCGAATCTGCTCCGGGATGCCCTCGCCGTGGTCGATGACCGAGAGCACAGCCATCTGGCGCTCATGGTCGACGCCCACGCCGATCTCAACAGGCGTGTCGGTGGTGAAACGAAGTGCGTTCGTCACGAGGTTGGTGAGCACCTGGCGAATCTTGTTTTCCTCGGCCATGACGACGGCGTTGAGGTCTTTTGGCACGGGAGCGATCGCTTGCGTGATGCGAGCGGCGGCCTTGGCGACGGCAGCAGACTTCTTGCGCGAGGCCAGTCGTGAGAGACGAGCTCCGGCAGCGGCGATGGGGCCAGTGGCGAGAGCGGCGACGCCACGCGACGGCGTGCTGGGGGCTGGATCTGAGCTCTCGGGGAGCGTGATGACCTTAGTGTCGGTGTCTTCATCGTCGTTCAGGTGTGGCTTGACCACAGCATCCGAGTCGATACGGGGGTTCGTGTTGATGACCGTGACGACGCGACCAGTGGAGGCCCGAGCATCCATCGCGGCATCGTTAGCGAGGGGCAGAAGATCAACTTCGGTCAACTGCAGAGGCTTAGTTTCGTCAATGCGAGCCAGCTCGAGGAGGTCTTCAACCAAACCACCCATGCGGATGGCTTCCTTCTCGATGCGTTCCATGGCCTGAGCGACGTCATCAGACTTCGTGATCGCGCCCATGCGGTAGAGCTCGGCGTAACCGCGCACGGTCACAAGGGGAGTGCGCAGTTCGTGGCTCGCGTCACCGACAAAGCGGCGCATCTGGTCGATCGTGCGGGCACGATCGGCAAAAGCTCGATCGATTCGACCCAGCATGGAGTTGAGGGAGCGGTTGAGGCGCCCCACTTCGGTATTGGGCGTTGCCACAGAAAGTCGTTGGTCGAAGTCACCCTCGGCGAAACGTGCCGCGGTGGCTTCCACTTCGCGCAGCGGTGCAAAGGTCGAAGTCACCAAAAGCCGGGTGAGCGCGCCGCCGACAATGACCACGGTCAAGCCGAAGAACAGGAAGATGGCGGCATAGCGAGCAACGATCGCGTTGGAATCGCCGAGGTCGCGCGCGATCACGATCGTGACGAAGTCAGGGCCGATCGTGCTAATCGCGGGGTAAGCAATGACGCGCCATTGGCCTCCGATGGAGGTGCTGGGCAGCGTGAACTCGCTTGTTTGGGAGCTGGCGACGGCAATCGTGATGCCATCAAGAACGGGGCGTGCGGCATCCTCTTCACGGCTGTTGCAGCGCATGCTGCCATCGTGGTTGAGAACGGCGAAGTACAGGTCGTTGGGCAGTCGAGAAACACTGCACTGCGGGTCTTTAGTGGTGCCCGTGTACTGGATGCGGCCGTCGAGATCGTCGGCGGCAGCACTGATCTTTTCGTCAGTTTGCTGCAGCAGGTAGTCCCGCAGCACGGCAGCGGTGCCCACGCCTGCGACGAGGAGCCCCATGGTCAGCAGAAGCACCGTGACTCCGGTGACCTTCGTGCGAAGCGAGATGCGGCTCCACGCGTCGGGGATGTTCTCCTGCATGATCTGAACGGTACCTTGCGTGGCTGGGAATCGGGAACAAATATGGCCAGCCCGACGCCCTAGTTGGTGTCGAGCTGGCCATCAGAGATGGTTACGGCTTAGCGGCCTTGAGCATGTAGCCGAAGCCACGCTTGGTCTGGATGATCGGCTCTTCGGTGTGCTGATCCAGCTTGCGGCGCAGGTAGGAGATGTAGCTCTCTACGATGCCGGCATCGCCGTTGAAGTCGTACTCCCAGACGTGGTCGAGGATCTGAGCCTTCGAGAGCACGCGGTTGGGGTTGAGCATGAGGTAGCGCAGCAGCTTGAACTCGGTGGGGCTGAGCTCGATCTGTTCGCTGCCGATCGACACTTCGTGAGTGTCCTGGTCCATGGTGAGGTCGCCGGCGCGGATGATCGTCTCTTCGTCATCCTGCATGGTGCGGCGCAGAATCGCCTTGATGCGCGCCACGATCTCGTCGAGGCTAAACGGCTTGGTGACGTAGTCATCGCCGCCGACGGTGAGACCCATGATCTTGTCTTCGGTGTCGTCCTTAGCCGTCAAGAACAGGATGGGGGAGGTGTAGCCCGAAGCGCGAAGGCGCTTGGTCACTCCGAAACCGTTCATGTCGGGCAACATCACGTCGAGGATGATCAGGTCGGGTTCTTCTTCAAGAACTGCCGAGATGGTCTGTGCCCCGCTTCCTACCGCACGCACTGCGAAACCTGCGAAGCGCAGGCTCGTGGTGAGAAGGTCGCGAATGTTGGGTTCGTCGTCAACAATCAGAATCTTTGGTCCGTCAGCCATGAACCAAGTATCTGCATGTTTCCTGTACGCTGGCTGATAAGCGTAGGCGTGTCGGCGAGTTGTTCACCTATTCGTTCATTGAGTTTTTATTAATTTTAGACGTAGGGTGGATGAACCGAGATCAGGAACAGGGGACTGCTGATGAAACGACTTTTCTTCGGAGCGCTGAGTGCTTTCGGTCTGGGAGCGCTCGGTTTCGGCGCGATGGCGCTGCTCGGTACGCTTTCCCGCACCTACGACGTTCCCTGGCTCAACGGCGACGGCCTGACTCCAATGTGGCCGATGACGGTCGGCTTCAGCTCGATGTGGCTGATGGCGTTGAGCCTTGCGGTACTCATTCTGGTCTCTGTGATCGGTCTTATTCGCGACGTGATCATCAAGCGACGCACCCGGATTCAGGCGTAGAGCCGGACGGGTGCTGAGGATTCGGCTCGCTGCTAGGCGGTCAGATCTGCGGCATCCAGAATCGTGTAGCTGTAGCCCTGCTCGGCCAAGAACCGCTGGCGGTTTTGTGCGAAGTCTTGATCGACGGTGTCGCGCGCGACGAGCGTGTAGAAGTTGGCGGGCAAGCCGCTTTCTTTCGGGCGCAGCAGGCGACCAAGGCGCTGAGCTTCTTCTTGGCGCGAGCCAAACGAGCCGCTGACTTGGATGGCAACGGTCGCCTCGGGCAGGTCGATGGAGAAGTTGGCAACCTTGGAGACCACCAACACCTTCGTGATGCCTTCGCGGAATTCTTGGTACAGGCGTTCGCGCTCGACAACGGGCGTGGAACCGGTGAGCTGGGGCGCGTTCAACTGAGTAGCGAGGGTGTCGATCTGATCAAGGTATTGGCCGATCACGAGAATACGTTCGCCCTCGTGCTTCTTCACGAGCGCGCGCACCACATCGATCTTGGCGGGCGCGGCAGCCGCGAGCCGGAACCGTTCGTCGTCAGCCGAGGCTGCGTATTCGAGACGGTCGCTTTCAGGCAGGTCGACGCGAACTTCGTAGCAGCTCGCGGGGGAGATAAAGCCTTGAGCCTCAATCTCTTTCCACGGCGCATCGAAGCGCTTCGGGCCGATGAGGGAGAACACGTCACCCTCGCGACCGTCTTCGCGTACAAGAGTCGCGGTCAAGCCGAGGCGGCGACGCGCTTGCAAATCGGCGGTGAGTTTGAAGACAGGGGCGGGCAGCAAGTGAACCTCGTCGTACACGACAAGACCCCAGTCGAGAGCATCCAGCAAAGCGAGGTGAGCGTATTCGCCCTTTCGCTTGGCCGTAAGAATTTGGTAGGTCGCGATCGTGACCGGCAAGATCTCCTTGGTCTGCCCCGAATACTCACCGACCTCTTCTTCAGTGAGGGTGGTGCGCTTCAGGATCTCGGCACGCCACTGGCGAGCCGACACCGTGTTCGTGACCAAAATCAGCGTCGTGGTCTTGCTTTGAGCCATAGCGCCCAGACCCACAAGGGTCTTTCCAGCACCACAGGGCAGAACGACTACGCCAGAACCGTGCTCGAAAAAGTTGTCGATGGCGTGCTGTTGGTATTCGCGCAGGCCCCAGCCCGCGGCATCCAGAGCAATCTCATGGGGCGTGCCGGGGGTGTAGCCGGCGTTGTCTTCAGCGGGCCAGCCGAGCTTGAGCAGCTCTTGCTTCAACTGGCCACGGGCCCACGCCTGCACAACGAAAGTGTGATCGCCGCGGCGTTCGAACAAGAGGCTCGCGACCTTCTTGGCGCGCGTAATCTCACGCAGCACGGCCGGGTCGGTTGCGGTCAGAGTGAGGGCACCATCGTCGTCGCGGTCGATGACGAGGCGACCATAGCGGCCAACCGTCTCGGCGATGTCGACGCTAACGCTCTGCGGAATCGGAAACTTCGAGTACTTTTCGAGCGTCTCCAGCATCGCCGGAGCATCGTGGCCAGCCGCGCGCGCATTCCACAGCCCTAGGCGCGTGATGCGGTAGGTGTGAATGTGCTCGGGCGCGCGCTCGAGCTCAGCGAACACCGCCAAGTCATGGCGAGCGTCTTCCGCCAAAGGGTGGGCGACCTCCAGCAGAACCGTGCGGTCAGACTGCACGATCAGGGGTCCGTCGGGTGCTGCGTTCATCCGACCAACCTTACGCGCGGTTGCTTAGCGTTCGGTGGTCGCTTCCACCGAAACGATGCTCGTGAGCGGCAGCGTTCGCTCGATGTCGGCCGCACGGTCGAGCCCGCGCATCCGGCCAGCAGCAACACTCGACGGTTCGAGCGTGTATTCGACCTCGCGGTCATCCGGCATTCTGACGGTCACTCGAAGCAATAGCTTGTTGCGGATGGCGACCTCAATTTGCCGCGACAGCCAGGCTTGGTCTTCGTCGCCGGTTGCCCCGCCTTGGCCGTTGCGCAGTTTGGCGAGCAACTTTTCGGGGGCGGAGTCGTGTGCCTCGTCGGGCGTGGCGGTGCTCACTTGATCGCGGCGCAGCGACAGAATCTGCCCGTCAGCGTCTTCGGCCGCTACCGGGTAGCGGGCATCGCTGAGCGCCCAAAATAGCTGCTCGACGCCGAAGCGCGAGACGAGCTGGGCGCCTTCTTTGCGCAAACCAAAGGGCCCGAAATTGGGGTCAACGGCGATTGACTGCAGAGTGACGGGGTCGGGCGAAGACACATAGCTTCCGCTGGCGCCGTGCAGACCGACGCGCACCAGACCGTGGCGAGCTGCGGCTTCGCTGAGCAAATACTCCACCGGCTGCGGAACACCCGTTAGCGAAATCTCGGCCAAGAAGCTGCGCATGCCCTCGAGCGTTTCGCCGAGCGTCATCGCGTGATGCAGGCTCGAGCGGGAGATGCGATAGGTGGATGCCAGAGCGCGCGTCTCCACATCGGCGATCACGCGCAGCCGGGCATCCAGTTGCGGGGCCAACGGACCGGGCGAGATCACGGTGAGGTCGGGCTGAACGTAGACCTGATGTACTTCGCGCGGAAAGAGTTCCGCCATCACCGCTGCAGCCTCGGCGGGCGTGCGGGTGAGTAGTGCGATTCCCGCGCTGCTCGGCAACTGCTCGGCAGTGACTCCCAAGAGGTGGGCGTCACGGGCGTAGCGGCGAAGCCGTTCGAGCATCGCGTCGACTCCGGCGGGGAACAGCCAGCGTACGTAGTCTTCGACTCCGCTGCCCCAGAAGCTCTGCACGCGGTCAGCGAGGATCATGCGGATGTTGTCGGGCACGCCCTGGTGCCAAGCCTCGGCCAGGTACACCCAGCGTTCGGCCGCGCCGAGGGACATCCACTCGGTGGCGTCGGCGGTGGGCATCCATTGCGCATTTGTGGTGGCGATGAGGCCAGCACGTTCGGCAATGTCGACCAGGCCGGCGATCTTCTCGAGAGGAACGGACATGGCTACTGCCAGGCGCTTGGAATCAGGAAGCGAGACGCCGCCGCGGGCCAAATCGCGCACAGGACTCGACCGAAGCTGGTTGATGAGCTCGGTCACCTCGTTGGTGGTGGCGAAAGCGTTCTCCGCCGCAATGCTGTCGGTGCTGTCGCGCTGAGAGGGTTCAACCGAGGTCAGCGTTGATGGCGGTGGGGTCTCTAGCAATTCGCCCGTGGTGGGAAGGTCATCGAAGGGCCAGCCTGCAAGATGGTCAGTAACGCCATCAGGGGCGCTGTACCGGCCACCGCGGTGGATAAGCAGCGCGAGGCTCACGAGGCGGTCTAAGCGTCGCTGAACGGCGACCTCATCTGCACCGAAGTGTCCGAGGGCGGCGGCGACCTCAGAAGCGGAGAGCGACGTCGTGTCGGCAACAACCGCGAGCGTGGCCAGGGTGGGACGGTCGAGCTTGCTCAAGACCCGTTCGACCGACGTGGGCTGCTGCAGGGCATCCGCGAGGTCAAAGAAGTCGCTGACAGAGTTGGCACGCACAACGCGCGAGCGCAACAACTCAAGAAGGTGGCTGTCGTCTAGTGCGCGCAATTGTGCGGCGAGCAGCAGAGCGGCATCGCTAATTGTGGCCATTCCTGTACTCACGTTGGCGGCGGCGCCCGTTCAGCACCACAAGGGTGATGATGAACACCACGCCCAAAGGCAAGGCAAATTGAGGCATAGTTATCACAGCGGGCCATACACCGTTATCGAATTCGGTTTGGCCCAGTGCAGTAGCTACGACTACGGCAACAAAGCTAAGCACGGCGAGTGCGATCGAGAAGGCGACGAGGTAGGCGAGCACACGCTCGATACGAAGGTCGCGTTCAGTTGAGTGATTTGTCACGTAGACAAGGATACGCGCCCGTTTACGTTCTAAGCTTGAGTCACGATTACAAAGGAGCATGCCCATGCCTACCGGCAAGGTTAAGTTTTACGACGACGAGAAGGGTTTTGGCTTCATCATGAGTGATGAAGGCCAAGAGGTCTTCTTGCACGCCTCAGCGCTGCCCGCGGGCACGACTGGGGTCAAGGCGGGTACTCGCCTTGAGTTCGGTATCGCTGACGGAAAGAAGGGTGCTCAGGCGCTCTCTGTTCGAGTCATGGATGCTCCTGCGAGCATGACAAAGATCAACCGCAAGCCCGCCGATGACATGGCCGTGATCATTGAAGATCTCGTCAAGCTCATGGACGGCATTGGTTCCGGCCTCAAGCGGGGGCGTTACCCCGACAAGGCGCACGGCGCCAAAATTGCCTCAATGCTGCGAAAGGTAGCGGACGAACTCGATGCCTAATAGCCAGTACGAAAAGCTCGCTCGGGGAGCACTCCTCGAGATCACCACCGACGCATCGATTGGCGCGCTCGTTGGTGAGCAGGTCGAGAGCGACGGCATCGTTTCGGTGCTGTTCGCATCGGCTTTGCCGGGCTACCCGGGCTGGAATTGGACAGTGAGCGTCGCCCACGTCGAAGGCGAAGAGCCGACGGTTCTCGAAGCGGAACTCATGCCGGCCGAAGGCGCACTGCTGTCGCCCGACTGGGTGCCGTGGTCAGAACGTCTCGCCGAATACAAGGCTGCCCAGGCAGCGAGTGAAGCTGCGGATGCCGAAAAGGCCGCCGCCGACGAAGCTTCAGACGGCGACGAAGACGACGACCTCGAAGACGACGACGATGAGGATGACGATGCGTTCGGCTCTGCCGTTCTGCACGGCGGAGATCTCGACGGCGTAGACATCGACGCATCCGACGATGAGTCTGACGACGACGACGACGACGAAGAAGACGAAGACGACGACGACATCGATGAAGACGAAGATGACGACGACGACATCGATGAAGACGAAGATGACGACGAAGATGACGACGACGATGATGACGACCTCGACGGCGACTCCGACGACGACGATGAATCAGACGACGACTACGACACCGGCGCCTTCCGTGGTGGCGACCACGAAGGCGTCAGCGTCGACGACCTCGACGAGTCAGACGAAGACGACTAGCGAGACTGCTTTCCGCGCCTCACGTGCGTGTACAGCAGCCCGATAAGACCGAGAACCAGCCCGGCAACAGCAGTCCACAGCCACCAGAGGTTGCCGGCCTCGTTGAGCGGCTCGATAAAGAGCAGCAACAG
The DNA here is from genome assembly GCF_002797685.1 of Salinibacterium amurskyense. Lineage (GTDB taxonomy): Bacteria > Actinomycetota > Actinomycetes > Actinomycetales > Microbacteriaceae > Rhodoglobus > Rhodoglobus amurskyensis. The sequence continues at coordinate 957,175 of NZ_PGFH01000001.1, forward strand.
AGCGAGGCCGAGCACCCACAACGCCATTCCGACGAGCATCGCCTTGCGGTCGTCGGTCTGCACCGGCTCAGGGTCGGGCCGGCGCTCTGAGTCTTTCAACCAGATACGCACGGTTTCAGATTAGTGGCTGTTGGCGATCACGTAGTCGATCGATGAGGCCAACTTGCGTACGTCATCCGGTTCGATCGCAACGAAGGTTGCCACGCGCAGCTGGTTGCGACCGAGCTTGCGGTACGGGTCGGTGTCGACGACTCCGTTGGCCCGCAACGTCTTAGCGATTGCGGAGGCATCGATGGCGTCGTCGAAGTCGACCGTGACAACAACCTGCGAGCGGTGCTCCGGGTTGCTGACGAACGGTGTCGCGACGTCGCTGGCGGCAGCCCAGTCGTAGAGCACCGACGACGATTCGCGTGTGCGAGCATCCGCCCAAGCGAGCCCGCCATTGCCGTTGATCCAGTCGATCTGGTTCTCGAGCAGCAGCAGCGTGCTGAGCGCGGGAGTGTTGAGGGTCTGGTTGAGGCGCGAGTTATCGATTGCGTTCTTGAGCGACAGGAACTCGGGAATGTAGCGGCCCGACGCGGCGATGCGCTCGACGCGCTCGATGGCGGCGGGGGAGAAGAGGGCGAACCAGAGGCCACCGTCTGACGCGAAGTTCTTTTGCGGGGCGAAGTAGTAGACGTCGGCCTGGTTGGCATCGAACTGGATGCCGCCGGCTGCGCTCGTCGCGTCAACAACCGTCAGAACGTTCGAGTCGTCGAAGCGGCGAACCGGAGCCATCACGCCGGTGGAGGTCTCGTTGTGTGGGTACGCAAACACGTCGGCACCGTTGATGTCATCGAGTTCAGCGAACGACCCGCCCGGGGCGGAAACTACGTGAGGCGATTCGAGGTGAGGTGCTGCGGCCGCTTTCGCGAACTTGGAACCGAACTCTCCGAAGGAAAGGTGGGCGCTGCGGCGCTCGATCAGGGCGAAGGCTGCGGCATCCCAGAACGCCGTTGAACCGCCATTGCCCATGACAACTTCATAGCCTTCGGGAATCTGGAAAAGCTCGCCGAGGCCTGTACGTACGCGGCCTACGAGGTCGCGAATGGGTGCCTGACGGTGAGACGTGCCGAGGATGGTGCGCGAGGCGGACACCAAGTGTTCGACCTGTTCGGGGCGCACTTTGGAAGGTCCGCATCCGAATCGTCCGTCGGCGGGAAGGAGGTCGCTGGGAATCGTCAGGCTAGCCATACGTCCGATTCTATTGGCCAGTACGGGCTAGTCTTGTTTCATGACCGATCTCGTTGACACCACCGAGATGTACCTGCGCACGATTCTTGACCTCGAAGAAGAGAACATCGTGCCCCTGCGGGCTCGCATCTCCGAACGTCTCGGCCACTCTGGGCCGACCGTTTCGCAAACTATCGGCCGCATGGAACGTGACGGCCTTGTCGTCGTTGAAGGCGACCGCCACCTCGAATTTACTGAGGAGGGTCGCCGCCGTGCCACGCAAGTGATGCGCAAGCACCGCCTCGCCGAGCGACTGCTCGCTGACGTTATTGGCCTCGACTGGGCGCTCGTTCACGACGAAGCCTGCCGCTGGGAACACGTCATGAGCGAGCAGGTAGAGCGCAAGCTCATCGAAATGCTCGATCACCCCACCGAGTCGCCCTACGGCAACCCGATCCCGGGACTCGAAGAGTTGGGTGGCACCGCTGCTCCCTCGTTCAGCGCGGGAATGGTGAACATTGTCGACCTCGTGGCGAATACCTCGGCTCCCGTAGTTGGCCTCATCCGCCGATTGGGCGAGCCCGTACAGTTCGAACCCGAACTGTTGCAGCAGCTCTTCAGCGCTGGTGTAATGCCAGGCAAAACGGCAACGTTCGCTGCCGCGGACTCCTATGTAGCCGTTACCGTTGAAGGTTTCGGCGAAGGTCTCGAACTGCCCAACGAGGTAGCCGTGCACATTTTCGTCGAGAAGCCCACGGCGTAGTTCTCTGAATTCTCTGTTTACCGAGGCGTAACCGTCTCGTCATTCGATTCGGCGCGCCCGCGCGCGGTCTGCCCCAAAAATTGGGTTAGCCTGTAGCCCTTGGAGTTCACGAATGAACCGGAGAATCGCATGTTAGGTAGGTGCAGCATCCAAACCGTGGATGCGCGTGCCCACTTCGACATACGACACAGCAGTACTGTGCGCGGCAGTTTTCGCGCGCTGAATCACTAGGCATCGTCTTACGACGGTGCCTTTTTGTTTTTTGCCTCCCATTCGCTGAGCCTCAGGGAAGTCGATTGCCTGCAAGCCGTGCAGGCGCTTTCGAGAGGATGACAATGCGCACTTTGGTCCTGAACGCCGGCTATGAGCCGCTAGCGGTCGTGTCTTTCAAGCGAGCGATTGTGCTCGTAATGAATCAGAAAGCGACGATTGTCGCGGCCGATTCGGAACATCCCGTCTGGGGTTCCACCGGATCGTGGGAGAGACCGTCGGTCATCATCCTGCGAAATTACGTGCGCATTCCGTCGACGAGACGGTTGCCGGTTTCCCGCCGTGGAGTTCTTCGGCGCGATGGTCACCGCTGCGGGTATTGCGGTGGTTCCGCGAACACGATCGACCACGTCATGCCGCGTTCGCGCGGGGGCGAGGATTCGTGGGAAAACCTGGTGGCGTGCTGCCTTCGCTGCAACAACATCAAGAGCAATCGCACCCCCGCCGAGATGAAGTGGCGACTGCTGATTAAGCCCCGCCCGCCGCACACGAGCGCGTGGCTTGTGAGGGGTATTGAAAGGGCGCTCCCAGATTGGGAAGAATATTTGGCTCCGGCCGCGTAACTGTTATGCTGTTGTGATTATTCCCGTCGTTCGAGGTTTACCCTAGTTCTGCTTCGAATGAGCCCCGTTTTAAGGTTCCCGATTGTCACGTATGTCGTCTGGTAGCACGGATGATTTTGGTGCGCCCTCGGTAGAGCCCGCCACGGACGCTCCGGTTTACCTCTCGCGCCGCGAAGCGCGCGCTGCCCGCGAGGCTGCCGCTGTGGGCAAGACCGTTACTGCGGCCGCTCCCGCTGTGGTGCCCGAAGTTGTTGTGACCTCCGAGATCGCTGTTCCGCAGATTCCGACTGCGCCGGTGGCCGTCGCTCACGAGGCTGCCCCTGTTTTGTACGCGCCCACGGCATCCGCGAGTAGTGCGTCGCCGCGCGCTCGCACAGCTCCGAAAGTCAAGGCCAAGCGTGTTCGCAAGAGCCCGCTGCGTGCTGTTGCCTCGATGGCTGTCATCGGCGGCCTTTTCGCCGTCGCTGGCCTGCCGGCGTATAGCGCGACGGGGCTGGTTTCCGATGAAGGGATGATGGTCTCCGCGGCTTCGGTAGCGGATGCCGCACCGGCAAGCGTGCAGTCCGTGACAGTGAGTTCAGAGCTCGCCCTTCCTGAGCTCGAGCGCGATCAGTTCTCCGCAACGTCTCCCGAAGATTTGGAGCAAATCCGCCAGCAGGCAGCAGTTGCTTCGGCAAACGCGCTGTATGCCGCATCGGGTGCACAGGCTTTGGGCGATGACTACCCGTGGCCGACTGCCGGCGACACGCTGTCGCCCCTCAACTATTACTACCGCCAGTGCACCGACTTCGTGGCATGGCGTCTGAACCGCGATGTCGGTTCGTTTTCAGCACCTTTCCGTTGGGCTTGGGCTGACCTCACTCCTAACGGCGGCGACGCCTACCAGTGGAAGTCGGCTTGGGAGGCACACGGTTGGACCGTGAGCGCCACTCCCGTAGTCGGTTCGGTTGCATGGTTCGGTTGGGACAACCACGTGTCGTACGTGAAGCAAGTCAATGCCGACGGCTCGGTACTGATCGAGGAATACAACTACGTTTATCGCGCGTACGGTCAGCGCACGCTGCAAGCTAGCGAAGTTGAAGCGTTCCTTTACCCGCCAGGACAGTAGCTGTTTGGTTCGACAGCGCGCCTGCGGGTGTGACATCAGCGAGATCAACTTCGTGGAGTAATCCAGCATGACCGACGACGAACTCATCACTACCTTCGAAGACGACACGATTGCGCCTGCCGCGTTCTCCCATGAACGACACGTACGTGTGGCGTGGCTGCTGGCACGCAAATACGGTGAAGCCGATGGCTTCGCGCGTCTCGTCGTCGGCATCACAAGTATGGCGGTGCGCGCCGGCAAGCCGGATGCTTTCCACCTCACGATGACCCGCGCGTGGTTTGATCTCATTGCGCTCGTTGACGATGTGGATGCCGCGCCAGAGCTGCTCGATAAGTCGATCATCAAGCGCTTCTACTCGCCCGAGCGCATCGCTGCGGGCCGCGCGCAATGGCTCGAGCCTGATCTGAACCCCCTGCAGTTTCCGCTTCCGGCGGCTGCTGAGGTTGCGGCTGCGCCGACCTCTTAGCATGCCGGCGATCGGCTGAGGATGCTCAGCGTGGGTCTCGACTACACTCGAACCGCTGGCCTCTGTAGCTCAACGGAAGAGCAACTCCGTCCTAAGGAGCAGGTTGGGGGTTCGAATCCCTCCAGGGGCACCAAGACGATTGAGCGCCTTCGCATTCAGGTCACGCTCACGAACGACCAGCACCATAGAAGACTCGGGCGAATCGGAGAGCACTGTTTCGCCGTCCCTGAATCGAGAGGATGAGTTGCATGTGGTTCGATTCGTGGCCTGACTTGGTGCGCATTGCGGTGGTCGGCGCAGCCGGTTACGCAACGCTCCTTATCGTGTTGCGAATATCTGGCAAGCGCACGCTGGCGCAACTGAATGTCTTTGACTTCGTCGTGACCGTTGCGCTCGGATCGATTTTCGCCACTCTGTTGCTCAATACCGATGTTTCTTGGTCGGAAGGTCTTGTAGCGTTCGCGGTGATCGCAGCGCTGCAATTCATCGTGGCCGGGGTGACCGCTCGCTGGCCTGCCGCTCGAAAGATCGTGACATCCAGTCCGATCCTGCTCTTGAGTGACGGCGTAATGCGGCACGATGCGCTGAAGCGCAGCCGCCTGACTAAGTCTGAGGTTCGCCAAGCAATCCGTGGGAGTGGGGCAGGGGGAGTCGCGGATATCAAATGCGTCGTTCTCGAAACCAACGGAAAGCTCAGCGTCATTCCGGTCGACAAGTACGGTGATGGTTCCGCGCTCGTCGACATCGAACTGTGACCGGTACTCAGCGTTTGCCGTTTACCTGAGCGTTACCGCTGCGCCAACTGCGGTGGTTAACGTAAACATCAACATGAGCGAGTTGAGATGGCGTGGCACAGCGACGGGGGAGTTTCCTCTCATCGCCTCTGTGCAAGAACACGGCATGCTCAACGATGCACTCGAGAGCGACGTTGCGCGTATCAACTTGCTGGTCGGAGACATCAACTCTCTCGCCGGCATGGTGGCGCGCATCCACGACGCGGGTAAGACAGCGCATGTGCACCTCGAACTCGTTGGAGGCATCAGCCGCGACGGTGCCGCGGTGCAATTTCTCGCAGAACACGTCGGCGTCGACGGAGTGATCACCACCAAGAGCGCAGCGGTTGCTGCCGCTCGAAAACTCGGCATCGCGTCGGTGCAGCGCTTCTTCGCGGTCGACACCCACGCTGTCGAGAATGCGATGCGTCAAGTGCACGCCAGCCGCCCCACCGAGGTCGAAGTGATGCCTGGGCTGATGCCGCGAGTGATCCGTGACCTCCGAGCCAGCATCCAGCAGCCCCTCATCGTTGGCGGGCTCATCCGTAATCCTGACGAAATCGATGCCGTGCTCGATTGCGGCGCCGACTACGTATCTACCGGAAACCCCGCACTGTGGCGGCGTCGACGGTCACGAATTCATACCCGCGTCGCCTAACCTCGACGCTTCGCGAGGCAGCACACCGCCTCACCAGAACGACCCGCAGCATCCATAACTGAACACATCCCCCAGGGCAGAGTCACTAGAGAGCACCCGGAGGGTCAGCACTATCAACGCGCACGGCACCGCCGTGTGGTGCGTTGGCGGTGCTGACTCCCCGGGTTTTTTTATGCCCCGAACCACACGAAAGAAGCACCCATGACCGCGTCACCCCTCATCCTCGGCCACCGAGGAGCCATGGCTTACGCCCCAGAGAACACCCTCGAAGCCTTCGAACTGGGTGCCGATCAGGGCGCGGACGGCATGGAGATCGACATTCACGCCACGAAGGACGGCGTGATCGTTGCCATTCACGATGACACCATCGACCGCACGTCGAACGGCACCGGCCGCGTCTCGGAACTCACCTTCGCTGAACTGCGCCGCTTGGATTTCGGAACCGGTAACGCGGGCGACTACGCGGGGGCTCTCATCCCGACCCTTGATGAGATCTTCGATCTCGTCGAACGCCGAAGCCTCGTGCTGAACATCGAAGTCAAAGACATCTACCGCCACGATGCCACGTACGGCGAGCTCGCTCGTCGGGCCGCTGACGAGGTCCTGCGTCGCGGCCTTAACGAGCAAGTTTTCTTTTCATCGTTCAACCACACATCGATGGCCCAGCTCAAGATCAGCCACCCCGACGTGCGCACCGGGCTACTGCACATGATGTCGTTGCACGAAATTGGCCACTATGCCGCGACGACCCAGGCGGATGCCATCCACCCGGCCCAGCTCGCGGTCACGCCAGAAACGATGGAGCAAGCGCGCGCGGCGAATCTTCGCGTGAATGCGTGGACGATGCCAGCCCCGTTCTCGAGCCTGAGCGAAACGGAACAGATCGAGCAACTGATTGCTGCGGGCGTCGACTCGATCATCACCAACATCCCCGATGTTGCGGTGGCCCAGCGTGCGGCAGCGGCCGCCCTGAGCGCGGGGGTGCTCGTATGACGCTCGTTTTTGCTCGACGCGGGGCGGCCGACGTCGCTCCGGAGAATTCACTGGTCGCGATTGAGCATGCGCTGCGCGACGGAGTGGATGGAATCGAGGTCGAGGCGCGGCTATCGCGCGACGCTGAGCTAGTCGTCATTCGTGACGCGAGCGTTTCCGTCTCATCTGTAGCCCATGATGGCGCTGCGAAAGCTAACGACGGGGCCGTCGAACAGCGTGTGCTCGTTGAGCAACTCACCCTCGCCGAGCTCAAAACCGTCGACATCGGCGGCCGCCACGACGGGTGCGGCGGTACACGCATTCCCACTCTGGCAGAGGTGTTCGATCTGCTCGCTGGCTCCGACGCGCACCTTGTCGTCGATATCAAGGAAGACCCGCAGCACCGGGAGGGCGCGAGTCCTGCAGCAATCGCGGTTGCCGAGCTAGTACGAAAACGGGACCTGCACGATCGTGTGACTCTGACATCCACCAATCACATTTCGATGGCCGCGATTTCTGTGGCGCATCCGAAACTGCAGGTGGGGCTTCGTCACTTGGTGGTGATGGAGGAGTCCGCACAGTACGCGGCGGAGTTGGGCGCCGGCTCGCTTCACCCGGTGTCGGTCGGTGCTGCCGTCGGTGATGTGAACGATGAGGAGCGCTCTGTCATGGTGTGCGCGTCCACTCTGGTCGCTGCATTCTGGCCCGTCTCCGAAGAAGATCAGCTCGACCAACTCTTCGAGCTGGGCGTTGACGCGGTAGTGACCGACTCCTACCAGAGTGCCCTCACACGCCGGGGAGCATCCGCATGAGTTCCACAGCATCCACGAACGGCGAGCAAGCGACTATCGACAGTCGCATCATTGCCCACCGAGGTGCGAGCCACTACGCACCAGAGAACACCCTTGCTGCCTTCGAACTCGCGGTCGACATGGGGGCAACAAAAATTGAACTGGATGTCGACGTCACTCGTGATGGTCAGCTGATAGTGATGCACGACTCTCGTGTCGATCGCACCACCAACGGCATGGGTCGAGTGCGCGATTACACCCTGGCCGAGCTTCGCGAACTCACCGCGGACCGGGGTTGGGAGGGGCAGTTCGCCCGTTCGGAGATTCGAGTACCTACTCTCGCCGAAGTACTTGAATTCGCCGGCGCACGAGACCTGTGGGTGAATATCGAAACTAAAGATTTCACCAACTCGTGGGGCACGGTCAATGACCTCGTTGCCGCGGAAGTCGCGGCATGTGATCGTGTTGAGTCGACTCTTGTCTCGTCGATCAATCACCGCGCCGTGGCAGGGTTCGCCCGCTCCTACCCGCAGTTCAGCACCGCGATTGCGTTCATCGAAACATTCGCTGACCTGCCCGGCTATGCCCGCCGGTGCGGAGCGAACGTGCTGCATCCGCACTTCTCACTGATCAACGAGCAATTCGTCGCCGAAGCACGCGAGCACGGCTTGGGCATCAACGCCTGGACCATCGACGATGACGCCGCGGCCGACCACATTCTTGAGTTCGACATCGACGGGCTGATGTCGAACCGCCCCGACGTCGGCACCGCACTGAACCGCACCAACCAGCATCCATCCCACCGCTCATCTCACGTCACGGAGGCACACGCATGAGTCAGATCGAACTGCGAAACATTGGCAAGTCGTATGGCGACAAAGAGATCATCCCGAGCCTTGATCTCACGATCGAAGCCGGCAGCTTCTCGGTACTCGTCGGCCCCTCGGGCTGCGGAAAATCGACAACCCTTCGCATGATTGCCGGGCTCGAAAAGCCCACGACCGGCACTATCTCGATCGGCGGAAAAACCGTCGACGACGTGACCCCCGGTCGGCGGGGCGTGGCCATGGTGTTCCAGAACTACGCGATCTATCCGACGATGACGGTCGAAGAGAACATCGAGTTTGGCCTGCGCAACAACAAGGTTCCGAAAGCTGAACGTCGCGAACTTGTGCACGAAATCGCCGAGACTGTGGGGCTCACTGCCCATCTGCGCAAGAACCCCGACGCACTTTCTGGCGGAGAACGTCAACGCGTCGCCCTCGCTCGCGCCATGGTGAAGAAGCCTGCGGTCTTTCTGATGGATGAACCGCTCTCGAACCTCGACGCCAAGCTTCGTCAACACATGCGCATTGAGCTCATTGAACTCCACGAACGTCTCGGTGCCACTTTCGTCTACGTCACTCACGATCAGGTCGAAGCGATGAGCATGGGCACGTCGATTGTTCTGATGGATGGGGGCCGCATCCAGCAGCAAGCCGCGCCCACCGAGCTGTACGCGAAGCCGCACAACGTGTTTACGAGCCGTTTCATCGGTACGCCGCCGATGAACGTGTTGCGTGTTGGCTCTTTCGGGGCAGATGTCGCATCGGATGCCCCCGCCGGTGCCGAGTGGCTCGGCGTGCGTCCCGAACGAATTACCTTCGCTGACACCAGCCGCCCCGCAGTTCCGGGCGAAACCGAGCTCGCCGTCACGATCCTTGCGCTCGAGAATCTGGGGGCGGAGCTCGTGTATCGCGTCGAGCTGCCCGACGGATCGCGGCTCGCCATTAAGCGCTTCGATGAGATTGCGCGCCCGCTCGGTCACGCCGTAGTGCGTGTCGAGAGCACCGACATCCACTGGTTCGATGCGAACGAGGAACGCATCGCTGAGCCCGCTATCCCCGGCGCCGTTCGCGAGGTCGTCTCCGCATGAAGAATGCCCTGTTGAGAGATCGGCGATTGCTGCCGTACGCCTTGATTGCGCCGGCGCTGGTAATTCTCGCCGTCTTCTATCTGTATCCGATCGGCTACAACGCCGTGCTCAGCGTCTTCTCCTGGGACCTTCGCGGCCCCATGAAGTTCGTGGGTTTCGGAAACTTCGCCGAGCTCTTCACCGACCCGGACTTCGGCAAGGTCATCCAGAACACACTCGTTTACATGGGCATGGAAGTGTCCCTCGTGATGATCTTCGGCCTCATCTTGGCGCTGTTTCTCAACCGCCAAGGCTGGCTGAGCGAGTTCTTGCAGGGCGTCAGTTTCGCGCCCAACGTGATTGCCCTCGTTTCTGTCTCGCTCATTTTTGTGTGGTTGATGGATGACGACATCGGGCTGTTCAACCAGATCTTGAGCGCGGTCGGGCTGGAGCCCGTTGGCTGGCTTTCCGACCCGCAAGTTGCCCTGTTCTCCTTGGTGCTGGTTTCGGTGTGGAAGTCGGTCGGGCTCAACGCGCTGATCATCCTGTCGGCACTGCAGTCGATTCCGCGGTATCTATTTGAAGCTGCTGACCTCGACAACGCTTCCGCCTGGACCCGCTTTCGCCGGATCACGATCCCGATGATTTCGCCGACCCTGTTCTTTCTCGTTCTCGTGAACGTCATTGGCTCCTTCCAGGCCTTCGACACGATCAACGTCATGACCCAGGGCGGTCCCCAGAGCTCGACCAACACGCTCATCTTCAGCGTTTATCGCGAGGGCTTCGAGTACTACCGGGTCGGCTACGCCGCGGCAATCGCCGTCGTGCTGATGGTTCTCGTGGGGCTCATCACTGTTCTGTACTTCCGCGCCTTCCAGAAAAGAGTGCACTACCGATGACAACGACGATCGCTCCTCCCGCGCCGCCAACGGCATCCGGTTCTCCCCACGGAGCCGCTGCGAGTCCTGTACCGCCAACGACACCGTCCACAGCCGCGCCGAAGATTGCTGCGTTGCTCGGGAAAGTCGTTCGAATTTTCGCGCGCATCATCGTCTCGATCCTGCTCGTGCTGGTGTTCGCTGGGCCGTTCTACTGGATGGTGCTCACGGCCTTCCAGACGGCATCCGAAGCGCTGTCGATCCCTCCGCAGTTCTGGGTCGATGCCGTGCGCTGGGACAACTTCATCGCAGCGTTCGACCGGGTGAACTTTGGCCACTTCGCGTTGAACTCGGTGATCGTCACTGGCGGAACTCTCCTCGGGCAGTTTCTGATCATCGTGCCGGCGGCCTATGCCTTCGCGCGCTTTCAGTTCAAGGGTCGCGATGTTCTCTTTGGCGTCGTGCTTGCGACCATGATGATCCCCGGCCAGTTGATCTTCCTTCCCGTCTTCGCGATGTACGCCAAAATGGGGCTGCTCAACACGCACCTCTCGCTGATCCTTCCGTTTATTGCGAGTGGCTTCGGCATCTTCCTGCTGCGTCAAACCTTCATGCGGGTTCCCGACAGCCTTATCGAAGCAGCGCGACTCGATCACGCGAGCGAGTTCACGATTATTCGACGAATCATGCTCCCCTTGGCGAAACCGACGATCGTCACGATTGGGCTCATTACGTTCATCGGCACCTGGAATAACTACTTCTTCCCGCTGGTGTGGACGACGACGGATGCCGCCCGCACGCTGCCCGTCGCTGTGCCGCGCCTCGAAGCGCTTGACGAGATTGCGCCCACGATCGTGATGGCAGGAAACATGCTCCTCGTCGTGCCGATCCTCATCGTCTTCCTCCTCGCACGCCGGCACATCATCTCGGCGTTCACCTATACCGGCGTCAAGTGATGCCCCTCAGTTTCCCTGTCCGCACCAACTCACAACGCACCACCGCATCACGCACCACCACAACCCCCTCAAAGAAAGGCACCACCATGTCCTCCACCCGTTCTTCGCGAGGTCGGGCACGCGCCGGCGTACTCGCTTCGATTGCCCTCGGCTCGGTTCTGCTCTCCGGCTGCACGGCAGCCAACGCGGATGCCGCGACCTACACCTATGAGCCCGGCGAAGAGACTGTCGAACTCGAGTTCTGGACCGCCGCAGTAGAAGACGTGAACCAGGAACTCGTTGACATGTTCAACGAGACCCGTGGTGAAGAGCTGAACATTCACGTCACCGCCAACTACCAGGGCGACTACGTCGAGACCGAACAGAAGGTCAATGCGGCAGCGCTCGCCGACACTCTCCCCAACATGTTTGTGGATGAGGTCGGGATGACCGAGCGTTTCGCTCGCGCTACGACGACGCTCAACCTTGAGCCCTACATGGCTGCGGCCGGCATGGATGACGCGGACTTCCAGATGGGGGAGACCGACAACCTCTACGTTGACGACGAGATGTACGCGTTCCCGCACATGCGCAGCGTGCCTGTCATGTACGTCAACCAGGACATGATGCGGGAACTGGGCCTCAAAGAGACCGGCCCGGAGACCTTCGACGAGTTCGAGGATTACCTCGAGGCAGCTCACGACTATGTCGGCGGTCCGGCCATGATCTTCTGCGACTACGACTTCTGGGTCATGGAAGCACTCTTCTACTCGTATGGCGGAACCGCTGTGCTCAACGACGATGAAACTGCGTCGATGTATGACACCGAGGGCGCAATCAAGACCGTCGAGTGGATCGCCGACCTCGAAGACCGTGACCTCATCAAGGTCACCGGCGCAGCAGACGTGAGTGCATTCTTCGCTGCGGCGGGTAGTGCAGACACCGCCTTCACGTTCCTCAGCTCGGGTGGCATCCAGTCGATCCTTGGTCTCGCTGCCGGTAACGGAGTGGATGTCGGAGTCTCGCTGATTCCCGCCGGCGAGAACGGCCAGCGCGGCGTCTCGGTCGGAGGATCGAACATTTACCTCGCCAACACGGGAACCGACCAGGAAAAGGCTGCTGCTTTCGAGTTCATGAAGTGGACGAGCGACACTGAGCAGGCTGCGTACTCGTCGTCGCGCACCGGTTACCTTCCCGTTCGCCTCTCGGCATTGGAAACTGACCTGATCAAGGACCTCATGGAGACGACGCCCGGCTACGCGGTAGCTGCCGAGCAGATCACCTTCGGTAAGCCCCGCCCGATGACGAAGGCCTACAGCGAGCTCGAAGACCTCATGACGGAGCGCATCCACGCGATCTACTTCGATGACCTCGACGCTTCAGAAGCGATGTCGGCGCTCGCCGAAGAAGTTAACGCAGTGCTGAAACGCTAACCACGGCCCACGCACGCAAAGGCCGCAAGCAGGAACACCTGCTTGCGGCCTTTGTCATTTACCGAGCTGCGTGGCTATTCGTACCGCAGCGACTCCACCGGGTCAGCCTTGGCTGCACGGGCCGCGGGCAGCGTGCCCGCGAGGAACGCGATTGCCATGACGACGAGGATGATGACGGTGATCGAGAGCGGATCGAACGCGATCAGGGTCAGTCCGGGGAGATCAGCGAGCACCGCTCCGGAGAGCACCGAACTGATGGCGGTTCCGGCGAGCATTCCGATGCCGGCACCGATGGCGCTACCGAGGAAGCCGATGAAGACGGCTTCGAGGCTGAAGAGTCCGAAGATCTTGCCCCCGCCCATTCCCATGGCTTTCATCAGTCCGATTTCGCGGGTGCGTTCCTGCACCGACATGAACAGGGTGTTCACGATGCCGAAGCTGGCGGCGAGAAGGGCGATGATGGCGAAGGCGTTCAGTACGAGCACGATCGCGTCGATAACGGTCTTGATGGTGCCGAGTTGGTCAGCGACGGTCGTTCCCGTGAAGCCCGCATCGGCGAGATTGTCTTTCAGCGCCGTGATGTCTGCATCGGTAGCGTTGGCATCAAAACGGATGCTGGCCGTGGCGTACCGCTCCAGCTGGTCGTCAGGTAGGCCAATATTTTGGGTGTCGTAGAGGCTGTCGGTCAGCGCCGCGTTCACAACGAGACCGCCGGCACCGGGAGCGGCGACGCTCTCTTCGGCGACACCAACCACGGTGGCGTCGACGAGATGCTGGGTGCGCTCGGCGTCAGTGATGGCGATCGTGATGGTCTCGCCAACTGCCGCATCGGCGTCGGAGAAGCCCAAAGGCTCGACATAGGAAATGGGGAGGTCGAGCTCGAAGGCGTCAGAGGTGGCATCCGGTTCTTCGCCGGCAGCAAGCTGCACGCTTTGACCGGCCACGAGGCCGCCAACCGAGGTGACGTACTGAGTGCCATCGCCGTACTGAATCCAGTCGGGAGTGATTGACTTGGTGGCTTCAACGCTCAAAACACCATCGACATCGGCGAGGTCATCGAGCAGTTCGGGCGTGAGCGCGACTACGGTTCCGCCCTCATTCGGGCCAAACCCGCCGCTTGAAACAGCTTCGGGGTCGTATTCGGTGGGGCCTGAGGTGGCGCCGCCGAAGCCGCTATCGGCATCCGGAGTCACTGTCACCGTCATGACATCTTCGGCACCGATTGAGGTGACAGTGTCGTCAATGTACTGGTTAATGCCGGTGCCCAAGCCGTTGGTGATCGTGAGGGTAAAGGCTCCGACGAAGATCGCGAGGATGGTTAGAATCGTGCGGGTTTTTGAGCGGAAGGTATTGGCTACCGCAGTGGTGAAGAGGTCGAGAGTTTTCATGCGGCCACCTCCGTGGTGTCGTTAACGAGAAGGCCATCGCGAATGTAGAGGCGGCGATCGCAGCGAGCAGCCAACTCCTCATCGTGGGTGACGACGATGAGGGTGATGCCGTGTTCGCGGTTCAAATTGAAAAGGATGTCTTCGACGACAGCGCCGGTGGCGGTGTCGAGGTTTCCGGTTGGCTCATCAGCGAAGATGATGCGCGGGTTGTTGACGAGAGCACGCGCGATTACTGAACGTTGCTTCTGGCCACCCGACAGGTTCACCGCCTTGTTGCCGGCCTTGTCTGCCATTTCCAGCTGCTCGAGGGCGGCGAGGGCGCGCTGTTTGCGTTCGCTGCGCTTCACTCCGGCAATCTTCATGGGCAACATCACGTTCTCGAGCACCGACGAGTTGGCGGTGAGGAAGAACTGTTGGAACACGAACCCGAAAGTCTTGTTGCGTGCCTGGTTGAGGCTCTTGCCATGGAGAGTGCTTGTCTCGACTCCCTCTAGCTCGAGGCTCCCTGAGGTAGGAGCATCGAGCAGTGCGAGTACGTGCATGAGGGTCGATTTGCCAGAACCACTCTTGCCGATGATGGCAATGCTTTCGCCCTCGTTGATGTCGAAGGTCACGCCCTTGAGGGCATCGAAACGGTTAGGGCCTCGGCCGTAGGACTTGTGGACATCCTTGACTCGGATGATTGGCGTTTTCATGGTTACCAGCATCGTCGGTGGCCGTCGCTGGCGAATCAGCCTGCGGGAGACACCTAACTACTGCAAGCGCAGTACATGCGTCTGCTGCGTGGGGAGGACGCCCCTAACGAGCAGAACCGCGACAATAGGGGAATGAGCTCAGCTGCCGAACGTCTCGCTGCACCTCAGCCTGCGCGACCGCGCATTCCGGCGTGGGCGATCAATGGTGTTCTCGCCATCCTGATTATCGGTTCAGCATTCCTTCCGTTCTCCGAGACAGGATTTCGCTCCACCACCCTCTTCACGCTCATCATCACTTTGCTGCCGGCGGCAATCCTCCCGTTCCGGCACCGCTGGCCGATCCCTGTGCTCGCTGGTTTCATCGCGTTTTACGGAGTGGGCGCGCTCGCAGGCACTCTCGCTCCAGGGCTCGTGCTCGCTATTGCGGTTGCGATGTTCAGCCTCGCGAACCGCACAAACCGACGCACCACCGTAATCGCGGGCGTCTCTGCGATGCTCGCTATTGGAGTGCTCAGCCTCCTAGCGGCTCTGGGTAGTGTCTTCGACCCCCGAGTCGTGCAATTTCTCTTCACTGTCGCCTTTGCGGCAGCGGCCGGCGACGGCGCTCGTTCTCGCCGAGAGTTTATTGCCGCTATCACTGACCGTGCCGTGCGCGCCGAGGAAACGAAAGAGGCCGAAGCCAAGCGTCGCGTCACCGAGGAGAGGCTGCGCATCGCTCGTGACCTCCACGATGTTGTTGCTCACCAAATCGCTGTCATCAGTTTGAATGCGGGCGTTGCTTCGGCATCCCTAGAGTCCCGGCCGGAGAAAGCCAAGGAGTCTCTCGGCACAATCCGCAGTGCTGCCCGAGTCGTGCTCGGCGAGATTGGCGACCTGCTAGAAATTCTGCGTTCTGACTCGGATGATCCCGCAGACGCTGCGCTCCCACAGCCGGGCCTTGACGGGCTCGACGAACTTGTTGAAACATTCGCGAGCAGTGGCCTCACAGTGCAATTGCGAATCGAGGGCGAGCTGGACAGAGTTTCTGCGGCGACCGCACTGGTTGCGTACCGTGTCATTCAAGAAGCCCTCACCAACGCCCACAAGTACGGGGCGGAAGGCCGGGCGCATGTGTTGGTCGAAGTGGTTGATGACAGCATGCGCGTTGTCGTGACCAATCCGAGTCGGGTTGCTGACTTCGGCGAGGGTGGTTCCGCCGCAGCAACCGCTGGTGCAGCCGCTTCCGGCACCGGCACCGGCTTGGGGCTCGTCGGACTGCGCGAGCGAGTCGCCTCGGTGCGAGGAACAGTCGAAACAGGATTTGTGGGTGGCAGCTACCGCGTGGTGGCGACCTTGCCGGTTATTCAGGGAGAAACCAGATGACCACCGTTCTTGTAGCCGATGATCAGGCGCTTATCCGCCAAGCTGTCTCCGACATTCTCACGGGCGCAGACGGTATCGAGGTCGTTGGTGACGCGGTTAACGGCCGTCACGCGGTCGAACAATCCCTGGTGCTGCAGCCTGACGTAGTCGTTATGGACATTCGGATGCCCGAGCTCGACGGTATCGCGGCCACGGCGGCGATCTGCGCTGACCCGGCGCTGGCATCAACGAAGGTGCTCATTCTCACGACGTTTGAAGAAGACGAAAATCTTGTTGCGGCCCTCCGAGCGGGAGCAAGCGGATTCATCGGCAAAGGCTCAGAGCCTGACGAGATCATTCGCGCGGTGCGAGCAGTTCACGAGGGAGAGTCGTTGCTCTCCGCCGCAGCCACTCGCAGCCTCATCCAAAAATATGTGTTGCCGCCCTCCGCCGTAGCAGGCGCACCGGCCACTATCCCTCCTGAACTGCTGCAACTGACTGAGCGGGAGCGCGAGGTGCTTCTTCTTGTCGCTCGTGGCTATTCGAATCAAGAAATTGCTGACGAACTCTTCATCTCGCCACACACGGCCAAGACCCACGTGAATCGCATCATGACGAAGCTCAATGCCCACGATCGTGCGCAGCTCGTGATCCTTGCTTACGAAAGCGGCTTGCTCGCCCCGGGCGCGCGCTAACAGTTCTGTGCCACGCTATTAGGGAGCGGTTGGAACCCCGGGGGCCTAGATCTGCTTTCTGAGGTCTGCCTGGCGCTTCTGCTCGGCCGCGCGTTCGAGTCGCTCAATGCGCAAGAGGTCGAGCAGCAGCAACGCAATGGGCACAACGGAGACGATGCCCCACCATTCCTGAGTTCCGCCGGTCGTGACGTACACGATGTTGAACACGACGGCCCACGCGAGACCGCCGATGAGCCAAAGAAGGCGCCACCACGGTGTCGTGAGTTGGCGGATGCGCGTACGCAGCAGGGACGTCTTCGCTGGGGGAGTAGCGCCATCGGGGGTGCCTGCCGAAGCTGTATCGTCCATGCGCCAACTCTACGTTCTTCGTGCGGCCCCGGAAACTCTCTGTGCTCGCTGGGAAAAGCTGCACGGTTTCATGAGTTTTCCACTCCTTATCGAGATGGCTTTCTAGGGTGAAACTGGCGTTATCCCGCCTCATCACGAACGAAAGGGACACCATGGCACACGACCAGTACACCTTCCTTGATCCCGTTACGCGCTTCGACAAGGTGGAACCGCCGAAGCAACACCAGCCCGAGCCGGGCCTCGATTCCGAACTTGACCCTCGCGCCGATCTTGGCGAAGACAGTTACCGCGGTAGCGGGCGGCTTGCTGGCCGCAAAGCGCTCATCACCGGAGCCGATTCGGGAATTGGGGCTGCGGTCGCGATTGCTTTTGCTCGAGAAGGGGCGGATGTTGCCCTGTCCTACCTGCCTAGTGAACAGAGCGATGCCGAGCGCATCGCCGCACTCGTGCGCGATGCAGGACGAGAAGCGCACCTGTTGCCGGGTGATATCTCTACCGCAGAGGCAAGCCGCACGCTGGTCGCCGACGCCGTCGAGAAGCTGGGCGGCCTCGACACTCTCGTCAATAACGCTGGCAAGCAAGTATTCTGCGAAAAGCTCGAAGACCTGACGGATGAGGCTTTCGACCAGACCATGAAGACAAACGTCTATGCGATGTTCTGGATTACCAAGGCGGCGCTTCCACATCTCCCCGCCGGGTCGAGCATCATCAACACGACGTCTGTTCAGGCCTATAAGCCTTCGCCCGTTTTGGTGGATTACGCCACGACGAAGGCGGCAATCAACACCTTCACTAAGGCGACGGCGGCTCAGCTGGCGGAGCGAGGCATCCGCGTTAACGCGGTCGCTCCTGGCCCGGTGTGGACGGTACTTCAGGTCACGGATGGTCAGCCGCAAGAGAAGATCACGAGCTTCGGCCACGACACCCCGCTGGGTCGCGCCGGGCAGCCAGCAGAGATGGCACCCGCGTATGTGTTCCTTGCCTCCGCCGAATCCAGTTATGTGGTGGGTGAAACGCTCAACGCCAATGGTGGGATTCCGACTCCGTAGCCACAACTGACAGTCGATTCACCGAATACCTCGGGGTTCTCGAAACTTTTCCGTAACACCCGCGCTGCACGTTTAACGTGCGCGAAACATAACTGAGGGGTTACCGAAACGCTAAGCCGCGATGCTTTGTCGTGCGGGTCGGTGGGAGTGGAATAACCCGACACTCACCGAAATCCGCCACAGCGACACGTGTGCACCAGGCACACAAAGCGAAAGAGGTTGAGATGGATACAGTGGTTTGGGTACTCATTAGCACTGCACTTGTGCTGCTTATGACCCCCGGTTTGGCATTCTTTTACGGTGGACTCGTCAAAGAGAAGTCCGTAGTCAGCATGATGATGATGAGCTTCGGATCTCTCGGCCTTGTCGCCGTTCTCTGGATCCTCATCGGCGCAAACATGAGCTCGATCGACGGTTCCGTCTGGTCATTCTCTGGTAACCCGTTCAGCAACTTCGGTCAAGAAGGCGTAGCCGGTTCTGACCTCCTCTTCGTTGCTTTCGGTGGAACTTTCGCCATCATCACGACCGCACTGATCTCGGGTGCCATCGCTGACCGTGCTCGCTTCGGTCCGTGGATGATCTACACCGGTGTCTGGGCAACTCTCGTTTACTTCCCCGTTGCAGCTTGGGTCTGGGGCGGCGGCTGGATTCAGAACCTCGGTGACATCCTCGGTGGTCTTCCCGCCGTAATCGACTACGCCGGTGGTACTGCAGTTCACATCAACGCTGGTGCAGCTGCACTTGGTCTCGCTCTGGTTCTCGGAAAGCGCGTTGGCTTCAACAAGGACATCACGCAGCCTCACAATGTGCCCCTGGTTCTTATCGGTGCTGCACTGCTCTGGTTCGGTTGGTTCGGATTCAACGCCGGTGCCGCTAGCGACCCCGACGAAGCCGGCCTGATCGTGTTCAACACGCTCGCCGCTCCTGCAGCAGCAATCCTCGGTTGGATCGTTGTCGAGAAGCTCCGCACCGGTAAGGCCACCGCGGTCGGCGCCGTTTCGGGTGTTGTCGCTGGTCTCGTTGCCATCACTCCCGCTTGTGCAAACCTGACGCCCGGTTGGGCACTCATCCTCGGTCTGATCGCCGGTGCTGTTTGTGCTCTCGCCATCGAGCTCAAGTTCAACCTCGGCTTCGATGACTCGCTCGACGTAGTGGGCCTCCACCTCGTTGCCGGCATCATCGGAACGATCTACCTCGGCTTCTTCGCCACCGACACTGGTCTCTTCACCGGTGGAGATGCAGGCCAGCTGGTTGTTCAGACCATCAGTGTTCTCGCCGTAGCTATCTTCTCCTTCGCAGCCTCCTGGTTGATCGGAACCGCGATTCAGAAGACCATCGGATTCCGCGTTACTTCGGAAGAAGAAATCGCCGGTATCGACCTCGCCGTCCACGGCGAGTCGGGCTACGCACTGTCGTCACAGGAGACTGTGTCGGCTAAGTAGAGCCCACAACCTCGGGAGGGGCACAACTGTTATCGCGGTTGTGTCCCTCTTTTGGTGTTAAACGAAGAACCCCGCACCGGGCGGTTTCGCCGGGGGAGCGGGGTTTCGTGGCGTTTGAGGAACAGTTAGCCGCGCGTTACGGCTGCAGCCGCAGCCGGTCCCATTCGCCTGAGCCCGTGCGCACGAATCGCACCCGGTCGTGAAGGCGTGAGCTGCGACCCTGCCAGAACTCGATCGTGTGGGGTGCGACAACAAAGCCGCCCCAGTCAGCAGGGCGCGGTACATCGCGCCCCTCAAACTCGACTTCGAGCTCTGTCACCCGCTGCTCCAAGAGTGCTCGGGATGCGATGGGTTGCGATTGTTCGCTGGCGTGCGCCGCGATTTGACTGCCTCGCGGTCGCGTGGCGAAGTAGGCGTCAGAAAGAGCTGCGGCAACGGGGCGAGCGGTTCCCTGCACGAGTACCTGCCGGTGGATTGAGTACCACGGGAAGGTCAGTGCGGTCGCGGGGTTCGCCAACAGAGCGCGCCCCTTGATCGAGCTGTAGTTCGTGAAGAATTCGAAGCCAGCGCTGTCAATGGCGCGCAAGAGTACGGTGCGAGCGCTGGGGTAGCCCTCAGCATCCACCGTCGAAAGAACCATTGCGTTGGGTTCGTAAACAGCCGCCTCGCTGGCGTTGGCCAACCACAAGCGGAACTGCTCGATCGGGTCAGCGAGCACATCCGAATCATTGAGCGGTAGTTGGCCGTAGTCGGTGTGCTGGCTCAGAGGGTCGGACACGGTGCATCCTTTCGGCAGTGCCTAGGTGCCGCGGCTTAGTCCTCGTCTTCGATGAGGGCCTTGTCGCGGTCGGGGATTCCATCCTCGTTCATGTCGCGCTTGCGGGCGAGACGTGAGTCCCAGCGCAGGCTGATGGCGGCGAGAACGGCAGCTAGGGCGGTGCCGATGAGAATCGCGAGCTTGGCTCCGGTGGTGTGCTCGCTATCGGGGAATGAGAGTTCCGAGATGAGCAGTGACACGGTGAAGCCGATACCCGTGAGGAAGCCGATGGGCAGCAAGTCTCGAAGCCCGATTGAGTCGGCGAGACGGAACTTGGTGACCTTGGTGATGAGCGCGGTGGTCCCGAGTACACCGATGATCTTTCCCAGCACCAGACCGAGGATGATGGCGGCCACAACCGGCTGAACCAGCACGTCGTTGACGCTCTCATCGCCACCGAGCGAAACGCCCGCGGCGAAGAAGGCGAAGACAGGCAGGGCAATTCCGGATGACGTGGGGCGAACAGCGTCATCGAACGCGTGGGTGCGGGTCTCTTTCTCGCCGTGCACGAGCTTGGCGGGAACGGTGAAGCCGAGAACAACGCCGGCGATCGTCGCGTGCACACCGGAGTCATGCATGAACGCCCAGGCCACAAGAGCGAGGGGGATCAGCAGCCACCAACGAGGCTTGCGCGAGCGAACGACGAGACCGAAGAGCACGATCGCAACGAGCGAGAACAGCAGCGACAGCAGGTCGATGCTCTCGGTGTAAAACAGGGCGATGATGACGATCGCGAGCAGGTCATCCACTACGGCCATCGTGAGAAGGAAGGTGCGCAGCGCGCGCGGAAGACCGCGGCCGAAGATAGCGAGCACTGCGAGAGCGAACGCAATATCGGTGGCGGTGGGGATCGCCCAGCCGCCAAGGGCGGTCGAATCGCCCGAGATGAGAATGATCAGCGTAAAGAGCAGCGCGGGAAAGAGCATTCCGCCGATGGCGGCGAAAACGGGAACAGCGGCTTCGCGCGGCTTGCGCAGGCTGCCGGCAACGAGCTCTTGCTTGAGTTCGACACCAACAACAAAGAAGAAGATCGCGAGCAGGCCGTCGGCCGCCCACGTGGCGAGAGTGAGGTTCAAGTGCAGTGACTCGGGGCCGATGGTGGTTTCGGCAAGCGCGGCATAGCCTTCACGCCACGGGGAGTTGGCCCAAATCAGCGCGATCGCTGCCGCGACCATCAGCAGAATGCCGCTGGTGGTCTCCATGGTTACCCACCGGCGTACTCGCTTACGGGGGCTCAGCTTTTTAGTGGGTGAGGTCACAAAATTCCAGACGTTGAGGTTCGTCAGCGGGGTCGCCGACACAATCGCCGACCAGACTTCCCGGCACTCCAGCCTCAATTCTACCGGTCGGGTGCCTGAGCGCATGCACCATGACGCGGGCAAATTCGCCACGCACCCTGACCGTCGCATCCCCTCTCTATGAGAGTTGCCTCATAATCACCGCTCAGGCTTGCTGACTGCTGCTCACTAAGGAATCGTGGGGGTTTCATCTCGCTGAACCTGGAAGGACGAACATATGCTCACCCTCACCGAAACAGCCACCACGGTCGTCAAAACGATCGTCGAGCAAGACCCCAACGCGGATGCCTCGGGGCTCCGCATTAACGGAGAGCCTGGCGCTCCCAACTTGACCGTCGCCGTTGTTGCGGCTCCGGAGGCTGGCGACTCTGTCGTTGAAGCCGATGGTGCGCGCGTCTTCCTCGAAGAAAACGCGTCGGTCGCTCTGAGCGACAAGACGCTCGATGCCAACGTGGGCGAGAACGGCGCAGTGAACTTCGCCGTGATCGACCAGGCCTAACGGGCCACAAGCTTCAGGGACGGTGGCGATGTATTCGTCACTGTTCCGCCGCTAGTAGCGGGCGAGAGCGTCAGCATCTCGAGCATGAGTAACCGATCGGCGGATGGCGTCAAGGGCCTCCACCGGATCTGTCTCAGCTTCAGCGATCATCAGCTGACGCTCCGCCTCTGCTAGCCGGGTGCGGGCGCGAGCACTGGCTCCGCCCCGCCCCACTAGCTCTCGAACGACTGAGATCTGACTTCGTGCCGCCACCAGGGTTCCTTGGTAAGCGGCGCGGGCGTGTTCGAACCGCTGTTGCTGGTTCCGCGCCGTCGCGAGAGCACTATCGAGTTCTGCCCCCGCATCATTCAGCAATTCCAGCTGTTCGAGCGGGCTGTGGCGAGTGTCGGATTCCGCTGCCGTGAGCTCCAGTGCCCGCTCGTTGGCCGAGATCGCCGTAAGAATACGTGCACCGCTCTGCGGGTCGGGGGCCGACTCCGCCGCAAATCGAGCTTCGTGCAAATCGGTGCGGGTTGCGTCGCGCAGCTGCAGCACGGCAGCATCCGCTTCGGCGAGTTCCGCAAGAGCTTGGTCAGTGGCCGCCGCCGCGCGCTGTGCTCGATGGAGCGAGTTTGCTGCGGTGCGCAGGGTGTCGGTGACTGCGTTGACGCCGGTGGGGCTAATGCTCGGCGCCGCAGCATCCAGAGCAGTCGCAGCTGCCGCAAGCTCTGTCTGGCCTGCCGCTAGCTCTCGGCGGGCGACCGTCAGTGCTTCGTCCGCATAGTCGTGTTCCGCTGTTTCCAGTTGACGCGCTGCCGTAGCCAATCGCTCACGAAGTGACTCGACCTCCGAGCGCAATTGCTGTTCGGTCGCTGCTGCTGCAGCCTCATTGTGGCGTCGCGCGGCGAATGAGGCGTCGAAATTGTCGAGACTAGCGAGCGCCTTCTCGCAGAGGGCAGTCATCTGCAGCGTCAGGCTGCGGCGGCGCTGATCGGCGGTGCTCGGGGCCTCGTCCCGTTGCTGGCCGAGCCGGAACGCCTCCGTCAACTGGTCGCGCGCTTCGGCAAGGGCGTTCGCAAAATCGCGGGCCGTCTCTGCCCCGAATTGGGCAACGGCAAACCCCAGCTCTAAATCAGCTTCGCGAACCCGGTCATCGAGAGCAACGAGGAGACCAGCCGCACGCGACTCCAGAGTCGATTGCGATGCCGTTCCGCGGATGCCGCGGTCCCCACCGCGACGAAACAGCGCCACAAAGGCAACGGCTCCCACTGCCAACACGAGCACAACGACGGTGACTACCGCGATCGTGGTGCCGCGCACGACATCCGCGGCATCGGTCGCGACGAGAAGGGGCAGCCCGAGGGAGAACATGCACCGTATTCTACGGTCGCGTGCCGCATGAACTGGGGGTGCCGCCTGCCAGTGAGTCTTGCGAAACCCGCGGCGGTTACAGGCTTTATTGCGCTGGGCAGCTTAAGGTGGCGGTGTGTGGCGTGCAGATAAAGTTTCGGATGATTTCACGGGGGACCCAGAAACGGGCGGCCCCGACGTTGACGATGCCGAAAACGAGCACGCTCACGCCCACATTCAAGTGACAGCGCCTCACACGCTGAGTTTTGGTGAGCCAAACATTATGGCCGGAAACGTTGCAGAGCCCACGTGGACGCAGTGGCGTACACAGTTGTCTGAACTGGGTGGGCGTTCGCCGCTCATCCACTTCGTTGATTCGCCTCGTACGAGAGTGGATCTCTCAACCACGCATCCCGGTGGCCTTGCGCAGTTCATCACGGGCAAGCGCACGCTGCTCTCGAGCCTCATTCGTGACGATGTCGCACTGCGCTCGGCAAAGACCGCTGCGGGCGCTGTTGCGGCCAAGGGCCTTGAACTGGCAACGGCCCGTGGCATCGATTCGGTGCACTTGGGAATCGGCATTGCGCGCTGGACCCATAACGATGTCGAGTTCTGTGCTCCCGTCTTGTTGCGCCCGCTCGCCATCCGTCGTCACGGTCGAGACTTCGAGCTCAAGCTTCGCGGTAGCGCCTTCTTGAACCCCGCTCTTGCTCGCGCTCTCGACGAGCAGTTCAATCTGCGCCTCGATGCCGAGTCGTTTGTGGCTCTGACTGACGCCGACGGCACGTTCAAGCCGAATCCCGTTATTGACCGACTTCGCGGCCTCACTTCGCACCTCGACGCGTTCGGGGTCAGCCCGCGCCTCGTCGTGTCATCGTTCGCGGATGTCGCCCACGGCCTGGCCGATGACGCCGCCGATCTCAAGCACCCGATCCTTGACGCGCTCGCCGGCAACACCGCCGCAGCGTGGACCATCAAGGAGGGTTACGCTCCCGTCCCCGCTCTTTCGGCCGACGAGCGCTCGCCGCAGACTGACAACCTTCTTCTCGACGCGGATGCTGAACAAGAGAACGTCATCGCGCAGATCGAAGCGGGCAACTCGCTCGTGGTTCGCACTCTGCCCGGTACCGGCGGCACCCAAACGATCGTGAATGCGGTCGGAGCCCTCGTTGCCCAGAACAAGCGCGTTCTCGTCGTGAGCCCGCGTCGAGCCTCCCTGCAGTCGATCGCCGATCGCTTCGCCGATATCGGGCTTCCGGGTCTCTCGGTATCCCCGCGCACACTTCGTCGCGACATCATCCGTTCCATTTCTCGCAGTGAGAAAGCCAGCAAGCCTCAGATCGAAGACGTGGATGACGCGCTACTTCGCCTGCGCAAGATCATGCTCGACTACCGGGAGTCCATGTCGGTCACCGACGGTGTGCTTGGCGTCTCGGTTCTCGATTGCGTCTCGGAGCTCAGCCGTCTCGCACTGCTGCCCACTCCGCCTTCCACGACGGCACGCCTGTCGCGCGAAGCGGTAGAGAAGCTCGCCAAGGACCGCAGTGCCGCTACCGGCGTGATCATCGCTGCCGCCAAGCTCGGCGAGTTCAAGTACGGCCCCGGCGATTCTCCGTGGTACGGCGCACAGTTCGCTAACGGTGGCGAGGCGCTCAAGGCTCATCAGGTCGCCCAGCGGGTCAATGGCCAACTCTCTGAACTGTTGGATGTCGCCAACCGTCTCGTGTCGAACACGCGCATGCGCCCGTTCCAGAGCATCGATGAGCTCGGGGTGTACCTGCGACTGCTCGTGGATCTCCGCGAAACCCTCGACCGCTTCGTGCCTACCGTGTTCGACCGCGCGATCACCGAACTTATTGCGGCCACGGCTCCGCGCCGCGATTTCCCGGAGATGACGAGTGCTAACCGCCGTCGCCTCAAGAAGCTCGCGCTCGAATACGTGCGCCCCGGCGTTCGCGTTCCTGACATGCACGGCGCTCTCAAGCGCATCCAGAAGCAGCGTGTGCTCTGGCACCGTTTTGTCGCCGAGGGTGCGAGCCCGGCAGTGCCCGTGGGTATTGGCGAAGTGCAGCGCTCGTACCAGCAGGTGTCGGAAGATCTCGCTCTCCTCGATATTCCCTTGGGAATCGCGGACTCGCACGTGAACCTCTCGGCGCTTCCGATCCCGTTCCTCATTGAGAAGGTCGCGTCGCTCGCAGCCGAGTCTGATGTGCTCAACAACCTGCAGGAGCGCACGGCGCTCATGGGCAGCTTGCGCGACTTGAAGCTCAACCCGCTCATCGAAGACCTGGCCGAGCGCCACGTTCCCGAAGATCAGGTTGCCGCGGAACTTGAACTGTCGTGGTGGAAGTCGGCGCTCGACTCCATGCTCGAAGTGGATCGCGCTCTGTTGAACGCCAACACGTCCGTTGTTGACCGTCTCGAAGCGGATTTCCGTCTCGTGGACGAAGCGCACGCCTCGGCCAACGCCAAGCAGCTGTCGTGGCAGATCGCCGAAAACTGGAAGATCGGTCTGGTCGACTGGCCCGACGAAGCGAGCGCCCTCAAGCGCGCGCTTGCCAAAGACCGTCTCACGTCCTTTGACGTACAAACCTCGGCACCGCACTTGTCGCGAACGATCGCGCCGGTGTGGCTTGCTTCGCCCTACGAGATCGATTCCGTTGTCGACACTATGCCGTTCGACACCGTCGTGCTCGTGGATGCCGGCGCCGTCACTGTTGCCGAAGCGGCCGGAGCCATTCGCCGCTCGAAGCAGGTTGTCGTTATTGGTGACCCCGTCATCCAGTCTCCGACACCGTTCGAGACCGCCGTGCGCGACGCTACCGGCGACCTGCCGCAGCCCATCGATGACGAAACTCGCGAAGCCCTTGTGGCGGACTCGGCGTTTGCCAAACTCAGCGGCCTGCTGCCGACCTTGACTCTCACGCGCAGCTACCGCCCCGGTGGGGAAGAGCTTGCCGAACTCGTGAACCGTCGTTTCTACGACGGCCAGATCGAGTCGTTGCCGTGGGCCGGAAGCTTCCTCGGGCACGGCAGCCTTGCGGTCAGTTACGTTGCTGACGGTGTGGGAATGCCCGACCCTGACTCGGGAGCGGTCGAAAGCCCCGACGCTGAGGTTGCGCGCGTTGTCGAGCTCGTTCTCGATCACGCCACCAAGCGCCCTCAAGAGTCGCTCATGGTTATCACGGCAAGCCCCGTGCACTCCGTTCGCGTTATGCAGGCGGTATTGGATGCTGTCAGCCGCCGTCGCCCGGAATTGCTCGACGTCATCATCGGCGATCGTGCAGAACCGTTCACCGTCACGACGATCGATCAGGCCGTGGCCCAAAGCCGCGACCGGGTTATCTTCTCCATCGGATACGGCCGCACGCCGCACGGTCGCGTCCTCTCCGACTTCGGTTCGCTCGGCGAGCCCGGGGGAGAGCGACTGCTTGCGGTGGCGATGACGCGCGCGCGTCGTTCGCTCGAGATCGTTACGTCGTTCCGCTCAGAAGACCTCGACGATGGTCGTATGAAGCACGGTGCGGTGGCGCTGGCTGAAGTGCTCGACGAAGTGGATGCCCGCTACGCCGAAGTTCCTGTGCCCGACGACAGCGATCCCATGCTCGTCGATCTCGCTCGTCGCCTCGAAGCTCGCGGATTGCGCGTTGCTCTCGGCCACCGCGGCAAGCTTGGCCTCGTTGCTTCGCGCGGTGGACGCTGCGGCACGATTGAGACCGATGCCATGGTTCACGAGTCGAGCCTGCGCGAGTCACTGCGTTTGCGCCCGGAGCTGCTGCGCCGCCTCGGCTGGCACTACCTGCGCGTGCACGCTTTCGAACTTTTCAGCGATCCTGACCAGGTAGCCGACAAGGTGGCCCGGATGCTCGGAGCAGAACCTGCTCCCACCACCGAGCCCATCACGATCATCCCCGCCAAGCGCCCCGAGCAGTAATGGCGGAGCGCAGCAACGACGCGGACGCCGGTACGAACGTGAAGTCATCCGCCGACGCGATGTCGAGCGCCGCGGCAGATTCGGGCGTCGAACCGGATCCAGCCGCGGAGGCAACGTCGCGGGCGAAGCGATCCAAGAGCCGACGGGTGACGACGCCGCCGCCGGCAGGGTCAGATCCGCACCCCACGGGCGAGCCAGAACGGCACCAGAACAACGAAAACGACGAGCGACTCAAGGGCGATAAACCTCCGCATTGGGGGTAAGTTCCTTGGCCGCTCGCCGTGAGTGCTCGAGCTTCGGGAGTAGCTCGAGTGAGAGCTCAGTTTCGCTAGCTGTTTTGCTTAGCGAGCAAGTCGCGAATCTGGAGAAGCAGTTCTGCTTCGGTCGGGCCGGCTTCGGGCTCAACGACCTTGGGCTTGCGGGCATCCGCGAGCTTGTTGGCGTAGTTCATGGGAGCCACGATCGCGAAGTACACGACGACAGCAACGAGCAGGAACTGGATGATCGCTGCGATGACCGCACCGAAGTAGATGGTGGCTTCTGCTTCACCGGCCGTGGGGATGACCAGGGGGAGTGCCGTGGCGAGCGACTCTGCGTTGAAGAGCGCACCGATCAGAGGGTTGAAAACTGCCTCAACGATCGTGTTGACGACTGCGGTGAAGGCAGCGCCAATAACGACCGCAACGGCCAGATCGATGACATTTCCGCGCAAAATGAACGCTTTGAATCCGCTTAACATTGGTGCTCCTTGTAGTGGGGGATACGTCAACTATGACGCTTTAGCAGCCGATGGTGAAGAGGAAGACGAAGAAGATCCCGAAGAAGTTGATGATCCTGACGTCGATGACGAACTCGACGACGACGAGCTCGACGAGCCGGAATCGCCCGAACCTGAGCCAGATGTCTTGGTCGTCGACGACTTCGAACTCGACGAGCCGGAGCTCGGATCTGTGGAGCTCGTGGTGGAGCGCGAGTCATTGCGGTAGAAGCCCGAGCCATTGAACGTGACGCCGACGGCGGAGAAAATCTTGCGCAGCTTGCCCTGGCAGGCGGGGCAGACCGTGAGCGAGTCATCGGTGAACGACTGCTGAATGTCGAAAGCGTTGTCGCACTCGGTGCAGCGGTAAGAGTAGGTAGGCACGAGATCCTTAGTTGTGCTCGGTGATGGTGACAATCCCCGAGGGGGTAACAATGCCATCCACTGGTTGGTCATGAATTTCGGTGGGCACTTCTGCCACATATTCGTTATCGAAGATCACGGCGTAGACGGGAGGCTTGGTCTCCATCGAGCCGAGCGTCTTGTCGAAGTAGCCGCGGCCCCAGCCCATGCGCATTCCGGAATGATCGACGGATGCCGCCGGCACAATAATGAGGTCAACGTCGTTGATAGCGATCGGGCCCAGTACCTCGCTCGTCGGAGCGGGCATACCGATGAGGTCTTTGTCTTCTTCTTCGCCGTCGTAGGGAGCCCAGTCGAGCAGACCGTCGGCGCGAGAAATCGGCAAGAGCACGGTGATGTCGTGGTCGCACGCCCAGCGCAAAAAACCACGCGTTTCGGGTTCGTCGGTGGTCGACAGATAGGCGGCTATCGAGGTGGAACCGAGGCGCTGAGCAAGTTCGATGAGGTTCGCTGTTACGCCTGTGTTAAATTCTTCCCGCTCTTTAGCGGTGCAGATGCGTCGGCGTTCGCGTAATTCGGCCCTTAGTGCACGTTTGTCGTGACTGACGTCGTCGGTCATATAGGCATTCTACGAGACTGGCCGACTACCATGTACCCATGGCTACGAAGATTACTAAAGCGGTTATCCCTGCTGCAGGTCTGGGCACTCGATTCTTGCCGGCAACAAAGGCAATGCCGAAAGAAATGTTGCCGGTGGTCGACAAGCCGGCCATCCAATACGTTGTTGAAGAGGCGGTGAACGCTGGCCTTACCGACGTGCTGATGATTACGGGGCGAAACAAGAACGCCCTCGAGAATCACTTCGATCGCATGACGGAGCTCGAGGCCACTCTCGAGCAAAAGGGCGACACGGATCGCCTGCACAAAGTGGAGTACTCCAACGACCTCGCTGACATGCACTACGTGCGCCAGGGCGACCCTCGCGGTCTCGGCCACGCGGTACTGCGCGCCAAGATGCACGTGGGGCAAGAACCCTTCGCTGTACTGCTCGGCGACGACCTCATTGACGAGCGCGACGTTTTGCTATCGCGCATGCTCGAGGAGCAGATTTCGCGCAATGCGACCGTTATCGCCCTCATGGAGGTCGACCCCGCCCAGAGCCACATGTACGGCATCGCCACGGTCGAAGCGACAGACGATGACGACGTCGTGCGCATCACGGGCCTCGTAGAGAAGCCCGCTCAGGGCACTGCTCCTTCTAACCTCGCCATCATCGGCCGTTACGTGTTGCGCCCCGAAATTTTCGAAATCCTTGAGCGCACCGATCCCGGCAAGGGTGGCGAAATCCAGTTGACGGATGCTCTGCTCGAGATGGCCGAAAGCGACATCGCCGGTGGTGTCTACGGTGTCGTCTTCCGCGGCCGCCGTTACGACACGGGTGACCGCCTCGACTACATCAAGGCCATCGTGCAGCTTGCCGTAGAGCGCGACGACTTGGGCCCCGAGCTGCGCCCGTGGCTGCAGCAGTTCAGCGCAACTCTGGACTAGTCAGTGGCGTACGGCATTCCGACGCTCGGCGAAGGAAGCATCACGATTCGCGCGATCCGGGTTCGTGATGCTCGGGCGTTGGAACAAGAACTCCGCGATAACCGGGGGTGGCTCCGCAAGTGGGAAGCCACGAGCCCGGTCGGCCCCGCGTCCTTTGACGTGAAGTCGAGCATCCGGGGTCTGCTGCAACAGTCCCGTGCTGGCACCGGGCTGCCCTTCGTTATTGAGTACGACGGCGAGGTTGCGGGCCAACTTAACGTGTCGTCGATCACCTACGGGTCGCTGGCGTCGGCATCCATTGGTTATTGGGTGTCGGAGCGGTTCGCGGGCAAAGGCCTCACGCCCACGGCCGTAGCGCTGGCCACCGACTACTGCTTCTTTCAGCTCGGGCTCCACCGCATGGAGATCTGCATTCGTCCGGAGAACGAGCCGAGCCTGCGCGTGGTCGAGAAGCTCGGCTTTCGGTACGAGCAACTCCGCCGCCGCTACATCCACATCGATGGGGACTGGCGCGACCACTTTTGCTTCGCGCTCACCGTGGAGGAAATTCCGCAGGGCGTTTACCGTCGCTGGCAATCCGGGCAGGCTCCCGAGCAGGATGCCCACATTCCGCCCGCGGACCGCCTCAAGGCATCCCAACCGATGAACCTTCCCCGCCGGTAGAAGGCACACTCTCAGCAAGTTTTGAGATCACTGCCGCGTGCCGACGGCCTGTCACGCGCGGATGCTCGTACCGTATAGCCATGGAACTCACCAGCATCGGCGGCGGCGTCATGATCGCGCTCGCCGCGGCGCTGTGGTTGGTGTACCTGGTTCCCAACTGGTTCAAGAATCGCGAATACTTGGCCACCGAGCGCAATGCCGTTCGACTGCAGCAGACGATCCGCGTACTGGCGCAGACATCGGAAGTGCCCGACGAGGTTCGCGCCGAAGCAGTGGCGCGTCAGGCCGCCGAACTCGCCAAAGCGCAAGTAAATCAAGGACCCGTTGCCGTGGGTCGCGCCGTGACCCCGCCGACACGAGAAGAAGCGCTCGCACTTTCGGCCCGTCGCCTTCGCCGTACCCGCGCCTTCACCGCCCTCGTCTTGCTCGCCAGCATCGCAGTCGTCACGGTCAACGTCGTCATGATCTTCACCGCTGGAGCAGCTCTTGCCTCCGGAACCTGGTTGATTCTCGCCGCAGCGACCATGGCCGGCATCAGTGCCACCGCAATGCTGTCGCGCCTCGCTGAGCGTTCGCGAGCCCGCCGCGACGAGAGCGCTCCCGCAACGCGTACCGCAGCGCCCCGTCGTCGCGTCGTACTGTCGTCAGACGCTCCCGTCGACGACGTCACCTCGAAAGTCAGCTGGACGCCCGTGCCGGTGCCCAAGCCGATGTACCTCACTCGCAGTAACGCTCCCGAAGCAGCAGTCGCTGCTGCCCGTCACGCTGGGCAAATCGACAGCGAGCTGCGGGCTGCGGCGGAATCCGCCGAACAAGCCTTGCGCGCTAACACCGCCGCCATGGCCTCAGCAACGCGAGAAGCAGAGCTTGCGCGCGAAGCTAAGAACACGCCGGCTGCACCTGCCGAAACACCTGCCGCGGCATCCCCGCCCAGCCGCTTTGCTGGAATGGGCATTGTCGAGGTTGACGGCCGCGCGCCCGACCTCGACGCAGCGCTCGCTCGTCGCCGCGCTAGCTAGCCGCCAGCCGCCAGCACTAACAGTCAGCACTAACAGCCAGCACCGGCGCGAGCGCGGGCGCCAGCACCGTGTGTCAGTGTCGGCTGTCGATGACGGCCGCCCGCGCCAGCCTTCGCGTCAAGCGGCGCCCGCACCACCGCATCGAGCACAGTCGACTTGTGGCCAGACAGAACACTGGGGCGTAGCGCACGGTGGTTAGTCCGTGAGCTACGCCCCAGCGTGCTGTGGTTCTCCCTAGTGTTCGGTGGCTGCTTCCGCCCCGTGACCAGTGAGAGAACGTACGTCCATCTCGGCAGCAAGATCGGGGTCTTCCGTGCGCGATGAAGTCACGGTGCCCAACCAGCCGAGAGCAAACCCGAGAGGAATCGAAACGATTCCGGGGTTCTGCAGCGGGAAGAGCGCGAAGTCCACACCCTCGCCCAGCATCGAAGTGGGGGTGCCACTCATCACGGGCGAGAACACGATCAACAGGATCGCTGCGGAGAGCCCGCCCACCATGCTCCACACCGCACCGCGGGTGTTGAACCGCTTCCAGTAGAGGGAGTACAGAATCGTGGGCAGGTTCGCACTCGCCGCGACGGCGAAAGCGAGAGCCACGAGGAACGCGATGTTTTGGCCCTGAACGCCGATGCCTCCCGCGACCGCAAGAACTCCGATTACGACGACGGTGCGTCGCGCAATCTTGACCTCGGCATCCGGGTCGCCCTTGCCCTTCTTGATCACGTTGGAATAGATGTCGTGAGCGAAGGATGCCGCTGCCGTGATCGTGAGCCCCGCCACCACCGCGAGGATGGTCGCAAAGGCGATCGCAGAAACGAACCCGAGCAACAGGGGGCCTCCGAGCTCGAGCGCCAAAAGCGGCGCCGCCGAGTTCACTCCGCCCGGTGCATCCAGAATCGTTGCAGAACCGACCAGGGCTGCCGCTCCGTATCCCAAGACGAGGGTGAGGATGTAGAAGCCACCGATGAGCCAAATCGCCCAGACGACCGAGCGCCGAGCCTCTTTAGCCGTGGGCACCGTGTAGAAACGCATGAGCACGTGAGGCAGGCCCGCCGTGCCCAGCACAAGAGCGAGCGACAACGAGATGAAGTCGAGCGGGTTCGTGCCGTACTTGAGCCCCGGCGCCAAGATCGCCTCGGCGGGGGTCGCCACCGAGTTGTCTACGGCACTCTGCAGCACGCGCGACAGATCGAAGCCGTTCAGGATGAGTACCCAAATCGCCATCGCGATGGCGGCGCCCACCAAGAGGAACGCTTTCACAATCTGTACCCACGTGGTGCCCTTCATGCCACCGATGAGCACGTAGAGGATCATCAAACCACCCACGATGGCGACAACGATCGACTGCCCGACCTTGTCGTCGATGCCGAGGAGAAGTGAGACAAGTCCACCCGCTCCGGCCATCTGCGCCAAGAGGTAGAAGAAGCAGACCGCGAGCGTGGTGAGCGCTGCCGCCATTCTTACCGGACGCTGCTTCAGGCGGAAGGATAGGACATCCGCCATCGTGAACTTACCGGTGTTGCGCATGAGCTCGGCGACCAAGAGCAGAGCGACGAGCCAGGCCACCAAGAAGCCGATGGAGTACAAGAACCCGTCATAGCCGTTGATCGCGATTGCTCCCACGATGCCCAAGAAGGATGCCGCTGAAAGGTAATCGCCCGTGATGGCGAAACCGTTCTGGGGGCCCGTGAACGACCGGCCGCCGGCGTAGTAATCCGCGGCCGAAGCGTTGTTGCGACTGGCCCGGATGACAATGAAGAGCGTGATGCCGACAAACGCGATGAAGATCGAGATGTTGAGAATCGGATTGCTCTGAGACTCGGCATCAACCGCCGCCGCGAGCATGCTCACCGTGAAGAGATTCATGCTGCGGACTCCTTTGCTTCGAGGTCGGCTCGCAGTTCGGCGGCGAGAGGATCAAGCCGGCGGTTCGCGAAGGAGACGTAGGTCATGGTGATGATGAACGTCGTAATGAATTGGCCAAAGCCGAGCAACAGTCCGACATTGATTACGCCAAAGACGGGCGTCGCCATGAAGTCGTGCGCGTATGCCGCGAGGATCACATACGCGAAATACCAGACCAGAAAGAAGACCGTGAGCGGGAACACGAACGAGCGGTGCCGCCGTTTGAGCTCAATAAAGGTCGGATTCTTCTCTTCGGCTTGATAGTCGAGCCCAGTGCGCGTCGGCGGCGCAGTAGCGGTCTCGCCGGGCGGGGAACTGACTTTCTTGGTGGGGAAACTTTCATCAGACATTTGGGGCCTCCTTGCCACAAACAATTGATACGGGGGATGGATGAAGCGGGTGCGTGTTCGTGTGCGTGTGCGTGTTCTAGAGTGCGCGAGTGCGGCCGGCAGCGGTATAGATGGCGTCCAAAACCGTAACGTCTTCGATGGTCGGCGGAATGCGGACGTCTTCGCCGTCGAAGATCTGGCGAATTGTCTTGCGCAAAATTTTGCCTGAGCGGGTCTTGGGCAGTCGCTCGACCACCATCACGTCACGGAAAGCGGCGACGGGCCCGATCACTTCACGCACGAGCGCTACGAGCTCGATGGCGAGATCGCTCTCGACGCGGTTGCGGCCATGTTTCATCGTGATGAAAGCCGCGGCCCGCTGACCTTTCAGCTCGTCGTGAAGTCCGAGCACGGCGCATTCCGCGACATCCGGATGCTGGGAGATCACTTCTTCGAATGACCCCGTCGAGAGGCGGTGCCCGGCAACGTTGATGACGTCATCGGTGCGCCCCATCACGAAGAGATAGCCGTCATCGTCGAAGTAACCGGCATCACCGGTGGCGTAGTAGCCGGGGAACTCGGTGAGGTAGGAATTGGCAAATCTCTCCGCGCTACCCCAAAGACCGATCAGGCCTCCGGGCGGCAGCGGTAGCTGAATCGCGATGTTTCCCTCGGTGCCCGGCTGCGTAACGTCGTTACCTTCGCGGTCGAGAATGCGAGGGATGAATCCCGGCATCGGCACGCCGGTTGACCCTGCCTTCGACTCAAGCTGCTGGAGTCCACGAGGGTTGGCGCAAATGGGCCAGCCCGTCTCGGTCTGCCACCAGTGGTCAACGATGGGAACGCGGATGCCGTCGTTGGCCCAGTGCCACGTTTCGGTATCGAGGCGCTCGCCGGCGAGGTAGATCGCTTGCAGGCTCGAAGTGTCGTATTTCTCCAGCTCATCGAGCGTGGGATCTTCGCGGCGGATCGCACGCAGCGCGGTGGGTGCTGTGTAGAGCACGTCGACGCTGTGCTCCTGGATGATGCGCCAGAACGCTCCCGCGTCAGGCGTACCAATCGGCTTTCCCTCGTAGAGCACCGTCGCCGCGCCGGCGAGTAAAGGGCCGTAAACAATGAAGGAATGACCAACGACCCAGCCGACATCCGACGCTGTGAAAATGGTGCTGTCGTGGCCTACAGCGTAGATATTGGTCATGGCCCACTGCAGCGCTACGGCGTAACCGCCCGTGTCGCGCACGACGCCCTTCGGGCTGCCGGTGGTTCCGGAGGTATAGAGAATGTAGAGCGGGTCTTGAGAGCGCATCTCCACGGGGGCAGCGGCACGAGCTCCGGTTTCTAGCTCGTCCCAGTCCAACCACGCGACATCGAGAGACCCGCCGCTGGCAGTTCCCGTGGCGTACTCGGTGATGTCGCCGGGGATCTGAGGGCGGTCCTTGACGATGACATGGCGCACGCTTCCGCTGCTGAGCCCAATCGCCTGATGGACGATGGGCAGGTATTCCACTTGGCGAGTGGGCTCGAGGCCTCCGGTGGCGGTCACGATGACCGAGGGGGTGGCGTCATTGATGCGCACGGCGAGTTCGTTGGCGGCGAAGCCTCCGAATACAACCGAATGAACGGCGCCGATGCGCGCGCACGCCAGCATGGCGACCACTGCTTCGGAGATCATGGGCAGGTAGATCAAGACACGGTCTCCGGCGCTGACCCCCAGTTCTTGTAGGCCGCCGGCAAACGTGCTGACTCGTTCGAGGAGCTCGGCGTAGGTGAGCACGTTCTGCTCGCCCGTCATAGCGGAGTCGGTGATGAGTGCGGGGTTGCTGCCCCGACCCGCGGCGACGTGACGGTCGAGAACGTTGGCGCTCATGTTCATGGTGCCGTCGGCAAACCAGCACCCCTGATCGGTGCCGGGCTGGTCAGCTTGGCTGGGGGAGGACAGGGTTGGTGGGGTGATCCAGTCAACGCGGTCGGCCTGCTGAAGCCAAAATTCGTCGGGAGCACTTCTGGAATGCTCGTAGGTTTCAGCGTAAGAACCGCTCTGCTGCCGCAAGCGAGCTGCCGCTGTCTGAGCCGAAACTCGTTCTAGCGAAGGGGCATCTGGCATCAATTTCTCCTTTGAAATGTGAGCTGTGGATTCCCTGCGGGGGCTAAAGAATCCCGTGCTAGCCTCAGATTACGGAGGGGCGTACAGGTCGTAATACCCCCGAAAGTTGGGAATCCGCAATGGCGCAGATGTCTGAACCGAGTGACTTTGATCTGATCCAGCAAGCCACTCGAGAGATTGCCTCGAGCACAGGCTTTAGCCTGTCTTTTGGTGGGCTCACCTCCGGTATTGAGCTCACCGTAAACGCCTTCAGCGGCGCACGAACAAGCAATCTCGACGGCCTCAAGGTGCGAAAAGAGCGTGGGCTCGGCGGTTTGGCAATGGCTCACCGAAGCCCACGTTTTACGCGCGACTACGAGCGTGCCAGCGACATTACGCACGACTACGACAGCGCAGTTTTGGGCGAAGGTGTCGTGTCTCTGCTGGCTATCCCCATCATTGCCGGGGGCACGTTGCGCGGGCTGATCTATGCCGGATCACACTCTCTCGTCGAGCCTGATGCGGCGGCGGCCAGGCCCGCAGTGGCCATCGCTGCAGCGCTGGGCAACGAGCTCGCGATTCGGGATGAAGTAACGCGGCGCATGGTGGCGTTGCGCGCGAATCCCGGTGGGGGATTGTCACCCGTGGCGGAGGAACATCTGCGGGAGCAGTTCGCGCAGCTGCGCCAGTTGGCGGCGACAGTCTCAGATCGCGACGTCAAGAAGAAGCTGCACGACATCGGCCGAGGGCTCACGGACGCTCTTAGCGTCGGCGACCCCAACCTGCTGTCGCGCGATCAAAGCGTGCAGCTTTCGCCCCGTGAGACTGACGTGCTCTCGTGCGTCGCTCTCGGTTACAGCAACTCGCGCACGGCGGCGCTGCTCTCTCTCACCGAGCAAACGGTCAAGGGGTACCTCGGCAGCGCAATGAAGAAACTCGATGCGTCGTCGCGCTTCACGGCAGTCTCCTCGGCCCGAAAGCTAGGGCTCTTGCCCTAAGGCAGCATCCGACGCCCGGAGCGCGGCCGAATTCGTCGTTGCCGACATTTGGCGAGTGATATTGTTGCTTCAGCAGTACGGGCCCTTGGCGCAGTTGGTAGCGCGCCTCGTTCGCATCGAGGAGGTCAGGAGTTCAAATCTCCTAGGGTCCACCAACTGCAAAGGCCGCACAGCCCGTCGCGAGACGGAATGTGCGGCCTTTCTTATGCTGTCAGGGCGTGGAGCTGCGCGCCCTAGTCAGCGATGTTCATGAGCAGGTGGCCAGACGAGACCGTCAGGCCGACCGATGCGTTGATCGATGCAACGACGCCGTCCTTGTGCGCGACGAGCGGCTGTTCCATCTTCATCGCTTCGAGAACGAGGATGAGGTCGCCCTTGACGACCTTGTCGCCCTCGGCAACTGCAACCTTCACGATCGTCGCTTGCATCGGTGCCTTGACCGAGTCGCCGGTGATCGTGTTGACGCTGGATGCTGCCCGACGCTTAGGAGCGGCCGAGAGCGTTGCGCCGGTCGACGTGCTCGGTACGAGCTTGGAGGGCAGATTCACTTCGACGCGCTTGCCGTTGACCTCGACGACCACGTTGTGGCGAGCGACAACGGGAGTCTCATCGGCGAGAGATCCGGTCCAGGGCTCGATGTCGTTCTCGAACTCGGTTTCGATCCAGCGCGTGTACACGCTGAAGGGGTTGCTCGTGAAAGCAGGATCGCGCACGATCTTGCGGTGGAACGGGAGCACGGTGGGGAGACCAGCAACCTCGAACTCGTCGAGGGCGCGGCGCGAACGCTCAAGAGCATCCTCGCGGCTGGAACCGGTAACGATGAGCTTGGCGAGCAGCGAGTCGAAGGCGCCGCTGATCTCGTCGCCCGTCGTGACACCACTGTCGACACGGATGCCGGGGCCACCGGGGACGCGCAGAACGTGCACGGGACCGGGAGAGGGCATGAAGTTCAGGCCGGCGTCTTCACCGTTGATGCGGAACTCAAAGGAGTGGCCGCGCGGGGTGGGGTCGTCGTAGTCGAGCACTCCACCTTCCGCGATGCGGAACTGTTCGCGAACGAGGTCGATGCCCGTCACTTCTTCAGAGACCGGGTGCTCGACCTGGAGGCGAGTGTTCACTTCGAGGAACGAAATCGTGCCGTCCTTGGCTACGAGGAACTCACAGGTGCCAGCGCCGAGGTAGCCCACTTCGCGCAGGATGGCCTTGGAGGACTCGTACAGAGCCTTGTTCTGCTCATCGCTGAGGAACGGGGCCGGTGCTTCTTCAACAAGCTTCTGGTGGCGACGCTGCAGCGAGCAGTCGCGGGTGGAAATCACGACAACATTGCCGTGAGCATCCGCGAGGCACTGGGTTTCGACGTGACGAGGCTGGTCGAGGTACTTCTCCACGAAGCACTCGCCGCGGCCGAAGGCGGCAACAGCCTCGCGGGTAGCGGAGTCGAACAGCTCAGGAATTTCTTCGCGAGTGCGCGCAACCTTGAGGCCGCGTCCGCCGCCGCCGAATGCTGCCTTGATGGCGACGGGGAGACCGTGAAGATCAACGAAGTCGAGAACTTCCTCCGCGCCCGAGACGGGGTTAAGGGTTCCGGGGGCGAGCGGTGCGCCCACCTTCTCGGCGATGTGGCGAGCCGAAACCTTGTCGCCCAGCTTTTCAATCGCTTCGGGAGACGGGCCAATCCAGATGATGCCAGCCTCGATCACGGCACGAGCGAAGTCGGCGTTCTCGGCGAGGAAGCCGTAGCCCGGGTGAATGGCGTCAGCGCCGGAGCGGCGAGCGATCGACAGAATCTTGTCGATCACGAGATACGTCTCAGCGCTCGTGGAGCCCTCGAGGGCATATGCCTCATCGGCGAGCTTCACGTGCCGAGCATCCCGATCCTGGTCGGCATAAACCGCCACTGAACCGATGCCACTGTCTTTAGCCGCGCGGATAACGCGAACGGCGATCTCTCCGCGGTTGGCGATGAGTACCTTCGTAATACGAGCCATAGTGACCTAGCTTATGGGGATGATGGCCGAAGCCTTGGGCGGAAGCGCACAAAAATCTAAGACAAGCACTGTGAATGCCTACAGAGACGGGCGATCGATGTTCCAGAGATCGGTCCACTCGGCGTCGAACTCGCGCATGAGTTGGCGCACCAACGAGACCGAGAGGCCCACTACAGCGTGCGGGTCGCCTTGGATGCTCTCGATGAACGCAGCGCCGAGGCTATCAATCGTGAAGGAACCGGCGACCTTCAGCGGCTCACCGGTGGCGACATAGGCGTCGAT
This sequence comes from Salinibacterium amurskyense, assembly GCF_002797685.1. Classification (GTDB taxonomy): domain Bacteria; phylum Actinomycetota; class Actinomycetes; order Actinomycetales; family Microbacteriaceae; genus Rhodoglobus; species Rhodoglobus amurskyensis. The sequence continues at coordinate 996,661 of NZ_PGFH01000001.1, forward strand.
TTCGGCATCCGAAATATTGGCGGCGAAGCTCACACTGGCACTTGAGACAGCACCGGTGGCGCCACGAACCTTGCCCCCGCGGTGGTCGATGAGCCAGTGGCCGGAGTGCAACACGCCCGTGCGACCGCGCTGCGCGTGCCACCGCTGCCGCGCAATTTCTGGTTCATGCGGTTTTCCAAATAATTCGCCATCTAATTCAAAAGCGGAATCGCCGCCGAGAATGAAACCGTCAATGGGGGCGCCATTCACCAATGCGCCCACAACGGCTTCGGCCTTGGCTCGGGCCAACAAGTCAACAAGGGCGGGGCCATCGAGGGGGCCGGGCGCTGCGGCAGCAACAGCGTCTTCGTCAACGCCAGAAGCCAAAAGTACGGGGTCGACGCCGGCCGCACGCAGCGTTGCGAGGCGCGCGGGAGAGGTCGAAGCAAGATAAAGGCGCACAAAGGCTCCTATGCTCAAGGGATGGGTGAATTGCTTGGCCAGATGATCGAAGTAGACGTTACCAACATTGCGCACGGGGGTGTCAGTGTGGCGCGGCACGACGGCCGTGTCGTGTTCGTCTCCGACGCGATCCCGGGAGAACGGGTGCTCGCGCGCATTACCGACGACAAAAAGAAGTCGTTCTGGCGTGCGGAGACAGTAAAAGTTGTGACGCCGAGTGAACACCGCCAAGAGCACGTCTGGTCGGCCGCGAGCGTTGATCGCGACCCCGACAACCGTGCCGGGGGAGCCGAATTCGGCCACATTGAGCTCAGCCACCAACGCGAACTCAAAACTCAAATCCTCAGCGAGTCTCTCGAGCGCATGGCCAAGGTCACGCTCGCACCGGTCGTCGAAGCCGTTCCCGGCGACGACGAACGCAAGGGACTCGGATGGCGCACCCGCGTCAGCCTGCACGTTGACGAACACGGAAACGTGGGTCCGTTCGCGGCCCGATCGCACCGAGTCATCCCGGTTGCCGACCTGCCGCTCGCCACCCCTGAACTTTCGGCTGGCGCACCGCTCGATCAAAACTTCACTGGTTTTGACCGCGTTGACGTTCTCAACCCCAGCACGGGGGGCGTGCGCCTGATCATCGGTAAGCAGAAGCCTCAGGTCATCACCGAAACGGTAGGGGAGCGTGAGTTCACGCTGCTCGATTCCGGGTTCTGGCAGGTTCACCATGGCGCCGCCCAAGTGCTGACCTCGGCAGTGCAAGACGCTATTGATCCCGAACTGTTTGACCCCGCGGCATCCAACTTGGATCTCTATGGTGGCGTTGGCCTCTTCGCTGCGGCAGTGGGCGACAAGTTTGGCCCCGCGACCAAGATCACCTCGGTCGAAGCCGAGTCGGCCGCTACGGACCACGCCGCGCAGAACCTGTCGGAGTGGCTCGGTGCTCATGCCGAGACCGGTCGTGTCGACCACTGGCTCCGTCAGCACTTGAAAGAAGCGACCGCCACCGAGCGGGCGCGTCTTGATAAGGCCACCATCATTCTCGACCCGCCGCGTTCGGGCGCTGGCCGTGAGGTAGTTGATCTCGTTTCTCGGGCGCATCCGGCCCAGGTAGTTTACGTTGCGTGCGATCCGGTGGCGTTCGCGCGCGATGTTGCCTTCTTCGCTGAGCGCGGGTATGAGCTCTCGAGCGTGCGCGCTTTCGATCTCTTCCCGCACACTCATCACGTCGAAGCTGTGGGAACGTTCACGCGAAAGTGAGCACGTGTGTTGGACTAGCCAACATGCATGATCGCGCTCTATCGCGGCTACGATAGGGCACAGAAACTCAGGAGGACGCCACATGGCCCAGACAGAATCATCCGGGACCGAGACGCCCAATGAGAGCGCTCAGCGGAACATCACCGTTGCAGTCGTAGACGATCACGAATCGGTGCGGCTAGGCCTCAAGGCCGCCTTCATCGATGAGGGTTACGACTTCGTGCTCGCCGCGGCCACAGTCAAAGAACTCGTCGAAGGCCTCAACGGCCGCGAAGTCGACGTTGTTGTTCTCGACCTTTCGCTCGGTGACGGTTCGACCGTCACCGACAACGTGAAGAACGTGCAAGCTACGGGATCTGCCGTGCTCGTCCACAGCATCGCCGACCGCGTTGCTAGCGTACGAGAGGCCCTTGCCGCGGGTGCCGCGGGGGTTATTCCTAAGTCGTCCGCGACGAAGACCGTGCTGGCCGCTGCCGCAACGGTCGCGCGCGGAGAGGTACTCAACAATCTGGAGTGGGCAACGGCAATCGACGCCGACCGCGACTTCTCCAAGGCTCAGCTGGGCCGCCGGGAACGCGAAATCTTGCACCTCTACGCTTCGGGGCTGCCGCTTAAGCTGGCTGCTCAGCAGCTGGGTATCGGCTACTCGACCGCACGCGAATACCTTGACCGTATTCGCGTGAAGTACGTCGAGGTGGGGCGTCCCGCTCCCACCAAGGTTGACCTGTTGCGTCGCGCCGTTGAAGACGGAATCCTCCCTGGCTTGGATTCTGAAGGCGGCGATGGCCACTAGCCTCACGACGGCGCGACCGGCGCCCACGGCAAAGCAGCCGCGAAATCCGATCAGCCGCAAACAGGTTGAGCGGGTTATTTCGCGCTCTGTCGCGGTAATTGGTCTCGTTTTCGGTGCTCAGACTCTGCCGTGGCTGCTTGGCCAAACTGGTGAGGCGCAGCCGTGGTGGCTGCTGACGTTCGTGCCAGCCCTCTTCGGGCTGCTGATCGTGGTTGTTGTGGCGTCGTTCGCCAACCGTGCTGTCCGAGCCATGCACGGAACCTTCGCGGTCGTCTGCTTCATGGCGCTCGTGAGCTGGCCGTTCACGGTTCTTCCTGATGTCGAAGTGTTCAGCGGCATCCACTGGCTGAACTACCTCATCACGGTCGCGACGGCGATGGCGGCCATCGCCTTCAGTCGTGTCATTGCGACGATTTATCTCTTCGCCGCACCGCTGGTCTATCTCGTGGTGCGGAGCCTGCCGGTTGGCGGCGATGCGCCGTGGCAGCTCGCTGTGCTCGAAGCTTTCTACGCTCTGATTCTGGGCAGCGCCATCATGATCATCGTGACAATGCTGCGCCAAGCAGCAACGAACGTGGATGACGCGCAGGCCACAGCACTGCGTCGTTACGGCAATGCCGTACGCCAGCACGCGACCGAGGTCGAGCGCGTGCAAGTCGACTCGATTGTTCACGACAGTGTGCTGACGACCTTCATCTCGGCTGCGCGCGCGTATTCACCGGATGCGCAACGCCTTGCTGCCGTCATGGCCGGGAACGCGATCGGTCACTTGCGCGAAGCTGCCGCAACGTCGCCGGATGACATTTCCACCATCCAAGCGACCGATCTGGCCCAGCGGGTTGTCACGTCGGCTGAATTGCTCGCCTCTAACTTCACGTGTGCTGTGCGCAGCGTTGGCGCGCGTTCGCTGCCGGCGGCCGCTGCCGAAGCCGTGCACTCCGCTGCCGTGCAGGCGATGATGAACAGCCTTCAGCACGCGGGAGGTCTTGACGTCGAGCGCAGTGTTGAAGTGCGCGGGCTCGAAGGCAACGGCATCGAGGTGCTGATTACCGACACCGGCACGGGCTTTGATCTGGATCACGTTCCACAAGAGCGACTGGGAGTGCGCGTGTCAATCGTGGAACGCGTCGCCAACGCGGGCGGACGCACGGCTATCGCGTCCGTGCCGGGCGCGGGCACCCAAATTTGTATTCAGTGGCCGCATAACAACTTGAGCGATGAAATCTCCACGTTGATCGACCCTGCTGCGACGGATCCTGAACTCGTCGACGGCGACGATGTAGGCGCTGCCACCGTTACGGATGAAGCGGAGGGTGAACAGTGAACATCGGAGTTCCCCGCTATCTAATCGTGGGCATGGCCGCGCTCTTCTCGGCGTATCACATCGTCTTAGCGAACTACACGATCGATATCCCGAACCGACCTGGACCGATCTACATCGCGATGGCGCTCTATGGCATCGCGACGATCGTCAGTTTGTTGCCCTGGGGCCCCGTTCGTATGCCTGTGTGGATGGCGACCTTCAACTTCGCCACGGTTGTGGCTATCTCGCTGCTTGTCGCTAACGAGCTCGACTTCACCCGCGAAGGAGGAACGGGCTACGCCACGTGGTACGTCGCGGCCAGCGGCACCCTGCTCACGATCACGTCGACGCGGGGGCGTCATACCTTCGCGTGGCTCGGCATCGGATTCCTTGTCGCGCATACGTTCAGTCTGGGCCCGGTGGGACCGGCAGGGTTGTTCAGCCTCGGAATCGTCGGCAGCGCATCCTGGGTCGCCGTTTCGCACGTGCTGAGCAGCGGCTTGGCGAAGGCATCCAAAGACGCACAGCGCTTTATCTTGGCGGAGCAAGAAGCGACCGACTGGCAAGCTGCTCAAGATGCGCACGTTCACGAACGTCAGTTCCGACTCGACCAGACCAGCTCGATGGCGCTCGAGATGCTCGAACGCATTCGTGAAACAGAGGGTGACCTCTCGGATGCCGAACGACGCGAGTGTCTCAACCTCGAAGGCGCTATCCGCGACGAGATTCGCGGACGCAAGCTCCTCAATGACGCGGTCCGTGATCAGGTCATGATCGCGCGACGCCGCGGCGCAACCGTCACTCTTCTCGATGAAGGCGGTATCGATGACCTCTCTGACGAGGACCTCGACCGAGTGCTTAACCGCCTTGCTCAGGCGATCCAGTCGACCAGCGCAGACAAGGTGATCGCTCGGACGGTGCCTGAGGGCTCGGATGTCGCGATCACCGTCGTGGGCTTGCATAGCGCGGGCGACGGCGAATCGAGCGCGCTCGGCCAAGACTCACTTGAAGAGGATGTCGTTGATATCTGGCTTGAGATCCCTCGAGTGGATGCCGTCAGCGTCTAAAGCAGCTCACCGGCTCTGCGCGCGCCTGTAAGGGCTCTGCACGCGCCTATAAACGAGCACGGGTTCATTGGCGACAGGAAAGGCGCGTTCTGCAGCGTAGGGCGCGTTAACGGCGGAAGGGCCGGAGTGGCTATAAGAAGCACTTCTCCGACCCTTCGCTAGAACCCGGATCAGGACGATAACCCGAATATCGTCCTGATCCGCCCCCAAAGAATTGGCCCGCTTACCCTAGTCGGCCAACCTTTGGCGGTGTAACTCCTATGGAGATCCACCTAGCACTTAATATTCTGCACTACGCAAACAACTAACAAAGTCGGTTCTTTGGGGGACTCTCGGGGGACAATTTTTGCCTTTAGCCGTGGAGTTCCGTGGGTTTTTGCGGTTTTCGACGAATTCCGTTGCTCGTAATTGGGGTACGACTACGAAACCACAGGTTTTACGCAATGCACGGGGCAAAAGTTCCGTTTTAGCGTCGAGCGCTCGCGTTCCATGCCCCGGGGCCCGGGGTGAGCGGTTCACGAATTGGGCGCTGACTGCGAGCCCATGCCGAGACCGGAGCCACTTCATCCGCACCAGCAAGCTCTGCCGATTCCAGTAGAGCGGCGCGCACGACAGCCGTAACGGCCGCCGTTTCTTCAGGCGTGACGTTGCGTGAGACGATCCGAATGTCGGCCGGCTCCTCGGAAGCATGTTTGCCGGTCACAGCGGAATGTTTCCGTGCTTCTTGGGCGGCATGCTCGCGCGCTTCGTGCGCAGTGCACGCAGGGCCTTGACGACCTGCACGCGAGTGGCAGCGGGTTCGATAACGCCGTCGAGCTCGCCACGCTCCGCGGCGAGGAACGGGCTGGCAACGTTGTAGGTGTATTCGTTGGCGAGTCGCGTGCGCACGGCAGCGACATCCTCACCAGCGGCCTCGGCGGCTTTGATCTCACCGCGGTACAGGATGTTGACGGCGCCCTGGCCACCCATGACGGCGATCTCCGCGGTCGGCCACGCGTAGTTGAGGTCAGCACCCAGCTGCTTGGATCCCATGACGATGTAAGCCCCGCCGTAGGCCTTGCGCGTGATGACAGTCACCAGCGGCACGGTCGCTTCAGCGTAGGCGTAGAGCAGCTTGGCGCCACGGCGAATAACGCCGGTCCACTCCTGGTCGGTGCCGGGCAGGTAGCCGGGAACGTCGACGAGAGTGAGGATGGGGATGCTGAACGAATCGCAGAAACGAACGAAGCGGGCGGCCTTCTCGCCGGCCTCGATGTTGAGGGTTCCGGCCATGGCCTGAGGCTGGTTGGCGATGATGCCCACCGAGCGACCTTCAACGCGGCCGAAGCCGACCACGATGTTGGGGGCGAAGAGAGGCTGGGTTTCAAGGAAGTCGCCGTTGTCGACGATGTGCTCGATGATCGTCTTCACGTCATAGGGCTGGTTGGGGCTGTCGGGAATGATCGTGTTGAGCTTGCGATCCTCATCCGTGATTTCCAACTCAACTTCACTCTCGTAGATGGGGGCATCCGAGAGGTTGTTGTCGGGCAAGAAACCGACGAGGGTGCGGGCGTAGTCGAGAGCATCCTCTTCATCGCTGGCGAGGTAGTGGGCAACGCCCGACACCTTGTTGTGGGTGAGAGCGCCACCGAGCTCTTCCATGCCGACGTCTTCGCCGGTAACGGTCTTGATGACGTCGGGGCCGGTCACGAACATCTGGCTGGTCTTGTCGACCATGATCACGAAGTCGGTGAGCGCGGGGGAGTAGACGGCGCCACCGGCAGCCGGGCCCATAATGATGGAGATCTGGGGGATAACGCCCGACGCTTGAGTGTTGCGACGGAAGATCTCGCCGTACTTGCCGAGAGCAACAACGCCCTCCTGAATGCGGGCTCCACCGGAGTCGAGCATTCCGATGATCGGAACGCCCGTCTTCATGGCGTGATCCATGACCTTGATGATCTTCTCGCCGGCGACCTCACCGAGCGAACCACCGAAGATGGTGAAGTCCTGCGCGTAGACAGCAACCTGGCGACCGTGGATGGTGCCGACACCGGTAACAACAGCGTCACCGTAAGGGCGCTTCTTTTCCATGCCGAAGGCGTGGGTGCGGTGACGAACGAACTCGTCGAGCTCCACGAACGAGCCGTGGTCGAGCAACTGCTCAATGCGCTCGCGGGCGGTCATCTTGCCCTTGGCGTGCTGCTTTTCAATGGCCGCGTCACCGCTGGCGGTCACGGCTTCGTGATAGCGGTTCTTGAGATCGGCGATCCGGCCGGCGGTCGTGAACATGTCTGGAGTCGAGTTGTCTTCGGTCACTGTGTCACTTTACCCACCCATCCCGTGCTTGTGTGGTTGGCGGAACCCACAAGTTTCACGGCCGATTCATTGAGGAAAGACCAAAAGCACGTTGCCACCCTGCGTGCGGCCCTACGCTAAAGCGATGGACTTGCCACTGAGTACTGCCGTTGCACCACTACTTGAGCACCTCGAGGAGGTCGGCTCGACTAATCACGAGCTGCTTGCCCGTGCAGCGCGAGGCGAAGCCCAGCACTTGTCTACTCTCGTCACCGCCAACCAGACGGCGGGGCGCGGGCGGCTCGGGCGCGAATGGGTAGCGCCTGCGGGCAAAACTTTCGCGGTGTCGGTGCTGGTTGCGCCGGACGACGCCTCAATCGAAGCTCTGTCGTGGATGCCGCTGATTGGTGGCTTAGCGATGGCCCGCGCCGTGCGAACTCTCGTGAACGATCGCGTGGTCACCCTCAAGTGGCCCAATGATGTTCAGATCGAGGGATTGAAAGTGTCAGGGCTGCTTTCAGAGCTCGTAGCGGGCGGCACCGGGGTGATTGTGGGTGCAGGGCTGAACCTCACGATTGAGCGTGACGAACTGCCGACATCCGTATCGACCTCGTTGTTGTTGGAGGGAGCTCAGCCCGACTTCGATGATGCCGTGAGCCGCTACCTGAAAGAACTGCTCGCTCTTGTAGAACAATTCGTCGCCGGCGGCCTCGACCCGGTGCGCAGCGGTATCGCTGCCGCGGTGCGCGCCGAGTGCGGAACCATTGGTCGCCGCGTGAGGGTTGAGCTGCCTGGCGGCGATCGAATTTTTGGCACGGCCGAGACTGTCGACGATCAGGGGCAACTCGTCGTTAAGGACGATGCGAACGGTCAGTTGCAGCACGTCGCGGCAGGCGACGTCACTCACCTGCGGTATGAATGATCTATGCCCCATGAGATGAGCGTTCAGCGCGAAGCCATTGTTGCTCGCGTGCGCTCCCACGCCCGGGCACTGATCTTTCCCGGCATCGTATTTATTGCGACAGCCGGTGCCCTCGGCTACTTCTTCGGCAGTTTCGCCGAGAGCTGGCAGAACCTCGCCCTGCTCACCGCAGGACTGTTGCTTATCGTCGTCGCCTGGTTCTTGCCCTTCTTTGCCTGGTTAGCGCGAAACTACACGATCACCACGCGCCGTGTGGTGCTCTCTAGCGGAGTCTTCGTGCGCGTGCGTCAAGAACTCCTGCATAGCCGCGGCTACGACGTCACGGTTCGCCAGTCGTGGGTTCAGCGGATGTTCGGCAGCGGTGATCTTCTGATCAATGCGGGCCACGATCACCCGGTTGTGCTGCGCGACATCCCCTCTGTGGCACTCACTCAAGCGGCACTGCACGACCTCATGGAGAACAACCAAAACGTGGTCTCGATGCGTCGCCAACGCGATGAATCGCATCCGTCTGACGAGACCACCGTGTGGGGAACCCGCTAAGCGCTGACTTCGTTGCCTGGCCAGGCTGGGCATCCACGGGACATTCATCTCGGCACGCTACTTTCCGTCAGCCTTCATCAGATAGGCTGCCACGCGTGAAGATCTCAGTAATCGGTTGTGGATATTTGGGTGCTGTTCATGCAGCATCAATGGCAAAGCTTGGGCATGACGTTGTGGGAATCGACGTCGATGCCGCGAAGGTTGAGGCACTCTCTCAGGGTCACGCCCCCTTCTATGAGCCCGGCTTGCCGGAGCTATTGAGCGAGACTGTCGATAACGGATCGCTTCGCTTCTCGGCGGACATCTCGCAGGCGAGCGGCGCGACCGTTCACTTCATCGCCGTCGGCACGCCTCAGCAAGCGGACTCCAATGCCGCCGATTTGCGTTTCGTCGATGCCGCTTTTGAGGCACTGCTTCCCTTCATCGGCCCCGGCCACCTCGTTGTGGGCAAGTCCACGGTTCCCGTGGGCACGGCGCAGCGCCTCGCCGAGATCATCGAAGCGACTGGCGCAAGCCTGGCGTGGAACCCCGAGTTCCTTCGCGAGGGATTCGCTGTGCAAGACACGATCTCGCCCGATCGCCTCGTCTACGGCGTTCGCCCGGGTGACGACAGCGCCTCGGCCATCCTTGACGACGTGTACAGCTCAATTTTGGCGCAAGAGACCCCGCGCATCATCACTGACTTTGCGACCGCAGAGCTCGTGAAGGTTGCGGCCAATGCGTTCCTCGCCACCAAGATTTCTTTCATCAACGCTATGGCCGAAGTCGCTGAGGTCGTCGGTGCCGATGTGACCCAGTTGGCGGATGCCATCGGTCACGATCAGCGCATCGGTCGTCGTTTCTTGAATGCGGGCCTCGGTTTCGGTGGCGGATGCCTCCCGAAGGACATCCGTGCTTTCATGGCACGCGCTTCAGAGCTCGGTGCTGGCGAGGCTCTCAGCTTCTTGGGCGAGGTCGACGCGATCAACCTCCGTCGTCGCGAGCGCATGGTTGATCTGTGTCGCGAGGTTCTCGGCGGAACCATCGAGGGCGCAAAGATTGCCGTTCTCGGTCTGGCCTTCAAGCCCGAATCGGATGACGTGCGTGACTCGCCAGCGCTCGATGTCGCCGCGCGACTATCAGAGCTGGGCGGCATTGTTCGTGCCACCGACCCTCACGCGATCGAAACGTCGCGTCGGGTTCGCCCCGGTCTCGATTACGTCGAGACCGTTGCCGAAGCAGCGAAAGACGCCGACGTCGTTCTCGTGCTCACCGAATGGCGCGAATACCGCGCCATCGACCCGGCCGAGCTGGAGTCAATCGTTTCGGTGCGCGCGATCCTCGATGGGCGAAACTGCCTGGACCCGGTGCAATGGCGTGAGGCCGGCTGGACGTACCGCGCGCTCGGTCGTCCCTAGCGCGGCGTCGGCTGCGGCATCCACTGCTCCCTGGGCGGCGTGACTCGCGGCCCGTGCTGACTGCGCTGCGGCCTGTTCGGCAGCCAGAACGCTACGACTGGGGCTAAAGACCCACCAGCGGTAGAGGGCAAAGCGAAAGATCGCGCCGAGCCCGAGGCCAACGACGTTGGTCGCGATGTTGTCGGCGAGCAGCGAAGTGAAGCCAAGAACGTAGTGGGAGACCCACAAGCACAGGAGGCCGATGCCCATTCCGGCGACGCTGACGATCGCAAACTCGACGCCCTCGCGCGTGGCACCGGTGCGACCGGTGGTAGCGAAAGTCCAGCGACGATTGCCGATCCAGTTGGCACCGATCGCAAGCGTGGTCGAGATCACCTTGGCGATGACCGGGCCTTCGTGAAGCACATCAGGTGAGAGAATTGTGAGCCGCAACAGGTTGAATACTGCGACGTCGATCACAAGCCCACCGAGCCCTACTACGCCGAAACGTAGAAACTGGCCGAGCAGCTTTCGCATGTGATCTCTCCAGTAGACAAGAATGGGGCAGGGCGGTTGGAAGTCTAGCCCGCGAACCTAAGCCCGAAACTGGGCATCATCTTAGATAGTGCAGGAGTGACGGATGCGACCGATCATCGGGGTAATTGGCGGAGGCCAGCTGGCCAGAATGATGATCCCGCGCGCAATCGAGCTCGGTTTTGAGCTGCGAGTGCTCGCCGAGACCGAGGGAATGTCTGCCTCCTTGGCGGCAACCGCGGTCGGCGATTACACGAATGTTGCCACCGTTCTCGAGTTCGCTCGCGACGTTGATGTCATTACTTTCGACCACGAGCACGTGCCTCAGCACGTGCTGGCGGCTCTCGTGGAGGCCGACGTTTCGGTGCATCCGGGCCCCGCTCCGCTCGCGGTTGCTCAAGACAAGATTCTGATGCGCCAGGAGCTCACGCGGCTCGGCTTGCCCGTTCCGGTCTGGGCGAGCGTCTCGACCGCTGCCGAGCTTGATGCGTTCATTGCCGATAACGGCGGCCGCGTGATCGTCAAGACACCGCGGGGCGGCTATGACGGTAAGGGCGTTCGCATCGTTACCGCGGCATCCGATGTCGCGGACTGGTTTGAGGCCGGCGACCCCTTGCTCGCCGAAGAACTCGTCTCCTTTACGCGCGAACTCGCACAATTGGCCGCGCGGCGCCCAAGCGGCGAAATCGCGCTCTGGCCGCTCGTCGAGTCGATTCAACAAGACGGTGTGTGTGCCGAAGTCATTGCCCCGGCCCCCAGCCTGCCGGCACCGCTCGCTCAGGCTGCAGCGGATATCGCGAGCACCGTCGCAGAGAAGCTCGGTGTTACGGGCGTGCTAGCCGTCGAACTGTTCGAAACGACCGACGGCACTCTGCTCATCAACGAACTGGCCATGCGCCCGCACAACAGCGGACACTGGACGATGGATGGCGCGGTCACGAGCCAGTTCGAGCAACACTTGCGTGCTGTGCTCGACTTGCCTCTCGGCGCTACCGCTGCGCGCTCGCCGTGGACGGTCATGATCAACGTTCTTGGCGGCCCGGCTTCGGGCACGATCGCCGAGCGTTACCCCCTCGCGCTCGCTAGCCAGCCGGCAGCAAAGTTCCACGAGTACGGTAAAGCTCCGCGCCCCGGCCGCAAGGTAGGGCACGTGAATGTCAGCGGTGATGACCTCGACGACGTGATGTACCGGGCGCGTGCCGCAGCAGCAATTCTGAAGGATTGAGACCTAGCATGGGTTCCGTGACTCAACCGCAAGTAGCTGTCGTAATGGGATCAGACTCCGACTGGAAGGTCATGGTCGACGCTTCGGCGGCGCTCAAAGACTTCGGGATCGAGCACGAGGTCAGCGTGGTTTCTGCGCACCGCAGTGCCGAGAAAATGATCGCGTTCGGCAAGGAAGCAGCTGGCCGCGGCATCCGCGTCATCATTGCTGGTGCCGGTGGCGCCGCTCACTTGCCGGGCATGCTCGCCTCGGTCACCACTCTTCCTGTGATTGGCGTTCCCGTTCCGCTCTCGCGTCTCGATGGCATGGATTCCCTGCTGTCGATCGTGCAGATGCCCGCCGGCATCCCGGTCGCTACCGTTTCTATCGGGGGAGCACGCAACGCGGGAATCCTCGCTGCTCGCATCCTCGGTTCGGGCGATCCCGAGCTCACTCAGAAGCTTGCCGACTATGCGGCAAGCCTCGAAGCGATGGTGGATGACAAAAACGCCGCTCTGAACGCGAGCCTGTGAGCGCAACAAGCTCCCTTCGTCAGCCCGCGGATCGCTCAGCGGCGACCATGACGAAGCGCGCGTGGTGGTTGCTCGGGCTCAACATTCTGATTCCTGGGTCTGCTCAGCTGCTTGCGGGCAATCGCAAGCTGGGCCGCTTCGGCGTCGTCGCGAGCTTCATCTTCGTGGTTCTCGTAGTGATTGCCCTAGTGCTCTCCGTTGCAGCGCCAGCGGTGCTGCTGACGATCGGCAGCAGCACGATCGGTCTGTGGGCGATCGCCCTAGGGCTGGCGTTCTACGCCGTGCTCTGGATCGTGCTCACCCTCAACGCCTGGAGCATCTCCGGGCTTGGTCGCGCCACCCCCAGCGGCCGGGCAGTGGTGGCCGCCTTCAGCGCCATCGTGCTCGTCGTCGTAGCCGGTACCGCGGGCTACGGAGCATACGTCGCGACGACCGCCAACTCTTTCTTGAGCGACGTCTTCATCGCGGCCCCCACGAAAGAGCCCATCGATGGGCGCTACAACATTCTCTTGCTCGGAGGCGACGCTGGCGCGGATCGCGACGGACTGCGACCCGACAGCATCACGCTGGCCAGTATCGATGCCGAAACCGGAGAGGCCGTTCTGATCGGCCTTCCCCGCAATATGGAACTCACGCCCTTTGTGGCCGGTTCCCCGCTCGCCGATAAGTATCCCGATGGTTACGGCGCGTACGGCTGCGATGTAGACGTATGCCTGCTCAACTCCATCTACACCGAGGTTGAGCTCAACACCCCCGAGCTGTACCCAGATGCTGTAGCGAACGGCAGCACTCCCGGCATCGAGGCCATGCGTGACGCCGTTGAAGGCATCACCGGGCTCGGCATCCAGTACTACGCCCTCATCGATATGCAGGGCTTTAGCGATTTGATCGACTCGCTCGGCGGCGTCACTATCAACGTCGAAGAGGCAGTACCGATCCACGCGGATGCCGAATTCACGATCGTTGCCGAGTGGATCCCCGCTGGTGTACAGGTCATGGATGGTTACCACGCGCTCTGGTACGCCCGCTCACGGCACGACACCACCGACTACGACCGCATGGAGCGCCAGCGCCAACTGCAGCAGGCTGTCGTGGAACAGTTCACTCCGGCGAACGTGCTCACGAAGTTCCAAGCGATCGCGTCAGCGAGCTCCAAGGTCGTCACTACCGACGTGCCTCAGGGCAGCTTGGGCTACTTCGTGAATCTCGCATCCAAAACGCGAACGATGCCGATCGGATCGCTCGAACTCGTGCCCGCCAACGATATCGATCCCGAGTTCCCCGACTTCGAGTACATCCGCGAGCTTGTCGCTGGCGTCACGGTATCCAGCGTCGCGGACGACAGTAGCGAATAGCTGTTTAGTGATGTTTCGATTGGCGCCGCGAAGCGCCTTGACGGCCCCTTAGAGGTCGGCGTGCAGCTGCCAGACCTTTTCGGCCGACATGCGCCAGCTGAACGCGCGAGCACGGTCCTGGCCCGCGTAGAACAGTCGCTCGGCGAAGGGGGCGTCGTTGAGCACGCGGCTAATGCCTTCGGCGAGTGCTTCGGAGTAGCCTTCGCCGGGTTCACGCTCGACGACAACTCCGGCGTCCGCCGCAAGCTCGAGCAGCGCGGGAGCATCGGAGTGAACAACCGGGATGCCGAACGAGAGCGCTTCAAGCACGGGCATCCCGAATCCCACATCGAGGTTGGGATACACGAACGCTGAGGCGTGATCGAAAACGACGGACAAATCGTCGTTGGTGATCGTTCCCATGCAGCGCACACGATCTGCGCTGATGTTCTCCGCGTCAAGAAACTCTGCAATCGCGGCATCGCCGGGCTCCGGACCGACCAACAGCAATACAACGTCGTCATCGAGTTCGCGCAGGGCCCGGATGAGGTGGTCGATTCCGCGATGCGGGTCGAGGCCACCGATAGCCAGCAAAAATCGCTGCGGCAGGTCGAGTTCGTTGGCGCGTTCGTCGATGTTCTCGGGGATGCGCAGGCTTGCACTGGCTGCGCCGCTAATGACACGAACACGGTCGCCGAAATTAGCGATACCTTCCAGCTGCTGAGCGACGGTGTGGCTGGGAACGACAATGGCATCCGCGTACTTCTCAGCGCGCTTGAGCATCGCTCGCGCCCAGCTTGCCTGACGGCTACCGAGCGACTCGGGGCGCGTCCACGCGACGACATCGTGCACGGTGACGGCAATCTGTTCACCCCGGTTGAGACGATCGTGGCGACGCAGGGGCGCCATGAGGCTCGTGGCGTGAAGCATGCCTTGCCCGGGAACCTTCGTGAAGCCGTGCTGCCATGATGCCCGCAGTTCGCGGCGGCTCAGCGCACTCTTGTGGAGTTTGGCGAGGTTGGGAAGTCGATCAGCGATGAGGTCGTATTCAGCCTCGGTGGATGCCGACACGAAAGCCTCGACATAACAATTGGTGGGAGCAGCATTGATGAGCTCTCGCGTCAACTCTTCGGAGTACCGAGCAATACTGCCCGGGGTAGGCGAAAGCATCTCATCGATAATGACGCGGAGAGTGGTCATTCGGCTGTCAACGCTCCTGATTCAAAGGCGGCCTGAAGGGCTTGCTTCCACTCACGCATTGGCTCGATCCCCGCATCGCTCCACGCATGGTGACCCAAAACAGAGTAGCTCGGTCGCGGCGCAGGCCGCTGAAAAGCTGTACTGTCGGTCGGCTTGACCCTATCAGGATCAAGACCGGCCACTACGAACACTGCTTGGGCAAGATCGAACCAGGTCGCTTCGCCCGAGTTGGTGCCGTGAAAGATTCCGGCGGGAGTTCCAGCGTCAACGAGTGCGACCAGTTGCGCGGCAAGGTCGCCTGTCCACGTCGGCTGCCCGCGCTGGTCATTGACAACGTCAAGAGTGTCGCGGTTCGCCGCGAGCGTCAGCATCGTGCGGGGAAAGTTGCCGCCGTTTTTGCCGTACAACCAGGCGGTACGCACAATCGCGGTGCGACCGGGATTGTGCTCGAGAGCCAACACTTCGCCGGCGGCTTTCGTGCGGCCGTACGCGGAGACCGGATGCCGTGGCGCGTCTTCGGCGTACGGTGCTGTGGCCGTTCCGTCGAAGACGTAATCGGTCGAGAGCTGCACAAGTCGTGACTCGTGCCGAGCCGCAGCGAGAGCGAGGTTGTGCGGGCCAACGGCGTTGACGAGGTGAGCGTTCTCTTCGTCCGTTTCGGCGTCATCCACTCGCGTGTAGGCGGAGGCGTTGATGATGACGTCGAAGCCAGTAAGTACGTCTACCGCGGCTGCGCCATCGGTGATGTCAAGCTCAGCGCGCGTGAAGCCGGTAGCGTCGTGGCTGCTGAGCGCGTGCATGAGGTCGGTGCCGAGCATTCCGCCGGCACCAACAACTGCAATTCGGGTCACAGCGCAGCCTTGTCCTTGAGGGGCTCCCACCACTGGCGGTTGTCGCGGTACCACTGCACCACGTCGGCGAGGCCTGCTTCGAAGGGAACCTGCGGTTCGTAGCCCAGCTCTGACTGGATCTTGGAAATGTCGACGCTGTAGCGAAGGTCGTGACCAAGACGGTCTTCGACGCGATCAACGAACGACCAGTCGGTGCCCGTGTGGTCGAGTAGCAGTTGCGTGAGCTCTTTGTTGGTGAGCTCGGTGCCGCCACCGATGTTGTAAATCTCGCCAGCGCGACCGCCGCTGAGCACGAGAGCGATGCCACGGCAGTGGTCGTCAACGTGCAGCCAGTCGCGCACGTTGTTGCCTTCGCCGTACAGCGGAACATGCTTGCCGTCGATGAGGTTTGTCACAAACAGCGGGATAAGCTTTTCAGGGAAGTGGTAGCGACCGTAGTTGTTGGAGCAGCGCGTGATCGACACGTTCATGCCGTGGGTGCGGTAGTAACTGCGGGCAAGAAGGTCGCTGCCCGCTTTCGACGCCGAGTAGGGCGAGTTGGGTTCGAGGGGGCGCTGTTCATCCCACGAGCCCTCTTCAATCGAACCGTAAACCTCGTCGGTGGAGACGTGGACGAAGCGAGGCGTTTTGGCGCGCAGCGCGGCGTCGAGCAAGCGCTGGGTGCCGAGAACGTTAGTTTCCACAAACGCGCTGGCGTCGCGGACCGAACGGTCGACATGCGATTCCGCTGCGAAGTGCACAATGGCATCCACATCACCCAGAAGGCTGTCGAGAAGCTCGGCATCGCGGATGTCGCCCTCTACGAAGGTATAGCGCGGGGAGTCGGCCACGGGGGCCAAGTTCTCCAGATTGCCCGAGTACGTCAGCGCATCGAGCACGACAACGTCAGCACCGGCCAGGTCGGGGTAGGTGTCTTCGAGCGTGCGGCGAACAAAGTTGGAGCCAATAAAGCCGGCACCGCCGGTCACGAGAATCTTCATGAGGGGTTCCTGTCGGTTGTGGGCGTCGAAGCGGCGGCAGATGCCGCTGCGCCGGTGGCGGGAAACTCTGATGCGAGGGTTCGCTTGAGTGCTTCGTGCAGGCTGAACGTGGCGGTATAGCCAGAATCGCGAAGTCGATCGGTGTTCACCGTGGTGTCGGCCGCAAACTTGCGAATACGAACCGCACTGATCGGGAAAGTGCGTCGTGTGATTTTAGCGGCAGCGTCGAAAACGTAGCCCGCAACTATCCCCAGTGCCAGCGGAAGGCGGATGCCGCTCGCCGCGTGCACGTTCATTTCGTCGCGCAGAATGGCGATGAGCTCTTTGGTCGAAAGATCGGGCTTGTCCGCAAAGTTGCGGATCTCAATGCCGGTGGGAGCCTCGAGGCGGCTCGCGATGTACCCCACGATGTTGCCCACATAGGCCATCGACTTTCGGTTCTCACCCTTGCCGACCATGATGAAGCGGCCAGAGGAAACCTGTTTGGCCAAGTTGTAGACGTTGCCGCGGTTGCCCTCACCGAACACGACTGAGGGGCGAACGATCGCGAGCGAGCGGGCGGCATCCGCGTTCGCCCACGTGCTGAAGACGCCTTCAGCGGCTAGCTTGGTGCGGCCGTACTCGTTGAAGGGCTCGGGCACCGAGTCTTCGGCGGCGTTGTTCTTGTCGAGACCGTAGATCGCGACGGTGCTCGTAAAGATAATGCGTTGGATGCCGTTGGCCTCGGCCGCCGCGACGACAGCGTGTGCTCCGCCCACGTTGACCTCGGTGTACAGGCTCAGGGGGGTCACGTCGTCGCGGTGCTCGGCGGCGAGATTGATGATCGCGTCGTGGCCGACAGCGGCTGCGGAAAGTTCTTCGGCCGAACGGACATCGCCGGTGACCGACTGTTCGGGAAAACGCGCCGAGACATGACGATCAAAGTTGGTGAACTCGTCCCCCTGCTCGTTCAGGGTTTCAAGCAGGCGAGTGCCAATAAAGCCACTACCGCCGACGACGAGAATCTTCATAACGTTGCTTTCTCTCTTTGCGACAGATTGTTTGTTCACCACACACCAGTGCTAATCAACAGCGCAATTATCCACTGATCTCTTGGGCGTCGCCTGAGTTGTTTCGCGCGGCCAGCGAGTACGAAGCGAGAACGCAGGTTTCTCTTCTCTACGAGCTCGCGCATCCGTTCAAGTTCGGCGCGGTGGTCGTCATCGGCCACGCTCAGGGCCACGCGGGCGAGGAGTCGTGCTTGACCCCGATGCCATTGCTCACGAACGAGAGAGAGGCGGGAGAACGCCGAACGGGCGCCCACGTTCGCGCCCATGACGTTGGCGTCGTGCTGGCGGTACTCCACAGTGGGCACGGCGTCGATGTGCCAGGTCCAGCCATGAGCTCGCGCCAAGACGTAGAGCAACCAGTCGTGGTACTGCGGCAGGGGATTGGCCGCTGCTGAATCGAGATACTCGCGAGCGAGCGCCACCAAGCGGTTAGACATGAGGAAGGTCGACCCGGGGCCGGGGCTTTCGAGCAAGTAATCGAACCGGCGCTGTGGGAAGTCTTTTTTGACGAGGCTGCGCTCGCCGGTGGCCGTAAACGAGGTGACGTTAGAAGAGACGCCATCGGCGGCGAGCTTCGTGCTGAGGCTCACGTGCGACGCCAGCTTTGTGGGTACCCAGATGTCGTCTTGGTCGCAAAACGCGTAGTACTCGCGATCGGCGGGTGCCAGCTGGATCAAGCGGTAAAAGTTCGCGGCGGCGCTGCCGGAAGCTCCATCGCTCGCGATCACGGTCAGTCGAGGTTCGACCGCTGCTTGTTCGGCGAGCCACTCTGCGGTGCCGTCGGTTGACGCATCGTCACGTGCGAAAACTTCAACCTCAACGCCCTCTTGAGCGAGCACGCTATCAAGCTGTTCGGGAAGCCACCGTCGGCCGTTGTGGGTCGCCAAGAGAACGGCAACATGGGGTAGGACCCCTGGGGTGTGATCGGTAGGCATAACTCCCCAATGATAGTTGGCTTGGCGGTGCGCGCCACCGCAGGCGGGGCAGCTTAAGCTGGAACCATGAGCGAGCCCGCGTCCACCCCTGAAATCTCGGTGGCTCTGTGTACGCACAATGGTGCCGCGTACATCGAAGAGCAACTGCTCAGCATCCTCGAACAGCAGCCCGCCCCTACACAATTAGTGGTGTCGGATGACGCGTCCCGCGACGACACGATCGACCGCGTTCGCGCGGTCGCGGCCCGCTATCCTTCGGTGCAGCTGACCGTTTTCGAAAACACCCCACCCCTCGGCGTCACCAAGAACTTTGAACAGGCGATCCGAGCGTGCACGGGCGACCTCATTGCCCTGAGCGATCAGGATGACGTCTGGCACCCGGGGCGGCTTGCGCTGTTTGCTGCCCAGTTTGCCGCGCAGCCGACCGTCTCGCTGATTCACTCGGATGCGCGACTCGTCGATGGCGCGGGTGCGCCGCTCGGTCACACTCTGTCGGGGGCCCTCGGCGTTGGCGCGGGCGAAGTGGCGAGCATCCACGCCGGCGACGCATTTTCGGTGATGCTGCGACGCAACTTGGTGACAGGAGCCTGCACTGTGTTCCGTCGAAGCCTCGTGGAGTTTGCGGCTCCCTTTCCGCCGTCGTGGGTGCACGACGAATGGCTCGGCGTCATCGCAGCGGCAGTGGCGTCCACAGACTTTGTCGAGCAGCCCACGATCGACTATCGCCAGCACGGTTCGAACCAGATCGGCGCTACCAAGCTGTCGCTCGCCGGAAAATTCGGGCGCATGATGGAGCCCCGGCGTGATCGCAACGCCCGCCTGGAAAAGAACATGACGGTGCTGGTCGATCGCCTGCAGCGGCTCGGGGCTCGCGTTAGCGACGAGAAAGTCAACCGCGCTTTGGCCAAACTTGAGCATGAGCGCATGCGCAACGCGCTGCCCGAGGCCCGATTTCGACGGATTCCGACCGTCACACGTGCTTTCGCTGCGGGGCACTACGGCCGCTACTCGCGCGGCCCGCTCGACGCGGTGCGTGACGTTCTTCAACCCGTCGACTAACACTCTGTGCATCCTGAACCGTCCGCCAAGCCTCGCCGGGTAGGATTCTTGGTGTGCAAATACGTGAACTCTCGGTGCCTGATTCCTACGAAATCACCCCCAAACAATTCGCCGATGAACGCGGCGTTTTCTTGGAGTGGTACCGCTTCGACAAACTCGAAGAGGTAGTAGGGCACCCGCTCGACCTTCGACAGGCCAATACTTCGGTATCCAAGCGCGGCGTCGTTCGCGGCATCCACTATGCGGATGTCCCTCCCGGGCAGGGCAAATACGTCACGGTCACGCACGGCCGCGGCATCGACTTCGTGGTCGACATCCGCGAGGGTTCGCCGACCTTTGGTCAGTGGGACTCGGTCATTCTCGACACCGTCGATCGTCGCGCGGTCTATGTGGCGGAGGGGCTTGGCCACGCGTTCATTGCTCTCACCGACGACGCCACCCTCACTTACCTCGTGAGCGATGTCTACAAGCCGGGCGCCGAGCACGACATCAATGTGCTCGACCCCGAAATTGGCTTGGTCTTCCCGCCCGAGCTCGACGAGCTCGTTCTCTCGCCCAAAGACAAGATTGCGCCCACCCTTGCCGAACGCCTCGCCGATGGCTCGCTGCCGTCGTACGCTGCCGTTAAGGAGTACTACGAGGCGAACCGAAAGGAACGCAACTAATGCGCGGAATTATTCTGGCCGGCGGCAGCGGAACGCGCCTCTGGCCCATCACCAAGGGCATCTCCAAGCAGCTCATGCCCATTTACGACAAGCCGATGGTCTACTACCCCTTGTCGACGTTGATGAGTGCGGGCATCCGCGAAATTTTGATCATCACGACTCCGGATGACCAAGCCCAGTTCCAGCGCCTCTTGGGTGATGGCAGCGAACTCGGCATCGAGCTCACGTACGCCGTGCAGCCCTCGCCCGATGGCCTCGCTCAGGCGTTCATCATTGGCGAAGAGTTCATCGGTGACGAGAAGGTCGCGCTCGTTTTGGGCGACAACATCTTCCACGGCATGGGGCTCGGTTCGAACCTGCGCCAGCACAACGACATCGACGGTTCCCTGATCTTTGCGTACCACGTGCGTAACCCGCGGGCCTACGGCGTCGTCGAGTTCGACGAGAACTTCATCGCTCAGTCGATTGAAGAGAAGCCCCTTGAGCCGAAGAGCAACTACGCCGTTCCCGGCCTCTACTTCTACGACAACTCGGTTATCGAGATCGCCAAGTCGATCACGCCGAGCGCTCGCGGTGAACTTGAAATCTCCACCATCAACGAGCACTACCTCAACCGGGGTCAGCTGCAGGTCAACGTGCTCGACCGCGGTACCGCCTGGCTCGACACCGGAACCTTCGAGTCGATGGTTCAAGCCACCGAGTTCGTGCGCGTGATTGAAGACCGTCAGGGTTACAAGATTGGCTGCATCGAAGAGATTGCCTGGCGCGCTGGCTGGATTTCGGATGACCAGCTCGCTGCCCTCGCCGCCCCTCTTGTCAAGAGCGGCTACGGCGTCTACCTCGAAGGACTGTTGGCGGCAACCAAGTGACTCGCGTACTGATCATCACGGGCGACCCCATTGGTCCCCGGATGGCCGGCCCCGCGATTCGCTCGTGGAACATGGCTCTCGCGCTCGCTGAAGCGGGCAACGAGGTCACGCTCATGACGACGACCAAGCTTCAGCCGGTGGATGCTCCCTTCGAGCTCACGCTCGTCACGCCGGGGGAGAACGACGCCTTCGCGAAACTCGAACAGTGGTGCGACGTCGTGGTCTTCCAAGGCCATGCCATGCGCCAGTTCGAAGTGTTGCGCACGACAGACAAGATCACCGTCGTCGACATTTACGACCCGATGCACCTCGAAATGCTCGAGCAGGGCCGCGAACTTGCGCGTGCCACGTGGGAGCTTCGCGTTACGACCGCAACCGAGGTGCTCAACGAGCAACTCGCACTCGGCGACTTCTTCATGTGCGCTTCCGAACGCCAGCGCCTCTTCTACTTCGGCCAGATGGCCGCCCTCGGGCGCCTCAGCCCCACGACCTACGAAAACGACCCGCATCTTGAGGGCCTTCTCAGCGTGGTGCCGTTCGGGCTCGAAGGCACCCCTCCCGCCCACGAGCGCGACACCCTCAAGGGCGTTTTGCCGGGCATCAACGCCGACGACAAGCTCATGATCTGGGGCGGCGGCGTCTACAGCTGGTTCGACCCCAAGACTCTGATCCGCGCGGTTGCGAAGCTGGCTGAAACCCGCGACACGGCCAAGCTCTACTTTCTCGGCACCCGGCATCCGGGCGTTGACCAGATGGGGATCGTGCGCGAGTCGCATGATCTCGCCACCGAGCTCGGGGCCCTTGACTCGTCGGTCTTCTTTAACGAAGAGTGGGTCGACTACGCCGATCGCCAGAACTACCTGACCGAAGCGGATGCCGGCGTCAGCACCCACATGTCGCATATCGAGACAACGTTCTCGTTCCGCACGCGCATCCTCGACTATCTCTGGGCGGGTTTGCCCATGGTGGTTACCGAGGGCGACAGCTTTGCTGACCTCATCGAAACCGAGGGTCTCGGCCTCACGGTGCCTGCCCAAGACGCGGATGCTCTCGCCGCCGCCCTCGATCGGGTGCTGTACGACGACGCCTTCATCGCCGAGTGCAAGCGCAACGTCGCGCGCGTTCGTGAAGACTTCTACTGGAAGCGCACTCTGGCGCCATTGGTGAACTTTGTAGCGAATCCGCAGCACGCCGCTGACCACGCTGAAACGCGTCGTCGTGGGGTGGCACTCGGGGGCAAGGTGCCTAAGCCCTACGGCCTGCGGCACGACCTGAGGATGGCGTGGCACCACTTGCGTCACACCGGCGTCACAGCGACGGTAGACAAGGCTGTCGCACGATTGCGACGCTAATTGCCGTTCACAGCAGACTCCGGGTTTTCACGCGTTAGCTTTGTGCCATGTTGACTGGTCTGCGTTCCGTGTTCTCGCGCCCAGGCCGTCGTCTCGGGATGATCATTGCGCCGCTATTGGTGTTCGCCGCACTCGCGGCATGGGCGTTGTCATCGCCGGTCGGCGCAAGCCCCGACGACGATTTTCATCTGACGAGCATCTGGTGCGCAACCGGAGATTCGCAGTATTGCGCGGAGACTGATGACGCTGGCACGCGACTAGTGCCGCCCGCTGTCGCGAGGCCCGCTTGCTTCGCGTATGACCCCGAGAAGAGTGCTGGCTGCCAGAACAGCATTGACTTCACGGAGGGGCCGACCACCGAGACTGTCCGCGGAAATTTTGCCGGTGGATATCCAGTTGTCTACTACGGCGCCATGAGCATGTTCGTCGGGCCTGATGTGCACGTCTCTGTATTCATGATGCGAGTCGTCAACATCGCGCTGTTCGTCGGGATTGGCGTGATGCTCTATTTGGCGTTGCCAACCAACCGTCGGCAGATTCTTGTTTGGCAGTGGGCGCTCACCACCGTTCCTCTTGGACTCTTTGTGCTCTCGTCTAATAACCCGAGTTCATGGGCGCTCATGGGTGTGGGCTATGGGTGGTTAGCGCTGCTCGGTTTCTACGAGTCGTCAGGGGTCAAGCGGATTGTGCTCGGCGCGCTGTTCCTGCTTGGTGCGGTGATGGCGTCCGGCTCACGCAGCGATGCCACTGTTCTTTTCTGCCTCGCGGTTTTTGCAGCAGTGCTTCTCGCAATGAATAAGACACGACGATTCTTGTGGTCTTCTTTTCTCCCTGTCGTGGGTTTCATCATTTGTGCGCTGTTGTTCCGGGCATCTCGGTCGTCCGAAGCGGTGACCAGCGGTGTGCAAGATCAGCTCAGTTTTGGCGTCATCCTGCGCCGCGTCGCTCTGAATCTCACGGAAGTCCCTTCCATCTGGACAGGCATTTATGGCCAGTCATGGGGGCTCGGATGGCTAGACACCTCAATGCCCGCCGTGGTGTGGGTTAGTTCTCTCGCTGCGGTCATCGGTGTCGGCTTCGTCGCGGCCCGCGCTAATTCAATGCGAAAGAGCTTCGTTCTTGTGGTTGGCGCTGCAGCCCTCGCGATGATCCCGGTTACTTTGCTCGTTCTTGCGGGTAAAGATGTGGGCGACGACTACCAGCCTCGCTATTTGCTACCGCTTGTCGTAGTTTTTGTCGGCGCGCTCTTTTTCACCTCTGGCGCCCAACGAGTGCGCCTATCGCGAGCACAGATGTGGATCGTTGTGGTTGCTCTTTCTGGAGCGCAATTCGTTTCGTTGTACCTCAATACCCGCCGCTACGTGACCGGTATCGATGCACTCAGCGCTGACCTCGATGCAGGACGAGAATGGTGGTGGAACCTCCTCATCACTCCCAACGCCGTGTGGATCGTGGGATCGCTGTGCTTTGCAGCGGCGCTCGCGATTCTCCTCCCGGCGCATCGCGCCACCGCAGAGGTGGAGGAGCGAGACCTCTCGCCTGAACCCACCACTGCTCGCGCACTCTGAGATAGCCTGTACAGATGGCACCCGGACGCTTCGAACCTATTGTCGCGTCCGCGCGTACGAATCCGCTGCGGCGGTTCAGGCTCATTGCCTTAGCTCCCGTGTTGGCTCTCCTCGCGCTTTCGGCGTGGGCTTTCGCATCGCCGATGGGCGCAGCTCCCGATGATGATTACCATCTGGTCAGCATTTGGTGTTCAACGGACAACCCGGCGTACTGCCAGTCGGGCGCGACTGATTCAACCCGACTCGTGCCACAAGCGCTCCTGAGCTCGCCATGCTACGCCTTCGTTAGTGAGGAAAGTGCCGCCTGTCAGGACCGGATCGATTTCGGCTCAACCTCATTAGTGGAGACGGACCGCGGAAACTTTGAGGGCGAATATCCGCCGCTTTACTATTCCGTCATGAGCGTGTTCGTGGGCGACGACACCATGTTCTCGGTTATGGCGATGCGCCTTTTCAATGTTCTCTTATTCGTTGCCTTGACTGCGGCGCTTTATATGCTGCTCCCTGTCAGTCGTCGGCCTGCGTTGGTGTGGGGCTGGCTCGTGACGACGATGCCGCTCGGAGTCTTTCTGCTCGCATCCAATAACCCAAGCGGTTGGGCTGTCACCGGCGTCGGATCAGCGTGGCTGGCATTGCTCAGCTATTACGAGGCAGAGACCCGCGTTGCGCGCGCCGCTTCTGCGGTGCTCGTAGTCATCTCGGTCCTCATGGCAGCGGGCTCCCGCGGTGATTCTGCTTTGTACGTGGTCGGTGCGCTCGGCGTTGCGATCATCCTGGTATTTGAGAACACTCGTCGTTTTTGGTTGCTCTCGCTACTTCCCGTGGCGATGGGTGTTGTCGCTGGAGTGTTTTTCTTGACTGCCAGGCAGACTTCTGCCGGAATCAACGGTTTTGCGGGAGCAGAAGCGGGGCCAGCGGCGGCACAAGCGGCAACGGCGGCGGATAGCTTGGCGGGTTTTGGGTTGCTTGCGTACAACCTTCTCAACGTGCCTTCTTTATGGATTGGCGCTTTCGGCGGGTGGGATCTCGGTTGGCTGGATACTCCGATTCCCGCTTCGGTCGTGTTTTTTGGGATTGCTGCCTTCGTAGCGTTGGGCTTTGCCGGCCTCGGGGTGCTGAACTGGCGTAAAGCATTCGTGGTTGCGAGCGTCGGTTTCGTGCTCTGGATTCTTCCGACGTACGTACTCACACAGGGCGGGGACAAAGTGGGGGAGCAGGTGCAGCCTCGCTACATCCTGCCGCTCATCGTCTTGATGGGAGGTCTTCTCGTGGTGCAAGCTGGCCGAAAGCGCGTCGCCCTCGGGCGGGTGCAGACCGTCGCAATCGTCGTTGTGCTAAGTGCCGCTAACCTCGTTGCGCTTCACATGAACATGCGGCGCTACGTCACGGGTAACGACGTTCCCGGATGGAACCTCAACGCGGGTGCCGAGTGGTTCTGGTCAGGCGCTCCCGCGCCTATGGTGGTGTGGGCTGTGGGGTCCACCGCGTTTGCGGGCATGGTCGCCATCTTGGCAAGGGAAATTCATATCGCACCGGTGGTGGCAACGAACAATGCAACCGCTGCGACTACAGCCACAGGCGCAAGTCCAGATGCCGCTTCCGGTGCGCCTAACGATGCAGACGCGAGCGCAGCCCTGCTCGCTCCTTCCGGCATTACTCGCGTACCCGCGTGAGCCCTGAGACAATGGACGCTCTAGCAGGCAAGCGCGTCGCAGTCGTCAGCCGGATTTACGTTCCTGAACCGGCCGCGGCCTCGTACCGTTTACGCGCGCTGGTTGCTGAATTGGCGGCCAATGGTGCTGCCGTTGATGTGCTGACATCGAACCCTCCCGCGGGGTTCGATGATGTTGATTCGCCAGCACGGGGTGCGCGAGTGCGACGCATGTGGGTGTTAAGAGACCGGGCAGGGTACGTGCGTGGCTACCTGCAGTATTTGAGCTTTGACCTCCCCGTGTTCTTTCGTTTGCTGTTTATGAGGAAGCCGCACCTTGTCATCGTTGAACCGCCGCCGACTACTGGATGGTTCACCCGAATCGCGTGCGGAATCCGAGGCATTCCCTATCTGTACTACGCGGCAGACATTTGGTCAGACGCCGTGGGAAGCGCAGGCTATCCGCGACACATTGCAGTGATCCTTCGTGGCGTCGAGCGTTGGGCGATGAGCGGGGCTGCAGCGGTCGTTTCTGTTTCGGCTGAATTCACAGAGCGCATCAGAGAACAATTTCCGCGGGCGATGGTGACCACGGTCGGTAATGGCGTAGACACAACGATGTTCAGCCCGGTAGGGGAGAAGATCGCCCTCGGTGTTCCCTATCTTTTGTACGCGGGTACGGCGTCCGAAGTCCATGGTGCGCAGATCTTCCTTGATGCCTTCGAAGAGGTTCTTAAAACACGTCCGGATTCGAAGCTCGTCTTTATTGGTCAAGGGTCAGATTTCGCAACGCTTGCTGAGCGCAGTAAGTCTTTACCCGTGGGGGCTGTGGAACTCCGACCCCGGATGAGCCCTGAAGAAGTCGCATCGTGGATCAGAGGCGCTGTAGTGACCCTCGCGAGCGTGCATCCAGATGGTTACGCTCGCGCTTTTGCCACCAAAATGTATGCCTCAGTGGCGTGCGGTGTGCCGGTAATCTACGCGGGAACTGGCCCTGGTGCCGACTTCGCGGCACGTGAGGGAATTGGGCATGCGGTCGCCTATGAGAAAGAGGCGATCGCAGCAGTAATGCTCTCGGTGCTCAGCGACGAGG
Organism: Salinibacterium amurskyense; assembly: GCF_002797685.1. Classification (GTDB taxonomy): domain Bacteria; phylum Actinomycetota; class Actinomycetes; order Actinomycetales; family Microbacteriaceae; genus Rhodoglobus; species Rhodoglobus amurskyensis. Next base: position 1,023,514 of record NZ_PGFH01000001.1, read on the forward strand.
AGCCATATGCAAATCGTGCTGCGCGCTCGGAGTGGGCCGCCAACAACATCTCTCTGCGCGCGGTTGCTTCGCGGATCATCGGAGAAGCCCGGCGAATCCTGACTCGATAAGTGCGGCTCCGGGTGAACTCGAAACCGGCACAAGGGGAGGTAGTGTTGTAGGGATTCAGATGAGTCACCTGATTGAAAAGAGAGTTGCGCGCGGATGCCAGACATCGTCAAAACAGTCGCAGTAGTCGGTCAAGGCTATGTTGGTCTACCAGTCGCGATGCGGGCCGTCGAGCAGGGCTATCGCGTTATTGGAATTGACCTTGACGAACGTCGGGTCGAAGGCTTGCGTTCCGGCATATCCTTCGTCGAAGACGTCTCTGACGCTGAGCTAGCCCGAGCGATCGCTTCTGGCAGTTACACGCCGACGACGGACTACGCCGACGTTAACGGGTTCGACTTCGCTGTCATTGCAGTGCCGACTCCGCTGCGCGAAAGTGTGCCGGACTTGAGCTTCATTGAGAGCTCGGGTGTTGCGTTGGCAGAGCGCATGAAGCCCGGAGCGACAGTCATTCTCGAGTCGACAACCTACCCGGGAACCACTGAAGAGCTTCTCGTGCCGATCTTGGAGTCCGGTTCGGGCCTCACCGCTGGCAGCGATTTCTACGTGGGGTACAGCCCTGAACGCATTGACCCGGGAAACCAGCAGTGGGGCTTCGTCACCACTCCCAAGATTGTGTCGGGAATCAACCCCGAGTCACTCGAGAAGGTTCAAGCGTTTTACGATTCGCTCGTCGACACGACTGTTCCTGTCCCCACGCCCAAAGAGGCAGAGCTTGCGAAGCTTTTGGAGAACACTTTCCGGCACGTAAATATCGCGTTGGTCAACGAACTCGCGATCTTTGCCCATCAGCTCGGCGTCAATGTGTGGGAATCGATTGATGCGGCGAACACTAAGCCTTTCGGATTTATGAAGTTCACGCCGGGTCCAGGCGTTGGCGGACACTGCCTCCCCGTTGACCCGAGCTACCTATCGTGGCAGGTCAGAAGGAAGCTTGGTCAGAACTTCCGTTTCGTTGAGTTGGCCAACGACGTCAACGACAACATGCCGCAGTATGTAACGCAGCGTGTCATGCACCTCCTCAACGCGTCGAGCCGTGCGTTGCGAGGCTCCAAAATCTTGCTTGTCGGGATGGCTTACAAGAAGAACTCCGGTGACATTCGGGAGTCGCCGTCGCTACGGCTACTTGAGCTCCTCCACGACGAGGGCGCCGAAGTCTTTGCTGTTGACGATCACGTCGAGGCTCACCGCTGGCCTGCGAACGTCACGAAGGTATCGCTCACGGAAGACACAATCGCCGGGATGGACATCGCGGTCTTGTTGACCGACCACGACACTCTGGAGCTCGAGCTCTTGAATACCGCAGATGTCCCGGTGTTGGACACCCGTAATCGACTCAACGGACCGAAGATCGAGATCCTCTAGTTTTTCTCTATCAGTACGGCGGGCAGGCAGCTAAGCGAGACCAGCTAGGCCTGCTTGCCGTGCGAACTCGGGCACTTTAGCGACGAGTTCGGAGAAGGTCCCCTGGGCGACAACTCTGCCATTCGACATGAAGAGGATCTGGTCTGCATGTTGGATCGTGGACAGTCTGTGCGCGACGGTGATGACGGTTTTCTCGCCGTGGAGGGCTTTGATCGCGTCGGTCACGGCGGCTTCCGTGGCAGTGTCGAGGGCGCTTGTCGCTTCATCGAGAACCAAAACGCGGGGATCTGCGTAGAGCGCGCGAGCAATTCCTAGGCGTTGCCGCTGTCCGCCAGAAAGAGCGAGGCCCCGCTCGCCGATAACGCCATGAATGCCGTCCTCGCGCTTGTCCACGATGTCTAGAAGTTGTGCTTGTGCGAGTGCGGAGCGCACGCGTTCCTCGTCGATGTCATTGCCCCAGGTGAGTGCGACGTTCTGCGCAATGCTGGAATCGAAGAGGGCGACCTCCTGCGGCACATAGCTAACTTGCTGTCGCCACGACTGCGTCAGTTTGGTCAAGTCCAACTGATCGATGGCCAGCCGTCCGCCCGTAGGTTCGATGAGGCCCAAGATCAGGTCGACGACCGTTGATTTTCCGGCTCCTGACGAACCGACCAACGCAACTGTGCTGCCAAAAGGAATGGTAAATGACACGTCACTTATTGCATCGCCCTGATCGGCGGCATACCTAAAGCTCACGTTCTCGAAGCTCAACGCACTCGCTGACTCGGGAATCGTTAAAGTCTCGCGCCCGACGCGGTATTTGACGGAACTTTCAGCGCTCCGAATTTCGGCGAGCACGGCGCTTGCGTGGGGCATGTTAGCTGTGACTTGGGATACGACCGCTTGGAACCTGACAACCGAAGGCGCCATACGGAAGCCAGCGAGTCCGAAAAGGGCTACCGCGGTTATTGCTTCTGTGACTCCGCCTGTGGCATATCCCGCAGTTCCCACGAGCACGAAACCACCCACGATCCCGGATTCGAGTACATAGCGAGGCACCTGGCCGAGGAACTGAATGTTGGAACGCGCGCGCGTCGAATGCACTCGATTGGAGCGGACGACGTCTGCAACTTCGTGTGATTTCCCGCGAAGCGTGACCTCCTTGAGCGCGCCGATCATCTCGGTAATGAGCCGAGAGCTTCGGAGCGTGTATTTAAGGTTGACGCGGCCAGCCTCACGCGCACGTTTCGCGACCCAGAAGTACAGGATCGCTCCTAGGAGACCGAGGTATCCCAGTGCGATGGCAGCGACCAGCGGCTGCACCACGGCAAGCACCACGACGATAGTGAGGAAGCTGAGAGCCTCGCCAAAAAGTGTGGAAAAGGGGAGCAGGAAGCCCGACACTGTCACGCCAACGCTGCCGTCCGTCAGTCGGACCACGTCTGCGGAGTTTCGCTTGAGCCGCTCAACCCACGGGGCGTCGATGTAGCTCGCGAAGAGCCGCGAACCAATGTCGAGTTCGTATTTTGCGAACCGCCGAGTGGCGCCCCATAAAAGCGCGACAGCAAGAATGCCCTTCGCGACGATCATGAGACACACAAGCCCGAGCATGAGCAGAAGGCCCAGCTCGCCGACCTCGCCAATCACAGGAAGCGAAAGGGTGGTTCCCGAAAGAATGGGGGAGATGACGAGAGCGAGCAATCCGAGTGCCAACGCATCCAGAATCGAGAGCAAACCTAAAGTTACCGAATACACAATGAGGTAGCGCCGTGCCCCGGCGGGCAAAATGGAGAGAACCTCGTTGACGAGGGCAATTGCAGACTTCATCTATTTCTCCAGGTCGAGGCCGAATCCTACCGAAGTCTACGTGGTCTTGGATGGGTGCCCCGCGAGCGAGAACAACGACGGAAGCTTTCGGGGATCGGGGCATCCAGCGCCTGCCGCTATCCGCACACCAGTGTCGGAGCGCGTTCCTCGGACCTTTGTATCAACGCGATTGAACGTCGGAAAGTTCGTGCGTATGGGAGACTGAGCATATGGGAAGAACTTGGGTCATTATCCCTATGTATAACGAGGGTGCTGTCATAGGCGAGGTTGTCGCCGAAGTGCGGCGAACCTTTCCGTATGTTGTATGCGTAGACGATGGGTCGAGCGATCGCTCTGCGGAATTCGCACGCGCTGCCGGGGCGGTTGTCGTCGAGCATCCGATCAATCTCGGTCAGGGTGCCTCGTTGCAAACTGGCTTTGATTACGCACTCTCTGACCCGGCCATGACCGAGGTTGTTACGTTTGACGCAGACGGGCAACATCAAGTGGCGGATGCTGCGGGCATGGTGGAGAAGCTCCACGCGAACAATTTGGATGCCGTCATCGGTTCACGATTTCTTGATGACCGCACAAAGGTCAACCGCTCTAAGCGCATCGTGTTGCGCACCGCGGCGTGGTACACGCGGGTGACGACGAATATGGCCCTTACGGATGCCCACAATGGGCTCCGGGTGCTTAGCCGCCCTGTGTTGGAGAATATCCACATCACTCAGAACCGGATGGCCCACGCGTCTGAGCTTGTAGACCTCATTGGTGGCCTCAAAATTCAGTGGTCCGAGTATCCCACCCATATTGTCTACACCGACTACTCAAAAGCCAAAGGCCAGTCCCTTCTCAACTCTGTCAACATTCTTGTTGAACTGATTTTTAGGTGAGCTTATGACCGTTATTTTTCAGACCATCGTCGTTTCGATCGTCATAGTCATCGCGATAGTGATGATGCGCAATGGCGGAGCGCGGCATCAAGCCGTTCGTCGCATCCTCATGATGCTCTTCGTTGTCGCTGCAGCATCGTCGGTATTCTTCCCTCAAATTTGGACGACGATGGCGAGGCTGGTCGGTATCGGCCGCGGTGCTGACCTGTTGCTTTACCTCACGGTTCTTTTCTTCTTGGGGCTTGTGATGAGTACCTACCGGCGTTTTCGCCAGATGGACACTCAGATCACTGAGCTCGCCCGACAGCTGGCATTGAGCCAACAGCCAAAACCCGAAGAACTGGATTCCGGAACTAGTCGCCCCGCTTAGAGTCTCTTGGGGTTCAGAAATGCACTCCTTCTGGGGGTGAGCCATCGCGCATTTAACAGGGTGGACTGCTGCGGATTGTGGGGCGAGTGAATTACTGTTGGTGCAGTACGTGCAAATTTAGGGGGCTCGAATGCGCTACAGGAGCATAAGAACGACGTTTTCCGTCTTTCGCGGATTGGCCGTCGCGGTCTTGGCGTCGCTGCTGTTCACCGTCGGAGCTACGAACGCAGCATCTGCATCAGCCCAAGTTTCCATCGAGTCAGCGAACTCCTCACTGTCGCAGCTAGCTGATCCTTCAGCGGCGCAATCGAGTCTTTTTCAAGCTAATTCTGGAAGCAACTTTGACCCGGGTTACATCATTAGCGACGCCTATTTCTATAAATCGGGCGACATGTCTCAGTCTCAGATTCAGGCATTCCTCGATTCGATGCTGGACTCGTGTGACAATTCGAACTGCCTCACGATTAAGCGCACCACCACTTTCTCGCGCGATGCCGACCGCACGGTGTGCGGCCCCTACACGGGCGCGAGCAACGAGCTCACCTCGGCCATTATTTACAAGGTGCAACAAGCCTGTGGCATTAGTGCCAAAGTTCTGCTCGTAATGTTGCAGAAAGAGCAGGGCCTGCTCACGAACGATGAACCGAGTGATTCGCGCCTGGCTCGTGCCATGGGTTACGGCTGCCCCGACAACGTCGGTGGTGTGTGTGACGCGGAATACTACGGATTGTACAACCAGCTGTACAACGCGGCATGGCAGCTCAAGCGCTACAGCACTCCTACCGCGTGGGGCTACTACCAGCCCGGAGTGAAGTCGATTTTGTATCATCCCAACACCTCGTGTGGTTCGAAGTCAGTCAACATTCAGAACAACGCAACTGCGGCGTTGTACAACTACACTCCGTACGTTCCTAACGCGGCCGCTCTGGCTAATCTTGGCGGCTATGGCGACTCGTGCTCGTCCTATGGAAATCGCAATTTCTGGGATTACTTCACGGCATGGTTCGGCTCGACCACTGGGGCTCCCGTCTACACGGTCGACGACCCAGACATCGCTGCGTACTACGAGACCCGAACCACCGCGTTGGGATCGCCCACCTCGGCAACCAGCACGTACGAAACGGTGAATGGCGATGGCGCTGTTCAGCACTTCGCTAAGGCCCACGTCTATTCCAGTGACGCCGGTGTATTTACGGTTAGCTTCGCGTTCCGAGATGAATCTGTCGCACAGGGTGGCATTAGAGGAATTCTTGGCTGGCCGATCGGTGAACAATCCTGTGTTTCCGGTAGCTGTTCGCAGCAATTCCAAAACGGCGCGCTGTATCAGGCATCGTCAAACACAGCCGTCTACTCGATTTTGGACTCAGCGATCGTCGATTACTACGATGCGAAGCCCACTGCGCTCGGGTGGCCGGCCGCGGATACTGTGTTCTATGACACCGTTAATGGCAGTGGTCTTGTGCAGCGGTTCAACTACGCCCAGGTTTACTCGAGTGATGCGGGGGTATTCGCGCTGAGTAAGGCCTTCCGTGATGCTTCGGTGGCTCAGGGCGGCATCAACGGAGTCATGGGCTGGCCCGCGGCCGAGATGGTCTGCGTTTCGGATAGCTGTTCACAACAGTTCCAACACGGTGCGTTGTACCAAGCCTCATCGAGTTCGGCTGTCTACGCGATCACGGATTCCGCAATCTCGGCGTACTACAGCACACGTATCGCCACTTTGGGTAAACCCACTCTCGATACCCGCTCATACGCGACGGTGAACGGTAAGGGAACTGTCCAGCGATTCGAAAAAGCTCAGGTTTACTCGACTGATGCAGGGGTGTTCTCGCTGAGCAAGGCTTTCCGCGATGGATCGGTTGCTCAGGGCGGCATTAACGGTGTTCTTGGGTGGCCTGTCGCTGAGATGATCTGCGAATCAGGTAGCTGCTCGCAGGAGTTCCAGCACGGGGCCCTTTATCAAGCCTCGTCGAATTCGGCTGTCTATGCGATTACAGATTCGGCGATCGCTGACTACTACGGTGCTCGCATTTCGGAGCTGGGGCTGCCGACGCTCGATACTCGCTTCTATGAGACGGTCAATGGCAGTGGAGCTGTTCAGCGTTTTGAGGATGCTCAGGTGTACTCGAGTTCCGCTGGAGTATTTACGCTCAACTGGGATTTCCGCGGGGGATCGGTGGCTCAGGGCGGCATCAACGGTGCTCTTGGGTGGCCTGTCGCTGAGATGATCTGCGAATCAGGTAGCTGCTCGCAGGAGTTCCAGCACGGGGCCCTTTATCAAGCCTCGTCGAATTCGGCTGTCTATGCGATTACAGATTCGGCGATCGCTGACTACTACGGTGCTCGCATTTCGGAGCTGGGGCTGCCGACGCTCGATACTCGCTTCTATGAGACGGTCAATGGCAGTGGAGCTGTTCAGCGTTTTGAGGATGCTCAGGTGTACTCGAGTTCCGCTGGAGTATTTACGCTCAACTGGGATTTCCGAGCGGAGTCGGTGGCTCAGGGCGGCATCAACGGTGCTCTTGGGTGGCCTGTCGCTGAGATGATTTGTGAATCGGGTACCTGCTCGCAGGCATTCCAACACGGCACGATCTCACTACCCGCGGCGCCGTAATCGATTTTTGCTGAAGCCTCAGTCGGAGAACCCGGCCGCAATAGCTGTCGCGAATATTGTGCGATTTCCGTGACGAAGTATTAAATGACCGGCCGGTTTGTCTGCGCGGAAACCTCGGGGGCGATGCGGCGCTCATCGAGTGAATCGCTCGCCACCGAGCGTCGACGCCCCATTCCGATTGCGATGATCAGGTAGAAAACTGCGAGTGGAAGCAACTGGATCCACATTCGGTTGAGCGAATCTCCCGCGCCCACGCGATATGCAGCCTCGCGCAAGTACGCGAGGAGGAACGCCACGGGAATGAAAGTGACGATCGGGAATCGCACCATCTCGCCCTCGGGCAGTTTCGCGAAGAGAAAAATCGCGACGGCGATCCCGAGCAGAAATAGGGAGTACCCCCACGAGCCAGCTCCGAGCACCGCATTATCCATAGTCGCACGCAGGCTGTCGATCAGTACATCGGGCTGCCTAATCGCGAGGACGGCGAGCGCAATCCAGAGCAGAGTCTGGGCGGAGACGAGGACGATGCTGCGCTTGCGGGTGAGGAGCTTCAACCGTAAAAGTGGAACTCCGCCAAGCGCTGCGATGCCTAAAGCGAGGAGCCCGAAAACAGACACCGGCACTCGCGAGTCTCCGGTCACGTACATTGTCGCTACGAATGATTGCCAAGCAATCGTCGAGAGCCCGAATAAGCCCAACAGTAGCGAGCGTTCACGCACGGAGAACTCTTGATTCAGAAGCACCGGGAGAAGGGCGAGCGCAACCGCTATCGGCGCTTCAGCACGAATCACCGATAGTGCGACTATTGAAAGCGCCATGAGCGTAATGAGAGCAGTGCGGTTTACCTCATTCTTCGTCGCGATGAGCCATCCGCAGCCGACTAGGACCACTATTAGCATCCCGAACAAGAGATGTCCGTTGACATAGAACGCGTTGAACACGTAGCGGTTCACCGTCACGAGCGCCAACAAGCACGACACGATGACGGCCGCGGCGATGCGGTGATCGATTCGCGGTGCGAGCGCCACCCAGGCCAACCACGCGATAACCGCAATAGTGAGGCCAGCGATCAACGGCGTGATGGCGGGGAAGTAGTGTTCGCCGCCGAGGTTCGCAGCGGCATGCAACAGGGGAACCCCAATAAGTCTCTTGGGGAGTAGGTCAATGGAGGCGGCATCCAGATGATTGTTTGCAATGAGCGATGCATTCACCAGATACTCAAAGCTGTCTTTTGACCACGCGACGAGTCTGGCCTGACGAAAGAGAGCGACTGCCGCAACGAGGCCGAGAACTGCTGCCACGCTTGGGATGATCCGCAGGCCAACATCCGCGCCGCGAAGCGCTTGCCACGCCAACGCTGCGAGGGGAACCCCAGCGGTAAGCGAGATCGTCACTATGGGGCTTGTCGTAATGGGAGTAAACACTTGCAGCATTCCGACAATGAGATACAGCGAGATTCCGGCCACTGACCCCACAACGGGCAGTGCCCAACCGCGGATTCCAGTGATGCGCATGAGAGCGCTGCCCCCCACCACCATGGAGAGTACTGTCGCAACCTCGATAATCATCCGAGATCCTCCATAGATGGCAGTGTGCAGGTTTCAGTCGCCGAGAGGAGCGGCGTGAACGCTTCCTGCTCGAAGGCCACCACAAATACGCGAGGCGCGTCGGGATCTCTAGGCTCATCGCACTCCCGGGTAATGATTTGCCACGGGATGTTGTAGGTATCTCCAAAGCTTCCGTTGCCGTTTGCCGCGACAAGAGTGCTTTCGACTGTTTCGTCGGCGGACGGGTTCGAATTGCTCAGCTCTGCAGCTTCCACGAGGGAGGCCTCTCCGAGGCTCAAGGCATAGGTGCGGATCTCTGGAAGTGTGAAACCGTTCGACTCCTCCAGTAAGAGATGAGCCCCCGGTGCGATTTCTGACAGCTCGAGATAGAACTGGTATTCCCGCGCAATTTCTCCAGTACCCACCCCGAGCTGCATGATGTCGGAGGTGGACTTCCGGTCGAGGGCACGGTAGCGCCCTGACGTATCACTGTCGATCGCGGAAAACTGGATAATGTTCACCACAGCGATGATCAGAACGATGCTGATGAGCGCCAAGCGCGACTTGTGAACCACTCGAACAGTGTAGACGCAACGGTGTCGGTGAGAAGGGCGAGCGACGGGCGGATGCGTTTACCTCTTGAGGGCGGCGCTGAGACGTCATCGACAACCCCGCCCGTATACTGGCCTCGGAAACCACTCGGCTGCCGTACATGCAGCCACGGCCCGTAACGAAGAGAGCACATGAGTTCGCGTCCCAGCCTTTTGATCATCTCGTTTTCCACGCTAATTTCAGATCCGCGGGTGACTAAGCAGATCGAAATCTTCAAGGACCGCTACGATCTCTACACCTGCGGCATGGGTCCGGCACCAGAAGGTGTCGTCGAGCACTTCGAAATTCCGTTCGGAATTCGTGCCTGGGTTAACGATCGATTCGCCATGATCACACGAAGTTACAAGCGAGCGTACTGGAATCTGCCTGCCGTGCGGCTCGTTAGCGAAATCCTGCCCGTTGGTAAGTTCGACGCTGTCTTTGCCAATGACATTGAGGCAGTCCCAGTCGCCCTCTCGCTCGGAGCGAAGAAGGGCGTGCACGCCGATCTCCACGAGTATTTCCCTGAACTCAAGACCAACAACTGGCAATGGCGAATCTTTGTGGCCCCGTACATGATGTGGCTGTGCAAGACCTACGTGCCCCAGACCACCTCTCGAACGGCGGCGTCGTCAGGTTTTGCGCGCCGCTACCAAGAGGATCTCGGAATCGACTTCGGCACGGTAACCAATGCCGCTCCCTTTGCTGACCTGCAGCCCACCCCGGTTGGAGACGTCATCCGCATCATCTGCACGACTGCCGGTGCTCGTGCACGCCGCATTGAGCTCATCGTCGAAGCGATGCGTGACGCGCCGCCGCATATCGAGTTGGACCTGATTGTCATGCCCAATGAGCCTGACTACGTTGCGAGCTTGAAAAAACTTGGCGCAGACATTCCGCAGTTGAAATTCCGTGAACCGGTCGCGTACACCGAGCTCGTCAACACCGTGGCCGAGTACGACGTTGCGCTGTCCTTCATTCCTCCCACGAATGCTAGCAAGGCCCTCGCTCTTCCCAATAAGTTCTTTGAGGCGATTCAAGCTCGCGTGGGTGTCATCATCGGCCCCGGCCCCGAAATGACACCTCTTATCGAGCGCTACGGCGTAGGCGAAAGCACTGATGACTATTCAGTGGAGTCGCTGCGGAAGACGCTTCATGGGCTCGACAAGCAGCGAGTTGAAGCATGGAAACAAGCGGCGCACCGCGCGGCTCCTGCACTGTCCTCAGAAGAACAAGTGAAAATCTGGTTCGACGCCGTTCACGACATTCTGGGCTGAACGCGCGTCAGTGGAGCACTGTTGCGATCATGTAGCGCAACGGTGCGTCGGGCGCGAAGAAGCTCCGCAAGTCGTGAGTCAGCACCGTCGCAGGGCGTCCGAAAGCTCTTCTTTTTGCCATGAGAGTTGATAGTTCGGGAGCATCGGACGACGTGCTAACGATGGACCGACAAAGGTTAATATCGGCAATGGATAGCGACTTTTCGTATCCCGGGGCCGCGTTCTGGACTAGGCGGATAAATTCTGCTGCAGCTTCCTTCGACTCTGCAGACCACCAGCGAGTATCGAGCCGTCGTTCGACGCCGCCGAAGAGTTGCAGGCGAACGAACTTAACTGCAATTGCGCGACGTGAAGGTACAGGAAGCGCTGCAAACCACGGCGAGGCTAGGAGGTCGCGGGTAGCTTTAAGCTCGCCGGCGAGTGGTTGCATTTGTGTGGTGACGCGTGTTTCGGCGTCGCCTCCCACGATGTAGCCGGGGCCTCCTCGGGCGAAACGTACCGCGTTGCTTCCAAACCAGAGCATGAGCGCAAAAATTTGATCCGACCCGTTTCGCACGCCGCTTCCAAACTGGATGCCTAGCCGTTCGATAGCCGCTCGGCGAATGAGGCCAAGCGGTGCCGTGCGATAGCTCACGCGATCACGAACAGGATGGAGATTGCCGTTCCGGAATCGTCGAACGGGAGGTGTGCGAATGGCCTTTCCCGTGTCGTGGCGTTCTGGGGGGATCACGGCGTCAAGAACATGTTTGTCTGCCAGGGCTACCCAAGACGCTAGCGCGTGGGGGTCCAGCGTGTCATCCGAGTCAACGAACGAGATGTATCGGGCTGTGGATTGCGATAGTGCAAGCGCTCGAGGGCCGGCGGGGCTGGGGAGGTTGTCGTGGCACTCAATCAGGCGCACAATCTCGCGCAATTCTGGAGTTAGATTGGCGGCAATATCAGCTGCGGAGATGTTGTGGCACACAACCGTGATCTGAAGTTCCGTCCGGGGTGAAAGTCCCGATGCCAGCAGTGATTCGAGAGTGCGCTCAAGCGGCCGTTTCGAATCGTGGATGGGAATAATGACATCGACGATCGGGGCAGAATTCACTTCGTCACTTTAGCAGCAGGCTCGCGTGACTCTAAGAAGCACGTGCTGCGGGACTGGTCCGAATGACCCGGCTACTATGTGGAAGGTTGAGTACTGACAGGGAGGGGAGGTCGGCCGAATGAGAGTTGCACTGACTACAAACGTCTTAGCCGTCCCGCCGACGTACTTTGTCGTCAGCCATGCTCAGCTGCTTGCTGATCACCATCACTTCGAATCGTTTTCATTGCTGGCGGATGTGCGTGACCCGTCCGTCACTCTGCCCGTTCACGATTTTGCCCCGTTTGCGCAGCTGGATCCTGCACGACGCCTATACCTCGCACCGTTCGCAGGGTTTGCGATGGCGAAAGGGCTCATTCAGTACCGGCCTGACCTCATCCATCAGCATTTTGCTACGTGGTCTGGGCCCGCAATCCGTGCAGCGGGCACGCTTGATGTGCCATTGCTCACGACGCTCCACGGGTACGACGTGAGGGCCTTAGCTGGTCCGACGCGGGGTGCGATGAATGTGTGGCATCGCAGAAATGTGCGCGCGATTCAGAAGGTGAGTGATCGCGTGCTGAGCGTGAGCAAGTACCTCGCGGATGAAGCCATCGCGGTCGGCTTCGCTCCTGAACGCCTTGAAGTTCACTACCAGGGCATCGATACCGCGTTTTTCACGCCCGCTAGCGACGCCGCTCCCGTGATCGAGGCGCCGCTGATTAGCTTTGTAGGGGCACTGAATTCGCACAAAGGTCCGCTCGATCTCGTCAGGGCGTCGATATCCCTCGTCGCTACGCATGATCACCGATTGCGCGTGATCGGGGCAGGGCCGCAGGAAGGCATCCTGCGAGATTTAGCCGACCAGCATCCGCACATAGAACTTCTAGGGCGAGTGCCCAAGGCTGTGGTTCGTGACACTCTGCGGGCTTCTCGGGCAATGGTGCTGCCGTCGCAAGAATCTCAGGGGGGACGCGAAGCCGCCGGCCTTGTACTTTTAGAAGCGCAAGCGTGCGGCACGCCCGTCATCGCCTACAACAGCGGCGGAATCTCCGAGATGATGGATGCAGGAACGACGGGAATCCTAGTGCCGGAACGCGACGTTGAGGGACTCGCCATCGCGATACGCGAAATGCTGCAGATGAGCAACGGTGAGCGCGCTCGACTGGGGGCGGCTGCGCGGGACTTCGTCGTAAAAGAACGCAGCCTGACCAATAGTGCGGCCGAGCTCGAGCAGCACTATTCAGAGGTGCTGCGATCCCGATTGTGACGTGACAACGCTGTCATGCAGTCTCCGCGGGTCAAAGCACACGACTGCGATAGCGAAGCGCTCTCCTAGACTGTCACTATGAGAGTTTTGGTCACCGGCGGTGCAGGCTACATTGGGGCACACACGTCCCGACTTCTGGCGCAGCGGGGTGACTTTGTGATCGTGATCGACGATCTCGTTACCGGTAACCGAGAGCGAATCCGTGGGCTTCCCGTGATTCAGTTCGACATCGCCAACGGTTCTGCGTCGCAGCTCGCGGAACTCATGCGTGAGCACCGTATCGAAGCCGTTATTCATTTCGCTGGGCAAAAGCAGGTTGCTGAATCTGTGGCGAAACCGGCGTGGTATTACGAACAGAATGTCGGAAGCGTTGCGCAACTGCTATTGGCGATGGAGTCTGCCGGCGTCGCGAAACTCGTGTTCTCTTCGTCTGCGGCCGTCTATGGAGATGCATCGGGGGCAATAAGCGAAAGCGCTCCCACGACGCCCATTAACCCGTATGGGGCCACGAAACTTGTCGGTGAGCAAATGATTACCGCTTCGTCACAGGCGTGGCCCCTGCGGGCTGCAAGCCTGCGGTATTTCAACGTCGGCGGGGCAGGGGCGCCGGAGTTGGGCGACACCCAAGCTCTCAACCTCATTCCGATCTGTTTTGAGCAGATAGCTGCGGGAAAGCCGCCGCTTATATTCGGCGATGATTACGACACTGCGGACGGCACGTGCGTCCGAGATTACGTGCATGTGAGTGATGTGGCAGATGCACACCTCGCGGTGCTTGACGCGCTGCCGCAGGCCCCCGGGAATACTGTGCTCAATATCGGTACCGGAGTTGGCACATCCGTGCGCGAAATGGTCGACTCGATTCTCGCTGTGAGCGGCAGCGATTTGCCTGTCGAGGTTCTTGATCGTCGTGCCGGCGACCCCGCCGCAGTTGTTGGAATTGTCGACGGCATTCACCAGCTCACTGGATGGCGCGCACGCTACGGGGTAGCTGACATTGTGGAATCAGCGTGGCTGTCACGACAGTTCTTTTCCGCGCAGTCTCACGAGGAAAGCTAAGCCGCTCGGCCCGCATGCAGTGAATCTGTCTTCCTCGAAAGCGGCATGCAGAATCCAAAGTGCGCTAATGACTACAATCTAGGTGCGGGCTCGGCCCCTATCGGCGACGAAGTAACGTGGCGTGTGGGCTGTCGTTTCGCGCGACCTGAGGCACGGCCTCATTCCCACGAGGGCCGCTGTCTTGAGTCCCCACGTGTTAACCGGAGGCGAATGTGGCACGAACGGATTCAGTCAAGCTGGCGACGCCTCCGTTTGTGCGAGCGGGGTTCCGAGCGGATATTCACGGTTTGCGCGCTCTCGCGGTGCTTGTGGTTCTGGTCTATCACGCAGGTTTACCGCTCTCAGGCGGGTTCGTCGGAGTCGACGTCTTCTTCGTCATTTCCGGATTTTTGATTACGAATCATTTATTGAGCGAGCTCGCTAGGTCGTCGAGTGTGCGCTTTGCTGACTTTTACCTGCGTCGAGCCCGGAGAATCCTTCCGGCCTCGCTAACGGTCGCAGCGGCAACCGTTGTTCTAGCTTTCATCATCCTCCCTTCGGAACTCGTCAAGTCCGCCGCAAAAGACGCAGTTGCAACGGTCTTCTATGTGCCGAACTTTCTGTTTGCAATCCGGGGGACCGATTACTTGGCCGAGACTGCGGCGTCGCCTTTTCAGCATTACTGGTCGCTCGGCGTCGAGGAACAGTTTTATTTGCTGTGGCCCCTTGTCTTGCTCGGTTTATGGAAGCTCGCCAAGTCAGCCTCGGCGAGAGTCGCGCTTGTGGCCGTCATCGTTGTCGCATCATTGTTGACCAGCGCCTTTTTAGTCGAAACGAGTGGCCCCTGGGCGTATTTTTCACCGGCATCGCGCGCCTGGGAACTGGGGGCGGGTGCGCTAGTCGCGCTCGCGTTCAGTCGCATCACGGTTCTTCCCCGCGCTATCGCTGCAGTCATCGCGTGGCTCGGCGTTGTAGCGATCGTTCTTGCCGCGATTCTCTACGGGGATACGACGCCGTTTCCGGGCTTCGCCGCGTTATTGCCTGTGCTCGGCGCCGCTGGAGTGATCGCTTTCGGTGGTAAGGCTGGCAATGCCGGACCGCTTCGGCTTTTGCGGTTGAAACCGTTCCAGTTCCTCGGAACCATCTCGTATTCGCTTTATCTGGTGCACTGGCCACTCATCGTTTTTGTCGATTACTTAGGCTGGGTGCCTTCCGAGGCGAACGCCTTGGGTAAAGTGTTTGTTGCTTTCGTGTCCGTCCCGATCGCGTGGCTGATTTATCGCTTTGTAGAACAGCCATTTATTCGCTCGGACTCGCGACGAGCGCGAACACCGCAGCGCACGGTTGTGTGGGGTATCGCGGCGTCAACCACCGTTGCGGTCATGGCGCTTTCTGTTTTCGTGCTCGTCGATTCACGGCCAACGGATGCCGGTCGTGAAGCAGCCGCGATAGTGGAACCTAGCGTGTATCCAAGTTTCACTAACTACGTGCCGTCAAACCTCCAACCCTCGCTGGCTAACGCGAGTGAGAGCATTCCGGTGCTCTATGTGGACGGCTGTCACCTCAGGTCAGCGGAGCAGACTGAGAATCCTGAATGCAAGTTCGGAGATTCATCAGCGACCCGCACAATTGCGCTCTTTGGCGACTCTCATGCTGCCCAGTGGTTTCCAGCACTAGAGCAAGAGGCGAGCCAGCAGTCATTCGCTTTATTTTCCTTCACCAAGTCGTCGTGCCCCTCCGTTGCGGTGAAAGTGACACGCTACAACGTGCGAGATGACGCATGCGAGCAGTGGCGCACGAACATGATCGACAGGCTCAATGAAATCACGCCAGAACTTGTCGTGATCTCAAACCTCTCTAACTACACTGCGTTGGACGGCAACCCGGTAACTACCGCCGCGTGGAAAGAGGGTTATTCAGAGCTACGTGCCGCGCTGGATCCATCGATCGAACTCGCGGTGATTGCGGACACGCCCCATTTTGACGAAACGCCGACGCTGTGTCTCGAGGTCAATCTCGAGAGTGCAGAGGAATGTGCCTCCCCCCGGACTCAGGCAATTTACGGATCCTTTGCCACGGCAGACTCGGAGGCGAGCGCCGCATTGGGCGCTAGATTCGTCGACCTGACGGACTACTTCTGCGATGCTGACTCGTGTGGAGTCATTATCGGTTCGACTCTCGTCTACCGCGATTCACACCACGTCACCGTCGAATACTCGACCACGCTGTCAGCAGCATTGTGGGAGGCGCTTTCCCTGTCGTAATTGCGCAACGAGAGCGCCAGCGCACAAGCGCTCGCGCAGCGTTCCTAACTCAGTGCTTGCGGCTTCGTGTCGAGGGCGTTTCGCCAGCTGAGCTCGCGAGCGGCCTTGACGCAGCACACGACGAAGGTGAGCCAGCCGAACTCGATCAGTAGCGAGCTCTCGGCGAAAGCACTGACGATGAGCGCGAGCAGCACCAGGGCGGGCCACGCGAACACGATGCTGCGACGGCGTGAAGCGAGCAGCCACGAGCGCATGAAAGCCAAGCCCAGGAGACCGACGAAGATCAGGAAGCCGACGAGGCCGAGTTGGAACCAGACGTCGAGGTAGGCGTTGTGCGCTGAGTCGGGAACGCGACCGCCGAAGTTTCCGAAGGCGGTGAACGGTGCCACTTCGTCGTTCCACGGACCGATCCAGCCCCAGCCTTCGAGACGGTGAACCTCCCCGAGATCCCACAGTTGCCGCCAGACGCGGAGTCGATAGGTGAGATCGCCACTCGCGTCGAACCACGCGACAATCGCGACGCGCGACAGCCAGCTGATCACGGCAACTGTTGCCACAAATCCGATGAGAACGAACTGCCAATAGCGTCGGCGCCCCGATGGCACCCGACGGAGGGCATAGAGAGCCGCACTGGCGGCGAGGATCACGAGCGCGGTGCCGAAGGCCAAGGGGGACTGCGAGAGCACCAGCACGAGGCTGCCGAGCACGATCGAACCGATCGAGAGGCCGCGCTCGACTGATCGGGTGCGCAGTTCAGTGGCGAAGGTAATGAGCGCGATAACAGCGATGATGCCGAGCTGGTTTCGTGCGCCGAAGATTCCTTGAATGGGATCGGTCGTTCCCAAATTGCCGGCGATGGAGAGCGCTTTGAGCGACGTGTCGAAAACCAGCCCGGTCAAGATCTCAAGACCGATCGAAATCACGAGCACGAACCTCATGACGTCGCCGAAGGCTCGAACGATTTGGATGGTGTCGCGAACGAGCGCGATATAGATTCCGAGAACCGTGAACACTAGGAGGTAGTTCACGGCGGCGAAGGACTCGAGGGTGTACTGGCTCCACACCACGGAGAGCCACGTCCATAGCGTGAACGCCATCAGCGAGATCGGCACGAGGGCGCGCCAGCCAATGTTGGCCCACTGCGCGGCGAGGGAGCCCGCGACGAGAACGACAAGACTCAACAGAATCGCCAGCAATCCCGCCTCGCCGATGATCTGGCGAAGGGCAAACGAGCACAGCGCTACCGCAACGGTGGCGGTCGCGAGAACGGAAGAGAAACGCGGAGAGCCGAGAATGGCAGCGCCAATGTCGATCGCCACGCGGTAGCGCGGGGGTGGCTGGATCATGATGAGCGCACCATCCAATCAGGCCGTTTGGTTTTCACCGCGATAATAACGAGCAGTGCAAGACCATACTCGCCCAAAAGTCGGCTTTCGGGGATGCTCTGCACCACCAGTGCCACCATCAGTGCGATGGGCAGCAGCGAGAGCGCCGAATAGGGTTCACGCTCGCGAGAGTGAGTCTGGGGCTGGTCGGTGGCGGCAAACCAGGCACGAAGCAGGGTTGAGAGTACGAACGCGGCGAAGACAAAGACCCCGACGAGGCCGAGCTGTAGCCAGACGTCGAGCCACGCGTCGTGGGCCTGCACTTGCACAACACCGTTGCGGATGACGCGATCTTTGAACGGTTCGACCCACGGCATCCAGAAACTAATCCAGCCCCAGCCAAAGACCGGACGCTGCTCGGCGAGCCCGATAACGATCTGCCAGATCTCGGCACGCCCCGTGAGGTCGCCGCTTTTTCCGAGCAGGCCGAAGATGGTGTCGCGCAGTACGAAAGCGGTACCGCCAGCGACAGCAGCGGCGGCAACCACTCCGATAGCCGTGACTCGGCGAGCCCGTTCGGTGCGACGGCTCCGGACGAGAAGCAGACCGACGATCGTGACAGCCACGGCGACCAGAGCTACGGTAACCGTCGCGGAGCGCGTGAAGAACAGGGTGAGGGCGGCCAGCGTGATCCAGATAATGGACCAGCGTTTTCCCGCTGCGCCGGTAGCCCACTGAATCGAAAACGCGATGAGCCCCAGCAGTGCCAGAAAGCCCAAGTGATTGGCGTTGCCGACAATGCCTTGGATGCGGCCGTCATCGAAGGTCTCGAAGAGCTCGTTGCGCGACCAGTAGAGCATCTTGGGCACCGTGTCGTAGCCGGGAACCGCCACGGCCGGTTGCGCGGTCCACGGCAGGATCGGGCCGCGCACAATCGTCGCAACGACCAGTTCGAACACGAGCGACGCGGCGATCAGGATGCGGACCACTCGCGCCAGCCCGTTGAGCAACTCAGCCCAACTGAAGCTGATCGCCAGCGTCAACGCACCAAGCACGGTCATCCATGTGGTGACTAGCCCGAGCGCGCTCGCTGCTGGATACTGCGACCACGCGAGAGACACGGTCGCGAGCACCATGAACACGACGAAGGGATACGGAAGCCCGCCGATACTCCAGCGGTGTCGAGACTGAATCAGAATCAACACGGAGGCCGCGACGATAGCCGCGGCAACGACGCCCCACACCACCCAACCTACGGAGTAGCGCCACGCATCCCCGCCAAAAAGTACGAGAAGCGACAGAACGAGAAACCAGGTACGCGCCCGGGGGTGCTCAATCAGTCGCATTACGCAAGGTTAGACGAATGCAGTGCACGATTAGACGAATGCAGCCTTGCCTGTGATGGCACGACCCACGATGAGCGTGTTCATCTCGCGAGTTCCTTCGTAGGAGTAGATCGCTTCCGCGTCGGCGAAGTGCCGCATAACGCCGTAGTCGAGAACGATGCCGTTGCCGCCCATGAGCTCGCGGCACCACGCCACGGTCTCGCGCATGCGGCTCGTCGTGTACTCCTTGGCGAGTGCTGCGTGCTCATCTTTTTGCACACCCTCGTCGAGCATTTCGGAAACACGGGTCACCATGCCGATGGAGGCCGTGATGTTTCCGAGGCTCTTCGCGAGGTGCTCTTGGACGAGCTGGTGGCTGCCGATGGGCTTGCCGAACTGGATGCGGTCATTGGCGTACTGAACAGCGGCTTCGTAGGCGCCGATGGAGTTTCCCACCGCGGCCCAGGCAACCTCTGCGCGCGTGAGGCGCAGCACAGCAGCAGTCTCGCGGAACGACTGCGACTTCTGCAGGCGGTTGGCTTCGGGAACAACAACGTTCTCGAGAACGATGTCCGCGTTCTGCACGATGCGCAGCGCCATCTTGTTCTCGATGCGAGTGGCGGAGTAACCGGGGGTGCTGGTCGGAACGATGAAGCCCTTGACCTGGTTGTCTTCTTCGTCTCGCGCCCAAATAATCGTGACGTCGCTGATGGAACCGTTACCGATCCAACGCTTGGCGCCGTTGATGATCCAGTTGTCACCATCGCGCTTGGCAACAGTCTGCAGGCCTTGAGCGGTGTCGGAGCCCGAGAGGGGTTCGGTGAGACCAAAAGCACCCAGCAGCTCGCCGGAGGCAAACTTAGGCAGCCACTCGTCGCGCTGCTCTTGCGAGCCTGCGACGCCGATCGAACCCATGACGAGTCCGTTCTGCATGCCGACGAGCGTGGCGGCGCTGGCATCCACGCGGGCGAGTTCGAGAGCAACCCAACCGCGGAACACGGCCGAGTTCTTAAAGTGCTGGGTCTCGGCCCAGGGGAGTCCGAAGAGCCCGAGGTCGGCCAGTCCCTTTACGACGACGTCGCGGTTGAAGAATTCTGCTTTGGCCCAGAGGTCGTTGGCTATCGGGCGGACCTCTTTGTCGAGGAACGCACGCAGCTTCACGATCGTTTCTTTTTCCTGATCGGTGAGGGCGTTCTCGTAGCCGTAGAAGTCGCTGCTGAGGGTCTCAAATGACATAGTCGTCGCTCCATTGCTTGTCGAAATCATTGTGAGCCTAAAGCGTGAGTACACGTCGCTTCTAGACGATTGGTACTTTGGTCTAACGCTGAGAGAAGAGTTGACTGAATGTTTGTAGGCATCACTAATACCCCACGGGATTACGCGTGGGGCTCCGCTGGCGAAATCTCGACTCTGTTGGGCACACCTCCCACGGGAAAGCCCGAGGCTGAGCTGTGGCTGGGCGCGCACCCGGGCAGCCCGAGCGTCATCCTCGACCCCTCCGGCACCGCGGGAGCGAGCGACCTGCACGAGTGGATTCAGCGCGACAGCGAGCAAGTTCTTGGGGCGGGAGTCGATCGGCTTCCCTTCCTGCTCAAGGTGCTGGCCGCTGGAGCGCCGCTGTCGCTTCAAGCCCACCCCACGCCCGAGCAGGCCGCCGCGGGGTTTGCGCGCGAGAACGCTGCGGGTGTCCCGCTCACGGCCAGTAACCGCAACTACAAAGACGCCTCCGCCAAGCCAGAACTCATTCTCGCGGTCAGCGACACCTTTGAGGCGCTGTGCGGTTTTCGGGCCATGGCCCAGACCCGGGCATCCATCGAACAACTAGCTGAACTGGATGCCGCGAGCAGCACCCCCACGCCGGCCCTGTTCGCCGAGTGGTTGGCTTTCGCTCGCGCTGATTCCGATCTGCGCGCGATGTTCGAGTGGCTCATTTCTGCCGCGCAGCCGGTGCCGGAGCTCGTGGAGCGCGTCACGGCGCTCGCCGAGGCCGACAGCGCGAGCGAGGAGTTCGCGCTTGTTCGGACGCTTGCCGGCTACTACGCCGGTGATCCTGGAGTGCTGATTTCGCTCATGCTCAACCACGTCACGCTGGCGAAGGGCGAGGCTCTGTTCTTGCCGGCGGGAAACATCCACGCTTACTTGCGGGGTCTTGGTATTGAACTCATGGCGTCATCCGACAACGTGATGCGGGGCGGGCTCACGCCCAAGCACGTGGATGTGCCTGAGCTGTTGAGTGTGCTCGACTTCTCAGCGAGTCCGGTTCCGTACCTTTCGGCGGAGCCTCTCAACGAGAGCACCCGGGCCTTCCGGCCGCCAGTGCGCGACTTTCAGTTGGTGGAGGTGCACGAGGCCGCGAACGTTGAGCTTCGTAGCGCGGCCATCGTGTTGTGCACGGTGGGGGAGTTCACCGTGCAGAACGGAGAGCGCTCGGCAACGCTGTCGCGCGGCGAGTCGATTTTTGTCACGAGTGATGAGGGTGCGTTGAGCATCCGGGGCGCCGGTCAGTTGTTTGTGGCGGCAACGCAATAGTGTTGCTTTCATGACCGAACGGGGAGGCTTCGCGAAACGCATTCTCGGCTTTGCGGGCTTGCCATTTTTGTCGCTGATTACACCGTTCCTTTTCTTGCCGATTCTGGCGAGAGTGGCGGGTGCCGATGCCTGGCTCGCGATCGCAGTGGGGCAGTCCAGCGGTGGGTTCTTTGCGTTGATTGTTGCGCTCGGCTTCAACACTGTTGGTCCTCCGCTGATTGCTCTCGCGCAGCCGAGCATCCGTCCACGATTGCTCGTGACGAGTTTGCACGCCCGCCTGCTGGTCTGGTTGCCGAGTGCGCTGCTCGCCGCGGTGATTGCTGCCCTCGTGTCGCCGGGCGACTATCGGGTGGATGCCGCGGTCATGGCTATTGCGATGACGCTGACGGGCCTCTCGAGTGCGTGGTTCATGATCGGCCTCGGGCGAGCGAGCCTGATCGCTATTTACGAGATTTCTCCGCGCATCGTGGCGACGGTTATTGCCGCGGTCGTGGTGCTGAATGCGGGCGACGTGCTGTGGTACCCGGTGTTGCTCGTGCTGGCCTCGCTGGTGAGCGTCGGTCTCTTCGCGGTGCGCACGGCAGGGGTTGCTGAGCTGACGCGTCGCGATGCTCGGGCGGTTCGCGAAGTGTTCCGTTCGAACCGTTCCGCGGTCACCACCGAGGTCGCCGGGGGTGCCTACAATTCCCTGGCCGTCACGTTCGTGGGATCCACCGCGGCGAGCGCGCAAGCCGCCGCTTATGTGTCTGGCGACAAGCTGTACCGCATCGGTCAATACTCCGTATCGGCGCTCGGCAATGCGCTTCAGGGCTGGGTGGTCGAAGCGGGCGATGCGGAGTTCGGTGCCCGCATCCGCAAGTCGTTGCTCGTTCACGCAAGCCTCGGCCTCATGGGCCTTGCCGCGTTTGCTCTGCTGGGTCCCTGGCTTTCTGAAGTGCTCTTCGGCGCAGAAGTCGCCATCAATGAGGCCACTGCGCTGGGGCTCGGTGTCGCCACTTTGGGCATCGCTCTCGGTACCTCCCTCGGTCGCATCACTCTGGTGGGAATGGGCGCGCGGCGCCAGTTCATGCTGAGTGTCTTGCTCGCCGCTGCCGTCGGCGTTCCCGCGATCTTGCTGTTGAGCTCGACGTTTGGCGCTGCGGGCGGCGCGTGGGGCTTGGCGATCGGCGAGACTGTGTCGGTCTGCACCCAGGCGCTCTTCGTGTGGCGATTGCGCGTACGGGCCGGCGGCTTCTTTGTGGCAACGACGCGACCGGATGCGGCGCCCACCGAGCAGTAGCCTCGTGCAGTGGTTCGCGGCTCAGCGAGCCTGAACAAGTTCCAGTAGCGTTACTTCGGCCGACGTGTTGGTTCGGAACCTAGGCAGAACCGACCGCAAGCAAGAGAGACAACTATGAAGCGCGCATTCATTACAGGAATCACCGGTCAAGACGGGCTCTACCTTGCTGAGCTTTTGCTCTCGAAGGGCTACACCGTCTTCGGCCTCATGCGAGGCCAGAACAATCCCAAGCGCGAGCTGCTGGAACGCGTCATCCCGGATGTCCACATCCTGACCGGCGATCTCACTGACCTCTCGAGCCTTATGCGGGCCTTGAGCGTGGCGAAGCCCGACGAGTTCTACAACCTCGGTGCTATCTCGTTCGTCGCGTACTCGTGGGAGAACGCTCACCTCACGAGCGAGGTTACGGGTATGGGAGTGCTTAACGCGCTCGAAGCCGTGCGCTTGCACACGGCGGCCACTGGCCAGCAGGTGCGGTTCTACCAAGCATCCAGTTCGGAGATGTTCGGCAAGGTGCAGACCGTTCCACAGAACGAAGACACTCTGCTGTGGCCGCGCTCGCCGTATGGCGTTGCCAAGGTGTACGGCCACTACATGACGATCAACTACCGCGAGTCGTATGGGATGCACGCTTCGTCTGGTGTGCTCTTCAACCATGAGTCGCCTCGCCGCGGCCCAGAGTTTGTGACGCGTAAGGTCACGCGTGCCGTCGCCCGCATCTCCCTCGGACTGCAAAACAAGCTCACGCTCGGCAACATTGATGCTCAACGGGACTGGGGCTTCGCC
Organism: Salinibacterium amurskyense; assembly: GCF_002797685.1. Lineage (GTDB taxonomy): Bacteria > Actinomycetota > Actinomycetes > Actinomycetales > Microbacteriaceae > Rhodoglobus > Rhodoglobus amurskyensis. Next base: position 1,046,952 of record NZ_PGFH01000001.1, read on the forward strand.
GGCGACTACGTCGAGGCAATGTGGCTCATGCTGCAGCAGGATGAGCCTGACGACTATGTCATCTCCACGGGCGAGACCCAGAGCATCCGGGTTCTGCTTGATCATGCGTTCGCTGCCGTCGGAATCGATGATTGGACTCCGTACGTCGACTTTGATGAGCAATTCATGCGCCCCGCCGAGGTCGATCTGCTCGTGGGCGACGCCTCGAAAGCGAAAGAGAAGCTGGGGTGGGAGCCTCGCGTGAAGTTCCCCGAACTTGTCACAATGATGGTCGACGCCGACCTCCGTGAACAGAAAGAGCTTGCCGGCCTGTAATGACGCGCGCACTGATCACCGGAGTCACCGGTCAAGACGGTTCCTACCTCGCTGAGCTTCTGCTCGCGCAGGGCTACGAAGTGCACGGTGTCACGCGCGACGCCGGCGAAGTTGTGACGCCGGGGGTTATCGCTCACGAACTCGATTTGAGCACCGACAGCGCAATCGGCGGGCTGATCACCGAACTGCAGCCGCGAGAGATTTACAACCTGGCGGCGCTGAGTTCCGTGTTCCAGTCGTGGCAAAATCCGACGCTGACCGCGCGACTCAATGGCGCCGTGGTGGCGGAGATGTTGGCGGCGGTCAAGACCATCCACGATCAGGGTGACGTCGACATCCGCTTTGTTCAAGCGTCGAGTGCCGAAATCTTTGGCACGCCCACCGACTCACCGCAGCATGAGGGCACTCCAGTGCGCCCTACGAGCCCGTACGGGGCTGCGAAGGCCTACGCGCACGGTCTCGTCGGTGCGTACCGCACAGCGGGCGTGGCAGCCTCATCATTGATTTTGTACAACCACGAGTCTCCGCGTCGCCCGGAGACTTTCGTCACGCGAAAGATCACAGCGGCAGCCGCACGGATCTCTCGCGGTCTTCAAGACACACTCGAACTCGGAAACATGGATGCGCGCCGCGATTGGGGCTGGGCCCCGGACTACGCCGATGCGCTCGTTCGAGCAGCGCAGCATCCGGATGCCGACGATTTTGTGATCGCAACAGGAATCTCGCATTCTGTCCGTGACTTTGTGGCCGCGGCTTTCGAGCGCGCGGGCGTCGAGGATTGGGCAGACCGTGTCACGGTGGCGGATTCTCTGCTGCGAACAGGGGATGCTGCCCTACAACGGGGGGATGCGAGCAAGGCTCAGCAGATCCTAGGTTGGACACCGACGGTGGAATTTGATGAAATCGTGGCGGCAATGGTCGATCACGATCTTGCTTTGCTGACTTAATTTAAGTCACGGCGCGCCATAACCCTTAAGTCTTAGTCGAGGCAATTATGATCTGCGACTTGACTCTCGGGAACTACACCGGTGTAATTATGTAACGCGATTTGATGCAACGCATTGAAAGCGGAGGGGAGATAGACCAGATGGGCAACAGCGGTTACCGCGCGGGAGTTCCCGACGACTGGTTTGTTGACCCCGTCCGACTCGGGGTTCCCGGAGTTCGCCAACCTCTCGCTGATGAGGATGACAACGCACTCTCCTGGCAAACAGACTCGCTCTGTGCTCAGACCGACCCCGAAGCCTTCTTCCCTGAAAAGGGCGGCTCCACTCGCGATGCCAAGAAGATTTGCTCCTCGTGTGAAGTACGCAGCCAGTGCCTCGAATACGCTCTCGAAAACGATGAGCGTTTCGGAATCTGGGGCGGTCTCTCCGAGCGCGAACGTCGCAAACTTCGCAAGCGCGCGGGTTAATTCTTCTTCCCGTTTCACCGTGCGCTCAGGGAGTGCCCGCATGAAGCCTCTGACCCCGTATTGGGGCGGCTCTCAGACTCGCCGCTCTGCAGCGCGTCGGATGCAGAAGAACACTCACGGCGCATAGTCTCAAACAAATGCAGCCGAGAGTCACCGCAGTACTAGTCGCCCGCAACGGTGCGAAGTATTTGCCACGCACCCTTGCCGCTATCGCGGCGCAAACTCGGCGACCCGATTCGGTGATCGCGGTCGACGCTGATTCGAGTGACAATTCACTCGCGATCATGGCAGAGTCCGCTCCCGCTCAGATCGCGGATGCTCACGGGCAGCGAACTTTTGGTGGCGCGATTTCGTCTGCGCTGCAGACGGCCGCACCACAGGCATCCGAAAACGAATGGTTGTGGCTGCTTGCTCACGACAGTGCGCCAGACCCTCACGCGTTAAGCGCTCTGCTTGGCGCGGTTGAGATCGCGCCGTCGGTGGCGGTTGCTGGCCCCAAGCTGGTGCGCTGGGACAACCCGTCTGTTATCTCGAATTTTGGTGAGACGCTCACCCCGCTCGGCCGCTCCGTTGGACTCGTCAATGATGAGCTCGACCAGGCCCAGCACGATGTGCAGACCGACACTCTCGGCGTTGCCGGCGCAGGCATGCTTGTTCGTCGACAGGTGTGGGCGGCGCTGGGGGGTTTCGACCCCAAGCTGACCTCGGTCGATGCCGCTCTCGATTTCTGTGTTCGTGCTCGCTTGGCTGGCCACCGCGTCGTTGCTGTCGCGGATGCTCGGGTCGCCAGTTCTGGTGGCCCCGAACTCTTCGGTAAGCGCTCGGTCTCGGCCGCAGCGCACAATCGTGTGCAGCGCTTCGCCCAGTTGCACCGTCGTCTCGTCTACGCTCCCGGGTTTACCGTTCCGCTGCACTGGCTCACGCTGCTGCCGCTCGCGATCCTGCGGTCGCTGGGCCACCTCGTTGCCAAGCGACCGACAGCCGTTGCTGGTGAGTTTGCTGCCGCCTTCGCCGCCATCTTTGATGGGGGAGTGGTCGCCGCCCGGCGAAACCTCCGACGCAATAAGCGACTGGGTTTTGCCGCTGTCGATCCATTGCGGATGTCGTGGGCTGAGCTGCGCGAAATGCGTGCGCACGAGCGCCACGGTGACTCGCCCGATGCGGCGTTCGAGGTGGCGAGGCCCAAGTTCTTCAGTAACGGCGGAGCGTGGACGGTGCTGCTGGCCGGCATCCTCGGAATGCTCGCGTTCTCTCGCTTTGTGGATGCCGCTGCACTGAGCGGTGGCGCACTGCTCCCGCTCTCCACCACGGTTTCTGAGCTGTGGCAGCACGTTGGGTATGGCTGGAATGACCTTGCTCAGCAGGTTGTCGCCGCCGATCCCTTCGCGGTTGTGCTCGCCGTGCTCGGCTCGCTGACGTTCTGGAATCCGTCGTTCAGCATTGTGTTGCTCTATCTCGTCGCGTTGCCGTTAGCGGCGCTGGCGGCCTGGTTGTGTGCGGCATCCATTTCTGAACGTACCTGGGCGCCCACGATCGCGGCTGCCGCGTGGACCGTCGCGCCCAGTTTCTTGGTCTCCCTCGGCGAAGGTCAACTGGGAGCCGTGCTCGCCCATATTCTTTTGCCGTGGCTTGTGCTCACGGTGCTCCGAGCCGCCCACAACTGGGCGATGGCGGCACTGGCCGCTCTTCTCTTCGCGGCGATCGCAGCGTCTGCGCCGAGCCTGATTCCTGCTCTTGTGATTGCGATGGTCGCGTGGATTGTCGTGCGCCCCAAGGCAACTCACCGCCTGCTGTGGATCGTGATTCCGGCGGCCGCGCTCTTTACCCCGCTGGTGATTCAGCAATGGGCTCGCGGCAACTTCTGGGCGATCTTTGCGGATCCCGGAGTTCCTGTTGCACGCGAGGCCTCGGCCGGCTGGCAGCTCGCAATCGGCAGCGTGGTGCCCGGTTCTAACGGCTGGAGCTCCCTGCTCGCAGCCCTCGGTCTCAACGATCGCTACGGCCCGCTTCTCGTGGCGCTCATGCTCGCTCCGTTCGCGGCGCTCGCACTCATGAGCCTTTTCGTTCCCGGTACCCGTCGCGCGGTTCCCTCGCTCGCCCTCGCGTTGTTGGGATTCGTGACGGCGGTAGCGGCAACGCACGTCGCGGTCAGCGCCTCGGGTGAATCAGTAGTCGGCATCTGGGCGGCCCCCGGCCTCAGCCTGTACTGGCTCGGCCTGAGCGGAGCAGTGACGGTCGCAATTGACAGTCTCGACCGCCACGCCACCTTGCCCGCAGTCGTGGCTCTACTCGGCATCTTGGGCCTCTCCGCCGCGCCTCTGTGGTCGCTTGCGTCGGGCATGACCGCCGTGGAGGCAAGCAACGGCCGGCTCTTGCCCGCGTTCGTCGCCGCAGAATCAACCCAGCGCGATGGCCTCGGCACGCTGCAGCTCACCGTCACATCTGACTCCACGATCTCCGTCGATCTGCATCGCGGCCGGGGCTCTGGACTCGACGAGCAGTCGACGCTCGCTGCCACCAACACCGAACTTTCCGACGCTGAGGTTCGCAACGCCACGCTCGCGGGAAACATTGCCTCGCGCAGCGGCTACGAAATTGCTCGCGAGTTGAACGACCTGCAGGTCGCCTTCGTCGTGCTCACTCCGGCGACGAACGCAGACGCCTCCGAGACACGTCAACGCATCATCGAAGCTCTCGATGGCAACAGTCTCCTCAACCCCATCGGTGACACTGCTCAGGGCTACCTGTGGCACTATCCCGACCTGCGAGAAAAAGAAATTCCCGTCGGCGCGAGCAATACCGAAACGCGTTGGGGCCAGATCGTGCTTGCCGGGCAGGGACTCATTTTCGGTCTCACCCTCTTGCTGGCCATACCGACTACTCGCCGTCGTCGCCTGAAGGCGGCCAAAGCCGAGAGCGCCGTCACCGTGATTGAGGCGAACGAATGAGCGACAACGAACTTACTCCCGACGAGGCCGCCGCGTTGCCAGTCGAGCCCACCGGCGCCGAATTCGACGACGACCACGAACTCACCGGAGCCCCAGAACCCGAGTCGAGCACGCGTCGCCCGGTGTCCGCCAAAGCTGCCGCCGCCATCGGTGCCCGCGTTGTTGGTGGAGTACTCGGCATCGGTATCGCTGCCGCAGCTGTTCTTGGTTCGACCTTCGTCGAGCTGCCGTCGTCCACCGCGACGCCGCCGAGCGAGCTCGTGGTCCCCGTACCCACCGCCCAGCAATTGACCTGCCCAGGGCCGCTCTTGAGGCTCTCTGATGAATCGGGCGCTGCGGCATCCACCGTCTTCACGCTCGGCCAGGCCGTTACTCGTTTCTCGTCGAGTACCGGAGCGGTCGAACAGTCTCGCATCAGTGCCTCCGATGCTCAGCCGGGGGAGTCGGTGGCCGAGCCTCTCGTGCTGAGTGCGGCTCCGGATGCGCAATCTCCTGACCTTGACGTACTGCTCAGCGGTGCCCAATCCCAATCTGTCGCGGTTGGCGACTACGTCGGTTTCGCCTCGGCAGCCTGCCGGGCGGTCGGCGGCGATAGCTGGCTCGTGGGCGGAGCAACGACAACGGGCCGCACGACGCTCATCTCGTTGACGAACCCCACCGAGGTTGCCTCGACGGTGGATCTCGAAATCTTCGACGAACGCGGCGTCGTCTCTGCGGCAGGCACCGGCGGAATCGTCGTGCCGCCGAACGGGCAGCGCGTGCTGTCGTTGGCTGGATTCGCCCCCGGTATTAGTTCGCCCGTGGTTCACGTGACGAGCAGTGGTGGCCAGATCACCGCCGAGCTGCAGCAGTCGATCGTGCGTGGGCTCGACGCGGGTGGTGTCGAGATTATCGGTGCCACTCAGCCGCCAGCGCGCTCAGTATTCCTCCCCGGCATGGTCGTGACGAACCTCGAGGCGATTCAGGCTTTGCGCGGAACGGCGACTCAGACCGATGACGTGATCGCGGCCATTCGTGTTTTCCTTCCTGGCGAAGAATCGACCACCCTTTCTTTCACTCTCACCCCCGCCGATACCGAGCGAGACCCGATCAGATTCACTCGCGATGTGAGCGCGGGAGTTGTCACCGACATCCCGATCGAAGAGCTCGAAACGGGCGCGTACTCTGTGCAGATCGAATCGGACGAACCCGTCGTGGCGGCAGCTCGCACAACGTCGGCTGTGATCGCTTCTGGTGGGGGAATCTCTGCCACTGACTTCGCGTGGTTCACGGCGAGCCCCGCGCTCACGGAAGACACCCAATTCACGGTTGCGTCAGGGTTGGATGCCGTACTCAACGTCGTGAACCCGGGTGACACCGACGTCGTCGTGAGCCTTGTTGCCGCCGGCGATACCGTCGCCGATGGCTCTGCCAACGACGAGGCCGCGGACGATCAGGCTGCCAACGAGTACACGATCGAGGCGGGCGCGACATTGCGGGTTCCGGTGCCGAACGGCGAGACGCTCACGCTGGTGCACAGCAGCCGCGTGTTTGTCAGCGTGACGCAGGCGGGGGACGGTTTCCTGTCGGCCTATTCGATCGACCCGCAAACGCCGGGTTCGTCGCCGTTGACGGTCTTTCCGTAGCGAGCACCGGGGTCAGGCCCTAGAAGTGTCGGAACCGATCGGGCGCTAGCTCCCACGGGTCTTTGCCGATGTATTCGGCAACGGCACGAAAGACGCAACTCTCAATGAGCATCCGCTTGTGCAGTTCGTCGTCGCGATGCAACCGCGCCATCCGCTCGATCGGCAAGCGGTAGAGAATGATGCGCTTCTCGGCGGGCACCACATGCCAGCGTTCAACCTTGGAACCTTCGGGGCTGCTGGCCGGCATCAGGCCGATCTCAAAGCGTGCCTCTGCGAGTTCATCCGGCCACATTTCTTTGAGAAACTGGGCGGCTGAGGCCACAGTCATCTCGAAGTTTCCGTTGCGGCTGCTGAGCAATGGCAAGTGCGGTCCAGTGACGGCAGCACGGATGCCGCGCCCGTGTCGGTCGCGCCAGTTTCCCCGCACAGAGCGCGTCGACTCCCGCTTCGATGATCTAGCCACGGGCTCATTCTACGGCCGCTGGTTGCCCAACTGTGGGCGCACAGTCGTAGGCTAGGGCTCACAATGAATCAGCGCCCGTGCAGCAAGGTCGCCTGCAACTCCGAAGCAGTCGCCACCTTGACCTATGTTTACGCCGACTCAATGGCTGTTTTAGGGCCGCTGAGCTACAGCGCTGAACCGCACACCTACGACCTGTGCGCTCGCCATGCCGAACGACTCTCCGTGCCTCAGGGGTGGCAGGTCGTTCGCCATGTAGTTTTGGGGCATGAGCAAAGCTAACCCCATCGATCTCGCCCCTTTCATCAAGGCATATGACGTTCGTGGCCTTGTGGGAACCCAGCTCACTGACGAGGTAGTCGAAGCGCTCGGTGCTGCTTTTGTTGACGAAGTGGATGCCGCGGGCCACGAGGTCATCGTCGGCCACGACATGCGCGACTCTTCACCCCGTTTCGCCGCCGCATTCTCGGCCGGTGCGCGCGCTCGCGGGGGCAACGTCGTTCTCATTGGACTCTGCTCAACTGACGAAACCTATTTCGCCTCCGGATCCCTCACTGCACCCGCCGCCATGTTCACGGCGAGCCACAACCCGGCCACCTACAACGGCATCAAGTTCAGCCGGGCGGGAGCGCAGGGCATCAGCTTCGCGACCGGGCTTAAGGCGATTCGCGACCGGGCTCAGAATTATTTGGCGGAGGGCATCCCTGCCGTCGACGCCGTCGGGGCCCAGCGCGAACTCGACGTGCTCAGTGACTACGCCGGGTACTTGCGTGAACTCGTTGACCTCAGCACCATTCGCCCGATCCGCGTCGTCGTAGATGCCGGTAACGGCATGGGCGGCATGACAGTGCCCGCCGTGCTCTCCACAGCGGCGGGGCTCCCCGAACTGCCCATCGAGATCATCCCCATGTATTTCGAACTCGACGGTACGTTCCCCAACCACGAAGCGAACCCACTCGACCCCGCCAACATTGTCGATCTTCAGAAGGCTGTGCTCGACCACGGCGCTGACCTCGGACTGGCCTTCGACGGCGATGCTGACCGCTGCTTCGTAGTTGACGAGCAGGGTAATCCGATGAGTCCCAGTGCGGTCGCTGCGGTCGTGGCGCTGCGGGAAATTCAGCGCGTGCGGGCTTCGCAGCCGGAGGGCGACATCCACGTCATCCACAACCTGATCACGTCGCGCATCGTTGCCGAAACGATCGAGGCCGCGGGAGCGATCCCGGTGCGCACCCACGTCGGGCATTCACTCATCAAAGACCAGATGGCGGCTACGGGCGCGATCTTTGGCGGTGAACACTCGGCGCACTACTACTTCCGCGATTTCTGGGGTGCCGACAACGGGATGCTCGCCGCCATGCATTTGCTTGCCGAATTCGGTTCGCAGCCAGAGCCCCTCTCGGTGCTCTCGGCTCGCTTCTCGCCCTACGTAGCCAGCGGCGAGATCAATTCGGTGGTGGACGACGTTCCCGCCGCCACCGCTCGCATTCGTGCAGCCTTCGAAGCGGAAGCCGACTTTGACGACTTGGATGGCCTTACGGTTACCGGTCGTACTGCCGAAGGCGAATCATTTTGGTGGTTCAACGTTCGTCCCTCGAACACGGAGCCGCTTCTGCGTCTCAACGCCGAGGCGGGGTCACAAGAAGTGCTCGACGCAGTGCGCGACCGGGCTCTCGCGATTATTCGAGCGTAGGGACGGCGCCGTCACGCGTGACGCGTGTCAGCCGCACACGAGACACCCGACGGCTGGAGCCAACAGGTGACCGCCGACCGGTAACTGCTGACCGCCAACTGCTTCCGGCCTAGGCGCGGTTGCGGGGGAACCCGCGCGGCACGCTCGTGAGAGCGGGCTCGAGTACGTCGAGCCGCGCCTTCTCGCTCGCCAGCGCTGCATTCTCGCGCTCACGACGCACGGCGCTCACGGCCGACAACAGCACCTCGGGTTCCACGTGCGGCAGCGGCGAAACGTAGGCGGCTGCTTCGTTGGCCAACGACAGAGCGTGCTGTTGGCGCGTCAGCGGGGTGTAGCCGGGGGCGGCAACTAGAAAGTGTGAAATGCGGCGCGCGAGAGCATCCGGCATCTTGGCAACGTCGGCGGTGCGCGCCCATTCGGTCAATTGACCGGGAAGTTGCACCACGGGGTTCGCGAACTTGGTGACGCGCTCGTACTGGCTGTAGGTACCGGCCACGAGGTCGCCCAGGCGTTGGGCGCGAGTGTTGAGCAGCGCGACCACAGCGGCTAAGCCTCCCGCGGTCATGAAGATTTCCATTACCCCGAGCAGGGCGCGGATGAACGCATGCCGAAAGCCGATCGCGCCGCCATCGTTGCGAACAATGCGGGCTCCGATCGCAAGCTTGCCGAGCGACTTGCCGTGGCTCAAGGTTTCGACGGCGGTGGGGATCACCACTAAGCAGATCACGGTAGCGGCCACGGTCAGGGCGGTGCCGATTGCCTGGTCGAGCCCGGCCGCGGTGGCGAAGGAAAACGCACCGATGAGAAGCCCGATGAGGGCCGCGCCGTAGACGAGAAAGTCAATGATCGATCCGGCGGCACGAAGCACAAAACTGGCCGAGCGCAGCTCTAGAGCAACGGCTTCTCCGGTGATGAGTTCATCGGGTTCGTCCCCATACGCGAAGGTGTTGGTCGTTTGTGGGCTCGGCATGACATCATTTAAGCAGATGGATCTCGACTCTTACTCAGCCGCGCATCGCGAAGACTGGGATCGCCTTGCCCAATTGGGGTCTCAGCGCCGACTTTCCGGGGCAGAATCCGATGAATTGATTGATCTCTATCAGTCGGGGGCAACTCATCTCTCAGCCATGAAGACGAGCATGGGGCAGTCGGTCCAAGCCGATCGTCTGTCGTTGACGCTCAGCCGCGCTCGGCTCCGCTTCACGGGCGCCGCCGCCAATCTCTTCAGCCAGTTGCCGCAATTCTTCATCGCGCAGTTACCGGCCGCGCTCTACCGCGTGCGGTGGATGTCGCTGGTGCTCGCCGGGGCAACCTTCTTTATCGGGTTCCTCTTTGCCTGGTGGGCAATTTCGAACCCGCAGCTGCTGGCTAATTTCGGCACTCCGGCGGAACGCGAAGCTCTGGCTCAAGACGACTTCGTGGGCTACTACTCGGAGTACTCGGGTGGTTCCTTCACTGGCTTCGTCTGGACTAACAATGCGTGGATCGCGGCTCAAGAGATTGCCTTCGGCATCGTCGGCGTCTACGTGCCCTATCTGCTCTTCAACACTGCTCAACAGCTGGGCTTCACCGCCGCGATCATGAACGAGTTCGATCGCCTCGACGTCTTCTTTCTCTACATCGCCCCGCATGGCCAGCTTGAGCTCTACGCGATCTTCGTTGCTGGCGCGGCCGGAATGATGATCTTCTGGTCCTGGGTCGCTCCGGGGGCGCGTACGCGCGCTCAGGCCCTGGCCGAGAACGGTCGGGCGCTCTTCACTATTGTCATCGGCATCATCCTCGCGCTCTTAGTCTCAGGCGTTATCGAGGGATACGTCACGCGCCAAGACTGGCCCTGGGTAATCAAGATCGGTATCGGCACGGTCGCGCTCGGTGGCTTCTTGGCTTACCAGTGGATTCTCGGTGGGCGCAGCGTTCGTGCCGGCAACTCTGGCGACCTGAGCGAGTTCGACGCGGGCGCGACCCATATCGTCGCCCACTAGCGATACGGTTCTCGCGACGCACCCAGGGCGCGTCTAGAGCTTTCCAGCTGCCTTCAACGCGATGTAGTGGTCGGCAAGGGCGAGCGGCAGATCTGCAGGGCGTCGAGAGACCACGGAGGCTCCGAGTTGGTTGATCGCATTAGCCACTCGTGACTGATCGAGCAGGGCGCGCTCGGCAGCTCCAGCGAGATAAACGGCGTCGCGTGAGGAACGATCGAGCGTGGCATCCACAATCGACGGGTCGGTGACAGAGGCCACAACGACAGTGTGCTTTGCCGTGAGTTGCGGCAGCATTGCGAGCAAGCCGTGGGTGGCCCCGGGGGATTCCGCGGTGGTGGCAATCACGACGAGCGCGCGCTGGGTCGTGGCCTGCCGTACAAGGTTCGGCACAGCGTTCCAGTCCATTTCGATGAGTTCGGGCTGAACGGGCGCCATGCTGTTGACCATCTTCGACAGCAGGTCGGGGCCAGTGGCGCCCTGAACGCGGGCGCGAACGCGGCGGTCGTAGATCATGAAATCCACGTGGTCGCCGGCACTCGAGGCTAGAGCCGCCAGCAGCAGCGCAGACTCGAAGGCGGTGTCGATGCGGGGTTCGTCTTCGATCCGTGCCGCAGAAGTGCGGCCGCTGTCAACGACGATGACGACGCGGCGGTCACGCTCGGGCCGCCACGTGCGAACAACAAGTTCGGAACGGCGAGCGGTGGCGCGCCAGTCGATCGAGCGCACGTCGTCGCCGCGCACGTAGTCCCGCAGGCTGTCGAATTCGGTACCTTGGCCGCGGATCATGACACTCGTCGCGCCATCGAGTTCACGAAGTCGGGCGAGTCGGGAGGGGAGGTGTTTGCGCGAGTTGAACGGAGGGAGCACCGTGAAGCTGCTCGGAACGCTCACCGTGGTCTGTCGGGCGATCAGTCGCAGCGGGCCATAAGAACGCAGTGTGACGTGTGCGGCTTCTCTGGTTCCACGACGCAGGGGAGTGAGCACCGTGGTCAGTTCGCGGCGCTCGCCAGCGGGGACCGAGAGCGGCACGCGGTTAGCGTGAGCGCCGGCGGATGGTTGCCAGCCGTCTCGCACGATCGCGCGCAGTCGGCGGCGGGTGGGGTTCGTTACTCGTAACGCCGAGCTGGTGGTCTCGCCAAGGCGCACGCGATCGGGCGAGGTGCGCTCGAAGCGCAGAGCACGCACCGACACAGCCAAGATCAAGTCCAACGTGCCCAGCAGCACCACAAAAAACACCCAATAGACGAACACGATGGGCGCACCCGTGATGACGATCGGCACGATGCCGAGCGCCACGAGAGCAACGAACCATCCAGAAATTGCCATTGTTAGATCGGAACCTGCACTTGCTGCACGATCGATCGCAGAATGACGTCGGCCGACACTCCTTCGAGTTCAGCTTCGGGGCGCAACTGAATACGGTGGCGAAGTACCGGCAGCACCATGCTCTGGATGTGGTCGGGCGTGATGGAGTCCGCACCGGTCAGCCAGGCCCACGCCTTCGCTGCACCGATAAGGGCGATCGCACCACGCGGGCTCACGCCGAGCTTGACGGACGGGCTTTGGCGGGTAGCGCGCGCAAGGTCAACGGCGTAAGCAACCACATCGGGGCTTGCTCCCACCTTCGCGACAGCAGCCTGAGCGGCCGCCAGCATTGACGCATCGAGAACGGGCGTAACCCCGGCTGCGGCGAGATCACGCGGGTTGAAGCCAGCGGCGTGACGCGTGAGTACTTCGATCTCGGTGTCGCGCTCGGGCAGGTCGAGCACGAGCTTGAGGAGGAAGCGGTCGAGCTGAGCCTCGGGAAGCGTGTACGTTCCTTCGTATTCGATAGGGTTCATCGTCGCGGCAACCATGAACGGCACCGGCAGTTTCAACGACTGGCCGTCAACGGAAACCTGACGCTCCTCCATCGCTTCGAGCAGCGAAGACTGAGTCTTTGGTGGGGTGCGGTTGATTTCATCCGCGAGCAAAATGTTTGTGAAGACGGGGCCTTCGCGAAACTCGAACTCGCCCGACTTGGAGTCGTAGACGAGCGAACCGGTCACGTCGCCAGGCATAAGGTCTGGCGTGAACTGCACGCGCTTGGTGTCGAGCTGAAGCGCCCGGCTCAGCGTGCGAACCAACAGTGTCTTCGCAACACCCGGAACGCCCTCGAGCAGCACATGGCCACCCGTCAGCAGCGCAATCGTGAGGCCGGTGACAGCCGCATCTTGGCCCACCACGGCCTTGCCTACTTCTGTGCGCAGCCCGGTGAATGCGTGCCGCAGTTGCTCGTCAGTCATATCTCGATTCTTCTCTATCTCTGGCTTGGTGGGGCTAAGCGGTTAGGCGGGGCGGATGATCGTGCGCACGCGATCTTCGAGTGCGAGCAGTTCATCCGACAGGGTGATGAGCTCGTTGTCCGAGGCAGGCTCGGCGTCGACTAGCAAGTGTCGGAGCGAGGCGAGGGGCTGCCCGACGAGCGGGGAGATGCGGTTGATCACATCGTCGACGGATGCCGTGCTCGGCAATCCGCACAGTCCAGCGATCCTGCCGATGGTTCCGATGCGCAACGAATCCAGCGTATGGAGTCGCGCTGTGGACTGAGCGTAAAGTCGCGCGCGCCCCTGCATCGTTTCGCTGGATCGCACCGTCACCGGGAGCTTCTCGATCACGAGCGGGCCGAAACGACGGCCACGCCAGAGCGCACCGACGAGAAGAGTGAGAACGAACAACCACGTAGCGGGCAGTACCCAACCGGGGGCGAGTTCGTCGAGGGTGGCGGTACCGCCATCGCCTTGGATGTCGAGAAAGCTCGGCGTGTACCAGACAAGAGTGTCGTTCTCCCCGAGCAGGCGCAAAGCGAAGGCAGCGTTGTCGGCGGCCGTGATTCCGCCATTGGAAAGCGCATCTGTCGCTCCGAGGATGCGTAGTTCGCTGTCGCCGCGGTCAAGGACGATGAGGCCGTAACCATCATCGTCATTTCCGTAACACGCCGTGATGGCGGAGCTTGGCTCGATCACGCGATAGCTACTGGGGCCAGCCGTGATCTGAGGAGCAGTCGACGACGAGGGGGCAGAGCATCCGGCACTCACCGAATCTGAAGAAGCGCCTGCTTGGGCGACTTCGGGAGCGATCTCAAGAAGTTCGTTGAGCACGGGTTCAGCGACAATGACGGTGCTGGCTAGCCCTGCAGCATCCGCCACTTGGCTCTCGGTCAGATAGCCCTCGAAATTAGTGAAGATGAGGGTGCTGTCGTCGGGGGACACTAGTGCGGCGCGAGTCTCGTCGAGGGTGGTCGTGACGATCACGTCGACACCCTGATCGCGCAGTACCTCTGCAACGGCTTGAGAACCCGCTTCGTAAGGGCTTGTGGGGTCGAGCGGCGGACCTTCGACGGCGTTGCCAGCGAGGTTGAGAGTAACGACAGCCACAACCACCAGTACGATCGCGGCGGCAACCCAAAATAGAGCTCGTCGCGTGGTGGTGCCCAGGCGGGGAGTGAGCACCGTTACTTCTGAACTGGCCTCTTGTGCGGTTCGGGTCTCGCTCACAGCGTTGCCTCGGCGAGATCGGGCTTAGCCGCACGTACGCGTGATTCCAGCGCACGCAGTTGTTCGTATTCTTCGCGAGTGGCGGGCTTACGCATGTAGCGCACGCGGTCGAAAGTGTCGGCGCTCGCAACAAGCTCGGTCGCAAGCTCGGGCAAAACTCGTGAAGCTCGCGTTGCAAAGCCGTGACCCGTTGTGCCGGGAGTCATGTTCACCAGGGTGCGTTCTGAGAGGCCGCGGGCGATCGAACGGAACATATCCGCAATGGCGGCGGCGTAATCCTCGCGGGTGGCCGCCTGCTCCGCAGCTTCTCGCAATTGAGCGGCGGTTCGGTAGTCGGCTTCGCCAAACAGGATGTCGTGATGCTGGCTCTTACGGTTGAGGCGCGGCACTCCGTAAACGATGATCGCCGCGATAATTGCGACGGCAACGAGGGCGAGAAGGACGATAGAGACGATGGTGGGGATTCCGTTACCGTCGCCGATGGTGAGACTGGCGAGCCAATCACTGAACGCTTTCGATGCTCGGTCAAAGAGGGTGGGCTTGGCGGCTTGGTAGGGAGCTTTGGAGAGCTCCTCGATGAGTAAGCGGGTCGCTTCTTCCGAATCAGGATCTACCGGCACTTCGCTAAATATCGCGGGGGCAGCACGGGGCGTGAGTGCTGCAGCCACGGAGGCTGCGACAAGCGTTAGCGTCATGAAGCGGCGTTCGGCACAGCGGGCTGTGCACGGCTCGGCGTGCTGTTGAGGGTGAGGTAGGGGTCGGGAACCGAGTGGTCGCCGGCGTTACGTGCCTCGACGAAGCGAGCAAGTTCGAGGTCGAAACCTTCTTTGCGCATTCGCATATCGATGTACAGCAGCGCGGGGGCGGCCGACTGAATAACAATCGTGACGGCGCCGATGACGACCGACAACACAATGGTCACGATGTAGATCACGAGGAACGCGACAAAGCCCGCTTCTTCGTTGCCCGTGGGGTTGAGTAGCCCCGCTCCGAGCCCACCGAGCACGCTCAGGGGGGTCGTGACGACGCTCGACACGACGTTCACAATCACGAGGATGAGAAGCAGGATTCCGAAGGTGCGCCAGAAATTGCCGCGAACCAGCGACCACGAGCGGCTAATAGCGAGCCTGAGGGGCAAGCGCTCGATCATGAGCGCGCTCGGAACGAAGGCGAAGAAAGTCCCGAGCCATGCGGCGAGGAAGAGTGCAACGAGAAAGCCAGCGATCATCGTGAGCACACCAAAGACGATTCCGGCGGTGTCTCCCAGGGCGAACAGCAGCACGGAGACTCCGGCAACGACCGCAATTCCCACAATCACGGCAATCATGACGAGCGCTGACCACCCGATGAGGGCTCCAAGCCGGCCCTTCGCGGCATTCCAGAGACCGCGAACGCGAAGGCGTTCTCCCACAGTTCCGCGCGCGACTTCGAGCGAGATGATTCCTTGGAGAATCGCTCCGCCAACGAGAGAGAGGGCCACGGCAAAGAGGGCCGAGAGGATAAGACCGGCGGTAGTGCCGGCCTCGATGGTGGCGGCATCCGCTTCGGTCGCGCTCAAGGCGCGTTCGGCAGACGCAAAGCTAACGATTCCGACGAGCACCAAGGAGCCAACGGTGACCAAGCTCATGATGAGAAGAGAAAGACCGAAGGTGGGGCGCGGATTACGGCGCAATACCATCAGCGATGCCCCGAGGATCGTGCCCAGACCGAGCGGGTGCAGCGGAATGAGGCCCGGCTTGGGCGGCGGGGTCCAGCCAGGGGTGGGCGTAGTGTACTGCGAGGGAGCGCCCGGAGTTCCCGGCGCTACAGGGGCGATAGCGGGTGCGGCGCCGGTGCCATACGCTGACGAGGCGCTGGGCGGAGCGAGCGGCTGGGCACCATCGGCACTACTGCTGTCGGGTGACTGCCAGGGGCTGTTATCGCTCACGTTTCATCCTTGATTAGGCAACTGCGAAAATTCAATCGCCCTCATGTTTTCACACTCGACTACTCTTGTGCGAAAGCTTCTCACTCTGTTAGCCCGAGAGCTAGAAAGTATCGAGGACCAGTGAACCCGCGAATTCTTGTAGTCGATGACGATACTGCCCTGGCAGAAATGATCGGAATCGTTCTACGCACTGAAGGTTACGAACCATTTTTCTGCCAAGACGGCGCCCTAGCGTACGACGCCTTCAAGTCGGCCGCGCCCGATTTGGTGCTGCTCGACCTCATGCTGCCCGGCATGGATGGAATCGAGATTTGCTCCCGCATTCGCGAGGAGTCCGGTGTGCCGATCATCATGCTCACGGCTAAGAGCGACACGGCGGATGTCGTGAAGGGTCTCGAGAGCGGGGCTGACGACTACGTGGTCAAGCCCTTCAATCCCAAGGAGCTCGTGGCGCGTGTACGCACCCGACTGCGCCCCGCGAGCGATGCTGCCACCGGCACGCTCACCGTCGGCGACCTTGAATTGGATGTCACGGGCCATGAGGTGCGCCGTGGCGATACCAAAATCAATCTGACTCCGCTCGAGTTCGAGCTCTTGCTGGCGCTCGCGATGAAGCCCGAACAGGTATTCACGCGTGAAATGCTGCTGGAGCAGGTCTGGGGCTACCACTACAAGGCAGACACTCGTCTGGTGAACGTTCACGTTCAGCGTTTGCGCGCCAAGGTTGAAGAAGATCCCGACAACCCGAAGATCGTGATGACGGTTCGCGGTGTTGGTTACCGCGCTGGCGCCACCGCGTAGGTTCTATGCGCGATTTTGACTGGCGCGGCTGGGTGCGGCGAGGCGCCGCAGTATGGCGCTCGTCACTTCAACTGCGCACTGTGGCGATCACGGTGCTGTTGTCATCCGTTGCGGTGATGGTTATTGCGGGCTACATGTCGCTGAGTGTGGGCGCGAACCTGTTTGATGCGAGCCGCGATCAGCTCACGCGTACGTCGGTGAACGCAACCCTTGCTGGTCAACAAGTGTTCGATGCTGCTGACGAAGGCCTTGGCCTCGAAGACCTCGACGTCATGATGGGCGAGGCCGCAAAGGTCATCGAGAGTGTTGCCTCCAGCACCGGTGGCACGAGTTACGCGATTTTGCGAACGCCCGGTCAGGAAGGGTCACGGGTTCCTTCCGATGTTCAAACTCAGGGTCTCGGTTCCGAATCCCTGATTTCGCAAGAGCTTCGCGATGTGGTCGCCGCGTCGACCGAGCAACGTACCTACTGGCAGTCGGTGGCCCTGAGGCAAGATGCCGACACCGCCGATCATCCCGGTCTTGTTGTCGGCTCGACACTCGATATTCGTGGCGCGCAATATGAGCTGTATTTGGTCTACGACATCCAAGACACTCAAGACACCCTTGTTCTCGTGCAGCAGACGCTCGGTCTCGGTGGCTTTGCGCTGCTCGCGCTGATCGGCGTTGTCACGTTCGTCGTGGTGCGTCTCGTCGTGGGGCCTGTTCGTCTTGCGGCTGAGACTAGTCAGCGTTTGGCGGCCGGCGAACTCGAGGTGCGCATTCCGGTTCAGGGTGACGACGTCATTGCCACTCTCGCCCGCTCGTTCAACGGTATGGCCACGAGCATGCAGCAGCAGATCACCCGCCTCGCCGCGCTCTCGCAGGTTCAGCAACGTTTCGTTTCGGATGTCTCGCACGAGCTTCGTACGCCGCTCACGACCATCAGGCTCGCCGGCGATGTTCTGTACGACCAGCGCGACACTTTTCCGCCCGCCACGGCACGCACTGCCGAGTTGCTGCACACCCAGGTTGAACGGTTTGAGCTGTTGCTCGCCGACTTGCTTGAGATGAGCCGCTACGACGCTGGAGCTGTTGACATGGAGACGGAGCCCACAAACCTCGTGCGGCTCGTCGAAGACGCCATCGAGAGCCTCACGTCGCTTGCGGAGAGCAAGGGCTCCGAACTGCGGCTCGTTGCCCCCGGTGGCCATTTCGAAGCGGACGTCGACCCCCGCCGCATCCGCCGCATTCTGCAAAACCTAGTGAGCAATGCCATCGACCACGGCGACGGGCTACCGATCGTCGTGTGGATCGACAGCGACCAGGATGCCGTTGCTATCGCCGTGCGTGATTACGGCGTTGGCATGAGCCAGGCGGCCCTCGAGCGCGTCTTCGATCGCTTCTGGCGGGCTGATCCGTCGCGCCAACGCACCACGGGTGGCACTGGCCTCGGGCTGGCAATTGCGCTCGAGGATGCTGCGCTTCACGGCGGCTGGCTCGAAGTGTGGTCGGATGGAGACCACGGTTCGTGCTTCCGGCTCACGATTCCCCGCGAGCGCGGCGCAGAATTGCGCTCATCGCCGCTTGAATTGCCGCCGAATGATGACATCCCGAGCTTGGAGGCGCCCCATGCCTAAGTTCTCCAAGATTGCGTTCTTCTCCTTGGTCACCGCAGTTTCTGTTGCGCTTACGGGTTGCGTTGGAGTGCCGACGTCGAGCGAGGTGCAAACCGGGCCGCTCATCAATGAACAAGACGGCGCCCAATACGAGATCGTCGCTTCAGGGCCCGTCGCTGGCTCAACGCAGGAACAAATTCTTACTGACTTCATGAATGCCGTGCGCTCTCCCGCGCGAGACTATTCCGTGGCCCGCGAGTTCCTCACCGGCGCGATGAGCGAGGCATGGAATCCCGCTGCGAGCGCCACCGTTCTCGAACGCGACAAGCTGCCGACTATTGCGCCAGCGCTCGACGAAAACGCACTCACCTACTCGTTCTCGGCGCAAGCTGTTATCGACGCGCGAGGGGTGTACTCCGAGCTGCCGTCGCCGGTGTCTCAGACTCTCGCATTCGCGTTTGAGCAGGTCAATGGGGAGTGGCGAATTTCCACAGCGCCCCCGGGGGTAGTTCTGACGCTTCGTGGTTTCGAAGTGAGTTTCGAAGAGCAAGTGCTGTATTACTTTGACCCTAGCTTCGCCTACCTGATCCCTGACACCCGCTGGTTTGCTGCGCGGGAGTCGTCGCAGGCGCGGGCGCTTCAAGCATTATTGGCTGCCGATTCGGCGTGGGTGCAGCAGGGCGTTGTGCTCACCGCATTCCCGCCATCTACGACGCTCGGGACCACAAGCAGTCTTACCTCTGGCCGTGCAGTCGTTGACCTGAGTTCTGAGGCGCTCGCCGCCAATAACGTGGCGCGCGACCGCATGCGTCAGCAACTATCGGCGACACTTCACACGCCGATCGTGGTGCTGACGGTTGAAGGGCGCGAGCTTCAAGACTCCAGCTCCGGTCAAAACGCGGCTGTGATCGAACCGGGGTCCGCCGGCCCGCTCGTTGTGGGCACGGGAGACCAATTTGGCTTCAGCACGAGCGATGGGCTGAGCGCGATCACTGAGCTCAGTGACATTGTGACTTCGGCTGGGGCCACCACGGCAGCGCTGTCTGCCGACCGGCTCTCGGCTGTGTATCGCGCCGCAGACGGCGCGGCCTATTTTGCGTCGGTGGGTGTCGCTCCGCGCCTGATCGATGCGCGGTCCGGGCTCGTGGCGCCATCGCTCGACCCTTTCCGGTTCGTCTGGTCTGC
The DNA here is from genome assembly GCF_002797685.1 of Salinibacterium amurskyense. Classification (GTDB taxonomy): domain Bacteria; phylum Actinomycetota; class Actinomycetes; order Actinomycetales; family Microbacteriaceae; genus Rhodoglobus; species Rhodoglobus amurskyensis. Next base: position 1,066,436 of record NZ_PGFH01000001.1, read on the forward strand.
GCAGCGCTCCAGCGCCACGTCGCTGACGACTTTCGCGGTCGACGGCACCGAGCATCCGCTGCAGACCTCGTTGCCCGCTGACTCTCAGATTGTGTCGCTGGATGTCTCCCGCGACGGTGCGCGATTGCTCGTGTATCTCTCCACTCCGTCAGGTCCTCAACTGCTCGTGTACGGAATCGTGCGCCAACAGGGCAACGTTCCCGTTCAGCTCGTGGAACCGGTGTCTCTGCCGGTGCGCTCCGGAACCGCAATCGACGCGGCGTGGGTTGGCTCAAGCAGTGTCGCAACGTTGACCGGTGACGACGGTTCTGTCGAGGTCACCGCGTACAACCTCGGTGGTCCCTCTCAAGACTTGGGTGACGTCGATGGCGCAACGCAACTCGTAACAACGGGCTCGAACACCGATGGGCTCCGTGTGCTGGCTGACGGCGAAGTGTGGCGGCCGCAGGGCAGTCAAGCGTGGGTGCAGACCGGGCTCGACGCCTCCTTCCTAGCGGTGCAGCAGTAATCGTTCTCCACTGATCGGCAGCACGACGCGGCCTAGCTCCGAGAACTCGGCACGATCGGGGGATGACACCCCCACAGCAGCCTCCAGACCGCCACCAGCGCGCGTGGTGGCGCAAAGCCCTCCGCGAGGCTCTGCGCGACGCCTGGGCCCTCCTGATGCCCGTGGAGTGCGCCGGATGCCAGAGGGCCGATCGAGCGCTGTGCGACGAGTGCGCACCCAGCATGGTCGCGCAGCCGAGCGTCCAGTCCACGCCGCAGCATCTTGCTGTGCATTACGCACTGCGGTACGAGGGCAGAGTGCGTCGGGTTTTGCTCGCCTTCAAGAACCATCACCGCACCGATCTCTCGCGACCGCTGGCACGGGCGTTCGTGCCGGCGCTACTGCGCGCAGTAGAAGCTGCTGAGCAGACTGAGGCTTCCACACGGTCCGAGGCCGCCAAACGGTTCGAGGATGCCGGGCCATCGGAGGTTGCCGCGCCAACGGATGCTTCGGCGCGGCCGCTTCAGATCGTGGCGGTGCCGAGCAGCCGGCGCGCATTCCGCACCCGGGGGTATCACCCGATGGCGCTCGTGCTGCGCGCGGCGGGGGTGCGCCACGCCCGGGTGTTGCGCGTAGCCCAAGAAACTCGAAGTCAGAAATTGTTGAGCGCCGAGCAGCGAGCCCGCAACGTTCTCGGAGCGTTCATTGCGACGCGTTCCTTGGCTGGCATCCGCGTAATCATTGTGGACGACGTGCTGACAACCGGCGCCACGATCGACGAAGCGGCGAGGGCAATTTTCGCTGCGGGCGGAACGGTAGTGGGGGCTGCAACCATCGGGTTCACTCCAAGAACGCTGACGGTTCGTGACATTGCCAGCGGTGAGGGCTACGGTATGGAAAAGGGCGCGAAATAGAAGCTGCCTCACGGGGCAGCCGCGCATTATGGCTAGGAGGTCGCCGTGGAAATCACCGTCAACGGACGAAATGTAGGAGTCACGGATCGTTTCCGTGAGTACGCGATCGAAAAGTCTGAAAAGGTCTCTCACTTGGCCGAGAAGGCAATCGCCTTCGAGATCAAGGTAAGCCGACACCACGAAACCAAAGGTTCCAGTGGAGACGACCGCGTTGAGTTGACGTTGATTGGACCAGGTCCGCTTGTTCGAGCGGAATCTGCTGGTTCAGATAAGTATGTTGCTTTCGATCTGGCAATGGCCAAGCTCATTGAGCGCATCCGCCAGTCGAAGGATCGCAAGAAAGTTCACCGCGGAAACCACCGCCCCACGTCACTGCGTGAGGCGAGCGCTGGCGGATTTGCTGTTGTCGATATCACCCCCGCTAGCCCCGACGTGATCGAAAAGGTCGCGACCGGAGCAGTGCCGATTCAGGATGAAGCGCCGGAGCCCGGCGACGAGGACTACTCGCCCGTCGTCATCCGCCGCAAGGTATTCCCCTCGAGTCACATGACTGTTGAGGAGGCTCTCGATCACATGGAACTAGTTGGCCACGACTTCTTCTTGTTCGTCGATAGCCAAACCGATCGTCCGAGCGTCGTGTACCGCCGCAAGGGGTGGGATTACGGCGTGATTGGTCTCGAAGAAGAGGCCGATGACGCTGTTCAGGGCGGCCGCTCGCGCAAGCGTAAGGTCGCCAACGGCTAAGCACACCAAGTTTTTGGCTTGGAGTTGATACGATTACGAACCGGTAACGCGGCTGTGCGCTGATTGCACGCACCGCGTTACCGTGACGTAAGCGTCTAAAAGACTGCGCTTCGTCGAGCAGTGCCAGCGTCGGACCCGTCCGACAAGAATGGGAGTATTCGGTGGCGAATGTTTTAGAACGCGCTCTTCGCGTAGGTGAGGGCCGACTTCTTCGGCGCTTGAAAGGCTATGCGCAGGCGGTCAACCATCTCGAGGACGACTTCAAGACCCTCACTGATGACGAGCTGAAGAACGAGACTGTAGAACTGCGTGAGCGCTACGCCGCGGGGGAGTCGCTCGACGACCTGCTGCCAGAGGCCTTCGCTGCTGTGCGTGAAGCGGCTAGCCGTACCCTCGGCATGCGTCACTTCGACGTTCAACTCATGGGTGGTGCTGCGCTTCACTTGGGCAACATCGCTGAGATGAAGACCGGTGAGGGTAAGACTCTCGTCGCCACGCTTGCCGCGTACCTCAACGCTCTCGCCGCTCAGGGCGTACACGTCATTACGGTGAACGACTACCTGGCGAGCTACCAATCTGAACTTATGGGTCGCGTTTTCCGCGCCCTCGGCATGACTACTGGCTGCATCGTCTCCGGCCAGACTCCGCTCGAACGTCGCGAACAGTACGCGGCAGACATCACCTACGGCACCAACAATGAGTTTGGTTTCGACTACCTGCGCGACAACATGGCGTGGCAGGCAAGCGACATGGTCCAACGCGGCCATTACTTCGCTGTAGTCGACGAGGTCGACTCGATCTTGATCGACGAGGCTCGTACGCCACTGATCATTTCTGGTCCCTCGTCAGGCGAGGCCAACCGCTGGTTCACCGAGTTCGCCAATCTCGCGAAGAAGCTCGACCCGGAGACCGACTTCGAGGTCGACGAGAAGAAGCGCACCGTCGGTGTTCTCGAGCCAGGTATTGAGAAGGTCGAGGACTACCTCGGCATCGACAACCTCTACGAATCAGCGAACACTCCGCTGATCTCGTTCTTGAACAACTCGATCAAGGCTCGCGCCCTGTTCAAGAAAGACAAGGATTACGTCGTCATGAACGGCGAAGTGCTCATTGTCGATGAGCACACCGGCCGTATCTTGCAGGGTCGTCGGTACAACGAAGGTATTCACCAAGCGATTGAGGCCAAGGAAGGCGTCGCGGTCAAGGCCGAGAACCAGACGCTGGCTACCGTCACACTGCAGAACTACTTCCGCCTGTACAACAAGCTTTCGGGAATGACCGGTACCGCTGAGACTGAAGCGGCCGAGTTCATGTCCACCTACAAGCTCGGTGTTGTTGCCATCCCCACGAACCGTCCGATGCAGCGCATCGACCAGTCCGACCTCATCTACAAGAATGAGCAGTCGAAGTTCGAGCAGGTTGTTGCTGACATTGCCAAGCGCCACGAGCTGGGTCAGCCGGTTCTGGTCGGTACGACAAGCGTTGAGAAGAGCGAATTGCTTTCTCGAATGTTGGCCAAGAAGGGCGTCAAGCACGAGGTTCTGAACGCTAAGAACCACGCTCGCGAAGCGGCCATCGTTGCTCAGGCTGGTCGCCTCGGCGCCGTCACTGTCGCCACCAACATGGCCGGCCGTGGAACTGACGTCATGCTCGGCGGAAACGCCGAGTTCTTGGCTGTTGCCGAAATGAACAGCCGTGGATTGAACCCCTCCGAGACTCCGGATGAGTACGAAGCTGCTTGGGATGACGTCTTCGCCGGCGTCAAGGCCGAGGTAGATACCGAAGCGAAGAAGGTTATCGACGTCGGTGGGCTTTACGTGCTCGGAACCGAGCGCCACGAGTCGCGCCGGATTGACAACCAGCTGCGTGGTCGTTCCGGTCGACAGGGTGACCCCGGTGAGAGCCGTTTCTACCTGTCGCTTCAGGATGACCTCATGCGACTCTTCAACAGCGGTGCTGCTGAAGCCCTGATGGGGCGTTCGTCGGTTCCCGATGACCTCGCGATCGAGTCGAAGGTTGTCAGCCGCGCCATCCGCAGTGCTCAGGCACAGGTGGAATCGCGTAACGCTGAGATCCGCAAGAACGTTCTCAAGTACGACGATGTTCTCAACCGCCAGCGTGAAGCTATTTACAGTGACCGCCGTCACATCCTCGAAGGAGATGACCTTAAGGATCGCGTACAGCGCTTCCTCAAGGACGTCGTTACCGAGGTTGTTGATGTACACACCGCGGAGGGTCACTCAGAAGAGTGGGACTTCGAGGGGCTGTGGGCCGAGCTTAAGACGATGTATCCCGTGGGCATCACTGTCGACGAGGTGCTCACCGAGGCTGGCTCGCGCGGCAAGATGACGAGCGCGTTCATTGCCAAGGAAATCCACTCGGATGCCGTGATCGCTTACGAACGTCGCGAACAGCAACTGGGGGAGCCCGCCATGCGCGAGCTCGAGCGTCGTGTTGTACTGAGTGTGATCGACCGCCGCTGGCGCGACCACCTTTACGAGATGGACTACCTCAAAGACGGAATTGGTCTGCGAGCAATGGCTCAGCGCGATCCGCTCATCGAATACCAGCGCGAAGGTTACGCGCTGTTCCAGACGATGATGGGGCAAATCCGCGAAGAGACTGTTGGCTTCCTCTTCAACCTCGATGTTGAGGTGAATGGCGGCGGTGAAGCAACGACCGTGCAGGCCCGTGGACTCGACGGTTCGAGTGCGCCGTCAGCTCAGCTCAGCTACTCGGCGCCCAGCGCTGACGCTTCGGGCGAGGTTGAAGTTCGCAACGATCGCGGTCAAGTTGAGCGTGCCGCTACAGCGCAAGCGCAGCAGCGCCAGGCTCCTCAGCAGGCACAGCCTGCCGCTCAGCCGCAGTCGAACGACCGTGGTGCTTTCGGGCAGCGCGCCGAGGGTGCCGCTCCTGAAGCTCCCCTCAACCGTTCGCAGCGCCGCGCGCAGGAGAAGCGCAAGAAGTAGCAAGAACGTGAGCTAGCGCAGTGCGCTGGAGTTAACCAACGGATGCCCCACTCGACAATCGAGTGGGGCATCCGTTGTTGTGCGCTCTGCAGGGGTGTGAGGCTACAGAACGTTGATGGCCGTGGCGCGCCAGCGCTTGTCGAGGCCCTCGAGGCGCACGGCAACAGCGCGCGTGCGGGCGCGGCCACGAACGATGACCACTGCTTCGACTGCGCCGTCGCGCGGTTCGCAGAGGCGGATGGAACCCATCGTGAAGCTGGGGCGGGTGACCGGTTGTCCCTTAGCGCGTCGGGCACGCGCTGAGAGCACCACTCGCTTGAGCAGGTGGCGGTAGACGTCGTCGGTGACCCACCGCGACATCTGCTCAAGGTCACGAGCACCGGCGAGCACCTCGATCACACAGCGAGTGAGGTTCTCGACGAGGGGCGCGGGGTCGGGTAGCTCCGCGCTAGGGGTCGGCTGGTGGCCAAAGAACTCGTCAGGAACGAATCGAGGCCGAATGACCTTGGAGGGCAGCGTGCCAGCGCGCGGGCGCAACTGTCGGGGTAATTCCACACTCGGTAAGGAGGTGCGAAGTGGCTCGGTACTCATGATCTCCCGGGTAAAAGGTCAAGACGGCGATGTTCACCCCCATAAGGGGGTAGACCACACTTAATCAGTAACGAGACCAATTGTCTATGACTAATTTTCAATTGTGGATAACATTCCGGACTCAGAGACCCGCCTCAGTACCGTCAATCCATGCGCTGGGACAAACTCTTTGACGACCTCGAAAGCCAGCTCGAGCGCGAAATGACCGCGGATGACCTCGAGGTCGATGCGGAAGAGGAGCGGCTGCGACTGGGGCGGTTGAGCATCCGGGACCGCATCGTCGCCCTTCACGGGCGCAGCAGCGCAGAGGCACCTCTCACACTCGCTGTTCTGTTGATCACCGGCACGCGCGTCACCGTGCGCCCCGTGATCATCGGCCGCGATTGGATGTCAGCTGACATCGTCGATGACAGCGGTCGCCCGGCACAGTGCATCATCCCGTTCGCCGCATTGGCCGGAATCTCTCTCGGAGCGGCCCACATCACGCCGAGCCTGGCTACCGCGCCGTCGAACGGGCACCCGAGTCTCTCACAGCGGTTGAGCCTGAGCTACGTGTTGCGCGACCTCTGCCGGCGCCGGCGCGCAGTCTCACTGCTCCTGGTGGCGGGGGAGGTGCACGGCACCATCGATCGCGTCGGGCGTGACCATGTGGATGTCGCGGTTCACGAGCGCGGAGCCGTGCGTCGCGAGACAGCTGTCTCGGAATATCGCTTGGTGCCGTTTACAAGTCTCGTGCTGGTGAAGCCTTAGGGCTGCTTTCGCCGCTAGCGCGTGCGCTGTTCGCCGAAGTTAACTTCGGTCACCGTGGCGATGTCGGACTGGTTCCAGAGGCTCATGCGACGAGTCTCTTCGTAGAGCGCTTCGATGTATGACTCGAGAACAGAGTTCTCGATGCGCCACTGGCCCTTGCTACCTACTTTGATGGCGGGCAGTTCGCCCGAACGCACAAGCTCAAGAACCTCGTGCGGAGAGACGCTGAGCACTTCGGCAGTATCGGCCAAGGTGAGAAATCTCCCGAGGCCTTCTGCTGGGTTGATCGCGTTCATGCATCGATTATGCGCGTATGAAGCTGGGAATGGGGCTGATGTGGATAACTATCGAGCCACTTCCCAGCCGTGACGAACGATGGTGCCATGATCAACACCCGACTTGCGGAGCGCGCGCTATGAGCCGCCGTTCCGGCCGCACCCTGTCCCAAGCTCGCGCCCGAGCGTTCGCCCTCGACCCGCGACTCGCCATCGGTGTGGTGCTCGTCGTGGCGTCGGTCGTTGGCGTGGTTTCCATCGTCGCGGCAACGGATGAATCGACCGAGGTTTATGCTGCGGCATCCACTCTCGCGCCCGGCGATCGTGTGCTGAGCTCTGACCTCGTGATTCGAAGCGTGAAGCTGAACGAGGCGACTGATCGCTACATCGCGCGAGGCGAATTGCCCGACGAGGGCTTCATCGCGACTCGACCAATTGAGGCTGGGGAACTCGTACCGTCGTCGTCGCTGGGAAGCCACGACGGGCTCTCACTGACCTCGGTTGTAGTCTCGCCTCAAGGTGGGCTCTCGGGCACTGTCGCCACCGGTGCTTCGGTGGATGTGTGGGCCAGCGCTGAAGCTGAAGACGGGAGTTACGCGGCTCCTGGCGTGATTATCTCTGGGGCGGTCGTCGTGCGGCTGCTGGAGGATGACTCCTTGGTCTCTGCCGCTCACGGCAACGCCATTGAGCTGCTCGTTCCGCGCTCTCGGGTCGCTCGTCTTCTCGAAGCGATGGCGAACGGTGATGTGCTCTCCGTGATCCCCGCCAACCTGCCGGCGAAGGGCTAACATGACCGCTTTTGCTCTCGCGATGCCCGTCACTCTGGAAGACCAATTCGCGTTCGACGCGGCTCAGCACGGCCACGAGATCGTATTACGCACCGTCAGCGCACCGGAGTTAGCCTCCCGCATTGCTGGCGCCCATGCTGATGTCGCTTTGGTAGCGGCAGAAGCGCGCTATTTGACCGACCGCCTCATCGCATCGTGTGATCAAGCCGGGGTGCGCCTCATCGCCGTCGCCAGCAGTGAGCGGGAGCAGCGTTATGCCAGCGACCTCGGGCTCTTCGACATTGTGGATGCCGCGGCCGGCTGGCGCGCGCTGGATGCGCTGCTCGCTCAATCGCCGTGGGACGCTCAGCCTCCCGTACGCGAACGTGCGGCGCTCGGCCAAGTGATTGCGGTGTGGGGTCCGGGCGGGGCGCCGGGGCGAACATCCATCGCCATCTCGATTGCTGCGGAGCTCGCCGCGCTGGGGTACCGCGTGGCGCTCGCGGACGTGGACACTCACGGAGCCTCGGTGGCGCCGGCTCTGGGAATGCTCGACGAGGCACCCGGCTTTGCTGCCGCCTGCCGCCTCGCAGGAACCGAGACACTCACGACCGAGGAACTCGATCGCATCGGGCAACGCTACGAGTCGCCCGTTGGCTCGTTCTGGGTGCTCACCGGCATCGGTCGCCCTAGTCGATGGCCCGAACTGTCGTCTGAACGTGTCGGAACGACAATCGCGCAGTGTCGACAGTGGGTTGATTACACCGTGCTCGACACGAGCTCGAGCTTGGAGAACGACGAAGAAATCACGAGTGATCTCTTTGCGCCGCGACGGAATGCGGCAGCAGTTACAGCCGTGCGCGCCGCCGATCACGTGATCGCCGTCGGCTCGGCGGATCCGGTCGGGCTGTCGCGGTTCTTGCGGGCTCATGTCGACCTGCTCGAAACCGTCACGACCCGCAGCGTGAGCGTTGTCATGAACAAGATTCGGGTGAGTGCCAGCGGCATGAACCCGCACGGCCAAGTAACTCAAACGCTCTCGAGGTTCGGCGGCATCGAGCATCCGATTCTCGTGCCCCACGACCTCTCCGGATTCGACGGCGCCGTACTCAGCGGCAAGACTCTGGTGGATGCCGCACCACGCTCCAGCGCGCGGGCCGCCATCCGCGATCTCGTGATGTCACGCCTGGTGCCCGAGGAACACGAACCAGCGCCTCAGAAGTCATTGTTCGGCAGGATGTTGGCGCGCGGGTAACCTGTAAGGGTGTCGACACTTAGTGATCTAGTCCAAGAACAAGGCCGCTCTAGTGAGGCGGACATCGAATGGCTGCACATGCTCGTCGGCGACTGGCAGCTTCTCGCGGACCTTGCCTTTGCGGATATCGTGCTGTGGGTTCCCAGCGACGACAACCAGTTTGTCGCTGTCGCGCACGCCCGCCCCAGCAGCTCGGCCACGCTCTTCTACCGTGACTTTGTTGGCCAGCAGATCAAGCCCGAGTGGCTTGCCCAGGTTACCGAGGCCTACGAAACGTCGCGCATCGTCGACACCGCAGCACCCGCGTGGTACGAAGAGACGCCTACTCGCGTGCGGGCGGTCCCCGTGCTGCGTCGGCTCAATGCCACGGGTAACGCGACGACCGAAACTCCGATCGCGGTCATTACGCGCCACACCAACCTCGGTGATGCTCGTACTCCGTCGCGTCAAGAACTCACCTTCAACGGGTGTGCGAACGACCTCTTCGCGATGATCGCTGCGGGAGACTTCCCCGACATGGGAGCCCCCGCCGCACCGCGCCGGGGTGCGCCCCGCGCCTCCGATGGTCTGATCCGTCTGGATGTCGATGGTCTCGTCACCTTCGCAAGCCCGAACGCTCTGTCAGCGTTCAACCGCATCGGCTTCTCTGGCGAGCTCGAAGCAGAGTCGCTCGCCGATGTCACTACGACTCTTATCGCGGGCCAGCCCGAAGTGGATGAGTCCCTTCCCTTGGTCGTCACCGGTCGCGCACCGTGGCGAACCGACATCGAAGCGCGTGGCGTCACGGTCTCGCTGCGCGCCATCCCCATCCGGGATCGTGGCGAGCGAGTCGGAGCCATCGTGCTGTGCCGCGACGTCACCGAGGTGCGGCATCAGGAACGTGAGCTGATCACGAAGGATGCCACGATTCGTGAGATTCATCACCGCGTTAAGAACAACCTGCAGACCGTAGCGTCGCTGCTGCGTATTCAAGCTCGCCGTACACACAGCGAAGTCGCTCGTGAGGCGCTCGGCCAAGCTATGCGCCGTGTCGCTGCCATCGCGGTTGTGCACGACACGCTCTCAGAAGGTCTCAACCAGAACGTGGACTTCGATGTGGTGTTCCACCGCGTCTTGAAGCTGATCGCAGAGGTTGCTTCGAGTCACAACACGACCGTGCATCCGACATCCGTGGGCAGCTTTGGTGCATTGCCCAGTGAGTATGCCACCCCGTTGGCGTTGGCTCTCACCGAGCTGGTGACGAATGCAGTCGAGCACGGCCTCGCGGGCAAGACGGACGGCACGGTTGAGATCGATGCCCGACGTACCGCCGATAAGTTGACGGTTCAGGTGCGCGACAACGGCGTTGGTCTTGGTGAAGGCAAGGTGGGCGAGGGGCTCGGTACGCAGATTGTGCGCACCCTGATTCAGGGCGAACTGAGCGGAACGATCGACTGGCACACCCTGATGGGCAGCGGCACTGAAGTGACGATCGATATTCCACTGACCTGGCTCACTCGCGCCAAGTAGGCCAAGTAGGCCAAGAAATTCGGTCCGGAGACAAAGCAAGGCCGACCGGAGCGATTCCCGTTACCCAGAAATTGTCTGGATGGTGCGAGTTATCGCGGCCGATCGGCCTGCTCTGAAGAGCTCTGGAATGCAGCTCTGAAGAAAGTGTGGCTTCTTAGGAAGCGCGGCGTGCGCGAGCAGCGCGACGCTTGAGAGCGCGACGCTCATCTTCGCTGAGCCCGCCCCAGACGCCGGAGTCTTGGTTGGTCTCGAGAGCGTACTGAAGGCACATCTCGGTTACCGAGCAGCGACCGCAGACGGCCTTTGCCTTTTCAATCTGGTCAACTGCCGGACCGGTGTTTCCGACCGGGAAGAAAAGCTCCGGGTCAGCGGTGAGGCATGCAGCGTTATCGCGCCAGTCCATTTGTTGCTCCTTACGGTGTGTTGCGATGCTCGAGCGCGCAAAAAAATTACGCCCTGATCGGCGTCGAGCTTGAGAAATTGTGTGGGTCTCGCTCGCAACACTGGGAGCCAGAAATCAACCTCAACTAGAATCGCATATCGTCAAAGCCAAAGCAATGGTTTTTCAGCGATTTAACGGGGAGCGAATGGTAGACGAACTTGTCCCAGAAGAGAAAACGGGACGTCATCATCCGTATTTGATTGCTCTTGCGGTGGTTATCTTTTTAGAGAGTGCCCTGCTTTTTGCTGCTCTCGCATACTTGATCTTCGAGCTGGGCGCGGAGACCCCGCAGTCGTATCCCAGTGCGATCGCGCTCTCGGTGTTGACCGCCATCGCTGCCGTCTGGGTCGCGGTAATTGGTATCAACACGCTGCGTAAGCAGGCGTGGATTCGCGGTGCCGCCGTGGTGTGGCAGGTTCTGCAAATCTCAGTTGCGATTGGCAGTTTTCAGGGCGTCTTTGCGCGCCCCGATGTCGGGTGGTTGCTGCTGACGCCGGCCATCGTGGTGTTGGTATTGCTGTTCACGAAACCGGTGCTTGAAGCAACCACCCGTCGCGAGGGTTAGTCGAGCCCGAGCTTTTTGCGCAACGAAGCGACGTGGCCGGTTGCCTTCACGGCGTACAGGGGGAGTGAAATTGCGCCCTGCTCGTCGATGACGAAAGTGGAGCGGATGACGCCCACAACTTGCTTGCCGTAGAGGTTCTTTTCGCCCCAGGCTGCATACGCTTCATGCACTTCGTGCTCGGGGTCACTGAGCAGTGGGAACGTGAGCGCTTCCTGCTCACGGAACTTGGTGAGCTTCTCGGGGGTATCGCGAGAAACGCCGAGTACGACGTACCCCTCCGACTGCAGCGAGCCGAGCTGGTCGCGGAAGTCGCAGGCCTGCTTCGTGCATCCCGGAGTCATGGCGGCAGGATAAAAATAAAGAATCACTTTCTTGCCCGAAAAGTCGCTCAGTGACACCAAATTGCCGTCCTGATCAGGCAGTGTGAAGCCCGGTGCTGGGGTGCCGATGGCAAGTCGAGAAGATTCAGTGGTCATTGTGCTCCTTAGTCGCTTTAACTCATGGTAACGTTGTTCCTCGGTTGCCCCGAGAGGGAAAACCAAGCCAAGCACCTCTAGCTCAATTGGCAGAGCAACTGACTCTTAATCAGTGGGTTCCCGGTTCAAGTCCGGGGGGGTGCACTTCAAGAAAACCCCCGCGATCATTGTGATTGCGGGGGTTTTTCGCTTAAGCGATCGCTGAATGCTGCGGATCGGCGATGCTCACCATGCCCACTCGATATCGCCGGTTGCGGCGGCGCTCAGGGCCCACAGGCGTTCGCGTGCGTCACCGTCGCGGGCGGAGCGCGGAATCGGCACGGCGGCGTCGTTTTCGTCGATGTAGACGGCATCTAGCGGCGTTGCGCGGGTCGCAGCGCGCGCGTAGGTGGCGCCAAGAGTGTCAGGGAGTGCCGCAGCCGCATTTTTGGGCGCGTACAGCGCTCGAAGCACCGCGGGTTGTGACGAGAGTCGTGCGGCATCGAGTCGCACGGCCGGCACCCGGATGCAGCTGACGTCGACCGTGGGCGGCACGCGTTCGGCCAGCGTGACGGCGGTCATTACTTGAGCGAGTTTGGAGTGGTAATACGCCTTGGTGGGGCTGTACCAGTTCGCAGAGTCGAGCTCGTCGAAGCGGATCTGCAGCCAGGGCATTGTGATGAGTCCCTTGCTCGCGACGAAAACGATGCGAGGCTGCGGGGCGGCGGCTAAGAGCGGGCTGAGGCGCGCGGTGAGGGCGAACGGCCCGAGGTGATTGGTGGCCCAGAACAACTCATGGCCTTCGGGGGTGAAGCTGGCTGACTTCTGAGCGAGATCGAACACGGCGGCATTGTTGATGAGGGAATCCAGACGACCGTGCGCGGAGATCTCGGCGGCGGCATCCTGAATCGAAGTAGCGCTCGACAGGTCGGTCTGGATCATCCGTACGTTAGGGGCACCGTTCGTTGCCTCGCTGATCGCTGCGCGGGAACGCTCAGGGTCGCGCACGAGAGCGAGCACGCTATGGCCAGCGGCGGCGAGTTGGGCGGTCGCGCGCAGACCGATTCCCGAATTGGCGCCGGTGATCGCGATGATGCGGGGAGAGGCCATGGTTGCTCCATTCGGTTTCTTTAGCCTAGCCAAAGCCTGTCTCGCTCGACCGAGTGGAATGGTCAAAAAAATCTTATTGTCCTCCTTATGGGGGACATGGTACTTTGTGGGCATTGCCAGACCGGCCCGCTCCGGTCAACCCGATGGCGAAGAAGAAGGTGATGCCCGAATCACTCCCCAGCGGCGCAGTTCACCCCCGTGAATGCGCTCGCACTCCCTGTCGTGAGCCAATGGCGGCCCCGATTCTGCAGTTGCGTGCGGATGCGTCGAAATGCATTCCCCCTTGCAGAAAGCTGCCCCTCATGTCCCTGAAAAAACTGCTGGCCGCTGTTGCCAGTGTCACCCTCACGGCAGGTGCTCTCTTTGGTGTCTCAGCGCCCGCTTTTGCTGACGACGCCCTCCCTGCCCATGACCCTGCAGTAACTCAAACCACTACTGCGCCCTCGAGTTCCGAATCCCCGAGCGCTGCTCCCGTACCTGCCGCACCCCAGCCGGTTGTCGCAGCGCCCGTCGAACCCGTTCCGGAGCCGGAGCCGGAGCCGGCGCCCGCGTCAGCCGCGAGCCCAGCACCGGTCGCGCCCACCCCGGCGGTCTCGCCCGCGCCAGACGCTGCCAAGCAACCGGCGGCGCAAGCCATCGCGGTTGAGCCATCCGTTGCCCGTTCAGCTCAGCCCGAGCAACAAGCTCGCCCCGATAACGACAAGAAAGTGTGGGTGTGCAAGTTCGTCTCGAGCGATAACTCTCCCTCGGGCTACCAGCTCAAATCAGGCAAACAACCCATTCATGTGAGTGTCAACGCTCTCGGAGACGACGTCAACGACACCGGTAGCTTCAACGACCGGCAGCCGTCGTTCGTGGTCGCGAGCGACGACGCGAGCCTCTGCTCGTACACCGAGGTAATCGTTGACGAAGAAGTCACGTGCCCGACCTATCAGTACGGCGGAATCGTCAACATCACGACAACGACGAAGTTGTTCTACGGCACCACTCAAGTGAGTTTCGAGCAGACACAGAGCACACGTCAGCTGACCGCTGACGAGCTTCGTGCGTGCAACCCGCCTCCCGTCACGGTTTATGTCTGTCAGTTTGTGCCCAGCGACAGCCATCCGAGTGGATGGGTAGTGAAGGCAGGGGCACAGCCTGTACTGATGCTGGAGAGCGAGCTCGGTGACGATGTCAATGACACTGGTGATTTTGATGCGACGACGCCGTCGTTCATCGTCGCCAGCGACGACAGCGTTCTCTGCGCCTCGAACACCGAGGAGCGCTCGACTGAAGTGAGGTGCCCGTCGGCTAGTAACCGAGGCTTCGCCACGATCACGATCGTGCACTCGTACTTCTACGGTTCGACCAAGGTCGACGAAAGTACAGCTGTGACCGTTCGAGACCTCACCGCCGAGGAGATTGCGAACTGCCCCGAGGTGGGCGGTGACAGAGTCGCAACAGCCGTAGTGAGCTTCGAACAAGCAACGTGTAACGCACCGCAGCGTCTCATTCTCGGCCCGGTCGTGAACGCCGTGTGGGGTGAGATCACCGACCCAGAAGGTCCCGCTGACTACAGCGTCACGGCAACGGCAACAAATGGAGCCCAGTTTCCCGCAGTGGCTCCCGGGCTGAGAATCGCCCTGGGGTCACAGACGCTGACCTTCAGTGGCGTGCTCAACCCGCAACTCGATCCGACTGACCCTGAATGTGATCTCGTAACCCTGGGGCTCGTCATGCCTGCGGTTTCGTTCGCGCAGGCTAGCTGTAGCGTCGGGGGCACCTACACGCTGGGCGTTGCCGCTGGCTACGACCCCGCACTCGTCACGTTTACGGTGAACGGGGTGCCCGGCATCAGCGCAGGAACATACCCGGTAACGGCATCCGGTTCAGTGCTCGTCACTACTCAGGTGGTTGAGCCGAACGGGCTTGAGCTCGAGTGGAGTGACCCGCCCGCATTCGCCTTCGCTGTTCCCAGCGATGACGACTGCATCTCTCCTGAGGTCATCACCGCCGAGTTGCCGACCCTGGCGTACACCGGCTCCGGCGGAGTCTCGGTCGTCTGGTGGCTGTTGCCCGCGAGCATGATTGTGCTCGGTGGCGCCGCAGTCTTCGTGCGACGCCGGATGGAGGCTGACGCCCGCTAATCCGCAGCAAACGAGCTGTGGCCCCGACGCTCATTCGCGTCGGGGCCACACTGGCGTATGCCCGTCGCTGAATGCCAGCGTGCGGGCCCGCCCATCGTTAGGGGTGAAGTTGCGGGGTTACGGCAACCACGGCATCGGGTCGACACGAGTGTCGAACACGTACACCTCGAAGTGGAGGTGCGGGAAGGTGGAGTAGCCGGTGTTTCCGACAGAACCGAGGAACGTGCCTGCGGCCACCCACTGGCCGGCAACGACCGCGTCGGAGCCTGTGATCATATGGGCGTAGAGCGTCTTGATTCCGTTTCCATGGTCAATGATGACGTGGCGACCCCAGCCGCCGCCGTCGGAGACGCTTTCGACGGTGCCGGGGGAGGCGGCGATGATCGCCGACCCTTCCGGAGCCATGATGTCGATGCCGCCGTGGAATTCATTTCCGTCGCGGTAGCCGAAGCCGTCGTTGACGTCGCCATTGGCGGGGAAGAGTTCGAGGGTGCCGGTGAGGCCGGATGCGGTCACGACGACCTGCTGCTGCACTTGTTCGACGTCAAAGCTGTCGCGCACGACCGGCGCGGCTTCTCCCGTGGCGGGGGAGGCGAAGGTTTGCACTTCGTCTTCCGCTGAAGTGCCGGCGCCAGCACCAGTGGTGGGTGCCTGAGCGAGGGCCGAGGCATCCGCGATGAATACTTCGTCGTCTTGCGTGGGGAGGATGGCTGCGGGTACCGTGCCGCCAATGAGGATCGCCCCAATGGCGAGCATGGTAATAGTTCGTTTCAACAGCGTTCCTTGGTTTGGGTCAGAGAGATGCGGCCGAGTCGGGGAAAGGCACCATCTGGTTGTGGCTTTGCGCTTACGGGGGTTAGGCGGCGCAAAAGCCGGATGAGTGCGAACTGCAGCACACTGGCCGAAACCGCTTCGATGCGGTTAGACAGGCCAGTAAGTCAGCAAAAATAACGGAGAAACCTGAGAACGGTACTCAGGAACCAACAATTCGCTGGCCTCGCCCTATATCCTTTGGATGCAAACGTTCTAATTCTTCGATGGGGAGGGGTCCGCATGGGCACCAGTTCGCGTCCGATAATCGGCCTCACGTCCTACTTGGAGCAGGCCCAAACTGGCGTGTGGGATCTTCCGGCGTCGTTTCTGCCCAAGATCTACTTTGAAGCAGTGACGGATGCCGGCGGAATCGCCGTCTTGCTGCCGCCTCAGCCCGTAGATGCTGAGATCGCGAGCTCGCTCATCCATGGTCTCGACGGTCTGATTCTCACTGGTGGCAAAGACGTGGACCCGGCTCGCTACGGCCAGGAGCCCCACCCGACGACGGATGTTCCGCGTAAGGACCGCGACGCGTTCGAAGATGCCCTGCTGCGCGCGGCCATCGACGAGAATCTGCCTTTTCTGGGGATTTGCCGTGGAGCCCAGATGTTAAACGTTGCGCTGGGCGGCACGATCATCCAGCACCTGCCCGATGTGATCGGTTCAAGCCGCTACGGCGCAGGCGGCGGCACCTTCCTTGTCAATGATGTTGCTGTCGAACCCGGCAGCGAACTCTCGTCATTGTTAGGGGGCGACAGCAGCGTTGCCGTGAAGTCGTACCACCATCAGGCAATTGGCGATCTGGCTGAGGGGCTTGTGGTTTCCGGCCGCGGTGACGACGGTGTTATCCAGGCTGTCGAACTGCCCAGCGTTGACTTTGGGGTCGCCGTTCAATGGCATCCCGAAGAGGATGCCAAAGAAGACGCCCGGCTGTTCCGTGGCGTTGTTGAGGCAGCGGCTCGCTATCGCGCTCAGCGTTCAGGCGCTAGCGAGTAGTAGTACCCGCGACGGGGTTAGCGCTCGAGCTCGTAGGGGTCTTGGGCCTCTTTGGCGATCGTGCCGACAGCGATGGCGACCGTCAGGCCCCAGCTGATCCACATGAGAATGAGGCGCCAGTCACGCGGGCCCTGCTTGGTGGTCTGAAAGATGCTCCAGCCGCCAGCGACCGCGCTGAGGAGACTGCCGTTGAACAAGTATTTGCGCATTTTTCCTCCGGGGTTGGGTGGGTTAACGCTAGCGTGAGATGCTGGGCGCGACCAGCGGGTGGCCCGCCGAAGTGGCTCGATCCCTGCAACTGGGCTGAGAAATTGGTCGTGATGCGGTAACTGACCGATCGGTCAGTTAGTCTCGAGTGGTGTCTAGTCAACAAGAGCTACAGCGCATCGCGCTCGCCGAGTTCGCCATCGCCGGCTACACCGGCACCTCTATTCAGCGAATTGCCGAGCTCGCGGGTCTCTCGAAATCCAGCGTTCTCTACCATTTCACCTCGAAAGAGGCGCTACTCGAGGCCGCAGTGAGTCCCGCGATTGATCGCCTGGACGAGTTGCTCAGCGACCTGGAAGCCGGCGGCCTCGGGGCCGACTATCGGGCCACATTCATTGGGCAATTCGTCGACTTTATTTTCGATTGCCGCCAAGAAGTTCACCTCTTCATCAACCAGGGACCCTCACTCGTCGGGCTCGCCGTGATCGACCGTGCCAACGGCACTGTGCGCAGACTCGCGCACTATTTCGCCGACAGCACCTCGAACCCGCACGACAAAATGCGCTTCGGCATCGCGCTCGGCGGCTCGGCCTACATGCTCTGCACGGCAGACAACTTCGAGATGCCCCTCGAATCGGATGACGAAACCCGCCAAGCCTTGGTCGCGATCATGAGCGAACTTCTTGCGCCCGTTCGCGCCGACTAGCCTCCGCCACCGCGCGATCAGCAGAACCTACACAACTTCAGCACCAGCACCAGCACCAGCAGAACTGTACGACCGCAGCACCGCACCGCAGCACCTCACCAACGCACAGCACCCAGAACCGGAGCACCCGTGGCAACTCTTCTCTACCGACTCGGTCGATTCTCGTACCGTCATCCGTGGCGCGTTCTTGTGGTCTGGCTGCTGCTCGTGGGCGGAACCCTCGGCGGAGGCATCGCGCTGGGCGGCCAAACTCAAGAGTCGTTCGAGATTCCCGGCACCGAGTCGCAAGCAGCCCTCGACCGGCTCGAGGCGGTGTTCCCCTCGGTGGCGGGAGCATCCGCAACAGCCGTCATTGTTGACGAAGACGGTTCACGCATCGAGAGTTCCGAAGCAGTGATCGAGCGGATCACGGCCGCTATCGATCGCATTGACGGTATCGATTCGGCAGTGAGCCCTTTCGATGAGTATGCGGGCAAGGCCATTTCTGACGACCACAGCATGGCGATCATCCGAGTGCAGTTTGACGGCGTCGCGACCGATGTCACCGTGGCGACCCTGGAAGAACTAGTCGATACCGCCACCATCGGTGAGGATGCCGGACTGCGCGTTGAGTTCGGCGGCCAGGTCTTTCAAGACACGTCATTCGGTCTCACCGTCACCGAAGTGATTGGTGTTGTATTCGCTGGCCTCGTGTTGGTCATCACGTTCGGATCCCTGCTTGCCGCCGGGATGCCGCTGCTGAGTGCCCTCATCGGCGTCGGAATTGTGATGGGGCTGATCACGACCCTCTCTGCCTTCACGACCGTGTCGAGTTCGGCGCCGCTGCTCGCGCTCATGATCGGGTTAGCGGTCGGAATTGACTACGCCCTGTTCATCGTGTCGAGGCATCGGGCGCAGCTCGCGCACGGCGAAGAGCCCGAAGAATCGGCCGCGATGGCGGTCGGAACGGCCGGGAGCGCCGTGATCTTTGCGGGCGTCACCGTCATCATCGCGCTGCTCGGATTGCTCGTAGTCGGCATCCCATTCTTGAGCGTGATGGGCATCGGCGCCGCCGTTGCCGTCTTCATCGCGATGGGAGTTGCCACGACCTTGTTGCCCGCCCTGTTGGGGCTGGCGGGAGCGCGAATGATCCCCAAGACCGGCTCGCGGGCGCAGCGACGCTTCACGGCATCCGCCGACGAAAGCCGCAGCATGGGCGCACGCTGGGTGCGCGGTGTCACGAAGCACCCGTGGCTGGCGACGATCGCCGTCGTAGCGATTCTCGGCACGGTGGCGATTCCGGCCGCGAGCCTCACGCTGAGCTTGCCCGATGGCGGTTCGGAGCCCGAAGGCTCTACCCAACGCGAAGCGTTTGACCTGGTGACCGAAGGCTTTGGCCCTGGCTACAACGGCCCGCTCGTTGTCGCCCTCGACATCACTCAGACGATCGACATTCAGGATGACCTCGAAGCGATCGCGGCCGATCTTGAGAAGCTCGATGACGTCGACTTCGTCTCGCAGGGCTTCCCCGATGACGGACTCGACACGGCGATCATCCAGGTCACTCCGTCCAGCTCGCCGGACTCGGAAGAAACCAAAGCGCTCGTGCAAACGATTCGCGATCTCGCTCCTGAAATGGAGCGCACGTACGACATCCCGATCTTCGTGACGGGTACCACCGCTATCGGTATCGACATTTCTAACCGGCTCAGCAACGCGCTGGTGCCTTTTGGCCTGATCGTGGTGGGGTTGTCGATCCTGCTGCTGATGATGGTGTTCCGCTCGGTGCTGGTGCCGATCAAGGCGGCGGTGGGCTTCTTGCTCTCCGTCGTCGCGTCGTTCGGCGTTGTGGTGGCGGTCTTCCAATGGGGATGGCTCGGCGACCTCATCGGCGTCGACAACCCCGGCCCCATCCTGAGTTTCATGCCCATTCTTTTGATGGCGGTGCTCTTCGGCTTGGCGATGGACTACGAAGTGTTCTTGGTCTCGGGAATGCGGGAAGAGTTCGTGAAGACCGGAAAGGCGCTCTCCTCGGTGCGCCACGGCTTCGCGAGTAGCGCCCGGGTCGTTACCGCCGCCGCGCTCATCATGTTCTTCGTCTTTTTTGCCTTCGTGCCCGAAGGCAGCGGAACGATCAAACCCATCGCCCTCGGCCTTGCCGTTGGTATCGCCTTCGATGCCTTCCTCGTGCGGATGACGCTCGTTCCCGCCCTCATGGCGCTCTTCGGTAACGCCGCCTGGTGGCTGCCGGCATGGCTCGACAAACTACTTCCCAACGTGGACATCGAGGGCGAGCAATTACGCGAGCACCGTCACGAATTGGAGTGGGCATCCACCCAGTCCGCGCTCTCGATGAGCGCTGAATACCTTGTCGCGGGCACAGCCCAGCGTGGCCTTGGTCCGATCTCACTGGCGGTGCCCCGCGGCGCCGTCGTGATTGCATCGGGAGACCGCCACGACCGCCGCATCATGGGAGCGACGCTCTCGGGCATCCTTCCTCCCGTCTCGGGAATGGTGCAAGTGCTCGGGTACCCGTTGCCTTCGCACTCCGATCAAGTGAACAAACGAGTTGCCCTCTCCGAAATCGGGGGAACGCCGTACAGCGAAGATGCCACGTCGATGGATGCCATGCTGCGTGAACGCATCGAAATGACCCAGCACTGGAAGCGCACTCCGCGCACTTCGGCTACCGTTGCGAGCTGGATTTCGCGCGTCAACGACGTGCTCGCCGACGTCACCGCTCGCCGCACAATCCCTATCGCGGCTGATACCAACGTCAACGCCCTGCGTCAGTTGGAGCGGTCGATTGCGCTCGCGGCGATTGGTCTTGCCGAAGGCACCGATGTCGTGTTCTTCGATCGCTTCGATCAGTTTGCCGAAGCGGAGGATGAGGCCGTGTTCCTCACTGCGGTCACACGACTGGCTGACCCCAGCGTGACCATCCTGTTTGGCACCGGAAGACCGGTGACCGCTGCCAGTGAAATCGATCGCGGAGACCGTGCCGTGATTGTCGTCGATCTCTACCTGCTTGCCCCGGAAGGACTCCTTCGATGAGCACCTCATACCCCACCGCGATTCCGCGTCGACGCTGGCTAACCTTCATTGGTTTCGTTGCGGTCGCAGTTCTCCCGCTTGCCTTCACCGGACTCTTCGTTGCCGCCGCAGGCGACGGCGAGAGTGCGATCGACAACATCCCGGTTGCTCTCGTGAACAACGACGAATTGCAGACCACGACCACGCCAGAGGGCGAAGAGCAAATTGTTTTCGCTGGTCGCCAGCTCGTCACAGAGCTCACCGGAGCCGACGGCTTCGAATGGACGATTACCAACTCAAGCGATGCCGAAGACGCGCTCGCTCGCGGTGACGTCTACGCGATCCTCACCGTGCCCACCGAGTTCTCGGAGTCGATCCTGTCGCTCTCGACCGACGCCCCTTCGCAGGCCCAGATTTCAATTCGCACTGACGATTCGCACAGCTACTTCACCGGCTCGGTGGCTCAGGTCGTCGGTCAATCAATGACCGATACCTTTGGGCGTGCGATCACCTCTCAGTACATCGACGGAATCTACGCGAGCGTGGGTGAACTCGGGGGAGCGCTCTCCGATGCCGCCGACGGCGCTACCCAGCTAGCGGACGGCGCGACAGACCTCTCGACCGGACTCACCAGCTACACCGAGGGTGTCGACTCTCTGTCATCCGGTCTCGCTGATCTCAACTACGGCGCTTCAAACTTGTCGGGGCTCACGACCGGAGTCAGTGAGTACACCGCCGGTGTTTCGCAGCTTGCCTCCACTCTTGCGGCGATCAACCCCGCCATCCAGGCGCAAATTACTGATCCGCAACTGAAGGGCACGCTTCAGGCTGTCGTCGATGGCCTCAATCAGGCCTCCACGGGCGGTGGAACGCTGAAGACTCAAACGGCGGATGCCGTTGGCGGCATTCAATACGGAATCTCCCAGAGCGCGTCGGGGGCTTCGCAACTCGCTGAGGGATCTGGGCCGCTCACCACAGGAGCGAAAGAGCTAACCTCGGGGGCCAAGGAACTCTCCACTGGCTTGAGCGAGGGCGCTGCTCTCGTGCCGACCGCCGATGACGCTACCGACAGCACTACGAACGCCGAGATCGTCGCTGAGCCGATTACGTTGTCGGTCACGACCGATAACGAGGTGTCGGAGCCGGCGCAGGCGATCGCGACCTTCTTCATTCCGCTCGGGTTGTGGCTGGGAGCGCTGGCCGTGTTCTTGGTGCTGACGCTTCCCTCGTACCGCTCGCTGTCATCCACGGCTCGCAATGGGCGCATCGTCGCCGCGACGTTGATCCGAGCATCCGTGGTCACCGTCGTGCAAGCGGTGCTGCTCGTGCTGTTGTTGCACGTGGTGGTGGGAGTCGATTGGGCGCTCGCTCCCGCGACGGCCGGTTTCGCATTGCTGATGGCGCTGGCGTTCGCGGCGTTCCACTACTTCTTGATCGCAGCGCTGGGGCGCGGAGGGCTCGTGATTTCGCTCTTCTTGCTCGCTATTCAGCTGACCTCTACGGGCGGCGTGTATCCGATCGAGGCTTTGGCGGCACCGTTCCAAGCGGTGAGCCCGTTCTTGCCGCTGACTTATGCCGTTGAGGGGATGTACACGATTCTGTCGGGCGGTAGCCCGCAATCCGCGATCACCGCAGCGTTCGCCCTGCTGGCGCTCGGAGTGGTGAGCGTCGCCCTGTCGGTGTTCGCGGTGAAGCGCATACGAAAATCGGCCGCGACGGGAGCGATCCTGTCGGCGGCCGATTCTCGAGCGCTCTAAGCGAGCGACGGGTGATGCGGGGAAAGTGACTAGCTGAAGAGTCCTTCGCGAATGGTGTCGCGCAGCTCTACGAGCTCCGGGTAGTCCTCGAAGAAGCGCAGCTTCTCGTCGACGATGCTGTCGCCGGTCGGCAGTTCGTCGGCGAGTACCCACTCAGCGAAAACTTCAGCAGCGTCTTCGGTCGGGATGGTTGCCGCGTAGTCGGTGACGAACTCGTCGGGCGTGTAGCGCTCTTCCTTATCCTCTTCAGTTTCGGCGTCGAAGTCATCGATCGTGTAGTCGGGCCAGAACTCCATGAAGTACGCGTAGAGGTACGAGTCGTCGGCCGGGCAGCCATCGACTTCTGCATAAACGGGGCAGCTCGCGACGCTGGATTCGTCCTTGGGGATCTGTTCGTCGCGCAGCGTGATCAGGTGAGCGAATTCGTGGATCATTGTGCGGTCGAGCACATCGGGGGAGACTGACCCGCTCGTGTCGAGGGCGAGATACGTCTCGTCGGGGCTGAGGCCATTGCGCTGCATCGCGCCGTCGGTGCCGCCGGACTGGTCCGCGTCGATCGCGACGAACATCGTGATCTCGGGGTGGAGATCGGCGGGGAAGAGCTCGTTGAAGCGTTCCCACACGGCGAGCTGATCATCCGGAGCATCGCCGATGAGTTCGTCGCCGTCAACCGGGTAGCTCGCGAGAACGAACAACGAATCGTCGTCAATCGCGGCGTAGTCGATCTCGGTCGATTCGCTTTCGCCCACAGCGGCGTCATCGGTGGTGGGCTCGGCGGCAGCGCAACCGCTCAGCGTGAGGGCAAGGAGTGCGGCTGCGCTCACGAGCACCGCAGCAGGCGTGGAGCGGACAGAAGATAGCAAGGTCACGAAGATCTCTTTCGGGTCTGGTGGTTCGCGCCGCAGCTTTACTAGCGGGGCGCACCCGCGTCGCCGTGGGCAAAAGTGAGCATATCGGGAGACCGCGTCGCGGACGGCCTAGCGGATGTCTCGGTTCCGTCACAGGAAAGAAATGGTCTAGTAACGCAATCCCCAGCCGTATTGCAGGCCTCGCTGGTAACTTAGCTACATGACGGAATCACAGAAGACTTCCTCACCCGCTGAATACGACTTTGTGGTGGTTTCGAACCGACTTCCCGTGGATTGCACGGTTGAAGACGATGGATCTCTCACGTGGAAGCGCTCGCCAGGTGGTCTCGTTACTGCTCTCGAGCCGATCATGAAGAAAGCCGATGGCGCGTGGGTTGGGTGGGCCGGCAAACCTGATCTCGAGGTCGAGCCGTTCCAAAACGAGGGCATTCAGATCATCCCCGTTCCGCTCAGCACTCAAGACATTGAGGAGTACTACGAGGGGTTCAGCAATGACACCCTCTGGCCGCTCTATCACGACGTGATTGCGCCGCCCGCCTACCACCGTGAGTGGTGGGATGACTATGTGGCCGTCAACCAGCGGTTCGCGGATGCCACTGCCGCCATTAGCGCCGACGGTGCAGTCGTGTGGGTTCAGGACTACCAACTTCAGCTCGTGCCGCGCATGTTGCGTGAACAGCGCCCCGACCTCACCATTGGTTTCTTCAACCACATTCCCTTCCCGCCCTACGGAATTTTCGCGCAGCTGCCGTGGCGCACGCAGATCATCGAAGGCATGCTCGGGGCCGACGTCGTTGGCTTCCAGCGCTCATCGGATGCGTCGAACTTCTCGTCTGCTGTTCGTCGACTGACGAACCATCCGACCAAGAACCCCGCCATTGAGGTCACCATTGAGGGCCAGCCGACTCGACGCGTTGTCGCGAAGGCTTTCCCGATCTCGATCGACGCCCGCAGCTTCGAAGAGCTTGCTCGCGATCCTGCAATTCAGCAGCGCGCACGCGACATTCGTAAGGGTCTCGGTAACCCGAAGACCGTCATGTTCGGCGTCGACCGTCTCGACTACACGAAGGGCATCCGCCACCGCTTGAAGGCCTACGGCGAACTCTTGCGCGATGGTTCGATCGAGGTGGGCGATGTTGCGCTCATTCAGGTCGCGAGCCCCAGCCGTGAACGCGTTGAGGCGTACATGCACTTGCGTGACGAGATCGAGCTCACTGTTGGTCGCATTAATGGTGAGTTCAGCACGCTGAGCCACGCGCCGATCAACTACCTGCATCAGGGCTTTCCTCGCGAAGAGATGGTGGCGCTGTACCTTGCTGCCGACGTCTTGCTCGTAACCGCACTGCGAGATGGCATGAACCTGGTGGCGAAAGAGTATGTGGCCGCCCGCTTCGACAACGATGGCGTTCTCATCCTGAGCGAGTTCGCGGGAGCCTCCGAAGAGCTGCGCAAGGCACTACTTATTAACCCGCACGACATCGACGGTTTGAAAGATGCGATGCTTCGCGCCGTCAACATGCCTAAGGCTGATCGTGCGACTCGGATGCGTTCGATGCGTAAGCGCGTGCTCGATCACGACGTCGAGCGCTGGTCGAACGCGTTCCTCAAAAATTTGGCGGCAACGCGTTCCGACCGCCACCGCCGCATCGCTCCGCTCGAAATGGCCGAAGAGGTCGAGTGGACTATTGAACGAAAGCGAGTCAAGAAGCCGTGACCTATTCAACTGCCTCCGAGATCGAGGCGGCTATTGAGCAGCTCGTCACAGCCCGCACTCTGCTGATCGCTCTCGACTTCGACGGCACGTTGGCGCCTGAGGTCGACGACCCGCTTGAGGCCCGCGCCATTCCGGCAGCTCAAGAACAATTGCTGCGGATGCTCGACTTCGCCGACACGCGTCTTGCTCTGGTTTCGGGGCGCGCAATCGACAGCCTCGAACACGTAGCTCACCTCGGTGACCGCGTGCTCTTCGGCGGATCGCACGGGCTCGAGTATCGCCTCGACGAGGGCGACTCCCCGTTGCCGATGAGCGCCGAGAACACGGCGGCCCTCGAACGCCTCGATGCCCTCATGCATGAGCTCGCCGATAGCGCCGAGGGCGCGTGGGTGGAGCTGAAGCCTGCCGGTCGTGCGCTGCACGTGCGCATGACGAGCGCCGAGGATGCCGAGCGACTGACAAACGAGGCGGTCACGCGAGTCGAGACTGACATTCCCGGTCTCACGACGCGCTTTGGCAAGAACATCGTTGAGTTCGCCATCCACGACGCCGACAAGGGCGATGCGATCAAACGACTGCGTGACTACACCGGTGCGGATGCCGTTTTCTTCGCCGGCGACGACACCACTGATGAAGATGCGATTCTCGTTCTCGGCCCCAACGACCTCGGAGTGCGAGTGGGCGATGCCCCCTCGGCAGCGCAATTGAGGGTCGCCGGAACAGCCGAAATTGCACAAGTTTTGGCGATTCTGGCCGATCGTCGAGAAGCCGTGGTATCCGCGCGGACAAACTGAGGTTTCGCGAAGCCCTAAACTCGAAGCATGTCTGAGAGCAATTCGATCGATATCAAGCCACGTTCACGCACTGTCACTGACGGAATTGAAGCGACAACGTCGCGCGGAATGCTCCGCGCGGTGGGCATGGGAGACGCGGACTGGGAAAAGCCGCAGATCGGTATTGCGAGCTCGTGGAACGAGATTACGCCGTGCAACCTCTCGCTTGACCGCCTCGCGCAGGCAGCGAAAGAGGGCGTGCACGCCGGCGGGGGATACCCTCTGCAGTTCGGCACGATCAGCGTCTCCGACGGCATCTCGATGGGCCACGAGGGAATGCACTTTTCGCTCGTCAGCCGTGAAGTCATCGCTGACTCGGTTGAGGTGGTCATGGAGGCCGAGCGTCTCGATGGTTCTGTCACGCTCGCCGGTTGCGACAAGTCGCTCCCCGGCATGCTGATGGCGGCAGCCCGCCTCAACCTCTCCTCGGTGTTCCTTTACGCCGGTTCGATCGCTCCGGGCTGGGTCAAGCTCAGCGATGGCACCGAAAAAGACATCACGATCATTGACTCCTTCGAGGCTGTCGGCGCGGTCAAGGCTGGCCGGATGACCGAAGCCGATGCCAAGCGCATCGAGTGTGCTTTCGCTCCGGGCGAGGGCGCCTGTGGCGGTATGTACACCGCCAACACCATGGCGAGCGTCGCGGAAGCCCTCGGAATGAGCCTTCCCGGCTCGGCGAGCCCCGCATCCGCCGACCGTCGTCGCGACTACTTCGCGCACCGTTCGGGCGAAGCTGTCGTAAACCTGCTGCGCCTGGGTATCACCTCGCGCGACATCATGACCAAGAAGGCCTTCGAGAACGCCATCACCGTCGCCATGGCGCTCGGTGGTTCGACCAACGTTGTGCTGCACATTCTTGCGATCGCCAGCGAAGCTGAAGTTGAGCTCACGCTCGACGACTTCAACCGCATCGGCGACAAGGTTCCGCACTTGGGCGACCTCAAGCCTTTCGGTAAGTACGTCATGAACGACGTTGACCGCCACGGTGGACTTCCCGTGCTCATGAAGGCGCTCCTCGAAGAGGGTCTGCTGCACGGCGACGCGCTTACGGTTACGGGAAAGACTGTTGCCGAGAACCTCGCCGAGATGGATATCGATCCTCTCGATGGCGAAGTTCTGCGCACCTTCGATAACCCCATCCACCCCACCGGTGGCCTCACGATCCTCAAGGGTTCGCTGGCTCCCGAGGGCGCCGTGGTGAAGACCGCTGGCTTCGACCTTTCGGAGTTCGAGGGCCCTGCGCGCGTCTTCGAACGCGAGCGTGAAGCTCTGGATGCTCTCACCGCGGGCACCATCAAGGCCGGCTCGGTTGTCGTCATCCGCTACGAAGGCCCCAAGGGTGGCCCCGGTATGCGTGAGATGCTGGCGATCACGGCGGCCATTAAGGGCGCTGGACTCGGAAAAGATGTACTACTCTTGACGGACGGACGATTCTCAGGCGGCACAACCGGGCTGTGCATCGGCCACATAGCTCCCGAAGCAGTAGACGCAGGTCCTATTGCCTTCGTGCGCGATGGTGATCTGATACGGGTCAATATCGCAGCTCGCTCGCTCGACTTACTTGTCGACTCCGCTGAGCTCGAAGCCCGCCGAAAAGGCTGGGCCCCCCTCCCTCCGCGTTACACGCGAGGCGTTCTTGCCAAGTATTCGAAGCTTGTGCAGTCCGCCGCTCGCGGCGCGGTCACCAGTTAGCGCCAGCTCACCATTCGACTTAAAGGATTTACACATGTCCTCTGAACCCGCACCGCGGCCGAAGAGCACTACGCCGGAGATTTTGACCGGCTCAGGTGCAATTCTGCGCAGTCTGGAAAAGTTGGGCGTGAAAGACGTCTTCGGCTTGCCCGGCGGCGCCATCATGCCCTTCTACGACGAACTCATGGCATCCACTGCTATTCGTCACATTTTGGTTCGCCACGAGCAGGGTGCTGGTCACGCTGCGGAGGGCTACGCCTCGTCATCCGGAAAGCTCGGTGTCTGCATTGCGACATCGGGTCCGGGAGCAACGAACCTTGTAACGGCAATTGCGGATGCCCACATGGACTCCGTGCCGCTGCTCGCGATCACCGGTCAGGTCTTCTCGACCTCGATGGGAACCGACGCTTTTCAAGAGGTTGACATCTCGGGCATCACGATGCCGATCACGAAGCACTCGTTCCTCGTCACGAAGCCGGAAGACATCCCGGCCACTCTGGCTGCGGCGTACCACATCGCAACAACGGGCCGTCCTGGTCCGGTGCTCGTTGACGTGACCAAGGACTGCCAGCAGGCATCCGCGCCGTTCATTTGGCCGCCCAAGGTCGACCTGCCCGGCTACCGCCCCGTCATGAAGGCGCACGGCAAGCAGGTTCAGGCCGCAGCGCAGATGCTGGCCGAGGCCGAGCGCCCCGTGTTCTACGTCGGTGGCGGCGTTGTTCGCTCCGGTGCGTCCGCCGAACTTCTCGAACTGGCTACCCTCGTCGGCGCGCCCATCGTAACCACGCTGATGGCTCGCGGTGCGTTCCCCGACTCCAACGAATTGAACCTCGGGATGCCGGGAATGCACGGCTCTGTGCCGGCTGTTCTCGCGATCCAAGAGTCCGATCTCCTCATCTCGCTCGGCGCCCGTTTCGACGACCGCGTTACGGGCAAGCCGAGTGAGTTTGCGCCTCTCGCGAAGGTTGTTCATGTCGACATCGACCCCGCTGAGATCGGCAAGATCCGGGCGGCTGAAGTGCCGATCGTGGGTGACGCGAAAGACGTCATCATCGACCTGACGGCGGCGTACACCGACACGATCACCACGACGAAGCCCGACTACACCGAGTGGTGGGAGCGCCTTAACTCGCTTCGCAACCAGTTCCCGCTCGGTTTCACGGAGCCGGATGACGGACTGCTGTCACCGCAATACGTGATCCAGCGCATCGGCGAAATCACGGGCCCCGAGGGCATCTTCGCCGCCGGTGTCGGTCAGCACCAAATGTGGTCTGCCCAGTTCATCAAGCACGAACGCCCCAACTCCTGGCTCAACTCGGGTGGCGCCGGAACCATGGGTTACGGCGTGCCTGCCGCCATGGGCGCCAAGGTTGCGAACCCCGATCGCCCCGTGTGGGCCATCGACGGTGACGGTTGCTTCCAGATGACCAACCAAGAGTTGGCCACCTGCACGATCAACAAGATTCCGATCAAGGTTGCTGTCATCAACAACTCCAGCCTCGGCATGGTTCGCCAGTGGCAGACGCTGTTCTACGACGGACGCCACTCGTTTACCGACCTCAACACCGGTCACGACACCGTCATGATCCCCGACTTCGTGAAGCTGGCTGACGCCTACGGATGCCTCGCCATCCGCGTCACGAAGAAAGAGGAAATCGACCCCGCCATCAAGCTGGCGCTCGAGACCAACGATCGCCCCGTTGTCATTGACTTCGTGGTGAGCCGCGACTCGATGGTGTGGCCGATGGTGCCCCAGGGTGTCGGAAACTCAAGCGTGCAGTATGCCCGCGACCATGCCCCCGAGTGGGAAGAGGAATAAAGCGATGAGTCACGTACTTTCTCTACTCGTAGAAGACAAGCCGGGTCTGCTGACCCGCGTTGCCGGGCTGTTCGCTCGTCGCGGGTTCAACATCCAGTCGCTGGCTGTGGGCTCGAGCGAAATTGAAGGCCTCTCGCGCATCACCGTTGTGGTGGATGTCGAGGAGCTTCCTCTGGAGCAGGTCACGAAGCAGCTCAACAAGCTCATCAACGTGATCAAGATCGTGGAACTCGACCCTGACCAGTCAGTAACCCGCGAGCACCTGCTCATCAAGGTGCGCGTCGACAACACGACGCGCTCACAAATTCTCGAAGCGGTAAACCTGTTCCGTGCCCGTGTTGTTGATGTCGCATCCGATGCGCTCATCATCGAAACCACGGGTGACTCGGGCAAGATTCAAGCATTCTTGCGAGTGCTCGAGCCCTACGGGATCAAAGAAATTGCTCAGAGTGGATTGCTGGCCATGGGCCGCGGTTCTAAGAGCATTACCGACCGCGTTTTCAAGAACTAACAGAACAACAACTAAGGAGAATCACAACTGTGACTGAGATCTTTTACGACAAAGACGCTGACCTCGCGCTCATCCAGGGCAAGAAGGTTGCCGTTATCGGCTATGGCTCACAGGGCCACGCTCACGCACTGAACCTGCGCGACTCCGGTGTTGAGGTCAAGATCGGCCTCAAGGAGGGCTCGAAGAGCATCGCCAAGGCAACCGACGCTGGCTTCGAGGTGCTCACGAGCGCCGAGGCAGCCAAGTGGGCTGACGTTGTTGTGATCCTTGCTCCCGACCAGCACCAGCGTGGCCTCTACGCCGCCGACATCAAGGACAACCTTGAAGCCGGAAACGTTCTGGTCTTCGGACACGGCTTCAACATCCGTTTCGGTTACATCGACGCTCCTGCAGACGTTGACGTCATCCTCGTAGCTCCCAAGGGACCGGGGCACACCGTTCGCCGCGAGTACGAAGCTGGCCGTGGCGTTCCCGTCATCGTTGCTGTGGAGAACGACGCCACCGGTACCGCTTGGGACATGGCATGGTCGTACTCCAAGGCAATCGGTGGACTTCGCGCCGGTGGCATCAAGACCACGTTCACCGAAGAGACTGAGACCGACCTGTTCGGTGAGCAGGCTGTTCTCTGTGGTGGAACCTCGCAGCTCGTTCAGTACGGCTTCGAAACCCTCATCGAGGCTGGCTACCAGCCGCAGATCGCTTACTTCGAGGTACTTCACGAGCTCAAGCTCATCGTTGACCTCATGTGGGAGGGCGGCATCGCTAAGCAGCGTTGGAGCGTTTCTGACACCGCTGAGTACGGTGACTACGTTTCGGGCCCCCGCGTCATCGACGAGTCGGTCAAGGAGAACATGAAGGCTGTTCTCGCAGACATCCAGTCGGGTGCCTTCGCAGACCGCTTCATCAAGGACCAGGATGCTGGCGGAGCCGAGTTCCTCGCCCTGCGTGAAAAGGGCCAGAACCACCCCATCGAAGCAACCGGCAAGGAGCTGCGCGCTCTCTTCGCTTGGAAGCAGCAAGACAACGACTACACCGACGGTTCAGCAGCACGCTAACTTTCGCTCGTCACGCCACCGGCCGTTCCGCATCTGCGGGGCGGCCGTTGGTCGTTAACGGCGGGTCACACGTTGACCGGGGAGCGCGCACGCCGGGCTCTAGCTGTGCTGCGTAATTACAGCGGCGGCAGCGTCGTGCCGTGGTCAGGCCAGCGCAGGGTTGGCTCGGCCTTGGGGATGGGGCCGGGGGTTCCCGAGGCAACCCAGATGATGAACGCGAGGAGTTGTTCGAGCCGTGAGCCGATGAAGGCGGCGGCGACTAGGGGAGCGTAGAGCGCACCAAGATAGGTCGACGCGAGCATGAGATTGGCGTCCTTGCCCCAGACCACTGCGAGTACGGCGGGGGCTGCGGCGAGCAGGAACCAGAGCGGATGCACGGCAACGCCCAGCGCGACGGCTGCCACGAGTGCCGCGATTCCCAGCGCTAGTTGCGCGATGATGAGCCAGCCGAGAACCCCACCGTGGTGGGCATAGCGTTCGATACCGACGGCGGTCCACATCACGCGGGCACGCAACTGGTGAACGCCGCTATCAACGAGGGCGACACGGAACGTCTCATCGGCCACGCGGCGCAGCGCCAGGCGCTCGTCAGCGGGGGCAAGCCGAGTCTGGTGAGTCAGGTGGTCATGCAGAATCGCGGCGAGAGTTTGCTTGCCGTAGCTGGCGATAAGCCCCCACAGAAAGGGCGGAACCGAGGCGAAGTCTGTGCTGTTGCCCTCGGTAGGCGGCAGCGAAGCATCGTGCGCCGGAACCTCGATCGCCGTGCCGCCAGGGCGCGGGTCGCGCCAGCAGAACGCCTCGGCGACCTGAAAGTCGCGGTCCAATCGGTAGACCAATGGCAGGCTACGCAGCTCATTCCCGTCGTGATCCGTGAATGGCATACCGAACTCCTCCGTTGATCGAGTCTCTGCAGACTAGTCTGTCGGAGTGACGACGAACGTGCAGCGTAAATCCCCCCCAATCCCGCGACTTTGCTTTCGTAGGCACGCCACCGAAAGCCCTTCGATTCGTCGGTGTCCTGCGGCTCGTTGCTTCGGCGCTCGTGCTGGCGAGCATCGCCACCCAGGTGATCGACGAGTCGATTCACAACGACTTTGTGGCGGTGGAGTACTACAGCTACTTCACGATCCAGTCGAGCCTGATCAACGTCGTGATTCTTGCGCTGAGCGGGCTGGTGGCCGTGCGCCTGCGGGCCGAGTCGAGCCTATTGGGCGTGCTGCGAGCATCCGTCGTCTCGTACGCGGTCGTGACCGCCGTGGTCTACAACGTGCTGCTGCGCGGGCTACCCGACGAGGGCTACGTGGGGGTTCAGTGGCCTAACGAAGTCATTCACGTGTGGGTGCCGCTGTTCTTGCTGCTCGACTGGCTGTTCTCTCCGGCACGACCGGTGTTGCGGATGCGCGACGTGCGCATTGTCGTCATCTACCCGGTTGCGTGGTTGGCCTTCACGATCGTGCGTGGGTTGCTCGACGGCTGGTTTCCGTACCCCTTCTTGGAACCCAATGGCCCCGACGGGTGGGGTGGCGTGCTCGTCTACGTGCTCGGCATCGCGGCGTTCATCATCGCGATTGCGATCGGCCTGATCGCGATTAGCCGAGCTCAGTGGGCTCGCTGGACCATCAAGGATCGTCTGACGGCGTCGGAGCGGTAGCTTCTGCGGCACTCACGCGAGGCGACACGACGCCTCGCTAGTTGCAGCGAAGCGCTAGCTCGTGGGCCACTCGTCGAGAGGCGAGTAGGCGAAGAGGTGACGATAGTCGGCGAGCTCGGTGATGGGCGTTGCGTCGGCTGCGCGCTCGAACGGCTCAGTGGAAAATTCGCCGGCAAGAGCGTCATAGTTCGTGGCCCGGTTGAGCAGTGTTGTGCCGATCTGAGCTGCGATCTTGATCGCCTCGCTCGTCACGATGGAGGCCACGACGCTCACGGCGCCCGGGAAGATACCGTGCATCACGTTGGTGTCCACGGTCGCGGTCTCGGGCGGCAGCGGGTACAGGTCGCGGAAGCCCGCGCCGCGAGCAGGCCACGACACTCCGGCCTGAGCCCAGAACTCGCAAGCGACACCCCACACGAGCGGGATGCCGGTAATCTCTGCGGCATCCGCGGCCAGGTAATGGGTGGCGTAGTTGTCGCTGCCATCCACGATGAGGTCGTACTCCGCAAAAAGCTCAAGAGCGTTGTGCGGAGTGAGCTTGGCATCGATCGCAATGATCGTGGTCGCGGGGCTGAGATCAGCGACGCGTTCGACGGCCGACACGACCTTCTTGTGGCCGACATCCAATAGACGATGGATGTGCTGGCGGTGCAAGTTGCTGAGCTCAACACGGTCATCGTCGATGACACCAACGGTGCCGACACCGGCCGCGGCGAGCGACGGAATGACCGTGCTGCCGACGCCACCCGCGCCGATAACGAGCACGCGAGAGCGCGCCAAATTCTTTTGCGCCGCCTCGCCGAAGTTGGTTAGAGCGAGTTGGCGGCTAAACCGCTGATCCATGAATTGATTGTTCCACTGGGAGTGTGAGATTCGGTTGGGAACCCGGCTCAGGAGCCCTGTTTAGCCGCGAACTGGGGGTTCTGGGAGCGTGCACCGAGCCCCGTTTGGGGTGAGTGCACGCCCCGTGTGTGTGCCTTTGGCCATAGCGCTTCGCAGCGCTAGCCGAGCGGCAGCGAACTTGACGGCAAGAAGTTGAGGTTCACGCCGTTGCCCTGCAGCACGAGACTGCCACCGGTGGGAATGGCGGTGGTCGTGGCGGCGAGAGCGGCAAGGTATCGCGTCTCGAACTCGGTGAGGGCTGCGTCAGTGCACGCTCGTTTAGTAGAAATGACCGGGCCAACAGTGAGCTCGTCTGGGGCTCCGGTCAGCGTCGCAGAGTAGTTGTTGCAAGTCGATTCGCCGGCTAGGCCGTCGCCAGTGATCGTGAGCGTGACGGTGATCGCGTCGTCAAGCGTGAGCGCGCCAGAAGGGTCGGTGCCGTCGGCAAAGACCCACGTGCCCTCGATGCCTTCGATGGGCATCGCTTCGCCGGGCGTCTCTTCAACGCTCTGACCGGGACCGGGCCCGTTATCGATCAATGGCTCGTCTGAACTATCTGCCGGACCGGCACAGGCTGCCAGCGCCAGCAGGCTGACAGCGAGCAGTGGGGTGAACTTTGCGAACATCGATTTTGTGATCATTGTTTCCTCCTACCTAGGTAGACGAAGGTGCGCCCGGTTTCGTTGGGCGTTGCGAGAGATCTTTTTTCGCCAGCACTCGTGCGGGCGGCCGACACTCGTGCAGGCGGCAGGCCTAGAGGGCAGCGAGTCTAGAGGGCGGCCGGCCTAGAGGGCCGCGAGAACAATCAAGAGGATCAGCGCCAGCTGCCCAAAGTAGCGAGGCCAGAATGGCAGCGCCGCTTTGCCGAAGCGATCCGGATGCTCGGCCGCATAGGCATTGGCCGGGAACACGGCAATCAGAAATACGATGAGCGCGATCGCGGTAATAAAGCGGGTCGGCTCCCACAACAGGCCCAGACCGCCAGCGATCTCACAGAGTCCCGTAATCGTGACAAGAGCAGCGGGGGAGGGAATCCACGGCTGCCGCAAAACGGGTGGGATCATGGCCCGCATCGTGCGGGCAGGAGCGGCCACAAAGTGGCTAACGCCCATCGCGATAAACGCGAGCGCGAGGGCGATACGCAACACCCACTGGGCGATCTGTACGGCATCCATCATGGGTCTATCGTCGCACTGAGTTGTCACATGGCAACGGGGCCGTCCCGTCGCCGCTAAAGTTGCAGTAGTTGTCTACTCAAGCAGCCTTCGTTGTGTTAGCGCGAAGTCCCCGCGAATTGAAGGATCAGATCTGTGGCTAAGCCGATCGTTGTGATCGCCGAAGAACTTTCCCCCGCAACAGTTGACGCCCTCGGGCCCGACTTTGAGATTCGAAACGTTGACGGCACTGACCGTGACGCGTTGAAGTCTGCGCTCTCTGACGCGCAGGCCGTTCTCATCCGTTCAGCAACCCAAATGGATGCCGATGCTCTTGCTGCCGCGCCTGGCCTGAAGGTCATCGCGCGCGCCGGTGTTGGCCTCGACAACGTGGACATCAAGGCGGCTACTGCTGCCGGTGTCATGGTTGTGAACGCTCCTACCTCCAACATCATCTCGGCCGCCGAGCTGACCGTCGGGCACATCTTGAGCCTCGCGCGTCACATTCCGGCTGCCTCCAGTGCTCTCGCGCAGGGGCAGTGGAAGCGCTCGCAGTACTCGGGCACCGAACTCTTTGAGAAGACGATCGGCATCATCGGCCTCGGCCGTATCGGTGGTCTCATTACTGAGCGGATGCAGGCCTTCGGCACGAGCATCATCGCGTACGACCCCTACGTCACGGCCGCTCGCGCGCAGCAGATGGGCGTCACGCTCGTCTCGCTCGACGAACTGCTCGAGCGTTCGGACTTCATCACGATCCACATGCCCAAGACTCCTGAGACCACGGGCATGATCTCGACCGAGCAGTTTGCTCGCATGAAGTCGAGCGCCTACATCGTCAACGTGGCCCGTGGTGGCCTCATCGATGAAGACGCCCTCTACACGGCCCTCAAGTCGCGTCGCATTGCCGGCGCCGGCCTCGACGTTTTCGTGAGCGAGCCGCCCACAGGGTCGCCGCTTCTCGATCTCGAGAACACCATCGTCACGCCGCACCTCGGTGCTTCGACTGCTGAAGCCCAAGAGAAGGCTGGCGTTTCGGTAGCCAAGTCTGTTCGACTCGCCCTCGGTGGCGAGCTCGTGCCTGACGCCGTCAACGTTGCTGGTGGCATCATCCACCAGACTGTGCGCCCCGGCATCCCGCTCATGGAAAAGCTCGGCCAGGTCTTCTCGGGTCTCTCCGGCAGCCCCGTCACCAACGTCGACATCGAGGTTCGCGGCGAGATCGTCGAACACGATGTCAACGTGCTCAAGCTTGCTGCGCTCAAGGGCATCTTCACGAACGTGGTGTCAGAGACGGTTAGCTACGTCAACGCACCGCTGCTCGCTGACCAGCGTGGCCTCACCGTCCGCTTGATTACGGATGCTGTGAGCCCCGAATACCGCAACCTGCTGACCATCCGTGGTTCGCTTGCTGACGGCTCGCAGGTTTCTGTTTCGGGAACCCTGGTCGGAAACAAGCAGCTCGAAAAGATCGTTGAAATCAACGGTTACGACATTGAGGTTCCGCTCGCGGATCACCTCATCGTCATGATGTACGAAGACCGCACCGGAATCGTTGCCGTCTTCGGTAAAGAGTTCGGCGACGCCAACATCAACATCGCCGGCATGCAGATCGCGCGCGAAAGCGAAGGCGGCAACGCTCTCTCCGTGCTCACGGTCGACTCGCAGGCATCCGCTGATGTTCTCGCGACGGTAGGGGAGCGCATTGACGCTCGCTACGTGCACGCAATCGACATCGTCGACGCCTAGTCACTTCGTTCGCACCCTCGTGGTGTGAGCACAACAAAAGGCGCGCCCCGACTTTCGGGACGCGCCTTTTGTGCGTTGAACGTTGTGGCCATCGGCCAAGGGCGGTCGTTAGATGGTTTCGTCGGGGGTTGTGGTGGTGCGGCGCTCACTGATCGAGCCATTCGCACCGTCGGTACCGTTGTGCACGGTGGTGACTGAGGTGCGCTTACGCATCATTAGTACAAGCCCGATGATGAAAGTCACAGCTCCCGCTGCCATCAGGATGTAGCCGATGAGGTCAATATTGACTCCTTCGACTTGGAAATCGAGCGCGAAAGTAAGAATCGCGCCGATAACGACAAGGACAATTCCGGTTCCAATACTCATGAGCCCAATTTTAGCCCACCTAATTCAGCGCGCAATCAGGCAACGTTCAGGAAAGTCATAAAGGCCGCGCATTCAGGGCCCCAAGGCTGCCGCCCCGACGCCGCGAGTAGCCCCGCAGCGGTACTGTATTTACATGCCTTCTCAGATAAACCTTGCAGTCATTCCCGGTGATGGTATTGGGCCCGAAGTTGTGGCCGAGGCCCTCAAAGTTTTGAAGGCAACCGGGGTGGATGTTTCCACCACCGAGTTCCCCTTCGGAGCCAGCCACTACCTCGAGTCGGGCACCATTCTCGAAGACTCCGACATCGCAGAGCTCGCGAAGCATGACGCGATCCTGCTCGGTGCTGTCGGGGGAGACCCGCGCGACCCTCGCCTCAAAGGCGGCATCATCGAGCGAGGCCTGCTGCTCAAGCTGCGGTTTGCGCTCGATCACCACGTGAACCTGCGCCCCACCACGATCTTCCCCGGTGTCACGTCGCCGCTGGCCGAGCCCGGCGCTGTCGACTTTGTTGTCGTGCGCGAAGGTACTGAAGGTCCCTACGTGGGCAACGGTGGCAGCATCCGCACCGGCACGCCTCACGAGATCGCGACCGAGGTTTCGCTCAACACGGCGTACGGCGTCGAGCGCGTTGTTCGCTTCGCTTTCGAGCACGCCATGTCTCGCCCGCGCAAGAAGCTCACGCTCGTGCACAAGACCAACGTTCTCACCTATGCGGGTGGCCTCTGGCAGTCCACGGTTGACCGTATTTCTGCCGAGTACCCGGATGTCGCGGTCGATTACCTGCACGTTGATGCGGCGACTATCTTCCTCGTGACGAAACCGAGTACATTTGACGTCATCGTCACT
This sequence comes from Salinibacterium amurskyense, assembly GCF_002797685.1. Taxonomy (GTDB): domain Bacteria; phylum Actinomycetota; class Actinomycetes; order Actinomycetales; family Microbacteriaceae; genus Rhodoglobus; species Rhodoglobus amurskyensis. The sequence goes on from NZ_PGFH01000001.1 coordinate 1,104,031, forward strand.
GACAACCTTTTCGGTGACATCCTTACAGACCTCGCAGCAGCCATCAGCGGCGGCATTGGTTTGGCCGCCTCCGGCAACTTGAACCCGAGCGGGGAATTCCCCTCCATGTTCGAGCCGGTTCATGGCTCAGCGCCCGACATTGCGGGCAAACAACTCGCTGATCCTACGGCGGCAATCCTGTCGATTGCATTGCTGCTCTCACAGTCCGGTCACACGGATGCCGCGGCGAAGGTCACGGCGGCCGTGGAAGCCGATCTCAGCACTCGCGGCACCGCCGCACGCTCGACGTCTGAGATTGGCAGTGCAATTGCCGACGCTGTAGCGCAGAATTAACCCACCGCCATTATGGCTGTACGTCATTAAGGACATTTGATGAAGAATCTGCTGGCTGATCGCCCCCTCACCTTCATGGTGAAGAAGAACCAAGAACCCCGCTCGGTCGAAGAGCGTGACGCGATTCTGGCTAACCCTGGCTTCGGTGTGAACTTCACCGACCACATGGTCGACATCTGTTGGTCAGAGATGGGCGGCTGGCACCGACCGCGCGTGCAGCCGTATGGTCCGATTCAGCTCGACCCGGCGGCATCCGTTCTGCACTATGCGCAGGAGATCTTCGAGGGACTCAAGGCTTTCCGTCACCAAGACGGATCGATCTGGTCCTTCCGCCCCGAGGCGAACGGTGCACGGTTGCAGCGTTCCGCTCGTCGCATGGCGCTGCCTGAACTTCCGGTTCCGGCGTTCATCGATTCGCTCAAGCAGCTCATCGCGGTTGACGGCGACTGGGTGCCGAGCGCTCCCGAGACGAGCCTCTACTTGCGCCCCTTCATGTTCGCAAAAGAGGCATTCCTCGGAGTGCGCGCGGCAAAGAAGGTCAACTATTACGTGATCGCAAGCCCGGCTGGCGCTTACTTCACCGGTGGCGTTGCTCCCGTTTCGATCTGGATCTCCACGAACTTCACGCGCGCAGGCAAGGGTGGAACGGGTGCGGCCAAGACCGGCGGCAATTACGCCTCATCGCTTATCGCGCAGCAAGAAGCGGCAGAGCAGGGGTGCGCCCAGGTTCTGTTCTTGGATGCCGAAGAGGGCAAGTACATCGAAGAACTTGGCGGCATGAACGTGGTTCTCGTCAAGAAAGACGGAACGCTCATCACGCCGCAGTCCGAGTCGATTCTTGAGGGCATCACTCGCGACTCTGTTTTGCAGCTCGCTGAAGACCGCGGCCACACGGTCGAGCGTCGCCGGGTCACTCTTGAAGAGTGGCGTGAGGGCGTTGAGTCGGGCGAGATCACCGAAATGTTCGCGTGCGGTACCGCCGCGGTCATCACGCCCATTGCCATGCTCAAGGGTGACGGTGTGGAATTTGGGTCGGCGGATGCTCCCGCCGGCGAACTGACGATGTCGCTGCGCGAAGAGCTCACCGACATCCAATATGGCCGTCGCGATGACAAGCACGGCTGGATGATGAGGCTCGACGCATGAAGGTAGCTCGTTTCAGCGCTGGCGCAGGCGCCCGCTACGGAATCATTGATGGCGACGAGATTGTCGTTCTGACCGGTGACCCGATGTTCAACGGCTTTGAGACCACTGACGAGCGCTTGCCGCTCTCGGACATCAAGCTGCTGGCGCCGGTCATCCCTCGTTCGAAGGTCGTGGCGTTCGGTCGCAACTATGCCGAGCACGCTAAGGAGCTTGGCAACGAGGTTCCGGATGCTCCCATGATGTTCATCAAGCCGAACACGTCTGTCGTGGGCCCCGGCGACGCCATCATGCTGCCGACGCAGTCCGAAGAAGTGGCGTTCGAGGGTGAGCTTGCCGTGATCATCGGCAGCATCGCTAAGAACGTGGCCGAGGCCGACTTTGAGAGCGTCATCTTTGGCTACACGATTGCCAACGATGTCACCGCTCGCGACCTTCAGAAGAAGGATGGCCAGTGGTCCCGCGCCAAGGGCTTCGACACGTTCTGCCCGCTCGGGCCCGTGATCGAGACCGAATTCGTGGTGGGTTCGCAGAGCATCCGCACCACGGTGAACGGTGACCTCAAGCAAGACGGCACCGTTGACCAGATGATCCATTCGGTGGCAGCGCAAGTGGCGTACGCCTCCGCGGCGTTCACGTTGCTGCCCGGCGACATTATCCTCACGGGTACGCCGGCTGGCGTTGGCCCGATCGTGAACGGCGACACCGTCGACATCACGATCGAGGGCATCGGCACGCTGAGCAACCCGGTTCGTTCTATCGCCAAGTAGGCGCAGTCGCAGAACCGCCCGCAGAGGGCGGTTCTGCGGCTTAGAATGGTGGCAATGTCTGCGCCATTTTCTACTGCAACCGCTTCCGACGTTCGCGTTCGGTTTTGTCCGTCACCTACGGGTACGCCCCACGTCGGGCTGATTCGTACTGCCCTGTTCAACTGGGCTTACGCACGCCACATGGGTGGCAAGTTGGTGTTCCGTATTGAAGATACGGATGCCGCTCGCGACAGCGAAGAGAGCTACTTGCAGCTTCTCGACGCGATGCGTTGGTTGGGCCTCGACTGGGACGAGGGTGTGGAGAACGGTGGGCCGCACGAGCCTTACCGTCAGTCGCAGCGCTCTGACATCTATCTTGAGGTCATCGAGAAGCTGAAGGCTTCCGGTCACCTCTACGAATCTTTTGCGACCGGTGAAGAGATCGAGGCCCGCAATGTGGCCAACGGTCGCGACCCCAAGCAGGGCTACGACAACTTCGAGCGCGACCTCACCGCTGAGCAGATCGCCGCCTTCAAAGAAGAGGGCCGTAAGCCGGCTTTGCGTTTGCGCGTACCCGACTCCGACTTGAGCTTCGACGACCTGGTTCGTGGCGACATCACATTCCCCGCCGGTTCGTTCTCTGACTTTGTTGTGGTGCGCCCGAACGGTGCGCCGCTGTACACGTTCGTGAACCCGGTGGATGACGCGCTCATGGGCATCACGCACGTGCTGCGCGGTGAGGACCTGCTCTCGAGCACTCCGCGCCAGATCGCCCTCTACACGGCTCTTATCGAGATCGGCCTAACGGATGCGATCCCGCGCTTCGGCCACCTTCCTTACGTGATGGGTGAGGGCAACAAGAAGCTTTCCAAGCGCGACCCCGAGTCGAACCTGTTTCACCACCGCGACCGCGGGTTCATCCCCGAGGGTCTCATCAACTACCTCTCGCTGTTGGGCTGGTCGCTTGCGCCTGACCGCGACGTGTTCTCAATTGAAGAAATGATTGCCGCGTTCGACGTGGTGAACGTGAACCCGAACCCGGCCCGTTTCGACGTGAAGAAGGCGGAGTCGCTGAATGGCGACCACATCCGTCTGCTCTCGGCGGAGGAGTTCGCTGGTCGTCTCGTGCCGTACCTCGTTGCTGCTGACGTCATTTCGGCTGAGCCGACCGAGGCTGAGCTGGCGACGCTGGCTGCTGCCGCACCTCTCGTGCAGGAGCGCATGCAGTTGCTGGGTGACGCTCCCGCACTGTTGCAGTTCTTGTTCACGGCGGATGCCGATCTCACCGTCGACGCCGATGCGATGCCGAAGGCCGAAGGCCCCGAAGTTCTGGATGCCGCGATCGCCGTGCTGACTGATCTTGATACGTGGACGCACGATGCCATCGAGGCCGCCCTGCGCGCCGAACTCATCGAGGTGAAAGAGATGAAGCCGCGCCTGGCCTTCGGACCCTTGCGTAGTGCGATCGCTGGTCGCCGCATCAGCCCGCCGCTCTTCGAGTCGATGGAACTGTTGGGCAAGGAATCGTCACTGGTTCGGCTGAAGGCGTTGCGCGCCCAGCTATGAGTGAGCAGTTCGACTGGGATGTTGTCATTGTCGGCGGCGGACCGGCCGGACTGAGTGCTGCCCTGAATCTGGCGCGGGCACGTCGTCGCACTCTCGTGCTCGACAGCAATCGCCCCCGCAATTCGGCGACGTTCCACTCTCACGGCTTTTTGAGCCGCGATGGTATATCTCCTCTCGAGCTTCGCAAGATGGGCCGTGAGGAGCTTGAGCAGTATCCGAATGTGTCGTTTGAGCGCACGATTGTGGAAGGTATTGAGCCTCTGGTCGCTGCTGATGTTGCGGATGCCGCTAGCGCTCTTGAAGGCGCCTCAGCGACCGTTGGCGCCGGCTTCACCGTCACACATCGCGGGAGAGCGGTTACTACCCGCACCGTGCTGATCGCGACCGGGTTGCGCGAGGTTCTGCCGAAGTTGCCAATGCTGCGCGCGTTCTATGGCACGAGCATCCACTCGTGCATGGAGTGTGACGGCTACGAGTATGCGGATAAGCCGATTGCGCTGATTGGGCACACGGATGACTTGGCTGAGCGGGCGCTGCTGCTTTCGCAGTGGAGCCGCGACCTAATTGTCTTCACGCAGGGCATTGGCCATGTGAGCGACGCTGATGAGGCGATGCTCGCGGAGCGTGGTGTTCGCGTGGATCGCCGTGAAGTGGCGGATGTCGCGGGCGACCGTGATGGCCTGAACGGCGTGGTGCTTGTCGACGGCGAGACAGTCGCGCGCGAGGCCGCGTTTGTGCGCCCCGATTATGAGACGGCGCTCGACTTTGCGGCGGGCTTGCAGCTCGCACTCGACGCGGAGGGGCTGATTGTCGTGGACGCTGCCGGCCGCACCAGCACGGCGGGAGCGTATGCGATTGGTGATGCCACCCCGCCCGGCCCCCAGCAACTCATCGTTGCCGCGGGTGACGGCGCTGAGGTTGCCGCGGTCATCAACCGCGACTTGCTCTAGAACTCACTTTTCGGCGCGGCCTCGCGTCTTCATTATGGTGACGAGGCATGCGGCGAACATCACCGCTGTAACGGGGGCCCAGACGGCTCGTTCGACGGCGCTTGGCGTGATGAGGTTCAGGATGACGCCCACGCCCGCATAGGCGGTGGTTATCCAGGCGAGCACGGCGATGAGTCGGCGTGGGGCAGATCGCAGGGGGCCGCGTTCGGTGCGCGCAAGCATTGCTGCTGCCATGACGAGAACGAGGACGGCAGAGACGCCCGCAAAGATGCGGCCCTGAGTGGGGAGCGTTCCTTTATTCGCTCCGCCTTGGGTGTATTCGCCGAGGGGTGCTCCGAGCACGACGGCGAGTTGGAAGAGTGCGACGAGGGTGAAGAGCACGGCCGCGATGGTGGCGCCGATGCGTGCAGCACGGTGGATGGGGGTGGTGATTCTATTCATCGGGCGGACTCCTTGTGGTTGGCGAGTTGGGCACGAAGTTCATCGAGCCACGTAATCTCAGCGCGCGCGTGAGCTCGTCCGGATTCGAGCGTTGCGTATTGCAACTGGATGGCGAGAGAGGTTTTGCGGGGTGCGCTCGAGGCGAGAGCGTCAAGGGTGGTGAGGAGTTCTACGGCGGCGGAGCGACGTTGGTCGAGCAGTTCGATAACGCCTGAGGTGCCGAGCGACGCGGCGAAGAACAGCCGCAAGAGAAAAGGTTCGCGGGAGTTATCTGGCTCAAGGGGCGAGGCCAGCCACGCCTCCAATGCTTCGCGGCCTGGTTCGAGGAGCGTGTACAAGCGTCGGTCGGGTCGTGTTGCCTGCTCGACGGTGGTGCTTTCGACCAAGCCGTCGGCTTCGGCGCGATGGAGGGTGCGGTAGAGCTGCGACTGATCGGCGGGCCAGAAGTGTGCGGCGGTTGTCGAGAACGCTTTGCCGAGTTCATAGCCGGTCATGGGCTGAATCGCGACGAAACCGAGCACGGCGTGAAGGAGAGACATGCTCCGAATATAGGACAAGTCCTATATGGCGTCAAGGAGTGAACCACAACCCGCTCAGGATGCGCTAAAGTAGTAAATCGGTTCGGCTGCGGTTGAATCCTGTGGGGTATGGTGTAATTGGCAACACGGAAGATTCTGATTCTTTTGTTCTTGGTTCGAGTCCAGGTACCCCAGCAAAACAACTAGGGAGCAACTCCCGCCCAGCCCGGCTCACGCCGGGCTTTTTCTTTGCCGGTGCCGTGCGGAGCCTCTTGCGCTCTTAGCCGCACAAGACGTGCAGCTAGCTCGCTCACGTTGGGCGCTAGTTTAGGCCCATCGCGCTGCGGAAATCGGGGTCGAGTTCGACCCAAGGTGGCGCGAACTCGACGAACTGCGTTTCGCTGTTCCACGACACGTGATGAGCGACGTAGTCGCCCCATTTATTGAGTAGACCTGCGAGCGAATCGGCGATGGCGATTTTCTCTAAGCCCCAGAAGTAATAGAGAAGAGCATTCCCTTCGATGAGATCGACCATCATCAGGTCACCGGCGCCTGAGCGACTGAGGATCGGGAAGTGAGGGTTGTGTTCCCCGCTCGACCCCCTGGCGCCGAGCATTGGTCTATAGGAGAAGGTTGTGATTGCTTCATCGAGCGAGATGGGGTCGTAGTTAAGGAAGAAGCCGGAACAAATCCTTCCGGCATCTTTCACTCCGTGGTGCCACGAAAACCAATCGACCAGCGCCTCCGGCGCGCTCCCCGTCGCCGCGAGTAGGCGTTCTCTGATCTGTGCCTTTGTGTAGATCGGTGGTTCAACTGCTTCTTCAAAGGGAACGCCCCGAATTTTGAGTATTTCGCGGTAGGCAGCCACGGGTGAATGGTCGTTGTGGGGCATGTGATGCACGTTACCGCTGCTCTGGGCGCAGGGAGCTGATCAGCGCAGCGTTGCGCTCCTCGAGCAGCGTCTGTATGTAGCGCCGCAGGAACAGCTTCTCGGCGAGGCGCCCGAGTGGCCCGAAGGGGGCTGCGATGGTGAGGCGATCCTGCATGTGGGTGCGGCCGTCGATCTCGGTGAAGAGATGCTCGTGGTGGTAGGCGGCGAAAGGGCCGCGGACTTGTTCATCCGCAAACCGGTGCGGAGCATCCACATCAAAAATTCGGATCGTCAGCCGCAGCGGCAGGCCGAAGTGTCGAGCCGACCACGTCACCACGTCGCCCTCGACGAAGTGGCCAGTCGTGCGGCCGGCGATGACCTTTTCGCGGTGGTGCGTCATCGAATCAAGGTGCAGGTTCACACTCAGCGACAGCGCGCATACCTCGGCGATAGGGGCGTCGAACACCGTGTCGAGCACGATCAGCTGCGTCATGATCAGAGCCTACGGTTCAGGCGTCGTCCCGGCCAACGACACGGGGCGGAGCAACCGACTTGCGGTGGACCAGAGCCGCGGGAAATACCTGAATCGGCTCACCAGTTACGCGCCCTTCAATCCGGGCGATGAGTCTCGTGGCCGCAGCGACACCTACTTCGTAGACGGGCTGGGCGATCACCGTGAGCGCTGGAGAAATCAGGGTTGCCCATTCGAAGTCGTCAAACATGATGAAAGAGACGTCGTCGGGAACCGTGAGGCCGAGCTCGCGCAGCTCGCCCAGCACTCCCATGGCGATCAAACTGTCCGACGCGATAATGGCCGTGGGTGGCTCCTCGAGCTGCATGAGTTCGCGGGTCACTCCCTTGACGCCAGAACCGCTGTTTGCGCCAAATCGCAGATAGCGTTCCGAGTTGTCGACACCGGCGGTGTTCATCGCCGCCAGGATGCCATTGACGCGCGCCGAAACAGAAGAAACGCCGAGTTCGTCGCCGGCTTGATACGGGTTGGATCCGAGTTCGAGAGTCGTAATGAAGGCGATACGCTCATGACCGCGGTCGATGAGATGTTGCGCGGCCGCGTGAGCTACTTTCTCGTTGTCGACCTCGATGACATCGACGTCATCGAGGTTGGCAACGTGGCGGTCGAGTAGAACGAGTGGTCGCCCCGAGTGCATGATGTCGCTGAGGTGATCGGTGAGGGTGAATGATGCCGGCGCAACGATGAAGCCATCTACGCGTTTTTCCACGAACACTCGGGCTGCATCAATTTCGGCGTCAAGTTGCTCACCAGTGTTGGCAAGAATTACGTCGTAGCCTGCGGCCTTAGCGGTGTCAGTGATCCCTCTCATCGCCAAGCCAAAGTAGGGGTTCTCGATGTCGCCGACGATGACGCCGATGGTGTTTGACCGCCCGGTGTTCATGCTTCGTGCGAGTCCATTGGCGTGATACCCCAAAGCCTCTGCCGCAGCTTGAACGCGCTGACGCACGTCGTCGCTGACGGCACCGTAACCGCCGAGTGAGCGAGCAGCAGTTGCTTTTGCCACCTTAGCCTCGCGCGCGACGTCAGCGACGGTGACGTCTCGTCGACGAGCGGTCGGTTCGTTCATGCTGTCCTTCGTTTGTTAACAATCTGCTGCGGGTGTTGACGCGTCTCTACAGATACCGTAACGTCTCTACTCAATTGAGTGAGTCCGGTCTCACTCTACCAATTGAGACCGGACTCAACAATGCATATGTAAGAAACGATCAACGGTGATCTGCAAGGGGTCACCGTCTGTATCGTTGCCGGAATAACAAATCTGGCAGGCAACAAGGATCATCGGGATTGCCCAACCGGGACTGTTCCGCCAACCAAATGGCTTTCCGCCATCAAGATTGGATTCACGCAATGACACTCAGCACACACAGCCGGCGTGCGGGCCTAGTAGCCCTCGCAGCCACCGCAGCCCTCGCCCTCGCAGCCTGCAGCGCAGGCTCAACCCCCGCCGCGAGCGAAGCAGACGACAACGGCTTCGATTTGATCACACCCGGAGAAATCCGAGTAGCGAGCGTTGGCGATGCCAAGCCCTATACCTTCACCGATGAGAATGGCGAATTCTCGGGGTTCGACGTTGAACTCTTCACCGATGTCGCAGACCGCATGGGCTACGACGTCGTCTTCACTGGGCAAGACTTCTCCGGCCTTTTGGCTTCAGTGGCAAACGGACAATATGACGTGGGAGCCGCGGCGATTGGCACTACTGATGAGCGCAAAGAAACCGTCGATTTCTCCGACGGCTACCTTGCTGGCTTCCTCACGGTGCTCACTGCCGACGAGGCGATCCAAGATGAATCGGATCTCGCAGGTGAGCGAATCGGAGTCGTTCAGGGGACCCTGCAGGAGGCGTATGCCGTCGCCAACTTCACGGATAGCGAACTCGTAAGGTTTCCCGACAATAACGCCGGTGTCTCCGCTGTGAACAGCGGCACCATCGCCGGTCATTTTCTCGACTATGAAAGCGCCAAGACCTACGGCGAACAGTTCGACAATCTGAACTTGGCCATCAATATTCCCTCGTTCGATGCCCCTGCTGGTTTCGTTGTAGCAAAGGGGAACGATGAGCTCCTCGCCGCGATCAACGTGGCACTAGCCGCCGCAATGGAAGACGGAACGTGGATGGAACTCCACGAAAAGTGGTTCCCGGGTTCCCCGATGCAAGATATGTACCTTCCTGAGTCCGAGCGCACCGGAACAGACGAAGGCTAACTAGTTCATCGCGTGGGGGTGGCGAGCGTTTCGCGCGCTGCCCCTGCGTCCCCTTTCACCACGACACGTCTGAGAGACCGTAATGGACTGGTTTGACACCATCAGCCGCACGTTCCTTGATTTCGACGCCATGCTGCAGGTTCTCCCGCAGCTGCTCGGAACAGGGCTCAAGAACACCCTCATCATCAGCTTCGCCGCCACCGTCATCGGTGTGATTGTCGGCATGATCGTCGCAGTCATGGGCGTATCAACGTCTAAATGGCTTCGGGTCCCCGCTCGTATTTACACCGACATCTTCCGCGGTTTGCCCGCAATCCTGACCATCCTGCTTATTGGTCAAGGTTTCGCCCGTATCAGCCAAGAGATCTTTGGGCCGTCGCCCTATCCTTTGGGAATCTTGGCAGTCAGCCTGATCTCCTCGGCGTACATCGGTGAAATATTCCGTTCGGGTATTCAGAGCGTCGATCGAGGTCAACTCGAAGCCTGCCGCGCTCTCGGGATGAGCTACGGCAAGGCGATGCGGCTGGTCGTGATTCCTCAAGGAATCCGCCGAGTGCTGCCCGCCCTTGTCAATCAGTTCATCTCGAACGTCAAGGACTCGAGCCTCGTCTACTTCCTCGGCCTTCTAGTCTCAGAGCGCGAACTCTTCCGCGTCGGCCAAGACGCAGCGGTTCTCAGCGGCAACCTGTCACCGCTTGTGGCGGCCGGCATCTGCTACCTCATCATCACCGTTCCGCTGACGCACTTGGTCAACTACTTCGACAACCGTTTCCGCACCGGAAGGCGCAAGCCCACTCCGCCACGAAGCGGGCTTGACGAAGTTGACGAACTTGACCCCACGATCATCCATCCCCAGGAGGCAACACGATGAGCGCAACGAATGCCACCAGCACCCCACTGGACGTTCAACAGTTTCGGGGGTCCAGGCTTGAACTTCTCGACCTGACGCTCGCGTACGGTCCCATTGATGTGGTGAAGAACGTCGACTTCACTGTTGCGCCCGGCACAACCACGTGTGTGATCGGCCCATCGGGATCGGGAAAGTCAACTCTCCTTCGCGGCCTCAACCGGCTGCATGAACCTAAAAGTGGCGACGTCCTTTTGGAGACCGAGAGCACGCTGACGGTCAAGCCTGACGAACTGCGTCGCCGTATTGGTCTCGTGTTTCAACACTTCAATCTGTTTCCAGATCACACTGCGTTGGAGAACGTTGCTCTTTCTCTTCGTCACGTAAAGAAGATGTCATCGGCTCAGGCAAAAGAGCTTGCTCATCGCCGTCTTGCAGAAGTGGGCCTCGCGGAACGCAGCGACCACCGTCCACGCGACCTTTCGGGCGGCCAGCAGCAGCGCGTAGCTATCGCCCGAGCGCTGGCTATGGAGCCGGAAGTCATGCTCTTTGACGAAGTAACAAGTGCTCTCGATCCGGAGCTCGTCAAGGGTGTTCTTAACCTCATGGCAGATCTCGGCAAGCGGGGGATGACCATGGTCGTCGTCACCCACGAGATGAACTTTGCACGTCGCGTCGCTGACCAGGTCGTTTTCATGGATGAGGGCCGGGTAGTCGAAGCCGGGCCTCCGGCAGAGTTGTTCGACAACCCGCAAAGTCCACGACTGCAGCGCTTCCTTTCCGAAGTGCTCTAACCGATTCTTTCAACTTTTGTATCCGCCTCAGAAAGGCAACATCACTATGAATCTCTCCTCAACCGCCAAACGTGTTGGAATCATCGGAGGAGGCATCTTCGGCGTTTCGACCGCCCTGCAGCTCGCGAAGCTCGGAGTCGAAGTCACGCTTATCAACGATGGTCCGCTCTCGAATGGTGCATCCGGTCGCTCGCTCGCGTGGCTCAATTCAGCGAACTTTCGCTCGCGGGAGTATCACGAGCTTCGTGTCATGGGTATCGACCGCTGGCGGACTTTCTTGGCTCAGCGCCCTGACACAGCAGAGTTTCTGAAGTTCGATGGCGGTCTGACCTGGGAGATCGACGGTGCCGGCGACAAGCTACGATCCGTTCTCGATTATGAGCACTCCATTGGTTACGACGGGCAGTGGCTCTCGGCCGACGAGGTCGCCACCGTTGCGCCCGGCGTCGATCTTTCCGCCGTCTCCGCGGAGGGCGCCGTGTTCAACCCGGGGGAGGGATGGGTAGACCTTCCTCGCGTGATTACCCTTCTCGTCAAAGACTTCGTGGCGTTGGGCGGCACGGTCATCGAGAACGCCGGAGAATCACGCATTGTCGTGGCCGATAACAAGGTCACCGGAGTCGCGACCGCCGACGGGCACGTCATCGACGTGGATGCCGCACTCTTGGCAACGGGGCCGTCAGTGCCGTACGCGATGCGCGACCTCGGAGTGCCGATGGGGGACGAAAGCCCGGTGGCCCTTCTGCTGTTCACCAAGCCCGTCGACACGAAACTCAAGGCCGTGCTGAACACGCCGCGGATCGCAGTGCGCCCCACACCAGAAGGCGGGCTTGCGCTCGATTCTGGATGGTCGGAGGAAGAAATCACCGTGCACGAAGATGGCGCGTTCGAGTATCTGGAATCCACCGTGCAGGGCTTGCTCGTAGAAGCCAGCAGAGTGTTGGAAGGTAACCCCACTCTCGAAGTCGAGTCGATCGGAGCCGGGCGTAAGCCGATCCCCGGCGGCGGCGAGCCGGTGTTCGGAGAGCTCACGCAAATCTCCGGATACTTCGTTGCCTTCAGCCACAGCGGTGCCACCCAAGGGCTTTTCGTCCCTGAACTGCTCGCGCGTGAAATCGCCTTCGGTATCGAGAGCCCGTTGCTCAAGAACTTCCGCCCAGGGCGGTACTCCGCATGACCGTTATTCGCACCGGAGTAATCGGGTTCGGGACGTCGGGGCGCGTATTTCATGCTCCCTTTATCGAAGCGAACCCTGACTTCTCGCTCGATGTCATTGTGACCGCGGACGCTGAGCGGGCCGCCGTCGCGACTTCTCTTTACCCAAACGCGCGAATTGTCAGCTCTTCTGAGGAACTGTTCGCCGCTGAACTCGACCTCGTGATCATCGGTTCCCCGTCGGGAACCCACGTCTCCTTGGCGCACGCGGCCCTCGAGGCCGGGCTCGCGGTTGTCGTCGACAAGCCGTTCTCGGTCACGGCGGCAGAGGGGCTTGGCCTCATTCGTCGGGCTGAAGAGCTGGGGCTCCCGATCACCGTCTTTCAAAACAGGCGATGGGACGGTGACTTTCTCACCCTTCGCTCGCTCATCGACTCCGGAGAACTGGGCGACGTCCGACGTTTTGAATCACGTTTCGAATGGTGGAAGCCCACCGTCACGAAGTCGTGGAAGGCAGAGGCGACGACGGCCGAAGGCGGCGGCATTCTCTATGACCTGGGCGCGCACTTAATCGACCAAGCGATCCAACTATTTGGTGGGGTGAGCGACATTTACGCAGAGGTGGCGACGCAGCGCTCCGGAGGTGCAGCCGATGACGATGTCTTCGTGTCTATGCTTCACGAGAACGGCGTGCGCTCGCAGCTCTGGATGAACGGGCTCGCCGGCCAAGTCGGCCCCCGGTTCCATGTGCTCGGTTCCCAGTCGGCCTACACAAAGTGGGGGCTAGACGGGCAAGAACCAGCACTCATCGCTGGCGCCCTGCCGAGTGATGACACCTACGGTGTTGAACCGCCAGACGCATGGGGCGTCGCGGGAGTCGGGGACGACCTTTCGGCCGTTCCCACGATTCGGGGCCAGTACGACACGTACTACTCCCTACTCGCTGACGCGCTGCTGCGCGGACAACCGCTCCCGGTCGACCCGCGCGACTCCGTCGAGGTTATTCGAATCATCGAAGAAATTCATCAGCACCACGCGAACTGAGCAACCTGCTCGGCCGCGAGCAAAAAATGAAAAGCCGCCTCCCGCCAGTAACCAGCTGGCAGGGAGGCGGCTTCTTTCGCTCGCGAGTGTGTCGGCGACTGTTCGGGTCTAGCGTCGCCGACTACTCGGGTCTATAGCTGGCGTCGGCGCAAGAGCTTGCCGACCACCTTTTGCAACAGCGGGTACAGCAGCACGATGATCGTCAGAATCATCAGCGCGGCGCTCATCGGCCGGGTGAGGAATTGCGTGAGATCCCACTCAGTCTTGATGACGCTCTGCATGAAGTTCTTCTCTACGATCGGGCCAAGCACGAGCCCCAACACCACCGGGGCGAGCGGGAACTTCGCCTGCTCGAGCAAGTACCCCAAGATGCCGAAGATCAGCATGATGAGCACTTCGAGCAGACCGTTGTTGATCGAGAACGAACCCACAACACAGAACGCCACGATGATGGGCATCAGCACCGAGCCGGGCACGCGCAGCAGCATGCCGCTACTGCGAATGGCCAAATACCCCAGGGGGAGCATCAGGATGTTCGCTGCAATGAAGACGATGAAGATCGAGTATAGCAACGGCGCCTGCGAGTCGAACAGCGACGGTCCCGGTTGGATGCCCTTCACGAGCAGCACTCCCAGCAGGATCGCCGTGATGGTGTCACCGGGGATGCCGAATACCAACGTCGGAATATACGCCGAGCCAACCCCGGCGTTGTTGGCCGAACTCGCACCAACAATGGGTTGGATGTGGCCCTTACCGCTACCGAACTGCTTACCTTCTTTAGCGCCATTCTTGGTGACCGCGTAGGCGACCCACGCTGCGATGTCGCCGCCGGCGCCCGGGAGGGTGCCGATCGCGCTACCAATCACGTTGCCGCCGACCGCGGTCTTCTTGTACTGGAACAGCGTGCTGAATGCGTTGCGCAGCAATCCTTTCGACTCGATGCGAATCGGCAACGCTTTCTCGGGCGGGTGGATCACATTGCGCAGCACTTGCGACAGCCCGAACAGGCCGATCATCGCAGGGATGAAGTTGATGCCACCCAGCAGGTCGGTGCTGCCGAACGTGAAGCGGGGGAAGCCGACCGAGATGTCGAGACCGATCGTCGACACGAACAGACCGATCAGCAGCGCGACCGTTCCCTTGACTTGAGAGCCGCGAGAGATGATGACAGCGGCGGTCAAGCCAAGGATCGCCACCCAGAAGTACTCGTACGAGGTGAAGAGCAGCGCCACTTTCGCTAACTGCGGAGCGGCAACGATAAGCACCAGGCCGCCGAAGATGCCACCGCTGGCCGACGCCACCAGTCCGACGCCGAGAGCCAGGGCTCCGCGGCCGTTCTGGGTGAGGCGGTAGGAATCTTCCACGTAGGCAGCGCTGGCAGGCGTGCCCGGCATCCGCACTAAGGCAGACGGAATGTCGCCCGCGAAGATGGCCATGACCGACATCGTGATGATCGAGGCAATTGCGGGTAACGGGTCGAGGAAGAAGGCGAAGGGTACGAGCAGAGCGGCAGCCAGGGTGGCGGTGAGGCCAGGAATGGAGCCGATGAAGATGCCGTAGACGCCGGCGGCCAGCACTACGAGCAGTAGTTCCCAGCTCGCCACCATGCTGAGGGCTTGAGTCAGATTATCGATCATCGTCTACCCCCAAAATCCGAGTGGGAGCGGCACGAGGAGCACCTTGTTGAAGATCAGCCAGACGCCAACGGTCGAGAGAACCCCGGCGAGCACAGCGACCCACCACTTAGCCCCGAGGCGCAGGATGAGCCCCACGGTCATGATGATCACGGTCGTGAGAAAACCGAGAAAGTCGACGGCCAGCAGGTAAAAGATGACCGAGCCAACGACGAGACCGGCGTTGATCCAACCACGCCAGTAGACAGGGGTCGGCGCGGTGTCGTTCGCAGGGGCGGATGCCGCAGCAGCAGCAGTGCCTGAGGCCTCGGCGGAGTTCGTGCGAGCAGCCTTGCGGCCCTTGAGCCACCGCCCCAGAAGCAACAAGCCCATGAGAACCATGAGCCCGCCGATGATGCCGGGGAAGAGGGACGGGCCCAGCTCTCCGCTGGGCAACGTGGGGTAGTCGCGAACGGTGAAAAGTATGGCAGAGCCGAAAAGAACTACGACCACGCCACTGGCGAGATCGTAGCTCTTCTCGGAATTCTCCACCGTCTCCTCTACCTCCGGAGCGGTGTCGAAGGTCATCCGGTCAGTCCTGCTGCTTCCATGATCGTTCCCTTAGCTTCATCCTCGTTGACGATGAACTCAGTAAACGCGGCTGTGTCCTTGCCGTCAACGCCGAAGCCGGCGGTGGTCATGAATTCGACGTACTCGTCGCTCGCGACGATGTCAGCAACCTGGCATTCGAGCTCGGCAACGATGTCTTCATCCATTCCGGCGGGGCCGGAGACTCCGCGCCATGAACCCATGGAGAAGTCGATACCGACTTCCTTGAGGGTCGGAACGTCGGGGTAGTTCGGGTCGCGCTCTTCGCCCATGATCGCGAGCGGACGAGCTTCACCTGCCTCGATCATCGTGGCGTTCTCGGCGAGGCTGGCGAAGGTTACATCGATTCCACCGGCGGCGAGTTCTTGAAGCGCGGGAGCAGAACCGGCGCTCGGTACCCAGCGGATGTCGTTGACATCCATGCCAGCTTCAAGCAGCATTCCGGCGCGAGCGAGATCCCAGATTCCACCAATGGCGGTACCGGAGCCGACGATGTCACCGGGGTTAGCGCGAGCGTCATCGAGAAGATCCTCGATTGTCTCCCAGGGAGCATCCGCGGCAACGGTGATTCCCGAAGGGTCGGAGTTGACCTGAGCGATGGGGGTGATGTCTTCGTAGGCGAGGTCAGTGAGACCCTGCCAGTGCATCATGGTGATTTCCACGGTGGTCATACCGATAACGGAGCCATCAGCCTTGCCGTTCGCAATCGCGGTGTGACCGATAACGCCGCCACCACCATCACGGTTGACGACGTTGACCTGAGTTTCGAGGCGATCAGCGAGCTGAAGACCTACGAAACGAGAAACGCTGTCGGTGCCTCCACCGGCAGCCCACGGCACGATGAATTCGATCGCACCGCTCGGGTACGTCGAGGAGAAGTCACAGGAGTCACCCGAACTGCCACCGGCAGAGTCGGTAGATGAATCGGATCCGGAAGCGCAACCGCTCAGAACGAGGCCCGCAGAAAGCGCAAGGGCGAGTCCGGAAATCCTCGCGCGACGGGAAGGCTTGAGGGAAAGCCCGCTAGCGGCGATTTTTGACATCGACATTGATATCCAACCAATCATTGTTGTTAATTCACGTTCATGCTTGTGAACGCCGAAGATATCACAACATCTGGGGCGCTGTCTTTAGAGACCGAAAAACTTCCCGACTCGGATGCCGCACAAAGGTGCCTCAGTGAGTTCACATCTGTAAACTCCGAGACATGCAACACCAGACAACGGCGTCACCAGCCCCCTCCGTCAAGTCCGCCGACCGCGCACTGGCGATCGTCGACTTAGTCGCCGCGCGGGGCTATGTGAGTTTTACCGAGATCGTCACCGCGCTCTCGTTGCCGCGGTCGAGCGCCCATGGCTTGCTCAACACCCTGCACTCTGCGGGCTGGCTCGAACATGATCCGGCGACGCGCCAGTACTCGCTCGGGCTGCGGGCCTGGCATGTCGGCCAGTTGTACACCGGACACAATCACATCGCTAATGCCGCCAGCCCTGTCCTTGAGGCCCTAGCGGCGCGTCTGGGCGAGAGCGTTCAGCTTGCTCGTCTCGACGGTTCAGAGAACGCGTACTTCACGATCAGCCAGCATTCCACTGAGGGAATGCGGTTTGGAACCTCGGTGGGGATGCGCTTGGCTGCTCATGCCACGGCCACCGGCGCTGCGCTGCTGAGCAACCTTGAACCTGCCGAGGCGAAGCGTCGTCTTGCCGCCGCCCCGGCCCCACTGCTGGTGAACAAAACTGCCGTTGAGATCGCAGTCGTTCTCGAGCGAGTCGCGGAAGCCAAGCAGCGGGGTTACGCGCTGGATGACCAGACCTACCTCGCCGGATCTCGAAGTGTGGCGGTTCCGCTCACGAGCGCGACCGGCGGCATCAACACCGCCATCTCGGTCACGATGTCCGCTTCTCGCACGGGGGAGTTGTGGCCCACGGATGTGCTGGGTGCCGTGACGGCGGCCGCTCACGAGATTCGGGTACGGCTCGGGGCGCGCGAGCCGCAGATCGTCCTGCCGGCTCTGGGGTAAACGCCACACGCTCACCTTCGTGGTGACTTGATATCTTGGTATACCAGTATGGTTAACCGGGATGTCGGCCTAATGGAGGGTTTTGAGAATGCACACCAATTCAGCGAATCGCAGTGAAATCGATGAGCAACCGGCGGCGCACCTCGCCCCGCTCAGCCCCGAAGCCACCCTCGCGCTCAGTCGCGTCAGCACCGCAACGATCACGACCCAGCTCATGTCTCGGGGGCTACGCAACACCTACCTCGAGGGCCTCGAGTTCTCGAACCCTGCGCGCCAGCGTCTGCTCGGCGAAGCCTTCACCATGCGTTGCATCCCGGCGCGCGAAGACATCGACGTGCCCTCCATCTTTCAGGACTACGACCACCCGCAGCGCATCGGCGTCGAGTCGGTTGAACCCGGGCAAGTGCTCGTCATCGACGCGCGCGGCAAGAAGCGTGCGGCATCCATTGGGCACATTCTCGCTACTCGGCTCAAGATGCGCGGCGCCAGCGGCATCGTGAGCGACGGCTCCTTCCGCGACATGGTCGGTTTCGAAGAGCTCGACCTGCCCACATTCTCTGCGGGAGCCTCGCCCACCACGAACCTGGCCCAGCACCACGTCGTGGACTTTCAGATTCCCATTGCGTGCGCCGAAGTGGCGGTCTACCCCGGCGACATCATGGTGGGCGATCGCGACGGAGTGGTCTGCATCCCGCGTCACCTCGCCGAATCCGTGGCGCGCGACGCTCTCGAGCAAGAAGAACTCGAGGAGTTCATTCTTTCGAAGGTCGAAGAGGGCAGCCCCCTACGCGGAACGTATCCGCCCAACGAAGAACTACTGAAGACCTACAGCGAACTACTGCCCAACTAATCGTGAGCCGACTACAGCCCGAGTTCGCGCTTCGTCACTCGCTCGATGGACGCCCCAATGTGCTCCTCCATCAGGCGCGCGGCAGTCGTGGCATCGCCCGTGCTTGCCGCGGCATAGATCGCCTCGTGCTCGCTCGCTTCAATCTCGCGTCGCGGCCAGTTCTCCCACAGCACTCCGGCCACAGCCAGCGCGGTGAGATCTTGCAAACGGTCGAGCGAATTCACGATGAACTCGTTCTCGCTATTGGCATACATCCCACGGTGAAAACGGCGGTTTGCCAGAGCAGTAGCGGCGTTGTCGTTCGCGGCGGCGAAGATGCGAGCGTCGGCCAGCGCCTGGCCAGCGACAGTGAATTCACGACCGCTACGCGCAGCATCCATGATGGCCCACGGCTCGAGCAGAACACGCTCTTCATAGATGTGGCGGATGTCAGTGAACCCCAGTCGGCGAACCGAAATGCGGCGAGCCTGAACATCCAACAGCCCCGATCGCTCGAGAACAATCAGCGCTTCACGCACGGGAGTTTTCGAGACGCCCAACTGCTCAGCGATCTTGCGCTCGACGAGAACCTGCCCCGGTTCCAACGCACCAGAAACGATGGCCGAACGCAGAGCATCGATGATCTGATCCGTGCGCGTGGGAGTATCCGCCTGCGGCGGCAGCGGGGACGGAAAAGTAGCGTCGAGCGACTGGGTCATGGAGGTCAGCCTAAACGACCACAGGCACCGCAGAGCAAATGTGAGACCAGACCGGCCGCGTCATCCGCAACCCACTGCCCCTCAATTTTCGGAGAATCATGCTGACAACAACTAACCCCGCGACCGGGGTCACGAACGAAACTGACATCGCTCTCACGACTCCGGCAGAGACCGCCGAGCGGGCAGTATCCGCCCTGTCGGCGTTCGAGCAGTTGCGGGGGAGTAGTCGCGAATGGCGGGCCGGTCTGCTCGAGGCGCTGGCCGACGGTCTTGAGGTGCAGCGCGCCGAGCTTGTGGCCACGGCCAATAATGAAACGGGCCTCGGCGAGGGGCGACTCAACGGCGAACTCAGCCGCTCCCAGTTTCAATTTCGACTCTTTGCTGAAGCGCTTCGCGAAGGCAGCTATCTCGAAGCCACGATCGATCATGCGGGCGAGACTCCGCTCGGGGTGGCGCCGGAACTGCGTCGGATGCTGCTGCCGATCGGGCCAATAGCGGTCTTCGGATCGAGCAACTTTCCGTTCGCATTCTCAGTTGTCGGCGGTGACACCGCCTCGGCTCTCGCGGCGGGAAACAGCGTTGTGATCAAGGCGCACAGCTCGCATCCACTTACCTCGCGGTTGTCGTTCAGCGCCTTGGCTGACGCGGCCGCGGCGTACGGTGCGCCTACAGGAATCCTTGGCATTGTCTACGGCACCGAGTCAGGGCGAGTGCTGGTGGCTGACCCGCACATTGCGGCCGTCGGTTTCACTGGATCGCTCGGCGCCGGCGAAGCACTGCTCGGAATTATCAGCACGCGATCGAACCCGATCCCGTTCTACGGCGAACTCAGCAGCCTGAACCCGTTGATCGTGACGGCGGCCGCGGCGGTCGAACGCCCGACGCAGATCGGCGAGGGGCTCTTCGGATCGTTCACGCTCGGAGCTGGCCAGTTCTGTACCAAGCCCGGGGTGGCGTTCGTGCCGCGTGGAGCGAGCGGCGACGCCATCCTCGACGACCTTCGAGCACGCACCGAAGCGGCAGGGGGAATGGTCCTGCTCAACTCGCGCATCTCGGCGTCGCTCGGTGACATCGTCGGGCGCATCACGGCTGAAGGCGGAGCGCGCGTGCTCGCGGTTGGCTCGCAGGCGGGCCCCGGCATCCTTGCGGCACCGACGCTGCTCGAAATCGACGCTGCCGACTTCACTGAGGCCACCGCCGAGGAAGCCTTCGGGCCGGTGCTGGTCGTCGCACGGTACGACTCGCTGCACGAAATCTTTCACGCCGTCGACGCAATGCCGGGTTCGCTTACGGCCACGATTCATCACGGCGATCACGAGCCGGATGTCGTGCGCGAGCTAGCGGACAAGCTCGCGCCGACGGTCGGCCGCCTGGTCTTCAACGGCTTTCCGACCGGAGTGCGAGTGTCGTGGGCGCAGCACCACGGCGGAAACTGGCCATCAACAAACTCGCAGCACACCTCGGTGGGCGTGAGCGCCATCCGTCGCTTCCTGCGGCCCATCGCGTTTCAGGATGCTCCCGAGGCCGTGCTGCCTGAAGAATTGCGGGAGGATTTCAGCGCCATTCCACGCAGGATTGATGGAGTGATTGTTCTTCCCGCTCGCTCCGTGACCAGCGAAAACGTGATCGTGTAGCCTCGACTCGTTGGTATACCAAGAGCTAGCAATCCCGATTTTTAGCACCTGATTTTCAGCGCTCAACCAGAAAGAGGCACCATGCAGATCAACCTCACCGGCCGCAAAGCCCTCGTCACCGGCGCAGGGCAAGGAATCGGCGCGGCCATCGCGCTCGGCCTCGCACAGTCCGGCGCCGACGTCGTCGTTCATTACGCCAGCAGCAAGGATGCCGCAGAAGCGCTCGTGGAACAGATCGTTGCGCTCGGTCGCACCTCTGTCGCGGTGCAGGGCGACCTGACTGACTCGGCCCAGGCCACCGCGGTAGTGGATGCCGCAGCCGCCGCTCTCGGCGGACTCGACATTGTCGTGAACAACGCCGGCAACCTCGTGGGGCGTCACACCATCGCCGAGATGACGGATGACCACTGGCACAAAGTCATCGACGTCAACGTCACGAGCGGGTTCTCCGTCGTGCGCGCGGCCATCCCGTACCTCTCTGAGTCGCCAGCGGGTCGCATCGTGATGATGTCATCCCTCGCTTCAGAAAACGGTGGCGGTGCTGGCGCGGTTGCCTACGCTACGGCGAAGGCAGCAGTCGTGGGATTCACCCGCGGACTCTCGAAGGAACTCGCTTCGGCGAACGTCACCGTCAACGCGCTTGCTCCGGGCTTTATCGGAGACACCCCGTTCCACAACCAGTTCACACCGAGCAGTGCACAGCCGGGGATCATCGCCGGTATTCCGCTGGGCCGAGCCGGCACCGTCGAAGACGTGGCTGGAGCGACAGTGTTCTTGGCTTCGGAACTCTCCTCGTACATCACTGGTCAGGTGCTCGACATCAACGGTGGTCTGAACTTCCGCTAGTCACGGTGCGGGCTGGTAGTCACTGCAATGGCTGCCAGCTTCGCTCGCTCCTACGCGCTTGGCTTGCCCCGCATTTCGAGCGTGATCTGAGTCGCGTCGAGATTGTCGAGCGCATTTTCGAGCAGGTCGGCGTCGAAGATTCCGTTATCGCGCGCATCGAGAAGAGCCGTACGTTGAGCCCGGATGACGGCGATGCGGTGGTTCTTATCCGCCTCGAATTGCACGCGGCGCGACTCAAAATCGTCCCCTTCGGGAGCAGTAGTGTCGCCAGCCAACGGCTCGGTATTCGCGGTGGCATCCTCGGCGCCAGGCATCGCCGTAACAGCAGCCGTCGCAGTAGCGGCAGGCGTCGCGCTGGCGGTGGGGGTCGCACCAGCCACCGCATCCGCACTCTCTTTCAGTAGAGCGAAGAGTCGGGTGCGCTCCGCGACCGTACGTTCGTGCTCTGCTGCCTGATCAGAAGCGGGGGAGATGCGCCGCACCAGGGCGCCGATCGTGCCACCCTGCACTAGTAAGGAAAGCGCGGCCACCACGAAGGCGATCAGCACGAGCGTGGAGCGCAGCGGGGTGTCTGACGGCAGCGACTGGGCAGCCGCGACAGTAATGGCGCCGCGCATTCCGGCCCACACCACCGTCGTACCCTCGCGCCATCCGAGAGGCTCGCGGGCAAAATAATCGATGTCGGCAAGTGAGCGCGTGACCAGAGATGTGACCCGGCGCACATAGCGCGCCGACTTGGTCGGGCTGAGGCCGCTCGGATGCTCGGGAGCTTCCAGAATCTCGTTCGGTGAGCCCAACCGTTCCTGAATGACCTCCATGCGCGGCTTCATCTTGGCGTGCCGGTGAGAACGCCGTGCCAAGAACCACAACAGGGGAGCCACAAAGGCAGCGCGTACAAGAACGGTGATGATCAGTGCCCCGATGGCGATCACGACCGCGGTGGGAATACCCGCGTCATCGTTTTCGACATCGGTGAGGATGCCCGAAATTTGCAGCCCCATCATCAAGAAGATGGCGCCCTCCAGTACCAACTCGATCATGCGCCAGTTTTGGGCATCCGACAGCCGGTTCTGGGGCGACAGCACGCGAGCCGCGCGGATGCCGGTGACGAGCCCGGCGACAACAGCGGCGACCAGCCCCGAAGCCCCCAGAAGCTCGGCCGGAATCGCGGCCACGAACGGCACTGTGAACGACATGACCGTATTCACCGTGGGATCGGTGACGCGTTTGCGGATCACCAAATTGAGCCAGCCGACGAAACCACCGATCAGCAGTGCGACGACCACGGAATAGGAGAAAGAAGCGGCAAAGTTTCCGAAACTGAAGGTGGCCGCCGTAGCGACGATCGCTCCGCGCAGCAGGGTGAGGGCGGTGGCATCGTTCAACAGGCTCTCGCCATCGAGCATGGCGATCACGCGTTTCGAGACCGGGGTCTGCTTGATGATCGACACGGCCACGGCATCCGTCGGGCTGATCACGGCGCCGAGAGCAAGGCCCCAGGCAAAGCCGAGGCCCGGAATAACGAGCATGAAGAAGAAGCCGAGGATAACGGCGGTGCCGATCACGAGAACCACAGAGAGTCCGCTAATCGCGCCGAATTCGCGGCGAAAGTTCATCGTGGGCAGCGAGACCGCGGCCGAGTACAGCAGCGGTGGCAAAATGCCCTGCAGGATCAACTCTGGGTCGATCTGGATGTCGCTGAAGGCCGGAACCACCAGACTCGCCACGACACCAATGGCGACCAGCACGAGCGGCGACGCGACTCCCAAACGCGGACCGAGGAGGGTGGCAGTTGCGATCACCACAAGCGTGGCCACCATCACGATCAGCAGTTCAGTCATGCGTCTAATCTCTCAGCACAATTTATCGAAACCCTGACAGCGCTGTGCTGCGACCCTTACGACACCAGCGGGATTACCGCGACCTTGCCCTTCGCTCCGGCTACGACCAGCACGTGAGCGGCTTCGACCCCGTCGAGGGCAGCGACGACAGCCGCAACATCCGGCTCTCTCGTCACAGGCTCGGCTCGCTGCAGCACCGTCACTCGCGCGCCCGTGGCCGCGCGAACGGCCTCGAGTAGCTCAACGTTGGTGCCCGAGGACACGAGCGTGACGCGACCAATGCGGTGCACCGGCTCGATATCGACATCGGATGCTCGATCCTTGCGCCAAATCATGAAGTGATACGTAGCGACGAGTCCGGTTGCCGTAAGCAAGCCGAGCGCCTGTCGTGATCGCTCGATGAAGCTCTCGCCGCTGCCGCCGTCGAGCAAGAAGGCGAACAACTGGAAGCCGATCACGAGCAACGTGATGAGCGCTACGAGAGCACTCAATCCGAAGATGATGACGAGGAAGACACGACGGCCGGGAGTGGCAACGCGCTCCGGCAGAGAGGCCTCACGGGGACGCCACGTCAACCACCAGAGCACTCCGCCAACGACGAGTGCGCTGAGACCCGCGAGCAGCAGACTGCGGATGTTGCCCGCAAGCAGCGGATCGCTCGATGTCGCGAGCAAGGCGTTGATCGTGACCCCGAAGCCGGATGCCGCGAAAGCCAGTGAGACACCCGCGGTCGAGAGCGAAGTTGCTGCACGCACGCCAGCGGACCGCTCGGCGACGATACGCGAGTGGTACGTGAAGACCAGCGCGCCGACTACGGCTCCCGCGATTGCTGTTCCCAGCGGGTCGAGCAGGCTGGCGATCGGCTGCTGCAGTCCGGTAGCGAGCTCGAGAAGGATCGACAGCAGAATGATGAGGCCAAACGCAAACACGGCGAGCGAAGCGATTCCCGTGATGAACACGAGAAGCACCGTGCTGAAGCCAAAGGTCTGGTTTCGCACGCCCAAGCGCACCCAGTGCCACCGCCACAACAGGGCGCCGCCGATGGCCCAGACGAGAGACTGCGCGACGATTTGCCACAGCGGATCGCTCACCACGACCGAGCGCGAGCCGGCGTCCGCGGCGGCATCGATGAGCTGGGCGAGCGCGGAGATGAGGCCTCCGGCGCCGTAGGTCAGCCCAATCAGGGAGGCGAGGGCGGGTGCTGCGCCCTGAAGGCGCGTCGGGCCCTTGGCAGGGTGCTGCCACATCCAGTAATGCCACCCCCACACGAGCGCCCACACAATGCCGACCGCGAGCCCCGCAGGGTTCCAGCCGTAGCGAATGGTGTCGGCAAGCCAGGAGAGCAGAGCAATGGTGAAAACGAGCAAAGCAGCCGTCGACATGACCACGAGATAGACGGGCCAGAGAATGGATGCTCGGTCTCGCGCCATCGTGCCGTCACGCCAAATTAGCCACCAGAGCAGGGCAGCGAGGGGGCCGGCGACCAGCGCGGAGGCGAGAGAAGTCGCGAGCCCGTAATTGTCGTAGCTGACCTCGATGCGATTGAGGGTGAAGAGACGATCGAGCAGCCCGCTAAGGCCGCTCGCCGCAATAATCACCGTCGCGGCGAGGAGCGCATAGGTGATGAAGCGGCGGACGGTTTGCACGCCGCCCACTGCGGGAGGTGCTGCCGGAGAACTAGTTGTAGAGGTCATCCGCGGAATCCTTGGTCGTAGCAGTACGTGAGCTCCCAGGGGGTGGTCGAGATTTTCCAGTCGCCACCTTCCTCGACAAGAGTGAAGAGATCGTCGTAGCTGTAACTAGAGCCGCCGAAACTGCCGCTGCCCTGTTCGAGAGAGACCTTCACTACAGCGGTGGCGCCGTCGATAGTGGTGGAGATGACGGTCATCCGCAGTCCTTGGAGCGGGCTTCGGTCGGCTTCTTCGCATTCGTCGAGAACGCCTGCGGAAACGAAGCTGCGTGCCGTTTCGAAGTCGCTGGCGACCATGGCACGCGAGTACGACTGAACGACGCCCTCGGGCGTGGAGGGATCGATATCGGTGGGCCCGCCGCGGGTGAACACCACCACGATGGCAATAACCACGATGGTGGCGATTACCGAGAGGATTACCGCCAACGTTCGATCGGGTCGAGCAGCTTCCTGAGTCATGGGCTAAGCATCTCTCAGAAATGACCACAAATCTATTCGGTGGAACCTCTAATTTCCGGGTCGTTAATAGGGCGAAGCCCGCAACTCACTCGTCCGTTGTGGAACGAGAGCGCTGCGGGCTTCCCTGCCGGTGGGGTGATCGAGGCGATCACCTCACCAACCGCTAAGGCTGACTGCGAATAATCGAGATCGGACCAGAGTGCTCGGTCACGTTCGTGAGTTCGTGAGATTCAGCATCCGGAGCCTCAGTAGCGACAGCATCTTCGTCACCGAGCACGTTGAGTGTCTCGGTAGCTTCGGCGCGGTCGATGGTTGTGGCCAGCGGAACTTCCTTGATGAACATCAAGAGCACGGCAGAGACAAGCACGAGCGGCACCATGTAGAGGAACACGGGAGCGAGCGAGTCGTTGTACGCGCCGACGATGATTTCGCGAACGGCATCAGGAAGGTCGCGAACGGCAGCGGGCGTCAAGGAGTTGGTGTCTCCCGTCGCGCCCGCGGCTGCAGCCGGAAGGCGAGTATCGAGCAGTTCGGTGAGGCGAGCGACGAAGAGGCTGCCGACCACCGCAGTACCGATGGAAGCACCGATCTGGCGGAAGTAGTTGTTCGACGAGGTCGCCGTTCCCACTTGAGCGTTCGGGAAGGTGTTCTGAACGATGAGCACGAGCATCTGCATGCTCATACCGAGGCCGAGTCCCATCACCGCAAGGTAGCTGCAGAGAATCCAGATCGGCAGATCCGGCGTCATCGTGGAAAGCAGTGCCAAGCCTGTTGCGATCACGAATGAACCCGTGAGCGGAAGCCACTTGTAGCGACCCGTGCGGCTTACGAGCTGGCCAGCGACAATCGAAGTGACGAGCATCGCGCCCATCATCGGGATCATCAAGAAGCCGGCCTGAGTGGCATTCACTCCCGTGACCATCTGCAGGTAAGTCGGCATGTAGGCGAGAGCGCCGAACATGGCGATACCCGTGATGAGTCCGGATGCCGTGGTGAGAACGAAGTTACGTTCCTTGAACATGTGCAGCGGCATGATCGGCTCGGCAGCGGCGCGCTCGACCATCACGAACGAGAAGCCAGCGACGATTGCCAGAGCGATGAGGCCGATGATGATGAGCGAGTCCCAGTCGTACTGAGTTCCGCCCCAGGTGGTGACGAGAACGATCGCCGTCGAGGCAATGGCGAGAAGCACCATGCCAGCGACATCAATCGTGGGCTTACCGCGAGTGTTCTTGGGCAGCTTGAGCAGCATCACGGCAGCGAAGATGGCGAGCGCACCCAGCGGAAGGTTCATCCAGAACGCCCAGCGCCATCCGATGGATTCGGTGAACCAGCCACCGAGCAGGGGACCGGCGACGCTCGCGAGAGCGAAGACGCCACCGATCGCACCCATGTAGCGACCACGTTCACGAGCGGGAACCACGTCGGCGATGATCGCCTGCGAGAGGATCATGAGGCCACCGCCGCCGAGGCCCTGAACGGCACGGCCGACGATGAGCCAAGTCATGTCGGGGGCGAGGCCTCCGATGATCGAGCCAGCCATGAAGATGGAGATCGCGCCGATAAAGAGACCCTTGCGACCGATGAGGTCACCGAGCTTGCCGTACACCGGCATCATGATGGTGGCGGCCAGGATGTAGGCGGTCGTCACCCACAGCATGTGGTTCACGCCGTCGAGTTCACCCACGATCGTGGGCAAAGCGGTACTGAAAATGGTCTGATCGAGCGCCGAGAGCAGCATGGTGACCATGAGGCCGGCGAACAAGAGCAGAATGCTGCGCTTTGTTGCCGGGTCGCTCGTCGTGGTGCCGTCAACGGCGCCGCCGTCAGTCGCGGTTGCGGGAGGTTCGTTCGTGGTTGTCATTGAAGTGTGTTCAGTGTTTCTCGTGTAAGTCCGATCGAGCGAAGGTACATAGAGTCGATGTCGGCGGTAGCGCCGTCAGCGATCCACTCCTTGACTGCGATTCGAACGGATGCGACGCAAGTGGCTACGGCAATTTCGGCGACGTGTTCGGGGTCGCGGGGGAGCGTAGTTTCTCGCTTGTTGAGGAATTCGACAACGGCAGCAGCCATCGTGCTGTTCAGTTGCGTGAATTGGTGAATCTGTCGGCTCAATAGACGTGGGTGCTCCTGCACGAGCGCCATCCGTTGAGCTTTGAGCTGGGTGCGGGCGGCCATCGGGCCAAAGATTTGGAACATGGTGGAGACGATCGCAGCGACTAGATCATCGGTTTCTGCGGAGGCGACTCCGGCGGCAATTGCGCGCTGAACTTCGCCCATGTCTTGAGTGCCGAGGATCGCGTCCTCTTTGCTCTCGAAATAGTTGAAGAAGGTGCGCGGCGAGATGCCGGCGCGGTCGCTGATCATGTCGACCGTGGCGCCGTCGAGACCCTCGGCCGTGACGATGTCGACCGCAGCGGTTTCGATGCGCAGGCGCGTTTCGATTCGTTTACGGTCGCGAAGACCAAGGGCAGGAGTATCAGGCACTCAGCAATAATTGCAGAGACTGCAAAAATGCACAACTGCAAAAAGCTGTGAAAATGCTTAGGGGTTAGAGCGCGATCGATTCGCCCGGCTGCAGAACGGTGAACTCGCCGCCGTAGCCCGCCATGACATCCGAAATTCGTGCGGCTGACAGGGCGAGTCCCTTGTCGGAGAGCACAGCATCGTGCGTCTGAATCGCGCGCTTCGGGGCCAGCTCAGCCACGTAATCCATGACCTCACTGATCTTGAGCCACGGAGCGCCCGCGGGGATCGCTGCGTGCTGCACGGGCTTGGGCGGAACCGTGAAAGAGTCGCCGCCGTACCAGAAAGTGCCATTAACGAGAACGCCAACGTTATCGATCAGCGGTATCGACTTGTGGATGACAGCGTGCTCGCTGCCGAAGAATTCCAGCGTCCACACGCCAACCGTTTCGCTCGCGCCGTCTGCCACGGTCGTGACGTTCCAGTTCGAGGCAGCGGCCGCGACTCCGGCCGGACCGAAGATGGGCGCATCGGGATTGTCCTGGCGAATGCGCGCCAGCTGATCGTCGGACCAGTGGTCGGGATGCTGGTGAGTGATCACGATTGCGGTCACGTTCTCGAGTGAGGGGAGCGGGCTCGTGAAGTTGCCGGGGTCGATCACGAGGCGCTCGCCGTCCTGTTCAAGAACGAGGCACGCATGCTCATGCTTGGTCACATTCATGTCCTGAGCCTATGCCCGTGGTGCGCCGGATGCGAGGCCGTGCGACATACTGAAGTGTGGAGTCGATCAAACCCCTGCGTCTTGTTGTCGCGATCAATCCCACAGCATCGTTTGGGCGTGGCAGAAATGTCGGCCCGCGGGCTGTTGAAGCGTTGCGCGCCCTCGGGCATGAAGTCACTGCCCTCGAACAACCCAACTTTGCGTTGCTTCTTAAGCGCGGACGTAAGGCGGTAGCGAAGAAGCCGGATGCTCTGCTCGTGGTTGGCGGCGACGGCATGGTCAATCTGGGTACCAATCTCGTCGCGAAAACGAAGGTGCCGCTGGGAATCATCCCCTCGGGCACCGGTAATGACATGGCCCGCGGCCTGGGCATCCCTTACTCAGATACGGATGCCGCTGTCGCCAGTGTCGTGCGCGGCTTGGCTCGACCGACACGGGCGATCGATGCCGGTAGCGTCACCTATGTCGATGAAGCCACAGGGGCGGCGGCTACGCGGTGGTTTGCGTGCGTACTCTCGGCGGGTTTCGATGCGATCGTCAACGAGCGCGCCAATCTCATGTCGTGGCCTCGGGGTGCCAGCCGTTACACAGTCGCTCTCATCATCGAGCTGCTGCGCTTGCGCCCCATCAAGTACAAACTCACTCTCGACGGCACGGTGATCGAGACGACCGGCGCCCTCGTCAGCGTTGGTAACAACGTGTCGCTCGGCGGCGGCATGAAAGTGACCCCGGATGCTCTCCTGGATGATGGTTTCGCCGATGTTCTTATCGTCGAAGCTCTCTCGCGCTTCGCTTTCTTGCGGGTCTTTCCGCGCGTCTTCAAGGGGACCCATCTCACTGATCCGCGCGTCACGGTGCATCGGGCCAAGAAGATTCGGATCGAATCTGAGGGCATCATGGCCTACGCCGATGGTGAACGGTTCGCGGCCTTGCCCATCGATATCAAGATGGTTCCGGGCGTGCTGAATATTCTCGACCAGCGACCGTAGTCGCGGGTCAGCGGCTCACTGGGGCGAGGGTCAGCAGGTCAAAGAGGCAGCGGCTCAGCGGCGTTTAAGCTTCGGGCGTCGCGCCGTCGGTCGCGATGCAGGCGTAGTCGGTCATGAGCGCGCCATCGTCGGTCGTGCGCTCGGAAATAATGAACTCCTGATCAGGGCGCTCGCCGTCAGCGACAGTTTCCTTGAAGGCGCTGAAGGTTTCTGAGCAGGCTGACGAGACTGCGTTCTGCAATCCGCCGGCCTCAGTAATGGCGCTCTTGGCAAGTTCGCCCTTGCCGATCACGATGTGCGTGTGCTCCGCCGTGCACGGGGTAACTTCGGCTTCGCTGAGGTTAGATCCCTCCACAAACGTGAAGCAGTCATCCACGAGCAATTGCGTGGAGCCAATGACGGTCGGTTCGAGTACCTGGCCAGCAGCATCCCGAGGAATTTCTGGAGAAAGTAGAGAGCACCCGGCGAGCGCAACTATGGCTGCAATGCTGAGAAACGTGGCGGTGGTGGCGCGCGTGAAGGCAGTCAAGAAAAATCCAGAGGTTCGAAATTGGCAGATGTGGAAAAAGTTGCCCAAAAGATGTGGCATACTTTTCTAGTTGTTGTGAGGCCCCATCGTATAGAGGCCTAGTACGCCGCCCTCTCACGGCGGTAACGCGGGTTCGAATCCCGCTGGGGTCACAGTAGCAAAATCCCGGTCACGTTCGTTTGAACATGGCCGGGATTTCATCGTTAACGGGACACCCAGTTCAGGGGGTTAACGGTGGCGTTCTGGAAGGCCGTTGGGCGCTCGCGGGAGTGTCATTTCCATTCACTCGGCGTAACAACGAGTAGCCGTACGAAAAAAGGCGACACAAACTCCATATCGTGTTGAATCAGGCACAGGATGTAGTCCACCCATTCAGAAAACGGGGTCGACAACTCAAGGAGTATTGCTATGTCTGATGTCACCATTGCCCGTCCCGCAATCGAGAACCGGTGGGCTGAAGTCGCCCGCCCCACCACGCCAGAAGGGTGGCTCGCACGCGCTCAAGAAGTCTCCGACATCCTCGCGGCCGACGCTGTCGAGCGGGATGCCGCGAACCAGCCTCCGCACGCCGAGGTTGCGCTTCTCAAAGACTCGGGGCTCGTTACGCTTCTCGGCCCGGTCGAGCATGGCGGTGGTGGGCAGACGTGGGACACCACCTACAAAGTGATCCGCACCATTGCCCGGGGCGATGGCTCCATCGGGCAATTGCTCGGGTACCACTATCTGTGGGCGTGGGCGGCGCGCCTCGTCGCGACCGAGGAGCAAGTTATTGCCGTAGAGAAGCACTACACGGAGAACAACTTCCTCTTCGGCGGCGCCGTGAACCCCCGCGACTCTGACCTAGTGGTCACGGATGAAGGCGACGAGATCGTCTTCACCGGCAACAAGTCCTTCTCTACGGGAGGCGTCGTGTCTGACCTCACCGTGCTCGAGGGCATCCTCGAAGGAACCGACACTCACGTCTTCGCTATCGTGCCCACAGCTCAGCCTGCAATCGTGTTCAACGGGGACTGGGACAACCTCGGCCAGCGCCTGACCGAATCTGGCTCGGTGCAAATCAACGGCGTACGCACCGGATGGTCGTCAGCCCTCGGCTTCGTGAACAAAGAGTTCCAGTCACTCACCTACGGCACGCTCAATGTGCCCGCCATCCAACTGGTGTTCGCGAACTTCTATCTCGGCATCGCGCAGGGAGCGATCGAAGCAGCATCCTCGTACACTCGCACCAAGAGCCGCGCCTGGCCCTACGGCGGCGATAACAAAGCTCACGCGAGCGAGGAGTGGTACATCCTGGCTGGCTATGGCGAGCTGCAGTCGAAACTCTGGGCGGATGAGGCCCTGCTCGATGCGGTCGGCAGCGAGATCAGTGCCGTGCTTCACGCGCCGCGCGCCGAGCTCACCGAACGCCGTCGTGGCGAAATCGCGGTGCGGATTGCAGCAGGAAAACTGCGCATCAGTGACGACGGTTTGGACGTCGCGACGAAGGTGTTCGAGCTGACGGGTGCTCGGGCATCCGCCAACTCAGTGGGGCTCGATATCTACTGGCGCAACCTGCGCACCCACAGCCTGCACGACCCTGCGCCGTACAAGAAGCGCGAAGTTGGTCAATACGTGCTGCTCAACGAAGTGCCCGAGCCGAGCTGGTACACCTAGCCCTTGACTGCGGCGTCAACAGCCTCTGGCAGATTCTCGAGACGGCTCGTCTCGATGTATTCGTCATTCACGAAGAAGGTGGGAGTGCTGTTGACGCCCAGCTCAACACCGGCGTCGAAGTCGGCCTCGACGCGCGCCTGAGTGGCGGGGTCGGCAACGGCGGCATCATAGGCATCCATATCGAGGCCGATCTCTTCTGCCAGCGCGCGGAAGGCATCCGTCTGCGGAGGAGTGCCGCCGGCCCAGTCGCCCTGAGTTTCGAAGAGTCGCTGGTACATGGCCTCGAACTCACCCTGCTGGGCAGCAGCCTCGGCGGCGATAGCGGCATCCATCGAGTTGAGGTGGCTGGGCAGCGGAAAGTAGCGAACGACGTAGTTGATGTCGCCCTCGTAGACCTCGCGCATCGCCTCGACATACGGGTAGAACTGGCCACATGCGCCACACTCGAAGTCGAGGAACTCGACGATCGTCACGGCGTCCGTCCCGACGTTATCGACGTAGTTCGAGTCGCTGGCCACAGTGGAAGCGAGCTCCTGGGAACCGGTGCTGCTGGCGGTCTCGGAGTCCGCGTTCTTGGCCGTGACGTACACGAACACGAAGGCGGCAACGAGCGCGAGAATCCCCAGCGCGGCAAAAGTGGGCAGGAGGGCTTTCTTCACACGAGACTCCGAACGTGCTGGGGTTGACGGCGATCGCCCAGTACTGAGCGTGAATCAAGGCTACGGGAAAGCCTCGCCGCGCGGAGGCCGTTCAGGATAACGACCAGCTCCGCGAGCTCGTGCACGAGCACCACTCCCGCCAACCCAAGAACACCTGTGAGCGCCAGCGGAAAAAGACCAATAATGATCGCGAGCGACAGCACGATATTGCCCGTCATGATGCGACGCCCGCGCCGCGCATGAAGCAACGCCACCGGAATGAGGCGCAGGTCGCTGCCGGTGAAAGCGACATCCGCCGACTCGACTGCAGCAGCGGATCCGGTAGCGCCCATTGCGATGCCGACATCGGCCGTCGCGAGAGCGGGGGCGTCGTTGATGCCGTCGCCGATCATCGCCGTGGGGGAGTCGTTCGTCAGGGTGGAGATGGCACTCGCTTTATCGGCGGGCAGCAGCTCGGCGCGCACATCACTGATGCCCGCCTCGCGCGCGATCGTGGCTGCCGTGCGTGCGTTGTCCCCCGTGAGCATGAGAGTGCGGATGCCCGCGCTCGCCAACTGTTCAACAGCTTCCGCAGCCTCGGGCCGCAGTTCGTCGCGGATGCCGAGGAGTCCGATCACGATGCCCTCGCGCTCGATCGCCATCACCGTCATGCCGTCGTCGGCCAGGCGCAGGGCGGCAGGCGACAGTTCGCCCGCATCCATCCACCGGGTGCTTCCGGCGCGCACGGAAATACCGTTGAGCGTGCCCGATATTCCGCGACCGGCATCTTCGCGAACGTTCTCGGCTTCGGCGTGCACAGGCCGCTCGGCGAGTACTGCATGGGCGAGCGGGTGCGTGCTGTGAGTTTCGAGCGCGGCGGCGATACTGAGCACCTCGTCACGGGTCACGGTAGCCAGCGTTTCGACCGCAACAACGCTGGGGCGATTCTGGGTGAGCGTGCCGGTCTTGTCGAAAGCAACCGTGCGGATGCTGCCCATCCGTTCAAAGGGGGCGCCCGACTTCACGATGATGCCGAGCTTGCTTGCCGACCCAATGGCCGAAATGACGGTCACGGGAACGGCGATCGCGAGAGCGCACGGAGACGCGGCGACGAGCACGACGAGCGCACGTTCGGTCCAGAGCTCAGGATCACCGACGAGGAAGCCGAAGCCGACTATCGCAGCAGCTACCCCCAGCACGATCGGTACGAGGGGGCGCGCGATTCGGTCGGCCAGGCGGGCACGATCGCCCTTACGCGCGTTCGCTTCCTCAACCAGGCGCACGATCGTCGTGAGCGAATTGTCGGTGCCGTTCGCCGTGGTGCGGATGCGGAGGGCACCGTCTCCATTGATGGAGCCGGCAAGAACGGTGCCGCCGGTATCGACCGCGGCGGGGAGTGATTCGCCCGTTACCGCGGAGGTGTCGACGCTGCCGCGACCGCTCGTAACCACGCCATCCGTCGCTACGCGTTCGCCCGCGCGCACGACGAGCAGATCGCCGACCACAATGTCGCGAGCCGGCAGGGTGAGCAGTTTCCCGTCTCGTTCGATCAGCGCCGTGTCGGGGATGAGGGAGAGAAGAGCGCGCAAGCCAGAGCGCGCACG
This sequence comes from Salinibacterium amurskyense, assembly GCF_002797685.1. GTDB lineage: Bacteria > Actinomycetota > Actinomycetes > Actinomycetales > Microbacteriaceae > Rhodoglobus > Rhodoglobus amurskyensis. Next base: position 1,138,042 of record NZ_PGFH01000001.1, read on the forward strand.
ATCCATTGCGCGATCTTCGAGCGCCTCGGCGATCGAGAACAGAAAAGCGAGGGCGGCCGCTTCGCCAACGTGACCCAGGAGCACTGCCCCCACGGCCGCAATCGTCATGAGCAAGCCGACGCCCAGCGAGCCGCGCAGGAGACGGCGTACGGCGCCGGGCACAAACGTTGCCGCGCCCGCGAGCAAACTCACACCTTGCAGCCCGGTAACGATCCATTCTGCTGCGCCCGACCACAGTGCAACGACGGATGCCGCGAGCAGAACACCCGAGGCCGCCGGCAGAGCGAGTCCTCGGTCGTGCCACCACGGGGCGAGATCGTCGTGCACCGCGACAGCGGGGCTAGTGCTGGCTCCGTCGGCGGGAGCGGCCGCAGAGGAATCGGCGCCGCGGGGCGTGCGTGGGGCATCCACTCCGCAGCATTCTTCGCTCACGCGGTCACCTCCGTTGCCGTTGCCGGGGTGCAGCAGAACGGATCATTGCAGTTATCGCCAGCGCACGGTGTGCCGTCATCAACGGCGAGCACAACGTTCACGACGTCGTTGAGAGCATGGGCAAGATGGGGGTCCGAAATCTCGTAGCGAGTCGACCGCCCTTCAGGCGTCGCCACTACAAGTCCGCAGCCGCGCAGGCACGTGAGGTGGTTAGAGACGTTGCTGCGCGTGAGCTCAAGGTCGTGGGCCAGCTGTACGGGATAGCCGGGCTTGTCGAGCAGGGAGAGCAGGATGCGCGCCCGAGTGGGGTCAGCCATGGCGCGACCTAAACGGTTCATGACGTCGACGCGAGAAGCAATGGTCAGCATGTGCTGACTATACAGCGAGTACTGACCGAACATCGACGTCTGAAACTGTGAGTTCTCCCGCGTTGCCCGCGCGCACGTCGGCTATCATGGGGCACGCGAAGGGGAGTATCCCACCTCGTTGTCCTCGTCAATACGAACCACTCAGTAGTGGTTCCGGGGCAGCGGCATCCACTCGGTTTCTGGATGCGGGAGAGACTTTCGAGACCTGCTACGCCTCGAAACCCTCGAATGGATTCTCTTGACCACTCTGCCTATCTGGTTCGAAGTCACGTCGCTGACTGTGCTGCTGATCATCCTCGCAGCCGACCTCATCATGGCGTACAAGCGCCCGCACATCCCGAGCACTAAAGAATCCGCGCTGTGGGTTGGCTTCTACGTCACGCTCGCGCTGATCTTTGCGCTCATGATGTTCTTACTGGGCGACGTGGAGCAGGCCGGACAATTCATTGCCGGTTGGGTCACGGAGTACAGCCTCTCGATTGACAACCTCTTTGTGTTCGTCATCATCATGGGGCGCTTCTCGGTGCCGCGAAAGTACCAGCAAGAGGTGCTGATGGTGGGCATCCTGATTGCTCTCGTATTGCGCGGAATCTTCATTCTTCTCGGCGCTCAGCTCATCGAGAACTTCAGCTTCATCTTCTACATCTTCGGTGCGTTCTTGCTCTACACGGCGATCCGCCAAGTGTTCGAAGACCACGACAGCATGGAAGAAACCGAGAGCGGAATCATCCGTTTCCTGCGCAAGCGCATCAACATTTCGCCGACGTTCGACGGCGGCAAGGTGCGCACGGTCATCGATGGCAAGAAGGTCTTCACGCCGATCCTTGTCGTGTTCGTTGCACTCGGCATCACCGACCTTGTCTTTGCGATCGACTCGATCCCGGCGATCTTCGGAATCACGACCGACCCCTTCATCGTCTTCACGGCCAACATCTTCGCGCTTATGGGGCTTCGCCAGCTGTACTTCCTGCTCGGCGACCTCATCGACAAGCTCGAGTACCTGCACTACGGCATCGCCTTCGTGCTCGGCTTCATCGGGGTGAAGTTGTTCTTCCACGCGATGCACGTCAACGAGTTGCCCTTCATCAACGGGGGAGAGCCGCTGCTGTGGGCGCCCGAAATTGGCACGTGGACCTCGCTCGTCGTGATTCTTGTAGCCATGGCTGTTGCCGTGATCGCGAGCCTTCTCAAGATGAGCCGCGACAAGAAGCGTGAAGCTATCTCGGTCGACAGTGAGTAAAGGCAGCTCGCCGGTAGCGCTCGTCGCCTAACGGCTCAGTCCTCACAACAAACGCGCGGTGTCTGCACCCTGAGCTAAAGCTCGTGGGCGCAGCCACCGCGCGTTTCTGTTGTTGCGAAAGAGTGCGCGAAAGGCTAGATCGTGGTGACGAGGCGAGACTGCGCGAGGCGCTCCGCCGCGTCCAAGGTGGTGATGCCCTGGGCTGAGGCGTCGCGGAAGATGGTCGTGACCGTGTCACCGATAGCTTCCACGCGCTTCGCGATCGCGTCAGCATCCGCATCGGGTTCTGAAGCCATGTCGAGGTAGATCACGCCTCCGCCGTTGACCACGAAGTCGGGAGCCCAGAGGATGCCGCGCTCGGCCAGTGCTTCTGCGCCGTCGTGCTGCGCGAGCTGGTTGTTGGCCGCGCCCACGACACCGCTGACGTTGAGTTCGCGGATGACGCGGGGGCTCAGCACGCCACCCAGACCACAGGGAACAAAGATGTCGGCCACCACGCTGTGGGCCTCTTCGACGTCAACCCAGTTGGCATCGAGCTCGGCGGCGAGCAGTTTGCGGTCGAGGTTCACGTCGGTGACGGTGAGCACGGCGCCGGCGGCGGTGAGTGAACGCGCGAGGCGGCCACCGACCTGGCCGAGGCCCGAGATGATGAGGTGGCGACCAGCAAGGTCGCGCGTACCGAAGAGGGCTTCGCAGGTGGCGAGGATGCTCGCGTGAACGCCAGCGGCAGTCGCGTCCGCGGGTTCACCGGCTCCACCCTGATCGGCGGGGAGACCACAGACGTGTTCGGTGCGCTCCGCAACAACCGACATGAGTTCGGCGCTCGTGCCGACATCCTCTGCCGTCATGTACGCGCCGTTGAGGCTTTCGATGGCGTCGCCCAGATCGAGCATCGCATCGCGCTTCTGTTCGGTCGTCAGCGTGACACCCATCGGAATATGGATGACCGACTTTCCGCCACCGCGGTTGAGGCCGGCGGCCGAGTTCTTGAGCGTCATCGCGGCAGAGAGTCGCAGGGAGTCTGCAACGGCATCCGTCCAGTGTGGGTAGTTCCACATTCGGGCGCCGCCGAGGGCCTGACCGAGAACGGTCGAGTGGACTGCGACGCTGATGATCAGGCCGGAGCGCTTGCCCGTTGAAACGAGAACTCTCTCGTGACTGAATTCGGCGTTTTCGAGAGCGGAGACCGGGGCCTCGAGCGTCGTGGATGCTTGCGTAATCATGTACTTCTCCTGCGTGTGGGCCTTGTGGGCAAAACAACAAAATGGCAAGTGGTGGTAGCACGAGGGTGGTGCGCTCTGGTCAGCATACCGCTGGGCTTCGGTGCTGTCGCCTGTTCCCCAGTGGCTTATGATCTGACCATTGCTTAGACCGTCAGGAACGGTCGTCGCCGCCCCGCTCTGCGGTGTACGCCGATGACAGAGAGTGCAGTTGATGAGTGACATTTCGGCGGCACCCCAGCCGCCCCGCCGCACCCCCGTGTGGAACCTCGTGAAGTTTCTGGTCGTCCCGTTGATCGTCATCGCGGGCATCGGTTTCGCGACGCTCGGTAACCAGGATGACCGGGCCACGATTCTCGACAAGGGCGTCGTTGCCGAAGCGGTGCCCACGGGCAATACGGTGGCGGAATCGCACCGCGATGGCCGCCACACCGTTCAAGTCGTGCGGCTCGAATTCAGCTTCGATGTTGACGGCGAAACGTACACGGCGTTGGGCGACCACACCTTCGACGAGGAGTCCTTTGACAAAGCCGCGGCCCTCGCGGCGAATGCCGCGGCCGAAGTGCACTATCTCGACGACGATCCTGCAGCGGCAGTCGTGCTCGACAACGACTATCGCTAGCCGACTTCGAAGTCGCAAAAGCGCCTTGCGCGCGGCGTAGACTAGAGAGATTGAGCCGCGCTCTTTGCGGTGCGATCGTTGATTCGAAAGAGGTGCGCTATGGGCAAGACCCTGGCAGAGAAAGTGTGGGATGACCATCTGGTCGTCAAGGGTGCCGATGGCACGCCCGACCTTATCTACATTGACCTTCACCTTGTGCACGAAGTCACGAGCCCTCAAGCCTTCGACGGACTGCGGATGGCCGGCCGCCCGGTTCGCCGCCCCGATCTGACGATCGCGACCGAAGACCACAACACCCCCACTCTCGCCATCCACAAGCCAATTGCCGACCTCACGAGCCGTACCCAAATTCAGACGCTGCGCAACAATGCAGAAGAATTCGGCGTTCGCCTGCACTCGCTCGGCGACATCGAGCAGGGCATCGTTCACGTAGTCGGGCCGCAGCTCGGGCTGACCATGCCCGGCATCACCGTGGTCTGTGGCGACTCACACACCAGCACCCACGGCGCTTTCGGCGCTATGGCCTTCGGAATCGGCACGAGTGAAGTCGAGCACGTTCTCGCCACTCAAACTCTGCCGCTCAAGGCCTTCAAGACGATGGCGATCACCGTCGAGGGCGAACTGCGCCCCGGCGTCACCGCGAAAGACATCATCCTTGCGGTCATCGCGCAGATCGGAACCGGCGGAGGCCAAGGGTACGTTCTCGAATTCCGCGGCAGCGCCATCCGCTCCCTCTCTATGGAGGGTCGCATGACGATCTGCAACATGTCGATCGAAGCAGGCGCCCGCGCCGGCATGATCGCGCCCGACCAGGTCACCTACGACTACCTCAAAGGCCGCCCGCACGCCCCCGAGGGTGCTGACTGGGATGCCGCCGTCGAGTACTGGAACACCCTCGCGACCGACGATGACGCCGTCTTCGATGCCGAAGTCTTCCTCGACGCCAACACTCTCGAGCCTTTCGTGACCTGGGGTACCAACCCCGGCCAGGGCGTTTCGCTCAACGACAACGTTCCCGTTCCCGCCGAGATTGCTGATCCCACCGAGCGCGCCTCCGCGGAGCGAGCGCTGGAGTACATGGCACTCGATGCCGGAATGCCAATGAAGGACATCCAAGTGGATGCCGTCTTCATGGGATCGTGCACCAACAGCCGTATCGAAGACCTGCGGGCCTTCACCTCCATCATCCAGGGCCGTAAGAAGGCCGAGAACGTGCGCGTCATGGTCGTTCCCGGCTCCGCTCGCGTTCGCCTTGAGGCTGAAGCCGAAGGCCTCGACAAAATCGTCGAAGAGTTCGGTGCCGAATGGCGATTCGCGGGTTGCTCGATGTGCCTCGGCATGAACCCCGACCAACTGGCTCCGGGGGAGCGTTGCGCCTCCACCAGTAACCGCAACTTCGAAGGTCGCCAAGGCAAGGGAGGGCGCACCCATCTGGTGTCGCCGCTCGTTGCCGCAGCCACCGCCATCCGCGGAACGCTCTCAAGCCCGTGGGATCTCGAAAACAGCCCACTGCCCGAGCAGATGGCGCTCGCCGCTACGACCGCTGAGGAGTCACGCTAATGGACAAGATCACGACCATCAGCGGAATCGCTGTTCCGCTCAAGCGCAGCAACGTCGACACCGACCAGATCATCCCCGCCGAGTTTCTCAAGCGAGTCACGAAGACCGGATTCGACGACGCGCTCTTCTTCGGTTGGCGTCAAGACCCCGACTTCATTCTGAACCGCGAGCCCTACAGCCACGGCAAGATCCTGATCGCCGGCTCTGACTTCGGCACGGGCTCCAGCCGTGAGCACGCCGTCTGGGCGCTTCGCGACTTTGGCTTCCAAGCCGTGCTGAGTTCACGCTTCGGCGACATCTTCCGCGGCAACTCGGGAAAGCAAGGGCTGTTGGCCGCGCAGCTTTCTGAGGCAGACATCGAGTCGCTCTGGGCCCTCGTCGAGGCTGACCCTGAACTTGAAGTGAGCGTTGACCTTGAATCCCGCACCGTAACAGCGGGGTCCGCACAGTTCACATTCGAGATTGATGATTACACTAGGTGGCGTTTGCTCGAAGGCCTCGATGACATCGGCCTCACCCTGAGAAACGAAACAGACATCACGGAGTTTGAAAGCCGCCGCGAATCATGGCGACCCAAGACTTTGCCAGCGAAGTAGAGGTAACGATGAATCCATTGGCTCAAGACGCAACAGCGGCGGCCAAGCGATCCGGTCTGCATTCCAACCAAATCGTCATTAATGGTGGAAAGCCTCTTCGTGGACGCATCAACGTTCGCGGTGCAAAGAACCTTGCTACTAAAGCAATGGTGGCGGCGCTTCTCGCTGACACCCCCAGCGTTCTGCGGGATGTTCCGGCCATTAGCGACGTCGGCGTCGTTACCGGGATGCTTGAGGCCTACGGCGTTACGGTCACCGAGACCGGTGACGGCGAACTCACCCTCGACCCCAAGAACGTACTCAAGGCGCACTTCGCCAAGATTGATGCCCTTGCCGGCTCGAGCCGCATCCCGATCCTTTTCTGCGGACCGCTGTTGCACCGCCTCGGCGAAGCGCTGATCCCCGACCTCGGTGGTTGCCGCATCGGCGACCGCCCCATCGACTTCCACTTGGATGCTTTGCGTGCCTTCGGCGCTGTCGTCGACAAGAGCTATGAGGGCATTCGCCTCACTGCCCCCGATGGCCTCCATGGTGCGAACATCGACCTGCCCTACCCGAGCGTGGGCGCGACTGAGCAAGTGCTGCTCACGGCAGTTCTCGCCCAGGGCGTTACTGAGCTCAAGGGCGCGGCAATCGAGCCCGAGATCATGGATCTCATCGCGATCTTGCAAAAAATGGGTGCGATCATCAACGTCGAGCCCAACCGTGTCATCTTCATCGAGGGCGTCGAGAAGCTCAGCGGTTACAACCACCGCGCACTCTTCGACCGCAACGAGGCCGCGAGCTGGGCATCCGCTGCTCTGGCCACCGGCGGAGACATCTTCGTTGAGGGCGCCATGCAGCAAGAGCTCATGACCTTCTTGAACATCTTCCGCAAGGTGGGTGGCGCGTTCGATATCGCTGAAGACGGCATCCGCTTCTGGCACCCCGGTGGAGCGCTCAAGCCCGTCGTTATTGAGACCGACGTACATCCCGGCTTCATGACGGACTGGCAGCAGCCGCTTATCGTTGCGCTCACTCAGGCTGAAGGGCGTTCCGTCGTACACGAGACGGTGTACGAGAACCGTTTGGGCTTCACGTCGGCGCTCGTCGAGATGGGCGCGAATATCGAGGTTTTCGAAGAGGGAATCGAGTCGGTTAGCCGCCGCGTTCCTCGCCGTCCCCTTGAGCAGGCAGCTGTCATCATCGGCCCGACAGCACTGCACGGTGCGGATGTTGAGATCCCCGACCTGCGAGGTGGTTTCAGCCATCTCATTGCAGCGTTGACCGCTGATGGTCAGTCGACAGTCAGCAACATCGGGATCATTGCGCGCGGCTACGAACACTTCATAGACAAGCTCGAATCGCTGGGCGCTGACTTCGTCTACGAGGGATAGCCGCCGGTGACATCCAGCTCACCGCAGCCGAAGCGTGTGAAGTCGGAGAAAACGGCAGCCTTCCGGGTGCTCGCTTTTCTCTTGCTCCCCACGATGACCGCGTTAGCGAAGTTCACACTGCACGACGCTCACCACGTTCCGGCTGAGGGCGCCTTCGTCATGTCGCCCAATCACTACAGCAACATCGATCCCGTCGTTATCGGGGTCGGTATGTGGAAGATCGGGCGCATGCCGCGCTACATGGCCAAAGCGTCGCTGTTCAAGGTTCCCGTTGTGGGGTGGCTGCTCAAGAAGTCTGGTCAGGTGCCGGTCGAGCGTGTACCGCGCGGGCGCCAGAGCGGCGATCCGATGAAGGCCGCTCGTCAGATTGCCGACCAAGGCCTTGCCGTAGTGATTTATCCGGAAGGTTCGCTGACCCGCGAACCCGACATGTGGCCGATGCGAGGCAAGTACGGTGCCGTGCGCACCGCACTTGAAGCGGGCATCCCGCTCATCCCCACCGCCAGCTGGGGCGCGCAAGAAATCCTGCCGCGGTACTCAAAACGTATTAGTGTTTTTCCCCGTAAGACAATTCACATTCGTTTTGGTGAACCCATCGATCTCTCGGAGTACGAGGGCAAGCATGTGGATTCGCGTGTGCTCGCTGAGGCAACGGAGAAACTCATGACTGCCATCACGTCGCTGCTCGAAGAATTGCGACAAGAGAGCGCCCCCGCCGTGCGCTACAACCCCGCCGAGCATGGTCAAAGCGAGACCGGCCGATTCGAGAGTAAGTAACGTGATCAACGACAACGCCGAAACGCCCGAAACTCCCCGCCGCGTCGCCGTTCTCGGCGCCGGCTCCTGGGGAACAACGTTCTCCAAGATTCTCGCTGACGGCGGCAACGACGTAGCGCTGTGGGCACGTCGCCCCGAGTTGGCTCGCGAAATTTCGCAGTCCAAACGCAACAGCGACTACCTCCCCGGCATCAACCTGCCACGCTCGCTCTGGGCCAGTGACAAGCTGCATGAAGTTTTGGATGGTGCCGAGCAGGTTTACCTCTCTGTGCCGGCTCAGTCGCTCCGCGAGAACCTGCGCATCGTTCGCGAGCTCATTCCAGAAGACGCGATTATCGTCTCGCTCATGAAGGGTGTCGAAAAGGGCACCGGAGCGCGAATGAGTGAAGTGATTCTGCAGGAGTTGGGTGTTGATCCCAACCGGGTTGCCGTGGCATCCGGCCCCAACTTGGCTCTCGAGATTGCCAAGGAGCAGCCGACCGCTGCGGTCATGAGCAGCGCGAGCCTCGAAACGGCAACCGCCGTTGCCGTAACCGCACGCAACCGTTACTTCCGTTCCTTCGTGAACACCGATGTCATCGGTACCGAGTTTGGCGGGGTGCTCAAGAACCTCATCGCTGTTGCCATCGGAATTGTGGATGGCGTGGGTTACGGCGAGAACACCAAGGCCTCGATCATTACGCGCGGTCTCGCCGAAATGACCGACTTCTCGGTCGCTTTTGGCGCCCGTGCCGAGACTCTGGCTGGCTTGGCCGGACTCGGCGACCTCATTGCGACGTGCGAGTCATCGCTCTCGCGTAACAACACCGCCGGCCGCCTGCTGGGTCAGGGCTACAGCTTCTCTGAAGTCATCAAGCAGATGAACCAGACAGCGGAAGGCCTCTCGTCGGTAGCGCCGATTCTCGAACTCGCGCTCTCGAAGGGCGTAGACATGCCGATCGCTAGCCAGGTGGCCGAAGTCTTGGCAGGCACGCTCGCCCCGCGGGATATCGCGCCACACCTCACCACTGACGACCTTCCTCAAGGGGAGTAAACGATGACGAGTCAGCCCACACCAACCGCGAGTGGTCCTGTGGCGGTAGTGCTGCTTTTCGGCGGTCGTTCTTCGGAACACAGCATCAGCTGCGCGACCGCCGGGGGAGTGCTCTCCGCGATTGATCGTGACAAGTACACCGTCATCCCCGTCGGCATCACTCGGGACGGCGCATTTACGCTGCAGCCCGATCACGCCGAGACTTTCATGCTCAACCCCGAGGCGATGCCCGAGGTCGTCGACAACGGCACACGCGTACGCTGGCCTGACTCGGCTGCCTCCCGCGAAATGACCGTGGTGGAGGCCGACGGCAGCGTTCGCAGCCTCGGTGACGTCGACATCGTGTTCCCCATCTTGCACGGCCCCTTCGGCGAAGACGGCACCGTTCAGGGCCTCATCGAGCTTTCGGGATTGCCCTACGTCGGCAACGGCGTACTCGCCTCTGCCATGGGCATGAACAAGCACTTCACGAAGCTCGCGCTCGAGGCCGCCGGTGTTGCCGTTGCACCGTGGGTGACCGTGTCGGCGCTCGACTGGCAGCGAACTCCGGATGTCTGGCGCAAGCGCGCATCCAGCCTCGGGTTCCCTGTCTTCGTGAAGCCCGCGCGCGCAGGATCCTCAGTGGGCGTGACTAAGGTTTCCAGCCCCGAAGAACTCGATGCTGCCTTCGCTACCGCCTTTGCGGAAGACTCCACCGCTCTCGTCGAACAGGCGATGACCGGTCGCGAGATCGAGTGCGGAGTGCTTTCGGGCCGCGATGGTGGCGAGACGCGGGTGAGCCTCGCGGGTGAGATTGTGGTCACCGGCCGCGACTTCTATGACTTTGAAGCGAAGTATCTCGATGTGGCCGCCGCAGAACTTATCTGCCCCGCGCCGTTGCGCGATGGCGAACTCTGGCAGATGCAGCGCACCGCTGCCCGCGCTTTCGAATCGATCGGCGGGGCAGGGCTTGCCCGCGTTGATTTCTTCTTCGACGGCACTGAGTTCGTGGTGAACGAGATCAACACCCTGCCAGGCTTCACGCCGATTTCGATGTTCCCCAAGTGTTGGGCAGCGAGCGGAATGAGTTACCCCGAGCTAATCAACGAACTCATAGAACTTGGGCTCGAAACCGTTCGCTAACTCGCGTTAGCGGAGACGTTCGACCTCTGCAGGCTGTGCGCCACGTCGCGGCTGTCGTGTCTAACGAGCTATTCGGGCGACTCTGTCTCGCTCGGCGCAGGAGTGTCTGAGAGGGCGACGCAGAACCGGTCGGCGGGAATCTGGCTTACCGCTCCCGCGACATCACTGAGCGCCTCGAAACCAGAGACCTCGTCGCCGTCAATATCGGGGTCGCCGTCGCTGTCGACGATCACTTGAACCGCGGGATCGCGACCGTACGACGTGAAGACATAGTTGGGGGCGTCGCTATCGTCGCGCAGCCAATCAATGCCATCTTCGGGGGCGGTGACGCACGCGAGCTCGGCTGTAGGGTCGGGCACCGCAACGCCGCAGCGCAGCAGGATGGTGGCCGGCTCGCCCCACGCGCCGGTGCCCTGAGCGTTGGTCTCGCGCTTGTCGAGCCCCGCGACAGTATCGGGCAACCGCACAATGACGTCGGCGCACGACGGGTTACCCGCGTCATCGCCGGGCTCGAGCGGCACGATCGCCGCGCATCCGCCCATCGTCGCCAGCAAAGGAACCATCGCGAGCAGGGCGATCAGGGGAGTGCGGGTCGTCGTTCTCATCGCCTTCAGGCTACCGTGAGTTCATGACGATTGACCGCGAGAGCGAGACCCCTGACACTCTCGGTGGCGTTGGCGAACTTGCTGCCCTGAAGCGCATTTTTCCCCGCCTGCCTTCTGCCGCAGCCGAGCTCATTGGCCCCGGCGACGATTCTGCCGTGTTGGCGACGCCTGACAAGCGCGTCGTGATTACCACGGACATGATGATCCACGGCCCCGATTTTCGGATGGCATGGTCGAGCCCGTATGACCTCGGCTGGAAAGCCGCGGCCACGAACCTGTCGGATGTCGCCGCAATGGGTGCCGTGCCCACCGGCCTCGTCGTTGCTATCGCTGCCCCGAACGACACTCCCGTCTCGTCGCTTGAAGCGATTGCCGACGGACTGCGTGAAGGCTGCGAGTCGCTCGCGCCCGGCAGTGGTGTGATCGGTGGCGACCTTTCGGTGTCGACCGTTCTCACAATTGTCATCACCGCTTTTGGAGATCTCGAAGGCCGCGCTCCCGTCTTGCGGTCAGGGGCCCGCGTCGGCGATGTGATTGCGGTTTCCGGCACGTTGGGTCTCGCGGCTGAAGGTCTGCGATTGCTGTTCACCGAGGGTGTCGTTGACGGGGAACCGGATGCTGCGGCCGCCGCTACTCTCGCAACCCAGCATCCCGACGCCATCGCCGCCCAACTCCGGCCAGCGCCGCCCATCGCGGACGGCAAAGCCGCCGCGCTCGGGGGAGCCACTTCGATGCTCGACCTCAGTGATGGGCTCGCGATTGATGCGCGCCGCATTGCGACGGCTAGCGGAGTGGGTCTCGACCTGTCATCCGAAGCGGTGGGTGGTCGAGTGCAACTCGATGGTGGCGAAGATCACTCGCTGTTGGCGACGTTCCCCGAGGGGGCAACGTTGCCGGCAGGTTTTCGGGCGATCGGCCGCGTGGTCGAGGGGGAAGGGCTTCTCGTCGATGGTGTTGCGTACACCGAGCGTGGTGGCTGGGACCCGTATGCCGGGTGGGATGGCGCGGCGGGGTAGCGCTCGTTCGAATTAGGCCTCGCTGGGCTGAACCCAGTACAGCGTGGTGTCGCCGTAGTCTTTGCGGCGGTCGAGTTCGAGACCGGCGGGCCACTCTGGCTCGGGGTCGCGTGAACTGCGTTCCACGATCACGAGGGCGTCAGGGCTCAGTTGCGGTGCGAGCAATGCGAGAGCAACGTCGAGTTCGGCATTGCCGAGTTCGTACGGCGGGTCGATAAAGACGAGATCCCACTGATCGCCGGATGTTTCCAAAAAGGTGTGCACGGCGCGGGCGGCGGTAAGAATGATTGGCTTCGAACCGCGCGGAGCCTTCGCGGCGATGAGCGTGGCGTTCTTGCGGCACGTGTCGGCGGCGCGCGGATTCTTCTCCACCAGGGTTACGTGCGGTGCTCCGCGGGAGGCGGATTCGAGACCCAGGGCTCCCGAACCGGCATAGAGGTCGAGCACGCGGGCGCCGTCGATGGCGTCGCGAGCCTCAAGCGCGGAGAAGATCGCTTCGCGCAGGCGGTCGCTCGTGGGGCGCGTGCCCGCGCTGGGAACGGCAATCGTCAGGGAGCCGGCGTATCCGGCGATTATGCGTGTCATGGCCTTTCGAGCCTAGCCGTCTGAAGAACGCCAGTGGTCGCGGGTACTCTTCTAGAGTGACCTCGCCCCTTGACCAAAAGCTCAGCGCTGTGCTGGGTGGGCGCACTGCTACTTCCATGCAGCGCGGCCTTGGTTTGCTCACGGTGGGCGACCTCATGACGCACTATCCGCGACGGTATGCGCGGCGCGGTGAGCTCACCGCTCTGGCCGAATTGCCACTGGATGAGGCGGTCACGATCGTGGCAGAAGTGCGCGAGGTGCGTAATCGCCCCATGCGCAACAAGCGCGGTTCGATTCTTGAGGTGTCGATCAGCGACGGCACGGGCATCCTGACCCTCACGTTCTTCAATCAGGCGTGGCGGGCCAACGAGCTCCTTCCGGGCGTTCGCGGAATCTTTGCTGGCAAGGTCGGCCAATACCGTGGCACGCGTCAACTGGCGCATCCCGATTACGAACTTTTCGACCGCGATGCTCTTGAGCTGAAGAAGCCCGAGCAGGCTAAGGGGTGGGCAGAGCAGCCGATCCCGATTTACCCCGCGACTTCCACTGTCGCGAGTTGGCAGATTCAGAAAGCGGTCGAGGTTGTGCTCGATACGCTTGGCCCGCTCGAAGACCCGGTTCCGGATGCCGTGCGCCGCGAACGCGAACTACTGCGATATTCGCAGGCGCTTGAGCTCGTGCACCGCCCCAAGGTCGACTCCGATTGGCGCAGCGCTCGCGATGCCTTGCGCTTTCAAGAAGCTTTTGTGCTGCAGTCCGCTCTCTTGCAGCAGCGCCAGAAGCAGCGTGAGTCTGAGGCGATTGCGCGCACGGCTGGCTCCCTGCTCGAGGGTTTCGATGCTGCGTTGCCGTTTACGCTCACGGGCGACCAGCAGTCCGTCGGCGAGCAGATCTTCCATGACCTTGCCGAGCCTGTGCCGATGAATCGCCTGGTGCAGGGTGAAGTGGGTTCCGGTAAGACGCTCGTCGCGCTGCGGGCGATGTTGGCTGTTGCGCAATCCGGTGGCCAGTCGGCGTTGCTGGCGCCCACCGAAGTGCTCGCTCATCAACACTTTCGGTCGATCGTGCGAACGCTGGGTCCCGATCTCGCGGCCGAATTGCGCCCGACCCTCATCACCGGCCAATTGCCCACGGTAGAGCGCAAGAAGGCCCTGCTGGCGACCGTCTCGGGTGCTTCGCGCATCGTCATCGGTACGCACGCACTCTTGGGCGATGCGGTCAGCTTCGTCGATCTCGGTCTCGTCGTCGTCGATGAGCAGCACCGCTTTGGCGTCGACCAGCGCGAGGCTCTGCGGCTCAAAGGCGCCAAGCCGCCCCACGTTCTCGTCCTCACCGCAACGCCGATTCCGCGCACCGTCGCAATGACGGTCTTCGGCGACCTCGACATTTCATCCATCGCCGAGTTGCCAGCCGGTCGCCAACCGATCAGCAGTCACGTTGTGCCGCTGGCCGAGAAGCCCGGCTGGGTGTCACGCGTCTGGCAACGGCTGGCCGAAGAACTGGCTATCGGCCGGCAAGGCTTCGTCGTGTGCCCCGCGATCGATGCCAAGACAGAAGAACCCGGCAGTGAGCCCGCCCCGAAAACAACCGACGATCCGGATGCCGGACCGCCGCGACCCATAGCCAACGTCACCGAGGTGCTGGCGTCGCTGCGCAGCAACGAGGTTCTCGCAGGTAAGCGAATCGAGGCGCTGCACGGCAAGCTCTCGAGCGACGAGAAAGACGAGCTCATGCGCTCGTTTGCCGCGGGCGACATCGATGTGCTCGTCGCGACGACCGTGATCGAGGTGGGAGTCGACGTGCCCAACGCTTCCGTGATGGTGGTTCTCGATGCGGACCGCTTCGGGGTTTCCCAACTGCACCAGCTGCGCGGTCGTGTCGGCCGTGGTGGCGTCCCCGGCCTGTGCCTGTTTGTGACAGCAGCCGAGGGGGAGTCGTTGGCTCGCGAGCGGGTCGAGGCTGTGTCATCCACTCTCGATGGTTTCGAACTCGCGAACAAAGACTTGGAACTGCGTCGTGAAGGCGATGTGCTCGGCGGAGTGCAGTCGGGCGGGCGTTCGAGCCTCAAGCTGCTGCGCGTGGCCAACGACGGGCAACTCATCACGGAGGCTCGCGAGGCGGCGCAGAGTGTTCTCGTTGCCGACCCGAATCTTGCTGAGCATCCGGCGCTCGCCGATGCATTGAAGCGTCGCCTTGATGAGAGTGCCGAAGCCTTCTTGGGTAAGAACTAGCTCACCGAAAGCGAACTTCGGTAAAACAAGTTCCCCGCACAGCGAACTCCCACGTAGGGGAACGGGCTCAGCCACTATCGTTGAAGCATGAGTCGGATCGCTGTCGTTCCCGGGTCCTTTGACCCTGTCACCCTGGGCCACCTGGACGTGATTGAGCGGGCAGCAAAAACCTTTGACGAAGTGCACGTTCTTGTCGTGCACAACCCCGGCAAGACGGCGCTTTTGCCGATTGCCCAGCGCGTTTCGCTGCTGGAGCAGGCCGTGGCGGATGCTCGGTTCGCCGGCAACATCCGTGTCACAAGCTGGAGTATGGGGTTGCTCGTGGACTACTGCACCGAGGTTGGTGCAAGCGTCATCGTGAAGGGCATCCGGTCTCAAGTGGATGTCGCCTACGAAACACCTATGGCGATCGTCAACCGAGACCTCGCTGCGGTCGAGACCATCTTCATGCTGCCGAATCCTGCGCACGCGCACGTCTCCAGCTCGCTCGTTCGCCAGGTTGCGGCGCTCGGCGGAGATGTTGCGCCGTATGTTCCTCGGGTGGTTTCTGAGTTTTTGCAAGCGCCGCGCGACTAACACCGGCACAATGGGTCTATGACTCTCACTCTCGGATACAAAGCGTCAGCCGAACAATTTGCCCCGCGTGAACTCGTAGAGATTGCGGTGGCGGCCGAAGCTCACGGCATGGAGAGTGTTGCGGTCAGCGACCACTTCCAGCCGTGGCGTCACGAGGGTGGTCATGCGCCGTTCTCGCTGAGCTGGATGGCAGCGGTCGGTGAGCGCACGAGCACGATCCGTATCGGCACGAGCGTGATGACTCCGACTTTCCGTTACAACCCTGCCGTGCTCGCTCAGGCCTTCGCCACGATGGGTTGCCTGTACCCGGGGCGCATCATGCTTGGCGTGGGAACCGGCGAGGCGCTCAACGAGATCGCCACCGGATTCCGTGGTGCCGGCGAGCAAGACTGGCCCGAATTCAAGGAGCGCTTCGCTCGCTTGCGTGAATCGGTTCGCCTCATGCGCGAACTGTGGACCTCAGACCGCGTGTCGTTCGAGGGGGAGTACTACTCCACTCACGGTGCGAGCATTTATGACCGCCCCGACCAGCCCATCCCGATCTACATCGCCGCCGGTGGCCCCATGGTGGCTCGCTACGCCGGCCGTGCCGGTGACGGTTTCATCTGCACGTCGGGCAAGGGCATGGAACTCTACAACGATGCACTGATCCCCGGCGTGAAGGAGGGCGCAGCCAAGGTCGACCGTAAGTTCGAAGACATCGACCGGATGATCGAGATCAAGCTCTCGTACGACACCGATGCTGAGCTCGCGCTCGAAAACACCCGTTTCTGGGCTCCGCTTGCGCTCTCCAAAGAGCAGAAGCACGACATCACCGACCCGATCGAGATGGAGCGCGCCGCTGACGCTCTACCGATCGAACAGATCGCGTCGCGGTGGATCGTGGGTAACGACCCCGACAAGATCGTCGAAGGAATTCGACCGTACGTGGATGCCGGCCTCAATCACCTCGTATTCCACGCGCCCGGTGGCGACCAGCGTCGCTTCCTCGAACTCTTCGAGCGCGACATCGCTCCGCGACTGCGGGCGCTGTAGGGCCTAAAGCGCGAGACGCGCACACGGTTTAACTGACGATGGGCGGATGCGTGAAGCATCCGCCCATCGTTGTTGTGCCGGCAATCAACGCCGCCGGCGACTGCATGCCGTCTAGCTCGTGACAGCGACCTTCTCGGTCGATCGAGCCTGGTTCACGGAGTTGGTGCTGACCTCAATTTTGCGAGGTTTTGCCTTCTCCGAAACCGGGATGATCACGCTGAGTACACCGTTGTCGTAGCTGGCGCTGATGTTGTCGCGGTCGATGCCCGCACCGATGCTGAACTGGCGGAGGTAGGAACCGTAGCGGCGCTCCTGCGAGAGCCATTTGGCTCCTTCGCGTTCGCCAGCGGTGCGCTCGGCGCGAATCGTGAGGAGCTGACCGTCAACGTCAACGTCAACGGAGCCGGGATCGACGCCCGGAAGGTCGGCGGTGAGAACGTACTCGTCAGCCTGGCGGTAGAGATCCACGGGCATGGGCTGGGTGCCGACGCGGGACTGGGCAGCTGCGGAGAGCCTGTCGAGTTCGGCAAAAGGATCAAATGACAGTGTCATGGGAAACCCCTTTCTCAAAGTTGAGTCACCGTGACTCAACAATCAAAAATTAGCACTCTCACCCCGAGAGTGCCAAGTCATTTTCCTCAAAGTTCGCTGACAACGAAACGACCGCCGCCGGAGAGCGCCGGCGGCGGTCGAGTGCGTAGTTCTCATCGGATGATGAGCCGTGGATAGTTCTGTTCGGTGCGAGCACGGGCCAGAGCCACACGCTCGCGGCGGAGCTGGTGTTGAGCCCGTAGTTCAGCCGGCGCGAGCAGTCGAGCGCGGTGCGGCCGGCGGCTCCACGTGATGAGAGCGACGCCGAGATGCAGAGCAAGACGGTCGATGACTCCCACACGACGTGCTGCCGCGCGGCGCGGCTCGTCGTCGGGGCTGGGTCCGGGCGGATGGTCACGGCGGTCTTTCGGGGCCGCCAGAGTTGCGTTCATGAGGTGTCTTTCGTGAGAAAAGTGGATGCGGAAGGCGCGCAAAAATGCGCTGTTTCAGGTGGCGACCCAACGGCATCCCACAGTGATCGCGAGTCGCTGAAGAAGGGAAGATCATCGAGAGGCGAACGCACCCGCGAAAGGGGTGCAGACTCGTCAGTCGTCGCAGTCTCGCGATGATCGAGTTGGGTCGTGTGCTCCGTGAGCGCCGCCACCGTCAGAACCGGTGAGCGGAGAACGCTAACCGGTTAGGCGGTGAGGGTGCCGACGGAGCCGGCGGTCGTGGGGTTCTTCGTAAAAGTGAAAATAAACACGCGAGGCTCCTTTCAATAGTTGGCGTTTGCTCAGTGTAGGGCGGGCAGTCGCTGGCGACAAGACCTAATTTAGGTGCGATGCAAAGCCGTGATGATGGCGTTCGAGAGCTCAGTCGGTTTCGTGAACTGCGGCCAGTGCCCGGTGGGGAGGTCCACGAGTTCGAGGTCGGTGAGCTGAGCGAGCTCGGTTGCGAAGGGTGCACCCTCGCTCATCCACTCTCGCACTTGGTCGGCGGGAAACTCGCAACAGATCACGGTGGCGGGCACGCTGAAGCGCGCCGGGGTAGAGAGCGATTGCGGGGTGGTTGCGATCAGTGCGGGCTGGGGGATAGCAATTTCTTGAAACCAGCTGCGCAGTTCGGCCGTCATATCAACGAGGTCTTCATCGTCGAAGGCGCTCCAGTCAGGCAGTGGGATCTCACCGTCAGTGGTCGGCAGTTCGGCGTTGATTGGCATGCCGTTCGGCAGCGGCACGGTGTCTACGTGCACGATTCTGGCCAAGCACGTGGGCCGGGCATCCGCTACCGCGTGGGCGATCGGCCCACCGCCGCTGTGGGCAACGAGGGCAATGCGGGGCGTCGGTCGTTCGTCTTCGTCTCCGTTCTCGCTGCCGTCAGCCTCGACATGAGTGAGGGCGTCAACCACCGCGACCACCGCCGCGATGTGGTCGGCCAGCGTTACCGTCGCGCGGTTGGTGTCACGGCGTCGCAAGCCAGGGAGGGTGAGCGGATGCGCGGTGTGGCCAGCATCTCGTAGTGCGCGGGTTACCGGAGCCCAGGAGTCGCCGTCGAGCCAAAATCCGGGGATGAGGATGACGTGCATCGGCGGGCTAGCGTAGCTGGTCGATCAGGACGTGGTCGATCGGTCGCTCGAGGCTTCGTCGCTTGTGGAGCTCGAAAGACGCAGCACGGTATTTCACGGTGAGACTGACAGAAAACGCGCCGAGCTTCATGCTGACTCCTCATTGAGTAGACCGCCATTATCCGCCCGCGAGCGTGCCAACTCAACGGTTGCGCGAATGGTGGGCCCACTTGGGGCACCATAACCGCCACAATAGACGGATGCCCGTGACTGTTGCTGCACCCCATATCGGCTATGCCGCCATGCTCGAACGGTTTCACCCGCGCGAGGTGATGGGCTTTGCGCAGCACGCAGAAACGCGCGGCTTTCGCGGGGTCATGGCCGCCGATCACTATCAGCCGTGGGTGCCGCAGCAGGGGCAAGCATCGTTCGTGTGGAATGTGCTGAGTGGTCTCGGCGAAACCACGACCGGAGATCTGGGTACGGGAGTCACGGCGCCGACGTTCCGCTGGCATCCCGCGATGGTCGCCCAGGCCTCCGCTACTCTTGCCGCCATGAACCCGGGCCGTCACTGGTTGGGGCTCGGCAGTGGCGAAGCGATCAATGAACACATCGTCGGTCAGTATTGGCCCGAAGCCCCAGAACGCATCAACCGGATGTTCGAAGCAGTCGAGATCATCAAAAAGCTCTTCGCCTCGGGGCTCGCGAACAAAGACGTTCGCCACGAAGGCCAGTTCTACCGCCTCGAATCGACGCGACTCTGGACAATGCCCGAAGTCGCCCCCGAAATCTTGGTCGCAACAGCCGGCCCGGTCGCTGCAAAGCGCGCCGGAAAGACCGTCGACGGCCTCATCACCGAAGCGGCACCGCTTGAGAAGATCGACATGCTGCTTGGGCGCTTCGCCGAAGGTGCCCGCGAGGCAGGACGCAGCAGGGAAAGCCAGAGTCGCGTGCTGCGGTTGCACTTGAGCTGGGCCGAAACAGATGAGCAGGCCATGCGCAACGCGCTCACCGAATGGCCGAACGGTGGACTGCGGTTCGCTAAGAACGACATCCGCTCGCCGTTCGAGCTTGAACAGCTTGCCCGCATGGTGCGACCAGAGGACTTCGAGGGGCGGATGCCCGTGAGCGCCGATCCCGACGTGCACCGTGCCTACATCCAGGGCTACCTCGACGCCGGGTTCGATCGCATCTACCTGCACAACGTGGGTCGCAATCAGCGGGAATTCTTGGATGTCTTTGGCCGCGACGTGCTTCCCGCACTGCGCAAGTAGGAGCGCGCGCGAATAATGCCCCAGACTAGAAGCGTGAGAATGAGCGCATGGGCCGTGCCCGGCATCCCCGAAATTGTGTCCGGAGACGATCTCGTCGAGGTGATCGCGGGCGCTCTAGTGGCAGAGTCTGGCGATGTTAATGCGGGCGGACTGCTCGATGGTGACATCCTCACCGTGACCTCCAAGATCGTGAGCAAGGCCGAGGGTCGCTCGGTCGAAGCGGCAGATCGCGAACAGGCGATCACCGACGAAACCGTGCGCATCGTCGCGTCGCGCGAGCACCCCAATGGTGTGACGCGCATCGTCGAGAACCGACTCGGTCTCGTGATGGCAGCCGCCGGTGTTGATTCCAGCAATACTCCCGACGGCATTGTTCTGCTCTTGCCGCTCGACCCCGACGCGACCGCACGCACGCTGTGTGCTGGTCTGCGGCAGCGGTTCGGCGTGACTATCGGCCTCGTGATTACCGACACCGTGGGGCGGCCGTGGCGCAAGGGGCAGGCCGACATCGCAATCGGCGCCGCCGGCATCCACGTGCTTGACGACCTGCGAGGAACCGCGGATGCTTCGGGCCGCCCGCTCGCGGTGAGCGTCACGGCACTCGCCGACGAGGTTGCCGCCGCGACGGATTTGGTCAAGGGCAAGGCCGGGGGATTACCCGTTGCAGTGCTGCGCGGACTCGGCAGCCACGTCGCTGACCTCGATGCTCCCGGCGCCCGGTCCCTTGTGCGCAGCGGCCCCGAAGACATGTTCAGCTTGGGCACGAAAGAGGCGTGGATGGCAGGCTTCGATGAAGCTCATGACGAGAGTGCGCTCAAAGAGGAATAATGCTCGACTGTCGCTGAATTTACGCTTACGATATTCGGATGGGGCTCCTCGTTTCGTTCGCGTATTTCGCGCTACTGATTTCTGTTCTGATCGACGTCATCCTGATCGATGAGTCCCGGATCAAGAATCTGGGCAAGATCACGTGGTTGTTTATCGTGATCATCATGCCGTTCATCGGCAGCATTTTGTGGTTCGCGGTTGGTCGCGAATACAACTCGGCTGCACCGACTTTCTCGTCGTTTGGCGCACCCGAGCGCCGTGCAGACCTCGCGACGAACAACATCAGCTCGACAGAAGCCGAGATCGCCAAGCTCGACGCCGAGATCGAATATTTTGAGCGCCAACAGAAGATCCGGGCTCTCGAAGAACGCCTCCGCGACCGCAAACAATTGCCGTAGTGCAAGACGGGTGTAAGACTCACTCCATGGATGTCCCTAGCTCCGGGTCTCTGCCCGATGATGTGTTCCACGACCGCTGTGATGCGATTATTCGCAGTGTTTCAACGGTGATCGACGGCAAAACCGAGGCAGTGCGACTGGCGCTCACGGTGCTTCTTGCCGAGGGGCATTTGCTCATCGAAGACGTCCCGGGCGTCGGCAAGACGATGCTGGCGCGTGCACTGGCCCGCACGGTCGACTGCACGGTCTCTCGCGTGCAATTCACTCCCGATTTGCTGCCCGCCGACATCACCGGTGTCTCGGTCTACAACCAGAACACCCGCGAGTTCGAGTTCAAGAAGGGCCCCGTTTTCGCGAACATCCTCATCGGCGATGAGATCAACCGCGCGAGCCCCAAGACCCAATCCGCATTGCTTGAGTGCATGGCCGAGTCAAGTGTGACCGTCGACGGCACCACCTACGAGCTCGAGACACCGTTCATCGTGGTCGCGACGCAGAACCCCATCGAGATGGAGGGCACCTACCCGCTGCCCGAAGCCCAGCGCGACCGATTTATGGCCCGTATTTCGATGGGCTACCCGGATGCCGCCGCCGAGCTCGAGATGCTGCGTTCGCGTGAGCTGTCGAGTCCGCTCGATGCGCTCACTCCCGTCGTCTCCGTTGACCAGTTGCGCGAGCTCATCGCGACGGTGCGCCGCGTCTTCGTGAGCACGGCGGTTGAGGAGTATGCGGTGGCGATTGCGCAGGCGACGCGGCGTGACCCCGAAGTGCGGTTGGGAGCGAGTCCGCGAGCCACGCTGCACCTGGTCCGGGCAGCGAAGGCACGCGCCGCGATCGATGGCCGAGACTTCGTCTTGCCCGATGACATCGACGCGCTTGCCGTGACGGTGCTGGCACACCGGATGATTCCGGCGCGGCATTCGGCTCAGGCATCCACTGTTCTCACGGGGCATTCGATCGCTGATGTGATCGAGCGCATCGTCGCGGAAACACCGGTTCCGGTCACCGCTGCGGCGTCGTAGTCGGCCCTGATGCCTCGCCTTCGTCCGTTCCGAGCTCTCTCCGTTGCGCTGCGCGTGGTGCGGCTCACCGACCGCGGCAGCGCCTTCGTGGTGCTCGGCGGGCTAGGGCTTGTGGCGGGCTATGCGGCCGGTATGCCGATTCTGTTATATGCCGGATGCTTCGCCCTGGCCTTGCCGCTGATGGCGGGGGTGCTCGTGCGTTCTCGAGAGTCCTCGCTGGCCGTCGCGCGTCAATTCGCGTTCCCTGTCGTGGAGGCAGGCACCACTAGCCGGGTCACGCTGCGAGTCGATAATTATGCGCGCACGGGTCTTCGCGGGGTGCACTGGGCTGATGGTTTGCCCTGGCAGCCGTGGGCGACAGCAAGTGGCTGGTTGCCGCCGCTGTCAGCTCGAGTGGGCGGGCTCAACCAGCGCAGTGCCGCACAACTCACATACTCTCTTACCCCGCGCGATCGTGGCATCTTTGAGATCGGCCCGCTCTTGCTGCAGAGCATTGACCCGCTGGCGTTGGCTAATGGCACCTGGAGCGTCGGCGGTGTCACCGAACTAACCGTCACGCCGCGAGTCGTCGCTTTGGCCCAGTCAGCATTGCTCGCTCAGTCGGGCGACGGTGATGCTCGGGTGCTTCAGCGACGGTCGGCCGGTGACGACGACGACGCGATGACGCGGGAGTACCGCCGCGGCGATGCGATGCGCCGGGTGCACTGGCGAGCATCCGCCCGCCACGGCAGCCTCATGGTGCGCCAAGAGGAGCAGCACAGTTACCCCGAGGCCCGCATCATCGTGGATACCCGCCTGGCGGGATACCCGGATGCTGGCCGCAACGAATCCGTGCGCCTCTCGAGCGGTGCGATCACCGCAGCCGCTCGCAGCCCGCGTTTCGAGTGGATCGTCAGCATGCTCGCTTCTGCCGCCGTTCAGCTCAAGCGCGAAGGCTTTCTCGTCGAGGTCATCGAAACGGGGCCCTCCCAGCTGGCGGAGGCGTCGATCGTGCACCGGAGGGCTGCTGAGGAACAAGAGTTCCTGACCCGCCTTGCTACGTTCGGGCCCGTCGAAAGTGCGCCGGGTTGGTGGGGTGAACCGGTGCCGAGCACGAGTGCGGGAGGCCCCGTGCTGGCGCTCGTCGCGCATCCTGAGCCTGAAACGGTGGCGTACTTGCGACGACAGGCGCTTGCCGGCGTCCTTGCTGTTGCGTTTGTGGTGGAGTCGTCGTCGAGCTTCGGAGATTTCGCGCGCACGGGTGACCCGGCGCGGCAGCCTGTTGCTGATGAACTGCGCGATGCCGGGTGGAAGGTCATTGCGGTGCAGTCGTTCGATGATGTCGCCGAGGCATGGACGTTGTTCGTTGCGGAGTCGAGGGCACACCGTGACAACAACTGAGGCGAGCCGCGCTCGTAGTTTGCGCGCTCACGAACGGCGCGTGCGCATCTGGTCGCTGAGCGGCACGCTCGCTCTGGCGCTTGGGGTTGCGGCGAGCAGTCTGGGCGAAGTGCTCACCGAGGGAGCGTGGTGGTTCCCGTACATCGGCGTCGTAATCGTGGTGCTTGCCGTCGCTGCCGTGGCTCACACGCTCATTGCGCGCGCCTGGATCGGATCGCTGGTGGGGGCCGCGGTTGGCCTCGCGACCCTGACCCTGTTCTTTGCGCCCACTACCGCAATCGTGGGCATCATCCCCACCCTCGACACCTTCGATCGTTTTGGCGCGCTGATTGCGCAAGGCCAGTCGTCAATGGAAAGTCAGCGGTTTCCTGCGGATGCCGACACCGGCATTGTCTTTCTGATTTGCCTCGGTGCGGTGGGGCTCTCTGTCGCGATGGATGCCATTGCCTTCGTGCTGCGGAGACCGGCGCTGACGGCGCTTCCCCTGCTCATCATGCTCGCCGTTCCCGCTTTTGTGCGCAGCGAGCTGCACGACGCGTTCGGCTTCGCGGTGACGGCTCTCGCCTATGTCGGCATCCTGCTCGTCGCAGGGGAGCGAACGACGGTGCGTGCCGCATGGCCGGTAGTGGCAAGCGCGCTCGTGCTGGCGCTGATTGTTCCCGTGCTCTTGCCGAGCGTTGATCCGGGGGAGTCATCGACGAGTGCGACGGGCCTGATCTCTACCGGTGTGAACCCGATCCTCAACCTGAGTAACGATCTGCGGCGTGACTCTGCGCTGCTCGCGCTGACCTACTTCTCTGACGAGGGTGACGAGTACCTCAGAGTGGCTGCGCTCGATGAGTTCAGCGACGAAACGTGGAGTCCCTCCGAACGTGAGCTCGACGACGCAAACACCGTCGACGAGTTCGCTCCCGCCCAGGGGCTCTCTGATGAGGTGCCTCGAACCGAAAACGTCATGCAGATTCAGATTCAGCGGTTGCGGGGCAAGCTGCTGCCGGTACCGTACGCCGCCACCAGCATTACGGATGCCGGGCGCGGGTGGGTGTGGGAGCCCGAGGGCCTAACGGTGGCCAGTTCGTTCGCGAACTCCAAAGACGCGAACTACGAAGTGTCGTACATCACGCCAGCGCCTACGATCGAGCAGTTGGAAGCGGCACCGACCGAATTGCCGGCGGGATTCGAAAAGTATCTGGCGCTGCCGGAGTCGTTGCCGGCTGTCGTGGCCGAAACTGCTCAACAAGTGGCGGGGGCCGAAGCGACGCGCTTCGACCAAGCCTTAGCCCTTCAAAAATTCTTCCGCAACGGCGATTTCACGTACTCCGAAGAGGCACCCGTCGCCGAGGATTACGACGGTTCGGGCGCCGAAGTACTCGGCGAATTCCTCTCCGCCCAGAGCGGCTACTGCGTGCACTTCGCCTCGGCGATGGCGGCCATGGCTCGCAGCCTCGACATCCCTGCCCGCGTGGTCGTCGGCTTTACCCCGGGTCAGCGTCAGGTGAACTCAGAGACGGATGAGGTGCGCTACGCCGTCACGACCGACAACCTGCATTCGTGGCCGGAGCTTTATTTCCCGACCGTCGGTTGGGTGCGTTTCGAGCCGACAACCTCCGTCGGCAGTACACCGCGCTTCGCGCAAAGCGTGAACGACGATCCGAGCACTCCGGATGTCGACGAGTCGAAGCCTGAACCCACCGCCACTCCCACCGCGAGCGCAACACCGGGAGCTCGCCCCGACGCGCCGCGTGATGACATCCCCGACAACTCGACCCCGGGTGAGACTCAGATTTCACCGTGGTGGTTGCTGCTGCTGGCCATTCCGTTCTTGTTGGCGATTCCCGCCCTCGTGCGGGCCGTCCGTCGCGGTCTGCGACTGCGGGCAGTGGGTCGCGGAAACGTGGCTCTGGCGTGGAGAGAGATTTGCGACAGTGCCGCCGACCTCGGGGTGGCAGTCTCCCGCAACGCCACTCCGCGCCAACAGTACGAGCAGCTCGCGGCTCAGCTCGGCCTCGTCACCTCGGGCGCCGATGCGGCGAGCTCGTCGAGCTCGGCGTCTTCTGCTCTGGCCGCCGTGCTTGCCGCTGTGGAAGCATCCGCGTTCAGTCCGCGCCCGCACCCCGTGCGCCGCGAAGCCGTGACCAGCGTGCTGGCTTCGCTGCGGTCATCCGCCGGCTGGAAGGCCCGGGTCGCGGCGACTCTCGCGCCCCGCACGGCATTCGACCGCTAGTCAGCGACTACGCCGGGCTGAAGCCGATCACAGGCTTGCCCGTAACGGGATTGCGCAGGATGGATGCCGTAACGCCATACACATCAGCGATGAGCTGTTCGGTCAGCACGGTTTCGGTCGCGCCCGCCGCCACTACGCGACCGTGGGACAGCACGATGATGTGGTCGCAGTAGCTCGCCGCGAGGGAAAGATCGTGGAGGGCAGCCAGCACGGTCACGCCGGTGCTGCGCAGGCTCGACAGCAGTTCGAGCACCGCCAGCTGGGCGGCGATGTCGAGGTGGTTGGTGGGTTCGTCAAGGGTGAGGAGTTGCGGCTGTTGGGCGAGCGCCCGCGCCAGCATCACGCGCTGCTTTTCACCGCCGGAGAGGCTCTGAAACTCGCGCTCGCGGAACGCAGTCATCTCAACCGTCTCGAGGCTCGCTGCGATGATGGCGGCAGATTCGGGGGAGTCGGCCTCCCACAGTGACTGGTGCGGCAGGCGGCCGAGCGCGACGACCATTCCCACGGTGAGGGAGGTGTCGGTGGTGGCGTCTTGTTCCACGAACGCGGCGAGGCGAGCGCGTTGGCGGCGCGGCAT
The DNA here is from genome assembly GCF_002797685.1 of Salinibacterium amurskyense. Classification (GTDB taxonomy): domain Bacteria; phylum Actinomycetota; class Actinomycetes; order Actinomycetales; family Microbacteriaceae; genus Rhodoglobus; species Rhodoglobus amurskyensis. The sequence goes on from NZ_PGFH01000001.1 coordinate 1,164,234, forward strand.
CCCGAGCAGATCGTTGCTGCCGAACGTGACGCTACCCGCGGCGGGAGTCTGCACGGCGGTGAGAGCACGAAGCAACGTCGATTTGCCGGCACCGTTCGGCCCAACGAGCGCACTGAGGGAGCCGCGAGCGACCGTGCAGTCGACGTCGTCGATGAGCAGCGTGCCGTCGGTGGTGACGCGGATGCGCTCGGCGACAAGGCCGCTGTCGTCGCCGAGGTTGCTGTGGTTATGGAGGCTGGCGGCGCCCATGCTGTCGCCCACGTTGTCGTCGCTCATGTTGAGCTCTTTCGCCGCGTGAGGAGGAACGCAAAGATGGGGGCGCCGATCATCGCGGTGACGATGCCCACGGGAATCTCGCGAGGATCAAAGAGGGTGCGGGCAAGAGTGTCTGCCCAGACGAGAAAGACAGCACCGAGGAGGGCGCTGAGGGGGAGTAGAGCGCGATGGCCTGGCCCCACGAGCAGCCGCACGGCATGCGGCAGTATCAGCCCCACAAAGCCGATCGAGCCGCTCACCGACACCATGGCACCCGTGACGAGAGCGGATGCCGCCAGCAGTCCCCAGCGGGTGGCGCTAACGTTCACGCCGAGCGACGCTGCCTGCACGTCGCCAAAGGCAAAGGAGTCGAGCAGACGGCCCGTGAGCATCACGGGGATGCCGATCACGATGATGGCGACCATCGTGATGCCGACGGCGGGCCAGCGCGCTCCGCTGAGCGAACCCAGCAGCCACGAGAGCACTTCGCGATACGAGTCGCCCGTGACGCTCCAGAAGATGACAAAGCTCGTGATGGCCGAGGCGAGTGCCGAGACGGCGATACCCGCCAAGACGGTGCGCGACGGCGTGATGGCCCCCAGCGACCCCGCGAGCAGCAGCGTCAGGGTGAGAGCGAGCAACGCTCCCACAAAGGCCGCGAGCGGCAGCAGCACGGCGGCGCCCAAAAGCAACACCGAGACGGCGCCGAGCGCAGCGCCCGACGACAGCCCCAAGAGGTACGGATCGGCGAGCGGGTTACGCGTAATCGCCTGCATCACGGCACCGCTCAACGCGAGTCCCGCGCCCACCGCAGCAGCGGTCAGCACTCGCGGCAGTCGCAACTGCCACACAATGCCATCCCGAAGCTCGCTCAACGGGCTCACCCCGATCCCGAGATGACTCCCGATCGACCGCCACACTTCATCGAAGCGGATGTCGGCAGGGCCGATCGTCACCGCCACCGTGATCGACACCAGCAGTGCGATCGCGAGGGCGGTGCCGAGAGCGAACGGAGAAACTTTAGCCATCAAGCTCCGCAATCTGGGCCGACAAACTGGCGGCAGCTTCAACACTGCGCACGCCAGCCTCGCTCGCCGCGAACGGCACCACGAGGTAACGGCCAGCTTTCACAGCACTGAGGTTAGCGGTTGCAGGGTTGGTCTCGAGAACTTCGATCTTCTTGTCTGCAGAGTTCCAGTCGGCATCCACGAGCACAATGAAGTCGGGGTCGGCGTCGACGACGGCTTCCCAGTTGAAGGGAGCCCACGTGGAGTCGATGTCGGCAGCGATGTTAGTCAGCCCGACGGTGTCGAGCAACAACTGCGGTGCTCCGATGCCGGCGCCCACATACGGGGTGTCGGAACCTGACGAGAACCACAGCGCGGTGCGGGAGTCGCCATTCGCGTCGACGGCAGCAAGCTGAGCGGCCTGTTCGGCGAGAAGAACGCTGGCATCCACACGGAAGATCGACGCCACTGTTTCGATGTCGCTGAAGACATCGTCGAAGCTCAGCTGAGCGGGCTGCTCGGCACTCTGGCACGCCGAGGGCGCTACGAAGGTGTTGATGCCCAGAGCGGTCAGATCGGCGCGCTCGCCGGCGCCGTCTGCGCTGAAGGTTGATTCCCACCCGGCAAAGACGAGGTCGGGTTCGAGATCGAGCACGGCTTCTTCGCTCGGTACGCGCTCGGCGATCGAGGTGAGGCCGGCAGCGTCGGATGCCCACTGCTCGGGCACGGGACCGTCCTGAAACGCGGTGCCGATGATGCGATCGCCCAAACCGAGCGCCAGCAGCATTTCGGTGGTCGATGACTTGATCGTGATGACGCGCTCGGGGGCTGCATCGAAACTCACGTCAAAGCCGCAGTTGCTGAGGTCGACGCTCTGCGCGCTGGCATCGGGGGAAGCGGTGGTTTCGGGCGTTGCGGTGGCACAGCCGCTCAGGGCAAGAGCTGACACTGCGAGAAGTGCAGCGCTGCGAACAACGGTGCGACGGGTACTCGTGCGGTGAACGTCGGGGCGAGCAGCGAAAAGGGAACGGGTAAGAGCAGACATGGGGCCTTTCGAGAAACGGCGAAGTGGGCGCGAGAATGCGCCACGAAAACGAAAAAGTGTTTCAAGAAGACCGGAAGCCCAATCCTGGGCAAACCAACCACGCCATACCAAGCGCACGGGTCTGTCGCACCAGTCTAGAGAGGCGCGGATGCTCGTGCCTACACCGACCCGCACACCCGTGGCCGCTCATCCGTGGGTCGGGAGACTGAGCGATCGCTGACCGGGGGCGACAGCAGGGCCTTCCCGGGGGTAGAATTGCCGATCGTGTCTAGAATCAACGAGAACCCGTACGCCGTGATGGTGCGCGAGCTCATTCACCGTCCCGGTGAGATGAGAGAGCACTCCATCAATGTCGTCGTACCCGAAGCCTTTGGCAACGCCGTTATTGCGGTGCCGGCGGGGTCTCAGCTGACGATCAATGGCCGTTTCGAATCGCTTCATGACGGAGTTTTAGTCGACGCTGTTGTCTCGGGACAAGCTCAAGCAGAATGCGTTCGATGCCTCATTGACGTCACGATGACTGTCCGGGTCGAGTTTCAGGAACTTTTCGCGTATTCTGAGGACGAAGCTTTCGACTACACGGTTATTGACGAGCATGTCGATTTAGAACCTGTAGTGCGGGATTCGGTAGTGTTGTCACTTCCGTTCCAACCGGTCTGTCAAAAAGATTGTCTCGGCCTGTGCCCTGAGTGTGGGGTTCGGTTGCTCGATAATCCAGGACACGAACACGAAGCGCCCATCGATGCCCGCTGGGCAGCGTTGGCCGGCCTCCAAGACTTCACGCAAGACTCGCACGACCACGACTTGAACGACACGAACGATTTCCCTGAGACCCAAGAAGAAAAGAGTTAGTCATGGCAGTACCGAAGCGCAAAATGTCGCGGGCCAGCACCCGCATGCGCCGCGCCCAGTGGAAGGCAACCCCTACCGCTCTCGTTAAGACCGTTGAGAACGGCAAGACCGTTTACAGCCTCCCGCACCGCGCCAAGGTAGTCGAAGACTCCGCCGGCACCCCCCTGTACATGGAGTACAAGGGCCGCAAGGTCGCTGACGTTTAACTAGTCTCCACTTACTCGGGTCGAAAATAGCGATGACGGGCTCCAGCTCACCTGCTGAGCTCTCCGCTGTGCTCGGGGTCAACATTGATCCCGATTTGCTCACGCTTGCGTTGACGCACCGTTCTTTTGCGTACGAAAACGGCGGCATCGCGCATAACGAGCGACTCGAATTTCTTGGTGACTCAATTCTTGGCCAGGCAGTAACGGTCAAGCTGTATCGCGATAACCCGGAGCTTGACGAGGGAGACCTTGCCAAGCGCCGGGCTAGTCTCGTTTCTTCTGTAGCTCTTGCCGAAATCGCGCGCCTCATTGGTCTTGGCGCGTTCATTCGCCTCGGCAAGGGAGAAGAGCAAACGGGCGGCCGTGAAAAGCCGTCCATTTTGGCAGACACCGTTGAGGCGATCATCGGTGCCGCCTATCTCGACCTCGGCGGGGACGAAGCCACAGCGCTCGTCCTCCGCCTCGTCGCCCCTCTGCTGGCCGATCCTGCACGGTTCGGCGCGGCGATGGATCCCAAGACGAGCCTTCAAGAGCTCGCCGCCCAGATCGGGCGTGGGGCTCCCGACTATCGCATCGAAGATAGCGGCCCCGATCACTCCAAGCGTTTTCACGCGAGTGTCTGCCTAGACGACGAAGTAATTGCGACAGGTGTCGGCTCCAGCAAGAAGCAAGCCGAAATGGCCGCAGCGCTCGAAGCCTGGACCATCCTCCAAGCCGCAGCGAAGTAACCGGCGTGCCCGAACTTCCCGAGGTTGAGGTTGTGCGCGCAGGGCTCGAACCGGCCGTTACCGGCGCGACTGCGGCATCCGTCACCGTTTTTGATGAGCGCTCTCTGCGTCGCCATGAGGGGCCAAGCGAAGACTTTGTCGACCGTCTGACCGGCCGCACCTTTCTGACGCCTCAGCGCAGGGGCAAGTTCATGTGGCTTCCGCTCGCTGATAGCGCTGAGGGTCGCGGCGAAGCGCTCGTCACGCATCTCGGCATGAGCGGGCAGGTGCTTCTTCGCGATCGGAGTACGGATGACCGGCTCACGCGCATCCGCATCGAACTTGATCATCCTGACCATGGCGCACTGCGCCTCAACTTTGTCGACCAACGTATTTTCGGCTCGATGGCGATCGATAGCATGCTGCCCACCGTTGATCAGCCCGCTTTCGCGGTGCCGAGCCAAGTGGCGCACATCGCGCGTGATCCGCTCGACCCCTTCTTCGACGATGCCAAGTTCTTACGGTCGCTGAAGGCCAAGCGCACGACGGTGAAGCGGGCGCTGCTCGATCAAACCCTGATCAGCGGGGTCGGCAATATCTACGCCGACGAAGCGCTCTGGGCCGCGCGGGTGCACTACAACCAGCCCACCGACACCCTCAGCCGAGCGAAAGCCGTGCTGTTGCTCGCGGAAGTGCGGGCGGTGTTCTCCAAGGCTCTAGCCGAGGGCGGCACGAGCTTCGATACGCAGTACCTCAACGTGAACGGTGAGTCGGGATACTTCGCGCACTCGCTTAACGTCTACGGCCAGCAGGGGCGGGCGTGCCCGCGCTGCGGTCGCGAAGTCGTGCGTGAGAGCTTCATGAACCGCGGCTCGCACTTCTGTAAGTTCTGCCAGCGCATTCGTGTGACTGCAGCTCGCTAGATCGCCAATGCCGGCAATCTAGCGAGCGCGTTTTAGCCCCAGGTGCGTGCGTCACCGTTGGTGCGGTAGTCAGGCCAGGGGAGATCGATCGGCGGCTGGAAGTCCACCGGGAGCAGGGCGGGCATCGGTTCGTCAGCGACGCGCTTGTCGAACTCGTTCTTCGCCTCGGCGAGGAGTGAGGGGTCAACCAACAGGTCGATGAACGTGCCAGCGACGGTCTTTCCCGCAGTCTCGATGGTGGGATCGATCGTCTCGGGGATACCGCCGAGAGCATTCATGACCCACCCCGGGTAGGCGCCCTTGCCTGGCGCAGGCTTGAGCGCGGGGCGTGAGACATAAAAGCGAACCGTCGGCGCGTAGTGCGTCATTTCGACGTAGTCGTCGCTTGTCCAGTTCTGTTGCCACGGTGCGAGGTGTTCGCGCAGAGCTTTTTCGGCGTCCTGCGGGGTGATGAGCTGTTCGCACTCGTCGAGGAACGGCTTCTCCATGGCGTCGAGGCCGAGGTTGCGCTGAATCTCTTGCGCAACAGCGATCGCGTCAGCGCCGTAGCTCGGAGCGCCCACCGCTTCGAGGTTGTTGTACAGAACGGTCGACATGGCGTGGTTGGTGCGACCGGGGCGGCTGCGTGCCACCCACGTGGTCTCAACATCGCAGTGCGCCATCGCGCCGGCGTGCTCGGCGTTACGGTCGAGCACCGCGAGCACGTGCTCTGCCATCTCGATGTTCGGGGTGCGCCACGAATACTGGATGCGGGCGACGCGCGCCGGCAGATTGTCGGCAGTCGCTTGGCCGTCAAGCAAGATCGCGTCGCTGAGACTCCACCCTCCAAAGCTCGGGAGCATGGCATCCTGCATGATGCGCGACGAGGTGTACATCGACATCAGCGCAACGTTGGCACCGGGAGCACGCGCTGCGGAGTGCGAGGCTGGGATGGGGGAGTTGGGGTTGGCGTTGAGCTGCCACGACTCCGGCTCATCGCAAATGAAGGTATAAACCTTGCTGTAATACGCACCGCACTGGGTGTCCCAGCGAGCGGTGTTGCACAGCGGCAGCATGTAGAAGGGGTGGAAGCTCACGATGGCATCCACGTTGTCGTAGTAGCCGCGCAGGCCGTGAACGACCTTCGAGCCGTGCATCTTTTCGGCTGGCTCGCCCGTGTACTTGAGGGTGCCGGGGATGCTGTGCTCCTCCATGGCGTGCTTGGTGGCGAGCAGCCCGGCAAGAGTAGAAATGCCGAGCGCGGAGTGCGGGTCGGTGTGACCGGGCGCGAAGCGACTCATGCCCTCGCGGCTGTCTTCGGTGACGGATGCCGACTGGTTGTTGCCGGGGACCGCGTCGTATTCGGCGTAGCTCAACATCGTGGGGCCACCGGTGCCGTTGGTCCACTCCGCGCTGAAGGCGGTCGGCATCCCGGCCGAACCTTCTTCAACGGTGAAGCCCTCGGTGCGCAGCAACTCGACGTACCACTGAGCTGAACGGAACTCGCGCCAGGCCGGCTCGGCGAGCTGCCAAATGTGGCTGTGCCACTCTGAGAGGCGAGGCATGTTGTCATCCACCCACGTGCGGGCGGTGGCTTTGGCGTCGGCGGCGAGAGCGAGTTCTGTCATGTCGTGATCCTTGAACTGAAGAGAAGAGGTGAAGTGGTGAGGTGCGTTGCTGCCCGGCTGGCCCGCGGGCCGCAGTGCTAGCTGTCGGAGGCTTCGAAGATGCTGAGCGGCACGTGAACGAGCGCAAATCCTGGCGTAGCAATCGCTTGAGCGACGGTCTCCGTGAGTTGCTCTGGTTGAGTGACGGAGAAACCGTGACCGCCAAAGGCCGCTGAGAGCACCGACCAGTTCGGTTGCGCCAGCACAACTCCGACGGGAGTTATGCCGCGGTCGCGTTCGTTCTGGTTGATTTCGGCATAACCGCCGTTGTCAACGCACACGATCGTGACATCGAGGCCCTGCTCGATGGCAGTGATGAACTCTTGAACGGCGAACATCAGCGCACCATCGCCCAGAACGCAGACCACGGGACGATCGGGCGACGCTACCTTGGCGCCCAGCGTTGCCGGGAGACCGTAGCCGAGGGTCGCGTAGGCAGGCGTGTAGAGGAACGAGTGCGAGGTCACCTGGCGAACGACGCTCGCCATCCCGAAGTAGGTGATCTGCGAGGAGTCACCCGCGACGATCGCGTTCTCGGGGATCGCCTCGTTGATCATGGTCGCCACTCGGTGCAGGGTTGGCGAGACCTCTTGAGCCTCACGAACTGCGGTAGCGCGCACCGTGTCGAGCTCTGCAGCTGTTGTCGCGTTGCCCGTGATGGTGCGCGTAGCCAGAGCGTCGCGCAGCTGGCCAACGATGACCGCGCTGTCTCCAATCAGACCGAGATCGCTCGCGACGTTCTTGTTGAGTTGCGATTCCAAGACATCGATGCGGATGACCGTGCCGGCCGGCTCGATGACGCCGCCCCACAGCTCCGCTTCGCCCAGCTTCGAACCGATGATGAGTACGGCATCCGACTGGTTAATCAGTTCGTGGATGACCGGCAAACGAATCTCGGAGGCCAGCGACAGCGGGTGCGTCTCAGGGATCGACGCCTTGCCGTTGAGCGTTGTCACGACGGGCGCATTCAGCGATTCGGCCAGAGCGGTGAGCTCGCTGCCGATACGGCTCGCACCGCCACCCGCGATGATGACGGGATGCGCGGCAGCGGCCAAGATCTCGGCGGCGCGTTCGACGGCACCGGCATCAGCGGCGGCGCGGGCACGCTCGGGGCGGGCCCGCAGCAGTTCTTCCGGGCAGTCGCTCGCCGACTCGAGCACGTTGAGAGGAATCTCGATGTGCACGGGGCGCGGGCGACCGTAGCGGAACAGCTCGAAGGCGTCGTGAACGGCGGTGACGGCATCCGTCGCGCTCGTGACTCGACGGCTCCACTCCACGATGGCGCCAGCGGCACCCGTGGAATCTTTCGTTTCGTGGAGGGCGCCGTTGTCGGCAAACTCACTGCCCTCGGCGACGCCGGGGGAGATGAGGATCATCGGGCGGGATTCGCAGTACGCGGTGCCCGCGCCCGACAGAGCGTTGAGCAGGCCGGGGCCGGAGGTGGTGATGACGACACCGGGCAGGCCGGTCTGCTGCGACCAGCCATCCGATCCGTAGCTCGCTCCCTGCTCGTGACGAGTGGTCACGGGGTGGATGCCGAGCGCGCTGAGGGAGCGGTACAGCTCAAGGTTGTGGGTGCCGGGGATGCCAAAGATGGTGTCGATGCCGTAGTTGCGCAACACGGTCATCAGCGCCAGGCCCGCGTTGTTCACGTCCACTCCCACGGCGGAGGCGGTTGCGGCAGCGTCAGCGCTGTAGTTGTCGTTGCTGGTCGTAGTCATTGCCGTGCTCACTTCTCGTCGGTGCTGTACTGGCGAACGCCATCGACCCACGTCTCGGCGACGGTGATCGCACCGATCTGAGCGCATTCGGTTTCAAAAATGTCAGCGGTCAGCACGGCAAAGTCAGCGCGCTTGCCGACCTCGAGGCTTCCCAAGTCATCTTCACGCCCCAGCGAGTGGGCCGCGTTGATGGTGTGTGCCCGCAGCGCTTGCTCGCGGGTGATCGCGAGGGAATCGGGGCCGAGCTGAGTGCCGCGGCGCGTGATGCGCGTGGTCGCCGCCTGAATGGCTTCCAGCGGACGCGGGTCTGCAACCGGGGCATCCGAGCTGATCGTGATCGGAACGCCAGCCGCAGCGAATTCGCCGAGAGGGTTGAAGCGCTCGCCGGGAGTCCCGATGGCCTGTTCGACGCCTTCACCCCAGTTGAAGTGGTGCTGCGGTTGATTGACGGGCCGGATGCCGGCTGCCGCCATCCGCTTAATCTGGCCGGCGGTGGGCAGGCCGCAGTGTTCGATGCGGTGCCGGGCGTCACTCGTGGGGTTTTCTGCCTGCGCCGCTTCAATCGCGTCAACGACCATTTCGATGGCGGTGGGGGACTGGGCGTGGGTTGCGGTCTGGAGACCGACGGCATGAGCGCGGCTGATGAGCGCCTTGTAGTCGGCGGGGTCGTGGTAGAGCTGGCCGGTGCGGCACGGGTCTCCGACGTAACCGTCAGGGAAGTACGCGGTCCAGCCGCCGAGAGTGCCGTCGGCATAGAACTTGATGCCCGAGAAGCTCAAGTGGGCGTTGCCGAAGGCGCCGTGCATCCCGGTTTCGATTGCTTCGTCGAGCAAGTGCGAAAGCAGGTACATCGAGATGCGGGTCTTGAGCTGGTTTTGTTCGGCGAGACGCAGGTAGGTGTCGAACTCGCGACGGGAAACCTGAGCGTCACCAATAGTCGTCACGCCGCCCTCGAGGAAGGCGTTCTGTGCCACGGCGAGCTGGCGCACGTGCTCGGCGGGGGTGTCGGCGAGGTGGAAATTGGGGCCGTGGTGGCCGACCTTCACTCCACCGAGGCCGGTAAGAATGTTGCAGGCGGCATCCGAAAGCTCACCCGTGAGGTCGCCATCGGCGTCGCGGAAGAACTCGCCGCCCTGCGGGTTTTCAGTCTCGCGAGTGATGCCAAAGAGTCCGAAGGTGTAGCTGTTGACGACCCCGCCGTGGCCGGAGGCGTTCATGAGGTACACCTCGCGGTCGAGGGCGACTTCGTCGAGTTCAGTGCGGTGCGGATGGCGCTGTTCGGCAAGATTGCGCTGCTCGTAGCCATAGCCACGAATCGGTTGTCCCTCGGGAACGGTGTCGGCCGCGGCCTTCAACAGCGCCACAATCTCCGGGATGCTCGAGGCTTTGTCGGGCCCGCAGTCGACCCAGCTCATCATCTGACCGAGCATGAGCGGATGAGCGTGCGCATCGATGAAGCCGGGCACAATCACCTGGGTTCCAAAGTCAACACGTGCAGGCGCCGCTGGTGACAGTGTCGCGGCTGCGGCGAGGCACTCGTCAACGGTTCCGGCGGCGGCGACCGTGCCGGCGAACATAAGAATGGCGCTCACGACAGTGTTCTCGGCATCCAGAGTGTGGATGGCTCGGGCGGTCACCACCGTGGGGGTGAAATCGGAAAGTGGCACGTCAAAGGCCGAAAGCTTGCGCATGAGTACTCCGGTGAGGTTCTTAGTGAGTGGAGGTTGAGGGTGCCGGTAGCGACACGAGAGGAGTGTCGGGGGTGCCGGTTGAGGCCCACGAAACAACGTTCTGGGCCTGCAGGCGCACATACTCTGCTTCGCTGCGGCCAGAGAAGTAGGCGATGTGCGGCGTGATCAGAGCCCGGGGATGACCGAGGAGCGGATGCTCGGCGGTCGGCGGTTCGACATCCAGCACGTCGAGGCCAGCGCCGGCGAGGTGACCGCTGTCGAGGGAGGCGCGGAGGGCGGCGCTGTCGACAAGTCCGCCACGGCTCACGTTGATGAGGTACGAGAGCGGCTTCATCGAGCTGAGGAAGTCGGCATCGACCATGTTCGCGGTGTCGTTCGTGAGCGGCAGGTGCAGCGACAGAACGTCGGACTGCGAACGGACAGCGTCAGCATCAACGCGGCGAACTCCCGCTGCGGCGAAGCGCTCGCGAGTCTCCTCGGTGTCGGGAATAAACGGGTCGTAGCCGATTATCTCGCCGAACAGTGGACGCGCGAGTTCGGCGAACTTCATGCCGATCCGGCCCAGGCCCATGAGGCCGAGCGTGAGCTCGCTCAGACGCGGTTGCACGAGAGTGTCCCGCTCGTTCCAGCGATCGAAAACGACCGCCTGTTGCGAGAACGTGATGCCACGAGTCAGGTGGAGTGCCATCGCCAAGGCGTGCGTTGCGACCTCTTCGGTCGCGGCGCCGACGATTGTCGTCACCCAGATTCCGTGTTCGGTAGCGGCATCCACATCGACGTTGTCGAAGCCCATCGACATGAGAGCGATGACCTTGACCGAGGGCATCCGCTCCATCATTGAGCGAGTGATCTGGGCGTAACCAACGAGCAGTGCGCTCGCGCCTGCTGCGCCAGCGACGATTGCTTCAGCATCCAGAGAATCGAGGTAGCTGACCTCGAAACCGGCAGCGCTGAGAAGATCGCGGCCGGCCGAGAAGTCGGTGCCATCAAGGTCGGTGTAGACGGCGCGAAGCTCGTCGCCGCTGTTAGTGGACATGGCTCAAGAACTGCTTCGTGCGCTCGTGCTGCGGGTTCTCGAAGAACTCGGCCGGCTCGGCCTGCTCCACGATCACTCCGCCATCGAACAGTGTGACCTCGTCAGCGGCCCGACGGGCAAAGCGCACCTCGTGGGTGACAACGATCATCGTCATTCCGGCGGCAGCCAGGTTCTCCATTACCTCGAGAACTTCGCCGACCAGTTCGGGGTCGAGGGCGGATGTCGGCTCATCGAAGAGCATGACGTGCGGGTTGAGAACGAGAGCGCGAGCAATCGCGACGCGTTGCTGCTGGCCACCGGAGAGCTCGGAGGGAAAGTGTCCGTCGCGCTCGGCGAGCCCGACCTTGTCGAGAATCTCGAAGGCACGCTCGCGAGCTTCGACCTTGCCGACTCCCTGCACATCAGTGAGGCCGAGAGCCACATTGTCGAGTGCGGTGAGGTGGGGAAAGAGGTTGAACTTTTGGAAAACCATGCCGATATCGCGGCGCTGCACGGCGAGCTTGCGCTCGGAGTGGTGCGCGATGCGACCGTTGGCGTCGGAGGCACCGATGCGTTTTCCGTCGAGCAAGATCTCACCAGCATCGGCGGGCTCGAGCAGCGCCATCAGGCGAAGCATCGTAGATTTACCCGAACCCGACGGCCCGAGAACCGCTTTGACTTGGCCCTTGTTCACGGCGAACTCGACACCCTTGAGTACTTCGTTGCCGTTATAGGCCTTGTGGAGGTTGGACACCTGGAGGGTAGGCACGGTGGCCGGAGTCTCGTTGCTCATGCTTACTTCTCCTTGGGAACGGTGGCGAGGGCGCGGGTGTTGAGCGAGAGAGGCGACGTGCTCTTCTTGAGACCTCGCGAGGTCCAGAGGAATCGTCTCTCGATGCGGCTCTGAATGATCGTGATGATCGAGACGATGACGAGGTAGTAGATGATTGCGACGGCGTAGTACTCGGCGTAGCGGAAGGTGATGTTGACACCGACTTGCGCGGTCGTGAGCAGCTCTTTCAGCGAGATCACGGATGCCAGCGAGGAGTACTTGATGAGGCCGATGAACTCGTTACCGGTCGGCGGCAGCGCCGTACGGATCGCTTGCGGCAAGATCACCTTGCGCATAACGGAGCCGGGCTTCATGCCGAGGGCGCGGCCGGCAAGTTCCTGGCCGTCATCCACGCTGCTGAGGGCTGAGCGGATGATCTCGGCCATGAATGCCGCTTCAACGAGGCCAAGACCGATGGAGGCTGCGATGAACGGGGTGTACCAGTCCGAGCGCAGGGCTGGAATGATCTGGGGCAGGGCGTTCCACATGATGAGCAGAACGAGCAGTGCGGGCAGAGCACGGAAGAACCACACGTACAGGTGGGAGGGACCTCTCAAGTAAGACTTTTTGGAGGTGCGACCGACGGCGAGAAAGAAGCCGAGAACGGTGGCGATGACGAGCGAGAATGCTGCGACGCCGATCGAGGTCAGTGCGCCCCAGAAATAGGCCGGGTTGACGAGCTGCTCGAAGAAGATTGTTGGATCGAAGATCATGTGGTGTGACTCCCTGGTTGTGGGTGGTCACGCGAGGTGACCACCCACAGTCGAGTGTTCTTAGTAAACGTCGACGATCGACGCGTCGAGGTTGTAGTCGGCGGCGATCTTCGCGAGAGTTCCGTCGTCGTAGAGCGCACGGAGCGCTTCAGCGATGGCGGGGCTCAGCTCGCCGTCCTTGGGGGTGAAGACTCCGAACGTGGTGTCGGGGTCGAACACGCCGTTAGCTACGGCGAGAAGGCCGTCGTTCTGGGTCGCCATGTAGGCGGCTGCAACGTTGGTTTCAACGAGAACGTCGGACTTGCCGTTGATAACGGCGAGTACGGTTTCGGCCGTCTTGGGGTACTCGGTGTTCGTGATCGGTTCCTTGCCGGCATCAACGCAGTCGTCGCTGAGCTTCTGAACACTCACGGAGTTGCTAGATGCCGACTGGGTAGCAACCTTGAGCCCGCAGAGGTCGTCGCCCTCTTTCAACTTCGCTGCGAGGTCGGGTGCTGCCAGTGCGGCGGGGCCAGCGTTCATGACGGCGGCGGCGTCGGCAATTTGCAGACGTTCCTCGCTCATGTAAAGCCCGCCGAAGATGACGTCGCACTTGCCGGACTGGAGCCCGGGCATGAGGCCGTCGAACGAGGTCACTTCAAACTTGGTTTCAACACCCCAGTAGTCCGCTACAGCGCGGATGCCGTCGGCGTCGAAGCCGATGATGTCTCCGCCGGTGGAGTCGGCGTAGTACTCAAGGGGAGCGTATTCCGGGTCAATGCACGCGGTGAAGGTGTTCGCGTTAACGAGGCCTTCGGGTGCGTTGGACGAAACGGCGGCGTCGGTGTCTGTTGCAGAGTCTGTGCCGGCGGCACAGCCCGTCAACAAGGCTGCTACCGAGATGCCGGCGGCGATGCCGATGATCGATTTCTTCATTGTTTCTCCTGTGGCTGCAGAGCGATTCACCCGGTGGAGGTGCTGGGAGGGTGACTTGGTTCTGACCATTGTGTTCATACCCGGGGGTGTTGTCAATGCATATTTGCACTCAGGCAACCAATAGGACGCAAACTTGTAACAAACGAGTGTGAATAATGCGATGAATCTGGGTTTATTGCCCAATATTGTGACAAAACGCTACGGTTCGGGGCGGTGCTGGGATAGTCTGGCCGCGTGGACCAGTTAACCGAGCAATCTTTCGCAATCTTGCGCCACGACGGCAGAACGTCGTTTAGCGATATCGCCCGCCAGCTCGACACCAACCGGGCCAGTATCGCTAAGCGCATCAACCCGTTGTTGCAGTCCGGCGACATCCGCATTATTGCTGCCGTGCATCCGCGTCTCTTGGGGCTTCACGTGCTCGCGCACCTGTCGATTCAGACCGAGGGGGATGCCGGGCAGCTGGCCGAACGCATCTGTCAGTTGAACTCGCCGGTGTTCGTTTCTGAGCGCACGGGAAAGTATCAACTGATCTCGGAGCTCCACACCACAACCATGGCGGAGCTCCACGATGAGATTCGGGCGATCCGTGCTTGCGAGGGAGTCGTTGACGTTCAAGTGCTCGTCTACGAACGCACGCTCAAGAGCTTCTTCTTGGGCGAAGAGCCAGCCTTGGCTGACCTGCCGATCGACTCGACCGACCTCAAGCTCATGGAATTACTCCAGCAAGACGGCCGTATGGGCTACGCCGAACTGGCCGAGGCCGTCGACTTGTCAATCAGCGGATGCCGCACCCGCATCAACCGTCTGACCGAGACAGGGGCGATGCGCATTGGACTCATGCGCCAGCGCACCGACATGACATCGCACCTCACCTTCGGCTTCGGCTTTATCACCCAGGGGGACTTGGAGCCTCTAGTGCGGCTCATCGACGAGCAGGCCGGGGTCGAGTTCATGGCACGCACGATCGGTCGCTTCGATTTCGTCTCCACCATCTCGTTCCCCACGCTGGGTGAGTTCAACGACTTCGTGGCAGCGCTGCGTGGACTCGCTGGAGTGACGTCGCTAGAAACCTGGCTGCACGCCCGCATCCACAAGGAGCGTTACCAGCACAGCCTGCACCGCATCCGCGAAGGCGCCGCAGTGCTTGCCGATCGCGCTGCAGTCGCAGCCCCCTAAGTTCGAGGGCGCTGCCGCGCGCTAGCGCAACTCTTTCTTCCACGCGCCTTCGTACCCGATAGGAACGAACCCGACGGCTTCGTTCACCGAGAGCATGGGGCGATTCTCTTCGGCGTTGTAGGTGATGACCGAGGGATGCCCCGGCGCGACGCGTTCGAGGTGGGCCAGATTCAACACCTTGAGAAGGTTGCCGAGGCGGTGACCGCGATGTTCGCCGAGCACGATGGTGTTGTCTTGGAGCACCGCGAGTTCGAGCTGTTGCGGCACCATCAGCGAGGTGTAAGCCACGAGTTCGCCCGAGGCAATGTGCTCGATGGCCGCGTAGACCGCTGTCGCCGTGCCTTCGAGCAGCCGCTGATCTTGTTCGTTCACGCGCTCCGCGGTCCATACATCCTCGGGTGGTTCGAGGCCCGCGCTTGGTTCATCCGTGCTCATGCGGGTGTAGAGCAGTGCAAGGTCATCGCGCCACTTCTCCGGGCATGGTCCGGCCCACTCATGCACGGCGTAGTCGCGACTGCACCGCTTGATCGCGTCATCCACCAAAGAGTGCAACCCCGGAACGGGGAGGGGGAGTCGGCTTACCCGCTCAACCTGCTCAAAGCTGTAGCGATGCGTCCCGAGAAACTGAGTTCCCGCGGCGTCGCGCGGAACCGCACCAAAGCCGGTCGGGGCGGCGAGCAGCGCACCCTCGCTCGGGAGGCTCGACACATATACATGAACTTTGCGTTTGCCCGCATCCGCCGCGACCTTCTCGAGCTCGGTAAGTAGCCGGCTGCCGATACCGCGGCGCCGATAGTCGGGATGCACGTAGGCGTTGATCCACGCGGTATCCGCTTCGTCTCCCACCTGTGTGGCGTAGTCGCCGCGGCCGACGATGCGGCCCTTGTCGCGGGCGACGAGCATCCTGCGCTCTTCGAACGTACTGGGCTGCCAGATAGCAATCTCGACAACCGGGTCATACGCCAGTTCGGGATACGCCTGCACCGTCTCGTCGGTTTGATTACGCAGGGTGTTGGCGGCGGTGAAGTCATCCGAGCCGTCAGCGGCAAGGGCACGGGGAATCTCGAGGGGTGAGATCTTGATCTCTGACATGAGCGCACCAATCTGCGGGGGTAAGCGCTACGGAGGTAGCCGACCAGAATACGCTGCGACTCCGCCGCGCGCTAGAGGTGCGGCCCGTGTGCCGCCGAGTGTCACCGGCGGCCGGGCGCGGCGCGACACCTGCGCGGCAGAACGGCCGGGCCCCGCGCATCCGGTACCGTATAGCAAGGTTCTGACCAGCAACTTGGTCAGAGATTTGACCAACGCTGAGACCAGCAACGACCGGGCGGTGACGTGTACCTCAAGAGTTTGACCCTCAAAGGGTTCAAGTCGTTCGCTCAACCGACCACTTTTGCGTTCGAACAGGGCGTGACGTGTGTCGTCGGCCCCAACGGTTCGGGCAAGTCGAATGTGGTGGATGCTCTCGCCTGGGTCATGGGTGAGCAGGGTGCCAAAACTTTGCGCGGCGGCAAGATGGAAGACGTCATCTTTGCCGGAACCGCCACCAAGGGTCCGCTGGGTCGCGCCGAGGTCATTCTCACGATCGATAACGCGGATGGCGCGCTGCCGATTGAGTACAGCGAAGTCACCATCAGCCGCACCCTGTTCCGCAACGGCGGCAGCGAATACGCGATCAACGGCACCTCATGCCGCCTGCTCGACGTTCAAGAACTCCTGAGCGACTCCGGTCTGGGTCGCGAAATGCACGTCATCGTTGGCCAAGGCCAGCTGGATGCGGTGTTGCACGCCAGCCCTGAAGACCGTCGCGGTTTCATCGAAGAAGCCGCCGGCATCCTCAAGCACCGTCGTCGCAAAGAAAAGACGCTGCGCAAGCTCGACGCGATGCAGGCGAACCTCACGCGTCTTTCCGACTTGGCGGGGGAGATCCGTCGCCAGCTCAAGCCCCTAGGCCAGCAGGCCGAGATCGCCAAAGAGGCAGCCTCGATTGCTTCGATCGTTCGGGATGCGCGCGCTCGCCTCCTTGCCGACGAAGTCGTTGAACTGCGCTCCAGCATCAACGACTTCAGCCGCAGCGAGAGCGAACGCAAAACGCAGCGCATCGTGTTGCAAGAGCAGCTCGACCAGAACAAGTTGCGCGAAGCCCGCCTCGAACAGGCGCAGGTCGGTGACGACGTTGATGAGGCGCGTCGCGTGGCCTTCGGCCTCGAATCGGTGCAAGAGCGCCTGCGCAGTCTGTACACGCTCGCCAACCAGCGCCTCTCGCTACTCGGGCAGCAGAGCGATGCGCCCGTCTCCAACAACAGCGTCAGCCAAACCCTCGTCGACGAGGTCAATGCTGAAGCCGATCTTCTTGCCGCCGGTGTCGCGGATGCCGAGAAGGCCGTCGCCGCTGCTGCTGCCGCAACCGCCACAGCGAAGGCTGCGCTCGACTCGCTCGACGAAGAAATCGCCGCGCAGAGTGCGCTCGTGTCGCGTCACGAGTTGGAGAGCGCCGGGCTCACCGCTCGCGTTGAAGTCGCCACCTCCACTCTGACCGCAGCCCAGGGTGAACTCGTGCGTCAGCAGCAGGCGCTCGCCGAAGCGCAGGCTCGCCGCGAGGCCGCTCAGGCTGAGTTCGAAGCGCTCGAAGCCGAGGCCGGCAACTCCACGATCGAAACCGATGGCTCGCTCGACACCGCGTACGAAGCCGCCGAAGCGAAAGTATCGAGCGTTCAGGCAGAGATCGAAGCCCTGCGCGAAGCACTCCACACCTCCGAGCGTGAGCGTGATGCGCTCGCCGCCCGCAACTCAGCGCTGTCGCTTGCGGTTGATCAGAAAGATGGCTCCAGCGCTCTCGTCGCGGCTCAGCTCTCGGGCATCCGCGGTCTCGTTGCTGAGCACGTCAAAATCACGCCCGGCTACGAAGCGGCGATCGCTGCCGCTCTCGGCACGCTTGCGGATGCCGTACTCGCCGATGACCGCGATTCGGCCATTGATGCGCTGGCCGAGTCTGCCTCGCGCGATTTCGGTCGCGTTGAAGTGGTTGTGGCCAACGCCGCGAAGCAGAGCGTATCGCTCGGAACGGCGGCCGGCACCGTGCCCGCCACCGACGTCGTCACCGCGCCTGATGGCGTTCACGGTCTCCTCACTCACGTGCTCATCGCCGACGATCTCGAGGCTGCTCGCGCCGCCTACGGATCGCTGTCGAACGCCGCCGACCTGACCTTCGTCACTCGCGACGGCGACGTACTCACTCAGTTCGTGCTGCGCGGAGGCTCTGGCGCCAAGCGTTCGCGCCTCGAACTCGTCGCCGAGCGGGATGCCGCCGCCGACAAACTCGGTGTCGTCACGACCCAGATTGAGCGCACGAGTTTCGAGCTCGACGAGAAGCGCCGTGAACTCACCTCCGCCAAGGCCGATGCCGAAGCCGCTCTGGTTGCCCTGCGCGAGTATGACGCCCAGCTTGCCGCGCAATCCGAATTGCTTGGCCGCCACCGCATCCAGGCCGAAGCAGCCCAGGCCGAGTGTGACCGCCTAGCCCGCGCGGTCGACGTTGCCGAAGAAGCGGTAGCCGACGCGACCACCGAAGTGGCTCGCGCGCAAACCGCGGCAGACAAGTACCAGGCTGCTCCGCGCCCCATGCTCGACGTCTCCGAACGCGAACCCATGCTGGCCGAAGTGGATGCCGCCCGGGCTCGCGAAGTCGAGCTGCGCATTCAGATGGAGACCATCCGCGAGCGGGTGCGCGCTGAGCGTGCGCGCGCCGAACAACTCGCAGCCCAGCTCGTGCGCGAGCGCGAAGCAGCGCAAGAGCAGGCCCGGCTGGCCGTTATTCGTCAACGACAGATGGCATCCGCCACCAAGGTCGTCGAGATGTTGCCCGCGGTGCTCGATTCTGTTGATCGTTCCCTATCGGAGGCACGCGTTTCGCTCGCCTCGAAAGAAGCAGAGCGCTCAGCGCAGAACGAAGAGCTTTCGGCATTGCGCCGTGAAGAGTCTGCGCTGCGTGAGCGTCTCTCGGCCGTCAGCGAAAGCGTGCACGGCCTCGAAATGCAGATCTACGAGAAGAAGCTGCATCTCTCGAGCCTGCTCGAACGATCGGGCGAAGAACTCGGTCTCGTCGAAGATGTACTCGTGGCGGAATATGGCCCCGAGGTGCCGGTTCCCGACGATCGCGTGAGCGACCCGAGCGTCGAGCCTAAGACGGCTGCTGGCGGCTCCAGTAGCGAAGAGCCCAGCGCCAGCGCCAGCGCCAACGACAACGACAGAGACAGCAACGTCCGCAGTGACGACAACATCGCTGACCGCAACGACAGCGCCACCGATGGTGACTCGGATGAGACTGCCGAGCCCGTGGCATCCGGTCGCCCCTTTGTGCGTGCAGAGCAGGAAGCTCGACTGCAGAAAGCCGAGCGCAAACTTGCTCGCTTGGGCCGGGTGAACCCGCTCGCGCTCGAAGAGTTCGACGCTCTCGAACAGCGTCACAAGTTCTTGACCGAGCAGCTCACCGACCTCACGAACACCCGCAAGGACCTGCTGACAATCATCGACGAACTCGATGACAAGATGCAGTCGATCTTCGCGAGCGCTTTCGAAGACACCAAGAACGCCTTCAACGACGTGTTCCCTGTGCTGTTCCCTGGTGGCACCGGCAGCATCTTCTTGACTAACCCGGATGACCTTCTGACGACAGGTATCGAGGTCACTGTGAAGCCCGCCGGTAAGAAGATCGAACGACTGTCTCTGCTGAGCGGTGGTGAGCGTTCGCTCGCTGCCGTCGCGCTCCTGATCGCGATCTTCAAGGCGCGCCCCAGCCCGTTCTACATCATGGACGAGGTCGAGGCCGCGCTCGATGACGCCAACCTGGGTCGCCTGCTCGCAATCTTCGAAGACCTACGCCAGACGAGCCAACTCATCGTCATCACGCACCAAAAGCGCACGATGGAAATTGCGGATGCTCTCTACGGCGTCAGCATGCGCGCCGACGGTATCAGCGCCGTTGTCGGCCAGCGCGTCGCCAAAGAGACCGCCTCAGCGGACGCGAGCTAGTCGATTCGCTTGAGCGGTTCGCCGTTCACGGTGTGCACGCACCAGCCGCTGTGCAGCTTCTCGACGGTGGAGACGGAACCGTTGATGATCTGGTCGAAGTCGCGGCCAGCCAGTTCCGACAGGGTGTAGCGAATGATCGTGCCGTGGCACACGATGATCACTTTCTTGCCGGGGTAATCGTGCGTGATTTCGTTGAGGGCAGCGATGCCGCGTTCCACAACGTTGTGCAGAGATTCGAGCCCCGGGTAAACGGTGCTGTTCGGCCAGCGCTCATCGATTTCGACCTTGGTGAGGCCTTCGCCTTCGCCGTAGTGGCGCTCGATGAGTAGGTCGTAGCTGCGGCCAAGCTCGAGGCCCAAGCCGTCGGCGATGATCTGGGCAGTTTCGCGCGCACGCTGCAGGGGAGAGCTGACAATGATGTCCCACTCGGAATCGCGCAGAACTTCAACGGCCTCCCGCGCCTGCTGGCGACCGGTGTCGTTGAGCGGGATGTCGCTGGAACCTTGCATGCGTCCGGCAGCGTTCCAGTCAGTTTGGCCATGGCGAATCAATGAGAGCATCCAAAAACCCTAGCGCGGTTAGGGAAGCGGCATGCACCTGCCTTAACCTGTAGTCATGGCAGCATCCTGGTCGCTCTCGGGCGCACTCAAATCTATGTTCGCGCGCGACACGATCGACGCTGATACGTGGAACGATCTCGAAGACGCGATGATCTCGGCCGACTTCGGCCCCGACATCACCGAGTCGGTCATCGATGAGTTGCGAGCAAGCGTGGCGAAGTTCCGCACCGACGACCCCGCAGACTTGAAGCGGATGCTGCGCGAAACTCTCGAGGAGCGTCTCGCTCGTCTCGACCCGACCCTCACTCTCAGCGCCCGCCCTGCGGTCGTACTGGTTGTGGGCGTCAATGGCGTCGGAAAGACCACCACGATCGGCAAGTTCACGAAGTTCCTCGTCGGCCACGGCCGCTCGGTGGTCGTGGGTGCAGCAGACACGTTCCGCGCCGCTGCCGTTGAGCAGCTGGCGACGTGGGCCGAGCGCGGGGGAGCATCGATTGTGCGCCCGCAGCAGCAGGGCCAGGATCCGGCATCCGTTGCTTTCCAAACCGTGGAGCGCGCTCAACGCGACGGCATCGACATCGCCATCATCGACACCGCTGGTCGTTTGCAGACCAAGAGCGGTCTCATGGATGAGCTCGGCAAGATTCGTCGCGTCGTCGAGAAGCAGACGGAGATCGCCGAGGTGTTGCTCGTGCTCGACGCGACGACAGGCCAGAACGGTGTGGCTCAGGCTGAAGCGTTCATTCAGCACGCGGGAGTGACCGGATTGGTCATCACGAAGCTCGATGGTTCAGCGAAGGGCGGTTTCGTCCTCGCCGTTCAGGAGCGCACAGGCATCCCGATCAAACTCGTTGGGCAGGGTGAGGGCATTAACGATCTCACCGGTTTCACCCCGCACGTCTACGTGCAGGGTCTCATCGGCTAGTTCGGGGCAAATGCCCGCTGGCTAGTTGCCGACTGCTTTGTGCGCGGCAGACAGCTCGAGGTAGTGCGCGGCATTCTCGCGAACGCCAGCCTTCTCTTCGTCGCTGAGTTCGCGGCGAACCTTAGCGGGCACTCCGGCCACGAGCGATCCGGGCGGGATGATGGTGCCTTCGAGAACGACGGCGCCCGCCGCCACGAGCGAGCCGGTTCCGATAACGGCACCGTTGAGCACGGTGGCGCTCATGCCGATGAGGCAGTCGTCTTCGACGGTGCAGCCGTGCAGCACAGCGCCGTGGCCCACGCTCACGCCGGATCCGACGGAGGTGGGGATGCCCTCGTCGCAGTGCACCGTGACGTTGTCTTGCAGGTTCGAGCCTTCGCCGATCGTGATGGAGTCGGTGTCGCCGCGCAGCACGGCGCCGTAGAAGATGCTCGCGCGCTCAGCGAGCGTGACCTGCCCGATAAGGGTGGCGTTGGGTGCGACGAAAGCGCTGTCGGCAACCTGGGGTGTGTGTCCGGCGAGAGTCACGATAAGAGCAGTCATGTCTCTAAGCTAGCGCGAAGCGCGAGGCGATCTCGGTCAGCACGCTTTCTTTGCCGGCGTAGATGCCGTCGGCGCGGGGCCAGTGCCCGATCACGTCGGTGAAGCCGAGGGCGTCGGCGCGACCGACGGCGTCTTCCCACGTGTCGACGCTTTCGAGGCTGAATTGGGGTGCGCCATCCAGATTGAGGTAGCGATCGAGGCTCGCGGATGCTCGGCCGGCCTTCTCGAGCGCGTCATCCATGCGCGCGGCGGTGTCGGCGACAATCTGCCACCACTCGTCGAGGGTGTCGGCGGTGCGGCCGAGAGTGAGCCAGCCATCGGCCAGTTCGGCGGTCAAGCGCAGGCCGCGGGGGCCTTCGGCGGCGACCACGAAGGGCATGCGTGGTCGTTGGGCAGGCGCCCCGACCATCCGAGCGTTGACGGCAGTAAACCAGTCGCCGCTGAAGCTGATGCCGCCGCTGCCGGGGTCTTCGAAGCGCAGTAGCTCGTCGAGTCCGCGCACAAACTCGTCGAAACGGGCATGACGTTGGCGCGGAGTGAGCTCATCTTGGCCGAGCACCGTCGCGTCGAAACCTGTGCCGCCCGAGCCGACGCCGAGCAGAAAGCGGCCAGCGCTCACATCGTCGAGGGTCGCGAGTTCTTTGGCAAAGGGAACCGGATGCCGGTAGTTGGGCGAGGCGACAAAAGTGCCAAGCCCGATGCGGCTCGTCACGCTCGCGGCTGCCGTGAGCGTGGGAATGGTGGCGTACCACTGCTCATCGGCGAGAGATCGCCACGACAGGTGGTCGTAAATCCACGCGTGATCGAAGCCCATTTCTTCGGCCTGAATCCAGCGATGTTGGGCTTCAGCCCACGGCTGTTGGGGCAGTATGACGATTCCGTGTCTCACGTTCTCACCCTACTCCGAGCCTCTGTCGGCGTTGTGGAGTCGCAGCACAGCAAAAGACACCTTAAACTGGTGGCATCATGGCCACTTTTGGAAATCTCACCGACCGCCTCGCGGATACCTTCAAGAACCTGCGCGGCAAGGGCAAGCTCAGCGAAGCGGATGTCGATGGCACCGTTCGCGAGATTCGCCGCGCCCTGCTCGAAGCTGACGTTGCGCTCGAGGTTGTTAAGCAGTTCACGGGTCGCGTTCGCGAACGTGCTCTCGGCCACGAAGTTTCTGCTGCGCTGAACCCCGCGCAGCAGGTGGTGCAGATCGTCAACGACGAGCTCGTCACGATTCTCGGTGGCGAAGCCCGCCGCATCCAGTTCGCTAAGAACCCGCCGACCGTCATCATGCTCGCGGGCCTGCAGGGTGCCGGTAAGACGACGCTCGCCGGAAAGCTCTCCAAGTGGCTTGCGGCTGACGGCCACACGCCGCTGCTGGTCGCTGCCGACCTTCAGCGCCCCAACGCCGTCACGCAGCTGCAGGTAGTTGCTGAGCAGGCGGGCGTAGCCGTCTTCGCGCCTGAGCCGGGTAACGGCAAGGGTGACCCGGTCAAGGTTTCGAAGCAGGCCATGAAGTTTGCCAAAGACAAGCAGCACGATGTCGTGATCATTGACACCGCTGGTCGTTTGGGTGTGGATGCCGAGCTGATGAAGCAAGCCGCCAACATTCGCAAGGCTGTTGACCCTGACGAAGTACTTTTCGTTATTGACGCGATGATCGGTCAAGACGCCGTCACCACTGCTCGCGCCTTCCAAGAGGGCGTTGACTTCACGGGTGTCGTGCTGTCGAAGCTTGATGGTGATGCTCGCGGTGGTGCAGCGCTGTCCGTTGCCTCCATCACCGGGCGCCCGATCATGTTCGCCTCGACGGGTGAAGGTCTTGACGACTTCGAGCCGTTCCACCCCGACCGCATGGCGAGCCGCATCCTCGACCTGGGTGACATCCTCACCCTCATCGAGACGGCGCAGAAAACGTTTGACGAAGAAGAGTCGCGCAAGGTCGCCGAGAAGTTCGCGACTGACACCTTCACGCTTGATGACTTTCTGCAGCAGATGCAGCAGCTCAAGAACATGGGCTCGATCAAGGGCATGCTCGGCATGCTTCCCGGCGCCAAGGGTATGCGCGAGCAGCTCGACAACTTCGATGAGTCGGAAATCACGCGCACCGAGGCCATCATCCAGTCGATGACCAAGCAAGAGCGCACCACCCCGAAGCTCCTCAACGGCTCTCGTCGCGTGCGTATTGCGCGCGGTTCGGGAACGACCGTTACCGAGGTGAACGCTCTCGTCAATCGCTTCGAGCAGGCGGCCAAGATGATGAAGACCGTTGCGAAGGGTGGCGTGCCGCAGATTCCGGGCATGGGCCCGATCCCCGGTGGCCACGGTGGTAAGTCGTCGAAGAAGAACCAGAAGAAGAAGGGCTCGAAGTCGGGTAACCCCGCCAAGCGCGCAGCGGAAGATGCTGCTCGCGCTCAGGGCGCGGTCGCCCCCTCGGCTCCCTCCGGCTCAGGCTTCGGTCTCGGCGGCGCCAAGGCTCCTGCAGGAGGTCCGTCGCCGGAAGAACTCGAGAGCCTGCAGAAGTTCCTCGGCCGCTAATACGCACGAGAGCGTGTGCACGTTTGTGCTACCCGCGGAGCACGTGGATTTGCTCTTCGTTGTGTCGCTCGCTCGGGATACTGTGGAGCTATGACACAGAGCCGTCCCGTTCGTATTGCCGTTCAACTTCAACCCCAGCACGCCGAATACTCGGTCATTCGTGACCGCGTAAAAGAGCTTGAACAGCTCGGAGTTGACGTTCTCTTCAACTGGGATCACTTCTTCCCGCTTTATGGCGAACCAGACGGCCTCCACTTTGAAGCGTGGACCGAGCTCGCATCGTGGGCTGAGATGACGAGCCGGGTCGAGTTCGGCACGCTCGTGAACTGCAACAGCTACCGCAACCCCGACCTGCAGGCCGATATGGCTCGTACGCTTGACCACATCAGCGGCGGCCGCTTCATCTTCGGCACGGGCTCGGGCTGGTTCGAGCGCGACTACCAGGAGTACGGCTACGAGTTCGGCACTGCCGGTTCGCGGTTGGATGCTCTCGCTGAAGCCTTGCCGCGCATCGAGTCGCGCTGGGGCAAATTGAAC
This sequence comes from Salinibacterium amurskyense, assembly GCF_002797685.1. Lineage (GTDB taxonomy): Bacteria > Actinomycetota > Actinomycetes > Actinomycetales > Microbacteriaceae > Rhodoglobus > Rhodoglobus amurskyensis. The sequence goes on from NZ_PGFH01000001.1 coordinate 1,189,066, forward strand.
CCGGCGCCGACGCGCAAGATCCCCGTGCTCATCGGTGGTGGGGGAGAGAAGAAGACTCTCAAGCTCGTAGCCAAGCACGCCGACATCTGGCACAGCTTCGCAACTGGTGACGAGCTCGTTCACAAGCTGAGCGTTCTCGCCGGCCACTGCGAGACCGTCGGCCGCGATATCAACGAAATTGAAATCTCGAACGAGCTGCGCGACAAGAGCGTTGAAGACGCCGACAGCATGCGCGAGCAGGGCATCACGCTCTTCACGTTGGGCATTACTGGCCCCGAGTACGACCTCACGGCGGCCAAGCAGTGGCTCGCGTGGCGTGACTCTCAGAACGGTTAACGGCACCTCTTTGGGGCTTTATTGGCGATCGGTTCCCGAAGCGCGCAAAACTCTGGCAGAATAGGCGGTTGAGTCCTCCGTAGCCCGACCCTCTAATCAGGCCCGGATGGAATCCACTAGAGCTTTTCTGCCGAGTGTGCCCCCACGCTCACGGCTAGCGGTTCGCCACCAATAAACATTTAAATCAGGAGAATTGTGGCTGTAAAGATTCGTTTGAAGCGCATGGGCAAGATCCGTGCACCGTTCTACCGCATCGTCGTTGCCGACTCGCGCAAGAAGCGCGATGGTCGTGTCATCGAAGAAATCGGAAAGTACCACCCCACCGAGGAGCCCTCGTTCATCGAGGTCGAGTCCGAGCGTGCGCAGTACTGGTTGAGCGTTGGCGCCCAGCCCAGCCCGCAGGTTGAGGCTATCCTCAAGCTGACCGGCGACTGGGGCAAGTTCAAGGGTGACAAGAACGCTGTCAGCACCGTCAAGGTCAAGGAAGCTAAGGCTGAGTTCCAGGCTGACGAGAAGAAGAAGCCTGTTCTCAAGCCCAAGACTGAAAAGGCTGAGCCTAAGGCTGAAGAGGCACCTGCTGCAGAGGCTCCCGTCGCTGACGAGGCTCCCGCTGAAGCTCCTGCCGCTGACGCAGACAAGGCTTAGCAATTGCTCGCTCCCGCTTTAGAACATCTCGTCAAGGGAATCGTTGACCACCCCGACGAGGTCCAAGTCGTTGCGAAAAACACGCAGCGCGGTGACCTCCTCGAGGTTCGCGTGCACCCAGAGGATCTCGGCCGTGTCATCGGTCGCTCTGGTCGCACCGCGAAAGCTCTGCGCACGCTGATCACGGCTCTGGCCGATGGTCGCAAGGTGCGTGTCGACGTTGTCGACACTGACTTCTAGCCAGTGAGCGAAACAAAGATTCCCCGCGAAGGTCGCACACAGTTGCGAGTGGGGCGCTTGACGAAAGCTCACGGGCTTAAGGGAGCGATCAAAGTTGAGATGTACACGGATGCCCCGGAACGTCGTTTCGTTCCGGGCGCCGTGTTTTCTCTCCAAGTGCCCACGAGTTCTCCGTGGCACGGAAAGACACTAGAGCTCGTAGAGCTCAAGTGGTTCAACGCACAGCCGGTCGCGTTCTTCAAGGGCGTTCCTGACCGCAGTGCTGCAGAAAAGCTTGTAAAAGCTATTCTCTGGATCGATCACGATCCCAACGAGGCGCCAGAAGAGGATGCGTGGTTCAACCACCAGCTCATCGGCCTCAAGGTCATCCGTGACGGCAAACAGGTCGGTACTCTCGCGCAGGTTGATCATTTCCCCGCGCAAGATCTGCTGACTGTGACGACGGATAACGGCGATGTGCTGGTTCCGTTTGTGAAATCGATCGTGGCGAGCGTCGACATCGAAGCGGGCGAGATGGTTGTTACGCCTCCGCCAGGACTCTTCGAAGAGATCGCTGACGAGGCTGCGGCTGCTGAAGCAGATGTTGCTGAGGCAGGCGTCACTGAGACAGAAGCCACTCAGACAGACGCCACTCAGACAGACGCCACTGAGACGGCTGCCGACGACGCAGGCAACTCCACCGAATCCGACTAACAGTAAGGGTCGACGAGTGCGCATCGACATTCTGACGATCTTCCCGGATTTCTTCGGGGTGCTAGACATTTCTCTGCTTGGTAAAGCGCGCGAGCGCGGAATCATCGAGTTGGGCGTGCACGATCTGCGTGACTACACGCATGATCGTCACCGCACTGTCGACGACACTCCCTACGGTGGTGGCGCTGGAATGGTCATGCGCCCCGAGCCGTGGGGTGAAGCGCTGGATGCCACGCTCACGCCCGAAACGGTAGTCATCGTTCCGAGCCCTGCCGGTGTTCCTTTCACGCAGGCAGCAGCCCGCGAGTTGGCCCAAGAGAAGCATCTCGTCTTCACGTGCGGCCGCTACGAGGGCATCGACCAGCGCGTTATCGACTACGCCGCGGATACGGTTCGTGTTCGCGAGATCAGCTTGGGCGATTATGTGCTCAACGGTGGCGAAGTCGCCACGATGGCCATGATCGAAGCGATTGGCCGTCTGGTGCCGGGCGTGGTGGGAAACCCCGAAAGCCTCACCGAGGAAAGCCACGAGAACGGCCTGCTTGAGTACCCCAGCTACACGAAACCGTCGACGTGGCGTGAACGCTCCGTGCCGCCGGTGCTGCTGAGCGGAAACCACAAGGCGATCGCCGATTGGCGTTACGAGCAGCAGCTCGAACGCACGCGTCGAGTGCGCCCCGATCTTCTGCCTGACGGCGAGTAGTACAACTCTCACCGCATTTCGGCCCGTGTGAAAACATGGACGCATGACTTTCCGATCGACCCACAGTTCTTTCTTCGCCGCGATTGCCGCCATTGCCCTGCTGGCCGGATGCACCGCGACGGCGACCGAGAAAGTCGACTCGTCGGCTGGCTCTGCGACGCCAGGGCCCGCATCCACCTCGAGTACTGAAGGCGGGGCGGGGGAGTCGAGCGATTCAACCCTCACGACGCGGCGGATGACCGTTGACGACGTCACCTTCGCGGATCTCGCTGCGCACCCGCTGCCGAGCGGTTACACGCAGTCTGCGGTGTCGGTGGACGCCTGGCCCGCGGTCGAGGTGCTGGTGGATGCCGACGACGACGAGGTGGTGCAGGCGCGCGGCGACCTCGCGGCGACTCTTGGCGGTGCCGACATGGTCATCACGACCGAGGTGCAGTCGTGCGAACTCATTGCCGTCTGGGTGCTTCCACAACCCGACAGTGTTCGTGTGGGTCACGAAACCCACCCCGATTCGGCGGGTTGCACCGACACCACCACGTACGACGTGCTGTTCGCGATCCCGCAGGCGGGTACCAACAGCGAGGGCGCTTGGGATTACACGACGACGGTGCCGCCGATTCAGCTTGAGGTTCGCGCCGGCGCTCAGAACTAGCGTGGGCGGCGCACGTCCGTTGCCGCTCGGTGGCTAGTCGCGTGCCGGTTCGCGCAGTTCGCTGACTTGCGGGCGCTTACTTGCGCGCAGTGAGAACGAGCGGGCCATCGGGGGTAACCGCAACCGTGTGCTCGAAGTGGGCGGCGCGAGAGCCGTCGATGCTCCGCAGTGTCCAGCCGTCGTCATCCGTGTAGATGTCGTCGGTGCCGATCATGAGCCATGGCTCGATCGCAAATACGAGGCCGGGCTTCAGCGGCATGCCGCGGCGTGCCTTGCCGTCGTTGGGGATGTGCGGGTCGCCGTGCATTTCGCGGCCAACGCCGTGACCACCGAAGTCGAGGTTCACTTCGTAGCCTGCGCCGTAGGCGACGTCTCCGATGGCGGCCGAGATGGCGCCGATGCGGTTGCCAACGATGGCGGCGGCGATGCCGGCGTCCAGGGCGCGCGAGGTGGCATCCATCAGCTTGAGGTCTTCGTCGCGGGGAGTGCCCACGGCGAAGGTGATCGCAGAGTCGGCAACCCAGCCATCGACCGCAACAGCGAAGTCGAGGCTCAAGAGGTCGCCATCTTTTAGCGTGTAGTCGTGGGGGAGTCCGTGCAGGGCGGCGTCGTTGACAGACGTGCAAATAACCTTGCCGAAGGGCGAAGCGCCGAACGAGGGGTGGTAGTCGATGTAGCAACTCTCGGCACCACGTTCGCGGATCATGCTGTGCGCGAGGGCATCAATCTCGAGCAGGTTGGTGCCCACCTTGGAGGCCGCTTCCGTTGCGGTCAGAACGCTGGCCACAAACTCGCCGGCTGCCTTCATCTCATTGATTTCGGCGGGGGTTCTCAACTCGATCATGCGGTAGCTGCCTCTTTCGTGTGCGGTGCCAAGAGTTGCGCAATGAACTCTCGGAGCTTGTCGATAAACGGTTCTTCACCGCGCGGGTCATACAAGAATGCACGCTCGAGGAGTGAATCGGCGATTTCTACCGTCACTTCGATATCGAAAGCGAGGGCATCCGAGGCCGGAACTTCGTAGGTGGTTACCAGAAGGTCGGTCAAAATCTCGGCCAGCGCCGTGTTGTTGCTCTTGCGATCGACGTTGAAACGGCGGTCGATGATGTTGCCGAACGACAGCACTCGAAAACCCGGCTCGGTGCGGCAGAGTTCAATGTAAACGTCGATCGCAACGTTGAGGGCGTCAAGAGCGTTGGTTGCGCGTTTATTGAGAGTTGCCGAGAGCCCGGCGCGGTACTTGTCGAAGTTGCGCGACGCCAAACCCCGAAGCAGCGACTGGATGTTGGGGAAGTAGCGGTAGATAACGCCAACAGAGGACTGCGCTCGCTTCGATACATCGCTCGTGGTGAGCGCGTCGATTCCGACTTCATCGAGCAGTACCGCGGCCGCATCGAGGAGCACGTTGATTCGTTCTGCACTCCGCTGCTGCACTGGTTCGGTGCGAACGTTCGCGGGGTTGGGCACGGGGGATACCTGGTCTTTCGGTCTGATGCTTCTCAGCATTCCTGATCACAACGAAGATACCCTGAGAACCATGATGATTAGGCGCGCGTTCTACTACTGGCAGTTCATCGCTGTAATCGTGTTGCCGCTGTGGGTATTGATCGCCCGCGGCATCTACGGTTCGAGCGTGGGCTGGGATTTCGTACTGTTCCTTATCCTGTGCCCGATTCTGGCTTTTGCCCTGCTGGCCATCGCGGGGCTCACGGTCGCCCGTAAGAGTGTGCGCGATTCGAAGCAGGTGTCGTGGATTGATGCCGGGGTTCTTGCCGCCTGGCACGCGGCGATCATCATCTATGGCTTTGTGGATGCTCCGTTCCCGGCCGCGCTCATCGTGATTGTTGCCATCGCGGCGTTCTGGATCGCGCTCTGGCAGCTCGTCACCGAGACCCGCAATCGCTTTACGAGCCTCGTCGAGGGCTTCGAGCGCGACGCGCAAAGGCCCTCACGGCCGGGGGAGAACCTCGACAACGGTCGCGTCATCATCCTCGAAGCCGAAGAGAATCGCACTTTCGACTGAATGTGTGGCAGAATTATCGATTGTGCTCGCGCACGACTCTGCCATGAGGGCGTCGTAACCGCTTGAAGCACAAATTTTCTTATCTAACTAAGTGCGTTCGACTCATGGCGGGCGCAGAGAGCGATTACTAATGCATATCCTCGATGGCGTCGACAAGGCGTCTCTCAAAGACAACATTCCTGACTTCCGTGCCGGCGATAACGTCAAGGTTCACGTAAACATCATCGAAGGTACGCGCTCGCGTATTCAGGTGTTCCAGGGCGTTGTAATCGGTCGTTCAGGCCACGGCGTTCGCGAGACCTTCACTGTTCGTAAGATCAGCTTCCAGGTCGGCGTAGAGCGTACCTTCCCGGTTCACTCGCCCGTAATCGACCACATTGAGGTCGTTTCGCGTGGACTCGTTCGCCGCGCCAAGCTGTACTACCTGCGCGACCTGCGCGGTAAGAAGGCGAAGATCAAAGAGAAGCGCGACAACTAACACTCGCGTAATTCACAAACCAATGGCTCCCAGCGGCATATGCTTGCTGGGAGCTTTGGGGTTTAATGACAAACAATACTGTTGACGACGCGCTGCCCAGCAGCAACAGCGAGCGCCACCGTGCCGCCAAGAAGACGGGCGGCTGGAAGCTGTTTCTTCGTGATCTTCTGATCATCTTCGTGGCCGCGATCGTGATTTCTTTCTTGATCAAGACGTACCTCGTGCGGTCGTTCTACATTCCGTCGTCGTCGATGGAAAACACGCTGCAAATTGACGACCGCATTCTGGTCAACCAGCTTGAGCCCGCTCTCTTCCCGGTCGAGCATGGCGACGTCGTTGTCTTCACCGATCCGGGTGGTTGGCTTCCCGCAGTTTCGAGTGAGCCTGAGAACTGGTTCGTCGGCGCTGTCGACGGTGTTCTCGCGTTCGTGGGTCTCAGCGCCCCTGACAGCAGCAATCACCTCATCAAGCGAGTCATCGGGCTGCCCGGCGACACCGTGGAATGCTGCAACGAATTCGGCCAGATAATCGTCAACGGCATCCCGCTTGAGGAGCCCTACATTCTGCTGCCGGATGCTGTTACCAAAGCGACTCAAGTAGACTTCTCGGTCACGGTGCCCGACGACTCCATCTGGGTCATGGGTGACAACCGCTACAACTCTGCTGACTCCGCGTTTCATAAAGATGACCCCACGGGCGGTTTTGTGAAGATTGACTCTGTCGTGGGGCGTGCCTTCTTGATCAGCTGGCCCACCGAGCGGTGGACCATGCTCGACAACTACTCCACGACGTTCCAGCGGGTCACGCAGAACGCCGAGTAGATTGTGGCAGTGTCAGACCCGCACAGCGAGGTCGAGAGTGAACTCTTTAATGCAGGTGCGCGAGCGGTAATCGGTTGCGACGAGGTCGGTCGTGGCGCGATCGCCGGCCCTGTTGGCGTTGGCATGACGGCGATGACCCCTGCCCATGGCGTCTGGCCGGTGGGACTGCGTGACTCCAAGATGCTCAGCCAGAAACGGCGCGAACTTCTTGAGCCGCTCACGCTCGAGTGGGCACCACTTTCTGCCGTTGGCTACGCGGATGCCACAGAGATCGATGCGATCGGCATCACGGCCGCTTTGGGGCTGGCCGGCAAGCGCGCGCTCATCCAATTGCATGAAGCAGGCCTCGACGTCATGTCGAGCGTGGTGCTGCTGGACGGCAGCACCGACTGGCTCAGTGGCGCCCTGACCGTTGCGCCGCGAGTGCAGACCAGGGTGAAGGCCGACCGTGACTGTGTCTCGGTTGCTGCGGCATCCGTGGTGGCCAAGGTGCACCGGGATCGCCTCATGATTGAGGCCGACGGGGAGTACCCCGGCTATGGCTGGCCGAGCAACAAAGGCTACGGTTCGGCAGCGCATTTCGAGGCCGTGCGCAGTCTTGGTGCCACCGAACTTCATCGGCACACATGGTTGCGCTAGCGCGGCCTACAATAAGGGCAGCATGGATGAAGACGAGTTTGAAGACTACGACCGCGAGGTCGAGCTTGCGCTGTACCGCGAATACCGCGATGTAGTGAGCCAGTTCCGTTTTGTGATTGAGACGGAACGGCGGTTTTACCTGGCCAACGAGGTCGATTTGGTGCGCCGCGATACCGAGCACGACTTCTACTTTGAGCTCTCGATGACCGACGTGTGGGTATGGGATGTTTACCGTTCCGACCGCTTCGTGAAGAGCGTTCGCGTGCTCACGTTCAAGGACGTCAACATCGAAGAGCTCAGTGCCAAGGACCTCGAACTGCCGAAGGAACTCGCGCTCGACGAATAGCGCGTGTCGCTGGTTGGCGTACTGACACGTTGCGCGAGTGGCTGGCGTTCGCTGAGCCTTTAGCGCTCGGGAAGCGCAGCGGCGAGAACTTCCGCGAGGTGCTTGCCCTCGGCGTTCGCGAGTTGTGATGCTTGCGTGCGGCACGAGAAGCCGTCGGCCACCAGCGTGCTGTCGGATGCCGCAGCGCGCAGAGCAGGCAGGATGCCGTTCTCGGCGACCGCGACCGACACGTCGTAGTGCCCTTTCTCCATGCCGAAGTTTCCGGCGAGCCCGCAGCATCCGCTGATCTCGGTGACGGTTGCTCCCGTGGCGGCGAGCAGCGCGCGATCGGCGTCGAAGCCCATGACCGCGTGCTGGTGGCAGTGCGGTTGAACGACAAAGGTCTGATCGCTGAGGCCGGGCGGTTGCCAGTTGGCTGGCCCCAGTGGTACCGGCGCGGTGAGCAGCTCGGAGAGTGTGAAGGTGGAGCGCGCGACTGCTGCCGCCGCGGGGCTGTCGGGCAGAACCTCGGTCAGGTCGGAGCGGAGCACCGCCGTGCACGAGGGCTCCATGCCGACGATCGGGATGCCGCGGTCGGTGTAACGAGAGAACTCGCCCACCAGGTCGGTGAGTTTCTGGCGCGCGCCCGCCAACTGCCCGGTGGTGATCCAGGTGAGGCCGCAACACACATCGCGTTCCGGAAGCAGGATCTCATAGCCGGCCGCATCCAGCACGCGGATCGTGGCGCGGGCGATCTCCGGCGAGAAGTTGTCGGTGAAGGAGTCGGCCCAGAGGAGGACTTGGGGGCGTGGGGTTGCGGATGAGTTGCTGACGGTGGTCGCGGCGGTCGCAGTGGAGTCGGCGAGAGCGGAGTCGGCGAGAGCGGGGGCGGCGAGAGTGGGGGCGGCGGTTGCGGTGGCGGGGGTTGCCCGTCCTGCGGTGGCTGTCTCGGTCGGTGGCGCAGCGCGCAGGGCGCGAGCCTCGGAGCTCGAGCGGAAGGGGTGACGGGCGAAGGCGGGGAAGGTGCGCCGAGCATCCATTCCACCGGCCCAGAGGGCGATGCTTCGCACGAGTGGCACGCGCAGTAGGGCATTCGCGAGCGGGGCGATCGGCGAGATTAGGCGTGCCCAGCGCGGCAGCTGGCCGAGGAGGTAGTGGCTGCGGGGGCGCAGTTTTCCCTCGTAGCGGCGGTGCAACACTTCGGCTTTGAGGGTGGCCATGTCGACGCCAGCGGGGCAGTCGCTTGCGCAGGCTTTGCAGGAGAGGCAGAGGTCGAGGGCGTCGTGCACTTCGGGCGAGTTCACTCCGCCCGTCACGAGAGTGCCGTTGGCCATTTCTTGCAGCACGCGGGCGCGGCCGCGAGTGGAATCCTTCTCGTCGCCGGTCGCTAAGAACGAGGGGCACATGACGCCGTGGCTGGCCGAGTTGTCGGCGCGACACTTGCCAACTCCGACGCAGCGGTGGCTCGCGATGGTGAGATCGCCATCGTCGTCGCTAAACGCGAAACCATTGATCTTGATGAGCGGCAGCGCTGCCGGGCGACGCAGAGCGGCATCGACCGGAGCCGGGTCGACAACAATGCCCGGGTTCATCAGATTGTTCGGATCGAAGAGTCGCTTGAACTGCCCGAACAGGTCGATTGCGGCCGGCGAATACATGCGCGGCAGCAGTTCGCTGCGTGCGCGACCGTCGCCGTGTTCGCCCGACAACGAGCCGCCATGGGACGCGACAAGGGTGGCGGCGTCATCCACGAAGGCGCGCAAGACTGCGCCATCGGTCGCGAGAGGAATATCGAGTCGCACATGAACGCAACCATCACCGAAATGGCCGTACGGCATCCCCTCGATGTTGTAGTCGGCCAGCAGGGCGTCGAATTCACGCAAGTAGGCGCCGAGGCGTTCCGGAGGTACGGCGGCGTCTTCGAAGCCGGGCCACGCTTGCGTTCCGGAGGCCGTGCGCCCGGCGAGTCCGGCCCCATCTTCGCGGATGCGCCACAGTTGCTTCGCAGCTGCCGCATCGGTGATGACGCGGGCTTCGATCGCCGCAGCATCGGCGGCGAGGAGGTTCGCGCGCTGGAGGGTCTCCGCGGGGTCGTCTCCCGTGACCTCGACGAGCAACCAGCCGGCGCCAGCGGGCAGGGCGGCGACGGCGCGGGCTCCGCGGGCGCGGCTCACGGCATCCACGATTCGGGCATCGAGGCCCTCGATGGCGCTCGGGTGGTGGGCGAGCAAGGCGGGCACTGCGTCGGCGGCGGTCGCCATGTCGGGGTAGCCGAGGGCGACGAGCAGCGGATGCTGGGGCTGAGCCACCAGATCAACGGTCGCCTCGAGAAGCGTCACGAGGCTGCCCTCGGTGCCGACGAGACTGCGCGCGAGATTATTGCCGTGCTCGGGCAGGAGGTGTTCGAGGCTGTAGCCCGACACTTGGCGGCCGAAGCGGCCGAGCTCGGTGCGGATGATCGCGAGGTTACTGCTGACAAGGTCAGGGAGACCATCAACGATGGTCGGGTCATTAGCCGCGGTGAAGCGTCGCCCGAGGCCATCGATCACGTCAAGGCTCTTCACGTTGTCGGCCGTTTTGCCGAACTGCAGAGAATGAGCGCCGCAGGCGTTGTTGCCGATCATGCCTCCGACGGTGCAGCGCGACCACGTCGAGGGGTGAGGGCCGAAGCGCAGACCATGAGGCTGCGCGGCGGATTGGAGAGTGGCCAACACGGTGCCCGGCTGCACGCGGGCGGTGCGGGCATCCGCATCGATCTCAAGAATCTGGTTGAGGTGGCGAGAAAAGTCGACCACGATGCCGGTTCCGATGGCATTGCCGGCGACTGACGTTCCAGCGCCGCGCGAGGTAAGGGGAGTGCCACTGTCGCGAGAAACCGAGAGCGCTGCGAGCACGTCGTCGGTGTCACGCGGAAACACAACGACTTGCGGCACAACCCGGTAGTTCGAGGCATCGCTCGAGTATTCGGCGCGGCGGCGCGTAGAGTCATCGACCTCGCCGCGCACCGCAGAACTCAGCGCGTGAACGAGGTCACGGTGCTCCGGCGATGGCGTGGTCGGCATGCACCCATTCTGCCCCTAGAGTCATCTCATGCTTCCGATCTTTGCCGTCGTCGTCGCCGGGCTCGGCTTTGGGCTCTCGCTGATTATTGCGATCGGCGCCCAAAACGCGTTCGTGCTGCGGCAAGGGCTGCGGCGGGAACACGTCACCGCAGTGGTGCTCGTGTGCATGCTCTCCGACATTGTGTTGATCACCGCCGGTGTCGCAGGCCTCGGAGCGCTCATCGAGCAAGCGACGTGGCTGCTCGTGATCGCCCGCGTCGGTGGAGCGATCTTCCTCCTCGTGTATGCGTTCCTGTCGCTTCGCCGGGCGGCCCGACCGCAAGCCCTCACCGCAACAGCATCCGGAACCGGGATGACGCTCGCCGCCGCCCTCTCGACAGCGCTCGCGCTCACCTGGCTCAACCCGCACGTGTACATCGACACCGTGCTGTTGCTCGGCTCCATCGGCGGAACCTACGGCGACAACCGCTGGTGGTTCGCGCTCGGGGCCTGCCTCGGCAGCGTGATCTGGTTCACAGCGATTGGTTATGGCAGTCGCTATCTGCGACCACTGTTCGCCAAGCCGATGGCGTGGCGGGTGCTCGACATCCTGATCGCGGTAGTCATGGTCGTGCTGGCGGGTAGCTTGATTGCCGGGTTGTTCGCGTAGTCAGTTTTCGCTATTTGAACGCTCTTTCCTGACAATTTTAGATTCTCTAGACGGATGTCGAAAGGAGTGCTAAAAATCAACCTTGCGTAGTGCTGGAGTCGCTCTTGTTGGCGTTGCAATCGTTCTCGGGCTCACCGGCTGTATGACGACTTCGCCACAGGCATCCGAAGGGTCGGCGCCTCTTCATGGAGTACTTCAAGCCGGAGGAAGTGCTGCGAACAAGTTGAGCGCTCAGGCGGTTGCCGAGCGCGAGTGGCTTTAGCGGAATCTGAATCTGCACGATCGGGATTCGCTCGCTGATCAGCCCCGTTTTGACCAGGCTGGCGGCTAGAATGGGAGCACCCAACTGAGGTGTTCGTTCCAGTTCTCGCTTAGGCACGCACGATCACTATTGCACCTGGTAGTTGCAACCCTTGCTGGCTCGCACTGAAGATTTCTTGGCGGCACCCATCTACGAAGTTGCCTGTTCTAGGGCAGCGCGGAGGTTGTCATCATCATTCGGCGATGTCCAGACAGATGCTGTGATCGAGCCCTCAGATTGACTGACTGGGTCTAGCTGAAGCTCGATTGGTGCGATAACGATCGCCGCTTCCGCGCCCGAAGTTTCTACAAGCGAACGAATCTGTGCTGTCGCGCTCGGGCTCAACCGTTGCTGTCTCCTGTAGGACTTCACTTCCACAATGATTCGTTTTCCCTTATGGATCACAACAGCATCTGGGCGAATAAGCCGGGCACCCGACGCGCCCCTAAACGTTTCGGTGCTAACGCTGTGGGGAGGTAAAACCCTTTTCAAAGCTTGGATAACGAGAAGCTCATATAGCTGTCCCTCGATGGCAGTTGAACGGGCAGGTGTATCGCCAGCGACGTCTGCATACTTTTGAAGAAGACTTATCCTTGACTCTTCCATTGCACGGCTCGGGTCTGCGGGCAAGTCATCAGCCCCGTGTGTGTCATCTTGTTGTGCTGCCGCAACTTGGCTGATCGCGCCAACTGCTCCTCGTTGAACATCATCGGTAGCGGACTCGGTAAGACCCGTGAGTGTACTGAGAACGGCGTTATATGGCAAAGGTGTTTCATCTTTTGAAACGGGTACAGCACGTGTAGCGGCCCATTCGAAACGTGCCCACCATGCATGGCTATCGTTAGCCTCACGTTGATGTTCCAAATTTCGTTTTGCGACTGTGACTTGATTAAGAATGCCCCACAACGCCAGGCTTGCGGCGATCAAGGCACAAATTCCCGCAAAACCCGGACTTTTGATAAATTCCGACGCCCATGCGCCAATCGGTGCACGCAGGGGACGATCAATTGCTGCAACAATCATCCCGGTCATGACTGCGGATCCGAGGCCGGCGAGAACGCAGGCCCAGATGGCTACCGAGCGACGGATCTTCGGCGGCAGTCCACTTCCATTTGCATTTTGTTTCTCACTCACGTGAAGTATTCTCGCAGATCTCTTAGGTCATGCCTCCCGTTCTCGGGGGCATTGGTGATCACACATGTCGACGCGTATAAAGATGATCCGACTAAACCAGATACGCAATTGGGCACTACGGAGATCCAACGCGGCAAATGGTTCGCAGGAGACTTGAGTGAAAGTAGTCCACTACGGTGTGCTTTCCAATGGATGCTGAAGCGCCGAGTTCGCGTCGGCAGCACTGGACGCACTTCGGCAACCTCTCGAGTCAAGGATCATCAGCATCCATAGCGCCAACGCGATTGCTCACTTCCCCGGCCGGTTTCAGCTCGTGATGGCGGCGAACCCCTGCCCCTGCGGTCAGTGGGGTGCGCGCGACAGCGAATGCACGTGCCCGCCGAACAACCATCGACATCACCTCGCACGTTCGTCGGGGCCACTGCTCGACCGCATCGACATCCGGTTTCGGGTCGAGCGCATCACGAGCGCGCAATTGCGCTTAGCGGGGGAGCGACCACTGTGCGAGCGAGCGCGGGACTGCGGCAATGACGAGTATTACGGAGCCGTTCGACGCTGACCCGTCCACCTTGAAGCTCAGGGTTACCGTCGACGACGGTGTGTGGTTCAGCGTCTCGGTGTTTGAAGCGGGCAGCGCGGCCGAGTAGCCCACTAGTCCTCCCCATCGGGGCGCGTGGGTGAGTCTTCTCCCACATTGTGCCCAGCCTCGTTCACTGCTGTGCTGCGACGCGACGCTTGAGTCATGGCAGCAAAAGATGAACTCGGCGCCCGTGGCGAACAGCTCGCGACCGACCACCTGACTAGTGCAGGGCTTGAGATCCTCGACCGCAATTGGCGGTGTTCGCAGGGGGAACTCGACATTGTGGCGCGCGAGCGCGACGAGCTAGTTTTCGTCGAGGTCAAAACTCGCTCGAGTGTGATGTTTGGGCATCCCTTCGAGTCAATCACTGCCACCAAACTCGCGCGGCTGCGGCGACTCGCTGCGGCCTGGTGTGATGATCATCCGGGATCTGGTGCTTCCGTGCGCATTGATGCCATTGCGGTAATCGTGCCGTCTCGTGGCGTCGTTGAGATCGAACAGTTGAAGCGCATCTCGTGATCGGTAGAACGTACGCCGTTTCCCTGCTCGGGCTCGAAGGTGCGATCGTGGAGATCGAAGCAGACCTCTCCAACAACCTTCCCGGGTTCGTCCTTATTGGGTTACCCGACACCGCGCTGGGCGAGGCAAAAGATCGCGTGCGGGCAGCCGCAACGAACTCCGGATGCGGGCTGCCGAATCGCAAAATCACCGTCAACCTGTCGCCGGCTGCGCTTCCCAAACACGGTTCCGGCTTCGACCTCGGAATCGCGCTCGCGGCGCTCGCCGCCTCGGGAACAATCCCGGCAGAATCGATCGACCGAGTGCTCCACATCGGAGAGCTCGGCCTCGACGGGCGCTTGCGGCCAGTGAACGGTGTCTTGCCCGCGGTGCTTGCCGCGTCGCGGGCAGGATTCACGACGGTCATGGTTCCGAGCGGCAACGCCGATGAGGCATCCCTCGTTCCCGACATGCGCGTGATCGCGGTGCCCTCGCTGCGGGATGCCGCCATCTGGCATGGCGGAGAGTTCGAGCCCGAACCGGTCGAGGTAATCACCCGGCCCGCGCCCGAAGCGGCACCCGAGACTTCGGGCGATCTCGCTGACATGATCGGCGGCAGCGACGCGATCGACGCGATGCTCGTTGCTGCCGCCGGAGGCCACCACGTGTTCTTGCTTGGCCCTCCCGGCGCCGGGAAGACCATGCTCGCTGCGCGACTGCCCGGGCTCTTGCCCGATCTCGATCCGCAGGCGGCCCTCGAAGTTTCCTCCATTCGTTCGCTCGCCGGACTCCCGGTCGGCAGTAGCCTCACGACTCGACCACCGCTCGAAGCGCCCCATCACACGGCGACGGCCGCGGCGCTCGTGGGAGGCGGCAGCTCGCAGATACGTCCGGGTGCTGCCGCCCGAGCCTCCGACGGAGTGCTCTTTCTCGACGAAGCGCCCGAGTTTGCACCGGCAGCGCTGGACGCATTGCGGCAACCTCTCGAATCGGGGGTTATCAGCATCCACCGAGCGAATGCGATTGCCCACTTCCCGGGCCGCTTTCAACTCGTGATGGCGGCCAACCCCTGCCCTTGCGGGCAGTGGGGTGCGCGCGACAGCGAGTGCACGTGTCCGCCCAACAGTCGGCGGCGGTATCTCGCACGTCTTTCGGGGCCGCTGCTTGATCGCATCGACATTCAGTTTCGAGTCGAGCGCATCACGAGCGCTCAACTGCGCTTGGCCGGGGAGCGACCCTCGCTCTCTACAGCGGATGCCCGAGCCAAGGTCACCGCTGCTCGCGAGCGTGCCGCGGCTCGCCTCGAAGCTACGCCGTGGCGGCTCAACTCCCACGTGCCGGGTTCCTACTTGCGTGGCCGCGAGTTACGGCTGACACCCAAAGTCACCGCGGGTCTCGACCGCGCTCTCGAGCGCGGAGGCATCACTATGCGCGGGTACGACCGCGTACTCCGTGTCGCGTGGTCGCTTGCCGACCTCGCCGACGATTCCCGACCCGACGACACCCACGTTGGGCAAGCGCTCTACCTCAGAAAGGCTATGTCCCAGTGACCATGTTTGGACTCAAAGAATCAGAAGTAGCCACTCTCGTCAGGGCAGTCAGCGTCGGTGGCGGTGAAGACTTCGACCGCGATGCGATCGAAGAACGTTTCGCCCGCGCCACGTGGAGCGGCTTGGCCGAGCCCGGCGACCGCTTGGCCGGTCGCGCCATCCAACAGCTCGGAGCTGTGCGCGCGCTCACCGCCGTTGTCGAGCACTGGGATCCCGAGCGGTTCGCTGCAACGCTCTCGGCTGACGGCGATGCGGTTGGCGACGACGATATGGCCCAAGCAATCGACCGGTGGATGCCACGGCTCAAGTCGAACACCGCGCTCATCGCTCTGCGTCAGGCCGCCCGTTTCGGCGCTCGGCTACTCACGCCCGACGACACGCTGTGGCCGTCGCGGCTCAACGATCTCGACTGGCACGCCCCCTCGGCGCTGTGGGTTCGTGGAACCGATGAAGCCCTTGCCGGAATCGAACGCGGCATCGCCCTCGTCGGAGCCCGCGCTGCCACCGGCTATGGCGAACACATCACGATGGAGGCTTCCGCCGGGCTCGTGGATCGTGGCTACACGATCGTGTCCGGTGCCGCCTACGGAATCGACGGCATGGCCCACCGCGCTGCTCTAGCCAGTCACGGGCTCACCGTCGCTTTCCTCGCCGGGGGAGTAGACCGTTTCTACCCCAGCGGCCACGACGCGCTTCTCGGCCGCATTGTCGAGAACGGCGTCGTCATTTCGGAGCTCCCGTGCGGCTCACCACCCACCAAGTGGAGGTTTTTGCAGCGCAACAGATTAATAGCTGCGGCGAGCATGGCGACGGTAGTTCTCGAAGCGGGCTGGCGATCCGGTTCTCTCAATACCGCTGGCCACGCGGCCACCTTGGGCCGACCGCTGGGAGCGGTGCCCGGCCCGGTTACCAGCGCCGCCTCCGCGGGCTGTCACCGTCTCATCCGTGACTACGACGCCGTGTGCGTCACCAACCCGGACCAGATGGCGGAACTGGCGCCGCTTGAGCACGCGCTGCTCACCATTGATGAGGTGGCGGGCGCGGAGCAGTCCGCAGCCTCTTCAAGCGCGGGCTCGGATTCCAGCAGCCCGCGTGACACTGACGCGGTCCGTCTTCTCGACGCCCTCAGCGCTCGCAGCGCCCGTTCCGCCGACGATGTAGCCGCGCGCAGCGGGCTCGCAATCTCCACGGTTCGCGCCCAGCTCGGCCTGCTCGAACTCGACGGCCGCGTCACGGAGACCGAGCGCGGTTGGAAGCGTGTGGCATCCGAACGCAGCCGCCGAGCGTGAGCGCAAACTGGTGTCACCGACGGGCGTTTTCGGGCGACTCGAGGCGGATCACGCCTACGATGACCGCCCCCAACATCGCCAGCACCCCCGCTCCCAAGAACAACCACGAGAAGCCGCTTGAGAGTGCGACGGGAGTCGAAGCCCCAGTTTCGAGCAGGGCATCCGTCCGCATCGCGGCCAGGCTTGCCAACACGGCAAGCCCCAACGCCCCACCGATCTGCTGACTCGTGTTCACCAAACCACCAGCGAGACCGGCCTCGCCGCCATCGACACCAGCGACAGCGAGCTGAGTAGCAGTGACGAAGGCGGCCCCCAAACCCACCCCAATCACGAGAGTCGGCCCGAGCAGATTCGAAGCGAAACCGGCATCCGCAGGAGCGAACGACAACCACACCAATCCACTGGCCAGTACAACGAAGGAAACACTGAGTGTGCGTCGCAGCCCCCAGCGGTTCACCGCAACAGGGGCGACCCCTGCGACCACCACCAACGCACCCGCGAGAGGCAGCTGAGTGAGCCCCGCCGTCAGAGCGTCAAAGCCCAGCACAGCTTGCATGAACACCGACAGCGCAAAGAACAACGCGACCATCGTCGCTCCCAACAGCAACATCGCTACGTTGCCGACCGCCACACTTCGGTTCGAGAAAATTGCCAACGGAACCAGCGGTTCGACAGCGCGACGCTCCACCACAATGAACACGGCGGTCAGCGCGACGGCCAGCCCGGCAAGCATCAGCGTGACCGGGTGCAGCACGCCAAGCTGTTCCGTCGCACTGAACATGCCCACCGTCGCCACGAGCGCACCCGTCACCGACACCGCACCGGGAAGATCCAAGACACCGGATGCCGTGCGCTCGTCTCGAGAAATGAGAAACGGAATGGTCGCTAACACCAGCACTCCCACCGGCACGTTCACAAAGAACACCCACTGCCAACCCCACGATGACGTGAGTACACCACCGAGTAGAACACCTGCCGCAGACCCGATGCCCGCGACGCCTCCCCACACGCCCAAAGCGCGGGCCCGGTCACCAGGCTTGGGAAACAGGTGGGTCAGCAAGGCCAGCGCAGCAGGAGCTAGCAATGCTGCTCCTGCGCCCTGCACGGCACGAGCTGCCAGCAACATTCCGCTGGAAGCTGCAAAGCCTGCGGCTGCAGAAGCGAGCACAAATATGATGACGCCCGCCAAGAACACTCGCCGATGGCCCCACCGATCTGCCAGACGACCGCCCAACAAAAGCAGCCCGCCGAACGCGAGCACGTAAGCAGTGATCACCCACGCAAGAGCGGCCGTCGACATCTGCAACTCGACGCCCACGACCGGTAACGCAATATTCACGATCGATGCATCGAGAACTACCAAGAACTGAGCGAGCGCCAGCACACTAAGCGCCCACCAGCGTCTACCGCTGCGAGGCAATCGAGAGGCGCCATCGCTTGCAGATGCAGCACGGCGCGCAGTCCGAGGAGGGAGAGAAGGAACAGTAGACACGAGAACTCCTTGAGGTTGAGATAACGAACGAACAGACAAAAGAACAGACGAGCAGATTGATGAGTGATTGATCACTCACTCTTGGAGAAAGCTAGGCGAACGGCTCCTTGGGGTAAACAAAGAACGGAGGATGAGTGGGAAGAAGGGCGGCGACGCACCCCTCAGCGCGCTGCGCTCAGGGGTGCCGGATGCCGTGGGTCAAGATCTCAGCCCAAGGCTGGGTTTCGCCCTCGACGCCTGCTGTCACGATCAGGTGGCAGAGCTGCCCGTACGCCATGAAGCGCTGCACATCAGCATTGCTGCCGTTCGAGCGTTCCTTTGCAAACGACGTGACGCGAGCCAGGCCTTCCCGCAGCCCGGCCCCGACCTCGGGAATGTGGGTGATCGACTGCGCGTGCACTTGAATACTCAAGAGTCGACGATCCCCAATGAGTTCGGCGTAGGCGTCGGCCATCGCATCGAGGATGCCGGTAGGGGACTGGTCGGATGCGGCATCCGCCCCGCTGCTGAGCGCGGCGATCACTTCGTCGAAGCAGGCTTCGAGTGCGGCAACGAAAAGCGCCTCTTTGCCGGGGAACAATTTGAAGACGTAGGCGGGGGAGATGCGTGCTTCGCGCGCAACGTCGGCGATCGTGGTGCCGTGAAAGCCGCCGCGGGCGAACTCGCTGAGGGCGGCAGCGGCGACGATAGGGCGGCGAAGCTCGGCGGTAGAGAGAGTGGTCGAAGCAGGCATATGAGTGAATGTACACTCACTCATGGCTGGGTGCAATCTTTGTTGCCTGCACAGGGAAGTCGTCGCCGCAAATCGAACCTCAAAGCACTCTGACCGCATGCTGTTGAAAGTTGCACGCCACCGTCGACGGGCGCAAAACTCCTGTGTCTACGCCAAAATCTTGCGAAATCGCCGCACTCTGCGCGGTAACCATTAGAAACTCTTACCTTTTATGTGCGTCGATTGAGATTGTTACTAATCCTTATCTCTGCAAAGGTAGACAGCCAAGCCCACCGCCGCGCAGACGAAAGGCAACACTGTGAACGATCTAACCTTCCAAATTATTGCGATGGTCATTTATATGGCCGCAATGCTCGGTATCGGGTGGTGGGCGTACAAGAGGACAACCGACCTCGATGACTACATGCTCGCAGGCCGCAAGCTCAGCCCCGGCGTTGCTGCGCTCAGCGCTGGCGCATCTGACATGTCCGGCTGGCTGCTCCTCGGACTCCCCGGTGCCTTCTACGTAGGAGGCCTCGTAGAGGGCTGGATCGCAATCGGTCTGACCATCGGTGCCTGGCTCAACTGGAAGTTCGTAGCCCCGCGACTGCGTGCCTACACCGAAGTATCGAAGAACTCGATCACGGTACCGAGCCTCTTCGAGAACCGCCTGCGCGATAAGACGCACATTTTGCGCATCACCGCCGGCATCATCATCCTCGTCTTCTTCACGTTCTATGTCTCCTCCGGAATGGTCGCCGGCGGAAAGTTCTTCGAGAGCGCATTCAACTCTGAGTACCTTCTCGGAATGCTCCTTGTCGGCGGCGTCACCGTTCTCTACACCCTCTTCGGTGGCTTCATCGGTGCGACCTACACGGATGTCGTTCAGGGCATCATGATCTTCCTCGCCCTCATCGCTGTACCGATCATCGGTATCACTCAGGTTGGTGGCGTCGACGGCGCAATTGAGTCAATCCGCGCAGTGAGCACTGAAGAAGTCGACATGCTCAACCTCTTCGGCGGGTCCGCGATTGCCGCAATCTCCGCTGCAGCGTGGGGCCTTGGCTACTTCGGTCAGCCGCACATCCTGGTTCGCTTCATGGCGCTGCGTTCACCCGGGGATGCCGTAGCCGGTCGCCGCATCGGCATCAGCTGGATGATCGTTTCGGTCTTGGGCGCGCTCGCTTCGGCCCTCATCGGTATCGCGTACTTCCAGCAGAACCCCGAGCTCACGCTGGACGACCCCGAGAAGGTCTTCCTTGAGCTTTCGCAGATCTTCTTCCACCCGCTCATCGCCGGTTTCGTTCTCGCTGCAGTGCTCGCCGCTGTGATGAGCACGATTTCCTCGCAGTTGATCGTGTCGTCGTCGGCTCTCGTCGAGGACCTCTTCAAGATCATCGCGAAGAAGGAAGCAACTCCGAAGGCACAGGTTGTTCTTGGTCGCATTGGTGTTCTCGTCGTCTCGGTTGTCGCGATCATCATCGCGCTTGACCCGAAGGCGTCTGTGCTCGACCTTGTCGGTTACGCCTGGGCTGGCTTCGGTGCCGCGTTCGGACCGATCGTCTTGCTGTCACTCTTCTGGCGCAAGCTCACCGCGCCCGGCGCTATCGCCGGAATGATCGCCGGTGCCGTCACCGTCGTCATCTGGGGCAACAGCGATGCGCTCTCCGGTGTCATGTACGAAATCGTGCCCGGCTTCATCCTCAACATCGTTGTCGCGATCGTCGTGAGCTTGTTCACCTTCAAGCACAGCGACAACATCGTCACAGAGTTTGACTCCGCCGTCGAAGGTGTTCGCACCGGAACGGTCACGTTGCCGGTCTTCGACAAGAAGGACTAGTTCTGCGCGATCGACTAGCGCCCCACCGGGCGTAGTAAGTACAGGATGCCCGTCGACCACAGCTGTGGCGGCGGGCATCCTGCGTTAACTGGCACGATTTGAGCACGCGGGCATTCGCACCGCCTCGCGAATGCCCTATTGAATGACACCAGGCAGGCCTAGGCTGGGCGTGTGATTCAACTAGGTCAGTACCCTGCCCCCAGCCACGTCATCGCTCACGTGAGTGACACCCATTTGCTTGCGGGCGGCCGACCGCTCTACGGGGCGGTCAACACGATCGAGCACCTCGAGCAAGCTCTTGCCCAACTCGAGCGATCGACTGCCAACCCGCAAGCGATCGTCTTCACCGGGGACCTCGCCGATCTGGGGGAGCCCGACGCCTACGTACGTCTTCGCGAAATTGTGGAGCCCGCCGCAAAGCGCATGAACGCGGAAATCATCTGGGTCATGGGCAATCACGACGAGCGCGACCAGTACTCCAAGCTCCTTTTCGATGACGAATCGGATGCTCCGCAAGACCGGGTCTACATGATCGACGGGCTGCGCATCATCTCCTTCGACACCACGGTGCCGGGTTACCACCACGGCGACATTAGCGACGAGCAGTTGGAGTGGCTGCGGGCCGAACTGGCAACCCCCGCACCGCACGGCACGCTGCTCGCTGTGCATCATCCACCGATCCCCACCCCCATGCTCGAAGCAATGGGCATGCTCGAATTGCAGCGCCAAGAGCGCCTGGCGGAGGTGCTGCAGGGCAGCGACGTACGCGCGATTCTGGCAGGGCATTTGCACTACTCCACCCACTCGACCTTCGCGGGCATTCCCGTCTCGGTCGCTTCGGCGACGTGTTACACGCTCGACTTGAGCGCCGAAGATCGGCTGCTTTCGGGCGTCGACTATGGCCAGGCCGTGAACGTGGTGCACGTGTACGAGAAGCAAACCGTCCACTCGATCATCCCGGTGGGCGACACCGCGGAGATCACGGGTCACTCAGCAGAAGCGTGGGCACAGATCGAGGCGATGACTCCCGAGCAGCGGCTCGAAACATTCTCGGCCAAGAACTCCACCTTCAATGCTGCTGAAGTTGCTGCCTCCGACTAAAGCGCCGACGAGTGCGCGGTAGCTGTCGTCGTGAGGCACCTCGTGCATTACGTACCCAGTTGAGCGTGAAATCATTGCGGTATGACTTTGGGCTCGACACACACTGCACCGACACACACTGCACCGACCACACGCATCGAACAAGAGCAGCGCGAGATTTCGCCCGAGTTTGTCACCGACACCATTAAGGTGCTCACGAGTCACGAGTCGATTCGTAGCTTCGAAGAGACGCCGCTTGCGGCGGAAGTTCTCGAGGCCATTCTGGTCTCGGCTCGCAGCGCGCCGACATCGTCAAATCTTCAAGCCTTCAGCATCATTGTCGTTGAGGATGCCGAACGTCGTGCCCGCCTGGCCCACCTTGTCGGCGACCAGCGCTACGTCGCCGAGGCTCCCGTCATGCTCATCTTCTGTGCAGACGTGTCGCGGTTCCACTACCTGGCCGAGCGTCAGGGGCGCGCTTTCGGGGCAGACAATCTCGAGATGTTCTTGACGGCATCCGTCGATGCCACGCTTGCGCTTCAGAACGCGCTCGTCGCCGCCGAATCCTTGGGGCTCGGCACCGTGCCCATCGGATCGGTGCGCAATAGCCCGAGCGCGATCGCCGAAGAGCTGGGGCTGCCGCAGGGCGTCTTTGCCGTGGCGGGGCTCACGATCGGGTATCCGAAAGAGGGCGTTCGGCGGGGCACAAAGCCGCGCCTGTCCAGCGAGGCCGTCGTGCACCGCGAGCAATACTCCAGTGCGGATGTCGAAAAGCACGTGCGGGAGTACGACGACGTCATGATCGCCAACGGCCTCTATGCGGGGCGCCAGGTTGGCGGCGGTGCTGCTGACATTCCGGATGCCGAATACGGCTGGGCTGAGCACACTGCTCGCCGCACGAGCAAGCCCGATGGGGTGACCGGGCCGTCCGCTGCCCTGCGCGATCATCTCAAGGCCGAAGTTGAGGCGCGCGGCTTTCCGATTCGCTAGCCGGCAACCTTCGCGGACTCGGCGCGGCTAGATCGCGCCACCGCAACAAGAATGAGCGGCTGAGCCACCTTCATGAGTGCCCAAACCAATTTGTAGCGGATGCTCGGAACCGAGAGTCCGCGACCGCGGGCTGCCGCGCGCAGAGCCGAGCGAACCACGAAGTCCGCGTTGAGCCACATCCACTTCGGTGCCATGTCGGAGCGTTCGATGCCGAGGCGGGCATGAAATTCGGTGCGAACGAAACCGGGCGCGACCGCACTGAAAGTCACACCGCGGTGGCGGTAGTGCGCATTAGCCCAGCGGCTGAAGCTCAGCGGCCACGTCTTAGCGGCTGCATACATTCCGAGCGGCGCCCCTCCTGCGATACTCGCGACCGTCAGGATGGTGCCTGAGCCTCGGGCGAGCATGCCCCCGAGCGCAGCGTGGCTGAGGCGCATGGGCACCGTGGCCAAGATCTCGAGCATCCGCTCTTCGTCATCGACGGAGTTCTTTTCGAACTCCTGCGCAAGGCCGTAGCCCGCGTTATTCACGAGATAGCTCACCGGATGCTCCGTGGAAGCGAGCCGCTCTTCAACCGTTGCCCGCTGCTCCGGGTTAGTGAGGTCGGCGCCGAGCACCTCAACGTGCACGCCGAAAGCCGAGCGCAGCGACTCCGCCACACTCTCGAGGCGAGCGCGGTCGCGCGCCACCAGAATCAGGTTGTGGCCGGCTGAGGCGAGCTGGCGGGCGAACTCTGCGCCCAGCCCTGAGGTCGCTCCCGTCACGAGAGCGGTGCCGACGTGCTGCGCTGAAGATGGAGTGGTCATCCCGAAACGCTATCGCGTCGTACACGAATGTCTGCAGCATGCCGCACGATAGACACGTGAACCTGCACCGGCTCGTGGATGTGTTTGTCGAGTACCTCTCGGCAGACCGCGGCTTTAGCGTGCATACGATCCGCTCGTATCGTTCCGATCTCACCACGCTTGTCGATTTTGCTGCTGAGCGCGCTGCGACGATACCTGCCGATCTCGATCTCGAGTTGCTGCGCGAGTGGCTCTGGCAGTCGTCGCAAGACGGCCTCGCTAAGGCGACGCTCGCTCGCCGCGCAGCAGCCGCCCGAGCTTTCAGCGCCTGGCTGACTGCTAACCACCACACCGAAGTGGATGCCGCGGCGCGGCTCAAAGCGCCCAAGGCCGAGCGTCATTTGCCCCGGGTTCTCAACCGCGACCAAATGGCCGAGATGTTGCAGAGTGTTGAGGCGCGCGCCTCTTCGTCCGACCCGATTGCGCTGCGGGACAGAGCTATTGTCGAGCTCTTGTACGCTTCGGCACTGCGGGTGAGCGAACTCGTGGGTTTAAGCGCCAACGATGTCGACGATTCGCGACTCACCGTGCGAGTGATGGGTAAGGGCTCGAAGGAACGTGTTGTTCCGTTCGGCATCCCGGCCCAGCGGGCACTCAGTGACTATCTCGAGCGCGGCCGGAGTCAACTGACGACGGAAAGCGGGGGAGCAGCTCCGCTGTTCGTTGGAGCCCGGGGAAAGCGGCTCAGTGCGCGAACGGTGTACGAAGTGATTGCGCACTTGCTGGCCGATGTTCCGGGGTCGGGCGGATCAGGGCCGCACACCTTGCGGCACACGGCGGCCACTCATTTGCTCGATGGCGGCGCCGACTTGCGCGCCGTGCAAGAACTCCTCGGGCACGCGAGTTTGGGCACGACTCAGCTGTACACGCACGTTTCCACCGAGCGCTTGCGTGAAAGCTACCGAACCGCGCATCCACGAGCGTGACAGCGCACCCACGAGCGTGACCGCGCATCCGCGAGCGTGATTGCGCACCCGCGAGCGTGACCGGGCTGGGTAGCGAGACCTCGGGGGCCGAGCTCGCCGGCAGTGCGTGATGTGTGCGGCTAACGCGATCTAGCTGCCGAAAATTGTCGGCCCGACCTGGGTCTCAGGCTTCCACGACGAGCGCCGCGGTCCGGGCGGATCAATCTTGGGCGGGGCGACGGCCGGCTTCGGCGCCGGAATGTCGGCGGGGTCGGGAAGTTGCTCACGATAAATCGTGACGACCTGGTTGAGGTATCGCTCGATGACCTCTTTCTCGGTGTCATCGAAGTTGTCGAGTACGCGGTCGATGCCCATAATCATCGGCATCAAAGTTGCCATAGCGGTTTCAACAGAACGCGGATTGGGTACGACGACGACGCTGCGGCGGTCGGTCGGGTGCTGTTCGCGAGTGACGTGACCGACGCCTATCAGGCGGTCAATCGAGGCGGTAACCGCCGGAGTTGAAATATTGAGGCGGCGCGAAAGTTCAGTCGGGGGCAGCGGCCCACTCATGATCAGGTGTTCCATCGCTTCGAGGTCAGTGGCATTGACGGAGAGCGTGCGGCCGACGTGCTCCTCGAACTCTTCGCTGATGTCGAGGATGTCCCGCAGCAGTTGGGTGGGGCGGCGTGCTTGGGGGCGCTCCATGGCGGGTTCGGTGTGTTGCATGGTGAATACTTTACCTGTATGTTTCTAACTTGTCTAATATCTAGTTAATCGAAGTACTTTGCTTCAGAAGGAGAGCGATGTCTCGCCTCAGGACGTTCATCACCGCCCGAAAGACTTCGTGGATCGTGTTGGTCACCGCATTCCTCGCCGCTGGCGCGATCTTTGCTGCCGGTTCCGGCAATGAAGAGGGCGCACTTCCCGGCGTTGGTCTTCCCGATTCCGCCGAATCAGCCCAGGCCGCTGCTGCGGCAGAAGACCTGCCGGGCGCCGATTCCACAGTCGCGCTGCTCGTCTACACCCGTGAAAGCGGCGATCTCACCGACGACGACATTGCCGCGATCACTGACGCGACGGGTTCGCTGAGCGAACTCTCCGCCGAGGGATTCGTTCCGCCGCCGTCGTTCTCTGACGATGGCACGACAGCCCTCGTCACGGTTCCGCTCGACAAGCTCACTGAAGCGGGCGAACAGGCGGAGCGTGCTGACGAGATTCGCACCGAAGCAAACGCAGACCTCCCCGATGGTCTCTCCGCTCTATTGAGTGGCCCGGAAGGGTTCGCTGTCGACATCGCTGCCGTCTTCGAGGGCGCTGACTTCACTCTTCTCCTCACGACCGTCATCGTGGTCGCTGTGCTGCTGCTCGTCACTTACCGCAGCCCGTGGTTGTGGCTCGTGCCGCTCATCGTGGTGGGTACTGCTGACGGTCTCGCGGGCATCGTTGCCGCTCGCGTTGCCACTCTTGCCGGCATCCAGTTGGATGCTTCCGTCACTGGCATCCTCTCCGTACTCGTTTTCGGTGCTGGTACTAACTACGCGCTCCTGTTGATTGCGCGATACCGCGACGAATTGCGCCTGGTCGAGGATCGCCGTGAAGCCATGTCTCGTGCCCTGCGTGGTGCGGGCCCCGCCATCATCGCCAGCGGTAGCACCGTGGTACTCGCCCTCCTAACGCTCGTGTTTGCCGAGCTTCAGGGCAACCGTGCCCTCGGCATCGCGTGTGCCACGGGTGTAGTTATTGCCATGATCTTTGCACTCGTTGTTCTGCCTGCCGCTCTCGTGCTCTTCGGTCGTGGCCTCTTCTGGCCCTACATTCCCAAGTTCGGCACTGAGGGCAGCGCTGAGCGCGGCGTCTGGCACAAGCTCGGTGTTCTCGTTTCCAAGAAGCCCGTGGTTGTCGCCGTCCTTGGTGCCATTGTGCTCGGAGCGCTCTCCTTGGGCGTGCCGCAGATCAAAATCGGCCTCTCGCAGACTGAGAGCTTCACGCAGGTTCCCGAAGCAGTGCAGGGCCAAGAGCTCATTGCGGATGCCTTCCCCGCCGGCAGCGGTTCGCCGGCGTCGGTCATCGTGAACTCTGACTACGCCGAAGAAGCAGCCCAGGCTGCCGAAGGTGTCGACGGCGTTGATGCTGTTCGAATCGGCGAAAGCACCTCCACGATCACGCAGATCAGTGTGGTGTTGGATGACGCGGCCGAGACTGAAGGGTCGTTCGCCGCTATTGAGGCGCTCCGTGCTGAACTCTCCACAATCGACGGTGCTGACGCGCTCGTCGGTGGGCTGGATGCGCAGGCTCTCGACGTCGAGCGGGCTCAGCAGTCCGACCAAGACTTGGTCATCCCGCTCATCCTCGGCCTCGTATTCATCGTGTTGGTGTTGTTGCTCCGTTCGCTGGTTGCTCCGATCCTGCTGCTGCTCACGGTTGTTGCGTCGTTCTTCGCGAGCCTCGGTGCTAGCTGGTTGCTCTTCCAGACGGTGTTCGACTTCCCGGCGATCGATACGAACGTTGTGCTGTTTAGCTTCCTGTTCTTGGTGGCGCTGGGTGTCGATTACAACATCTTCTTGGTCACTCGCGCTCGAGAAGAAGCTGTCGAATACGGCACTCGCCAGGGCATGATTCGGGCACTCTCGTCGACTGGCGGTGTGATCACGAGTGCCGGTATTCTGCTCGCCGCGGTCTTCGCGGTGCTCGGAGTGCTGCCGCTCATAACGCTCACACAAATCGGAATCATCGTCTGTATCGGTGTACTGCTCGACACCCTCCTCGTGCGAACCGTGATTGTTCCTTCGCTCGCGTTCATGCTGGGGGAGAAGTTCTGGTGGCCGACTCGGGTGATCTCGGTGGGCGCTGAAGTGCGCACTCCGAAGGGATCGGGCAATCACGTTCGTACCCACGCTCCGGCGCACTCGACCGAGCACACTCCGAAGCACGCCGAGGGCGACGCTGCTCCCAAGCACAAAATCGACCACTAAGTCTCCGTTCGGATCACGGAAAACTGGCCCTAGTCGGGTTCCTGCGCTTCGCGCTCGAACCCGGCTAGGGCTTTCTTGTGGGCAAGAGGATCGCGCGCGGAATCGCTCCGAGGTAGTTCAGCGGCGACACGTACTCGCCATTGAGGCGCACGCCAAAATGGAGGCACGAGACGGAGCAGTGCCCTGGCTGCAGTTCGCCCACAATCTCACCCTGCGCCACGGGGTCGCCTCGAGCCAGCGCGCTCGTTACAGGCTCGTAGCTCGTGATGAGTCCGCCCGAATGCCGAATCGACAACACCGGGCGATCGACAACGGTGCCGGCGAAGTGCACCACGCCCGCGGCTGGAGCCCGCACCTCGATTGACGCACCGGCACCGATGTCGATCCCGCGATGTCCAGCAGAGTAGGGGGTTTCGGGCGCGATATAGGGCCGGATGATCGGATGCGGTGCCTCCACCGGCCAACTCCACCCGGCTTCAGCGCTCACGGGGGCGCTCGCGCCGGTCACCACGGCGATGAGAATGGCAAGAATCATGCACAACGGGGCTCGAATCATCCACCCAGTGTCGAGAATTCACGCGGGGCTCGTCGCGAGAAAACCGCTTCCGGGGAAAACGGAAATCAGTGACGTTGTTGTGGGGGAGCGATGGTATGATTTTGGCAGCACCGCGTGTATTCGCGGTGACTACGCGTGCCCCGTTGCAGTACAACTACTTCAACACACGGCCGCTATCTCCACTCAGTCCCCTTTCGTGCAGCACTGCGATCGGGGCGGAGGTATGCCCGGGCACTAGGATTCGCGCCAACCGGTAGCGAGTATTAACTGAGAAGGCCATTGCCGCCATGCGCGCCAGTGAGCCAGAAAAGGAGAACGGCCATGGCCGTCGTAACCATCCGCGAGCTGCTCGACAGCGGCGTACACTTCGGACACCAGACTCGTCGTTGGAACCCGAAAATGAAGCGCTTTATTCTGACCGAGCGCTCGGGCAGCCACATCATTGACCTTCAGCAGTCGCTGGGTCACATCGACGCAGTTTACGACTACGTCAAGGAGACCGTCGCACACGGCGGAACCATCCTCTTCGTTGGTACCAAGAAGCAGGCACAGGGTTCCATCGCGGAGCAGGCACTGCGCGTAGGCCAGCCCTACGTCAACCAGCGCTGGCTCGGTGGACTCCTCACCAACTTCCAGACGGTTTCCAAGCGTCTTGCGCGCATGAAGGAACTCGAAGAGGTCGACTTCGACGACACCACTCGTGGTTTCACCAAGAAGGAACTCCTCATTCAGAAGCGCGAGCTTGTGAAGCTGCAGAAGAGCCTCGGTGGTATCCGTAACCTCACGAAGACCCCTTCGGCCATCTGGATCGTCGACACCAAGAAGGAGCACCTCGCCATTGACGAGGCTCACAAGCTTGGTATCCCGGTTATCGCCATCCTCGACACCAACTGCGACCCCGACGACGTTGCGTACCCGATCCCGGGTAACGACGACGCCATCCGCTCGGTTGGTCTCCTCACTCGCATCGTCGCTGACGCTGCTGCTGAGGGCCTCATCCAGCGTCACCAGAAGCCAGAAGAGGGCAAAGAAGTAGAGCCCATGGCTGCATGGGAAGCTGAACTTCTTGGCCAGGCTGACGCAGATGCTGCTGCAGCAAAGACCGAAGAGCCCAAGGCTGACGAAGCAAAGGCTGAAGAGCCCAAGGCTGACAAGGACGAGGCAAAGGCTGATGACGCTGCTGCTAAGCCCGCAGCAAAGAAGACCCCCGCGAAGGCTGCAGATGCAGCTGACGACAAGAAGTAAGGATTCGAACAATGGCAGACTTTAGCCTCGAAGACCTCAAGACCCTGCGCGAGCGCCTCGGCACCGGCATGGTCGAAACGAAGAACGCTCTCGTTGAGGCAGGCGGTGACCTCGAGAAGGCCACTGAGCTTCTTCGTCTGCGCGGTGCCAAGAGCAACGCCAAGCGTTCCGACCGTTCCACCAGCGAAGGCCTCATCGCCGCACAGTCCGCTGGATCAGCAACGACCATCATCGAGCTCGCCTGCGAGACCGACTTCGTAGCAAAGGGCGACAAGTTTGTTGCTCTCGGCGAAGCCGTTGTTGCAGCCGTTTCGGCCGCTGGTGCTTCGACTGTTGAAGAGGGCCTCGCAGCAACTGCGGGCTCGGCTACGGTTGCAGACCTGATCAGCGACGAAGCAGCAATCCTCGGTGAGAAGATCGAGCTGCGCCGCTTGGCCAAGCTCGAGGGCGACTCGTTCGAGATCTACATGCACCGCACCAACAAGGACCTGCCTCCGCAGGTTGGCGTTGTTGTCGCGTACACGGGTGACGATGCAGAGACCGCTCGCGGAATCGCTCAGCACATCTCGTTCGCTGCTCCTTCCTACCTCTCGCGCGACGACGTTCCGGCAGAAGATGTCGAGAACGAGCGTCGCATCGTTGAGGAAATCAGCCGCGGAGAGGGCAAGCCTGACGCTGCTCTTCCCAAGATCGTAGAAGGCCGTCTCGGCGCATTCTTCAAGCAGGTTTCGCTGCTTGACCAGGATTACGCTCGTGACAACAAGCTCTCGATCGCTAAGGTCGCCGAAGCTGCAGGCATCACCGTTACCGGTTTTGCTCGCTTCAAGGTAGGCGCCTAACACTCAGTGTGATGAAGGCCCGAGGCTCTATTGCCTCGGGCCTTTATTGTGCGCGCACCACCGGTGGCGGCCCAGCGCGGCTTGCGGCGAATCTGCTGTGCGCTCGTGCTGAAGGCACCACAACGCAATAGCCTGTATATGAACATCAACACGGAAAGAAGACGATGACAACTCAACGCAAACGCCGAGTGCTACTGAAACTATCGGGAGAAGCGTTCGGTGGTGGTCAGCTGGGTGTGAACCCGGATGTTGTCTCGGCACTCGCCAAGGAAATCGCTGCGGCATCCGCCCAGGTAGAAATCGCGATTGTCGTTGGTGGAGGTAACTTCTTCCGTGGAGCCGAACTGAGCCAGCGCGGTATGGACCGTGGCCGTGCTGACTACATGGGCATGTTGGGCACCGTCATGAACGCCCTCGCCCTTCAAGACTTCTTGGAGCAGGCCGGCGTAGCAACGCGCGTGCAGTCTGCCATTGCCATGACTCAGGTCGCTGAACCGTACATTCCGTTGCGTGCAGAGCGTCACCTCGAAAAGGGTCGCGTTGTTATCTTCGGTGCGGGCGCTGGCCTGCCTTACTTCTCGACCGACACAGTGGCCGCCCAGCGTGCCCTCGAAATCGGTGCCGAAGAAGTGCTCGTTGCTAAAAATGGTGTGGATGGCGTCTACGACGCTGACCCCCGCAACAACCCCGATGCCCGCAAGCTCGAGTCAATCAGCTTCCAAGACGCTCTCGTTCAGGGCTTGAAGGTTGTTGACTCGACTGCGTTCAGCCTGTGCATGGATAACTCGATGCCGATGCTCGTGTTCGGCATGGAGCCGGCCGGAAACCTCACGCGCGCCATTGTCGGTGAACAGATCGGCACTCGCGTGCACGGATAGCGCTCTGCTATTCGAAAACCCACCAAGCTAAACGATTTCCGAGTGCCGCGCAACGGTTGTAGTAACGACCTCACGCTAAACTCGGGTAAGACCTAGAGGAGTGCCCCCGTGATCAGTGATGTTCTAGCCGAGGCTAGCGAAAAGATGAACAAGGCAGTGGATGCTGCCAAAGAAGACTTCAGCACGGTGCGTACCGGCCGCGCTAACCCGGCGCTGTTCCAGAAGGTCCTCGTGGACTATTACGGAACACCGACCCCGTTGCAGCAGTTGGCTTCGATGGTAAACCAAGAGGCTCGTACTCTGATCATCACGCCGTTCGACAAATCAGCTCTCAAAGACATTGAGAAGGCGATTGCTGCAGCCCACCACATTGGTGCCAGCGTCGGCAACGACGGAAACGTCATCCGTGCCACGCTGCCGGAACTCACCGAAGAGCGTCGCAAGGACTTCGTCAAGGTTGTTCGCGAGAAGGCTGAGCAGGCTCGTGTCTCGCTCCGCAACGTGCGCCGCAAGGCAAAAGACGACCTCGACGCGCTGACCGAGGTCGGCGAAGACGAGATTGCTCGCGCAGAAAAAGAACTCGAAGCGAGCACGAAGGCTCACGTTGACGCGATCGACGACGCACTCAAGCGCAAAGAAGCTGAGTTGCTCGAGGTCTAATGGTTTCTGAATTCGAAGCTCAGGTTCGAGCAACAAACGACAAGATCAACGCCCGCACTGGGCGTCCTTTGGCGATGGCAATCATCGTTGGATTGGCTTTGGGTCTGTCGTTGTTGTTCAGCCTGATCTTCGTCAAAGAGCTCTTCATGCTCTTTGCCGGAGTGCTCGTCGCGTTCACCGCGTTCGAGCTGGCGAGTGCGCTTCGTTTCTCCGGACTCAAGATTCCCCGTGTCGGAGCGGTAATCGCTGCCGTCGCGGTGGTGCCCGCATCGTTCTACTGGCATGCGGAAGGTCAGTGGTACATCACGCTGGCCGGCATCGCCTTCATGTGGGTCTGGCGACTGGTCGAAGTGGCCATTCTGCCGAGCCATCGAGGTTCAGTGCGTTCGATTATGCGAGACCTCGGCGCCGGCGTCTTCGTGATGCTGTACGTGGCGTTCCTGGCGAGTTTCACTGTGATACTCACGTCGGAAGACGGCGGCCAGTGGTGGACTCTCGCCATGTTGATCGTCGTGGTGGTCAGCGATATTGGTGCGTACGCCAGCGGATTGTCGTTCGGTAAGCATCCGATGGCTCCCACCATCAGCCCGAACAAGACGTGGGAGGGATTCGCTGGTGCAGCTGCTGCTGCCGTTACTGCCGGTGTGCTACTCGCGCTCTTTATGATCGACCAGCCGTGGTGGGTGGGGCTCATCTTCGGCCTCGTTATTCTCGGCACCGCAACGATGGGTGATCTCGCTGAATCGCTCATCAAACGAGACCTCGGCATCAAGGACATCAGCACGTGGCTGCCCGGCCACGGAGGCTTCCTCGACCGCGTAGATTCGTCACTTTTGTCGGCCGCAGCCGGCTACGCGCTGTTTCTCATCTTTGCGTAAGGCAGAATAGAACCGTGAGCACCACATTTCCCCGCAGCCGTAAGTCAAAGTTGGGGTACAACGTCGACCAGGTCGAGGACTTCCTCGAAGAGGCGCGTCGTGCCTACACCGCCGATCGAAGCGACTCTTCTGTAGTGTCGTCGCGCAGCATTCGCAAGCTGGCGTTTGCCATGCAAAAGGGCGGCTATTCGCCCCTTCACGTCGACTCAGCGCTGGAACGCCTCGAGGATGCCTTTGCCGCTCGCGAACGCGACCGTGCGATTGCGGAGCTCGGCGAGACCGCGTGGTACGCCAATGCCCGTGCGGAAGCGCAGGAGATTCTGAACCGCCTCGCCCGTCACGACGGCAAAAAATTCTCTAAGGTGAGCTCGTTCACGATGGGGTACTCGGTCAAGGACGTGGATGCCTTCGCTCAAGAGCTAGCCAACTACTTTCAGCACGGTGCGCCACTCACGATTGACCGCGTTCGTACCGTTGCTTTCCGCAGCGCCAAGGGCGGTTACCGCGAGGCCCAAGTTGACTACCTGCTCGACTCGGTAATCGACGTCATGCTGGCTGTTCGCTAGTTCTCTCTGTTTTTTCAGGTCTGTCGACTAACATCGCTCATACTTTGTTTATTAATTCGCGAACGGCAATCATCCGCGCTCAGGCTAAAAGCCAGGGTGCGGATCTTTCTGGGCGCCACAAACGTGTGTCGTGGAGCCTCCCGGTCTTCGCTTCCGTCGTGAGCTTGGGCTTCGTTGCCACCCTCATGATGGCTGCTCCCACACCCGCGAGCGTCGTTTCTGCGGCTCCTGCACCGGTCAGCTCGATCGAGCGCGCTGAAGTGCAATCGCTCACCGTGGCCGAGGGATTCGTCAACGAAGTATCGCGCGACAAGCTTGCCATCAAAGAAATTGTCGTTGAACCGGTTCTCCCGGCTGCACCTGTTGCTCCGGCAGCAGGAACCCCTGACCCGGGCACTGCGCAGGCGATCGCTCAGTCCATGCTCACTGCTCGCGGGCTCGGCGCCGGGGAATACAGTTGCCTCGTGAGCCTGTGGAACCGCGAATCGGGCTGGAACGTCTACGCACAAAACCCGTCGAGTGGTGCTTACGGCATCCCGCAGTCCTTGCCGGGCAGCAAGATGGCCACGGCTGGCGCCGACTGGGCCACCAACCCTGCCACTCAGATCTCGTGGGGCCTCAGCTACATTGAAGGCCGCTACGGCACTCCCTGCGGCGCGTGGGCTCACTCAGAGTCCAACGGCTGGTACTAGACCGCTTCGCGTCACCGCATAAGCTTGAGTTATGCCTCGTTCCAATCGTCCCCGCGGGCGACGTCGCCCCGATGATGATGAGAGCAATGACCTGAGCCATGTGCTCTTTGGTTCGCGCCGCACTGAGGTCAAACGAGACGGCGCGTGGAACGTTCAACCGGTTTCACCCACGAACGCCGTCAAGAACTACACGTGTCCCGGATGCTCGCAGACCATCTCTCAGGGCACTGCCCACACGGTGACGTGGCGAGCTGACGGCATCATGGGCGAAGCCGACGACTTGGCAGCGCGCCGCCATTGGCACCAGCACTGCTGGAAGATCAGATTGTGAGTGACACCCGATGAGCGAGATTTCCCCCAACGACGAGACAGCCACGCCGCCGGAAGCCGAGCCCATTCGTGGCGCTACAGAGTTGCCCGCGGTTCGGGAGAACATCGAACTGCACACGGATGACGGTCTCACCCTGGTGGGGGAGCTATCGCTTCCCGAATCTGGCCACATTGCCGCGACGTTGGTCACGCTGCACCCGCTGCCGACCGCTGGCGGCTTTATGGACTCCCACATCATTCGCAAGGCTGCAGCACGACT
The DNA here is from genome assembly GCF_002797685.1 of Salinibacterium amurskyense. Classification (GTDB taxonomy): domain Bacteria; phylum Actinomycetota; class Actinomycetes; order Actinomycetales; family Microbacteriaceae; genus Rhodoglobus; species Rhodoglobus amurskyensis. The sequence goes on from NZ_PGFH01000001.1 coordinate 1,223,426, forward strand.
GCCGGCGCTAGCGGATGTTGCTGTACTCCGGTTCAACTTTCGCGGAGTCACCTCACCACGCGGTACCTCTGAAGGCTCATTCGGCGAGGGCACACTCGAGGAGCTCGACCTCGCAGCCGCCATGGATTTCGTGCGCGAGCGCGAGTTGCCCCACGTGTGGCTTTTGGGATGGTCGTTCGGCACGGAGGTCACCCTCAAGTACGGTCTGCAGCATCCGATCACGGGGGCAATTTTGCTGTCACCGCCGCTGCATCGTGCAACGGCGGATGATGTTGCTGCCTGGGCTGGCAATGATCGCCGGCTCGTTGCGGTAATCCCCGAACTCGATGACTACCTGCGCCCTGCCGAAGCCGCCGAAAGATTCTCTTCGGTGCCTGAACTCGAGTTTGTGGCTGTTGAGGGCGGAAAGCACTTGTGGGTGGGGGAGACCCAGACCTATCGGGTGCTCACTGAAGTCGTGGAGCGACTTAACCCTGTTGTGCTGCCGTTGCCCCGCACGTGGCCACCGGAGTCGCCCTCAGTCGTTTAGAGGTCCGCCTGTCGCGGAATGATCACCTGTTGTACGACGATGAGAATCGCGGCGGCAACAGGGATAGCGATGAGTGCGCCCAGAATGCCGAGCAGCGTTCCGCCGGCGAGTGCCGCGATCACAACGAGGGCGCCGGGAATCTTGACGGCCTTGTTCATGATTCGCGGGTTGAGAACGTACGCCTCGAGCTGCATGTAGACGAGGTAGTAGATTCCCACGGCTATAACGCTCGGTGAACCGTTGAAGAGAAGCACGAGCAGCGTGATCACGATGGAACCGCTGAGGGTTCCGACGAGCGGAATCAGCGATCCCATGAAGGCGATGAAGGCCAGTAGTGCGGAGTACTTCACGGGTAAGCCGAAGGCCGGGAAAATCAGGGTGAGAACAATAAACGAGAGCACGCCGTTCACCAGGGCCAGCGAGCCCTGACCAATGACATAGCGGCCGACAGCAGCGCTGACTTGTTCAGCAAGATCTATGAACTTGGCCCGCTTCGTGGCGGGCACGAGCTGGTAGATGCCCGACTTGATCCCGTTGAGTGATGACACAAAGTAGATCGTGAGAATCAGCACGATGATCGCGCCGGTGATCCCGGTGGCGATTCCAATGCCCACGGCGAATACTCCGCCACCGATGGTCGTGACGTCGAGATCGGCGGCCCACTCGTTGAAGCCATCGAGCAGGTCTTGAACTCCAAGCCACGGTAGTGCGGTCTCGACGTTTTCGCGCACGGTGCCGTCAAAGAACGCCGTGACGAGTCGAGGCGTGGCTTGAACGGCGTTTCGTACTTGTTCAGCGATGACGGGAACGATAGCAAAGATCAAGCCCGTAAAGACCCCGAGAACGCCCGCGAGTACCGTAAGGATTGCTGTCCACCGGGGAAACTTCTTGGTTTCGAGCCACGTGACCACGGGATCCAGTCCGAGAGCAAGGAACAGCGCTGCTCCCACATACGTGAGAATCGTGGCGAGCGAAATGACGGTCTGACCGATTCCGACCGCGACGAGAACCCCCAGGCCGCCGAGCAAACCAAGGCGGAACGGATTGAGGATCTTCATTGCGTGGCTCCATTCAGCCTGACCAACAAGTGTCAGGCTGAGCGCAATTCTAGAGGTCGCGCAGGCAGTTGCTAGTTAACTTCCTCGGCTTGGTTGAGAACTCCACGAAGGTTTTCGAAGTATCCAGCAACGGTTTCGCGCTCAGCCTTGATCTTCGTGAGACGGTCTTCCGCGTCGCTGACCAGTTCGCGCGAGCGCTTCTCGGCCTCGTCGACAGTAGCCTTGGCACGCTGTTCGGCATCGGAGAGTTCTTCGGCAGCACGAGCGGACGCATCCGCGAGTACTGCTTTCGCCTCGGCCTGCGACGACTTGGTGAGCTCTTCGGCTTCGTGGCGCTTCGCATTTGCCTCGCGCACGGCTTCGGCCAGCTGGGCCTGAGCTTCCTCGAGGTAGTTGTGCGTTTGAGCGGTCGCCTCTTTGTGCTGCGCCAAGAATTCCTTCTCGGCATCATCGCGACGCACGGCGAGCTCTTGCTCGAGGGAAATGCGAGCTTCTTCTGCTTCACGCTCAATCGTGGTGCGGGTTTCTTCAAGCTGGTGCTTGATCGTTGCCCTCGTTGATTCAACTTCGTTCGCCAGTTCAGCACGCTGACGCGCAATGTCGCGCTCGAGATCAGCGGTTTGCTTTTCCACATCGTGGGCGAGCGTCGCGCGAGTCTCGCTAACGTAGCTATCGAGTTCGGTGCGCTTGCTGTCGATATCGGCATCCAGATCGGCGTGACGGCGTGCCATCTCTTCTTCGAGCGCGGCTGTGGCGGATGCAATCTCGGCCTCGAGCTCGTTGCGACGCGTGCTCATTTCGGCTTCGAACTCGGCACGGGCTGTCGTGCTCTCGTGCTCGAATGCGGCGCGGGCGGTGTTGATCTCCTCTTCGAGGCCGGCCTGAGTCGTCTCCACGTCACTCTCGAGCGCTGCGCGCGTGCTTGAGACCTCTTTCGCCAACGCCTTCTTGGTGGAACTGACCTCGCGGTCAAGCGCCTTCTTCTGCGCGGCAACATCTGCCGCGAGTTCGCTTCGCGTGGCCTTGACGTGCGCTTCGAGCTCGGCACGAGTGGTCGTTACTTCGTCATTGAGCGCGGCCTTGGCCGTGGCAACCTCATTCTCAAGCTCGGAGCGTGTGGTCGTAACCTCTTGCTCCAGCGAAGCCTTCGTGACCTTGACCTCTTGTTCTAGGGCCGTCTTGGTCGTAGAGACTTCTTGCTCGAGGGCAGCCTGGGTGCTCGTGACTTCGTGTTCGAGAGCAGCCTTCGTCGTGGCAACTTCATCCTCGAGCTCAGCGCGCGTGCTCGTCACGTCATGTTCGAGCGCCTGACGCGCTTCACGTTCTTCGGCCTCCCAGATTTCGCGAGCTTCAGAAAGCTCGGCATCGAGGGCGGCCCGGGCTGTCGTGACGGTCTTTTCGAGTTCAGCGAGAGTGTTTGCGGCTTCTGTCGCGGCAGCGTTGCGGGTGGCCTCGGCTTCCGCTTCGAGCGCGGCGTAGCCGGCATCCAGATCTGCCTTGAGCTTGGCCTGAGCAGCTTTGGTCTCGTTGGCGAGCTTCGCGTGACCGGCTGCGGTCTCGTTGGCGAGCTTTGTGTGCGCTGCCTTCGTCTCGTTGGCGAGCTTCTCCCGAGCCGTCGTTGTCTCGGCTTCGAGTTCAGCGCGCGCAGTCTCAATCTCGCGAGCGAGATCGGTGCGGGCCTGCTCGATGTCGCGCTCAAGGTCTTCGCGCTGCTTGGTGTTCTCTGCCTCGAACGTGGCGCGACCGAGCTCGGCGTCCCGAGCGAGGGATTCTGCTGCCTCGCGTGCTTCGGCTACTTCGGCTGCGGTGCTGGCGCGCAGCTCGGCCATTGCTCGTTCGGTTTCGGCACGCAGGGCTGCGGCTTCTCGCTTAGCGGAGGTGCGGGCATCCGCAGCTTCGGTGGCGACGGCGCCACGGATGGTTGCTGCTTCTCGTGAGGCATCGCCGACGAGCTGTGACGCCTCGTCCTTGGCGCGTGCGACCAGTGCGTCTGCTTCGGCGCGCGACGACTTGGCGAGTGCTGCGGCGTCGCTCTGGGCATCGTTGAGAATGCGTTCGGCTTCACTCGCGGTCTCGTTGCGCAGCGCGGTGGTCTCGGCCTGAACCGCCTTGCGCATCTTCTCAGCGTCGATGTCTGCTTGGCTGATGAGCTGAGTCGAGTGCTCTTCGGCAACGCGAAGCATGCTCTCGAGCTTGGAGCCGAGCCCGCTGTACGTGGGGCTGCCTGATTCATCAAGCTCAGCCTGAAGATCTTCGTTAACGGCGAGGAGTCGCCTGACTTCCTTCGTGGAAGCGGTGCGGTCTGCTTTGGCGGCAACAAGTTCACGACGAAGCTCGCCGATAAGCTTGTCGACTTCGTCCTTCTTGTAACCGCGCATCTCTGTGCCGAAATCGGTATCGTTCGCGGCCAAGATTTCTCCTCGATGTCAGCGGAATGAACCCTCTGAGTTTAGTGGGGCAAAGAGGCCTCCTGTCATTTTGGTCTCATCCCCAAAAGTGGGCATTCAACGTTCTCCCAGAAAGTTCCCAGAAGAGTAACTAGGTGGCGCCAAGGCGATCGGCTATTCTTGAACGTCTTTGTTGTTGCCTACCCGAATGGATGGGGCCCTTACCTCCAGACCAGCGGAGGTTTTGCCAGCGTGGCAAGGGTTGTCTTTCCGTGAGTCATCTTGGGCAACACGAAAGGAGAGATAGTGAGATTCGTTCTCGCCATAGTGAGCTTCATGCTCGCAGCCGTCATGATCGGCTACGGCATTGCACAGCAAACAATACTCGCGACCCCGGATGAGGTTTCAGTCTCAACGGAGACTGACGGCACTGCGCCCCTCACCGTGATCAGCGGCGAGGCGTTTAACACGTACTCGGGCAACCAGACCATCCGTATCGAGGGCCCGCGCCGGATCGTGGCCGCCTACGGCCGCTCGACCGACGTGATCGCCTGGGTTGGCGACGCCAGCTACAACATGGTCACGGTCGACCCGGAAACGGGCGATCTCGTCTCCGAGACCATCACGGGCACCGAACAAGAGGTTCCCGACCCCTATAACTCCGACCTCTGGCTTGAGAACTACGAAGCCGAAGACGAACTTGCTCTCACTGTGAAGATTCCAAGTGATGTGTCGTTCATCTTGGCATCGGATGGAGTCGACCCGGCACCCAACGCCGTCTCACTGTCGTGGCCACTCGATAACAGCACGCCGTGGGCCGGAACGCTCATTCTTGGTGGTGCTGCCGTGCTGCTGATCGGGCTCATCTTCTTGATGTGGGCTGTGCACCACATGCGTCGTGCCGGCGGACCTCGCCGCAAGCCGCAAAAGATGCCCAAGGTTCCTAAGAAGCCTCGCTACAAGCCTTCGAAGCGCGGCGCTAAGGCAAGCGACGCACCCTCGCTCCGCACGAGCGTTCGCGTTGCTGTGCCGACCGTGCTGGTCAGCGCGCTTATTTTGAGCGGCTGCACCGCATCCACCGCTCCGAACTCCGCCGCAGATCAGAGCGATCCCACGCCGACCCCCACCTCAACGTCAGAGGGCAGCACTGTCACAGCCCCCGCGGTCGCGGTTCGCCAGATCGAGAAGATCGTCGCTCAGATCAGTGCCGTTTCTCAAGAAGCTGATGAGGAGCGCGACTCAGATTTGCTTGAGACTCGGTTCTCCGACGCGGCGCTCGAGTACCGTCTCGCGAACTACAAGATGCGCAAGGCCGACGACTCGATCGCTCTGCCGGTTGCGATCCCCGATGGACCGGTGCAACTGACGTTGCCGCAGCAGACCGAGACCTGGCCGCGAACGGTGTTCACGATCATCCTCGACGAGACCGACTCCACCGTCGCGCCGATCGCTCTGTTCCTTGAGCAAGCGACCCCGCGCGATAACTACAAGGTCAGCTATGCCATGAACTTGGAGCCCTCCGTGGTGTTCCCGGATGTCGCAGCAGCGAGCGTCGGAACCTCGCGTCTGCCCGCCGACAGCGGACTTCTGCGTTCGTCGCCGACCGAGGTTGCCCTCGACTACGCCGAAATCCTCGAACAGGATGTCGACAGCGACTCCTACCTCGACTTCGAAGCGGAAGGCGACAGCTTGCGCGTGAGCGTTGGCCTAGCCGTCAAGAACAAAGAGAAAGCGGCGCTCTCCAGCACCGCCACTCTGACTTACGGTCACGAACTCGGGTCTGCCGACCCCATCGCGATGGCCACGATTGACGCTGGCGCGATTGTGGCGGTGCATCTCTATGAGACCAAGGTTGCAGCGCCGAAGGAAGAGGGCTCTGCCGTCACCTTCAGCGGGCAGACAAAGGCTCTGTCGGGAATCTCGATTACCGAAGAGGGCATTAAATCCACCTACGGCGATCAGCTACTCTTTTATGTCCCCGCAGCGGGCAGCGGCGAGAAAATCGTTCTGCTCGGCTACACCCAAGGACTCGTTGCAGCATCGGAGTTGAAATGACAAACGCCCCCCTGAACGCCGCTAGTCTTCGCGGAGCGGTCGACCTTTCATCGCTCGTTCGACAGCACAACACGCCCGCTCCCGCGGCTGGCGCTCCTGGCGCGGCTGGTGCCCCGCCTGCGGGTGAGGCGCCTGCGCCGAGCGGATACGCCACGAGTGCGAATGATGCCTCGTTCGCTCAAGTGCTTGAGCTCTCTAACACGGTGCCGGTCATCGTTGAGTTCTTCGGCCAGGGGATCGAAGCGTCGCTTGAGCCGACAATTGCCCAGTACAGAGGGCGCTTCGCTCTGGTTGTCGTGGATGCAACGAGCAACCCCCAGCTCGTGCAGGCGTTCCAAGTGCAAGAGGTTCCGACCGTCGCTGCCGTTATTGGCGGGCGCCCCGTGCAGTTGTTCAGCGGCATCATGCCCGAGAACGACCTCAAGGAAGTTCTTGAACAGGTGTTGCAGCTCGCTGCCGAAAACAAGGTGACGGGCACGCTGCCGGCTCCTGATGAGGCGGCCGAGGGCGAGGCCGCGGAACCGGTTGAAGAGCCGCTTCCGCCCCTGCACCAGGAAGCTTTCGATGCAATTTCTGCGGGCGACTTCGCGAAAGCGATCGAGGCCTACAAGACCGCGATTACTCAGAACCCTCGCGACCAGCAAGCCGTCGCCGGTCTTGCTCAGGTCTCGCTGTTGGCTCGGCTTGAAGGCCACACCGCTGACTCGGTACGCAGTGCTGCAGCGCAGGCGCCGACTGATGTTGAAGCGCAGCTTGCTGTTGCTGACCTTGATGTTTCCGGTGGTCACCTCGGTGACGCTTTCGATCGTCTTCTCGAACTCTTCCCGACGGCAGACTCCGATGGCAAGAGCGCGATTCGCACTCGCTTGCTCGACTACTTCGAGATCGCAGGAGCCGAAGACCCGCGCGTGGCCGATGCTCGTCGCCGACTGACGCTGCTGCTCTACTAGTCGCGCGCAATCGCGCCGACGTGAGCGTCGGTAGCGCGAAGAAGATCTGCGGGTGAAAGCTCGACGTCGAAACCGCGTTTGCCGCCGCTAACGAACACGGTGTCGAAGAGTTCGACGGTCTCATCGATCACGGTTTTGTGGGCAAGTTTTTGTCCGATCGGACTGATGCCGCCCAGCACATAGCCGGTGCGGCGCTGGGCGAGCGCAGGGTCAGCCATTGTCGCTTTCTTGCCGCCGAGGGCGGACGCCAGTGCTTTGAGGTCGAGCTTTCCTGACACGGGAACGACGGCGACGACCATGTCGTCATCCACCATCGTCATCAGAGTCTTGAAGACCTGTTCTGGAGCAATCCCGAGCACCGTTGCGGCCTCGACGCCGTAATCCTGGTTGCTGGCGTCGTGCTCGTAAGGGTGCGCGGTGAATGTGATGCCCAGCGAATCGAGTGCGACGGTCGCGGGGGTTCCGAGCGCCATCAGCGGTAGTCCGTGCGGGAGCGAGTGGGGGCCGGGTCGAAGCAGCAGTGCATGCGATCTAGAGTAATGACACACAGTCATCCATGCGGATGTTGTGGGGGAGTAGCGGAGTTACGGTGACCATTTATCTCGATCATGCGGCAACAACGCCGATGCGCCCTGCCGTCGTGCAGGCCTTCGCGGCGGCGCTGCCGGTTGTCGGTAACCCCTCGTCGATTCACTCTCAGGGTCAAGCGGCCAAGCGAATGCTCGAGGAAGCCCGCGAGATTGTCGCTGCGAGTGTGGGTGCAGACTCCGTCGAAGTCACTTTTACCTCGGGTGGCACCGAGGCCATCAACCTTGCGCTCAAGGGGCTGTACTGGGCGCGAAACTCGGGCTCGGTCGAACGCCGGCGAGTGCTTGTGGCGCAGGCGGAACACCACGCCACGATTGACGCAGTCGACTGGATGCAGGCCCACGAAGGCGCCGAACTCGACTGGATTCCTGTCGATGCTTTCGGTCGCATCGATGCCGACTATGTGCGCACTGCGCTCGCCGACGATGTTGCGCTGGTCTCGATGCTCTGGGCCAATAACGAAGTCGGCACCCTGCAGCCGGTGACCGAAATTGCGGCCCTCGCGGCCGCTCACGGAGTACCGGTTCACGTGGATGCCGTGTCTGCCCTCGGCTACGTTCCCATTGATTTTCATGCGGCCGGTGTCGCCGCGCTCAGCGTTTCGGCACACAAAATCGGAGGGCCTGTCGGCGTTGGCGCTCTCGTGATCGCGCGTTCCGCATCCGTCACTCCGCTGATTCACGGCGGTAGCCAGCAGCGTGCCCGCTCGGGAACCATGGATGCGCCCGGCGCGGTTGCCTTCGCGGCGGCCGCCAGTGAAGCCACTGCCGACTTGGCTGAGCAAGCGGCACGACTCACTATCTTGCGCGATTCGCTCATTGCGGGGGTGCAGGCTGCTGTTCCCGAGGCTGTCTTGCGCGGAGACCCGAACGATCGTTTGCCGGGAAATGCCCACTTCACATTCCCTGGTTGTGAAGGTGACTCGCTGCTCTTCTTGTTGGATGTTGCGGGCTTCAGCGTTTCGACCGGCTCGGCTTGCCAGGCGGGCGTACCCGAAGCGAGCCACGTTTTGCTGGCGATGGGTCTCGACGAACCTACGGCGCGCGGAGCGCTGCGCATCTCGCTGGGGGAGTCCACCACCACCGACGAGGTGGAGCAGTTCGTTGCGGCGCTTCCCCGCGCTGTCGAGCAGGCGCGCAGCGCTGGCTACTCCGACCGGATGACGGTGCTGGGGCGCGGCTAACCGGACTGCAGCCATGCGGTGGAAGGGCGGTTCGCCACTTGCCCGGCTCACCCGGAACTTGCCCAGCATCGTGTCTCGTACACTGGTCTGATGAAGGTTTTAGCGGCAATGAGTGGCGGAGTGGACTCCGCCGTAGCTGCCGCGCGCGCCGTAGAGGCTGGGCACGAGGTTGTTGGGGTGCATTTGGCGCTGAGCCGGCAACCCGGAACCCTGCGCACGGGCGCTCGCGGTTGCTGCACGATTGAAGATTCGATGGATGCCCAGCGGGCCGCCAACATCATCGGGATCCCGTATTACGTGTGGGACTTTTCCGAGCGCTTCAAGCTCGATGTCGTCGATGATTTCATCGCCGAGTATTCCGCCGGCCGCACCCCGAACCCCTGCATGCGCTGCAACGAGCGCATCAAGTTCGCTGCCCTTCTCGAGAAGGCCGTGGCGCTCGGATTCGATGCGGTGGCAACCGGCCACTACGCCAACATCATCGAAGATGAGAACGGCAACCGCGAGCTGCACCGCGCTGCGGCCTGGGCCAAGGATCAGTCCTACGTTCTCGGTGTACTCACTACCGAACAGCTGGCGCACAGCATGTTCCCGCTCGGCGCTACGCCGTCCAAGGCAGAAATTCGCGCGGAAGCGGCCGAGCGCGGCTTCTCGGTAGCGAACAAGCCTGACTCCCACGACATTTGCTTCATCCCCGACGGCAACACCCGCGGCTGGCTCGCCGACAAGGTTGGCGCGGAGCAGGGCGAAATCCTCGACCGCAACGGCGATGTTCTCGGTAAGCACGAGGGCGCTTTGGCCTTCACGATCGGCCAGCGCAAGGGCCTCAACGTCGGCTACCCCACGGATGACGGCAAGCCCCGTTTCGTACTCGAGATCCGCCCCAAGACCAATCAGGTTGTAGTCGGACCGCGCGAAGCTCTCGCGCTCTCGCAGGTCGCTGGCACTAAGTTCTCCTGGGCGGGGCTCGACCCGCAAGCATCCGGTCTCATCTCCGAACCGGGGGAGAGCTTCGAATGCCACGTGCAGGTTCGCGCTCACTCTGACCCAATGCCTGCGGTTGCGCGCATCGCCCCGTCGACCGAGGGCACTGACAACGTCGGCGACGCCACCGGGCCTGAGCTGATCATCACACCCCACGAACCGCTCAACGGTGTCTCGCCCGGCCAGACCGCCGTGGTTTACGTCGGAACTCGCGTTTTGGGGCAGTGCACAATCGCGCGCACCGTCTCTGCGGTTCCTGCTGGCGTCTAGCCCGTCGCAGGCAGGCACGAACCCACGAACGCACGAACGCACGTACGCTCTCTCGCACTAGCGTGAGCCACGCTCGACGGCGCTGTCGTTTCACACGGAGAAGTCAGTGCCGCTGTTTACACTTGTGCTGTGGCCAATAGCACTGTGAATTCGGGTTCTTCTCGCTCCTCAGACGAGCACGTTCCCGAGACTGTCGATCCCGAACTCGCTGAAGCACGGGATGAGGCGCAAGCACTCACGACGCGCATTCTTGAACTCCGCGACGCCTACTACGTTCGCGACGAAACGCTCGTCGACGATGCCGAGTACGACGGCCTGATCCGCAGACTTGAAGAGCTGGAAAAAGCGCATCCCGAGCTCCAAGGACAAGACAGCCCAACCTTGCGCGTCGGTGGCCGCGTAGCGACCCTGTTCGATCCCGTCGAACATGCCGAACGCATGTTGAGCCTCGACAACGTCTTCTCGCTCGAAGAGTTCGGCGAATGGGCCGCCAAGGTTCAGCGCGACTCCGCTCGCCACATTGATTTCCTGTGTGAGCTCAAGATTGATGGGCTCGCTATCAACCTCCGCTACATCGACGGCGTTCTCGTCAGTGCAGCAACACGGGGCGACGGTCGCGTCGGCGAAGACGTGACCGAGAACATTCTGCGGGTTGAAGGCATCCCTCAGCGCTTGGCTGGCTCGGGGCATCCGCCCATTGTTGAAGTGCGCGGGGAAGTCTTTATTCCTTTGGAACTCTTCCGCGAGCTCAACGCAGAACAGGCACGCATCGGCGAGAAGGTCTTTGCCAACCCACGCAATGCTGCAGCCGGCTCGCTGCGCCAAAAATCTGAGGGTAAGAACGACGAAAAGTTGGCGGCCATGCGTCGACGTTTGTCGTCGCTGCGGATGCTCGTGCACGGCATCGGGGCCTGGAACGGTGAACGCGAAGGCAGCGAACCGATCCGCACCCAGAGTGAGGTGTACGGCGTTCTGGCGGAGTGGGGTTTGCCGACGAGCAGCTATTACAAGGTTGTGCCCACGGCGACCGAGGTCGACGAGTTCATTCGGTACTACGGCGAGCACCGCGACAGTGTCGTGCACGAGATCGACGGCATCGTTATCAAGGTCGATGAGCTCGCGCTGCACGAAGAACTCGGCGCAACGTCCCGTGCTCCGCGCTGGGCAATCGCGTACAAGTATCCTCCCGAGCAAGTGAATACGAAGCTGCTCGACATCGTGGTGGGGGTCGGGCGCACAGGTCGCGCAACCCCGTACGCCGTCATGGAGCCAGCGCTGGTTGCTGGTTCGGTCGTGCGCCAGGCCACGCTTCACAATCAGGATGTCGTCAAACGCAAGGGCGTGCTGATTGGCGACACCGTTGTGCTGCGCAAAGCGGGAGACGTTATTCCCGAGATCCTTGGCCCAGTTGAAGAGCTGCGTGATGGCACGGAGTACGCCTTCGTCATGCCCACGAACTGCCCGGAATGTGGCACACCCTTGCGCGCCATGAAAGAGGGCGACATCGATTTACGGTGCCCGAACGCTCGCAGTTGCCCGGCGCAGGTTCGAGGCCGCATCGAGCACACCGGCAGCCGGGGTGGGCTCGATATCGAGGTGCTCGGCGAGGTTATCGCGCGGGCGCTTGCTCAACCGCGAGAGCCCGAAGTGCCCCCGCTCATCAACGAAGCGGGACTATTCGATCTCACGGTCAAAGATATTTTCCCGATTGTGGTCGCGGTACGGGATTCCGAGACCGGCGAAGTACTCACCAACGACGACGGCACCGAGCGGCTCGTCACTCCGTTTCGGCGTGCGCGTAAATCAACGGGCAAGGACGCCGACCCCGAATTCGACGCCAACGCCGCAGAATTTGCCGGTACTCCCGATTGGGTTCCCTCGAGCAATGCGATCAAGCTCATCGCCAACTTGCAGGAAGCCAAGACGAAGCCGCTCTGGCGACTGCTCGTGAGCTTGAGCATCCGCCACGTCGGCCCTGTCGCGGCTCGTGCACTGGCTGACTACTTCGGTTCGCTCACGGCCATCCGTGAAGCTACGCGTGAAGAGCTGGCTGCTGTTGATGGTGTTGGCCAGATCATCGCTGACTCGGTAGCCGATTGGTTCGAGGTCGACTGGCATCAAGAGATTGTTCAACGTTGGACGGATGCGGGAGTGCAATGGTCCACTCCCGGCCATCCGGGCCCCGGGGCAGCGCAGTCTAACGACGGCCCTCTCGCGGGTCTCACGATTGTCGCGACCGGCAGCCTGGAAGGATTCACGCGCGAAGGTGCCCAAGAAGCGATCATTGCCGCCGGGGCAAAAGCGGCGTCGAGCGTGAGCAAAAAGACCGACTTCGTGGCCGCTGGACCGGGCGCGGGGTCAAAGTTGACGAAAGCGGAGCAGCTGGGAATCCCAGTTATTGACGCTGCACAGTTCGCTCGACTGCTCAAAGAGGGGCCCGACTCCCTCTAAAACCTAGTAAAACGTTGGTAATGCCTTCGGTTCACCCCCGAATGGGGTTGTTTCCCCTTAGGATTAGCTGAACGTGATCGTGCGCGGGGATGGCGCACAGTTCACGGTCCTGAGGGGATCACCCGACGTTGCTGATAGAAATTGCACTCGCTTTGGCTACCTCGGTTGTAGGCTTACCCGCCGCCGAGGCCTCTGGCGTGCCCTCAATCGAATTCCACTCCATCGTCACGAGTGATGCACCGGCTCCCTTTGTCGGCCCCGTCGTCGATACCACCGGTTCTCTCGGCACCGCAACGTTCAGTGCTCGTACCCTCACCTCACTCGCGAGTATCCCCGCCGACAACATTCCCGAATTCTTCGCAGCACGACCGGGCGCGATCGAACAGATTCTCGCCTCGCAACCTCCCGCCCAAGAAGTCGCGCTCTGGTGGGGCGACTTGGCGACTGACAGCCAGGCAGCTCTAGAGATCGCTAGCCCACAACTGTTGGGCAACCTCGAAGGCGTTCCCTACACAATTCGCGACGTCAGTAACCGCACAGTTCTCGAGGAAACCATCGTTGACCTCACCGCGGTCGTTAACTCGGATGCGGGTCGTGCTGTGCAGCAGAGCGCGCGCCAACAACTCAACATGCTCTCGTCAATCTCGGAGTCTCTCGCGTTCGATCGGGCGGCTCCCGAGCGAACCCTCATCACCCTCGACGTCACCGGCCAGGGCAAGGCCGCCATCGTGCTCGGCGACTTGAGCGAAGCCGACTACGTCAGCTTCTTGGTGCCGGGCATGTTCTTCACCATCGAAGGCCAAATGTCGTACTGGGCGGATGCCGCCTACACGCTGTACTGCGAGCAGCAGCAGTGGCTTGACCATTTCGACTCCCAATCGGTGTTCACGCGCAACGAGACCGTCGCGACGGTCGCGTGGATCGGCTACGACACCCCCAACCTCACCAACGTGGGCGCGATCGATAATGCGAACCAGGGCCGCGACACGCTCGCTGATGCGATTCTCGGATTGCAGGCCCTGCGCGAGGCCGACCAGCCCTACATCTCGGTCGTTGCCCACTCCTATGGAACCACCGCGGCCATGATGGCGCTATCGGAATACGACTTCGAAATCGACGCCCTCGCCATGGTTGGGTCGCCCGGCAGCCCAGCACGATCCGTGGACGACCTCCATGTTCGTGGCGGCAACGTTTTCGTGGGAGAAGCTGCGTGGGATCCCATTCCCAATAGTTCATACTTTGGCGCCGACCCCGGTACTGATGCTTTCGGAGCAAAGTCGCTTGGCGTCGGCGGTGCGTTCGATGTTGTGATGAAGCAGCCGCTCGCCGGTTCCGTCGGTCACAACGACTACTTCACTCCGGGCACTGAATCGATGCGCAATTTTGCGCTGCTGTGCATCGGGCGCAGTGACCTCGTCATCCCCGAGGATGCACCCACCGTTCAACGCGCGGTCGCCTCCGTGGATAACACGCAGAGCTAATGGCTCCTCGCCCCACACGACGACTGCATCTCGCTGAGCCCTCGGCCGGCGACGAATCCCTAATCGCCCAGATACAGAATGCGGTGCGGGCGCGTCGTCACGACCGATTGAGTGTTGCGACCTTTGCTGAGGGCCAGTGGCAGACCGCACACTTCGGGGCATCGGATGCTCTGGACTACGAAATCGGCTCGGTCACGAAAACCTTCACTGCATCGCTGCTGGCGCTCGCGATCGCGCGCGGCGAGGTTGCTGCCCAGACACCAGTGGGGGAGTTGCTAGAGCTCGGATCAAGCCCTGCCGCGGCACTCGCGCTTGGCGACATTGCCACTCAGACCAGTGGGCTGCCGCGGCTCCCCGTGAGCTTTGCGGAGCTTCGGCGGGGCGCCCGTGCGGCGCGCACCGGGCTCGACCCGTACATAGCGACGGTGCCCGAATTAGTCGCGCAGGCCGCCGCCACTCCGCTCGGGCGTGCCGGCACGTTCAACTACTCCAATCTGGGCTTCGCGGTGTTGGGGCAAGCACTCGCTGCCGCCGCCGGCACCAGTTACTCCGCACTTGTAGAGGAACGGATTGCGGTGCCACTCGGGCTGAGCGCTACCCGTTCCGCCGCGACCGTGGCCGAGCTGCCCGCCGACGCCGCCACAGGCTTCGACGCGCGGGGCAGAGTTGTCGCGCCGTGGGCTATGAACGCCTATGGGCCGGCGGGCAACATCCGTTCGACCCTGCCAGACATGATGCGCTACACGCAGGCTCAGCTCGACGGCAGTGCGCCAGGACAGGATGCCACTACGCCGCGAGTGAGCGTTCCGAAAATGGGCAGAATCGGCTATGCCTGGCTCACAAGCCCCGTGGGGGTGACGTGGCACAACGGAATGACGGGTGGCTTCGCGAGTTTCGTGGGTTTCGACCGCCAGCGTTCTCGGGCCGTCGTCGTGCTCAGCAATACGGCCGTGAGTGTTGACGCTCTCGCCCTGTCGCTCATCGCCGACCGCTAAGCCGAATACACTGGAAGGGTTCCCTGTCTGTTTCCCATCTTCGGAGCTCCATGACTGACACCAATCCGGGTGCGATCACTACTGAGGTCGTTACACACCTCGCATCGCTTGCCCGCATCGCCCTTACCCACGACGAAATCGAGAAGCTCACTGGTGAGCTTGGTGCGATTGTTGATTCCGTGGCCAAGGTCAGCGAGGTCGCAACCGATGAGGTTCCGGCAACGAGCCACCCGATTCCTCTGAGCAACGTTTTCCGCGCGGATGTTCCCGGCGTCACCCTCACCACCGAACAGGCGCTCGCCGGCGCCCCTGAGCACGACGGTTCACGCTTTGCCGTGAGCGCGATTCTGGGAGAAGAACAGTAATGGCAGCTTTGAACGACCTCACCACGATGTCGGCAGCAGATTTGGCCGGCAAGCTGAGCTCGGGCGAAGTCTCGTCTGTCGAAGCAACCCAGGCACACCTCGACCGCATCGCTGCCGTCGACGACCGGGTTCACGCGTTCTTGCACGTGTCGGCGGATGCTCTGGCCAACGCCAAGCGCATCGATGAGCGTCGCGCGGCAGGGGAGTCGCTCGGCGAGCTCGCCGGTGTGCCCGTCGCCGTCAAAGACGTGCTCTGCACGATCGACATGCCCACAACCGCGGGCTCCAAGATTCTTGAAGGCTGGGTTCCGCCCTACGACGCAACGCCCGTGGCGAAGTTGCGTGCCGCTGGCCTGATCCCGCTCGGTAAGACCAACATGGACGAATTCGCCATGGGGTCGTCAACCGAGCACTCGGCGTACGGTCCGACGCGTAACCCGTGGGATCTCGATCGCATCCCCGGCGGTTCCGGTGGTGGCTCTGCTGCGGCCGTCTCCGCGTTTGAAGCTCCGCTTGCTCTCGGTTCTGACACCGGCGGATCGATCCGCCAGCCGGCATCCGTCACGGGTTCTGTTGGTGTCAAGCCCACTTATGGCGGCGTCTCGCGCTACGGCGCGATCGCTCTTGCGTCGTCGCTCGACCAGGTTGGCCCCGTCTCGCGTACCGTTCTTGACTCCGCATTGCTGCACGATGTGATCGGCGGGCACGACCCGCGCGACTCCACTTCGCTCAACGAGCAGTGGCCGTCGTTTGCCGCCGCAGCTCGTGCCGGTGCCGCCGCCGAAAGCCTCAAGGGCCTTCGCGTGGGTGTCATCAAGCAGCTCGACAGCCCCGGATTCCAGGCCGGTGTCTCGCAGCGTTTTCACGAAGCTCTGCAGTTGCTCACCGATTTCGGTGCCGAAATTGTTGAAGTGGATGCTCCGCACCTCGAGTACGCGGTTGAGGCGTACTACCTCATCCTCCCCGCCGAGGCATCGAGCAACCTCGCCAAGTTCGATTCGGTGCGTTTCGGCCTCCGCGTCACGCCCGAAGGCGGCGGAACCGTTGAAGACGTGATGGCCGCGACCCGTGAGGCTGGTTTCGGTGACGAGGTCAAGCGCCGCATCATCCTCGGTACCTACGCCTTGAGCGCCGGCTATTACGACGCGTACTACGGCAGCGCGCAGAAGGTGCGCACGCTCATTCAGCGCGACTTCGCTGCAGCGTTCGAGAAGGCTGACGTTCTTGTCTCGCCCTCGGCGCCCACCACCGCGTTCAAGCTCGGCGAGAAGCTCGAAGATCCGATGGCGATGTACCTCAACGACGTCACGACGATTCCGGCCAACCTTGCGGGCATCCCCGGCATGGGTCTTCCGATGGGGCTCGCTCCTGAAGATGGACTGCCGACTGGTTTCCAGATTATGGCTCCGGCTCGCGGCGACGCTCGCCTGTACGAGGTCGGCGCCACGCTCGAGCGTTTGCTCGAAGCTCAGTGGGGTCACACCCTGCCGAGCCAGATTCCGGCCCTCGGCTAGCTAGTTCCGTTTCTGTCAGTCGACCCGTGTTCATCATGAGCGCGGGTCGACTGCGTTAACGCGATCGTGGTGGCGGAGGGCAGGCTACGCGTTGTCACTCGTTTGTCGTTCGCGGTAGGCGATTTGGTTCATCCGGTTTCCACAGCGGATGCTGCAAAAGCGGCGTGAGCCGTTGCGCGAGAGGTCGGCCATGAGGCCTTCGCAGTCGGGAGCTTCGCAGCGCCGCAACCGCCACATCGCGTCGGACCGTACAACGTCGACGAGTGCCAACCCCACTTCGGCCTGAATGCGCTCGGCGAGCGGTGCTTCGGGGTCGTTGGCGTGCAGGTGCCAGTCGAAGTCGCCGTGGCGCGCCAAGAATGGCAAGGCTTTCGCCTCAGCGAGCATTGCGTTGATCTCGATCGCGGCGTCGTCGCGCGTGAGCTTCCAAACCCCGCGGATGCGGTCTCGCACGGCCCGCACTTCGGCCACTTCAGCGTCGTTGCGGTCGATGCGGCCGCTGAATCGAAACTGCATGACGAGCTCGTGCACTTGCGCGACCGTCATGAGTTCGTCGACGCCTGATCTGCTTGCGAGTTCATGCGTGTTTCCGAGTAAAACGGCGAACTCGAGACTCTCCACTGTGTCAGGGGCAAATTGCAATTTGACTCCTTATTTGTTTCGAGACTAGCGTCAGCAGAAATACTCGTCAATCTCGTTCAAAGTAGTTGCCCATGAATCGCTCGTCCACCACCCTCGGCCTGCTCATTGCTGTGATCGCTGCGGCCAGCTTCGGGTTATCGGGCGCGCTGATTAAACCGGTACTGGAAGCCGGGTGGAGCCCGGCGGCGGCGGTGACCGTTCGCGTTCTCATCGGTGGCACCGTGCTCGCGCCGTTCGCGATTCTGGCTCTCAAGGGCCGCTGGATCGCGCTCTGGTACGCGCGTAGCCGCATCCTGCTCATGGCCATCATTGGCGTCGCCGGTACACAACTTGTCTACTTCGCGGCCGTAGAACGCATCCCCGTGGGCATCGCCATTCTGCTCGAGTACATGGCGCCGCTCCTCCTCGTCGGTTTCGCGTGGGCGACGACTCGCCGCATGCCGAAAGCGGTCGTGTTGATCGGCTCGGTGGTGGCGCTCGGGGGCCTTATCCTCGTCGTCTCTCCTGAAGGTTCAGGCGCCCTTGACCCCATCGGCATCATCTTCGGCGCCTGCGCGGCAGTCGGGGCGGCGGTTTACTACGTGGTTGCTGCGCGCTCGAGCGAGGGCTTGCCGGCCGTCGCCCTAGCCGCAGCAGGTCTGCTTATCGGTGGCATCATCCTGGGGCTTATCGGTCTCGTGGGTATTGTGCCGTTCGATATGCCGATGGTGGATGTCTCGGTGCTGGGTTTTGTCGCGCCGTGGTGGGTTCCGCTGCTCATCGTGGGTATCGTCGCGACCGGTATCGCGTACTCCACGAGCATCATGGCGAGCGAAATGCTCGGTTCCCGACTCGCGTCGTTCGTCGGATTGCTCGAGGTTGTCACGGCAGCGATTTACGCCTGGCTCTTGATCGGCGAAAACTTGTCGATCACGCAGTTCATCGGGGGAGCGCTGATTCTGGCGGGGATCGCCTTCGTTCGTTCCGAGAAGTCGGAGCATATTGGTGACTTCACGATCGAGGCCGAGGCCTTCCCGAGCGACGAAGATGAACCAATTTTGGCCCCGGCATCCGCGCCGCTCGAACCGGGTACCGATACGGTGCCGCTGCGCCACGTACAATCGTCTGGTGGCTAAAGCTGAATTGATGGACTACGACAAAGCACTCGAACTATTTGAGCCGACGCTCGGTTTCGAGGTGCACGTCGAGTTGAATACCCAGACCAAGATGTTCTCGGATGCTCCGAACCCTGCCGCGGCGGGTGCTGAGCATGGCGAACCGAACACCATGATCACTCCGGTTGATCTCGGTTTGCCCGGCAGCTTGCCTGTCGTCAACGAAGAGGCGATCAAGTATTCGATCTCTTTGGGGCTCGCGCTCGGGTGCGAGATCGCGCCGAGTTCACGCTTCGCCCGCAAGAACTACTTCTACCCTGACCTCGCGAAGAACTACCAGATCAGCCAGTTCGATGAGCCGATCGCGTTTGAGGGCTCGGTCGAGATTGAGCTCGAGAGCGGCCGCACCATCACCGTGCCGATCGAGCGCGCGCACATGGAAGAAGATGCCGGCAAGCTGACCCACGTGGGTGGCTCGACTGGTCGCATCCAGGGTGCCGAGTATTCGCTGGTTGACTACAACCGCGCGGGTGTTCCTCTCGTGGAGATCGTCACGCACATGATCACGGGTGCTGAAGCGGATGCTCCCGAGGTCGGCAAGGCGTACGTCTCGGCTATTCGCGACATCGTTCGCTCGCTGGGCATCTCTGAAGCACGCATGGAGCGCGGCAACCTGCGCTGCGACGCCAACATATCGCTGAGCCCGCGTGGTTCGGGCAAGTTGGGTACGCGCACCGAAACGAAGAACGTGAACTCGATGCGCAGCGTTGAGCGTGCGGTTCGTTACGAGATTCAGCGCCAGGCGGCCATTCTTCAGAAGGGTGGCACGATCACCCAGGAGACCCGTCACTGGCACGAAGACACCGGTGTCACGAGCGCTGGTCGCCCCAAGAGCGACGCCGATGACTACCGTTACTTCCCCGAGCCCGACCTGCTTCCTGTCGAGCCTTCGGCTGAACTGATTGCCGAATTGCGTGCGGCTCTTCCCGAGCCTCCCGCGCAGCGCCGTAAGCGCCTTCAGGCGGCATGGGGCTTCACTGACCTTGAATTCCGTGACGTCAACAACGCCGGACTCTTCAGCGAGATCGAAGCCACCGTTGAGGCCGGAACGACGCCAGCTCAAGCGCGCAAGTGGTGGACGGGCGAAATTGCTCGCCTCGCCAACATGCAGGGTGCTGACGCCAGTTCGTTGATTAGCCCCGCGGATGTTGCGGCTCTCGTTGCTCTTATGAACGACGGTGTACTCAACGACAGTCTGGCCCGCCAGGTTCTCGAGGGTGTTATCGCCGGCGAAGGAACTCCCGCCGAGGTTGTTGATGGCCGCGGGCTCAAGCTCGTGTCTGACGACGGCCCGCTGATTGCTGCTATCGATGAGGCCCTTGCTGCCCAGCCCGATGTTCTGGCGAAGATTCGTGAGGGCAAGGTGCAGGCTGCTGGTGCTGTTATCGGTGCTGTGATGAAGGCGATGAAGGGTCAGGCTGACGCTGCTCGCGTTCGTGAACTGGTCTTGGAGCGCGCCGCCGCCGAATAGGGTGCCCGAGGTGGTGTGGGCTTGGCGTAGCTCGAACGTCAGTTGTAGGCAGTACCGTTGAGGTCATGTCTGAAACTGCCGATCTTGTCGTCGAAATCCATGTTCCCCTCACTCCCGACACCGAGGTAGCCGAGGGCGAGAGCCGCTTCCCGTGGATTGAGTCGCTCGTGGAGTTCACGAGCGAGCTCGACGAAGGTGGCGAAATTTTCGTCGTCGAAGAGGGCGACGTCTTCAACGAGGCCTACGTGATTGTGATCACGGGCGCCGACGAGTCGACGCTCATGGGTGTCGCCAACCGCGTAGCGAACCTGCCCGGCATTCCGACAGGCGTTTTCGCCGTACAAACGGATGCCGATGCTGACGAACTCGGTCAGGGTACCGTCGTCGAGATCTCCTAGCGAGAAGCGCGGTCAAACTTAGTCAAATTTGTTTGTTTTGCGTCGGCTGCGGCGTACACTGAGAAAGCACCGCAGCCGCCAGTACACGCGCGTGATTGAGTCACCGCCCTGACGAGGGACGATCCGCCCCGTCTGCAGTAGCTTCGTACTACTGAAGAGCACAACACCATGACAAGCAGCACCCCGGTGGGTACGCCCACGAGCCCCATTCCGATTCCCTCCACCATCTTTTCGCCGCAGGTGATGTGGACCACGATCGGCGCTTTCTCGCTGATCTTCTTGGGAGCGTTCGAGACCCTCGCGGTCACGACGATCATGCCCACGATTAGTCGCGACCTTGATGGTGAATCGCTTTACTCCGTAGCCTTCTCGAGCACCCTTGCTGCGAGCGTGATCGGTATGGTCCTAGCCGGGCAGTGGTCCGACCGCACGGGGCCAGCCAAACCCCTGATCGCCGCCATGGCGGTCTTCACGGTTGGGCTCCTCGTGGCGGGTTTTGCGGGCACGATGGGAGTCTTCATCATTGGGCGCTTCCTGCAGGGGCTCGGTTCCGGCGCACTTATCGTGGCGCTCTATGTGGTCGTGGCCCGGCTGTACCCGGCGGTGCTGCATCCGAAGATCTTTGGATTGTTTGCTTCGGCCTGGGTGTTGCCCTCACTGATTGGCCCGCCGCTTGCCGGTGTCGTGGCCGAGCAGATTAGTTGGCACTGGGTCTTTTTCGGTGTGGTCTTTCTCGTGATCGCGGCCGGTGCTGCGATTTTGCCTGCGGTGCGCGTGTTGCTCGACCAGCCGGTCACCGTGGGGGAGAAGTCGTCCGGTAAGCGAGCCGTCGTGTGGGCAGTCTTGGCTGCCGTGGCGATCGTCGCGATCAGCCTCGGCGGCGAGAGCGAGGGAGCCTTCGCGTGGCCGCTCGCGATTGCAGCCCTCGTGATTGCCATCATCGCTCTGCGCCCGTTGCTGCCAGCGGGCTCTCTCACTCTGCGTCGTGGCCTGCCCACCACGATCGTGTTGCGTGGTGTCTTCGCCGCTGCGTTCTTCTCGACCGAGGTGTATCTGCCGTATCTCCTGAACGAGCGCTACGGTTTGCCCGCCTGGGCCGCGGGCCTCATCCTCACCGTCGGTGCGGTGTCGTGGGCCACCGGTTCTGCGCTGCAAGGGCGACTGCCGGAGTCTGTCTCGCACAGCCACGTCGTGGTCGTCGGATCCTTGCTGCTGAGCGTGGGCATCGCGACCCAGTTCGTGACGGCCTACTTCATGCTCTCGCTGTGGATCGCTGCCGCGGGTTGGCTTATCGCTGGCGCGGGCATGGGAATCACATTCCCTCGACTTTCGACTCTCGTGCTCAGCCATTCGAGCTCGCGCGACCAGGGCTTCAACAGCGCTGCGCTTTCCATTTCGGATGCCGCGGGCGGCGCCGTAGCGATTGCTTTCGGCGGTCTCGTCTTCGCTGCCGTCGGCGGGCTCGTGAACGGTGCGGGATTCGTGGCGGCTCTCGGCCTTGCGGCGGTGCTGGCTGTGGCATCCATTCCTGTGGCCCTGCGCGTGCGCACGCGCTAACCCAGCGGGGCACAGTCGGGCTGTCGTGGCTCGTAGCGCGCACGCCACCGCCGAGAAAGCGGCAACACAGCGGCCAGCGTTGCACTGTGTTAAGCAGTGTTTCGGGGTGTTACGACTCTGCCGCGCAGTCGCGGGCAATTGCGATTACCGTCGCCGCATGACACTTCTCACTAACGAATCAACGTCCACCGATCTCGCCGCCGACCGCGCCGCACGCCTCACCGCTGCGGGCGCTGCGTGGAACTCACGCATCGCCGCGAAACCCGCCGCTGCCGAACTCACTTACGCCGTTACCGGCAAGGGCGAAGGGTCTGTCGGAACGGTGCTCAAGGCCGGAAAGCACGTGTTCCACATCGACGAGCCTGAGGGGCTCGCCGGGGATGACCTCGCAGCGAGCCCGGTGGAAATTGCCCTCGGCGCGCTCATCGCGTGCCAGGTTGTTGTTTTCCGCCTGTACGCTCAAGCGCTCAGCATCCCGTTCGATGACATCTCGGTCAAAGCCGAGGGAGACCTCGATGTGCGCGGCCTCTTCGGAATCGACGACACCGTACGCAACGGTTTTGGCGCGATCCGCCTCAACATCACCATCACGGGTCCGGAGTCGCAAGAGCGCTACGACGAGCTTCGCGAAGCCGTCGACGCCCACTGCCCCGTTCTCGACCTCTTCGCGAATCCCACACCGATCACGACGCACCTCGTCTCGGCTTAACTCCCGCACATCCCTCCTCGAAGTGTCAGGGGTGCAGCGTTGCTGCCGGTCACGAGGCCGGCAGCAACGGCACCCGAACACTTCAGCCCCCAACGGGGGTAGCTCAACCGTTCAGCGCGACCCGCGCCGTCGTTAGGCTGGAAATATGAGCCGTACTGCTGAACGTCGACCATGGATTCGCCGACGTTCGAGCACGATCGGCCTCAGCGCTCTCGCGCTCGGCCTCATCGCCACGCTCGTGTGGACGCTCAGTCCGTGGCCAGCCACGCTTCTCATTCGTGCACTCTTCGATAAGGACGCCGTCTCGACGATTGAGGAGATGGAGCGGCACGCCACTGACGTGCCGCTGACTGAATCGCTCGACGAGCAGTACGGCGACTCTGCAACCACTAACTCGCTCGACGTGTACTCTCCGGCGGGGTCATCCGGCCCGCTCACCACCGTCGTCTGGACGCACGGGGGAGCATGGATCTCCGGCGACAAATCGAACGTCACGCCCTATGCGCGCAACCTTGCTGCCGAGGGCTTCACCGTCGTCGCGCTCAACTACACCGTTTCGCCGGAAGCGACCTATCCCACGGCGCTCAACGAAATCAACGATGCGCTCGCCTATCTCATCGAGCACGCCGACCGTCTGCGCATCGATCCCGACAACATCGTGTTCGCGGGCGACTCCGCCGGCGCTCAACTCAGCGCTCAACTGGCAACGGTCGTCACCAACCCCGCGTACGCCGCAACTGTCGGCATCACGCCCGCACTCTCGACCGATCAACTCAAGGGCGTCATCCTCAACTGCGGAATCTACGACGTGAGTGGCATTCCCAACGCCCCCGGCCTCGGCGGCTGGGGCTTCCGTGTGGCGCTCTGGGGCTACATCGGAGTCAAGGACTGGTCGAACACTCCCGGCGGCGAGCAGATGTCGGTGCTCGATGACGTGACAGCAGCCTTCCCGCGCACGTGGATTTCGGGCGGCAACGCCGACCCGCTCACGGCATCCCAGTCGGAGCCCTTCGCTGCACAGCTCGCCGAGCTCGGCGTTGACACGACACCGCTGTTCTATCCCGAAGACCACACGGAGCAGCTCCCACACGAGTACCAGTTCCACCTCGACTTCGAGGATGCTCGAGCGGCCTTCGACTCAACCGTTACGTTCCTCAACAGCATCGACGAGTAGCCTCGAGGCTATGAAGCCCGCCTTCGAATTCACGTCAGAGCTCACGCCGTGGGCGTCGAAGCCGAGTGTGCATTTTCTTCACGTGCCGCCGGATGTTGGGGTCGATATCAAGGAGATTCCGTCGCCGCCGCGGGGCTTCGGCGCCATCGCGGTCGAAGTCACGATCGGTGTCACCACGTGGACGACGTCGATCTTTCCCGACAGCAGCGTTGAAGATAGCTACTTCTTACCCGTCAAGATCGCTGTGCGGCGCGCTGAAGGCTTAGAGGCCGGCGACACGGCCGAGGTTACGATCCAACTGATCTGAGGCCCCGCGCGGGCCGCTGGGGCGCCAGCGCGCAACGGCGACGGCCGGGTATCGCGGCGTTTAGGCGGGCCAGACTCCGATGATCAGCGCCATCACAACGATCGTGACGAACTCATGGCTCACGTTGAGCACCGTGAGGCCGTTGGGGCGCCCATCAAACTGGTCATGGGTGATGAAACGAGCGGCCGTGAATCCGCCCCACAGCACGATGCTCGTCAGCAGTGTGTTCACAAAGAAACTGCCGCCGTAGAAGTCGAAGGCGATGAACGCTGCTCCCGCGAGTACCCAGGCCGTGATGAAGCTCACGATGACCGTGACGACGATCGGGCGGATGGCATCCGCTGAGTTGCCGCTGGGCGTCACTCCTGCCGCTTTCATCCAATAATTGCCGAAGACGCGAGGGGAGTACCAGATGGTGCCCACGATCATGCTGGAGAGAGTCGCGAGTATTACGGCGATGTAGTTAATTTCGGGAACCATGACAACCTCCGGTTGATATTCGGTGCCCGAATCCTACTCTCGCCGCCGTTAGCCGGTGATGCTTTCTTCGAAACGCTGAATGGGGTCGTACCAGCCTTGTTCCAGAACGTAGCTCTGGAATTGCTTGTCGAGTCCCAGGATCACGGCGAGACCGACGATCAACAGGATGATGCCGACCACGCGCTTGAACACCCCGTTGGGGTTGGCAAGCCAGCCCAGTTTGCGAGCGAATGCTTGCCCGAGGAATGCGATCATCAGCAGCGCAATGGCGAGGCCGAGGGCGTAGACAACGATGTAGAGCAGGCCTTCGCCAAACGACACGGGAAGTACCGTCGCCAAAATCAGCGCGTAGGTGGGGGAGCAGCTGCTGAACGTGGGGCCGAGCGCGGCGCCCAGCATGACATCGCCGCCAAGGCCACCGCGCGAATACGAGCGGTTCATCACGGCGTTAGTGCGGTTCTGGATGCCCGTGGCCATCATGAAGCGTTCCCAGAGTGCGGGGAACACGAGGGTGAGGCCGAAGATGATGAGGATGCCGCCGGCGATGACTTGCCACACGAACTGTGGAATGCCCAGCAACGCTGTCGTTGCCTTGAGCAGCAGCGTGAAGAGGATGACCGAGCCGGCGAGGCTGACCGCGATCACGACCGGGCGGAACCACTGGCGTTCGGCGACCTTCGCGTCACTGCTCGTGCGCACGATGGAACCGCCCACGATCACGGGCAGCAACGGCAAAACGCAGGGTGCCGCGACAGTGAGAATTCCCGCAACAAACGAGAGCAGGATAAGACTGAGCATCGCGGCTTAGTTGAGCGCGGTGAGAACGGCGTTCAGCGTGGGGTCGGCGTAGGCGACGAAGTTGTCTTGAACCTTTGCACCGCTGGAATCAACCTCAACAAACGTCGTTTGTTGCGTCACGCCGTACTCGGCTCGCAGATCTTGGTTGGTGTCGTAGTCGACCTTCACGATCGTGATTCCCGAAGGAACGCCCGAGGCCTTGATGTCTCCGTCTGCAGAAACGCACTGCGGGCACCAGGTGGCGTGGAAGAACAGGATGACTCGGCCATCGGCATCCGCAATGGCACTTGGGCTGTAGTCGACGTAGTCGCCGCCGCCATCGTTAGCGATTGCAGCGCTCTCGTCGGCGTCGGGCTCAACGTTCGAGTCGGCATCACTCGATTTTTCGGAGACTTGAGAGCCCCCGGTGGATGCCGCGGTGTCAGCGGGGTCGTTCGAGTTTTGGACTGCGACGATCGAAACTGCTGCAATAACAATGACGGCAAGAGCGACAATGACCGCGAGAATTCGCTTGTTCATGCCATCTAGTAACGCACGCGGCCGACGAAAACTTCCGCGTCGCGAGAAATTTCTGGGACTATACCCAGACTTCAGCAGTGTGCGAATACAGCTTGAGATCGCCGAAAGTTAGCGCACCTGTGAATCTGGCTCGCGTATACGGGAGCAAAACCATCAATGCTGCGCCCGCTTTGTGCTCGATACGCACCTCGATTGCGTCCGACTTGAGCGACGCGATTCGCGTGTTCGAGACGATAGCGCTGCAGCGCGAGATCGCAGCCATTTGGCGCAATTGCGTCACGGTCTGCGCGATCAACGCTTTGGCATCGAGATGCTTCTTCTTCAACGCGTCGTCTGCCGACATTTCCAGCACTCGGCCTGTGGCATCGGTCATCAACGCGAACGTCATGAACTCGCTGGCATGGCTCAAATGATTGCGCGCCACGTTAAGTGACGAGTCGAGAATTCGATCAACGTCAGCCTGCTGCTCGGCGTTGAGCGCGTCCCTCCACGATTTCATATCCAAACCGTAGCGAGTCAAATGGCTCCTTGTCCTGCGAAGCGCCCAAATCACCCGCGTTTTGGTGTCAAGACTCTTTCTCACGTGTTGGGGTCGATTCCCGCGTTTTTCGCCGACTGTCGCCGTGCTGCGCTAACGTCGAAGCATGCAAAAAGCGCAGCTCAGCAGTGCCCAACGTGGCCATTCCCTCGTCGCCGGCGCGGTCGCACACGCTCTCTTTTCGGTCGGCTGGCTCATGCTTGGGTTCGTTGCTCTCGGCGGAGGCATCACGCTGCTTCTCGGCGGCACGGCAAACGGCGTCAGTGGGCTTTTCGGTGATGTTCCGGTTGTGGCCGACTTCATCGGCAGCGCAGGCAGCGTCATCGGCACCGTCATCATCGTGGTCGCAGTGGTAGCCCTGTTGCTTGTGGCTCTGGCAGCCTTTGCGAGTGTTTTTCTTCTCAAGCGGGGTGCCGTGCGCAAGCCCTGGCAGGTGACATTCCAGTCGCTCGGTATCGTCGCCCTGCTCGACATTCCGCTCTTCGTGGCGTACCTGACGATCGCGGCGAACGCTACTGATTCCGCCGTGGGTGGCACTGTGCTGCTCGGCCCTGTCGTCGGTATCATCGGTTCCGCCGTCGTGGGAGCACTCGTGTGGTGGTGGATGGCGTGGTCGCGCCGTGGATCAGCCTCGAAGTTTGCCGGAGTCACCGCCACCGCATCCGCAACCGCCGTTGCTCCTCAGCAATCGTCGAGCGCCGCTGGAGATACTGGCACCACCACGTCGAAGTAATACGCCAGCGAGCGACACCCCGCAGCGGGCGAAACCGAGCAGAGAGCGCATGATGACGGCACGCATTGACACCCTGATCATCTTGGGAGCGGGCGGCGACCTCACGTCGCGACTTCTGCTGCCCGGTCTGGCATCGTTTTTGGCGAGCGACCAGAGCCAGCCGCTGACGCTTATCGGGGCAGACCGCCAAGAAATGGATGACGCAGCCTGGCGCAACCGAGTGACGCAGTCATTCGACGCCATCGCTTCGCCCGCAGCCACCGCCGTGGCCAACGCAGCGCACTACGTTCAGGCCGACGTCACCGATGCCGAGCAACTGCGTGAATTGATCGCGTCGGGCTCCGGCCGGGTGGCGCTGTATTTCGCTCTGCCTCCCGCGATTGCTCAGAAAGTTGTGGCGGTGCTGGCGACGCTCGAGCTCCCCGAGGGCATCGTGCTCGCGCTCGAGAAGCCATTCGGCACTGACGAAACCAGCGCTCGCGACCTCAACCGCATCCTGCAGACGATCGTGCCTGAAGAACAAGTTTTTCGAGTGGATCATTTTCTCGGCAAGTCAACGGTGCTGAACCTGTTGGGGTTGCGCTTCGCAAACCGAATCTTCGAGCCGCTGCTGGCGGCCCCTAACGTGGCGAAGGTCGAGTTAATCTTCGACGAGGCGCTCGCTCTTGAAGGGCGTGCGGGGTACTACGACCGTGCTGGCGCGGTCGTTGACATGATTCAGAGCCACTTGTTGCTCGTGATGGCGCTGACGGCGATGGAGCCGCCGGCGAGTGTGAGTTCCGAGGATCTCCGTGGCTCGATGGCCCAAGTGTTGCGCGCCACTCGGGTGCAGTCGGTGGATGGCACGTGCGCCCGCCGCGCCCGTTATACGGCGGGAACAATCGGCGATCGCAGCCTTCCGGCCTATGCGGATGAAGACGGCGTTGATTCCGAGCGAGGTACCGAAACTCTGGCCGAAGTCACGTTCGAGATCGACAACTGGCGGTGGGCTGGAGTTCCCTTCGTGTTGCGTTCGGGCAAGGCCCTGGGCGATTCGCGGCAAGACATCGTGATCACTTTTGCGCCCGTGCCTCACCTGCCCCGTGGGTTAACGGGCAGCGCTGACCCCGCTCAACTCACTATCTCGATCAAACCGGCGACGCTCTCCCTCGACCTCATCGTCAACGGCGAGGGAGATCCCTTCACCCTCGATCGAACTCAGCTGAACACCACCCTCGGCGACGCCGCGATGAGCGCGTACGGCGAGGTAATCGCATCGTTGATCGATGGCGATCCCGTGCTCTCGGTTCGGGGCGATGTTGCCGAACAATGCTGGCGCATCGTGGCTCCAGTGCTTGAGGCCTTTCGTACCGCTCAGGTTCCGTTGGAAGAGTACCCGGCAGGCTCCAATGGCCCCGGAAGCTGGGACTCCGTGTGAGTGCCACTGTTCGCGGCGTAACCGCCCGGGCCACGGCGCGTACTCGAGCGAGCGCCAGGCAAGCGTACGAGCTTTCTGGTCCGCTCGATCCGACAGAGTTTTACCCGCGGTTCGGGCCGCTGCCCGCCGTCGTGGCGGTGCTGGATCAATCGGGAGAGTGGGACACGATTGGCCGCACCCGTCGCCTCGTTCTCTCCGACAGCGGTCATGTGATCGAGACGATCACCGACGCTGAAGTTCCGGGGCTTTTCGCCTACGAACTCACTGATTTTCAACGACTGTTCGGGATGCTCGTCTCGGGTGCTCGTGCGGAATGGCGTTTCGATGACAGCACCAACGGTGCGCGCATCTCGTGGAGCTACACCTTCTTTGCTAAGCCGGCTCGACGCGGAATCGTGTGGCTCATCGTGCGGCTGTGGTGGGGGCGCTACATGCGCCGTGTGTTGCCGCCCATCGCTCGCGAAATCGAACGGCTAGCAGCACAGTAGCGACGTCAGTTATCGAATCGTTGCGATAAAACGAGCCGTTCACACCCTGCACGCACCATTCTCACAACTTGCACGAAGATGCGCTTGTGACAATATTCGTATGTTCCGATCGAGATTCGCAGTGGCTGCCGCAGCAGCGCTGTACTTCGCCGCTCTGGCGAGTCTCGCATTCGTCATCGCGCCGGGCAGCGACGGTCGTTTCTGGCTCTGGACCACCGTGGCATTCATCCCGGTCGGAGTCTTTCTCGTGGGCATGTTCGGTCGCCGTCGGTGGTGGGCCGCTCTCGCTTTCAGCATTGTTGCCGCAGCGTGGCTCGAAGCAGCACAGACGGTGTGGATGCCCGCGGGCTACGCCGCCGTCGTCGACATCCTTCTGGCGAGCATCGGTGCCGCCATCGGAGTTTCTGT
Source organism: Salinibacterium amurskyense (assembly GCF_002797685.1). Taxonomy (GTDB): domain Bacteria; phylum Actinomycetota; class Actinomycetes; order Actinomycetales; family Microbacteriaceae; genus Rhodoglobus; species Rhodoglobus amurskyensis. The sequence goes on from NZ_PGFH01000001.1 coordinate 1,253,029, forward strand.
TGCTGTTGCGGTGGCTGTGTGGCGTGAGCACTCGGAGCGGCCAGCAGCGCGCACCGCGCACGCCGCTCCCAACCTCGCGACCTCTCGTCGCGCCTCCGCCAGCAACTCGGCGGCACCGCTTAACCTCGATCGGTGACTGACGACCGCTATTCCCACGACGTTCTCGCCGACTTTAGTATTCAACGCGGCCCGAAGGTTCTCCCGAAGGTCCCGATCGAACGCGACATGGTCGTTGAGGTTATTGCCGACGGCTACGTGGGAGCGCTCGTCCGTTTCACCGATGGCCTGATGGAACTTGAAGACCGCAGCGGCCGTTCCCGCGCCTTTCCACTGGGGAGCGGCTATCTGATCGATGGCGTACCTGTCGAGCTGGTGAAGCCCCTGCCGAAGGCCGGTGCCGCTGCCGTTCGCAAGACCGCATCGGGCTCGTTTGCGGCGCCAGAGCAACGCGCTCGCACGGCTCTCGCGAGCCGCATCTACGTGGAAGGCCGCCACGACGCCGAACTCGTCGAAAAAGTGTGGGGCGATGACCTGCGCGCCGAGGGCGTCGTCGTCGAGTTCCTCGGTGGCATTGATGACCTCGAGAAGATCGTCGCAGACTTCGCGCCCACCTCCGAACGCAAGCTGGGGATCTTGGTCGATCACCTTGTTCCGGGGTCGAAGGAGAGCCGCATTGCGGAGGCGGTGGGGCGCGGCAAGTACGGCAAGTACGCGCTTGTGGTCGGCCATCCATTCGTGGATGTCTGGCAAGCGGTCAAACCGCACAGCCTCGGTATCGCGGCGTGGCCCACCGTGCCCCGCACAATCGAGTGGAAGCACGGCATTTGTGAAGCGTTCGGCTGGCCGCACGAGGACCAGGCGGATATTGCGCGCGCTTGGCAGTTCATCCTCTCGAAAGTGAAGAACTTTGGCGATCTCGAACCGGAACTATTGGGTCGAGTCGAGCACTTGATCGACTTCGTGACGGTCGACCAAGAGGCTTAGCTAGCGCGCAGCGGCTCTAGTCGAGCTGCGGAATCACTTCGCGCGCGAGGAAGTCGAGCTGGTCGAGGTCGTGGAAGTCCATGACTTGGAAGTAGACGCGGGTAAAGCCGAGGGCTTTCAGTTCGGAGATCTTGTCGACGACTTCGCTTGCTGTTCCGGCAAAGCCACCGTGGCGTAACGCGTCGGGGGTGCTGTTGGCGGCGGTAGCGCGAGTGTCGATCTGAGCTTCGGTAGCGCCGACGGCTGTCGTTCCGGCGATCGAGAGCACAAGGGTCGCGGGGTCGCGGTCGAAGTGTTCGCACGCGGCGCGAACGCGGTCGATGCGTTCTTTGAGTGGTGCGATGGTGGCGAAGCCAGCGTTGTACTCGGCCGCAAACTTGGCGGTGAGCGCCGGCGTGCGGCTCGGTCCACTGCCGCCGATGATGATCGGCAGCGGATTCTGCACCGGCTTCGGCAGCGCGGGGGACTGGCTCAGCTGGTAGTGCTTGCCCTCGTACGAGAAGGTTTTTCCGGGGTTGGTGCCCCAAATGCCCGTAATTACGTCGAGCTGCTCTTCGAGCATCCCGAACCTCTTCGCCGGAAACGGGATGCCGTAGGCGGTGTGCTCTTTTTCGAACCACCCGGTGCCGAGACCGAGTTCGATGCGCCCGCCCGACATGTCGTCGACCTGAGCCACTTGAATGGCCAGAATGCCCGGATGCCGGAAGGTTGCCGACGACACGAGGGTGCCGAGGCGAATGGTCGAGGTTTCACGCGCGAGACCGGCGAGCGTGGTCCAGGAGTCGGTCGGACCGGGCATCCCGCCATTGCGGTCATCCATCGTCAGGTAGTGGTCAGAACGGAAGTAGCCCTCGAAGCCGAGCTTCTCCGCGGCTTGGGCCAACTCAAGCTGATCGGTGTAGCTGGCGCCATTCTGAGGTTCGGTGAAGATGCGGAAGTCCATACCCCGAGCCTATTGATGATTAGACTGGGTGGCGAACACGGGAGTCCGGTGAGCCGGGCTGAGAGGGAGCTTCTCCAAGCTTCGACCGTCGAACCTGATCTGGATCATGCCAGCGCAGGGAGCAGACACTCTTGAAACCCGTGCCATTCACTAGTGAAAGGCACGAAAGTGACCACAACAGCACCATCTTCGTCCACTTCCTCCACGTCGACGCTCGGATCGCGTTTTCAGTGGCGCGTCATCGACATCGTCGTGGCCAGCGTCATCGGTGTCGCGAGCGGATTGATCTTCGTCGTCTGGAACGTCGCATCCTCTCCCGCAATGGCTCCGTTTGCGGCGCTGCTGCCGGGACTGCAAGCCATCGGGGGTGGCTTCTGGCTGTTCGCCGGTGTGCTCACGGCCCTCGTCATCCGTAAGCCCGGTGCCGCCATCTACGGTGAAGTCGTCGCGGCGTCAGTCTCGGCCCTTATCGGCAACCAGTGGGGCATCCTGACTCTCGTCAGCGGTATCACTCAGGGTGTGGGCGCCGAGATCGTCTTCGCCGCCTTCCTCTACGCCAACTGGCGCGCGAGCGGTGCGATTCTCGCGGGAGCCGGCGCTGGCCTCGCGATGGCCATCACTGACCTGCTGCTCTGGTACCCCGGATCAGCGCTGCCGTTCATCATCATCTACACGGTCGCTGCCGTCGTCGGCGGAATGATCATCGCCGGGCTGCTCTCGTGGCTCGCCACTCGCGGTCTTGCTGCTACCGGAGCGCTCAACCGCTTCGGTGCCGGTCGCGAGATTGCGAAGCGGGTCTGACCCCCACTACGCCTGCTGGCGTCACCGTCGAAGGATGGGGGTGGCGCCACTCCAGCAGGCTCGCGTGGGCGGTGCGTGGGCTCGACCTGCGCATCGAACCGGGCGAACGCGTACTTCTCCTCGGCGAATCCGGTGCCGGAAAATCAACGTTCCTGCACGCCCTCGCCGGGGTAGTCGGTGACGACGAAGGGGAATCCGAAGGCTCACTGCTCGTGGACGGCCAGCATCCGGCCGCCATGCGCGGTCGTACCGGGCTCGTCATTCAAGATCCGGATAGCCAAGTAATTCTGGAACGCGTCGGAGACGACGTCGCGTTCGGTTGCGAAAACCTCGGCGTGCCGCGTGACGAGATTTGGCAGCGGGTGCGTCACAGCCTCGACCAGATTGGGCTCGACGTTGCCCTTGATCGCTCGACGAGTGCGCTATCGGGCGGGCAAAAGCAGCGACTGGCACTCGCCGGTGTGCTCGCGATGCAACCGGGGCTCATCGTGCTCGACGAACCCACCGCTAACCTCGACCCTGCCGGTGTTACCGAGGTTCGGGATGCTGTGATCCGAGTTGCTGAAGCGACCGGCGCCACGATTGTGGTCGTCGAGCATCGCGTGTCGGTGTGGAGCGATGTCGTCGACCGCGTCGTTGTACTCGCGGCGGGCGGGGGAGTCATCGCTGATGGAGCACCCGCCGACGTCCTGTCACGCCAGGGTAAAGAACTGGCCGCTCGCGGAGTGTGGATACCGGAGTTTCCGCCGCCGCACCCCGAACGGCGCACCCGCGGCGAGCAGCACACCCTGCTGACTGCAGAACGCCTCGCCTTCGGGCGGGCGAAGACGGCGCTCGGAGCGCCGTTTGATCGCGAAATTCTGAGCAGTCAGGCGCTCGCAATCACCGGGCCCAACGGGGCAGGCAAGTCCACGCTCGCGCTGACACTCGGCGGGTTACTCGCGCCGGTGGACGGTGCTGTGGTCGCGAGCCCTGCACTCGCGGCCGGCGCGGGCGAGCATCCGATTCGCTGGAAATCCCGTGAGCTACTCACCCGCATCGGCACCGTGTTTCAAGACCCCGAGCATCAGTTCTTAACGAGCACGGTGCGCGCAGAACTCGAAGTCGGCCCGCGGGCGCTCAAGCTTTCGACCGCCGAGATGAGCGACCGAGTGGATGAACTGCTCACGCGATTGCGCCTCGACAAGCTTGCCGAAGCCAACCCCTTCACACTCTCGGGCGGTGAGAAACGTCGCCTCAGCGTCGCCACAGCGCTCGCTACGCGCCCCCAAGTGCTCGTGCTCGACGAACCCACGTTCGGCCAAGACTCGCGCACGTGGAGCGAACTGCTGGCGCTGCTGGCCCGCCTCGTGGATGACGGCAGCAGCGTCATCGCGGTCAGTCACGACCTTGAGTTCGTCGATGCGCTCGCAGACTCTACGGTGGTGCTCGAATGATCCCCATCGCGGCCGTGAATCCCGTGGCCAAGCTCGGAGCGGGGCTCATTGTGAGCCTCTTCCTCATCGTCACGATCGACTGGGTCTCTGCGACGACGGCTCTCGTGCTCGAGCTCGTGATTATCGCGTTCATGGGCATCGAACCGAAGCGCTTTTGGCTGCGAACGCTGCCGGTCTGGATCGCGGCGCCCCTGACGGCGCTCACGATCCTGCTCTACGGGCGTTACGAGGGCGAGGTGTACTTCGAGTTCCTGCTGATCAGCATTAGCGACGGTTCGATCGAGCTCGCTCTCGCGACGTTCCTGCGGGTGCTCGCGATCGGTCTACCCGCGGTGGTGCTCTTCATCTCGATTGACCCCACCGACTTCGCCGACGGTCTTGCTCAGCGGTTGCGCTTTCCCGATCGTTTCGTTCTCGGCGCGCTCGCAGCGGTGCGGATGGTCGGCCTCTTCCTTGAGGACTGGCGCTCCCTCGAGCTGGCCCGTCGCGCTCGCGGCGTCGCCGATCGCGGAAGGCTCCGCCGGCTCGCGGGACAGGCCTTCGCCCTGCTCGTGCTGTCGATTCGGCGCGGCAGCAAGCTCTCGATTGCGATGGAAGCTCGAGGCTTCGGCGGCTCTCAGCAGCGCACTTGGGCGCGGGAATCACGCTGGGGGGCGGCGGAGTGGCTCACGCTGCTCGTCGGGCTTCTGGTGGGCATCACCGCTACCGTGGTTGCTGTGCTCACGGGAAGTTGGAACCTCATTGTCAACTAAGCCGTCAGTGCCTAAGCTCTCACCAGCTCTGCCATCGCCTCTGCCGTCGCCGCGGTGGCGCTGTCTGATCGACGGCCGCTCCGGCTCGGGCAAGACCGAGTTGGGCCGAGCGATGGCGGCCGAGTGGCCAGAGATTCAGCTCATCAAGCTCGATGACTTTTACCCGGGTTGGGATGGTCTGGATGCCGCTAGCGCCCTTGTTCCCCGCATCCTCACGCAATTGCGGTGGCAAGAATGGAACTGGGCTACCGATTCGCCCGGAGGCTGGCACGAGCTCGACGGCAATCGTCCCATCGTGATCGAAGGGATCGGATCGCTCAGCCGCGCCTCCCAGCCGTTGGTCGATCACAGCATCTGGGTCGATCTCGACGACTCCTCCCGCAAGAAGCGAGCCCTCGATCGCGACGGTGACACCTACGCCCCACACTGGGAGCGGTGGGCTCGCCAAGAAGAGCGCTTCATGGCGCGCGAGAACCCGCGAGAATTAGCCGCCGAAATCGTCGATGGAACCGACATCTCGCGCTGGTTCGAGCTGAGCTAGTTCGAGTTGAACTAGCTCGAGCTGAGCTAGCTGGTTTTGGCCCAGACCTGGACGAGGTCTGTTCCGCGAGGGTTGACCGTCATCACGTCAGCCTCACACGTGATGATGAGGCCAACGACATCATCGAAGTCGCTGCGCGGGATCGTGTACGCGAGTTCTTCGACGGGCTCGTCGGCGATCGTGGCTGACGTCTCAACGGTGTAGTCCGAGACATCCCAATCGCGGGGGATCGCGACATCCACATTGATCAGAGCCTTGCCCTTTACCGTGCCGGTGTAGGACTGCGTGATCGTCATGACCTGGTCCTTTTTGGGCTCTGCGGTAATCGTGAACACGAGGTCGGAGTCAATCGTGACGGCGCCGTCGCTGCCCCACGTGAGGGTCTGGCCGCCGCTGGGCTCAACGGCCTTAGCGGGAACGTCTTCGGAGGGGAGTTCTGCAAGCAGCTTCTCAGAGAGATCGGCGGTGTCGAGCGACCACGTGTGACCCATCGCGCACAATTCCATAGCCGTTGGCGGCTCGCTGGTATCGGCGGGTTCGATCAGTGCGCAACCAGACAGCACCAGCAGTGCGGCGGGGGCCATCAACAACGCACTCGCGCGCTTGCTCGAAATCATCAATCCTCCTGAGGTTCGTGACACTCACGAAATCCTACGCGGTTGCGGCCGCAAGACTGCTCAACGACAGCTACGCCCAGCCGAGTTCGTGCAATTGCTCGTCGTCGATGCCGTAATAGTGGGCGATTTCGTGCACGAGAGTGATGTGAATCTGCTCTTTTAGTTCGTCGAGCGACTCACTCACGGCAAGGAGCGGTTCGCGAAAGAGGATGATGCGGTCGGGTAGTTCGCCGAAGCCGTACTGCCCGCGCTCGGTGAGAGCGACGCCGTCATAGAGCCCAAGCACCGAAAGCGAGCCGTCTTCGGGGCGATCTTCGGTCACGAAAACTACGTTGTCGAGGCCGTCAACAATCTCGTCAGAAAGCGCATCCAAGCCTTCGACCACGAGCGCTTCGAACTGTTGCTCGTCCAGATTCTCCATGAGTCCATCCTGTCAGTCGCCGCGCATCCTCGCGCTCCCACACTTCTCCGATCAAACTCCCGCTCGCGTCTTAGCAAACCGATAGAAAGTGCCTTTAGCGTCGCCGTCATGCAAAGAAAAAAGTTCTGGGGCGCAGTCAGCGCTACCGCCGTCCTCACCCTGACCCTCGCGAGCTGCTCCGTGGGCGCGACCGACGCCGTCAGCGGCGGTACTGGCACCACCGACTTTGTGAACGTGAGCCTCACGAGCGATTCGGGTTCGTTCTTCGACGCTGCGGTTGTGCACTCCATCGAAATTGATGTCGATAGCGCCGCAGTTGACGCAATGCTGCAGACCTACCTCGATTCTGGCGACAAAGAGTGGGTGGAAGCCACGGTGGTCATCGACGGCACAACGTACGAGCAGGTCGGCATCAAGCTCAAAGGAAACTCGAGCCTGCGTGGTATCACGGCGGACACTCCCATTGAAGAACTGCCCTGGCGAATTCGTCTCGATAAGTTCGTCGATGGCCAGAGCATCGAGGGCGTCACGGATGTCGTGGTTCGCTCGAACGTGACAGAGACGTCGATTAACGAGGCTGTTGCCCTCGAGACGCTGAGCGCGGCTGGGCTGGCCACTGAAGAGTCAATCGCTACCCGATTCTCCGTCAACGGCAGCGATGAAGACTTGCGGCTGACCGTCGCCGTGCCCAACGAATCGTGGCTAGAGCGAAATTTTGACGCCGGTTTGCTTCCCTCAGAAGACGGCATCCTCTGGAAAGCAGAGAGCGAGGGAGATTACTCCTGGCTGGGCGACGACCCCGACCTCTACACGGAGGTATTCGATCGTGAGGTCGGAGACGACGACTACCAGCCGTTGGTCGACTTTCTCGACGTCGTGAACAACACCACAGACGAAGAACTTGTCGCGCAGCTTCCCGAAGTTCTTGATGTGGATGCCTTCGCCCGCTATCTCGCGATTGAAGATCTCATCGATAACTTCGATGACATCGACGGCCCCGGCAACAACTCGTACCTCTATTACGACCCCGCTTCCGGGCTCATGACCGTGGTGGCCTGGGACCATAACTTGGCATTCGGCACGGTCAACGAGGCCGGTGGTGCAGCACCTGCTGGCGCGCTTCCGGGGGAGGAACTGCCGGAGGGCGCTCTGCCCGACGGTGCTCTGCCGGAGGGTGGAGCCCTCGACGGAGCTTCCGAAGGCGCGGCACCCGGCGTGCCGGGTGCTGGGGAGCGTCCGGAGGGTGCCGCCGACGGTGTCGCTCCGGGAGGGCAACCTGCCGATGGCGAGGCGGGTGCCGGTGCCGGCGCTGGCGGAAACGCTCAGCAAGGCAACAACATTCTGACGACGCGTTTCCTCGAGATTCCGGAGTTCGCGGCGTTGTACGAGGCTGCACTCAGCGATCTGCAGGAAGAGATCTTCGAGAGCGGGCAGTTTGAAAGCATCCTCGAGTCGCGTTCTGACACGCTCTCTGAAGAGGCAGCCGACCTTGTAGAGAGCGCTGTGCTGCAGACCGAGACCGAGGTGGTTCTTGCCTACGCTGCCGGGGAAGTGCAAGAAACCACAATTGGTGGTCGCGACGCTCAAGAGGCCACGCGTCCGGGCGGCCGATGATGCGGTGCTCGCTCTCGGCAGTGCTCTAGCGGGCAACAAAAATGAGGCCCAAACCCTCGCGAGACGCAATGCTCGTTTCGAGGGTTTGGGCCTCATTATCTTGGGGTGAACGACGGGGCTCGAACCCGCGACATCCGGCTCCACAAGCCAGCGCTCTACCAACTGAGCTACGCCCACCAAGGTCGTTTTTCGCCTTGCGGCGATAAGCAACTCTATAAGTGTATTACAGTCGCGAGGCGAATCCGTCCACTACGTCAGCAGAAATTGCTTGAACCTGCTCTGTAGTGGGCCCTGGCTCGCCGACAAACACTGCTTTTCGGTAGTAATCGAGCTCGCGGATCGATTCCAAAATATCTGCCAGAGCGCGGTGACCACCGTTTTTGTCGGGGGCGTTGAAGTACACGCGGGGGAACCAGCGCTTAGAAAGTTCTTTGATCGACGAGACATCAACGCTGCGGTAATGCAGGTGAGTGTCGACGCTCGGCATGTATTTCGCCAAGAACGTGCGGTCGGTGCCGATAGTGTTGCCGGCCATCGGAGCGGTGCGCGCGTTCGGCACGTACTGCAGGATGTAGTCGCTCACGGCGGTCTCGGCTTCAGCAAGCGAGACACCAAGCGGCATCTCTTCGATGAGGCCGCTCGAGGTGTGCATCGCGGTAACAAACTCGCCCATGTTGGCGAGAGCTGCCTCGCTGGGCTTGATGACGATGGTCATGCCTTCGTCAACGGGAACGAGGTCGTAGTCGGTGATCACCACCGCAACTTCGACGAGTTCGTCGATTTCGACATCCAACCCCGTCATCTCGCAGTCGATCCAAACCAGATAATCAGCGTGTGATGCCATGAGTCGATTCTACCGTCGAACAAAAGTCGCCAGCGTTCGCTCATTCTGGTCTGCTAAACCTGAGGTATGAGCGAAACAACTCCCACACTCGCGCACGGCGACGAGTACATCGTGTTTTTTGTCGGAGGTCCGTACAACGGCCAGAACGATACGCGTATTGCAACCGAAGCAGGATGGGATGATTATGTGACCCTGATCGCTGCAGATGCTGTCGGTTCCGAGACGCAATTGCGTTACGAATCTCCAGTAGCGAAGCAGGTCGGTGACAAAGTCCACGTGACGTACACGTGGGATCAAGCCGATAGCGAACCTCTGGAAGACCTTGACGAACGAAACGACCTCTAACAGCACTCCTACTGAACAGCCCACTGTGCTGTTCTTTTCGTCTGCTTTTTGTGACCCGTGTGCCGCGGCGCGCCGCACTCTCGATGAGGTGGCGCGCCTCGTGCCCGCGGTGACATATGCCGAGCTGGATGTCGCGCGCGAATCTGATCGTGCCGAACAAGCCGGAATTACCTCTACGCCCACGATCGTCATCGTGTCTTCGGCGGGAGAAGAAGTTTTTCGCGCCCAAGGCGCTCCCACGGTGAATCAGATGCTCGTGGCGCTCGCGAAAGCCGTTTAGAGGCTGAGACATTCCAGTGCGGCTGACACGCTATCGTTTAAGCCGTATACCCCGCCCTCGTAGCTCAGGGGATAGAGCAGGAGCCTTCTAATCTCTTGGTCGCAGGTTCGAATCCTGCCGAGGGCACCCGCAATGAAGGGGACGGTCACGTGTCGAGCAAGCCGAATAAGACTACCGAGACAGCAGCGAGTGTCGAGCAGTTCATCGCTGAGGTTCCCACTGACCGTCGCCGTACTGAAGCAGAGACTCTTCTCGAGATCTTCTCTCGAGCATCGGGCCAACCCGCAGCGATGTGGGGGCCAACGATCATCGGCTTCGGCTCAACGCACTATCGCTACGCGACCGGTCGCGAAGGTGACACCGCCACGATCGGGTTCTCTCCTCGTAAGCCTAAGATTTCGCTTTACACCGCACGCAACTTTCGCGAGTTTCCCGAACTATTGGAGCGCCTGGGCAAGCACGAGCTTGCGGTGGGGTGTCTCTACATTAAGAAGCTCGAGGATGTCGATCTTGCGGTTCTCGAAGAACTGCTGACGCGCAGCTACGAAGTGGCTCGTTTCGATTACGACGCGCGAGCAGAGGGTAACTAGCCTGTGGCGGTGGCTCCGCGGTGGGGGCGAACTCTGCCAATATCCCGAACTGTGCGGACATCCCGATCGCTGGCAATTCTCGCGGTGACGGCGCTCACGCTGACTGCGGCGGGGTGTACCGGCCCGAAGCCGACGGTCGCGGTCTTCGAAGTCTCGGGTGGCGAGCAATTCACGATCGAACTGGCCACGCCGGAGCTGGTGGAACACGCTCAGGGGTTGCTGGCAGGCGAAAACCTCGCAACGGTACCCAGCGGCGAAGTGGTGCCGGGAAAGTCCAGCGTCAATGAGCCCTGGTCGTGGCACATCGATCCGGCAACGTTAGAGTTCACCAACGTGACGGTCGAATCGTGCGACGGCAGTCCTCAACATGTCGAAGACGACATCTCGGCGTTCGAACGCTTTTGCCCGTGGTCAGCCCGCGTGGTTGCCGTCGAAGGCCCTGACGCCTAAGCGGTGAGCCTTCCCTCCGCTAGTTGCGGTCGGGAGTGACGACGACCGTGGGCGTGGCTTCTGACGTGGAACTCGACGTGGTCGACGTTCCCGCAGTGGTCGACGGCGTTGTAGTCGATCCTTCAGCGGCCTGACGTGACGCCCACTCCTGCTGCTTGACGACGAGTTCGTCTTCAGCTTCGCCGGTCTCGTACTTCCAGCTCGCGAGGTCTTGTGCGAAAAGCTTCTTAGCGCGGCCGGGACGGGCCTGCCAGTCAATGAGGCCGTCTTGCAGCTCAGCCAAGTCCTGTTCGGCTTGGAAGCTGTAGTTGACCGAGTTCTTCTTCATGGCGGCCAGCTTGTGGGCTGCCCAGTCGGCGGCGATATTCGCACCCTTGAGGGGGAGTAGGCGTACGCGCACCTCGGCCTCGCTGGCCTGGTGGTCGACGTGTTCCTTTTCGCCGGCCGAGAGCGTGCTCCACACAGCAGCGCGACGCCCGGAAGCGATGAGCGCCGCAACGGCAGCTGCCTTTGCCTGGCGGTCCTGTTGCGCAATGAGGCGACGCAGCGACGAGCGCGCGATCATGCCCACGATGATTCCTCCGACAACAATCGCGAGGAAGGGCACGAGAGCGCTCGTAATGAACGTCCACCCCTGATCGGAGTTGAACCAGTCGACGAGATCGTTCCACCACTCAAGAATCATGTTGGCACTGTAACCCCGCTAACGGCCGCTAACGCAGAGCGACAGGCGCGTCACATCAAAACCGGAAGATATCCAAAGCATCGTCGATCGTCCAAAAATCTCCCAACGGTAAAAAGCGGCGCTGGCGTTGCAGCATTCGCTTCGCTTGGTAGCGTGCTCCGGCCGCTGACATCCAGCGGTGAACATAGCCCAGCACTTCGCCGTCGGGACGAGTGATGCGCCAGAGATCGTCGTTGAGCTGCACCGTTACGATGCCCGAGCGGATCGATTGCGCCGGGCCGGCGAAGTCGAGAGTGGTCATGGAAAGCTCCTTCAGCTGCTGGGCACGAGTATCGAGTAATTCGAATATATGTTCGAACACTGACATTCGGCTGCGGCAGCGCGGAAACAGCTGACATGACAAAGGCCGGATTCCGCACGAGCGTGCGAAATCCGGCCTCTGTTGAGGTGCGGGAGTGGCTAGCGAAGAGCCGTACCGTCGACCGCAAGTGGCTCGATCGCGCCGAGCTCATCATCCGACAGCGGTGCTCCTTCAAGAGCCGCAAAGTTGTTCTCCAATTGGGCGACGCTGCTCGCGCCGACAAGAGCAGACGTGACCTGCGGATGACGCAGCACCCACGTGAGAGCGAGTTGCGCCAGACTCTGGCCGCGGTTCTGCGCAATCTCGTTGAGGGCGCGAACGCGCTGCAAATACGTGTCGCTAAGCGGACCAGGCTGAAGCCAGCGGCCCTCAGAAGCACGCGAACCCTCGGGGATCGTGCCATCCATGTAACGATCAGTCAGCAGCCCCTGCGCCAGCGGCGAGAAGACGATGCTGCCCGCGCCGATCTGGTCGAGCACGGGGAAGAGCCCGTCTTCGATGTGGCGATCGAACATGTTGTAGCGGGGCTGATGAATCGTGAGCGGGATGCCGTATTCGGCAAGCGCCTCTTGGGCGGCGAGCGTCTGCTCGGGGTTGTAGTTGGAGACACCGACGTAGAGTGCCTTGCCTGAGTTCACCGCGGTCGCAAGCGCGCCCATGGTCTCCTCAATCGGAGTCTCAGGATCGGGGCGGTGGTGGTAGTAGATATCGACGTACTCGAGACCCATGCGGTCGAGGCTCGCGTCGAGTGAGGAGATCAGGTACTTGCGCGAACCAAAGTCCTGGTAAGGGCCCTCACCCATGGTGTAGCCGGCCTTGGTCGAGACGATCATTTCGTCGCGGTACGGCACAAAATCGTCGGCGAAGATCTCACCGAAGTTGCGTTCGGCGGCGCCGATTTCGGGGCCGTAGTTGTTGGCGAGGTCGAAGTGGGTGATTCCGAGATCGAAAGCGCGGCGCAGGATCGCGCGCTGGGTGGCGCGAGGGCGATCATCGCCAAAGTTGTTCCACAATCCCAGTGAGATCGCGGGAAGTTTGAGGCCGCTGTGGCCTACGCGGTGGTACTTGGTGGAGTCATAACGGAGGGGAGAAGCGTCGTAAGGCATTCGCTCAGCATATGCCCAGCGACTGAGGGAACACAGCGTGCGAGGTGTGCGTTGTATGAGACATCCAGCCCAAGAAAGTAGGCTCAACTTATGCACACATTTCATCTCGCAGGCGGCTGTTTCTGGTGCCTCGATGCGGTCTACCGCACCCTCAATGGCGTTACTGACGTAGTTTCCGGCTACACCGGCGGAACCGTGCCCAACCCCAGCTACGAACTGGTGTGCACGGAGACCACGGGTCACGCTGAAGCGGTTGCGGTGACGTTCGACCCCGAGGTCATCCCCGACGAGGTCATCCTCGACGTCTACTTCACGTTGCACGACCCGCGCCAGCTCAACCGACAAGGCAACGACATCGGTTCGTCATACCGTTCGGCGATGTTCTATGTCGGGGACGAGCAGAAGGCGCTGTTCGAAGCAGCCCGTGACCGCGCATCCGAATATTGGGATGGTGGCATTGTGACCACGATCGAGCCACTCGACACCTACTACAACGCTGAGGAATACCACCAGGACTTCTTCGCGAAGAACCCCGGTCAGGGCTACTGCATGGCAGTGGCATTGCCGAAGGTCAACAAAATCCGTTCGTCGTTCTCGAGCTACATCAAGTAGCTCCCGCAGCGACACGCACTGTGCGCCGTCTGGCACGAAGGTCTTTATCTTCGTCGCGAGGCGGCGTACGGTCGTTAACAAGCGACACTGGCGTCGTTTCACTAATTCGAAGGAGGTTCGGAAATGACAAACCACACTCTGACCGGACAGACCTGGGTGGCATTCACTCAGGCAGGAGCAGTTGGCTCGGTTCACCGGGTAACCGACGGGTTCACCTTCAAGTTATTGAAAGACGAAGACTATCGAGGGGTGTATCCCACTCTGGATGCCGCGAAGTCTGCCCTGCACGCAAGCCTGTTGCCCGGCACAAGCTGGCCTGAGTTCCGCGAACACTAGGTCGCGCGCGGGCCTCGCCCAAACTGACTACTCCTGCGCTGCTCAACGTGTGCGGGCGAACATGCGCTGACTACTCCTGCACTGAGTGTTGAAAGCCGGTGCCGTCCACAGAAGGTGGCATCGAACGCTCAGGCCTGTGCGCCCAAAGAACACTGGTGTCAGACGGATGCCGGGTCGGCTTCCCGGCACGAGTGTCGACCCGCATCTGTCTCCCATCCGGTCGCGCTATTCGTTGTGCGGCCCAGAACTAGGAGTAGCTATGTCAGACACCATTACCGTTTCCGGGCTCGTCGCTACCGCACCGCGTCACATCGTGACAGGGGAAGGCTTGCCCATCACGTCATTCCGGCTTGCGTCAACGCAGCGACGTTTCGATCGAAGCAACCAGCGCTGGATCGACGGCGAGACCAATTGGTACACGATCACTTCGTTCCGTCAGCTCGCGATCAACAGCGCGACATCGATCGGTAAAGGCGATCGAGTTGTGCTTACGGGCCGACTAAAGATCCGTGAATGGGAGAACGCCGATCGCAGCGGAATCAACATCGAGATTGAAGCTGACTCTCTTGGTCACGACCTTATGTGGGGAACGGCCCAGTTCTCGCGCACTATTTCGAGCGGGAACCAGTCGAACAGCCACAGCGACAACGATGACAAGTTCCCTGCTGCGGACGATGCGGATGACGCAGACGCCGGAGACAACGCAGAAGAAGGCGAACTCGTTGGCGTCGCAAGCGGAGAGGCTAAACCCTTCTGAGTGGATCGTGCGCGCAAGCAATCTAGACTTGACGCGGCCCGGAAGAATCGTGGCCGACGAAGGGAATGCAATGCGCGTACGACCTACCGGCCGACTCGGTGCTGCTCTCGCCCTCACCATCGCGGCAGTCATTGCCCTCAGCGGTTGTGTTGCGCAAGAGCCCGAACCGACCGCAACGCCGACCGCAGAAGCCAGCAACACACCCGAACCCGATGCCACACCCACGGGCCCGATTCTTCGTCCCGGAGAAGCTGCCGCAGGTAACCGCCAGTTCTTCGACATGCTCAACAATGAGTCTTTTGACGCGAATGGACGCGGAGACGGCCGCAGCATCGTCGACAAGCTCGTAGAAAACGGCTTCGAGAAACAAGACATGGAAGTCACGCCCGACGCGACCGCTATTGGTCTTGCAGCAGACTCGATCGTCGTTTCAGTGCGCATCAAGGGGGAGTGCCTTATCGGGCAGTTCACTGCGGACAACTACTCGTCATCCATCGAGCCCTTGCTCGGAACGGGAAGCTGTCTCGTCGGAAAGACCCGACCGATCGACTGGTAACTTCTCAACGGGTTCGACTGAGCCCGAACGCTCCGTAGAATGGTCACATGGCCGAATTCATTTATTCCATGGTGCGCGCGCGAAAAGCGGTCGGCGACAAGCTCATTCTTGACGACGTCACAATGTCGTTCTACCCCGGCGCGAAGATCGGTGTGGTTGGCCCCAACGGTGCCGGTAAGTCCACGATCCTCAAGATCATGGCCGGTCTCGACACCCCCAGCAACGGCGAAGCTCGACTGAGCCCCGGCTACAGCGTGGGCATCCTCATGCAGGAGCCCGAGCTCGATGAGACCAAGACCGTTCTCGAAAACGTGCAAGAAGGTGTTGGCGAGATCAAAGCCAAGGTTGACCGTCACGCTGCTATCGGCCTCGAAATGGCTGAGCCCGACGCTGACTTCGACGCCCTCATGGCCGAAATGGGCTCGCTGCAAGAAGAAATCGACGCCGCCGACGCGTGGGACCTCGACTCCCAGCTCGAACAGGCAATGGATGCTCTGCGCACCCCTCCCGGAGACTGGCCCGTCAACAAGCTCTCCGGTGGAGAAAAGCGCCGCGTAGCGCTCACCAAACTGCTCCTGCAGAAGCCCGACCTGCTGCTTCTCGATGAGCCCACTAACCACCTCGACGCCGAGAGCGTTCTCTGGCTCGAGCAGCACCTCTCCAAGTACCCGGGCGCCGTACTGGCCGTCACTCACGATAGGTACTTCCTCGACCACGTCGCCGAATGGATTGCCGAAGTCGACCGCGGTCACCTTTACCCCTACGAGGGCAACTACTCGACCTACCTCGAGAAGAAGCAAGAGCGACTTCAGGTGCAGGGCAAGAAAGACGCCAAGCTCGCGAAGCGCCTCTCAAGCGAACTCGAATGGGTGCGCTCAAACTCCAAGGGCCGCCAGACCAAGTCGAAGGCTCGACTCGCACGCTACGAAGAAATGGCGAACGAGGCAGAGAAGACCAGAAAGTTGGACTTCGAAGAAATCGTCATCCCCATGGGCCCGCGCTTGGGATCACAGGTCATCGACGCCAAGAACCTGAAGAAGGGCTTCGACGAGCGCATTCTCATCGACGGCTTGAGCTTCACGCTTCCCCGAAACGGAATCGTCGGCGTCATCGGCCCCAACGGTGTCGGAAAGACCACGCTTTTCAAGACCATCGTTGGTCTTGAACCCCTCGACGAGGGAACGCTCAAGGTCGGCGAGACCGTAGACATCTCGTACGTTGACCAGAGCCGCGGTGGAATCGACCCCAACAAGACGCTGTGGGAAGTTGTCTCCGACGGGCAGGACTACATCCAGGTCGGCAAGACCGAGATCCCGTCGCGCGGTTACGTATCGCAGTTCGGCTTCAAGGGTCCCGACCAGCAGAAGAAGGCCGGCGTGCTTTCCGGTGGTGAGCGCAACCGTTTGAACCTCGCGCTCACGCTCAAGCAAGGTGGAAACCTCTTGCTGCTCGACGAACCGACTAACGACCTCGATGTTGAAACCCTCGGAAGCCTCGAGAACGCACTGCTCGAATTCCCCGGCTGTGCTGTGGTCATCACTCACGATAGGTGGTTCCTCGACCGCATCGCGACTCACATCCTTGCCTACGAAGGCAGCGAAGAGACGCCCGGCTACTGGCACTGGTTCGAGGGAAACTTCGAAGCATACGAAGAGAACAAGATCGAGCGTCTCGGTCCTGACGCCGCTAAGCCGCACCGCAGCGCCTACCGCAAGCTGACCCGCGACTAACAATGAGGCTTCACGTACCTCTCCCGCTGCGTTGGTCAGACGTTGACGCGTACCAACACGTCAACAACGCCGAAGTGTTTCGCCTCCTCGAAGAGGCGCGCATTCACGCGTTCTGGCCAGCAGCGGGAGAGGATGCGCCCCTCACCGCCGTTCTCGACGGTCGCCCGGGCGGCCCGACGATGACGCTCATCGCACGTCAAGAGATCGAGTACCTGCTGCCGATCCCGTACCTGCGCGAACCGGTCGACATCGAGATGTGGATCGGTCGAGTCGGGGGAGCGAGCCTCGAGGTCTGCTACGAGATCTATACCCCGGTGAACGTTGCACCGCGCGAGTTGTATGTGCGAGCGTCCACGACTTTGGTGCTCGTCGACGCTGCCAACTCGCGGCCACTGCGGATCAGCGCTGAGCAACGCGAGGTCTTCGCGCAGTATGCCGAAGAGCCACTGCAGTTCGGCAAACGGCGTTAGCGCCTAGTCGTCAAGAACTCCGAGGCCGTCGCCCTCATCGTCGCGAAATTCTTCGTCAAGATCGGTCGGTTCGAGCCACTCGGCAATCGCGTGCGCGCCACGCGCTTCGAGCAGGGGAGCCGCGAACTGGAACAGTTCTTTGCGGTTCTCGACACCAGATCCCAGCGGCAGAGCTACGTCGATTCCGGCGGCCGCTGACTGCTCAGGCGTGAGATCGATACCCGCGGCCACCACGACGAGGAAGGCCGTAGGCCCCTTGGAACCGCGCAGGTAATCAACAACCTTGCCATCGAGCGATTGAGCGTCGAGCCGGCCCTCGCCGCTGATGATCACGTCTGCGGTGCCAATTACTTCGCTCAGCCCGATTGTGTCGGCGACCAACTGGGCGCCACGCACAAGCTCGGCGCCAAACAGTGTTATGAGCGGGGCTGCCGTTCCACCGGCGGCTCCGATTCCGGGCAGGGCGGCGATTCCCGCAGCCGAGAACCCGCGTTGGGCGACCAGCGGCGTCTCTGCGAGCACTTCCGCCAAGCGGGCGAGCCCGGCATCCAGCACCGCGACGTCGGATGCCGTTGCCCCCTTTTGAGGTCCGAAAACGTGGGCTGCGCCGTGGGTTCCTGTCAGCGGGTTGGTCACATCAACGGCGATACGCCACTTCGTCTCCAGCGCGCCGGGCACCAGCCCGCTGAGGTCGATGGTTTCGAGGGAGGCTAGCGCGCCACCGCCGGGTGCCAGTTCCTTGCCGTCGGCGTCGAGCATTCGCGCACCGAGGGCGCGCAGCAGGCCAGTGCCGCCGTCGGTGCTGGCGGAGCCTCCGAGAAAGAGGGTC
The DNA here is from genome assembly GCF_002797685.1 of Salinibacterium amurskyense. Lineage (GTDB taxonomy): Bacteria > Actinomycetota > Actinomycetes > Actinomycetales > Microbacteriaceae > Rhodoglobus > Rhodoglobus amurskyensis. The sequence goes on from NZ_PGFH01000001.1 coordinate 1,271,089, forward strand.
ACGTCGCGGGCGCCGCGTTCGATGACGCTCGCGGCGATGACCCCAACGCCATAGCTGTCGGCGCGCAGTGGTTCTGCGGTGACGTCGAGAACGTGGGGGAGTCCGTTAGCTTGAGCGGCTTCGATGACAGCGCGGCGGCCATCAAGGTCGAGTCCGAAGCGCGCGTCGCGGTCGCGCCCGAGGGCGTCGACGGTCGGCATCGTGAGCGCCGGCTGAAGCCAGGCGGCGAGAACGGCGTCGAGCGAACCTTCTCCGCCGTCGGCCATGGGAAACGTCAGCACGGTTGCGGTGTCGGGAAGCATCTCGCGTGCGCCGCGCTCAAGGGCTGCTGCGGCATCCGCAGCGCTCAAGCTCCCTTTGAATGAATCGGGGGCGATGATGACGACAGGGTTCTCGGTAGCTGACACCCTTCGACCCTAGCGCGCGCAAACCCGTCGGGCGCGCAAAAAGGGGCCGCCCGAAGGCGACCCCTTTTCGTGAGTTACAGCACCGAAGTGCTGAAAGCTAAAACAGTATTAGCTGGTGAGGCCGTCTACGTAGTCCTGGTTCGCTGCAATCCAGTCAGCAACGATGGGCTCGAAGTCGGTTCCGTCGTACTCGTTGTACATGACGTTCTCGAGCGAGTAGAGCAGCTCGGAGTCCATCTTGAAGTTCGAGATCCACTCGGTGACCTCAGGCATGTCGTCGCTCAAGGTGTCGCGTGCGAAGGAGTGAATTTCTTCAACGTCTCCGAGCGTTCCCTCGGGGTCAGCAAGGTCCTTGATGTCGAATGCATCGTAGGCCCAGTGCGGACGCCAGAGCGTAACGGCAATGTTCTCGCCGTTGTCGAGTGCAGCCTGCAGTTCAGCAAGCATGGCGGGAGTCGACGAGGTCAACAGTTCCATGTCCTCGAGGCCGTAGGTCGGCATGGTGTTGTTCAGTACTGCCTCGGTGAGGCCTGCACCAGGCTCGATTCCAACGATGCGGTCGCCGAAAGCGTCAGCGTTTGCTGCGAGCTCTTCGAGCGAGTCGATCGGTGCATCAGCGTTTACAGCAACGGTCAGTCCCGCTTCGCTGTTCCAAGCGCCGAGGTCCTCGATCGTGTCGCCGTATTCTTCCATCAGGCTTGCGTGAGTGATGGGGAGCCATCCGTCAAGCGCGACGTCGTAGTCTCCGGTGCTGAGACCCGAGAAGATCGGGGTTACGTCAGCGTATTCGAGCTCTACGTTGTAGCCCTTTTCTTCAAGGATTGCCTTCCAGAGGTACGAAACTGCTTCGCCCTCGGGCCATCCGTTGAATACGGCAATGCTGAGATCCTTGTTCTCAGCAGCGTCTCCGCTAGCCGTGTCGTCTCCGCCTGCAGCGCAAGCTGAGAGACCGAGGAGCGCAGCGGCTCCGATTGCAATTGCAGCGCGTGTCTGCTTCTTCATTGTGTCGTCCTTTTCTGTCAACGCTAAAGCGCGACGATGTTGACGTCGATGCACACAGGGTTCTCTGCATGCGGGGAAACGAGCGCGGGTGGGCGCCCGAAAATTAGCGAACGGGAGGAGTGAGTTCCGCAGGTTCGGTTGTTGCAGCGTCGCTGTTTGCGGCAGCATCCACTGCAGCAGATTCTGCGCGACGACCGCGAACGTTGAATGATTCGATGATGAACCGGAAGTAACCCTTGCCCGAACCGAAGGATGCGGTGAGGCGGTCAAGGAAGATGGCCAAGATCACTACCGAAAGTCCAGCTTCGAAGCCGAGTGCGACATCCGCACGGCTCAGGCTCTGGATAACGGGCTGACCGAGGCCGCCAGCACCAACCATGGACGCGATAACGACCATGGAGAGCGACAGCATGATCACCTGGTTGATACCGGCCATGATGGACGGCAGCGCCAGGGGAAGCTGAATTTGACGCAGGATGCGGCCCGGCGACGAACCGAAGGCCTGGCCGGCTTCGACAACTTCGCTGTCTACACCGCGGATTCCGAGTTCGGTGAGGCGTACGCCGGGAGCAAGCGCGAAGAGCACGGTTGCAACGATTCCGGGAACATCACCGATACGGAACAGGATGAGAGCAGGGATGAGGTAAACGAAGGCCGGCATTGTCTGCAGGAAGTCGAGAACGGGCTTCACAATGGTGGAAACCGTGCGGTACTTCGCGGCGAGGATGCCCAGCGGAACGCTGATGAACACGGCGATAGCCGCGGCCACCAGAACGAGCGCCATGGTGTCCATGGCGTTTTCCCACTGATCCAGGCTGAGGATCAAAAGGAAGCCGAGGGTGGTTCCGAGCGAGAACAACCAACCGCGAGCCACGAAGGCAAGCACGGCGAAGATGATCAGCATGATCCAGAACGGCGGCGACGTGAACACAAAGTTCATTCCGTCGGCAACCGAGGAAATGATCAGCTTGATGAAGTCAAAAACAAAACCGAAGGTGTCGGTGATGAAATCGATGCCATTTTCGACCCACTGGCCGAGGGGAATTCTGAGGAAGTCGTTCATCGTGCGTCCTCCTTCGCGTCGGAGCTCGTATCGCTGGCATCGAGGGCATCAGTGATGACGTCCGTCGAGACGGTTAGTGGTGGTTCCATGACCTGCAGTTCACCGGTGTCGGTAGTGACGTTGCCGAGCGCAGCAAGCAGCGTGACCCGCGGAACAACGCCCTTGAGGCGACCACGCTCGTCGATAACAGCCAAGGGAAGAGGGCTTTCGACCGACGGAACAAAGAGTTCTGAGAGGTAGGTGTTCTCGTCGACAGCGTTGTACTCGTCGCTCAAGATCGTTGTCATGTCGGTAACGCCCTTGCGAACCAGCTTCATGACATCGGCGTCGCGAACGACACCCTGAAGCGTGCGGTCGCGGCTGATCACGAATGCGGTTGAGGTCTGAAGATCGCGCATGACCTTCAACGCTGCGCGCGGTCCGCCACTGGCGAATACCGTTGCGCGGACTGGCTCCATAACGCTGGCGGCCGTGAGAACACGCGAGCGGTCGACATCCTGAACGAACTGAGCAACGTAGTCGTTGGCCGGGTCAGTGAGGATGTCTTCTGGCGTACCGATCTGAACGATGCGACCGTCGCGCATAACCGCAATGCGGTCACCCAGGAACATGGCCTCGTTGAGGTCGTGAGTAATGAAGATGATGGTCTTGCCGAGTTCGGTCTGAAGCTCGAGCAGCTGCTCTTGCATTTCGCGACGGATCAGCGGGTCGAGCGCACTGAAAGCCTCATCCATAAGGAGAACGTCAGTGTCGGCGGTCAGGGCGCGGGCGAGGCCTACGCGCTGCTGCATTCCACCGGAAAGTTCGGAGGGCATCTTGTGGCCCCAGCCCTTGAGGCCAACGAGGTCAATCGTCTTCTGGGCGCGAGCGAGTCGCTCTTCGCGGGCGATGCCCTGAACTTCGAGCGCGTACGCGGCGTTTTCGAGAACGCTGCGGTGCGGGAAGAGTGCGAAGTGCTGGAACACCATCGAGATGCGGCGACGACGAACGTCGCGCAGCTTGGGAGCTGAGATTCCGGTGATGAGGTCGCCACCGACGGTGACGGTGCCGGATGTCGTGTCCCAGAGACCGTTCAACATGCGAATGAGGGTGGATTTTCCGGAACCGGAAAGACCCATTACGACGAAGATCTCGCCGGGCAGAACGTCGAAGCTCGCATCGATAACGGCTGCGGTGCCCAGTTCTGTGATCTCATCACGGGAGGCGCCGTGCTGGAGCCTCTCTACTGCTTCATTGGGACGACGCCCAAAAACCTTGTAGATGTTTTTGGCGCTGACAGCAAATTTCTCGGTCACGTTCTCCTGATTACTCGGCACCTTGAGGGCTTCGCTTCTCTCGATTACGGTCCGGGTTGAACGCAGGGCTCTGTCGAATCCTTGGGTGATTCTGGTGGGAAACGATAGGGGAGCGCTTTCGGAGCAACTCCACTGCGAAACAACCATACGAACGACATCCCATTGCTGGGGTGGCGCGCGCGGCCTGATTCGTAGCACCTTGCCGACAGGACCCAAAAACGGGCACACCGGGGGCAAGGCCGATATCAACGGTAACGTTTTTTGAGGGTTCTTGCAGGGTGGAGTCCACCAAATTGGGGACATCTCGCGCCGGGCGTAGTCGCCGATCCGCGGCACAGTAGGGATCGAGCGGGGTCGCCTTCGTTATTCTTTTGTTACCCAACGGTGTCGAATTAACCGTCCAATTTGACGAAAAGGGCCTGCGCTAGCGCGGCCGTCGGACCATTCCCTCTTGCGCAACGCTGGCGATCAGGCGCCCCGCACGGTCGTAGATGCGTCCCTGGGAGAGGCCGCGCCCGCCAATTGCGTTCGGCGACTCCTGCACATAGAGCAGCCACTCATCCACGCGGGCATCACGGTGCCACCACATGGCGTGGTCGAGGCTCGCGACCTTGATGCCGGGCGTGACCCAGGCCAAGCCGTGGCGGCGCATGATCGACTCCAAGATCGAGTAATCGCTCGCGTAGGCGAGCGCGGCGCGGTGCAAGTTCATGTCGTCGGGCATCGGGCCTACCGATTTGAGCCAGACCGCCTGATGCGCAACTTTTCCGCCCTCGACGCCGAGGAAGATCGGCGACGTGACGTAACGCATGTCGAACGGGCGTTCGGAGGCCCAATAGCGAGCGACTGGATGATCGAAGGCCGCGAGAACCTCCGCCGTCGTCGGCAGCGATTCGGGGTCCGGCAAGTCAGTGGGCATGTCGATCTGGTGGTCGAGCCCCTCATCGTCATCTTGAAACGATGCGATCGCCGAGAGAATCGGCACGCCATCCTGATACGCCTGCGTGCGGCGAGTAGAGAACGAACGGCCGTCGTGAATGCGATCAACCGAGAAGGTGATCGGAAGGTTCACGTCACCCGGGCGGAGGAAGTATCCGTGCATTGAGTGCACCGAGCGATCTTCGGCGATGGTGCGCTGGGCGGCAACGAGGGCCTGCGCTAGCACCTGCCCTCCGAACACCCGGCCCTGGGGCATCCACTGGCTGGGACCAGTGAAAATGTCTTCGCTTGTTCGTGCGCCGGTGTCGGTCAGATCGAGGGCAGTCAGAAGCCCAGACATAGGGTCGCTCATGCCTGTAGTTTAGAGGCCTATGACTGCAACGTTTACTTTGGTTGATTCCCTTGCGCTGGGCGACCTGCAGGTTTTCTTGGGCCGAGCTGCCCGAGTGGATGAGGGCTCCGTTCGCCTTATCGGTGGCGCCGGCGTTCTCGCCGTCTATGTCTCTGTGCTGCACCCCGCCGGACTGCTCGATCAGAGCCCCACGGTTCTCGGCCTACGCACCTTTGCTCTCGCCTCGAAAGACGAGTTCGATGCAGTGGTTCCCGTTCGTTCTCTGCTGGCGCGCATTGAGAGTGCTGCCGAGGAATCGGCGGATACCGTGGGCGAGCCAGTCGCGGTCCGTTTGCCGATGAGCGTCACCACCGTCACGTGGGCGGCCATCACTCCGCCACGCGGAGGATGGGTGGCGATCGATTCTGTGCCGAGTGCCGTGCTCGAAGAAGCCGCCCGCGCCGGAATCGACGAAGTTGCCGAAGCGATTCCCACCGGCACCGGCGAAGCGCTCGTGCACAAGGTGCGCACCGAAGTTTGGGGGCGTCCGCTCGACGAACCCGACTACATTCCTGCGGGTGCAGGATTCGCGGCTGTGAGCCTTGGTTTCTTGGGGGATGACGAAGCGGCATCCATCTACGAATCAGGAGCCTGGACGCGGCTGACGACCAAGCGCGGTCACGTTCTCGTGAAGCGACGGGCCTGGTCAGTAGCGCGTTAGAACGACTCTGAGATTTGGGCGACGAGCGACACGAAGAAGATTATGTTTGCGATGAAGCCCAAGAGCACAACGCCAACTGAACCCCACAACGGAGCGAGTCCCTGACCGGTTCGGCGGCGCACCACCACTGAACGTCCGATGGCGTAGACGAACCAACCAATGAAAACGAACGCCCAGTGGAAGGGACGGTCGACGCCGCGGCGGTCAAGAGCGCGGCGGTCAAAGATCGCGAGCGGGATCGCAGCAAGGAAGACTAGCCAGCCGGAGAGCGACACCCACAGGTAGCCCGGGTCGAGCATGAGTCGAAGCTGCGCGTCTGCAGGGCCATCGGTTGGGCGGGGAATGAAGGCGCTGGCATCGATCGCCAAGAGTCCGGGAATCTGCAGCAGCGGCAACAGAACGATGAGCCAGATTTGCCACGTGTTGGTGCCAGCGTCGCTGACATTGCTCGGTGCTGCGTAGCTGTAGCTGGGGGCTGATCCCACGCCGGGAGTCGTCGCGGCGGGTGTTGGCGACATTGCCGGGGCAACGGGGGCAACGGGGGCGGCAGGTGCAACCGGGGCGACCGGGTTCGCGGATGCCGCGGGCGGCGTAACAGGCGCCGGAGCTGGGGTCGGCAACGGCGTGGCATCCGCGGGAACCGTGTTGGCGGCAGCCCACGCTGTTCCGTTCCACCAGCGAGGAGCAGCTCCTCCGGCGGGGTCGCGGTACCAGCCAGCAGCGGGGAGGGGGTTTGATGCGTCAGTCACTCTGCGATTCTAACCGTCTGGGCGGGCGAAGCTGACACTTGCTCGCGGGCGAGGCCCCGTGTTTTCAGGACTGAACGTGAGCTGGGCATCCTCTCAATCTGCGGCCACTTTCGTGCGGCGTCTTGTGAACCGCCCAGTGTGTAGGTACCGTCAGATTAACTCCGAGCGACGAGGCTCGGGTCAACCTGCGATTTACCAATCGCGGTTGTGAGGATCGCTAGAGCGCGGCTTACCTGCAGGCGCAAAGGCGGATCGGAGAAACGATGAGTACCACCGTGCCCGTGAAAGCCCAGATGTCTGGGGCGAAGAAGCAAACTCCTGAGTTTGTACAACTTCTTGACCCTGATGGAAAACGGCTGAGCGACGAACTCTACGACCCCTGGGTCTCTGACGTCACCGGTGATCAGCTCGCGAGCCTCTACGAAGACCTCATCATCGTGCGCCGTATCGATACGGAAGCAACCGCCCTGCAACGTCAAGGCGAACTCGGCCTCTGGCCACCACTCTTTGGGCAGGAAGCTGCGCAGGTCGGCTCTGCCCGCACGCTGCGCCCCGACGACTTCGTATTCTCCAGCTACCGCGAGAATGCTGTCGCGTACTGCCGTGGCGTCAAGTTGCCTGACCTTCTGCGCGTCTGGCGCGGCACGGCATCGTCGGGCTGGGATCCCTTCGAGGTCGGTATGGCAACGCCCGCCGTGATCATTGGCGCTCAGACGCTGCACGCCACCGGGTATGCGGTCGGGTGCACATTCGACGGCGTCGACAGCGTTTCGGTCGCCTACTTCGGCGACGGTGCTACGAGTGAGGGGGATGTCAACGAAGCGATGGTCTTCGCCGCCTCCTTCAACGCTCCCGTGATTTTCTTCTGCCAGAACAACCAGTGGGCGATTTCTGAGCCCGTGGGGCTTCAAGCTCAGCGGCCGATTGCCGATCGGGCTCCGGGGTTCGGGATTCCGAGCATCCGAGTTGATGGCAACGACGTGCTGGCTGTCATGGCGGCGACCCGCAGTGCTCTCGACCGTGCCCGCACCGGCGGTGGCCCGACCTTCATCGAAGCGGTGACCTACCGCCGAGGACCGCACACGACCTCTGACGATCCGAGCCGCTATGTTGACCCGCTTGTCGCGAAGGAGTGGGAAGCGCGCGACCCGATCGCGCGCGTGGAAGCGTTTTTGCGCAGCGAAGGGGTGCTGACCGACGAACTGGCGGCATCCATTCAGGCTCGAGCAGACGAGGTGGCGGCAGAATTCCGCGCCGGATGCTTGGCGCTCGAGAACCCCGAACCGCTCAGTGTGTTCGACAACGTCTATGCGACCGAGCACTCGGGGCTCGCGCGTCAAAAGAGCCAGTACAAGGCCTACCTCGAGGGATTCGACAAATGACAGAACTCACTCTCGCGAAAGCTCTCGGCTCTGGACTGCGTCGCGCTCTCAGCGACGACGACAAGGTTGTCTTGCTTGGTGAAGACATCGGAACCCTCGGTGGTGTTTTCCGCGTCACCGACGGGCTGCAGCGCGACTTCGGCAAAGACCGCGTGATCGACACTCCGCTCGCCGAAGCCGGCATCATCGGTATGGCCGTTGGCCTTGCGTTCCGGGGCTACCGCCCGGTCTGTGAGATCCAATTCGACGGCTTCATCTACCCGGGCTTCGACCAGATCGTCGCCCAGGTCGCCAAGCTGCACTACCGCACTGCCGGCAAGGTGCGGATGCCGCTGACAATTCGTGTGCCGTATGGCGGAGGTATCGGCGCTGTCGAGCACCACTCGGAGTCACCGGAGGCGTACTTCGCGCACACCGCGGGACTGCGCGTTGTCACGTGTTCGACGCCGCAGGATGCCCACAGCATGCTGCGCGAAGCGATTGCCAGCGACGACCCGGTGCTGTTCTTCGAGCCCAAGCGCCGCTACTGGACTAAGGGCGAGGTTGACGAAGACGCCACCGCTCTGCCCATGGGCAAAGCGCGCGTCGTGACCGAAGGAACCGACGTCACGCTCGTGACCTATGGCCCGCTCGTCGCCACGGCTCTGGATGCCGCAGTCGCCGCCGCCGATGATGGAATTTCTATCGAAGTGGTTGATCTTCGCTCGCTCTCCCCGGTCGACTTCGACACTGTTTCGGCGAGCGTGCGCAAGACAGGGCGGCTCGTGATTACCCACGAGGCTGCGGAATCTGGCGGCATCGGCGCCGAGATCGCCGCGACGCTCACCGATCGTTGCTTCTACTACTTGGAGGCAGCGCCCGTGCGCATTACGGGCTTCGATGTGCCGTACCCAGCCGCGAAGTTGGAGGACCACTTCTTGCCCGACCTCGACCGCATCCTCGACGGTGTTGACCGTGCGCTGGGTCGCGTGAACTCACTCACCGGTTGGAGCGCATAGTGGCTGTCAAAGAGTTCGCGCTGCCCGATTTGGGCGAGGGGTTGACCGAATCTGAGCTCGTGGAATGGCATGTTGCTGTTGGCGATCTCGTGACGCTCAATCAGCCCATTGCTGAGGTGGAGACCGCCAAGGCGATCGTCTCCCTGCCTTCGCCCGTTGCCGGCAAGATCTCGGCACTGCACGCCGAGCCAGGCTCGACCGTGCAGGTCGGCACGCGCATCGTGACGTTCGAGCTTGAGGGTGGTGCGCCCGCGGGCGACAGCGGTTCGAGCAGTGCCACCGATTCAAGCGGTGCCACCGATTCAAGCCGTGCTGCGGACGATGCGACACAGGCGAACGGCGAAGACACCGCGGCTGCGGCAGAGGCCGCCCCCGAACGAAACTCGGTGCTCGTCGGCTACGGCCCCGCCGTGGAGAGCGGTAAGCGCCCCACGCGCAAGCCGCGCAAGGGCGGTGGCGCACCGGCGGCGGCAGAGTCAGCGGCAGTGTCATCGCCAGCTGCGGATGCCGCATCCGGCACCGTGGCAGAGCCTGCGACATCCATTTCCGACGCGTCTATGGCCGCATCCTCAGAGCCCGCAGTCTCGCAGGCAGACGCCCGCACTAAGACAACGCCACCAGTGCGCAAGCTTGCCGCCGACCGTGGTGTTGACCTCACGCAGGTGACCGGAACCGGGCCCGAGGGCATCATCACTCGGGATGACGTGCTGAGCGCGGCTGAAGCTTCAGCCACCGGAGCGCTGGCTGACGACGCCACGGGAGCGGGAGCATCCGCCCCGACTCGCACGGGAGTGCTGGCGAACTCGCGTCCGCGCGAAACGCGCACGCCGATCAAGTCAGTGCGCAAGGCAACCGCGGCGGCGATGGTCGCGAGCGCGTTCACGGCACCGCACGTTACCGAGTTCTTGACGATCGATGTCACGCGCACGGTAGAACTGGTCGCCAAGCTCAAGGCGAAGGGCACCGCAGCGTCGGTGCTCGCTGTTGTCGCGAAGGCGCTGTGCATTGGGGTGGCTCGCAACCCGTCGCTCAACTCGCGGTGGGATGCTGACGCTAACGAAATCGTGGAGTTCGGTTACCTCAACCTCGGGATCGCCGTCGCGACGCCGCGAGGGCTCATGGTGCCGAACCTCAAGGATGCTGATGCCATGAATCTGGCCGAACTCACTGAGGCCATCGGTGACTTGGCTCGCAATGCGCGAGCGAGCAAGGCAACTCCGGCATCGCTCAATGGTGGAACCATTTCGATCACCAACGTGGGCGTCTTCGGCATCGACGCGGGCACTCCCATCCTGAATCCGGGGGAAGCCGCGATTCTGGCGATGGGTGCCGTACGCAGGATGCCGTGGGAACACCACGGAGAAGTCGCGCTGCGCGACGTGATGACCCTGAGCCTGTCGTTCGATCACCGACTCGTGGACGGCGAGCAGGGCGCCCGATTCTTGACCGATGTTGGCTCGATTCTGAACGACCCCGGCACCGTTCTGACAATGGTGTGACAGCGGTAGTGGCCGCAACAGGTAAGAATGGTCTTATGACCGAGAATCTCGACCCTGCTGCGGCCACCCCTGCTCCGGCTCCTACTGCCACGCGCGCACCGCGCCGTTTGCTCGTGGGCCTCTTTGCGCTCGCCGCATTCGTGATCGCTGCTGACCAGCTCAGCAAGTGGTGGGCTGAAGCCAACCTCAGCGGTGGCGAGAACATCCCGATCATCGGTGATCTGCTGTCGTTCCAGCTCGTCTACAACCCCGGCGCTGCCTTCTCGCTTGCCGAGGAATTCACGTGGGTGCTCACGATCATCGCCGCGATCGCCGTCGTCGCCATCACGTGGTACGCGTGGACCGTTCAGTCGCGTGCGTGGGCCGTCGCCCTCGGCATGCTTCTCGGTGGAGCCATCACTCACCTCGGTGACCGCCTGTTCCGTGACCCCGGGTTTGCCCGCGGCCACGTTGTCGACTTCATCAACTACAACGGCTACTTCATCGGCAACATCGCCGACATTGCTCTCGTTGGCGGCGCGATCATGATCGTCATCATTTCGATCATGGGCATTGCAGCAAAGCCTGAACCTGCAACGACCGGTGACGCGGATGCCGCGACCACTCCCACCACGACGGGATGACCGACCTCAGCCTTCGCATGCCCAACACGCGGCTGCGGGCAGTACTCAACTTGGGCACGCGGCGCACTCCGCCGATCGATTTGCCGCCGACGCTTGCGGCGCCGGAACTCTTTGCTGGCTGGGATGACGAAGCCCAGTTAAGTGATCTGCACGTTGAGTATCCGGATGGGCAACTGCACTGCGAAACCACCGCAGAGGGCGTCAGTCACCACTTTCACACGCTGCACGGAGAACCTCGCGAGTCGAGCCCATGGTCGGCAAACGACACTCGCATCCTCGTGCTGTGGGCAACGCGACTAGCCAGCGACTTTCATGCGCTGCTCCCGACTCTGCTCGACGACATCACGCAGGCTGCGGCCTGGCACGATGCCGGTTTCGATCTCTACATCTGCGAAGTGGCAGAACCTGTGCAACTCGACCTGCTGGAGATTGAGGTGGAGGGCGAGCTGCTGACGCTGCCGTGGCTCGGTGCGGGCACCGTGAGCCATGACCACATCGACGGCGAGAATCATCCGATCGCCCTGCTGTGGGGCGCGGGGGAGTCAGAACCTGACCAGCCCATCGCTGAAGCCTGGACTGACCCGCGCACGGGAGAACCGCGCTCGAAAGCGGTACCCGGCGTCGACTGGAACACCATCGGTCTTGCGGCCGAAGAAGTTCTGCCGTGGCTCGAGGGCATCTACCTCAACCACCACGTGATTCCGGATGCCGAGGGCACGTTGCTCAACGCCGTGCTGCGTCGACTCGGCAGCCTCGACGGCGGCGCGTAGCTCTCCGCTGCCTTCGCTACCGCCCCGGGCTTGAAGACGAAGCGTCGCTGCACCTGGAAGCTGATGATGTAGAGCGTCACGTCAGAGAAGACCTTGGCGACCACGAGCGGCACGCCCCAGTCGACCAGCACCGCGAGCCAGACGTAGCTGGAGGCGACGAGTGCCAGCGCCAGAATCACGTAGCGCAGGGCATCCCTCGCCACGTGCTCGTGCGTTCCTGATTGGAAGACGAGGTGGCGGTTGATGAGGAAGTTTACGGATGCACTCACGAGCCGCGCCCCGATCACCGAGACGAGCAGCGAATCGGTGAGGGCAAAGAGCAGAAGCAGGCCAACGGCGTCGATCACGAAAGAGGCGAGGGATGACGAGATGTAGCGCAGTAGCGGCGCGAAGACTCGAATGGAGTCGACGATGGGCCGAAAGTGCGAAGAGGCATTGTGCTGCAAGTAGACCGTCTCAATCTCGATTTCTTCGATGCGGATGCCGGCCGAGCGTGACCCGAGCAACAGGTTCAGTTCGTATTCGAACCGTTCGCCCTTCACATTGAGCAGCCAGTCGAGCATGTTCGCGGGGTAGCCGCGCAGCCCGGTCTGGGTGTCGCGCACGGCAACTCCGGTGGCGAACTTGAATGCTGCACGCGAAACGGCGTTGCCGAAGCGACTGCGGGCGGGAACCTCACCGGCAAAGGCGCGGCCGCCCAGCACCATGGCGCCCTCCGAGGCGTGCAGCTGGGCCGCGACCCGAAGGATGTCGGCCACCGTGTGCTGGCCATCACTGTCGGCGCAGACAACAGCCTCGCCCGGGTGGTTCTTGCGGCTGTAGTTGAAGCCGAACTTGAGGGCGTGTCCCTTGCCGCGGTTGTCGTCGTAACCGATCACGTCGGCTCCGGCGAGCTGGGCGGTGGTGAAGAGATCGGCGTACTCGGGCCCGCTGCCGTCATCGACGATGACGACCTGCAGCTGTGGGGCGGCCTCGCGAAGGGAACTAACGAGCTGCACGAGCCGCGCATCCGGTTCGAAAGAAGGAATCAGGATGATCATGATGCTGCTCCTACGTAGAGGATGTCGGAGGTTTCGCGTTCGCCGCCGTTGGACGGCTGGTTGATTACGGAACCGTTGAAGTACATGGTTGAGGAGCCGCCGCCGTCGAGGTTGTAGGCCGTCGTGGCCCCGAGACTCTGCATGATCTCGGCAAGCTCGGGCAGGGTGACGCCGGCGCTGTAGCCGGGGTCGCGACCATCAACGACCACGAACACGAGGTGGTTGTCGTCGATCACGCCGACCGCGGTTCGCGGCTGATCGCCTTGAATGGAGTGGTTGCCGAAGTTGGTGTCGATTTCGACGTTCTCGATGCCGGCAACAACATCGCCGTCCTCGACGATCGCGGGACCGAACGAGAGTGTATTCCAGACGCCGTCGGCGATCAGCTCGTCGGCAGAGGTCGTGGTTTCGTCGTACACCTCAACGCTGCCGTCGAGGGAGAACGCGAGACCATCGCGTGCTGGCTCGTCACGGTAAGCGACGCCATTGCGGATGACGATGCCGGTGTCTCGAAAGCCGTAGTAGTCGCCGTTGATGGCAAAGATCGCATCGTGTTCAGCGGCGATCGACGAGGTGAGGTCGATGATGTTCTCACCGAAGCTGTTCTGGGCAAATGCTGACCGCAGGGCGGTGGCATCGGTGAGTTCAACATCCGCGACGTAGTAGGTAACGGTGTCGGCACCGCTGCCGGTGACGACGGTGGAGATTGAGACGCTGGCGTCGTCGGAGGTGTAACTCGTGGCGGTGAGAACCGGCTCAGTCGAGGTGGTGACCGTGGGCTCGGTGGCCGTGGTGGTGCTGTTCTCGGCCTCGTATTGGGCGACATCCGAAATCTCGACGTGCTCGATGACGAAGCGGTCGAGGGCCCACGCTGCGGTGCTGCCCAGGCCGAGCACGACCACCAGCACGGAACCGATGATGATGTTCCGCTTTCGGAGCGTTCTCTTGTGCGCTGCTCTCTTTCGCGCTGTTCTGTCTCGCATACGTCAAGAAGTACGCGGGGCGGCTATCACTCTCTAATGGGGACGCTGTGAGCTTGCCATGACGCTCGCGGGAGTGCGCTGAGAGTGCGTGCGCTGGGTCGTGCTAGGGGGAGTGGCGCCTAGAAATCGCGCGTGGTTGCCGCGTCGGTGTCTGATTGTGCAGAGTAACGGCCGAGGTGCACTCGGCGCGAGAAACGGATGATCGGGCGAATCAGCATCTCGACGCTACCCAGCACGAAGAGCCAGGTTCCCGCGTGCGTGAGCTCGGGCGTGAAAAAGAAAATGCTGCCCACGAGAAAGAGCAGGCCGATCAGGATGTCGTTGACGATGCTGATGACTTCGTAGCGTTGGCGAATCACCAGTTCTTCGCGCCCGATCCGCAGTACGAGCGGGTTCGAAGTGCCGCTGTTGCGGTTGTCACCGCGAGTGCTGTCGGAGGCTGCGGAAGTGGTGTCGCCCATGCGTTCGGTCCTTTGCTTGGTCAGCGCGCGTGGCCCACAGTTTCGCAGGCTCCGCGGCGGGATGCCACACGGGGCTGTCTGTGAGCCAAGCGATGTGCTGGGATCCACCGCACTCCGGGCACACGAAAGGGCCTGCGACCGATCAGTCGCAGGCCCTTCGTCCTGGGGGAGGTGTGCGGGGTAAGGCTTACTCCTCGGTGTCGCTTTCGGTGTTGGTGCTGTCGTCAGCGGAGCCGCTGCGGTCACCCATCTGGCCGCGATCTCCGCGCTCACCACGATCGGCGCGGTCGCCACGGTCTCCGCGCTCGCCGTTGCCGGCGTCGGGGTTGGCTTCGCGCTCGGCTTCATGCTCGGCGCGAAGTTCGGTAAGGGCAGCGGTAAGGGTGTCTTCGTCCACGTTGAGTTCGGCGGCGAGGGCGGTCACGAGGGCTGCTCGGCGCTCATCCTTCGCTGTCGTTCGTTCTTCTTCGGTGGCGTCGGAATCGAGCCGCTCGGGGCGCTCAGAGCTGTCGCGCAACGCTGCAAAAGCATCCGATACTTCGGTTTCGGTGAGGTCAAGCTTGGTGGCGAGGCCTGCCGCGTCGAGGCCGCGAGCGTGACCGCGCCCGGCGTGCTCGCCGCTGGTCGTCTTGTCTGTGGTGGTATCGGAGGCAACTGTCGTGCTGGCGGTCTCGATGGTGTCAGCCTGGGCGGGCAAAGCAATGCCCAGTCCGACACAGGAGGCCAAAACTACGCCGGCTGCTCCTGTGATCAGTTTCTTGTTCATGGTTGATCCTTTTCGTCCTATCCGGAATCTCCGGTGTACGTGATCAACAGTGCGCGCCAGTTCTATCAAAACGCTGTGGTGAGTCTGCGCAGGTCATGGGCAAGTTCTGCCGTTCGGCTATGAAGTGTGCGGCTATGAAGAGTGAACGGGCTTGTTTGTCGGCGCGAAGGCGAGAACGACCAGTGAGAGCCCAATAACGCTGAGGCCGATCCAGCCCAGGCTGCTCAAACGCTCACCAACGACTAGCACCGCGAGAATTGCGGCGACCGCCGGTTCGCTCAGGGTGATGGCGGTTGCGGTGCTGGCGGGCACGCGCGCAAGTCCGTACCCAAAGAGCAGGTAGCCGAGGAACATCGGAACGATGACCATGTAGGCGGCGACGCTGAAGTTCTGCGCATTCGCGAGGAGCGGGGCCCCGGTGACCGCGAGCACGGGCATCAGCAGGGCTCCACCCACGCCGAAGATTGCGCCCATGGATGCGGCACGGCTAACGCCGCGACTCATCAGTCGTTGTGCGGACCACGAGTAGGTGGCGTAGGTGCCGCCGGCGACGAGACCCAACAGGATGCCCAGCACGGTCTGCACGGTTTCGCTGGGTTCGTTGCTCATTTTGGCGAGACAGAGCACGATGCTGCCGATGATTCCGAGACCTGCGGCGAATAGCCACCACTTGCTCAGCGGGGTGCGCTGAATGATGCGCTCGAGGAGCCCGGATGCGAGCGGTGCCGAAGCCAAAGAGACCACCGAGCCGAGCGCGACGCCAGCGAGGTGCATCGAGCTATAAAAGGCGAGGGGATAGATCGCGACGGCGATCGCTCCGACAATGAGCGAGGTGCGGTTGGCTTTCAGCTGGGGGAGCGCTCGGCGTAACGCAGGGATGGCGATAAGGGCTTGCAGGAGCCCGCCAAGTCCGAGCGCGGCGGCACCGATCGCGAGGGGGCCGACGTCGGGGGCGAAAGTTGCCACGGTGCCGGTGGTGCCCCAAAGGATCGAGGTCGTTGTGATTGCGGCGAAGGCCAGCGAACGCTGACGGTTCATGCTCCGTCTCGCAGTCGTGTTCGTGCGGGTCGATTTCGCACCGAATTCTCGTTCATGCGTCGAGGGCGGCTAGCGCCATCCGCTCGAGCACGGCACTGGTGGCGCCGGCACGCCCGCTGTGGGGAGTGGAGTTGATGAGCCCGAAGGTGGCGTGGGCGCGGGTGCGCAGCTCGGTGGTCGCGGCATCCGGATGCAGTTGTGAGAGCACGCCAACCCACAGTTCAACGTAGCTGCGCTGCAGGGCGCGCACGTCGTGTTGGTCGCTGGCGGTGAGGCTGTCGAGGTCGCGATCTTGAACGCGGATGACGTCGGCATTGCCGAGCGCAAATTCAACATGAAATTGAACGAGGCTTTCGAGCGCGGCTCGCGGTGTGGCAGCGTGCTCGATCACGGTCTGCGCCCCGCGACACAGGTTGGAGCTGGCGTCGACCAGAATCGCGGCGAGCACATCTTGTTTGCCGTCGAAGTGGCGGTACACAGCGGGGCCGCTCACGCCGGCGGCGGAGCCGAGTTCTTCGAGCGAGACGCGCGTGAAGCCGCGCTCGGCGAAGAGGCTGGCGGCGGCGTCGAGGAGGGCCTCGCGTCGGTCGGCCTTCGCTTGGCTGCGCGGAGTTGGCGTCTCGTTCATGTTCTGAGTCTAGACAGTTCGGTTAATGCTCGCTAACCTAAATTCAGTTAGTAATGACTAACCCAAGTGGCCACAAGCTACGCAGAACGAAGGTGTTCGATGGAGAAGATTTCCACGGCCGCTCAACCGTCCCACCCGACGTTTGCGGCTAACGAAGAGTCAATGCGCGGCCTTGTCGAGCAATTGCGCGAACGACTCGCGACGACGGCTCTCGGCGGCTCGGAGAAATCTCGCGAACGCCATGTTTCCCGCGGCAAGCTGCTGCCTCGCGATCGCGTCGATGAACTGCTCGATGAGGGCAGCCCCTTCATAGAGATCGCCCCGCTCGCCGCGAATGGAATATACGACGACCAGGCTCCCGGCGCTGGCGTGATTGCGGGTATCGGCCTCATCCACTCTCGCCCCGTGCTCGTGATCTCCAACGACGCGACGGTCAAGGGCGGCACCTACTTTCCGCTCACGGTGAAGAAGCATTTGCGGGCTCAAGAGATTGCGCTCGAGAACAAGCTGCCGTGCGTGTACCTCGTTGACTCGGGTGGCGCTTTTCTCCCGATGCAAGACGAGGTCTTTCCCGATCGCGATCACTTCGGGCGCATCTTCTACAACCAGGCTCGGCTCTCGGCGGCCGGCATCCCCCAGATTGCTTCGGTTATGGGCTCCTGCACCGCCGGTGGTGCTTACGTGCCGGCGATGAGCGACGAAACGATCATCGTGCGTAATCAGGGCACGATCTTCTTGGGCGGCCCGCCGCTCGTGAAGGCCGCCATTGGCGAGATCGTCACGGCCGAAGATCTCGGCGGGGGAGACGTGCACGCGCGCACCTCCGGCGTCACCGACCACCTCGCCGACGACGACCGCCACGCGCTCGAAATTGTGCGGGACATCATCAAGACGATCCCGAAGCCTGCTGCTCCCGCGTGGGATGTTGTTGCCTCGCGGCCTCCCGCCGTCAACCCTGACGAGCTTTACGGGGTCGTACCCACCGACGTGCAAAGCCCCTACGAAGTGCGCGAAGTGATCGCGCGGCTCGTCGATGGCAGCGAGTTCCACGAGTTCAAGAAGGAATACGGCACGACGCTCATCACCGGGTTCGCGACGCTGCACGGGCATCCGATCGGCATCGTCGCCAACGCCGGGGTGCTGTTCAGCGAATCGGCGCTCAAGGGCGCTCACTTCATCGAACTGTGTGATCAGCGCGGCATCCCGCTGCTGTTCCTGCAGAACATTTCTGGGTTCATGGTCGGCAAGGAATATGAAGCCGGCGGCATTGCCAAGAACGGCGCCAAAATGGTGACCGCGGTCGCAACGACGCGCGTTCCCAAGTTCACGGTCGTGATCGGCGGCTCGTTCGGTGCCGGCAACTACTCGATGTGTGGCCGCTCGTATTCGCCACGCTTCTTGTGGATGTGGCCCAACGCCCGCATTTCGGTCATGGGCGGCCCTCAGGCTGCTGCCGTGCTCTCCACGGTGCGCCGCGACCAGCTCGGCGAAGACGCCTTCACCGACGACGACAAGGTCGCGTTCGAGAAGCCCATCCGCGAGCAGTATGAACGCCAGGGCAGCCCCTACTATTCGACAGCTCGCCTGTGGGATGACGGAATCATTGACCCCAAAGACACCAGAGACGTGCTCGGCATGGCCCTCGATATCGCCGCGGCCACCCCGCTGCCTGAGCCGGGCTTCGGCCTCTTCCGGATGTGATTGCCATGTTCTCTGCCGTTCTGGTCGCCAATCGTGGCGAAATTTCCTGTCGCATCACGCGCACCCTGCACTCGATGGGCATCCGTTCGATCGCGGTCTACACCGAGCACGATCGTGACGCGAAGCACGTTCAAGTGGCGGATGCCGCGGTGCTCATCGACAGCTACCTCTCGGTCGAATCGATCGTTGCTGCCGCTCATGCCGTAGACGGCATGCATGCTGAGGCGGTTCACCCGGGCTATGGCTTCCTCTCCGAGAATGCACAGCTGGCTGAGGCCTGCGCCGCTGCCGGAATCACGTTCATCGGCCCCGGTGTCGAAGCACTCGAGATCATGGGTGACAAGATCGCGTCGAAGAAGCACGTGACTGAGCGTGGCGTCGCTGTGATCCCCGGCATCGCTGAGCCGGGCATGACGAACGATGATCTGGTCGCTGCTGCTACCGAGGTCGGATTCCCGCTGCTGATCAAGCCATCGGCTGGTGGTGGTGGCAAGGGCATGACGATCGTGCGCCAGCCCGACGCCGTTGCTGGTGCACTCGACTCTGCTCACCGTGTGGCCAGTGCCGCGTTCGGCGATGACACTCTCTTCCTTGAGCGCCTCGTCGAGAAGCCCCGCCACATCGAGGTGCAGGTGCTGGCCGATAGTCACGGCACGATCATCCACTTGGGCGAACGCGAATGTTCGCTGCAGCGTCGCCACCAGAAGATCATCGAAGAAGCCCCATCCCCGCTGCTCGATGAGGCAACGCGGCAGCGCATTGGCGAAGCAGCGTGCGAGGTTGCGCGCAGCGTGAGCTACATCGGTGCCGGAACCGTCGAGTTCCTCGTCTCCGACAATGCTCCCGACGAGTTCTTCTTCATGGAGATGAACACGCGACTGCAAGTGGAGCACCCGGTCACCGAAATGGTCACCGGCATCGACCTTGTGGAGTGGCAAGTGCGAATCGCTGCTGGCGAGAAGCTCACGGTGGAGACACCGGTGCTTACGGGTCACTCGGTTGAGGCGCGCATCTACTCCGAAGATCCTGCCAACGACTTCTTGCCCTCCGCCGGTCAGATCGTGCACCTGCACGAGGCCGGCGACGGCAGTGCGGCCAGCGCTGGCACAAGCAGCGCCAGCACGACCGACACCGCAGCGGCCAACGTCCGCGTCGACAGCTCGCTCATCCAGGGCGGCACAGTCTCGGCCAACTACGACCCGATGCTTGCCAAGGTGATCGCCCACGGCGCCACGCGCGCCGAAGCACTCCGAGCCCTCGACCGTGCTCTCGCCGACACCGTCATCCTCGGCGTCACCACCAACATCGAATTCCTCCGCGCCCTCCTCAACCGCGACGACGTACAAGCCGGCGATCTCGACACCGGCCTCATCGAGCGCGCGCTTGCCGAGATCGAGTTCACCGCCCCCACTCCGGCGGTGCTCGCAGCGGCGGCTCTGAGCATCCATTCCGAGCGCTGGATGCCGGGCTCACCTTGGCAGCAGCCCAGCGGATGGCGTGTGGGCCAGCATCGCCCTGCCCGCTACCGTCTCGCTTGTGCGGGGCAGGTGCACGAGGTTCTGGTTGCCGGCCCACCCAACGCAGCGGAAGTCACGATCGACGGCACCACCACTCCGGCGCGCTTGACGAGCACCGGTGTCGAGTGGGGTGCGCAGAGCATCCGTCTCGCCATGGAAACAGTCGACGCCACGGTGTGGGTTGGGCAGGAGGGCACTTCCTGGGCTCTCACTGCGCAGTCTCGCGCCGAGTCGTTGGCCGACCACCGCGCCACGCTCGCGAGAGTCGCCGGCGTGGTCGATCCCGAGTTGCGTTCGCCCATGCCCGGCACCGTTGTGGCCGTTGCGGTGGCGAACGGAGATTCTGTGACTGCCGGTCAGACGGTGCTCACGATTGAAGCCATGAAGATGGAACACCCCGTTGTCGCAACCCTCGATGGGGTTGTCGACATCAGCTTGAAGCCTGGCGATCTGGTCACACGCGATCAGATCGTTGCCCGAATCGAATCGCCACAAGCGAGCACTGAAGGAGAAACCTCATGAGTCACGACGCTACCCGCGGCGAAATCACCCACCTCGGCCTCACCGATGAGCAATTGAAGTTGAGCGCTGACGTGCGCGATTTTGCGGACAAGGTTGTTGCCCCGGCAGCGTATGAGTACGACACGAAGCGTGAACTGCCTTACGGCATCATCGCCCAGATGGGTGAGATGGGTCTCTTCGGTTTGCCGTTCCCCAAGGAGTTTGGCGGGCAGGGCAAGGACTACGTTTCGCTGTGCCTCGCGATTGAGCAGCTTGCTCGCGTTGACCAGTCGATCGCGGTGACGCTCGAGGCCGGCATCGGTCTTGGCGCGATGCCGATCTTCAAGCACGGTAGCGAAGAGCAGAAGCAGCAGTGGGTTCCGATGCTCGCGCGCGGTGAAGCTCTCGCTGGTTTCGGGCTGACCGAAGCGGATGCCGGCTCCGATGCTGCGGGAACCAAGACCACTGCCGAGCTCGTCGATGGCGAATGGGTCATCAATGGCACGAAGCAGTTCATCACTAACTCGGGCAGCGAGATCACGAAGGTCGTGACGGTCACGGCGGTCACGGGTCGTCGGGAGAATGGCAAGCCTGAGCTGAGCGCCATCCTCGTTCCAAACGGTACGCCCGGCTTCACGGTGCACCCGCCCTACGACAAGGTCGGCTGGCACACTTCTGACACGCATCCGCTGTCGTTCGACAACGTGCGCGTGCCCGAAGAGAACCTGATGGGGGAGCGCGGCCGTGGCTTTGCGAACTTCATTGAGGCTCTGGATGAGGGTCGCGTCGCTTTCTCGGCACTCTGCACCGGTGCGGCTCAGGGCTGCCTGGAGGAGTCGATCCGTTACGCCAACGAGCGTCACGTCTTCGGTCGTTCGATTGGCTCGAACCAGCACATTGCGTTCAAGATTGCGCGGATGCAGGCGCGGGTTCACTCGGCACGCTTGGCAACGTACGACGCAGCCCGCAAACTGGTTGCCGGAGTTCCTTTCAAGATGGAGGCGAGCTTGGCGAAAATGATCAGCAGCGAGGCGGCCATGGATAACGCTCGGGATGCCACCCAAATCTTTGGTGGCTATGGCTTCATGAACGAGAACCCTGTCGCTCGCCACTACCGTGACTCGAAGGTGCTGGAGCTCGGTGAGGGCACCACTGAGGTGCAGATGATGGTCATTGCTCGTGAGCTGGGATTCGCGACCCTATGACCGGCAAACGTATTCAGCAGCGCGGTCTCTGGTTCGACGAGTTCGAGGAGGGCGCGGTCTATCTGCACGCGCCCGGCCGCACCGTCACCGAGGCTGACAATGTTCTCTTCACGACGATGACGATGAACACGCAGTCGCTGCACTTGGATGCCGCGTGGTCGGAGCAGCAGCCGTTCGGGCAGCGTTTGGTGAACTCGATGTTCACGCTCTCGACGATGGTGGGGGCATCCGTCGCTCAACTGACTCAGGGCACGATTGTGGCGAACTTGGGCTTCACCGAGGTCAACTTTCCGCATCCGCTGTATCACGGCGACACGATGTATTCCGAGAGTGAGGTGCTGGAGAAGCGGCTCTCGAAGTCGCGCCCCGGCCAGGGAATCATCTCGTTGCGTCACACGGCCAAGAACCAGGACGGTGTTGTGGTGGCTGTCGCAACCCGTTCGGTGATGGTGTGGACTGAGGAGGGCGCACCGTGATTTTCACTTTAGGGCCGTCGATTCTGTTTGTTCCGGGCGATCGCCCCGACCGTTATGCCAAGGCGCTGGAGCGCGCGGATGCCATCATCATTGACCTTGAGGATGCCGTTGCCAGCGTCGATAAGGCTGCGGCCCGCGCTGCTCTGATCGCTAACCCGATGGATCCGGCCCGCACGATTGTGCGACTGAATCCGGCGGGCACCGAGGATCACGATAGTGACCTCGAGGCGTTGGAGCAGACGGAGTACCGCACGGTGATGCTCTCCAAGTCGGAGTCGGTTGCTGACTTCGATGCGCTGAAAGAGCTCGACGTGATAGCCCTGTGCGAGACGGCGCGGGGTGTGCTGGCGGCCACAAGTCTGGCGGCGCTGGATTGCGTGGTTGCCCTCATGTGGGGTGCCGAAGATTTGGTGGCATCGCTCGGCGGATCATCGTCGCGCGAAGATTCCGGCCCGTACCGTGGTGTCGCGTTGCACGCGCGCTCGTCGGTGTTGTTGGCAGCCGGTGCCTATTCGAAGGCTGTGATTGATGCGGTGCATCTCGACATCGCAGACCTGGAGGGTCTCGGTGCTGAGGCTCGGGATGCCGCGGCTCTCGGGTTCACGGCAACGGCCTGCATTCATCCCTCTCAGGTCGCTATTGTGCGCGAAAGTTATGCGCCCACGGTCGAGCAAATCGCGTCGGCACGGGCACTTCTCGCCGCCGCGGAATCGCAGCCTGGCGTCTTCAGCTTCGAGGGCCGCATGGTCGACGGCCCCATCCTGCGGCACGCGGAGTGCGTGGTAGCGCGGGCGGGGTTGCGGGAGGGTTGAAGCCAATCTATTGCCCGGGAGAACTGCGGACACGGCACTCGGTCGGCTGCGTTCGCGTTGAAACTGGGGGCATACCCGATCAGCTGCGTGGTTTGGGCCAATGTGCCTCATATCTGTCGAGGTGTCTGCTGATTTAAACAGATGGTTGTGACACGTAGTTATGAGAATTCATTCTGATTTCCGAGCCGCGGAAAATCAGGAGTACGGGGAAAGGCGGGACGGCGCCAACGAGACTTCCAATATTTCTAGGTTTGTAAAGCTCTAGGCGGGCGGACCGATATGGAGCTG
The DNA here is from genome assembly GCF_002797685.1 of Salinibacterium amurskyense. Taxonomy (GTDB): domain Bacteria; phylum Actinomycetota; class Actinomycetes; order Actinomycetales; family Microbacteriaceae; genus Rhodoglobus; species Rhodoglobus amurskyensis. Next base: position 1,294,284 of record NZ_PGFH01000001.1, read on the forward strand.
GGTGGGGCGGGCATTCGTTCGCTGATCCCACGCGCACGCCAAGGGCGTGGCCGGTGACGCCTCGTCGTGAACGTGAAAAATTAGCCATAACAGTCGGCCATATCGGTCGAAGCTCCCTAGTGGGTTCTGTCACCGCAACGGCCGATTGTGCCATAGATTGAGTTTATGTTCGATATTCTGGCGCTCGAGGGCGTGACCCAGTGCGTCTAGGAGAGAATCCCTTTTCCGATTCAGCGATAGCGAATCTTGTCAAGACGAAGTCCGATAATGGCATCCTCCACGTACTGACGCGTGAAAGTGCGACTAAGGAGTTCAAGGAGACTTTCATGTGGGGGTCGATCGGGCTTTACGCTCGAACGATGGCGGCTTTCGCCAACTCACGCGGCGGGTACATCTTGTTCGGAATCGAAGACAAGCCCCGTGTGGCCGTAGGGCTAACTGGCAAATCGAAGATCAACTTCGATGATTTGGACCAGGCGAAGCTCACAGAGTCCCTTAATCAACTTTTTTCACCAGAAATCCACTGGACGCTCGGTCTGATCGAATTGGCGGGTGGCCTCACTCTTGGTGCTATTTACACGTTTGAATCCGACGATAAGCCGCTCGTCGCGACCAAAAACTACCAACAGCAGAATGCCAAGATTCTCGAAGGAGACATTCTCTATAGATATAATTCTCGATCGCAGCGGATCAAGTTTCCGGAGTTGAAACGACTTCTGGACGATGCGAAACTGCGGGAGCAACGTGCCATGATGAGCCACATCGAAACCCTCGTAAGAGCAGGCGCGTCGAACGCGGCAGTCTTGGATTTCTCAGAAAACATCCTCAAAGGGCCGAATGGACAGACAGTCCTCATCGATGAGGGACTTCTCGATCAGATCTCCTTCATAAAAGAGGGCGAGTTCGACGAGGTAGCCGGCGCACCGACCCTAAAACTCGTGGGCGACCTCCAGCCCGCAACCGCAATTACACTCGGTGAGAACCGCATTGTGCGTACAGCACTTTCCAGCGACGACGTGCTCGGTGATTTCCTGATCCGCCAGAATGTCGGCAACCCGGAGCAATACATCCGCCAGGCGGCAGCTGGGACAACAGGATACCTCCCAGTTCAGTTCTACCGCGTACTAGCTCGGCTGTCCCATGATGAGCTATATGCATACGTCGCGGAGGTTGCTACGCGATCACCCGCTAAGAAAAGACTTCTGGAGCGGCTTTCCACTGCAAGCGATATGAAAGTAAGTCCACCGTTAGCTGACTCTCCGCACCCCTCGACAGTAGAACGCCGCCGCTTTTACGACCAGTTGGTAACGGGCGGAGCAGGAGAGATCGAGATTGTCACCGCGAGTGAAGCGCAACACTTCCTCGTGTCTATCAAGAGCCTAGAAGACGAGCAGATTCACGCCGACGTGGGGGGAGTGCTTGAGCTCATGAAGATGTGTTTTGATGTTTACTACGCCACAGATTCAAAGGTGGCGGACGCTCTTCGTCGAGCCTCATGCCGAGTAGATAGCGCGATGTTCGGATCCGCGTAGTTCGACCTTTGTTAGGTGAATGGCTGGTTATTCACTCGAGGGTTCCTGTTCGACACGCCATTTTACGTGCTCCGAATCGGTCTTCGATTGCTGCTTGTCGCTTTCTCTTTTCGCTCGCTTGCCCGAGTCGCACGCGAGGTCTTTCTCTACGTCCGCACATGGGTGAACACCCATCCATAGATGTGCTCCTAAACGGCGGGATACGTGGCACCGTTTCGACTTGATCTATTTTCCCACAGATGCGGAAGTCAATCGATGCTCGAATGCGCGACCATCTATTTTCACGCAGAGCCGCCGCGACCGTGTCTCGTAACCGCCCAGCCTCGCTGTTCATGCGTTTCGAGACACTTCGGTTACCAGTCAATCCGGGGGCTTCGGGGAGAGATGCGAAGCACAAGAATTAACGCCTGGTGACGCAATAGGTCGAGCTGTACGAAGCATCAAGTCACCGTCGCGCTGGTCGCCCCATCACCGCCCGGGAGAATGTGCACATCTCGGAACCGAGAGGACGGAAACGGAGGTCGTCGATCTGCCGGCGACCAAGTATCCGCGCTTACAGCCCTCATTTGGATGAGTTCGGGGCGCTGGAATAATGCAGCGAGCATCGCGTCGGTCGCCTCCTCGAAGATCTGTCGCTTCAACACCTCTAAGGCTTCTGTAAGCCGGCCGATTAAGCTGTCTATCATCTCGCGAACTCTTTCAACGAAGTCCCGTGGTAACGGCTGCTCGAACGTCATGCTCCGAATCTTCACGAGCTCGACTGAACCGTCTGACAGCCGTTCCAAATCGAAAAGTGGCACCGTTACCGTCATCGTGTTCTCGGAGTGCACCGCAAATCGATTACGGAGAATACGAATGCTTTCGGTCAGCTCGGAGTCGTCTGGGGAGAATTGGACATAATCAGCCAAGTCGCCTCGTACTTTCGACCCCCACGTACGTCCATAGATGCTCACTGCTTGCACTATGAGGTGGCGTTGAGTATCCGCTTTGTCTGCGCCTGCGGCAGCGTCGATAGCAGATAAGGATTGACGAAGGTCGTGCATGTGGCTCGAGGCAGCGATGTACTTTTGCACAGCCTTCGTGTCAAAGCCCATTGTCTGCACCCGTGTTCCGCGCTCCTTGTCAATCCCCGCTATCACGGCTTGACGCGCGGCATCCTCGGTGTTCCCCCACGCGCGAAGCTCCCACTGGGCCTCCTCGCCATCGAGTTTGCGGAAAGATGCGACCGCTCGCCATGCTCCGCGTTTATCAGCCGGTGCCGGGGCGACAATTGGGTCCGAGTGTGCTCCAGGCGTCAGCTGCTCCATGAACCGAAGCGTACAGGGCGGCAGTCAAAATCAAACTTGGCCTAGGTGGTCGTTCTGGGTTGGGGAGAATTTAGTGTCAAGACGCCATCGAGAGTGGGGTGCAAGGTTCTTGTCCTGTGACGCTCTGGAATCGGCTCAAGGGCACCAGCCTGAACAACATCGCCGACGTCTGATCCACCGACCCAAAAACTAGCGCGCTAGAGAACTTTTGATTGGTGAGTAATCGTAGGGTTTGAAGTGTATGGAAGCTGGTGGTGAGGGCTCCCCCCGAGAACGGAGTCCTCATTATTGTTCGCGGGTCAGCAAGCGCTGTGTCAAGAACCGACTAGAGGGTTCAGGGCTTACAAAACAGGTCCGGCCCCTTCGTCGATGAGTCCCTGCCCAGTGGCGTTTAGACCGACCCACGTCGCCTCCTCCACCTTGTATTGAATTACTGCAACGGGTCCTAATTCAGCGAACTCGAAGGCCGCTTTTGTGAGGGATCCGGAAGTCCAGAGCACGGGGGTCTTGTTGAGGGTGATTGCAACCCCGAAGATTTCGCGTATTTCTTCGACTGGTACGGCTCCTGCGTAGTGTTTGACGCTTACTGCAAAACGGCTAGTCACGACGTCGACCCCGCCATCTTGAGACTGCTGAGTGACCGTTGCGTCATGAGCTCCAAGTGATCGCATGGCATCAGCAACCCATAATTCGGCGCCACGGGGCGACACTCCGTAAGGCTGAGCGACCGGTGCAGCAAACCCAGTCTCCGCACGTTTGCTCCTCAATTTCTGGTCCCTCTCCGCGAGAGCTGCCGTTAACAACAACCAACGCTCAGTAAGAGGCGCAACGAGTTCTTCAATGGCTAATCTCGCCCTCTGTATCGCTATCAACCGTTGCGCGGCTCGCCTCTCCTCTTCTTCCCTGCGTTCGTCATCGCCGAGGGGGAGCGGGGTGCCCAACGGAAAGTCTTCAAGATACTGGTCCCGAGCTAGTTCTACCTGTTCGAGCATGTTCGCTTGGAATTCAGTTGAGACGTCGCTCCATGTGAGAGTGATGAACTTCGCGCCAGAATTGTCGAACCTGCGTTCTTCCGTCATTCGCTGCACGTACGCCACGGTGATGACTCGGATCGCTTGGGAAACGGCGCCCGCACCGCTATCTTCCTCAAGCGCATGCAACGGTCCTGCGAGTCTCCCTAATTCTCGGTGGAGATGGAGGAGGTCATCGAACGATACAGACTCATCTCGATTGGTATTGGTGCGTTCGACGAACTCAATCGCTCTTGTGCTGGCGTGCGCGCGATATTCCTCCCGCGACGCAAGGGCTGCCTGTTCGCGGGTCCAGCGCCTTGTTGCTAGGTTCATGGCTGCCTTCCGCGCAGCGCGTTTATTCTTCTCTTTTTCCCTGTTTGCGAAGTCCTGAATGCGCTCATTGCGGGATACGCCGTCCAAACCGGATATCCGGCGAAGCACTTCGGAAATTTCCAAATCTCTGAGGCCCGCTTCAACGAGCGCACCGCTTTTACATTTCCGGGCAGCCGCAATGAAGACTCCGAACAAAGAAGTCTGCTCATCCTCCGTCACGGCCGCGAGATCGTCTCGAAGTTCTGTTGTTAGGAGCTCAAGATGCATTTTTACGATTTTGGGCTCGCCCTCGACAGCCCAATCGGCAACAGAACCCGCCAGTTTTCCTTCGCGCATGAAGAACATCCTGAGCTCACGGAGCGTCAGAAATTCCATAGTTCTCTCCAATTCGAACTCACGGGCACCCGCGAGCACGTGCGCGTCGGGCAACCGCGCGATTCAATATCCCAGCTCGATTCGCCGATTCAACTTTGCGGGGTCAGGAGGACTCGAAGCTGGCTTAGCTAGTTCGACGTCATCGATCTTTCTCAGCTCGGCTTTGAGGATCGGGTCGCTTTTGACTTTGTCCCAGCGGACAGAGGTCCGGGCGTTCGGGCGTATTTCGAGGAAGCCCGCGTCAAATGCGCGATCGACAAAGGTCGACAGGCAAATGCCGTTGCTAGGGTCGGTCCGAATATTCTCGTCATCGCTCCACGGAACGATATGGGATGCCACCAAGAACTCGCGTGTGCTGATGCCAGTCACGGCGCATTCCCCGCCATAGTTCGCCTTCACTGCCTTCGAGAAGACGCGCTGGGCGCTCCCGCGTATCTTCGTCGTTCCGGTCTGATCCTCGACGCGGAAAACTCCTAAGTCGAAGTCCTTTTGGATCGCAGAAGTCAACTTCGGGTCAGCGTCTGCAGCCTCGGCGATCTGGTCGTTTAGGACACCGCGAACAATTGTGGGCTCAAAGCTGCACCAGCCGTTACCGTCGAAGTAAATGGTGTCGGCTACGCGTCGATATACCCATTTGGTGTTGTCTGAAAATTCTGACTCACCCTTGAAAACTCCAAGGAACGCGTAATAGTTGGGGCCCGGTCGGGACTTCATGTGGCCGAAGGTGAATACATATTCCCGAAGTTGCTTCGACTCCATAACATCTGCGTACTCGCCCCCGAGAACAGGAACCATGGTGATCGTGTCGCCCATGTCGGAAAGCGAGTTGGCCCAGTCCTTGTTCTCATACATCTTCGGGAACCAGACCTCTATGGACTCATCGAGCCGTATCGTCGCCCTTTGGTGGCCTTTAAAGTCGTGACCGAAGAGCTTAGCTACTTGTACATGGGTGCTAAACGGGACGTGGTCGTTCACCGATAGACGGCCGTGTTCGATTAGATCTTCGAGCCAGACCGCGTCGGCATTGGGAACGAGACTCTTGCGGCGCCGGACTGTAACCTGTGGCGTGAGCGTCGGCTGTCCGCCGTCTTCCGGCAGATCTTTGGCGTAACGCTTGTAGCAGAGCAGCCTGTGCTCGGCAGCCATATCGTCAACATCAGAAGCCGTGCTTTCTGCTCCGAACCGAGGCGCCCGTTCGTACCCTGGCCCCATGGACCCGTCAGCGCGTATACAGAGCGATGTCAGTGGTGGTTCTTCAGCGTCAGCTGCACGTTGCGCTGCAATCTCAAGAACATCGCCAATCCAGTGTTTGATTAGTTGATCTGTTTTGATGCCCGTTCTGCTTTGCAAAAGCAGCGCAAGCTTCTTGTAGGTAATCGTGTTGTTGTATCGATGAGCAACTTCTTTGAGTGTCTCGTAGGCCACAGGTGCCCATAGCGCGAGCGTTTCGGCAGGGGCAACTTCAGTGCCATCAGATCGGGAATACATGGGCCCAGTATGGCGTGACGGTCACGCTGTGCGTGGATTCCACGCTCTATGGAGAGAAGTGGCTTTTGGTGCGGGCGGCGCGGAGGCATTGTTCGGATCAGCCATTACCGTTGTTGCCTACTTGGTTATAGAGCGCGTGTACGCAATCGGTGAGCACAAGTTCGATTACGCAGGTCTTCCATTTGGTGGTTCGGGAGAGCGGCCGGCGGTTTGCCGCATGTGGCGCATGCGAAGCCCGGTGACCGAACTCCGTGCTGTGTGTATTCGGGCCCGCCGGATGCTGCTCAAAAAAGCACGTCATGCGCTGCACCGTCAATACCGGGCTATTCCGAGCACCTAACCGCCTCAGACCATCGACCCCAGATCTGACCCGGTCGACGGGTAAGCGGCGGTTGTCGCCTTGATTTGGCGGGTGGTGAGGCCGTTCTTCATGGCGAGAGCGATCGTGTTGGCGAGTTCGGCGTAGTCGTGGCCGAGGAGGTGGGCGCCGATGATGCGGTCGGTGCTCTTGTCGACCAGAATCTTTGTCGCACCGGTCGTTTCACCAATGCGGTAGCTGGAGAACCATCCGCTCGTGTCAGTGAATCGCACGTCAACGTTGAGCCCGCTTTCCTTGGCCTCGTGCTCGAGCATGCCGACTCTCACAAGTTCCGGAATGGTGAGCACCGCAGTGGGAATGGCGCTGTAATCCGGTGTCGCCGAATTCGGCTTCAACATGTTGGATGCCGCGATCTTGGCCTCGAACACCGCCACCGGTGTCAGCGGCATCCCTGGGGTGTCCGCAGCATCGCCGGCCGCATACACGTCAGGGTTCGTGGTGCTCTGAAGGTGCTCCGAAACTTGGATGCCGCGAGGGCCGAAAGCGACATTGGCCGCTTCGAGGTTCAGGCGATCGAGGTCTGCGGTGCGCCCCGCACCGTGCACGACGAGGTCAACATCCATCGTGGATTCTGTGTCGCCCTGTTGAGTCGTAACCCGGAAACCTTGGGTGAGTTTCTCGACACTCGTGATGGTTGTCTCGCGGCGCACGGCGACGCCAGCGCTCTCACCACGCTTGAGCAAGAGTTCGACGAGGTCGGGGTCAAAACCCTTCAGCGGGATGCGGCCGCGGTCGATGACTACCGGGGTGCTTCCCGCGCGGGCAGCGATGTGCGCAAACTCGAACGACACAAAGCCGCCGCCGATGAACGCAATCCGTCGCGGAAGCTCGGGGAGATTGAGAAAGCCCGTGCTGTCGATGAGGTGCTCGTGGCCGGGGAAGTTGAGCTCGCGGGGCACTGCACCGGTAGCGATCAAGAACTTGTTTGCCTGAAACTTGGTGCCGTCGATCTCGATGTGGTTGTTGTCGACGAACGTCGCGATGCCGTGCAGGGTGTCAACGCCGGCCGCCTTGAGCCCCTTCTCCATGCTCTCGGGCACCGGATCGGTGAAGCCGTGCTTGTGCTGCATGAGGTCAGCCCAGTTGACGCTGAGGTCATCCGCGTTGATTCCCTTGTCGGCGAAGAGGCGGGCAGAGTCGACGATCTCTGCAGCGCGCCGAAGGATCTTCTTGGGGTCGCATCCACGAAGCGCGCACGTGCCGCCATAGGGGAGTGCATCCACAATTCCGACGCGCCACCCGCGTGACGCCGTCTTCTTCGCGGCGGCAATGCCGGCCATTCCGGCTCCGATGACGAGCAATTCATAGTTGTTGTCACTCATGGCTGTTCAACTTCTCTCTCAGCTGGTCAACGGTGGGTGCGCCGGCAAAGCCAGCCGGGGTGATGTAGCGGCGGCAGGCAAGCCCGACCGGGGCATCCGGCTGGGCAAAGGGATCCACACCATCGAAGAGGATGCTCGGCGACCCGCGGAACCCCACACGCTCAGCTTCCTCGACCGTGTCGACCAGGTGTCGCGACACGGTTATCTGCGTGAACTCCTGTACGAGTTCGGTGATGTGCTGATCGGCAACCTTCCAGTTGGGGCAGCCCTCGAAGTATTGCAGCGTGATTTCCATACCTTCACCGTAAACCTTGAAGTGCACTTGAAGGTCAAGCGTTAGTGTTGCCCCATGCTTATTGGAGAAGTAGCCGATCGCCTGGATGTTCCCCGCCACACGATCCGTTTTTACGAAAAGCAAGGGCTTCTGCCCGAGCCTCAGCGACAAGGCAACGGGTATCGCGACTACGATCCCGCCGTCGTCGACCGCGTCACGTTCATCCGCAACAGCCAAGCCGCGGGGCTCACGCTCTCGGAAATCATGAGCATCCTGTCGCTGCGGGATGCCGGCGAAGCACCCTGCACCCACGTCTCAAGCTTGCTCGAACACAAACTAGAAGGCGTGCAGGAGCGCCTGACAGACCTGGCGGCGCTCGAAGCGGAGCTGAAGCAACTCATCCACGAGGCTAAGGCTCTCGACCCGGCCAACTGCACCGAGGCTGAGATCTGCACCATCATCCCGCGCACCTAGCTGTACGTGTTCGGCCCGCCCCAAACAGTGTGCCAAGAAGCCGGTGAGGCGCTGGATCGCACCTCTTTGTGTTCCTGATCGTCCTCGCCCTCAGGAAGGCGCGACCAATATAGTGGCGTCATGGCCATCACTAGCCCCGCAATCGAGACGCTTCGAAGTGCCGGGGTCACCTTCCGGCTCATGCCAGATGCGGATGCTCGCGGCGAGGAACCTACCGAGCAGACCCAGGGTCTGATCAAACCGTTCCATTCGGTCGCCTGCCACTGGGTGTACCGAGAGAAACTCCCGCCGGTGTTCGTAGTTCTGTCACCGGAGCGCACAATATCTCGGCTCAAGGTTGCCGATGCGGTAGAGGACACCGTCACGTCAATCAAGCAACGAAAGCCCAGCGACGTGGCGACGCAGTTGGGCGCCAAACGTCCCCGAGGAGAACCCTCGCGGGTCATCGTGGATGCTGCTCTGGCTCGGGCATCCAGACACGTCATGTTTCCCAGCGGCGCCAAGGACCAGACGATCGTCGTCACTGCTGCGGGCCTCATCGATGGTTTCGACGCGCATATCTGGGATGTGAGCGACGTACCGGTGTTGCAACGCGTGGAGCCCTACTTCGCGGTCACCGCCGATGGGATCAGATCACTCGAGCCCGACAAGGAACACTCCCACGTGAGCCCCGGCGAAATCTACTTTCCCGAGGTTCGCCAAATCGTGAGCATCGGCGCTACGGAGGAGTACCTGGAGTGCTTTGATCGAGCGCTCCTGGCGGCCAAGAAACATCATCCCAAGCCGTCAGAGTCCGAACACGCGGCAGCACATTTCGCCTTCCTCAAGGAACACTAAAAGACCTGACCGCACGGTGGGGTGCAAAACCCCACCGTGCGCGGCCCCGTAGAGCTACTCGATCAGAGCTCTGCTCTTCCTAGCTGATGCCGTTTCCGGTGTAGGCATACATGTCGAGGTTGTCGCCGCTGACCTCAAAAGTCACGACAACGTTGGTGTCATTGTCTGCATACCAGCCGTGATATTCGAAGATGACCCCACCGGCGTCGTAGTCATTGTTCACGTAGTAAGCGCCGTCAACACCAAACATGTCGGCAACATCCTGATAGCTCGTGGCGTCCCCGCTGAGGTTTGCCGCCTTCAGCTCTTCGAACGCCGCCGCAAAATCATCCGCTGGGATCAGAGGGTAGTCCTCGGGGAAAGCTGTGACATCCAGCTCTTCGACCTCAACCGTGTACCCCGAGGACTCTGCCTCAGAGGTGCTTGCGGCGCTGCTGCTGCACGCAGTCACGGTCAGAAGTAATGCGCTTGCTAAAAACAATGCTGTGAGGCTCTTCACAATCCCTAATCCCTAGTCGTAGTCATTCCGAATATCGATTGCGGATAACCTCTAGGCACTAACGGAGTGACGCCTCATGCACAGAGGCACCAACGCCCGCGCCGCAGCCCGGACGCGCCAGACCCCACACAGACCGGGTTGCTGCGCGCAAACCCGAGGGAGGGTGCGACCCCGGAGTGAAGTCGCTCATCGATCGGAACTCGTGAATCTCGGTGGGCGCATCCGATGGCAGCACAGTGTGGGGGAGATCGTGGACTTAGAGGTTTCAACTCATCTCTGATCGTTCATCTCTCGATGACGAGTGACGAATCCGCGCTATGGTCATCGGTAAGCACTGCCGGCGCTTACGTTGCGTGATCGTCCACTCACCCGATTGCTGGACGACGAACTTAGACTGGACAGACAAATGAAAAGACGAAAAATCTTTGGTTCACTCGTGCTTGCTCTCTCTTTAGCTGCAAGCGTAGCTGGCTGCGGCTCGCCGCCTCAGCAAGCTGAAGAAGCTTCACGCGATTTGATACAGGAGCAGCAGGATCGAAATGACCTAGCGCTCCTCGCGTATGTAGAGGCTGAACGTGCAACGATTCCGCGCCTACTTGACCAGTACCCGGGGCTCTATAGCGAAGCACTCGTTTCTGGCTCCCGTTTTGAATCGCGAGGAGATCGCGGCATTCCCGCAGGAAGCTATTCAGTCGTCACCTTCACCTACGACTACGCGAACGCGGTCGATTGGACCGCCGCGCAAGCAGCCCTCGACACGCAACGCTCGGCTATCGATGAGCTTTGCGAAACTGCAGTGTTTCCCGCGATGAGGAGCGCAGGAATTACGGGATATCTCGGCGTCGAATACTTATATAAGGATGCTAGAGATATAGGAACTTTGTGGGATTACTCTTGTTGGGAATCCTCGTTCTAATTTCGACAGGTTAGTTTGACCCATCTTTTCGGAGCAGCGCTCACGGCGAGTGACACTTTCGCTACGTATCGAGAGCCTCTGTGGTAGATGATCAGGTCAGAGAGTCTTTCGAATAGGAACAGGTATGACCAAAGCGAATTGTGTGGCGTTCTGCCGATCGATGATTCATGCGGCCGCCAAGAGGATGCCGTACATGCACTCCGCACCTAATCCTCAAATGTGTTGACCATGGCGTGCGCGGCACGGTCGAGGTACGCCCAGATTTCGGCGTCGTAGAGCGGTGGCAGTTCGAGGGTGTCGAGGGCGTTGCGCATGTGGTGCAACCAACGGTCGCGGGCATCCGGGTTCACCTTGAAGGGCATGTGGCGCATGCGGAGGCGGGGGTGTCCGCGTTCCTGGCTGTACGTGTTCGGGCCGCCCCAATACTGTTCCAAGAAACCCGTCAGGCGCTGGATCGCACCCTCAAGATCGGGCTGCTCCGGGTACATCGGCAGCAGCACCTCATCCGTTGCCACACCCACATAGAACTCGCGCACAAGCTTCTCGAACGTGTCGCGACCGCCGATGAGTTCCCACATCGAATCGGCCGGAGCATCCGGAGTCACCGCCGGCTTCGCAATGATGCGAATCTTCGGGCGCTTCACGGGGTCAGCCGCATTGCCAGATTCAGCCGCAGTCTCGGCCACGTTCTTGGGCTCAGCCACGCCCGCAGCGTCAGCCACGTTCTCAGGATCGGTCATTTCTTGGGCTTCTCCTCGCCAAAGTTCACGGGCACTGGGCGCGTGCGGGGCGGTCGTGCACCGCGCACACTCGCAGCACCCTCAAAGCCACTCAACACGATCGAGTTCAAAGCGGGAAGTTTGACACCCGCCTCATCCAAATCCTTCTTCAAACGGGCCCGCAGCTCGCGAGCAACATCATCCTTTGTCGCGGATGCCGTCTTCACGACGAGACGAACGACCACCGCTTCATCCGAAATAGATTCGATGCCCCAAATCTCGGGCACCTCCAAGATGCGAGTTGTCCACTTGGGGGTCTTATAGAGATCAACGGCGGTCTTCAGGATGCGCTCCTGCACGGCATCCACATCGGAGTCATACGGCACAGCAAGATCAATGATCACGCGCGCCCAGCCCTGCGACATATTGCCCACCCGGGTGATCTCACCGTTGCGCACAAACCAGAGGGTTCCGTTCACGTCGCGAACCTGGGTGGTGCGGATGTCGACAGACTCCACGACACCCACCGCCGGCCCGAGGTCAACAATGTCGCCAACGCCCAACTGATCCTCGGCCACCATAAAGAGACCGTTCAGCACATCCTTGACCACGTTTTGGGCACCAAAACCGAGACCAGCACCGGTCGCCGCCGTGATGAGGGCAAAGGCGCCGGTGGCGTTGGGGGCGAAAAGATCGAAGAGCAGCAGCAGCACGACGATCACGATCGCCACGGTGACCAGGCTGGAGAGAACGCCGCCGAGAGTGCGAGTGCGTTGAACAACGCGCACAGCGGCGAGCGGGGAAGTCAGCAGAACTTGAGTGTCGTGAATGTTCTCTTTGTGCTTCACACCGTTCACTACGCGGTCGACGACGCGCTTGATGACGAACAGCAGAATGAAGCGAAGAACCCAAGCGCCGGCAATGATCACGGCACCTTGAAGAAGCGTCGAGCTCTCGTAAAACGCTCGCACCGCGGCCCACAGGCCACCTATCGTGAAATCTTCCATGCTTGGGAGCCTAGCGAGCGACTGCTGAATAGTCGCCGCTAGGCTCCCGCACGACCACCCGAAGGCGGCTGAAAGGGGTTAGGAGTTGTCGCGAGCCTGAACTACCAGCGCACGCTCAACCCCCGCAAGGTTCTCCACGATGATGCGGCGCAGGGCCGGCACATCAGGGTTTGCCTCGAGCCAGGCGTTCGTGGCATCCACGAGTCCCTGGTTTGCCAGCGGTGCCGGGTAGAGGCCACGAAGAACCGTCTCGGCAATCGCGTAGCTGCGGTTGTTCCACACATCGTTGATCGCCTCAAAGTACGGAGCCACGAAAGCTTCGAGCACAGCGGGGTCGTTCACGTGGGTGTAGCCCATGGTCACGTTGCGCACGATCGCGTTCGGAGCCTTGTCGCTCTTTACGAGCGAGTCGAATGCGGCCTGCTTGCCCGCCTCCGTGGTGATCGTGGCGCGAGCGCGGGCCGCAGCCTGCTGGCCGTTCGCCGTCTTGTCCTTGGCGAGAGCCTCATCCACTTCAGCATCACCGGCAGCACCGTTGAGCACGAGGCCCTCCAGAAGCTCCCAGCTCAGGTCCGTGTCAATCTCGAGACCCTCGAGCGTGGTCGAACCGCTGAGCAGGGCGCGAAGCACCGTGACGTGCTGTTCGGTGGATGCCACATTCGCGAAGTACTTCACGAACTGGAACTGAGCATCCGATCCAGCCTCAGCACTCTGAGCGAGACCCCAGAGCGTGTCGCCGATCTTCTCGATCGTGGCGGCACGACGCTCAGGAGCAACGTACTGCTTAGCAACCAGAACCAGCTGCGCGAGCGTGGTGCGGATGGTGGTCGACTCGGTCTCCGAGGCAATGTTGCCGAGAACCAGGGCAACATAATCGCTGGCCGGAGTCTCAGCATCGCGAGCAGCATCCCACGCGGCACCCCACACGATGGCGCGAGCCAGCGGGTCAGTGATGTCAGAGAGGTGCTTCATCGCCACAGCAAGCGAGGAGTCATCGAGACGAATCTTCGCGTACGCGAGGTCGTCATCGTTGATCAGGATGAGGTCGGGGCGCTTCGTGCCCACAAGCTCGGGAACCTCGGTGCGCTCGCCTTCAACATCGATCTCGACGCGGTGGTGGCGAACAAGCTTGCCGCCTTCCAGCGAGTAGTAACCGATGGCCAGACGGTGCGGGCGAATCGTGGGGTAGTCCTCGGCGGCGGTCTGAACGATCGCGAAGCTTTCGACGGTTCCGTCTTCAGCGGTCACTACATCCGGGCGCAGCGTGTTCACACCAGCGGTCTCAAGCCAGAGCTTGCTCCACTCCATGAGCTCGCGGCCACTGGTCTTCTCCAGTTCAACCAGCAGGTCCTTGAGCTCAGTGTTGCCGAAGGCGTGCTTCTTGAAGTATGCGGCAACGCCGGCCATGAACGCTTCGAGACCAACCCAGGCCACGAGCTGCTTGAGAATCGAGCCTCCCTTGGCGTAGGTGATGCCGTCGAAGTTGACGAGAACGTCATCGAGGTCATTGATCGATGCGTAGACGGGGTGAGTCGAAGGAAGCTGGTCCTGCTTGTAAGCCCAGCTCTTCTCCATGGCCTGGAACGTGGTCCACGCTTCGGTCCACTCGGTGGCTTCAGCGGTCGCGATGGTCGATGCCCACTCAGCGAACGACTCGTTCAGCCAGAGGTCATTCCACCACTTCATGGTGACGAGGTCGCCGAACCACATGTGAGCCAGCTCGTGCAAGATCGTGACGACGCGACGTTCCTTGATGGCGTCGGTCACCTTCGAGCGGAACACGTAGGTCTCGGTGAACGTGACAGCGCCAGCGTTCTCCATGGCACCAGCGTTGAACTCGGGCACGAACATCTGGTCGTACTTCTCGAAGGGGTACGGGTACTGGAAGTGCTTCTCGAAGAACTCGAAACCCTGCTTGGTCTTCTCGAAAATGTAGTCAGCATCAAGGTGCTCGCTCAGCGACGCACGCGTGAAGATACCGAGCGGGATGACGCGGCCGTCGCTCGAGGTGAGCTCGTCGCGAACCTCGGCATACGGGCCAGCCACGATCGCGGTGATGTAGCTCGACATGATCTGAGTGGGCGGGAACTCCCACGTGGCGTTCTCGCCATCCACCACAGGCTCAGGAGTGGGGGAGTTGCTGATAACAGCCCAGCGTGCCGGTGCGGTCACGGTGAACTGGAACGTGGCCTTGAGGTCAGGCTGCTCGAACACAGCGAACACGCGACGCGAGTCGGGCACCTCGAACTGCGAGTAGAGGTACACCTCGTCATCAACCGGGTCAACGAAGCGGTGCAGGCCCTCCCCGGTGTTGGTGTATTCGGCATCCGCCACAACCTCAAGAACGTTGTTCTCAGCAAGGTTGTCGAGCTGGATGCGCACACCATCGTTCACGGCCGCAACATCAAGAGCGGTGCCGTTGAGCGTGACCGAGTGCACCGTGCGGGTGATCGAATCAATGAAAGTGGATGCGCCAGCAGTGGCAGTAAAGCGAACAGTCGTGCTGCTCTTAAACGTCTCAGGACCCGTAGTGAGGTCAAGCGCAATCTCATAGCTGTCAACGTTGACAATCGCTTTGCGTTCTTGCGCTTCAACTCGGGTGAGGTTCTCTCCGGGCACGTACAACTCCTTCGTGTTGGGGCGGTTTGTGGCCGCACCTATCTACCTTATGCCGCACCTCCTCAATGTCAGCACTACCGCTCGGATGCGACCGTAGACTGGACGAATGCGCATCCATATCGCCACCGATCACGCCGGCCTCGAGTTCAGTGCCACCCTGCAGCAGCACCTCACCGATGCAGGCCACGAAGTGATCGATCACGGACCTGTTCAGTACGACGCTCTCGACGATTACCCCGGGTTCTGCATCGCCGCAGCCCGTGGTGTTGCCGCCGACCAGGCTGCCGGTGTCGACGCCCTCGGTGTCGTCTTCGGTGGTTCGGGTAACGGCGAGCAGATCGCCGCCAACAAGGTCGTGGGCATCCGCGCCGCGCTCGTGTGGAACGACTCGACCGCCGCTCTGGCGCGCCAGCACAACGACGCCAACGTCATCTCTATTGGCGCCCGCCAGCACACCGTCGACGAAGCCACGCGCTTCATCGACCTCTTCATCGCCGAGCCCTTCTCGGGCGACGAGCGTCACGCCCGCCGCATCGCTCAGCTTGCCGAGTACGAAACGACAGGCGCCATCGCCGCGCACCCCTTCGACAACTAATGCCTGAGGGGCATTCCGTACATCGCATCGCGCGCCAGTTCGCGCTGCACTTCGTCGGCAAAACCGTCGCAGTGTCGTCTCCGCAAGGCCGCTTTGCTGCGGGAGCCGAACGCATCGATGGACTTCGGATGCTCAGCGCCAAAGCTGTGGGCAAGCAGATGTTTCTCGAATTCGAGCACGACCGTTGGCTGCGCGTGCACCTCGGGCTCTACGGAGCGTGGGATTTCGCGGGCAACTTCACCGCCGACGCGACCACGGCATCCGCCGCCGGTCGTATGGGGCAGACCAACCAGCACGGCACCGTCGTGGGGGAGCACGAAGACTCGCTCGCGAGCATCGGTGCCCCGCGCCGCACACGGTTGCGGATGTCGGAGCAGGAGAAAGCGAGCGATGCGCCGTCTGAGTTCCCGCCCGAGCCCATCGGCGCGGTGCGCGTTCGTCTCCTCACCGATACGACGTGTGCCGACCTGCGCGGGCCCACCGCGTGCGAAGTGCTCACCCCTGACGAGGTGCAGGTCGCGCTCAACAAGCTCGGGCCCGACCCGCTAGTCGACGACAACGGCGCGGCTGAAGAGCGCTTCGTTGCTACCGTTCGCAAGAAGCAGACCGCTATCGGCATCCTGCTCATGGATCAGTCGGTCGTCAGCGGCATCGGCAACGTGTACCGCGCCGAGATTTTGTTCCGCGCTCGCCTCGACCCGCACACTCCGGGCAAGCTCATCCCCGAAGAGTTGCTGCGCGAACTCTGGCGTGACTGGGCACACCTGCTCGAAATCGGTGTGCGTACCGGCCAGATGATGACAATGGATGGACTCACCGGCGACGACTACACGGCCGCGCTCGCGAGCCGGGATGACCGTCACTGGGTCTATCACCGCGAAGGGCTGCCGTGCCGCGTCTGTGGCGCGAACATCGCAATGGAACTCGCTTCGGCCCGCAAGCTGTACTGGTGCCCGAGCTGCCAAGCACCACTGGGCAGCTAACGTGCGTCACCGCGCTAACTGCGCGTACGCTAGCCCAGAACTAGCCGCAGAAATGACAAGGGCATTACCGAGTGAAACTGACTAACGCGCGCATCGTCGGCGACGATGCCTCCGCCCTGGTCGATGTCACCCTCACCGAGGGCCGCATCTCCGCTATCGAGCCCCACCGGCATGCTGCGGATGCCGCGGGCGACACTGCTGCTGAGCGCGACTTTGCCGACCACGAGAGTGTCGATCTCGACGGCCGCTGGATCATGCCCGGCCTCTGGGATCAGCACGTGCACTCGAGCATGTGGGCGCAGCAATCGCAGCGCATCGACCTCAGCCACACGACCTCGGCCACTGAAGTCGCCGTCACTCTCGCTACTTCGGTATTGCCGCAGTCCGAGGGCATCATTGTCGGCCAGGGTTTCCGCGATGCCCTGTGGCCCGACCAGCCCACCCGCGCCCTGCTCGACTCGGCCGTCTCTGACATTGCCGTCGTTCTTGTCAGTGGCGACCTGCACTCCTGCTGGCTCAATAGCCTCGCCCTCGAACGCTTCGGCTTCTACGATCACCCCACCGGCTTCCTGCGCGAAGAGGAAGCCTTCGCGGTCGGAAGTGCGCTCAGCCGGGTGGAACCCGAGGTTCTCGACGAGTGGATCCACAACGGCGCGCGCGAAGCGGCATCCCGCGGTGTGGTCGGCATCGTCGACCTCGAGATGACGTGGGAGTTTGAGAACTGGCAGCGCCGCATGCTGCACGGCTTCGACCTGTTCCGCGTGCGCGTTGGCGTGTACCCGCGCTTCTTGGAGCGCGCCATTTCCGAAGGTCTCGCCACCGGGCAGCGCCTCGCGCCGTTGCTCGAAGTCGGTCCGTTCAAGATCATCACCGACGGTTCGCTCAACACCCGCACCGCGTACTGCGTCGAGTCGTACCCGGGCGAAGCCGAGAACAGGGGAGTGCTCAACATCCCCACCGATGAACTCGTCGAATGGATTCGCACCGCCAGCGACGCCGGCCTCTCACCCGCCGTTCACGCCATCGGTGACGACGCCAACACTCTTGCCCTCGATGCTTTCGAAGCTGTCGGATGCCGTGGCCGCATCGAGCACGCCCAGTTGCTGTCCGCAACGGACCTGCCTCGCTTCGCGGCTCTCGGTATTGGTGCGAGCGTGCAGCCCGAACACGCCATGGATGACCGTGACGTAGCGGACGCACTGTGGCCCGGGCGAAACGACCGCACCATCGCCCTCCGGGCTCTGCTCGATGCGGGTGCTGAGTTGCTGATGGGCTCGGATGCTCCGGTGGCACCGCTTGACCCGTGGGCAGCGATCGCGTCGGCCGTGAGTCGTAGCCGCGATGGGCGCGAGCCGTGGCATCCAGAACAGTGCATCACGGTTGCCGAAGCGCTGCAGGCCTCAGTGCAATCAAGCATCGCGGTCGGAGAAGTCGCTGACATTGTCGTGACACGCAAAAACCCGCTCGACTGCAGCGGTGATGAGCTGCGATCGATGCGGGTTGACGCGACGATTCTGGATGGCCGCTTCACTCACAACGAGCTGTAGCTGCGACGAGTCGCAATCACAGCCAGTCGCCAGCGAAGCGACCGCCCGAAAAGTTACTTCGTGGCGAGGTGAGCGAAGAGGAACCAGCGGTCCTTCTCCAGCCCACGAGCGATCTCAATCGCAACGTCTTCGCTGACCTTGTCGAGCTCACCGAGCTCGTCAACGGCGGTGCGAACGGTCACGAGCGTGGCGTCGATCGCGGCGATAACCTGCGCGATGACCTCGTCGGACTGCTGGAAGCCAGCGGTCATGCTCGGAGTCGTTGCCTTAGCGCCAACGGTCTGCGTGCGAGCGTCGATCGGGAGTCCGAGAGCAACAACGCGCTCTGCGGCCGTGTCAGCCCATTCGCGGGCGTGGTCGACGATGACGTCGAGAAGTTCGTGTACTGCCTGGAAGTTGACACCGCGAACATGCCAGTGAGCCTGCTTGCCGTCGATCGACAGGGCCGTGAGGTCGGTGACGACCGGGCCGAGGAACTGGGCAACACCCGAGGTGACATCAGGGTCTGCTGAGGTCTGCGGAACTGCTTGAATTTCGGTCATTGTGTGCTCCTTCATTGTTCTTCAGATACAACGCTACGCAGCCACAAAAATTTCACAAGCAAGCTGAGGCAACGCTAACCCGCCCGTACGCGCTCTCATCAGTGCTCCGGAGATGTGCGCCATTGCCGCCCGGAGCACGAGCACGGGGGATATCCCCACTGACAGTTGGTGTGCATCCACGCTGGGGCGCGGTCGCCGTTTTCGAGAATCTGTATTCAACGAACATCCGCCCCACTAATGCGCGAGACTGAAGCGAGAGAACAATGACTACAGACACTGTGACGAAACCCCGAAACCCGTATTGGCAGCTCTGGCGAACCACGCCAAAAGAAGTGCTCTATCTGATGCTGAGCTTCCCGCTCGCGATGACCGGATTTGGCGTGGCCATCTCCCTCGTCGCCAGCGGTGTCGGCACGCTCGCCGTATTTTTGATCGGGTTCTTCGTCATGATCTTGGCTTTGTACGTCGGCCGTGGTTTCGGGCTCGCGGAGATCAATCTCTTGGAGTGGGCCGGTCGCGAAAAGATTGCGCGCCCGGATTGGCAAGACGATCGAGCCGCTACCGGATTCGGCGGCTGGCTGGCAGCAACTCTGGGAAACGCCCACTACTGGCTGTACCTCCTCCACACAGTCATCTTGAACTTCGTTCTCACCCTCGTGACCTGGATAATCTCGGTGGTCTGGCTCAGCGTCGGTCTCACCGGAATCTTCGCGTGGTTGCTCGATGGCGAAGTGCAGACGGGCGACCCCAACTGGTCTCTCGGTGAGTGGTTCTTCGGCCTGTTTGGGGTCAACACCGCAAGTTGGAATCTCGAAGTTGCCGACAACATCGTTGTCTTCGTCGTGGGCCTCATCTTCATCGCAACACTTCCCTTCGTCACTCGCGGTCTCGTTCTGACCCACTGGTGGCTGGCCCGCGCTCTGCTCTCCGCGTTCAAGTCGGATGGGCTGCGTCGCGAGGTGCAGTCCCTCGAAGAGTCGCGCGGTGCCGCTCTCTCGGCAGAAGGCCACTCGCTTCGTCGCCTTGAGCGCGACATCCATGATGGACCGCAGCAGCGTCTCGTTCGCCTGCAGATGGATCTCGCGGCAGCGGAACGTCAGCTCGACGCCGACCCCGAGCAGGCGCGCCAGCTGCTCTCCGAAGCGCGAGCGCAATCAGCCGAGGCCTTGGAGGAATTGCGTGCGCTCTCTCGTGGCTTCGCGCCGCCGCTCTTGCTCGATCGCGGCCTCGTCGCAGCCCTCGAGTCGGTAGTGACGCGTGCTGCTGTGCCGACCACCCTCACTGCTGAGCTTCCCACGCCGTTGGCGCTGCCCGGTGAAGTTGAACGGGCGTCGTACTTCGTCGTTGCCGAACTGCTCACGAATGTTGCGAAGCATTCGAAGGCCAGTCACGCCGGAGTGCACCTCGGCACAGAACTCAGCGACGATCGCCCGTGGCTGCTTGTACAGGTGACGGATGACGGCCAGGGTGGTGCTGCAGTGCTTGCCGACCACGGTCTTGCCGGCATCGAAGAGCGTGTGCGCGGTGTGGGCGGACGTCTTGAGATCACGAGTCCTGCGGGCGGGCCGACTGCGGTCACGGCGCGACTGCCGCTGCCCAAGTCGAGTGCAGATCGGGCGCCCGTTGACCTCTAGTCTTAAGCGCATGAGCCCTTTGCGAGTTGCTGTTGCTGATGATTCGGTACTGCTGCGCGAAGGGCTCGTGCGTGTTCTCATCGAAGCGGGTTTCGACGTCGTCGGCTCGTTCGGCGACGCGGATGAACTGCTCGCGAACCTCGATGACTGCGCGCCCGAGCTTGTCGTGCTCGATGTGCGCATGCCGCCGACGTTTCGGGATGAGGGAGTGCGGGCCGCGATTCGCTTGCGTGAACTCCGGCCCCAGATCGGCATCCTCTTGCTCTCGCAGTATGTCGAGGTTGTCTATGCGCAGGAGCTCTTGTCGTCGGGCCGTGGTGGCGTCGGCTATTTGCTGAAGGATCGCGTTGCATCGCTTTCTGAACTGCAGGATGCCGTGGAGCGAATCTCGGCGGGCAGCACGGTGCTTGACCCCGAGGTTGTCGCGCAGCTTGTCGGGCGCCGTCAAGATCCGCTCATGTCGCTCACGCCGCGCGAGCACGAGGTCATGACGCTCGTCGCCGAGGGGCGCACCAATGCCGCTATCGCCAAGCAACTCGTGATCGGAATCGGCGCGGTCGAGAAGAACGTGACCTCAATCTTTCAGAAACTGAATCTCGAAGATTCGGGCAGCGACCACCGCCGGGTGCTTGCTGTGCTCACCTGGTTGCAGCGCTAGCGTCGCTTTTTCTCGCTAGCGAAGGGCACTGAACTTTGTGTTGAGAGTCTTGAGATCCCGGATGCGCCGCTCGAGCGTGATGCCGAGGAACAACACGATCGCGCCGCCGACCACGGCCCACAGCCACCAATCGGTGAGTTGATACAGCGCGACGATTGCGGGAGCAAACGTGTGCGCCGCATGTATGAGGGCGACGACGGCGCCGATCACGAGGGGTGCTTGAAGTCTGAGCCAGGTGCCGGCGACGATAGCGACGACGGAAGCAACGCCGAGAGCAAGGATTCTCCACACCGTGTTGAGACTGTCGGTGGCGATGAATGTCGCGATCAGGCTGGGCAACAGAATGATTACTAACCCGGCGGTGAGCGCGGAGAAGCTGCGAAGTTCGGGGGCGCGTGCCATTCGAATCACGCCGTGGATCAGCACGGCAGCGCCGAGCGGAATGGTGACCCACTCAACGGGAGTGATGAGTCCTCCGAGCGCAGCGATGGCCCCGACGAGGCTCGCGAGCACGAACGCGAGGTAGCTAATGCGGTGCGTGAGCGGTCGTGCCGAAGGGCGAGCCGTCACGAGCAACAGCGAGCTGCCGATCACTACGAGCCCAACGATGCGGATGCTGTCTAGAGCGCTCTCGACGCTGCCAGAGTCGAGCAGAACGAGGGTTTCTATCGCAAACAGCAGCACTAGCGCGGTGCCGAGCAGAATCTCGCTCGTCGGTGCCCAACGCGAATGTGCCGGATCGGTAGTGAAGCTGGTGGAGGCGAGACCGAAGCTGCCCAGGGCGATCACGGCAACGGCACCGAGCAGCCACGAGTCGAGTTCTGGTAATGCGTTGGTGCTCTGGCTCGCCAACACGAGCGCGCGACTACCGGTCGTGGCAATGAGGCCGACGCCGGCGGCGACGATCGCGACACCCCAGAAGTCGACGAGTCGCTCGTGAGGCTCAACAAAGCAGGCGGTGAGCAGCACCGCTCCGCTGAGTCCGGCAATGATGAGCGTGTGCAGTCCGCTGCCCGATGCGGCGTTGAGCCCCAGCGGCAAAACGGCAATGAGCAGTGCGGCGAGCACAATCGCGGGAGCGGAGACGAGGCGTGACTGACGTAGTTCTGCGCGTGCCGTGAACGCGCCCACGATGAGCACGACAGCGGCGAGCGGCAGCACATAGGCCTCAAGCGCTTCGACGCGCCCCTGGTCGAGCCGCAGCCAGAGCGCCCCAGTGCCGAAAGTAACCGCGGCCCACACGAGGTGTCGGCGCGGTGAGTGCGAACCGAAGATGCCATCGCGAGCAATGGATGCCAGCAGCAACGTGATCGAGACCAGCAGCACGATGAGCCAGTGGCTCGCTCGCGGCTCGACGATCGCGTTGGCGGCGGTGATGCCGGCCACGGTGAGTGCGCTGATTTCACTGACGCGGCGCATCCGTGGGTGAAGTCCGCGCACACGCAGAGCCATGCTGGCCGCGCCGACGAGAACGGATGCGGTTGCCGGTGCCAGCTGGATCGCAATGTCGGAGAGCCCCAGAGTGCGACTCGCGCTGTCGAGTGCCCACACCGTTGCTGGCGCGAGGAGCGCGGCTGCTGTGTAGCGGGCTTCGAGCCGGTTGATTCCGACGCGACCCGTCATGGTGAGAGCGAGCGCTAGGAGAGCGGCGGCGGCGATTATGAAACTCACGAGTGGCAGGTTGAGCACTAGCGGTGCTGAGTCGCTGGGTGCGCCGTTAATCGAGGCGATCCACAGCACTGCGGCGGCGAGGGAGGTGGCTCCCAGCCCGATCCACCACACCGTGAGACGATCTGCTGCGGTCGTCTGCGGCGCCGATTTCCAGAACGAGAGCGCCAGTAGCAGCACGCCTGCGGCTCCGACCACGAGCCACGATTCGAGTTGGTTCGGTTGCCCATCAGTGAAGCCGAATTGCAGTTGTTCGCCCACTCCGGCTGCTGCCAAGAGCAGCACGATGCTAGCGCTGCCCAGCAGAGCGGCGCGATCGCCAATGCCGGTCAGCACGGAACGTGCGGCAACCAGTAGCGCAGCAGTAACCACGCTCGCGAGCACCCAGGTGTGGTGGCTTGACCAGCCTGAGCTGTATGCCAGCACGAGGGGGAGCAGTCCACCTGCCGCAATAGTGACGTGGATGCGTCGCGCCCCGTTGCGCCGTCTATCTCGCGCAATCGATACGAGAGCTGCCGTCGCGAGAATGAGCCACGCGATGACTGCGCTGAGGAGCGTGCCTGTCAGCGGAGCGGCGAGGGCAAGGGCGATGCCTGCGCTGCCCAGAACACTGTGCAGGCGGCCGCGCAACTGGCGGGTGAGCCACCAGACAATCGCCATCGCTGCCGGCACGATCAACAGTGTTAGCTGGGGCCAGCCGCCGTTTTCGATGTCGAAGGGCGCACTGCCGGGCGTGATGCGTCGCAGATCTTGTTGCCCGGTAAATTGCAGGGCGACGAAGAGTGACTGAAAGAGAGGGATGATCGCGGCAGTACCGGTGACAATCCAGACACCCACCGCAGCCCAGAAGGTTGCGAGTCGGCCCGCGGCGGCGAGCCGCCTCCCGATAGTTTCGCTGGCAAGCGCTGTGGCCGTGAGTGCGGCTACGACGAGCAACAGGCGGAATGGGGCCGCATCCGCTCCTTCGACCGCATCGTCGACTGCTTCGGCGCGCGGAATGATCGCGATCCAGAGGGCGGCGCCGAGCAGCACGCCGGCCACTGCAGCGAAGGCGTTGTGCAGGCCGGGCATGAGGGCGTTGCCGCGGCCCCAGGCGGCGATGCCGTGGAGTGCTGCCAGCGCAGCGAGTGCGAATACCCAACCGGCGGTGTCATTGTTACTGCTCGCGGTGTGGGTGAACGCCGCGAGGACAAGGCCACCGGCGAAGGCGAAGAGAGCGTAAACAACACAAATAATGCGCTCGGCATAGGCCGTATAGGAGCCGTGCGCCGCGAACACATGGATGAGCGAGGCAGCCGCGAGAGCGACGAGCGCGGCGAGGGCTGCCGTGTCGAAGGTGCTTTCGTCAGCGAGTCCGGCCGCAAGGAGTGCTGCGGCGAGGGGAAACAGTGCGAAGCCCACCACATTGACGAGCACGAGCGCACTTGCTCGATGCCACAGCATGAATCCGAGAGCGGCGAGCAGTAGTGCGCCGCCCCAGTACAGTCGCCCTGCCTCGTCGCCGAGGACCACGAGGTCATTGGCCCTCAGTGCATAGATGTCGAGAATCACCAGCACCACGGCAAGAGCTGAGAGCGCTTCGCCGGTAGCGGAAAGTCCGCGGCGTTTCATGGCAGATGCCGTCACGATGCTCGCGATCGTGATGCTCGCGATGATCGCCGAACGCCAGATGAGTCCGAATGTCAGGAATGCGTAGATGAGGAAGAAGATCGCGCCGATCGAAAGCAACGAGACGCCAACCACAAGCAACAGAACTTGGATGCCGGAGTGCGGCTTGCCTGCCACCTCAGTGCTGGAGTGGGAAGGATTCGCCGGCGGCGAGACTACCGAGTCGTGAGCTGCCGGGGGAGTGGCACCCGGAATTGCTGTGTTCGCACTAGCTGCGGGGGTGGCGGCTGTGGCGGCCGTAGCGGCAGCAACGGTGCGAATGTCGGATTCCGGCGCGGCGGCTGATCGGGCCGCACGGTGAGCTGTCGCCGCCTCGAACGCGGCATATTCGGCATCCCGAGCTTCGTCGCGAAGGCGTTTGCGTTCGGCGGCGGTCTCGAACCGGATCTTGCCGATGAGCTCGAGCCGGGAATCGAGCAGAGTCGCGACGTCGTGTGATTCTTCGCGGAGAAGGGCGGCATCCGGGTGATTGAGATCAAGCCCACATTGTGAGCACACCGCAGAAGGCGGGAGTATGACAAAGCACGCCGGGCATCGCGAGGTGTCGGTGAGGTCTAGCGGTTCACGAGGAAAGAGAACATGGCCTACATGCTCAATGAAGGAACGCGCTGAACTGACCATCTACTCTGACTTCCTTTCGGGAGGAAGTCTCAGAGTAG
This sequence comes from Salinibacterium amurskyense, assembly GCF_002797685.1. Classification (GTDB taxonomy): domain Bacteria; phylum Actinomycetota; class Actinomycetes; order Actinomycetales; family Microbacteriaceae; genus Rhodoglobus; species Rhodoglobus amurskyensis. The sequence continues at coordinate 1,319,332 of NZ_PGFH01000001.1, forward strand.
CGGTGCTGAAAGCCTAAGAAGCGATGAGGCGCGAAAGTGTGGACTGTTGCTGGGCGTAGCCCTTTGCAGCCTGAAGTTCGGGGCGCGGCTTTTCGAGACGGTTGGTCCAGACCTTGCCATCCCACCAGCGAAGCAGGTGGCTACCAGCGGGGTCCGGGTACCAGCCGAAGGGAGGAAGTTGAGTTGCGGTGTTAGACATCGGGGGCGTCCAAGGTGCCCTGCCACGGGGGGCGATACGGGTGTGGCGTTCGATCCAGCCGCCGAGGATCAGTTCGGGGGAACGGCTAGTCCCCAGTATAGGGGGCACGTTTCCGGCCCCACAAGGGGGTACGCGCCTCGGCGAGGGTGACTTCGGTGTGAGAGTACTCGTGGGTAAGATGGAGGAGTGAACATTCTTGGATTTGTAATTTCCTTCGTGCTCTTCGTGGGCGGCATCTACATGATGGGCGAAGCCTTCTACGTTGAGGGTCTGGAGTCTGTCGTGTTCATTGGTGGCCTGCTCGTCACCACTGCGGGGGTCTTCATCCCGATCCACGTAATGAAGCGCGTAGACAGCTAGCACGGCATGGCGAGCCTTCTCAGTCGGCTCGCTCCACTTGCGTTGACCCTTCGAGGGTCAAAACGCATGTTCAGCGATCCCCAGCGAACTCTCGCGCGGATTGCTGAGCTTCGAAAGAAACCTGTCCGGTTCGCCCCTCCGGCGTCGATCTCCAGGCACGTCTCGGTCTCACGCCGCGATGTTGGCGGTTGGCCCGTGTTCACGATTGCGCCCCAGTCCTCTTCGGGCGCCGGCCATGTCGTGTATCTCCACGGTGGAAGCTACGTCTTTCAGATCGATCCGCTGCACTGGAAGCTCATCGCCCGTCTCGTGCGCGCCACCGGAACGACGTTCACCGTTCCGATCATGCCTCTCGCTCCCGACGGCCGTGCTTCCGTGGTTGTTGATCGAGCGGCATCCATCGTTCAATCCGTTGTGGCCGACGTCGGCGCTGAGAATGTCAGCGTGATGGGGGATTCCTCCGGCGGTGGGATGGCCATGGCCGTTTCCATGGAACTGCGCGACCGCAAGCTTCCTCCGCTCCGCTCGATCGTGCTGATTGCGCCCTGGCTCGACATCAGCGGCACCGACCCGATGTTGGCGGAGATTGCTCCGCGGGATCCGTGGCTTGCGGTTCCGGGAACGCACGCGGCGGGGGCGCTCTATCGTGCCGAGCTCGACGAGAGCGACTGGCGTGTGAGCCCCATCCACGGCGACCTCACTGGCCTCGCACCCATCACTGTCTTCACGGGAACCCGAGACCTCGTGCATGCGGATGCGCTGCGCCTTCGTGATCGTGCGCAGAAAGAGGGCATCGCCCTCGACTTCCATGTGGGGGAGGGCATGATCCACGACTACCCACTCTTGCCGATTCCCGAGGCCGCCGAGGCGCGCTCCGTTATTGAGCGCGCAATAACGCGTTAACGAATGAAGGCCGCCTCAGTGAGGCGGCCTTCATTCTGTAATGGAGGGGATACGGAGAATCGAACTCCGGTCATCAGTTTGGAAGACTGAGGCTTTACCATTAAGCTACATCCCCATTTGGTACCCGTTCGTGCTGTGTACCGAGGAATACTGTACCTGAAACCTCGCAAAGTGCGAAGTCGAGATCGCTCAAGGCGAAACTTCCCAGCGAATTGCTGGACGGGAGCCCGATAAACACGGTGAACGGGATGCAAAAGAGATCGATCTTTGGATCTCGTCAACATTCTCTGCGCGCTCAGGCTAGACTTGCCGAGGCCAATTTTGTATCGGCATTGCACTGTGATGCCGCGGCCATGAAACAGCACGGCGCCCCGGGGCGTAGCTCAGCTTGGTAGAGCGCTCGGTTTGGGACCGAGAGGTCGCAGGTTCGAATCCTGTCGCCCCGACGAAATACACCATCGAATTACAGGAGATCCACGACGTGAAGACAACCGTTGAGAAGCTGAGCCCGACCCGCGTCAAGCTCAACATCTCGGTCACCCCCGAAGAACTCAAGCCGAGCATCGATCACGCGTATGGCCACATCGCCTCGCAGATCAACATCCCCGGCTTCCGCAAGGGAAAGGTGCCGCCGCAGCTGGTTGACCAGCGCGTTGGCCGCGAAGAGATCTTGAACCACGCTGTGAGCGATGGACTCGATGGCTTCTACCGCCAGGCTGTTACCGAAGAAGAGATTCGCGTTCTCGGTCGCCCCGAGGCTGACATCGTCACCTGGCCCGAGGTCAAGGACTTCAGCGGAGACCTCGTTCTCGCTATCGAGGTTGACGTTCGCCCCGAGTTCGACATGCCTGCCTACGACAAGCTCACCCTCACGGTTGACGCTGTCGAAGCATCCGCCGACGACGTCAAGACCGAACTCGACACCCTGCGTGCTCGTTTCGGCACGCTCGTCACCGTTGACCGTCCGGCCAAGACCGGCGACTTCGCTCAGCTCGACCTCGTCGCCAAGATCGGTGACACCGAGGTTGACTCCGCAACGAGCATTTCCTACGAGCTCGGCTCAGGTGAACTGATCGAGGGCATCGACGAAGCCCTTGACTCGCTCAGCGCCGGCGAATCCACCACCTTCGAGTCAGTACTGCTCGGCGGAGACCACGAGGGCGAAACCGCCGTCATCAGCGTTTCGCTGCTCACCGTCAAGGAGCGCGAGCTTCCTGAGGCTGACGACGACTTCGCTCAGATGGCTAGCGAGTTCGACACCATCAAGGAGCTCAAGGCCGACCTCAAGGAGCAGGTAAAGCGCTCCAAGTCGTTCGGTCAGGCTTCTGAAGCTCGCGACCAGATCGTTGACGAACTGCTCAAGAGCGTTGAGATCCCCGTTCCCGAGAAGCTCGTTGAAGACGAAGTTCACCGTCACCTCGAGAACGAGAACCGCCTCGAAGACGACGAGCACCGCGCAGAGGTAGTCGTCGCCAGCGAGAAGACCTTCCGCTCGCAGATCCTCCTCGACTCGATCGTTGAGAAGGAAGAGATCAAGGTCAGCCAGGAAGAGCTCACCTCGTACCTCGTGCAGGGCGCTCAGCAGTACGGCATGGAGCCCGGCGAGTTCATCCAGATCCTGGACAAGAACGGCCAGATCCCCGCCATGGTGGCTGAGGTTGCTCGCAGCAAGGCTCTCGCAGTCGTGCTCAGCAAGGCCAAGGTTGTTGACACCAAGGGCAAGGCCGTCGACGTATCGGCTTTCACCGCTCTCGCCAACTCAGACTCTGCTGAAGAAGTTGTTGCAGCAGAGGACGCAAGCGACGAGTCCTAAGCAACACAGTTTTACCCCCTCACGGCCGACTAGTTATCTAGTCGGCCGTGAGGTCGTTAAGGGCGAAAACGTCAGCGTGTGATTGTCTCGACAAAGAGGCGCGCATAGCGAGCGCCGTCGACGCCGAGCGCGACATCGATGCGGCGAGAGCTGTTGTCAGCAGCGCCGTCTTGTTCGTGTCCTGCGGTGCGGTGGTCGACCACGGTTTGACCGCGAGTGAGCGGATCGGCCAGACTGACGCGCACCGGCACATGCACCGTGGTGAGCCCGACCGGATCGATGGCAGCGCAGACCGCACCAGCATCCCCAATATCGCCGTGTCCATCACCGGCAACGCGAACCTCGCCGCCCTTCACCGTGACAAGGTGCTGGAGCAAGCGGCCAGTGAGTTGAGCTCCGGCCTCTGCCGACGCCGCGAGAGTGGCAATCTCGGCGGGCGCAATGGTGACGGCATAGAAAACATCCAAGCCATACATCGTGATCGGAACACCCGCGGTGAGCACGATCTCCGCAGCCTCGGGATCGTGCCACGTGTTGAACTCGGCAACGGCCGTCGCGTTGCCGACAGAGGCCGAGCCGCCCATGAACACGATGCGTTCGACGTTGGCGAGCACCTCGGGGTAGGTGCGCACCAAGAGGGCGATATTCGTCATCGGGGCGAGCGGAACGAGCGTAACCGGAGTGGGGCTCGCGAGAATCTCGCGACGCAACAGCTCAACCGCATGAAGCGGAACGACCTGACGAGTGGATGCGGGCAGGCCGAGATCGGCGAGTCCATCCACGCCATGAACGTGGGCAGCCGGATGCGCGTCGGCGAGTAACGGGCGGTTGGCGCCCGCGGCTACCGGAACATCGCCGGCTCCCGCAGCATCCAGAACGGTCAAAGTATTACGCACGACCTGCTCAAGGCTCGCGTTGCCCGCCACGCAGGTAACCGCTCGCAGATTGACACCGGGGTGTCGCACCGCCAGCATCAGCGCGAGCGCATCGTCAATACCAGTGTCAACGTCGAGAATCATTTGCTGCATGCGGCAATGCTATTGCCGCTGCAGCACTCACCGTGACGGATGCCGTCACCCACAGTGCGAACTATTCAGCGAGCAACTCGGCAGCGTACCCCCGCACCGAGCGTTGATAGATAGGGAGATAGCTCGCCAGGGCCATCAGGGCAACGGCGGCACCCTGCGTCGGATCGCCGCGACTCGTGAGGGCAAGAGCGAGGAAGGCGGCGGTAGGCCCCGTCCACTCATCGTCGGGATGCTCGTGGAGCTGCTGCTCGAGTAAAGCGATTGACTCCTCGATGCGATCGAGATTGCGTAGCGTGCTGGCCAACTGGATGGTCGCACGCGGCATCAGGGCTGCATCCAAGCCATTCTCGATGGCGCGGCGGTAGAGCGGTTCTGCCTCGGTCTCTAACCCGGCATAGTCCCGCGCGCCCGCTGCCTCGAAGAGCGCTTCGGCATCGTCAGGGTCGCGTTCGGCGACAAGCTCATCGATCGCCGAGACAACATCGTGCTCCGCCATGGTGGCTGCGTGGGCCCAAATATCTGCGATTCGATCGCGCCAGTTCTGCTGCATTCGGTGAGCCTACAAGCAGCCTCTGGCGACGCGGTACTTTGCCTAGGGCGAACACGCCAGAATCGCGGGCCGTACTCGGATAGATTCTTACTACGCGATAACTGAAATGGAGCGCAACAATGGCCCAACCGGCATTGGTCTCGAGCATCTTCGACCAACTCCTCAAGGACCGCATCATCTGGCTCGGCTCAGAGGTGCGCGACGCAAACGCGAACGAGATCTGCGCAAAGATCTTGCTGCTCGCAGCAGAGGATCCCAAGCGCGACATTTACCTTTACATCAACTCGCCCGGTGGTTCGATCACCGCTGGCATGGCGATCTACGACACGATGAAGTTCGTTCCGAACGACATTGTGACCGTCGGTATTGGCCTTGCCGCCTCGATGGGGCAGTTCCTGCTCTCCTCGGGTACCAAGGGCAAGCGCTACATCACCCCCAACGCACGCGTGCTCCTGCACCAGCCGTCGGGTGGATTTGGTGGAACCGCCGCAGACATTCAGACTCAGGCTGGCGTCATCCTCGACATGAAGAAGCGCATGGCAGAGCTCACCGCTGAGCAGACTGGCAAGAGCGTCGAACAGGTTCTTATCGACAACGACCGCGACAACTGGTTCACGGCTAAAGAAGCACTCGAATACGGCTTCGTTGATCACCTCCGCGAATTCGCATCCGACGTTGTGGGCGGTGGCGGAACCGAAGACAACGCGTCCGACGACAACGCAACCGGCAAGAAGGACTAATCATGGAGAACTTTAACCTCGGTGCTCAGGCACCCGCAGGCATTGGCCGTCCGGATGCTGACGCTCGCTACATCTTGCCGACGTTCGAAGAGCGCACGGCATATGGCTACAAGCGCCAAGACCCGTACGCCAAGCTGTTCGAAGACCGCATCATCTTCCTGGGTGTGCAGATCGACGACGCATCCGCCGACGACGTGATGGCTCAGCTTCTCGTTCTCGAGAGCCAAGACCCTGACCGCGACATCGTGATGTACATCAACTCACCCGGTGGCTCGTTCACCGCGATGACGGCAATCTACGACACGATGCAGTACATTCGTCCGCAGATTCAGACCGTCGTTCTCGGCCAGGCTGCTTCGGCTGCCGCCGTGATCACCGCCGGTGGAACCAAGGGAAAGCGTCTGGCTCTGCCCAACGCCCGCATCCTCATCCACCAGCCCAGTGGTGGCTCGGAAGGTTCGAGCCAGGCGTCGGACATCGAGATTCAGGCACGCGAAATTCTTCGTATGCGTGGATGGCTCGAAGAGACCCTGTCGTTCCACTCGAACCGCACTCCTGAGCAGATCAACAAGGACATCGAGCGCGACAAGATCCTGAGCGCGGCTGAGGCAATGGAGTACGGTCTCATCGACCAGGTGCTCACGAGCCGCAAGACGCTGCCGGCGATCACGAGCTAACACTCGCTTGTACGCAATTGAGGCGGTCACCCTGATGGGGTGACCGCCTCAATTCGTTAATACGTGTGGTGAGAGAGGGTGAGCCAGCTGACGCGCTGGCTCACCTTCCTTACGGGGACTCGTCTTTCTTGCGTTTGACGGAGATCAAGAAGATCGCCACGCCAGCAATCAGCACGAGCGTGATTGCGGCGCCGATTAACACGATCGTTTCAGCATCGACGCTCGTGCCCGCAGTGGAGCCGTCACTATCGCTGCTGCCGTCGGAGTCTTCGGACGCCGCCGGGGGAGTGCTCTCCTCGAGCGAACCACCGCCGCAGGCTGGCGGGGCATCCAACGCTTCGGAGAGCACCTGATCGGCATCCGGTTGCCACGTGAAGTTGATCTCGTCAGAGATGGTGTGGCCGTCGGCTGACACCAGCTGCCAGAGCATCCGGTACTCACCAGGCTCACCGAGAGCAGCCACAGTGGAGAGCGACTCGTCGCGGATGCTGACGCAGCCGTCGCCGTAGTAGCCGCCGTCGGCATCCAGAATCTGAATCGCGAAACCACCACCGTCCCCGGCAAGGTCGAGCAGTACGTCGTTGGTGGTGACGGAGAACTCGTCGGGCAGCACGGTGAGGGTTTCGCCCTCGAGCGGGGTGCTGTCGACGAGATAGTTATGGGCAGACGCGGGCGCGGCCACGAGCAGCAGTAACGCTGCAAGCGTGGCCGCGCTGAACGCGGCGCCGATGCGAATAACTCGACGCATGATTCGAACTACTTAGTGGCGGGGCGACGGAAAGCGAATGCCGCTACGAGCGCGCCGAGACCGGCGACGAGACCGGCGATTCCCAGACCGCGGGCAACCGGGTCGCCGCTGGAAGCTGCAGCCTCGTCACTGTGCTCGTCTTCACTGGCGTGGTCGTCGCTGTCGCCGTGAGCATCGTCGTCGGTTGCGGTGTCACCGTGGTGATCCACCGGAGCATCGTTGACGTAAAGGATTGGAGCAGGCTTCTCCGCTCCCTCTTCGGTGCCATTCCAACTCACAACGGAACCATCGGTGTACGTCTGGTCGGCGGTCAGTACAACGCTTCCGACATCCGGAACCGGTCCGAGTGAGATCGGGAGCAAGAGCAGTGCACCGTCGCCGATTTCGGAACCCGCCTGAGCTGTCCACACAATCGACGTCACGGCTTCGGTGATTTCGCTTTCGCCGATCATGACGGGCTCGGGCAGCTCGCTGCGCACCAACTCAGCATCCCAGCCGGGAACCGGCACGAAGCGCACGCTCGTGAACGGGGTGTCGGTGGGCAGGTTCAGTTGCACGCGGTTGGTCTTCTCGGTGTCTGATTCGTTGGGAACCTTGACGGTGATGAGGGCGTAGCTTCCAGCGTCTGACTGGCCCGGGTCAATAGTGACGTGAGCCATCGCTGCGAGCGGAGCCGCTACTGCGAGTGCAGCACCAGCGGAAAGGGCGAGGGCAACTTTAGTTAAATTCTTCATTGTTTTCTTTCTCAAAAAGGGTCGCAAATGAGCGACAAATATCGGGGGATGCTGTGCGGCGTCGTTAGGCCGCGGCGAGAGTGGCCGGTGGGCCCCGATAGCGCGTGATGGAGAGAAAGCGAGGGACAAGGTCAACGGCGGGCGTGCTGCGCGGCACGACGCGGAACTCGAGAACAGGAGTTGAGCCGAGGGTGAGCGTGGCGAACAGGCGCGAGACGAACATCCGCGCTGTATCGAAGAGCCCCCAGAACGCGACTTCGGCGTAGCGAAAAGCCACGATGGTCACTACGGCAGCGACGACGTGGGAGAGGGACATCGCCGAATCGGCGGACTGCGCTACCGAGCTGAAGTCAAACGTCATCGCGGCCATGTTGTGCTCAGCGATGCCGGTAGGGGCCAGCATTGAGCTGAAAAGTGCGTGATACATCGCTTGGCTCGCCATAATTGCGATGCTCAAACGGGCGAGTGAGATCGTGCGCCCGGCAAGCAGGGTGCAGATCGCGATCGAAATCACGAGGGAGACGCCCATGCCGAAAAGCGATGGCGAAATGCCGCCAGCGAATTGATGGGAGAACGCCGCCGTAAAGGTGGCGAAGAAAGCGGCGATGCTGCCTCGAAGCACGCGCATGGCACGGGTATGCATGGGGCTCCTTCGAGGTCGGCGCTAACCCTTCCAGCCTAGTTCGTCTTCGCGGCCTCGTTGACTGCATGGAAGCTGGGATGTTGCGGTGCAACCGACTCGCCGAAACGCCGCCTGTAATGGTGACGGAGACTGACCGAATATCGGGTTAGGCTCATTGTCAAGGTATTTACTCAAGGAGAGGAACCGGCATGGCCCGAATTGGGGAAAGCGCGGACCTGCTCAAGTGTTCCTTCTGCGGCAAAAGCCAAAAGCAGGTACAGCAATTGATCGCCGGTCCGGGTGTCTATATCTGCGACGAGTGCGTAGATCTGTGCAACGAGATCATCGAAGAGCGTCTTGCTGAAGCTGGCGAAGAGCCGTCGAGCGAATTCGACCTGCCTAAGCCACGCGAAATCTACGACTTCCTTGAGGAATACGTCATCGGCCAAGAGGCAGCTAAGCGCTCGCTCTCCGTTGCCGTCTACAACCACTACAAGCGCGTTCGTGCTCGCAGCACCATCACCTCCGCCGATGCGGTCATCGACGATGTGGAGATTGCCAAGTCGAACATTCTGCTCATCGGTCCCACCGGTTGCGGTAAGACCTATCTCGCTCAGACTCTGGCCAAGCGCCTCAACGTTCCGTTCGCTGTTGCGGATGCCACAGCACTGACCGAAGCCGGCTACGTCGGCGAGGATGTCGAGAACATCCTCCTCAAGCTCCTTCAGGCTGCCGACTACGACGTCAAGCGTGCCGAGACGGGCATCATCTACATCGACGAGATCGACAAGATCGCTCGCAAGGCTGAGAACCCGTCCATCACGCGCGACGTGTCTGGTGAGGGCGTTCAGCAGGCGCTGCTCAAGATTCTTGAGGGCACCGTCGCGTCCGTTCCGCCGCAGGGTGGGCGCAAGCATCCGCATCAAGAATTCATTCAGGTAGACACCACCAACGTGCTCTTCATCGTTGCGGGAGCTTTCTCGGGTCTCGAAGAAATCATCTCTAACCGCGCGGGCAAAAAGGGTATCGGTTTCGGTGCTCCGCTGCACAGCAAGGGTGACGATGTGAACCTCTTCGGTGAGGTTCTGCCCGAAGACCTCCACAAGTTCGGCCTCATTCCTGAGTTCATCGGTCGCCTTCCTGTCGTGACCACGGTCACCCAGCTCGACCAGGTTGCTCTCATGGATATTCTCACCACGCCTAAGAACGCTCTCGTGCGCCAGTACCAGCGCATGTTCGAGATCGACGGTGTTGAGCTGGAGTTCGAGCGCGATGCCCTCGAAGCGATTGCCGACCTTGCCGTGCTTCGCCAGACCGGTGCTCGCGGATTGCGTGCCATCCTCGAAGAAGTTCTCGGGCCGATCATGTTCGACGTTCCCTCCGACGAGACCGTCGGTCGCGTCATCGTGACTAAGGCTGCCGTTCTGGAGAACGCGGCCCCCACGATCGTTCCTCGTAAGCCGGTGCGTGCGGAGAAGTCCGCCTAACGGCACCTTTCGTCTCGCCCACGCTTCTAGAAAGCGCAGATGCCTCCGGGCGTCTGCGCTTTTTTAGTGCCCGAGAGCGCTCGGCACGCGATGTAGGCGCTCGATGGCGGGCAGATGCGGGCGCAAGACGAGTCGTCGGGTGGCGAGGTGGCCGAGAAGTGATGTTCCTGAGGGCGATCGCGCCGGGCAAACACATTGCAGCCAAATTCGGGTGAGGCTGAGATGGGATCGCCCTCAGGACATCGTGCTAGGTGACGTCTAAGTGTGAAGGGGCGCGACTAACGCGACCGGCACTATTGTGCCCGACCGGAGGGCATTAACGAAAGGTTTTCACCAATTTTTGTGGGTCGAGCACAACAATCCACCAACTGCTGTGCTTTTCCTAGGAGCTTCAGGCAATGCGTTCACTTCTCGCGTGGCTTTAACTAAAGTGCGGTCGTCGATTTCGGTGAAATCGACGACCGCACTCGTGTGTTGGTGGTTAGTTGAGGCCGCGACGGGTTAGTAGCGGCTGCAGCTCGGCGTCACGTCCGCGGAAGTCGCGGAAGGCTTCGAGCGGGTTCTTGGAACCGCCGACGCCGAGCAGCCGCGAACGGAAGCGGTCGCCGTTTTCGCGGGTGAGTCCGCCGTTTTCGGTGAACCACTCGACAGTGTCGGCATCCAACACTTCACTCCAAATGTAGGAGTAGTAGCCAGCGTCATAGGCGGAGTTTGCAAAGATGTGCTGAAAGTAGGTGCTGGAGTAACGGGGAGGCACGGCGGGGTTGTCGAGACCGACTTCGGCCAAAGCCTGCGCTTCGAAAGCGGCGACATCCGTGACATCGTCGGCAACACCGATGCGGTGCCACGCCTGGTCGATCAGGGCGGCAGCCAAGTACTCGCTCGTGAGGAAGCCTTCGTTGAAGGCGGCGCTGGCCTGAATGCGCTCCACGATCTCGCGGGGCATGGGCTCGCCGGTCTCGTAGTGCTTGGCGTAGTTGTCGAGAACCTCGGGCCAGAGCATCCACATTTCGTTTACTTGGCTGGGGAACTCGACAAAGTCGCGGTAGGTGTTGGTGCCCGCGAACTTGGGGTACGTGACGCGGGCAAAGAGCCCGTGCAGCGCATGCCCGAACTCGTGGAACAGCGTGTTGACCTCGTCATAGGTCAGCAACGTTCTCTCACCGGCGGCCGGCTTCGGCACGTTGAGGTTGTTGGTGACAATCACCGGATGCCCGAGTAGGTCTGACTGCGAGATGAGCGAGTTCATCCAGGCACCGCCGCGCTTGGAATCCCGCGTGTAGAGGTCGAGGGTGTAAAGCCCGACTTCAGTGCCGTCTTCGTCGGTCACCTCGAAGACCCGCACATCAGGGTGGTAGGCGGGCAGATCACGGCGCTCGCTGAAAGTGACGCCGTAGAGCTTGGTGGCGGCGAAGAAAACTCCGTCACGAAGCACGCGCTCCGCCTCGAAGTACGGACGCATCTGGGTGGTGTCGACGTTGTACTGCTCGGCGCGCACCTTTTCGGCGTAGTACGCCCAGTCGGCGGCCGTCACCTCGGTGCCCGCGAGCTTTTCTAGTGCCGCGTGCTCATCACGAGCGTTGCGCGCTGCGGCAGGAGCAAGCTTGCCCAGCATGTCAGCGACCCGCTGCGGGTTCTGCGCAGTCTCATCGGCCGTGACCCAGGCGGCGTGGCTCTCGAAGCCTAAGAGAGCCGCACGCTGCGAACGAACCTTTGCGATCTCAAGCACAAGTTCGCGGTTGTCGAACTTTCCGCCGCGGATGCCACGGGTGCGCGACGCTGCCATGACCCGGCCGCGAACATCCGCATTCTTCAACACAGAGAGGTGTGGTTGGTTGGTGGGCAGGATGAGCGTGATGAGGTACTTGCCGGTGAGCCCGCGATCATGCGCGGCGCTGGCAGCCGCCGAGATCTCGGAGGCGTCAAGGCCGTCGAGCTCGTCGATGCTGTCCACCACGACGGCGAGGTCGTTGGTGTCGGCGAGCAGGTTCTTCTCGAACTTGGTCGTGAGGGTCGAGAGCCGCGAGTTGTAGTCGCGCAGGGTCGCTTTGGCCTCTTCGGAGAGGCCAGCGCCGGCAAGCGTGAATTCGGTGAAGTAGCGCTCGACGAGGTAGCGGGCTTCGGCATCCAGCTCGGTGGAGTCGAGACCGTCATGAATGCTGCGAATGCGTTCGTAGAGGGCACTGTTGAGGCTGATGGCGTCGTTGTGCGCGGCAAGCTGGGGAGCGATGACCTCTTCGAGAGCATCCGAGGCTGCATCGCCATCGGCGGAAGTCTTGTTGAAGAAGACGATCGCGACCCGGCTCAGCAACTGGCCGCTCTTTTCGAGCGGGATCATGGTGTTCTCAAAGCTGGGGGCTTCAGCCTGCGCTGTGATCGCTTCGATCTCGGCGAGTTGCTCAGCCATACCCTTCTCGAACGCGGGAGCGTAGTGCTCGTCTTCGATGTCGGCAAAGGGTGGCATGCCGAAGGGCAGCGTGCTGGGCTCAAAGAAAGGATTGGTCATTCATCTACCCTATTCTCGGAAGATGACGAGCGAGCGATATACCCACGGCCATCATGAAAGTGTGTTGAAGTCACACACGTGGCGCACGATCGCCAATTCGGCGGCGTACTTCGAGCCGCACCTTGAGTCGGGGCTCTCGTTGCTCGATATCGGCTGCGGGCCGGGCACGATCACAGCGGAGTTTGCCGACCGACTGGCCCCCGGCCGCGTTGTCGGGCTGGATGCCGCGCCCGCAGCGATAGAAAAAGCATCGGCTTTCACTGCCGAGAACCTGAGCTTCATCGTGGGTGATGCGTATGCGCTGCCGTTCGATGACAACAGTTTCGATCTCGTGCATTCGCATCAGACCCTGCAGCATTTGGGCGATCCGGTCGCGGCTCTCGTGGAGATGAAGCGCGTCGCCAAACCGGGCGGACTCATTGCAGTGCGAGACGTCGACTATGCGGGCACTATTTGCTTCCCCGAGTTGCCGGGGCTGAAGGTCTGGGCTGATGTGTACGACACGGTGCATCGCAGTAACGGGGGAGAGCCAAATGCGGGCCGCCGTCTAAAGGCGTGGGCGATGCAGGCGGGCTTGAGCGACGTCGTCACGTCAGCATCGATCTGGAACTTCTCTGACGACACTGACCGCCAGTGGTGGGGCAGCATGTGGGAGGCGCGCGTGCTGGAATCGGCCTTCGCCGCGGACGCCCTGAGCAAGTCGCTGGCCACGCAAGAGGTACTGCAGCAGATCAGCAGCGCGTGGCGTGAGTGGGCGGATTCGCCCGAGGGCTGGATGGCAATGCCGCACGGTGAGATTCTCGCGCGAGCGTAATCTCACCGGCGGCCTACCGGGTTCTGCAGAAGAGCCGTGTGGAAGGTGCCTTACGAAACGGGTTCTTCGACGGTGACGGTGCCGTCGGCGCGTTGGCGCACGACGGTGCCGTCGTCGAGTTCGGCAACAGGACGCGATTCAAGCCACGTGAGCGTCCAACGCCACGCGCTTGTATCGAGGTGGGCGACATCCGCTTCAACACCAGCGATCGCCTCGCGCATTGCTGCGCCGAGGCGTTCGGGTACGTCGCCGCCGACCGGCCATCGAGTGCCGAGCTGCATTAAACGTTCTTTTCGTACAGGATCCACGACGTGCGGTCAGCGACCTTGTCGTAGAGAGCCTTAGCGCTGTCGTTTTCCTTGTTGGTGATCCAGCGGAGCTTTCCGCCGCCATCTTCTGCCGCACGAGCAGCGATGTCGTCGATGATCGTTCCGGCAACTCCGGCACCGCGGTGCTCGGGGTCGACGTACAGGTCATCCATGAACCAGCCCCAGGAGGCGGTGAAAGTGTCGGGCAGGCGGCGGTACAGGCCAAAAGCGGCTACTGCACCAGGAGTGGGGCGGCCTTCGGGGGCCACGGCAACAACAGCGTTGAGCTGTGCCGAGTCATCCATGAGCCATTCCCAAACGCCCTGAACGATTTCATCGGTGAACTCAGTGTCGTAGAACACTCCGTACTTTACGAAGTGTGCTTTCCACTGGTCAAAATCGTCGTGCTGAATGTCGCGAACTGTGTACGAAGGCTTCTCTGAATTCGTCATTTATTCAACAATACGCGGTTTTGGGGTTCGACGCCGCGCCGGCGCCGAACCCTCAGCAGACCTTTAGGCAGAAGCCTCAGGTGCAGCTTCAACCAAAACGATGTCGCGAACCTCGATGTCATCGGCTTCCACAATCGTCAGATCGTGGATGCGGCCAACAGCCTTCAGGTCGTCAATAGCGGCAGCAATCAGCGCTGGCCCTGCGAGGGTGGCCGAGGTTACTTCCGTCTTTTGTGATGCCTTCGCGTCGGTCTTGGCACGGCGGATCGTGATGAGTGCCTGGCTGACCGCGTGGAACAGACCACTCGGCTCAGCGGTGACGCCGAGCTCGTCGGCGGTGGGCCACGATGCCGAGTGAACCGAGGTGTTGTGCGTCCAACGCCAGACCTCTTCGGTAGCGAACGGCAGGTACGGTGCGAAGAGGCGCAGGAACACGTCGATCGCGGTGTGCAGGGCACGGTTCGCGCTCGCTTGGGCTCCGGGGGTTCCTGCGCCGTAGGCGCGCTCCTTGACGAGTTCGAGGTAGTCGTCGCAGAAGGTCCAGAAGAACTTCTCGGTGACCTCGAGCGCCTTGGCGTGATCGAAGTTCTCCAGCGCTGTGGTGGCCTGGTCGACAACCGAAGCGAGCTCAGCGAGCATCTCCAGATCGAGAGCCTCGGTAACTACCGCACCGGAATCCGTTGCCGCAGCAGCGGGAGCCGGGAACGAGTAAACGAACTTCGACGCGTTCAAGACCTTGATCGCGAGTCGGCGACCGATCTTGATCTGCTTCGGGTTCTGCGGGTCAAAGGCCGCGTCGGTTCCGAGGCGGCTGGATGCTGCCCAGTAGCGAACGGCATCCGAACCGTGGTCATCGAGCATGCCCTTGGGCGTTACAACGTTGCCCTTGGACTTGGACATCTTCTTGCGGTCGGGGTCAACGATGAAGCCGGAGATGCCGGCGTTCTTCCACGGCACCGTTCCGTGCTCGAGTTCCGAACGCAGAGCGGTCGAGAACAACCACGTGCGAATGATGTCTTGGCCCTGGCTGCGCAGCGAGTAGGGGAAGACCACATCGAACAGCTCGGGGTCGGTCTCCCAACCACCGGCAATCTGCGGGGTCAACGACGAGGTGGCCCACGTGTCCATGATGTCGAGTTCGCCCTCGAAGCCTCCGGGAACGCCACGCTGGTCTTCCGTGTAGCCGGGAGCGGTATCCGACGAAGGATCGATCGGCAACGAGTCTTCACTCGGAACGATGGGCGAACCCTTTTCGCCCTCGGCGTCGAGCTCGTACCAGACGGGAATCGGAACGCCGAAGAAGCGCTGGCGCGAAATGAGCCAGTCGCCCGTGAGGCCACCAACCCAGTTGTCGTAGCGAACGCGCATGTGGTCGGGGGTGAAGTTGATCTGCTGGCCAGCGTCAAGAAGGCGGCTGCGCAGCTTCTCGTCGCGCGCACCATTGCTGATGTACCACTGGCGCGTGGAAATGATCTCGAGGGGCTTGTCGCCCTTTTCGAAGAACTTGACCTGGTGCTGGATCGGCTTAGCGTCACCGATCATTTCGCCGGAGGCCTTCAAGAGCTCGACCATGGCGGCCTTCGCGCTGAAGACCGTCTTGCCCGCGAGCTCAGCGTAGGCAGACTGAGCGGCGTCGCCCACGATGACATCGGGAGCGTCAGCGATGATGCGGCCGTCGGCGCCGATGATGGTGCGGTTCGGTAGGTCAAGCTCGCGCCACCAGACAACGTCAGTGACGTCACCGAACGTACAAATCATGGCGATTCCCGAACCCTTGTCTTGCTGAGCAAGGTGGTGGGCAAGAATCGGAACCTCAACGCCAAAGATCGGCGTCTTTACCATCGTGCCGAAGAGGTGCTTGTAACGCTCATCGTCGGGGTGAGCCACGAGAGCAACACAGGCAGGCAAAAGCTCGGGGCGCGTCGTCTCGATGTGGATGTCCTCGCCATCCGCCTTATGGAAAGCCAAGCGGTGGTACGCGGCAGGCTGCTCTTTGTCTTCGAGCTCGGCCTGCGCAACGGCAGTGCGGAACGTGATGTCCCACAGGGTGGGAGCATCCGCCTGGTAAGCCTCGCCGCGCTCAAGGTTGCGCAGGAACGCACGCTGGGCGGCACGCTGAGCGTCATCGCCAATGGTGCGGTAGGTGAGGTTCCAATCAACGCTCAATCCGAGCTGGCGCCAGAGGTCTTCGAACTGCTTTTCGTCTTCGGCCGTCAACGTCTCGCACAGCTCAACGAAGTTGCGACGCGAGATCGGTAGCTGGGCTGCAGCCTTCGTCGACTTGCCTTCGCCACCCTGCTGCGGAGGCTCAAAACCCTCGTCGTAGGGGAGCGTGGGGTCGCAGCGTACGCCGTAATAGTTCTGAACCCGACGCTCAGTGGGCAGACCATTGTCATCCCACCCCATCGGGTAGAAGATCTCCTTGCCACGCATGCGCTGGAAGCGAGTGACCAGGTCCATGTGGGTGTAGCTGAAGACGTGGCCAATGTGCAGGCTTCCGGATGCCGTTGGCGGGGGAGTATCGACCGAGAATACGCAGTCAGAACCATCGGTGAGCGCCTTCTGGCGATCGAACCGGTACGTACCTTCGTTCTCCCAGACGGGAGCCCATTTGCCTTCGAGGCCTTCTAGGGCGGGCTTTTCGGGAACGCTCGACGACATTATTTCTCCGGTTCGATATGTGCGGCACCGAGTCAAAGAAGAGGTGCCTGAGTGTGAGTGGTGCTCCCCATCGTAACCGAAGGAGGCAGGCCGAACGAGAACGCTGCGGCGAGCTGGAACGGAGACTGCCGCGGGAACTAATTCTTGGTGACCGTCACCGACTTATGGGTGAGTGTGCCCGCAGAATCCTCGAGGGTGACGGTGTACACCTCGGAGTCATTGCTGCACTGATAATCGATCGTGTAGGTCGCCGTCGTGGGCACCTCTTCGAAGGGCTCAGCCTTCGCATTCGTCGTTCGTACGCCGATCCACGCACGTACGGCATCCGCGCTGCTCCAGGAGAAGGTGAGCTGGCTCGTGGGGTTTGCCGACGTACACATCGCGCTTTCCGGGGCACTGAACGTGGCGAATGACGGGCTCGCGGCTGGCGGCGGCGGAGCAGTGGTCGGCTCGGCCTCCGGGGCTGGCTCTTCAGCCTCGCTCTCACTCGGCTCGGGAGAAGGGCTCTCACTCTCGCTGACCGACGGAGTCGGCGACGTCGCCACCGGCACGGAGTCGCCTGAGCCTCGTATCGCCATCAGCGTCAAGGCAATGACGAGAGCAATGAGAAGCAACCCGCCCACAATCGTCAGAATGATCAGCAGGGTGCGTGACTTACCCTCCGGCTCCGAAAGAGGCAAGGGCGGCTTACCCGACCCGGGCGGCGTTGTTCCGCCGGCAGCACCGCCGCCGGCAGTACCGCCTCCAGCAGGCTCGAAGCGCTCCGTGGGAGTGTCACCGCTCTGCGCCTCGAAGCGTTTGGTGGGAGCATCGCCGCTCTGAGCATCGAAACGTTCGGTCGGTTGGTCGTTACTCATGGCATCGCTCCAAGATGGGGGGATCATGCAAGCAGTCCAGCGTGGCAGAAGCCTAAACCCGTAGCCTGCCCATGTCGAGAGCTACTCAACAAGCGCGGGGGTGGGGGAGCGCCGAGGTGCCTTCCGCGAAGACCGCGCTAGCGGGCGGTGAGTGCTGAGGCGAAGGCGCGTTCGACGAATGGCTCGAGGCGACCCCGTTGTGGTCCCGCCTGCGCCCACTCTTGCGCGGCCGCGACAACACACGCGATCAGGGCATAGGCCTGCGCGCGAGCAGCAGCTGGCTCAGCACCGTGACGCTGGGCGAACCCCGTCAATAGTCGGGCCTGCGTCGCGAAACGGCTCATGGCCGACGCCTGCAATTCCGCCGCACTACCGATCAAGTCATACTGCGTGAGAATGAACGGAACATGCTGCGACTCCAACGGTGCGACAGCGGCAAGCATGGCTGCACGGATGGCGTGGCTCGCGTCGGCAGGCGGCGCCGGCTGCTCAGCCAACGCTGCCTTCAGTCGCTCGGTAGCGGCATCCAGCTCGACCCAGAAGACTTCGCCCTTAGCGTCGAAATAGTTGAAGAACGTGTTGCGGCTGACGCCCGCACGGGTGGCGATCTGGTCGACCGTGGTGCCGGTGTAACCGTTCTCGATAAACAGCTCGAAGGCAGACTCTTGGAGGAGTTCGCGAGAGGCAGCGGGCGGGCGACCACGAGTGGCAGAGCGGGAAGGTGTCACGCGATCATCCTCTCACTCGCGGCAGGGCAGACAGAAGAGACTGCGTGTACGGATGCCGAGGGTTCGTGAAGATTTCATCTGTCTCGCCTGTCTCCACAATGCGGCCCTCGGTGATCACGGCTACGCGGTCGCTCATGTGGCGAATCACTCCGAGGTCGTGCGAGATAAAGAGGTAGCTGAGGTGAAGGTGGCGCTGCAGTTCGTCGAGCAGATTCAGCACGCGGGCCTGAGTCGAAACATCCAGAGACGACACCGGCTCGTCGCACAGAATCGTCTGCGGGCCCGGGGCGAGAGCACGCGCAATGGCTACCCGCTGGCGTTGGCCGCCCGACAAATGCAGCGGACGACGGTTCTTGAGCGCCGGCGGCAAACCCACCGCGTCGAGAAGTTCGGCCGTTGTCGTCAATGAACGGCGAGTGTCGGATGCTCGCGCGCTGAGGGCATCGTTCAGGATGCGCTCGACGCTCAGCCGTGGATCGAACGAGCTCAAGGCATCCTGGTAAATCGCGCCCAGGGCGGGACGAAGCGGGCGGCGCTCGCGAGCACTCAGCGAACCCCACTCGTGGCCGGCCAGCAGCACTTCGCCGCTGTCTGCGGTCTCGAGCCCCAGCGCGATGCGCGCGATCGTGGTCTTGCCCGAGCCGGACTGGCCGACTAAGCCGAGTGTCGTTCCGGCGGTAAGGGAGAGGGAGACCGCGTCGAGCGCCTGAATGGGGGCGCCGTGGGGTGTCGGGTAGCGGCGAGAGACGGACCGGAGTTCGAGGGCGGGAGGTGCTGCGGAATCGGCGCTCGCCGCGGTCGTGGCGTGATTCGACGTCGTCACGGCAGAAACGGTGCCGGCGACCGGGGCTGCGACCGCGACAGGTTCTGGGGAAGCCTCAACGACAGTTCTGAGATCGGGCTTGGTGTCCGCCGGCAATGTCAGCGGAACGCCGCGCGGAACATCCACGGGGATCGCGGCGAGCAACTGTTGTGTCGGCAGTGCTGTCGGCGCTCGCAGCAGGGCGTTTGTCTCACCCGTCTCCACGATGCGGCCTTCGCTCATGACGGCAACGCGATCAGCAACGCGTGACACCACTGCCAGATCGTGGGTGATGAGGATCATGGCCGTGCCGCGGTCACGCAGAGACGACAGCAAGTCGAGCACGCGAGCTTGGACCGTGACGTCGAGAGCGGTCGTGGGCTCGTCGGCGATGATGAGGGCAGGGCCTGCCGCGATTCCGGCAGCGATAAGGGCGCGTTGGCGCAGTCCGCCCGAGAGCTCGCCCGAACGTTGGCGTGCTCGCAGTGCCGGATCGGGAATGCCCACGGCATCCAGCAGTTCCAGCACACGGGCCTGCCGCTCGCGTTGGCTGAGTGTGGTGTGTAGCCGCAGCACATCATCGATCTCACGCCCGACGGGTCGCAATGGGTCGAGCGACACGAGCGCATCTTGCAACACCAGCCCAATGGATGCTCCGCGAATGCTTCGCCACCGTCGAGCACCGGGTGCCGGAAGGCTCTCTCCCGCCAGACTCAACTCGCTGAAGCTCACGTGGGCTCCGGCGGGCGCAAGCCCGAGCAGGGAACGGGCCGTGACGCTCTTGCCCGAACCCGACTCTCCGACAATGGCGAGGCATTCGCCGGCGGCGACCTCGAAGCTCACGCCATCGACGGCCGGGCGGGCGGCGCGGTCGAAGTGCACGCTGAGGTTGCTCACGCGCAGGAGCGGGGTGGCGGTCATCCGCGGGCCTCCTGGCGGGTGCGGGCGTTGAGGGCGCGCCCGAGCACGGTGAACGATGCGGCGGTCGCGACGATGGCGAGACCGGGGAAGACCGTGAGCCACCAGGCGACGTCGATGTAGGTGCGGCCGCTGGAGAGCATCGCGCCCCATTCGGCGGCAGGCGGGGCGACGCCGAGGCCGAGGAAGCCGAGCGACGACGCCCAGACAATGGCTTGACCAACACCGAGAGTGCCGAGCACAAAGATCGGCGAGAGTGCGCCGGGCAGAATGTGTTGCCACACGATTCGCGCCCGCGAATGGCTGAGCACTGTTGCGGCCTCCACGTAACTGGCGTTGCGAACGCTGCGCAGTTGGCTGCGGA
Source organism: Salinibacterium amurskyense (assembly GCF_002797685.1). GTDB lineage: Bacteria > Actinomycetota > Actinomycetes > Actinomycetales > Microbacteriaceae > Rhodoglobus > Rhodoglobus amurskyensis. The sequence goes on from NZ_PGFH01000001.1 coordinate 1,339,603, forward strand.
TGATGCGCGCATAGCCGGGCGCGGTCGAGAGACCCACCGCCACGGTCGAGGTGACCACTCCGGGCCCGGCGATCGCGATGAACACGAGCGCGAGCAGCAGGCCGGGAAGAGCAAACATGACCTCGACGATGCGGGTGCTGACGAAGTCGCCGAGTCTGCTGCCGAGCCCGCCTAGGAGCCCGAGAACGAGCGCAAGGCCGAGCCCGACCGTGGTGGCGGCGGTTCCGATGAGGAGGGAGTTTCCGGCGCCGAAAACGACGCGGGTGTAGACATCGCGACCGGACTCGTCGGTGCCGAAGAAGTGGGCAGCCGATGGTGACTGGAACGCTTCGGCAGGGGCAACGGCATCCGGGTCAGCGGTCGTCATGAGCTGCGGTGCGAGAGCAGCAGTCAGAATAAGTGCAAGCACGGCGAGAGCTATCATGACGCCCGTGTTGCGAAGCCACCCGTAGCGGCCCCGGATGCCGGGAGCGCGCCCCGCAGGCTGCGAGAGCCGGCCAGCCAAGATTTCGGTCATCGTGATGCCACCTCCGTCACGCGAGGGTCGACGATGCGGTCGACGACATCCGTTGCGACTGTCACGATGATGAAGGTCAACGCAGAGAGCAGCGCGACGGCGGTGACGACGGGGATGTCGCGGATGGTGACGGCACTGAGGAGGGTTCTGCCGAGGCCTGGCCGCGCAAAGATCGTCTCGACAACAACGGCACCGCTCAGGAGTGAGCCGAAGGCCCAGCCGGAGAGGGAGATGCCGGGAAGAGCCGCGTGGCGCAGCACGTGACGAAGGCGCACTCCCCATTCGCTTTCGCCGCGAGCCCGGGCCGAGAGCACGAAGGGCTGCTCGTAGGCGTTGGCCAAGGACTCGCGCATGACCTGGCCGAGGAAGCCGGTGAGGGGCAGAGCAAGGGTGAGCACGGGCAGAACAAGACCGAGGGGGCCAGGGACGCTAATCGGGGGAAGCCAGTGCAACGTATTGCTCAGCAGAATGATGAGCAGCGACGCCAACCAGAAGTGGGGAACGGCAGCCGCCAGCAATTCGAGTCCCGAGCCGACTGCCCGCGAGACGCGTCCGCGACCGCTCGTCGCCAAGGTAAGGCCAAGAGCGCCCAGCCACGCCACTACGAGCGAGGCAAGTGTGAGCACGAGCGTTGACCAGAGTTGCGTCAGCACATAGGGAGCCACCGCCACCTTGAGGGCGTACGACGTGCCGAAGTCGGCGACCGCGAGCTTGCCCATCGCCAGAAAATACTGAACGATCAGCGGCTGGTCGAGGCCATAGTCGGCGCGAATTTGGGCCACGGCTTCGGCGGACGCTTGCGAGCCGGGACCACCAAGAATCGCATCGACCGGATCGCCCGGAATCAACCGCAGCGCAAAGAAAATAACGGTTGCGACAGCCCACAGAACAAACGCCCCGCCGCCCACCCGGCGCGCGACCCACCCCAGCGACCGCAATCGCGTCGCTGGGGTGGAGACACTTGCTACTGCAGGAGCGTCAGTCGAAACCGTCACAGAGGGCGTTCCTTGGTGGTGGGCTGAGTGGGTGTGTCGACGACCGGATACTTCGTCGTGTTAGTTACTCAACCACGCATCGTAGAACGTTGGTGCTGCTACGGGGGGCAACGCCCGGAATCCCTCGACGCTGGTGCTGTAGAGGTAGTGGTTCTGCTGGTCATACAGGGGCAGAACATAGAAACCGTCAACAATGATCGACTGAGCCTCGGCATACAGTTCTTGGCGCTCGCTGGCATCCGAAGTCTCGCTGGCCGTCGTAAGGAGGGCATCGAGGGTGGGGTCGCTCAGCTGGGCCAGGTTCGCGTAGTAGCCGCTCGGAGCCGGAATGATCGAATCGGAGTGGTACAGAATGCGCAGCACGTCAGCGCCGACCTTCGTGTACGGAGCGCTCACGAGGTTGTATTCGTTCGTGAACAGAGCGCCGTACCAGGACGACAGATCCGTCGGCTGCAGGATGACCTCAAAACCAACGTCTTTCGCTGAGGCCTGGATCTGCTCAAACAGTGACTGCTCAGCGGGGATCGACTGGTTCGTGCTGATCGGGAACGTGAGGCTCAGGCGCTCGCCGTCTTTCGTGCGATACCCGTCGGAATCGATCGTGTCCCAGCCGGCTTCGTCGAGCAGGGTCTTCGCGGCCTCCGGGTCGGTGGTGAACACGTCAGGGGTCGAGATTCCTGCACCTTCGACGCTCGAGAGCACCGAGTACGAACGCTCTGCCGTTCCAAAGAACAGGCTGTCGATTCCGGGGTTGACATCCACCGATCGGATGAAGGCCTCGCGTACGCGGATGTCGTCAAACGGTGCCTTGCCCGAGTTCAGTTCGATACGGTTGGCGGCGCCGGGGCGCGGCGCATCGAGCTCCTCGATGGTGGCCACGTCGGCGGCGGACGAGATGTTGTTGGGCTGCGCGTTATCGATCACGTCAACGTCGCCCGACTGGAGGGCGGCGTAGCGGGTGGCGGCATCCGGAATGAAGCGCCACTCAATAGCGTCGAGACGGGCCGCACCGGTGTGCTCAGCGTCAGCGGGCGCCGAGTTGTAGTCCTCGTTGCGTTCGAGGGTGACCGACTGCTGCTTGACCCAATCGGTCACGATGAAGGGGCCGGTTCCCACAGGGCTCTCGCAATTGGTGGCCTGGTCGCGCTCAAGCGCGGTGGGGGACTGGATGCTCACCCACGGCTGCGAGAACGATTCGAGTAGCGCGCTGTCGGGCGCTGACAGGGTGAAACGTACCTGGTCGGCGGCGACGGCTTCGATGCCGTCGATCTTGCCGACGGCGAGGTAGCCGGTGGAGGAGGCCGTGTCGGGGTCTTTCAGGTGCTCGATGTTCGCCTTGACGGCTTCAGCATCAAAGGGGGTGCCGTCGGTGAAGTTCACGTCGTCACGCAGCGTGAAGTCCCACGTGAGTCCGTCTTCGCTCTCGGTCCAGTCGGTGGCGAGCCACGGGATGATCTCGCCGTCACTGTCCTTCGAGACCAATGACTCGAGGTACTGGGTGCTGATGAGTCCCTGCGGGTAGTTGCCGCCGACGTGCGGGTCGAGGCAGCCAGGCTCGGCATCACCCGTTGCGTAGACGAGCGTGCCGCCGTCTACGGGCTCAGCAGCAGGTTCGGTTGCTGCCGTGCAGCCGGCAAGCAACGCGGCGCCGGCCGCGATCGAGAGGGGGAGTAACAGGATGCGGGGTGCGTTCACGGGGATCCTTTTGTGAGGGAGAAATGCTGCTCGGGTGCGAGACACTCAATTATTGTTGAACTGAGTACATTAAGTCCAACTGAGCAAAAAACCGGGCCGGTTTGCCTGAGCAAAACCGACCCGGTTGGTGAAGCTAAAAGAGCGAGCGTTAGTCCTGCTTGCGCGAGAACTTGGTGGCGATCTTCCACGTGGTGGGGATCACAGCGGCGGCGATGCCCGCCTTGATGAGTCCACCGATGATGAAGGGGTAGAGACCCCAGGCCAGAACCTGCTCGAGCGTTCCGCCGGTCACAATGGCGAGCCACGTGAGACCGAAGGCGAAGGTGACGACGGTGCCGCCGAGGAAGGACAGCGCGGCGCCGAGGAACTTCTTGTCCCAATCGCGTTGGGCGAGCCATCCGGTAAAGGCAGCAGCGACGATGAAGCCGATGATGTAGCCGCCGGTGGTGCCAGCAAGAACGCTGATGCCAGAAGAAGCTTCGCTGAAGACGGGGAGCCCGACCACACCGAGCAGCGCGTACAGCGCCATCGAGATCGCTCCGCGAGTTGCGCCAAGCGAGGCACCTACGAGCAGTACAGCGAGCGTCTGGCCGGTGATCGGCACGGGGTACAGCGGCACAACAACTTGGGCCATCACAGCAGTCAGGGCGGCGCCGGCGGCAACGAGCGTGATGTCAGTGGCGAGGCTACGAGAAAAGACGGTGTCGGCGAGCGTGGGCCGGCCGAGGGTCAAAGTGAGAGTCGACACGCGACGCTCCTTTCCTTTGTCTGCGAACTGTGAAGAGCCCTGCCTGAATAGGCGGGTGCCTGAATAACCCTAGTCATAGTTCGCGGACATGGGTGTGCGCCTCGTGCTAACAAACCTGCTCAGATTTGTGCGATGCGTAACAATTGCGATTCTCACGCTGCCGGCGCCAAGAACAACGTTCCGCGAATCACGCTTCCCGCAAAGGTGCGCACAGCGACGAGTACCCAAGCGCCCACTAACGCCACGAAACTCAGTAGCGCCATAACTTGGAGCACAGTGGACCCGGTCGCTGCGGCGAGTGCGCTCAAGGCGACAACCATGTTGCCGACAGGGAATGTGAATGACCACCACGTGAGGCTGAACGGCAGACCGCGGCGCGCGGTATGCACGGTCATGGCAATCGCTAGCGCTGTCCAGAGCAGAGCAAACCCGAGGGTGGGAACGCCGTAGATGAAGCCGAAGAAATGGAGAGCCTCGGCGAGCTCAGCCGACACTGCGTAGGGTGCAACCACGCCAAGAACAACGGCTGCCGTAATCGACTGGCCGAGCGGGCCAAGCACAATCCAGAGAGTTGGCACTGCCGCCGAGTTGCCGATGTTGTGTCGCGCTAGCCGACCCCAGATCAGTGGAAGGATGACCGCGGTGGCGATCATGCTGAGTCCAAACATTGCGTAGCAGGCGATCAGCATCGTGAGCCGTACCTCGCCCTCAGGCAAGAACGGGATGAGAGGCGCACCGGCTGCTGCCGAGACCAGGGGAGGGACCACGGGCATGATCCAGCCTCCGAACGGCGATTGATCCGTGATCGAGGTCGACGTGAAGGTCAAGAACGGCACAACCACGGCGGTCGCGAGGCCCAGCACAGTGCCGATCGACCACAGCACAAGCGCAACGATGAGCGCAGCATCCGCTCCCATGATGTCGGGGCCGAAGAGCAATGCACCGGCGCCGATAGTGAGAATTGCCAGCGGTGGAGCCCCATAGAAATGAACCATCGCCGGATGCCGGTGGTGCGAAAGCGCAACCTCACGGTGGGCGATCCAGTGCGCTGCGCTCGCGGCGACCAGCCCGAGGAGCAAGACGGTCGCAATCACCCAGACAGTGCTCGCAAACACGTGCAGTTGCGGGGAGATCAGGGGGAGCACGGCGGCAGCGTTCGCGACGATGCCCGTGCCCATCACCGAGGCAAACCAGTTAGGGCTGATGTGGGAGATCACATCGCGGGGGCTGCTGAGGTCGCGCAGCAATACGCGGCGGCGAGGGATCTGGCTGCTCATGAGTCGTTTCTGAAAGTCGGAGGCGCGACGGGTTCGGCCCACCGGTGCAACCGCAGGTATTGGTGCCGCATTCCCGTAACCTTGAGCCACCCCGGTGCTGCGCGGCAGTTGTGCGCGGCTACGGGATATGCCGCGCCTCGTCGTGTAGTGGAGGATTCATGACCGAACTCGTGATCGTTGCCCTCGTGGTGTTCGCCTTCGCGATGGTGTCGCGCAAGCTGGCGCTGTCTCCCGTTACCGCGCCGATGGTGTTCACCGCGGCGGGCATCCTGCTGGGCATTGTGGGCGCGCAGTGGTTTCAACTTGATCTCAAGAGCGAGGTCGTTTCGATCCTTGTTGAGGCCACTCTCGTCTTAGTGCTCTTTACGGATGCCGTACGCATCGATTTACGAGCGTTGCGCACGCAGATCTTTCTTCCGCTGCGCTTGTTGGGTATCGGCCTGCCGCTCACGATTGTGCTCGGAGCGGTTGCCGCGTGGGCTCTCTTTGGTGAGCTCACCTTCATGGAGGCCGCTCTCATTGCCGCGATCTTGGCGCCGACGGATGCTGCGCTCGGCCAAGCGGTTGTCAGCGATAAGCGGTTGCCGGTTCGCATTCGGCAGGCCCTCAACGTGGAGAGTGGCCTGAACGACGGAATCATGGTTCCGGTTGTGACGGTCTTTCTGGCTATTGCCGCCACGGAAACCGGAGCCGCTTCGGGAGAGAGCTGGGGCCTCTTCGCGGCGCAGCAGATTGGCTTCGGAATTCTGTTCGGCGGGCTCGTTGGTGTCGTCGGCGGGTGGTTGCTGAGCCGAGCTGCACGGGCGGGCTGGGTCGATGGCATTTACCGCCAGTTGGCTACCATCGCGATCGCGGTCACGGCCTATGCGAGTGCCGGCGCCCTAGGGGGCAACGGCTTCATTGCTGCGTTCGTCGCCGGTCTTGCGTTCAGCGCGGTGGCCCGCGACCACTGTGAGGATGTTCAAGACTTCACTGAAGACGAGGGAGAGCTGCTCAGCTCGATCACTTTCTTGGTGTTCGGTGCGGTACTTGCAGCACCGATCCTCACCTCGCTCACGTGGCAGATCGCGCTCTACGTGGTGCTGTCGCTGACGGTGGTGCGCATGGTGCCTGTTCTCTTGGCGCTGGCCTGGTCCGGAACCCGCTTTGAGACACGGCTCTTCATCGGTTGGTTCGGGCCGCGAGGGCTCGCCTCGATTTTGTTCGCGCTGCTCGTGTTCGATGAGTTGAGTGGATCCGTGGCCGACACCGTCTTCTCGGTGGCGGTGTGGACGATCCTCGTCAGCGTCTTTGCGCACGGCGCGACGGCAAGCCCGTGGACTTCTCGCTTGGCACACCGTCTGAGTTCGGCGCCGGCATCCGCCGCTGAGTTGAAGCATGTGCAGGAGATGCCCGCACGTCGTCGGTTCCGATGATTTTCGACGCAAAAGCAAAGTGCACTTGTGCTAGTCCAACTAGAACAACTAAAGTGGAGTCATGCTAGTTCGAGTCGATCCCGCGTCAGAGACGCCACTGTTCGAGCAACTCGCGGCGAGCATCCGCCAATCGGTCATCGATAAGTCGGTCACGGCAGGGGAGAGGCTCCCTAGTGCACGTGAGCTGGCCAGCTCGCTCGGCGTCAACATGCACACCGTGTTGCGCGCCTATCAAGAGCTGCGTGACGAAGGCTTCATCGAACTTCGCCGGGGCCGGGGAGCGATCATCGCGGCCACCGCCCACAGTTACGACACCCTGGCCGATGGCATCACCGCGATCGTGGCCGAAGCCCGCACCCAGAACGTTTCCCTAGCTGCACTGACCGCCCTCATCCGAGAGGAATACAAATGACCCTTCCTGCCGAGAACGTTGCGCCCCAACTCACGCGCAACCGTCGCCTCATCATCGTGATCGGCGTGGTGATCCCACTGCTCATCACTATGGCCGCGGCCTTCGTCATGGCACTGTGGGTCCCCGAGCTTCCGAACCCCGTCGCATCGCACTGGGGAACCTCCGGGCCCGATGGCTACTCCACGGTGGGAAGCGTCATCGCGCTCCCGCTCTTGCTGACTCTCGTCTTCGCCGCGCTCGCCGCGTTCGGGAGTTGGAAGGGCGGCCCTAACGGCGGCATGCTCTGGGCGCACAAAATCATGGTGGCGGCATCCGTGTTCCTTTCCATCTCTCTGAGCGTGACCGCGGCCGGCTCACTCGCCGTTCAGCGTGGACTCGACAATGCCGAGAACGCTCCGGCAATCGGCGGAATCGCGCTCGCCGCGTTCCCCATCGCCTTTGTAGTGGCGGTGTTCGCCTGGCTCATGCTGCCAGCGTCCGAACGCATCCAGTCGACACCCGTCGCGGCGAAGCCGATCGCCGGCACCACAACGCAGCGCGTTCACTTCTCCAGCACTACTCGCGTGGGCGCCGGTGTGCTTGTGGTCGTCGCCGTTGCGCTCCTAGCGCTCGGAATTGCCTTGGGCGTGCAGGCGGTGAGCAACCCCGCCGAGCTCTTGCTCCCCGCAGTCATCGGACTCGTCGTGATGGCGCTCGCCGTGAGCACGCTGTCGTGGCGCGTGACCATCGATCAGCGTGGGCTGAAGGTTCGCTCCGCCTTCGGCTTTCCCCGCGCCACGATTGCTCCCGACCAGATCGCCTCGGTCGCGACGGTCGAGGTGAACCCAATCGGCGAATTCGGCGGCTACGGCTGGCGTTGGGCTCCGGATGGCCGCAGCGGCATCGTGCTTTCCAAAGGCGAAGCCCTCGAGGTAACGCGCACCAACGGCAAGCGGTTCATCGTCACGATGCACGATGCTCAACTCGCCGCTGAAGCGCTCGCCACGGTCGCCAAGAAATAGCGCTCCGAACATTCGACTCAACTGCTTACAGGAGCCACATGTCTCAGCCACCGAAAGGTCGGCACAGCAGCGATTCTCCGCCAGCTCTGCAGAAAGTGAAGTCGCCGATGCTTCGCGAGCCGACGCACGTGTTTTACTCGCGCGTCGAAGGTTCTTGGGTTCACTGGGTGGGGATAGGTCTAGTCGTCGTTGTCGTGTTTCTGTTGGTCTTGTTGTTCATGCCGGGTATTCACGTCCTCTCGCTCACAACCCGGTTGCTTATGGGCCTTGCGATGGTGAGTTTGCTGAGCGTCTTGATGATCCCGTTCACCAGCACTCTCACGATAAAAATCGTGATCGATCGCGACGCATTGCGGGTGCGCTCAACGTTCGGCTGGCCATTGATCACGATTCGGCGCGAGAAAATCACCACTGTTGAAGTCGTCGATTACGACACGTGGAACGGTTTCGGACGACTTGGGCTAGTTTGGGGATTCGGTGGCCGGAGTGGGCTTGTGCTGTTTGACGGCCCCGCTATCGAAGTCAATCAAACGAACGGGAAGTGTTTCGTCCTCTCCGTGCGTGACGCTGAAGCCGCCGCCGAAGCGCTCGCCACGGTCGCCAAGAAATAGCGCTCCACGGTCAGCTAACTCGCGTATCATTGACGCACACGCTATGAACCGGCTATCACCGGGGAGCGTTCGGAAGAAATCGTCTCAACTTCAGCTTCGGCGGGGGAGCGGGCGGCGGTAGAACCGAACGGGTAAGCCCGTTACAGCGATACGAGTGGTGTGCCTCCGGGTGCACAAGCGGGGTGGTACCGCGGCCGTGAGGTCGTCCTCGTGCAGATTATTCGCACCCACGTACCACTGGAGCCTCATGTCGTATCCCCGCCACAGCTCAGACGATTCCGTCGCGCCGTCACCGAAGTTTCCGGCGATCGAAGAGCAGGTGCTCTCATACTGGAAATCCGACGACACTTTTCAGGCATCCATTGACCAGCGTGAAGGCGCCGATGAGTGGGTCTTCTACGACGGCCCTCCTTTCGCCAACGGCCTCCCGCACTACGGTCACCTGCTGACCGGCTACGCCAAAGACCTCTTTCCGCGCTTCCAAACCATGCGAGGCAAGCAAGTGCACCGCCGCTTCGGCTGGGACACTCACGGATTGCCCGCTGAGCTCGAGGCAATGCGCCAGCTCGGCATCACCGAGAAGAGCCAGATCGAAGAGATGGGCATCGACACGTTCAATGCCGCTGCTCGCGAATCGGTGCTCAAGTACACCGGTGAATGGCAAGAGTATGTGACGCGCATGGCACGTTGGGTCGACTTCGAGAACGACTACAAGACGCTTGACGTGGGCTTCATGGAGAGCGTCATCTGGGCGTTCAAGCAACTGCACCAGAAAAACCTCGCGTACGAAGGCTTCAGGGTGCTGCCGTACTGCTGGAACGACGAGACTCCACTCTCCAACCACGAACTGCGCATGGATGACGACGTCTACAAGATGCGTCAAGACCAGACCGTCACGGTCACCTTCCCGCTCGACGGCGTGAAGGCCGAAAGCCTCGGCCTTACCGGCGTGAAGGCTCTCGCCTGGACGACCACTCCGTGGACTCTGCCCACCAACCTTGCGCTCGCTGTCGGCCCCGACATCGATTACGCAGTGCTGCCGTCTGGCCCCCTCGGTGCTGGCGACGGATCCGAAGAAGGAGCGGCGCAGTTTTTGCTCGCCGCCGACACCATCGCGGCGTACGCAAAAGAACTCGGCTACGAGACAGCGGAAGAAGCCGTTGCTGCCATCTCGCGCACGCTCAAGGGTGCCGAACTCGAGGGCGTTCGCTACGACCGTCTCTGGGACTTCTACGCGGATGCCGAAACGTACGGCACCGAAAATGCGTGGCAGTTCCTGGTCGCCGACTACGTCGCCACGGGTGAAGGTACCGGCATCGTGCATCAGGCGCCCGCCTACGGTGAAGATGACCAAAACGTCTGTGCTGCTGCGGGCATCCCCGTTGTCATCTCGGTCGACGACGGCGGCAAGTTCTTGTCGTCGGTCGCACCGGTCGCCGGTATGCAGGTCTTCGATGCCAACAAGCCACTCACGAAGTTGCTGCGCGAAGAGGGCCGCCTGCTCAAGGTCGCCAGCTACGAGCACTCGTACCCGCACTGCTGGCGCTGCCGCAACCCCTTGATTTACAAGGCTGTCTCGAGCTGGTTCGTGAAGGTTCCCGAGTTCCGCGACCGCATGAGCGAGCTCAACCAGGAGATCAACTGGGTTCCCGAGAACGTCAAGGAGGGCCAGTTTGGCAAGTGGGTGGGCAATGCCCGCGACTGGTCGATCAGCCGTAACCGTTACTGGGGTTCGCCGATCCCGATCTGGAAGAGCAACAACCCCGACTTCCCCCGCGTGGATGTTTACGGCTCGCTTGCCGAGATCGAAGCAGACTTCGGTCGCTTGCCTCTCAATCACGATGGCGAGCCCGACCTGCACCGCCCGTTTATCGATGAGCTGACACGCCCCAACCCCGACGACCCGAGCGGTCAGTCGACGATGCGCCGCATCGAAGACGTGCTCGACGTCTGGTTCGATTCGGGCTCGATGCCCTTCGCTCAGGTTCACTACCCCTTTGAGAACCAGGAGTGGTTCGACAGCCACAGCCCGGCCGACTTCATCGTGGAGTACATCGGTCAGACCCGTGGCTGGTTCTACACCTTGCACACGCTCTCCACGGCGTTGTTCGATCGCCCGGCATTCTCGAACGTCATCAGCCACGGCATCGTGCTCGGCAACGACGGCCAGAAGATGTCGAAGAGCCTGCGTAACTACCCGGACGTCTCCGAGGTGTTCGAGCGTGACGGCGCTGACGCGATGCGCTGGTTCCTGATGTCGAGCTCGGTGATCCGTGGCGGAAACCTCATGGTTACCGAAGAGGGCATCCGCGATGGTGTTCGTCAGGTTCTTCTTCCGCTGTGGAGCACGTACTACTTCTTCACCCTGTATGCCAACGCGGCCGACAATTACGAGGCTCAGTGGCGCACAGACTCCGAAAACGTTCTTGACCGCTACTTGCTGGCTAAGACGCGTGAACTGATCGAGGATGTCACCGCTGAACTTGATGCGCTCGACAGCCCGATGGCCGCGGCCAAGCTCCGCGACTTCGCCGACGTTCTGACCAACTGGTACGTGCGTCGCAGCCGCGACCGCTTCTGGAGCGGCGACGACACGGATGCCTTCGACACCCTCTTCACGGTGCTCGAGACGGTGGCGCGCGTTGCTGCCCCGCTGCTTCCGCTCGTCTCGGAAGAGATGTGGCGCGGCCTTACGGGTGAGCGCAGCGTTCACCTCACCGACTGGCCCGATGCTTCGGCGTTCCCCGCCGATCACGACCTCGTGGCTTCGATGGACCGCGTTCGCGAGATTGCCTCCAGTGGGCTCGCTCTGCGCAAGGCCCGCAGCCTGCGCGTGCGTCTGCCGTTGGCATCGCTCACCGTCGTCAGTGCCGTGCCGTCGGCTCTCGCGCCCTTCAGCGACATCCTGCGTGACGAACTCAACGTCAAGGCGGTCAAGTTCGAACTTCTCGAAGAGGGATCGCTTGACAGCTTCGGCATCACCAAGAAGCTCACGGTCAACGCTCGTGCCCTCGGCCCGCGCGTGGGCAAGCAAGTGCAGCAGGTCATCAAGGAGGCCAAGGCCGGCAACTGGGAAACCACTGCCGAGGGTGTCTCCGTTGACGGCATGCCGCTTGAAGCTGGCGAGTACGAACTCCAGATGGAGGCCGCCGATGAAGCAAGCGCGATCGCGTTCCTCTCTGATGGCGGTTTCGTGATCATCGACACCCAGCTCACGCCGGAACTGTCGGCCGAGGGGCTCGCTCGCGACGTCATCCGTGCCATTCAGGATGCTCGCAAGGCTGCCGGCTTCGACGTCAGCGACCGTATCGCGCTCACCATCGGTGCGCTCGATGCCGCCGATCACGAAGCAATCGCGTTCCACAGCGCGATGATTGCGTCAGAAACGCTTGCAGCGGAATCCGTCGTTCAGGCCTTCGCGAACGAACTCGAAGAGGGCACACTAGAAGTGCACCGCACGCAACTGGCGGCAGGAAAGTACGCCAATACTGGCGCGCTGGTGATCGATATCACCAAGATGGGAACGACCAATGTCTGACCGCGATGATGAACTCGGCAACGACGGCCAATTCGACGAAAACGGCGACCCCATTGAGGTGGAGTTGACGGACGAAGAACGCGCCGAGCTCGGCCCGGATCACCCTCTCGCCGATCTGAGCCCCTTCGCCGACGGTTTCGAGGGCACCAATATCGACGACGATTCGGACTTCGAACTCGAAGACTCCGAGTATCAGTCGGATGCAGAGAACGTCTTCGAAGAACTTCTCGCGCGAGTGGGGGAGCAGGCGCCTCAGCCGCGGCTCGAAGCCACTCGTCGTGCCGTGGAACTCATCGGCGACCCGCAGCGCACCTATCCCGTGATTCACATCACCGGTACGAACGGCAAGACGAGCACAAGCCGCATCACCGAGAGCATCTTGCGCGCCTACGGGCTGCGTACGGGGCTTATGACGAGTCCGCACCTTGTGCGCGTCAACGAGCGCATCGTGATTGATGGCCGCCCCATTTCTAACCGGGCTTTGGCCGAGAACTGGGCTGACATCCGCCCGTTCCTGCTGATGGTCGATGCCGAGTTGCTCGCTAAGGGCGAAGAAGCTTTGACGTACTTCGAGGCGCTCACGGTGCTCGCGTTTGCGAGCTTCGCCGAGGCGCCCGTCGACGTCGCCATTCTTGAGGTCGGTATGGGCGGCGAGTGGGATTCCACGAACGTCGCCGATGGCCAGGTCGCGGTGTTCAGCCCGATTGCCCTCGACCACACGCACCGCTTGGGTTCGACGATCTCCGAGATCGCTCGCACGAAGGCGGGCATTATCAAGCCAGCTGCGGCGATCGTGTCTGCGCTGCAGACCGCGGATGCTCAGATCGAGCTTGAGCGTGCTGCTGACCTTACTGAATCCACGATGGGCGTGGAAGGCGATGCCTTCGAGCTCGTCAGTAGTGATGTTGCCGTCGGCGGCCAGCTCATCACCGTTCGCGGAATCGCTGGCACCTACTCCGATCTCTTCATGCCGCTGTTTGGCGAGTTCCAGGGGCACAACGCCGCCCTCGCCATCGCGGCCGTCGAGTCGTTCTTGGGCGCGGGCACGCAGGCTCTCGTTCACGATGTTCTTGCCGAAGGGCTGGCGACCGTCACGTCGCCTGGTCGCCTCCAGGTAATTGGTGCTGAGCCGACGGTCATTGTGGATGCCGCTCACAACCCTCACGGTGCTGCTGCTCTCGCCGCCGCGCTCAAGGAATACTTCACCTTCGAAGACATCGCCTTCGTGATCGCGGTACTCGACGACAAGGATGCTGCCGGAATCGTCGGTGCCCTCGCCCCGATCGCCAACCGCTTCTACGTCACCACGTCGGAGTCGGAGAGAGCAATTGCTCCCGAAGAACTCGTCGAGACCGTACGCACCTTTACCGATGAGACCACCGACTTCGACACCTTCGCGGAGGCGATCGAGCTTGCTCGCAGTTGGGCAGGGGAGAACGAACGCCGCGCGGTTGTCGTGACCGGCTCAATCACGCTCGTCGGCGAGGCTCTCGCCTTGGCGAAGGCGGAAGGCTGGAAGCCATGACCGCGGAGCCCAAGGTTCGCCGCAAGCGGTCAGTAACCGAGCTGCTGCTGAGCATCGTGTTGGTGCTCGACGCCACGTTGATTTTCTTCGTCGCTCTCACCGCCTTCGGGCTCAAAGCGTTGCAGCCCGCTCCCGCCTTTATTGGGGGAGCAGTTCTCATCCTTGTGTTCGTAGCCTTGGCTCGCATGCTGCACCGTCCCGGTGCGATGGCTGTCGGTTGGGCGCTGCAGGTTGGGCTCATTGCGCTCGGCTTCATCCTCACCCCCATGTTCGTGGTGGGTGCCGGTTTCGCCGCCATTTGGGTGTTCTGCTTCATCAAGGGGCAGCAAATCGACCGTGCAAAAGCCGAAATTCTTAGTACCCAGTCCATGACCACCCCCTCTGAGGAGACACAATGAACATCGAAGAGACCCTTGTACTGATCAAGCCCGACGGCGTTGCTCGCAACCTGACCGGTGAAATCCTTCGCCGCATCGAAGCAAAGGGCTACCAGCTCGTTGACGTTCGACTCGTGCAGGCAGATGTTGACCTTCTGTCGCAGCACTACGCCGAGCACGAAGGCAAGCCCTTCTACGAGCCGCTTCTCGACTTCATGCAGTCGGGCCCGACGGTCGCGCTGCGCATCGCTGGCAACCGTGCCATCGAGGGATTCCGCTCGCTCGCCGGCACCACCGACCCCACCACGGCAGCTCCGGGAACCATCCGTGGCGACCTTGGCCGCGACTGGGGCCTCGCTGTTCAGCAAAACCTCGTTCACGGCAGCGACTCGCCCGAGTCGGCCGCTCGTGAACTCGCGCTCTGGTTCGCCTAAAACCATTCCGCGAGTGAGCGACTCAACCGCTCCCCGCAGAACAACGGCGTGAGCCTGACTTTGGTCAGACTCTCGCCGTTGGTGCGTTAAAGCGGTTTGTTTCCGGCTCGGCGCCAGTAGTCGCGTTGACCGCGGCGTTCTATTCGAACGCTGCGTTCCCGCCAGGGAATACGTTCTAGAGGTAGGCCAGCACGTCGAGTCGTACCTGGGCGACAACGGCAATGATGATGTACCCGACGATCGCGATGACGGGAACCCAGCTGTACGCTGCACCCGCGGCCTTTCGAATGCGCTTCGGCGCCGGGATCGCACCGACCTTGAAGTTACGCAGGGTCACTGCCCAGAACAGCGGAATGGTCACCGACCACACGGTCATGCACCAGACGCACAGCGTGCCGAGGTTGAAAATGCTCTGATATGCCAGCCAGAGAATAAAGGCGAAAGCTCCTGCAATCCCCAGGTTGAAGACCACCCAGAACCAGCTATTGAAGCGGGCACCGGCAAGAATCGCTGCGCCGACGACTACGGGGGCCATGAAAGCGATGAGCCCGATGATGGGGTTGGGGAAGCCGAGAACGGCGCCTTGCTGGGATCCCAGGTTCGCGGCGCACTGCACTACGAGGCTGAAGTCGCAACTGAGATCGACGCCGGGATTTTCGAGCGTATGAATCTTCTCGATCATTAGTTCGAAAGACGCCCAGAGACCAATCAGCCCGGCAAAAATCATGAAAATGGCGAGGGCGATGGGCCTGTTGCGAACCCCGGAAGCAGTCATGGAGGGATTATCGCACGCGCGCCCAGCTCACATTCTGAGAATGCGTGCGATAATGAACCGTAGTTATTCCGAGCCGCGCTCGGAACGACACCAAGAAGTCTTCCCGGGCATAGCGACCGGACCAGTTGCGCAACGCTAGTTGCGTGAGTCGAATAGCCAGTTTCGAAGTGCTGTGAGAGAGCACAACTGCAACGCGAGCCACGGGCCCGTTGCAGGACCTGAAGAATTAGTAGCGGTTCCTGAACCATAGGTTTGGTGGGGGAATAGCGCACGAGAGAGTACCCGGTAGGTGGCGCGGTCGCCTACGAGGGCTAGGAGTACACCAGCAATGGTGAATGAAAGCGATAAGTCGAAAGAAGTTCCGAAGAAGAAGGGCCTGTTTGGCCGTATTCTTCCCTCATCCAAGGCAGCGGTAGAGAAGCCTGTGGCGCAGACGCCTCAGGTTGAGACTCCCGCGGTTGTGGAGGCTCCGGCCGCCACACCGGCAGCTGCAGAGGCTCCCGCCGCGGCGCGCGAACCTCGCGCAGCCAAGTCGACGCAGCGTCCCGCCGCGAAGACTGCGAGCCAGCACCTCGGTCTCGAAGTTCCGGATGCCGTTACGGGCATGAAGGCGGATGCTGCGGCATCCGACTCTTCCGCTGCTTCCGCAGCGAAGGCCGACAAGAAGTCTGATTCTGAAGCACCTGCTCGCTCGCGTTCGCGTAAGAGCACCGCGCCCAAGAAGTCGACGGATGACGCCAAGGCTGCCAAGGCCACTAAGGCTCCCGCCGCTGCATTGACTCCGACGTCGACCACGTCGCTGCTCTTCCAGGCCCCTGACCTTCCCGATCTTCCGGAGCGCGCACCTCGTTCGCGCAACGACAACGGTTCCAACGGCGATAACCGCAATAGTGACAACCGCGACAACCGCGACAGCCGCGACAACGACAACGGCAACAACGATGAGGCCGGCAACGTGCGTCGTCGTTCGCGTCGTCGTTCCGGCGAAGATGCTCGTCCCGGCGACGAGTCGCCCAACACAGTGGTTCGGGTACGCCAGCCGCGCAAGCAGGCTGAGCCCAGCAACGAACCCACTCGTGTCAAGGGGTCAACGCGCCTCGAGGCTAAGAAGCAGCGCCGCCGTGATGGTCGCGATGCTGGTCGTCGTCGTCCCGTTGTCACCGAGAGCGAGTTCCTCGCGCGCCGTGAAAGCGTTGACCGCGTTATGGTGGTCCGCTCAAAGTTTGACCGCATCCAGATTGCCGTTCTTGAAGACGGCGTTCTCGTGGAGCACTACGTCGCTAAGGCGCAGGACGCCAGCCTCATCGGCAACGTGTACCTCGGTCGTGTTCAGAACGTTCTGCCGAGCATGGAAGCAGCGTTCGTTGACATCGGGCGCGGCCGCAACGCTGTGCTCTACTCGGGTGAAGTTGACTGGGATGCCGCGGCGGAGAACTCCGCTGACGGCAAGCCGCAGGCTCGTCGCATTGAGCTCGCGCTCAAGCCTGGCGACCGCGTGCTCGTTCAGGTCACTAAAGACCCCGTAGGTCACAAGGGTGCGCGACTCACGAGCCAGGTTTCCTTGCCCGGCCGCTACCTCGTCTATGTGCCGAACGGTTCAATGAGTGGCATTAGCCGCAAGCTGCCCGACACCGAGCGTTCGCGTCTCAAGAAGATCCTCAAGGGTGTTCTGCCCGAGAACGTCGGCGTTATCGTGCGTACGGCAGCTGAGGGTGCCACTGAAGAGCAGTTGACCCTCGATGTCAGCCGCCTCACCGAGCAGTGGTCAGACATCAGCACTCAGGTCGAGAAGGCACAGGCTCCGGCGCTGCTGCACTCCGAGCCCGATCTGCTCATCAAGATCATCCGCGATGTCTTCAACGAAGATTTCCACAAGCTCGTCATCGAAGGTGCCGACGCTCGTAAGACGATCGAAAGCTACGTTCGTTCCGTTGCGCCCGACCTCGTTGATCGCCTTCAGGCGCACGAGAGCTCGGTTGACTCCTTCGAGGAGTACCGCGTCTCCGAGCAGATCGAGAAGGCGCTTGACCGCAAGGTTTGGCTGCCCTCGGGTGGTTCGCTCGTGATCGACCGCACCGAAGCGATGACGGTCGTTGACGTCAACACGGGCAAGTTCGTCGGCTCCGGCGGAAACCTCGAAGAGACCGTCACGAAGAACAACGTGGAGGCCGCTGAAGAGATCGTTCGCCAGCTGCGTCTGCGCGACATCGGTGGAATCATCGTTGTCGACTTCATCGACATGGTTTTGGAATCCAACCGCGACCTCGTGTTGCGCCGCCTCGTCGAGTGCTTGAGCCGTGACCGCACGAAGCACCAGGTTGCCGAAGTTACGTCGCTCGGTCTGGTTCAGATGACGCGTAAGAAGCTCGGCCTCGGCCTGCTCGAAACGTTCAGCGAGA
The DNA here is from genome assembly GCF_002797685.1 of Salinibacterium amurskyense. GTDB lineage: Bacteria > Actinomycetota > Actinomycetes > Actinomycetales > Microbacteriaceae > Rhodoglobus > Rhodoglobus amurskyensis. The sequence goes on from NZ_PGFH01000001.1 coordinate 1,357,322, forward strand.
ACTGTGAAGTGTGCGCTGGCCGTGGTGTCATCGTTCACCACGACCCCGTATCGAAGCACCGTTCGCAGCCGACCCAAAACGAACAGTCCGGCAGCGGTCGCCGTGGTCGTAACCGTGGCGGTAACAATAACTCCGGTGGCTCGAACAACAACGGTTCCGGCAACTCCGGCTCCAATGGCAATGGCAACGGCAACGGAGGTTCGAACGCTCAGCAGTCGAACGGCTCCGCGAAGGCGGCCGCGACTCCGGCAACAGGTGCCAGCAACGGTACCCACGCCATCACCGAAGACGTTCGTAACGCCCTCGCCCGGGTTGCTGCCAGCACGGTCGTTCCCGTAGTGGAGAACGGCACGGATGCTCCGGCCGCCGATTCCGCAGCGAAGAGCGCCGCACCCGCAGCAGAAGCCGCGACCACTTCGGCGCCTGAGCCGAAGAAGTCGCGCCGCAGCAAGAGCGGCAAGCAGACGAGCAAGTCGGCATCGCCGTCGCAGGATGCAGCGGAGCCAGCAGCTGCTGCGGCCCCCGCTGACGAGCCTGCAGTAGCGATTCTCGACATCCCGATCACGAAGACTGAGAAGGCTGCTCCCAAAATAAGCACGCACGACGCGGAGCAGATTCTGGGATCGGTTCTTGAGGCTCTTCCCGAGCCCAAGCAGCCCGGCCACGGCCGTGCTCGCGGATCGCGTCGCGCCAGCAGCCAGGGCAAGATCGTCAACGCAACTCCCAGCGACGACAACTAGCTCGTCGCTTCTCGGCTCCGTGACAGTTTCGAGTTTGTAAGGTTATTCCGTGACCACCACTGTGCCAGCGAGCGTCGATGAGCATCATCAGCATGATCATCGACCTCGCCGCTCCCGCAACCGCTGGTTGTGGTTGGCGATCGGCACGCTGGGGGTCGCGGGTATCCTCGGCCTTCGCGCGTTCACCGGCGCGCAAGACTCGTTCGGCGTTCCGGGGCTCACTGCAGACCTACTGACGCTCGCGACGAGCGTCATTATCGAGTCGTTGCCCTTTGTGGTGCTCGGTATTGCGCTGTCGATCGTCGTTCAGGCGTGGCTTCCGGATGATCTGCTCATGCGATATCTGCCGAACAGCCCCGTGCTTCGTCGCGCTGCGATCTCGATGTTCGGGATTGCCTTGCCCGTGTGCGAGTGCGGAAACGTTCCTCTCGCCCGCGGGCTCGTGATGAAGGGCTTCACTGTTCCCGAGTCAATGACATTCTTGCTCGCGGCACCCATCATCAATCCAATTACCATCGTCACCACTCATCAGGCGTTCGGTTTTGACGACGGCATTCTGGTCGGCCGTATTCTCGGTGGGCTCGCTATCGCCAACATCGTCGGTTGGCTCTTCAGCCTTCACCCGCAGCCCAATTCGTTGCTCACGGACCGGTTCGCCGCTCAGTGCGCTGCGGGCTCGCATGAACACCGCCAGTCGCGCTCAGAGAAAAGTCTCGATATCTTCATGCGGGAGTCGAGTGTGCTGATGCCCGCCGTCTTTATCGGCTCGCTTATCGCCGGCGCCATTCAAGTGGCTGTTCCTCGAGACGTTCTTGTCTCACTCGGTAGCAACCCGCTGTGGTCGATTCTCGCGATGATGCTTCTCGCCTTTGTCATCTCGGTGTGTTCGAGCGTTGACGCCTTCTTTATTCTTCCGTTCGCGAGCACCTTCATGCCCGGTTCAATCGTGACGTTCCTCGTATTCGGCCCGATCATCGACATCAAGATGCTCGCGATCATGCGCACGACGTTCCCGGGCAAGGTCCTTCTGCAGCTGTCTCTCGTCGTCGCGCTCATGAGCGCCCTGATCGGGTTGGTGATCAACTATGTGGCCTAGTCTTCAACGCTGGTGGGGCGTCATCCTGATCCTGGTGGCAGTGTGCGCCACTGTCTGGCTTGGCGTGACCCAGCAGCTCGTTCTCTATATTCACCCCCGCTACGTGGTCTTCACCGTCGTGATGGCGGGCATCGCGCTGGTTCTCGGTGTTCTCAGCATCGCAGTGCGCCCTGCGGACACCGAAGGCTCCGCACCACGGCGCGGGTGGTCGCGTGTCGTGGGGGGATTAGCGCTGCTGCTCTCTGGTGCCGTCGCCCTCACGCTCGTTCTCATTCCGCCGACAACGCTCTCGAGCGCAACCGCGAGTCAGCGTGACATCGTGGGCTCCACGGTGGGCAGCGACAGCCAAAATGTGGATGAGGTAGAGAACGCCGACGACGAACTGCTCGCGAGTTTTACCGTCGTGGACTGGGCCTCGCTGCTTCGTCAGACGAGTGACCCGAGCTTCTACGCGAACAAGACAGCGGATCTCGTCGGGTTCATCACAGCGAGCGAGGACGACCCGAGCAACATCTTCTACCTCTCGCGGTTCACCGTGACCTGCTGCGCCGTTGACGCCCAGCCCACCGGAGTTGCGGTGTACGCACCAGAGTGGCAGAACGAGTTCGAGGTCGATGGGTGGATTGAGGTTACGGGTTCGTTCGAGACCAACCCCAGTTCCCGCAGTGATCTGCCCCTCGTGCTGGTTCCGGAGACAATGACTGCAGTGGAGCGGCCCAGTGAGCCATATCTCTATTAGCGCGCCGCCTCCCGAAGCGGCCAACAGCATGCGATCGTTCCGCCGCACTTTTGTGTTGACCTCGGTCATTCTTGTAGTGCTGTGTGGCATCTTCTTGGCTTTGGGCTACCTTCAGGGTCCCAAACTCTCAAGTGCGCAGGTCGACGCGGATGCCGTAGTCACGTCGTCCGATCAAACCTTGCGGTTGTTTGCCAATCAGGCCATCGCTGCCGTCGATCCGGCTGCGGTCACGGTCGAGCCGGCGATCGACGCCACCGCATCGAGCGAGGGAGACCTCATTTCGGTGCAGTTCGGTCAAGCGCTCGACTACAACACGGAGTACACCGTGAGCGTGGAGGGCGTCACGACTCTGTCGGGAGGCCCCGAGTCGACGCTGACGTACTCGTTCACGACGGGGGAGCCGGAGCTCTACTACCTCGACCGTGGCGAGCCCAACGACGAGATCATTCGCACGGGGCTCACGTCTCAAGACCGCACGGTGGTGTTCGCTGGCGTGGGAATCCAAGAATTTATACCCGTGGGCGATGTCGTTGCGTTCACGACCGCCGCGGCTGATCGCACGGGCACCCTGACGCTAGCGAACCCCGATACCGGGGTGACGGAGCAAGTGCTGTTGCCCGAGGCCGGTGAGGTTGCCGATTTGGATGCCACACGTTCGGGCTCGCTGTTGGGCTTCACTATTTCGAGTGAAGATCCTGGCCCTATCCCCACGATCTCGCACACGCTGTACACGGTTGACCTCGATCGAGGCCGCGATGTGGTTGCCGTCAACGACTTAGACGGTGAGCCGATGCGTGTCACGGGGTGGCAGTTTGTGCCCGGCACGGCAGAAATCGTGGCAGTGACCACCGAGAGCACGCTGGTGCGCGTCGACACCACGACGGGTCTCATCATTCCGCTCGGCGGCTACTTCGACTTCGATCGCGTCTCAGCAGACGGTTCTACGGCGATCGTGAACGACACGACAGGCAGTGCGGCCGTAACGCTCGCTGATGGTACCGAGGTGCGGCTGCATCCTTCACGTATCGACGGCGAACAACCTTTTATCGGTCAAACTGATGCCGATGCAGACGGCAACCTTGTCGCCAAGATGGTGTTGGTGGGGGAGACCGGGGCGACGTTCAGCAGCGTTCTTGCGTTCGACAACGGCGAGGAGTCGCGCGTTCTTTACCAAACGGTTGGCGACAAGGGCGCCATTCTCGATTTTGAGGTTTCGCCGAACAACCAGTTCGTTGCTGTCGAAGTTCAGCCCAACGTGGCGACTCTCGATTCAGACCAATACGTGATGAATCCGCGACCGCAAAGCACCACAACCTATCTCGTGGAGATTGCCACGGGAGCCGTTACGCGCAGTGTTGAAGGCTTTGGTGCCGTCTGGCGCTAGATTCGCTGTATGACCGCTGTTTCTGATCTCAACGAATTGCTCTCGACCATGGAGCCTCACCTCAACGAGGGCGTCTACGTCTTCGCCACGGTGAAGTCTCTCGCCGACGTCGAGGCGGAGTCGATCGTGGCGGTCATGCGCGAGACAGAGGGCATGTCAGTCGTACTGTCCGAGGCGGATGCGGTGCGCCAGGGTATCCCGCACGAGTTCCGTTCATCCTGGATCACTCTCACGGTCACCTCGGCGTTAGAGGCAGTGGGGCTCACGGCAGCGTTCGCGCAGGCTCTCGGTGACGTGCAGATCAGCTGCAACGTGATTGCCGGGCATCATCACGATCACTTGTTTGTGCCTGTGGAGTCAACGGATGCCGCCCTCGCGGCCCTGCGGTCGCTGCAGTCGACCGCGAACTAACTTTCGCTCCCGCCGGCCGTTAGTGCGCCGGGCGATCCTTTTGCGCTACCCGCAGGCCGCTGGCTTGGAGGCGATGCACGAACTCTCGCACGCCTACGGGCTCGGCGCCGAGTGCCACGAGATCGCTCCACATGCGGGCGGGAACGTCGTAGTGATCGAGGTCGAAGCCACGGCGGGGGATACCGGCGCGTTCGGCAAACTCGTGCAGTTCTTCGAGCGAGGTGTCGCTCACAATGTGCGCCCAGACCGTATCGTGGGCTGGCCAAATGGGCTGGTCAATCAACACGGTCATAGGTTGAGCCTAATTGACGGCCAATCTGCAGGCGGAGGTTTTGACCCAGTGCCCGTTAGCGGCGTACTATTGAACCCGCTGCACCCGAGTTGTGGTTTCGATCTCCGAGATCGTGACCAATGTTGGTGTACACGTTCTCGTTTTCGCCGAGTCAAGTTTTGATTGATTCAGTCGAAAGCTACCGCAGCGTGTCGTTTGACCGGGAGTGCCCACGTCGAGTATCGTTGATCCTTGGCGTGTGCTGGGCAAAGCCCGCAGAGATCGCCACAAGCTTCAGTAGTTCTAGCTATTCAATCGTTAAGTAAGGGTCAAAAGTGGTTTACGCAGTTGTGCGCGCCGGTGGGCGGCAGGAGAAGGTAGAGGTCGGCACGATTGTCGTTCTCGACCGCATCGCAGCCGACAAGAACGGCAATGTTGAGCTCGCTCCAGTTCTGTTCGTTGACGGCGACAAGATCACTCACGACGCTAAGGCGCTTGAGAAGATCAAGGTCGTTGCCGAGGTATTGAACGACGAGCGCGGTCCCAAGATCGTTATCCAGAAGTTCAAGAACAAGACCGGCTACAAGGTTCGCCAGGGTCACCGTCAAGAACTGACCCGCATCAAGATCACCAGCATCAAGTAACTGCTGACGGACGTAAAGGACTTCTAGACAGATGGCACATAAAAAGGGCGCAAGCTCCACCCGTAACGGTCGTGACTCCAACGCGCAGCGCCTCGGCGTAAAGCGCTTCGGCGGCCAAGAGGTTCTCGCCGGCGAGATCATCGTTCGCCAGCGTGGCACCCACTTCCACCCCGGCGTTAACGTCGGTCGTGGCGGCGACGACACCCTGTTCGCTCTCGCAGCGGGCGCGGTTCAGTTCGGTGCAAAGGGCGGCCGCAAGGTCGTCAACATCGTTTCCGCGTAACTTTCCGCGGCATAAACTCCGCGTCACCTGCGTGCAGGGGGCGTAAAAGCGAAGAGCGAGCTTCGGCTCGCTCTCGCCATTTAAGATGGCAGGCGTCTGCTGTCTAAAATGACAGCAGAATATTTTCAGTAGCTCACGAGAACAGGAGGAACCATCGTGGCATCGTTCGTCGATCAGGTAACTCTTCACCTCGTGGCAGGCCACGGTGGTAGCGGTTGTGTGTCCGTTAAGCGCGAGAAGTTCAAGCCTCTCGCCGGCCCTGACGGTGGCAAGGGCGGTGACGGTGGAGACATCGTTCTCGTCAGTGACCCGCAGGTAACGACCCTTCTCAACTACCACCGCTCACCGCACCGCAAGTCTCAGCACGGGCAGCCCGGTCAGGGCGACCTCAAGGCGGGTACCGCCGGTGCAGAGATGGTTCTTCCCGTTCCTGTGGGCACTGTGGTGCGCGATGGCGACGGCGAAGTGCTCCTCGATATGGATGCTCCGGGAATGCGACTTGTCGTAGCTCCTGGTGGCCAGGGTGGGCTCGGTAACGCTGCACTCTCATCCACGAAGCGCAAGGCTCCCGGCTTCGCGCTGCTCGGTACTCCCGGCTTCGAGGGTGATATTCACCTCGAGCTCAAGACAGTGGCCGATGTCGCTCTGGTGGGTTACCCCTCAGCGGGTAAGTCCAGCCTCATCGCTGCGATGAGCGCGGCAAAGCCGAAGATCGCGGACTACCCGTTCACGACCCTTCACCCGAACTTGGGTGTTGTTGAGTCGGGCGAGATCCGTTACACGATCGCCGACGTTCCCGGCCTCATCGAGGGTGCGAGCGAGGGTAAGGGACTCGGGCTAGAGTTCCTACGTCACGTTGAGCGTTGTACCGCTCTGCTTCACGTTCTCGACTGTGCAACCCTCGAGCCTGGTCGCGACCCAATCAGCGACCTCGACATCATTCTCGGTGAACTCGCTGCGTATCCTGTGCCTGAGGGTCAGAAGCCGCTTCTCGAGCGTGAGCAAATCATTGCTCTCAACAAGGTCGATGTTCCTGACGGAAACGACCTCGCCAACCTCGTCAAGGCTGAGCTCGAAGAGCGCGGTTACCGCGTGTTCGAAGTTTCCGCTGTGTCGCGTCACGGTCTTCGCGAACTCTCGTTCGCCCTCGCGGCCCTCGTGGTCGCTGAGCGTGAAGCCCAGATCGCTGAGCCGGTCAAGGAACGCATCGTTCTTCGTCCGCGCGCCGTCAACGCCAAGGACTTTGTTGTCAAGGTCGAGGGTGGCACGTACGGCAACGTGTATCGCGTTGTGGGAGAGAAGCCCGAGCGTTGGGTCGCTCAAACAGACTTCGTGAACGAAGAAGCCGTTGGTTACTTGGCTGATCGTCTCGCGCGCCTCGGTGTTGAAGACCAGCTCTTCAAGTCCGGTGCCGTTCCTGGCTCCACCGTCATCATCGGCGCGGGCGGAGGTGTTGTCTTCGACTGGGAGCCCACACTGTCATCCGCTGCCGAATTGATCGTTGCGCCGCGTGGTACCGACCCACGCCTCGACGATAACCCTCGTGAAACGAACCGCAGCCGTCGTCGCAACTACCTTGAGCGTATGGACGCCAAGGCTGCAGCGCGTGCAGAGCTCGATTCTGAGCGCGAGGCAGGCGTCTGGCGTGACGATGAGGGCTTCGCTATTCAGCGCGACGATGAGACAGAGGATCGTGAATAACAAGCCCACCGTGCGTGCCGAGATTCCTCGTGCGCGCCGCATCGTTGTCAAAGTCGGCTCGTCGTCGGTGAGCGGTGCCAACGTGGGTCAGATCAGCGCTCTGGTTGATGCTCTTGTGTCAGCACATGCAGCGGGATCTGAAGTCATTCTTGTTTCTTCCGGTGCTATCGCCACCGGTATTCCGTTTCTCAAGCTCGATAGTCGTCCGACTGACCTCGCGACTCAGCAGGCTGCCGCGGCAGTTGGCCAGAACGTGCTGATCTACCGTTACCAAGAGAGCTTCGACCGCTACGGCGTTGTCGCCGCGCAAATTTTGCTCACGGCCGGGGACATGGAAAACCCCACCCACCACAGCAACGCTCAGCGTGCGCTCGAACGACTTCTCGGGCTCAAGATCTTGCCCATTGTGAACGAGAACGACACGGTTGCGACCCACGAGATCCGTTTCGGCGACAATGACCGCCTCGCGGCGTTGGTTTCCGTGCTGGTGCGGGCGGATGTGCTTGTGTTGCTCTCGGACATTGATGCGCTGTACACGAAACCTCCGTCTGATCCGGGTGCCGAGCGCATCAGTTTCGTCCCGTTCAGCAACGACCTCAGCGACGTTACTTTTGGTGACATCGGGGCGGCCGGCGTCGGTACCGGGGGAGCAGGCACGAAAGTTGCCGCTGCTAAGCACGCTGCTGCAGCTGGAATCCCCGTGCTCCTTGCCGAAACGGGCAGTGTCGCAGCGGCTCTCGCCGGGGAAGAAATCGGCACCTGGTTCGAGGCAGACACCCTCCCGTTGTAACGTTCTTCGGCCTCGGGTTTGCGCCGCTACACTCTGACTATGGTTGATTCGGCAGTTACCGCTCTCTCTATTGACGACAAGCTTCGTGCAGCGCGCGCAGCTTCGCGCACGCTGGCAACGGCCACAACGGTGCAGAAGAATGCGGCGCTGGAAGCTATCGCCGCTGGAGTCGTTGCGAATGCCGACCGCATCGTTGAAGCTAACGCGCTTGACCTCAAGCGGGGGCAAGAAAATGGCATGACGGTCGGACTTCAAGATCGGTTGCGCCTCACTGCGGAACGAATTGACCAGTTATCCGCTGCGGTGCTCGAGATCGTGGAGCTCGCTGACCCCGTGGGCACTGTCGTGCGGGGTTCGGTGCTGCCCAACGGGTTGTCGGTAGCGCAGACCCGTGTTCCCTTCGGCGTGATCGGCGCTATCTACGAAGCACGCCCCAACGTCACGATCGATATTGCTGCGCTCGCCCTCAAGAGCGGCAACGCGGTGATGCTGCGCGGAGGCTCTGCGGCCGAAGACTCCAACCGCGTTCTCGTTGGCGTCATCCAATCGGCGCTATCCAGCGTGAACATCGACCCGGCATCCGTGCAGACGGTTGATGAGTTTGGCCGCGATGGGGCTAAAGCGCTCATGCAAGCCCGTGGTTTTGTTGACGTGCTCATTCCCCGAGGCAGCGCTCAGCTCATCCAGACCGTCGTGAACGAGTCGACAGTTCCCGTGATCGAGACCGGCGCCGGTATCGTGCACATCTTCTTGGATGAGTCCGCCGACGAAGCGACCGCAGTCGAGATTGTGCACAACGCCAAGGTGCAGCGCCCCAGCGTCTGCAACGCCCTCGAAACTCTGCTGGTGCACGAGAGCGCTGCCGAGCGGTTAATTCCGGCCGTGCTTGCTCGCCTTGCTGACTCGGGCGTGACCATCCACGCCGACGCGCGTACTCGCGAACTTTTCCCCTCTGCTGAGGCGGCCACCGATGAGTCTTGGGCTACTGAAAACTTGAGTCTGGATGTCGCGGTGCGGGTCGTAGCTGACCTCGACGCCGCCATCCAGCACATCGACACCTACTCGACCAAGCACACCGAGTCGATCATCACTAACAATCTGGCGAATGCTGATCGCTTCCTCGCTGAGGTGGATTCTGCGGTGGTCATGGTGAACGCCTCCACTCGGTTCACCGACGGGGCAGAGTTCGGTTTCGGTGCTGAAGTGGGCATTTCCACGCAGAAGCTGCATGCTCGCGGCCCGATGGGCCTGCCAGAACTTACGAGCACCAAGTGGGTTGTGCGCGGCAGTGGCCAAGTGCGCGGGTAGACTGTTATCGGTTTTGTGAATGGAGATCTGATGTCGATTTTTCTGAACGTTCTTGCGTCGAGCGAAGAGCTTGCACCTCTCGTGCTGCCCGCGCTCGCTTTCCCGCTCATTGCGGCTGTCGTCTTCACGACTCTGGGCTTCGTCACGTGGAGCTTCCGCGACGTCGCTAACCGTCAAGACCCTAAGGCCGCGAAGGCTGGCGACGCCCACGGCGCAGGCCACTAAGGCTTTTCATGACCGCCGAAACGGCGCCGCGGCGCGCACGCATCGGCATTATGGGTGGCACGTTCGATCCCATTCACAACGGTCACCTTGTAGCGGCGAGCGAAGCGCAAATTCAATTCAACCTCGATGAGGTTGTCTTCGTGCCCACCGGTAAGCCGTGGATGAAAGACACCGTCACGCCGGGGGAGCATCGCTACCTCATGACCGTGATCGCGACCGCCGCCAACCCTGGCTTCAACGTGAGCCGCGTCGACCTCGAGCGCGAGGGCGCGACGTACACGATCGACACTCTTCGTGACATGCGCAAGGCCTATCCGGATGCTGACCTGTTCTTCATTACTGGTGCGGATGCGGTCGCCCAAATCATGGAATGGAAGGACGTCGCAGAGGTCTGGACTCTCGCCCATTTCATAGCAGTTTCACGGCCAGGACACGCCTTAACCATTAGCGGATTGCCTGAGCAAGGCGTAAGCTCGCTTGAAGTGCCGGCGCTTGCGATCTCATCCACCGATTGCCGAAACAGGGTCAGTGGGGGTTATCCCGTCTGGTATCTGGTTCCGGATGGTGTCGTGCAGTACATCGCCAAGCACCATTTATATCGGAGTACTTAATGACCACTTTTCACGATCCGCCGCCGCAGTCGCGCCGTGCGGCGCGTCAGAGTGAGCGCGAGCACACGTCAGACGGGCAGCCCACGGTCGAAGGATTCACCACCTTCCCGGCGCAAGCACAGAACGAGCAGCCTTCGGCTGCCGAAAACCACGACTCTTCCTCTTTCGAGGTCCCCTCGACAGACGCCGCTTCGGCCCAGCCGGCGCCCACTAATACGGCAGCAGCGCACAAGCCTGCTCCCGCAGAAGCCGCACCAGCCGCAAACGCACCGGCAACCGCATCCAGCGCCAGCGGCGATGCAGAACCTACTCGCGAACGCACGCTGACTCGTCGAGAGCTTCGCGAGATGCGAGCGCGCGAAGAAGCTGCGAAAGCTGCGAATCAGAACTCCGCTGAGGCAGCCCCAGAGCCCCGCGGCGTTGCGTCAACTCCGGCAGCTCCTGCTGCTCCGGCTGAAGCAGCCGCTGCTGCATCTGCTCCTACCGCTTCCACGGCTGCTCCTACTGCTCCCGCGGCTAGTCCGGCTGCCCCCGCGGCTCCGACGCAGTCCGCGCCCACGGAAAGTGCGGCGACTCCTGCAGCTCCCGTTCAGGCTCCGCCTGTCGTTCCGGTCGCACGCCCCGCGGCGGCAGCTGCGCCTGCAACTGCGCCCTCTTCCTCAACTTCCACCGCAGCTACGCCAGCGGCATCCGCCCCTGAGGCTCCTGCACGCTCGTCAGCGCCGGCACGTCCAAGCCTGGCTGACTTGGCTGCCGCAGCCTCGGCAGCGGCGGCGGCACCGTCTAAGCCTGCCAAGTCGGTCGACGAGCTTTCGTTTGCACCCGATGCTCAGCTCTATGTTGAGCCGCCGGCTCTCGTCGACCCGCTCGCTGTTGTGCCCGAAGCCGCGTCTGACTCTGCTTCGGTCGACGCGTTGAGCGCGTTTGAATCATTGCTCGGCAACTCCAACGACTCTGCGGCAGCCGCGCCTGAAACGGCCGCACCGCGATCACCTCTCGCTGACTTGCCAGCACCGAGTGCATCGGCCCCGTCGTACGCGGCAAACCTGCCTGCTCCGACCTCGACTCCGGCGTCCGCCAAGCCCGAGCGTCCCACGATCGAGGGTCTCCTCGGCCTCGAGCCCTCGGCCGAATCCACGAAGGCTGAGCCTGCCGCGCCCAGCCAAACCACGTTGAGCAACGCTCGTGCGGAATTCGACGAACTTGCTCGCAAGCGTCTCGACGGCGACGTTGCTGCTCCGGCGACGACGACTCCAGCTGCGACGACGACTCCAGCTGCGACGGCTCCGTCCGCGGCAGCGAAGGCTCCGGCTCCGACGGTTGCTCCGGCGAAGGCTGAACCGAACGCCGCGACGCCAGCAGCCTCCGGCACCTCGGCATCCACTCTGTCGGCGGGACACTGGTCCAAGCAGGCCAACGTCGCCGACGATTCGAACGACGCTATTGTTGCGCGCACGATTGGTAGCGGAAGCACAGCGACCAACGCGTTAGTGCTGCCGGCGATCCCGTTCGCGACTGACATCCGTGGGCCGCTGAACTCCAGCGGGGAAACTATGCTCACCGGATCGATCGACCTGCCGAGCACACTTTCGGCAAGCGGGGTTTCTGACCGCTTCGATAAGGGCGACATTGATTCGCTCCTGGATCTCAACGACAGCGACATGGTGTCAACAGATTCAGCACCTGTGCGTGCGGTTAAAGCCGTCAGCACATTCTCTAACCAATCAGTTACGCAGACGCAGAAACCGAAGGGCACCCGTGCGCTCACGGTTCTGCTGATCTCGGCAGCGTCGATGGCGGTTGTAGTTGCGGGTCTTCTCGTGGCAGCCTTTGCCTTCAACATGTTGTAGCTTTAACTCTTTGCCATCAGCTAATTTCCGATTAAGGATCCTGTGACTGCTTCTCCTCGTGCCAACGAGCTACTTTCCATCGTCGCGCACGCCGCTGACGCCAAGCAGGCGACCGACATGGTTGCTCTGGACGTCACCGGGCCCATGCCTTACGCCGATATTTTCTTCCTCGCGACCGGTCGCAACGAACGTAACGTTCAGTCGATCGCCTCCGAGATCGAAGAGAAGATGATCGCAGCCGGCGCCAAGCCGCTGCGCCGCGAAGGGCGTGCAGAAGGTCGCTGGATTCTTCTCGACTTCGGTCACGTTGTTGCGCACATCTTCCACGAAGAAGACCGCCTGTACTACTCGCTTGAGCGACTGTGGAGCGACTGCCCCGTGATCCCGATTACGATCGAGCAGCCCGTTCGCGACGACGCCGACAGCGACGCGGAGTAACAAACTTCACACTACGTAACCCAATTTTGCTGGGTGGCGTTGTACTGGTGTGCTTGAGGTATCCGGGCAGTTAGACCCCGGGGTTACTCTCACCGAGTTACCTTCTCACACTGGGGTTTCATGATTACGCTCAATTCCGTCACCAAGACTTTTGGTGATGCCGCGAACCCTGTTCGCGCTCTCGACGACGTCAGCCTGTCGGTAGCGAGCGGGGAGATCTTCGGCGTCATTGGCCAGAGCGGTGCGGGCAAGAGCACGCTCATCCGCACCGTCAATCTGCTTGAACGGCCGGATGCTGGCACCGTGACGGTCGGCGACCGTGAACTCACCGCGCTCAACGATCGCGAACTGCTTCAGGCACGTCGCGAAATAGGTATGGTCTTTCAGCAGTTCAACCTGCTTGACAGCCGAACGGTGCGCGGCAATGTTGAACTTGCTCTCGAAGTCGTCGGTGTCGACCGCCGGGAGCGCACTAAGCGCACCAACGAGATCCTCGAGCTAGTGGGTCTCGAGCACAAAGCTCAGCAGTATCCCGCTCAGCTCTCGGGCGGGCAGAAGCAGCGCGTGGGCATCGCCCGTGCTCTCGCATCACGCCCGCGGGTATTGCTCAGCGACGAAGCAACGAGCGCGCTTGACCCCGAGACAACAGAGTCGATTCTGCAGCTCCTGCGCAGCATCAACAAAGAGCTTGGGCTTACGATCTTGCTCATCACCCACGAGATGGATGTCGTCAAGAGCATCTGCGATTCCGCAGCGCTCATGAGCGGCGGCCGCATTCTCGAGCAGGGCCGTTTGGTGGACTTGCTCTCGCAGCCTGGGTCGCAGCTTGCGCGCGGACTTTTCCCGCTGGGGGAGCTGCCGGAAGGTAATTCCACCGTCATTGACGTCACCTTTGTTGGGTTGTCGTCGGGTCGCCCCGTGGTCTCTCAGCTGGCGCGCACGCACCAGATTGATGTTGGTCTCGTTGGCGCTGCCATCGAGACGATTGCCGGTGCCCAGTCGGGTCGCACGCGGCTAGAGCTGCCGGGAACAGCTGACGCTAACGCGGCAGCGATCAACGACCTGCGTGCCCAGGGGCTCGTAGTTGAGATTGTGAGGAGCGGACGATGATTGATACCACTGCTCCCGGCTTCTGGCCGCAGCTGTTCGAAACGCTTCTGAAGGCCACAGGGGAGACCCTGTACCAGGTCGGCGTCACGATGCTCATCACTCTCGTGCTGGGGCTCGTTCTCGGCACTCTGCTCGTGGTCACCGACCGCGGTGGCATCCTTGAGCGTCCGTTCGGCAGTCTGGTCGCGGGCCGCGTCATCAATGTGGTCACGCAGACGGTCGTCAACCTTGGTCGCTCGATCCCGTTCATCATTTTGATGATCGCGCTCATCCCGTTCACGCGCCTCATTCTTGGCTCGGCGTTCGGTGTGACGGCGGCGATAGTGCCGCTGACGGTGGCTGCCATCCCGTTTTACGCTCGCATCGTCGAGATCTCGTTGCGCGAAGTGAACGAGGGGCTCGTTGAAGCGGGTCACTCGCTCGGCGCGACGCGGTGGCAGTTGGTGTCGAAAGTAATTATTCCTGAGGCGGTACCGGGCCTCATCCGTGGCTTTACAACGACAGTGGTGTCGATTGTGAACTACTCGGCAATCGTGGGTGCGATCGGTGGTGGAGGTCTGGGCGATGTTGCTATTCGCTACGGTCACCAGCGCTACAGCGTCATCCACATTGTCGCGGTGATCATCGTGCTGGTTGCGATTGTGCAGATCGTTCAAGTGGTCGGCGCTCGCCTGGCCAACCGAATGTCTCACCGCTGACTTTGTCGGCGGCTGACCCTCACGTAGTTCTCTTTCTCCCTTCGTTTCACCCTTCACCAAAGGAATAGTTATGTCACGCTCCAAGTTCTTCTCCCTCTCCACCGTGGCCGCCGCTGGGGTGCTCGCTCTGACCCTGGCCGGATGCTCGGCTCCCGCCGAAGAGTCCGCACCTGCTGATGGCACCCTCGGTTCGCTGACCGTCGGCGCTACGGCAACACCGGCTGGCGAGATCGTTCAGTTCGTCATCGACAGCGGCCAGGCTGAGGCTGCCGGTCTCGAGCTCGACATCGTTGAGTTCACCGACTACACCACCCCGAACCCCGCGTTGAGCGAGGGCAGCCTCGACGTCAACCTCTTCCAGCACGCGCCGTTCCTCGACCTGTACAACGAGAACACGGGCGACAACCTGTTCGTTGTCGGCCAGGTGTACCTGCCGCCGCTGGCGCTCTACTCGAAGACCGTAGACGACCTCGCTGACCTCCCGAAGGGCGCCAACATCGCTCTGCCGAACGATGCGAGCAACGAGGGCCGTGCGCTGCTGCTCCTCGCGGATGCCGGAATCATTGAAACCACGGATGCCCCGTCGACTGTGTCGGACATCACCGCTAACCCGAACGACTACAACTTCATCGAGATCGACGCAGCAAGCCTGCCGTCGGCGCTCGATGACCAGGACGCGGCGATCGTGAACTTCAACTACGCCGGTGCTGCTGGCCTCTCGGGTGACCTGCAGCTCGTGACCGAAGGAACCTCCAGCGTGTACTACAACACGCTCGTCACTCGTGACGAACTCAAGAGCGACCCGCGCGTGACGAAGCTCTACGAATTGTTGACCTCCGACGAGACGAAGGCGTACATCAACGACTTCTACAACGGACTCGTCATCCCCGTTTCCTAAGCGACAACGCGGGCAACACCACCGTTCGCTCAGGCGAACGAAGGGCGGTCACCATCTTCACGGATGCTGGCCGCCCTTCGGTTTTTCCCAAATATTTCGCACACTTTTGGCCGGGAATCGCTCAGATGGTTTTGGATGCGCTGAGCGTGTAGTAATCTTGTCAAGTTGCGTTTTCTACACGGAAACAAAACAAATGGGTCCATGGCGCAGCCCGGTAGCGCACCTGCATGGCATGCAGGGGGTCAGGGGTTCGAATCCCCTTGGATCCACCATTTAGCCCCGCAATCGTAAAGATTGCGGGGCTTTTTCGTTCCCGCCTGCTGGCGTGCGTGAACTCGGTCGCGGGCGTTGCCGTGTCACAACTCCGTGCGGCAACCCCCGTGCGCTCAGCGCAGCCGCTAGCCTGAGCGAAAACGATCTGGAGTGCGCCGCGCGAGTAACTGCAGCCGGCGGGCATCCACCTCACAGCAGAGCTGAATGGAATAGGCGCCGATGCACGAAGTTACCTGCCCTCACTGTGGCAAAGCGTTCACTATCGATGAGGCCGGCTATGCCGACATCGTGAAGCAGATTCGTGACCGCGAGTTCGAGAGTGAGCTGCACGAACGGCTCGACGCGGCCGAGGCGACGAAGAAGGCGGAGATTGAGCTCGCCGAGGCGAAGGTCGCGCGCGAGTTGCAGGCGGAGGCCTCGAAGAAGGACGCCGCCATCCAGGAGCTAAAGGCCCAGCTGGATGCTGGGGCTGTCTCCCAGAAGCTCGCGGTGGCTGAGGCGCTGAGTGCCGTTCAGGCCGAGCGTGATGCGCTGGCGAATGAGCTCGAGAAGACTCAGCGGGAGCGTGAGGCCGCAGCCGATCTTGCCGAGGCCAAGAGGGTCAACGAACTACAGAAGGCCACGGCGGGTAAGGAAGCTGAGATCCAGGCGCTGAAGTCGAAGCTTCAGGCAGCGGGCTCGGAGCAGCAGCTGGCGCTTTCGGCAGCAGTAGGCGCTGTCGAGAAAGAACGGGATGGGCTCAAGAGCTCTCTTGAGCGCGTGGAGTTGGAGAAGAAGCTCGCCGAGACGTCGCTGAAAGACAAGTACGAGACTCAGATCAAGGATCGCGACGATGCGATTGAGCGGCTGCGCGATATGAAGGCGCGGCTCTCGACCAAGATGATCGGTGAGACGCTCGAGATCCACTGTGAGACCACGTTCAACCAGATTCGTGCCACCGCCTTCCCGCGCGCCTACTTTGAGAAAGACAACGACGCGCGCAGCGGCAGCAAGGGCGACTACATCTTCAAAGAGGCGGATGAGTCGGGCACCGAGATCGTGTCGATCATGTTCGAGATGAAGAACGAGGCCGACACCACGGCCACGAAGAAGCGCAACGAAGATTTCTTGAAAGAGCTCGACAAAGATCGCAATGAAAAGGGTTGCGAGTACGCAGTGCTGGTGTCACTGCTGGAGCCCGACAGCGAGCTGTACAACTCCGGAATCGTGGATGTCTCCCACCGCTACCCGAAGATGTACGTGGTGCGCCCCCAGTTCTTCATTCCCATCATCACGGTTCTCCGCAACGCGGCGCTCAATTCACTCACGTACAAGAACGAGCTTGCGCTCGTGAAGGCTCAGAGCATTGATGTGACGAACTTTGAGGAAGAGTTGGACTCCTTCAAAACAGGCTTCGCTCGTAACTTCGACTTGGCATCCCGCAAGTTCCAGACTGCGATCGACGAGATCGACAAGTCGATCGATCACCTGCAGAAAACTAAGGATGCCCTGCTCGGTACGAACCGAAACCTGCGTCTCGCAAACGACAAGGCTCAAGACGTGACGATCAAGAAGCTGACTAAGGGCAACCCGACGATGGCCGAGAAGTTCTCCGACCTCAACAAAGGCGAGAGCTAACACCCCACGCCGCCGCGAAGGCCGTTAAACGGTCGTTACGGGCGTTGTAGGCGGTGAGACCGGAGTCTTGCGCACGCGCGCCTTGAACCACGCGGTATCCGGCACACGCGCCAACAGCGGGCCGGCGATGATCGTCATGAGCACGTAGGCGGTGGCCAGCGGGGCAAGCATCGGTTCGATGCCGGCGCCGACCGCGAGGCCAGCGATCACGATGGAGAACTCACCACGCGGTGTCAGAGCCAACCCGGTACGCCAACGGCCAGGGGCCGCGATGCCGGCGCGTTTTGCAGCCCGGTAGCCGGAGAACGTTTTGGTGCCGATGGTCAGTACAGCGAGGGCGAAGGCGGGCAGCAGCACCGGAATGATGTCGGCGGGCGAGGTCGAGATGCCGAAGAAGACGAAGAAGACGGCGGCGAAGAGGTCACGCAGGGGAGTGATGAGCTGCGCGGACTGGTGCGCCACAGGACCCGAAATGGCAATACCCACGAGGAACGCACCAACTGCCGCTGAGACGTTCACCGCCTCAGCAAGACCCGCAACGAGCATCGTGAGCCCCACAACTCCGAGGAGCAACGCTTCAGCGTTCTTCTGGGGGAGCAAGCGTGACAAGAACCGCCCATGGCGAAGCGCTACATAGAGGATGGTGACGACAACAGCAACAGCGATTGCCACGGTGATGGACCCCTGCAGTAGCCCGGCACCGATCACGAGAGCGGACAGCACCGGCAAGTAGAAGGCCATGGCGAGGTCTTCCATCACCAGGATCGACAGAATTACCGGCGTCTCGCGGTTACCGAGTCGCCCAAGGTCCCGAATGACCTTGGCGATAACGCCGGATGACGACACCCACGTCACTCCAGCGAGAGCCACCACTGCGGCGGGTTCCCAGCCGAGCAAAATGGCAAACAGTGCGCCGGGGAGCGCGTTAAACACGCCATCCAAAATCCCCGACACCCGTGATGTCTTCAGGTTCGCCATGAGCTCGTCAGCCGAATACTCAAGACCGAGCATCGCCAATAGCAGGATCACGCCGATTTGCGATCCGACTTCGAAGAATTCTTCGCTGGCCTGAAGAGGCAGAAGGCCGCCTTCACCAACGGCAAGGCCGGCAAGGAGATAGAGCGGGATCGCCGAGAACCCGAAGCGTGCGGCAACTCTGCCGAGCACACTCAGAACGAGCAGGAGAGCGCCAACCTCAATTAGTAGCTGCGTCGTCTCATGCATACGCGACTCTTAGCTGGGACCGTTATTGATGAGCTTGCCCAGAGCGTCGAGACCCTGACGGGTGCCGACCGCAACGATCACGTCGCCAGACTCGAAAACAACCTCGGGACCGGGCGACGCAACAACATCATTACCGCGAACGATGGCAACGATGGAAGCACTCGTGAGGGTGCGGGCTTTCATATCGCCCATGGGGTGGCCAACGAATCCAGAGCCGTTGGGTAGCGAGATCTCTTCGTTGAAGAGCCCCTCGGCTTTCTCCCCGAGAGCCGACAAACGGCTGAGGGTGAGCGACGAACCGAGAACCTCGGCAATGGCAGAAGCCTCATCATCGGTCAACGAGATAGACGCAGCATTCGAGTCGGGGTCGTCCGCATTGAAGAAAGCAAGATCACGTTCACCCGAACGCAGCGAGACCACGCTGACGCGGCATCCTGAGTTCGTGATGACGTCGTTGCGCACGCCAAACCCGGGAAGGTCAATTCGTTCGATTCTTACGCCCACGGTTTCAACTTACCTATTCGATTGTGGCCAATAGTCCAGCGAGAACTCTACGCCTGTTGAGGCGCATCCCCTACTATTCCGCAGTCGCGGATCGGGGGCGCGGCGCTGGCGGCGGTGGCACTTCTTTTGCGGCGATCACTTTTTCAAGCTCGATGGTCTCGAGGCCACGCTTGGTCGCGACGACACAGTGGGTGTCATCGGCGAGGTGAAAGTAGCCGAGAGAGTCGGTCGCCCGGCCATCCTCGATGAGGTGACGCACCACAACACGGGTTCCACTCGTGGTGGCTTTCAAAAACTCTGCGGGGGTAGTCATCGGGGTTACCACGAACTCTTGTCGTAGTCCTTGAGGAAGATGCCGAACAGATCTTCGCCATCCTCGCCACGCACGATGGGGTCATAGACGCGGGCCGCACCATCGACGAGGTCGAGCGGCGCATGAAAGCCCTCTTCTGCCAACCGCACCTTGGTGGGGTGGGGGCGCTCATCCGTAATCCAGCCGGTATCGACGCTGGTCATGAGAATGCCGTCGCTCTCAAACATCTCGCGGGCACTCGTGCGGGTGAGCATGTTCACGGCGGCTTTGGCCATGTTGGTGTGTGGATGCCCGGGGCCCTTGTAACCGCGACCGAACACGCCCTCCATCGCCGACACATTCACGATGTATTTGCGACGGGATGCGGAGGCCGCCATCGAGGGACGCAACTTGGAGATCAGCACGAACGGTGCCGTGGTATTCGCCAGCTGAACTTCGAGCATTTCGAGCGGGTCGACCTGATCGACGTGCTGCGTCCACGAGTTGATCGAGTCGAGGTCAGGAACGAGGCCACCGGCGTCGATCGCGGTTCCGGCAGCGAGGCGCTCCAGTGAGCTCGAGCCAGCGGTCATGGCTTGCTCTGTCAGCTCTTCGGCACGCGTAGCCGCGGCGGCCAAGATCGGATGCGCCGATACCGACTGCGCGAGGGCCTGTGGGTGCGGGTCATTCGTGTGCCCGAAGGTCACGAGCTCGGGCAGCGGGCCATCGGGCAGGGGAGCAAGCTCACCATCGACGAGCGGCTGGTACGCCCCGGGGGAGCGACGCACCGTCTGCGTCGCATTGTTGATCAGGATGTCGAGTGGGCCCTGCTCAGCGACAGACTCGGCCAGGCCGATTACTTGAGCGGGGTCGCGCAGGTCGATTCCGACCACGCGAAGGCGGTGCAGCCAGTCTGCCGAGTCGGGCAGGCTCGAGAAGCGACGAACGGCATCCCGCGGAAAGCGCGTCGTGATGGTCGTGTGCGCGCCATCCCGCAGCAAACGCAGCGCGATGTACATACCGATCTTGGCGCGGCCGCCGGTGAGCAGCGCACGCTTGCCCGTGAGATCAGTGCGGGCGTCACGCTTAGCGTGATTGAAGGCCGCACAACTCGGGCAGAGCTGATGGTAAAACGCATCGACGGTGGTGTACGGCTGCTTGCAGATGTAGCACGGGCGAGCCTTGATCAGTTCGCCGGCGGTCGGCGTCGTCGTGCTGGTGGAGATGGGGATGCCGCGGGTCTCATCATCTATACGGTCAGTCGCGCCCGTAGCGGTTGCTGCAATCACTTCGCGGTCGGCGTCAGCGATGGCAGCACGCTTCTCGAGGCGGCGCTCTTTCTTGACCGCCTTAAACATGGCGGCGGTCGCCCGGCGCACGGTCACAAAGTCGGGGTGCTCTTCATCCATGCCCACCATCTGATTGAGCACTTTGAGGGCAACCTCAAGCTCGGCGGGGTCAAGACCGCTGGGGCCGTGGTCGGGGGCGGATGAAGAATTAGGCACACCCGATTCTACCCGCGCGTCCGGGCGCACCGTGCTCTCGGCGGTCTCGGCTGGCTCTATGCTGACGAGATGATCCTCAGCGTCGTTCTCGCCCTCGCCGGCTCGCTGTTTTACGGCGTCTCCGACTTCTTTGGCGGCTTGAGTACACGACGCCTGCAGGTGGTGCCGGCGACCACGATCATCCACGTCTTCGCCACCGTGTCCTTGCTCATCGCGATGCTGTTCGTCACCGTGAGCTTCGAGCCAGGCGCCATCCTGTGGGGTGGTATTGCCGGAGTAGCCGCCATCGTCGGGTTGCTGACGTTCTACGCGGCGCTCGCCGATGGGCCGATGAGCCTCGTTGCTCCCCTCATCGCGGTCGTCGGAGCCGTCGTGCCGGTCGCCTTTGCCGTGGTGTCGGGCGAACGCCTGCCCGTGCTCGCGTGGGTCGCCATCGTGTTGGCCATCGTCAGCGCTTTACTCGTGTCGGTCACCCGTTCGGATGCCGCTGCGCGCGTTCGCCCGCGAACGGTCGTGGTGGGCGTTGTCTCGGGCATCGGTCTCGGTACAGCTCTCATTGCGCTCGACCAGGCCCCGGAATCTGCGGGTCTCGCGACCGCCGTCGTCGAGATCGCGGTCGGCCTCGCCGCCATGCTGGTCCTGCTCGCGCTCACTCGCCTCAGCACGCCCATCCGCCGCTTCTTTGCGCAGTTCGATCACCAGCCCGAGGGCGGTGCCGTCGTGAGTGTGAGTCGGGCCCGGATGCTGGCTGCCGCCGGTGGTGTTCTCGTCGGAGCATCCAACGCCTTCGTGCTGTTTGCGCTGCAGGCCGGAAGCCTCGCTGTCGTCTCGGTGCTTGTGAGTCTGTACCCGCTGGCGACCATTGTGTTGGCACGCTTCACGCTGCACGAGAAGGTGAGCCGGGTGCAATTGCTCGGAATGGCGCTCGCGCTCGTCGCCTCGGTGATGCTTGCTCTGAGCTAGTGAGGTGCTGGTTGCGCGCTCGGTACCTGCGCGTTGCGTGCTCGCCGTGCTCCGATGTCCTGTGACCCGGCTACGGTGGAACAATGCCCTCACTCTTGGATGCGCTTCCGACGCCCTTTGACGCAGACGCAACCTATGACGCTTTCGTCGGCTGGGCAGCCGGCCGAGGCCTCGATCTTTACCCTGCTCAGGATGAAGCGGTCATCGAGCTCGTCTCGGGTGCCAACGTCATCTTGTCCACGCCCACGGGCACGGGAAAGTCGCTCGTAGCGATTGCCGCCCACGCGATTGCGCTTGCCCAAGGGCAGCGCACGTTCTACACCGCGCCCATCAAGGCTCTCGTGAGCGAGAAGTTCTTCGCGCTTGTTGAGGTCTTCGGTGCCGAGAACGTCGGCATGGTCACGGGGGATTCCTCGGTAAACGCCGATGCGCCCATCATCTGCTGCACCGCGGAAATCTTGGCGAATCTCGCGCTGCGCGAGGGGGCGGATGCTCGTGTCGATCAGGTTGTGATGGATGAGTTCCACTTCTACGCGGATCCCGATCGCGGCTGGGCCTGGCAGGTACCGCTGCTGATCCTGCCCAAGGTGCAGTTTGTGCTGATGTCGGCGACGCTCGGCGACATGCAACCGCTGGCGGATGACCTGAGCCGCCGTACTGGCCGCGAAACAAGCCTCATTACGGGTGTCGAACGCCCCGTGCCGCTGCACTACTCGTGGGCCCTCACTCCTATCCACGAGACGGTGGAAGAGCTGCTCTCCACCGGCCAAGCGCCGATCTACATTGTGCACTTCTCGCAAGCCGCCGCTCTTGAGCGCGCGCAAGCGATGACCAGCATCAAGGTTGTCTCCCGCGAACAGCGTGACCAGATTGCTGACGCGATCGGTGATTTCCGCTTCACGACGGTATTCGGCAAGACGCTCTCGCGCCTCATCCGCTCCGGCATCGGCGTGCACCACGCGGGCATGCTGCCCAAGTACCGCCGCCTCGTCGAGCAACTTGCTCAGCGCGGGTTGCTGCGCGTGATCTGCGGAACCGAC
This sequence comes from Salinibacterium amurskyense, assembly GCF_002797685.1. Taxonomy (GTDB): domain Bacteria; phylum Actinomycetota; class Actinomycetes; order Actinomycetales; family Microbacteriaceae; genus Rhodoglobus; species Rhodoglobus amurskyensis. The sequence goes on from NZ_PGFH01000001.1 coordinate 1,379,937, forward strand.
ACTCTCGGCGTGGGTATCAACGTGCCCATTCGTACCGTGCTGCTGACGCAGCTCACCAAGTACGACGGCACCCGAATGCGCCAGCTGACCGCCCGTGAGTTCCACCAGATCGCGGGGCGGGCCGGTCGCGCTGGTTTCGACACGGCAGGAACCGTCGTCGCTCAAGCCCCCGAGCACGAGTCGGAAAACGCCAAGCTCGTCGCCAAAGCCGGTGACGATACCAAGAAGCTACGCAAGATCGTGCGCAAGAAGCCTCCCGAAGGTTTTGTCACGTGGAGCGAGACCAGCTTTGAGCGCATGATCGCCGCAGAGCCCGAACAGCTCACAAGCAACATGCGCATGAACCACGCGATGATCCTCAACGTGATCGCTCGCGGCGGCGACGTGTTCTCCAACGTGCGCACTCTTGTCGAAGACAACCACGAACCCCGTCACAAGCAACGTGAACTCGCAAAGCAAGCGCTCGCGATCTACCGCACTTTGCGCACCGCTGAGATCGTCGAAGAGCACCGCGTTGCCGACACGATGATCGTGGATGGCGAAGAAGTTGAGAGCTTCGACGAACGCACCGAGATTCGCCTCACGGTCGATCTGCAAGCCAACTTTGCGCTCAACCAACCGCTCTCGCCGTTTGCTGTGGCGTCGTTCGATTTGCTTGATCGCGAGTCGCCGACCTATGCCCTCGACATGATCTCCGTGCTCGAAGCGACGCTCGATGACCCGCGCCCGATCCTCTCGCAGCAACAGTTCATGGCTCGTGGCGAGGCCGTCGCGGCGATGAAAGCCGAAGGCATCGAGTATGACCAGCGCATGGAGCTGCTCGAAGAAGTCACGTGGCCCAAACCGCTCGAAGAGCTGCTGGATGCCGCCTTCGACATGTACCGAGCGAGCCAGCCGTGGATCGGCGACTTCGCCCTCAGCCCCAAGAGCGTCGTGCGTGACCTCTACGAACGCGCGATGACCTTCGCTGACTTTGTCGGCTTCTACGGCCTGGCCCGAAGCGAAGGCCTCGTGCTGCGCTACCTCTCCGACGCCTACCGTGCCACCCGTCAGACCATTCCGGATGACGCCAAAACCGACGAACTACTCGACCTCATCGAGTGGCTCGGCGAACTGGTTCGCCAGGTCGACTCGAGCCTCATCGACGAGTGGGAGGCCATGACGAACGGGGTCGACTCCGCCACTAGTGGTGAGCCGGTCTTGCCGCCTGCTCCGGCATCCGTCGTCACGAATGCTCGCGCGTTTCGTGTTCTCGTGCGCAACGAAATGTTCCGTCGCGTGCAACTCGCGGCTCGCGACGACGCGGTCGCTCTCGGCGAGCTGGATGCCGCAGCCGGCTACGACGAAGAAGCGTGGGGCGAGGCGCTCGACCGCTACTTTGACGAGCACGACTCTCTCTCCACGGCGGGTGATGCGCGGGGTCCCGCGATGATCACCATCACCGAGGAGCCGGGGCAATGGCACGTGCGGCAAATCATCGAAGACCCGGAGGGCAACCACGACTGGTCGATCAACGCGACCGTGGATCTCGCTGAGTCCGCTGCCGAAGGTATCGCGGTCGTTCGCGTGACGGGTTTCAGCCGCCTCGACTAGTCGGCGTCGAGAGCAGAAGTGACGTCAGCGGCGGTACCAGCTGGGCATAACGTGTCGTTCGCGGGTGTTGAATAGAACCATGACCCGCGATCAACGTTTTGTGCTGACCATCGCGATTCTGGCGTCGTTTGTTGCCTTCCTCGATGGCTCCGTGATTAACGTTGCGCTTCCTGCGATTAGCTCGGAATTGGGCGGTGGACTGAGCACCCAGCAGTGGGTTGTCGACGCCTATCTGATTACGCTGGGCTCACTCATTCTGCTCGCGGGTTCCCTCTCCGACGTGTTTGGTCGGCTCGTTATTCTGCGGATCGGTCTCATCGGCTTTGGCGTTGCATCGCTGCTCATCGCCCTAGCGCCCAACGCCGAATTGCTCATTGTGTTGCGCGGCGTGCAGGGCATCGCCGGTGCGTTGTTGGTGCCGAGTTCCCTAGCCTTGATCATGTCAACGTTCCGCGGCACAGCGCAGGCTCATGCCATTGGGCAGTGGACGGCCTGGACGAGTGCCGCGTTTATCGTGGGCCCCGTGCTCGGCGGTGCCTTTGTCGACCTGCTCAGCTGGCGCCTCGTCTTCGCCATCAACGTCGTCCCGATCGCAATCACGCTGTGGCTGCTCGTGAAGCTCGGTCACCGGGATGAACGCAAAGCACACACGCGCATCGACTTTCTCGGCGCCGCCCTCGGAATCGTCGGGCTTGGCGGCCCTGTCTTCGCGCTCATCGAGCAGGGAAATTTGGGCTGGGGTAGCCCCGCCGTCTACGTACCACTCGTGGTCGGCATCCTGAGCTTCATTGCTTTTATCGTGTGGCAGCGCCGCGCGACGCAGCCGATGCTGCCGCTCGAGTTGTTCCGCCACCGCAATTTCAGCATGGGGAATATCGCGACATTCTTTATCTACGGCGCGCTCGGTCTCGGCGGTTTCATTACGGTCGTGTACCTGCAAGAGGTGGCTGGATACTCGGCCACCTTCGCGGGCTTCGCGTTCTTGCCCTCGTCGCTCGGAATCATTCTGCTCTCCTCGTTCTTTGGTCGTTTGAGCGGCAAGTACGGTCCGCGCTTGTTCATGACGCTCGGTCCGTTTCTCGGCGGAGTCGGCTACGTGACGTTCTTAGGGCTAGGGGAGTCAGTCAACTACGTGACCGAAGTGCTGCCCGGTGTGCTGCTGTTCTCGGTCGGGCTCTCGATGACGGTCGCCCCGCTCACCTCTGCCATCTTGGGAGCGATTTCGGCCGAGCAAGCGGGGATCGGCTCAGCCGTCAACAACGCGGTGTCACGGATTGCCGGGCTCGTCACAGTCGCGCTCATCGGAGTGATCACGGTCGGTTCGCTTTCGCCCGACAACTTTCACCGCGTCGTGATCGTGACAGCGGCCCTGCTGTTCGCCGGCGCTCTCACCTCGCTGCTGGGCATCCGCAAACCGGCTGCCGCGGCAGACGAACCGAGCGATATCGCCCCGCCGTTGGCGTAGAGCGTTAGCTCAGTTGCGGTGCCGACAGCACGAGAAGCGCGGCCGTGATGGCGGCGGCGGCGATCGTTAAGCGGAAGAGCAATCGCTGAAGTGTTCCCCGCGCGATCAGCACCACGCTCACTCCCGCAATGGCGATGATGGCGACGAAGCCGATAAGAGCAAGAGCGCTCGGAGCGGTGCCGGGCCCGAACACCACCGCGATGCTCGCGCCGATCAGCCCGACGGCGATCGCAGTGGCGGAAAGCCGGGTGCCCAGAGCGTGCGGCAACCCGCGCACCCCGGTGCTCGAATCGTCGTCTAGGTCGGGCAGTACGTTGCTGAAGTGGGCCGCAACTCCCAAGAGCGCTCCAGCCGCAATCGCCCATGGTGCAGCAAGCTGCGGAGTACCGGCAGCAAGCGTCACGATGGCGGGCAGAGATCCGAATCCCGCGATGTACGGCACAACGGAGAAGAGTGTCGCCTTAAGCCCTAGGTTGTAAAGCCAGCCGCTGGCAAGAAACACTGCATGGGCAAGAGCCGCAAGCGGCCCGAGAAGCAACGAAAGAACAATGGATGTCGCGGCAAGCCCAAGGGCGATGCCCGCAACCCGCGTGGCGGAGATTTCGCCGGACACGACGGGTTTATCAGTACGGCCGGAGGCACGGTCGCGCTCAGCGTCAAGCCAGTCATTCGAGAGTCCTACCGACAACTGATTGGCCAGAATCGCGGCGGTCAGGATGGCGATTCGCCACCCCTCGAGGCCGTAACCCCACGCGAGTGCCAACACGATCACGGTCACCGCGGCAGTGGGGCCGGGGTGAGACGACCGGAGGAGAGCGCGCATCATGCGCCAAGAGTAGTCGCAGACTCGAGTCGTGATGCGGACTCTCAGCCGCGGTGTTCTATGTTGAACTCGTGAGTGAAGTTTTTGATGCTTCGGTGCTAGCCGCCAAGCTGCCCGGCACCTGGTGCGTTGAGGCGACCAATTTTCCGATGTGGCTCGATGGAACGCGCCATAACCCGGAGTTTAGCTACGAGACCGCCGAGGGTGACGAGCTCACTTTCGCTGACACCGTGAGCTACACGACTCGCGATGGCGACCAGAAGACCATCGTGGGTACCGACCGTTTGCGGGGCGATGAATTCGTCTGGCGCGGTCAAGGCTGGTTGAAGGTGCTCACGAGTCGCTGGCAAGTTGTCGGGGCTGACGATGCTTTTGACACCATCGTGCTGCGGTTTTCACGATCGCGCCTCACGCCCGCCGGTATCGACGTTCTCACGCGCAAGGGCGTGGAAGTGCCTGTCGTACGAACAACCGTCGCTCACGCCACCGATCAGTTCGGTCTCACCGCAGAAGATTTCGCTTCGTTGACCTGGCTCTCCTGACCCTCTCGCGTCGAAGCCGGGTACGATCGCTGCATGATGATCGCGCGACGAATCCCTGCGATCGCCGCCGCTGTAGCCGCGACGCTCGTACTCGCGGGGTGTACTGCCGCTGCTCACCCCGACGTTGTTCCTGCTCCGACCTTCGCGCCGCGACCTGAGGCACGACCGGTAGATCCGATCGCTCAGTACGCGACTGACCGACTCTCCACCATGTCGCTCCGCCAGAAGGTGCTCAGCATGCTCATGGTGCACGTTCCCGGCGAATCACCGGCCGAGCGAGTGAGTAGCGCTCTCGACGGCGTCGGCGGTTTCATTCTCATGGGGGATAACATCCCGGGCAGCTTGGGCGAGTTGAAAGCCGATACGGCCGCGCTGAGCTCAGAGGCGGGCTTGCCTGTGCTGGTCGCTACTGACCAAGAGGGCGGCATCGTCCGCCGTGTTCCAACGGACGACGCAGCATCGGCGCTACAACTTCGCTCTCAAGCCCCCGACGCAGCCTTCGAGGCCTTCGCCCAGCGCGGCGCCTTGCTCGAATCTGTCGGCGTCTCGGTGAACTTCGGCATTGTCGCCGATATTGCCAGCGACTCGTCCAGCTTCATTTACGAGCGATCGTTCGGAGCAACGGGCGCGGATGCCGGGGCGCGCGTTGCGGAGGCCGTGCAGGGGGAGTCGATGGTGCTCTCAACTCTCAAACACTTCCCGGGCCACGGAGCGGCCGCGGGAGACTCGCACTCAAGCATCCCGACGACGTCGCTGTCCTTCGCCGACTGGGAAAAGACGCACGCTGTTCCTTTCGAGGACGGCATCGAAGCGGGCGCACCCCTGGTGATGTTCGGCCATCTGAAATTCACTGCGGTGGATGAGGAACCGGCGACGTTCTCGACCCGCTGGCATGAGATTCTGCGTGACGATCTCGGTTTCGACGGCATCGCGATCACGGATGACATGGGCATGCTGGAGCGCTCCGGCGTGGCCGAATACTCCAACCAGATCAGCAACGCGGTGCGGGCGATTGAAGCCGGAAACACGATGCTGCTCTATGTCGGAGCAGTCGATACCGAAGGAATCGTCGCCGCCGTCACCGAGGCCGTCGACGAGGGCGAACTCGATGAGGCGCTCATCGACGATGCCGCGGGGCGATTGCTTGAGCTGCGGCGCGAACTTTCCGGTGAGACGGGGCGCTTCGTTGCCTGTCTCGCGCAGTGCAGCGCGCTCGTCAGCTAACTAGCTCGTGCCGTCGTCGCCCACGATTTCTTCATGAACTCGGCGGACGTCTTCGAGCAGTGAGCCGATCAGAATCCAGTGCTGCGGATGCGGGGTCAATACCGTCAGCGGAGCGGTGAGCGTCAGCAGTTCCCGCGTCGGTGGCGCAGCTTCTCGTTCGCTGGGGGAACGGCCGCGCAGCCTCAGGTCATGAGCGGCCCTTTCCAGTTCTTGCGCGATTGACAACGCCACGGGGTCGGTCGCAAGGTCGGAGTCGTAGCGGTCGTGAATAGCGCGCGCCATTCCGAGGGTGCGTGTGACCAATACGGTGAGCATCGCGAAGAGTTCGCGGTCGCGGTGCAGAATTCGGTGGTGCTTGCTGCGTCGCGGATTCAGCGTGAGACTGTCGGCGCCCTTGCGCAGGGCGGCGGAGGCCACGTCGCGCAGCTCCTTGAGGTGGCGAGAGTCGGCGAGCAGAACGTCAAGTTCAGCATCCGTTTTGGGTACACGGAGGGCTGACGCCAACGACTCGAGCGCGGCCGCCGTGTGCTTGGTGAGAAGTAAAACTGCGGTGTGCGCGGGGCTCACGATAACGGGCGCGACGATGGCGAGATTCACGATCAAACCGATCATGGCGCCAATGATCGTTTCTATGATGCGATCAACGGCATATTCGGCATTTTGCCCGCCGAGAGCGATCACGAGCATCGCACTGATGGGAATCTGGTTGGCAGATCCGGCGCTCAGTTTCAGCAGCCACGCGACGAGAACCGCCAGAACGATCACCATCAAGATGACCCAGCTGGAAGTGCCAAAGATCTGGCCGGCGCCGAGCGCAATGACCACGCCCGCAACGACGCCGATACTGCGCTCGAGGCCCTTTTCGATCGACTGCGTCACGCTAGGCTGCACGACGAGAAGCGCAGCAATCGCGGCAAATATCGGTAGCGGTTGTTGCACGACGAAGCCGGCAACGACCCACGCGACTACCGCGGCGACAGATGTTTTGAGCACCTGAAGCAGCGGTGAACGACGCGCAATCACCAGCGTCGTTACAAACTTCACTGCGGTGTCTTTGCTTCCGAGATCGCGTCGGCGGCGCGCACGAGGGCCAAGTGGCTGAGCGCTTGCGGAGTGTTTCCGGCCTGGCGATTGTTGGTGGTGTCGTATTCCTCACTAATGAGCCCGACATCATTGGCGAAACCAACGAGGCGATCCATGAGCACGGTCGCGTCATCGACGCGGCCCGAGGAGGCGTACTGCTCTACCAACCAGAACGAACACGTCAAGAACGGGTTCTCGCCGTCGGGCAAGCCGTCGACGCCACTCTCGGTGCGGTACCGCAGCACGAGGCCATCGTGCAGCAATTCTTCTTCGATGGCAGCGACAGTGCCGAGCATCCGCGGGTCGTCAGCTTTGAGGTAGCCGACCTGAGGCAGTTGCAACAGCGATGCGTCTACGCCGGTGCCGCCGTAGTACTGCGTGTACGTGCCGCGTTCGGCATCCCAACCATCGCGTTCGATCTCTTGACGAATTTCTTCGCGGATGCCGATCCACTTGTCGACGGGGCCTTCGAGTCCGAACTCTTCCACGGCCGTGATTGCACAGTCCATCGCAGCCCAGAGCATCACTCGGGAGTGCGTGAAGTGGCGCTCGGGACCACGAATTTCCCAGATGCCGTTGTCGGGACGGTTCCAGTTGTCTTCGACGTGAGACATCAGGGCGCGCTGAAGCGGCCAGGAGAAGTCATTCTCGTGAACGCCGGAACGTCGTGCAGCCTGCAGCGCGATCATGACTTCGCCAAAGACATCGCCTTGGAACTGGTCGAAAGCGCCGTTGCCCACGCGAACGGGGGAAGCGCCTTCGTAGCCCGGCAACGAAGTGAGCTCGCGCTCTTCAAGCCAGCGTTCACCCGAGAGGCCGTACATGATCTGCACGTCGGCGGGGTCGCCCGCGATCGCGCGCAGCAGCCAGCGGCGCCACGCTTCAGCCTCGGCAACGTAGCCGTGGTCGAGAAGAACGTGGAGAGTGAGGGCAGCGTCGCGCAGCCAGACGTAGCGGTAATCCCAGTTGCGGGTGCCACCGAACCACTCGGGGAGGCTCGTCGTTGCCGCAGCAACGATTCCGCCAGTGTCTTCATGAGTGAGTACCCGAAGTACGAGCAGCGATCGCTTGACGATCTCGCGGTACTGTTCGGTCGGTTCGCAGTGCGCCGACCAGTTGAGCCACCACTGGCTCGTGGTTTCGAGCACAGCATCCACGTTGACCTGGGGCGGGGGATTGCGGTGCGCGGGGTACCAGGTCATGGTCAAGTCGCGAACCTCGCCCGCGCTCACCGTGAACTCGCCGCGGTGAGTGTGCTCGGAGGCGTGCATTTCCACACCGCGTGCGACGATCGCATCGGGGCCAGCAACACCGATGATGGCGTGGCCGCCTGATTCGGGTGCCTGGTGCAACCACGGCAGGGCAGTGGCATAGCCGAAGCGGATCAGCATCTCGGCGTACATCTCGACCGTGCCACTGATGCCGCGGACGCGACGGATGACATCGGCTCGACGGTTGCCGTGAGGCATGAAGTCAGTGACTTCGACTTCGCCGGTCTCGGTCACCCAATTGGTGACGAGGATAAAGGTATTGGGTTGGTACTTGCGTGTCACCGTGACGGTGGCGGGAGCATCCACACTCGCTCGCGGAGCCACTAGCCAGCGGCCATGGTCTTCGTTGCCGAGCAACGCTCCAAACATTGAGGCGGAGTCGAAACGCGGGAAGCAGAGCCAGTCAATGCTCCCGTCTTTTCCGATGAGGGCAGCAGTCTGACAGTCGCCGATGAGGGCATAGTCTTCGATTGGTAACGCCATTAGTCAATCATTGCAGCGTCGCGGCTCGTGTTCCTGTACATCGCGGCATTCGTGCGCGAAATTTAACAAAGCGATTCTGCTTTAGTCGTTGATCAGGCCCAGCTCGCGAAGTTCGATCGCCAAACGGGCGCCATCGGGGGCATACCGCCACGGAACGGATGACTCACGCTCGCGTTCCGCAATCTTGCTGCGGCCACCCGCGAGTACAGCTTCACCGGTCGAGAGCTGACGGATGGCGACGGCAGCAACGTTCTCGGGGTGGCTCGCGACGAACTCGCCATAGATTTCTTCATCGTGCTGGCCGTCATCGCCGACCAGTAGCCACTTCACATGCGGAAATTCAGAGGCGAGGCGCCGAAGGTTGGCGCGCTTGTGCTCTGCGCCACTGCGGAACCAGCGATCGTGAGTGGGGCCCCAGTCGGTGAGCAACATCGCACCGCGCGGGTACAGGTTGCGGCGCAGAAAACGCGTCAGCGTCGGGGCAACGTTCCACGCGCCAGTAGAGAGGTAAATCACGGGAGAGTGGGGATTTGCCCGGGTGATGCGGTCGTACAGCACGGCCATGCCGGCGACCGGACGTCGTGCGTGCTCGTCGAGCACGAAGGTATTCCATGCGGCGAGCAGCGGGCGGGGGAGTGCGGTCACCATGACGGTGTCGTCGACGTCGGAGATCACGCCAAACTCTGTGGTGGGATCAACAACGAAAATATGGGCCGTGGTGGGGTCAGAGCCTGCCGAGTCGAGGGTGGCAGTTTGCCAGCCCGGAGACTGAGCGACCTCAACCTGTTCGTCGATCACTCCGCCACGCCCGGGCGTTAATTGCACCTGAATTCCACCGATGGTGACGGTGACCACTTCAGAGTTCACGGGGATGCTGAAGAAGCTGCGCCAGCCGCGTACCTTCTCAGCGCGCTTCTTAGAGGCTTCGGTACCGCGCGTCAGAACGACGCGACAGAGAACTCGAGCCCATCCCTCTGTCGCATAGCTGCTGTACGGAATGATCGTGGTGGTGAGCCCGCGCTTGCGGCCGCGGCGTTCACGCCAGCGATGGAAGGCATCCTCGATTCGAGCGGCTCGATGAAGAATCTCACCCGCTGTTTGGCTAGGGGAGTGGGACTTGCCGGTTCGAGCCATTACTCCAGCCTAGGCTCCAGCGCGCCCCTCGTGTGCTCACGACGACTGTCGACGAGCGCTCAACTCTGGGGTTCGGCGTGCAACTGTTCACTCAGTGTTGCGGATGCGGCTACCGTCGCGTCAACGAGCAGACGGTCGCCGCGCGTGCGGGGATCGACCCATTCGTCGATCGAATCGTGATCGAGGATGACCGGCATCCGGTCGTGGATGTCAGCAAGAGCCCCGGTTGCCTGCTGGGTCAGCATGGTTGTGGTGAGATGCCAGCGCGCTGGATCGTCGGGGTCAGCGGCGGGATCCTTCCACCAGGAGTAGAGCCCGGCGAAGTAGAGGAGGCCTTCTGGCGGTGCGATGTAGTGGGGAACCGGCGTGGGCCCCGACTTCTGAGTTTCGAAGTATCCGATGGCGGGAAGCACCGCGCGCTGACTGACGATGGCCGAACGAAACGTGGGCTTCTCGGTAACGGTCTCACTGCGCGCATTGAAGGTGGGGTACTTGCCGCGCAGTACAGGGGAGAAGGGAGGAGTCAGCCACCACTGCGCGAGGGCCGCGCGTGGTACCAATTCGGACGAAGGATCGTCGCGGTCTTCCAGCGTCTTGAGCAGGATTGGCACCTGATCGGTGGGGCGCACAATCGGTGTGGCGAGCCAGTCTGCCTGCCACTCTTCGGGCGGCCGCCCGGTCGCCGTTACAAATTCGGTGACCATCTGGTTCACCGTGTCGTCCATCGCAAATCGACCGCACATATATGAACTTTACGGTCTTCTTTCAGAAAAAGTGAGCTTCTACCCAGCGTAGAACAATCGTTCTAAAGGTTAGGATTGATCAGACACCGAGAAGGGGGCCATTGTGTCCGCACAAACAACAACCATTGAAATCGCGGCTGAACCAGCAGTCTCGCTTCGCAACGAGCCGGTGCAAGCACGTAGCACCGCGCGTTTAACCGCACTACTTGATGCAGCAGCATCCATCGTCGACGAGGTCGGCATTGAGCGACTAACCACCGCTATGGTCGCCGAACGCGCGGGAGCGTCGATCGGCACCGTTTACCGTTATTTCCCTGACCGCATCGTTTTGTTGCAGGCTTTGGGATCGCGCAACTTTGAGCGCGTGATGGCTCGTATTACTGAGGCCATCAACGATCCAGCACACGCTGACTGGCGAGCTGCGCTGAGCAACTCGTTCGCCACTGTGATCGACACGTACCGCACCGAGCCCGGCTTCCGTGGTCTTCGCGTTGGCGACCAGCTCGACTTGCGCCCGCTGCCTAATGGCCGCACGTTCAAGTCGTTGGTCGCTGAGCGAATCGTCGAAGCCCTTTCGGCGCGATTCGGCGTTGAGAACTCGGCAGCAACGCGCTTCACGCTCGAAGCCAGCCTTGAAATGAGCGATGCACTTGTCGCTCGTGCGTTCTTGATGAACCCGCAGGGTGACGAGGAATTCATTTCGGTGAGCACCTCGTACGTTCGCGGCTTCATTGTGGAGAACATCGGCTGGTAGCTGATTTCGCTCTATGCGAATTTGCCTGAGTTATACCCAATCGGGAATGACAGCGGCGTCGAATACTGTTTAGCTATTAATGCTGGCAAGTGTCGATCCGCGCATGGGCGCGAGGAATGAGCCGAAATCATGATTGAATTTCGTGCAGTAACCAAGCGTTTCCCCGACGGGACCGTGGCCGTCGAAGACTTTAATCTCGTGATTCCGTCGCGAAAGATTACAGTCTTCGTCGGGTCATCGGGCAGTGGTAAAACCACACTGCTCCGAATGATCAACCGAATGGTCGATCCCACGGATGGCGACATCGAGATCGATGGCGACAGCATCATGAGCAAAGAGCCGGTGGCTCTGCGACGCAGCATCGGCTACGTCATGCAGAACTCCGGGCTTCTTCCGCACTTCAAAGTGATCGACAACGTCACTACAGTGCCGATGCTCAATGGCGTGCCTAAAAAGCAGGCTCGTGAACAAGCTCTCGAGCTGCTCGATACCGTGGGCCTCAGCCGTAGCATTGCCGACCGCTACCCGAGTCAACTGTCGGGCGGCCAACAGCAGCGCGTTGGTGTGGCACGCGGCCTCGCCGCTAACCCCAACATCCTGCTGATGGATGAGCCGTTCGGTGCGGTTGACCCGATCGTGCGCGCGGAGCTGCAACAGGAGACAATTCGCCTGCAGCATGAACTCGACAAGACGATCGTCTTTGTCACGCACGATATTGACGAAGCCTTCTTGCTCGGCGATCAGGTCGTCATCTTGGAAAAGGGCGCCAAGATCGCTCAGGTCGGTAGTCCGAACGAGATCATGGCTGCTCCGGCGAGCGACTTCGTGGCGAACTTTATCGGCACCGACCGTGGCAAGCGCGCCCTCACTCTCAAGAAAACGGAAGCTGGGACGATCCTGGTCGACAGTGAAGGCCGCGGCGCTGGCGTTCTTGTCGGGGGATCGGAGTCGGCGTGACTTGGATCATCAATAATCTTGATCTGATCTGGGGCCTCACGCTTGAACACATTCGGCTGAGCATCCCGCCGATTGTTATCGGCTTCCTCATTTCTATCCCGTTGGGCTGGCTGGCGTATCGCTTCAAGCTCACTCGCGGCATCCTGCTGACCCTTGCCGGTTTGCTGTACACGATTCCGTCGCTCGCGCTGTTCGTGATCCTGCCGCCGCTGTTAGGCATCAGCTTCCTTAGCGAGCTCAACATCACCATTGCGCTCACGCTCTATGCCGTGGCCATCATGGCTCGTTCCGTGGCGGATGCTCTGGCCTCAGTCGATCCGGCGATCCGTCAATCGGCCACCGCTGTTGGGTTTGGCGGCTGGCGTCGATTCTGGACCGTCGACTTCCCGCTCGCGGGCCCCGTGGTGCTCGCGGGTCTCCGTGTCGCTGCTGTGTCGACGGTGAGCCTCGTGACTGTCGGAATTCTCATTGGAGTGCAGAGCCTCGGCTACCTCTTCACTAACGGCTTTCAGCGCCGAATCTTGGAAGAGATCTTCGCCGGGGTCGTGATGACAGTGATTGTCGCGTTGTTGATCGACCGCGCTCTGGTACTGCTGGGCCGGATGCTGATGCCTTGGACGACGGTCGCCAAGCAAAAGGCGCCCGCTCCCGCACTGGAAGGAGCGCCCGCGTGAACTTCCTCATAGAAGCAGTGCAATGGCTCTTCTCTCCGGAGCGACTCGAGGGTAGCAATCCGATTCCGCTCAGGCTCGAAGAGCACCTTTTCTACACCTTCTTTTCGGTGATCGTTGCGGCGCTCATTGCGATTCCCCTCGGTTTCTACATCGGGCACACGGGTAAGGGGCGCGACTTCGCCGTCGGGTTGTCGGGAGCTGCACGCGCCCTGCCTTCGTTTGGTCTCATCCTGCTTCTCGTGCTGCTGATTGGGGTAACTCAGGTTCAACTCCAGCTCGCAGCGATCACAGCGTTCGTACTTTTGGCCATCCCGTCGATTCTGGCGGGAGCGTATGCGGGAATAGAAGCGGTAGACCGCCGCGTTATTGATGCTGCGCGAGCGGTCGGTATGACGGAGTGGCAAATCCTGTGGAAGGTAGAAGTTCCGCTGGGGCTTCCGCTGCTCATTGGCGGCCTTCGCGCGGCAACGCTGCAGGTCGTCGCTACCGCGACACTCGCGGCCTACGTGGGGCTTGGCGGCCTAGGAATTTACATTTTCCGCGGCCTCCCTCTCCAGCGTTATGACGAGATGTTAGGCAGTGCGTTGCTGATTGCAGCGCTCGCTCTGGTTCTCGATGGAATATTTGCGCTCATCCAACAATTTGCGGTTCCCCGCGGAGTTTCGGCTGGGCGTGCTAAAGATGTCCGCACGTCATCAACTCGACGACGTGCGGTGGCAGCAAAACCTGCCCAAGAAAGAAGAGGATAGAAATGTTCACAGCTAAGAACAAAGGCCGGCTCGCGCTTGGCGCCGCCGCGGTCGGGGTTGCAATTGCCCTGTCAGGGTGTGCAACTGGTGATCCCCTGGACTCCGGATCGAGTGACGAGAACACCAACAGCGACACCATCGTTGTCGGCTCGCAGGCTTACTACTCGAACGAAATCATTGCCGAGATCTACTCGCAGGCACTGGAGAACGCTGGCTTCGAGGTCGAGCGTCAATTCCAGATCGGCCAGCGCGATGCTTACCTGCCCGCTCTCGAGAGCGGCGAAGTAGACATCATCCCCGAATACACGGGAAACCTCCTCCAGTTCTACAGCGCTGACACCACGGCAACGGCCTCAGAGGATGTCTACGCTGAACTCGCTGATGCTCTGCCCGAGGGCCTCACGGTTCTCGAACAGTCGTCGGCTACCGACCAAGACTCCTACAACGTGACCGCTGACTTCGCGGCAGCTAACTCGTTGACGAGCCTCGCGGACCTCGCCGATGTCGCGGACCTTAAGCTCGGCGGAAACGCTGAACTCGAAGAGCGCCCCTATGGTCCTGCCGGACTCAAGGACGTCTACGGCGCCACGGTCGGCTTCACCGCGACCGGTGACACCACCGTTGCGGCACTCGTCGAGGGAACCATCAACATGGCTAACGTCTACAGCGCCGACCCGCGCATCCAGACCGAAGGCCTCGTTACCCTGACCGACCCTGAGGGCCTGTTCTTGGCCTCGAACGTCGTGCCTCTGGTGAACGCAGACATCGCTGACTCGATCGCCGATGTTATCAATGCCGTCAACGCCAAGCTCACCCCTGAGGGCCTCGTTGCTCTCAACGTGGAAAGCACCGTTGACAAGATGTCGTCTGACGACATCGCCACCGCATGGTTGAGCGCCAACGGCCTCAGCTAACACTGGCTACAACAGAACACACTGCTGGCTAGTCCAGCACCGAGGGGCGGATGCACGTGCATCCGCCCCTCGGTCGTTAAGAGTTATTCGGCGTCGTGGTGTTCCATGTGACGCTGTTGCGAGCGATGCAGCAGCTTCTTCGCGATCACCGTGACGATCGAAATGACGGCGACGATGGCGACGAAGATGTAGCCCGCGTAGTGCAGTTGATCGAGCAGTTCCCGAAAACTACCCGCGGTGAGGGCCCCGACAGAGACGTACGCGATTGACCAAATGCTGGTGGCGGGAACGGTCCACGCCATGAAAGTGCGGTACCGCATCGTGCTCATGCCCACGGTCACCGGGATGAGCGAGTGCAGCACGGGCAAAAAGCGTGAAATGAACACGGCAATTCCACCTCGGCGTCCCAGATAGCGTTCGGCCTGCACCCAGTGCTGTTCGCCGATGCGCTTGCCAAGTCTCGAGTGCCGAATTTTGGGACCAAAGTAGCGGCCAAGGGCGAAGCCCACGCTCTCGCCGATCAAGGCTCCCACGATCACGACCGCGATGAGGATGGCGGCCTCGAAGACGCTCCCCACTGCTGTACTTGCAACCAAGACCACGGTGTCGCCGGGCACGAGAAGCCCGACCAATATCGACGTCTCCAGCATGATCGCGACGCCCGCGAGAATCGTGCGGAGCACCGGATCGACCGACTGCACGGTGTCAAGAATGTAGCTCAGCGCATCGTTGACCCACTGTCCGAAGCCGCCACTGGCAGCACTCGGTTCAGCGCTCAGAATGAGGTCTACGGGATCCACGGAACGAGCCTAGCGAGCAAAACCGAAAGCTCACTGGCTAAATGGGGCGTGCCAAAGTAGCGAGTCGGGTGCGCCACTGTTCGAGCCGACCAGGCTTCTCGGCAAGCTCCGGGCCATCGACCCACTTCGAGACAATGCGGATGCCGTGCAGCGCATTCACGACCCAGACTTCGGTGCCCGCGAGCTCCGCCGGGGTGACCGCTTCTTCGTGGGTATCGAGCCCAAGCGCGCGGGCTAACGTCAGCACGCTGCGGGCGGTAACGCTATCGACACGCTCGAGCTCTGCCGGCGGACCGCAGAGAATCTCTCCACGCCACCACAGCACAGCGCTGTACGCGCCTTCGATGACGAATCCTTCGTCGGTGAGCAGAATCGCCTCGTCGGCACCGTGGGCACGCGCTCCCGCCTGCAGCGCGCCCATCGCGTCGATATCGGGGCCTTTGACCGCAGGCACGGTGCGCGGGTCGGCACCCCGAAAACTTACGGCCGTGGCCGAGCGCTTCAATTCGGGGTTCGCGCGCAAGCGCAGAAAGAACTCGGCTCCGCGCAGCTCGACACGCGGAAACCAGGCGCCGGCGCGGGGGAGAGCGGCGATCGCAGCTGTGAAGAACTGGTCGGCAGTTTCTCGCTGGGCGGCGGGTACGGCATCCAGAAACCGTTGGCGATGCAGATTGAGGGCGAGCACTGAGCCCGAGTTCACGAGCCAGGAATCGGCGACGGTCATCGGGGTCGTCGGCACCTTGTCGGGGGAGATCTCGAGAAGTTTGTCGTTCTGCCACCGATAAATTGCGTCCGCACTCATAGGCTTAGGTTATGCGCTCTCGCGTCTTGACTGCTGCCTTGCCGCGCTGGGTTGACCCCGCGGCGGTGTTTAGCGAACTCATGGCGCAGCAGGCGTCGGATGCCGCTGGTGCCGTCTGGCTCGACAGCGGAGCGGCGGCTAATTCGGGGCGCAGCTACCTCGCCGTTTCGACTCGGGCTGTGCTGAGCACGGAGCTCAACGAACCGGTCTTCGAGTGGATGCGCCGCGAGTTCGCAGCGACGGAGATCGATCACTCTGCTGCACCCGCAGGCTTTCGACTGGGCTGGGTCGGGTGGCTCGGGTACGAGCTCCGCCGCGAATCGCTCGGCGTCGAGGTGACAACGCCTGCAGTGACCCCGGATGCCGCCTGGCTGTGGGTAGATCGTGTGATCGTGGTCGACCACGGGTCTCGCTCGCTCAGCGTGCTCGCGCTCGGCGACAGTTGGACGGGCGAGCTCGCGCAGTGGCGCGACAGTATCGTGGCTCTCGTGGAGGCAGCGGCAGCCCGCACCGCAACCACAGCCCCAACCCGCACCGCAACCCCAACCGCAACAACCGCACCGACGACCTCCCTGACAGCCTTCACCGCGCCCCAGCCCGCCCCCACCGCGGTCTGGCGCGACTCCGACGCCGACTACCTCGAGATGATCGCGGCGTGCCAGCAGTCGATCGTCGAAGGCGACGCCTACCAGTTGTGCCTCACGACGAGCGTGCACGTCGACCACGGCGACAGGCCCGCTGATCCGGTCGCTACGTATCTCGCTCTGCGCCGCGCCAACCCCAGCCATCACGGCGGCTTCATGCAGGTGGGCGCGATCTCGCTGCTCAGCTCCACTCCCGAGCAGTTCTTAGCGATCGATCCCTCGGGACTCATCGAGACGAAGCCGATCAAGGGCACGCGTCGCCGCAGCGCTGACGCCGCCGAAGACGAGCGCCTTGCCGCCGAGCTGCTGGCCAGCGATAAAGAGCGCGCCGAAAACCTCATGATTGTCGATCTCATGCGCAATGACCTCGGGCGCGTGTGCGAGGTCGGCTCCGTCACCGTACCGAAACTGTTCGCCGTGGAAAGCTACGCGACCGTGCATCAGCTCGTCAGTACCATCCGGGGTCAATTGCGCGCTGACGTGAGCGCCGTCGATGCCATCAAGGCTTCGTTTCCGGCGGGATCGATGACCGGCGCCCCCAAACACTCCGCGACTCTCATTCTGGATTCGCTCGAGCGTGCCCCGCGCGGCATCTACTCTGGCGTCTTTGGGTACGTGGGGCTCGACGGTGCCGTTGACCTCGCCATGGTCATCCGTTCTATCGTCATGGATGCTCGGGGCTCAACGATCGGCGCCGGCGGCGGAATCACGGCCCTCTCGGTGCCCGAAGAAGAGCTGGCCGAGGTCAAGTTGAAGGCAGCAGCGCTGCTGCGAGTGCTGGGTGTTTCGAGCGACTAAGCGGTCGCGCATCCGCTCTCGGTCGTAGTGAACAACCGGTCTACCCTGTTGCTGTGTACTGTGAGATGCGTCAACTCATAGACAATGGAATAACCCGACACTTTTTGGCCCCCTCGAGCGCGGCCGTGAGTTGGGTAATCTTAGATCTTCCCTGTAACGAATTGAGAGTGTTTACGTGACTGAGCAGCCCAACTTTGCTGGTGCACACGACGACCGCGAGAGTGGCTCGGACTACGATGTAGCCGCCATTCACGCTAAGTGGCAAGCCAAGTGGGAAGAGCTTAAGCCGTTCGCGACGAGCGACCCCGAAGACAAGCGCCCGCGCAAGTACATTCTCGACATGTTCCCGTACCCCTCGGGCGACTTGCACATGGGGCACGCCGAGGCCTACGCCTTTGGTGACATCGCGGCGCGGTACTGGCGTCAGCGTGGCTTCAACGTTCTTCACCCCATTGGCTGGGACTCTTTCGGTCTTCCTGCTGAGAACGCCGCCATCGAGCGCGGCATTGACCCTCGCGGTTGGACGTACGACAACATCGACCAGCAGAAGAAGAGCATGAAGCTCTACGGTGTCTCCTTTGACTGGGACCGCGTTCTGCACACGAGCGACCCCGAGTACTACAAGTGGAACCAGTGGCTGTTCCTCAAGATGTACGAAAAGGGCCTCGCGTACCGCAAGGATTCCTGGGTCAACTGGGACCCGGTAGATCAGACCGTTCTCGCCAACGAGCAAGTTCTGGCCGATGGCACGTCCGAGCGTTCGGGCGCGATCGTCGTCAAGAAGAAGCTCACGCAGTGGTACTTGAAGATCACCGACTACGCCGACCGCTTGCTCGACGACTTGAACCAGCTTGAGGGCGCATGGCCGTCGAAGGTGCTTTCGATGCAGCGCAACTGGATCGGCCGTTCGGTTGGTGCGGATGTCGACTTCGAAATCGAAGGCCGTGACGAGAAGGTCACCGTCTTCACGACGCGCCCCGACACTCTCTACGGCGTCACCTTCATGGTCGTCGCCCCAGATGGAGACCTCGCCGCTGAACTCGTTGAGGGTACCGACGACGAGACCAAGGCTGCTTTCGCGAGCTACCTCGAGCAGACTCAGAAGCAGACTGAAATCGAGCGCAAGGATGCTACGCGCACCAAGACCGGCATCCCGCTGAACCGTTTTGCGATCAACCCGGTCACGGGGGAGCGCATCCCGATCTGGACTGCAGACTACGTACTGGCCGACTACGGCCACGGTGCCGTCATGGCTGTGCCCGCGCACGACCAGCGCGACCTCGAATTCGCGATCAAGTTCGACCTACCTGTGCGTGTTGTTCTCGACACGAACGCGCCCATCACCGGTGCGATTCCTGTTCTGGAACTCGACGAAAATGGCATGGCGATTCTTCCGGATGACCTGCCGCCGCTGAACCCCCGCGACACCGGTCAGTCGTTGCAGGGCGATGGCCGCATGATCAACTCGGGTCCGCTCGACGGGCTCAGCAAGTCCAACGCGATCAAGAAGATCGTGGAACAGCTCGACGCTGCCGGCACTGGCCGCGCCGCGAAGACGTATCGACTGCGTGACTGGCTGATCAGCCGTCAGCGCTTCTGGGGAACCCCCATCCCGATCATTCACGGTTCGGATGGCGAACTGATTCCGGTTCCCTTCGAGCAGCTGCCCGTTGAGCTGCCATCGACTGAGGGCCTTGATCTCAAGCCCAAGGGCAAATCGCCCCTCGCGGCCGCCGAAGACTGGATCAACGTTGAAGACCCGCGCGATGGCAGCCCTGCCTTGCGCGACGCCGACACGATGGACACCTTCGTTGACAGCTCCTGGTACTTCTTGCGCTTCCTGTCACCGAACGATCCCGACAAGGCCTTCGACCCGGCTGAGGCCGAGAAGTGGGCTCCCGTCGACCAGTACGTCGGTGGCGTCGAGCACGCGATCCTGCACTTGCTCTACTCGCGCTTCATTACCAAGGTGCTGTTCGACCTCGGTTACGTGAGCTTCACGGAGCCCTTCAGCGCGCTGCTCAACCAGGGCATGGTCCTCTCTGAGGGCAAGAAGATGTCGAAGCGCAGCCGCAAGGCCGTCACGTTCTCGGGTGAAATTGCCGAGCACGGTGCCGATGCACTCCGCTTGACGTTGGCCTTCGCTGGCCCGCCCGAGGAAAACATCAACTGGGAAGACGTGTCGCCTGCGGCGTCGCACAAATTCTTGGCTCGCGCGTTCCGTGTAGTGCGGGATGTCACGAGTGCTCCCGAGATCGAGTGGAAGACGGGCGACACCACGCTGCGTCGCGCCACCCACCGTTTCCTCGCTGATGGCCCTGGCCTCGCTGAGTCGCTGAAGTTCAACGTGCTCGTTGCTCGCATCATGGATCTCGTCAACGTCACCCGTAAGGCCATCGACACCGGTGCTGGCGGCGGCGACGCGGCAGTCCGTGAAGCAGCTGAAGTCATCACGATCGCCCTGAGCCTGTTCGCGCCGCACACGGCAGAGGAGATGTGGGAGAAGCTCGGCTACGAGCCGACTGTCGCTCTCGCCGGTTGGCGCAAGGCCGACCCGTCGCTCCTCGTTGAGGAGTCGGTGACGGCCGTTGTTCAGGTGGATGGCAAGGTTCGGGACCGCCTCGAAGTTTCGCCCAAGATTGATGGCGCCGACCTCGAAGCTCTTGCCATGGCATCCGAAGCGATCAAGCGCACCGTCGGAGACCGCGAGATCGTCAAGGTGATCGTGCGCGCCCCCAAGCTCGTCAACATCGCGACTCGTCAACAGCCCACCGAAGGCTAAGTAAGTCCACACGTTATAACTGAGCGCGCTCCGAGCAATCGGGGCGCGCTTAGTTTGTGGGAGTGGAAGAGTTCGAGCAGGCCCGTAAGGCGCGGCTGCGGGTGCGCGTCGGCGCTGTCATCGTGGTGGTGCTCGTTGCGCTCGGTTGCGCCGTGCTCGCGACCGCACTCACAGGCAGCCCGACTGCCGTAGAGATTGCGCGCGGCGAACTGGGCTCGGGTGACGGAGCGTTCGCGGTGGAATCACCCGCTCTGTTTGTGCACGTCACGGGCGCGGTGGTGCGTCCGGGGCTCTTCGAACTGACCGAGGGATCACGCGTGATCGACGCGATCGCTGCCGCTGGGGGCTTCGCCGAAGATGCGAAGCAGGATCAACTCAACCTCGCGCGTGTGCTGACCGATGGAGAACAGTTCGCCGTGCCTGCCGTGGGCGACGAGGCTGCCGCGGCGACGGCATCCGATGGTCGAGTCAACCTGAATACCGCGGATGCCGCAGCCCTCGATACCCTGCCTCGTATCGGGCCAGCGATGGCTGCTCGCATTCTGGCGTGGCGTGAGGCAAATGGGCGCTTCACGAGCATCGACGACCTCCGTAACGTCGCCGGAATCGGAGACGCTACCTTCGACGGGTTGCGCGACCTGGTCACGGTATGAATCTCGACCTGCGGCTCAGCCTGCCCGTGGCGGCTGCGTGGCTTGTGGCCGTCGTCGTGATCGGGGTCCCAGCGTGGACGCCTGCGGTCGCCATCGCATTGTGGCTTGCTACCGGAGCACTAATCGCGGGTGCGCTGCTGAGCCAGCAGCGTTTTCTCGCGAGTGTCGCCTTGGGGTGCGCTCTGGCCGCGTTGTGCTCCACGTCTGTCGCTGTTCATGCTGAGACCCGTCAACCCCTAGCGCTGGGAGAACTGGCTGCGAAGCACACGACAGTGACTGCCATCGCAACAACCACCTCTGCAGTCAAGGACAGCGCCGACTTCTTTCAGGCAATCATCACCACTCTCGAGGCCGACGGCGAATCAATCCAACTCGAATCGCCCGCTCTGATCTTCACGGAACGCGGCGGTTTTGGCGCGGTCGATGCCGAACCTGATGAACCGCAGCCGGGTCTAGACGCATCGGATGCCGACGGCGAACCGTGGGGGATTGGCGTCACATTCGCGGTCACGGGCACCTTGGCGAGCACTTCCCCGGAAGATGGGCGGGCCGTGCTGCTCTTCGCTACTGACCCGCCGGAATGGCGGGCCGATCCCGGCTGGCAATTCGACTGGGCGAATCAACTGAGACGTACCTTTGCCGCCGCCACTTCGTCGTTGCCGGGCGGTGGCGGGGAACTTCTGGGTGGGCTCGCCATCGGCGATACCAGCGCCGTGAGTGACGACTTGGATGCTGCTATGAAGACCAGCTCATTGAGCCACCTCACGGCAGTGTCGGGCGCCAACTGCGCGATCGTCGTCGGGCTAATCATGGCTCTCGGCGGCAGGGTCGGAGCCCATCGGATACTGAGGATCGGCCTCTCCATTCTTATACTGCTCGCCTTCGTAGTCGTGGTCACTCCCGACCCCAGCGTGCTGCGGGCAGCGCTCATGGCCACGTTCGTGTTGATCGCACTCGGCAGCGGCAGGCCGATCCGAGGAATGGCGGTGCTGTCACTCGCAACGATCGCCCTCCTCGTCTTCGACCCATGGCTATCACGCAACTTCGCGTTCGTGCTCTCGGTATTTGCCACGGCAGGTCTCCTTCTTTTTGCCGAGCCGCTCGCGCAGTTTCTAGCGCGTTGGATGCCGCGGTCGCTGTCACTGGTGATCGCCGTGCCGTTGGCTGCTCAGCTGGCCTGCCAGCCCGTGCTACTGCTCTTGCAGCCCTCACTGCCGACCTATGGTGTGATCGCCAACGTGTTGGCCGCACCGGCGGCGCCGATTGCGACCGTTGTCGGTCTGGCGGCCTGCGTGGCGTTGTCAGTGATCCCGGTCCTCGGGCTGGCACTGATGTGGGTCGCTTGGGTGCCGTCCGCCTGGGTTGCGGCCGTTGCTGATTTCTTTGCCGAGGCTCCGTGGGCGCGCATCCCGTGGTGGGAAGGCTGGGTGGGCGTACTCACGCTCAGCGTGCTCACGGTTCTTCTCCTCGCGGCTCTCGTGATCCGCGGTGCCTGGCGCACGCACGCGCTTACGTCTCTCGCTATCGCTTCCACGCTCGCGCTGGCAGTCGTTGCAGGGTCCGCGGTCAGTGCCGCGTTGACGTGGCCGAGGGATTGGCAATTTGCGCAGTGTGATGTTGGCCAGGGCGATGCGGTGGTTCTGCGCAGCGGAGAGGAAGTTGCACTCATTGATACCGGCGCCGAACCAGACCTGCTGAAAGCCTGCCTCGATCGACTCTCGATCGACCACATTGACCTACTCATCCTGACGCACTTCGATCACGACCACGTCGGAGGAACCGAGGCTGTCGTTGGCCGCGCGGATGTTGTTCTTGTCGGCCCCACCGGCTCGCCAAGCGATGAAGCGCTACTGGGCAGTCTTGCGGCGGGTGGCGCGCAGGTTCACCCTGTGAGCGCGGGGGACCGCGGCCAGTTCGGCGAGCAGCAATGGCGCGTGCTTTGGCCGCCGGCCCAGCGCTCGGGCATCGACCCCGGTAACGATGCGAGCGTCGTCGTCGAGTTTTTGCCGCGCTCCGATTGCCTGAGGCACTGTCTCAGCTCGGTGTTCCTCGGAGACCTTGGCGAGAGTGCTCAAGCTCGTCTCGGTGCGGCTAGTACATTCAGGCAAGTGGATGTCGTGAAAGTCAGCCATCACGGTTCCGGAGACCAGTACCCGGCCCTCTATGCCGAGCTGCAGGCCACCCTCGGGCTCATCGGAGTCGGAGCGGACAACGGCTACGGGCATCCGACCGCTGATGCCCTCGCAATGCTCGACGACGCCGGTACCGCAGTTGCTCGCAGCGACCTGAATGGGCTTATTTTGGTGTCATCCGGCGTTCGCGCTGGCGTGATTTCTCTCTGGTCAGAATCGGCTGAGGTCCGTTTCCCCTAACCCAAAGTGCGCGCTGGGCTGCGACGCAACCGCCGGATGCATTCCGTCATCGTTTCGGGACGGCGCGCAGCGGCCATCCGACTAAGCTTGGGGATGTTTTGGAACGACAGTGGCTGGCGTTCACACATCAAGGCTAGGAATCTGTGCGTGAGAGAAAGACTAATGGGCAACGAGCGCGTCTATCTCGTTCATATCGCGGCTGCAACGCTGCTTGTGTTTCTTGCCGGAGTTCTGTCTGCAATCACTGTGCCATTTTTCGGTGGTCCGGATGAAAAAAACCACTACAACTCGGTAGTTCGGGTTGTTGACGGGGGCGGTTGGCCCCTTCCTTACACGGCCCGGGTTATGCCAGCCGTAGACCTCGCGTGGCTGGAATCAGGGAGGGCGTCGGCGAGTGCTCCTGACTTCGACCAGGTTCCGCTCGCTGTAAACCGTTCCAGCGTGCTGGAAGAACCCAATTTCGCTCTCTTGTCGGCCGAGATCGACAACATGGTCCAGCATCCGCCGGCGTACTACTTTCTGACTGCGAGTGTCGTTGCGATGACCGACCTCGATAGTCTGAGGTGGGATCAAGCAATGCTTGTGATGCGGATCTTCTCCGCTTTCTTGGTCAGTTTGTCGGTGCCGGCTATCGCTGGAATAGTCCGTCTCGTCACAGGCTCCCGGTCGCTGGGGGCGGTCGGCGCCTACGCGCTTCTCGCGATCCCCTTCTTCACGGGATTCGGAGGGCTCGTGTCGAACGATACGCTTCTGGTCCCGACGATCAGCGGCGCCTTGTATTTCCTCATTCGCGCGTGGAAGTCGAATACGCGCACGACGTTTCTTCTCGTCGCTGCGGGCATTTTGCTGGGCGTCTCCCTGCTCACAAAGGGGTTCGCACTCTTCGCGATTCCACTCTTCGTGTTTCTTTCATTTGTTGCGGTCTTTTCCAAAAAGCCGACGAAGATGAGAGGCACCGTTATCGCTCTGATTGCACCGTCGATCGCGGCGCTCATCGGTGGATGGTGGTGGATACGCAATCTCATCTTGCTCGGCTCTGTTCAGCCCAGCGTGTCGGGAACGCTCCGAGTTGCCTTGGATGAGCCTCTTAGCAACATCAATGTTCTCAGTTATTTCGGGAACTTTTGGTTGCGGTTCAACTCGCTCTTTTGGGCTCGCGGCGTTCGACCGGTCGACGGCGGCAACGAGCTTCCGGCAGTGCTT
The DNA here is from genome assembly GCF_002797685.1 of Salinibacterium amurskyense. Classification (GTDB taxonomy): domain Bacteria; phylum Actinomycetota; class Actinomycetes; order Actinomycetales; family Microbacteriaceae; genus Rhodoglobus; species Rhodoglobus amurskyensis. The sequence goes on from NZ_PGFH01000001.1 coordinate 1,404,400, forward strand.
CTTGGCGTTGCGGGAGTCGCATTCGTTGTGGCCTTTGTCGTCGTAGCGCTCTACTCTCGCAACCGAGGAATGACGTTTCTCTTACTATCGTTCCCGGCAATTATCATCGCGGTGCTCTTCGCAAACTCGCTCTCGGTGTACGAGACCTATGGGGTGGCTGATAGAGGCGTGCAGGGCCGCTATGTGTTTGCCGGCATCGCCGCGTACTCGCTAATAGTTGCTGGCTTTGTCGGAATCCTGGGCAGAAAGCTAACTCCCCGCAACCGAAATCGCCTTTTCGTCGGGGTCGTTGCCAGCAGCGCTGCGATTGCGTGGGCCAACATTGCGTGGCTGCTCATCAGCTCGTGGCCAAATGGGTACTCCGAGCAAGTTCCGGGGCTGGAAGCAGTGTCGGGCTACTTCGGAGTTTCCTTGCTCGTGTACGTGGCCCTCACAGGGTCAGCTCTCGCAGTCCTCATCGGTGCATACATCGCGCATTCCAAGCTTTCGCAACCGGAAGGGTTCGCGTCTGACTTGACTGATTTGGCGCCTATTCAGTCCAGTAACGCGCCGACTCAGCGAGGCACAACCGAGAAATAGCACTCGACGTTCGTCGCCCATGCCCGGAATTATGCACGCACCGCGGCGTTGCCGCGTTGTGGGCGCCCGGCATTAGGCTGGGTTTGCAGTTCAAAAAGAGGAGTCTTGTGGCCGCCAGAACCCCCGCCCGATCGCCGGCGAAGTCCAAAGTCGCGATCCCGCAATTGGCGTGGAACAAGGTGCGCCCCGCGCCCATCGTTCTTGTCAGCGGCACGGAAGGCTTTCTTGCGGACCGCGCTATCCGCATGCTGCGCGACACCCTCAAGGTCGAAGACCCCAGCCTTGAAGTCAACGACTTAGAAGCAGATCACTACGGCCCCGGCGAGCTCATCAGCCGCGCGAGCCCCTCGCTCTTTAGTGAACCGCGGATGATTCGCGTCACGAACGTTGAGAAGTGCACCGATGCGTTCATCACCGAAACCCTCGCGTACCTCGAGGCTCCGGCCGACGACACGTATCTCATTCTTCGCCATGCCGGGGGAGTGCGCGGCAAAAAACTGCTTGACGCGATTCGTGCGGGTAAGGGTGGCGGCATAGAGATCACGTGCCTCGAGCTCAAGAAGGATGCCGAGAAGTACGATTTCGCCTCCGCCGAATTCGCCGCCAAACGCCGCCGTGTAACGCCGGGCGCCCTTCGAACCCTCGTGTCCGCTTTCTCCGCAGACCTCGCAGAGCTCGCCGCCGCGTGCCAGCAGCTTCTCGCCGACGATGCCGATGAGATCAACGAAGCCACAGTGGCCCGTTACTACTCGGGCCGAGTCGAAACTAGCGCCTTCAAGGTCGCAGACTCAGCGATTGCCGGTCGCTCAGGCGAGGCGCTGGTGCTCTTGCGTCACGCTCTTGCCTCCGGTGCCGACCCGGTGCCGATCGTCGCAGCGTTTGCTGCGAAGCTGCGCACAATGGCGAAACTTTCCGGGGGGTCAATGTCGTCGGGGCAAGCCGCCAAAATGTTCGGCATGGCGCCGTGGCAGGCCGACCGGGCAATGAAAGATTTGCGCGGCTGGAGCGATGCGGGGCTGGGCTCCGCCATCGAGGCCATTGCCGATACAGACGCTCAAGTAAAAGGTTTGGGGCGCGACCCTGTCTTCGCGCTGGAACGAATGATCTCTGTGGTTGCAGCTCGCGGCATCCGCTAGCCCGAAGGGGCCAGTGAGCGATAGTTGCTCCTTGCCGCCACCCAATGACAAAAGCCCCTCACCGCGAACGGTAGGGGCTTTTGTGTGGTCGGCGTAGTGCCGATCAGAGAGCTTTAGAGAGCTGCAACCTGCTTGGCCATAGCCGACTTGCGGTTAGCTGCCTGGTTCTTGTGCAGAACGCCCTTGCCAGCAGCCTTGTCGAGCGACTTGGATGCTGCCTTGAGGCGCTCGATGGCGGTCTCTTTGTCGCCAGCCTTGATAGCTTCGCGCGTTGCGCGGATCGCGGTCTTGACCTGGCTCTTCACCTGGCGGTTGCGGTCTTGAGCCTTCTTGTTGGTACCAATGCGCTTGATCTGCGACTTAATATTTGCCACGTTTGTGTGCTTTCTTGTTTGTGGATCAGAGATGGTGGGCGGCCGTGGAAGAGAATCGGTGTTCTGATTCCCGGCCGCGATGCGCATACTGTTCGACAAAGAACCATATGCATAAGCCAACAGGCAACATTACCAGCGCGGTGGAGCTAAATCAATTGCGGAGCAATTGGCGACCCCAGCGCCGAACAAACTGTGTTTGTTCGGGCTTTTCCGGTGGAGCTAAATCAATTGCGGAGCAATTGGCGACCCCAGCGCCGAACAAACTGGTTTGCGCGGGTTTCGGGTCTTGCTTGGCTGTCGAATCTGTCTGTCAGCGGTGTTAAGACTAGTGACCGTAGCTGGGTGTGTTGGTCGCCACGCCTGACTGCGGCATTAAAGTCTCTGACGACATGGCCGGTTAGTGCCCAGAGGGGGCGTCCCCCTGCGCTTTCGGGGGTTACCCCGATACCCGCGTCGCACCGGTTTTTCTACCTTGGATACATGACCTCCTCAACTTCTTCTTCCTCTCCCGTTACCTCTTCGAAGGTCGATTCTTCGACAGCCGACTCTCCGACGTCGGTTGAAATGCCCGCTGCCGGCGCGACGTCGACTGCGCTTCTCTCGGACACGCTCGTCGATGACGAGCGGGCATCGTTCGCCGACGCTCCAGCAGCAGACTCGACGACACCGATGGGCGGCTCCAGTGCCCCATCAGGGACCGCAGCCTCAGCCGCATCCGCTCCCGAGGCCGCTGCCTCCGACCTTTCTGGTTTCGCCATGCCACGGCGTACGTCGACCCGCACCATGAGCGTGCTCGCGCTCAGTTTGGGTATCGCCTCATTCTTCTTCGCTCAGAGCATTGTGGTGCCGTTGGCAGCCGTGATTCTCGGTGTCTTCGGCTTGCGCGACGAGCCAACAGGCCGCGGCTTCTCCATTTGGGGAATCGTGCTTGCCTGCGTTGCAACCTTCGGATGGGTTCTCGTCGTTGCCGCTGGAGCGTTGGCTGTGCTGCCATTCGTGTTCCTAGCCGCAGCGTTCTAGCAGCTCTTTCTGCCCGCGGGCTAGCCGCGCATCCGCCCCTTTTAGGCTTTTGGCCTGTCGTATTGGGCGGGTGCGCGCAGGAACGTCGGCTTCATGGGAGAATTGGGCGGATGTCTCCTCGCGCCTCTTACACACTTGAGCCTGCTTCGACCGATCCTGCGTTTATCCGCAACTTTTGCATCATTGCGCATATCGATCATGGCAAGTCCACCCTCGCTGACCGCATGCTGTCGGTCACGGGGGTTGTTAGCGACCGCGATATGCGGGCGCAGTACCTCGACCGTATGGATATCGAGCGTGAGCGCGGCATCACAATCAAGAGCCAGGCAGTACGGATGCCGTGGTCGCTTACCGACGAGAACGGTAAGGAACAGTCGTACGCACTGAACATGATCGACACTCCCGGCCACGTCGACTTCACTTATGAGGTCTCACGGTCACTGGCGGCGTGCGAGGGCGCGATTCTTCTCGTCGACGCAGCGCAGGGCATCGAGGCTCAAACTCTCGCCAACCTGTACTTGGCGATGGAGAACGACCTCACGATCATTCCCGTGCTGAACAAGATCGACCTGCCGGCGGCAGACCCCGACAAGTACGCCGAAGAAATCGCGGGCCTTATCGGTTGCGACCCGTCGACGGTGCTGCGCGTTTCGGGCAAGACTGGCATGGGAGTTCCCGAACTTCTTGACGAGGCTACGCGCCTCATCCCGGCTCCGGTCGGTAACGCGGATGCTCCGGCCCGCGCCATGATTTTTGACTCGGTGTACGACGCCTACCGCGGCGTTATTACTTACGTGCGTATGGTCGACGGTCAGCTCTCGCCTCGCGAGAAGGTCATGATGATGTCGACTAAGTCGGCTCATGAACTGCTTGAGATCGGCGTGAGCTCTCCCGAGCCGACTCCGACGAAGGGCCTTGGCGTCGGTGAAGTGGGTTACCTCATCACGGGCGTGAAGGATGTGCGCCTCAGCAAGGTCGGCGACACGGTCACCAACCACGCTAAGCCGGCTGAAACCGCGCTCAAGGGCTACTCCGAACCGAAGCCGATGGTCTTCTCGGGTTTGTACCCGATCGACGGCTCCGACTATCCGGTACTGCGCGAGGCGCTCGACAAGCTCAAGCTGTCGGATGCGGCCCTGGTCTACGAGCCCGAAACATCTGTGGCTCTTGGCTTCGGCTTCCGGTGTGGCTTCTTGGGTCTACTTCACTTGGAGATTGTGCGCGAGCGACTCGAGCGCGAGTTCAACCTCGACATGATCGCCACCGCCCCCTCGGTTATCTACGAAGTCATGGGCGACGACAAGAAGCTCACGACTGTCACCAACCCAAGCGAGTTCCCCGGCGGCAAGATCGCCAGCGTGACCGAGCCCATGGTGAAGGCATCCATTCTGACCCCGAAAGACTTCGTGGGAACGGTCATGGAGCTCTGCCAATCGCGCCGCGGCACCATGCAGGGCATGGAATACGTCGGTACTGACCGCGTCGAGCTGCACTACACGATGCCGCTCGGTGAGATCGTGTTCGACTTCTTCGATCACCTCAAAAGTCGTACGCAGGGCTATGCGAGCCTCGACTATGAACCCAGCGGTGACCAAGAGGCAGACCTCGTCAAGGTCGACATCCTGCTGCAGGGCGAGGCTGTTGACGCGTTCAGCGCGATTGTGCACCGCGACAAGGCCTATGCCTACGGCGTGCTCATGACCGAGCGTCTCAAGACCCTCATTCCGCGTCAGCAGTTCGAAGTGCCGATTCAGGCTGCCATTGGTGCTCGCATCATTGCGCGCGAGTCGATTCGCGCTATGCGTAAAGACGTTCTTGCTAAGTGCTACGGCGGTGACATCAGCCGTAAGCGCAAGCTCCTCGAGAAGCAGAAGGAGGGCAAGAAGCGTATGAAGATGGTTGGTCGCGTCGAGGTTCCTCAGGCTGCCTTCATCGCTGCTCTTTCTGGCGAAGTCGAAGCCGGGAAAGACAAGAAGTAGACGAATGGATGCGCGCACCTACCCCAATGCTCCCGTCACGTACGGGGCGGTCGGTGCCACGCGTGGCAACACTTTCACGGTGCTGCCGCCTGCCGGGTTTCGTCGCGTTCAACGTAGCGCTCGAATCGGCCATGGTGAAGCACGGTGGGCTTTTGCGCGCGAACAGATCCTAACGTGGGGTGTGAAGCGACGCAGCGGTTTCGGCGTGACGCTTCTTCCGCGCGATCCTCACGGCGAGAATCTTGATCTGTCGATCGACAATGCCGATCATCCGCACGTGCGCCCCGGCGACACGATCGTGCTCTCCATCGGCAGCGGACGGTTCACAGCTCACGAGCCCGTGCGCGTCGTGTATGTCGTTGATGACCCGACTGTTGCGGGCTTTGCCTACGGCACGCTCGAAGGTCATCCGCTGCGGGGCGAAGAATCCTTCATGGTGGAGCGTCGTGACGACAATTCAGTGTGGATGACCGTGCGATCGTTCTCGCGCCCAGCGTCGTTCAAGTGGATGCTGGTGTCTCCCGCGCTGCGCGTGTTCCAGTACATCGTGGTCGGGCGCTACCTTCGCGCTCTCGCCGGAGCGATTCCCGCTCAGAAGTAGCTGCCTAACCGCGCCGGAGCGCGATGGTTTCTGGGGCCGCGCCTAACCGCGCTGAGCGAGCTCGGCGATCGTGCCGAGTACATCGTCACGACCGGCGACTAGGTCTTCGACAACGACGAGAGCGCTCGTGTCGCGCAGCTCAGCAACGGAGTAGGCGCCGGTTGCGACCGCGATAAACGGGATGCGGGCCGAATCGGCAGCCAGGCCATCGTTCGGGGTATCACCGATGATCACGCTGGGCTGCTCACCCAGAATGGGAGCGACGAGCGATGTCAGGTGATGACGGTCAGGGGAGCGGTCTCCAAAGAACGAGTTGGTCCAGTTGAAGTCGTCTTCGGCGTAACCCGCAGCGGTCAGCTTTACGCGCGAATGCTGCGGGCCGTTTCCGGTGAGCAGTGCGTTCGTCCAGCCTCGACCGCCAGCGTCTCGCAAGGCGTCGGGGCCGCCGACAACTGCTGTGCGAACGTAGCCCGTCTCGAGCAGCTTCTGGGTACGGGCATCCAACTCGGCCAGCACGTCGTCGAGCATGGTCGCAGGGTGGCCGTTGAGCTCGAGCAGGGCGGTAAGAATCTGACCTTCGGTCTGCCCGTGCGGGTTCGTGATGAACTTCTGCGGCTCTGTGCCCGTCACGTGGGTGAAGGCCTCGAGATAGACAGCAGCGCCGTCTTTCGAGTTGTGGATGAGCGTTCCGTCGATGTCCCAGAGGATGTGCATAGTCACCCATCAATGCTCCCACGCAAGAGGTGCGACAATTGACCAGTGCCCGTCGCTACGACAATGGGCACGTTTTCTTCACCGGTTGTTAAGGGGATTAGTTCGTGCCAGGTGCGTTGCCGATTGCTGATCCTGCTCCTCTCGACGGCGCCTTGCCTGCCAGCGTTGCTGTGGGCTCCCACGACCGCGACTGGAGTGTGTACATTCACGTTCCGTTCTGTCGCGTGCGCTGTGGCTACTGTGATTTCAACACATACACGGGTGAAGAACTGCGCGGAGCTAAGCGTGCGGATTACGCCGACGAGGCCATCGCAGAGATCGAGCAGGCAGCAATCGTGCTCGCGAACGCTGGTGTCGCGCCCCGCAAGGCATCAACGGTGTTCTTCGGCGGCGGTACGCCCACGCTGCTCCCTGTCACCGACCTCACTCGGATGCTCGCTGCAGCGCGAGACACGTGGGGTTTCACGGATGACGTCGAAGTCACTACTGAGGCGAACCCTGATTCTGTCGACCGCGATTACCTTCTCGCACTCAAAGAGGCCGGTTTCACTCGCGTGTCTTTCGGAATGCAGTCGGCGGTGCCGCACGTTCTCGCCACGCTGGAGCGCACACACGACCCCGAGAAGGTTCCGCATGTGGTGAAGTGGGCGCGCGAGGTCGAGCTCGACGTCAGTGTCGACCTGATCTACGGCACGCCGGGGGAGTCATTGGCCGATTGGGAGCGCTCGCTCGATCACGCCATCGCGCAGAACCCCGACCATATCTCGGCGTACGCGCTCATTATCGAGACCGGTACGAAGCTGGCGGCGCAGATTAAACGCGGCGATGTTGCTCCGGTGGATGACGATCTGCAGGCAGACATGTATGAGCTGGCCGATAAGAAACTCGCAGCGGCGGGCTACGACTGGTACGAGGTCAGCAACTGGGCGAAGCACGACGAAGACCCTGCCGTCAGCCACGCAAGCCGTCATAATCTTGGCTACTGGCTAGGCAACGACTGGTGGGGTGTTGGCCCGGGGGCTCACAGTCACGTCGGAGGCGTTCGTTGGTGGAACGTCAAGCATCCGGCCGCCTACGCTGATCGAATCGCCGCTGGCCATTCCCCGGGAGCCGGGCGCGAAACACTCGCGGACTCCAGCAAATATCTTGAGCATGTACTTCTGCGGGCGCGTGTTCGCGGCGGTTTGAAAACGGCAACGCTCGATGCTGAAGGTCGCACGGCAGTCGCCGGGCTCATTGCCGATGAACTGGTGGATGCTCCCGCGGCGTTCAAGGGAACTCTCACCCTCACGCTTAAAGGGCGCCTGCTCGCGGATGCCGTCGTGCGGCGATTGCTAGCAGACGCCCCTATTTAGAGCGAGAATTCGCGCTACGGCGAAAGTTCGAGCTACTTGATGAATTCGATGGTCAACGGGTACTTGTACGCCTGACCGTTGTTAGCGGCGACGGCGGCAATGATGCTGAAGATGAGAATGACGATTCCCGCTGCAAGGATGATGAGAAATCCAATGCCGGCGATAGTAAGCAGACCGCCAACGAACATCGCGATGGTCATCGTGATCTGGAAATTCAACGCAGTGCGCGTGTGAGCCTGAACGAAAGGACCGCGGTCTTTCAGCACGAGGTAGCCCACGAGTGCGGGGATGAACGAGAAGAAGATTCCGCCAATGTGGATCAACGTTGCCCAGAGCTTCTCGTCGCTCGGACTCATCGGTTGGATCGGCGCGTACGGCGAGGCGGGGGGAGGTGTGGAATCTGACATGCCTCCATTAAAGCGCTAGTTGGGCAAAAAAGTAGCCCTGAGAGCAGAAGCTCTCAGGGCTAGCAGCTATCGAGCTAGTCGATAGCGGGAATTACTTGATGAGGCGCAAAGCGAAGGGGTAACGGTAATGGTTGCCCTCTTTGGCCTTCGTGAAGCCGATAATCGAGAAGATGATTGCGACAGCGACGAGCGCGAACCAGAGCAGGCCTTGGATGATGCCAAAGATACCGAAGGTGGCTGCCGTCAAGATCGAACCGAGGATTGCAAGCGCGATGTGCGCAATCGTTAGTGTGATCTGGAAGTTCAGGGCTTCCTTCGCTTCGGTGTTGGTGAACGCCCCGCGCTCCTTGAAGACCAACCAGATAATCAGCGAGGGCAGGAAGCTCAGGATTCCACCAAGGTGAGCGAATGATGCCCACTGCTTGTCCTCAGCCTCGGTCAGTTGAGCTGCCGGCTGCGGTGCTGCGGGCTGCGGATTTGCGTCAGTCATGTGTTCGTGCCTTTCAGGTGAACGAGGGAACTTCCCGGGTTTCATCAAAGTGCTCGGTGTCACACCTGAGCATTTCCACAAAAAGGTAGCGCTCAAGTACACAGACACGCTAGCGCTATGACTCGCGCGGTGCAACGGCTGTGTCGTGGTGTGTCGAGTAAGATTGGCAGTCGAACGGATTGAGTGCCAATCAAGAGAGGTGGGTGGTGGAATGGTTTCCGCCCGCGGACTTGACGTGCTTCGAGTCATTGTGCAGGACTACGTTGCTACGCGCGAGCCTGTCGGATCTAAGTCAATCGTTGAGCGACATTCCTTCGGGGTGTCCGCAGCAACGATTCGCAACGACATGGTCTTGCTTGAAGACGAAGAGCTCATCACGGCGCCACACACGTCATCGGGGCGTGTGCCGACCGACAAGGGCTACCGCATGTTTGTAGACCAGTTGGCCGACCTGCGCCCGCTGACGAGCGCTCAGCGTCAAGCCATCGAGTCGTTCCTCGGCCAGGCCGACGACTTGGATGACGTCCTTGCGCGCTCGGTTCGCCTGCTGTCGCAACTGACCAACAGTGTGGCGCTCGTGCAGTACCCCTCGCTGGCGACCGCTCGCGTGCGGCATGTGGAACTTGTTCCGTTGCATGCCACACGCATCATGACGGTGTTCATTACCGACTCTGGTCGAGTCGAGCAGCGCCTCATCGACGTCTCTGACCCCGTGGACGAGGCGTTCTTGGGTGAGGTTCGCGCCAAGCTGAATTCTGCTCTCACTGGGCAATCTCTGCCCGAAGCGGCCGATCGACTCGCAAGTTTTGCGCAGATTTTTCCCGCAGAAAGACAGGCATTCGTCGGCCAAATTGCTACAAGTTTGATCGAGCAGGTGCTGGCCAACCGTGCCGACAAGCTCGTTCTCGCCGGCACCGCAAACCTCGCTCGCACCGAGCAAGATTTCACCGGAAGCATCTTTCCTGTGCTTGAGGCAATAGAAGAGCAAGTAACGTTGTTGCGCCTCTTTGGGGAGATGGAAGTAGCAAATGGATCAGTTTCAACTCGCATCGGGCGAGAGAACGCAGAATTTGGGTTAGAAGAGACATCGGTCGTCACGGGCGGGTATTCCTCATCCGGCGGCGGTGTTTCGCGCTTGGGCGTGCTTGGCCCCACGCGCATGGACTATTCGAACAACATGGCGGCGGTTCGCGCAGTGGCGCGATACCTCTCGCGACTTTTGGAAGACAACTGAGCTCGTAAGGAGCAATCGGAACTTTGGCAGATCACTACGAAGCCCTCGGCGTTGCGCGCGAAGCGACCCCGGAGGAAATCAAGAAGGCGTACCGCAAGCTCGCACGCGAGTTGCACCCCGACGTCAATCCCAGCGCGGATGCGTCTGAGCGCTTCAAGACAGTCACTCATGCCTATGACGTGCTGAGCGATCCGCAACAGCGTCAGCAATACGACATGGGCGGCAGCGGCGGCTTCGGCGGCGGTGCCAACTTCGGTTTCGGCGACATCTTCGAGACGTTCTTCGGCGGTGGGGGTGGCGGTCAGACCGCTGGTCCGCGGTCACGCCGCGAGCGGGGTCAGGATGCGCTGCTGCGTATCGAGGTGAGCCTCAAAGACACGATGTTCGGTGTCACTCGCGACATCGAGGTCAACACTGCAGAACTCTGTGAGACGTGTGAGGGCAGTTGTGCTGCCCCCGGCAGCTCGCCCGTTCGTTGCGACATTTGTCAGGGCAGCGGCCAGATCCAGCGCCAGGTGCGAAGCCTCCTCGGCAACGTCATGACGTCGAGCCCCTGTGGCACGTGCCGCGGTTACGGCAACATCATCGTGAACCCCTGCGCTACGTGTGCAGGTCAGGGTCGAGTTCGTGCGCAGCGCACTCTCTCGGTCGACATCCCGGCCGGCGTTGAGACGGGGCTGCGTCTGCAGATGCCCGGCCAGGGCGAGGTTGGTCCCGCGGGCGGCCCCAATGGCGACCTGTTCCTCGAGATCAAGGTGCGCCACCACGACATCTTCAGCCGTGCCGATGACGATCTACTGGCCACCGTTGAGGTCGAAATGATCGACGCAATCTTGGGCACAACAGTGAAGCTCGATGGCCTCGACGGAGAAATTGAAGTGGTCATCAAGCCCGGTACCCAGAGCGGTGAAGTGCTCACGATTCGCGATCGCGGAATTACGAGCCTGCGTGGCAACGGCCGCGGTGATCTGCGCCTCGGCATCCAGGTCGTCACGCCGACGAAGCTTAGCGGTGCAGAACAGACCCTCATGAAGCAGCTCGCCGCCGTGCGCAAGAGCAAGCAGCCGCATTTTGCCGAGTTCCAGCAGGGGCTGTTCGCGAAGCTTCGCGACCGTTTCCTGTAGGCACTCATGGCACATCTCTATATCGATGAAGAACTCGGCGACGTCGGCGTTGGCGCCTCGGTTTCCTTGGGCAACGCCGAAGCGCGCCACGCTGTCACGGTTTCGCGCCTGAAAGTGGGCGAGACGATCGCGATCGGTAACGGTGCTGGCCTGATCGTTTCTGGTCCTATCGTCACGGCGGAACACACCGAGCTCACCATCGAAGTAGCGGATGTTCAGCAGTCGCCGCGGCGAACCCCGGCCGTCTTCTTGGCTCAGGCCCTCGCCAAAGCCGATCGCGACGAACTTGCGGTTCAGGTCGCCACCGAACTCGGTGTCGACGGCGTCATCCCGTGGTCGGCGGCGCGCAGTATTTCGCGCTGGCAAGGCGCGAAAGTTGCCAAGGGCCGCGATCGCTGGGCAGCAATCGTTCGCGAAGCGAGCAAGCAGTCGCTGCGCAGCTGGATCCCCGACGTCCTCGATCTGGTGACCACGAAGCAATTGGCGACTTTCGCTTCCACGACGCGGATGCTCGTGCTCGAGCCCACGGCAACGGAAACCTTGGCCGAACTCGAAGTCGACGACCGTGACATCCTGCTCGTGGTGGGTCCGGAGGGCGGAGTTGCGGATCACGAGCTCGATCTCTTGACGGCGGCGGGAGCATCCACGATCCGACTGGGCAGTGAAGTGTTGCGCACGTCGACTGCGGGCCCGGCGGCCTTGGCAGCGTTGAACGTCAAGCTTGGCCGTTGGAGCTAGAGGTTTAGGCTAGAGACATGTCTGATTCCCCATCGATCTTTACGAAGATCATCGCTCGCGAGATTCCCGCGGATATCGTCTTCGAGTCAGACGCGGTAATCGCGTTTCGCGACATCGCGCCTCAAGCACCCGTGCACTTGCTCGTTGTGCCTAAAACCGAAGAGTTCGCCAACGTTACGGAGCTTGCCGCAGGCAACCCGGCGCTACTGGCTGAACTTGTCTCGGTCGCCCAATCGCTTGCCGACGAATATGCAGGCGGGCAGTACAGACTGATCTTTAACACTGGCGAAAACGCTGGTCAAACTGTTTTCCACGTGCATGCTCATGTGCTCGGCGGAAACCTCGAGGAAGGCACCCTTGGTCACTAGTGACTCCGAGTCCGCAGGTTCGACAGAGCGCGAGAGCGTCTCGATTGAAGTAGACGGTGTCGCCATGGTGCGACTTCTTGGCCCTCACGATCGACTTCTCAAGGTCGTCGAAAGCAAATTCCCGAACGTTGAAATGCACGTTCGCGGTAACGAAATCACCCTGACGGGCGATGAGTCGTCGGTTGAATCCGCTAAGGAACTTGTCGACGAACTCGTCACGATGGTGCGCGACGGCCACGACCTCGGCGAGATCGAGGTCGATGCGTCGGCAAAAATTCTGCGCGGCAACCAGGGCAGCCCTCAACAGTTGCTCGGGCAAACCATCCTTACGGCGCGGGGCAAAGCAATTCGTGCCAAGACTCTCGGTCAGGCGCAATACGTCGATGCGATGGACAACAACACCATCGTGTTCGGCATCGGCCCGGCCGGAACGGGAAAAACCTACTTGGCGATGGCGAAAGCCGTGCAGGCTTTGCAGCGCAAAGAGGTTGAGCGCATCATTCTGAGCCGCCCAGCGATCGAAGCGGGGGAGCGTCTCGGATTCTTGCCGGGATCGCTCACCGACAAGATCGACCCCTACCTGCGCCCGCTCTACGATGCCCTCAACGACATGATGGATCCCGATCTCGTGCCCAAGCTTCTCGCCGCCGGCACCGTCGAGGTCGCACCGCTCGCCTATATGCGCGGTCGTACTCTCAACAACTCGTTCGTGGTTCTTGACGAAGCTCAGAACACCACACCCGAGCAGATGAAGATGTTCCTGACCCGTCTCGGCTTCGATTCGCAGATGGTCATCACCGGTGACATCACGCAGGTCGACCTTCCTGAGGGGGCGAGCGGGCTCAAGCTCGTCTCGAATGTTCTGCGGGACATCGACGACATCCACTTCGCAGAGCTGTCGAGTGCGGACGTCGTTCGCCACAGCCTCGTGGGTCAAATCGTGGATGCGTACACCACCTACGACGCCGAAAAGCAGCGTGACGAATACAACCGCAACAACCGGCCGCCCAAGCGCAGCCGCAATCACGAGGGGCGCTAACGTGTCGATCGAAATCAACAACGAATCGGCCGTCGAGGTAGACGAGCACGCCTTCCAGCGACTCTGCACTTTCGCCCTTGACCAGCTTCACGTGCATCCGGATGCCGAACTGGGCATCGTCTTTGTCGACGAGGCCGCCATGGAGCAGCTTCACGTGCAGTGGATGGACGAGCCGGGTCCCACAGATGTCTTGAGCTTTCCGATGGACGAACTTCGCCCCGGAACTGAAGACCGCCAGACGCCCGCCGGCTTGCTCGGCGACATCGTCGTGTGCCCGCAAGTTGCGATCTCGCAGGCCGAGACCGCGGGCCACACTCCGCTGGAAGAAATGCTTTTGCTGACCACTCACGGTCTGCTGCACTTGCTCGGCTTCGACCACGCCGAACCCGACGAGGAAAAAGAGATGTTTGGCCTCCAGCGCGAAATTCTGTTGGGGTTCGCCCTGGCAGAACGAAGTTAGTAGTCGGTTGTGCTGATCGGTATTTTCATCACCGTAGCGATCCTGCTGGTATCGCTCGGTGGTCTGCTCGCCGCTGCTGACTCTGCGCTGACAGTGTTGAGTCGCAGCGACCTCGTCGAATTGGCGGGGCGCAGTCGTGCCCACAAGTCGATCTTGGCCATTTCGCAAGACACGGGCGCGCATATCAATGCGCTCAACTTCATGCGAATCGTCGTGGAAACGACCGCGGCCGTGCTCGTTACGCTCGTCTTCGCCTCCGTCTTTGAGCAGTGGTGGCTCGTGCTGCTGTTGAGCGCGCTCATCATGACCGGGGCATCGTTCGTGCTCGTCGGCTCCAGCCCTCGCAGCGTCGGGCGTGCCCACTCTCGCAAGGTGTTGCAGCTCTCGGCTCGGTTCGTTCGCGGCATCCGCGTCATCCTCGGCCCGATTGCGGATGCACTCGTCGCCATCGGCAACCGCGTCACCCCCGGCCGTCCGCGCACGGCAACGTTCTCGAGCGAAGAACAGTTGCTCAGCATGGTGGATGAAGCCACCGAGCACGAAGTTCTCGATCAAGACGACCGCGACCTCATCCACTCCATCTTCGACTTCAACAGCACCGTGGTGCGAGAAGTGATGATCCCGCGCACCGACATGGTGACGGTTGAAGCGGATGTCACGGCCAGCGCCGCGATGGGTCTCTTCTTGAGCCGCGGAGTCTCCCGGGTTCCCGTGATTGGCGACGACATCGACCAAGTGATGGGCGTGCTGTACCTGCGCGACATCGCGCGAGTCGTCTACGAGCAGCCGGCCGAAGCAGACAAGCTCACCACTCAAGCACTCGCTCGCCCCGCACTCTTCGTACCGGAATCGCAGCGCGCCGACAGCCTGCTGCGCCAGATGCAGCTCGAATCGAACCACTTGGCGATGGTTGTCGATGAATATGGCGGCATCGCCGGGCTAGTCTCGCTTGAGGACCTCATCGAAGAGCTCGTCGGAGATATTTCCGATGAGTACGACCGTGAAGTTGCCGAATTCGAACAGCTGGAAGATGGATCGTTCCGCGTGAGCGCCCGTCTCCCGATCGACGAACTGGGAGACCTGTTCGGTCTCGAGCTCGATGATGACGAGGTCGACTCCGTCGGTGGTTTGATCATGAAGACCCTGGGACGACTGCCCGAAAGTGGCGCAGTCGCGCACTACTCAGGCCTCGTTCTCACGGCAGAACGTACCGAAGGCCGTCGCAAACGCATCAGCACTGTGCTGGTGTCAGTCGACCCCACCTTCACCAACCAGCACGACTCACGCCCGAATGAACGAGAGAACGGTGAATCACAGTGACCGACACCAGTGAATTCAGAGCAGGATTCGTGACCTTTGTAGGTCGACCCAACGTGGGCAAGTCCACGCTGACCAACGCGCTCGTAGGTGAGAAGGTCGCGATAACGTCGTCGAAGCCTCAAACCACTCGCCGCGCCATCCGTGGTCTCGTGCACCGCAAAGACGGCCAACTCATCATCGTGGATACTCCGGGCATGCACCGCCCGCGCACTCTACTGGGGGAGCGCCTGAACTCGATCGTGCAAGACACTCTCGGTGAAGTCGACGTCATCGGCCTGTGCATCCCGGCAAACGAGAAGATCGGTCCCGGCGACCGCTACATCAACGAGCAGCTGGATGCCTTCCCGCGTGCCAAGAAGGTCGCCATCGTCACCAAGATCGATGCTTCGTCGCGTCCCGGCGTCGCAGAGCAGCTCAAGGCCGTGGCAGAACTGCGCGACTGGGACGAAATCATTCCGATCTCGTCGTTCGACGACATCCAGCTCGACATTCTCTCGACTGAACTTGTGAAGCTCATGCCGGTCTCGCACGCGCTTTACCCGGATGACGCCGTCACCGATGAGTCGACAGAGTCGCGGGTGGCAGAACTCATTCGTGAGGCCGCGCTTGAGGGCGTTATGGATGAACTTCCGCACTCGATCGCCGTCACGATCGACGACATGATCGAGCGCGACGACAAGAACCTTCTCGAAGTGTTCGCGAATATCTTCGTCGAGCGCGACAGCCAAAAGGGCATCATCATCGGTAAGGGCGGGGAGCGACTGCAGGATGTCGGAGCTCGCGCCCGCGCTGAGATCGAGAAGCTCGTCGGCAAGCAAATCTTCCTCTCGCTTCGCGTGAAGGTCGCCAAGGAATGGCAACGCGACTCCAAGCAACTCGGTCGCCTCGGTTTCTAAACTTTTATTGCCGCATCGCTGCAGCGCGGTAACAGTTGGAGAACCAGTCCTGCAGGGCGGCGCCCGCAGTGCTAGGGTGAAATTGTGTTCTTCGGTCTGCTCCTCCTTAGCTGCCGCGACGAGTCCTAACCCAGGCCTCACTCGTCGCGGGGTTTGTCATTGGCTGACCAGATTCGTTGCGAGTGGCCCATAAGGCCTTGAGAACAGCAGGAGCTTCACATGAAAAACAATCAGTCCGCATCATCGATGCCGGTTCACAAGTACCGTCCGTTTCACGAGATCATTTCTGTCGATCTGCCGGACCGTACGTGGCCTTCGAAGCGCATCACCGAGGCACCCCGCTGGTGTGCCGTTGACTTGCGCGATGGCAACCAAGCGCTCATCGACCCCATGAGCCCCGAACGCAAGCGGATCATGTTCGATCTGCTTGTGAAGATGGGCTACAAGGAGATCGAGGTTGGGTTCCCCTCGGCCAGCCAAACTGACTTTGACTTTGTTCGCTCGCTGATTGAAACGAACGCGATTCCGGATGACGTCACCATTCAGGTGCTGACGCAGGCTCGCGAAGAACTGATCGTGCGCACCTACGAATCGATCAAGGGTGCCAAGCAGGCAATCGTTCACCTCTACAACTCCACGAGCGTTCTGCAGCGCGATGTCGTGTTCCGCAAAGATAAGCAAGGCATCATCGATATTGCCCTCAACGGTGCTCGCATCTGTAAAGCTTCCGAGGCGATGGTCCCGGAGACCGACGTTTACTACGAGTACTCGCCGGAAAGCTACACCGGTACCGAGCTCGAGTTCGCGGTTGATATCTGCAACCAGGTGCTCGAAGTCTTCCAGCCCACGCCGGAGCGCAAGGTCATCCTGAACCTGCCCGCCACCGTCGAAATGGCTACCCCCAACGTGTATGCCGACTCGATCGAGTGGATGTCGCGCAACGTGAACCACCGTGAAAGCGTCATCATTTCGCTGCACCCGCACAATGACCGGGGAACCGGAATCGCGGCGGCGGAGCTGGGCTACATGGCCGGTGCCGACCGCATCGAAGGTTGCCTGTTCGGAAACGGTGAGCGCACCGGAAACGTCGACCTCGTTGCTCTGGGCCTCAACCTCTTCACGCAGGGCATCGACCCGCAGATCGATTTCAGCGACCTAGACGAGATCCGTCGCACGGCTGAGCACTGCAACCAGCTGAAGGTGCACGAGCGCAGCCCTTGGGCTGGTGACCTCGTCTACACCGCCTTCAGCGGATCGCACCAGGATGCGATCAAGAAGGGCTTCGAGTCCATGGCGGCTCAGGCCGAACGCGAAGGCAAGCACGTCAACGATCTGGTCTGGGCTGTTCCGTACCTGCCGATCGACCCCAAGGACGTTGGCCGCGGCTACGAAGCAGTCGTACGTGTGAACTCGCAGTCCGGCAAGGGCGGCGTCGCCTACCTGCTCAAGACCGACCACAGCCTCGACCTGCCTCGCAAGCTGCAGATCGAGTTCAGCGGTGTTGTTCAGTCGAAGACGGATGCCGAGGGTGGCGAAGTTTCGAGCGAGCAGATCTGGACGGCCTTCCAAGACGAATACCTGCCAGCATCCGCCGAGCACGCCGAACAAAAGTGGGGCCGCTACGAGCTGCTTTCTACTCGTACGACAAGCGCGAACGATGGCGAGGTTAGCCTCGAAGCGCGCCTGCGAGTAGACGACGCCGAACTGGAAGCCCAGCACGTCGGTAACGGCCCGATCGATGCATTCCTCGGCATGCTGTCCGCACAGGGTCAAGGCATCGGCGTCAAGCTCTATGACTACGTTGAGCACACCATGAGCGAGGGCAGCAATGCCCAGGCTGCCGCCTACGTCGAGCTCGACATCAACGGCCAGCGCCTGTGGGGCGTCGGCATCGATGGTGACATTTCGCGGGCATCCCTCAAGGCGATCGTGTCAGCGGTCAACCGCTGGGTACGCGCTTCGCAGAATGCTCCTGAATCTGAGCTGGTCGCTGGCTAGTTCTCGATTTCGCACATGCCCCGCAGCGAGAGCTGTGGGGCATGTGCTCGTTAACGGCGGTGACCGCGAGGGCGACGGAGCGGGCCGGGCGCGAGTTAGGGCCGGCGAAATTTGGGCAGGCGACTAATGGTTCGCTGCTCTGGCAAGGTCCAGTTAAAGAGGACGGCGAGCACTCGAACGCCCACCGTGATGGCGACACAAATTGATGCGGCCAGAAGAACGGGCACATCGAAGCTGCGCATGATGACGAGACTTGTGGCGCCGGACACAGCGGCGACGGCATAGAGCGACCCCACGTGCATGAGCGCGATCGGCATGGAGAGCAGCATGTCGCGCAGGATCGAGCCGCCGACGCCCGAAATGGCGCCGACGAAGATCGCTGGCACCTCGGGAAGCCCCATCGCGAGTGCTTTAGTCGTGCCGATTGCGCCGAAGAGCCCAATAGTCAGCGCGTCGAGAACCGTGATGACCGGGCCCATCCGGGCGATGAGCCGTTCCAGCAGCATCCCGAAGAGCGCTGCCCCCGTGGCCACGATGAGATACCAGTTGGTGGTGAGAACTGCAGGCACCTCAGAGAGCACGACATCGCGCACGATTCCGCCACCAAAGCCCGACGCTAGGCCGATAATGGCGACTCCGAGAAGGTCAAGGCGGCGATCACGAAACTGGGCCGCGAACATCGCCCCCTGCATGGCGCCGACGCCGACCGCTAACAGCCCCGCCCACAGCGGAATCTCGAAAGTCTCGTTCACGCACCATTCGTACCACGCGCGGGGCGGGCGGCGCGGTTGTGCTCCGGGCAAGCCCGCAATCGTGCCGCCTGCGCTGCCGCCCGTGTTGGTGCCCGCGCTGCCTGCTCCGGTGCCTGCTGTGCTGCCCCGCACTGCCGCCTGCGCGCCTACCCTTCGGAAATTCAGGAAAAGCGCCGTGATCTCGTTCGCGAAGTCTGTGCTGCTGCGGCTTGAGGCACTGGGGTCGCGCGAATCTCCTGAGTTCCAACGCGGCAGGCAGCCTGTACATTCGGCGTGCACAAGAACGGAAACGTTCAAGCTGGAGGTCTAGTCGTGAGGTGTTGTCGCTGAGGCTCTCGCGCCGAAAGTTTGGCGCGAAAGGTCAGCGTGAGGCCGCGGCGTGCTCCGCGTACTGAGCGAATGTATTGTGACCAGCACCGGGAAGCGTGCTGAGGTGGTCGCCGCGGGCGAAGGCCCGCCCGACCGCACCGGGCAAGGGCAGCGACCACACCGGGCGCCGGCGGCCATGGGCGAGATTCCACTGCTGGGCGAGCTCGCGAAATGGCAGTTGTTCGGGGCCGGCAAAGTCAGCAACACGCTGAGCTGAGCTCGCAGCCACGATCTCAACCAGTCGCTCAGCGACTTCCTCAACGGCGACAGGCTGCATTGTGAACGAGGGTACGACAGTCACCGGCGACCAGCGCTGTGCCCGAAACAGGTCGGCGAGGAAGCTGTGAAACTGAGTGGCGCGCAGAATCGAGTGCGGCACTCCCGAAGCAGCGATCAGCTGTTCGCTGAGGTTTTTGTCGCGGTAGTACGCGAAGGCGTGTTTATCGACACCGACGATCGACATGAAGATGAGGTGCTCGACGGGGTGCGCGGCGAGGGCTTCGAGGAGAATGCGCGTCTGTTGCGAATCCCGGGCATTCGCACCCGAGGCGAGATGCACGACCGTGGAGACTCCCACGAGGGCATCCGAGAGTCCGGCACCAGTGGAGAGATCGGCGACCACGCTGTTCGGGTCGTCGCTGGCGCGCCGGCTGAGTGAGCGCACGGGATAACCCGCAGCACGCAGTAGCTCTGCGGTCGGGCTGCCGAGGGTGCCGGTTGCGCCGGTAACGAGAATCATCAGATTGCCTCCCTGCGCCGACGGGCCGCGGGCATCGGGCGCCCGGGATTCCCGTTGTGCACATGTACTCTGCACAATCTACTGCGAGCGAGGCTGCGGGGCGTGACGCGGCAGCGCAGCGCGCTCAGCGAAAGAAGGCGCGTGCGGGTCGTCGCTCAGCAAACTCGCGACAAGCGGAGGATACTTGTCGGGTGCCTACCTATCGTGATGAAGCCGTCGTGCTGCGCACCCACAAGTTGGGTGAAGCCGACCGTATCGTGACGATGCTCTCGCGTGAGCATGGCAAGATCCGCGCGGTGGCCAAAGGGGTGCGTCGCACGGCCTCGAAGTTTGGGTCGCGACTGGAACCCTTCATGGTCGCTGACATCCAGTGTTATGTCGGTCGCAGTCTCGACATCATCCAGCAAGCGGAGTCGCTTGGTTCGTACGGCTCGAACATCACGGCCGATTACGCGAGCTACACCGCCGCGAGCGTGATGGTCGAAACGGCTGACAAAGTCACGGATGACGATGGCTCGTTGCAGCAATACCTTCTGCTGGTGGGTGCGTTGCGGTCTCTGTCGCGGCGCGAGCACAACCCGAGCCTGACCCTCGACTCCTACCTGTTGCGCAGCTTGTCGATTGCCGGTTGGGCTCCCAGCTTTGTGGATTGCGCGGTGACCGGTGCTCCTGGGCCGCACTCGGTTTTCGTGGCGCAGATGGGTGGTGTGGTGGCCGACGAGGTTGCGCCACCCGGTTCGCCCCGACTGAGCCCCGCGACTCTCGAACTTCTTGGTGCTTTGCTCGCCGGTCAGTGGGATGTCGCCGAGGCAGCTGACGAGCGGTCACGATCGCAAGCCAGCGGCGTTGTCGCCGCGTACACCCAGTTTCATTTGGAGCGCAGTCTTCGCTCCATTCAGCATGTGGATCGGAGCGCATGAGCCGCGTAGCAAAAACTCACAAAGATGCCGAGGAATTTCGTCCGCTGGACTGGACTGGCATCTATCCTCCCGCGATGCCCAAGGGGTCTGTTCCTGAGCACATTGCGCTCGTGATGGACGGTAATGGGCGCTGGGCGAACGCGCGCGGTCTCACGCGTGTAGAGGGCCACAAAGCGGGGGAGGCGAGCCTGCTGGATGTCGTGGCTGGCGCCATCCAAATCGGTGTGAAGCACATCAGCGTGTATGCATTCTCGACCGAAAACTGGAGCCGTTCGCCCGAAGAGGTTCGCTTTCTCATGGGCTTCAACCGCGATGTTCTGCACCGTCGCCGCGATCAACTCAACGAGTGGGGCGTGCGCGTGCGCTGGGCTGGGCGACGCCCGCGCCTGTGGACCTCGGTGATCAAAGAACTGCAGTTCGCCGAAAAGCTTACCGAGAACAACAGCACGCTGACCCTCACAATGTGCGTGAACTATGGCGGCCGTAACGAGATCGCGGATGCCGTGCGCTCCATTGCCGATGATGTTGCGGCGGGCAAGCTGAAGCCCTCCGCTGTCTCGGAGAAGCTCATCCAGAAGCGTCTCTATCAACCGCAATTGCCCGATGTCGACCTGTTTGTGCGGTCGTCGGGGGAGCAGCGGATGAGTAACTTCATGCCCTGGCAGAGTGCCTATGCCGAGATGGTCTTTCTCGACACTCTGTGGCCAGATTTCACCCGGGAAGACCTGTGGGAGGCGATTCGTATTTATGCGAGCCGCTCGCGCCGTTTCGGCGGCGCGGTGGATGCCCCCGCGCCATCTCCCGCCTAGCCTCGCCGCCCTTTTGGTCAGAGTGACTTTAAGGTGTATTCTGTGTTCAGGTCAGCATGACTCTTACTGAAGGGAGTGGCGATGGAACAGAGTGAACAAGCAATCTCGCTTGCGGTATCAACCGTGATTTTTGCCCTGCGTCCCATTCCCGAGTCGGGTCAGAGCGCGCTGTGGATTCCTCTCGTGCGACGCACCCGCGAGCCGTATGCCGGCCAGTGGGCGCTGCCCGGTGGTTGGGTCGGCAACGACGAAAGTCTTGCGGATGCCGCAGCTCGCAACTTGCTTGAGACCACTGCGCTCGAACCTGCCTACCTTGAGCAGCTCTACGCCTTTGGTGACGTGGAGCGGTCGATCGGTGGGCGTGCCGTGTCGGTGGTTTATTGGGCGCTCGTGCGTCAAGAAGAGGCCGATCGGGCGACCGAGGGCGAGAACGTGCGCTGGTTCCCTGCAGATGACCTGCCGGAACTTGCTTTCGATCACAACGTGATCATCGACTACGCCCTGTGGCGGCTGCGCACCAAGATGGAGTACTCGCGCATTGCTCGCGCCTTCTTGGGTGAAACGTTCACTCTCAGCGAGTTGCGCATCGTTCATGAGGCCGTGTTGCAAAAGCAACTCGATCCCGCCAATTTCCGTCGTCAGATCGAGAATTCAGGTTCACTGGTTCCCACTGACCACGTTGTCTCGGGAGGGCGTCACCGGCCTCCGAGGCTGTACCGCTATGACGAGGGCGTTGAGCTCGTCGACAACGGCCCGCTCGGCCACCTAAAGACAGGGAGCACTCGTGTCATCCATTGATTCGACTATTCAGCGCATCACCAAGACGGGCGACGGGGAAACCTGCGCTCCTGAGTTGGCCGATGGCCCCTGGACCTTTGACCTCGGTGTTCCGAGCTACGGCCCCGGTGCATCCATGGGCGATGTGATTCCCACCGGAGCACCTCGTCAGGGTCAGTTGCCGCTGGAGTACCAGCAGGCCTCCAACGAAGACCTCCACGCCCGCATCATCGCCGCCAAGGCCACGCTGGGTGACCGTGCGGTAGTGCTCGGGCACTTCTACCAGCGCGACGAGGTCGTGCAGCACGCTGACTTCCTCGGCGATTCCTTCCAGCTCGCCAATGCGGCGCAAACCGTGCCGAATGCCGAAGCGATCGTGTTCTGTGGCGTTCACTTCATGGCCGAGACGGCCGACATCCTGGCTCGCGAGAACCAAGCGGTGATTCTGCCGAACCTCGCGGCTGGCTGCTCGATGGCTGACATGGCCGACATCGATTCGGTCGAAGAGTGCTGGGAACAGCTCACCGAAATCTACGGAACCGAGCCGGATGCCGATGGCCGCGTGCCGATCATCCCCGTGACGTACATGAACTCCTCTGCTGCGCTCAAGGGCTTTTGCGGTCGTAACGGCGGCATCGTCTGCACGAGCTCGAACGCAACGACCGTTCTGGAGTGGGCGTACGAGCGCGGTCAGCGTGTGCTGTTCTTCCCCGACCAGCACCTCGGCCGCAACACGGCAAAGAAGATGGGTATTCCGACCGATCTCATGCCGATGTGGAACCCGAACAAGCCTCTTGGTGGCAACGACGCTGAGACCCTCAACGAAGCGAAGGTTGTGCTCTGGCACGGCTTCTGCAGCGTGCACAAGCGCTTCAACGTCGGCCAAATCGAGCAGGCTCGGGCCGAGCACCCCGGTGTTCGCGTGATCGTGCACCCCGAGTGCCCGATGCCGGTAGTGGATGCCGCTGACGAGGCGGGGTCGACCGACTACATCCAGAAGGCTGTTGCTGCGGCGACCGAACCGACAACGTTCGCGATCGGTACCGAGATCAACATGGTCAACCGCCTCGCTGCCGAGTACCCGCAGCACACGATTTTCTGCCTCGACCCGGTCGTGTGCCCGTGCTCAACGATGTACCGCATTCACCCCGGCTACCTCGCGTGGGTGCTCGAAGGCCTCGTTCGCGGTGAAGTACTCAACCAGATCACTGTTGCTGACGATGTGGCAGTACCGGCTCGCGTGGCCTTGGAGCGGATGCTCGCCGCGAAGCCGCCGGTAACGACGAAAGAGGCGTAACCATGGCACGGGTCATTGTTGTCGGCACAGGTATTGCCGGTCTCATCACCGCCTACCGCGCAAGTGCTCACCACGAAGTGGTTCTCGTGACCAAGTCGGAGCTCGCGGAGAGCAACACCAAGTACGCCCAGGGCGGCATCGCTGCTGTTCTGTTCCCCGACGACACCGTGGCCAGTCACGTCTCCGACACGATGATCGCGGGCGCGGGACTGTGCGAGCGGGATGCCGTTGAAGTGTTGTGCAGCGAGGGCCCCTTGCGCGTGCAAGAACTCATCTCTCTCGGGGTGGAGTTCGACCGCATTGCCAATGGTGAGCTCGCTCGGGGACACGAAGCGGCGCACTCCTCGCGGCGCGTCATCCACGCGGGCGGAGACGCCACCGGGCTTGCGATCGAGGTCGCCCTGTTGCGGGCGGTTCGAGCGTTGGCCGTCGAGACCTACGCGTACACGTTCATGCGCGATCTGGTGACGGAGGCGGATGCCGACGGCACGCCGCGCGTCACCGGTATCGACGTCATTGCCCCAGACGGCAACTCGCGCGTCATTGACGGCGACATTGTCGTTCTCGCGAGTGGTGGAGCTGGCCAGCTTTACAAGCACACGACGAACCCGTTCGTCACGACGGGTGACGGTGTTGCTGCCGCCTACCGCGCTGGTGCAGCTCTCGCCGATGTCGAATTCTTCCAGTTCCACCCGACATCGCTCGCGGTGCCCGGCAACCCGCTCGTCTCCGAGGCGGTTCGCGGCGAGGGCGCAACCCTGCTCGACGAGAATGGCAAGCGCTTCATGTTCGACGTGCACCCCGATGGCGAACTCGCCCCGCGCGATGTCGTCGCTCGCGGCATTGCTCGCGCCATGGAAAAGCAGGGCGGACGCCCCATCATGCTCGACGCGACGGCACTGGGTTCTGAGTTTCTCGCCAAGCGCTTCCCGGGAATCTCCGAAGTGTGCGAGGAACACGGCTTCGATTGGGGAACGCAGCCGATCCCGGTGACCCCCGCAGCGCACTACTGGATGGGCGGCATCCGCACCGACATCGACGGCCGCACGAGCGTGCGTGGTCTCTATGCGGTGGGGGAGGCATCCTGCACCGGCGTGCACGGCGCCAACCGCCTCGCTTCCAACTCCCTTCTCGAATCGCTCGTCTTCGCCTGGCGAGCCGCGGATGCTCTCAACCTGCCTCAGCGGGCGATCGAGGTTGACGCGCTTGAGCCCCAGTTCGAAATCACGGGCAAAGAGCCGTTTACGCGTGATCAGTTGCGCGAACTCATGTGGAGCCACGTCGGACTCGAGCGTGACGCGACTCGTCTCGAGGAAGCATCCGCGATCTTGGCTAGCTGGCACTCCGAGCCGAACACCGTCGAGGGCGCAGAGAACGCGAACCTGCTCGACCTTGCACGTCTCGTTGTTGTCGCTGCGCTCCGCCGCAAGGAATCACGCGGGGCCCACGAACGTACCGATTTCCCCGAGACACGCCCGGAGCTTGCGTTCTCCACGCGCTGGGCGGCCGTCAACGTAGCGGGCGACTTCATCCCGGCAGAAGACCAAGCAGAAACGATCAAGCGATGAATCAGCAGCTCGTTGACAACGTCATCCTGATGGCCCTCGCCGAAGACGCGCCCTGGGGGGACATCACGAGCGACGCTTTCGTGCCCGCAGACGCCACCGCCACCGCCGTGCTCAACGCGCGGGAGGCGGGGGTCGCCAGTGGCCTTGATGTCTTCGCTCGAACCTTCCAGCTGGTGGATGCTCACGCTGAGGTCACGCTGCAGGCCAGTGATGGCGACTCGTTCACCGCCGGCCAGCAACTCGCTTCGGTCTCCGGTAACGCCCGCGCCGTTTTGCGGGCGGAGCGCATCGCTCTCAACCTCAGCCAGCGGATGTCGGGAATCGCCACCCAGACGGCGGCCTACGTCGCGCAAGTGGCGGGCACGCACGCGCGGGTGGTCGATACACGCAAGACAACGCCGGGGCTGCGCGCTCTCGAACGTCACGCTGTGCGTTCAGGGGGTGGCCACAACCACCGCTTCAGTCTCTCGGATGCCGTGATGGCCAAAGACAACCACTTGGCGGTTCTCGCTGCGGCCGGTATCGAACTCGGCGAGGCCATTCGTCTCGCTCGTGCCCGGATCGGTCACACCACTCACCTTGAGGTCGAGGTAGATCGGCTCGACCAGGTCGAGACTGTCGTTTCTGCTGGCATCGACACCATCATGCTCGACAACTTCTCGCTCGATGACCTTCGTGCCGGCGTCGAGCTCGTGGCTGGCCGCGCCATCGTCGAGGCCAGCGGGGGCGTGAACCTCGACACCATTGCGGCGATTGCCGCAACCGGCGTTGACGTCATCTCGGTAGGGGCCCTCACGCACAGCGTTCGTTCGCTCGACCTCGGGCTCGACATTGCGGTGAGCGCAGCACACTAATGATCTTTCTCGACTCCGCCGCAACCACACCCGTGCGCCGTGAGGTGCTTGAAGCGATGTGGCCGCTGCTGACGGGAGACTTCGGTAACCCGTCCAGCCATCACGAGCTGGGGGAGTCCGCAAAGCGGGCCCTGGATGCCGCCCGCACGAGTGTTGCCGCCTCGCTGGGGTGCCGGGCATCCGATGTCGTCTTCACGTCGGGCGGCACGGAGTCAGACAACCTCGCGATCAAGGGCCTCGCGCTGGCCGAGCCACGCGGACGCCACATCGTCACGAGTGCGATCGAGCATGAGGCCGTGCTGGAGTCCGTTGACTATCTCGCGCGCATCCACGATTTCGAGGTCACGGTGCTGCCGGTGGACGCTCAAGGTCTCATCAACCTTGACCAGGCTCGGGATGCCCTGCGCCCCGACACCACGCTTTGCACGGTCATGTATGCCAACAACGAGATCGGTGCCGTGCAGCCCATCGCTGCACTAGCCGAACTCTGCCGAGCGCACGGGGTGCCCCTGCACACGGATGCCGTGCAAGCCGCCGGCTGGCTTTCCCTCGACGTTGCCGGGCTGGGAATCGATGCCCTCAGCCTGTCCGGACACAAGCTCGGAGCGCCCAAAGGTATCGGTGTGCTGATGGTCAAGGGGCGTCGCAGTCTCGAGCCCGTGTTGCACGGGGGAGGTCAAGAGCGCGGAAAGCGCTCCGGCACCGAGAACGTTGCCGGTGCCGTGGGGTTCGCGCACGCCCTCGCGCTCGCCGAGACAGACCGGGCTGAGCGTGCGGTCAGGATCGCGCAGCTACGGGATGACTTCGTCGCTGACGTGCTGGCCCGGGTTCCCGCTGCGATCTTTACGGGGCCAGCGTTGGCGGGCGCTCAGGCTGGCGCTGACTCTCACGCTCGCGCCGACGGGGACGCTTCCGCACGCACACCCACACCCACCCGTCTCCCGAACAACGCCTCATTCTGCTTCCCCGGCACCAGCGGAGAATCGCTTCTGCTCGAACTCGGTCGCGCTGGCGTCATCTGTTCAGCAGGTTCGGCGTGTGCCGTCGGCAGCGATGATGTCTCGCACGTGCTGACCGCGATCGGTATTGATGAAGCGATCGCCCAAACGGCGGTGCGGTTTAGCCTCAGTGGGGATACGACGGCGGAACAGCTCGCCACGGTCGCCGCCGAGATCGAGACGGCCTACCGCGCGGTGCGCTCACTCTCTCAGTAGCGCCTCGGTAGTACCGCATGCTCCAGTTTCGTAGTTACCCCTGCGCCGGGTAGTCCTTCAGACCCCAGACGTCTCCGCCCAGCGCGGTCAACGTAGCAATAGTCGTCGCCACGCTCGGGATGCGCGTCGCCCCCGGCTGAATCACGTACTGAATGGTGCGCTCACTCGAGGGCTGCGGGGCATGGATGCTCACGCCCTCCGGCAGCGTCAGCGACGACAGCGCCAGTTGGGGGAGAAGCGCCACCCCCAGCCCTCGGGAGACAAAGCTCAGAACCGCGAGAGCGTTATCCGTCTCCAACCCGATCTCTGGCGCGAAACCCTCGATATTGCACAGGGCCAGCAAGTGACCGCGACAGAGGGCGCAGCCCGCAATCCACGCGTCGTTGGCAAGATCGGCCAAGCTCACGCTGTCGGCCTTCGCTAGGGGATGAGTATCCGGCAGCACGAGCACTACAGGCTCCGTGAACAGCGGGACGGTCGTGTGGCTGCCATCACGCGACAAGTGCGGGTCGGCACGGTCCTCCGGGTAGGAGAACGTAATCGCCAGATCCGCAGAACCGTCCCGCAACAATTGCAGCGCCTGTGGAGGTTCAGCCTCGACATAATTCACCGTCAAATTCGGATGCTGCTGCCGCAACTGACGAATCAACCGCGGCACGAGCGTCGACGACGCCGTCGGGAAAGCCGCGATGCGGACAGTGCCGCTCGAGAGGCCGGCCAGTTCTGCGAGTTCGGCGCTCGCCGCATCCACTGCATTGAGCACGGTCACGGCATGGCTCGCGAGGGCGCGACCAGCTTCGGTGAGGCGCACCCCACGGCCGGAACGCACGACGAGCGCGAGCCCCAGTCGCGACTGGGCGCGAGTGAGGTGCTGGCTCAGGGCAGGTTGGCTGTAGCCGAGAACGCGGGCAGCTTCGCTGATCGTGCCGTGTTCAGAAATCGCACGAACGATGCGCAGCGAGAGAAGGTCTGGCGTGGTGTCCATGGAGTAAGCATAACTAAACGTGATCTTTGGTATCCCAATCATGCTCTTGTCGCATGTATCGCGGCGCGGGAACATGAGGGCATGACCTCCCCAGCTCTGGCCAGCGCCATCGACAGCTTCGCGAACACACGCGGGTACCTTTCCGCTGCCACCATGGGACTCCCGACCTGCGCCGCCGTCACCGAGATGAAGGAAAAGCTCGGGCAGTGGGCTACCGCCACCTGCAACCCCATGAACTACGGCGACATCGTCGAGCGCACGCGCGGCCACTACGCCCGTCTTGTCGGCGTAGATACCAGCCGCGTCGCCATCGGTTCGCAAACCTCGGTTATGGCCTCATTGATCGCGTGCTCGCTGCCGGCCGGTTCCGAAGTGCTCGTCGTCGAATCCGACTTCACGTCAATCGTGTTCCCGTTCCTGCAGCACCGCGACCTTCAGGTGCGCTCGGTGCCGCTGGCCGAACTCGCGGATGCCATCACCGACACCACCGCGCTCGTCGCTTTCTCGCTCATCCAATCGTGCAACGGCAAGGTCGCCGATGTGCCGGCGATCCTTGCCGCTGCTGACCGCCACGGAGCTCGTACGCTCTGCGACGTGACCCAGGCCGCCGGCGTTCACCCCGTGGACGCCAGCCAATTCGACGCGACCGTGTGCCACGCCTACAAGTGGCTGTGTTCGCCCCGCGGCGTCGCGTTTCTCACAATCTCCGAGGATTTCGCCGAGCACATCACGCCCGTGCAAGCGGGCTGGTATGCCGGAGATGATGTCTGGGGCAGTGTCTACGGCACCGAGATGAACCTCGCGAAAGACGCTCGCCAGTTCGACGTGTCACCAGCGTGGCAGGCCTGGGTGGGAGCCGAGCATCCGATCGCCATGTTTGCCGACCTGGATATCTCGGAGGTCTGGGAACACTGCACGGGGCTCGCCAACCTGCTCTGCGATGAGCTCGGAATCGAACGTCAGAATCAAGCCATCGTCACGTGGCCGGATGAAACTGGTGCTGACCTCGCCAAGCTGACGGCGGCAGGAATCACGGCCTCCGGTCGCGCCGGACGCCTTCGCGCCGCATTCCACCTCTGGAATACCGAAGAGGACGTCGCGGCGG
Source organism: Salinibacterium amurskyense (assembly GCF_002797685.1). Lineage (GTDB taxonomy): Bacteria > Actinomycetota > Actinomycetes > Actinomycetales > Microbacteriaceae > Rhodoglobus > Rhodoglobus amurskyensis. The sequence continues at coordinate 1,433,621 of NZ_PGFH01000001.1, forward strand.
TTATCGCTGCGCTGCGTGTCTAGCTAAACTGGTCGTCCGCCGACCGTGCATCCAGCTCGGCTGACTATTGGAGTTTCTGTGGCTACGCCTAACCCCCTCGACGCCGTTATCAACCTCGCCAAGCGCCGAGGTTTTGTCTTCCAATCGGGAGAGATCTACGGCGGTTCACGCTCAGCTTGGGACTACGGCCCGCTGGGAACCGCCCTCAAAGAGAACATCAAAAAGCAGTGGTGGCAGACCTTCGTTCAAGGTCGCGAAGACGTAGTCGGGCTCGACTCGGCCGTCATCCTGCCTCGCAAGGTGTGGGAAGCATCCGGGCACGTCGAGGTCTTCTCTGACCCGCTCGTCGAATCGCTGCACACCCACAAGCGCTACCGCGCCGACCACCTTCTTGAAGCCTACGAAGAGAAGCATGGTCACCCTCCCGTGAACGGGCTTGCCGACATCCGCGACCCTGACACCGGTCAGCCCGGATCGTGGACCGAACCGCAAAACTTCTCGGGGCTCCTCAAGACGTACCTCGGCCCCGTCGACAACGAAGAGGGCATGCACTACCTGCGCCCCGAAACCGCTCAGGGCATCTTCACCAACTTCGCCAACGTCATGGGCGCTGCTCGCATGAAGCCGCCCTTCGGAATCGGCCAGGTCGGAAAGTCATTCCGTAACGAGATCACGCCCGGAAACTTCATTTTCCGTACTCGTGAATTCGAGCAGATGGAGATGGAATTCTTCGTCGAGCCCGGCACCGACGAAGAGTGGCACCAGACCTGGATCGACGAATCCATGAAGTGGTACACCGACCTCGGTATCAACCCCGAGAACCTGCGCTTCTACGAGCACGCTCAAGAGAAGCTGTCGCACTACTCCAAGCGAACCGTGGATGTTGAGTACCGTTTCCGCTTCGCCGGTAGCGAGTGGGGCGAGCTCATGGGTATCGCTAACCGCACCGACTTCGACCTGCGCACGCACTCCGAAGCATCCGGTGCCGACCTGTCGTACTTCGACCAAGCCAAGGACGAGCGTTGGACGCCGTACGTGATCGAGCCCGCATTTGGACTCACCCGCGCACTCATGGCCTTCCTCATCGATGCTTACGCTGAAGACGAAGCGCCTAACGCTAAGGGTGGAGTCGACAAGCGCACCGTTCTGCGCCTTGACCGTCGTCTCTCGCCGGTCAAGGTCGCCGTTCTGCCGCTGTCGCGCAACGAACGCCTCTCTCCGATGGCGCGTGGCGTTGCTGCTGACCTGCGCAAGTTCTGGAACGTTGACTTCGACGACGCCGGTGCTATTGGCCGCCGCTACCGTCGTCAAGACGAGATCGGAACCCCGTTCTGCGTCACGATCGACTTCGACTCGCTCGACGACAACGCAGTTACAATCCGTGAGCGCGACACGATGGAACAGAAGCGCATGCCGATTGAAGAGCTGCGCGGCTACCTCGCGCAGGAGCTCATCGGCTGCTAAATCCCGCGGTGAGGTTCTCGGCGTCCTTCGTCAAGAGCCCGCACTGCACTAAAGCGGCCCCGGACAAGTGTCCGGGGCCGCTTTTCTCTCTGCGGCTGCGGCCCGCCCCGCCCCGCCCCGGCCCCGGCCGCCTCCACCTCCACTGCCGCCGCCGCCGCCGCCGCGTCCGCCTCCGGCGCCGCGCCCGCCACCTCCGCCGCACCCAGCCGAGGTCTCGCGGCTTCCCGCTGAACCTCGTTGCCTCATCGCACGACTCGCTCGCGTTCCACCCCAAACCCCTTCGGAAATTCAGGAAATCTGCCTTGGTGCGCGATCGTGTCAAAGCCTGTGCCGCGGAATCCCGGCATTCCATTGAAAAGCTCCTGCGGATTTCCTGAATTTCCACAGCGAACTGCTCGTTCACATTGCTTCAGCGGTCGGTTAGTCAACTGAAGCCGCCTTCGCAGACTCTGCCGGGGAATCCGGGACGATGCTGTCGTCATGATGGATGTGCGCGAATTGGTCGATGAGCTGGGTGGGCTTGCGCAAAAACAGCAATTGGTCGCGCGGGGAGTCCGCGATTGCGATCTCACTCGTGCTGTCCGGCGAGGTGAGGTTGTTAGAGCTCGCCAAGGGTGGTACTCCACGGCGGCTGAATCAGAACCGCGGTTGCGAGCGGTGCGCGTAGGCGGTCGTCTAACCGGGGTCTCGGCAATCGCCGACTGGGGCGGCTGGGTTCTCGGCGACCAACCGTTGCACGTGTCCGTGGTTCAGAACGCAGCACGATTGCGGAGCCCCCGGAATCGGCGTCGCCCCCTCAGCAATCACAGCGGGGTCCGAGTACATTGGGATCCGGCCGAAGTCAATGATCAGGGAACGAATTGGCACGTCAGCGTATTCGATGCGCTCAAGCGCACAATTCTCGATGAAAGCCTAGAAACGGCAGTTGCTGCCGTCGACTGGGCGCTGCACACTGGCCGCATTGACGGGTTCGATTTCGAGCGGCTGATTCTCGCCTTACCGCTTGGCAAGCGAAAGATCCGCTCGTGGATCGATGCGCGTTGCGAGAGCTTGCCCGAGAGTCTTGCGCGTACCCGTTTGAGGCTGCACGGCCATCGAGTTGAGATCCAGATTCCTGTAGGCCTCAAGCGGATTGATCTTGTGGTGAACGGAATCGTCGGCCTTGAGATAGATGGGCGCCAGTTTCACGCGCATACTTTCGAAGAGGACCATCTCAAGGCGATCGAAATAACAATTGCGGGATTTCATGCCATGAGTATCAGCGCAAGGATGGTTTTCACGCAGTGGGAGCTGTTTCTGCAGGGCTTGGATAGCGCGATGGCCTTCCATTCGCAGTCTGGCTTCGGAAATTCAGGAGATCCGACGTTTTCAGAAATACGACGCCAGCGAAAACGCGAGTTCTGAGGGCTGAGCTTGCGGATTTCCTGAATTTCGAAGGTGGAGGCACCACGAGCCCAAAATCGGCCAGCACAACGAGCCGGCCGCCGCCGAAAGCCGGCTGCTGGCAAAACCTCGGCCACCGCCAAAAGGCTAGCCACCGCCCAAAAGACGGCCGCACGCGAGCCGGAGAGCAGCCGCAAGCTCACGCGAGGGAATACTCGAGGCGCCCGCGCGTTAACGCTGAGGTGAATGATTCAGCAAACCCGATTGCCCCTGTCAAAATCGACATTTGGTCCGATGTTCAGTGCCCCTGGTGCTACATCGGAAAGCGTCGCCTCGAAGCGGCCGTCGAAAGCTCCGGTATCGCCGTTGACATCGAGTACCACTCCTTCGAGCTGGCTCCCGATACTCCGGTGGAGTACGAGGGAACTCCCACTCAGTTCTTGAGCGAGCGCAAGGGCTTGCCGATGCCGCAGGTGAAGGAGATGCTGACCCGCGTCACCGACATCGCCACGAGCCTCGGTCTTGACTATGACTACGACCACATTCACCAGACGAACACGATCAAGGCGCACGAGCTTCTGCATTTTGCGAAGGCTCAGGGGCGTCAACTTGAGATGAAGGAACGCCTGTTGGAGGCATACTTCGTCAAGACTGAGCACGTCGGCCGCGTAGAAGACCTCGCCGATATTGCGGCGTCCATCGGCTTCGATCGCGATGAAGTCGTTCGTGTTCTTGAGTCGAACGAGTACCTTCCCGCAGTGAAGGCCGACATGGAAGTTGCCATGCAGTACGGCATCCAGGGCGTGCCATTCTTCGTGATCGAGGGCAAGTATGGAGTTTCGGGCGCGCAAGAAAGTGAAACCTTCGCTAACGTACTCACACAAGTACTTACCGAAAGAGACGCGTAACGCAATGGATGCCGCAACGAAGCCAATCCCGACCTTCGCACTTCAGCAGCTCGGCGACCCGAACGCGGTGGCCTGTGAAGGCGATGCGTGTGTTGTCGTTGACGACCGTCACTCGCAGGCGCTCGTCAACCGCCAGATCGATGAAGGTCTGGTCTAGCCGACAAAACCCCGCTTCGACCATTCGATGAGTTCGGCGGCGCTGGCCTGTTCTGGCGCGGCTTTTGCGACCCGTGACGGTATGAGAGTGAGTGGCGCAGTGGTCGGGCGTGCGGGCAGTGACGCGTGCTGAGCATCCGGTGCGTTGAAGCGCTTGTTGATCAGTGCGCCGATGATCGCTCCGCCACCAAAACCGACCGGCAATAGCAAGAGGTACAGCGTCGGGTCGAGGTTGGCGGCAGAGCCGACGGCGAGCACTCCTGCTACGCCCACGGCGGCTCCGATCGAGAACGATACCCACCAGCGCTGCAGCTTGGCATTTTCTTTGTCCCAGGCGCGTTGGGCCCGCAGTTGTTCAAGCGCTTCGTCGCGCGGCGCGGGGCTCACCCACAGACGTGCTTCGAAACGGAAGACATTCGGATGCTCGTCAAGGGCCATTAGTTGTTTCCTGCTTCGGTCGTGATGTCGGCAACGATCGCGTCGAGGCCGCTGATGAGGTCATCCGCCAGCACCCACGCGGTATGACCGTGGTCGCCGGCACCCATGGACACGCGCTTTCCGACCATGCGTTCGTCGGCGTAGACGGGCCAGGCGGTGGTGCTGCCGAGCGGGGTGATGGTGCCGCGGGCATAGCCGGTGGCGTCGAGGGCAACCTCGGCTTCGGGCATCCGGAGCTTATTGACGCCGACGAGTGCCCGAAGTTTGGGCCACGAAATCTGACGATCGCCGGGAACGAGTGCGAAGAGGAAGCTGCCATCACTGCGCTTGACGACGAGCGATTTCACGATTTCGGCGGGAGTAATCCCCAGCAGTTCGGCAGCGTGTTCGAGTGAGGTCGCGGGCGCACGTTCGATGATTTCGATGGGGATGCCGCGGCGTTCGGCATCGTCGCGAACGCGGTCAGTTCCTGCCGTCATTCGGGGCCTCCCGGGATATGCGGCAAGGTTCAGGCTCGCCGTGGGACAATTGCTACGTGACTATTCTTGCCCCTGCCGACCCGCGTGTCGCGCCACAGCTCTCTATTGGGAACCTCGACCTCGATGTTCCTGTCGTTTTGGCGCCCATGGCAGGCATCACCAACACCGCTTTCCGCCGCTTGTGCCGCGAGTATGGCGCTGGTCTGTACGTCAGCGAAATGATCACGAGCCGCGCTCTGGTGGAGCGCACGCCTGAGAGCATGCGTCTCATTACGCACCACGAGTCGGAGACGACTCGCAGCATTCAGCTTTACGGCGTCGACCCGAAGACGGTGCGCGAAGCGGTCACGATGCTGGTCGCCGAAGACCGTGCCGACCACATTGACTTGAATTTCGGATGCCCGGTTCCCAAGGTCACTCGCAAGGGTGGGGGAGCGGCGCTTCCGTGGAAGATCGATCTGTTCCGCGACATCGTGGAGGGCGCTGTGAAGGCGGCCGGCGATGTTCCATTGACGATCAAAATGCGTAAGGGTATTGACGCTGATCACCTGACGTACCTTGAGGCCGCGCGCGTTGGCGCTGGTGCTGGGGTTGCCAGTATTGCGCTGCACGCTCGCACGGCTGCTGATTTCTACTCCGGCCACGCTGACTGGTCGGCTATCGAGAAGCTCAAGAACACGATCACCGATACGCCCATTCTCGGCAACGGCGACATCTGGAGCGCCGCCGATGCTCTCCGCATGGTCGACGAGACCGGATGCGACGGGGTCGTTGTCGGGCGCGGTTGCCTCGGTCGTCCGTGGTTGTTCGGGGATCTCGCTGCCGCCTTCCGTGGTGAGACGCTCAAAGCTGAGCCCACACTCGGCGAAGTCGCCACGGCGTTTAAGCGCCATGCCGAACTTCTGGTCGAATTCTTTGGCGAAGAAGATCGCGCCTGCCGCGACATCCGTAAGCATGTTGCCTGGTACTTCAAGGGCTACTCGGTGGGGGGCGAATTGCGGGCCGGTATGGCCGCTGTTCAATCGCTCGCCCACATGGACGAATTGTTGGGCAACCTTGACTGGTCGCAGCAGTATCCCGGCATCGATGCCGAGGGTCAGCGCGGTCGTGCGGGTCGCCCGAAGAAGCCGACGCTTCCGCAGGGGTGGCTCGACAGCCGCGAACTGCAGGAGTCGCACCGTTCCGAGCTGAATCAAGCAGAATTGAGTACCAGTGGCGGTTAAGGGCTATACGGAAGCGGACGCCGAGCGTTGGCTTCCCGAGCAGCATTCGAGTCGCCGTAGTGATTTTGCGCGCGACCGGGCACGGGTTTTGCACTCGAGCGCGCTGCGTCGCCTCGCGGCCAAAACACAGGTTCTCAGCCCCACGATGGGCACTGACTTTGCCCGCAACCGTCTCACCCATTCGCTCGAGGTCGCTCAGGTCGGCCGCGAGCTCGCCGACAGCCTGGGGCTTGACCCGGATGTCGTCGACACGGCCTGCCTTTCTCACGATCTCGGGCATCCGCCTTTCGGTCACAACGGCGAACGTGCGCTCAACGAGTGGGCGGATGACATCGGCGGCTTCGAGGGGAATGCTCAGACCTTGCGCCTACTGACGCGCATCGAGCCGAAGGTATTCGGGCCTGACGGAAAAACTTACGGCCTCAATCTCACGCGGGCCAGCTTGGACGCGAGCACGAAGTACCCGTGGCCTAGTGCTCAGGGCATTCCTGACCCGAGCGGTCGCAGCAAGTACGGTTTCTTCGACGACGACACGGCCGCTTTTGAGTGGTTGCGGGCCGGAGCGCCGGATCGTCAGCGCTGCATCGAAGCTCAGGTCATGGACCTCTCCGACGACATCGCCTATTCCGTGCACGACTTCGAAGATGCCATTGTCGGCGACTTCATCGACGTCACGGCGCTGGGAGCCCGCGTCAATCACGACGATCTCGTGAAGTCGATGTTCGAGTGGATCGGTGGCGAGTTCACCCACGATGAGCTCATCGCGGCCTTCGACCGCCTTGACCTGCTGGATCCGTGGATCGATCAGTGGGATGGAAGTCGTGCCGCCCACGGTCGCCTCAAGAACCTCACTAGCCAACTGATTGGCCGTTTTGCCGGTGCGGCAGTTCAGGCCACGCGCGAAGCTCACCCGACGGATGCTCTTGCTCGCTTCGGCGGCAGCTTGGTCGTGCCCAAGGAGATTCAGGCGGAGATCGCGGTGCTCAAGGGCATCGTGGCGGCCTTCGTTATGTCGACGAACGCTCGCCGCCCGATCTATCAGCAGCAGCGCGACGTGCTCACCGAGCTCGCCGATGTCTTGCTCTGGACTGCTCCCGTGAACCTCGATTCTGGTTTCACTGCGGATTGGAATTCCGCTGAGAACGATCATCAACGCAAGCGCGCGGTAGTAGATCAGGTAGCTAGCCTCACGGATCAGTCCGCGATTGCCTGGCACACACGACTCGTTGGCTAGAGTCGTCGGCCGGTCGGCCTAGAATTGCGATTGTGGCTGGCCTGATTAAACGAAGCGATATCGACGAGGTGCGTTCGCGCACGAACCTCGCCGATATCGTCGGCGACTACGTCACCCTCAAGAGCGCCGGTTCCGGCTCTATGAAGGGCCTGTGTCCTTTCCATGAGGAGCGCAGCCCCAGCTTCCACGTGCGACCCCAAGTGGGCTTCTATCACTGCTTCGGATGCGGTGAAGGCGGCGACGTCTACACCTTCCTGCAGCGCATGGATCACGTCTCGTTCTCCGAGGCCGTTGAGCGCCTCGCTGGCCGCATTAGCTACGAACTTCACTACGAGGATGGCGGCGCGGCCACCGATCACGGCAATCGCGCGCGCATCTTGGCGGCCAATCAGGCGGCATCCGAATTTTTCGTCGCCCAGCTCGCGAGCCCCGAGGCAGCACCCGGCCGCAGCTTTTTGGGCGAACGTGGTTTCGATCAGACTGCTGCCGAGCGCTTCGGCATCGGTTTTGCGCCTCGCGGTGGCGTGCTCATGAAGCACCTCAACAAGCTGGGCTACTCCTCAGAAGAACTCGTCGTTGCCGGCCTCATCGGCAAGGGGGAGCGAGGCGACTATTACGACCGTTTCCGCGGGCGCCTGGTGTGGCCCATCCGTGATGTCACCGGTCAGACCTTGGGCTTTGGCGCTCGGCGACTGCTTGACGACGACAAAGGCCCCAAGTACCTGAACACTCCCGAGACGCCGGTCTACCACAAGAGCCAAGTGCTCTACGGGCTCGATCTTGCCAAGAAAGACATTTCGCGCGGCAAGCAGATTGTTGTGGTCGAGGGCTACACGGATGTCATGGCCTGCCATCTTGCGGGCGTCACGACCGCTGTCGCCACGTGTGGCACGGCGTTCGGTGTGGACCACATCAAGATCGTGCGCCGCATGATCGGCGACTACGACAACGCTGACACCACGGCGACGGGTGAAGTCATCTTCACGTTCGACCCGGATGAAGCGGGCCAGAAGGCCGCCAACCGCGCCTTTGCCGAAGAGCACCGTTTCGCTGCGCAAACCTTCGTTGCTGTGGCGCCCGACGGCCTCGACCCCTGCGATTTGCGTCTGAAGAAGGGCGATGGTGCGGTGCGCCGTCTTGTCACCACTCGCAAGCCCATGTTTGAGTTCAAGATTCGCCGCGAGTTGGCCGTGCACGACCTCGAAACTGTCGAGGGCCGCGTTGCGGCGTTGCGTGCTGCGGCCCCGGTGGTCGCGGGTATCCGCGATTCTGCTTTGGGTATTGGTTACGTGCGCAGTGTTGCGGGTTGGCTCGGTATGGAGCCCACCGAGGTGCAGAACGCTGTGACCGCCGCAAAACGCACTGCAGCCCCGTCAGGGCCGCCGAAGGCGCCGCAGCAGTCGCAGTCCGAGTCGTCTTCCCAGTCCCCGCCAGAGGGCTTCGGTGAGGCGCCAGCACAGGCTGGTCCCTCGATCATGAGCTTGAAGGTAGACGCGATTACGCGGCTCGAGCGAGACACCCTCATGGCGGTGCTGCAGCATCCGGATGTCGTGGGCGCCGAGCTCATCGGCAAGCTCACGCAGATCTCGATCGCCGAGCCGTCACTCGCGGTGGTGCGCGACGCCATTGCTTCTCTCGTGGATCGCGCGCTCGAACCCGGTTGGGCATCCGCCGTCGCCGACGAAGTGCCGTCGTCGTTCTCGACTTTCGTCAAGCAGCTTAGCGTTGCACCGATTCCCGAGCGTGAAGAACGCATCGCGGTGTACTGCGTTCAGGTCACGACTGACCTCATCGAGCGCGACTTCTTGCGCCAAAAGAGGGAGCTTCTCGGTGTCCTCCAGCGCATGGACCGCGAGAGCGACCCGGAACGTTACGTGCAGACCCAGCGCGATCTGATGAGGATTGAAGCGGATCGCCGTGCGCTCCGCGAAGAAACCTAACCGCTGCTCTTTGGTTGCGTTCGTGTAAATATCCCCCAATCGCGGGTATACGACCTAGTCTCGAAGCTTCCTCGTGTGTTACTACTGAGGAACTACGATGCGCGGCGCCTACAAACGCGCCGTCGCATTTTCTGCACGCAACAGGAAGAGGTAGACGGATATGACATCCGCATCCAAGAACAGCAAGCGAATCCTTGCTGTAGTTGCCGGCTCAGCAGCGTTCGCGCTCGCTTTGACTGGTTGCCAAGCTGGGGGAGACTCCAGCGGTGGCGGTTCCGAGTCGCTTATCGTGGGCACGACTGACAAGGTCACGTTCCTCGACCCGGCTGGTTCGTACGACAACGGTTCGTTTGCACTGATGAACCAAGTGTTCCCGTTCCTGCTCAACTCGCCGCTGGGCACCTCCGATGTTGAACCTGACATCGCCGAGTCCGCTGAGTACACGAGCGAAGACGAATATACGGTCGTACTCAAGTCGGGTCTCAAGTTCGCAAACGGCAATGACCTCACCTCATCTGACGTGAAGTTCAGCTTCGACCGCCAGGTCGCGATCAATGACGAGAATGGCCCTTCGGTTCTTCTGGGCAACATTGACAGCGTTGACGCCGTCGATGACACCACCGTGGTCTTCAACTTGAAGAATGGTAACGACCAGACGTTCGCTCAGATCTTGTCGAGCCCGGCTGCGCCGATCGTCGATGAAGAAGTGTTCTCGGCTGACTCGATTACCCCCGACGACGAGATCGTGGATGGCATGGCTTTCGCTGGCCAGTACGTCATCGACAGCTACGACTTCAACAACATCGTCTCGTTCAAGGCCAACCCCGACTACCAGGGCGTTCTTGGTGCCGCGGCTACCGACAGCATCACGCTGAAGTACTACACCGACGCTTCGAACCTGAAGCTCGATGTTCAAGAGGGCAACATTGACGTCGCGCACCGCAGCCTGTCTGCTACCGACGTTGCTGACCTCGAGGGCAACGACAACGTCAACGTGATTGTTGGCCCCGGTGGAGAGATCCGTTACATCGTCTTCAACTTCGACACGCAGCCGTTCGGCGCGAAGACTCCTGAGGCTGACGAAGCTAAGTCGCTCGCCGTTCGCGGTGCGGTTGCTGACCTTCTCGACCGCCAGGAAATCTCCGACCAGGTTTACAAGGGCACCTACCTGCCGCTGTACTCCTACGTTCCCGACGGCTTGACCGGCGCTACCGAGGTTCTCAAGGACCTCTACGGCGACGGCGACGGCGGCCCGAGCGTTGACGCAGCGCAGCAGCGCCTCGCCGATGCCGGTGTTGAGACTCCTGTGAAGCTCAACCTTCAGTACAACCCTGACCACTACGGTGAGTCCTCGGGTGATGAGTACGCCTTGGTTAAGAGCCAGCTTGAGGCTGAAGGAATCTTCGAAGTCAACCTGCAGTCGACGGAGTGGGTAACGTACGCCAAGGAGCGCACGGCAGATGCTTACCCCGCCTACCAGCTCGGTTGGTTCCCGGACTACTCCGACGCTGACAACTACCTCACCCCGTTCTTCGGTGACGGTAACTTCCTCGGAAACCACTACGCGGATGCTGAAGTCAACGATCTAATCGTGGCTCAGGCAACCGAACTCGACCCCGCCACGCGCGAGGGAATGATCGAGGACATTCAGGCGAAGGTTGCAGCTGAGCTGTCGACCGTTCCGTTCCTTCAGGGAGCGCAAATCGCTGTGACGGGCAAGGACGTTACCGGAGCTACGCTCGACGGTTCGTTCAAGTTCCGCTACGGCAGCTTGGCCAAATAGGAGTAACTCGCTCCAGTTAGGCCTCGGCCTAGCGTTATGACGAACGGGGGTGGCCCGCACACAATGCGGGTCACCTCCTCGTCTTCGTTCTCTGCACGATAGGTAGGTATGTCGCAGTCCGCTTCCGCCGTGATCAATCCGGCACCGTCAGAACCGCCCACCCGGCGTTCGTGGGGGATCACAAATCCTCTTGCTCGTTTTCTTATAGTTCGTTTCCTCCTCATTTTTCCGACCGTGTTCATCCTTGTGACGATGGTGTTCGTGTTGATGCGCTCGATCGGTGACCCCATCACTGCCGCCCTCGGTGGGCGGCTCACTGCGGCTCAGCTGGCAGAGCGCATTAGTTCCGCGGGCTACGATCGCCCGATTCTGGTGCAGTACTTCGAGTACCTGGGCCAGGTTTTCACCGGTAACTTTGGCACCGCCATCACCGACGGCCGCCCCGTTTCCGAGTTGCTCGTCACGTACGGCAGTGCCACGCTCGAGCTCGCGTTCTACGCGGTTCTCGTGGCGCTCATCGTGGGTATCCCGCTCGGCATGGTGGCGGCATATTTCCGTGACAAGTGGCCGGATGCGGTCCTCCGCGTCGCCGCGATCCTCGCGTATGCGACTCCGGTCTTCTTCGCGGGGCTCTTGCTCAAGCTTGTGTTTGCCGTGTGGCTGAAGGTGCTGCCCGTCGCGGGCCGCGCATCCACTCGCACGGAACTGCAGTTGAGCACTCTCGAAGACAAGACCGGCATTTATCTCATCGATGCATTCCGTCTGGGCAGCCCGGCAGCGATTGGCGATGTGCTCTCGCACGCCGTGCTTCCTGGACTGGCTCTCGGATTGCTGACCGCCGGCATCTTCCTGCGCCTCGTGCGCACGAACGTTATCGGTTCGCTCTCGATGGACTACGTGGATGCCGCCCGCTCCCGTGGCGTGAGCGAATACCGCCTCGTGCGCAAGCACGCCTACAAGCCCGCGTTGATCCCGATCATCACCGTGATCGGTTTGCAGATCGCGCTCCTGCTGGGAGGCGCGGTGCTGACTGAAACCACCTTCGAGTGGAAGGGCCTCGGCTTCAAGCTCGTCGAGTACTTGGGGGCTCGTGACTTCGTCGCGGTACAGGGCATCGTGGTGCTGCTCGCCGTCATCGTTGCCCTCACCAACTTCATCGTCGACATAGTTGCGGCGATCATCGACCCGAGGGTGAGGTACTAATCATGACGACGACACCCTCACGTTTTGTGGCTGTGTGGCGCAAGTTGCCGATTGTTCGGCAGGTTCGTCAGTCGGTCGGACTCCAGCGCGGCATGCTCGTCGCTGGGCTCATCTTGACCGGCATCTTCTTGCTGACGGCACTTTTCGCGCCGCTGCTCGCTCCTTACGGTTTCTCGCAATTGCGCGACGACGACGGCGCTTTCGGTGCGCAAGTACCTCCCGGTGGCGCGCACATTTTGGGCACCACGGTGGGCGGCTACGACGTGCTTTCGCGCGTGATCTGGGGATCGCGCACCGCGGTTCTCGTGATCGTCGTTGCGGTGGCCCTGTCGATCTTTGCCGGCGTGCTGCTCGGTCTCGTGTCGGGTTACCTCGGTAGCTGGATCGACCGCGTGCTCGTGGTTATCTCCGACGCTGTGTACGCGTTCCCGACTCTGCTCTTGGCCATTGTGGCTGCGATCGCGATTAGCGGTGGTCAGTCGAGTTTCTGGGGCGGCGTATTCGCGGCGGCCGTGTCGATCACGGTTGTCTACATCCCGCAGTACTTCCGCGTCATCCGGGCCGAAACTGTGCGCATCAAGTCGGAGGCCTACGTCGAATCGGCGAAGGTCATTGGCTCGAGTACTCCGCGCATCATGTTCCGTCACGTGTTCCGCAACGCAACACGCACGCTGCCGTTGATCTTCACGCTCAACAGCTCCGAGGCGATCCTGACGCTCGCTGGTCTGGGCTTCCTCGGTTTCGGTATCGAGCCATCGGCTGCAGCAGAGTGGGGCTACGACCTCAACAAGTCGATTTCGGATGTCACGAGTGGCATCTGGTGGACCTCGCTGTTCCCGGGGCTTGCGATTGTTCTTGTTGTGCTCGGAATCACTCTGGTGGGGGAGTCACTCAACGACCTCGCTGATCCACGACTGCGCACTCGACGTCGTGCCGACCAGTCGGCGCCGGTTCTCGAAACCGCCGCTCTTTCGACGGTCGACCTCGACGACGATTCGAATCCGATTGACCCGCTGGAGGCTCGCTCATGAGCAACATTGTCGAGATCAAGAATCTTGAAGTCACGTTCGCGACCGATGGTGGCGATGTCAAAGCAGTAGATGACGTCTCGCTGAGCCTCGCTCCCGGCGAGGTGCTCGCGATCGTGGGGGAGAGCGGCAGCGGCAAGAGCGTTACCGCCAAATCCGTTCTCGGGCTGTTGCCCGAAACTGCGGTGTCTCGCGGGGCCATCGTGCTCAACAACAAAGAGGTCATCGGGATGTCGGGCAAGCGACTGCGTGAGCTGCGCGGCGTAGATGTGGCGATGGTCTTTCAGGAGCCCTCGACCGCGCTCAACCCGGTGTTCACCGTCGGCTGGCAGATTGCAGAAGGCCTTCGTGCGCACGGCAACGTGAGCAAGCGTGACGCTCGCACCAAGGCAATCGAGATTCTGCGCAAGGTCGGTATTCCAGAACCGGATAAGCGTGTCGATTACTATCCTCACCAGTTCTCGGGTGGGCAGAAGCAGCGCGTGGTCATCGCGATGGCGCTCGTGCTCGAGCCAGAGCTGATCGTGGCCGATGAGCCCACGACCGCGCTCGACGTGACGGTGCAGGCGGAGATCCTCGATCTCCTCCGCCGCTGCCGCGACGAGTTCGGGGCGGCGATCATCCTGATCACCCACAACATGGGAATCGTGGCCGACCTGTCTGACCGCGTCGCTGTCATGTACCAGGGCAAACTGGTGGAAGAAGCACCAGCGCAGCAATTGTTCGACGCTGCCCAGCATCCGTATACGCAGAAGCTTCTGGCCGCCGTTCCTCGCATCGGTTCGGGGGCATCCCGAGCGGCTGCTCGCGTGGCTGACCGTGCTGCCGCTGGCGGAGAGAAGGATGCCGACGCGATTGTCATCGCCGACAACCTTGAGATCGAGTTCCCCGGCCGTTTCGGTCGAGCTCCGTTCCGGGCTGTCGACCGCGTTAGCTTCACCATTTCGCCGGGCGAAGTGCTCGGGCTCGTGGGGGAGAGCGGATCAGGCAAGACCACGATTGGTCGCGCTATCGGTGGGTTGAACAAGATCACCGGTGGATCGCTCTCAGTGCTTGGGCACGAAATGTTGGGTTTCAAGGAGCGCAAGTTCCGGCCGGTGCGCAGCGATATCGGATTCGTCTTTCAAGACCCGGCATCGAGTTTCAATCCGCTGCTCACGATCGCGCAGTGTGTTGCTGAACCACTGATCGTGCACGGCAAGGCGGAAGATGCCAATGACGCCCGCGGGCGGGTCAATGAACTCCTCGAAGCAGTGCAGTTGCCGCGCGCGTTTGGAGACCGTTACCCGCACGAACTCAGCGGAGGTCAGCGTCAGCGCGCAAGCCTCGCACGCTCCCTTGCCTTGCGGCCACGACTGCTAATCGCAGACGAGCCGACAAGCGCGCTCGACGTGTCGGTTCAGGCAAAGGTGCTCGAGTTGTTCGCCGAATTGCAACGAGACCTCGGCTTCGCGGCCCTCTTCATTAGCCACGATCTCGCCGTCGTCGACATGCTCTCGGATCGCATCGCGGTGCTCTACAAGGGGCAGTTGGTGGAGGAAGGTGTGGGTTCCGAAGTGCTCGGAAATCCGCAACATCCGTACACTCAACGGCTGCTGGCATCGCTGCCGGTGCCCGACCCGCGTGAACAGACTGAACGAAGGGAAGCGCTGCGGGCGCTGACTGCCGTAGATTATTGAGGTGACTTCCACTCAGCCCACGGTGAGCGCCCGCGATCTTTCGCTGCGCTACCCGTCTCGCAACCCTGAAACACGTTCGGTCGCCGTTAACGGACTGAGTTTTGAGATCGGTGCGGGAGAAGTGCTGACTGTCGTTGGCGAGAGTGGCTCGGGTAAGAGCACTCTCGCCAAAGCAGTCGCGCTGCACGCTGAGACTGGTGCGTACGGTTCGCCGCTGTTCAGCGGCGGAGAGCTCACGGTGTTGGGCACTGACCTTCGCAACGTCAGTCGCCGCAAGCGTGATCGTCTCAGCGTCAAGGTGGGCTATCTGCCGCAGGATGCCGGAAACAATCTCAACGGTCGACTGACGGTGGGCGAAAACATCGCCGAGCCGATCTTTGTGCGCGACCGTCGGTTCAACCAGATCGAGGCCGCAGAAGCAGTCGCCACGCTGATCGACACCGTGCGTTTGCCGCTGTCGGTAATGAATCGCTACCCATTTGAACTCAGCAAGGGTCAGCGTCAGCGCGTAGCGATTGCGCGCGCCATGATCTTGGAGCCACAGCTACTCGTGGCTGATGACCCGACGGCGGGCATCGACGTGAACGTGCGCGCTGCCATCCTCGATCTCATTGTCGATCTTCAAGCGCAACGCTCGTTCTCGGCGCTACTGGTCACCGCTGACCTCGCAGCTGTTCGCCGAGTCTCGACGAATGTTGCGGTGATGCACCGCGGCATCCTCGTTGGCATCGGTGAACTGGATGCCGTTCTTGACAACCCCTGGCACCCCTACGTGAAGGGGCTAGCCGACTCACTTCTGGAGCTGCACCGTGACAACGCCTGACGTAACCCCTGTTGCCGCTTCGACGTGGCTCGTCGGGGGCTTCGGCCCCGATATGGAATGTGAGTCAGAAGGTATCTCGGTCATGCACAGCCGTGCTGATGGTTCTCTCGAACTCTCGCACCTGGCAGCAGCGGTTCCTTCGGCATCCTTCCTTGTGGTCGATGGAGCCAAGGTCTACTCGACGCTTGAGGGATCGGGTCAGGTCGCGGCGTTCGATCGCGACGGTGAAACACTCAGCGAAGCAAGCCTGACCGCGAGCGGCGGGCAGTACCCCTGCCACATCACCGTCAACGGCGGCACCGTGATCGCCGCCAACTACGGCACGGGCACATTGGGCGTCATTGACGCGGGCGGGGCTTCCGGAGCGCTCGAGACTCGCCAGGTCGTCGAAACCACTGGCTTAGGGCCGCGCCCGCAACAAGAGGGCCCTCACGCCCATTCATCGCTGTTTGTGGATGACCACACCGTGTTCTCGCTCGATTTGGGCGCCGATCGCATCCGCATCTTCAGCTACGGCAACTTTGCGCTCGAGCAGACCGATGAGGTCGCGTTGCCGGCCGGTTTCGGTCCGCGAGACATTGTCGCGCGCCCGGGCAACCTGTTCTACGTGCTGGGAGAGCTCGGCTGCGGCTTCATGGTGTTCGAGTGGAAAGACCGCCAGCTGCACAAGCTGTGTTCCATCGCGCTTCCCGGCGCGGTTGAGGGCGATCAAGCGGCAGCAATCGCGATCTCGGATGACGCCCGCCACGCGTATGTCGGCGTGCGTCACAGCAACCTGATCGCCGTTCTCACCATTGCCGAAGATGGCCGCAGCGTTGCTCCGCTCACGGCGGTATCGTGCGAGGGAAATTGGCCCCGTCACATGATTCTCAGCGACGGCATCCTTCATGTGTCTAATCAATTTTCGAACGAAATCGCGAGTTTTAGAATTGATGACAACGGGATTCCTCAGTTAATTACTGCCCCCACGAGGGTTCTATCGCCGACATACCTCGCTCGAATCGCCTGATGGTTTTCGAAGTGCCAAATCATTTGCTAAAGTAGTCGAGTCGCACAGCGATCCTCGATAGCTCAATTGGCAGAGCAACGCACTGTTAATGCGTAGGTTCTTGGTTCAAGTCCAAGTCGAGGAGCAGATTAGTCCCGGCCACTTCGGTGGCCGGGACTTTGTGCTTTTCAGACGGCTTTCAGGCGGCATCCCGTAGGGCGCTTCTTGGCGACATCGTCGGCGAGTTTTTGCGCCGTGTCGATTGCGCCCGTGCCTCGATCGATGCGCTCTACTCCGCCGGGAGTAGCGCCACCTGCGCCGCCCGGCCGACGCGCTTGCTGGCCGCCGCAACTACCATCAAGGAATGCTTTCGTCATCCCGTCGCTCAACACCGCGCGCATCGAATGCGATGCTCAACGCTCTCTTGAACGGCACGGGTGGCAGTGCGTCGCAATCGCCGCGGTCTCGTCGTTTGCGGCGGTGGATTCCCGTCGTTATCTCGCTGCTGGTGCAGGTGCCCATCACGATCATGGGCGTCATCTGGACTGGCGCCTACGCAGAGTTCGGTGATGCGGCATCCGTATTGCCGTTTAGCACTGTTCTCGAGCTGAGCAGTATCGGCGCCGGAGCGATCGCCGCCATCGCGTTGTCTATCGTCGGCCCGCTGCTGCTGATGTGGATCCGTCGGTATCCGGGGCCGCTAATCGCTGTGATTTCAGCCCTAGCCGCTGCAGATTTTCTCATCGGCTACTCGGTGCTGTCGGCGCCCTACCTCGCCCTCGCGTTCGCGATTGTCATCGCGATCTCGCACGGTGCACGCACGTGGACCTGGGTGTCGATGATCGTGGTCTGGGAGGCGACGCTTCTTGCCGCGCTCGTCGTCGGCATTGAGCTGGACCCGCACCGTGTTGTGCCGACGACCATCGGTCTGCTCTTTGTGCTCGGGTTCGCCGAAGCTAACCGTCGGCGGCGTGAACAGCTTGAGCATTTCCATACAGCCTTTGCGAGTCGTCGAGAAGAAGAGTTGCGGGCCGAGCGCACCAGGATTGCGCGCGAACTGCACGACGTGTTGGCGCACTCGCTCAGCCAAATCAACGTGCAGGCCGGCGTCGGTCTTCACCTCATGCACAAGCAGCCGGAACAGGCGGAGGAAGCACTCGCGAGCATCAAACTTTCGAGCAAGGAAGCGCTCGACGAAGTGCGATCGCTGCTGGGGATGCTGCGGAGCGACGACGCGGATTCGGGCGACGGCGGCCCGGCTGACGCTCCGCTCGTTCCGGAGCCCGATCTTTCCCGCCTCACGAGCCTCGTCGATTCGGTGCGCGCCCAAGGCATCGAGGTCGATCTCACGTCAGAGATCTCCGAGCACACTGCCGCGGCCGTTCAGCTGGCGCTGTATCGCATCGTGCAAGAGTCCCTCACCAATGTGGTGCGGCATGCCTCCGCGACCTCCGCTGTCGTCTCGTTGACGGTCGAGGGCGACGACTATCTCGTTACTATTGCCGATGACGGTGTTGGCATCGACACCGACGGTCACACAGAGGGACGAGGGCTGGTGGGCATGCGAGAGCGAGCTGAACTTCTCGGCGGCACACTGACGGTACGCGAGAGTGCGCCGCGCGGCACCGTGGTGACGGCTCGAATTCCGCGCCGTTCGGCATCCGCATGATCCGGGTTGTTATTGCCGATGACCAGCAGCTGATCCGGGCCGGCTTCACTAGCCTTCTCAATGCCGAAGAGGGCATCGAAGTCGTGGGCGAAGCGGCCACTGGCACCGAGGTCATCGAGGTCGTTCGTCGTGAACATCCCGACGTTGTACTGATGGACATTCGGATGCCCGAGGGCGATGGTCTGTGGGCTACGGAACAGATCGCGACCTACCCCGAACTCGCTGACACGCGCATCGTAGTCGTGACAACGTTCGAGGTGGACGAGTATGTCGCTCGTGCGATCCGTGCTGGCGCCAGCGGCTTTCTGGTGAAAGACACCGAACCTGTTGAACTGATTCGGGCGGTTCGCGTTGTAGCGTCTGGCGATGCTCTCTTGAGCCCCGGCGTCACCAAGCGACTTCTCGAACGTTTCGCTCGCGGCTCTCATGTCGCCGTCGACGATGCCATCCTGTCGGCGATCACCGAACGTGAACGTGAAGTGCTGGCTCTCGTGGGCCAGGGGCTCACCAACTCAGAGATAGGCACCAAACTCTTCTTGAGTCCCCTCACGGCGAAAACTCACGTCTCCCGCATCATGTCGAAGCTTGCCGCTAGAGACCGCGTGCAGCTCGTGGTGATCGCCTACGAGACCGGGCTCGTGTCGCTGGGGCGGGCGGTGTGACGGGCGGCATCACGCACGGCGCTGGGCGCGTGGCACGCTCTCCGGAAGTATCGGCCGCCATCCGTTCGAGCTTCGCGGTGGGCCTTGCCGTTGCAGCGTACGGAATTTCCTTTGGCGCGCTGGCCGTAGCGGCTGGACTGGATGTCTGGCAAGCCTGCGTGCTCAGCCTGCTGATGTTCTCGGGCGGCTCTCAATTCGCGCTCGTCGGTGTGCTCGCGACGGGTGGCACGGCAGCCGGCGGCGCCGCGATCGCGAGTGCAGTGCTGCTGGGCGCCCGCAACTCGCTGTACGCCTTGCGAGTGGCTCCGATGATCGGCCCCGGCGTCGCCAAGCGGCTGCTGGCGGGCCACTGGACTATCGATGAGAGCACCGCCGTCTCCACCGCTCAACCCACTCTGGTAAGCCAGCGTGCGGGCTTCTGGTGGACAGGAGCCATCATCTACGTCGGCTGGAACCTCACGACGCTGATTGGGGCGCTCATCGGCGACCAACTCGGCGACGTGAGTCAGTACGGTTTGGATGCCGCGGCCGCCGCAGCGTTTCTCGGTCTCTTGTGGCCACGATTGAAGCAACTGCAACCCGTCGTGGTCGCGGTTGGTGCTGCGATCGTCGCCGCGGTGCTCATGCCTGTTCTGCCCGCGGGACTGCCCGTGCTCGCTGCGGCTCTCGTGGCTGTCGCCGTGGGCCTTACGAACTGGCTGGGAACGCGCGAGAGTGACCTCGCGGAAGCAGAACCCGATCCGATGGGGGAGCGATGACTGTCTGGCACATCATTCTGATCGCCTCGATCGCTGTGCTCGCCCTGAAACTCGCGGGCTTCATGATTCCCGCCGCGTGGGCCGAAAAACCCACGGTGGCGAGGCTCGCGAACCTGCTGACGGTCTCTCTACTGGCGGCGCTGATCGTAGTGCAGACTTTCGGTTCAGCCCGCGGCTTCGAAGTGGATGCCCGGCTCCCTGCTGTCGCGGTGGCCGCCGTGCTCTTCGCCCTCAGGGTGCCGTTTATCGTTGTGATCATCGCGGCCGCGCTTGTGGCAGCCGGCATTCGGGCGCTGACGTAGGGGCGCTGCAGACGGAGAGCGCTGTTCGGTGGCGCGGTTGCGTTGCTTTGCGCTGCGTCGTGCTTAGGCGTCGAGCTGTTCCTCGGTGGGCAACCACGAGTGGCCGGGCTGACCCCAGCCCTGCTTGCGGATCGCCTTCGCAGCGGCCTTGGCATCCGGAGCCTGCAAACGGTCGGCATACAAGACGCCATCGAGGTGGTCGTACTCGTGCTGGAAAATGCGCGCCAGCCAGCCAGACGCTTCAATTTCGAAAGGCTTCTGGTCGAGATCAAGGGCGCGCAGGATGACGCGGTCGGAACGGATGAGCGGGAACCGTTCGCCAGGAATAGAGAGGCAACCCTCTTCATCCGCTTCGTCAGCGTCGAGCACGGGGAGCGGGCTCTGCCACAACTCGGGGTTGATGGCGACGCCGCGCCAGAGCGTGTCGTTCTCATCGATCCAGTCGTAGACGAAGACGCGCAGCCCTACGCCTACCTGCGGGGCGGCAAGGCCGACGCCGGGCGCCTCTTCCATCGTCTCGAACATGTCGGCCACGAGGGTCGCGAGTTCACTGTCGAAGGCCGTTACCGGATTCGCGGGAGTATGGAGCACCGGTTCGCCGGTGATGATGATGGGAAGAACGGCCATGTGCCCAGAATATCCCGAGTTAACCCAGTACATTTGACGGGTGCCGCCAGACATTCTTGACCTCACCGATCAGATCAGTCTGACCCCGCTTCAGGTTGCCGGAATCCCGCTGGCCCTGATCGGGGCAATCTTGCTGTCACTGGGCGCGCAATTCCAACACCGCGGCGTCGCACGCATGGAAGAGACGCATGGCAGTGAAGCCAGTACCGGTCTCAATTTTTCTCAGATCAAGGCGTTGCTTGCTCGCCCGTCGTGGGTGATCGGCACTGCGTTTCTCGGCCTAGCGATCGTGTTTCAGCTCTCGAGTCTCGCTATCGCACCCATCATGGTGGTTCAGCCGCTCGGCGCTGTTGCCCTCGTGATGACAGCCATCATGAACTCGCGCATCGCCAAAGTGCGACTGGATGCGATTTCCATCCGCGCAATTGTGATGTGCGTTGTCGGAGTGGGCGTCTTTGTCGGGATCGCTGCAATGTTCGCAAAGTCGACGGTTGTCACTCAGCGTGAACTCTCGCTCGTACTCATCATTCTGGCAGTCGTGTTGACCGCCTGGATTGTTCTGTTCCTCATCTTCCGCAAGAATGCCTCGCCGATCTTCTACATTTTGGGCGCGGGAATGCTCTTCGGTTTCGTGGCAACACTCGCGAAGGTCGTCATTGACCGCGTCAAAACGATTGTGATCTCAGGTTCCGGCTTCGAGAGCACAGACTTCTTGACCATCCTCTGCATCGTCGGTCTCATCGTCGCGTCGTTGCTCGGTTCCTACTTTGTGCAGACGGCCTACGCTTCCGGCCCGCCCGATCTCGTTGTTGCTGGACTCACGGTCGTTGACCCTCTCGTGGCGGTCACCGTCGGCATCCTCGTGTTGGGTGAAGCGGCGGATGCACCGCTCTGGGCAGTGATTGCATTTGTGATCACGGGCGCGATTGCTATTTTCGGCGTGTTTTCACTCTCGAAGCATCATCCGCAAATCAAGTCGTAGCATTTCGGAGTCTGCGGCTCAGCGCCCCGCCCACACGGGCGTCGTGGGGTACGTTATTAGATGCCGTTGACCTGACCGGGTCGTAAACGAGTGGCTCATAACGCACAACTGTTAAGGAAATCTTCGACTGTGACTTCCGCTGTGAAACGCTCGCCCCACGAGGGCAAACCGCGACTTCGCATCCTGATCGGCGCTGACACTTTTTGGCCCCAGATCAACGGTGCCGCGACGTTTATTGCGCGGCTCGCCGCCGGCCTTGCTGAGCGGGGCCATGACGTGCACATTGTGGCGCCGTCGTACTCCAACAAGACGTTGGGAACGATGGTGGAGGAACACGAGGGTCAGAAAATGACTCTGCACCGTCTGTACTCCTGGCGTTGGCCCGGCCATCCCTGGCTGCGCTTCATGATGCCGTGGCGCGTGAAGCAGAACTCGGCCCGAATTCTCGATCAGGTGAAGCCTGACGTCATTCATTTTCAGTCGCACATTATTGTCGGCCGCGGAATGACGCTCGAAGGCGGCAAGCGCGGTATTCGTCTCGTCGGCACGAACCACTTCATGCCCGAAAACCTGCTTGACCACGCCTACATCATCCCCAAATTCATGCGCCGCAAAGCGATCCGGATGGGATGGGAAGCTGCCGGGCGATCGTTCGCTCGCGCCGAAAGCGTGACGACTCCGACGCGACGTGCTGCTGAGTATCTTGAAGCCAACACGAAGGTGCGCAACGTCGTCGCCGTTTCCTGCGGAATCAACGCAGACGGCTACAACGGCAACCTCGACCCAAAGCCGGAGAACCTCATCGTGTTCCTGGGCCGACTTTCGGAAGAGAAGCAGATCGATCGCCTGATCAAAGCTCTCTCGATCATGGATCCCGCGCTGAATGCGAAGCTCGAGATTGTGGGCGGGGGAGAGCTTGAGGGCAAACTTCGTGCTCTAGCGCAGTCGCTCGGTCTCGAAGATCGAGTCACGCTCACCGGCTTCGTTGAACAGGATCAGCTGCGGGATGCTCTTCAGCGCGGTTCTGTCTTTGCTATGCCCTCGATCGCTGAGTTGCAGAGCATCTCCACGATGGAAGCGATGGCTTCCGGTCTGCCGGTCGTGGCCGCTGACGCCATGGCGCTTCCCCATCTCGTGCACGACGGTGAAAACGGTTTTCTCTTCGAGCCCGGCAACGTCGAAGACCTGGCCGCGAAGCTCACGACGGTGCTAACAATGGCGCCGGAGGAAATTCTCAAGTTCAAGAAGGAAAGTCTCGCGATTGTCGCATCTCACGACATTCAGCGCACTCTCGACACCTTCGAGAGCATGTACCGCGGGGAACAGGTCACCGACCCTGCTGCCTTAGGCAAAAAGAACGAGAGCGCCTCCTAACAGGAGACGCTCTCGTGGGAGCCACAGCAATCGGCTCGTGAGTGTAGGCGTGGAGCCTACTTCTTTGCGGGGGTGCGGTTCTCGGCCGACACCATCCAGGCGTACTGTTCAAGCGTCTCGATGATGCCGTGAAGCAAATCAGCGCTTGTCGGGTCTTCTTCATCGATCGGGTCATGCACCTCGCGGATCGTCGCTACCGTGCCCTCAAGGCGCTCGGTAAGCAAGTCAATGGTGTCGGTGGTGCTGACCTCGCCGGCGGGGAATGCAGGAAGCGTGGTGGTTTCGGCAACGGTGTCGCTGCGTCCATCAGGCGTGGCGTGGAGGGCGCGCATCCGCTCGGCGATCGTGTCGCTGAAGCCGCGAGCGGCATCAATGATTTCGTCGAGCACGAGGTGGGTATCGCGGAAGTTCTTGCCGACGACGTTCCAGTGCGCTTGCTTGCCCTGAAGCTGGAGTTCCAGCAGGTCAACGAGTATCTGCTGCATGCGATCGGCTAAACCTTTAGATGCCGTGAAGCCGTGCTCAGCGTTCTGCTGGCGGGTCTTGCGAGCCCCAGATTTGGCTGGACCCGTGGTCTGCGCTTTCTGTGAATCAGTCATGGTGCAACCGTACGAGCGTTGGTTTGACGCCGGCTCAACGTTGCTTGAGAGGAAGCTGAGTGCACGTCACGGGCATCCTATCGATCACGTATTGCGCGCGAAGTGGCGTGCGTGGGTTGACGCGTTTTGCCGGTAACGTAGGTACGCGCCCGCACCAGTGCGGGCACGGGGCGGTAGCTCAGCTGGTTAGAGCAGCGGACTCATAATCCGTCGGTCACGGGTTCAAGTCCCGTCCGCCCTACTTTTGTGTCTAGGCCAGGTGGGTGTGCAGCTGTTCGAGCGTTTCCGCTGTCACTGTGGGTGCGGTGAAATGGGCGGGGTATGTCGCTCCTTGACGATTTACCCACACGGTTGAGAGTCCGGCCTCCGCAGCGCCGTGAATGTCCCAGGGGTGCACAGCCACGAGATGGGCAACGCCGCTGGTAGCGGTGCGAGTTAGCGCATCCTCGTACGACGCGCGTGCTGGCTTCCACGGGGAGTTGCCCTCGACCGAGAGGAAGCCAGCCATGGCATCCGCAACTCCGGCCTTGGTGAGCATGCGCTCAGCATTGCTCGCTGGCCCGTTCGAGAGCGTAAAAAGTCGGTGGCCTGCGTCGTGCAGGGCGCGGATGCCGGGGGCGACGTCGCTGTGCAGGCTCACGTTCGAGAATGCGGCGATCACCGCATCCACGGCCTCGTCGATGGGCATGTTCAGGGGGGAAGCGCCGAGGCTGTCGCGCGCATTCGTCGTGGCGATGTTGAGAAAACGGGCCTCGGTGCCGACCGCTGTGAGTGCGAAACCATCACGCAGAATGCTCGCAAACCATGACGACGCGACCTCGCGGGTGGCCCCGACGGCCTCGAACGCATCGCCCACGGGTGAGAGATCGGAGAGGGTCTCGTTGACGTCGAAGAAGATCGTTGCTGGTGTGTTCGTCATAGCATCCCCACTCGGTGTGCGGCTCCGCACCGTAGCGGCGGACCCTAAACGTGTGGAGATCTACGGTATGCGCAGTACTGAGCGCTTTCCTGAGATCCAGAACACGAGCGAACCGAAGGCGAGCATGACAACGACGATGAGGCCAACGTAGAAGAACACGCTGGCGTAGCCGGTGTCCGGGTGCAGGAATGGGTAGGGGACCCAACCGTCGGTTGCGCCGCGCACGAGCACGACGACGACCCAAACAATCGGGTAGATCAGCACGATCCACAGTCTATTGAAGGCGATGCGGGCGCGGTCAGAGAAAAGGATCCAGTCGGCCAGCGCGAAGATCGGGGTGATGATGTGCAGCGCTGTGTTCGCCCACGCCACGGGAACGCCGCCGGCAGCCCCCAGCGGAGCGAGCAGAGTGGCATACACAACGCCGACAATGATGATGTACGTGGTGACCGAGGCGCGTGCGATGTTCAGCGCCGGTGACGCTGCTTCGCCACGCAAGGCGACCACGGCGATTACGGCATAGATGACCGCGAGGATGATGTTCGACTGAATCGTGAAGTAACCGAACATGTTGAACGGATTGATCGCCGTGCGCCCCGCTGCCTCCGCAACGGTCGCAATCACCGCCGCTGTGACCAGCACGGTAATGGCGAGGCGCAGTACGGCGACGATCACGGTGCCGCTTCGGGTTTCGGGCGTAACGGGTGTGGCGGCGTAGGTCATAGTTCCCCTCGAACTAAAGCAAGTATGAGCCTGACTATAGCGGGGGTGATTGCTGGCCTAAGAACGGGCGCGCGGCGGGACGAAATGAGCGTGCCGCGACGGGATTCAGTGCTCTTCTCTGGGCGGACAAAAAAGCCGGTCAGGAGGGAAGTGCTTTCCTCTCAGGAATGGGCTATGGTCAAGGTGAACACGCCAACTGAGAAAAGGGGAAGCGGAGTAATCATGGCTGGAAAATCGCCTAGAGGAAGCACGAAAAAGGAAGCCAAGCTGTCGATCAAAGACAAGCGGGCGCAGAAGCGGGCCAAGCTCGAAGACACCGGCTTTATCAAGCCGCGTAAGGGCCAATAGCGGCCCACCAATCGAACTCATCAGATTCCACACTCAGATCCGATGAGTTCAGCGTGGCGGCGCGCAGTCGCAGGCACGGAAACCCCGTGTCCCTTCAGTGCGCCCGCGCCGCCACGCACATCACCGCGCCGAGCATCACAGCGCTGACGATCACCGCCGAGGATTGCTTCGGAGCGGGCGCGCTGTTACTTGCGCACCTTGCCGCGACCGAAGATCAGCCACAGGATCGAACCGAAGATCGACAAGAAGAAGGCCACCAAGATCCAGAGGAACTTGCCGACGACTCCATGGTTCGTGCTCTTGGCGATCGAGACGACGGTGATAATGAAGACGATCAACCCGACGATGCCGAAGCTGAAGCTAATAGGTTCCATGGTCTAAATCTACCGGGCATGGCACTATCAAGTTATGAGTTTGCTGGATGCTGCGTGGCATTCCCTTGGGGAAGATGCTGCCGCCCTCGCCTTAGTGCGCGAAAACGGTACTGCGGTACCTCTCACCGGAGTGGTACCCACGGGTCGCTTTGTTCATGATGCGATTGCTGCGGCATCGTTTTCGGCGTCGCTCCTAGCCGCCCGTCGGGTGGGCTGTGCGGTGCCCGCTGTTGAGCTGAGCCCGCTCAAAGTGGCCACCGCCGTCACGAGTGACAAGCACTTCCGTCAGGATGGTGAACCCGTTGCGGCGTGGGCGGAGCTCTCGGGATTCTGGCCGTGCAGTGATGGCTGGGTGCGCACGCACGCGAACTACCCGCATCACCGCGAGGCGCTGCTCACGGCGTTGGGCTTGCCCGACGACACCGGCGCTGATGGATTCATGCTCGCGCTCCACACCATGAACGCCGCCGACGTTGAAGAGAAAGTTGTCGCCGCCGGGGGAGTCGCGACCGTGGTGCGTACCGCTGAGGAATGGGCCGAGCATCCGCACGCCCGCGCACTGGCCGATCTTCCCGTTATTGAGATGACGTCGCTGGGGGACACCGAGCAGTCTGTTCTCGGTGACACCACCATCGACGCGCCGCTCGCCGGGCTTCGCGTACTCGACCTCACTCGCGTGATCGCCGGCCCCGTCGCGGCTCGAACGCTCGGACTGTGGGGAGCCGACGTTCTTCGGATCGACAGCCCGCGACATCCTGAAATCGGCTGGCAGCACCTCGACACCGGCGCCGGCAAGCGCTCAGCACTGCTCGACCTCGAGCTTGACGCCGACCGAGCCACGTTCGAGAAACTGCTCGAGACCGCGGATGTCGTACTCACCGCCTACCGCCCCGGCACCTTAGACAAGTTCGGACTTTCGCCCGCGGCTCTCGCCGAGCGCCGCCCGGGAATCATCGTGGGCCGTCTTTCGGCGTGGGGAACAGTCGGACCGTTGGCTGAACGCCGTGGCTTCGACAGCATCGTTCAGGCCGCGACGGGAATCGCGCTCACGGAGGGTGAAGGTAAGGGAACGCCGGGCGCCTTGCCGGCTCAAGCTCTCGACCATGCGGCGGGCTACTTATTGGCGGCCGCCGTCACCACGGCAGTGCGACGTCGCATCGATGCGGGGCACTCGTGGCTCGTTGAGGTGTCGCTCGCGCGCTTGGCAACTGAGTTGCTGCAGCAGCGTCGTCCGCGCCATGCGCCTACGGCATCCGCGAACTTCACTCCGACGGTGACGACGCACGACGGCATCACGAGCGCAGTACCAGCCCCGGCCTACGCTGGCAGCCCCGGACGTTTTGGCGCTCCCGCTGTGGAGTGGGGCTCCAGCCCGGCGGAGTGGCGTGCATAGCTCGATCGATCTGGCTTTCCTGAAATATTCCCGTGTCGGCGGTGGTTGGCATGATGGACTTCAACAAGGATGGACTTATGACTGACACTGCTGCTCCCACACTCACGCCCGAAGCCAAGCTCGCGCTCTTCCGCGAACGTCGCGACCAGGCGGTCGTGCAGCAGAACGGTAACCTTGCGCTGACGAACACTCAGTGGGTTGACGCTGAGCAGACCATCTGGGGCGTTCCCGGAACCTGGGCTCCGCACGAGGATGGTCTCACGGTCACCGCTACCGCCGAAGACAACATCGTGGTCGACGGCACGCTCGTGGAGGGCAGCGCCGTAGTTCGCAGCAAGAGCCACGAGAACCCGAGCGCGATCGTCTTTGGCGAGACCGTGACGGGCTTCGTGATCAAGGCTCCCGAGGGCAACCACGCACTTCGGGTCTGGGACACTAACTCGCCGGCAATTCAGGAATTCGGCACTATCGACGCCTACCCGTACAACCCCGAATGGGTCATCACGGCCACCTTCACGCCCAACCCCGAGGGCACCACGCTCGGCTTCGAGCACATCAAAGACAACGGCCAAGAGCGCGAGCAGCCTATTCCCGGTGACATCTCGTTCACCAAGGATGGCGTCGACTACAGCCTTGCCGCCTTCAAGTCGGGTCGTGCCCTTCAGCTCGTATTTGCGGATGCCACCAGCGGTGTCGACACCTACAGCGTCGGTCGCTTCCTGTTCGTCGCGCCCAACCCCGACGGAACCATCGTTCTCGACTTCAACCTCGCGATCCTGCCTCCGTGCGCCTTCAGCTACAACTTCAACTGCCCGATGCCTCCCAAGCAGAACCGTTTCGCGGTCGCTATCGAGGCCGGCGAAAAGAACGTGCTGAAGAAGGATGGCTCGCTGCTGCACGACTAAGCAGCGCGCTAGTCGCTAAGCCCTGGGCGAGTGCGACTCTAAGAACTCAAACACTTCGGTGGAGTCCACGCCGGGATACATTCCCGTGGGCA
The DNA here is from genome assembly GCF_002797685.1 of Salinibacterium amurskyense. GTDB lineage: Bacteria > Actinomycetota > Actinomycetes > Actinomycetales > Microbacteriaceae > Rhodoglobus > Rhodoglobus amurskyensis. The sequence continues at coordinate 1,462,077 of NZ_PGFH01000001.1, forward strand.
TCGCGGCGAGCAGGGAACTATTGAGCCGCGCGCTCGGGATCGAATGCTGGGCCCAGCGCTGCGTGAGGTTGTCGGGCGCGCTGCGGCAGCATCCGTCATCCGGGCAGGTCGACACGGCACGATTTGTCGTGTCGCGACCGCGGAACCACTTTGCCGAGGCGAAGGGTGTTCCGAGGCTGATCGAGAAGTCCCCGCGCCGCCCCGACTGAATGCGCGACGTGCACCAGTAGGTGCCGCCCGGCTTGTCGGTGTACTGGTGGTACGGGCTGAAGCGATCTTCGACGTCGAAGACCTGGCGCGCACTCCACTGTCGGCACACGATCTGACCCTCAATTGCTCCGAGGGCATCGGTCGGGAAGGCCGCGTTGTCGTTCTCGTAGGCTTTAGAGATCGTGCCGCCCTCATGCACCTTCAGAAAGTGCACGGGCACGCCCAAGTGCTCGGTTGCGAGGTTCGTGAAGCGATGGGCGGCGGTCTCATAGGGCACGGCGAAGGCATCGCGCAGATCTTCGACCGACAATTCGCGTTGCGCCTTGGCGGCCGTCAAGAACTCCACGGCCGTCTTCTCGGGAATCATGAGCGCGGCAGCGAGGTAGTTGGTTTCCACGCGCTGATACAGAAACTCGGAGTAGTCGGCGGGCTCGCGGATGCCCAGCACATGCCCCGCAAGGGCCTGCAGCAACGTCGACCGCGGGTCAGTGCTCTCCGCCTGGGCTACAGGCAAATAGATGCGGCCATTACGCAGATCCGTCACGCTGCGAGTGGAAGCGGGAAGATCAGGCACGTAGTGCAGCGAGAACCCGAGGTGCGAGGCAAGGTCGGAGGCAACACGCTGCGAAAGCGGACCCCCGGTGTGGCCCACGGCATCCAGCAGCTCGGTGGCTGTCGCTTCGAGCTCACCGAAGTAATTGTTGCGTTTGCGCATCAGGCGCCGCAGTTCGGTGTTCGCGCGGCGAGCCTCTTCCGGGGTTGCAGCGCGCTCACGGTGCAGTCGCTGTAGCTCATCGTGCAGGCCGAGCACTGTCTCAATCGCCTCATCGCTCAGCGTCTTGCGGATCGGCAGCTCCGGTAGCGCTAGCGAGTTGTAGAGCGGGCCGCGCTGAGCACGCTCCAGTGCGATCTCGAGGGCCGCGCGCCGTGAGGGCGGTTCGGCGTTGAGTAGATCGTCGACCGAAACGTCGAAGATGCGCGCAAGCTTCTGCAACTCACTGAGCTTGAGTTCGCGCTTGCCGTTCTCGATAACAGACACCTGAGACGCGGCTCGATTCAGGGCAGCGCCGAGGTCGTCGAGGGTGAAACCGCGATCCGTGCGAAGTTGCCGGATGCGTCGGCCAACGGTGAGGGAATCGATCATGTCCTCATCGTCTGCCTGCGCGAGCGTGCGTGGGGTCATTGCGGTGTCCTCCTTGACGGCCTTCTGCGGAAAAACAGAAGAATGCAGAGAATTCTGCCGTAAAAGCCGGTGAAGAACCAGTGCCGAGGCAGCAGAGTCGAAGAAACACACCACCGACCACCCCCTGACGAAGGAGCCAGCAATGTCGAACAACCGCCCCGGCGATCAAATCCAAACCGCAGCCGAACTCGAAACCGAGTGGAAGACAGATGCGCGCTGGAATGGAATCGAACGCGAGTTCAGCGCGGAAGACGTCATTGCGCTGCGGGGGAGTGTTCGGGAAGACCACACGCTCGCTCGTCGCGGCGCCGAGAACCTCTGGAACCTTATTCAGCGTGACGAGACCGAGTGGGTTGCCGCGCTCGGAGCGCTCACCGGCAACCAGGCCGTGCAGCAAGTGCGCGCCGGGCTCGAGGCGATTTACCTCAGCGGCTGGCAAGTAGCCGCCGACGCCAACCTGTCTGGGCAGACTTACCCCGACCAGAGTCTCTACCCCGCCAACAGCGTTCCGGCCGTAGTGCGCCGCATCAACAACGCCCTTCTGCGAGCGGACCAGATCGAGACTGCTGAGAACGGTGCTCCCCAGACCGACTGGATGGCGCCGATCGTGGCCGATGCGGAAGCCGGCTTTGGTGGGCCGCTGAATGCTTACGAGCTCATGTTATCCATGATCGAAGCCGGCGCGGCCGGGGTTCACTGGGAAGACCAGCTGGCCTCAGAGAAGAAGTGCGGCCACATGGGCGGAAAGGTGTTGATTCCCACTTCGCAGCACATTCGCACGCTCAACGCTGCGCGTCTCGCCGCCGACGTTGCTGGAGTGCCGAGCATCATCATCGCGCGCACTGATTCGCTTGCTGCCGACCTCATTACTAACGACGTGGACGACCGCGACAAGCCCTTCTTGACGGGCGAACGCACCAGCGACGGTTTCTACCGCACCACTCCGGGTATCGAAACGGTGCTCAGTCGCGGCCACGCGTACGCGCCCTACGCAGATCTGCTCTGGGTCGAAAGCGCGAAGCCCGACCTGGAGTTGGCGCGAACCTTTGCGGAGAGCATCCACAAGGAATTTCCCGGCAAAAAGCTCGCCTACAACTGCTCGCCGTCGTTCAACTGGAAGCGTCACCTCGACGACGCCCAGATCGCGACGTTCCAGCGGGAACTTGCCGCGATGGGCTACGCCTTCCAATTCATCACCCTTGCAGGGTTCCACGCCCTCAATCACTCGATGTACACGCTCGCACGTGGCTACAGCGAGCGGCACATGAGCGCCTATGTGGAGCTGCAAGAAGCAGAGTTCGCGTCTGAAGCAGACGGCTACACGGCCACGCGCCACCAGCGTGAGGTCGGCACGGGGTACTTCGATCGCATCGCGACCGCCCTCAACCCCACCAGTGAAACGCTCGCCCTCGTCGGAAGCACCGAAACGGCGCAGTTTCACTAAACCCTCTGGCGCCCTCGCCCACGCGAGGGCGCCAACCCCACCGACACCTCATGCCAGAACAATTTTCCTAAGGACCCATCATGACCACGCACAGAATGGAACCTCTCGCTGATTCGCATGACCGATCGAGCGAGATCCTCACCCCTGAAGCTCTGCACTTTCTGACTCGGCTCCACGATCAGTTCGCGGGTCGTCGTCACGACCGCCTCGCAGCGCGCATGGAGTCGCGCAAGCACATCACGAACGGTCGCAACCTGCGCTTCCTGCCGGAGACGGCCGCGATTCGCGAGGACGACAGCTGGCGCGTTGCCGGAGCCGGCCCCGGCTTGCACGACCGCCGCGTCGAGATCACCGGGCCGACCGATCGCAAGATGACGATCAACGCCATGAACTCGGGCGCCAAGGTCTGGCTCGCTGACCAAGAGGACGCGACGAGCCCGACGTGGCACAACGTCATTGGCGGCCAGGTGAATCTGCGCGACGCGATCCGCCGCCAGATCGACTTCACCACCGACGAGGGAAAGACCTACGCTCTCGGCGAGGAGACGCCCACGATCGTGATGCGGCCGCGCGGGTGGCACCTGGTAGAAAAGCACCTGCGGTACACCGACCGGGCAGGGTTGCGCACGCCGGCATCCGGCTCGCTCGTCGACTTCGGGTTGTACATATTCCATAACGCGCACGAACTGATCGAGCGCGGCAGCGGCCCGTACTTTTACATCGCCAAAATCGAGAACCACCTCGAAGCGCGGCTGTGGGATGACGTGTTTACGTTCGCCGAAAACGCTCTGAACATTCCGCACGGCACGATTCGCGCGACGGTGCTGATCGAGACGATTCCTGCCGCATTCGAGATGGAAGAGATTCTGTACGAGCTGCGCGAGCACTGTGCTGGGCTCAATGCAGGCCGCTGGGATTACATCTTCTCGATCATCAAGAACTTCCGTGGTCGGGGAGCAAGTTTCGTGCTTCCGGATCGCGCTGCGATCACGATGACGGTGCCGTTTATGCGGGCCTACACCGAGCTACTCGTTGCAACCTGCCACAAGCGGGGAGCACATGCTATCGGCGGCATGAGCGCGTTCATCCCAAATCGCCGTGACCCCGAAGTGACCGCGCGTGCCCTTGATGCGGTGACGCGGGACAAGCGTCGCGAAGCCACCGATGGCTTCGACGGTACGTGGGTCGCGCATCCTGATCTCATCCCCACCGCTCGCGCCGAGTTCGACGCGGTACTGGGGGAGCGCCCCAACCAGGTTGAACGCCTGCGCGACGATGTTCACGTAACGGCGGAGGACCTGCTCGACCTTCGCATCGATGGGGCGGTAACGGATGCCGGAGTGCGTTCCAACGTCTCCATTGCGCTGCGCTACATCGAGAGCTGGCTGCGCGGAGTCGGCGCCGCGGCGATCGACAACCTCATGGAAGACGCGGCCACCGCCGAGATCAGTCGCAGTCAACTGTGGCAGTGGATGCACCAGCACGTCGTGACGGCGGAAGGCACACCGATCACGCACCGCAGCATCGAGGAGGAGCTCGCCCACGTGTTCGCCACGATTGAGCGCACCCCCGGCGATCGCTTCGATGAGGCTGCGGCGGTCTTCCGCGAAGTAACGCTGGAAGAGGAATTCCCCACCTTCCTCACCCTCAGCGCGTACAGCAGCTACCTCGTAGAACAGCCCCGCGAGAACGCTGCCTGACAGCTCCACGGGCTAGCCAACTAAGCTAAGGGCACTCGACCAACGTTGATCGGAGTGCCTGTGGCTAGCCCGTGGATGTCTACCGCTGAATCCAGCGCGCGTGCCCGCGTTGAGCAGGCCCACACTCGGGCCGTCGCCGATGGAGCACCGACTGCCGGAGTGCGACGCCTCGTTCACGAATCGTGGCAGCGCTCACTCCAACTCGAACTCGACCCCGATCAGCCGCTCGACGCTCGCCAACTCACCGAGCACGACCTGCGCGAGTACCGAGACTCGCACCCGCTCTCGCTCGCTCTGCCGACAATTCACCGCCTCCTAATTCGACACACTCTGGATGCCGGACTCATCGTCGCTGTCGGAGACCAAGACGGTCGTCTGCTCTGGATCGATGGCGATCGCACCATGCGTCGCCGCGCCGAAGGGATGCTCTTCGTCGAGGGCGCCGACTGGAGCGAGCAAGCCGTGGGAACAAGCGCACCGGGCACCGCCTTGGTACTCGACCACGGCATCCAGATTCATGGCGCCGAACACTTCAACCGCATCGTGCACCCGTGGAGCTGCACGGCCGTTCCGGTGCACGATCCGTCGACGGGGACCATGCTCGGCGTGATCGACATCACCGGCGGTGATGACGCTGTGGCGCCGGCAACCTTGCCGCTGATGGAAGCCGCGGTGGCCGCTGTCGAGTCAGAGCTTCGCATCCGTACCCTTGACGCGCAGATTGCTCGGCCTGCCCGCCGTATTCAGCACGCCGTATCCCGCCCGGAGTCACTGCCTGCGCTGTCGGTGCTGGGCCGCGAAGGTGGCGCGCTCGATGTTTCCGGCGCCTCGACCGATCTCAGCCTGCGGCACGCCGAAATTCTTGTATTGCTCGCCTGGCACTCCTCGGGGCTCTCGGCCGAGCGATTAGCAGAACTTCTCGGTTGCTCGGTCGACACTTTGCGGCCCGAAATGGTGCGCCTGCGTCGGGTGCTTGAGAGCGCCGACGCGAGCATTGTTCCCACTTCACGCCCCTACAAATTGCCTCGCAGCTTCGACCTCGACGCTCAGCGGGTTCTCGCGTTTCTCGACCGTGGGGCGCACCGCGTCGCCCTGGCGGGCTATTCGGGGCAGTTGTTGCCGACCTCGACGGCCCCCGGCATCCGTTCGATTCGGAATGATGTCAGCTCCCGTCTGCGAGAGTCGATGCTGACGGATGCCTCCCTCGACACTCTGCTCGCCTACGCCCGCATCGACGAAGCCGCCTATGACGTTGAGGTGTGGACCGCCTGCCTCACGCGACTGCCCGCCAAGTCGCCCAAACGCGCATCGATTGTTTCGCGCCTCGAACGGATCAACTCCGAACTGGCGTAGCGCGACACGATAGCGTGCTGCGAGGCTGCCACCGAGGCTCCGCGACAGCGCCTCCTTTGCCTCGTGCGTCTTGCGATGCAAGCTTTCGCAACGTTGCTGCAACCTGTGCACGCGTACCGTTCTGGCCACGGCATCCGCTTTACCGCCGCATCCCAGACAACGACGTCGAACAGGAGTCATCGAATGACCGTTTATGCAGCCCCAGGCACTCCCGATTCGCTGATGGCTTTCAAGCCTCGGTACGAGCACTGGATTGGCGGCGAGTGGGTAAAGCCCATCAAGGGCCAATACTTCGAGAACGTTTCTCCCGTGAACGGCAAGCCTTTTACCGAGGTTGCTCGCGGCACCGCAGAAGACATTGACGCGGCTTTGGATGCGGCGCATAAAGCAGCGCCGGCGTGGGGCAAGACCTCCACGACCGAGCGCGCGGCAGTGCTGCACAAGATCGCCGATGTGATCGAAGCGAATCTTCAGATGCTCGCTGTCGCCGAAACGTGGGACAACGGCAAGCCGATTCGTGAACCGCTCAACGCAGACCTTCCCCTCGCAGCGGATCACTTCCGCTACTTCGCGGCCGCAATCCGGGCGCAGGAGGGTCACTTCGCCGAGATGGATGGCGACATGACGGCGTATCACTACAAGGAGCCGCTCGGCGTTGTCGGTCAGATCATCCCGTGGAACTTTCCGATCCTGATGGCAGTGTGGAAACTCGCTCCGGCGCTGGCAGCGGGCAATGCCGTCGTGCTGAAGCCGGCCGAGCAAACTCCGGCATCGATCCTCGTGCTCATCGAATTGATTGGCGACATCCTGCCTCCCGGAGTTCTCAACATTGTGAACGGTTTTGGTGCCGAGGCGGGCAAGCCGCTCGCATCGAGCCCGCGCATCCGCAAAATCGCCTTCACCGGAGAAACCACGACTGGCCGCCTGATTCTGCAGTACGCGAGTGCAAACATCATTCCGGCCACGCTCGAACTCGGCGGTAAGAGCCCGAACATGTTCTTCTCGGATGTCGCCGACCACGACGACGCGTACTACGACAAGGCACAAGAAGGTTTCGCTCTCTTTGCATTCAATCAGGGTGAGGTGTGCACGAGCCCGAGCCGCGCGCTCATCCAGAAACCGATCTACGACGGGTTCTTGGGTGATGCGGTCAAGCGAACGGCGCTGGCGGTTCAAGGAAACCCGCTCGACACCGACACCCAGGTTGGTGCTCAGGCCTCGAACGACCAGCTCGAGAAGATTCTGAGCTACATCGACATTGGCAAGCAGGAAGGCGCCACACTGCTGCTCGGCGGAGAACGCGTGGATCTCGGGGGAGACCTCAGCGGCGGTTTCTACGTGCAGCCGACGATCTTTGAGGGCCATAACAAGATGCGGCTCTTCCAAGAAGAAATCTTCGGCCCCGTCGTTGCAGTAACGAGCTTCAATGACTACGACGACGGAATTTCGATTGCCAACGACACCCTCTACGGCCTCGGTGCTGGCGTGTGGTCGCGTAACGGCAACATCGCCTACCGGGCTGGCCGCGATCTGCAGGCAGGCCGCGTGTGGGTGAACAATTATCACGCTTACCCAGCCGGTGCCGCGTTCGGTGGCTACAAGAGTTCCGGAATTGGCCGCGAGAACAGTGCTCTCGCGCTCGATCATTACCAGCAGACGAAGAACCTGCTCGTGTCGTACTCCGAGAACAAGCTCGGCTTCTTCTAAACCAGGGATCAGGGCGGCCAGGCGGCTGTTGCGCTATGAAGCGCGGCAGCCGCCCTCGGCTCAATCGACAGGACTCACTCATGATCGAAGCGCGTATTGCAATTCCCGGCGAGACTAAGCCTCGACTGGGGATGACGGCAGAGAGCATCGACCTGCTGCGGTCGTTGTGGCGCACGCACGGGCCGCTGATGTTTCACCAGTCTGGTGGATGCTGCGATGGTAGTTCCCCGATGTGCTTTGCCGCGGGAGAGTTTCTGACTGGCGGCAGTGATGTGTTGCTGGGAGTCTTCGATGTCGCACCAGCAGGGCATCCGGAGCAACTGATCGATTTTTGGATGTCCGGTGAGCAATTCGCGTACTGGAGTCACACCTATCTCACCGTGGATGTTGTCGCTGGGCGAGGCAGTGGATTCTCTCTCGAAGCACCCGAGGGTGTGCGATTTCTGATCCGTTCCACTCTTATGGATACCGCCGAACCGTTCAGCTAGATGGCCGCTGTCGGCGCAGCACGGCAGACTAGGGGCGTGTACCTCGTGCTCGCGACTAGCGGCCGCACCCACACTGCCACACGAGTGGATGCTGCGGGCGCGGTTATCGGCGAGCTCGCTCTCGAGAATGTGGCGGCGTTTGTTGCGCAGACGCAGGCCGCGGAGCCGGCGGTTCGTTGGGTCTGGCACGACACCGCAGCGTGGTCTCCGGAGTTGCTCGAGGCGCGCGTGCGGGTGAACCGCTGCTTCGATCTGCGGTTGTGCCACGCGATTCTGCGCAATTCGGTCTTCACTCGAGAGTCGGCGTTAGCCCGGGCACGCGCGAGCCGCTGGGACGCGCTCGCTCAGGCGGGTCACGCGGCACCGGTGGATCCCCTTAGGCCGCAGCACTCTACCCTCTTCGATTTCGACGACGACGCTGACGCCGTGGCCGACGGCGACCTCGACGTACTCGCTGAATTTCTTCGCCAGCTGGAGGCAGTGGCAACGTCGTCGGAAGCCGGACGGTTGCAGCGACTGCTCTCCGCCGAATCCGCCGGCGCACTCATCGCCGCCGAGATGCGCTTCGCGGGCCTTCCTTGGAGTGCGCAGGCCCACGACGAGATCCTCACCGAGATGCTGGGGCCGCGCCCGAGCGTCGAGGGCGAACGGCCCGCACGACTGCAAGCACTCGTTGACGAGATCCGGCTGCGGCTCGATTCTCCGCGATTGGCGCCCGAATCGCCCGCTGAACTCTTGCGGGCGTTGAGCGTCGCGGGCATTCAAGCCACCACAACCCGGTCGTGGGAACTCAAGCAGCTCACGCATCCGGTTATCGCGCCGCTTCTCGAATTCAAGAAACTTCAACGGCTGATGACGGCGAACGGATGGTCGTGGCTCGACGCCTGGGTGGTCGACGGGCGTTTTCGTCCCGATTACGTCCCCGGTGGGGTGGTGACCGGGCGCTGGGCAACCAGCGGCGGTGGTGCTCTGCAGCTTCCGCACCTGATTCGCGGTGCGGTTCGGGCCGATCCTGGCTGGAAGTTCGTTGTCGCGGACGCCTCCCAACTGGAGCCCCGCATCCTCGCAGCGATGGCCGGTGACCGCGGAATGGTCGCGGCCGGAGCATCCGGTGACCTCTACGAAGGCATCGTGGCGAGCGGTGCCGTCGACACGCGCGCTCACGCGAAGCTCGCGATGCTCGGCGCAATGTACGGCGCGACATCGGGGGAGAGCGGCCGACTCATGCCTCGCCTCGCGCGGGCCTACCCGCAGGCGATTGCTCTCGTGGAGAAGGCGGCACGCGCCGGTGAACGTGGCGAAGTGGTGAGCACTCAACTCGGTCGTAGTTCGCCTCCCGGCACGCACGCGGCGGACTACGACGATTCGCAGTCTCCCGCTCAGCGCGCTGCGTCGCAAGAACGCGGGCGCTCCTGGGGCCGCTTTACGCGCAACTTTATTGTTCAAGGCACTGCGGCCGAATGGGCGCTGTGCTGGATGGCGAGCATCCGCAATCGCCTCGGCCAGCTTTCGGAAGGCGCCTGGCTCACTGACGCACCCCACCTCGTGTTCTTTCTGCATGACGAGGTCGTGGTGCACGCTCCCGCAGAGCTCGCGGACAGCGTCGCTGAGCACGTGACGGCGGCCGCAGCGGATGCCGGGCGACTCGTTTTCGGCGACATCCCGGTCACGTTCCCGCTCACGACCGCCATCGTCGATCGCTACGATCACGCCAAATAGCCTGTCGCTGTCGACTAGGCCCGCCGGCCCAACTATTTGTTGGACGAAGAAGCAGCGCCGGTGGCGGGTCGTCCGCGCTTGGGCTTCGTGGGGTTCAACGGAAAGGCGTCAGCGAACCCCCGTGACTGTGCCGTGGTCAGTGCGGTCTCGACGCGATCGAGCCACTGCAGTTCAGCTTCGGCGTGCGCGAACAGCGAGTCGGTGACAAGTTGCTCCGCGAACTGGCTGGCGTCGCGGGCATCCTCTCGCACTTCGGCGGTAAGGGAGAGGGCATCAACGGCACCACGGGTGGCTTGCCGTTGGTGTTCGATCACGGCGTGGGCGTCGACGCCAGGCAGCGTAACGGCGATGGCGAGCTTGATCGCGAGCTCGTCGCGGCTGACGGAATAACTGTCGACCGGGGTCGTCAGCCAGTGCTCCACTTCCCGCTCTCCGGCATCCGTGATCGTGTAATACGTCTGCTGCGGTCCGTCTGAGTCGTCGTCAGCGGGTGCGCCGGCTTTGAGCACGAGACCGTCGCGCACGAGTCGATCGAGCGTGTTGTAGATCTGGCCGACATTGAGTGGCCACGTTGACCCAGTGCGCCGGTCGAATTCCGACCGCAACTGATACCCGTAGCAGGGGCCCTGCGCCAAGATTGAGAGCAAGCTGTGGCGGATTGACATGCCAGACCTTCCGGGTAAGTCGATACTGAGTATGTAGTAGTTGACCCTAGCGAGGGGGCGGATGCTCGCCCGCTACTGTTCGGTGTGTCGAGTTCTTCGACCCCGAGTGGTGCCGCTTTCGTCAGCTCGTCACAGTTTTCGCGGGGTGGATCATTGGAGGCCATCGCGCTCGTTTCGGCAACAAAATGTCCACGCAACCAGCACTCGTTCTAGATGAACTGGACTCTTCGCGGTCGATTTCGTGCAGACCGCCTCCGCGCCCCATACTCATCTGCGTGAGTGATGCCCCCGTAGCCGCCGCAGCGGCCCAGCCTGTTCCCGATTCGATCAATGACCGCGAGTTCATCTTGGTCTCGTCTTCGGGGAGCGCTGTGTCGACGGCAACTCCCACGCGATTCCGCTATCACCAAGACGGCCAGATGGTCTGGGGTGAGTACTACGGCGACACCGTCGCTCTCGGGCGCTTCGTCGGTCGTCGTGATGGCGACGTCGTGTCGATTCGTTTTGCCCACCGCTTGGCCGCGAGCGAGGAAATCGTTCTTGGTATGGCGTCCAGCACTATCCAGTGGAATGCCGATGGCAAGCTCGAGCTCTACGAAGAGTTCGAGAAGAATGGCGAAGCTCACGTGAGCATTTGCGTCGAGGCTGACCGCCGCGGGGCGTGGCCCGAGCTCGACCCAGCGCAGCGCAGCACTCCCCAGCTCGACGGCACCACGTTCATCCTTGAGGAATCGACCGCGAGCACGGTCAGCGCTGAGCCCACTCAGTTCGAGTTTGACGAGAACTCGGGCATCGTGTGGGGCTTCTACTTTGGCGACACGGTTACGGCAGGCCGCTGCGTCGGTCGCTACCGCGACGGCGTGCTCGATGAGTTCTTCGTGCACCACGTCATCGCAAGCGATGCGACCCTGCTGGGCGACAGCAGCACGACCCTCGGTTCACGCCCCGACGGTCGTCTTGAACTCATCGAGGAGTTTGTGCTCGATGGCGTTCCCGGTAAGAGCGTGTGCGTTCAGGTCGTCTAGCGCCTAAGGCGACGTGGCGAACTAGTTGTTGAGCCCCGCGCGGTTCGGGTCAGCCCGGGTGAATCGGGTAAGGCCCAGTTGTGCGGGTTCTTGCGGGCGCTCGGGCAAATCCGAGGGCAGCAGGTACGGGCGCTGAAAGACTTCGTCGAGTACGAGAACGGTCTCGAGCGACTTCACTTCGGGCAGTACCGAGAGCACTCCGACGATGAAGTCGTGGATGGCGCCCACCTCGTGGCCGCGAATCAGCAGCATCGCGTCGTGCTCACCGGTCGTGATTCGGCAGGACTCGATTTCTGTCATGTTCGTAATGCGATCGCGAAAGCTTGCCCAGGTTTGTGGATGCACGGAAAGAAACACGAGCGCGCAGATGCCGAGCCCGGCTTTGGCGGGGTCGATCTGGGCGCTGAAGCCCGTAATCACACCGTCAGACATGAGCTGTTCGACGCGCGTGTAGACGTTGGCGCGAGAGACATTTACCTTCTCTGCGAGAGCTGACATTGATATTCGTCCGTTATAGCGGAGCTCACTCAATATCTTCAGGTTGATCTCATCCAATTCAGACGGTGATTGTCCAGTACTGGGTGAGCCGGTAGTGCCTTTACTGGACATATTGTGTGAAATCTCCCTCATGTTTAACTCATGGTCTGAATGATCGCGCCTTTGATTGGACAGACTAGCGGGAATTGTGCCAATCTCAAGCACAGCCGTCCAGAGGCTGTTCTATAACCACCAAGGAGTTCCCTTTGCGCACCAAGTTCCGCTACGTAGCGGCCGCGTTCGGACTGACTGCATCACTGGCTCTCGCCGGTTGCGCTGCAGCAGCACCCGAAGCAAGCGACAGCATCGTTATTGACACCGCTTTCACGCTCGAGACCAGCGACCCCGGTCGCAACTACGTGCCCACCGGGTACATGGTGTCGAAGGCTCTCTACGAGACTCTTCTCGACTTCGCCGGCTCCGACGAGTCGACTCCGGTTGAAGGCCTCGCCTCCTACGAGTCGAACGACGATGCAACGGTCTTCACCTTCACGCTCAAGGACGGCCGCGTCTTCTCCGACGGTTCAGCAATCACCGCTGATGACGTTGTCTTCTCGCTCAACCGCGTTGCCGGTATGACTGAGAGCAAGGCCAACTTCTTGATGAACGGCATCACCGTCACCAAGATCGACGACATGACCGTCGAGCTCAGCACGGAGACCCCGTCGCTCAAGCTCCCCGCCCTCATGACGAACCCCTCGCTCGCCATCCTGAACTCCGCTCTCGTTATCGAAAACGGCGGAACGACGGATGACTCGGATGCTGCTGAAGCATTCTTGAACGAGACGTCGGCTGGTTCCGGTCCGTACATCCTCGACACGGTTAACTTCGAGTCGCAGGTTGTTCTCACCGAGAACGAGAACTACAACGGTGACGAAGACATCGACTTCACTCGCGTAGTCATCCGCAACGTTTCTGAGGCCGCAACCCAGAAGATCAACCTCGAGGGCGATGACTCTCAGGTAGCCGTTGACCTCAGCGGTGACCAGGTCGCAAGCCTCAGCGATGGCATCAACGTGTTCTCGACTCCGTCGGCACAGACCATCTTCCTGCTGATCAACCAGAGCGAAGAAGTGGGTGGCGTTACCTCGAACCCCGACTTCGCTAACGCTGTTCGTTACGCTCTCGACTACCCGGCGCTCCTCGAGCTTGCTGGTGCAGGTTCCGAGCAGGCAACGGGCGTTATCCCGCCGTCGTTCCTCGGCGCGTTGGAGAACGGTGTTGACCAGGAGCTCGACGTTGCCGCTGCTTCGCTTGAAGCATCCGGCTACGACGGTGAGAGCATCACGCTCGAATACCCGAACGACTACCCGGTTGGCGGAGTGAGCTTCACGCCGCTCGCCGAGCGCATTCAGTCGCAGCTCGCGGATGCTGGAATCACTATTGAACTCGCTCCGGCGCCGTTCACCACGCAGATCGACAGCTACGTCAACGGAACCGAAGCCTTCAGCATCTGGTTCTGGGGCCCCGACTACGCCGACTCCGCCAACTTCCTGCCGTTCTCGGCTGGACAGAAGGTTGGACTGCGCGCCGGTTGGACCGCTGAGCAGGACACCGACGTGGTGAACCTCGCTGCGGCAGCAGAGAACGCCACGAACTTCGACGAGCGCGAGACTGCCTTCAGCAACTTCGCTGAAGCTCTGCAGCAGCGTGGACCGTTCGTTCCGCTGATCGTTCCTGGCTCCAACATTGCGACCGCCTCGTACATTGATGGAGTTGCGTACAACTCCACCTGGACGATGGACATCGCTGAACTGCAAGCTAAGTAGAAAGAACCTCTAGCGTGGGAAATACACCCCGCGCGACTCGCAGGTACTCGGCCAGATCACCTCTGGTCGGGTACCTGCTTCGTCGCCTCGGAACCTCAGTCCTGCTCCTCTTCGGAGTCACTATCGTCACGTTCGCTCTCGCGAACCTTGTGCCGGGTGACCCCATTGCGGCAGCGCTCGGTGAAGGGGCGGCGAGCAACCCCGCCACGGTCGAGGCGTACATCAAGGAACGTGGGCTCGATCAGCCGCTTCCCGTGCAGTACGTCAACTACATCAGCGGCCTGTTCCAGGGCGACATGGGCATCTCGCTGCGTACAGCACAGCCTGTGGCATCCGACCTCTCTAAGGCCGTGCCGGCCACGGTCGAGATCGCTTTGTTGGCCATCGTTGTCAGCCTCGGCGTCGGTGTGGCTCTCGGCTCCCTCGCGGCCTACCGCCGCGGCAAGATCAGCGACCAGCTGGTGCGCGTGTTCTCGCTCATCGGCCTCAGCATCCCGACCTTCTGGATGGCGCTGGTCAGCTTCAACTTCTTCTTCCTGCAACTGCGCATCGCACCCGGTTCGGGTCGGCTGTCGCCCGCGTTGGCACCGCCTCCCACAGTGACGGGCTTCTATACGGTCGATGCCCTGCTGGCGGGCCAGTGGGTCACGTTCACGGATGCCCTAGCTCACCTCATGCTCCCGGTCTTTGTTCTCTCGCTCTTCACGATCGGTCTACTCACGCGCTTCGTTCGCACCTCGGTACTTGAAGTGTTGGATGCCGACTACGTTCGTGCCGGGCGCGCTAAGGGTCTCAGCGGTCCACGACTGCTCTTCGGCTACGTGTTACGCGGAGCATCGCTGCCCATCCTCACGATCGTCGGCCTCGCGTTCGGAACCCTGCTCTCCGGCACGGTGCTCGTCGAGGCAGTATTCGCGTGGCCCGGGCTTGGCAGCTACGCCTACAACTCGGCAACCAGCCTCGACCTGCCCGGCGTCATGGGCGTCGGTCTCGTGGTGGGTGTTGTCTACCTGACTATCAATTTCGCCGTCGACCTTCTTTACGGTGTACTCGACCCGAGGGTGAGGCTCGCATGAGAAAGCGTTGGCTAAAGATTCCTGCCGCGTGGATAACCCCACTCGGTGTCATTGGCGCTGTTATCGCTGTCGCGTGGGTGGGCATTGCCTTCACCGCTCGACTGTGGGTTCCGTTCGACCCGCTGGCGCAAGACCTGCCTCGACTGCAGGCTCCCGGCATCGACACCCTCATGGGTACGGATGCTCTCGGCCGCGACATCTTCTCGCGCCTGATGACCGGTGCGGGCGTCACGATTCCGCTGGCGCTCATGCTCGTGGTGATGTCGCTCCTCGTCGGAACCCTCATCGGCGCAATCGCCGGGTACTTCGGCAAGTGGGTTGACGAGCTGTTGATGCGCTTGACTGACCTCGTCATGGCGTTCCCGACGGTCATCCTCGCGATGGTCGTCGCCGCAGCTCTCGGACCCTCGCTCTTCAACGCGGTGATCGCTGCCTTCGTGGTTTCGTGGCCGCAATACGCCCGTATGACGCGAA
Source organism: Salinibacterium amurskyense (assembly GCF_002797685.1). GTDB lineage: Bacteria > Actinomycetota > Actinomycetes > Actinomycetales > Microbacteriaceae > Rhodoglobus > Rhodoglobus amurskyensis. Next base: position 1,477,427 of record NZ_PGFH01000001.1, read on the forward strand.
GCATTGTGCTCGGGCTTCGTACCCAGAACTACGTGATGGCCGGGCGGCTGATGGGCTTCTCGCCCTTCAAGACGCTGCGGGTCGATATCGCACCCAACGTGGTTGGCCCCATTCTCGTTCTTGCGAGCCTCGACGTGGGAACCGCCATCCTGCTGCTGTCCGGACTGTCGTTCCTCGGCCTGGGAGCTCAGCCTCCGACGCCCGAGTGGGGTTCGATGATCTCCGCCGCCATCCAGAACTTCGACAGCTGGTGGATCGGGTTGTTCCCCGGTCTCGCCATCCTTACCGTCGTCATGGCCTTCAACTTCGTGGGTGACTCGCTGCGAGACATCTTCGATCCGACTTCACAGGTATCGCGAGCGGGGGCACGGTCATGATCGACGCACCAACACCAGAGTCCGCGGATGCCGCATCCGCTGCCTCCACGCCCGTGCTGACCGTCGACGGTCTCACGATCGGCATCGGCTCCCGTAACAACGTCAAATCCATCGTCAAGGGCATCAGCCTCGCGCTCACCCCCGGACGTGTCCAGGGCCTCGCGGGGGAGTCGGGCTCGGGCAAGACCGTCACGTCGCTGGCGATGTTGGGTCTGCTGCCGAGCAACGCCGTCGTGGGTGGATCGATTCGGCTCACTGATCCTGAAGGTGGCGACACCGAGCTTGTCGGGATGTCGCACCGCCAGTTGAACGAGATCCGTGGGCGTCGCATTGCGATGATCTTCCAAGACCCATCGTCGAGTCTGCACCCGCAGCTCACCGTCGGAGTTCAGCTCACCGATCACGTGACGCGTCACCTCAAGCTCTCCAAGAAGCAGGCTCGCGAGCACGCCATCGGGCTGCTCGACCGTGTACGCGTGCCCAACCCCGCAGAGGCTCTTGGCCGCTACCCGCACCAATTCTCGGGCGGTCAGCGCCAGCGCATCGCCATCGCGATTGCTCTTGCTTGCGATCCCGTCGTGCTGTTGGCGGATGAGCCGACTACGGCGCTCGACGTCACCGTTCAGGCGGGCATCCTGCACTTGCTGCGCGACCTAGCGGATGAGCGTCAACTGGCGGTTCTCCTCGTTACTCACGATCTGGGTGTCATGAGCGCTATCGCCGACGACATTGCTGTGATGCGTCACGGCGAGATCGTCGAGTCCAACGTTCGACACAACATTTTCGCCAACCCGCAGCACGCCTACACGCGTGAACTGCTCTCGTCTCTGCCCGGTGCAGAAGGCTTCCAGGAGGTAAGCGAATGAGCGAGCTGCTCGAAGTATCCGACCTCGTTATCGAGTATCACGGCGCGACTGTTGTGCGCGCTGTCGACGAAGTCTCCTTGACGATCGCCCCCGGTGAAGTTCTTGCTCTCGTGGGGGAGAGCGGCTGTGGCAAGTCGAGTCTCGCGCGTGCCGTCGTCGGCATGGAAAAGCCTCGTTCTGGTGCCGTCACCTACCGTGACGCCGAAGTCCCTCTGCTCGGCGTGCGTCGCCGCAAGGCGCAGTTCACGTCGATTCAGATGGTTTTTCAAGACCCCAATTCGTCGCTCAATCCGCGCATCCGCGTCGGCCAACAGATCTCCGAGGGCATTCGTGCAGCGGTTGAGCGTGGTGCCGAAGGCTCGCAGCCCGAAGAATGGCTAGAACGCGTGGGCCTGCCCACCACCATGGTGTCGCGCTACGCCCACGAGCTATCGGGTGGTCAGCGTCAACGCGTCGCTATCGCACGAGCTCTTGCCGCACGCCCCGATCTGTTGGTGGCTGACGAACCGATTTCTGCTTTGGATGCCTCGAGCCAGGCTTCTGTCGCTGACATGATGCGCAAGCTCGCACTCGATGCCGGCGCCGGGTTGCTCTTCATCTCTCACGACCTCGCGATCGTGCGTCTCATTGCCGACCGCACCGTCGTGATGTATCGCGGCAAGATCGTCGAATCGGGAGTATCCGATCTCATCTGGAACGATCCCGTACATCCCTACACTCGGGCGCTGATCTCGGCGATTCCCGAGCCAGACGGCAAGGGCATTCTGCCCGCGGCTCCCGCTGCGGAAGCCCCCGAAGAGTGGCGGCTGACGATGCCTGAGGCTCTGAACCGCGTCTAATTGGCGTAAATGTAGTTACACGCTTGTATTTTCCCGGATTTGTCAGGGATAATGTCCCCAAGCGGTTCGCCGCACAACTTAATAGCCAAAAGTGCCGTCACAGGTACCGTTCGTGGGTCGATGGGGAAGTCGCACCCAAACGGAACGGAGATATCGTGACTGCACACAACGCTCGCGGAGTGCTCTACGTGCACTCTGCTCCTCGCGCGCTCTGCCCACATATTGAGTGGGCTGCTGGTCGCGCTCTCGAACGCGCCGTGAACTTCGATTGGGACAACCAACCGGTGCTCAAGGGATCTCAGCGTGCCGAGTTCTACTGGGAAGGCCCGCAGGGCTCCGGTGCGGTGCTCGCTGCTGCGCTCCGCGGCTGGGAGCACCTTCGTTTCGAAGTGACCGAAGACCCGAGCCCCGGCTCCGACGGCGGACGATGGATGCACACGCCCGATCTCGGAATCTTCTTCGCGCAGACCGATAGCGTCGGCAACATGGTGATCCCCGAGGATCGCCTGCGTTACGCGATGGAAGTTGCCGGTTCCGATGCGTTCGAACTGCATCGTGAACTCCGCTTGGCACTCGGCCAGGCTTGGGACGACGAGCTTGAGTCGTTCCGTCACGCCAGTCAAGACTCTGCAGTTGTGTGGCTCCACAAGGTAGGTTGACCATGATTTCCGAACGTACGCACACTCCAGAAGTAGCGGTTGACACACGGATTCCACTGATCGAGTGGCAGGACTGCACCGATGTCGTGCTCGACGCTGTCGACTCGCCCTTCGATGGCGAGTGCACCCTCCACGACGGATGCCGCTCCATCCTTTGACGCGTTGCATCTTCTGAATGCAGCGCCTTCATTCCTGCGCTGAAAAGCCATCTGCACATTTGTGTTGCTGTTTGTTCGCTGCGAGCGTGCCGTTCAGGTGGCTTGCAGCAGACTCCCGGAGTAGCGTTGAAACGTGGCCGGAAGTATTCGGGCACGGTTGCCACAACGGGCCGTCCTCGGGTCCTCGGGCCATCTCCTTCCGGCTGAAACCGATTCAGTATTTGGAAGGAACACCATGTCTCGCTTTGACGGAAAAGTAGTTCTCATCAGCGGCGGCGCCCGCGGAATGGGCGAATCGCACAGTCGCGGAGTCGTCGCGGAGGGCGGCAAGGTCGTCATTACTGACGTTCTCGACGCCGAAGGTCAGGCTCTGGCTGACGAGCTGGGCGAAAACGCCATCTATGCGCACCTCGACGTCACCAAAGAAGACGAGTGGAACGCCGCGGTCAAGCTTGCGGTCGACACCTTCGGTGGCCTCAACGTGCTCATCAACAACGCCGGCATAGTGAACTTCGGAACCCTCGACGGGTACACCGAGAAGGACTGGTCGTTGATTATCGGCATCAACCTCACCGGATCGTTCCTCGGCATCCGCGCGGCAGCTCCTGAACTCGTCAAGAATGAGACCTCGGCCATCGTCAACATCTCGTCGACTGCCGGCATGCAGGGCTTTGCGGCGCTGCACGGCTACACGGCATCCAAGTTTGGACTCCGTGGTCTCACGAAGTCAGTTGCGATGGAGCTGGGCCCGCAGGGTGTTCGAGTGAACTCGGTACACCCCGGAAACATCCGTACGCCGATGACTGACGGTCTCGGCATCGACGAGACTCGCACCCCGATTCCTCGCCTGGGCGAAGCAGAGGAAGTTACCAAGATGGTGCTCTTCCTTGCCAGCGAGGACTCGAGCTACTCGACCGGTTCTGAATTCATCATCGACGGTGGAGTGCTCGCCGGCGAGGGCGCAGTGCCTCAGTAGTTAATACCTCAGCAGTTACAGTTCTGCTGAGGCGTGGGCACGGAAAAGTCGTCTCTCGCCTCATCGCACTCGTTAACGACACATCGCCCGCCTCGATCTTATGATCCGGCGGGCGATGTGTTGTTAAGCGCTTACCGGCACGGCCGACGAGCGCAGCGGAGCTTAGACCGAGCGGAACGCTGCAACAGCGTTGTGGCCGCCGAAGCCGAACGAGTTGCTAATCGCCAGTTGGGGTCCCGAGCCGAGGTCGCGAGGAGACGTAACGACGTCCAGCGGAATCGCCGGGTCCTGGTTGGTGAGGTTAATCGTCGGGGGAGCCGTGCGGTGGTGGAGAGCCAAGACCGTGAAGATGGCCTCGAGTGCTCCTGTGCCGCCCAAGAGGTGGCCTGTGGCGCCCTTGGTGGCCGAGACGGGAATGTTCGGCAGGTGGTCGCCAAAGATGCGCAGAAGCGCCTTGTACTCGGCGATGTCACCAACAGGTGTACTCGTCGCGTGAGCGTTGATGTGAGTAACTTCCTCTGGCGTTGCTCCGGCCGCTTCGAGAGCATCGCGGACAGCGCGTGCTGCAGCGGTTCCCTCGGGGTCGGGCGCAGTGATGTGGAACGAGTCACTCGTCACAGCACCGCCGGCGAGCTCAGCGTAGATGCGAGCACCACGGGCGAGCGCGTGTTCTTCGGTCTCGAGAACGAGCGTTGCCGCTCCTTCGCCGAGTACGAAACCATCACGGGACACGTCGTAGGGGCGTGAGGCCGTTGCCGGGTCGTCATTCCGCTTCGAGAGTGCTTGCATCGACGCGAAGGCGGCGATGGGAAGCGGGTGAACCACGGCTTCCGTTCCACCGGCGATGACGACATCCGCAAGTCCAGCCTGCAGGTGCGCGTACGCGTTGGCGAGAGCCTCGGTGCTGGAAGCGCACGCGGAGACGTCGGTGCGAGCGTACGCACGCGAAGGAATCGCCATGCTGATTGCGGCCGCAGCGGCATTCGGCATGAGCATCGGGATCGTCATGGGAAGAACACGACGGGGGCCCTTTTCGCGCAGGGTGTCCCAGGCGTCGAGGAGGGTCCAGAGTCCACCGATTCCGGTGGAGTAGTCGACACCGATACGAACGGGGTCTACATCGGGGGAGCCGGCATCCGCCCAGGCTTCACGAGCCGAGATGAGGGCGAACTGGCTAGAGGGGTCAAGACGCTTGTATTCAACGCGCTCAAGAACTTCCTCGGGGCGAACCTTGGCTTCAGCAGCGAAGGTCACGGGCAACTCGTGCTTGGCGACCCATTCGTGCTCAAGGGCACGCGCGCCGGATTCGCCAGCGAGAAGGGCGTTCCACGACTCGGTCGCGGTTCCGCCGATGGGCGTAGTGGCACCGATACCGGTGACAACGATCTTTTTGGTCATTTCACGTTCCTTTAGAGTGCATGGCTCAGAAAGTCGGCCAACGGCAGACTTCTGGAGTGCTGCGCGGAGGCCAACCGCAACGAGTGCGGTTGGCCGTCCACGACGAGCGGGTGTTACGCCTGAGCGTTGGTGATGAAGCTCACTGCGTCACCGACGGTCTTGAGGTTCTTTACCTCTTCGTCGGGGATCTTGACGTCGAACTTCTCTTCTGCGTTGACAACGATCGTCATCATCGAGATCGAGTCGATGTCGAGGTCATCGGTGAACGACTTGCCCATCTCAACAGTGTCGGTCGCAATGCCGGTCTCGTCGTTGATGAGCTCAGCCAATCCGGCCATAACTTCTTCAGTGGACAGTGCCATGTTTTTCTCCTTGGGATGTAAATTGACCGTTAGCCAGTGTAGGCCAGCGGCAGTGATTCTTAGGGTTACTACGGCAGAACGATTACCTGCGCGCCGAAGACAAGGCCCGCACCGAAACCAATCTGGAGGGCGAGGCCGCCACTCAGTTCGGGGTTCTCTTCGAGCAGACGATGAGTCGCCAGCGGTATGGATGCTGCTGACGAGTTGCCCATCTCGGCAACATCGCGAGCGATCACCACAGATTCGGGCAGCTTGAGTTGCTTAGCGAACTCGTCGATGATGCGCATGTTGGCCTGGTGGGGGATGAACGCGGCCAAGTCGTCTGCGGTGATTCCCGCAACATCCAGAGCTTCCTTCGCCACCTTGGCCATGTCCCAAACAGCCCAACGGAAGACCGTCTGGCCCTCCTGGCGCAGAGTCGGCCACGCAGCGTCGCCTTCGCGGAAGTCGACAAGAGTCGCGTTCATCTTGATCGCATCGGCCTTCGAACCATCCGAACCCCACACTGGGGCGGAGATGCCGGGGGTATCGCTCGGGCCGATGACAACCGCTCCGGCGCCGTCGGCAAGAAGGAACGAGATACTGCGGTCGGTCGGGTCAACAATGTCGGAGAGCTTCTCGGCACCGATGACGAGTGCGTACTTTGCAGCACCCGCGCGAATCAGAGCATCAGCTTGAGTCACCGCGTAGCTGAAACCAGCGCAAGCAGCGTTGATGTCGTACGCCGCAGCGGGGTTAGCACCCACGCGGTCGGCAACAACGGCGGACATCGAGGGGGTCTGCAGAACGTTGCTGATCGTGGCAATAATCACGAGGTCGATGTCTGCGGGGTCGATACCCGACTTCTCGATCGCTTCGCGAGCCGCGTCAACGGCGAGGTCGACAGCGAGAATGCCAGCGGATGCGCGGCGGCGCGTGATCATGCCAGTGCGCTGTTGAATCCACTCATCGCTCGAGTCAATCGCTTCGACGAGCTGGTTGTTGTCAACGACGAGGTCACCACGGGCGGCGCCGTAGCTATAGATCTTCGTGAACTGTGACCCGGCGGACTGGGTGAGGGTGGGTGCGGTCATGCGTTGGCCTCCATCAGGTCAAATGCTGCGGATAGATCATCGGGGGTCTTCACTGCTACAGCAGGAATTCCGCGAAGGCCGCGCTTAGCGAGACCCGTCAGTGCGCCTGCGGGCGCAAGTTCGATGATGCCGGTGACGCCGGCATCCGCCAGCGAGTTCATGGTGAGATCCCATCGAACCGGCGAAGAAACCTGGCCAACGAGAAGGTCAACGAAGTGTGAACCGCTCTCGATCAGCGAGCCATCGCGGTTCGTGTAGATCGGCAGCGAAGGATCGTTCGCGGTGAGGTCGGCAGCCACGGTTTCGAGGTGCGCGACCGCGGGCTGCATGTAACGCGTGTGGAAGGCGCCGGCGACCTGCAGCGGCACGACACGCGTTCCCTTGAGTGGTTCTTCGGCGAGCTTGGCGAGTGCGTCGAGTGCTCCGGCGACAACGATCTGACCGCCACCGTTGAAGTTGGCCGGCTGAAGGCCGAGTTCGGCGAGACGCTCGAGCAGCGCAGTTTCGTCTCCACCGATGACGGCAGACATTCCTGTGGTCTCGAGTGCCGCCGCGGCGGCCATGGCCGATCCGCGCTGCACGACAAAGCGCATCGCGTCGTCTTCAGAGAGGATGCCCGCAGCGGCTGCCGCGGTGATCTCGCCAACGGAGTGACCGGCAACGGCACCAATGTGCTTGCGACGGCCTCCGGCAGTCAGCGCGCTGAGGGTGAGCAGGCCAGCAGCCACGATGAGCGGCTGAGCCACCGCGGTGTCGCGAATCGTGTCGGCATCCGAAGTCGTGCCGTGCGCGATCAGATCGATCCCGGCAGCCTCAGAGATCGCTCCAAGCTGCTCTCGCAGGGCAGGGTCTTCGAGCCAGGGCTCAAGAAAACCGGGGGTCTGGGAGCCCTGACCGGGCGCTACTACAACAATCACTTAGCTAGTCTGCCAATCTTTCGTCGGAATCGCTTGGATGACCCCACCAAAGCTCGACGGGATCGTTGTGTGAACTCACCAAACGGCGGAACGCTAGCGAGCGCGTCCGGGCTCGGGCTCAGAAATCGAACCCACGATGAGGGCTGCTTGCAAGATCAGCGCTTCGCGCGCTCCCGTGGCATCCCAGCCAATGACTTCGCTGACCCGCTTCAAGCGGTATCGAACGGTGTTGGGGTGCACGAAAAGCTCGCGTGCGGTGGCCTCGAGAGACCTGCCGTTGTCGAGATAGCACCACAGCGTCGTGAGCAGGTCGGTCGAATGGGCTTGAAGTGGTTTGTAGATCTTGTTGATGAGGGTCGAGCGAGCGAGCGGATCTCCCGCGAAAGCACGCTCCGGCAGCAGATCGTTCGCCAAAGTTGGGCGGGGAGCATTGCGCCACGATCGAGCGACGGCAAAGCCAGCCAGAGCTGCCTTCGCGCTCTTCGAAGCATCAACAAGGCTCGGAACCTCCGGGCCGAGCACGAGGTGCCCGCTACCGAAGCCAGGCTCCAACTGCTCAGCGATCGTGATGAACGGCAGTGGCTCCTCGTCGTCGGTTTTCTCCGAGCGGGGTGCTGCGCGGCCGATGACAAGCACTAGGCGCGAACCTTGCACTCCGATGAGAACATCGGCGTCGAGGTGACGAGCTGTACGACGCAATTGGTCAACGTCGAGCATCCGCGGGGAAGTGCCCACGAGTACGCACACTTCGCCATGACCGTTCCAGCCCAGAGCCGCAATGCGACTCGGCAGTTCGTTGTCGTACTCACCGCTGAGGATCGAGTCAACAACGAGAGCCTCAAGGCGCGCATCCCACAGTCCGCGTGCTTCAGCGGCACGGGCGTACACGTCGGCGGCGGCGAAGGCGACCTCTCGCGAGTACAACAGAATTGCTTCGCGCAGTACGTCGTCGTCAGCCTTGACCCGCGCTTCAACAACTTCGACCGCAATACGGATGAGCTGCAAAGTTTGGAGCAGTGACACCGACCGCAAAAGCTCGCGGGGAGCCGCACCAAAAACGTCAGCCGCGATCCACGGGGTGGAGGTGGGGTCTTCAAACCAGCTGATGAAGCTGGTAATTCCGGCCTGAGCGACGAGCCCGACGGCGGAACGCCGCCCTGGAGGGATTTCTCCGTACCAGGGCAGCGTGTCCTCGAGACGCTTGAGCGTCGCCGTCGATAGTTCGCCCGAGATCACACGCAACCAGGCGAGCGTTTGCGCCTTGGTCTTCTGTACCGGGGGAATTGTTTTTGCCTAGCTTTCGCCGCCGGCAGAACCGGTGGTACCAGCGTTGACGTCGTGGAGGCTGTACTTCTCAATTGCTTGAGGAAGTACTGCCGGGTCCATCTCGCCGCGCTTCACGAGCGACTGCAAGGTGCGAACAACCAGCGAGTGGCTGTCGATCTTGAAGTAGCGACGTGCTGCTGCGCGGGTGTCCGAGAAGCCGAAGTCGTCGGCACCGAGAGTAGCGAAGTCACCGGGGATGAACGCGCGCACCTGGTCGGGTACAGCGTGCATGAAGTCAGTGACGGCCAAGAACGGTCCCTGAGCATCCGCAAGCTTCGACGTGAGGTACGGAACCTTGGCCTCGGCGGTGGGGTTGAGGAAATTGTGCTCCTCAGCCGCCAAACCTTCGCGACGCAGCTCAGACCACGAGGTAACAGACCACACATCAGCGGCTACGCCCCAGTCAGAAGCCAGCAACCGCTGTGCTTCGAGAGCCCACGGAACAGCAACACCCGACGCCATCAGCTGAGCCTTCGGCCCGGTGATAGTCGGCGATGCCAAGTGGTAAATACCCTTGAGTGCGCCCTCAACATCGAAGTTCTCTGGCTCAGCGGGCTGAACGAGAGGCTCGTTGTACAAGGTCAGGTAGTACATGACGTTGGGGTCTTCGTGCTCCCCGCCGTACATGCGCTCAATACCGTCACGCACGATGTGGCCGAGCTCGTAACCGTAGGCAGCGTCGTAGCTGATCACTGCGGGGTTCGTGGATGCCAGCAGCAGTGAGTGACCGTCAGCGTGCTGCAGTCCTTCACCGGTGAGCGTTGTGCGTCCGGCGGTAGCGCCCATGATGAAACCACGGGCCATCTGGTCGCCCGCAGCCCACATGGCGTCACCTGTGCGCTGGAAGCCGAACATTGAGTAGAAGACGTAGACGGGAATCAGCGGCTCGCCGTGAGTGGCATACGAGGTGCCCACCGCGGTGAAAGCTGCAAACGCTCCAGCCTCGTTGATGCCCACGTGAACGATCTGACCCTGCGGGCTCTCCTTGTAGGCCAGCAATTGCTCGCGGTCTACCGAGGTGTACTGCTGGCCTGCGGGGTTGTAGATCTTGGCGCTGGGGAAGTACGCGTCCATTCCGAACGTGCGTGCCTCATCCGGGATGATCGGAACGATGCGGTTACCGATCGACTTGTCGCGCAGAAGGTCCTTGAGCAAACGAGCGAACGCCATTGTCGTGGCGATCTCCTGCTTGCCGGATCCCTTCTTGACAACGTCGTAAGTCTTCGACTCGGGAAGCTCGATCTGCGTGTACTTGCTGCGACGCTCGGGCACATAGCCTCCGAGTTCGCGGCGACGCTCCTGCAGGTACTGGATGCCCTCGTCGTCGTTACCGGGGTGGTAGAACGGCGGCTGGTAAGGATCAGCTTCAAGCGCAGCATCCGTAATCGGGATGTGCATCTCGTCGCGGAACTGCTTGAGGTTCTCAAGCGTCATCTTCTTCATCTGGTGGGTCGCGTTGCGGCCCTCGAAGCTGGGGCCGAGGCCGTAGCCCTTAACCGTCTTCGCCAGAATGACCGTGGGCTGACCCTTGTGTTCGCTCGCAGCCTTGAACGCGGCGTAGACCTTGCGGTAGTCGTGGCCACCGCGCTTGAGGTTCCAGACCTCGTCATCGCTGAGGTGCTCAACCATCTTGAGGGTGCGGGGGTCGCGGCCGAAGAAGTTCTCACGAACGTAAGCGCCTGACTCAGCCTTGTAGGTCTGGTAGTCACCATCGGGAGTGCGGTTCATAAGGTCGCGCAGGGCGCCCTCATGGTCGTTGGCAAGCAGGTCGTCCCACTCGCGGCCCCAGATGACCTTGATGACGTTCCAGCCGGCACCGCGGAAGAAGCTCTCGAGCTCCTGAACGATCTTGCCGTTACCGCGAACAGGGCCATCGAGACGCTGCAGGTTGCAGTTGATGACGAAGTTCAGGTTGTCGAGTTTTTCGTTCGCGGCCCACTGAAGGGCTCCACGGCTCTCAACCTCATCCATCTCACCGTCGCCGAGGAAGGCCCAGACTTGCTTGTCTGACACATCCTTGATGCCACGGTTGCTGATGTACTTGTTGTTCTGCGCCTGGTAGATCGCGTTGATCGGTCCGAGACCCATCGAAACGGTGGGGAACTGCCAGAACTCCGGCATGAGGCGCGGGTGCGGGTAGCTCGAGATGCCGTTCGGTGCTTGCGACTTCTCTTGGCGGAAGCCGAGGAGCTGGTCCTCGCTCATCCGGCCTTCGAGGAAAGCGCGGGCATACATACCGGGGGAGGCATGGCCCTGATAGAAAATCTGGTCTCCACCACTTTCGTGGTCTGCACCACGGAAGAAGTGGTTGTGCCCTACTTCGTAGAGAGCAGCGGATGACGCGTACGTCGAGATGTGGCCGCCGACGCCAACGCCGGGGCGTTGCGCACGGTGCACTGTGATCGCGGCGTTCCACCGGATCCATGCACGGTAACGACGTTCGAGCTTTTCGTCACCGGGGAAATCGGGCTCATCATCCTTTGCGATGGTGTTGATGTAGTCCGTAGTCGGAACCATCGGAACACCGAGGTGCAAATCCTTGGAGCGTTTGAGAAGGCTGAGCATGATCTCGCGACCGCGCTCGTGTCCTTGTGCTGCAACGAGGGAGTCGAGTGATTCGTTCCACTCGGCGGTCTCCTCCGGGTCCTTGTCGGTGTTGGTTACCGAGTATGGGTCCTGGTCGTTTACCGTCACCGTTGACCTCTTTCGTGTAGAGAACAGAGTCGTGCGAGTCGAGGCACTACCGGGTTGCGGATGTGATGGGATCGACTACGCCCATCGATTCTAGTTGTCGAATGCGGCAAGATTCGAACCGGGGCTTTTTATGCCGCAAACACGGGGCGTTCGCTCAGTTTTCTCAAGGAAGGTTCTGTATGCCGATCACGCCGGGAGCGCGGGCGCCGAGTTTTGCGTTGCGCAATCAGCACGGTCAAGAAGTCGATTCGCAGGAGCTTCTCTCGCGACGCGCAGTGCTCTTAGTGTTTGTGCCGCTTGCGTTCTCGCCCGTGTGTGCCGGGGAAGTCGCTCAGCTGAACGAATGGCACGATGTCGCGGCCAGCGCCGGAGTCGAAATCGTAGTGGTGTCGGTGGATTCGACCGCGACTCTGCGCGCCTGGTCAGACGCCGACGGCATCCGGCTGTCCTTGCTTTCGGACTTCTGGCCGCATGGCGCAGTCGCTCACTCGTTCGGGGCGTTTCTTGACGACAAAGGCTTTGCCGGCCGCACGAGTTTCTTGATCGATAAGACCGGAATTGTTCGGGATGTAATCACGTCGCCGCTCGGCGAACCCCGCTTGTTTGCTGACTACGAACGGGCTATTGGGCGACTTTCTGAGGAACGTCGCTGATCGTTTTGGGGTGGGTGTGTAATTGGCACCAAAATCCCGTGTAACATTATCGAGCGCTGCTTCGCATTGCGTCGCTGCGGGCCTTTAGCTCAGCTGGTAGAGCGCCACGTTTACACCGTGGATGTCATCGGTTCGATCCCGGTAGGGCCCACCGCAACAGAAAACCCCCGTCATTGACGGGGGTTTTCTTCGTTTCCCGTGCCCATTCGGCGTTATGCTCCCTGCACGACCCGCGGCAGTCCGGTCGATGCGGTCTCAACCTGATGAGGCGAAGCTTCATGTCGAATGACGTCCCAGATTCTGTGCTCGATCGCGCACACGACCATGCCCAGCGCTACCTTCACGGCTTGGCTGCTCGCCATGTCGGTGCGCGCGCGGAGCGTGACGAGATGATGGCGGCGCTGCACGAACCGCTGTCGACGCTGGGCGAGGACGACAGCTCCGTGATCGATCTGCTCGCCGGCCAAGCCGAAACCGGGATGACCGACTGCGGCTCTCCGCGATATTTCGGTTTCGTCATCGGCGGCGCCCACCCCGTTGCTCTTGCCGCGGATTGGCTGGTGTCAACGTGGGACCAAAATGCGGGCATCCACGCGATATCGCCCTTTTCTGCTGCAGTGGAGGAGGTCGCCGCCGAGTGGCTGCTTGATTTGTTCGGTTTGCCGAATGATGCCTCAGTTGGCTTCGTTACAGGCGGACAAATGGCGAACTTCACGTGCCTTGCGGCGGCCCGGCATGCCGTGTTGAGGCGCGTAGGTTGGGATGTCGAACTCGACGGACTTGCTGGTGCGCCGCGCGTAACAGTCGTGGTCAGCGCCGCAACTCACGTGACGATTGATGTGGCGTTGCGGTATCTGGGCTTTGGCACCCGCTCGCTCGTGACAGTAGACGCCGACGATCAGGGCCGGATGCGCGCAGACAGCCTGCGTGACGCACTCGCCACCGTGGGCGGTCCCGTGATCATTTGTGCCCAAGCGGGCAATGTGAATAGTGGTGCGTGCGATCCTCTTCGCGAGATCGCGGAAATTGCCAATGAAATGGATGCGTGGCTCCACGTAGACGGGGCGTTCGGACTCTGGGCGCGGGCCAGCGCCGAGCTAGTGCCCCTCGTCGATGGCATTGAGAAGGCGGATTCGTGGTCCACCGACGCCCACAAGTGGTTAAACGTTCCCTACGACAGCGGCGTCGCGATTGTGAAACACGCAGCCGACCACCGTGCCGCTATGAGCGCATCAGCGGCGTATCTCATCCAGACCTCAGGGGCTGAGCGGGACGCCATAGATTGGGTTCCCGAACTCTCGCGACGGGCCAGAGCGATTCCGATTTACGCCACAGTGCGCGCGCTCGGCCGCAAGGGCATCGACGATGTGATCTCGCGTAGCTGCAGGCGCGCGCGGCAGATGGCATCGATTCTGCAGAGTGCAGAGGGTGTCGACGTACTCAACGATGTAGTTCTCAATCAAGCGCTCGTGCGGTTTGCCGACTCAGACGATGTGACGCGCGCGGTAGTCACTGGAGTGCAAGCGGAAGGCACCTGCTGGGTGAGTGGCACTACGTGGAACGGGCACGCGGCAATGCGAGTCTCGGTGACCAACTGGGCGACGAGCGAACACGATATTGAGCTCAGCGCTGCCGCAATTCTCAAGGTCTACGGTGTCGAACTACATAACCGCATCCACTGATTCAGTGGGGTGGAGAACCCACTCTCGGCGGAGTGGGCCCCTGTGCCCGCTCGTAAGCGGAGCACCAGGCTGCTCGTCGTTCTCGCTGCGGGGGAGACGCTTTCTCCACTCTCGTAGATCGGTCTATCCCTCATATTTGTTTCGATAACTGCGCTAACAACGGCTAGTCATACCCGCAAAACATTGGTATCGCCTTAGGATTTGTGCATGGCATTCCACGACGACGTTGACGACGCGAACGATGCGAACGACGAAACGTCTTCAAAGCATGAGTTCGAACTACCTTTCCCGCACGCTGCGGCCGCGAAAAAACCCGGCTCAGATTCGGCTGAATCCCTGAGCGATGACGGTCGTATCGACCTCAGCGAAGCGTCGGCCGACGGCATTATCGATCTCGATGCCGCCCTTAACGGCGAAGCACCCGAACCTGTTTCAGCACGGGATGATTCTCTCGCGCCTCCCGTGGATTCTGCGATCCCCGCACCCTTCGACTTGAACGAAGAATTTCAGCGCTCCGATATTGCGGATGCCCTCAATCAAGGAATGCCGCCCTGGGCCATGGCCCCGGCGCCCGATCCGACTCAAGCCGTTCCGCAGCTTGACGCCCCCGAGTCCGCTTCAATTTCGGATGCTCCGGTGAGCGCCGAAGAGCCGACCCCCTCTGTCTCGGACCCTGCGACTGCCTCCGCAGATGACGACGATGACGACCCGTACCAAATCCCTGCTGACTACACGACGCCCGATTTCTTCGCGTCACGAATTTCTCGTCGGCGGACTCCGGCCGAAGCAGAGGCAGAGAATGCTGCCGCTGCGGCTGCCGAACTTGCGGCGCTGGAGGAAGAAGCGAACGCGACTGTCAGTGGCGCCGATGGGGTAGTTGCAACCGGTGACGCTTTCGATGTGAGCGCGGACTCTGCAGACGAAAAAGAGTTCAGCTTCGAATCCCTTTTCGCTACTGAGGAACCCGCCGCCGCGCCGAAGCCCCCAGCATCCGCTGACGACTTTGACGACACGATGTGGGCTGACGTTTCGCCTGCGATCGCTGAAGGCGAGCCCGCTGCCGAGGCGGCCGAATCAGACGCGCCAGCGAACCACATCTGGAAGCTTGGGCCGCTTGAGCCCGAGGTCGCCGGAACGTCGGTGCCCGCTAGTTCTTCCGTGCCAACCGATGGCACTGAGCTTCCGACGGACACCGCCGCCGCTCTTCCCATTGAAGAGGTAGTTGAAGGCGCCCCGATGTGGAACCTCGACGGCAAGGACGCTCCCGCGACGGCCGCAGAGGTTCCGAGCCTTGGCCTCGACGGGTTCCTGTCGCTCGATAACGACCAACCCGTTGCGGATGCGGCTGCTGGCGCTGAGCAGTCGGCCACAGACGCGATTGACGCCTCTGACGCCACTCATGTTTCATCGGATGCCGCTGCGGAAGCTGAAAACGTCGCTGCCGAGCTCCCGCCGGTCGAAAGCGTTTCGGCCTTCGACCTTGACGCTGCGTTCGAGGAAGCCGCTTCAGCCGTACCCACGGGTGTCTCGAGCGCCGATGTTGAGGGAAACGTTGCGGACAGCGTCGAGGAGCCAGACGTCAACGATGTTGACGAGCCAGGTGCCAACGCCGTCGAAGAGTTGCGTGTCGACAGTGTTGACGAGGTCACAGACGACGCCTCGATCGATCCCGTGGTCAAGTTCTTCGCCGCTCCCGCCCCTGCGCCCGCGACCCCTGCGCCTTCAGGCGAAATGCACGACGATGCCAGCTCTGCGGCGGAGTCCGGTCTATCTGCGGTTGCAGAACCCGAAGCAACTGATGCGGATACCGCTGATGGTGCTGAGGCGCCAACGGCTGCTGACGAGGATGCCGCTCGTGATGCCGAGGCTGCACCGCCCCTGGCACCATGGTCTTTGAGCGCTGAGAATGCAATCGACCTAGATGACGAAATCGCGCCCGAAGTGAATGCGCACGACGAGTCGACCCAGCTCGACCAGTCTGAGCCGCAGGCTGTTGAGCCGGTTGCGGACGAATCAACTGACGCTGACGCAGACGACTTTAGCGCTTTCCTTTCGCTTCCACAGGAAGAGGAAATCGCGGCAACGACGGACGTCGAAGAGCCATCCGCTGCGGTGGCTGATGCCGCGCCATTTACTGTTGCGCCCGCCCAGCCCGCCGTCGAGAGTGACACGGGTGATGCCGCATCCGAGTTCGACTCTGCACTGCCACCTTTCCCGGTGCCGAATGTCACCGCTGCATCCGTGGACGAGCCGGCTCAGGTGCCGTCTGAGAGTGAAACCGACGTCGTTGCTGACCCCACAGCCAACACCGACTCTCACTCCGACTCCGACTTCGAATCGCCATTCGCCCCGCGGCAGTCATTCGTCGCCCCGTCGGCTGATGAGCCAGCTCCTCGCGTAGAGGATCTCTTCGGTGCAGCAGAGGATGTCGCACCGGTTGACGAGTCGTCGCCGGCCGCACCCTTCATCTCCAGCTTTGCTCCGCAGGCGCCGATTGTGCCCGCGAGTCCGCTAACCGAAGCCACTACAGAGGCACCCGCCGCCGATGACTCGTCCACTCCGGATGATGCTTCGTCCGCTCCGGATAGTGCCTCGCCCGTCGCCGGCGCGCCCGTCGAAGAAGCTGCGGCTTCGACAGCGGACGAGCCCGCCGAGGCTTCGGTTGAATCCGATGCGAGTGCTACTGGCGACGGTGATGACGCGCCGACGCCACCGACCCGCCGCTCGATGGCGGATGAAGAGTTGCTGACCTGGGCGGACAACCCTGCGAATCAATCGACGGGAACGCTCAGCGTCATCGAGGTCCTTGAAGCTCAATTGCGCTTGCGTGAAGAAGAAGCGCGCGAATATCGCGAGTGGGAGACCACGTTCCGTTCGCGTGGCGGCCCCGTAGCTGATCAGGTTATTGATCAAGTCCGATCGGAGTTCGCCGACGTCGTTGACGACGAAACGTCCACTCCCACCGATGCTGCGACGGATGCCCCCGAAGCCGAAGCAGCGCCAGCAGCCTTCGCTCCCGCCCCCGAAGCCATCGGAACCCCTGAGGCTGCACAAGCACCTGAGGTTGCCGAAGCGCCTGAGGTTGCCGAAGCGCCTGATGTTGCCGAAGCGCCTGATGTTGCCGAAGCGCCTGATGTTGCAGAAGCACCTGGCGTTGCAGCAGCCCCGGAGGTTACGGAGGCGCCCGCCGCTGCTCCGGCTGCCCAATTGCCGGCCTGGGACGTGCCGCCGCCCAGTGAATCGTGGTCGCCTCCCGCTGACTTCGAGGACGAGATCCCGTTCGCAGCGCATGCGGACCCGACCGGCTCCATCACGCTTCCCGTGGTCGGCGAAATCTCGGATGACAGCGCAGCGACTGCCGACACCGATGGTTTCGCATCCGCCTCTTCTCCGACGCCTGCTGCCGACGACACGGCCGTTACTGAGAGCGAACCAGCTCCTGATACTGCGGCGGAAGCGACGAGTCACGTTGCTGAGGATGCCGCCGCCGAGCCGGAAGCCGAAGTGCAGACCGAGGAGCAGCAGCCCGTAGCTGCGCCGCTGTTCGACCCCGCATCCGGTCTCCTGAGCTTCAGCAACGCAGCTCCTGAGCCTGCGGTCACGCCTGACACAACCGAGGCGCCTGACGCAACCGATGCACCTGACGTACCGCAGGAGCCCGCAGCCCCTGCCGCTGAGGATCTCTTCGCAGCGCCCGCACCATCAGCGCCAGCTGCGCCTTCCGCTGCTGACGCTCCGGCCGCTTTTGCCGGACAGGCCGCACCGGAGTTCCCCGCCGACGAAGATGGCGATTACGACGAACTGCCCTTCGCCCCACCGGCACTCGTTGAGCCCGATACTGCTCCGAGCATTCCGCGAGCGAATCTCGATGAGCATGTCTCCTTCGGCGATTTCGGCTTCGCGCCACCACCGGCTGATGCTCCGCCTGTCGAGATGCCCGAAGCTGTAGCTGAAGAAGACGCTTCCGAAGAGCCGTTTGCGTTCGGCCTGAGCGCTGACACGCACGCTTCCGACACTTCAACGCCCACTGTCGATGACGCAGTTTCTGTCGACTCAGCGATCGCGTCGGCCGAAGCACAGGGTGCAGCCGCCCCAATTGCGCCATCTGAAACGCCTGAGGACGAAGCTAAATCTGAAGCTGAAGTCGAGCCGACTTCTGATGTCACGACTGCTGCAGCCCCGGCGTTCAACTTCGCTTCGACGGAAAACCCGCACTACGTTGCGTCCGACCCGATCGATTTCGATGATCTTCTGAAGACTGACGACATCGACGATACCGACGTCGACACCGATGAGCCTGAGGTTGACCCTCTCGTGGCATTGCTGGCGAACGCCGCCCCGCCGATGCAGGGTGACCCGCTCTCCGAGGTGCAGACTGGTTCGATCGCGGTCAACCAGGCCGATTTCGAAGCAGAATCTGACGACGCTGTGGATGACAGCGATCGCCTTACTTATTCCACGGATCTTTCCGCAGGCGTTGGCGACGTTCCTTCCGCGACCACTGCTACGACGGACGATGAGATTCCGTTCGCCGCGCGTGCCGCAGGCGCCGCCGCGATCGGGGGAGCCGCTACAGCAGCATCGTCACTCGCATCGCAGCCGGCACCGATCGATGCCGCAGTGCCGCTTCCGGCGCCCGCTGCCGTTCCCGTCGTTCCCGAGGCATCGGCCGCACCGTCGGTACCTCAGCCGGTAGCGCACTCCACCGCGGTAGTTGCCCAGCAGCCCCTCGGTCTCGAGGAAGTTGCACCGACCGCTCAGAAGGTCTTCAGCCTTGAAGAAAGCGGCCTTGAGCCCACCCCTGTTGACCGTCGAATCGGCCATGCGGCTCGTTTGTTCTGGCTGTGGTTCGCGGCTAACTCGTCGATCGTAAGCCTCGGTCTCGGTGCCGCAGTCTTCGCTGTCGGAATGAGCTTGCGCCAGTCGATCGTCGCGATCTTGGCTGGTGTCGCTCTGTCGTTCATCCCTCTGGGGCTCACGACTCTCGCGGGCAAGCGCAGCGGTCAGCCGACGATGGTCGTCTCGCGAGCATCCTTCGGTGTTCTCGGTAACATCGCACCGTCGGTCGTCGCCCTTATCGCTCGCCTCTTCTGGGGAGCGGTACTGCTGTGGGTCTTGGCATCGTCGGTGGCAATCGTGCTGGTCGGTTCCGACCTCAACGGTGGTCTCGGTGATCGTCAACTGCTGTTGATCGCTCTGGCCCTGTCGTTCCTGATTGCGCTAGTGATTGCCTTCGCCGGCTACCCTCTGTTTGCGCGCATCCAGCTCATCCTGAGCATCATTTCGGGTGTTCTCGTCGTCGGTCTTATTGGCTTCACGGCGCAGTACATCGACATCTCTCAGGCCCTCACCACACCGGATGGCTCGTGGTTGCTCACGATCACCGGCGCTGTGCTCGTCTTCAGCTTCCTCGGTCTGGTCTGGGCCTACAGCGGTGCAGATATCGCTCGCTACCAGCGTCCGTCGTCGAGCGGCGGGGCATCCATGCTCTCGGCTACCTTCGGTGCGGCGCTGCCCGCCTTCGCGTTGATCGCTTACGGTGCGCTTCTCGCCGCATCCGACCCGGCCATCGCCCGTGGATTCTTGGCATCGCCTCTCGATACCTTGATGCTCCTGCTGCCGAGTTGGTACCCGATCCCGCTGTTGCTCGCTGCCACGTTGAGCCTGCTCTCCGGCATCACCCTGAGCCTCTACTCCGGCGGTTTCGCCCTCCAAGCAATTGGTGTGCGCGTTCCCCGTCAGTGGTCGATTGTGATCGTTGCCGTATTGCTCGGTGCTCTCTCGATCCTCTTCGCGTTCGGCGTCAACGGTGGCATCAACGAACTGTTCCGGGATGTCGCGACAACTCTCGCGGTGCCCACTGCAGCCTGGGCCGGTATCTTTGCTTCGGAAACGATGATCCGCACCCGCAAGCTGGACAGTGCAGCGTTGCTATCCCGTGGTGGTGTCTACGGCGACGTGCGCTGGGTCAACCTCAGTGCCTTCGTCGTGATCTCCGCAATCGGCTTCGCTCTCACCAGCGCAACAATCAGCTGGCTTTCATGGCAGGGCTACGGCTTCACCGCTCTCGGTGTAGACCTCACCTCGGAACTCGCCGGAACCGACCTGGGTGTACTCGTTGCTCTCGGCCTCGGACTCCTGACGCCGCTCGTCGCGGGCATCCCCGCCATCCGTCGTCAAGAGGCTGAGCAAGCTGAGCGCGCTCCGCGTCCCGCCTAGACTGAAAGCGTGTCTACTACTGTCGCTCACGTAATCGCCGCGGCTGAACAGCTCTGGCCCGTTTCTGGTGCCGAAGCGTGGGATGCCGTGGGCCTCGTCTCTGGCGACCTCGATGCTCCGGTGTCGACGATTTCGCTCGCTGTTGATGCCGTTCTCGACACCGTCGACGAGGCGATCGCCGACGGCGCCGACATGCTCATCACGCATCACCCTCTCTTGCTGCGAGGCGTAACGTCGGTCGCCAGCGACCGCTACAAGGGCGCGGTGCTCACCAAGCTGATCCGAGCCGAGTGCGCGTTGCTCGCTGCCCACACCAATGCGGATGTCGTAGAAACCGGAACATCGGGTCGCTTCGCTACAAAGCTGGGCTTGTCGTCGATCGCACCCATCGTTGAAGGCGAAACTCCGGATCGTGGCATCGGCCGCACGGGGCAACTGCCGGAGGCGATGACGCTCGGTCGCCTCGCTCGCCTCATCGGTGAGATTCTGCCGCCGACGGCCACGGGCATCCGTGTCGCGGGTGATTTTGATCAACTGGTTCAGTCGGTGGCATTGTGCGGGGGAGCGGGTGACGCATACTTGAACGACCCGGCCGTATTGGCGTCGGATGTATACATCACGAGTGACCTTCGGCATCATCCGGCCTCTGAGGCTCGGGAGAACGCTCGGCTGCAGAATGGTCCGGCACTGATCGATGTGTCGCACTGGGCGAGCGAGTGGTTGTGGCTCGACGCCGCAGCCGACGAATTGCGTGCGCTGCTGCCAGACGTAACGATTACGGTGAGCGAACTGCGCACTGACCCTTGGGATTTTGCGGTTGTGCAGTAAGCGCACCGTTAGACAGAAAGAAGCATGACTATGGCGTTGACCGCTAGCCCAGCTGACCAAGCTTTACTCCTCGACCTGCAGGCCTTCGACACGAAGATTGCCCAGTTGGAGCACCGCGCTAAGAAGCTTCCCGAGCACGAGCAGTTGTCGGAGCTCAAGAAGCACCGCGACAAGCTTCAGCTGACGATTCTCGAAGAGCGTGGCATCAAGGAAGACATCGAGCTCGAAATGAGCCGCATCGAGTCTGACGTCAAGGTTGTCGAAGCGCGCATTGCTCGTGACACGTCACGCCTCGATGCTAGTTCGTCGCCCAAAGACGTTGCTGCCCTTGAGCAGGAGCTCACCGCTTTGCGCACGCGACTCAGCAACCTTGAAGACATTGAGCTCGCCGTTATGGAGAAGCTTGAAGCGCAGCAGAAGGTCGTAGACAACCTCCTGGAGCAGGGCGGAAACCTTACCTCTCAGTTCGCCGAACTCGAAGCCAGCCGCGACGAGGCTCTCTCCGTGATCGAAGCTGAGCTGGGAACGACTCGCACCGGTCGCACCGCGTTGCAGGCCACCATTCCGGAAGACCTTCTCGCTCTCTACGAACGTCAGCGCGAGCGTTACGGCGTTGGCGCTTCGTTGTTGCGCGGCGGAGTATCGCTGGCATCCGGAGTCAAATTGCTCGAGAACGAGATGCAGGAGATTCGTGCCGCTGCTCCCGACGCCGTGATTATGTGTGCCAGCAGCGAGGGCATCCTTGTCCGAACGAACGAGTCGGGACTCTAAGCGCTCTCCGAACGCTAAGCTAGACCGTTGAATGGGTCGGCAAGACGGTCGCGTTATCCGTTATGGATACCGAGGAACGTCCGGGCTCCGCAGAGCAGGATGGTGGGTAACACCCACCCGGGGTAACCCGCGAGAACAGTGCAACAGAAAGTAGACCGCCACAGACTTCGGTCTGGGGTAAGGGTGAAACGGTGGTGTAAGAGACCACCAGCGGCCGGGGTGACTCGGTCGGCTAGGTAAACCTCGTCCGGAGCAAGATCAGACAGAAGACGCTAAGGCTGCTCGCCAAGTCTTCGGGTAGATCGCTAGAGGTGTGCGGCAACGTACATCGTAGATAGATGACCGTCCAGCACGAGATTTCGGTTTCGTGTGAACAGAACCCGGCGTACTAGCCGGCCCATTCCTTCATCGCAGTCCAGCCGCGCACTCACCCGCGTAGCGCCGGCTCTAGTGCAGCGCGCCCACCAGCGAGGCCCGCGTCTAAACGACGCCGCTTGTGCCGAGCAGGGTCCCGATCAGGAATGTGGTGATGAGCGCGAGTGCGCCGCCAATCACGATGCGAAGCGTTGGTCGCACCCAACTGTTGCCGCCGACGCGGGCCGAGAGCGCACCCGTGATCACGAGCGCCGTAAGCACCGCGATAAACGTCGCAAGAACTCGAATGGGTTCGGGAGCGATAAGAATTGCAGCCAGCGGTAGAACACCGCCGACGGTGAAGGCCAACGCGGATGCTCCGGCCGCTTGCCAGGCGCTCACGACGTCGTGCTCAGTGATGCCGAGTTCGGCTTCGAGATGTGCCGCCAACGCATCATGCTGCGTGAGCTCTTCAGCTACCTGCTGAGCGGTGGCAGCGCTAATGCCCTTGGCCTCGTAGATAGCGGCCAGTTCGGCCAGCTCTTCCTCGGGCATCTCCGCGAGCTCGCGGCGCTCCTTCTCAATGAGCGCACGCTGGCTATCGCTCTGGCTGCTTACGCTCACATACTCGCCGAGGGCCATCGAGATCGCCCCGCCGACGAGCCCCGCAACGCCGGCGGTGATGAGCGGTGCAATGGCGGATGTCGCACCCGCGACACCCACGACGATTGCCGCGACAGAAACGATGCCGTCATTCGCGCCCAAAACTCCGGCGCGCAACCAGTTCAGACGACCCGCGAGGTCTCCGGAGTGGGGCTCGTTCGAATGGAAGCTCATCGTTATTCCTTCACGGCTAACGCTGCGGCGCCCATGATCCCGGCGTTGTTCCGCAGTTTTGCCGGAATGATCGGAGCGTTCAACTTCAGCAGCGGCAAGAACTTCTCGTGACTCTTAGAAACACCGCCGCCCACCAGAATGAGGTCGGGGGAGAAGAGCAGTTCAAGGTGGGTGTAATAGCGCTGCAGTCGCTTTGCCCAAGATTTCCAGCTCAGACGGCGGCGTTCTTTCGCTGCGAACGAGGCGCCTTTTTCTGCGTCGCGGCCACCGATCAGCAGGTGCCCGAGTTCGGAGTTGGGAACGAGCGTTCCGTTGTAAATCAGTGCACTGCCGATTCCAGTGCCCAGCGTAGTGAGTAAGACGAGCCCCGAAACACCCTGGGCGGCGCCGTAACGCACTTCGGCAACGCCAGCGGCATCCGCATCGTTGACGAAGTGGATGTCGCGACCGAGGGCTTTCTCGAATAGCTTCTCGGCATCCAGCCCGATCCACTCTTTGGAGATGTTGGCGGCAGACATGGTCTTGCCGTTGCGAACGATCGCGGGAAAGCACACGCCAACGGGCATGCCTTCAGGGAGGCCGCCGAGCTTCTCGATCAGCTCGACAACGACGGCGATGATCTCTTTAGGCTTGCCCGACTTGGGTGTTGCGATCTTCATCCGCTCGCTCACGAGCTTGCCGGTATCGGTATCAACGATGGCACCTTTGATGCCGGTGCCGCCGATGTCGATTCCTAGTGCCTGAGTCATAGTGTCTACTTTCGCGTGCGTAGGGATGCGTCAGATCGTGTGCGAGCTATGTCGTTAGGGGAGTGTCAGAATTTCAGTGCCCCGTTCAGTCACAACCATTGTGTGTTCGAACTGGGCAGTCAAGCTCTTGTCGCGGGTGGTGACCGTCCAGTCATCAGCCCACAGATCCCACTCGTGGGTGCCGAGCGTCAACATAGGTTCGATCGTGAAGACCATGCCGACCTCGATCACATCGTTGAACTGCGGCGCGGAGTCATAGTGCGGAATGATGAGGCCGGAGTGGAAAGCTGAGCCAACCCCGTGCCCCGTGAAGTCTCGAACCACGCCATAGCCAAAACGCTTCGCGTACGACTCAATCGCGCGGCCGATCACGTTGACCTGGCGACCGGGTGCCACGGCCTTGATGCCGCGGTTGAGAGCTTCCTGAGTGCGCTCTACAAGGTTGCGGGCATCCTCTGACACCTCTCCGACAAAGAATGTCTTGTTGAGGTCGCCGTGCATGCTGTCTTTGTAGGCGGTGATATCGATGTTGATGATGTCTCCATCCTCAAGCACGGTGTCATCGGGGATGCCGTGACAGATCACTTCATTGATACTCGTGCAGCATGACTTAGGGAACCCGCGGTACCCCAGCGTCGACGGGTAGGCGTCGCGCTCGAGCATGTACTCGTGAGCGATGACATCGAGCTCTGCCGTCGTGATGCCGGGGCGAATAGCGGCACCCACCGCTTCGACTGCACCGGCGGCAATCTTTCCCGCGGCGCGGATGCGGTCAACTTCTTCGGCGCTGTAGACGTCTGACCCGGTGAAGGGGCGCGGCGCCGTCTTGCCAACGTACTCGGGCCGAGTTATCGACTTCGGCACAGCGAGTTGAGGTGGGATTACTCCCGGAACGAGGTGACCAGAATTATCCCGAGGCATTGGTCTAGTCTACCGGCGTAGGCTTACCGCGAGCGAAAGGACGAACCACATGGAGCAATGGTGGTACAACCACAAGACCGGTGAAGTCGAAGAGGGGCCGCAATCACTTGCGGTTGATCGCGACGGACCATTCGAAACGCGAGCAGAAGCCGAGCGAGCTCCGCAGATCATCGCCGAGCGTGCCCGCAAATGGGCAGCGGAGGAATCCGGCGCCTAGAGCTCGCCTCAGCGGGCTCCGGCGCCGGCCCCTCGACAGGCCACACGTCGTGGCGCCTAGATGACTCCTTGCGCGAGCATGGCGTCAGCGACGCGCTTGAAACCGGCAGCGTTCGCGCCGACAACGTAGTCTCCGGGATGACCGTAGAATTCCGCAGCCTCCCACGCAGAAGCGTGAACGCCGCGCATGATCTCGTGAAGCTTGTCTTCGCTTGACGTGAAGTCCCAGCGTTGGCGCGCCGCGTTCTGGCTCATCTCGAGCGCTGACGTGGCGACTCCGCCTGCATTGGCGGCCTTGCCTGGTGCAAACAGCACGTCTGCCGCCTGGAAAGTCTCAACCGCATCCGGAGTGCAGGGCATGTTCGCGCCTTCTGCGACGAGCGTGAGGCCGTTATTCAGCAGGGTACGGGCATCGCTCAGGGTGAGCTCGTTTTGGGTAGCGCAGGGGAAAGCTAACTCTCCCGGTACATCCCACACGGAACCTCCGGCGACATATCGCGCCGATGGGCGCCGCTCCGCGTACTCCGAAATGCGAGCGCGTTCGACCTCTTTCAACTGCTTGAGCAGTTCTAGATCGAGCCCGTTCTCGTCGACGATGTACCCGCTGGAGTCCGACGCGGTGATGGGTTTCGCGCCGAGCTGCTGAAGCTTTTCGATCGCGTAAATCGCAACGTTTCCCGAGCCCGAGACAATCGCGCGCTTTCCTTCGACGCTGTCTTGGCGCGTCGCCAGCATCTCTTGTGCAAAGAAAACCGTGCCGTACCCGGTGGCTTCAGTGCGAACTTCGGCGCCGCCCCATTGAACGCCCTTGCCCGTGAACATCCCTGATTCGTGGCGGTTCGTGAGCCGGCGATATTGGCCAAAGAGGAATCCGATCTCTCGAGCGCCCACTCCCATGTCGCCAGCGGGAACGTCGGTGTGTTCGCCGAGATGGCGATAGAGCTCGCTCATGAAGCTCTGGCAGAAGCGCATGACTTCGGCATCCGATTTTCCGTGAGGATCAAAATCTGAGCCACCCTTTGCTCCGCCGATGCCTTGCCCGGTCAGTGCGTTCTTGAAGATCTGCTCGAAACCGAGAAACTTGACGATGCCTAAGTTGACACTGGGATGAAAGCGCAGCCCGCCCTTGTACGGGCCGAGCGCCGAGTTGAACTGCACCCGAAAACCTCGGTTGACGCGAACGTTGCCCGCGTCGTCGTGCCAGGGCACCCGGAACATGATCTGGCGCTCAGGCTCAATCAGTCGTTCGACAATGCCAGCCTCGACGAATTCGGGGTGGTTGCTCAGTACCGGCGAGATGGATTCAAGCACTTCGTGAAGCGCTTGGTGGAACACCGGTTCATGAGCATTGCGGTGAGTGGCTTCGTCGTAGATAGCGCGGAGGGCAGGGGAAAGTGCAGAAGTCATTCATCGCTTTCGCAAGCAGTGGTGGATCTAAGAAAAGGGTTGTGCCCTAGTAAGAGTGGTCCTCGGTCGGATAAGAGCCTGAGGCCACATCGGCGCGGTATTCGTCTACCGCGCCCGCGAGCGTCGCACGCAAGTCGGCGTACTGTTTGACAAATTTGGGGATGCGTCCCTTAGTGAGGCCAGCCCAGTCCGTCCAGACCAGGAGCTGCCCATCAACGTGGGGGCCGGCGCCGACACCGATCGTCGGAATCGTGAGCGCTTCGGTGATCTTAGCTGCGGCATCTGCGGGAACCATTTCGAGCACGACCGCAAACGCGCCAGCCTCTTGAACGGCGAGGGCGTCGGCGAGAAGCTGCTCGAAGCCGTCTCCACGTCCCTGAATAACATGGCCACCGAGGCCGTGCTCGCTCTGCGGGGTGAAGCCGATGTGAGCCATCAGCGGGATACCGGCATCCACGATGCGTCGGATCTGCTCGGCGCTGCGCACGCCACCTTCGAGTTTCACGGCGTGGGCGCCGGTTTCTTTCATGAACCGGAACGCCGTGTGGAGCGCTTCGTCCGGACCTGTTTCGTACGAGCCGAACGGCAAATCCGCCACAACAAATGCGCGCGTCACGGCGCCAGCAACAGCGCGCGTGAGGGGGATGAGGTCGTCGATGCTCACCGGAAGGGTGGTGTCGTAGCCATAGACGTTGTTGCCAGCAGAGTCGCCCACCAGCAGGAAATCGATTCCCGACTCGTCGAAGATTCCGGCGGTCAACTGGTCGTAACTGGTGAGACCAACAATCTTGATGCCGTTCTCTTTCGCCGTCTGAAAGTGGCGAGTGCGAACTCGTTTGAGCTTGGCTTGGGCCTCAGCGGCGGCAGAGTCAGTCATAGCCGCCAGTCTATCGACACCGGCGCAGGGTTCAATTGGGCTAACGCGGCGGCGAGTGCGCTGCATAGATGCCTCAGAGCAAGTAGCCTTAGATCGGCAGAATCGATGTCGCAATTTCGCGGCAGGGCACGGATCGAGGGACTCAATGTCAATGGATAAGCAGCGCGACTTCGTTCTTCGCACTATTGAAGAACGCGGCATCAAATTCGTACGCCTCTGGTTTACGGATGTCGTGGGCACGCTCAAGAGCGTCGCTGTTGCTCCGGCAGAGATCGAGGGCGCCTTCGCAGAGGGCCTCGGCTTCGACGGTTCGGCCATTGAGGGCTTCACTCGGGCGTACGAGGCAGACATGCTCGCGCATCCCGACCCCACCACTTTCCAGATTCTCCCGTGGCGTGGAGAGATTGATCCCACTGCACGTATGTTCTGCGACATCACGACGCCCGACGGCCAGCCCGCAGCATCCGACCCTCGTAACGTGCTCAAGCGCACTCTCGAGAAGGCGGCCGAGCGCGGCTTCACGTTCTACACCCACCCTGAGATTGAGTTCTACCTGCTCAAGTCGAGCAAGCTCAAGAAGGGTCGCCCCGAGCCCGTTGACTCGGCAGGGTTCTTCGATAACGTTCCCGGGGGAACAGCTCACGACTTCCGTCGCCGTTCGGTGCGGATGCTCGAAGACCTCGGTATCTCGGTGGAGTTCAGCCACCACGAGTCGGGCCCCGGCCAGAACGAGATCGACCTTCGCTACGCCGACGCCCTCACGACCGCCGACAACATCATGACGTTCCGCACCGTGATCAAAGAGGTCGCTATCGAGCAGGGTGTCTACGCGACGTTCATGCCGAAGCCGATGTCGGGTCAGCCTGGTTCGGGAATGCACACCCACATGTCACTCTTTGAGGGCGACCAGAACGCGTTCTATGACGCGAGCGGTCACTACCAGCTGTCGAAGGTCGGTCGTCAGTTCATGGCCGGCGTTCTCAAGCACGCTCCGGAAATCACCGCCGTTACGAACCAGTTTGTGAACTCGTACAAGCGACTCTGGGGCGGCGACGAAGCGCCGAGCTTCGTTACGTGGGGCCACAACAACCGTTCCGCTCTCGTGCGCGTGCCGTTGTACAAGCCTGGCAAGGGGCAGAGCGCTCGTATCGAGTACCGCGCTCTCGACTCGGCTGCCAACCCGTACCTTGCTTACTCGTTGCTGCTTGCTGCCGGGCTCAAGGGCATCGAAGAGGGCTACGAACTTCCCCTCGAGGCTGAGGATGCCGTCGGCGATCTCTCGGAGCACGAGCGCCGCGCGCTGGGTTACGAGCAGTTGCCGTCGAACCTCAACCACGCGCTGAGCATCATGGAGAACTCCGAGCTCGTTGCCGAAACGCTGGGGGAGCAAGTTTTCAACTTCGTTCTTCTCAACAAGCGTCGCGAGTGGAAGGAATACCGCGCTCAGGTAACGCCCTACGAGCTCGAGAGCAGCCTAGAGATCCTCTAGACGCCGCGGTCACGTTATGTCGACGCCTACCTACACTCTGACCGAACTCGCCAAACTGGGCTTTCTCGAGCTCAGTGAGGCACGAGAGCGCCTTGTGGCGCTCGATCGGCCAGAAGTGCCGGCCGCGTTGTTCTCTCGTGCAGCGGACCCTGACCAAGCGCTTCGGCTGCTTCTTGAGCTCTCAGAATCGGCACCTCAGCAGTTGGTGCCGCTGCTCCAGAACGATGAAGCCGCTGTGCGCCTTGTTCAGGTGCTTGGAGCGTCCTCCGGGCTCGGTGACTTTCTCGTTCGTCATCCCTCTGAACTGGATGCGATGTGCACGCCGATCGCAGCTCCATCCTCGCCGGAGGAATACGTCGAGTCGCTCACTGAGGTCACACGTGAACTTGACGAGGAGGATGCCTGGGTCGCGCTGCGCGTTCGGTACCGTCGTGAGCTGGCCAAGATCACGGCGTGGGATCTTGCTCAAGACGATCCGCTTGCGGCCGTCGACCGCGTCGCGATGGCCCTCGCCGACCTTGCGGGAGCAGCCCTCGAAGCTTCTCTCTCGGTGGCCCGTCGTTCCGTTAACTTTCCCGAAGCGGATGTTGCTGCCACCCGCATCGCCATCATTGGCATGGGTAAAGCCGGCGCGCGTGAACTGAATTACGTGTCGGATGTCGACGTAATTTTCGTCACGGAGCCCGACGGCATCAGCGCCGACCGTGCTGTCACGATCGCAACGCCACTCGCAGTGCAGACAATTCGCGGCATCCAAGACCTCACGATCGAACCTGCTCTGTGGGAGGTCGACACCAACCTTCGCCCCGAGGGCAAAGACGGTGCTCTCGTTCGCACGCTCGAGTCTCATCTGGCGTATTACGATCGCTGGGCAGAGAGCTGGGAGTTTCAGGCCCTGCTCAAGGCGCGCCCCCTCGCCGGCGACCGCGAGCTCGGTGGCCGCTATATCGACGGCGTCTCGCCGCTTGTCTGGTCCAGCGCCTCTCGTGAGAACTTCGTCGCGTCAGTGCAGCGGATGCGAGAACGCGTCACCGAGAACATCCCTCCCCAAGAGCGCGATGTGCAGCTCAAACTTGGCCCCGGCGGTCTGCGTGATATCGAGTTCACGGTGCAGCTACTGCAGCTTGTGCACGGGCAGAACGATGAGACCGTTCGCCAAACCTCGAGCCTTCAGGCTCTCATTGCTCTGGCCGAGAGCGGCTACATCGGGCGCACCGAAGCGGGCGAGTTCGCGCGCGACTATCGGTTCTTGCGACTCTTAGAGCACCGCATCCAGTTGTCCCGCCTGCGTCGAACGCACCTCATGCCGCGCGACCCGGATGACCTCCGGGTGCTCGCACGCGCCACCGGGATCGCCAAGAACGCCGCTGACCTCACCGAACAGTGGCAGCGCACCAAGATCGCCGTGCGCCGCCTGCACGAGCGTCTCTTCTATCGCCCCTTGCTCTCCGCGGTGGCAGCACTGCCCGAAGAAGGCTTGGCGCTGTCGAGCGAGCAAGCGGCTGCGCGTCTCGCGGCCATCGGCTTTCTCGACCCCAAGGGTGCGCTCGCGCATATTGCAGCGCTCACCGGGGGTGTCTCTCGACGCGCGACGATTCAACGCGCGTTGCTGCCCGTTATGCTGCAGTGGTTCTCCGAAGGCGCTGACCCCGACTATGGGCTGCTCGCGTTCCGTCGTCTCAGCGAAGCGCTGGGGGAGGCCTACTGGTTCTTGAGAATGCTGCGAGACTCCTCCGGGGCCGCTGAGCGACTGACGCACGTGCTCTCGGCATCCAAATATGTGGGTGGATTGTTCGAGCGTATTCCGGAGGCGGCTGCGTGGCTCGAGCATGAGAAAGAGCTTCGCCCCCGACCACTCGCGGTCCTTCGTGATGAGGCACGCGCGATCGTCTCCCGCCACAAGGGACATGAGGATGCAGCGGCGGTGGCCTTGCGCACCGCACGTCGTCGTGAAGTGCTTCGACTCGCTATCGGCTCCATCGTTGGAGTGATCTCGATTCAGGAGCTCGGCCGTGGGTTGAGCGACATCACGACCACCATTCTCGAGGGAACCCTCGCGGTCTTGCGTCCTGAACCCGACGGAATCGAGTTTGGCATCATCGCAATGGGGCGCTACGGGGGAGCCGAATCCGGCTTCGGCTCCGATACTGACGTGATGTATGTCTATCGGGCGACGGACGCGTCCGCCGAAGACGCCGCGAAGCGCGCTACTGCTCTCGCAAAGGGCCTCACTCGAATAACCGAAGACGTCAAACTTCCTCTCGACCTCGACCTTGATCTTCGTCCCGAAGGAAAGAACGGCGCCATTGTGCGGTCTCTCGAGTCGTACGAGGCCTACTACGAACGCTGGTCACTCACCTGGGAAGCGCAGGCCCTGTTGCGTGCGCGCGGTGTTGCTGGCGATGAAGCGTTGCTCAACGATTTCACCGAGCTTGCCAATCGCGTGCGCTACCCGAAAGCGATTTCGCCGCAGGATGTTCGCGAGGTCAAGCGCATTAAGGCTCGCGTCGAGTCAGAGCGGCTTCCACAGGCTGCAGACCCGTCACGTCATCTCAAGCTCGGCCGAGGATCGCTGAGTGACGTCGAATGGTTCGTGCAGCTTCTTCAGCTTCAATACGGTGCCGCCGTGGAGGGTCTACGCACAACGTCGACGTTGGACGCTCTGGATGCCGCTGTCGCGGAGAAACTGGTCACGGCATCCGATGCGGAGCGGCTGCGTGAAGCATGGATCCTGGCCTCTCGGGCTCGGTCTGCCATCACGCTGTGGACGTCTAAAACGTCGGATGTTCTCCCCAACGATCGCCTTCAACTCGAGGGAATTTCGCGCATGTTGGAGTATCCGCCGGGCTCCGCCAGCGAACTAGAAGAGGACTATCTTCGCGCCACACGTCGTGCGCGCCGAGTGTTCGAACGGCGTTTCTACGGCGTCGCAAACGTTCCTCGTTCCTAAAAAGCTGCTCGGGTCTGCGCCGCGTAGTTCATGCCGTCTGGCGTGTGCCTTGAGGGGCTCCTTTTGTTTCGGCGGTGTAAAACCTGAAACCAATTGGGGCACGTTCAGGAGCCGCTTTAGCGCCCTCCATTCTTGTACCCCATTGTGGGGAGGGGTGGCGGCGAATTCGCGCCTAGGATTCGAAGCCGGCGCCACCGTAGACGATCAGTTCTACCCGCCCACGCCGAGTTCTCCTCGCCTGAAAAGCGCCCCGGACGGGCACTTTTTTGAATCCGACTCTGCCTCGGTGACCCAGCGTAGAAGCGGGTAACGAGCCTTCGCTCAACTTCGCAGAGGGACGAGTAAGAGTCGACCGAAAACGTCAGCCGAAAGGCCCACATCGCGACCGCGCGGCGTCTGCGACCGAGACCACTTTGCGTCGCAACCAGCCGAAACAGGAGCCTTGCGGTCGGCAAAACTAGCGGGCAATAATCAAGCAACTCAGCGCTGAGAAGCATCCTCAGCGTCGCGGATGATCACCTTTCACAATGACAAAGTCGGGGGCATTCGTGTTTATTTTCATTCTGCAGCTTCGCCACATGATCGAGGGTCACCCCGAGATCTATATGTTCGCTATCTACTCATCGCTTATCTGGGCGCTCTGGCTGCTCAAAGTCATTTTGTCGTCACGGTATCGACCGTTTACGGGCACTTTTACGGGCACGACAAGTGTCGTCGTGCCAGTGCTGGACGAGCCAGAGGACCTCTTTCGTGATGTTCTCGCTCGCATGGTCGAACAGCGGCCCTCCGAGATCATCGTTGTCATTAACGGTGCGCCGAACCCCACACTCGAGCGGATCAGCGAAGAGTTTGCACCGTTGGTGCGATGGGTGCACACCCCCATCCCGGGCAAGCGCAATGCCGTAATGATCGGCACGGAGCTGTCAACCGGTGACATCACGGTGCTCGTCGATTCCGACACGGTGTGGACAGACAACACGCTGTCAGAGCTCGTTCGTCCGTTCGCCGACACCAAAGTGGGCGGGGTCACGACGAGGCAGCGCATCCTGGAGCCAGAACGAAGCTGGATTACCCGCTGGGCGGACTGGCTGGAGAACTCGCGGGCGCTGTACTCAATGCCGGCTCAGAGCGTACTTGGCCAAGTGGGGTGCTTGCCCGGACGCACGATCGCGTTCCGCCGGTCGATCATGATGCGCGTGATGGACCGCTTCATGAATGAGCGCTTCATGGGCGTGTTTCTGGAGGTCAGTGATGATCGAACCCTCACTAACCTCGCGCTTCAGGAAGGTCATCGCACCGTGTACCAGCACACCTCGTTGGTCTACACCGATGCTCCGCTTGAGGTGAAGAAGCTGTACAAGCAGCAATTGCGGTGGGCACGGGGCAGTCAATACAACACGCTTCGGATGCTCCCATGGATGCTGGGCCACGCTCCCGTGCTCGCCATCTTCTTCATCATGGACATTATTTTGCCTTTCCTACTGGCGGGAGTAATAGCAGGCTGGATTTACCGCGCCATGAGCGGGCAGGGGTACAACTTCTACGAAGGCTTCCTCTCAGAATATGGAGTGCAGAGCGGGGTGCTTCTGGTGCTCGGCCTCATGGTCGTCTCCTCGGTCGTGAGCATGGCGATTCGGCAAGTGCGCCATCTCTCTGAGAAGCCCATGGACTTCTTCCGACTTCCGGCCTTCATCATCGTTTCGACGGCGTTTCTGATGCCCATCCGGCTCATTGGTTTCTTCAAGATGGGCCACGCCAGCGGCTGGGGCACTAGGGCAGGGGCGTATGCGGGTGGCAACTCCAATGATCTTCTCGTCGAACAGCTCGATGCTGACCGCGAGGCTATCGCTGATCTCGATTTCCAGCCAGCGAGCCCTGACGGGGCGGTGGCTGTACTTGAAGCGCCGCCACGACGCGCAACCCGCGTGGCAGCGAAGGCAGCTCCTGCGCGTCGGCTCAACCCCAAGGCCGCGTGGCCTTACGTCATCGGCATTTCGATCTTCGCAGTAGAGGCGGTATCCATTGTTTTCTTCTCGTAACTCCGCAATCGGTAGTAGCGCCGCAGCCTGGTGGGCAGTCAGTAGCGCGAGAACACGCTGGACGGGCGTCGGAAGCGCCGCACTAGTTCTCACGCTCGGCGCGACTAGTGCCTTCGTCTGGATCTCACCAACTAGTCCCGTCAATCAAACCCTCAGCAACGCCGCGAAGAGCGTGCTCGAAGCAGAGACGTTGGCGGCTGAACGAGCCGCATGGGAAGAAGAGCGAGACGACCTACTTTCTGAGATCGATGGGCTCGAAGAATCCATTGACGTCGCGAAGGAGAATCTGACGGAGACCAACGCCCAGTCTGCGGCGCTGCAGCAGGAACTGTGGTCGGTCGAGGGCACGCTCAAGGCCTTGCAAGCGAGTAGGTCGGCAAACTCCACTGCGCCAGTACCGTCAACCCCCAGCAAACCGCAGACTCCGTCGATCACGGCCGGCATAACGGCGCCGTCCAAAGCCGAGATTGTGAATCCTGCCTCGTCCTATCTGGGGCTATATACGGAGCAAGCGCCGTTCAACTGGGCAACGTATGACTCGGTCTCAGTGAAGTTGGGCAGCACCCCCAACACGGTGGGCTATTTCGGCGGCTGGGATGAAGACTTTAGGGCAAATGCGGTCACGCGATCGTGGTCACGAGACACGCTTCCCATTCTGACCTGGGAGTCACGTCCGATCGGTGCGGCAAACGATCAAGTCATCGAGCCTGATTACACCTTGCCGGCGATCATCGGTGACCCCGAGGCGGGCGTTGCTGGTGCGTTTGATGACTACCTTCACCAGTACGCACGTGACATCGTCGCTACAGGGCTACCCCTCGGCATTCGCCTGAATCACGAGATGAACGGTGTCTGGTACCCGTGGTCTGAGACGGATGGGCAAGGTAACTCCATCAACTCGAATCGCGTCGGGGACTTCGTCACCATGTGGCAGCACGTGCACGACATCTTCGCCGAAGAAGGCGCCAATGACCTTGTGATTTGGATCTGGGCGCCAAATATCATCAACAATCTCCCCGCGACTCACCAACCGTCGGAGTTCCTCGATGGGCTCTATCCCGGTGATGACTATGTGGATTGGGTCGGGCTCTCCGGTTACCTCCGGCCGGCCTACAAGCCCGAGAACGATTTCACTTTCAGCTACACGTTCGACGCGAGTCTCGCTGAGCTGCGACGCCTCACGAAGAAGCCAATCTTTCTCGCCGAAATCGGTGCGTCGGAAACGGGAGGCCACAAAGCCGCGTGGGTGACAAGCCTCTTTGAGTCCTTGGCGAAGCCCGAGAACGACGACATCGTCGGTATTTCATGGTTCAACATGGCGATCACGACCTACGTCGAAGGGGAGCGCGCCACTAACGATTGGCGAATCGAATCTCGTCCGGATTCGCTCGCGGCCTTTATTGAAGGTCTGGCGAGACCCGATAGCGACTTCACCCTAACGACACGCTGAACCGATGAATAAGGAGAACGATATGAACAGCACAGCAGCATCCGCAGCAGGGCAGATCATCGGTCAGTGGGGCGGCGCTGAGCGTCCTCGCTTGAGCGTCGTCGGCACCGGCTATCTCGGAGCAACCCATGCCGCAGCGATGGCCGAAATGGGCTTCGACGTCATTGGCGTCGACACCGATCCCGCCAAGGTGAAGCAACTCAGCGAGGGAAAAGTTCCCTTCTTCGAGCCGGGATTACCTGAGCTCATCCGCACGCACGTCGCGAGCGGGAGGCTTCGCTTCACGACCGACCTGGCAGAGGCCACAGCGAACTCCGACATCCACTTCATCTGCGTCGGTACCCCGCAGCAGCGGGGGAGTAACGCGGCGAACCTCGATTATGTTGAAGAGGCGACGCGACAGGTGGCGCGCTATCTCACGCACGACGGGCTCATCGTCGGCAAGTCGACGGTGCCGGTGGGTACGGGGGCACGTCTGCGCTCCATCATTGCGGATGCGGCCCCTCTGGATGTCGCGGTCGAGCTGGTATGGAACCCCGAGTTTCTCCGTGAGGGCAAGGCTGTCGAGGACACGCTGCGCCCGGATCGCATCGTGCTGGGCGGAGTCTCTCCCCGCTCGGAAGCGGCGCTTCGCCAGGTGTACGCGATCCCTATCGAATCGGGCACACCCGTAATTGTGTGTGACCTTCCGACAGCAGAACTCGTCAAGGTGAGTGCGAACGCATTCTTAGCCACCAAGATCTCCTTCATCAACGCGATCGCGGAGGTGTGCGACTCTGCCGGCGCCGACGTGGCGGTCCTGGCGGATGCACTCGGTCACGATGTGCGCATCGGCCGGCAGTTCCTTAACGCGGGCCTCGGATTCGGCGGGGGCTGCCTGCCGAAGGACATTCGCGCTCTCATTCACCGCTCGAGTGAGCTCGGCGCGACGAAGGCTGCGGCGCTGCTTCAACAGGTCGATGAGATCAACATGTCGCAGCGGCTCCAGGTAATCGGTCTGGCCATCGACGCCTGCGGTGGCTCAGTGCTCAACCGGCGCATTGGAATTCTTGGCGCTGCTTTCAAGCCGCTTACCGACGACGTGAGAGATTCGCCAGCGCTCAACGTGGCGGCAGCGCTGCACCTGCGCGGGGCTCAAGTGGTGGTCTATGACCCGGAAGCTACTGAAACGGCGCAGCGGATGTTCCCCACGCTCACCTATGTGGATTCGGTCGACGAGGCGGCAACGGGTTCCGATGCGTTGCTTGTGCTCACGGAGTGGGACGAGTTCACGGCGAGCGATCCAGTTGCTCTGGGTGCTCTCGTTGGCCGCCGGGTCATGATCGATGCCCGAAACTGCTTGCCCGCGGCCACGTGGCGTGCTGCTGGCTGGTCATTCAGCGGACTCGGGGCGGCATCCTCGAAGGCTCCTGCTATCGACGGCAGCGGTGTCGACCTCACGCGTCGCGCTCCGCAGCTGGCAACAGCCGGCTAGTCCGCTTTCGTTAACGAAGTGGGGCCGCATCCCGAAGGATGCGGCCCCACTCTCTGCTGTGTGAGCGCTTAGACGCCGAAGTACAGTTCGTACTCGTACGGGTGCGGGCGCTGTGCGAACGGAAGCAGTTCGTTCGTACGCTTGTAGTCGATCCACGTCTCGATGAGGTCCTTGGTGAAGACGTTGCCTTCCATGAGGAACTCGTGGTCAGCTTCAAGGGCTACAAGTGCCTCTTCGAGCGAAGCGGGAACCTGAGGGATCAGGCGGGCTTCCTCGGGAGGCAATTCGTAGAGGTCCTTGTCAACGGGCTCGTGCGGCTCAATCTTGTTCTTGATGCCGTCGAGGCCAGCCATGAGCTGCGCAGCGAATGCGAGGTAAGGGTTACCCGAAGCGTCAGGCGCGCGGAACTCGATGCGCTTGGCCTTGGGGTTGGTTCCCGTGATCGGAATACGGATGGACGCCGAACGGTTTCCGGCCGAGTACACGAGGTTTACGGGAGCTTCGAATCCGGGGATCAGGCGACGGTACGA
The DNA here is from genome assembly GCF_002797685.1 of Salinibacterium amurskyense. Lineage (GTDB taxonomy): Bacteria > Actinomycetota > Actinomycetes > Actinomycetales > Microbacteriaceae > Rhodoglobus > Rhodoglobus amurskyensis. Next base: position 1,514,518 of record NZ_PGFH01000001.1, read on the forward strand.
GTTGACCGTGGGGTTCGTGAACGCGAGCACAGCAGGTGCGTGCTTGAGGAGTCCACCGATGTACCAGCGAGCGGTGTCGCTGAGTCCGCCGTAGCCCTTCTCGTCGTAGAACAACGGGGTGCCGTCGTTCCACAGCGACTGGTGGGTGTGCATACCCGAACCGTTGTCGCCGAAGAGCGGCTTCGGCATGAACGTTGCGGTCTTGCCCCACTCGTTCGCCGTGTTCTTGACGATGTACTTGAACTTGAGGATGTCGTCACCGGCGTGAACGAGGGTGTCGAACTTGTAGTTGATCTCACCCTGGCCTGCGGTGCCGACCTCGTGGTGGCTGCGCTCGACCTCGAGTCCGACATCGATGAGCTTCACGACGATGTCGTCGCGGAGGTCAGCGTGCTGGTCAACGGGGGAGACGGGGAAGTAGCCACCCTTGAAGGGGGTCTTGTTGGCGAGGTTTCCGCCTTCTTCGGTGCGGCCGCTGTTCCAGGCACCTTCGCTGGAATCAACTTCGTAGAAGCTCTTGTTGGCCTTCACTTCGTAACGCACGTCGTCAAAGATGTAGAACTCTGCTTCGGAGGCGAAGAATGCGGTGTCCGCAATTCCCGTTGAAGCAAGGTACTTTTCTGCCTTCTTGGCAACCTGGCGCGGGTCTCGAGCGTAGATCTCGCCGTTGCGGGGGTTGTAGATGTCGAAGATGATGATGAGGGTGCGCTCGACGCGGAAGGGGTCGACGTACGCGGTAGTGACGTCGGGGATCAGCTGGAGATCCGACTCGTGGATTGACTGGAAGCCACGAATCGATGAACCATCGAAGAGCTGGCCGACAGCGAAGAAGTCTTCGTCGACTGAAGCTGCGGGAATGTTGAAGTGCTGCTGGATACCGGGCAAGTCGGTAAACCGGATGTCGACGAACTTGACGTCTGTGTCCTTGATGAAAGCAAGAACCTCAGACGAATTGGTAAACTTCGGATGAGACATTGAGTGGAACTCCAAGGGGTTCATTTGGTGATCGGCTGTCGTTACAACCACCTCTTAGGGTACAGAACCCGAGTTTCGACGTCACGTCAGAAATGTTTCCGGCATGTTACGCGCCCACGGTTCGTTAGGCTGGTGAAGTGAACCAGCAAGCAACAACCCCCGACGAGTGGCCAGGTAAAAGAATCGGGCTTCCCGCGGAAGGCCCGAGATCAATAGGTCGCTTCGGCCGCCGGTTAGTAGCCCTCGCTATTGATTGGGGCTTTGCGGTTGTCGTCTCAATCGCCTTCTTCGACTACGACGCTTTTGCTACGCTCGGCATCTTCGTGGCGGCCCAAGTCGTGTTGCTGATTACGGCCAATGGAAGCTTCGGTCATCTGATTACCGGAATGCGAGTAGTGCCGGTGACCGGCGGCATGCTGGGTGTCTGGCGTCCTCTCGTTCGCACGATTCTGATGGCACTGGTCATTCCTGCAGTGATTTGGGATGTCGACCAGCGCGGCATGCACGATCGTCTCGCTGGCACGCTCTTGGTGCGTCGCTAGTCGCTCTACCGGCACGGAAGTCACGGCGGTTAACGCACGAAACCGACACGCCCTGGGGCATGTCGGCTTCAGTGACGAAAACCTTAGGCGCGCTGCGAACGCTGAGCGCGAGCCTTCATCGGGTCAATTCCCTTGGGAATCGGAAGGCTGTTCTTATCGAGTGATGTCAGCCGGTTGGTGATGGCGAGAATCTCTGGCTTGCGCAGTACGTTCTTGAGTCGACCGAGTGCCGGAGCTAGCTTGTGTAGTGCTACCGAGTCGGCGTCGGGGCCGACGTAGATGAAGTGCACGGGGACGTTGGGTAGGAAGCGGTTCATCTTGCGACGTTCATCTTCGAGCATCTTCTGGGTGCGGCTGCGGGGGCCCTCGCCGATCAGCGCAATGCCGCCCTTGCCGACCGCGCGGTAGACAGCATCCTGAGTCTTGGGGCTGATCGCTACGGGCATTTCGCTTGCGGTCCACCCGCGGCGAAGAGAGCTCTTCAAGACAGCGCCTACAGCGCCCGGCTGACCTGCGATTTGAGAGTAAGCAGCGCGTTCGGCGCGACGGCCCAGGACGATGAGGAAGGCGAGGAGACCTGCCATCACGCCGGCCACGATGTAGAGCACGAAGCCGAGAACATTCTCTGACGATAGAAGGAAAGCCAAGGCGAGACCGATAAGAATCGGCAGCAGGAAGGCCAACAGGAAGAACCAAATCGCGAGGTTGTCGTACCGTCGCGTCATCTGGAAAACCTGGTACATCTGCTTGATGCGACCGGGTTCTTTTTGAGCCTTGGGGGTCTTTTCGCTGCGTGCCATGGTTCTAGGATAAGGCCTCCAGCGGTTCTATGAATTCGTAGAGCGCATAGATTTTGTTTCGCCCGCGGTAAGCCGAGGATCGAGTGCTCTAGTCCTCCAGTTTTCCGGCACCCTCACCGTGATCCCCATGTTCGTGCGCGAACTACATCGCGACTCACCAACACGCGAAGCTGAGCCGGTGAACGAGAACACTATTGCGGGCTATCGCACGATTCGGTCGCTGAGAGAGAACGCTGAGTCTCAGACGATCTTGGTCCGTGCGAGCGCCCACGCGGGCGCAGAAGCGCTTGTCGAGTTGAAGACCGTTAAGCGCTTTGAGGCTGGCGCCGCGGTGTCGCGCATACTCTCGGAGATTGAGTGCGGCGTCCGAGCGCAGGGGGAGTCCGTCTGTCTGGTTGAAGACATCGCGGCGGCTCCCGATGGTTCGCCAGTGATCGTGTCGTCGTGGCAGAGCGGAGGAACGCTTCGTCGCCTCTTGCGGGAGCGGGAGGCATTGCGGCCAGGCGAGGCGATCACGATTCTGGCCCCACTGAGCGCTGCTCTGGGTCGGGTTCATCGGGCTGGTGTCGTGCTGGGCGTGATCACGCCAGATAGCATCCATTTCGATGCGGCAGGACGACCGTTCTTCGCCGAGTGGGAACATGCGCAGTCGAGGGAGACCTCTCCCACGCCAAAGGACTTGCAATGGGACTCCGCATTCCAAGCGGACCGCCTGCACTTCGCCACCCTCGCTTGTGGAGTACTCGCGGCGGTTAGAGCGGACCGAGAAATTGAGCGACGTGCCGCAGCGCTAACGGAGTGGCTGAGCGACATCGAACAGAGTTCCTCGTCCGTGTGGGAGCTTGATTGGGAACGTAAGCTTTTTGAGCTGGGGGCGCCCGAACCCGTGCGGCTCGATCTGGAGCGCGAATCCTCGCCTGCTCACCCTGAGCCGGTCCTATTCGACCGCAGCGCACTTGTGACGCCGCTGCCCGACGGTGCGAAGTCTGAGTGGGGCGCTGTATTCGCGCTGCCGCCCGGTATTCAGCGCAGCGTTGGCGAGACGGCTCACCGTATCCGCGGATTCTTCGACGGCGTGGTCGGCGCGGCGCGAAGATGGTGCGCACCGGTGCGAAAGCGAACGTGGGTCATCGCCGCAGCGGGAGCTCTCGCGCTCGGGCTGGCTGCGGCTCTACTGCTCACCGATGATGCGGATGCGGGCGCGGATGCCAGCGCAGAAGCCTCCAACGCACTCTCCGCCTCCGATAGCGGAAGCGATACCCCAGATGTCTCGGCTGCCGGCGCGGAACCGAGCAGCGATGGAGAGTCTGCCGCTGCCCCGGAGATCGGGGCGACGAGTGGTGCCGGGGGACTAGCCGAGGATCCGCTCGAGGCGCTCCCCACTCTCCTGGCGACTCGCGCAGATTGTCTTCGGGATCTCTCAGTGAAGTGTCTCGGCGCGGTGTCGCGTAGTGAATCGCCAGCATTCGCCGCGGACTCCGCCGTGATCAGTGAGGTGCTCGCGGGGGCAGAACTCTCCTCTGACGCGCTTTTCGACGCGGCTCGTGCCGTCGAGGTGCAGCGTTTGGGCGACAGCGTGCTCTTCGAGTTTGAATCGCCGCGGGACGAAAGCAAACCGGCCTCGCTCCTTCTGGTGAAGGGCGAGGCCGGTTGGCGAATCAGGAGCTATACGCTCCCTCGATGATGCGGGGTGACTTAGATTCCGAGCTTGTCGGCGAAGTCGCCACCCTCGAGGCGCTTCTTCATGTCGACGAGGAAGCCTGCGGCATCCGCGCCGTCAACGATGCGGTGGTCGTAGCTCAGTGCGAGGTAGACCATCGAACGGATCGCGATGGAGTCACCATTGGCGTCGCTGATTACGACGGGCTTCTTGGTGACAATTCCGGTTCCGAGAATTGCCGACTGGGGCAAGAACACCACGGGAGTGTCGAACAGTGCACCGCGTGAGCCGGTGTTGGTCAGCGTGAACGTTCCGCCCGAGAGCTCATCAGGAGTGAGCTTGTTATCGCGGGTGCGAGCTGCAAGATCAGCGATCTCGCCAGCAAGGCCTGCGATGTCAAGCGAGGCAGCGTCGCGGATGACTGGCGTGAGCAATCCACGTTCAGTGTCAACAGCAATGCTGATGTTTTCCTGCGCCGGGTAGACGATCGAGTTGTCCTCGATTGTTGCGTTGATGATCGGGTGCGCGGTGAGCGCCTCCGCTGCAGCCAAAGCAAAGAACGGCAGGAACGAAAGCTTCGTGCCGGTCTTGGCGAGGAAGTCATCTTTTACCTTGTTGCGGAAGTTCGCAACAGCGGTGACATCAACTTCGACGACTGACGTGAGCTGTGCCGATGACTGCATCGAGAGCACTGCGCGCTCGGCAATGACCTTGCGCAGACGCGACATCGGAACAGTGGTTCCGCGCAATGGCGAAACTTCGAGCGGTGCCGATGCGGCAGCGGGTGCTGCAGCTTCCGGTGCCGAACTCGTGGCCTGCTCGCTTGCAGCAAGAACATCCTGCTTGCGGATGCGGCCGCCGACGCCCGTTCCAGTGATCGTGCTCAGGTCGACACCGCGCTCGTTCGCGAGCTTGCGCACGAGAGGAGTGAGGTATCCAGCCTGCGAGTCGTCGCTGTCGTCCGAGTCAGTTGCTGCAGGTGCAGTTTCTTCAGCGGGAGCGGCGGGTGCTTCTGCCTCGGGGGCAGCGGCGGGCGCTTCCTCGGCGGCAGGAGTGGCGTCTTCGGCAGGAGCCTCAGGGGCTACCGCAGGAGCCTGCTCAGTCGCGGCAGGAGCAGCGGACTCGGCAGCGGGTGCCGCCTCAGCTGCGGGTGCCTCGGCTGCAGGAGCTTCGGCTGCTGGAGCCTCAGCTGCAGGCGCAGCCTGCTCCGCCGGCGCTTCAGTAGCAGGTGCCGCTTCTTCAGCCGGTGCTGCTTCAGCAGCGGGTGCTGCTTCTTCAGCGGGAGCTTCTTCTGCGGGAGCGTCTCCGCCGCCCGAACCGTCGCCGATCTTTACGAGCGCGGTGCCCACTTCAACTGTTTCGTCTTCGGCAACCAAGATCTCTTCGATGACACCGGCGACGGGAGAAGGAATCTCCGTGTCGACCTTGTCAGTCGAGACCTCGAGCAGGGGCTCGTCAACCTCTACACGCTCGCCGACTTGCTTCAGCCAGCGGGTCACCGTGCCCTCGGTGACACTCTCTCCGAGTGCCGGAAGGTTAACGGATTCGCTCATCAGTACTGCTCCTTTGTGATGCTTGTCATCAATAGCTTAGTTCCGTGGTTGAGGCGGAGCCTAGACCGCGTGAAGCGGCTTGCCTGCCAGAGCGAGAAATGCCTCGCCGAGGGCTTCATTTTGGGTGGGGTGTGCGTGAAGCAGCGGCGTGATGTCTTCGGGGTGTGCTTCCCAGTTGACGATGAGCTGTGCTTCACCGATCAGTTCGCCAACGCGAGCTCCGATCATGTGAACTCCGATAACGGGGCCGTCGACAACGCGAACAACCTTGATCGAACCAGCGGTGCCGATGATGGCGCTTTTGCCGTTGCCGCCCAGGTTGTAGTCGTACGCCTTCACGTTTTCAGCGCCGTGCGCCTCGATAGCCTTAGCTTCCGTTAGGCCGATCGATGCAACCTCGGGGTCGCTGTACGTGACCTTAGGGATATTGAGGTCGTTGATCACGATCGGCTTGAGGCCGGCGATCTCTTCGACAACAAAGATTCCCTGCTGGAAGCCGCGGTGCGCGAGCTGGAGTCCGGGAACGATGTCTCCCACGGCGTAGACGCCGGGAACGTTGGTTGCGAGTCGCTCGTTCGTGAGAACGAAGCCACGATCCATCTCGATGCCGACCTCTTCGAAGCCGAGGCCTGCAGTAGACGGGCCACGGCCGACAGCGACGAGCAGAAGCTCTGCTTCAACGGTCTCGCCGTTTTCGAGGGTTACGACGACACCGTCATCGTTCTGCTCAACGCTCTTGAAACGAACGCCGGTGTGGAAGTTGATGCCACGGCGTCGGAACGCGCGCTCGAACTGCTTGCTGACCGACTCGTCTTCGTTCGGGACGAGGTTGGGGAGACCCTCGATAATCGTGACGTCGGCACCCCAGCTCTTCCATACGCTGGAGAACTCCACGCCGATGACGCCGCCACCGAGGACGGCGACCTTCTTGGGAACGAAGTCGAGCTCGAGCGCCTGCTCCGAGGTGATCACGCGGCCACCGATTTCGAGACCGGGGAGGCTTCGCGAGTACGAGCCCGTCGCCAGGATCACGTTCTTGCCCACGACTGTGTCTTCGCCAACCTGAACAGTGTTCGGGGCAACAAGCTTGCCTTCGCCCTCGATCACGGTGATGCCGCGCATCTTTATGAGGCCCTGAAGGCCCTTGTACTTGCTTGCGACGATGTCTTGGCGGTACTTGGTGACGCCGGCGATGTCGATTCCGTCAAGGGTGGTGGTGACGCCATACTTGGCGGCCTCACGGGTGACATCAGCTACTTCTGCTGAGTGCAGGAGCGCCTTCGTGGGGATGCAACCAACGTGCAGGCAGGTGCCTCCGAGCTTGTTCTTCTCGATCAAGCCAACAGTCATACCGAGTTCGGCGGCGCGCAACGCTGCTGCGTAGCCACCACTTCCTCCACCAAGAACGACAAGGTCAAAATTGTGCTCAGCCAATACAGCAGCTCCTCTGTAAGGAATTTGTTCGCCGGAACGCATCGTCTGTAATCAGTGCGACCGGATGGTGCGGAAAGAATCCGCGTTTAAAAAACCTTACTACGGACGGGAAAATTCCTCGGCCAGTTCAATGAGTGTTCGAACACCGATTCCGGTTGCTCCCTTGCCGACGTAACCCCAGCCGCCACCGCGGTTGTCTGATGGACCGGCGATGTCGATGTGCGCCCACGGGATGGTCTCGGTGCTGTCAGCACGCTTTCCCACGAAGTCTTTAAGGAAGGCGGCGGCGATGAGCATGCCACCGGCAGTGTTGCCCGGCTTGATGTTCGCGATATCGGCGATGTCGGAAGCGAGCAGGGGACGCAGCTCGGGGCTGATCGGCATTGGCCAGAAAGGTTCGCCTACGCGATCTGCGACAGCGACGACTTGGTTTACCAGGGCCTTGTCGCCCATGGCTCCGGCGTAGCGGTTACCGAGGGCAACGACCGCAGCACCGGTGAGCGTGGCGATATCGACGATGGCATCCGGGTTCTCTTCGCTAGCAGCCACGAGCCCGTCGGCCATGACCAGTCGCCCTTCGGCGTCAGTGTTCAGCACTTCGACGGTCTTTCCACCGCGAATGGTCAACACGTCATTGGGGCGAATGGCACTTCCCGACGGCATGTTCTCGGCCAGGCAGAGCCACGCTGTGAGGCGCACGTTGGTGCCGAGTTTCGCGCAGGCCTCTACAACGGCCATCACGGTTGCAGCGCCACTCATGTCGAACTTCATGCCGATCATCGAAAGCCCCGGCTTGAGCGAGAGCCCGCCTGAATCGAAAGTGATTCCCTTGCCGACGAGCGCAAGGTGCTTGGCGGCGTCAGACGGGGTGTAGCTGATCTTGACGAGGCGCGGTCCTCGAGTCGACCCCTGGCCAACTCCCAGGATGCCGCCGAAGCCGCCTTCCTCAAGTTCCTTCTCGGCAAAAACTTCTACTTCGACATTGTCGAGTGCCGCGAGCTCGCTGGCGCGATCTGCGAAGGTAGCGGGGTAAAGCTCGCGAGGAGCTTCATTGACAAGGTCGCGTGTCACATGCGTCGCGTGGGCGATGATGCTGGCGCGCTCGATGAGAGCGGCATCCGACACCGGGCTGAGAACAGTGATGCTGCTCGCCTGGCTCTTCGCGGCCTCCGGGGGAGTGGAACGGTATGCATCGTAGGAATAGGCGCCGATGGCTGCTCCTTCGAGTACGGCGAGTGTGTCTTCAGCCGACTCCGCACCGAGAGCTAGGGCGATGTGCGCGGCGCCGCGCAACTGACGTGCGGCGGAACCGGCCGCATAACGCAGGCTCTCAGCAGAGGGGGAGGTGTCACCGAGTCCGATAAAAGCGACTGCGGGTGCAGCGATGCCGGTAGCCGGAATGCGGTAGAGCTCATCAGCAGCCCCAGTGGCGCCAATGACACTGAGCGACTGCTCAAACGATGAAAGCTCTGGCGACGCGTCGACGAGCTTGGGTCCAGAGTCTGTCTTCACCACCCCGATAACGAGAACATCGGATTCCAGTTCAGAGGCGGACGAGGTGGACAAGTGCAACGTAGCAACGGTCATATCCTCATGATAGCCAGCATCCGTCTGCATGTTCGCTAGGAGCATGACGTTGTGGAGGCGTTTGAAGAGGATGCTGTCGTGCCCGCGATTAGAGTGGAAGCATGCGAGATCCAGCCGGCTTATATGACATCGCGACCGATGTTGCTGGTGTGCCGCGCGGCTTGCCCCTTGTAGCCGGTCTGACTGGCTTCGCGGATGCCGGTGGTGCTGTCAGCCAGTTCAGTCAGTACCTGCTCGATACTCTCGAGCGCACGGTCGTTGCCTCGTTCGATAACGATGCACTCCTTGACTACCGCGCGCGGCGCCCGACTATTTACTTCGATCAAGATCACTTGAGTGACTACCGGCCGGCAAAGCTCGAGTTGTACTTGGCCAAGGACGAGTTGGGACAACCCTTCCTGCTGCTGACCGGATATGAGCCCGACTTTCAGTGGGAGCGCTTCTCCGCAGCGGTGTTGCGATTGATTTCGAAGCTTGATGTGAAATCCACGACGTGGGTTCATGCCATCCCCATGCCCGTTCCTCACACGCGGAGCATCGGCGTCACCGTGAGCGGAAACCGCTCGGAACTCATCGACTCGATGTCGGTGTGGAAGCCTCACACCCAAGTGCCCGCTAATGCGATGCACTTGATTGAATTCCGATTGCAGGAGCTCGGGCATCCGACCGCCGGGTTCGTGCTGTTGATTCCGCACTACCTGGCAGACACGGAATGGCCGACTGCGGCTGTCACTGCACTCGAGAGCGTGAGCGCTGCGACTGGTCTCATCTTCCCCACAGACCGCCTCCGGGAGGAAGGTCGAGAATTCGTGGCCAAGATCGATGGCCAAGTGGAAAGCAATCAAGAGTTGGCGAGGCTCGTCGGAACTCTCGAAGAGCGCCACGACAACTACATGGAGGAGAACCCCATGCGTTCGCCTCTTACGGATGAAGACGGCGAACTGCCGTCGGCAGACGAGATTGCTGCCGAGTTGCAGAAGTTTCTTGCTATTCGTCGCGCCGGCGATGACGACAGCGCTTCGCAGCCTCCGTTGTAGATAGCGGGCCCGCAGCGTAGTGCAGATGACAGGTTCTCACTACCGCCATCGCGTGCAGGCTTCGTCGCCTGTGAGCATTGGTGCAGAGCATCAGAAAAGCGTGGCATAATAGGAGTAAGACCCGGTCTTGATTCTGGTTCTGTTTTGCCGTGCGGTGGAGCAGTCAGAGACTTGACATGGGTCTTAGTACTGCCCGAAAACCTCGGAAAGGTGTTCACATGGCGACCCGAACTAAGACTGCGGAGACTGCATCCGCACCAAAGAAGGCCCCCGCAAAGGCGGCCACGAAGACTGGAACGCGCACTAAAGCTGCCGACGCAGTTGAAGAAGTAGCGACTGACACTGAAGGCGCCGAGAGCACGACGAAGAAGGCTGCGACCAAGAAGGCAACGACAACGAAGTCGACTGCCGCTGCGTCTGCCGCCAAGAAGCCCGCTGCGAAAAAGCCGGCCGCGAAGAAGCCTGCAACGCGTGGCAAGAAGGCTGCTGCCGAAGCTGACGACATTGTCGAGGCTGACGGCGAAGAAGCGAAGCCCGAAGACGATCAAGAAGAGAAGTCGAAGGGTAAAGATGAGGCGCTGCCCACCGGTGCCCTCGTTCTCTCATTGGTTGACGACGAAGACGACGTTCCCGTGTACTCGGCCGCAATTACCGGTGCCACGGCAGACCCCGTCAAGGACTACCTGAAGCAAATCGGTAAGGTTGCGCTGCTCAACGCTGCTCAAGAAGTCGAGCTGGCCATGCGTATCGAAGCTGGACTCTTTGCAGAAGACAAGCTTTCTCAGATGGCACCCGGCGAAGTTCGTTCGACCCTCGGTCGTGAACTTCAGTGGGTAGCCAAGGACGGCCAGCGCGCGAAGAGTCACTTGCTCGGCACCAACCTTCGACTGGTGGTATCGCTTGCAAAGCGCTACACCGGTCGCGGAATGCAGTTCTTGGACCTCATTCAGGAGGGAAACCTGGGTCTCATCCGTGCGGTCGAGAAGTTCGACTACACCAAGGGCTTTAAGTTCTCGACCTACGCCACGTGGTGGATTCGCCAAGCGATCACCCGCGCAATGGCCGACCAGGCTCGCACAATTCGTATCCCCGTGCACATGGTTGAAGTCATCAACAAGCTCGCACGCGTTCAGCGCCAGATGCTTCAAGACTTGGGCCGCGAGCCCACTCCAGAAGAGCTCTCGCGCGAACTGGATATGACGCCCGAGAAGGTTGTTGAAGTTCAGAAGTATGGTCGCGAGCCTATTTCGCTCCACACGCCGCTCGGTGAAGACGGTGACAGTGAGTTCGGTGACCTCATTGAGGACACCGAGGCTGTTGTACCTGCCGATGCCGTTGGATTCACCATGCTGCAGAAGCAGCTGGAAAGCCTCCTCGATTCCCTCTCCGAGCGCGAAGCCGGCGTCATCCGCATGCGCTTCGGCCTGGGCGATGGAATGCCGAAAACTCTCGATCAGATCGGTGACACGTTCGGCGTAACGCGTGAACGCATCCGTCAGATCGAGTCAAAGACGATGGCCAAACTGCGCCACCCGTCACGCTCGCAGTCACTGCGCGACTACCTCGAATAGGCCAACAATGGGTGCTGAAGCGAACGCTGGTAAGAGTCTCACCGTCGAGGTCGATGGTGCCGTTTACGAACGGCTTCCCATTAAGACTCGACTGGTGGTTCGTGAAGACGACATCGTTCAGGTCGTCTCGGAGTACGCGGCGGATGTCGTGCGCGATGGAGACTTGCTCTTCGTCACGGAAAAGATTGTCGGAATCACACAGGGGCGGGCTTACCCGATCTCTGAGGTGGAGCCGCGCAAACTTGCGACTTTCCTGTCGAAGTACGTGACTAAGACATCTCACGGCATTGGCCTCGGCATGCCTGAGACCATGGAGATGGCGTTGCGCGAGTGCGGTACTCCGCGCATCCTGTTCGCGGCAGCCGTCGCCGCTGTCACGAAGCTCGTGGGCCGTCGCGGCGACTTCTACCGGATTGCAGGGCCCAAGGCTCGAGCGATCGATGGGCCCACGAAAAACACGATCCCGCCGTATGACTCGCACGTCGTACTCGGCCCGGCTCGTCCTGATGGTGTTGCCGCAGACATCGCTGCTGCGCTCGGTCGAAAGATCGACGTGCTCGTTGTTGATATCAACGACTTCGGTGGCAACATCCTAGGGTCGACCGCTACTAAAGCAACGAATGAACTCGTGCTGAAGGTGTTGAAGGATAACCCTCTCGGTCAGGATCACCAGAGCACTCCGCTCGGCGTCATCCGTCGCGCCTAGGCCGTCGCGCTTAGGGATTATTCCGAAGTACGGAAGATCGGCGAGGGCTCCGCGTGAGCCTCTAGAAGTCGATTACCTCGCGGAACTTGGGAAGCAGCCCTGTTTTGATGCCTGTCAGACTCGGCTTCATCTGGAACACGCCAGTGTTGTAATTGCCTTCGATAATCGCTGGCCCGGTGGGGGAGATAGCGACATCCCAGCCCACGTAAGGAATTTCCGGAATCACTCGGCCAACGGTGTCGAGCGTCGCAAGAACTTCGTCGTAGAGCGGCACCTGGAAACCGACGATCGGGGTGCCGGTCTGGGGGTGTTCCGTGAAGGTGTTGGCGTACTTGTCGAACGCCCCGTAGGGAGCGATGCCGGTCTTCTCGTCGAGAACCGTGTACATGCCGCCGCGACCGTAATTGTCGACATCGGCTCCGTTTCCCATACGCAAGACAGCCTCCATGATGTGAACTTCGGTGCCATCAAAGAAGGTGATCATGCGCAAAGAGTTGACGCTAGTGGGGCACAGCGCCGACATGCCCTCGTGCTGCTCAATAAAGGCTTCAACGAGGAATTGCCGTTTGTCCATGAGCTCGCGATAGAGCGCATGAGCATCCTTGAGGTCATCGCCGCTGTGCTTCTCGATCCCCGCGCCGCTCATGCTGTCGACGACTTTAACCATGATTGGATCGTGGTTCTTGACGAATTCGACGAACTCGATTTCGGAAGCGGTTCTGAGGTCGAGCCACGCACGCCCGAGCCACTTGTCGAAGGTCCTGTTGAAAGTGGGCTTGTCGTAAAACCGTTCGCGAAAATCGCGCTGGTTGTACTTGACGACGATGGAATTCGCGTTGCCGCTAGTGATCCAGGTGCGGCGCTCGGCGCGACTCAGCACGTTGAATTCGAACTCTTCGTAGTCGAGGTAGCCGGCCTGGTAGACGAGTGAGCACCACACCATGTCGATCAGGATGAAGAACACGGGCGTGCGGCTTCGCGAGCTGATGGCCCGGGCCACAGCGAGCATGTTCTTTACGTCGAGCGAGACAAGACGCGACACGTAGTGTCGGATGCGCTTCACAGTTCTCCTACGAAGGTCACACCGACACACGTGCCGGCAAGCGAGCTAACTATCTGATGATGCTAAACGAAAGCTTAGGCAGTCAGACGGCTGGACTCGTCGTGCCACTTGAGCGCGGTGGGAAACAGCTTGTCTTTGAACTTAGCGCCGTGGTGGGCGCAAAAGAGGAGGTCGCCACTGGCGAGGGTCGCGCGGATGTACGCCTGCGCGCCACAACTGTCACAGCGATCGATCGCCGTGAGGGTGTAGTCCATCTCATCGACTGGGGTGTCTTCTGTTGCAATGTTCGACATGGCCTACTCCTTCTTCTTGCTTGCGGTTGTTATTCCGTACGCCTATACAAGCATGAGCGCCTGAAGATTCTTCCTACATTGCGGGCATTTCGCTCAGCGCGTACCGCATCCTGAAGGTCGGCCTCGGCCACAGCGTGATGGGTGTCGGTGAGCGGCAATGTCGTGCGGAGAACGTAGTCTTGAATGTGGCCTTCCGTTCTCAAACCCTAGGAGATTACTATGGCGAGCTCTGACTATTCAGCCCGTCACCTATCCGTGCTCGAGGGGCTTGAAGCCGTTCGCAAACGTCCCGGTATGTACATCGGGTCCACCGACTCTCGGGGACTCATGCATTGTCTCTGGGAGATCATCGACAACTCGGTTGACGAGGCTCTCGATGGTCACGGTTCTGAGATCAGCGTCATCCTTCACGCCGATGAGAGTGTCGAAGTGCGTGACAAGGCCCGCGGTATTCCCGTGGATGTCGAACCCAAGACTGGCCTGACCGGCGTCGAGGTTGTTTTCACCAAGCTGCACGCGGGCGGCAAGTTTGGCTCGGGATCCTACGCAGCGTCGGGCGGACTCCACGGTGTTGGCGCTTCGGTCGTTAACGCGTTGTCGGAGCGCCTTGATGTTGAGGTCGACCGCAACGGCAAGACCTACGCCATGTCGTTCCATCGCGGCGAGCCAGGTACTTTTGCCGATTCGGGCGAACCGACGCCGGATGCTCCCTTCACCCCGTTTGTCTCGGGCAGTGAGCTTCGCGTTATCGGCAAGGTACCTAAGGGGCGTACTGGTACGCGTGTGCGCTACTGGGCCGATCGTCAGATCTTCACGAAGGGCGCGACTTTCCAGTCAGATGGGCTGATCGACCGCCTTCGTCAAACAGCATTCCTCGTGCCTAATCTCACCTTGAACGTCTCGGATGAGAGAGGCGAAGAACCCCGTCATGAGTCGTTCTCGTTCGAGGGCGGAATTTCGGAGTTTGTTGAGCACCTCGCAGTTGATCCGCCCATCACCGATATTTGGCGACTGACCGGTTCGGGCGGCTTCACCGAGAGCGTGCCTGTTTTGCAAGACAACGGGCACATGGTGTCGACCGAAGTATCGCGAGACTGTGTTGTCGATGTCGCGCTTCGTTGGGGCACCGGCTATGACACGGTGGTCAAGAGCTTCGTCAACATCATCGCGACGCCGAAGGGCGGAACGCACCTCGCCGGATTTGAGCAGAGCTTGCTCAAGTTCCTGCGGGCAGAGACAGAGAAGAACTCGCGCCGGCTGAAGCTCGGCAACGACAAGCTCGACAAAGACGATGTACTTGCCGGACTCACCGTCGTGCTGACGGTCCGACTTCCGGAACCGCAGTTCGAGGGTCAGACCAAAGAAATTCTGGGAACGCCGGCTGTGCGCGCGATCGTAGCCAAAGTCGTCGCGGCCGCCCTTTCTGAACGCTTCACCTCCACCAAGCGCGATGACAAGTCGCAGGCGGCTCTCGTTCTCGACAAGGTCGTTGCCGAGATGAAGTCGCGTATTTCCGCGCGAGCTCACAAGGAAACCCAGCGTCGCAAGAATGCTCTCGAGAGTTCCAGCCTTCCGGCCAAGCTCGTCGATTGCCGTTCCAATGACGTTGCAAACAGTGAACTGTTCATCGTCGAGGGTGATTCAGCACTCGGCACGGCAAAGCTCGGACGCGATAGCGAGTACCAAGCGTTGCTCCCGATCCGCGGCAAGATCCTCAACGTTCAAAAGGCATCGATTAGCGACATGCTGTCGAATACTGAGTGCGCGTCGATCATCCAAGTCATCGGTGCGGGCTCAGGGCGCAGCTTCGATCTGTCTACTGCTCGTTATGGCAAGGTCATCATCATGGCGGATGCCGATGTCGACGGCGCCCACATCCGTACGCTGCTACTGACGCTGTTCTTCCGATACATGCCTGACATGATTCGCGATGGGAGGGTCTACGCTGCCGTGCCACCGCTGCACCGCGTCGTCGTGATTAACCCGGGTTCCAAGCCAAACGAAACGATCTACACGTACTCGGAGAAGGAACTCAACGGAGTTCTCGCGGGGCTGAAGAAGTCGGGCAAGCGCTACCAAGACCCGATTCAGCGCTACAAGGGTCTGGGCGAGATGGATGCCGACCAACTGGCGACTACCACTATGGATCGCAACAACCGTGTTCTTCGTCGCGTCAACATCGCGGATGCCGAGAACGCTGGCACGGTCTTCGAGCTTCTTATGGGCAACGAGGTAGCTCCTCGTAAGGAGTTCATCATCCAGGGGCAAGGTCTCGATCGCGACCGTATCGACGTCTAGCTCGGGGTTCGCAGTGGGCGTTCATCGTCCGTTGGCGGCGTGTCGAGCAATCGATCTTTAACGACCGCGGGCCGTTACCTGAATAAATCAGGTAACGGCCCTCGGTCGTTTCGTGCGTGGTGTCGCGCGGTTGGTAGCGGTTACGGCGTGAAGCCGATCGATCCGATCACGCTGTCGAGAGGTACGCCCGAACCGTCGCGCTTCGTGCGCTCGGTAGGCAGCTGCCGTACAGCTCCATCGGGTCCGACCGCTGTAGCGGGAACTCGGCCGACCCACGCGAGCGTGAGGACGTCCTCGCCCTTGAGCAGCGAGTGAGCGCGAACACCGCCGGTGCCGCGACCCTTAGCCGGGAACTGTGAGAACTCACTGAGCTTCACGCGGCCGGGGTCGGTGCCCGGAATAGTGACGCTCGAGCCCGACACCGTTACCGCGACGTTTTCGGCGTCGGCATCCACGGCGTCGAAGAAGATAACCTCGGCTCCGGCGCTTACCCGGATGCCTGCCATTCCTCCTGCGCTGAGACCCTGCGGGCGCACCGCCGAGGCAGCGAAGTGCAGCAGTTGAGTGTCGGAGGTCACGAACGTGAGTTCTGCATCGTCCGCGCTATGAGCCGCACCAACGAGCTCATCGCCAGCTTTGAGGGAGATGATCTCGAATTCGGGCTTCGACGGCCACACGCCGGGCGTGACGCGTTTGACAGTGCCCTGGCGCGTACCGAGGGCGATTGGCTCGTCGCTATCAAGAGAAACGATCGCGAGAACACGCTCTTTCTTCTCCAGCGTGAGGTATTCGCTGATTTTTGCGCCAGCTCCAAGTTGAACTGAGCTGGTCGGCACGCTCGGCAGATCCACGGCTGTGAAACGGATGAGGCGGCCGCGATTTGTGATCGCGCCGATTTCAGTTCGCGTCGTCGTGGTGACACGCGAGCGAATCGCGTCGTGCTTCGACCGGCGTGACGCCGCCAAAACCGTGTCGCCTTCGCTGATGCCGACTCGGATGATCCGGCCCGTCGTGGAGAGCAAGACGATGCAGGGTTCATCGGCGATCTCGAGCACGGCCTGATTCTTACGCGCTGCAGCTCGTGACGTCGTCGCAATTGAGGCGGGCGCCTCGGTGAGCAGCGTGCGTCGCGGGGTCCCGAACTTGTCCGCAACGGCGTCGAGTTCTTCTGAGACGAGGGCCCGGATGAGTTTGTCATCCGAGAGCAGCGCCTGAAGACGAGCGATTTCTGCGCGCAGTTTCTCGGCCTCGGCCTCCAGCTCGATACGGCTGAACTTCGTGAGACGACGCAGGCGCAGCTCAAGAATGTACTCGGCCTGCAATTCGCTGAGATCGAAAACCTCGCGCAGGCGCGTGCGAGCCTGGTCGCTGTCGTCGCTCTGGCGAATGACCTGGATCACTTCGTCGATGTCGACGATCGCGATGAGCAAGCCTTCAACGAGGTGAAGACGCTCAAGGTGCCGCGCAAGGCGGTACTTACTGCGCCGAGTGACAACCTGCAGGCGGTGCTTGAGGAAGACCTCGAGCAGAGCCTTGAGTCCAAGAGTTTGCGGCCGACCATCAACGAGCGTGACCGCGTTGATGCTGAAGTTATCTTCCAACGGGGTCAGGCGGTAAAGCTGCTCGAGTACGGCATCCGGGCTGAAGCCGGTCTTGATGCCGATGACGAGACGCAGACCGTGGTTGCGGTCGGTGAGGTCGGTGACATCGGAGATGCCAACGATCTTCTTGTTGTTGACGCCATCTTTGATCTTCTCGATGACGCGCTCGGGCCCGACCAAGTAGGGAAGTTCGGTGACGACGAGGCCCATTTTGCGGGCAGTGATCGATTCGACGGCGACCTTTGCGCGGGTCTTGAAGGCTCCGCGGCCGTTCGCGTACGCATCCTTCACTCCGTTGAGGCCGATAATCGTTCCTCCGGTGGGGAGGTCGGGTCCAGGAACGAACTGCATGAGTTCTTCGAGCGAGGCATCGGGGTTCGTCAGAAGGTACTGCGCCGCACCGACGACCTCGATGAGGTTGTGGGGAGCCATGTTGGTGGCCATACCCACGGCGATGCCGCTCGCACCGTTGACCAACAGGTTCGGGAACGCCGCCGGCAAAACCTCGGGCTGCGTGGTCGAGTTGTCGTAGTTGGGCACGAAGTCGACGACGTCTTCGTCGAGGTCATCCGTCATCGCGATAGCAGATGCCTGCAAGCGAGCTTCCGTGTACCGGGGGGCAGCGGGGCCGTCATCCAATGAACCGAAGTTGCCGTGGCCATCGATCAGCGGCACTCGCAGGATGAAGCTTTGCGTCAGTCGCACCATGGCGTCGTAGATGGAGGCGTCACCGTGGGGGTGGAGCTTTCCCATGACATCGCCGACGACGCGCGAGGACTTGACATGGCCCTTTTCGGGGCGCAGCCCCATCTCGCTCATCTGGTAAAGAATTCGGCGTTGAACCGGCTTGAGGCCGTCGCGTGCGTCGGGAAGCGCGCGGGAATAGATCACGGAGTACGCGTACTCCAAGAACGAGCCCTGCATCTCGGTCGTGACATCGATGTCTTCGATGCGTTCGCCGGCAGGGGAATCTGGGGTGGGTTTTGTGGGAGTAGCCATAGGATTGCCCTAATGTTACCGGCGCTCAACCCAGACTCAGCGAACCTTACCGATGTGTTGTCAAGTTCATTTCAGGCAATCTCAGGCGAGGGGAACCGCTTAAACCTGCCTCCCGTGCGGCACGCTGTTGTGCTGCTCGTCGATGGAATGGGTGCTCACAACCTGAAAGCGCGATTGGGGCATGCCCGCACGCTTGCCGGCGCGTTCTCCAAAGCCGCCGTGATTCAGTCCGGGTTCCCGACAACGACGGCGTCAGCCATTGCCGGTCTCACGACGGGGCAGCGATCGGGCCGGCACGGCTTGGTGGGATACAGCGCTTTTGATCCGGTGAACAATCGAGTCTTCCAGCAGCTTTCGGGGTGGGATTCTCTCACCGACCCCGCCACGTGGCAGAGGGTTCCGACGATCTTCGAGCGCGCGACGGAGCGTGGCAACACCGTCGTCACCGTAGGAGCCGCACGCTACCGGGATTCGGGGTTCACGAAGGCTGTCTTACGCGGCGCGCGTTACGTTGTCGCCGGTTCGCTGGCTGAGCGGATTCGCGCCGCGGTAGAAGTTGGTCACACGAGCGATCGACCCTCACTTACGTACGTTTATGCGCCCGAACTCGATATGGCCGGTCATGCGAACGGGTGGCAATCGCCACAATGGACCCACGCACTTGAATCTCTCGACTCGGCGCTTGCATCTGCTGTACCAGAGCTCTCTGCTGATCAGGGCCTACTTGTCACCGCTGACCACGGGATGATCGATGTCCCTCGTGAGTCGCATGTGCTGTTTGATTCCGCACCAGAGTTGCTCGAGGGCATCGCCCACATTGCTGGTGAGCCTCGCTGCCTCCAGCTCCATTTCGAAGCGAGTCTCGATGCGGATGCCCGCGCCACAGTTCTCGAACGCTGGCGCGACTCCGAAGGCGGTCGAGCCTGGGTCGTCAGCAGAGATGAAGCCATTGCGGCGGGCTGGTTCGGCGACGTTGATCCGGAAGTGATCGCTCGAATCGGCGACATCATCGTCGCCGCCCGTAAGGGGATCGCTTATTACGATTCGCGCGCAGCTAACGACAAGGCGCGCAACATGATCGGCCAGCACGGATCGTGGTCGGATGAAGAGCTCCGAGTGCCGCTGTTGAGGTTCGGAGCATTCGCGCTCTAGGTACGCCGTGTGTCGGTGCGGCTTTGCCCGCACAACTCGGTCGCGTCGGGCCGGGTTGCGTCGGAGCAGGCTAGGCCGGGTCGTCGTCCGGCTTTGTGCCAAAGACGATGTCGTCCCAGCTAGGCATCGCAACGCGGCGGCGTCGTGACTTTGCCGTCGGCTGAGGTGCCGTTGCTTGGGGAGGCGCGGGAGCATCGTGACGCTCTTCCGCCGCCGGCGGGTCAAGCAGGCGCATCGAAGGTTCGGTGCTGGTTGTCGGCACAGGCTCTTCTTCTTCGGCATCGAAATTGGCGGGCTCCCGTTCGCCACGGCGGCGGCGGAGAGCATCGAGCAAATCTGCGGTTTGGTTGCCGACGCCTGCGTCGGCACTGCGATCGCGCATAACGGGCAGTTCCGCTGGCCGGATAGGAGCGGGCTCATCGCCCAGGTCGTCAATGTCGAACGCTCCGCTATCGAAGCGTGCAGCATCCGGAGCGCCTTCGGTGGGCGTTACGGCACGGAGACGGGGGATGAGTGCCCCGCTCACTTCGCCCTGCTGCGACAGCGTCTTCGCCTCGTTGTTGAGCGGGGAAAGCGACTGACGCTTGGGGTCGTACTGCCAGCGTGCATCGTGATCGATGGTGTTTGCGCTGAACGAAAGCTTGACGATCCACCCCGACTCGGGGTCTTTCCAGCTAGCCCAGCGCTCGTCAGCCGCGTTCATGTCGGCTAAGCGTTCACGGATAGCGGATCCGAAGGTTCGTGTGGAAGTGAGGGAGTCAGTTTCGCCCGCCACATGGACGGGAACAGCGAGGGCCGACTTGACGACAAACTCGCGCTCGGCGACAACCGGTCCTTCGAAGCGCTCGATGTACTCGAGGTCGGCGCCGGTGAGGTTCGCAACATCCTGGGCCGACATACCGGCACGGATGTGGGCCTGAATCTCGCGGGGAGCCAGCTTGGGGCCCGTTCCCGAGAGGGCGCGGCTTTGACGCAGTCGAGACTGCAACACGCTGTCAACAGCGAGACGATACCGGGTGCCGTCGTTACTCGACACGATCAGTGCACCGTCTTGTACTTCGATTACCCGAAGGTCTTCCATAGCGAACTTCTCCAGCCCTCACGATTCCCCTTTAGGGTCGCACGCATTGGGTGGAATTCATGGGAATAACACGCCCCCATGAACAGTTATCACAGGCGCTGCACAGTGATGCAGAATCCGCGGTTTGCAATTCGTCTCGCTTTCATGGAGACTGTGCCCGCCGATTCCGGTGATTCAACGTAAAAAAGAAGTGGATGGGCATGGCCACCGACTACGACGCACCTCGTAAGACCGACGACGACTCCGAGTCGATCGAGGCTCTTAAAGAGCGTGTTCCTGACAAAATGTCGGGCTCGGTTGACGTCGACGACTCAGACAACCCGGCAAACTTTGAGCTTGCCGGCGCAGACCTTTCTGACCTCGACCTCGATGTGGTTGTTCTGCCTCCTCAGGCTGACGAATTCACTTGCGTGAGCTGCTTCCTGGTGAAGCACCGCTCGCAGGTAGACCACACCACGAAGCTCGGCGCTATCTGCCTGGAGTGCGCAGCTTAACCTCTGCGATCGCTTCAGCAACCAATTCGGGAGTGCGGCTCGACAACAACCAATACGGTGTCGGGTCGCTCTCATCGAGTAGTTCAAGGCGCACGACAGGCGACACCCAGCCTCGAATCATCAACCAGGCCCGCGCATCCAGTCGCTGCCCGCGTTCGAGCGTCGCCTCGGTGCCGTCAAACGTTGTGACCTCTCCGATGATTTCAATCGGAAGGCGAGCACTTCCGGCGCGCAATTCTTTGTCATCAATCGTGATGAGCGGCGCCGACCACAGCAAGAAGCCGACTATCGCGAGATAGAGCACTGCGGCGGTGATGTAGCCGACGGTGATGTTGATCGGCAAGAAGACCAAAATGCTGGCCGGAATGATGAGTGCGGTGCTGAGGTACAGCCACGCGGTGGGCCACAAGCGTTCACGGTAGTAAGTCACTCATCCATTACACACTGATTTTGCTGTGTGCGTTTCGGCGAGTTGGGTCTTCTGCACTAGCCTCGACTCGTGATTGACAACGTAGAGGTGCTTATCTCATCCGGCCAGACGCCGACCTACGCGCATCCTGGAGACGCCGGTGCCGACCTGTATTCGGCGGCAAGTTACTCGCTCGCACCGGGAGCGCGGGAAACCGTTGCTACAGGAGTCTCTATCGCCCTTCCCGATGGGTATGTTGCCTTTGTCGTGCCCCGGAGTGGCCTCGCGTCGCGCCACGGCATCACCATCGTCAACAGCCCGGGAACAGTGGATGCTGGCTACCGGGGTGAAATTCGGGTTACGTTGCTCAATACTGATGCTTCATCCACTTTCGAGATCGAGCCGGGCGATAGAATCGCGCAATTGATCGTTATGCCAGTTTCCCGAGCTCGATTCATCCCCGTATCGACTCTTCCTGGCAGCCATCGCGGTGAGGCGGGCTTCGGCTCGACCGGATTCCGTGCAGAGTCAACACAACAAGGAGCCACGTCGTGAGCGACACTACTGAGACCGAGCAGCCGCAGGATCACCCCAAATCGGCACCGGAGAATCGCGCCACCGATGGTCCTCTCGATGAGAGTGAAGCAAACGCTGTTCGCCCTTACGTCGATCTGGGTGGCGTCAAAATTCTTCCCCGCCAAGAGCTGCACCTTCGCCTTGAGGTGGAGGAAGCGAGCAAGCGCGTCGTCGCCGTGGGGCTTGACTACGCCGGATCAACGCTCCAAATTCAGCCTTTTGCTGCGCCCCGCTCGAGTGGTCTTTGGCATGAGATTCGCCAGCAGATTATCGATCAGGTGCACACGCAGGGCGGGACGACGAAGGTCTCTGAGGGACCGTTCGGCCCCGAGGTTTTCGCTGAAATTCCCGTTGCTGGTAAGCCGGGGGAGAAGCGCATCGCCCGTTTCGTCGGTGTTGACGGGCCACGCTGGTTCCTTCGCGGCGTGATTGCCGGTGAGGCATTGAACAGTGCGGACGCCGCCACCAAGATCGAAGATCTTTTCCGCTCGATTGTGGTGATTCGCGGTAACACCCCGATGCCACCGCGCGACCTCATCCCGCTGCACATGCCGGCGACGGGTGATAAAGAAGCCAAGGCGTGAGTTCGGCTGACGAGCACGAGGGGGAGTCCGGTGCCGAAGGTGCCGGGGTTGAGCCCAGTGTTCGTGAAGCGCTAGCAGCCGCGGCTCGCCGGTCCGCCGTCGGTCAGGTGGCGCCAGGCGAGGCACCAACAACTGGCGCATTGCTTGCCGCGATGGGCGGCATCCGTGGCCTAGTGGAGTCGATTCTGCCCGGCCTCGCCTTTCTGGTCATTTTCACAATCACTCAGGAGCTCGTCGCTTCCGTCGTGGCACCAGTGATTGTTGCGGTGGGCTTCGTTCTCGCACGCCTCATCTCGCGTACCCCGGTATCTTCCGCCCTTGTCGGTGTCTTAGGTGTCGCGCTTTCGGCTGGCCTCGCGCTCATCACCGGACGAGCGGAAGACAATTTCGTGCTCGGTTTCATCATCAACGCTGTTTTTCTTGCCGCCATCATCGTCAGCGTGATTGCTCGACGGCCGCTCGTCGGGCTAATCGCAACGTTCCTCGTGCCGAGCGCGTCGGACTGGTTGGAAGACAAGGCCAAGTTTCGGGTCGCTTTGATCGCCACCGTGCTCTGGGCGGCTCTCTTCGCGGTTCGCCTCGGAGTCGAGTTGCCGCTGTACTTCGCGGAAGCGACGCAGGCCTTGGCTACGGCGAAGCTGCTCCTCGGAGTTCCGCTGTACGCGGGAGTGCTCTGGGTAACGTGGCTCTTGATGCGTACGGCCTACGGACGAAGCGCATCCGAGTAGTTCGAAGTTGTCGCCGTGGCGACCAGTTCGCCGAAACGCCATGGTGTATATTTATCTCGACGTCAAGATACTTTTGGCGCAAGTCGCAGCGCAGTTTCTGCGATTCAGTCTTAGGCTTGCCTTGCTGGATGCAGCGCACGCTCCGCGCAAGGATTGAAGAACCGTAGCAAGGGAGATGACAGTGTCGACAGTCAATAGTTTTGGGTCGAAAGACACCCTCACAGTCGGTTCAGCCGACTATGAAGTGTTCCGCATCGACAAGGTAGCGGGATACGAAAAGCTACCGTTTAGCCTCAAGGTTTTACTCGAAAACCTCCTGCGCACCGAAGACGGAAAGAACGTCACGAAGTCGCAGATCGAGTCTCTCGGATCGTGGGTGCCCAGTGCAGACCCCGACACCGAAATCCAGTTCACCCCCGCCCGCGTTGTGATGCAGGACTTCACCGGTGTTCCGTGCATCGTTGACCTCGCGACCATGCGCGAGGCCGTCGCTGAACTCGGTGGAGACCCCACCAAGATCAACCCGCTAGCACCTGCAGAACTCGTAATCGACCACTCGGTCATTGCGGACCTTTTCGGCTCCGAGAACGCTCTCGAACGCAACGTCGAGCTTGAGTACCAGCGCAATGGTGAGCGTTACCAGTTCCTTCGTTGGGGCCAGACGGCATTCGATGACTTCAAGGTTGTGCCTCCGGGAACGGGAATCGTTCACCAGGTGAACATTGAGCACCTTGCCCGTGTCACGTACACGCGTGAAGTTGACGGCAAGACTCGCGCCTTCCCCGACACGCTTGTCGGCACGGACTCGCACACCACGATGGTAAACGGCCTCGGTGTTCTTGGCTGGGGCGTTGGCGGTATTGAAGCCGAGGCAGCAATGCTCGGCCAGCCCGTATCGATGCTCATCCCCAAGGTCGTTGGCTTCAAGCTCAACGGCGAGATTCCTGCTGGAGTCACCGCCACCGACGTTGTGCTGACGATCACGCAAATGCTGCGCCAGCATGGCGTTGTCGGCAAGTTCGTTGAGTTCTACGGCGAGGGCGTTGGCGCAGTGCCGCTCGCTAACCGCGCAACAATCGGAAACATGAGCCCCGAATTCGGTTCGACGGCAGCAATGTTCCCCGTTGACGATGTCACGCTCGATTACTTGCGTCTCACGGGTCGCAGCGAAGAGCAGGTCCAGCTTGTTGAGGCGTACGCGAAGCTTCAGTCGCTCTGGCACGACCCGAGCGTTGAGCCCAACTACAGCGAGTACCTCGAGCTCGACCTCGCCACGGTTGTTCCGTCAATCGCTGGCCCGAAGCGTCCTCAGGACCGCATTGAGCTCACCAGCGCGAAGAGCCAGTTCGAGATCGATCTCAACAACTACGCATCCATGGACCATTCCAAGGTTGACGCTGCTGTTGAAGGAACCTTCCCGGCATCCGACCCGGTTGGTCTCACCCCGCAGGATGAAGATTCCGCTCACGAGCGTTCCCACACGCACTCCAGTCATGCTCCGTCGACTGCATCGCAGCCGACCTCGGTGAGTGTTGATGGCGGAGACCCCTTCACTCTCGACCACGGTGCCGTTGCTATTGCAGCGATTACCTCGTGCACCAACACGTCGAACCCGTCGGTGATGCTCGCAGCAGGCTTGCTGGCTCGCAATGCAGCGGCGAAGGGCCTCAAGTCGAAGCCGTGGGTCAAGACCACCCTGGCTCCCGGTTCCAAGGTAGTCACTGACTACTACGCGAAGTCGGGTCTCGACGAGTCGCTTGAAGCTCTCGGTTTCTACACCGTTGGCTACGGCTGCACGACGTGTATCGGCAACTCGGGTCCTCTGGAAGATGAAATTTCCGCTGCCATCAACGAGAACGATCTCGCGGTCACTGCGGTTCTTTCGGGAAACCGAAACTTCGAGGGTCGCATCAACCCCGACGTAAAGATGAACTACCTCGCGAGCCCTCCGCTCGTTATTGCCTACGCTCTCGCGGGTTCGATGAACTTCGACTTCGACACCGATGCTCTTGGTCAAGACCAGGACGGCAACGATGTCTTCTTGAAGGACATCTGGCCCGACGCTGCTGAGGTTCAGGCAACAATCGACTCGTCGATTGACCGCGACATGTTCACTCACGAGTACGCGGGTGTCTTCGACGGTGACGAGCGCTGGCAGAACCTGCCGACGCCGACCGGTTCCACCTTCGAGTGGGATGACGAGTCGACCTACGTGCGCAAGCCCCCATACTTCGAGGGCATGACCATGGAGATCACTCCGGTCAGCTCGATTTCCGGTGCTCGCGTTCTGGCCAAGCTGGGCGACTCGGTTACGACCGACCACATCAGCCCTGCCGGGTCGATCAAGGGCGACAGCCCCGCTGGTATCTACCTCGCAGAGCACGGCATCGACCGTAAGGACTTCAACTCTTACGGATCGCGCCGTGGAAACCACGAAGTAATGATCCGTGGAACCTTCGCCAACATCCGCCTCAAGAACCAGCTTCTCGATGGCGTTGAGGGTGGTTACACTCGCGACTTCACCACGCCGGATGCCGCACAGTCGTTCATCTACGACGCGGCTCAGAACTACGCAGCGCAGGAAACTCCGCTCGTGGTTCTCGGCGGCAAGGAGTACGGTTCCGGTTCATCGCGTGACTGGGCTGCAAAGGGCACGAGCTTGCTCGGCGTGAAGGCTGTCATCTGCGAGAGCTTCGAGCGCATTCACCGCTCCAACCTCATCGGAATGGGTGTTCTTCCGCTCCAGTTCCCCGAGGGACAGAGCTGGGAGACGCTGGGACTCGACGGTACCGAGAGCATCAGCATCACCGGTGTCGAGGAGCTCAACGACGACCGCATTCCCAGCACGCTGCACGTCGTAGCGGAGCCAACCGCGCACTCGCCCGAGGGCAAGGCAACGATCGAGTTCGACGCGAAGCTTCGCATCGACACTCCCGGTGAGGCTGACTACTACCGCAACGGTGGAATCCTTCAGTACGTTCTGCGTTCGCTGGTCTAACTAGCGCGTGCGCAAAGGGCGCGCGGGAGGAGCATTTATGCTCTCCCCGCGCGCTTTTTGCGTTGCTGGAGAAGACTGAGGGTCGGCTCAGAACCTCATGCACATTTGTTCACATGGCAATTGAAGGAGCCTAGACTGAACGTATGAACATACTCGAGGGAATCAATGGTCCCCGAGATCTAGACGGTCTCTCTACACAGCAACTTACTCAGCTATCGCAAGAGATCCGCGAGTTCTTGATCGAAAACGTGTCGCGAACGGGCGGGCATCTCGGCCCCAACCTCGGCGTTGTCGAGCTCACTACGGCTATTCATCGTGTCTTTGACTCACCGCGAGATGCTGTGGTGTTCGACACCGGGCACCAGAGCTACGTTCACAAGATTTTGACGGGCCGCAAAGACTTCACAAAACTACGTTCGCAGGGTGGCCTTGCGGGTTACCCGCAACGTTCAGAATCTGAGCACGACATCGTAGAGAGTTCCCACGCCTCGAGTTCACTGTCGTGGGCAGACGGAATTTCCCGCGCCTTCGAAATGACGGGCCAGGGCGACCGTCACGTGGTCGCAGTTGTCGGCGACGGGGCCCTCACGGGCGGGATGACGTGGGAAGCGCTCAACAACATCAGCGACGACAACAGTCGCAATTTGGTCATTGTCGTCAACGACAATGGGCGGTCGTATGCTCCTACCATCGGAGGAATGGCGCACTTTCTCAATAGCGTGCGCACGCGACGGTCCTACCGCTCGCTGCATGGATCGAGCGAGAAATTCTTCGGCACCTTTGGAGGACCGGGAAGAGCGCTGTATCGCGGCATCCGCGGCGGCGCACACGGGTTCCTTTCGCGCTTTAGCAACAACGAAGCTCTCTACTCCAATCTGGACATCAAGTACTTGGGCCCCGTTCACGGCCACGACATCGGCGCGCTCGTCGAGACGCTCGAGCAGGCTAAGTCGTACGGCGCTCCGGTTATCGTTCACGCGATTACCGAGAAGGGCCGCGGCTACGAACCGGCCTTGGCCGACGTCGCGGACCAGTTCCACGCTGTCGGTCAGATTGATCCCGCGACAGGGGAGCCGATCGAAACGGGCGGCGCTGCATCGTGGACATCGGTCTTCTCCGAAGAAATCGTGAAGCTGGCGGATGCCAACCCGCGTCTCGTCGGAATCACTGCTGCCATGCTGCGTCCCACGGGCCTTCATCGCTTCGCTGAAAAGTATCCGGCACGGGTTCACGACGTCGGCATCGCCGAACAACACGCGGTTACGTCAGCAGCGGGACTCGCGTTTGGCGGACTTCACCCCGTTGTGGCGCTTTACGCCACATTCGTCAATCGCGCATTCGACCAGGTGCTGATGGATGTCGCGCTTCACCGCGCGGGCGTCACCTTCGTGCTTGATCGGGCGGGGGTCACCGGCCCCGACGGCGCAAGCCATCACGGCATGTGGGATCTCGCACTACTGCAGGTCGTCCCGAATATCCGTATTGCGGCCCCCAGAGACGCTGCACGCCTGCGTGAGGAGCTCGGCGAGGCCGTTACGGTCGACGATGCACCAACCGTCATTCGCTTCGCTAAAGGCACCGTAGGGACCGAGTACGATGCGCTTCGTCGCACCGATGACGGTGTGGATGTGCTTCGCGAAGACGAGCAGCGCGATGTCCTCATCGTTACGGTGGGATCGATGGCCAAGACTGGACTGCAGGTTGCAGAGCTTCTCGCAGCCCAAGGAATCGGTGCGACCGTAATCGACCCTCGCTGGGTGGTTCCGGTTCCCCGGAGTGTCATCGATTTCGCCGCAGATCACCGCATCGTAATCACGATCGAAGACGGTGTGCGCGTGGGCGGTATCGGAACGCGCATTCGCCAGGACATGCGTGCCCATGGCGTCGACACCGCGGTGAACGAGCTGGGATTGCCAGACACGTTCCTCGATCACGGCAGCCGTGACTACATCCTTAATCAGGTGGGCTTGACCCCCCAGCACATTGCTCGCGATGTTGTCGCCCAGGTGCTCGGCAGCAAGATCCCGATTGCTCGGCCGCTTCTTGAGAGCGACTCCGATGAGTATCGGCTTCCCGCCGAACGCAGCTAGCCGCGGCGCCGCGCGGGTTACGCCGCGTGGAAACTTAACGACTCGAGGCCCTGTTCAGATTCTTTCTGAACAGGGCCTCGGCCGTTATATCGGTAGGGGTGCGCGCCTACTGAACGCCGCGGATGCGCGGGTCGTGGAAGGTGCTGCCAAATGCTCGCTCCGACGCTCCTGCGCGGTCGAGGTAGGGCGTGACTCCACCCATCTGGAACGGGTAACCCGCGCCGAGAATGAGGCAGAGGTCGATGTCTTCTGCCGCAGCGACAACGCCGTCTTCCAGCATCCGATGAATTTCGTCGGCGAGACCATCTTCGATGCGGATCTGAAGCTCTTCCGCTGTCATGGGCGAGTTGCCGCCCTTGACGATCTCGACAGCCTTCTTAGAGACGCCCTTTGATTTGCCCTTGCTGTCACGGTCGAAGATGTAGCCAAGTTCCGCGAGCTTGTGAAGGTTTTTGCTCTCAAAGAAGCGTTCGGGGAACGCCGCATGATGCGTGTCCAGAACGTGGGCGCCGACCTTGAGCCCGACGAGTTCGAGCAACTCGAACGGTGTCATCGGAAGACCGAACGGACGGGTGGACTCTTCAACGACCTCGAAAGGAGTTCCGGTGTCCACTGCGTGCATCGCTTCGCCGAGAACCTTCGCGAGGATGCGGTTCACTACGAAGCCAGGAGTGTCTGTCGTGATGACGGCATTCTTGCGTAGGTTCTTCGCAGTCACCATTGCGGTGGAGAGGGTTTCGTCGTTGGTATGAGGTGTCTTGACGACCTCGATCAACGGCATGACGGCCACCGGGTTGAAGAAGTGGAAACCCACCACGCGTTCCGGGTGCTTCAGTTTGGCACCGATCTGCTCGACAGAAAGTGACGAGGTATTCGTGGCCAAAATAGCCTCTTCGGAGATGTACTGTTCGACCTCCGCGAAGACCGACTGCTTTGCACCGAGTTCTTCGTAGATCGCTTCGATGACCCAATCGCAGTCAGCGAAGTCAGCCTTGTTCGTGGTTCCCGTCACGAGCGCCTTGAGGCGGTTCGTGTCGTCAGAAGAGAGGCGGCCCTTCTCGTGGAGTTTGTCGATCTCCGCATGAATCGCGGCGACTCCGGCGTCGGTTGCGGCCTGATCAAGATCAGTGATGACAACCGGCACCTGCAGGCGGCGAACGAAGAGAAGTGCGAACTGGCGAGCCATGAGGCCGGCACCGATAACACCGACCTTCGTTACCTTGCGGGCGAGTTCCTTATCGGGAGCTCCCGCGGGGCGCTTTGCGCGCTTCTGCATGAGGTTGAAGGCGTAGATGCTGGCCTGGAACTGGTCACCGGAGATCATGTCGGCGAGAGCATTGTCCTCTGCCTCGAAACCAGTCTTCTTGTCAGTGTTCTTGGCGGCCTTGAGAAGTGCAAGCGCAGCGTAGGGCGACTTGGCGACGCGACCAATGCGGTTTGCGAGCATCTTCTCGGCGATACCGATAGCCACATCCCACTTCACCGTGCGTTCGATCTTGCCCGGCTCATTCTTGCGCTTGACCTTCGTGGTGCCAGCGATGACACCATCTGCCCAGCGAATGGAGTCTTCGAGGAAGTTGGCGGGGCCAAACATGGCGTCGGCGATGCCCAGCTCGAACGCTTCGGGGCCCTTGAGCATCCGGTTGTTCTTGAGCGGGTTCTCGATGACGACCTTGAGAGCATTCTCGATGCCGATGAGGTTGGGGAGCAACCACGCTCCACCCCAGCCTGGAATGAGGCCGAGGAAGACTTCGGGCAGCGCAAGCGCGGGAACCGAGCTGTCGATCGTACGGTAGTCGGCGTTGAGGGGAACCTCGACGCCACCGCCCAAAGCGAGACCGTTAATGAACACGAAGGAGGGAACACCCAAGTCGCTGAGTTTGCCGAGCGCCCAGTGACCAAGTTCGGCCATTTGCTTACCGGTTTCGCGGTCAGGGATTTCGCTGACCTTTGAAAGATCGGCGCCCGCAGCGAAGATGAAGGGCTTTCCGGTGACAGCGAGGCCGTGAATCTCGCCAGCGGTGGCGCGTTCCTTTTGCTCATCGAGAACCTTGGCGAACTCGAGAAGAGTGGCAGGGCCAAGCGTATTCGGACGGGTGTGGTCCTTGCCGTTGTCGAGCGTGATGAGGGCAAGTGTGCGGCCCGCTGAGAGCGGAACGTCGCGCACGTAGGAGTGAGTGACTACTTCGTCTTTGGCCAGATCAGCAAGACGTGCAAATTGCTGGGTCATTGTTACTTTGCTCCCTTGTAGTTGGGGTTCTCCCAGATAACGGATCCACCTTGACCGAGGCCGACACACATGGCGGTCAGGCCGTAACGCACCTCGGGGTGCTGTTCGAACTGTGCGGCGAGCTGGATCATGAGACGGACACCGGATGACGCGAGCGGGTGTCCCATTGCGATGGCTCCACCCCACTGGTTGACGCGGGGGTCCTCGTCATCGATGCCGTAATGGTCGAGCAATGAGAGCACCTGAACAGCGAATGCTTCATTCAGTTCGAAGAGGCCGATGTCGTCGATCGTGAGGCCAGCCTTACGCAGCGCCTTCTCGGTGGAGGGGATCGGACCAATACCCATGATTTCGGGTTCCACGCCGGCGTAGGCGAAGCTCACCATGCGCATCTTGGGCTTGAGGCCGAGTTCACGAGCCATTTCGCCGCTAGCGATGATGCTGGCGGTCGCTCCGTCGTTGAGCCCCGAGGCGTTTCCGGCCGTGATGCGGCCGTGCGGGCGGAACGGCGTCTTGAGACCGGCAAGGCCCTCAAGAGTCGTTTCCGGGCGAAGCCCCTCATCGCGAGTAGCTAAGCCCCAGCCGGACTCACTCTTCGTCGCGACAGAGATCAGGTCGGGCTGGATGTTGTTG
The DNA here is from genome assembly GCF_002797685.1 of Salinibacterium amurskyense. Taxonomy (GTDB): domain Bacteria; phylum Actinomycetota; class Actinomycetes; order Actinomycetales; family Microbacteriaceae; genus Rhodoglobus; species Rhodoglobus amurskyensis. Next base: position 1,545,612 of record NZ_PGFH01000001.1, read on the forward strand.
GCTTCGTACGCGGCCGTGGCGCGCTGTTGGCTGCGCAGCGCGAATGCATCGGCGCGGGCCTTCGTGAGGTGCGGAAAGCGGTCGTGAAGCTTCTCGGCGGTGTTGCCCATGTTGAGGGCTTCAGGGTCAACCAACTTTTCTGCGAGGAAGCGAGGGTTCGGGTCTACGCCAGAACCCATGGGGTGATGTCCCATGTGCTCGACGCCGCCAGCGATCGCCAAGTCATAAGCGCCGAAGGCGATTCCGCCGGCCACGTTGGTGACGGCGGTCATCGCGCCAGCACACATGCGGTCGATGGCATATCCGGGAACTGATTGGGGGAGTCCGGCGAGAAGAGCCGCACTGCGGCCAATCGTCAAGCCTTGATCTCCAGTTTGAGTGGTTGCCGCGATGGCAACTTCATCGAAGCGTTCCTTCGGAATCTGGGGGTTACGCTCCAGAAGTCCGATCATCGCCTTGACGACGAGGTCATCAGCTCTGGTATTCCAGAACATGCCCTTCTCGCCGGCACGTCCAAATGGAGTACGGACTCCATCTACGAATACAATCTCGGTTTTCTCGGCCACAATGCCTCCACTAAATCCTTGGATGTAGCACTGATCATAAGTGGCCGAGTTTAAGGTTAGGAATCCTTTGATTGTTCCTACGACTCGGTATCGACGGAGTCCTCAGGCGTTTGGTTGGCTTCCACAAAGGCTTGCGCAATTGACTGTGCAGATACGTCAAGTTGCCATTGACGTGCTCCGAGGGCGATGAGGGCTTCAGAAATGCTCTCCGTGGAGATTTCTGCGGGCGGGTTCCACGCAACTCGGCGCAGGTAGTCGGGCGTCAATAAGTTCTCAATAGGAATTGACATCTCTTCGGAGAACTCGGTCATGAGCGCGCGAGCAGCTTTTAAGCGACGATCCGCTTCGGGATTCTTGTCCGACCAGACTCGCGGGGGAGGCAGCGTGTCGCTAGCTACGCGCGAGGCAGGAATGTCGGTCGATGCAAGCCCCGCCTGGATGGCATCCCACCAGCGGTCAATCTGGGTGCGGCTTGCGCGCCCGCGGAACTCTTTCAAACTCGACAGCTGTCGCTTCGACTCGGGGAGGACCTTTGCGGCTGCGAGCAGCGCTGAGTCGGGCACGAGACGACCAGGGGCCGTGTCGACTTCTTGCGCGTACGCATCGCGAGCGAGCCAGAGCTCACGTGCCACGGCCAAGTTCTTACCGCCGCGAATCGAGTGAACTCCGCTCAACCGGCGCCATGGTTCGGCTCGTACATTGCTGAGATCGCGTCCTAAGACCGATTCGAACTCTTGGCGGGCGATCTCGCCCTTGCCGTCCTTATCGAGCAGCGCACCAAGCTCTTCGCGAAGATCAACGAGAAGCTCAACATCCAGCGCGGCGTAAACGAGCCACGACTGCGGAAGCGGGCGGGTTGACCAGTCTGCGGAGGAATGTTCCTTCGCAAGGTGAATGCCCAGTAAGTGCTCGACTACCGTTCCGAGACCGACACGGGGAAGACCCGCGATCCGCGCACCGAGCTCCGTGTCAAAGAGGCGGGTGGGATTCAGGCCGACCTCGCGCAAACAAGTGAGGTCTTGAGTGGCCGCGTGCAGGATCCACTCTTCCTCTGCAATGACGTCGTTCAGCTCGCTGAAGTCACCAATGGCGGGCGGATCGAAGAGAAAGGTACCGGCGCCACGTCGAAAGATCTGAATGAGATACGCACGCTGCGAGTAGCGGTAGCCGCTGGCCCGTTCGGCGTCGATACCGATGGGGCCGTGTCCGGCAGCAATGGCGTCGACGGCGGCAAGATATTCGTCCCGATCGTCGATGACATCAACGGGAACATGAGGGGCTTGGGTTGCGGCGTGCGACTCGCCCTCGGGGGCTGCACTCTCGGAGGCGCTACTCACGCCCAGCTCTACGGGCCGACAACATGGTGACTCCTTCAATCGTGGGCGGAAGTCCGGCAAGCATGCAGACTAACTCGCTCCAGCCTTCCACATGAGCAGCAATGTCGAGATCTTGAGGGCTCCAAGAGGCTCGAAGTTCAATTTGTGCGCCGTCGGGCTGCGACTCGAGTTCGCCGAATCCCGTAGAGAGGATGCGAGTAGCGGTGCCGGAAACTTGGTCGTACTTCGCGCCACGGCTATCCAGCGCGTCGACGAGCCAGGACCACGTGACTGAGCTCAAAAACTCATCGACTCCGATGTCAGGTTCGAGCGGCGCTTGGGCGAAGCAGATGATCCTGAACTCGCCCTCCCATGCGTCGGGCGACTCGGGGTCATACAACAGAACGAAGCGGCCGGTGCCGAGGTCAGAGTCTTCACCGTGACGGCTGGGCGTGACATCCGCAGCAAGGGCGAATGACCACGGCGCGATCTGTGTCGGCGCCGAAATCTCGGTAATCGCGAGCTCGGGGCGCAGAGTGGCGGCACGGAGTGACTCGACCGCGGACGCAAATATCGCGGGCGGCGTTGGTCCAGCTGGCGATTCAGGCACGTCAGAAGATTAGGCTTTAGCTGAACAATCGCTAGTAAGGCACGCCGCGCTCTGACGGCTACACGATGGAGGTTTTAGGATGCCGGTATCTTCTCAACTCCGCGTCGCTGCCAAGGTTGTTGGTGGAGTTGCGGTTGCGGCGGTGGCCGCAGCAGGCATCGCTCTGGCCAGTGGCGCTGCGCTATCGGTCTATTTTGCGCGCAGAATCGTGACCCCGCCAGGGATAGCCGACAGCACTTTGCGGGTACTCGCGGTGGGAGAGTCGACGATCGTGTTGTCATCGGCGGCGGAGAGCCGGGCTCCCGGTCGCTTCAGCCTGTGGTTCGCCGACAACTCCGGACTCGCGCGAATTGGTCCGGTGGTTTCGCAGGGTGCCCAATGGGTGGCGCGCGAATTGATTGAGGTAGAGAAGGGCGTGCCGCAGCCGGGCGATAACGCTCGTACTAGTGGGTGGTTCTACGTCACGCCGGCTGGACTCGGACTCGAGTACTCCGAGGTGATGGTTCCCACAGAGTTAGGGCCAGCACCCGCGTGGCTGGTTCCTGCGGCGCGTCCTGCGGCGACGTGGGCCATCCACATTCACGGCCGCGGCGTGCAACGCCCCGAAACGGTTCGAGCCTTGGGCGAGTTCCACGCTGCCGGCGTTACCTCCCTTGCCGTGTCGTACCGCAACGACACAGAAGCCCCCAGCTCGTCCGACGGTCGCTACGGCTTGGGTTCGACAGAATACCGAGACGTTGACGCAGCGATTTCTTACGCTCTCGCGGCAGGCGCCGAACGAATCATCCTCATGGGGTGGTCAATGGGTGGGGCAACCGCCCTTCAAACATTGGTCCGTTCGAGCAACCGCGACACGATCATTGGGCTTGTTCTCGATTCACCGGTAATCGCCTGGGGGCCGACGATGGAGTTGCACGGCGACCTCAACCGCATTCCTACCCCGGTTCAACGGGCAGCCCAGATCGTATTGAACAGCGACCAGGCTCCCTTTCTCGTCGGCATGGAGGGGCCACTCGATATCGCAGAGATGAACTTCGTCAACCGTGCGGATGAGCTTGATCGCCCCATCTTGTTGATGCACAGCGAAGACGACGGCTATGTGCCCGTAGAGCCGTCTCGCGCGCTGGCGGAAGCTCGACCCGACATCGTCACCTACGAAGAGTTCGACACGGCAGGCCACACTCGCCTGTGGAACTACGACAGCGATCGGTGGCTGACCGCGATTCGAGTCTGGCTAGCGGCGCAGCTCGGTGCGGATGCGGCATCCGTTGACTAGCTGCGGCGTCGGCCGGGTCGACCCGACGGTCGCGGCGCCTCGATTTTGGGGCCTCGATTTTGGCGCGCACAGGCGCCTACGCGGCTGCTCTTAGACCGCGGTCTTTAGCCGGATCTGTCGCTTGGCGCGCGCTAGCATGCCGGTCATGCCGCGCAGCCTGAGAGGGCTGACAGCTTGAGAGAGACCGAGGGTCTGCGGAAAGTCATCCGACAACTCGAGCACTTCGGCACTGCTGAGGCCGGAGAGGCCCTGCACCAAGATGGACGCGAAACCTCGCGTCGTGGGAGCCTCAGCTGGCGCAGTAGCAAACATGTGAACGATGTCGTTCTCTACTTCAATGAAGATGAAAACGGGGGACTGGCACTCTTCCACCCGTTCGAAGAGGTCGGGATGGTCGGCGTAGCGCGCCGGCAGCTCCGGAAGTTCATTGGCGAACTCCAGCAGAAGCTGCAGCCGATCCCTCAGCTCGAAGCCAAGAAAGTCGTCTCGAATTTCGGCTAACTGGCTGGGGATCTGCTGCTCACTCACTGCATCAGTCTAACGGGAAGGAACGTCACCCGGCTCAGTGCCGAGAGCGATCGGAACCCGTACAAGGGAACCCCACTCGGTCCACGATCCGTCGTAGTTGCGCACGTTCGGGAAGCCCATGAGGTAGTTGAGAACGAACCAGGTGTGACTCGAGCGCTCACCGATGCGGCAGTAGGCGACGATGTCGTCGCCATCCTTCAAGCCCGCACCCTCGCGGTAGATGGTGTTCAGCTCGCTGAGCGGGCGGAACGTGCCGTCTTCAGCGACAGCCTTCGACCACGGCACGCTCTGTGCGCTCGGGATGTGGCCGGCGCGAAGTGCGCCTTCTTCGGGGTACCCGGGAACCGTTGTGCGCGCACCGCTGTACTCTTCGGGCGAACGGACGTCGATCAGTGGGTTACCGAGGTGGGCGAGCACGTCATCGCGGAACGCGCGAATCACCGAGTCGGAGCGTTCGACGATGGGGTACTCAGTCGGGGTCGGGGTGGGAACTTCGAGGGTGTACTCGCGGCCGTCGGCCTCCCACTTTGCGCGGCCACCATCCATGAGGCGGACGTCTTCGTGACCGAAGAGCGTGAAAACCCACAGGGCGTAGGCAGCCCACCAGTTGGTCTTGTCACCGTAAATCACGACGGTGCTGTCGCGCGATATGCCGCTGCGCGACATGAGCTCAGCGAAGCCTTCGCCATCGATATAGTCGCGTGTGACCGGGTCGTTAAGGTCTGTGTGCCAGTCGATCTTGACGGCGCCGCGGATGTGACCCGTTTCGTACAGAAGTACGTCTTCATCGGATTCGACGACAACGAGTCCGGGTTCGCCAAGGTGTTCTTCAACCCACTGAGCAGACACCAAGCGTTCAGGGTGAGAGAACTCAGCAAATTGGGGGGCTGGGTCGCGTTCGATAGTCATAACTACCTCCGATTGTGGGTGGAAAAACTGGCGCGGGCTTCAAACTAAGCTTGATGGGTCCCTTGCCCAAGAAATTACGCATTCGCCGCTGATTACACCGCGTTGCCGTAACACTGCGAAAAATAACCGAGGCTGAGAATGAGCGCTACTGCGCCTACGACTCCTGAGCGTCTAGTCGATCGTATCCCGTCGTTGACCGGAGCGCAGATGCTCGCCGAACTTGTGCCGCCGCGCCAGTTCACCGGCGCGACTTTAGATTCATATCGTCCCGATCGTGACTACCCCTCGCAAGGCGCAGCAGTCGCAGCCATGCGGCATTTCGTCGCCGGCGCCAAGTCGGGAGGGTTGTTCTCTCGCAAGAAAACTCCTGCAGTAAAACCTGGGGTTTATCTCGACGGCGGATTCGGCGTGGGCAAGACTCACTTGCTCGCGGCGCTGTGGCATCAGATGGCCGGACGAAAGTACTTCGGAACGTTTATTGAGTACACGGCGCTCGTGGGCGCAGTGGGGTACGCGCCTGCTGTGCAACTACTCAAGGGCGCTTCGTTGGTGTGCATCGATGAATTCGAACTCGACGATCCCGGCGATACCCGGTTGATTTCTCGCTTGCTGTCTGAGCTGGTCGCTTCGGGCACCAAAATTGCTGCGACATCCAATACTCCACCTAACGCCCTCGGGGAAGGGCGCTTTGCGGCTCAAGACTTCTTGCGCGAAATCGACTCGCTATCGGCGAAGTTCGAGACCATCCGTATCGACGGGCTCGACTACCGTCGCCGTGACACGGGAGCCCACGCCGTTGCGGTTGCGGATGCAGCGGCGGCTATTGCGACAGCGACCGGTGTGACAACCCTCGATTCCTTCGACGAGCTGCTCAAGCATCTCGCAGGAGTTCACCCCTCGCGGTATGTGAAGTTGATCGAGGGGATTGACGCGGTCGGGCTTACCGGTGTGCACGAGTTTGCTAACCAAACCGACGCGTTGCGGTTCGTAGCCTTTGTTGACCGGCTTTATGACGCACAAGTCGCCATCTATGCCGATGGCACTGCGCTGGATGCGGTGTTCCCAGACGACATGCTTGCTGGCGGTTACAGCAAGAAGTACCTTCGCGCGGTGTCACGGCTAATCGCTCTCACATCCAACACAGCTTGATCTCATTGTTGAGAACCACTCGAACAATTACAGGTTAAGTGTTGTGCGGTGACCCAATGGGCACGAAACTGGTGCGGGGAGGGCAACAGTGACGGCAGATTTTGCGGCGGCGAGCCTAGGGGTGGTCGCGTTGTTCCTGCTGTTGGCGGCACTTATCGTTCTGTACGCGAGCACCTTGCCTGCCGCGACGTGGACCGCACTAACAATCACCTCGCTAGCTTGCGCCGCTCCGGGCGCCGTTGCGTGGTTGGTCATTGTTCCAGCATTGTCCGTCGACTTACGCACGGTGATGATGCCTTCGCTAGCCGCCTTAGGCGCCGTCTGCTGTTTCCTCGTCACGCTGGTGTCGCGAAGTTCTGGCGCGCCGCTGTGGCGGAGCGTTGCCTATAGCTGTGTGTGGGGCATCGCTGTGTATGTCCCGATCGCAGTGCGTACGTTCGAGCCGTTCGGGGCGACGACACCGCTGGGCCTGAGTCCGATCGATCACGGTGGTGCTTTGGTCATGAGCGTCGCTGTCGGCGCCAGCATGCTCGCAGTGCTCGTCGTGGAGCGGCGTTCTCTCATCCGTGGCGCCCGTAAGTCCGTTCCCGTTCCAGCTGGCATCGCCGCGCTCGTTCTCGCCGTGCTGGCCTGGCTGGCATGGCTTGTGGGTGCCGAGTTCGCCTTCGACGACGTAGTGGGCCTCATCCTGGCGAATGGGGCCGTAAGCGCGAGCTTTGGCGCGTTGGGGTGGTGCATCGTGCAGCTGATCAACCACGGCACGATCAGACTGAAATCCCTGGCCGGTGGTCTCATAAGCGGCCTCATTGCGGTCTCTGCCGGCGCACCGTTGTTCACTCCTGTTTCCGCGGCCGTCGCTGGCTTTATTGCGGGCGCCGTTGCGTGTGCATTTACTGTGCGCAAAGGGTCGCCTTTGGGGAACCAACTTCGGTTTCTGGTCAACACCCATCTCATCGGTGGGAGCATCGGCGTCGTATCGCTTGGTGTATTGGCTACAGGTTCGGGGTTCCTGTTCACCGGTCAAACTTTCATCTTTGAACAGCAGCTTCAGAGCGTGCTCGCCTCAGCGGCCTTCGCGTTTGTTGTCTCGTCGCTCGTGTGGTGGCTCTTGGGCCGTGTCGGGCGTCGCAGCGAGGTCGTTGAGCCGCGCATCCTCGCCAAGAACTGAACGCGTCAGCAGTGTTGCGCCGGCAACCGCGGCGGGCATAGCGAGCACGGCCCCGAAGGGAATCAAGAAGACCACGTAGGTCGCTGCCCCTAGCCCCAGGGCTCGCGCGCGTGACGCTCGCAGCGTGCGCCGCCGAGCCGTGAGGTGGAATCCACGGGACTCGAAGGGGATGTTGCTGAGTTCGACGACCAGCAACCATCCCCCCAGGAGCGCGCCAGCGGTGGCTGCGATGACTCCGCCTGCAATGGGGATGAATCCCAATGCGAACACGAGGACAGCGAGTCCCACGGTGGGGATCAACACCCGTAGTCCTTCCCCGATTCCACGACGGAGGTCGCGCCAGAAGCCTTGAGGCTGTTGTTCCGGGGGAGCACCGTGTGTGGCGTCCACGTGGGTGGCGATCAATCGGTAAAACGAGTCGCCCACCATCAACGTGACCGTGGTGTACGTGTTCAGGATGACGAGGATGCTCGCCACGATGAGAGCCAGCCCCGCCGCGAAGTGAGTGGCAGCCTGGGCGACTTCACCCCATTCGCGGGCGAAAGGAGTGATTGATACGGCGATGACCTCAATGTTCACGATCAGGGCAACGAGCACGGCTATCGCGGCGATGCCCACGATGGCGGCAGGGATCATTCCCAGCAACATCAGCCGAGGGGCGGTGATCCAAATTTGAAATCCGCGAAAAAGAAATCCGACGCCCGAAAAAAATTCTCGTAACACAGATGCGCGACGTGGAGAGAGAGCTGACATTCCTCAAGGCTACCGGGCGGACCACAGGGCAGAGCCTCGAAAATCCGGGGATTTCAGCCGTAAATGAAGAGAAAGAACGGTGGGCGATACCGGACTCGAACCGATGACCTCTTCCGTGTGAAGGAAGCGCGCTACCAACTGCGCCAATCGCCCGCAGTGCAATCTTTGCATATCTCGACGACACGCTCGCGGCCGAATTGGAACTTCGCGCACTCTTCGTATACAGTCATCTAGCACGCGAAAACGGGTAACCGAATAGCTTGCAAATGCGGATGTGGCGCAGTGGTAGCGCATAACCTTGCCAAGGTTAGGGTCGCGAGTTCGAATCTCGTCATCCGCTCGAATGAGAAGTGTCAGCCTCGCCGGCACTTCTCATGTGCGGTGGAGTGGCCGAGAGGCGAGGCAGCGGCCTGCAAAGCCGTATACGCGGGTTCAAATCCCGTCTCCACCTCGTAATGAGTGTTCAGCCGGTTCGCCGGTTGGTGTTTATAACTAGGTTTTTCTAACTAAATAGCATGAGCGATTGGCGCAGCGGTAGCGCGCTTCCCTGACACGGAAGAGGTCGCTGGTTCGATCCCAGTATCGCTCACAGATGAAGCCCCGGTTCGCCGGGGCTTCTGCTTTTTAACCGCGCGAAGGCTATTCCCCGCGGGAACGACGGATCACTCTCCAGCGTGGCTCTCCTCTGAACGCCGCACATGCGTAAATATGGGCGCATGGGGAAAACTCGCACGCCGTCGAAACAAAGCGAAGCCTTCGTAAGGCTTCTGCCCGACGAGCGGCTGGCAACGCCCGCGCAAATCGCTGAGGCGCGCGATGTGAAGGCGCGCTCCGGCGTTCACATCGATCAGACTTTGGCGAGTCGCGGTTATCTCAACGACGCTGCGCTGGTCGATGTGATTTCACGCGTGTGGAGAATCGAGCGCGCCCAGATGGCTGAGATTGACGGGGAGTTCGCGCGGCAGCGCAGCGGGCAGCTGTACATCGCCGAAAACTGGATGCCCCTGCGTGAACTCGCCGACGGACGTGCCCTCGTTGCGACAGCTCGTGTTCCCGACGATGAGCGAAGCGAGCATATTGCCACGACCCTCGGCCGAGACGTGGTGTTCGTAGCGGCAACATCCGCTCAGATCTGGCACGCGATCCTGGATGTTTTCGGCCCGGCGATCGCCGATCAAGCGGCGAATGAACTGTGGAACAGAAATCCGGTGCTCTCAGCCCGAACCGTGGCCTCCCGCGGACAAAAGGTTGGGCTCGTCATCCTCCTGATCGTGTTCGTAATTGCGCTCGGGCTGTGGCCAGCCGCCACCGTCATCGCGCTGATCGCCATCACTAGTCTCGTCTTTCTCGCAGGCACTGCCTTCAAGTTTTTCATCTCACTGCGTGGCGCTCGCTTCGACCTCGTCGAACGAGTCTCAGATAGTGAAGTCGACGCACTCGATGACGACGAACTGCCGCGGTACACCGTACTTGTGCCGGTCTTCAAAGAGGCAAATATTGTCGCGCAGCTCGTGAAGAACCTGGGCGATATCGATTGGCCTGCGAACCGGCTCGAAGTTTTTGTACTCATTGAGGAATCCGACGACGAAACGAGAGCAGCCTTCGAGGCGAGCTCTCCTCCCGACCATTTTCAGATAATCACGATTCCGGCTGGGCATCCGCAGACGAAACCACGCGCCTGCAATGTGGGGCTCTTCTTCGCCACGGGGGACTACCTCGTCATTTTCGATGCCGAAGATACGCCTGAACCTGATCAGCTCAAGAAGGCGTACATCTCGTTCCAGCGCGGTGGCGAGAAGACCGTTTGTGTCCAGGCCGCGTTGAACTACTTCAACGCCAGCGAGAACGTGCTCACTCGGATGTTTTCCCTCGAGTACGGCTACTGGTTCGACTACATGCTCTCCGGTTTGGACTCGCTGGACCTACCCATCCCGCTCGGCGGCACATCGAATCATTTCCGCACAGAAGCTCTCAAGAGCTTGGGAGGTTGGGACCCGTACAACGTGACGGAGGATGCCGATCTGGGAATCCGTGCCAGTGCGCTGGGGTACCGCGTGGGAGTCGTCAATTCGGCAACCATGGAGGAAGCGAACAAGTCGATCCCCAACTTCATCCGGCAACGCAGCCGCTGGATCAAGGGGTACATGCAGACAACGTTGGTGCATGCGAGGCGCCCGCGCGCCCTAATGCGTCAGATCGGATTCTGGCGCTTTTGCAGTTTTGTTCTCTTGATTGCAGGCACCCCGGCAACGTTCTTGGGTGTGCTGCCTTTCTACATTCTTACGATGCTGTCGTTGGCGTTGCCCACTGATTTCGTCGCTCAGTTCTTCCCGGTGTGGTTGCTCTGGGTCTGCTTCCTCAACTTCATTATTGGAAGTTCAGTCATGGTCTATTTGTCGATGATGGGGCCGTACAAGCGGGGAACTTTCGCGCTGGTGCCGTGGGCGCTGTTGAACCCGCTGTACTGGATTCTGCATTCAATAGCGTCTTACAAGGCGCTGTGGCAGCTCATCACGAAGCCGCATTACTGGGAGAAGACGGAGCATGGCCTGACGAGCCAGTCCAACCATGAGTGAGTCGTCGACCAATACCCGGGCGCTTCGAATCGCGACCCGACCGCCGCGCACGCGCCTCGATGCGTGGCCGCGCCGTACGCCTAGACGGTGGATGCTCCGCGGCGTGTTCGCGCTGCCTTACGTGATCTTCGCACTCGTCGTTTTCATTCTGGGGGCGACTGATTCTCCGAATGCCACTCTGGTGGACCGGGCTACACAGATTGACTGGGACCGAGCGGATGCTCAGTGGCTGGGCGATATCTTCCCGCCCATCAGCACTCTGCTTGCCGGTTTCGTTCCCGGTGGCGCGCTCACGCTTTCGATCATTGGTGCGCTCAGCGCGGGAATCTTCCTGCAAAAGCTCATCGAGATTATGGTCCAGCGACGCTTCGCGCGCTCAACAATCGTGATCTTGATGATGGCACTTGCCCTCAACCCGCTCTTCTTCTACAACGCGACACAAAACTATGCGGCATTCTTGGGTCTCTTGCTCTTCGGCTTGGGGCTCTCGCATATCGTGCGTTTCATCACGTGGGGAAACACCGAGTCTGGCTTTCGCACGGGGATCTATTTCATGGTCGCGGTTCTCACCGACATCACTGCCCTCGTCTACGTCACGGCAGCGGCCCTTTCCGCTCCGTTCCTGCGGCATCGTCGCGCTGGAGTTGTGGGCGCGCGCCGGGCGAATGCGCTCGTCATTCTTTACCCGGCTGCATCCGCACTGCTGTCGCTCGCTGCGCTCAATGCACTCTTCTTGGGGCGCCCCTTCGCTGGCGCCACGCAAACAGCGTTCACGGGCTTCGGCGATCGACTCATCGTCGTAGCGGAGTTCTTCTCTACAGTCGAGGGCATGATCGTGATCGCGCCGCTCGTGAGCGCGTGGATGGTCGCCCTGATCGTGCGTCGGCCGGGCGCGATCATCATCTCGACGCTCGTGTTTGCTGCCTTCATCGTCGGCTTCGCGCTCGGATTGCTTCCCAGCGGCTCGACAGGGAACATTTTCATGGCGATGACCCTTCTGGCGATCGCGCTCATCCCGACGGCACGCACGGACAGGGGAACACTAATGATCGCCTTTGTCGGAATCTTCCAGTTGGCAGTCGGTTGGGCGACCGCGCTCACCAGTACGGCTTTCGCTCAGTGGCTCAGTCAAATCTTTGGCGGCTAGCGGCAACGGGTGACACGGGTTCGCTCTGAACGCCGCTAAAGTTGTTGTGTGAGTAACACTGGATTTGAGCTATTTACCGACCGCAACGTCGTCGCCATGCGCGTCAACGGTGAGTTGAAAGATCTCGCCGCGACAGTAACTGACACGGATGAGGTCGAGGCTGTCACTATCGACTCGCCCGATGGGCTCAACATCCTTCGTCACTCGGCCGCCCACGTCGCGGCTCAGGCTATCCAGACGATCAACCCGCAGGCCAAGCTCGGTATTGGCCCGCCCGTTACCGATGGTTTCTACTACGACTTCGACGTCGAGGAGCCGTTCACGCCGGAGAACCTCAAGGCCATCACCAAGGCGATGGACCGCATCATCCGTCAGGGCCAGCGCTTCCAGCGTCGAGTCGTGACTGAGGCTGAGGCTCGTGCCGAGCTCGCTGACGAGCCCTACAAGCTTGAACTGATCGGTCTCAAGGGCTCTGTCGATGACAGCGAAGTGGATGGCGATAACGAGTCCGTCGAGGTCGGTGGCGCCGAATTGACGATCTACGACAACGTTGACGGCAAGACCGGTGAGGTCTACTGGAAAGACCTGTGCCGTGGCCCGCACCTTCCCAATACCCGCATGATCGGCAACGGGTGGTCGCTCACGCGCACTGCTGCCGCCTACTGGCGCGGCTCTGAGAAGAACAAGCAGCTTCAGCGCGTGTACGGAACGGCATGGCCGACCAAGGACGAGTTGCGTGCCTACCAGGCGCGTCAAGAAGAGGCACTCAAGCGCGATCACCGCAAGCTGGGCGCCGAACTTGATCTGTTCTCGTTCCCCGACGAAATCGGTTCTGGCCTCGCGGTCTTCCACCCCAAGGGCGGCATCATCCGTCACGAGATGGAGGATTACTCTCGCAAGCGCCACGCGCAAGAGGGCTACTCCTTCGTCAACACCCCTCACATCACCAAGGAGGCGCTGTTCGAGACATCGGGCCACTTGGGCTGGTACAAGGACGGCATGTTCCCGCCGATGCACCTCGACGAGGCTCGCAACGACGAGGGCGAGATCACGCGCCAGGGTGCTGACTACTACCTCAAGCCCATGAACTGCCCGATGCACATCCTGATTTACCGGTCGAGTGGTCGTTCGTACCGTGATCTGCCGATGCGTTTGTTCGAATTTGGCACCGTTTACCGCAACGAGAAGTCGGGCGTTATTCACGGCCTCACGCGCGTTCGTGGTTTGACCATGGACGACGCGCACATCTTCACCACGAAGGAGGGAATGAAGCAGGAGCTCACCAACACGCTCAACTTCGTTCTCTCGCTGCTGCGCGACTACGGCTTGACAGACTTCTACCTTGAGCTTTCTACCAAAGATCCCGAGAAGTATGTCGGCGATGATGACATCTGGGATGAAGCAACGCGAACCCTCGCTGAGGTCGCTGAAGAGTCAGGCCTTGAGCTCGTACCTGACCCGGGTGGGGCTGCGTTCTACGGCCCCAAGATTTCAGTGCAAGCGCGCGATGCCATCGGCCGCACGTGGCAAATGTCGACCGTTCAGCTCGACTTCAACCTGCCTGAGCGATTCGATCTGGAGTACACAGCGGCAGATGGTTCGCGCCAGCGCCCCGTAATGATCCACCGTGCGCTCTTCGGATCGATCGAACGCTTCTTTGGCGTTCTCACCGAGCACTACGCCGGCGCTTTCCCCGTCTGGCTGTCGCCTGTTCAGGTCGTCGGTATCCCGGTTGCTGAAGCGTACGAAGAGTACTTGGGTGGCGTGATCGACCAGCTCAAGGCCCTCGGTGTTCGCGCTGAGATGGATGCCTCGAGCGAGCGTATGCAGAAGAAGATTCGTACGCACACCAAGTCGAAAATCCCGTTCCAGCTCATTGCCGGAGAACAGGATCAGGCTGCGGGTTCAGTCAGCTTCCGTTTCCGTGATGGAACCCAAGAGAATGGCATCCCAATTGCGGATGCTGTTGCACGCATTACTGACGCGATCGCGACGCGAGCGCAGGTTTAGTTCGTGCACGACTACGACGGTTCTGAGTTGCCCGCGGGGGAGTCGAGTTCTGACTTCGCCGCGGTGCCCGACGCTTTTCAGCGTTTGTGGACACCGCATCGCATCGCCTACATCACGGATCAGACGCAACCGGATAAAGACGACTGTCCGTTCTGCGTGGCGCCAACGTTCGATGATGAGAAGGCGCTCATCGTTGCGCGGGGAACGCACGCCTACGTGCTGCTGAACCTGTTTCCCTATAACAGCGGTCACCTTCTGGTGTGCCCGTACCGTCATGTGCCGCTCTACGACGAGGCGACTGACGAGGAGACCGCTGAGATCGCGTCTCTCACCCAGACCGCCATGCGAGTGCTACGCGAGACCTCCAAGGCTCACGGCTTCAACATCGGGATGAACCAGGGCGCGTTGGCTGGGGCAGGCATCGCTAACCACTTGCACCAACATGTTGTTCCGCGGTGGGCTACAGACTCCAATTTCTTCCCGATCGTGGCTGGCACCAAGGCGATTCCGCGACTGCTCGGTGAGGTTCGGGACGAACTCGCGAAAGCGTGGCCGACGAACCACTGAGTTCAAATTGGCTGCATTCTTTTGGTGGCTCCGGTCTTAGCGTTGAAGCTATGAGCGAGAACACTTCATCCAACGAATCGGGTACGAGCCGCGTTAAGCGCGGACTGGCAGAAATGCTCAAGGGCGGCGTCATCATGGATGTCGTCAACGCTGAGCAAGCAAAGATCGCGGAGGATGCCGGCGCCGTTGCCGTTATGGCTCTCGAGCGCGTTCCTGCCGACATCCGTTCGCAGGGTGGTGTTGCTCGCATGAGTGATCCCGACCTCATTGATGGAATCATCGACGCTGTCTCGATCCCTGTCATGGCGAAGGCTCGTATCGGGCACTTCGTTGAAGCCCAGGTTCTTCAGGCCCTCAAGGTCGACTACATCGACGAGTCCGAAGTCTTGAGCCCTGCTGACTACGTGAACCACATCGACAAGTGGAACTTCGACGTTCCTTTCGTCTGTGGTGCAACCAACCTGGGCGAGGCGCTTCGTCGCATCACCGAGGGTGCTGCGATGATTCGCTCGAAGGGTGAAGCAGGTACCGGCGACGTTTCTGAGGCAACCAAGCACATCCGTACTATCAAGGGCCAGATCAACGAGCTCCGCTCGAAGTCGGTTGACGAACTGTACGTCGCTGCGAAGGAACTGCAGGCACCGTACGAACTCGTTCGCGAAGTAGCGCAGAGCGGCAAGCTTCCCGTCGTTCTCTTCACCGCTGGTGGAGTAGCGACTCCGGCTGATGCCGCGTTGATGATGCAGCTCGGCGCCGATGGTGTCTTCGTCGGTTCGGGAATCTTCAAGTCGGGCAACCCGGCGCAACGCGCCGCAGCGATTGTGAAGGCAACAACTTTCTTCGATGACCCCAACGTCATCGCTGAGACCTCGCGTGGTCTAGGCGAGGCCATGGTGGGCATCAACGTTTCTGACCTTGCTGCACCGCACCGCCTCTCCGAGCGTGGCTGGTAACCCTTCCGTCGATCAGCTTCCCATTGGGGTTCTCGCTCTTCAGGGTGATTTTCGTGAGCACCTGCACGTGCTCCAGCAACTCGGAGAAACCGCTGTAGCGGTCAAATCTCCCGAGCAGCTGGAGCACATTGCTGCTCTCATTATTCCTGGCGGCGAGTCGAGTGTGATCGACAAACTTTCGCGGCTCTATGGTCTTTTCGAGCCGATTCGCGCAGCTATCCACGCGGGGCTTCCCGTCTACGGAACCTGTGCCGGGCTCATCATGCTGGCGGATACAGTTGAAGATTCGATCGAAGGTCAGCAGTCGTTCGGCGGCCTCGATGTGGTTGTTCGCCGCAATGCATTCGGTTCTCAGACTGACTCATTCGAAACCGATCTGAGCATCCCGGAACTGGGGGAGAACCCCGTGCACGCCGTCTTCATCCGCGCTCCCGTGGTCGAAAGTGTCGGCGCTCGGGCTCGAGCTCTCGCAACGCTGGATGACGGCCGCATTGTCGCGGTGGAACAGGGCAACCTGCTCGGCACGTCCTTCCATCCCGAAATTACGGGTGATACACGATTCCACGAGTACTTCGTGCGTCGAGTCCGCGCCACGCAGTAGTTCCTGCATCATGGGGGAATGCAACTGTATGCCGACCAGCCCGCGCGTCGAACGCGTCAAATCATCGCTGACTTGATTTCCCTCGGGTTCATCGCGGTGTGGATTGCTCTCGGTGTCTGGGTCTATCAGCTCATTGCTGCCTTTCAGGAACTTGGCGTTCAGATGCAGGAGGCGGGGGCCGGATTCGAATCAACGATGGTCGAACTGGGCGACACGCTTGGCTCGGTGCCACTTATTGGATCGGGCATCCGGGCACCGTTCGATGGTGCGAGCGAAGCCGGTGCAGCGCTGGAATCGGCGGGGCAGAGTCAACAAGCCTCGGTCGAAGCTGCTGCCACGGTGGTGGGGCTGTTCATCGGGATTGTGCCGGTGATCCTCATTCTTCTTGTCTGGCTGCTGCCGCGCATCCGATTCGCTATACGGGCCGGCGAAGCAAAGCGGCTATTGGCAACGCCGGGTGGGGCCGATCTGTTGGCACTCCGAGCGCTCGCGACGCTCAATATGACGGAACTAGCGCGGGTCTCGGAGGCCCCGGCCGCAGAATGGCGAGCGGGAAACAGCGCGACTGTGGCGCGACTAGCCCAATTGCAATTGGCTGAGTTGGGGCTCCGCAGTTCGCTTGAAGAACGCTAGGGCGGGGATTCGCGCAGTCGAGCGAGGTTCATACGCGTTAGAATGTCCCTTATGTCAGGGCATTCTAAGTGGGCAACTACCAAGCACAAGAAGGCGATTACAGACTCTCGCCGCGCGAAGGCTTTCGCGAAACTAATCAAGAATATTGAGGTCGCCGCCAAAATTGGAGGCGCTGACCTTTCGGGAAACCCGACTCTTGTCGACGCCATTCAGAAGGCGAAGAAGACGTCGGTACCCAACGACAACATCGATCGCGCGGTCAAGCGCGGCTCAGGCCAGCTCGGCGACGCCGTTGAGTACCTCAACATCATGTACGAAGGCTATGGCCCAAACGGCGTAGCGCTCATGGTCGAATGTCTGACCGATAACAAGAACCGAGCTGCAGCAGACGTTCGCACGATCATGAGCCGCAACGGTGGCTCGCTCGCAGATCCCGGCAGCGTGGCCTATAACTTCGAACGCAAGGGCGTTATCTCGATTACGAAGACCGAGGGTGTCTCAGAAGACGACATCCTCATGGCTGTGCTCGACGCTGGCGCCGAAGAGGTCAAGAATCACGGCGAAGGCTTTGAAGTCATCACCGATACCGCTCACTTGGTTGAATCGCGCAACGCTTTGCAGGCCGCCGGGATCGACTACGACTCCTCTGAAGCAGAGTTTGTTCCGAACCTCAAAGTTGAGGTCGACGCCGATACTGCGCGCAAAGTTTTCAAGTTGATTGATGCGCTCGAAGAGTCTGACGACGTTCAGAACATCTACTCGAACTTTGACATCAGCCCCGAGGTGCAAGCCGAACTCGACGAGGACTAGCCGATGACCCTGCGGGTGATCGGGATTGATCCTGGTCTCACGCGCTGTGGTGTCGGAGTGGTAGACGTCGCTCCGAATCGGCGGGCAACGCTCGTTTACGTAGGAGTCGTTCGTACGCCGCCAAAGATGGCGCTCGAAGAACGACTGCGGGTGATCGGCGAAGGCATCGACGCGGTGATTGGCGAGTACGAGCCCACGCAGCTCTCTCTTGAACGAGTCTTTGCTCAGAACAATCTCAGCACCGTGATGGGCACTGCTCAAGCGAGCGGCGTCGCAATGTATGTCGCCGCGCGCCGGGGGCTTTCCGTCTCGCTACACACTCCGACCGAAGTCAAGCTTGCGATTACTGGCTTCGGCGGAGCTGACAAGAAGCAAGTGGGCACCATGGTTGCCCGGGTTCTCGGTCTCGCCGAGGCGCCCACACCAGCGGATGCCGCAGATGCGTGTGCTTTAGCGATCTGCGGTGCGTGGAAGAGTGGGCCGGGATTCTCGGCGGCGCCCCGCTCAGCCGCCGCTGATGCACGGGCTGGCGGGTCTCTTTCATCCCCAGCATCGTCGAGCGGCTCCGGTCTTACCCCCGCGCAGGAGGCGTGGCGGTCGGCAGAGAAGTCGGCGGGTGCTCGTAGGCTGAACTTATGATTTCTTCCCTTCGTGGCACCGTTCTCGCCGCGGTCGGAACCTCACTCGTTATCGAAGTTGGGGGAGTCGGGCTCAGTGTGAGCGTCACCCCCGAACATGCTCTGTCGGTGCGAGTAGGTTCTGAAACCCAAGTCAATACCGCGCTTATCGTGCGCGAAGACGACCTTGCCCTGTACGGCTTCCGGTCATCCGAAGAGCTTGAGGTCTTCAACCTCTTGCGGGGTGTCACCGGCGTCGGACCCAAGAGCGCGATGGGGGTTCTTGCTGCGCTTTCACCCGATGACGTTGCTCGCGCTGTCACGGAAGAGAACGACTCTGCTTTTCGCAAGGTCTCGGGTATCGGTCCCAAAACGGCCAAGCTGATCGTGCTGAACCTGGCCGGCAAACTTGTCGTGTCGACGCGCCAGCCTGGAGCCGCCTCAGTTCGCGCTAACTCGGTTTCTGAACAAGTGTCGATGGCTCTGCAAGGTTTAGGATGGCCCGAAAAGCTCGCTCAACCGGCTGCCGAGAGTGCACTACGCGACGCGAGCGAAGCAGAGTTTAACGACGTTCAAGCGATTCTTCGCCGCGCGATCTTGCTTGTCGGCTCGCGCAGTGGCAAGGCGGGTTCCTAATGTTTGACAACGGCGACGAAGTGGTGGCAAACCCGACAGTCGAGTCGGATGCCGAACTCGCGTTCGAGGGAGCATTACGGCCGGCCTCTCTCGCCGAGTTCGTTGGGCAAACGAAGGTTCGCGGCCAACTGCAGCTTCTGCTGCGCGCTGCGGCGATGCAGAACCGCACCGCCGACCATATTCTTCTCGCCGGGCCTCCCGGCCTAGGCAAGACGACGCTCGCGATGATTGTGGCCCATGAGAGCGAGCGGCCTTTGCGACTCTCGAGCGGCCCCGCCATCCAACACGCTGGGGATCTTGCGGCAGTGCTGTCTTCTCTGCTGCCCGGCGAAGTGCTCTTCATCGACGAAATCCACCGCATGGCGCGCTCTGCCGAAGAGATGCTCTACCTCGCGATGGAAGACTTCAGAATCGACATTATGGTGGGCAAGGGGGCCGGGGCGACATCGATCCCTCTGGATATCGCTCCCTTTACTCTGGTCGGTGCGACCACCCGCTCGGGGCTGCTTCCTAATCCGCTTCGCGATCGCTTTGGTTTTACCGCACACCTCGAGTTCTACGATGAGGCCGAGTTGGAGCGCGTCATCGCGCGCACGGCAGGGATGCTCGATCTTGACATCGACAAAGAGGCCGTCGCCGAGATCGCCGGGCGCTGCCGGGGCACTCCGCGTATCGCGAACCGGCTACTTCGACGCGTCCGGGACTATGCGCTCGTCAACGACACGGCCGCGAGCAAGGATGCCGTGCGTGCGGCGCTCGAACTGTACGACGTTGACGAACGGGGACTCGACCGCCTCGACCGGGCGGTCATGATGACTGTCCTCGAACGCTTCGACGGCGGACCAGTAGGCCTCAGCACTTTGGCGGTATCGGTCGGTGAAGAGGCTGAGACCGTAGAGTCGGTCGTTGAACCGTTCCTCGTGCGCGTTGGTTTGCTCACGCGAACGCCCCGTGGGCGAGTAGCGACACGGGCGGCGTGGGATCACTTCGGGATCACCGACAGGAATTCGAGCCCGGCTAGCGATGAACTATAGTTTTACTGGCTTAACACGCGCCTCAGCTTGAGCGCCAGGCCCACAGACCAACCGAAAGGTACCTCATGGATCCGCTTTCTATTGCGATGCTCGCCATTCTCGGCGTGCTCATCTTCTTCATGTTCCGCAACAGCCGCAAGCGCAAGGCTCAGATGGAAGAGCTGCGCGACCAGATGGTTCCCGGTGTAGAAGTTATGACCAACTTCGGTCTCTTCGGAACGCTCATCACGATGGACACCGTTAAGAACGAAGCTGAGATCGAGATCAGCAAGGGTGTCGTCGTCAAGGTTCACAGCCAGACTCTCGCGAAGGTCGTCACCGAAGACGCCGTCGAAGATGGCGCTCCGCGCTCCGTCGAGGAAGCAATGGAGATTGCTAACCGTGAAGCTGCAGAGCGCGAAGCTGCATCGAATGACTCGACTGATTCTTCAACCCCTGAGTTCGGCGAGCTCTCCGACTCGAAGGACGACAAGTCCTCAAAGTAGAGGAACGTCGCCTGTAACCCACTAGTGTTGAGAGTCGTCCTACCCGAGGGTGGCTGTCCAACGGCGTGCGATTCTGCACTGCTCTGTCAAGAAAGCTGAGTCAAATAGGTGGCAAGAACAACCCCTGTGAAGAACGCCTGGCGGGCCATAGTCTGGCTCACAGCAATCACGGTGGGATTCACCGTCTTAGTTGGCGCTGGCTCCATCTTCGGTACGGCATCCTGGGCTCCCAAGCTCGCCCTTGACCTTCAGGGCGGAACGCAAATCGTTCTCGCCCCGCAGCTCGAAAGCGGACAAACCGTCTCGGGCGAGCAACTCGCTCAAGCCGTGTCGATTATTCGTGACCGTGTTGACGCCAGTGGAGTCTCCGAAGCCGAGATCACCACGCAGGGTGCGAGCAACGTCGTGGTATCCATTCCCGGAACCCCGGATGACGAGACCCTGAAGCGCATTCAGGCGTCCGCCAAGCTCGAGTTCCGCCCAGTTCTCTATACAGAGGTAGCGGGCACTGCTGTCGCCGAAGAGACACCGGACCCGGCGACGACGGATGCTCCGGAGGGCGAGACCGCCACTCCTGAGCCCACACTCGCGACGACTCCTACTGCAACGCCGACTGACGCCAGCGACTTGAACTGGATCACCGAAGCTCTGTTCGATGAGTACAGCAACTTCGATTGCTCGTCGCTCGACAACTTCAGCGTTGCGCCGGCGGACGAAGCGCTTATCACATGTGAAGCAGATGGTTCGTTCAAATACATCCTCGGCCCGGTTGAGGTTGAAGGAAGCACGATCACGGATGCTTCGTCCGGTCTTGTCTCCAGCTCACAGGGCATCAGCACTGGCCAGTGGGGCGTCTTCCCCACGTTCAACGCCGAGGGAACCACCGCTGTTGCGGACATGACGACCCGTCTTTTCGGCTTCGACCAAACTGATCCTCGCAATCGCTTCGCAATCGTTCTCGACGGCCAAGTAATTTCGGCACCGACCACTCAGGGCATCATCACCGGTGGTAACCCGCAGATTTCGGGGAGCTTCACGCAGGAGTCAGCGGAGATTCTGGCTGACCAGCTGAAGTTCGGTGCGCTTCCAATCGGCTTTGAGGTTCAGAGCAGTGAGAACATCTCTGCCACGCTCGGTACCGCGCAGCTGAACTCGGGTCTTATTGCGGGTCTTATTGGTTTGCTGCTCGTGGTCATCTACTCGCTCTTCCAGTACCGCCTCCTTGGTCTGGTCACCGTGGCATCGCTCATTGTGGCCGGTGTCCTCACCTACCTCGTGATTGCGTATCTCTCCTGGCGTCATGGATACCGTCTGTCTCTGGCCGGTGTCGCTGGTTTGATCGTCGCTATCGGTTTCACTGCCGATTCGTTCATCGTGTACTTCGAACGAATTCGCGATGAGCTCCGTGACGGACGCTCGTTGACCGGTGCCGTCGAAGCAGGATGGAAGCGTGCGCTTCGCACGATTTTCGCCGCAAAGGCCGTGAACCTGCTCTCCGCAGTTGTTCTCTTCGTCCTCGCGGTCGGAAACGTTCGCGGATTCGCGCTAACCCTCGGTTTGACCACGGTTATTGACGTGTTGGTCGTGGTGTTGTTCACCCATCCGATGCTCCAGTTGCTCTCCACAACACGATTCTTCTCAAGTGGACACCCATTGAGCGGGCTCGACCCCAATGCGCTGGGCGCGGTATACCGCGGTCGTGCGCAGTTCCGCACTCCAGTGGCTGCGAAGAACAAGACGGGCGCGAGTCGCGAAGCTGCTCGCCGCCAAACAATTGCTGAACGAAAAGCTGCTGAACTTGCGGGCACTGCCCAGGATTCCAGCTCAGATGGAAAGGACTCCTGATGGCTAGCTTCTCTAAGTTTGGCAACGACCTCTACACCGGCGATGTCTCGATCAACTTCATCGGACGCCGCAAGGTTTGGTACGCCCTCGCGGCCGTGCTCCTTGCCGTCTCGATCATCGTTCCGGCGCTTCGTGGCGGTTACGTTTTCGGTATTGAGTTCACCGGTGGTTCGCAGTTCCAGATCGATTCCGTCGAAGCACTCACCGACCCGGAGACGAGTGTTGAAGCTCAGAACCTCGCCACCGATACGGTCATCAGCGTCGTAAGCGATGCGGAGCCTAAGGTCACGGTCATCGGTACAAGTTCGTTGCGCGTTCAGACCGAGCAACTCGAGACAGATGAGTCCAACCAGGTTCGTGATGCGCTTGCCGGAGCATTCAACGTTGACATTGACCTCGTCGCTGCATCGTTCGTTGGTCCGTCGTGGGGTGCTGACATCACTGGATCTGCCCTTCGCGCGCTCGTAGTGTTCATTGCTCTTGCCGCGATCATGATGGCGATCTACTTCCGTACGTGGAAGATGTCGATCGCGGCGATGATCGCGCTACTGCACGACATCGTGATCACGGCGGGTGTTTATGGAATCTTTGGGTTCGAGATCACGCCGTCCGCGGTAATCGGATTCCTCACTATTCTCGGGTTCTCGCTGTACGACACGGTCGTTGTGTTTGACAAGATTCGGGAAAATACGTCGGAAGACGGCTCTGAATCCCGTCGTACCTTCGCCGAGTCCGTGAACCTTGCTGTCAACCAGACGCTCGTGCGTTCGATCAACACCGGAGTTGTCGCAGCTCTGCCCGTTGCCGCCATCCTCTTCATTGGCGCGTACGTTCTGGGTGCAGGAACGCTGCGCGACATCGCATTGGCGCTGTTCATCGGTATCGTCGTCGGCACTTACTCGACCATCTTCATCGCCGCTCCGCTGTACGCGCAGTTCCGTCAGAACGAGCCGGACATCCTCAGCCGCACGAAGCGACTGACGGCTGCTCGCGCCGCTGACAAGGGCAACAAGTAACCACGATGGGCGAACGGCAGTGTGTGCGTTCGCAGGCGGTTGAGTCCGCCCTGAGCTACTGTGTCTTCGCTCGTGCCCAACACGACCTAGAATCAAACTAGGGGGTAGAGGGATGAGCGAAGCGCAACAGTCATCAGCTTCTTTTCGTGCGCTACTTCCGCGCCTGTTCTCTCGAGCTCAGCCGGCAGGTTCTGTTGAAAAGCTCCTACGAACGGTAAAGACGAGCCATCCGAAGGCGAATCTTGCGCTTATCGAGCGTGCCTACGCGGCTGCTTTTCGGGCCCACGATGGCCAGAAGCGTAAGAGCGGCGAGCCGTACATCACTCATCCGATCGCTGTTGCGCAGATTCTTGCGGAGCTGGGAATCGGTGAGAAAACTATCGCGGCAGCGCTTCTGCACGACACCGTAGAAGACACGGCCTACTCGCTCGACGAGCTCCGCCTCGAGTTCGGCGATGAGATCGCGATGCTCGTGGATGGCGTGACGAAACTCGACAAGGTCAAGTACGGCGACAGCGCCCAAGCTGAAACTGTACGAAAGATGATCGTCGCGATGTCGAAGGACATCCGCGTGCTGGTGATCAAGCTTGCCGACCGCCTCCACAATGCGCGCACGTGGGGCTTCGTTCCTCGTGAGTCCGCATCGCGCAAGGCGCAAGAGACTCTAGAGATTTACGCGCCGCTCGCGCACCGTCTCGGTATTCAAGCGATCAAGCTTGAACTCGAAGATCTTTCTTTCGCAGTGCTGCACCCAAAAATCTACGTCGAGATTGAGAGTCTCGTCACCAAACGGACTCCACAGCGCGACGAGTTCGTCAAGCAAGTGATTGCCTCTGTGAAGGACGACCTCCGCACCTCTCGCATTAAGGGTGCGGTCGCGGGGCGTCCGAAGCAGTACTACTCGATCTACCAAAAGATGATCGTGCGCGGTCGTGAGTTCGATGAGATCTATGACCTCGTAGGCATCCGGGTTCTGGTCAATTCTGTGCGCGATTGCTATGCCGTGCTCGGCTCCATTCACGCCCGTTGGAACCCGATTCCTGGTCGTTTCAAGGATTACATCGCGACTCCGAAGTTCAATCTCTATCAATCGCTTCACACCACCGTTATTGGTCCGCAGGGCCGTGCTGTAGAAATCCAGATTCGTACGAATGAAATGCACCACCGCGCTGAGTTCGGTGTGGCGGCGCACTGGAAGTACAAGGACCGCGCGGCGGGCAAAGCAGTCGAGTCCGGCCCCGCTGACAACGACATGGCGTGGCTCGCGCACATCACCGACTGGCAAGCGGAGACCTCTGACCCGAGCGAGTTCCTCGAATCTCTGCGGTTCGAAATCGGCGCAAAAGAGGTGTACGTTTTCACGCCACAGGGCAAGGTTATTGGTCTGCCGGCGGGCGCAACTCCCGTTGACTTCGCGTATGCCGTGCACACCGAAATCGGTCACCGCACCATGGGCGCTAAAGTCAACGGTCGGCTCGTGCCGTTGGAGACTGCCCTGACGAGTGGCGATTCCGTGGAAGTGTTCACTTCGAAGAGTCCGGATGCTGCGCCTAGCCAAGACTGGCTAGGTTTCGTCAAAAGCACCCGAGCTCGCAACAAGATTCGAGCGTGGTTCACCAAGGAACGCCGCGACGAAGCTATTGAGCAGGGTAAAGACGCGATTGCTCGTGCCATGCGCAAGCAAAACATGCCGCTTCAAAAGCTCATGAGCCAGGAGTCGTTCGCTGAGCTCGCTGCGACGATGCGGTACGAAGACGTCTCGGCGCTGTACGCCGCAGTCGGCGAAGGCCACATCTCGACGCAGTCAGTCATCGAGAAGCTAGTGGGATCGCTCAGCAGCGGCACTGAGGAAGACGAGGGGGAGCTGTCCTTCCCCGCGGCGGGCAAGCTGCGCCCTTACAAGCACTCCGACTCTGGAATCCTTGTTCGTGGTGCGCCCGACATTCTGGTCAAGCTCGCGCGTTGCTGCACTCCGGTTCCCGGTGACGGCGTTGTCGGCTTCATCACTCGCGGTGCGGGTGTCTCGGTGCACCGTGACGACTGTAAGAACGTGCAGTCGCTCCTAGACGAACCCGAGCGCATGATCGACGTCGAATGGGCACCGACATCCAAAAGTCTCTTCTTGGTTCAGATTCAGGTTGAAGCGCTCGACCGCGCTGGCTTGCTATCTGACATCACCAAGGTGCTCAGCGAAACGCACGTCAATATCCTGTCAGCGACAGTGAACACCTCGACGGCTCGGCTTGCGATCAGCAAGTTCGTGTTCGAGATGGGGGATACGACGCACCTCGACCGTGTGCTCAACGCGGTACGTCGCGTGGATGCTGTCTACGACGTTTACCGCGTCAACAGCGGCTAAGAGGCTGTCACGCCGCGGTCGCGGGTTTGCCCAACGCGGTTAGTCGCTCGAGTGCAACGCGCTTTTGGGGCAAGTTTCGGCGTGCGTTCAGAACGGTAGCGCATTCCTCGTATCCGAAGCCGCCGTCCGCCATCAGGGTGCTGACCGCGGCTCTCTCACGAGGACCAAAGGGTTCGCTGAAGCGCGCAATATCGAGCACCGTTCGTAATCGTGACGTCACGCTGACGCCAGAGACCGTATCGATATCATCCGCGCCGATAACCACTTCTCGTACTACGGCGTTGAGGGTGCCGTGCGGCCGCGTACGAGCACCGATAGCGACGCACAACTCGTAGCGCACCGGGGGATTGAGCGTGGCCGCCCATACCCATGCTGCGGTCATCCGCTCTGCGATGATTCGGGGATCGAGAACCACAGCCAGAGCACGCGCACGCAAGTGAATGGTGTCGAACTCGTCTATTGGGCAGAAGCAGCTGTCTAGCGGGTACAGCTCGCCATCGAGAGCTGCACACTGCAGCTCTGCCAGAGGTAAGTCGTGCGCGCTGAGTACGGGAGGCAGTCGAGGTGTCATACCTCAATGGTGCGTCCCACAACGACTGCTCAGGCACCCAGAGTCTGGTTCAGTGGAGAACCAGAACCCTGTGGACAGATGGTTACTTGAGGGCGCCCAGCCATGCCTTGCGGGCATCGAGAGCATCCTGCGCGGCCGCGATCTTTTTCGCATCCTTCGTGGCCTGAGCTTCTGCCAGTTCAGCTTCAAGCTTCTGAATCGCTTCGTTGAGCTGGCCCAGGAAACCCTCGGAGCGCTCTTGGCGCTCGGGGTTGTTCTTGTTCCAGTGATCTTCATCGAGCTTACGAACGGCCGCCTCGACCTTGCGCAGCCGATCCTCAGCTACCTTGATCTTGTCGCGAGGAACCTTGCCAATTTCGTCCCAGCGCTTCTGGATGGAGAACAGCGCCTTCTTGGCCTGTGCCCGGTCCGTAGCGGTGAGCAGCGGTTCGGCTTCCTCAAGAAGCGCCTTCTTCAGTTCCCAGTTAGCGGTGAACTCGACGTTGTCTTGTGCATCAATCTCAGACTTAGCCGAGTAGAGAACGTCTCCGGCCTGCTTGAACTTGGCCCACAAGGCGTCGTCGAACTTCTTGCCTGCGCGGCCTGCGGCCTTCCACTGGTCGAGCAAGCGGCGATAAGTCGGGATGCCGTCGGCGCCCTGAGCGACGAGTGCCTCGGCCTGATCAACAAGCGCTTGCTTGTCGGCACGGGCCTTTTTGTGTGCAGAGTCAAGCTCGGCAAAGAATGCGCGACGGTGTGTGTCAATAGTGCTGCGAGCAGCACGGAATCGCTTCCACAGCTCGTTGGCCTCGTTCTTGGGCAGGCGCGGGCCATCTGTCTGATGTGCCTTCCAGCGCGCAAAGATGTCATCCATCTGAGCAGTAACTTGCTTCCACTGAGCCTTGGCGGGATCGGCGGCCGCAAGCGTTTCGGCTTCGACTACGAGAGCGGTGCGTACGGTGATCGCTTCAGCAAGCGCGGCCTTCGCTTCTTCGCTCTGCTTCTCCGTCAGCTTCGAGACGGAACCACCGAGGGCTTCGACGCGAGTGTGAAGAGCAGCCAGGTCGCCGACGGCGTTGGCTGTGCTGATGGACTCCTTGAGAGCCTTGATGGCCTTAGCGACGTCAGACGCCGGAGCGCCGTTCTTGACCCGCTGCTCGAGCAGGGTCACCTGACCGGCCAGCTCGTGGTACTTGCGGGTGAAGTAGGCCAGGGCCTCTTCGGGAGTTCCGTCGGGGTATTGACCGACGGCACGTTCGCCAGTGGCCTCTCGGACGAAAACGGTACCCGTCTCGTCGACGTGTCCCCACTCGTTCTGCTCTTGTGTAGCCAATTACTTCACCTTGCTGCTTGTGCCGGAAGTCGCTGCCGGGTTACCCAAGCTTAGGACAACCACGCTATCGGTCGCTGACGCTGTTACTGGATCGTGAAGCCCGTGATGCTTGTGGCAATCATCGGTGCTCCGTCTTGGGCATCATCCACAATGCCGCCAGCGACGATCTCTGATTGGAGAGCGTCGAGCCCTGAGGTGACCTGGCCGACGATGCTGTAACCGCCGGCGGTGTCATCAGGAATGATCGCATCGTTGTAGACGATGAAGAACTGGCGCCCGTTGGAGAACGCGTCGTCTCCGGTGCGAGCGATGGCGATGGTGCCGGCAGGATAGAACCCGCCGACTCCCGCGTTTTCGATGGGGCCGTATGCGTAGTTCGGGTCGCTAGCGCCAGTGCCATCGAGAGAACCGCACTGGATGAGGCCGGCAGTTTCGGTGTCGACCATGCGGTGGCAGGTGGTGCCTTCGTAGTAGCCAGAGGCGGCGGAATCGATGATGGACGATACGGCCTGGGGTGCGGCGGCTCCATCGAGTTCGACACCGAGAACGACATCGTTCAACGTCAGTTCGCCGGTCCACGTACGCGCTTCGGCGAGGGCGAGATCGGGAACGTCGCCAACATTGCCGGGTTCGGTCGCCTCGGCTTCAGGGGTGAACGACGGGGCGGGCTCTGGCATACCGGGGCCCGAAGAGAAGTAGAAGACCTGAGCAGTTGCGACGAGAGCGATGATGACGAGACCCACGCCGACAGCGAGCACGTTGTCGCGCTTGCGTCGTGCGATGGTGGCTTCGTGAACCGAAGCACGAGCCGTGTACTGGCGCAGTCGTTCCCGAGCTTCTCGTTGCTCGCGTGAATGCTTCTTGCTGGATGCCACCATTACTCCTTGAAGAATCGCGGATTTCGCCGCTGTCGTAGGAACGCCACAATGAACCTTACGGTCTGGTGGGAACCACGACCAAACGCCACGACGAGCGGGCGTAATGAGGGCGTGCTGTGCGGATGGTCGGTGCAGCCGATTACGATTGCCTTATGGACGGTTCCGCAACTCTGCACAGCGGAGCAACACCTCTCGCAGTGCGCATGCGGCCGCTCACTATTGACGAGATAGTCGGTCAAAAGCATTTGCTGCAGCGCGGATCACCGCTCATGCGCTTGGCTTCGGATGCCGAGGGCAGCCATGGTTCGGCATCCATTATTCTCTGGGGCCCGCCTGGCACGGGCAAGACCACCATCGCAAAGGCCATCGCTCGCGGATCGCAGCGCAAGTTCGTCGAGCTCTCTGCTGTAACCGCTGGCGTCAAGGATGTTCGCCAGACCATGGAGGAGGCGTTGACCGCTCGCGACCTTTATGGCGTTTCGACGGTGTTATTCCTTGACGAGATTCACCGTTTCACCAAGGCGCAACAGGATGCGTTGCTTCCCGGGGTCGAAAATGGCTGGGTCATTCTTATTGCAGCCACTACCGAGAACCCGTCGTTCTCCGTGATTTCTCCTTTGCTGTCGCGCTCGTTGCTCCTGACGCTCAACCAGCTCGACGACACCGATCTCGGAGAACTCGTCGACCGCGCCGTCAGCGACCCCCGCGGGCTCAAAGACGCTGTTGTGCTCGACCCCGAGGCTCGCGCACTGCTTATCCGGCTGTCGTCGGGCGACGCGCGCCGAGTCTTGACTGCGCTTGAAGCATCCGCAGTCTCGGCCGCTAACGACGATGACGCGGCCTCACCCGCCGTGGTGACGGCTGAACATGTCGCCAACGCGGTCGATAGAGCTTTGTTGCGCTACGACAGGCAAGGCGACGAGCACTACGACGTGATTAGCGCCTTCATCAAGTCCGTCCGAGGTTCGGACGTTGACGCGGCGCTGCACTATTTGGCTCGCATGATTGAAGCGGGGGAGGATCCTCGCTTTATCGCGCGCCGCGTGATCATTAGCGCTGCTGAAGACGTGGGCGTTGCTGACCCGCAGGCGCTCGTCATCGCGGTCGCTGCCGCCGACGCCGTGCAGCTCATCGGCATGCCCGAGGGCCGCATTCCGCTAGCCGAGGCTGTGGTCTATCTAGCGACAGCGCCGAAGTCCAACGCTGCTTACTCCGCTCTGGATGCCGCGATCGCCGATGTGCGCGCCGGCAAGATCGGTCGAGTTCCGAAGCCTCTTCGTGACGCGCACTATCCCGGGGCGAAGCGTCTCGGGCATGGAAAGGGCTATCGCTATTCCCACGATTCCGAGTTCGGAGTGGTGAAGCAGCAGTATCTCCCCGACGTGCTGAAAGGTACGGAGTATTACACGCCGACGAACAACGGCAACGAGCGTGAAGTGTCGGCGCGCTTGGCCAAACTGCGCGAGATTATTCGCGGCGAGTGATCTAGCGAGACGCCGTGCGGTTGAGGCGTGGCGATTCGTCGCTTGGCAGAGCTCGGCGTGGTAGAGTTATGCGTCCCAACGATACGGTTTCGGCGCGCGGCTGCAATGAAATCGAATATCGCGGAACACAGGTCTGTAGCCGACCAGGTTCCCTAGGGTCATCCCTCTTCTTTCGTCTGGTGTGTTGTGCACGCGCGTTCGCGTGCGAGTGATCACCAGATTGTTCTTACTTGAATCAATCGAAAAGGATCCTGTGTCTACTAAGTCACGTACCCGTAGCAAGACTCGCCTTTCGCGCGCACTGGGCATCGCCCTCACGCCGAAGGCAGCTAAGTACCTCGAAAAGCGCCCCTACGCTCCCGGTGAGCACGGCCGCACCAAGCGCAAGCAGGACAGCGACTACGCTGTTCGTCTTCGCGAGAAGCAGCGCCTACGTGCCCAGTACGGCATCCGCGAAGCTCAGCTGAAGATTCAGTTCGAGGAAGCTCGCAAGACTGCTGGCCTCACCGGTGAGAACTTGGTTGAGCAGCTTGAAATGCGTCTCGACGCACTGCTCGTTCGTTCGGCGATCGCTCGTACGACCGCTCAGGCTCGCCAGATGATCGTTCACCGCCACATCTTGGTTGACGGCCAGCTCGTTGACCGTCCGTCGTTCCGCGTCAAGCCCGGGCAGCTCATGCACGTCAAGGCTCGCAGCGAAGGCATGGAAATTTTCCAGGTCGCCGCAGCAGGCGGACACGTTGATGTTCTTCCCAAGACCCCCGGCTACCTCGAGGTAGAAATCGACAAGCTGCAGGCACGTCTCGTACGTCGCCCGAAGCGCGCCGAGGTTCCTGTGACCTGTGAAGTTCAGCTCGTTGTTGAGTACTACGCAGCACGCTAACTAGCGAAAGAAAGGGCCGGAGCATTTGCTCCGGCCCTTTCTCGTTTTCCGGCGCCGTTCGATGCCAATGTCGAATAGCGTGTACATGTACATTTCTTCAGAGTGATCGGAGTAGTCATGACTGGCGGAGATATCGCAGGGCTCATCGCGGCCGGAGTGTTCGCAATATTGGTCGGGTTGCTGGCCGTGCCACTGCTGAAGTTGGGCAAAGTGTTCGATGAGACGAGCACAGCCATTCGCGGCGTGAGCGACAACCTTGACCCAATGCTGACCGAAGCGACAACGACGATCTCAGAAACCAATCGACAGATCGCTCGGGTCGACGCGATCACGCGCAACGTGGAAGAAACGACGGGCAACATCTCAGCCCTGGTGGCTCTCGGCGCGGCCACGGTTGGTGGCCCTCTGATCAAGATCGCGGGCTTTAGCGCCGGCGTTCGTGCTGCTGTTCTGGGTCTTCGCCCTAAGAGCCGCCGCTGAGCCCGCTCGACCACCTAAACTAATACGGTTCGTGTATCCCCAATCTGAAGGAGAAATATGAAAGGCGCAGTCCTTTTCGTCGCAGGAATTGCCGTCGGGTTCGTGGCAGCACATCAAGTAGCCAAGACTCCAGAGGGAAAGCAGTTCTTCTCAGATGTTGACTCCAAGGCTCGCGAGTTCACCAGTGCCGTCGTTGATGGCTACCGTGAGCGCGAAGCAGAGCTTCGTGATGCCGTAGCGGATGTCGAAGAAGCGGTTTCCGAATTCACGAAGCGTTCTTAGCACCACCATCAGGGCCCTTGGGCCGCAGTATTTAGTTCCCCGGGGATCCCATGCAAACCGCAGAAATTCAGAAACGTTGGCTGACCTATTTTGGTGAGCGCGGCCACACCATCGTGCCGTCGGCTTCGCTCGTCAGCGACGACCCGACGTTGCTCTTCACCGTGGCCGGCATGGTCCCGTTCGTCCCGTACCTGACGGGGCTAGTTCCCGCGCCGTACGATCGCGCAACAAGCGTTCAGAAGTGCATTCGCACCTTGGACATCGAAGAGGTCGGCAAAACGCCACGACACGGCACGTTCTTCCAAATGAACGGCAACTTCTCCTTCGGCGACTACTTCAAGAAGGAAGCTATTCAGTTCGCGTGGGAGTTCCTCACCAGCGCGGAAGACGAGGGCGGGCTCGCGTTCCGTCCCGAAGACCTCTGGGTCACCGTGTACGAAGACGACGACGATGCTGTGGCGTACTGGAAAGAGACCGCAGGGTTGCCCGACGAGCGCATCCAACGTCTGGGAATGGACACCAACTACTGGTCAACGGGGCAGCCAGGCCCCGCCGGTCCTTCCTCTGAGATCTTCTTCGACCGCGGGCCCGCCTATGGCGCAGACGGTGGCCCCGCCACCGACGACGACCGTTACGTCGAAATCTGGAACCTCGTGTTCATGCAGTACTTGCGTGGCGAAGGCAAGGGCAAACAGTTCCCCATTCTTGGCGAGCTGCCCAAGCAAAACATCGACACCGGCATGGGTCTTGAGCGCGTTGCGTTCTTGAAGCAGGGCGTCGAGAACATGTACGAGATTGACCAGGTTCGCCCGGTCCTCGATAAGGCTGCGGAACTCTCCGGCCGCACCTACGGTGCCGATCACGAGGCTGACGTTCGCTTGCGTGTTGTCGCTGATCACGTGCGTTCGAGCCTCATGCTCATTTCGGATGGCGTAACCCCCAGCAACGAGGGCCGCGGCTATGTGCTGCGTCGCCTGCTCCGCCGCACCGTGCGCGCAATGCGCCTGCTCGGTGTTGAAGGCGCGACGTTCGCCGAACTCTTCCCCGAATCGCGCGACGCCATGAAGGCGGCATACCCCGAGGTCGAGAAAGACTACGACCGCATTTCGCGCATTGTGCTCGCCGAAGAAGATATCTTCTTGCGCACCCTCGCCAGCGGAACCACCATTCTCGACACTGCTGTAGAACACACCAAGCAGTCGGGGCTCGGTGAACTTCCCAGCGATACCGCTTTCCTCTTGCACGACACCTTCGGCTTCCCGATCGACCTCACTCTCGAGATGGCGGCAGAGGCTGGCCTCAGCGTTGACCGCGAGGCGTTCGACACGCTCATGAAGCAGCAGCGCGACCGCGCGAAGGCCGATGCGAGTTCGAAAAAGCAGCACCTCGCCGACCTTTCCGTGTACAGCGCATTCCGTGCGCTCGGCGAGACAACGTTCACCGGTTACGAGAATCTTGAGACCGAGTCCAGCGTCATCGGCATCATCGTTGATGGTGTGTCGGTAAACCGCGCGACCACCGGTCAAACAGCAGAAGTGATCTTGGCTGAGACCTCGCTCTACGCTGAGTCCGGCGGTCAGGAAGCCGACGCGGGCGCGATCGTCGGCGCTAGCTTCCACCTAGAGGTCCTTGATGTTCAGCGTCCCGTGAAGGGACTCATCAGCCACAAAGTCACCGTTACTGCCGGCGAGGTCGGAGTCGGAGATCCAGCGAGTGCGCTCGTGGATGCTGACTGGCGTCGCGGCGCGACTCAAGCGCATTCGGCGACCCACGTCATCCATGCAGCGCTGCGTCAGATTTTGGGTAAGGACGCTCACCAGTCTGGTTCGTACAACAAGGCTGGCTACATGCGTCTCGACTTCTCGTGGTCGCAGGCGTTGTCGGCTGAGACCAAAACCGAGATCGAAGAAGTCGCGAACACTGCAGTGCGTGACAACCTCGAGGTATCGACGCGCATCATGGCTTTGGACGATGCCAAGGACCTCGGCGCTATGGCGCTGTTCGGTGAGAAGTACGGCGACACGGTGCGCGTTGTAGAAATCGGTGGCCCCTGGTCGCTCGAGCTCTGCGCGGGTACCCACGTTGCGCGCTCGTCGGAGATCGGCCTCATCTCGCTCGTCGGAGAGTCATCGGTCGGCTCCGCCAACCGTCGTATCGAATCGCTCGTGGGCATGAATGCGTTCCGCAACTTTGCAACCGAGCGCGCCATCGTGAACGAGCTCACCACCAACTTGAAGACGCCGCGCGAACAACTGCCCGACCGCATTTCGGAGCTTCTGGCCAACCTCAAGGCTGCCGAACGAAAGATCGCTCAGCTCGAAGCTGGTCAGCTTTCGCAGCGCGTTCCCGCTCTCGTCGAAGCGGCTCAGGTAGCAGGGCATGTGAAGGCTGTCGTCGAGAACGTGGGCGAACTGCCCTCTACCGACGACCTGCGCGGTCTTGTTCAGTCTGTTCGCGAACGACTTGGCTCCGAAGCGGCGGTGGTGGCGCTAGCGGCAACCGTCGGCGAAAAGCCTGCCGTGATCGTGGCTACGAACGATGCATCGCGCGCTCACGGCTTCGCTGCCGGTGCTTTGGCTAAGGCAGCGGCTGGCGTGCTTGGAGGTGGCGGTGGCGGCAAGCCCGACATCGCGCAGGGCGGTGGCGCTAACCCCGCCGCTATCCCGGATGCTCTCGCCCTTATTTTGTCGACACTTTCGGCATAGTTGATGCGTTCCGGTACCCGGATCGGCGTTGACGTCGGCAAGGTGCGAGTGGGAGTTGCTCGAAGCGACCCTCATGGGATGCTGGCGACCCCGGTAGAAACAGTGCAGCGTGCCAAGGCGAGCGTGAAGCGTGTGCTCAAGTCAGCCGTGGAGTACGACGCTGTGGAGATCGTAGTGGGCCTTCCCATCGCGCTCTCGGGGCGCGACACCGCATCCACGGGGGATGCGCGGGCGTTTGCGCAGCAGTTGGCAGACCGCTCTGAATTGCCCGTGCGCTTGGTAGACGAGCGGATGACCACGATGTCGGCACAGACGGCACTGCGCGCATCCGGTCGCACGACAAAGAACTCACGGTCGGTCGTCGATCAGGTTGCCGCCGTTATAATTTTGCAACATGCCCTCGACTTCGAGCGTTCGGCGGATCGACCGCCGGGAGAGCTCGTAGAACCGACGCAAGGATCATAAATCATGGCCGATGAACCGAGCTGGGACGACATCTTCAGCGATCAACCCGGTGCGGGTGCGCCGAAATCGGCTCGCGAAGCTGCCGCCCATGGCACTGAGCGTTCACCTGAAGAATCCGCAGCCGCTGCGAGTTCAGAGTCGGCGACTCCGGACTCTGCGACGAATGCGGGCGCGACCCCTGCAACTTCCAGCAACGGCCAGCCGATGACGCGGCGCGAAGCCCGCGCTGCTCAAGAAGCTCGCGAGGCTCAGCAGAGCCAGACGTCACAGTTGCCGGCGGTAACGCAAGCCGCACGGGAAGCTGAAGCGCTCGTCACTTTTGAAGAGCTGACGGCGGGCACGGCGCCTGCAGGCGGCGGCGATCACACGGCTGCGCCGCCGGCGTCCGTTGGCGATGGCGGTCGTCAGGATCCTCCGCGAAAAAAGCGTCGACTCGGCCTGATCATCGGCTTGCCCCTGCTCATCATTGCGCTACTCGGCGCTGGTGTTGCGGCGTACGGCTGGGTCAACTACGAAGACAAGATCCGCGAAATCATGGGCTGGGAACTCGCCAACGACTTCGAGGGTTCGGGCAATGGAGAAGAAGTCATCGTTACGGTGAACTCCGGCGACATTGGCTCTGACATAGCACGCAGCCTTAACGTCGCGGGCGTCACCATGACGTTCGACGCCTTCTACGACCTCCTGCTTGAGCAGGAGAGTGATCCCGCGTTCTTCCCTGGCAACTACGCGTTGCAGAAGGAGATGAGCGCACAATCAGCACTCGACGCGTTGCTTGATCCAGAGAACAAGGTGACAGACCGGCTGCTGATTACCGAGGGCACCACGCTGCCGAACGCGCTTGAGATCATCTCTGAGACGACGGGGATTCCGTTGGCTGAGGTGCAAGCAGCTGCCGAAGATCTCGAGCACTTCGGCCTGCCCGCCGAAGCGATCAGCCTCGAAGGTTACCTCTTCCCGGCAACCTACGAACTTGACGGCGGTCAAGACCCGTATGCCGTGCTCGATCTGATGGTCAACACGATGTACGAGAAGTTGGATGCCGCCGGGGTGGCGGTTGAGGATCGCTACCGCATCCTTACGATGGCGGCGCTCGTGCAACGTGAGGCAGGCCCGAACACCGACGACTTCTACAAGATTTCGCGGGTGTTCTATAACCGTCTCGATCAGGACATGCTCCTACAGTCGGATGCGACCGTCGCCTACGGAACAGGCAATCTGCACACGGTATGGACGACCGATGCCGAACGCGCCGACGCCAGCAACCCCTACAACACGTACGCAAACCCCGGACTCCCCGTCGGACCGATTGGCCTCCCGGGCGAACTTGCGATCGATGCCGCTATCAACCCCGCCGCGGGCGATTGGCTGTTCTTCGTGCCGATCAACCTCGCCACGGGCGAAACCGTGTTTACAACGAATGTTGACGACCACGAGGCTGCAGCTCAACGTCTGCGCGACTGGTGTGCCGAGAGCGACGAAAATGGAAGCTATTGCTAGACAGTTCTGAACAGGCCGAGACCTCATCCGCGCGTTCGCGGCTCGCTGTGTTGGGATCGCCCATCACTCATTCGCTGAGCCCCGTCATCCACCGTGCCGCGTATGCCACGCTCGGTTTTGACTGGGAATACGATGCCGTTGAGCTGTCGGGGGAGTCGTTGCCCGCTTTCATGGCCGCGCTCGACGGCCGCTGGCGTGGTCTTTCTCTCACGATGCCTCTCAAAAGGGATGTCGTGCCCTTGCTCGATTGGGCAGATCCGCTGGTCGAGCTCGTAGGCGGCGCCAATACCGTCGTCATAACCGATGAAGGCCTTCGCGGCTACAACACGGATGTTGAAGGCGCGATGCGCAGCTTTCTCGACGCCGGCCTCTCCGCCCTCGACAGCGTCTGGATTCTCGGCGCAGGCGCTACCGCTGCCTCACTTCTCGTCGCCGCGACTCGGATGGGTGCGACAACGGTAACGATCTTTGCGCGCACGCCTCAGAAGGCCGCCCCGCTGCAGCAGCTGGGTGAATCCCTCGGGGCGACAGTGGTGCTGCGGCAGTGGGCGGAAGCGGCGAAAGAAGCCGAAGCTCCTACGATCATCATCACGACGGTTCCCGGCGGTGCGATGGATCTGAGTTTTTCAGAGAGCATCCGCACAACCGCGGCGCTGTTTGACGTGGCCTACGACCCGTGGCCGAGCGCGGTTGCACAAAGCTGGTTCGATGTTGACGGTACCGTGATCTCTGGCCACGATTTGCTGATCAACCAGGCGATCGCCCAGGTGCGTATCTTTGCGGCGGGCACAGCCGATGTTCCGCTGGATCGAGAAGCGGATGCTATCGATGCCATGCGCGCCGCAATCGAAGCACCTCACGGCCACGATCACTCGTAGTCACGCGCACAAGCCGCCTCCGCTGATGTGGGAGGATTGAAGAATGCTTCGATGGTTAACGGCCGGGGAATCGCACGGCCCCGAATTGGTTGCAATTCTTGAGGGGATGCCTGCGGGCGTTCCCATCTCTCCTGAACAAATTCAGGCGGATTTGGTGCGTCGCACGCTCGGCTACGGCCGCGGTGCCCGCATGAAGTTCGAGCAGGACGAGCTCACTCTCAGCGGCGGTATTCGCTTCGGACTCACGATGGGCAGCCCCGTCGCTCTGCGCATCGGCAATACCGAATGGCCGCGCTGGGTCGACGTCATGAGCCCTGTCCCGGTTGATCCGGAGACGCTGCCGAAGGGACGTGGCGCCGCGTTGACGCGCCCCCGTCCCGGTCATGCGGATCTCGTCGGCATGCAGAAATATGACTTTGCCGAGTCTCGTAATGTTCTCGAACGCGCTAGTGCGCGCGAGACCGCTGCGCGAGTCGCACTTGGTGCTGTCGCCCGCGCGTTCCTCGAAGGGCTTGGTATCCGTCTGGTGAGCCACACGCTCTCCATCGGCACCGTGCGTTCGCCCGAGAGTAGTGCCCTGCCAGCGCCCGACGACGTGGCTACGCTGGATGCTGATCCGCTGCGGTGTTTCGACCCTGAAACTTCCAAGCGCATGGTCGCAGAAGTCGATCTTGCTCACGAAGATGGCGACACTCTCGGCGGCGTCGTTGAGGTGCTTGCCTACGGTCTTCCTCCCGGGTTGGGCTCGTACACCCACTGGGATCGTCGTCTCGATGCTCAGCTTTCGGCGGCCCTCATGGGCATTCAAGCGATCAAGGGTGTCGAGGTCGGTGACGGCTTTGAGACCGCCGCACGCCGCGGTTCCGTGGCGCACGACGAACTCGTTCGCGACGATGACGGCATCTCTCGACTGAGCGACCGTGCTGGCGGTATCGAAGGTGGCATGACCACCGGTACCGTTCTGCGGGTTCGTGCGGCGATGAAGCCAATCTCTACGGTTCCGCGCGCTCTTCGCACCGTCGACGTTGCGACTGGAGAAGCAGCGGTTGCTCACCACCAGCGCTCCGACGTGTGTGCGGTTCCCGCCTCCGGTGTTGTGGCTGAAGCCATGGTCGCGCTGACGCTCGCCAACTCAGTTCTTGAGAAGTTCGGTGGCGACTCTCTCGGCGAGACCAAACGTAATCTTGACGCGTACGTCGCGGCCATCCCGGACTCGCTCAGCACCACTCAGGCGTCCCGTGCTGAATGACGGTGGCGCCCTCGTGGTGATCATTGGCGCACCAGGATCAGGTAAAACCAAGGCCGGCAAAAAGCTTGCCAAGATCTTGGATGCTCCGCTCATCGACACCGACAAGGTTGTAGTGGCCTCGCACGGCCCGATCCCGGAACTTTTCGCTGAGTTTGGGGAAGAGTATTTCCGTGAACGGGAACGCGAAGCGGTTGCGAATGCTTTGCTTGAACCCGCTGTTGTGACGCTGGGCGGGGGAGCGGTGCTCAATCTTGAGACCCGCGCCGACCTTGCATCGCATCGCGTAGTTCAACTAACGATGTCCAAGGCAGCCGCTCGACTGCGCATCGCCGGCACGAAGCGTCCCCTCGCGAAGAACGCGGACGAATGGGAAAAGCTTGTCGAAGCGCGACGCCCGATTTACGACGAACTTTCGTCGCTCACGATCGACACCTCACTGAAGCCAATGGAGAAAGTCGCGCGCGAAATCGCCGACTGGTTGGGAACCCAACAGCAATGACTGAAACCACGATCATCCCGGTCGCCGGCGTGAATCCCTACGACGTTCTCATCGGTCGTGGCCTGTTGCCGCAGCTTTCGGAACAGCTCGGTCCGCGAGTAGCGAAGGTGCTCATCATTCACCCGCCGACGCTCGGTGCGCGCGCGAATGCACTGCGCGAGTCGCTCTCGGAGAAATACGAAGTTCTTCTGGCCGAGATTCCGGACGCCGAAGACGCCAAGCGCGTCGAAGTGGCCGCGTTTTGCTGGCAGATCATGGGCCAAACCGACTTCACTCGCACGGATGCCGTCATCGGTTTCGGAGGCGGAGCAGCGACCGATCTGGCCGGTTTCGTAGCCGCGACCTGGCTGCGAGGCGTGAAGCTCATTCAGTGCCCGACGAGCGTCGCAGGCATGGTTGACGCCGCCGTCGGTGGCAAGACAGGAATCAACACCGCTGAGGGCAAGAACCTCGTGGGTGCGTTCTATGCGCCAAGCGCAGTCGTCGCCGATCTCGATGTGCTCGAAGATCTCCCGCGCAACGAGATCTTGGCGGGGTTCGCCGAGATCGTTAAGTGCGGTTTCATCGGTGAGCCCGAGATTCTCGATCTGATCGAGGCTGATGTGGATGCTGTCACCGATCCTCACTCGGATTCCTTCCGTCGCGTCGTAGAGCTCTCGATCGGCCTCAAGGCTCGCGTCGTTGGAGAAGACTTCACAGAGACCGGTCTGCGCGAGACGCTCAACTACGGCCACACGCTGGGCCACGCCATCGAACATGCCGAGCGTTACCGCTGGCGCCACGGCGCTGCGGTTTCGGTGGGAATGGTCTTTGCCGCAGAACTCGCGCACCTCGCTGGCTCGCTGAGCTCGGAGGTCGTTGACCGCCATCGCAGCATCCTGCAATCTCTGAGTCTTCCCATCGACTACCCGCTCGGCCGATGGAACACGCTTCTCGCCACCATGCAGCGGGACAAGAAGGCCCGTGCTGGAATGATCCGCTTCGTGGTCCTCGACGCTGTGGGTCGCACCTCGATGCTCAATGGTCCTGACG
This sequence comes from Salinibacterium amurskyense, assembly GCF_002797685.1. Lineage (GTDB taxonomy): Bacteria > Actinomycetota > Actinomycetes > Actinomycetales > Microbacteriaceae > Rhodoglobus > Rhodoglobus amurskyensis. The sequence goes on from NZ_PGFH01000001.1 coordinate 1,585,394, forward strand.
AAGCAATGTTGTACTCTGCGTACCAAGAAGTCGGGGTCTAGCGGGCCTGCCTCGCTAGAGTGGAGCGGTGACTACAGTATTCGTGCTTAACGGGCCCAACCTCGGTCGGCTCGGCAGCAGAGAACCCGATGTGTACGGCGGGGGAACGCTCGTCGATCTTCAGGCTCAGCTTGAATCCCACGCCCAGACACTGCCCAACGCGGCATCCATCACTCTCGATTTTCGCCAGACGGACAGCGAAACCGAACTGATTTCGTGGCTGCACGAAGCGGTGGATGCTGGCGCGCCGGTCATCATGAACCCGGCTGCTTTCACGCACTATTCCTACGCGCTCCGGGATGCCGCAGCTCAGGTCTCCAGCGCCGGATTGCCCCTGATCGAAGTTCACATCACGAACCCGCACACGAGAGAAGAGTTCCGCCACACGAGCGTGATCTCGGGTGTGGCGACTGGCGTTATCGCGGGCTTCGGCTTTGAGTCCTATATTCTGGGCCTCGACGCGGTTGCACGACGACTCAGTTAGACTCGAACGTTGGTTTTTTCACTTCGGTGTCTCAATCGCGCTTTTGCTCGTTAACAGAAACGGATTTACGAATGGCCTCTACCGCTGACATCAAGAACGGCGTCGTTCTCAACATGGACGGTGGACTGTGGTCCGTTATCGAGTTCCAGCACGTCAAGCCGGGTAAGGGCGGAGCTTTCGTCCGGACCAAGGTGAAGAACGTGCGTACGGGCAAGATCGTAGACCGCACCTTCAACGCTGGCGCGAAGATTGAGACTGAGACCGTCGACCGGTCCGACTTTCAGTACCTCTACAAGGACGGCGAAAACTTCGTGTTCATGAACACGAGTGACTACGACCAAATCACGTTGAGCGAAGCCGCCGTGGGCGATGCCGCGAACTTCATGCTGGAGAACCAGAACGTCACGATCGCCCTGCACAACATGGAGCCGCTCTACGTAGAGCTTCCGGCATCCGTTGTTCTGGAGATCACCTACACCGAGCCTGGCCTGCAAGGCGACCGTTCGACCGGTGGCAGCAAGCCGGCAACCGTGGAGACTGGCTACCAGATTCAGGTACCGCTGTTCGTTGAACAGGGCACCAAGGTCAAGGTCGACACCCGCGATGGCGGCTACCTCGGTCGCGTGAACGACTAAATGGGAGCTCGCACCAAGGCGCGTAAGCGCGCGCTTGACGTTATGTACGGCGCAGACGTTCGCGGCGAGAGCATCAATGCTGCTCTTGCTGCCGAATCGACGCGTGCAATGGGTGAACCCGCTCGGGCCACCGCCTGGGCTTACGCGCAGGACATTGTCGTGGGCATCACCGAGCACGGCGAAGAAATCGATGAACTCATCGAAACGTATTCGCAGGGCTGGCCGTTGAACCGTATGCCGGCAGTCGACCGTGCGCTGCTGCGCATCGGCCTCTGGGAGATCATGTTCAACGATGAGGTTCCTGCGGGAGTCGCCATTTCCGAAGCTGTCGAATCGGCCAAGGTTCATTCGACAGAAGATTCAGCTGGCTTTATCAATGGATTGCTTGGTCGCATCGCGGCCAGCTTCGAATAGCCATTCTTATGTGACGTAGCGTTACGCGATTGCGTGACGCTACGTTACGGCCTCGGTAGCCATCGTGTGACCCGGGTCTTAGCGTTCAGGGATGAGTTCTTCTTCCCTCCGCGACAGCATCGCTTCTGATGCCCTCTCGGTCAGCATCCGCGGGCTCGCTCGTAGTTTCGGCGAGCGCCGGGTGCTCAACGATGTCTCGCTTGAGATTGCGCAAGGCGAGATCGTCGCGCTCATTGGTCCCTCTGGCTGCGGCAAGTCGACCCTATTGCGGCACATCGGGGGCTTGGATACCCCAACCGCGGGTTCCATCACCATCGGCGACGCTCCTGTTACGGGGCTCGATGCGCGGTCAGCGATCGCGTTTCAGGAGCCTCGGTTGCTTCCATGGCGTTCGCTCACTCGCAATGTTGAGGTCGGGTTGCCGCGTACTCGTCGTGCAGCGAGTGACCGCGAGCGCGTGTCGCATCTTCTCGAATTGGTCAAGCTCTCGGAGTCGGCGCACTTGCGGCCTCGAGAGATCTCGGGCGGCATGGCTCAGCGTGTCTCCCTCGCGCGCGCTCTGGCGCGCCAGCCAGGGGTGCTTCTGCTTGATGAGCCCTTCGGGGCCTTGGATGCGCTGACCCGGCTTGCGATGCAGGATCTGCTTCTGGAACTCCACGCCGCAGAGCCCGCGACCATTGTGATCGTCACGCACGATGTCGATGAGGCGCTCTACCTCGCCGACCGCGTCGTTCTCTTGGGTTCGAGCCCCGCCGATTCCGCGGATGCAGTCTCTAGCGTGCGCGCGACCGTGACGGTCCCGGGGCATCGCCCCCGTGACCGGGGCAGCGCAGACCTTGCTGTATTGCGAGCCGAGCTGCTTGAGGGTCTCGGCGTCGCCACCCACCACCTCCCGGTGACGAGTAGCAGTTAGCTCCGTCGCCCGTTTTCACTGTTCTCCCCACACCCCCTAAAGGAAATTATGTCTCGCCGTTCTCTCTCATCACTTCTCACCGCGGGCGCTGTAGCGCTCACCCTCGGACTCTCCGGTTGCGTAGCGGGCGAAGGCTCAGGCCTCGCTCCCGAAGCCACGGATAACGAGGGTGGCTGGAGCAGCGATACCCTTGCGGTCGACTTTGCGACCTACAACCCGCTCAGCTTGATCATTAAGGAAGAAGGGTGGCTGGAATCGACGCTCGGCGATGACGTTGAAGTGACATGGCTTCAGTCATCCGGTTCTGCCGCAGCAAACGACGCCTTGCGGGCGGGTGCTCTGGATGTCGGGTCTACCGCCGGTTCTGCCGCGTTGCTCGCGAGGGCCAACGGTTCGCCCATCAAAACCGTAGATGTGTACTCGCAGCCCAATTGGTCTGCCATCGTTGTCGCCGCAGACTCACCCATCCAGTCTGCCGAAGATCTCCGCGGCAAAAATATCGGTGCGAATGCGGGTACTGACCCTTACTTCTTCCTGCTTCAGACGCTTGCCGAGTTCGACATCGGGCTTGATGAAGTCACGATCACTCAGTTGCAGCACGCGGACGGTAAGACGGCATTGGAGTCGGGCGCCGTGGATGCGTGGGCTGGCCTTGATCCGCTCATGAGCGCATCCGTCGTGAATGCGGGTTCGCGCATCGTGTACGACAACCCCGACTTCAATAGCTATGGCTTCCTCAACGCCACGGAGAGCTTCCTGGAGAAGTCTCCCGATCTGGCCCAGGTAGTCGTCGACGCGTATGAGAAGGCGCGTCAGTGGGCTGCGGAGAACCCGGATGACGCTGCGGCGATCTTTGCGGATGTCGCCGGTATCGATCTCCCCATTGCGAACTCGGTTCTGCTGGAGCGCACGAACCTCGCTATCGACCCCGCCCCGGGGCAGAAGCAGCTTGACGTCCTCGGCGTGATTGGTCCGATCTTCGTTGACTCGGGAGCGGTTGCCGAGCAATCGCAGATCGACGATGCTCTCGCGACGCTGTTCGAAACGACGTATGTCGACAGTGCGGACCCGAGCCGTGTCGCTGAGTAGCCCGTTGAGCGTGTTGGAGCGGCCCGTCGTCACTGACGTCGCGGCCTCTCCGGCACCCGTGGAAACCAGTACACCGCGTCGTCGACGCTGGGTTCGCCCGGTTCTCCTGGGCGCGGTGCTTCCGCTGGCGCTGATCGCTCTCTGGCAACTCATCGCCACCTCGGGCCTTGTCGCCAGCTACCGTCTCCCGACACCGCTCGGTGTGTGGGCAGCCGGTGTGGACCTTTACGAGCGTGGTGTGCTCTACCAACACGTCGCGATTTCCACCCAGCGGGTGCTCCTCGGATTCGTGATCGGTTCAGTCGTCGGTCTCGCCTTGGCATCCGTTGTGGGGCTTTCGGCTCGAGTCTCAGAGTTCTTTGCTCCCACGTTGGGTGCTCTGCGTGCGGTGCCCTCTCTGGCTTGGGTGCCCCTTCTCGGGCTCTACCTCGGCTACAACGAGGATTCCAAGGTTGCGCTGATCGCCATCGGCGCCTTCTTCCCGGTGTACACGACAGTGGCGTCAGCACTTCGCCATGTGGATGCCCATCTGGTCGAACTGGGTCGAAGCTACGGTTACTCAGGCCCCGCGCTGCTCGGACTGGTTCAGCTGCCGGCCGTTGTGCCAGCGGTGATCTCGTCGCTGCGGTTAGCACTGGCACAGGCGTGGCTGTTTCTCGTGGCGGGGGAGCTGTTGGGCGCTTCGCTCGGCCTCGGCTTCCTACTTGTCGATTCGCAGCAAAACGGACGCATTGACCGACTGTTCCTCACGATCATCCTGTTGGGTGTTCTCGGAAAACTAACCGATACTGCGGTTGGCGTGCTCGAACGTTTTCTGCTCAAGCGCTGGGGCTCATAACTCTCCGTGCTGAAGTGTGAACTGTGCGGCGAGGTGCGCTAGAGTCGTCGAAACAGATTTCCTTTAAATTCCGTCCAGAGAGGCGGGGAAGGAGGTCAGAATGCCTGTACGCACAGTGCTACAGCATGCTGATATCACCCGAGCGTTGACTCGTATTTCTCACGAGATTCTTGAGTCCAATCGCGGTTCAGACGATCTCGTTATTCTCGGTATTCCCACGCGCGGCGTTACGCTGGCCTCCCGCATCTCGGCGATCATCCACTCAGTTGATTCTGCTGTGATCCCGGCAGGGGCTCTCGACGTCACGATGTACCGCGACGATCTCGCTCAGAACCCCACCCGCGCTACCGGCCCCACTGACATCCCCAGCGGGGGCATTGACGGCAAGACCGTCGTTCTCGTCGATGACGTGTTGTATTCGGGCCGCACGATTCGCGCTGCGCTGGATGCGCTCGGCGATCTCGGGCGCCCCCGTGCCGTGCGCCTCGCCGTGCTTGTTGACCGCGGGCACCGGGAGTTTCCGATTCGCGCCGACTTCGTGGGTAAGAATCTTCCGAGTTCGGCTGACGAACGTATCAACGTACGCCTCGAGGAAATCGATGGCCTAGACGAGGTGACAATCGGATGAGAAATCTCCTCACCACTCAGGGACTGTCTCGCGAGGAAGCGATCGCGATTCTCGACGTTGCCGAAGACATGGCGAGCGTCTCGGAGCGCGAAGTCAAAAAGCTGCCCACCCTGCGCGGCAAAACGGTTATCAATCTTTTCTTCGAAGACTCCACGCGCACTCGCATTTCCTTCGAGGCTGCGGCCAAGCGCTTGAGCGCCGACGTCATCAACTTTGCCGCCAAAGGATCGAGCGTTTCGAAGGGCGAAAACCTCAAGGACACCGCGCAAACTTTGGCGGCGATGGGCGCAGACGCGGTAGTCGTACGCCACTGGGCATCCGGAGCACCGAAGACGCTGGCAGACAGCGGTTGGATTGACGCCGGAATCGTGAACGCCGGCGACGGCACGCACGAGCATCCGACCCAGGCTCTTCTGGACGCTTTCACCATTCGTCGCCGCCTGCACGGAACAGCGGCTCGAGGCAAAGGGCTAGACGGAGTGACCGTCACCATCGTCGGTGACATCGTTCACTCGCGAGTCGCGCGATCCAACGTCTGGCTGCTGACGACGCTCGGCGCTCACGTGACTCTCGTTGCCCCCGCCACCTTGCTCCCCGTGAACCTCAGCGGCTGGCCCGTGGAGGTCTCGTATGACCTTGACCACGCCATCGCGCAGGGGCCCGACGTCATCATGATGCTGCGCGTGCAGGCCGAGCGGATGGCCGCAGCATTCTTCCCCAATGCTCGCGAATATTCGCGACAGTGGGGACTCAACGACGAGCGAATGTGTGCCCTGCCAGCCAGTAGCATGGTTATGCACCCTGGGCCGATGAACCGCGGCCTCGAAATCTCGGCTGCCGCCGCAGATTCGCCACAATCAACAGTGCTTGAGCAAGTGGCGAATGGCGTCTCCGTGCGTATGTCGGTGCTGTATCACTTGCTGTCCGGAGCTGTGGAGCGGTGAGTGCGGGAATGCTGCCCGCCGCCCCTCAACGTGAACTAATCCAGAGAAGAGGACTCTCGTGAGTATCAGAATCGTCAACGCCACCCTGCCGAATGGCGAGCGCGGAGATTTCACGATCGATCGCGGCGTCTTCACGGATGCAACCTCTGCCGACCGCACGATCGACGCAGCCGGTCTGCAAGCGCTTCCGGGGCTTGTCGACCTTCACACTCACTTGCGCGAGCCCGGTTTCGAGCAGAGCGAAACGGTTCTCTCGGGAACGCGCGCTGCGGCAATGGGCGGCTTCACCGCTGTGTTCGCCATGGCCAACACGATGCCTGTTCAGGACACCGCTGGTGTTGTTGAACAAGTGCAGTCGCTTGGCATCGACCACGGGTACGCGACTGTGCGCCCGATCGGTGCGGTCACCGAGGGCCTCGAAGGTGTGAAGCTTTCTGAGATCGGCGCAATGGCTAACTCTCGCGCCAACGTGCGCGTCTTCTCAGATGACGGCAAGTGTGTCCACAACGCCTTGCTGATGCGTCGGGCGCTCGAGTACGTCAAGACCTTTGACGGCGTCGTTGCGCAGCACGCTCAAGAGCCCACGCTGACCGTCGATGCCCAGATGAACGAGGGTGCCGTCTCTAGTGAGCTGGGGCTCGCCGGCTGGCCCGCGGTCGCGGAAGAGTCGATTATCGCCCGCGACGTTTTGCTTGCCGAGCACGTGGGTGCCCGTCTTCACATCTGCCACCTTTCCACCGCCGGTTCGGTCGACGTGATTCGTTGGGCGAAGGCTCGTGGAATCGCCGTCACCGCAGAGGTCACGCCTCACCATTTGCTGCTCACCGAGGAACTCGTTCGCGGCTACGACGCCCGCTTCAAGGTGAACCCTCCGCTGCGTCGCGACGAAGACGTTCACGCTTTGCGTGCAGCCCTCGCCGACGGCACGATCGATATCGTCGCCACTGACCACGCACCGCATCCGCCCGAGGCTAAGGAATGCTCGTGGGCTGAGGCGGCATTCGGTATGGTCGGGCTTGAGTCTGCGCTCAACGTTGTCCAGCAGGCTGTCGTCGACACCGGCCAGCTTGACTGGGCGGATGTCGCACGCGTGCTCTCGCAGAAGCCCGCGGAGATCGGCCGCCTCGACGGTTACGCCACTCCGTTCGCGCTGGGAGCCCCAGCCAACATCGTGCTGGTCGATCCGAGCGCTCGTTCCACATTTTCCGCGGAATCCCTTCGCGGCAAGAGCACGAACTCGCCCTACCTCGGGCGCGAACTGCCTGGTCGAGTCATGACCACCATCCATAACGGCTACGAAACCGTGCGCAATGGCGACGTCGTTGACGCTGCCGAAGTCGCTCAGCAAGCGCGGGCCGCCGAGAGCGAGGCCGCTCGTGGCTAAAGAAATCTCGATCGTCATCGTGCTCGTCATCGTGGCTCTCGCTCTTACTGCGATGGTCGTCGGCTGGCGTGCGCGTAAGCGACGACAGTCCCACATCGCAGCGCCGCTCGCGCCGCCCGCTGATCTCGACGACACCGACCTCCGTTTCAGCGGCAAGTACGTTGCGACCACTGTGGCCGGAGATCAACTCAATCGCATCAACGTGCACGGCTTGGGTTTCCGGGCGAACTGCCTTCTCGAAGTGCACCCCGAAGGCATCGTGGTTTCGCGCGCTGGCTCACCCGATCTCTGGCTCTCTCGCTCTGATGTACGCGGCATTACCCGCGCAACCTGGACCATCGACCGTGTGGTCGAAAGCAACGGACTGCAGGTGATCGAGTGGAATCTCGATGACACTGCAGTTGATAGTTATTTCCGAATGGATGACCCCGAGACGTGTGAACGCGCTCTCGATAGTGTCGTCGGCAACGAAAGGCAGTCCCAGTGACCTTTGAACCCGCAGTGCTCGTCCTTGAAGATGGCTCGCGCTATCTCGGTCAGGCCTATGGTGCCCGCGGCCAGAAGATCGGCGAAGTTGTCTTTGCGACCGGCATGACCGGCTACCAAGAGACCATTACCGATCCCAGCTACGCTGGACAGATTGTCGTCATGACGGCACCCCACATCGGCAACACCGGTGTGAACTCCGAAGACCCCGAGTCCTCGCGAATTTGGGTGTCGGGCTTTGTCGTTCGCGATGCCAGCCGTGTCGTCTCCAACTTCCGTGCGGAAGAGTCGCTGGATGCCCAGCTCGCCGAGCAAGGAATCATCGGTATCAGCGGCGTAGACACCCGCGCGATCACCCGTCGTCTGCGCGATGCCGGTTCAATGCGTGGCGGAATCTTCTCCGGTGAGGCCGCGAGCCTCAGCACCGAAGAGCAGCTCGAATCCATCACCGCTGCGGCTGAGATGGCGGGCCAAAGCTTGTCTTCTGAAGTGTCAACGTCTGAGGCGTACGTCGTCGAGGCACAAGGCGAGAGCATTGGCCGTCTCGCCGTTCTCGACCTTGGTGTGAAGACATCGACTCTCAACTACCTCGCGGACCGGGGATTTGAGGTGCACGTTCTTCCTCAGACCGTCACCTTCGATGAAATGCTCGCGATCGAACCGGTCGCCGTGTTCTACTCGAACGGCCCGGGCGACCCCTCGGCATCCGATGGTCACGTTGCTCTGTTGACCGAGGTTCTCAAGAAGGGGCTCCCGTTCTTTGGAATCTGCTTCGGCAACCAGCTCTTGGGCCGCGCGCTCGGCTACGGCACCTACAAGCTGCCGTTTGGCCACCGCGGCATCAACCAGCCCGTTATCGATGTGCAGACCCTGCGCACCGAGATCACGGCGCACAACCACGGCTTCGCGGTTGACGCTCCGGTCGGCGAGATCAGCCAGTCACCGGCAGGATTCGGTCGCGTAGAAGTGAGCCACGTCAACCTCAACGACAACGTGGTCGAAGGCCTTCGTGCCCTCGACATCCCTGCGTTCTCCGTTCAATATCACCCCGAGGCGGCCTCAGGCCCCCATGATGCCAACTACCTCTTCGACAGGTTCCGCGACCTTGTTCTCGAGACCGCAAAGGACGCCAAGTAATGCCCAAGAGAGACGACATTTCATCGGTACTCGTTATCGGCTCCGGCCCGATCGTCATCGGTCAGGCAGCTGAATTCGACTACTCCGGCACCCAGGCGTGCCGCGTGCTGCGGGAGGAGGGCATCCGTGTCATCCTCGTGAACTCGAACCCGGCCACGATCATGACCGACCCCGATTTCGCCGATGCCACTTACATCGAGCCGATCACGTGGGAAGTTATCGAGTCGATCATTGCCAAGGAGCGTCCGGATGCACTGCTGCCGACTCTTGGCGGCCAGACCGCTCTCAACGCGGCTATCGAGCTTGACGCTCACGGCATCCTCGAGAAGTACAACGTCGAGCTGATCGGCGCCAACCTCGAAGCCATCAACAAGGGTGAAGACCGCCAGATATTCAAGCAGCTCGTTTTGGACTGTGGAGCGGATGTCGCCAAGTCGCACATCGCTCACACCGTTGCCGAAGCGGTCGAGTTTGCCGAAGATCTCGGGTATCCGCTCGTGATCCGCCCCTCGTTCACGATGGGTGGCCTCGGCTCCGGATTCGCGTACTCGCGCGAAGAGCTCGTGCGCATGGTTACCGATGGTCTGCACCAGAGCCCCACCACCGAGGTTCTGCTCGAAGAGAGCATCCTCGGCTGGAAAGAGTATGAACTCGAGCTCATGCGCGACACCTCGGACAACACCGTTGTCGTGTGTTCCATTGAGAACGTCGACCCGGTTGGGGTGCACACGGGAGACTCGATCACGGTCGCTCCGGCGCTCACGCTGACCGACCGTGAGTACCAGAACCTGCGCAATATTGGTATCGACATCATCCGCGCGGTGGGCGTCGACACCGGTGGCTGCAACATCCAGTTCGCGATCGATCCGGCCAATGGCCGCGTCATTGTCATTGAGATGAACCCGCGAGTGTCTCGTTCGAGTGCGTTGGCGTCCAAGGCAACGGGCTTCCCGATCGCGAAGATCGCGGCCAAGCTCGCGATCGGCTACCGCCTCGATGAGATCCCCAACGACATCACCAAGGTGACTCCGGCAAGTTTCGAGCCCACGCTCGACTATGTCGTCGTCAAGGTTCCTCGCTTCGCTTTCGAGAAGTTCCCCGCCGCCGACACGCGTCTTACGACGACGATGAAGTCGGTCGGTGAAGCTATGGCTATCGGCCGTAACTACTCGACCGCCCTGCAGAAGGCACTCCGTTCGCTGGAGAAGCGTGATTCGAGCTTCCACTGGAACGGCGAAGTCGGCAATAAGGACGAACTGCTCACGCTGTCGTCGGTCGCCACCGATGGTCGCATCATCACGGTGCAGCAGGCCATGCGTGCCGGTGCCACCTCAGAAGAAGTCTTCGACGCCACCAAGATCGACCCCTGGTTCATCGACCAGATTGCGCTCATCAATGAAGTTGCGGCTGATGTCGCGGCGGCTCCTGAGCTGACGGCGGCGCTGCTGACCCACGCGAAGAATCACGGCTTCAGCGACGTTCAGATCGCTGATCTGCGCGGGCTGACCGAGGCTGAGGTGCGCGATGTGCGCTGGAACCTTGATGTGCGTCCCGTCTTCAAGACGGTCGACACGTGCGCTGGCGAGTTCCCGGCTCTGACGCCGTACCACTACTCGAGCTATGACTCCGAAACTGAGGTCATTCCTAGCGACAAGAAGAAGGTCGTCATTCTCGGGTCGGGCCCGAACCGTATCGGTCAGGGCATCGAGTTCGACTACTCGTGTGTCCATGCTTCGTTCGCGCTGTCGGATGCCGGCTACGAGACGATCATGATCAACTGCAACCCGGAGACGGTTTCTACCGACTACGACACGAGCGACCGTCTCTACTTCGAACCGCTCACGCTCGAAGACGTGCTGGAGATTATTCACGCCGAGAGCGGCAGTGGTGAACTCATGGGTGTCATTGTGCAGCTCGGTGGCCAGACGGCGCTCGGGCTTGCTCAGGGATTGAAGGATGCCGGCGTCCCCATTCTCGGCACGAGTCCCGAAGCTATCGATCTTGCCGAGGAACGCGGGCTCTTCTCCGCCATTCTCGACAACGCGGGGCTGCTCGCTCCGAAGAACGGCACGGCAACCAACCAGTCCGAAGCAATCGCGATTGCGGAGAACATCGGCTACCCGGTGCTCGTGCGCCCTTCGCACGTTCTCGGAGGTCGCGGTATGGAAATCGTGTACGACTCCGAAGCACTGGCTGACTATTTCGAGCGCGTTCGCGACCTCGTCATTATCTCGGAGACGTCGCCGCTCTTGGTCGACCGTTTCTTGGATGACGCCATCGAAATCGACATCGACGCCATCTACGACGGCAACGAACTCTACGTTGGCGGAATCATGGAGCACATCGAGGAAGCCGGTATTCACTCCGGCGACTCGGCGTGCACCCTGCCCTCCGTCACTCTCGGTCGCGACGTTCTCAACCGGGTTCGCGAAGCGACGCTTGCTATTGCTGAAGGCATCGGCGTTCGAGGTCTCATCAATGTTCAGTTCGCCATCGGTCAGGGCATCCTCTACGTGCTCGAAGCTAACCCTCGCGCGAGCCGCACCGTTCCGTTCGTGTCGAAGGCTCTGGGTATTCCGCTCGCCAAGGCTGCCGCACTCGTGATGGCTGGCTCAAGCATCCGTTCTCTCGTCGAGAGCGGTCTGCTGCCGGTGCTCGATGGTTCGCAGGTGCCGTCGACTTCGCCGGTGTCGGTCAAGGAAGCGGTGTTGCCGTTCAAGCGGTTCCGTACCGTTGAGGGCAACGTCGTCGACTCGGTTCTCGGCCCGGAGATGCGCTCTACCGGTGAAGTCATGGGTATCGACTCCAACTTCCCGAAGGCGTTCGCTAAGAGCCAGGAGGCTGCGTACGGCGGTCTTCCCGATGGGGGTTCGGTCTTCGTTTCTGTCGCCGACCGCGACAAGCGCGCTGTCATCCTGCCAGTGTTGCGACTGAGCCAGCTCGGCTTCACGATTCTGGCTACCGAAGGCACCGCAGAGATCCTCGCCCGCAATGGCATCGAGGCTCAAGTCGTGCGCAAGTACTTCATGGGTCAAGAGTTGGATGCGGCCGAGCCGTCGATCGTGGAACTCATCAACGACGGCAAGGTGGACGTTGTCATCAACACGCCGAGCGGTCGCAGTGCTCGGGCCGACGGCTACGAGATTCGCACCGCAACGGTTGCGGCGGACAAGCCGATCTTCACGACGATCGCGCAACTCGCCGCAGCAGTCGCGTCGTTCGAGGCGATCCGTGACGGCTTCGACGTCCGCTCGCTGCAGGACTATGCACTCGATCGCGCCGCTGAGCTCGAGAAGGTAGCCAACAATGCCTAGTTTCGCTTCGCGGCTGGCACAGACCTTCGACGAGTTCGGGGGAGTGTGCATGGGAATTGACCCCCATCCGTTCCTCCTCGAAACCTGGGGTCTGTCCAACGACGCTCACGGCGTTCGCGAGTTTGCGCTGCGCGCTGTGGATGCCGCAGCCGGCAACGTAGGAATGATCAAACCCCAGGTGGCATTTTTCGAGCGCTTCGGCTCCGCGGGCTACGCGATTCTCGAGGAGTCTTTCGCTCTGGCACGCTCCGCCGGGCTGCTTGTAATAGCCGATGTGAAGCGCGGCGATTTGTCGTCGTCGGTCGATGCTTACGGCCAAGCGTGGCTCACTCCCGGCTCGCCGTTGGAAGCTGATGCGATGACCGCTGTGGCGTATCAGGGCGTTTCCGAGCTATCGGGGCCTTTCGAATTGGCGCGGTCGGCGGGCAAGGGCATCTTTGTGCTTGCGGCGACGTCCAATGCATCGGCTCGCAGCATTCAAACGGCTCGAATCGCTGAGGGTGAACACGAGGGTGCGACCGTCGCGGCGAGTGTCGTTCGTGATGTGACCGCGCTGAATACCGAGAGCGGTTTGGGATCATTCGGCGTCGTGATCGGCGCGACCGTGGAGGTCGCTGATTATGGCATCAAGAGCGGTGAGCTCGTTGATTTGCCCATTCTGGCTCCCGGTTTCGGGGCTCAGGGTGCACAGGTTGAACAGGCTCGCGAACTGTACGGCGATGCTGTGTCGAACACGATCGTGACGGTATCTCGCAGCGTTCTTCAAGAGGGCGCGAGTCAGATTCCGGCTGAACTTCGTTCGTTGCGTTCTCAACTCCGTGAGCAGGTGCGCTAATGGCGCCCCGTCCCGCACCTCCGGCGGTTGATCGTGCGGCTGCCTCGCGCGCGGCGATCGCGGCGCGACGCGCCCGGGCTGCAGTGAAGCGCGAAGTCGCCGAACGCGCACGTACCGCTCTCAGCGTTGCGCGCACCGCTTGGGCTCAGCCCGATAGCGCTGAAGCCCGGCTTCTCGTTCGTGAACTACTCATGAGCGTCCCTTCGCTTGGCCCTACTCGCGTGGAGTCGATCATGGCCGACCTGGCTATTGCCGAACGCAAGCGCGTTGGCGGACTTGGTCCGAAACAACGTCAGCGATTGACTGACTACCTATCGAGCCGTCAAGGCCCCGAGCCGACGCGCCTCGTCGTGCTGGCGGGGCCTACCGCCGTGGGCAAGGGAACTGTTTCGAGCTTCATTCGGGAGAATCATCCGGATGTTCTGCTCAGCGTTTCCGCGACCACGCGCAAGCCCCGCCCGGGTGAAGTCAACGGCGTTCACTACTACTTTGTGAGCGACGACGAGTTCGACTCGATGATCGAAAACAACGAGTTGCTGGAGTGGGCCGTCGTGCATAACTCGTACCGCTACGGTACGCCGCGACCGCCCATCGATGCTGCTTTGGCCGAGGGTAAGCGCGTGCTGCTTGAGATTGACTTGCAGGGCGCCCGCTCAGTGCGTACGGTCATGCCCGAGGCGCTGTTGGTCTTCTTGCTGCCACCCACGTGGGAAGAATTGGTGCGTCGCCTCATCGGCCGTGGCACCGAAGAAGCCGCCGAACAGTCTCGCCGTTTGGAGACCGCGAAGGTCGAATTGGCGGCTCAAGATGAGTTCGATGTGAAGGTAGTAAACACAGAAGTAAGCCAAGCGGCTCAAGAAGTCGTAGAATTGATGGATGCGCCCGCTGGCGCGACCACTTCCGACTCCAAGGAGCACCCTTATGGCTGACAAGAACTCGGGCATCATTGATCCCCCCATCGACGAACTTCTGTCGAAGGTTGACTCCAAGTACCAGCTCGTTATCTTCGCTTCGAAGCGCGCTCGTCAGATCAACGACTACTACGCAGACCTTCACGAAGGCAGCCTCTTCGACAACGTGGGGCCTCTCGTAGACTCCACGATCGACGACAAGCCTCTTTCTGTTGCTCTCCACGAGATCAACGAAAACAAGCTCGAACTCAAGCGACTCAGCGGCGAATAGAACGTTTCTCGGTGACCGCGCTCAACGTTGTCGTCGGAATTTCTGGCGGAATAGCTGCTTATAAAGCAGTCTCTGTTGTGCGCGAGCTTGTGCTTGCTGGCCACGACGTTCATGTCGTGGCCACAAGCAACGCCCTCAAATTTGTGGGACTACCCACTCTTGAGGCAATCAGCCGCAACCCGGTTCACACCGACCTCTACCAGGGGGTGGACGAGGTTCGGCACGTCTCCGTCGGCCAAGCCGCAGACGTAATCGTCGTCGCCCCGGCTACGGCCAATACGATCGCCAAGATCGCGACTGGCCAGGCCAATGATTTTCTTGGCAACACCATTCTTGCGAGCACAGCTCCCGTGCTTATCGCTCCGGCGATGCATACGGAGATGTGGCAAAACGCCGCGACGGTGGCCAATGTCGAAACGCTGCGTTCTCGCGGCATCCGCATTATTGGCCCCGAATCGGGCCAGCTGACTGGTTCTGATAGTGGACCGGGCCGGATGTCTGAACCCAGCGACATTGTTGCTGCGGTTCTCGATGCGGTGGCCGTCACTCGCGATCTCACTGGCCGCTCTGTGCTGGTCACGGCGGGCGGCACGCGTGAGCCTCTCGATCCAGTGCGCTTCATCGGCAATCGCTCGAGTGGCAAGCAGGGTGTCGCCTTGGCGATGGCTGCGGCGGCCCGCGGTGCCGCTGTCACTCTGATCGCGGCGAACCTTGAGGTTCCGTTACCGTCGGGCGTGCGCTGCGTGCAAGTGGGAACAACTCTCGAGTTGCAGACGGCGGTGACGGCTGAAGCGGCATCCGCCGACCTCGTGATCATGGCGGCGGCCGTCGCGGACTACCGCCCGGCCGAAACGGCGCAATCCAAGATCAAGAAGCGCAGCGATTCGAGCACGCTCGAGCTGCGATTAGAAGAGAACCCAGACATTCTGCGCGGACTCTCTCACGACCGTCCGCGTGAGCAAACGATCGTAGGCTTTGCGGCAGAGACCGAGCAAGACGACGCTGCGCTGTTCGAATTGGGCCGTGGCAAGATCTCCCGCAAGGGCTGCGACTACCTCGTGATCAACCGCGTCGGCTGGACCGAGGGATTCGCCACAGACAGTAATACTGTCATCGTCATCAACGGTGGCGGCGATAGAGTGGGCGAGGCAAGCGGAAGCAAGTTGTCGGTGGCTCACCGCATTCTGGATCTTGTGTTCGCAGCCCGCTGGCATCCATTCATCACTACCGGAGACGGCTTATGACTTCGCCCCTGCGCACCTTCACCTCGGAGTCCGTTACCGAGGGTCACCCCGACAAGATTTGTGATCAGATCAGCGACGGCATCTTGGATGCGCTGCTCGGCGAAGACCCGAACGCGCGCGTCGCCGTCGAGACTCTCGTGACAACCGGCCTCGTTCACGTTGCCGGCGAGGTCACCACGACCGGCTACGCCGACATCCCCGCCATCGTGCGCGACCGTATCTCTGAGATCGGCTACAACTCCTCAGACGTCGGTTTTGATGGTCGCTCCTGCGGAGTTTCGATCTCGATTGGCGCGCAGTCTCCCGACATCGCTCAGGGTGTCGACCGTGCCCTCGAAGCGCGTGAAGAGCACTCCAACGACGCTTTGGATGTGCTCGGCGCCGGAGACCAAGGTGTCATGTTCGGGTACGCCACGAATGAGACCCCGCAGCTCATGCCCGCTCCCATCTGGTTTGCGCACCGCATGGCCGAGCGCCTGGCCGAGGTCCGTAAAGAGGGCCTCGTCGATTACCTGCGCCCCGACGGCAAGACTCAAGTGACGGTTGGTTATGAGGGGTCCGTGCCCCGCAGCATCGAGACCGTTGTGCTTTCTACGCAGCATTCGCCTTCCGTCTCGACCGCTCAACTGCGTCAGGAAATCGAAGAGCTGGTTGTTCGCCCGATCGCTGAAAGTTCGGGCCTCGACCTCTCGAACCTGCAGGCGATCGTGAACCCCAGCGGCCGCTTCGAGATCGGTGGGCCTCAGGGCGATGCCGGCGTCACCGGCCGCAAGGTCATTGTCGACACCTACGGTGGCGCTTCCCGTCACGGTGGCGGAGCGTTCAGCGGAAAAGACCCCTCGAAAGTCGACCGCTCGGCAACGTACGCTATGCGCTGGGTCGCCAAGAATGCCGTTGCGGCTGGCCTTGCCGACCGCGTTGAGGTGCAGATTGCGTATGCGATCGGGCGGGCGGCTCCCGTGAGCCTCTATGTCGAGACCTTCGGCACCGGCCACGTCTCTGATGAGGCACTGTTGGGAGCGATCCACGAAGTGTTCGATCTGCGTCCCGGTGCGATCATCCGGGATCTCGATCTGTTGCGCCCCATCTACGCCAAGACTGCGACCTACGGTCACTTCGGCCGCGAACTTCCCGAATTCACCTGGGAGCGTCTCGACCGTGTGGAGGCACTTCGCCAGGCGGCCGGCCTGTAGCGATGACTGACGCATCCATCGCTCGGGTGCTCATTGATTCGCCTCTGCCGCAACTCGACAGGCTCTTTGACTACGCGATTCCCGAGAAGCTTCGTGCTGACGCGAAGGCGGGCGTGCGCGTTAAAGTGCCGCTCAGAACGCTCGGCAGACTCGTCGAAGGGTGGATCGTCGAGCTCACGGACACTGTCGATTACGCAGGCAAACTGAGCGAACTCGAGACGGTGATCTCGCCGTTCCCCGTGCTCTCACCAGAAGTGTGGAAACTCGCGCGCACCGCCGCCGACCGCGCCGCTGGCAATGCGGCCGACGTCTTACGACTGGGTATTCCGAAACGCCACGCGCGTGCCGAAAAGACACTTCCTGATGCCGCCGTGAACGCCTTCGAACCATCGGGGGAGCCGACGGCAGTTGCTTTCTTCGATGAGGGCGCGATCACGACTCTCGTGACGCAGCGCAAACGGGCTGCTCTTACCGCGCCGACGGGAGTGACCGAGGTTGCTCCGGGAGTGTGGGTCGGCCGCTGGGCCGTCACGATGGTCGAGCTGGCGGCCCAAGCTCTTGCGCGGGGTACCACCGCGATCCTCGCGACCCCAGACTTCCGCGACCAAGAGCAGCTTGAAGCGGCCGCGGCGGCTCTGCTGCCCGCTGACCGAGTGCTGCGGTTGGATGCCCGCCAGAGTGTTCAGAAGCGTTACGGAAACTTTCTCCGCACTCACGACGGCACGCCCTACGTCATCATCGGTAATCGATCAGCGGTCTACGCCCCGGCAGCCAATCTCCGGCTCATCGTGGTCTGGGACGACGGAGATTCTCTCTATAGCGAGAACCTCTCGCCCTATATCCATACGCGGGATGCCGCGCTGCTGCGTCAAGAGCAACAGCAGTGCGCGCTGGTCTTTCTCAGCCATTCGCGCAGCACCGAAGTGCAACGCCTCGTCGAGGTGGGCTGGTTGGTGGCGCTCAGCCCCGGCGGTCTTCGCACCCCCAAAGTAATTCCCTCGGCCAATCAGGTCAGTCAAGACCGGCTGGCCGCGATCGCTCGCATTCCGTCGGCGGCGTGGAAGGCCGCGCGAGCGGGGCTCGATGAGGGCCCGGTTCTCGTTCAAGTCGCTCGCCCTGGCTATGCGCCTCGGCTCGCCTGCGCCGACTGCGCGCACACGGCTCGCTGTACGACCTGTGCCGGACCGCTGGCGCAGCGTTCGGCATCCTCGACTCCCAGTTGTGTCTGGTGCGGGGCGCTTGCCGTCAAATGGCGCTGTCGTGAGTGTGACGGCACGAAACTGCGCATGGTCGGCTCGGGCAGTGCTCGAACCGCCGACGAGTTGGGCCGCGCGTTCCCCGGCTATCGCGTGATCGTTGCTGATGGTGACCATCAAGTGCTTACGGTCCCGAACAAGCCTTCGCTCGTCATTGCCACGCGCGGTGCTGAGCCGGTAGCCGAAGGCGGCTATCGAGCGGTGCTGCTCCTCGATGGTGCTGGGATGCTGGCGCGCGAGAGCCTGCGGGTGGCGGAAGACTGCCTGCGCTGGTGGTCGAACGCGATTGCCCTGGCCGCGGACGGTGCGCCGACGGTGATCGTGGGCGTCGGTGGCGCGCTAGCCACTTCGCTCGTGACGTGGCGCCAAGAGGATTTCGCCCAGACAGAGCTTGCGGACCGCCGAGAGCTCCGTTTTCCGCCAGCGGTCCGCGTCGCAACGCTCACCGGAAAGGTTGAGCTCATCGATGATGCGATTCGCCAGCTCCCCGTCGCGCCGCTCGATGTCCTCGGACCGGTGGACCTCCCCGACGGACTGGTGCGCACGATTGTACGTTTCGACTACAAAGACGGTGCTGCCGTCGCTGAACAACTCAAAGCGCTCGTAGTGACGGCCACGACAGTGGCGCGTCGTAGTCGCAAACCGGGCACACCGCGAGCCCAACAACCGCCGCCGGGACTGCGCGTTCACCTCGATGACCTCGAGCCCTTTGTCGATCTCTAACCCCTCAGTGCGCACCTTTGCGCGATTTCACGAGACAATTGGTGGATGACTTCCTTGCGACTCCTTTTTGCCGGTAGCCCCGAGGTAGCTGTTCCCAGTCTCGACGCGCTGCTGAACTCCGAGCACGAGGTAGCCGGAGTGCTCACGCGCACCGATTCGCCCCAGGGGCGACGCCGCGTGATGACCCCCACGCCGGTGGCGGCGCGCGCGCACGAGGCTGGGGTGAGCGTAATTCGCGCCAACCGGCTCGACGCGGCTGCGGCATCCGCCATTGACGATCTTCAGGTCGATCTCGGTGTGATCGTCGCTTACGGCGGGTTGGTACCCGCGAACGTTCTTACGATTCCTCGACTCGGCTGGATCAACCTGCATTTTTCACTGTTGCCGCAGTGGCGCGGTGCTGCCCCCGTGCAGCGCGCGATTATGGCGGGGGATACCGTGTCGGGCGCGACGGTGTTTCAACTCGTCGAGCAACTCGACGCGGGCGATGTCTTTGCCACGATGACCGAGCCGATCGGCGCGCAGCAAACGGCGGGCTCGCTGCTGCAGCAGTTGTCGCTGTCCGGTGCCGCGCTGCTTTCGGAGGTTGTTGACTCGCTTGCTGCCGGTACAGCTCATGCTGAACCGCAGGTTGGTGAGGTGACGTTGGCTCCGAAGCTCGCGCTCGACGACGGCCGCATCGACTGGACTGAGCCGGCGCAGTCAGTGCACAACCGCATTCGCGGCGTCACGCCCGAACCCGGTGCTTCTACGTCGATCGATGGCAGCCGTCTCAAGGTGCTCGAAGCGGCGATTGCGCGTGACACCCCGTCACTTTCTCCCGGCCACTTCGAATTTGCCGGTAAGAAAGTCTTGGTCGGCACGGCAACCGACCCTCTAGAACTTCTCCGGGTCCATCCCGAGGGACGTAAAGCAATGGATGCCGCAGCCTGGTGGCGCGGCCTGAATTCAGAATCAGAGGTGGTGGCTTCGTGAGCTACGCACAGTCAGCCCGTCGGGTCGCGCTCGACGTCATCATGGCGGTGCGCGAGTCGGATGCGTACGCCAACCTGCTCCTTCCCGTTCACCTCGAACGCGCCAAATTGTCGAGTGCCGATGCGGGGCTCGCGACCGAGCTCACGTACGGCACGCTGCGCATGCAGGGTTATTACGATGCAGTGATTGCACAAGCGGCCGGCCGCGCGGTGTCGAAGATCGATCCACCGGTGCTCGATGTTCTGCGTCTTGCGACCCATCAACTCCTGTCGATGCGGGTGCCGTCTCACGCGGCCGTCGATGAGTCGGTACGGCTGGCGAAAACCATCGGCTCTCGTTCGGCGGTCGGCTTTGTCAACGCGGTGTTGCGCGCGATCACGAAGCACGATGCCGAGACCTGGCGCGAGCGTGTGATTGGTGCTGCGGGCTCTGGCGAAGAAGCTCTCGCGCTGGCGTATTCGCATCCGCTGTGGGTCACACGGGCTTTCCGCCAGGTTCTCGTTGCCGAGGGGCGCGAAGCTGAATTGGAAGGCCTCTTGGCCGCTGACAACGTGCCCGCTCGGGTGTCGGTTGCGGCGTTGCCCGGTTTCTCGGATGCGGCCGACATCGACGTCACTCCGTCCGAGTACTCGCCGATCGGTGGCGCGCTCCGTGAAGGTGACCCGGCCAAGAACCCGGCGATCGCCTCCGGTCGCGCCCGCGTGCAAGACGAAGGCTCGCAGATCGCCGCGCTCGCTCTCAGCCGCGCGCGCCCCATCGAGGCGGGGGAGTCATGGCTCGACATGTGCGCTGGCCCCGGTGGCAAGGCCGCCTTGCTCGCTGCAGAAGCCCTGCAGGGTGGCGCGGCGCTTACCGCCAATGAACTTGTTCCGGCTCGAGCCAAGCTTGTCCGCAATGCTTTAGCCGTCTTCGACGCTCCGCCCGAGGTGTGGGAGAAGGATGGCGTAGACATTGGCGAAGAGTTCCCGAATCAGTTCGACCGCATCCTGCTCGACGCCCCCTGCACCGGTCTTGGTGCACTTCGCCGTCGCCCCGAGGCTCGCTGGCGCAAACAGCCCGGCGATGTTGCTCAGCTCGGCGCTATTCAGACGGCGCTGCTGAAGTCGGCGCTCAGTGCGTTGAAGCCGGGAGGCGTTTTGGCGTACGTCACGTGCTCGCCGCACGCCGCTGAGACTAAGGCGATCGTCGGGTCAGTGCTGCGTAAGGTCGAGGGAGTGACCAAAATGGACACCCCTGCGGTGGTGCAGAGCTTCTCCAAGGCAGAGCTTGACCTGCCCGAAGCAACCCACGTTCAGTTGTGGCCGCACCGTCACGGAACTGACGCCATGTTCATCCAACTGCTTGTCAAAGCTGACGCTTAGAGAGGTTTCGGTTATGTCTGTACGCATCAACCCCAGCATTTTGGCAGCGGATTTCGTCAATCTTGAACGCGATATCGCCAAGATTTCGAACGCTGACCTCGTCCATGTCGACATCATGGACAATCACTTTGTGCCGAACTTGACGTTCGGTCTTCAGATGACGGAGCGCATCCAGCAGGTCTCTACGATCCCGCTCGATGTGCACTTGATGATTACGGATCCTGACCGCTGGGCACCCGACTACGCCGACCTCGGCGCCTACGGCGTAACGTTCCATGCTGAGGCTGCAGCGGATGCCGTGGGCCTTGCCCGCACGCTGCGGGCGAAAGGCGCTCGTGCCGGCATCGCGGTCAAGCCCGGTACTCCGATCGAGCCGTATCTCGAACTGCTCGAGGAGTTCGACCAGGTTCTCGTGATGACCGTCGAGCCGGGGTTTGGCGGCCAGAGCTTCATGGAAGAGACAATGCCCAAGCTCACCCAGCTTCGTGAACTCGTCGACAAGCGCGGGCTCGATGTCTGGCTCCAAGTCGACGGTGGAGTCGACGAGCGCACGATCGAGATCGCGGCAGCGGCCGGGGCAGATACTTTTGTTGCTGGTTCTTCGGTGTACCGCGGCGACGACCCCTCACTGCGGGTGTCAGAGCTGCGCGAGAAGGCTAGCGCTCATCGTCACGCTCATTAACGTTCTGTAGAGGGCCACGTTCAGTTCAGGATGCGATCAAGCCGATAGCGCTCAGGTTCAGGGGCAAGCGCAGGCTAATACGTGTGCGCCTTGTTGCCCACAGCGAACACGGCCGCATTTCGCGGGGCGTTGAGCCGGGCATCCGAAGCCATCTGGTTGACTAGTCCAATGACTGATTCAGGAAAAACTAAGCCAGAGGTCGAGTTCTATGAGGGCCCTGCGCCCACTGAGCTCGTCATCATCGACATTGAAGAGGGAACCGGCGCGGAGGCCACTGCTGGTTCCACGGTTGACGTGCACTACTTGGGCGTCGACTTCGAGACTCTCGAAGAGTTCGACTCCTCATGGAGCCGCGGCGAGTCCATCAACTTCCCGCTCATGGCACTCATTAGTGGCTGGCAAGAGGGTATTCCCGGCATGAAGGTGGGCGGCCGTCGCCAGCTCATCTGCCCGCCGCACCTCGCATACGGTCCCGCCGGTGCTGGTCACCAGCTCTCCGGACGCACTTTGACCTTCGTGATCGACCTGCTCGGCACGAACTAGTCACACCTCGTTCAAGTCATGCGGCAAGGGACCGCCCTCCGGGGCGGTACCCTTGACGTGTGAAAGACTTCGACGCACTTTTTGCTGAACTAAGCCGCAAAGCGGTAGAACGTCCGGCCGACTCTGGTTCGGTTGCCCTATGGGATGCCGGAGTGCATTCGATCGGCAAGAAGATTGTGGAAGAGGCTGCCGAAGTATGGATGGCAGCTGAGTACCAGTCGGACGAAGAAACCGCAGACGAAATCTCCCAACTTATCTACCACCTTCAGGTTCTGATGGTTGCTAAAGGGCTCAGCCCGGAGGACGTGTGGCGACATCTTTGATGTGCCCACGACCACTTTTCGCACCAAATGACTGAGAGCTGACATGTTAAGAGTTGCAGTGCCCAACAAGGGTTCACTGAGTGAGATCGCTTCCGAAATGCTCTACGAAGCGGGCTACACGGGGCGACGCGATCCGCGCGCCTTGAACGTTCGCGATGACCGCAATGGCGTGGAGTTTTTCTACCTCCGCCCCCGCGACATCGCCACCTACGTGGGCTCGGGTGCCCTCGACGTAGGTATCACTGGTCGAGACCTTCTCTTGGACTCGGGATCACCGGCCGTGGAGATCGCGAGCCTTAACTTCGGTGACTCGACGTTCCGTTTCGCGGGGGAGCCTGGACGGTTCACCGAACTTTCCGACCTCAACGGAGTGCGGGTTGCCACAAGCTATGCCGGCCTCGTTGGAGCATTCCTTGAGCGTCACGGCGTCACGGCAGAGCTCGTGAGCCTCGACGGCGCCGTGGAATCCGCGATCCGACTCGGAGTGGCGGATGCTGTGGCCGACGTTGTGTCGACCGGTTCCACGCTTCGCGCCCAGGGCCTCGAAATCTTCGGCCCCGTTATTCTCGACTCGACGGCTGTGCTGATCAGCTCGGGCACGGATGTCGAGGGCAGCGCTACGCTGCAGCGTCGCTTGCAGGGCGTTCTTGTCGCTCGCCAGTACGTTCTCATCGATTACGACGTACCTGTCGCGCTTCTCGAAGCGGCGACGAAGGTCACCCCGGGCATCGAAAGCCCCACCGTTTCTCCGTTACAAGACCCTGCTTGGGTTGCTGTGCGTTCAATGGTTCGCCGGGTTGACACCAACCAGGTTATGGATGAACTGCACGCTGTCGGCGCTCGGGCCATTCTGGTCAGCGCGATTCACGCAGCGAGGATCTAGTTATGACGGTCGCTGTACGGGTCATTCCGTGTCTCGATGTTGCCGACGGCCGCGTAGTTAAGGGCGTCAACTTCAAAGATCTTCGCGATGCTGGAGATCCCGTGTCGCTTGCGCGTCTGTACTACGAGCAGGGGGCCGACGAGGTTACCTTCCTCGATGTGACGGCAACGGTCGAAGGCCGCGCCACGATGTACGAGGTAGTGCGTTCCGCAGCCGAGCAGATCTTTATTCCGCTCACCGTCGGTGGCGGAGTTCGCCAGCCTGACGACGTGTCGAAGCTGTTGGCTCACGGCGCCGACAAGGTAGGCGTCAACAGCGCCGCTCTGGCGCGCCCCCAACTGATTGATGACATTGCTCACCGTTTCGGTGCTCAGGTTCTCGTGCTCAGCCTCGACATTAAGCGTCGCGGAGACGGCTGGATTGTCACGACCCACGGTGGCCGCACCGAAACGGATCGCGACGCGCTCGAATGGGCGCGTGAGGCCATGGAGCGTGGCGCCGGAGAGTTGCTCGTCAACTCCATCGATGCCGACGGTACGAAAGAGGGCTTCGACCTCGAACTCGTCTCGGCGATCAGCGAATTCGCCACTGTGCCGGTTATCGCCAGTGGTGGAGCCGGCAAGGTCGAGCATTTCGCTCCCGCCATCGATGCTGGCGCGGATGCCGTGCTCGCCGCATCCGTCTTCCACAGCCGTCAGTTGACGGTTGGCGATGTCAAGGCTTCACTCAACAGTCATGGATTGGTTACACGATGAGCGATGAACTCACTCTCGAGACCGTGAACGACGTGCTGGAGCGCGCTCAGTTCGCTGCCGACGGCTTGCTGCCGGCAATCATCCAGCAGTGGGACACCAAAGAGGTGCTCATGTTGGGCTACATGAACGCCGAAGCACTCACGCGAACCCTCACTGAGGGGCGCGTGACGTTCTACAGCCGCAGCCGTCAGGAACTCTGGCGCAAGGGCGACACGAGCGGGCACCGCCAGTACGTGCGCACTGCGGCCCTGGACTGCGACCGTGATGCGTTGCTCGTGGGCGTTGAGCAAATCGGCCCTGCGTGCCACACCGGCACTCACTCCTGTTTCGAAGTAGATCCGCTCGTTCCCCGTCAAGGATTCTCTGATGAATAGCACCACCACTCGCGAAGAGTTCGATCAGCTCGTCGCTGCCGGCCACCGAGTCGTTCCGGTCATCCGCCAACTCTTCGCTGATGGTGAGACTCCGGTCGGGGTTTACCGCAAGTTGGCGAAAGCAAATCCGGGCACTTTCTTGCTCGAGTCGGCAGGTCAGGGCGGCATTTGGGCACGCTTCTCGTTCGTCGGCGTCGCGAGCTTTGGTGTGCTCACGCAGCACGAGCATGGCGTTGAGTGGATCGACTACGGGATGCCGCGAGAGCGCATTCTGGGCGACGACTGCCCGACGGCTCCGCTGGAAGCACTCGCGCATCTCAACGAGCGCTGGAAGACTCCGCGCGTTGAGGGTCACCCTCCGTTGACCGGCGGTCTTGTCGGCTTTGTCGGCTGGGAAGCCGTTCGAGAGCTCGAAAACCTTCCGGATGCCCCTCCCGCTGATTTCGAGGTCCCGAGCCAAGCGCTTAGTTTTGTATCCGATCTCGTGGTTCTCGACCACCGTTTCGGCACAGTTTTGCTGATTTCGACCGCCCTCAACGATGCTCACCAGTCTGCCGACGACATGTGGACCGAAACGCAATTGCGTCTCGACTCCCTCCAAGCGGGCCTAGCTCAGCCGACGGAAGCTTTCTTGGCGGATGTCGACATCGAGATCGAGCCGCAACCTGCCCCGCGCACCACTCCTGCCGAGTACGCAACCGCCATCGAGAAGTCCAAAGAATTTATTCGTGATGGCGATGTCTTCCAGGTCGTGATCTCTCAACGTTTCGACCACGAGGTCTCGGCGACTCCGCTTGACGTGTACCGCGTATTGCGCACTTTGAACCCGTCGCCGTACATGTATCTGCTCTCGCTCGTCGATGTGGATGGGCGACCGTACTCCATCGTGGGCGCGAGCCCCGAGGCGCTCGTGAAGGTCAGCCAAAAGCGAGTGCACATGCATCCGATCGCGGGTTCGCGTCCGCGGGGCAGTGACACCGAACGCGACCTTGAACTTGCGGAGGAATTGCTCGCTGATACCAAGGAACGAGCCGAGCACCTGATGCTTGTCGACCTTGCTCGTAACGACCTCCTGAAGGTCTGCACTCCCGGCACGGTCGCGGTTACGGAATTCATGCAGGTCGAGCGCTTCAGCCACATCATGCACCTCGTTTCGTCCGTAGAAGGCGATCTGCGCCCTGAAGCAACCGCGGTCGATGTATTTCGCGCAACGTTCCCCGCCGGCACGCTCTCGGGTGCCCCGAAGCCTCGCGCTCTAGAGATCATTGACGAGCTCGAACCCGCTCAGCGCGGTGTGTACGGGGGAGTCGTGGGTTACTTCGACTTCGCCGGTGACGCTGACCTGGCGATTGCTATCCGCACGGTCACGATTGTTGACGGTATGGCTCGGGTGCAGGCTGGTGCCGGGCTCGTTGCGGATTCAGATCCCGCCGCAGAGCACCAAGAAGCGCAGAATAAGGCTGCAGCGCCGTTGCGTGCTGTTGCAGTCGCTAATGCGATGACACAGTTGAGCTCATGAACGGTAAGCGGTCTCGAACAGTAGTTCTCGCGGGGCTCGTACTTCTCGCCGCTCTGGTGATGCTCACGTGGACCCAGCGGTGGTTCACAATCACGCTCCCGGATGACGTCACGGTCGAGGTGCTCGGCAGCGATGCGGCCGGTGCGCTGGCTGCGCTCGCACTTTCCGTGTTCGCGCTGGTTGCCGCTCTCAGCATCGCGTCGGTGCTTGTGCGACGGATTCTCGGTGTCGTGGCGGCGGCGGTAGGCGTGGCAATTGTCGTCGTGAGCCAGACGACCATCGCCGACCCCGCTTTATCGTCGTCCGAACTGGTAACGCAGTCCACGGGCATCAGCGGCATTGATTCCGTACGGGCGCTCATCGTCGCGGTTGAGGGCAGCATGTGGTCGTACACCGCGCTCGTGGCAGGGGCGCTAATCGTCCTCGTGGGGTTGCTTGCGACGATCTCCGCTCACCGGTGGCCGACTGCCACGAAAAAGTACGAGCGAGCAACCGCCATCGTCGCGGATGATCCCGCCTCGCAGTGGGACGCGCAAAGTCGTGGAATCGACCCGACAGAGCGCTAATTGGCAACGCCGAGCGGCTTACTCCCGCTACAATTTAGGATCAGCAAAGAATGGAGCCTGATGAGTACTGATAATGACCCCGGCCACGGAAACTCCCCGGCGGCATGGACCGCTGTAGTGATCATGTTGGTCGCGTTCACGATCGGAACGCTCGCTTTCTGGTTCAACATCGCGTGGCTTGTCTTCGCGTCGGCCGGACTGGTTGTCGTTGGGCTGATCGTCGGCCAGGTGCTCAAGCGCCTCGGCTATGGTGTGGGTGGCGACAAGCTCACCCCCAAGACGCACAGCTAGAGTGCTCTCCGATTTAGTTGACGGCGCTCTCGAAGACGCCGCCGTCCGTCGTGAGTCTGTCAGTCTCGCCGCTGTAGAGCGCGCTGCGGCTGACGCTGCTCCGGCGCTGGATGCTCTTGAAGCGCTGTCTCCTCGCGAGCGTGTGCATATCATCGCTGAAATCAAGCGATCGAGTCCGTCTCGCGGTGCCCTCGCGGAGATCACTGATCCTGCGTCGCTCGCCACCTCGTATCAAACCGGGGGCGCGAGCGCGATTAGCGTGCTCACCGAACAGCGCCGCTTCGGCGGTTCGCTCGATGACCTCATGACGGTGAAGTCTGTAGTGCGGCTTCCCGTGTTGCGTAAGGACTTCATCGCCGAGCCTTATCAAGTGTTTGAGGCTCGTGCCGCCGGTGCTGACCTCGTTCTTTTGATCGTTGCGGCGCTGGATCAACCCACATTGACCACGCTCTACAACCTCATCGTGCAGCTCGGTATGACTCCGCTGGTGGAAACACACTCAGCAGAGGAAGTTTCTCGAGCCCTCGACGTGGGAGCGAGCCTCGTGGGAGTCAACGCTCGCAACTTGAGCACGTTTGAACTTGACCAAAATCTGTTCGGCGAACTCGCTGACCAGATTCCTAGCGGAGTCATCCGCATCGCAGAGTCGGCAGTGAAAACCGCCGCAGACGTTGCGCATTACCGCAACGCGGGAGCGGATGTCGTTCTCGTGGGCGAAGCTCTCGTCACGGGCGACCCGATCGCCACTTTGCAAGACTTTTTGGACTGCTAATGCTGAAAGATGAACTGGGCCCCTACTTCGGTGAGTTCGGCGGGCGATTCGTTCCAGAATCGCTCATTGCTGCGCTCGATGAGTTGGATGCCGCTTACAACGAAGCCAA
This sequence comes from Salinibacterium amurskyense, assembly GCF_002797685.1. Classification (GTDB taxonomy): domain Bacteria; phylum Actinomycetota; class Actinomycetes; order Actinomycetales; family Microbacteriaceae; genus Rhodoglobus; species Rhodoglobus amurskyensis. Next base: position 1,613,285 of record NZ_PGFH01000001.1, read on the forward strand.
GAACGATCCGGAGTTTGCTGCTGAGCTTGCTGAGCTCCACGCGAGTTACACGGGCCGTCCTTCGATCATCACTGAGGTACCGCGTTTTGCGGAACACGCCGGTGGCGCTCGGATCATCCTCAAGCGTGAAGATCTCAACCACACGGGTTCGCACAAGATCAATAACGTTCTCGGCCAGGCGCTGCTCGCCCGCCGATTGGGTAAGACACGTCTGATTGCGGAGACCGGCGCCGGACAACACGGTGTAGCCACGGCCACTGCAGCTGCCCTCTTCGGAATGTCGTGCGTCGTGTACATGGGCGAGGTCGACACTGAGCGCCAAGCGCTCAACGTTGCGCGCATGCGCCTCCTCGGGGCAGAAGTCATCCCCGTTACGGCAGGCTCGCGCACGCTGAAGGACGCGATCAACGAGGGACTGCGCGACTGGGTCGCCAACGTTGAAGACAGCCACTACCTCATGGGCACCGTTGCCGGCCCTCATCCTTTCCCCGTCATGGTGCGCGACTTCCACCGTGTCATCGGTGATGAGGCGCGCAAACAAGTTCTCGAACTCACCGGAGCACTACCAACCGCAGTCGCCGCGTGCGTGGGTGGCGGTAGCAACGCGATGGGAATCTTCCACGCCTTCCTCGACGACACCGACGTGGCCCTCTACGGCTATGAAGCAGCCGGGGAAGGGCACTTGACCGAGCGTCACGCTGCCACGCTTACCAAGGGACGCCCCGGCGTTCTGCACGGTGCTCGCAGCTACATGCTGCAGGACGACGAAGGTCAGACCGTTGAATCGCATTCGATCTCGGCAGGGCTCGACTACCCCGGAGTGGGCCCCGAACACTCTTGGCTCAAGGACATCGGCCGCGCCAACTACGAACCGATCACCGATGCCGAAGCGATGGAGGCTCTGCGACTGTTGAGCCGCACCGAGGGAATCATCCCCGCTATTGAGTCTGCGCACGCCTTGGCCGGAGCGATCAAGCTCGGCAAGCAGTTGGGCCCAGAATCGGTCATCCTCGTGAACCTCAGCGGTCGCGGAGACAAAGACATGGAAACAGCGGCCGAGTATTTTGAACTGATTGATTCAGCCGAAGCCAACAAGGCAGGGGAGTAGCCGTGAGCGCAGTAGAAGCGGCGATTGCTCGCGCCAACGCGGAACGTGGCGGAGCCCTCATCGGTTACTTGCCCGTCGGTTTTCCGACCGTTGCCGAGAGTATCGAGGCGGCAGTCGCAATGGCGGAGAACGGCGTCGATGTTATTGAACTCGGCCTGCCGTACTCTGACCCGGTTATGGACGGTCCCGCAATCCAGAAGGCAACGCAGACCGCGCTGTCGAACGGTTTTCGCCTTCAAGACGGCTTCGATGCGGTTCGCGAGATTACCTCTCGAGTTTCGGCGCCGGTTGTTCTGATGAGCTACTGGAACCCGATCATGCAGTACGGCGTTGATCGTTTCGCCGATGAGCTCAAGGCTGCCGGCGGGTCCGGAATCATTACTCCTGACCTCGTGAGCGACGAAGCGGTTGACTGGATCGCTGCATCCGAGCGAACAGGTCTCGACCGAGTGTTCCTCGCGGCTCCGTCGTCGAGCGACGCGCGCCTCGTTCGTGCGGTCGAAGCGAGCACCGGGTTTGTGTACGCCGTCTCCACGATGGGAATTACGGGCGCACGTTCCGACGTCGACGCTGCAGCCAAGACTCTCGTGGCACGTCTGCGTGAAGCTGGCTCCACCAGCGCCTGCGTTGGTCTAGGTATCTCTACTGCCGAACAGGTCCGTGAGGTCCTCACCTACGCCGACGGTGCGATTGTCGGTTCAGTGTTCGTCAGTGCTTTGTCGACCGGTGGGGTGGATGCTGTCGCGAAGACTGCAGCGTCACTCGCGACCGGTACTCTTGCTTAGTCGCAGTCCAGAAAGGTGACCTCCTTGTCATTAGTGCCCCTCAGTATCCCGAGCCCACCTGACTCGTGGTCGACGCTTGTTACGATCCCGTTCGATCAGTGGTTCAGTGCTGTCGGCCTCGACTTCGGTCAAGCAGTCCAGATTCACACGTACGCGATTTGCATCCTGCTGGGAATCATCGCGGCGACGATGCTCACCGAACGTCGCCTCACACGTCACGGCGCCGAACCCGGAATCGTCATTGACATCATCATCTGGGCGGTGCCGCTCGGTCTCGTCGGTGCCCGCCTGTACCACGTCGCGACTCACCCCGGCGATTACTTCTACGACGGGGCAGACCCGTGGGAGATCATCCGCATCTGGAACGGTGGCAACGCCATCTTCGGGTCGCTCATCGGTGGCGCTGTTGGTGCCTACATCGGAGCCCGCATCACGGGGATCCGTTTCTGGAGCTTTGCGGATGCTCTGGCTCCCGCCATGCTTTTGGCTCAGGCCATTGGTCGCCTCGGTAACTACTTCAACCAGGAGCTCTTCGGGCAGCCGACGGCATTGCCGTGGGGCCTGCAGATCGATGCCGGCAACTCCGCTATTCCGGTGGGGCTTCCCGCCGACACGCTGTTCCACCCGACGTTCCTCTACGAAATGATCTGGAATGTCGTGGGCATCGTGTTCCTGCTCACCATGGAGCGCCAGTACGGCTTCGTCAAGAAGCACGTTCTCGGTCTTAACCTTCCCGTCTTCGCGCCCACCGGTCCGGTCCGTTTGCAGTGGGGCAAGGTCTGGGCGCTGTACATGATGTGGTACGGAATCGGCCGAGTGTGGTTTGAGTCGATTCGCATCGACCCCAGCGAAGTGATTCTCGGGCTGCGCGTGAATGTCTGGGGCGCCCTGTTGACTGTTGCTCTCGGTATCGTGCTCTTCATCATCCAGTCACGTCGACACGTAGGCGCCGAAAAGACGGCCTACGTTGACGGACACACGTGGTCTGCCGATGGTGTTGTAAACTCCGAAGATCGTTATTCCGAGCATGACATTGTCGTCAACGCTGTCGAGGAGTCCGCTCCTGTCGTAGCTTCGAAATAGTCCGCCACAAGCGGTCGCACACCCTCAGGCCCGAATCAGGCCCTGAAAATTGTCTCTGGGCCATAGAAGTCCCTCTCCGCACCAGTAATACGTGAGGACGGTACGGCATGGCTGTTACCCCACCCTTTGAACGCTTTGGATCGATCCCTGCAGCACAGGGGATGTACGACCCAACAAACGAGAAAGATGCCTGCGGGCTCGCCATGGTGGCGACGCTGCGTGGCACGCCCGGGCACGACATTATTGCGACCGCCCTCGAGGCGCTGCGTAATCTCGAACACCGTGGCGCAGTCGGTTCCGACGCCGGTACCGGTGACGGTGCTGGCATCATGCTCCAAATTCCGGATGCGTTTTTCCGCGACGTCGTAGAGTTCGAGCTGCCTACCGAGGGTCGCTACGCCGCCGGCATCGCGTTCTTGCCCCTCGACAGCGCAGCGCGCGCCGAGGTGAAAGAGGGCATCGAGAAGCTCGCTGAAGAAGAGGACCTCACCGTTCTCGGCTGGCGCGACGTTCCGATCCAGCCGGGAGAGCTTGGCTCGCTGGCTCGCGGCGCTATGCCCGCGTTCGAACAACTCTTCCTGCAGTCGAAGCGAGTCGATCTCAAGGGAACGCTTCGCGGCATTCACCTTGATCGCCAGACGTATCGCCTGCGTAAGCGCGCCGAGCGCGAGCTTCACGTGTACTTCCCGTCGTTGTCGTGTCGCACGATCACCTATAAGGGAATGGTTACGACGCTTCAGCTCGAGCCGTTCTACCCTGACCTGTCAGACGAGCGCTTCGCGTCCAAGCTCGCGCTTGTTCACTCGCGCTATTCCACAAACACGTTCCCGTCCTGGCCGCTTGCGCAGCCGTTCCGCATGGTCGCTCACAACGGCGAGATCAACACCGTGCAGGGAAACCGCAACTGGATGCGCGCCCGTCAGTCTCAGCTCGAGTCCGCGGTCTTTGGTGACATCAAGGACATCCTTCCGGTCAACACTCCGGGTGCCAGCGACTCGGCTTCGTTCGATGAGGTTGTCGAACTGCTCAACTTGGCTGGTCGTTCATTGCCGCACGCCATGATGATGATGGTTCCCGAAGCGTACGAAAACCAGACCGATACCGATCCGCGTCGTCGTGCCTTCTACGAGTACCACTCGATGCTCATGGAACCGTGGGATGGTCCTGCCGCCCTTGTCTTCACCGACGGCTCTCTCGTGGGTGCCACTCTCGACCGCAACGGACTTCGCCCCGGACGTTACTTGGTGACGGATGACGGTCTCGTTGTTCTCGCGAGCGAGATCGGCGTCTTCGACGTCGAACCGACGAAGGTTGTTCGTAAGGGACGTCTCCGCCCCGGCAAGATGTTCCTCGTTGACACGGCCGCTGGTCGCCTGATCGAAGATGACGAAATCAAGGCAGAGCTCGCTGCATCGCAGCCCTGGGCTGAGTGGCTCGAGAGCGGTCGAATTGCCCTCGAAGAGCTTCCTGAGCGCGAGCACATCGTGCACACACCCGCGTCGGTCACTCGTCGTCAGCGCACCTTCGGTTACACCGAGGAAGAAGTGCGCATCCTCATCGAGCCCATGTCGCGGCTCGGCGCCGAGCCGTTGGGTGCCATGGGGTCGGATACTCCGATTGCCGTGCTCTCACAGCGCCCACGGCTGCTCTTCGACTACTTCACTCAGCAGTTCGCGCAGGTCACAAACCCGCCGCTCGACTCCATTCGAGAGGCTGTCGTTACCTCCATGGCGCTGGGCATCGGTCCGCAGCGCAATCTGCTGAACGCAACGCCGGAACACGCCAAGCAAGTCGCGCTGCCGTTCCCCGTGATCGACAACGACGAGCTCGCCAAGATCCAGCACATCGAACCGCACCCCGGAAGTCGTCTTTCGACGACGATCAAGGGGCTGTACCGCGTTGATGCTGGCCCCTCCGCAATGGAATCCCGGCTCGCCGAGATGTGCGCCGAAGCCGATGCTGCTATTGCCGCCGGCGCAGAGTTCATCGTTCTCTCTGACCGTGACTCGAACAAGGACCTTGCTCCTATTCCGTCCTTGCTCATGCTCGCTACCGTGCACCACCACCTCATTCGTCAGCAAGAGCGGATGAAGGTAGGCATGATCGTCGAGGCTGGTGACGTTCGGGAAGTTCACCACGTCGCACTGCTCGTCGGTTATGGTGCTTCCGCCATCAACCCCTACCTCGCTATGGAGTCCGCGGAAGAACTCGTCCGCAATGGCACCATCACCGGACTCACGCCTGAGAAGGCTGTTCGCAACCTCATCACTGCGCTCGGTAAGGGCGTACTCAAGATCATGTCCAAGATGGGCATCTCAGTGGTGAGCTCCTATGCGGGTGCCCAAGCTTTCGAAGCTGTCGGCCTCTCGCAGGCGTTCGTTGACCAGTACTTCACCGGCACCAAGAGCATCCTTGGCGGTATCGGGCTCGATGTCATCGCTCGTGAAAATGCAGAGCGTCACATTGCTGCGTACCCCGAAGACCGGGCGCCTACGGTCCACGAGCGCCTGAACACGGGTGGCGAGTACCAATGGCGCCGTGAAGGTCCGCCGCATCTCTTCAACCCCGAAACAGTGTTCAAGCTGCAGCACGCTACGCGTAACCGGCGTTACGACATCTTCCGGGAGTACACCTCCAAGGTTGATGAGCAGGCCGAAAACTTGATGACTTTGCGTGGCCTCTTTAAGTTCAAGAAGGATGAGCGTACGCCTATCTCGATTGACGAGGTCGAGCCAGTATCGAGCATCGTCAAGCGCTTCAGCACGGGGGCGATGAGCTACGGCTCCATCAGTAAGGAAGCCCACGAGACCCTGGCTATCGCGATGAACCAACTCGGTGCGCGTTCCAACACGGGTGAGGGTGGCGAAGACGTCGACCGTCTTCTCGACCCGACCCGTCGCAGTGCCATCAAGCAGGTAGCTTCTGGCCGCTTCGGCGTCACGAGCATGTACTTGACGCACGCCGATGACATCCAAATCAAGATGGCTCAGGGAGCAAAACCCGGTGAAGGTGGGCAACTACCTGCTGGCAAGGTGTACCCGTGGATCGCTCGAACGCGCCACGGTACTCCCGGTGTCGGCCTGATTTCGCCGCCGCCTCACCACGACATTTACTCGATCGAAGACCTCAAGCAATTGATCTTCGATCTCAAGCGCTCGAATCCCTCGGCGCGCGTCCACGTCAAGCTCGTAAGCCAGAAGGGCATTGGCGCGGTTGCTGCCGGCGTCACGAAGGCTAAGGCGGATGTTGTCTTGGTCTCCGGTCACGATGGCGGTACCGGCGCGAGCCCACTGAACTCGCTCAAGCACGCGGGCACGCCCTGGGAGATCGGTTTGGCTGAGACCCAGCAGACGCTCATGCTCAACGGCATGCGCGACCGCGTCGTGGTTCAGGTAGACGGCCAAATGAAGACTGGTCGCGATGTCATCATCGGCGCGCTTTTGGGCGCTGAAGAGTATGGCTTCGCTACGGCCCCTCTCGTTGTGTCGGGTTGTATCCTGATGCGCGTCTGTCACCTCGACACGTGCCCCGTTGGCGTCGCGACTCAGAATCCCGAGTTGCGGGAGCGCTTCACCGGCAAGCCTGAATTCGTCGTGAACTTCTTCGAGTTCTTGGCTCAAGAAGTGCGCGAATACCTTGCAGAGCTTGGCTTCCGCACGCTTGAAGAAGCGATCGGCCACAGCGAACTGCTGGATGTGGACCGTGCCGTTTCGCACTGGAAGACTGACGGCCTCGACTTGTCGCCGGTATTCGACGGTCCCGAGTTCAGTGACTCTGAGCCTCGTACGCATGCCGCCGAGCAGGATCACGAACTCGCTGAGCACTTCGACCAACAGCTCATTCAGTTGAGCAAGGCCGCTTTAGAGAACAAGGAGCCGGTCGAGATTGATCTGGCTGTTCGCAACACCGATCGAGCGGTCGGAACGATGCTGGGTCACGAAGTAACTCGCCGCCATGGCGAGCACGGATTGCCCGCGGATACGATCTCGATCACACTGCACGGTTCTGCCGGTCAGTCCCTGGCCGCGTTCGTCCCCGCCGGCATCTCGATCAAGCTCTATGGTGACAGCAACGACTACGTCGGTAAGGGATTGTCGGGCGGCTCGGTTGTCGTGCGCCCTGACCTCACCAGCGTGTTCGCTGCGGAGAAGAACGTCATCGCCGGAAACGTCATCGGTTACGGTGCCACCAGCGGAAGCATCTTCATCCGCGGCAAAGTCGGTGAGCGCTTCATGGTGCGAAACTCAGGCGCTACCGCAGTTGCCGAAGGCGTCGGCGACCACGCGCTCGAGTACATGACGGGCGGGCTGGTGCTGATCCTTGGTGTCACTGGCCGCAACCTAGGTGCGGGAATGTCAGGCGGTACCGCTTACATCCACCAGCTTCGCGAGGAACGTGTCAACGGTGACTCCCTGAGTTCAGGGGAGCTCATGTTGAGCGGCCTCGGCAGCGCCGATATTGAAATCGTCAAGGATCTCCTCGAACGTCATCTCGAAGAGACCGGGTCAGTAGTTGCCGAAAGCATGCTGGCCGATATGGATGCCACGGCAGCCCAATTCACGAAGGTTACGCCTCGTGATTACGCGGCCGTCATTCAGACTCGAGAGACTGCATTAGCCGAGGGACTCGACCCCGACGGGGACGTTACCTGGGCACGAATTAGGGAGGTTACCGGTGGCTGATCCCAAGGGATTCCTCAAGGTTCAAGAGCGCGAGCTTCCGAAGCGGCGCCCCGTCAGTCTCCGACTGATGGATTACAAAGAGGTCTATGAGCAGCAAGAGTCGGGGCAGTTGGCTCGGCAGGCTGGTCGTTGTATGGACTGTGGCGTGCCGTTCTGTCATCAGGGGTGCCCGCTTGGCAACCTGATTCCGGAGTGGAACGACCTCATGCGCCGCGGCGAAAGCGCCGAAGCAATCGAGCGTCTCCATGCCACTAACAACTTCCCGGAGTTCACGGGACGTTTGTGCCCGGCACCATGCGAGAGCTCGTGCGTGCTGGGAATCAACCAGCCGGCAGTCACGATCAAGCAAATCGAAGTCTCGATCATCGATCAGGCCTTCGCCGACGGTAACGTCACGCCCCACCCGCCCGGACGCTTGACGGGCAAGACCGTTGCCGTTGTCGGCTCGGGCCCCGCGGGGCTCGCTGCCGCTCAACAGCTCACTCGCGCCGGCCACACCGTCGCTGTTTTCGAGCGCGAAGACCGTATCGGCGGATTGCTGCGCTACGGAATTCCAGACTTCAAGATGGAGAAGCGCCACATCGAGTCGCGCCTCGCTCAAATGCAGGCAGAGGGAACGCGTTTCCGCGCCGGCGTCAACATCGGAGTCGACATCTCGTGGAGCGATCTCCGCTCACGTTATGACGCTGTCGTGGTTGCTACCGGCGCAACCGTGCCCCGCGATCTGCCGATTCCGGGACGTAACGCCCTTGGCGTCCACTTCGCCATGGAATACCTCGTTCAGTCCAACCGCGCAGTCGCGGGCGACTCCGTGAGCGAACAGGTAACGGCTGAGGGCAAGCACGTCGTTGTTCTTGGTGGTGGAGACACGGGGGCTGACTGCATCGGCACCGCTCACCGTCAGGGTGCGCTCTCTGTCACGAACCTTGCGATTGGTGTTCAGCCTCCGAGCGAGCGCCCCGAACACCAGCCCTGGCCGCTCACGCCGACGCTTTTCGAGGTCTCAAGCGCCCACGAAGAGGGTGGCGAACGCCAGTACTTGGCGTCCACCGTTGAGTTCTTGACGAACTCGGTTGGCGAAGTGCGCGCTATTCGTGTTGCCGAAACTGAGTTCGTTGACGGTCGTCGTGTACCAAAGGTAGGCACCGAGCGCGAGATCCCTGCGGATCTCGTTCTGCTGGCTCTCGGGTTCACCGGGCCCGAAACTGACACTCTCGACAAGCAGCTTCCGCTCGAGGCTGACAACCGTGGCAACCTCACCCGCGACGACAACTACGAAAGTGGAACGCCCGGCGTTTACGTCGTAGGAGATGCCGGGCGTGGCCAGTCGCTGATTGTATGGGCGATCGCTGAAGGTCGGGCTGCGGCATCCGCCGTTGATCGCTACCTTGAGGGGGAGACGCAATTGCCGTTCCCCGTTCGCCCGAATGATCGCGGTATGACGCTCTAAGAGTTCCACCACCACTACCACCACCACTAACCCGTCAAAGGAAGATATGAGACGCGCTAAAATCGTCGCGACACTCGGCCCGGCTACGTCGAGCTACGAGAACATCAGGGCAATCATCGATGCAGGTGTCGATGTTGCCCGTATGAACCTCAGCCATGGAAGCTACGCCGTCCACGAAGAGGTGTACGCGAACGTTCGTCGCGCCGCTCAGGATGCCGGCAAGCCGGTAGCGGTGATGGTTGACCTTCAGGGCCCCAAGATTCGTCTCGGCAAGTTCGAAGACGGCCCGTACGACCTCGCGGTTGGCGACATCTTCAAGATCACTATCGAAGACATCGTGGGTAACCGTGAAATCTGCGGCACGACGTTCAAGGGACTGCCCCAAGACGTCGCCCCCGGCGACTTCCTGCTGATCGATGACGGCAAGGTCAAGGTCAAGGTTGTTTCGGCGACTGACACCGTCGTTACGACTGAGGTCGTCGTTGCTGGCGCAGTGTCGAACAACAAGGGAATCAACCTTCCCGGTGTGGCCGTCAACGTTCCTGCTCTGTCGGAAAAGGACGAAGACGACCTTCGTTGGGGTCTCAAGCTCGGCGCTGACCTCATCGCACTCTCGTTCGTTCGCAACGCGGAAGACATCGTCCGCGTCCACGAGATCATGGATGAAGAAGGTCGCCGCGTTCCCGTCATCGCCAAGATCGAAAAGCCGCAGGCTGTCGATCACCTCGAGGCCATTGTGGATGCGTTTGACGCGATCATGGTTGCTCGCGGTGACCTTGGTGTTGAGCTTCCGCTCGAGGCAGTGCCGATCGTTCAGAAGCGCACCGTTGAGCTCGCTCGTCGCATGGCGAAACCCGTTATCGTCGCGACGCAGATGCTTGAGTCGATGATTTCGAGCCCCGTGCCCACTCGTGCCGAGACGTCTGACGTTGCTAACGCCATCCTCGATGGTGCTGACGCCGTCATGCTCAGCGGCGAGACCAGCGTGGGGGAGTACCCCGTCATCACCGTGCAGACCATGGCGAAGATTGTGGAGTCCACCGAGGAGCACGGCCTCGACCGCATCGCGGAGCTCGGCACCAAGCCGAAGACGCAGGGTGGTGCCATCACGTTGGCCGCTGCAGATGTCGCGTCGTTCGTTGAAGCGAAGTTCGTCTGTGTCTTCACCGAATCAGGTGACTCGGCTCGTCGTATGTCGCGTTTGCGCTTCCGCATCCCGATGAAGGCGTTCACTCCGAGCCCGGAGATTCAGCGCCGCATGTCGCTGATCTGGGGTATCGAATCGTTCACTGTCGACCGTGTTACTCACACCGATGAGATGTACCGCCAGGTTGATGAGATTCTTCTCGGACAGGAACTCGCAGAGGTCGGCGACAAGGTCGTCGTGATCTCGGGATCCCCTCCCGGAATCTCCGGCTCCACCAACGACTTGCGCGTGCACGTCATTGGCGATGCCGTCAACGCCAAGGCACCGGCTTGGGCCACAAAGTAGCGTCACGACGCTTCTGAGGCCCCTCTGCGGTACGAACTTTCGAGTTCGTGCCGCAGAGTTCGTTAACGAGAAAAAACCGGGAGCAGAACTGCTCCCGGCTTTCCCTTGTTTGCTGTGCCGAATGTGGGACTCGAACCCACACGTCCTTTCGAACAAAGCATTTTGAGTGCTCCGCGTCTACCATTCCGCCAATTCGGCTGACTACAACGCTGAATAGAATACCGTAGGCTTGGCTCTGTGACTGACCAAAACACCAATCAAACTGCTCCTCGCCGCGTTGTCGTTGCCGAAGATGAGTCGCTCATCCGCATGGACATTGTCGAAATCCTGCGGGATGCCGGCTACGAGGTTGTCGGAGAAGCCGGTGACGGCGAGACCGCTGTCGCCCTCGCTACCGAGCTGCGCCCCGATCTGGTCATCATGGATGTCAAGATGCCCCAGCTCGACGGAATCTCCGCAGCCGAGCGCCTGAGCGCCAACCACATTGCTCCCGTAGTGCTTCTCACGGCGTTCAGCCAGAAGGAGCTTGTGGAACGTGCCTCTGAGGCCGGCGCTCTGGCTTACGTGGTCAAGCCCTTCACCCCCAACGACTTGCTGCCTGCGATCGAGATCGCGCTCAGCCGCTACACCCAGATCATTACGCTGGAAGCCGAGGTCAGCGACCTCGTCGAGCGCTTCGAAACGCGCAAGCTCGTCGACCGCGCCAAGGGGCTTCTCAACGAGAAGATGGGGCTCAGCGAGCCAGACGCGTTCCGTTGGATTCAGAAGGCTTCTATGGATCGCCGTCTCACCATGCACGATGTTTCGCAGGCGATCATCGATCAGTTGAGCGCCAAGAAGTAGACGCTTCACCAAAAACCCGGTCCGCCTCGTGATTGCGAGGCGAACCGGGTTTTCGTGTTTCTCAAGCGTGCGACACGCCCGTGGTTACGTCGTGGGGCGATCTTTCAGGATGTTTGTAATCCGGATCGTGGAGAGGCGGCGCTCTTGCTCGTCACGAACGACGATCTCGTGAGTCGCTAATGTGCGCCCCAGAGCAAGCGCGGTGCAGGTAGCGGTCACGACGCCGGAGCGCGCTGATCGGCTATGAGTGGCGTTGATCTCGATCCCCATGGCAATGCGCCCAGGGCCGGCGTGGATCGCGGATGAAATCGAGCCCAGGGACTCTCCGAGCACGACGTGTGCTCCGCCGTGAAGAATGCCGATTACTTGGGTATTGCCCTCCACTGGCATCGTCGCCACGGAACGTTCAGCGCCGAGCTCGAGAAATTCGATGCCCATTTTTCGGGTGAGTGAGCCGCCACCAGACTCAACGAGGCGAGCAATTAGTTCGGGATCGAGGTCATCGGGGTACTTCACAGAGGGTGTCCTTCTTGTCGGGCCGTTTCCGCTGTCGGCAGCCCCGGCTAGGCTGGCTGCGTGTCGGATTCCCAAAAGCCTACTCTTATGATCATTGACGGCCACTCGCTGGCCTTCCGAGCCTTTTATGCGCTCCCCGTCGACAGTTTTCAGAACCGCGAGGGGCAGCACACCAATGCCATCCACGGTTTCTTGTCGATGCTGATTTCTCTTCTTCAGAACGAGAAACCAACGCATCTAGCGGTCGCGTTCGATATCTCGCGGTACTCCTTCCGTACCCGTGAGTACCCCGAGTACAAAGGAACCCGCGGCGAGACGCCCGTCGAGTTCGTCGGTCAAATACCGCTTCTCGAGGAAGCGCTCAAGGCCATGGGCATTCAGACGCTCAGCAAAGAAGATTTCGAAGCCGACGACATCCTCGCCACTCTGGCCCACGAGGGCTCGGAGAACGGCTATCGCGTGCTCGTGGTTTCGGGCGACCGCGATGCGATCCAGATGGTCAACGACAACGTCACCTTGCTCTACCCGAACGCTCGCGGTGTTTCTGAGCTCAAGCGTTACGACCGCGATGCGGTGTTCGAGCGTTACGGCGTCGAACCCCATCAGTATCCGGATGTCGCGGCACTCGTCGGGGAGACCAGCGACAACCTCATCGGCGTCGACAAGGTGGGGGAGAAGACCGCGGTCAAATGGGTCAATCTGTACGGGTCCCTCGACGAGGTGCTGGCTCACGCTGACGAGATCAAGGGCGTCGTCGGCCAAAATCTTCGCGATCAGATCGATCGACCTGCGCGTAATCGCAAGCTCAACCATTTGCTGACCGATGTCGACTTGCCGGTGAGCGTTGGAGACCTCGACCGCCGACCTATCGACGAGACGGCCGTCCGCGAGGTATTCGATCGTCTGCAGTTCAAGACCTTGCTGCAGCGAGTAATGAAGATCGCTGCCGCCGAACGCGGCGACGACGCGACTGCCGCGGCACCATCCGACGCCGTTGATGACGCGGCGGCGATTCCCGCCATCCGCACCATGGTCGACGAAGAGCTCGCTAAATGGATTTCTACCAACAGCAAAGACAACACGGCGCCGCTCGGGCTCACGGTCACGAGCGTGGACGGTGTTGTCACCGGGCTAGGGCTCGCGACAGCCACTGAGACAGCGTTCGTTCCTTGGGCCGCTGATCGGCCCGACTACGAGGCGCTCACGACCTGGCTCGCGAGTGATTCGCCCAAGTTCATGCACTCCGCCAAGACGCAGCTCAAGATAGCCGCAGACTCGGGTCTGAACATTGCCGGTGTCGCTTTCGACACGATGTTGGCAGCCTGGGTGCTCAAGCCGAGTGGTAAGCCCGAAGAGCTTGAGGCACAGGTTTACAGCTACCTCGGTGAAACTATCGAGCAGGGCGATCCCAACCAGTTGGTCCCCGAAACCGAAGAACTGAGTCCTGCAACGAAGTCGTGGTACGTCGTGCGGTTAGCTGAATACCTTGCGTCGCGCCTCGATGAGGGATCCCTTGCGGTTCTCACCGACATCGAAATGCCGCTTGTGCCCGTCTTCGCGCAGATGGAACGCACCGGAATCGCCGTCAACCGCCAGCTGCTCACTGATCTCAGCTCGTCGCTCAGTACGACTGCGGCTGACGTCGCCCGGAATGCGTTTGAAGTGATTGGGCGCGAGATCAACCTCGGTAGCCCGAAGCAGCTTCAAGACGTGCTGTTTACGCAGCTCGAAATGCCGAAAACTCGTGCCAATAAAACTGGGTTCTCGACGGATGCTGCCAGTCTCGCCGATCTCCAAGAACAAGCACCTCACCCGTTCCTTGACCTGTTGCTTCAGCATCGCGATGCGACCAAGCTGGTTCAGATCATCACCGGAATTGAGAAAGCGATCGATGACTCCGGTCGTGTTCACACGACCTACGAGCAGGCCGGATCCAGCACGGGACGCATAGCCTCGAACGATCCCAACCTGCAGAACGTGCCGGTCAAGACGGCCACAGGGCGACAGATTCGCGCGTCGTTCGAAGCAGGCGCGGGATTCGACACTCTCCTCACTGCGGACTACTCGCAGATCGAAATGCGCATCATGGCCCACCTCTCCGGCGATGAGGGCCTTATCCAAGCCTTCAACGAGGGCGAGGACCTCCACCGTTTCGTCGGCTCTCGCATCTTCGGCGTCGAGCCGGCAGACGTCACCGCCGAAATGCGTACCAAGGTCAAGGCGATGTCGTACGGGCTCGCCTACGGTTTGAGTGCGTTCGGCTTGAGCAAGCAGTTGCGTATCGAGACCAGTGAAGCCAAGGCGCTGATGACTGACTACTTTGCTCGCTTCGGCGCAGTGCGTGACTACCTGCGCAACGTAGTTGAGCAGGCTCGAGTCGATGGGTACACCACGACAATCTTCGGCCGCCGCCGTCCCTTCGGAGACCTCAACTCCAAGAATCGCGTTCTGCGGGATAACGCAGAACGTCAGGCCCTCAACTCGCCTGTTCAAGGCTCGGCAGCCGACATCCTCAAGCGGGCAATGTTGCAGATCGATGCAGACATTCGCAGCGAAGGGCTTCAGTCACGCATGTTGCTCCAGGTGCACGACGAACTGGTCTTTGAGATCGCTGGGGGGGAACTCGAACGAATGACTACACTCGTTCATGAGCGAATGTCAGGGGCTGCGTCGTTGACGGTTCCGCTCGATGTACAAATCGGTACGGGCCATAACTGGGACGCTGCCGCGCACTAGTCGCGCCGGTGGCCGATCCCGTACGCCGTACCCGGTAAGCGGGAGCAACACGCGCGCACCCCACGAAGGAGCAGATGTGAGTAGCAGAACAGTCACTGTTGGTTCGAAAGTGGGGCTGCACGCCCGCCCCGCTTCGGTATTCGCGCGGGCGGTCGCTGAGTGTGGCGTTGTAGTGATGCTGACGGATGCCGCGGGCAAGACCGTGAACGCGGGCAGCATCCTCAGCGTGCTCTCGATGGGTATCGGCTACGGAGACTCGATCACTCTCAGTTCCGACGACGAGAGCGCCGACCCCGCTTTGGATTCTCTCGCGCAGCTGCTCGCAAGCGAACTCGACAACTAACACGCCCACCCCGGCCACTTGAAGGAGCCCGACAACGATGTCAGAGACGAACACCTCATCCGCAGCAGCCCACCATGCACCCCGTGCGGCCACACCGATCGACGCGATCGCCGAGGAGTGGGTAGAAAAGCTGGTGGACCTGAATCCCGCTATTGGAACCTATATCGGTTCGCCGGGGGAGCACTCGGGCTATGCCGACTACTCGCCCGAAGGTCATGCGAATATGGTCGCGGCTACCCGCGACGTGCTGGCGCGGCTAGAAGCGACGCCCATCGTCGATGACGTCGACGTCGTCACCAAGACAGAGATGGTCTCGACGCTCAAGCTTGATCTCGATTCCGATGCCGCTCAACTGTGGAAACGCGATCTCAACAACCTCGCTAGCCCTGCTCAAGATATTCGTGGCGTTCTTGACTTGATGCCCACCGCGACTGAAGCGGATTGGTCTGTCATCGCCGAGCGCCTCCACAACATCCCCGAGGCGATCAACGGCTACATCGCGACGCTTCGTCACGGAATCGAAGGTTCAGTCGTTCCTGCCCAGCGTCAAGTCGCTGAAGTGATCGCTCAGGCGCGCCAAATCGCGGCTCCAGGCGGGTTCTTTGACTCGTTCATCGCCCAGGCTGCCGGGGTAGGTGGCAGCAGCACGCTCGACTCCGCATTGTCGGAGGGCGCAGCGGCTGCAGCATCCAGCTATCAGAAGCTCGAACACTTCTTGGCAGAGGAACTGGCGCCGAATGCAACATCGCAGGATGCATTCGGTCGCGATTTGTACGCGCTGCAGTCGCAGTCGTTCCTCGGCGCGAAAATCGACCTGGACGAGACCTATGAATGGGGAATCGAAGAGCTTGCGCGCATGACGGCCGAGCAACAGGAGATTGCTCACGAGATCAAGCCGGGCGCTTCGATTGCCGAAGCGATCGAGCTTCTCGACGCTGATCCCTCCCGCACGCTCCATGGCACGGATGCACTGCAGCAGTGGATGCAAAAGCTCAGCGATGAAGCGATCGAGGCGCTGGCGGGCACCCACTTCGACATTGCTGAACCGATGCGCGCTCTCGAATGCATGATCGCCCCCACGCACGATGGAATCATCTACTACACCGGCCCCAGCGATGACTTCTCGCGCCCCGGCCGCATGTGGTGGTCGGTTCCCGAATCGGTGACGGAGTTCACGACTTGGCGCGAAGCAACGACCGTCTATCACGAGGGCGTTCCCGGCCACCACCTTCAGATTGCTCAGGCTGTCTACAACCGCGATCAGCTGAACACGTATCGGCGTCAGCTGGCCGGATCCTCGGGTCACGCCGAAGGGTGGGCGCTCTACGCTGAGCGACTCATGAGTGATCTGGGCTTCCTTGACGACCCTGCGAATCGTCTTGGGATGCTCGACGGCCAGCGGATGCGGGCGGCTCGGGTAGTTCTTGACATCGGCGTGCACCTCGGCAAGCCCAAGCTCACGGGTTCTGGCGTGTGGGATTGGGACTATGCCCTTGATTTCATGACGAACAACGTGACTTTGGACCCCGCAAACGTGCGGTTCGAAGTGAACCGTTACTTCGGGTGGCCAGGGCAAGCCCCGTCCTACAAAGTTGGTCAGCGCATTTGGGAACAGTTGCGAGACGAGTGCCAAGCCAACGAGGGTGCGGACTTCGATCTCAAAGAGTTCCACCGGCGAGCTCTTAACGTCGGCGGCGTCGGTCTTGACACGCTCCGTGCAGCACTTTTGGCCCCATACTCGGCGTCGTAATCCCGCGGTCGTCACTGGCGGTACGCGAGTATCGGTCCGCTGTGGATGCGGGTGAAGCGACATCCGCGAAATACCGGCGCTTAACGGTTGGTTTTGTTGGCTTCGAAGGGCTAGGCTGGAGTGTCGCAATTGCGACTTCTTATTCGCCTGCCTTCGGCGATCCACAAGATTCATTTCGTCGTCGGCCCAATTATGCGCTTCTCGAAGCGTGACCCATACCGGAGCAACTACTACATGACAAACGCAACGACCGACAAGGCACCCAAGCAGGTCGCCATCAATGACATTGGATCTGCTGAAGATTTCCTCGCCGCGGTCGAAAAGACGCTGAAGTTCTTCAACGATGGTGACCTTATCGAAGGTACCGTCGTCAAGATCGACCGCGACGAGGTTCTCCTCGACGTCGGTTACAAGACTGAGGGTGTCATTCCCTCTCGTGAACTTTCCATCAAGCACGACGTTGACCCCACTGAGGTCGTCAACGTTGGTGACACCGTTGAGGCCCTCGTTCTCCAGAAGGAAGACAAAGAAGGCCGCCTCATCCTCTCCAAGAAGCGCGCACAATACGAGCGTGCTTGGGGCGACGTCGAGAAGATCAAGGAATCGGATGGCGTTGTCACCGGTTCGGTCATCGAGGTCGTCAAGGGTGGACTCATCGTTGACATCGGACTTCGTGGATTCCTCCCGGCATCGCTCATCGAGCTGCGCCGTGTTCGTGACCTCACGCCGTACCTCGGCCAGGAGATCGAAGCCAAGATCCTCGAGCTCGACAAGAACCGCAACAACGTTGTTCTGTCGCGCCGTGCACTCCTTGAAGAGACGCAGTCGGCTAGCCGCACTTCGTTCCTCAACAACCTCGCCAAGGGCCAGGTTCGCAAGGGTGTCGTTTCCTCGATCGTCAACTTCGGTGCATTCGTTGACCTCGGCGGCGTAGACGGCCTCGTCCACGTTTCTGAGCTCTCGTGGAAGCACATCGAGCACGCTTCAGAAGTTGTTGAAGTTGGCCAGGAAGTTACGGTTGAAATCCTCGAGGTTGACCTCGAGCGCGAGCGCGTGTCGCTGTCGCTCAAGGCAACGCAGGAAGACCCGTGGCAGGTATTCGCCCGTACCCACGCAATCGGACAGGTTGCTCCCGGTAAGGTCACCAAGCTCGTTCCGTTCGGTGCGTTCGTTCGCGTCGCAGACGGCATCGAGGGCCTCGTGCACATCTCCGAGCTTTCGGGTAAGCACGTTGAACTCGCCGAGCAGGTCGTGTCGGTTGGCGACGAAGTATTCGTCAAGGTCATCGACATCGACCTCGAGCGTCGCCGCATCTCGTTGAGCCTCAAGCAGGCCAACGAGGGTGTTGACCCCGAGGGTACCGAGTTCGACCCGGCTCTCTACGGAATGCTCACGGAGTACGACGACCAGGGTAACTACAAGTACCCGGACGGCTTCGACCCCGAGACCAACGAGTGGAAAGACGGCTTCGAGTCGCAGCGCGAGAAGTGGGAGCAGGATTACGCTGCTGCCCAGGGTCGCTGGGAACAGCACAAGAAGCAGGTTGCCGCCGCAGCGATTCAGGAAGAATCGATCAGCAGCGCACCCGCCGGAGCATCCTCGTTCTCGAACGATGACGCTGCATCGAGTGCAGGCGCGGGAACGCTCGCAGACGACGAGACTCTCGCCGCTCTTCGCGAGAAGCTCTCGAGCAACAACTAGTAGTACCTAGCTGAACGTTGTGGCCAGTCTCCTTCGGGAGGCTGGCCACAGTCAGTTAAGGCGGAGTCTGTCTGAGCGCTAAGAAATGCGAGCTTTGAGCCGACGAGCTCGCCTCACTCGCACTACAAGCAGAGCGATAAGCCCCGCGAGCGCGATCGTGCCGATCACCGGGACGATCAATGCGAGCAGACTGAGCACAACGCTGCTGATGTCTTCTACAGTGCTTACGACCGGCGCTGCTACTCCAGCTGTTGCCGCATTGAGCACCGGGCGGGCCGCCATCTTCGTGGCATGGGTACCCAGCGCGAGTATTATTCCGATCACGACGGGCACCCAGGCGCTCGACGAGAAAAAGGATGCGGGGTCGGTGACGACCGCTGTTTCTGAGGCAGCCCCGGTCCCAAAAGCGATGCCGCCGGCTGCCGGTCGGACGATGGTTTGGAGCCAGTCGTTGATTGAGTCGACCATTGGCACCTTGTCGGCGATGACCTCGACGACGAGAAGTACGCCGAGGATCGCAATCACCCAAGGATTCTCCAGCCAAACCCAGGCGCTGGGCAACTCGACGAAATCCAGTGTTCGGCCCGCGACCCCGAGCACGAGCAGGGGTATGTACGCGTTAAGACCGGCCGCCACAGCGAGTCCGCTACCGGTGAGAACTTCGAGCATCCGCAGATCCTTTCGACAGGCTGAGGCTAGCATTAGGGCATGCATTTGATAGCGCTCACTGGAGGCATTGCCTCGGGTAAATCGACCGTCGCGGCGCGTTGGGCGGAGCACGGAGCCGTCGTTGTCGATGCGGATGTGCTGGCACGAGAGGTCGTGGAGCCGGGGTCACCAACGCTCGGTGCGATTGCGGAGCGTTTCGGCGCGCACGTGTTGCGGAGCGACGGGGCGCTCGACCGTCAAGCACTTGGGGCACACATCTTTGGCGATGCGAAGGCGCGCGAAGCACTGAACGCGATCACGCATCCCGCCATTAGCGCTCTTGCGCATCGACGCTTCGAGCAGGCCGCTGAGCAGAACCCTGGCGTGTTCGTCATCTACGATGTGCCGCTGCTCGTGGAGTCCGGTCAGCCACTGGCGAAGTTTGAGGCGGTCGTAACGGTCGAGGCCGATGCGGAGCGTCGAGTGCAACGGCTCATTACCCATCGGGGCATGGATCGCAGCGAGGCAGAGCGTCGCGTTGCATCGCAAGCAACTGGCGATCAGCGCCGTGCCATTGCCGACTTCGTCGTCGATTCCGGTGACGACCTGGAGAGCACCGTCGCCCGAGCGGATGACGTGTGGCACCAACTCCGCAACAAGCTGGTGCCTTCGCCCTAAACGTGCGCTAGACGCTCGACTCTCAGGCTCGTTGTCAGTGCCCTTGTTTACACTTGAGGGATGCAACCAACTCGATCTGTGCGTCCTTTTGAGGTGATCAGCGAGTACTCGCCTTCGGGTGACCAACCTCAAGCGATCAAGGAATTGGCTCAGCGCATCAACGCGGGCGAAACAGACATCGTGCTGTTGGGTGCTACCGGCACGGGTAAATCCGCAACCACCGCGTGGCTAATCGAGCAGGTGCAGCGCCCCACGCTCATCATGTCGCACAACAAGACTCTCGCGGCTCAGCTCGCTAATGAGTTCCGCGATTTGATGCCCAACAACGCTGTCGAGTATTTCGTGTCTTATTACGACTATTACCAGCCTGAGGCCTACATTCCTCAGACAGATACCTTCATCGAGAAAGACTCCTCAGTTAACGCCGAGGTTGAGCGTCTCCGTCACTCCACTACAAACTCGCTACTGAGCCGCCGCGACACCGTGGTGGTTTCGACGGTGTCAAGCATTTACGGGTTGGGCGCCGCAGAGTCCTACTTGGAAGCGATGATTGCTCTGCAGGTAGGCATGCGCATCGATCGGGAAGCGCTCATTCGCAAGTTCGTCGGCATGCAGTACCAGCGCAACGACTACGACTTCTCCCGCGGTAATTTTCGAGTGCGTGGCGACACTATTGAGATCATCCCGGTGTACGAAGAGTTAGCTATTCGCATCGAGATGTTCGGCGATGAGATCGAAGCCCTCTACTCGCTGCACCCGCTCACGGGCGAAATCGTGAAAAAGATGGACTCAGTTTCCGTCTTCCCCGGCACGCACTATTCGGCCAGCCCCGAAACGATCAAGACCGCTATCGTCTCGATCCAAGAGGAACTGGCCGATCGCCTCGCCGTTCTGGAACGTCAGGGAAAGCTTCTCGAAGCACAGCGTCTTCGCATGCGCACGACGTTCGACATCGAAATGATGGAACAGATCGGGTTCTGCAACGGCATCGAGAACTACTCGCTCCACATGGACGGCCGCCAACCGGGGGAGCCGCCGAGCTGTTTGCTCGATTATTTCCCCGATGACTTCCTCGTTGTGCTCGATGAGTCGCACGTCACGGTGCCTCAAATTGGTGCGATGTACGAGGGCGACGCCTCTCGCAAGCGCACTTTGGTGGAGCATGGCTTCCGCCTCCCCAGTGCGCTCGATAACCGACCGCTCAAGTGGGAAGAATTTCTCGACCGGGTGGGCCAGAAGGTTTATCTTTCGGCGACGCCCGGTAAGTACGAACTCGGAATCACCGACTCCATCGTTGAGCAGGTCATCCGCCCCACGGGTCTTATCGACCCTCAGATCGTCGTCAAGCCGTCGAAGGGGCAGATCGATGATCTGCTCGAACAAATCACGGCGCGGGTGGAGAAGAACGAACGCATCTTGGTGACTACGCTCACGAAGAAGATGGCAGAAGAGCTCACCGAGTTCCTCTCAGAAAACGGCGTACGCGTGCGCTACCTGCATTCGGATGTCGATACGCTGCGCCGAGTTGAACTGCTCACAGAACTCCGCCAGGGCGTCTACGACGTGCTCGTCGGCATCAACCTGCTACGTGAGGGTCTCGACCTTCCTGAGGTGTCGCTCGTGGCGATTCTCGACGCCGATAAGGAAGGCTTCCTCCGCTCTTCGACCTCCCTCATCCAGACCATTGGTCGAGCCGCGCGTAACGTCTCGGGCGAAGTGCACATGTACGCCGACGTGGTGACGCGCTCGATGGCTTTCGCGATCGAAGAAACCGACCGGCGCCGAGAAAAGCAGATCGCCTACAACACCGAACACGGAATCGATCCTCAACCTCTTCGAAAGAAGATTGCTGACATCACTGATGCGTTGCTCCGCGAAGGTGCAGATACCGCTGAACTGCTCGCCACGCGCAGCCGGGACGGAAAGAAGCGCGCTCCGACGCCGAATCTCAAGCGAGAGGGAATCGCGGCCGCGGGCGGGAACGATCTCGAGCAAATAGTTTCAGACCTCAACGAACAGATGCTGCAGGCAGCATCCGAATTGAAATTTGAGCTCGCTGCTCGACTGCGCGATGAAGTTCAAGATCTCAAGAAAGAACTGCGGCAGATGGAGCAGGCAGGTCACTTGAAATAGCGGCCGTGCGTGCCAGCGCCAAACGCGATCGCAGCGGTTGTAGGTGCCCTGACGCGAGGAGCGGCTGTTCGCCCTAGTTGCGCAGCGATTCATGGAGAGCGAGGAGAGTTCGCTCTGATTCGGCGGAGTCATAGGCGAGCGCTGTAGCACGCGCAGCATTTCGCCTATTCTCGACCGGCTCACCTTGAATGATGCGCAGTGCGTGTTCAATATGGGTCAGGTCCGGCTCGACTGAGAGTCCGCCACCGTCGACGAATAGGAGCGATGGGCTGCAGGCGCTGGTTGCAACAACGGGCGTTCCTGAGGCGAGCGACTCCAACGCAACCGCGTGACCGTCATGGCTTCCGACTGTCACTAAGGTGATGTCAGCGGTGGCAAAAACTTCGGCTCGTTCAGCGAGCTCGAGATCCCTTGCGCTCAGAAACTGTACGGGCAGCTCGATAGTGCTGCGCTCCAGACGCCCCAGAAGCGGTCCATCTCCCAGAATCACCAGATGAACATTCTCGCCGGCTGCAACGAGCCGCTTCACCACGTCGACGGCGAGGGCAGGTATACCGGCAGCGGTGAGGGGCGTTGCGCACAGAAGGACCATGTCCGCATCGCTGGAATCGCGAAGGGTGCTGTTGTGGCGAAGCGGCGAGAACACCTCTAGGTTTACGCCCGCCGGAGAGTGGGTCAACTCATCATCGCTAGCTGTTGCTGAGACAGCTGCTGCATTCGCTGCGCGAGCGCTGTCGCCCGCATCCTGTACGGAGTCGGGCGTATTTTCTGGATGCACGAGCCCCTGAGCGATGGGAGCCACGCTGACTACCCGGCCGTAACCGACGAGGTCATGGATGCTCGGCGCAGCATTGTTGGATGGGTCGACAATGTAAATCGCGGGAATACGGTTCTGTTGCGCCCACGACCCGATTTCACGAGCGCTCAGGCGATCGGCGACCTCAATGTGATCGGGAACAAGCTTCTCGAGTGCATGCCGAATCGCTTTCGCTATCGGCACAAAGCCACGAGATAGCGAGCGTCCCCGAGCGGGAACGGTAATAACCGTGCCGTACTCAGCCCACGCCACAGATGCCTCTTTACCCGGAACAATGACCGTAAATTCGTGGCCTGCTGCTCGGTAAGCGAGTCCGCGAGAGCGAACCGCGCTCGACGGGCCGAGCGGGGGAGCAGTGAAGAAACTCGTGACGTGCGCAATGTGCATGGTGCCATTATCCCGGTTGCTTCTCGCGCTACACGGCGAACGTACAGGCAATGTCAGTGGTCTCCGTAGAATAGGAAGAGTGACTACTGCACAGTCGATCCCCAATTCTCACCTCAGCGTCCGTGGCGCTCGGGTTCACAATCTCAAGAACGTCGACCTGGAGATTCCGCGCGATTCTCTCGTCGTCTTTACCGGCCTTTCTGGTTCGGGTAAGTCGAGTCTTGCGTTCGACACGATTTTCGCGGAGGGTCAACGACGCTATGTTGAGTCTCTCTCGGCCTACGCCCGCCAGTTCTTGGGACAGGTGGATCGACCCGACGTCGACTTCATCGAGGGCTTGAGCCCTGCGGTTTCGATCGATCAGAAGTCGACCAACCGCAACCCTCGCTCTACTGTCGGCACGATCACAGAGATTTACGACTACATGCGGCTTCTGTGGGCTCGCATCGGTGTCCCGCATTGCGCCGTTTGTGGCGAGAAAATCGAGCGCCAATCGGTGCAGCAGATCGCTGACCAGCTCATGAAGCTCGAGACAGGCAAGCGCTACCAGGTGGTGAGCCCCGTGGTCTCGCAGAAGAAGGGCGAATTCGTCGATCTCTTCGCAGAACTCGCGTCGAGCGGTTACTCTCGCGCCATTGTTGACGGCGAAGTTGTGCAGCTCAGTGATCCGCCCAAGCTCAAAAAGCAGTTCAAACACGACATCTCCGTTGTCGTCGACCGTCTGGTCGCTGGCGACGATATCCTGACGCGTCTCACCGACTCCCTCGAAACTGCGCTTCGTCTCACCGATGGCACCGTTGCGATCAACTTTGTGGACGACGAGGGGGATGCCGCCTGGCGTTCGTTCTCCGAAAAACTGTCGTGCCCAAATAACCACCCCGTCCAACTCACCGAGATCGAGCCACGTACGTTCTCGTTCAATGCTCCTTTTGGCGCTTGCCCAGAGTGTTCAGGGCTCGGTACTCGCATGTCGATCGACGCTGAACTGCTCGTTGCTGACGACTCGGTGAGCCTTGCTGAAGGCGCGATTCTTCCGTGGGCTCAGGCGGGTAAGGGCCTCTATAACTACTTTGAGAAGCTACTCGGTGGCCTTTCTCGTGATCTCGATTTTTCGTTGGACACCCCGTGGGGCGAATTGCCCGAAGACGTGCGGGAGGCCGTGCTCCGCGGCAACGACTTCAAGGTCTCTGTCAAATGGAAGAACCGTTACGGCCGGGAGATGAAGTACTCGACCGGCTTCGAAGGCGTGATTCCGTACATTGAGCGTAAGTATCTCGAGGCCGAGACTGACGTGCAACGTCAGCGTTACGCCGCGTACCTTCGAGAGATTCCGTGTCCTGTCTGCGACGGAAAACGACTCAAACCTGAGGTCTTAGCTGTCACTGTCGCTGATAACAGCATTTCGGATATCTGCGAGCTCAGCTTGATTGATGCCTACGGTTTCATGAAGGAACTGGAACTCTCCGATCGGGATGCTCGGATCGCCGCGCAGGTGCTGCGTGAAATTCGTTTGCGCCTCGAATTCTTGGTTGAAGTAGGGCTGAGCTATCTCAATCTCGCGCGCGCAGCAGCCACGCTGAGCGGTGGAGAAGCGCAGCGTATCCGACTGGCAACCCAGATCGGTTCTGGCCTTACCGGAGTCCTCTACGTGCTCGATGAGCCCAGCATCGGCTTGCACCAGCGTGACAACCGTCGACTGATCGAGACGCTCGTGAAGTTGAAAAACCTCGGCAACACGCTCATCGTGGTCGAGCACGACGAAGACACTATTCGAACAGCGGACTGGGTCGTTGACATTGGGCCGGGAGCCGGCGAGCACGGTGGAGAAGTCGTTCACTCCGGCTCCTACAAAGACCTTCTCAAGAACAAGAAGTCAATTACGGCTGATTACCTCTCGGGGCGAAAGGCTATCGAGACGCCGAAGAAGCGCCGCCCCGTCGACAAGAACCGTCAGATTGTGGTCGAAGGCGCCAAGGCCAACAACCTCAAGAACCTTACGGTCAAGTTCCCCCTGGGAACCTTCACGGCGGTGACGGGGGTGAGCGGGTCTGGCAAGTCCAGTCTCGTCAATGACATTTTGTACAAGGTGCTCGCCAACGAGCTCAACGGCGCACGCCAGATCCCGGGAAAGCACACACGCGTTACTGGCCTTGAGAACCTTGACAAGGTTGTGCACGTTGATCAAAACCCGATCGGCCGCACTCCACGATCGAACCCTGCCACTTACACAGGAGTCTTCGACAAGATTCGAACCCTCTTCTCGGAGACCGCGGACGCTAAGGCGCGCGGGTATCTTCCCGGTCGCTTCAGTTTCAATGTCAAGGGCGGCCGTTGCGAGAACTGCTCGGGTGACGGCACGATCAAGATTGAGATGAACTTCCTCCCCGACGTTTACGTCGCGTGTGAAGTGTGCGGGGGCGCCCGGTACAACCGCGACACGCTCGCCGTGAAGTACAAAGCGAAGAACATCGCCGAAGTACTCGATATGCCGATCAGCGAGGCTGCAGAGTTTTTCGAGGCGATCTCCAGCATCCACCGGTTCTTGAAGACGTTGGAAGATGTTGGACTCGGCTACGTGCGGCTTGGCCAGAGCGCGACCACCCTCTCGGGCGGTGAAGCCCAGCGTGTCAAACTTGCGACTGAGCTGCAGAAGCGTTCCATGGGCCGCAGCATTTATGTTCTTGACGAGCCGACGACTGGTCTGCATTTCGAGGATGTACGTAAGCTGCTCCTCGTTCTTAACGGACTCGTCGACAAGGGCAACACTGTCATCGTCATCGAGCACAACCTGGACGTCATCAAGTCGGCGGACTGGCTCATCGACCTCGGTCCTGAAGGTGGTTCTGGCGGCGGTGAGTTGCTGTCCACTGGCACACCAGAAAAGGTCGCCAAGGTCGCTGGCAGCCACACTGGTCAGTTCCTCGCTGAGGTGTTAAGCGGCAACCGTGTCTAGAACGCGAGGGATGCACCGTGGCTAATACCGTCGCGTGGCGGCCCCGAGCGGGCGATATCCCGAACCAGCCAGGGGTCTACCGATTTACGGACGACAACAAGCGAGTGCTGTACGTCGGTAAGGCGAAGAACCTTCGCGCCCGGTTGAGTAATTATTTTGCCCCTTTGGCGACGCTTCACGAGCGCACTCGGCGCATGGTTCTGTCAGCGTCGAACGTCGAATGGACGATTGTTGGCAATGACTTCGAAGCGCTCCAACTGGAGTACACCTGGATCAAGGAATTCGATCCACCTTTTAACGTTCAGTACAAAGACGATAAGTCTTACCCGTATTTGGCGATCACGATGGGTGACGAAGTTCCAAGAGTGCTAGTCACTCGAAACCGAAGCCTTCCCAATGCTCGCTATTTCGGACCGTATTCGCGCGCGTGGGCTATCCGGGACACTGTTGACGTATTACTCAAGGCGTTCCCGATGCGCAGCTGTTCCACGTCGGTGTACAAGCGCGCCCAGCAGACTGGACGTCCCTGCCTCCTCGGCGATATTGGCAAGTGCGCCGCTCCCTGCGTTGGCCGAGTGTCTCAAGAGGATCACAAGTCGATCGCTCTTGACTTTGCCTCTTTCATGGCGGGCAACGATTCTCGAATGTTGGACTCCATCCGAGTGAAAATGACGGATGCCGCTGGCGAACAAGACTACGAATCCGCTGCGCGGTACCGCGATCAGATCGGCGCAATGGAGACTGCGCTCGCTAAGAACCAGATCGTGCTCTCCGAAGACGTTGACGCCGATTTCTTCGGCATCGCCCACGACGAGCTTGCGGCTGCCGTACAGCAGTTCATCGTGCGCGGCGGGCGTATTCGCGGTGTGCGGGGCTGGGTTGTCGACAAAGAACTCGATGTCGAGCTCGGTGGACTAGTTGAATCGGTGCTCCAGAACGCTTATGACGACACCTCGCCGCCGCGCGACGTACTGGTACCGGCGCTGCCGGACGACAGCACAGCGCTCGAAGAGTGGCTAGCGCAACGGCGGGGTTTGGGGGCTCGGGTTCGGCTTCGGGTCGCCCAGCGTGGCGAGAAGGCAGCGCTTGCGCAAACCGTGGAGACAAACGCGAAGAACGCGCTCATGCTCTACAAGTCGAAGCGAAGCGGCGACTTCGTTGCCCGATCACAGGCGCTGGCTGATATTCAAGAAGCACTCGGCATGGCAGAAGCCCCATTGCGCATGGAGTGCTTCGATGTTTCACACCTTTCCGGAACCAACGTTGTCGCTTCCATGGTCGTGTTCGAAGACGGGCTACCAAAGAAGCAGCATTACCGTCGTTTCAACATCGCAGAGACCACCGATGACACGGACTCGATCTACCAAGTGCTGAAGCGCCGCCTCGCTTACCTCGCTGCCGGCGATGCAGTCCCTACTGCAGCCGAGGTCGAAGAAGCAGCGATGCTAACGGAAAGCTCTAATGCGGCGGGCGACACTGCACGCTCCGCCGCCGAAAGTGACGTTGTTCCGGCACCACCGTCCAAGTTCGCCTATCCGCCACAACTTCTCATCGTGGATGGGGGTCAGCCCCAAGTGAACGCAGCGCAGCGCGCTCTCGAAGAATCGGGTGTCTCAGGCATCCAGTTGGCGGGAATCGCCAAGCGACTCGAGGAGATTTGGCTCCCGGATTCTGATTACCCCGTCATCTTGCCTCGAAACAGCGATGCGCTCTTCCTGATTCAACGTCTTCGCGATGAGGCTCACCGTTTCGCGATCACGCATCAACGTCAACGACGTTCCAAGGACATTTCTTCGGTGCTCTCCACCGTTCCGGGCCTCGGTCCCTCGCGTATCAAGGCGCTGCTCCAACACTTCGGTTCAGTGGCTCGGCTCAAGGCAGCCTCCGCTGAACAAATGAGCGAAGTGCCGGGCATCGGCGAGACCACGGCGGCTGCAATCATCGAGAAGCTGGGTCAGCGCTAGCTCGGGTAGTCTGGACACACCATGAAACCCGTCACAGAGCAGCAGGAAGTACTCATTGTGACCGGCATGTCGGGCGCGGGGCGTTCGACTGTTGGCAACGCCTTAGAAGACCTTGGATGGTATGTCGTCGACAACCTTCCGCCTCAGATGCTGCTGCCACTCGTGGATCTTGCTCACCGGGCGGGGGATTCGCTCCCTCGTGTAGCCGCCGTCATCGATGTTCGCGGCGGAAAGCTCTTTTCGGATGCGCAACACGCAATTGAAGCGCTGCGAGGCTCCACGTCATTGCGGGTGCTCTTTCTCGATGCCGAAGATGTAGCACTCGTGCGTCGATTCGAGCAGGTGCGCCGGCCGCATCCGCTTCAAGAAGAGGGCACTCCGCTCGATGGCATCGCCGCTGAACGAACGCGCATGGCTGAAATTCGCTCGAACAGCGACATCATCATCGACACTACCGACCTCAATATTCATCAGCTCGCCACCACGATCATCGAAAAGTTCTCTGCGGAGAACGATGCTGGATTGCGTATTACTATTGAGAGCTTCGGATTTAAGTACGGACTTCCAGCGGACGCCGACATGGTGGCTGACTGCAGATTCTTGCCTAATCCCTTTTGGGTGCCCGAGCTCAAAGCACTAGACGGACTCAATGAACGCGTCCGTGCGTATGTGGTTGGGGCGCCCGGAGCACAGGAGTTCGTTGCGGATTACGCACGAGCCCTCGAACCTGTATTCGCCGGGTATCAGCGCGAGAATAAACGACACGCAACGATCGCGATCGGCTGTACTGGTGGCAAACACCGTTCGGTCGCGATTGCCGAAGAGTTGTCAGCTATTCTTAGCGGCCTGCCCGGTGTAGCCGTCAGCATCAAACATCGGGACCGTGGACGAGAGTAGATTACTCATCCAACCGGACCGTCATCTTGGAAGGAAGGCCAGTTAGTGGCATTAACTGCTGAAGTCAAAGACGAACTGGCACGAATTCAGTTAGGCAAGACGACTGAGCGCGCTGCAGAGCTCGCGACTATTTTGCGTTTCTCCGGTGGTCTCCACCTCATTTCTGGACGTATCGCAGTCGAGTCTGAGCTGGAGAGCGAATTGCTCGCGCGCCGGGTGCGCCGCGATATCGCTGAGCTATACGGCGTGCGTTCCGAAATTTCACGTGTCGCCTCGTCGGGCGGTGGCCGTCGCACTAACAACCTTCTGGTTCGCGTGCTCGATGGGGGAGAGACCCTGGCGCGTCAGACCGGACTTTTGGATGCGCGTCGGCGACCCATCCGTGGGCTTCCGAATCGTGTTACCACCGGCGGTCGCGGCGAACTCGCTGCCGTGTGGCGCGGTGCCTTTCTCGCTGCTGGTTCACTGACTGACCCTGGACGCTCCGCCGCGCTCGAGGTCACGTGCCCCGGCAATGAAGCAGCCATGGCGCTCGTGGGAGCAGCCGGCCGTCTTCGCGTCGCCGCTAAAGCCCGCGAAGTCCGCGGCGTGCATCGCGTTGTGGTTCGTGATGGTGAGGCGATTAGCGCCATGCTCACGATCATGGGAGCGAACACCACTGTGGTGAGCTGGAACGAGCTTCGCCAGCGCCGCGAAGTGCGCGCCACTGCCAACCGCTTGGTGAACTTTGACGACGCGAACCTTCGTCGATCGGCGCAAGCAGCCGTAGCAGCCTGTGCGCGGGTTGAGCGTGCGCTCGAAATTCTGGGCGACGACGTTCCGCAGCACCTTCGGTATGCGGGAGAGCTTCGGTTGAGCCACCGCGATTCGAGCCTCGACGAGCTTGGTCATCACGCCGACCCACCCATGACAAAAGATGCCGTGGCCGGTCGTATTCGCCGCTTGCTGGCAATGGCAGACAAGCGCGCCAGTGATCTGGGCGTTGCTGGCACCGAGGCAAACCTTCCTGCGGAGTTGGACGAGGCTTAGCGTTCCCTCCATGCGGCACGAGTGTCGCATGGACGTGGTTAGACTGGAAACATCGCCTGGCCGTGCTTACAGCCGGTTCAGGAATCTAGATCCTAGGAGGACTTTCGATGGCTGACTACACTCTTCCCGAACTCTCGTACGACTACTCCGCGCTTGAACCAAGCATCAGCGCGATGATCATGGAGCTGCACCACAGCAAGCACCACCAGGCCTACGTCACTGGAGCGAACGCAGCGATCGCTGGCCTCGCAGAGGCTCGCGATTCCGGCAACCTTGCCAACGTGAACAAGCTCGAGAAGGACTTGGCCTTCAACTTGGGCGGCCACGTCAACCACTCGATTTTCTGGACCAACATGTCTCCCAACGGTGGCGACAAGCCCACTGGCGACCTCGAGAGTGCGATCGATGACCACTTCGGATCGTTCGACAAGTTCACCGCGCACTTCACTGCGACCGCCATGGGCGTCCAGGGCTCCGGTTGGGCAGTACTCGCTTGGGACTCGATCGGAGAGCGACTTATCATCGTTCAGTTCTTCGATCAGCAGGGAAACCTCCCCGCCGGTATCGTGCCTCTCCTCATGCTTGACGTGTGGGAGCACGCGTACTACCTCGACTACAAGAACGTACGTGCCGACTACGTCAAGGCGTTCTGGAACATCGTTGACTGGGCAAACGTACAAGACCGCTTCAGCGCAGCTCGCTCGAAGACAAACGGTCTCCTGCTACTCTCGTAGCGGCATCGTGGCCGGGTTAGGCCCCGGCTTAAGCCCTGTCTCCGCTAGAAGCAACATCCCACCACTACAGCACGACGCGTCGTAGACGCCTGATTTTCTGGAGTAACAGTGAGCGTAAAAATCGGTATTAATGGTTTCGGTCGCATTGGTCGCAACTTCTTTCGAGCGGCTATGGCCAAGGACAGCAACATTGAAATCGTTGCCGTCAACGACCTGACAGACAACAAGACGCTCGCTCATCTGCTCAAGTACGACACCATCACTGGTCGCCTCAACGCCGACGTTACGTTTGATGACGACCAGATCGTCGTTGACGGCAAAGCGATCAAGGTCTTCGCCGAGCGCGACCCTTCCAACCTGCCGTGGGGCGAGTTGGGTGTTGACATCGTCATTGAGTCGACCGGCCACTTCACCAAGTCGGCGGATGCTGCCAAGCACATTGCTGCAGGTGCCAAGAAGGTCATCGTTTCAGCACCGGCTACCGGCGATGACGTCGCTACGTTGGTTCTCGGAGTGAACGAAGACACCTACGACTCGGCCGTCCACAACATCATCTCGAACGCTTCGTGCACCACGAACTGCTTGGCTCCTCTTGCCAAGGTGTTCATGGACAACTTCGGCATCGAGACTGGCTTCATGACCACGGTTCACGCGTACACCGCTGATCAGAACCTTCAGGATGGCCCGCACGGCGACCTGCGTCGTGCACGCGCTGCAGCGCAGAACATCATCCCGACCTCGACGGGCGCCGCTAAGGCACTCGGTCTCGTCATCCCCGAGCTCGTCGGCAAGCTCGATGGCTATGCACTGCGCGTTCCCGTCATCACTGGATCGATCACGGACCTTACGATCACCACGAATGCCGACGTCACCGTCGAGCAGATCAACGCAGCGTACAAGGCAGCGGCTGAGGGCCCCCTCAAGGGAATCCTCAAGTACACCGAAGACGCGATCGTATCGACCGACATCGTTGGCGACCCGCACTCGTCGATCTTCGACGCTGGTCTCACGAAGGTCATCGGCAACCAGGTCAAGGTCGCTTCGTGGTACGACAACGAGTGGGGCTACTCCAACCGCCTCGTTGACGTTGCAGAGTTCGTCGGCGCACGCCTCTAACCCTCAACGACTATGAGCCTCAGAACTCTTTCAACACTCTCCGACTTGCGCGGAAAGCGCGTCATCGTCCGGTGCGATCTGAACGTCCCGCTCAAGGATGGTCAGATCACCGACGACGGTCGCATCCGTGCATCCTTGCCCACACTGAACGCTCTCATCAACGAGGGCGCCCGCGTGGTCATCGTTTCTCACCTGGGTCGCCCCGGGGGAGAGCCCGATGCTCAGTACAGCCTCGAGCCTGTCGCTCAGCGGCTCTCGGAGTTGTTGGGTAAGGCAGTGGTGTTCGCTAAGGACACCGTAGGTCACGCCGCCGAACAGGCCGTCGCTGACCTCGAAGACTGCGGCGTAGCGCTGTTGGAGAATCTGCGGTTCAATTCCGGTGAAACTTCGAAGTCAGAGACCGAACGCGAAGAGTTTGCTCACAAACTCGCTCGCTTCGGCGACGCGTTCGTCTCTGACGGTTTCGGAGTCGTGCACCGGAAGCAGGCCAGCGTTTTCGAGCTTGCTCAAGCTCTACCGAGCGCTGCAGGACTGCTCATCGAGACCGAACTGGGAGTGCTTGAACGCCTTACGGTCACTCCTGAGCGTCCCTACACGGTTGTCTTGGGCGGTTCCAAGGTCTCCGACAAGCTCGATGTCATCGGAGCATTGCTCCCTCGCGTCAACTCACTCCTTGTCGGCGGCGGGATGCTCTTTACTTTCCTTGCGGCACAGGGCTACAGAGTCGGCGCGAGTCTTCTCGAGGAAGACCAGCTCGAGACTGTCAAGCGCTACTTGACTCAAGCAGATGAGCTTGGCGTCGAGATCGTGCTGCCCACAGATATTTCTGTAGCCGCATCATTCGGCCCCGACGCTGCGCACACCGTCACCTCAGCGCACGCGATCGAAGATACTGAATTCGGCTCATCGGGCATCGGCCTCGACATCGGTCCCGAGACTGCAGCGCGGTTCGCTCAGGTAATTCGAGAGTCAAAGACGGTTTTCTGGAACGGCCCCATGGGCGTGTTTGAGTTCCCCGCTTTCGCGGCGGGCACGAAGGCGATCGCTCAGGCTCTGACCGATACCGAAGGTTTCGGCGTGGTTGGCGGCGGAGACTCTGCCGCTGCCGTACGCGCATTAGGTTTCGACGACGACCAATTTGGTCACATTTCTACGGGTGGCGGTGCAAGCCTCGAGTTCCTTGAGGGTAAGCAGCTCCCCGGACTGGAGGTACTCGGATGGCAAAGGTAAAGCGCGTCCCGCTTATCGCGGGCAACTGGAAGATGAATCTCGACCATCTTCAGTCGATCGCTTTCGTGCAAAAGCTTGCATGGACGCTAAAAGACGCGAATCACGATTTCGGTGTCGATGGCGCAGAGGTAGCGGTATTCCCTCCGTTCACTGACCTGCGGTCGGTGCAGACGCTCGTCGCTGCCGACAAACTCGACGTCCGCTTCGGCGGTCAGGACGTCTCCGAGCACGAGTCCGGTGCCTACACTGGCGAGATCTCGGGAGCGTTCCTCTCAGCCCTTGACTGCCGTTACGTTTTGGTCGGGCACTCGGAGCGTCGCACGATGCACGGTGAGACCGATGAGCAACTCGCTCGCAAGGTTGCCGCTGCCCTCAAGCACGGCCTCGTGCCTGTCTTGTGCGTTGGCGAAACTGCCGACGACCTCGAAGCTCACGGTCCGAGCGCCGTTCCTGTTGCTCAGCTGAAAGCTGGTCTCGCCGGCATCACGGGTTCGCCCGAGATCGTCGTAGCTTACGAGCCCGTATGGGCTATTGGCTCGGGCAAAGCCGCTACTCCGGAACAAGCCGAGCAGGTAGCCGCCCGTCTCCGCGAGACACTTGCTGAAGTGCTTGGCGACGATGTCGCCGCAGCCACCCGCATCCTCTACGGCGGTTCGGTGAAGTCGAGCAACATCGCGAGTCTCATGCGAGAGCCGAACATCGACGGTGCTCTCGTCGGTGGAGCGAGCCTTGATGTGGCCGAATTTGCCAGCATCTCGCGCTTCTCCAAGCACGTCGGCACCTAAACGCTATACTGTTCGAGGCCGCTACGGCCTGTTCGAAAGGTTCTTTGTGGAAATTCTCCAGGTTGTGCTGCAGGTATTGCTCGGTATCACGAGCTTGCTGCTCACACTTCTTATCCTTCTCCACCGCGGTCGCGGTGGAGGTCTCTCCGACATGTTCGGAGGAGGAGTCACGTCCAACCTCGGTGCGTCGGGTGTTGCTGAACGCAACCTCAACCGTATTACGGTGATCCTCGGCATCGTCTGGATCAGCTGCATCGTGGTTCTTGGTCTCATCACCAAGTTTGACGGCGCTTAAGAACCTCTAGCCTCAAGACGAAGGAACACAGTGGTATCAGGCGGAAGTGCAATTCGTGGTTCGCGCGTGGGCTCAGGCCCCATGGGCGAGCAAGATCGTGGGTTCCAAGCTGAGCGTGTCCAAATCTCGTATTGGGACGCTGCTGGCAACGAAACCGTGCGATCGTTCGCTGCCAATGTGCCCGATGAAGACATCCCGGAGACGATCG
Organism: Salinibacterium amurskyense; assembly: GCF_002797685.1. GTDB lineage: Bacteria > Actinomycetota > Actinomycetes > Actinomycetales > Microbacteriaceae > Rhodoglobus > Rhodoglobus amurskyensis. The sequence continues at coordinate 1,647,648 of NZ_PGFH01000001.1, forward strand.
ATTCGCCATCCACGGGTCTTCCTGCGGGCCGGGACAAAGAGAACCCGCCCTCAGTTTCAAAGCTCGAACCGTACAAGACACACTTGGCCTACGTAAAAGAACGTCGTAGCGACGACGAAGCCGCAGAGCTTCTCGACGAGGCACTCGTTCAGCTCCGCACACGCCGCGGCACCGTGACTTCTTAGAAGATACAACTCGGCCAGCGAACTGAGAGTTCGCGCGGCGGGCTCGCAGCTTGTAACAATAGGAAAGCCCCAACCGATTCGGTTGGGGCTTTCCTATTGTCTCGACACCTGGCGCTACCGCGTGTGCGAGCGCGCTGGCGAAAGGACTTAGTGCTCGTCTGTCGAATCGGCGCTCGTCCAAAACTGGCCTGGGTCGATCAGCGCCGCCGGAACCTGCGCCGCTGCATCAGAGTCGACAAGGAACAGAGTCTTGCGGCGTCCTTCGAGCCCGGCCGCCGGTACTTCGTTGTAGCTCGCACCAGCGAGCGTGAGTCCAAGAGCAGATGCCTTGTCAGCGCCGGCCACTACTGCCCAGATACGTACCGATGAGTTGATGACCGGCAGTGTGAGGCTAACGCGCTCGTCGGGTGGTTTGGGCGAGTTGCGAACGGCAATCACTGTGCGCTCGGTCTCACGGATGCCCTCACGCTCGGGGAAGAGCGATGCGATATGTCCGTCAGGGCCGACACCAAGAAACACGATGTCGAAGTTCGGGTACTTGCCATTGCGTGCGGCGTGCGCCCGCAGATCGTTAGCGTAAGCCTGAGCAGCGTCATCCAGCGACAGCCCTGCGTCAGAGGCCGCTACGGCGTGAACGCGAGCCGGATTAACCGGGATGTGGTCGAGAAGCGCAGCGCGCGCCTGTGCATCATTGCGCTCAGGATCTCCGGCGGGCAGCCAACGTTCGTCGCCCCACCAGAAGTTGACGCGAGACCAATCAACGGCGTCACGCTGCGGAGATTCGTTGATGGCAGCCAGAACAGCCTGCCCCATACTTCCACCGGTCAGTACGACTGTGGCTTCATCGAACTCCGCGATGATTTGGGGCACCTTGGAGAGAAAGTGAGCCGCTACCGCTTGGGCGAGATCAACCTTGTTGGGGTGGACTATTGCGCGACGTTCGTTGCTCATCAGATCTTTGCCTTCACGTATTTTTCGATCTCGACACCGGTGATGTCGCTCACGCCGTAGCGGACGACGTTTCCGAAGAGCTTGTCGGGGTCAAGTCTGCGCAATTCCTCCGAGAGGCAATCGCGAAGGTTTCGACGGGGGAGTGAGATGTCGTGCACCGGTTGATCGGGCTGCGTCAAAGTAGCGATCGACGCCACGTTGCGCTCGAGCGTAATCGTGCCAGATGCGCGTTCTAAGATCACGGCGTGAATTCCGGTGGGGACTGGCGATCCATCCGCGACGTCAAGAGTCACAGTTACCTTGAGTTGCATTTGCAACCACGCTGCCAGAAGCATCGTCGAAGCAGAATCGGCGGAACCGCTCACGGTAACCGCGGTGATCGGCTCGTACGGCGGCTGGTCGAGCACAGCGGCCAGCTGGGCTCGCCATAGCGTAAGGCGAGTCCAAGCGAAGTCAGTGTCGCCGGGAACGTAGGTTTTGCACATGCGGTGCATCGCATCGAGCGGCGACGCACTTGCCGCCGCGTCGGTGATGCGGCGCTGGGCAATGCGTCCCAGTGGCGACTCGGATGCGCTCTCCGGGCCTTCGCCCGGCCACCATGCGACTACCGGCGCATCGGGCAGCAAGAGCCCCGTGACAAGGCTCTCCTGATCGAGTGCGGCATCGCCGTGGGCGGTCACGACGATAACTTCGCTCGCTCCGGCATCCCCGCCGACGCGAATCTGGGCGTCAACGCGTGCTTCCTCATCCGACGACGAAGCGGTGGGACTAGTCGACACCACGAGAACCCGCATGGGGTGCTCGCGCGAGGCGTCGTTGGCCGCCTCGATTGCTTCTTCTTCGTTGCCGAACTCGGTCGCGATAATCAATGTGAGTACGCGTCCGAGAGCAACGGCACCGCCATCTTCACGAATGCGCACGAGCGCTTTCGAAATTTTGGCCGTGGTGGTGTTGGGCAAATCAACGATCATGGTCGTCTCCAGACTCGGCCGTCGCGCTCCATGAGGTCATCGGCAGACTTCGGGCCCCAGGTTCCGGGACGGTATTGCTCTGGGGCGCCCTGCGTTGCCCAGAACTCTTCAATCGGGTCGAGAATTTTCCAGCTGAGCTCGACCTCTTCGTGGCGTGGGAACAACGGGGGATCGCCGAGAAGTACGTCGAGAATCAAGCGCTCGTAGGCTTCGGGGCTTGCTTCGGTGAAGGCATGACCGTAACCAAAGTCCATCGTGACATCGCGAACGTGCATTTCTGCACCGGGGACTTTGGAACCGAAACGAATCGTGACACCTTCATCGGGCTGCACGCGAATCACGAGCGCGTTTTGCCCGAGTGCAGAAGTTCGGCTTTCCTCGAAGAGGTATTGCGGTGCCCGCTTGAATACGACGGCGATTTCGGTAACCCGACGTCCAAGGCGCTTGCCGGCGCGAAGGTAGAAGGGCACGCCTGACCATCGCCGAGTTCCAATATCAAGACGGATGGCAGCATACGTCTCCGTGGTCGACTCAGGATTCATTCCGTCTTCGTCGAGGAAGCCGCTGACCTTCTCGCCGCCCTGCCAACCACCTGCATATTGTCCGCGCGCAGTGTGCTCCCCGAGGTTTTCTGGAAGGCGCACGGCTGAGAGCACTTTTTCTTTTTCAGCGCGCAGGTCGGCGGCATCAAACGACACGGGCTCTTCCATTGCGGTGAGGGCGAGAAGCTGCAAAAGGTGGTTCTGGATGACGTCGCGTGCGGCGCCAATGCCGTCGTAGTAGCCAGCCCGGCCGCCCACTCCGATGTCTTCAGCCATGGTGATCTGAACGTGATCGACGTGGTTGGAGTTCCAGAGGGGTTCGTACAACTGGTTCGCAAACCGCAGCGCCAAAATGTTCTGCACGGTCTCTTTACCGAGGTAATGGTCGATGCGGAAGACGCTGTCGGGCGGGAAGACCGACTCCACAACATCATTGAGCTCACGAGCCGTATGAAGGTCACTACCGAAAGGCTTTTCGATAACAACACGGCTCCAGCGACCTTCGCGCTGTTCTGCGAGGCCAGAGTTACGAAGCTGCTCGGTCACCTGCGGGAACGACTTGGGCGGAATCGAAAGATAGAACGCGTGGTTACCCATGGTTCCTCGTTCGCGATCCAAGTCGGCCAAGGTGTCCTTGAGTCGTTCAAATGCCGCGGCATCGTCGAACTCGCCTTGGACGAAGCGGATGCCCTGAGCGAGCTGCTTCCAGACGTCCTCGTCAAAGGGCGTGCGCGCATACTGCTTTACGGCATCATGGACGACCTTCTCGAAGTCTTGGTCTTCCCAGTCGCGGCGGGCAAAGCCCACGAGGGCAAAGCCAGGAGGAAGTAGCCCCCGGTTGGCGAGGTCGTACACAGCCGGCATGAGCTTCTTGCGCGACAAGTCGCCGGTTACGCCAAAAATGACCAGAGCGCTCGGGCCCGCAATGCGATTAAGTCTGCGGTCCGAGGTCAACCTCAACGGGTTGAATTCGGCACTGATGTCAACGGGGGACATACTTCTCCTCTGTACGCTGCGCTAACGAGCGGCAGCTATCCGATGGCGTCGAGAACGAGCGGCAACGAAACCTTCGGGTTCGAGACCGTGAGGCTCAACACCGGACGGCCATGCCCTGCCAGAACACTGGCGTCACCAGCAGCCTGCGCACGGATAAGTTCGCCGAACGTAAACGGACGGTCAGGAATCTGCAGATCAGACTCTTCAACCACGATGATCTGCAAGAACACGCCTACCGCGGGGCCGCCCTTATGGAACTGGCCGGTCGAATGCAGGAAGCGAGGTCCCCAGCCGAACGTCACAGGGCGCTTAGCGCGCGCTGCAGCACGCTCACGGATCTCCGCGAGCTCGGGGTAGGCGGTGCGATCGGCGTAAGCCTGGATCGCAACGTAGCCATCGTCATCCAAGTAGGACAGCAACGACGAGACGACGCCCGCGAGATCGGTGCTCTCTGCCACGACTCCAGCGGTACCGCGAACCTCAATATCCCCGGCGACGAAGGCGGGAGCCTGCGGCGGTGTGGGGTTATCGATCAGCTCGCGCGCTGCGTTCTTCGCAGCTTCGACATCCGGCTGGTCGAAGGGGTTAATGCCGAGAAGACGTCCGGCAACAACGGTCGCGTACTCCCACAGAAGCAGCTGCCCGCCGAGCGAACCGGCAATTTCTATCTCGCCTTCGACGACCTCTTTGGTGTCATCCCAGTCGCCAACGAGTCGAACCACCTGCAGGTCATCGAGACCTTCAGCAATTTCGGGGGAGTCAGGCTGCAGAACAACGGGCAGGATACCCGTGCCCAGTTTTCCCGTTGACTCAGCAATGAGCTGTTCAGCCCAATCTCCGAAGCCGAGGATGTGGGTACCGTCAGCAACGATGCCAATCTTGTCTTTGCGCGGATCCGTGCCAGCGATCGCAGCGCCGAGCACGAGGCCCGGATTGCTCTCGTTGTCTACCGCGAGTTCCACCATCACTGCTTCGGCTTCGTCAAGAAGCTCCGACAGGTCAACGCCAGCGAGTCCTGATGGAACGAGGCCGAACGCGGTGAGTGCCGAGTAGCGCCCGCCAACGTTCGGGTCGGCGTTAAAGACACGGTATCCGGCGGCACGAGCCGCACCATCCAAGGGCGAACCGGGATCGGTCACGATGATGATGCGTTCGCGGGGGTCGATCCCGGCATCAGTGAAGAACTTCTCGTAGATTCGTTTCTGCGAGTCGGTCTCCAACGTCGAGCCCGACTTCGAAGAAATGACTACTGCAGTCGACTGCAGGCGGTCAGCCAACGCAGCCTGCACCTGAGCGGGGTCGGTCGAATCAAGAACCGTGAGCTCCACGCCGTAGGTGCGAGTAATGACCTCGGGCGCGAGCGACGAGCCGCCCATTCCGCCCAGCACGAAGTGATCCACGCCAGCGGCACGCAATTTATCGCGCAACGCGTAGATGTCATCGATCATTGGGCGTCCGACGGAAACGGCTTCGACCCAACCGAGACGCTTAGCCGACTCCTCTTCAGCGTCGGGGCCCCACAGGGTCGCGTCGCCTCCGGTGATTCGGCTCGCAACCAGATCGTTGACTAGCTGCGGAACAATACGGTTGACGGCTTCGGCAGCCGCGCCCGATACTGCGATCTTCACACTCATTTTGCAGCCTCTAGTGCGGCGGAAACTGTGTCGAGAAGCTCGTTCCAGGAAACGATGAACTTCTCGACGCCTTCCTTCTCGAGAAGCGCAGTTACCTCGTCGTAGGAAATTCCGAGCGTTGACAAAGCGTCCAAGGTGATGTTCGCGGCGTCGTAGCTGGCCGTCACTTGCTCGCCCTCGATGACTCCGTGGTCGAAGGTTGCTTCCAGAGTCTTCTCGGGCATCGTGTTCACCGTCTCGCCGACGGCGAGCTCGGTCACGTAGAGCGTATCGGGCAGGCTTGGATCCTTGACACCGGTGGATGCCCACAGCGGACGCTGCTTGTTGGCGCCAGCGGCAATGAGGGCCTGAGCGCGGTCGGTCGCGAATGCGTTCTCGAAGACCTCGTACGCCAAGCGTGCGTTAGCGACGCCCGCCTTGCTCTTCAGGGCCTTGGCCTCGTCGGTGCCGAGCGCGTCGAGACGCTTGTCGATCTCGGTGTCGACACGCGACACGAAGAACGAGGCGACCGAGTGGATCTTCGAAAGGTCGTGGCCTGCGGCCTGAGCCTTCTCAAGACCCGTCAGGTACGCCTCAATGACATCGCGATGGCGCGCCAAGCTGAAGATCAAGGTGACGTTGACGCTGATACCAGCGGCAATGGTCTCGGTGATTGCTTCGAGACCCTCTACCGTTGCCGGAATCTTGATCATGGCGTTCTCGCGAGCAACCTTGGCCCACAGCTGCTGTGCCTGAGCGATCGTGCCGGCGGCGTCGTGAGCCAGTCCGGGCTCAACCTCGATCGACACGCGGCCGTCGCGACCAGCGGTTGCATCGTAAACGGGACGGAAAATGTCGCTGGCAGCAGCGACATCGTCCGTCGTGATCTCGAAGACAGCATCCGTCACGCTCGTACCCTTGGCGGCGAGAGCAGCAACCTGCTCGTCGTATGCCTCACCCTTGGCCAGCGCCGTAGCGAAGATCGTAGGGTTTGTGGTGACGCCGACGACGTTGCGTGACGCCATCAGTTCCTGCAGTCCGCCTGAGTTGATGCGTTCGCGAGAAAGGTCGTCGAGCCAAATGCTCACTCCGAGGTCGGAGAGGGCTGCGGTGGGGGTTTCGTTGGTCATTCTTATCTCCTTGACTGGGGGTGCCTAAACGGCATCCAGCGAATCGCGTGCGGCGGCCACAACGGCCTCGGTGGTGATACCAAACTCACGGAAGAGTGTCTTGTAATCTGCGGATGCGCCGAAGTGGTCGATCGAGATGCTGCGACCAGCGTCGCCGACATACTCGCGCCATCCGGTGGACACGCCCGCTTCAACTGACACGCGTGCACGCACAGTAGAAGGCAAAACAGACTCACGGTATTCCGCGGACTGCTCAGCGAACCACTCGAGGCTCGGTGCCGAAACAACGCGAGCGTTGATTCCGTCTGCCTTGAGCGTCTCGCGTGCCTCTACAGCGAGCTGAACTTCTGAGCCGGTTGCGATCAGAATCACATCGGGCGTTCCGTTCGGAGCTTCTGCCAGTACGTAGGCGCCACGAGCGACGTTGGATGCCGCAGCGAAGGTCTCTCCGCTTGCCTCTGCTTCGCCACGCTCGAAGACGGGGATGTTCTGACGGGTAAGAGCGATACCAGCGGGTCCGTTGCGGCGCTCGAGGATGGTCTTCCACGCCCATGCCGTTTCGTTGGCGTCGGCGGGACGAACGACATCCATGCCCGGGATCATGCGGAGGCTTGCGAGCTGTTCGATGGGCTGGTGAGTCGGTCCGTCTTCACCGAGAGCGATCGAGTCGTGGGTCCAGACGAAGATCGACGGAACTGCCATCAAAGCAGCAAGACGAACCGCGGGACGCATGTAGTCGCTGAAGATCAAGAACGTGCCACCAAATGCGCGGGTGTTTCCGTGCAGAACGATGCCGTTGATGATCGCGCCCATAGCGTGCTCGCGGATACCGAAGTGAAGAACACGGCCGTATTCGTTGCCGCTCCACTCGTCGGTCGAGTGCTCGGCAGGAATGAAGGACTTTCCGCCAGCGATCGTAGTGAGGTTCGACTCGGCGAGGTCAGACGAACCGCCCCAGAGTTCGGGCATGACGGCACCGATAGCGCCAAGAACCTTGCCGCTCGCCGCGCGCGTCGAAACATCCTTGCCCGCTTCGAACTGGGGGAGTGCCTCGTCGATGCCTTCAGGCAACGCGCCCGAGAGCACGCGGTCGAGAAGTTGCTTGCGCTCAGGGTTCGCAGCAGCCCACTCGTCGAACTTCTCAGTCCACTCAGCGCGTTCCTGCTTGCCACGTTCTACAGCCAAGCGAGTGTGAGCAATTACGTCGTCGTCGACTACGAAGCTCTTCTCGGGATCGAGACCCATCGCGACCTTCGTCGCAGCGAGCTCGTCAGCTCCCAAAGCAGATCCGTGGATCTTTCCGGTGTTCTGCTTGTTGGGTGCCGGCCAACCAATAATGGTGCGCAAGATGATGAGCGAGGGCTGGTCGGTAACTGCTTTGGCATCTTCGATTGCAGCGTTGAGAGCTTCGACGTCTTCGACGTACTCGCCGGTCTTCTTCCAGTCAACTACCTGGACGTGCCAGTTGTAAGCCTCGTAGCGCATCTGCACATCTTCGGTGAAGGCGATGTTGGTGTCGTCTTCGATCGAGATCTGGTTGCTGTCGTAGATCGCAATGAGGTTTCCGAGTTGCTGGTGACCCGCGAGTGATGATGCTTCGGCGGAAACGCCTTCTTGAAGGTCGCCATCACCTGCGATGACATAAACGAAGTGGTCGAACGGGCTCGTGCCCGCAGCTGCCTCGGGGTCAAATAGTCCACGCTCGTAGCGGGCTGCGTAAGCGAAGCCGACTGACGATGCAATGCCCTGGCCAAGAGGGCCAGTGGTGATCTCTACGCCCTTAGTGTGGCCGAATTCGGGGTGTCCGGGAGTCAGCGAACCCCAGGTACGAAGTGCCTTGAGGTCATCGAGCTCGAGGCCATAGCCACCAAGGTACAACTGAACATACTGAGTGAGCGAGCTGTGGCCCACGGAAAGGATGAAGCGGTCGCGGCCGATCCACTGATCATCGCTTGGATCACGACGCATCACCTTCTGAAAGAGCAAGTACGCTGCAGGCGCCAGGCTCATCGCGGTACCGGGATGCCCGTTACCTACCTTCTCAACAGCATCAGCCGCCAGAATTCGAGCGGTGTCTACCGCTTTATTGTCGATGTGATCCCATTGAAAAGCTGCCATGAGATTAATGACCCTTCTGCAAGCGAAGTGCCCGACCGAAAACGATCAGGGCACATGAACGACCCGCCACGCGACATCATTGCCTCAGTCGGAAGTGTCTCGCTGCACCACACTGTGTGCAAGCAGTCCACCGACAGGCGGGCACCCCAAGTATAGGGAACCGAGCAAGTGCTCGCTGCCCAGTTACGGGCGCGGTCAGCGCAATTCTTTATGCGGATTACAATCGTTGGTATGGATGTCACGTTAGAAGCCCCCACGCAGCAGGAACGCATTGGCATCCTTCGTAAGATTCGCGCTTACATTGCGCTGACAAAGCCGCGTGTTATCGAGCTGCTTCTCGTCACCACCGTGCCCGTTATGGTGCTCGCTGCAAATGGCATCCCGAATCTCTGGCTGGTCCTCGCGACTCTCGTCGGCGGCATTCTCAGTGCCTCCTCCGCGAATGCGTTCAACTGCTACATCGACCGCGATATCGACCGTGTGATGGCCCGCACCAAGGGCCGCCCCTTGGTGACCGGCGAGCTGAGCGACCGCGAGGCGTTGATGTTCGCCTGGATCAGTGGAGTCGGCTCCGTCGTCTGGCTCGGCGTTCTGACGAACTGGCTCGCTGCGGCACTCTCGCTCTTCGCCATCCTCTTCTATGTCTTCGTTTACACACTGTTGCTCAAGCGGCGCACCCCTCAGAACATCATCTGGGGTGGCATTGCTGGGTGCATGCCCGTACTCATCGGCTGGGCTGCTGTGACCGGCGACCTCTCATGGGCTGCCTTCATTCTCTTCGCGGTGGTATTCCTGTGGACGCCGCCGCATTACTGGCCCCTGTCGATGAAGTATCGCGCTGACTACCAGTCGGTCGGCGTTCCTATGCTCGCAGTCGTCCGCGGCCGTGCGGCAGTGGGCCTGCAGGTCATTCTTTACGCGTGGGCTACCGTCGTGTGCTCGTTGCTACTCGTACCGGTTGCAGGGATGGGCGTGCTGTACACGCTCGTCGCAGCCCTCAGCGGTGCATGGTTCATCATCGAATCGCACCGTCTCTACAACACCGCGATTCGTCACGGCGAAGTCAAGGCCATGCGCGTGTTCCACAGCTCGATCAGCTACTTGACGCTGGTCTTCTTGGCTGTGGGCATCGACCCGCTGCTCCCGTTCTAGCGCGAGAACAACGGGCCCGCCGTTTGCTCTAGAGAGCAGCCTTTTCTGCGCTAGTGCGCTCGACTTGGTTGACGCTGGGTCGCAGCGAGAGCACGACCGCGGTCATGGCCGCGGCAATCGTGCAGGCGATCACCATGTGGCTGCCTACAAGGAGAATAGGTAGTCCGCTGCGCGACTGGATGATTCCGATCAATGCCTGAACGACCTCAAGCACGAGCAGGATGATGGCGAAGTCCATGATGCGGCGGTGGCCGCCACGTGCCAACACGATGACGAGCGCGAGGGTCGCTGCGATCAACGCGTAACCCGGCCAGCTGTGCACGTGCTGCAGGATGCCGGCGTCAAGGCCATTGCGGGCGGTTCCGTCGTCGCCGGCGTGAGGGCCCGCTCCGGTAGTCAAGATTCCCGCGATGATCGTCAATGCTACAAAGAGGCTCGTCACATGCGTGAGAATCGCCACGGGCTTGGGCACCGAGAGAGCCGGTCCACGAAGGCCAGTCCAGACCCGATAAACGAGGGCCGCGCTAATAGCCACCAAAATCGCCGAGATGGCGTAGTGAACGCCCACGATGCTGGGGTCGAGCTGAACGCGCACCGAAAGACCTCCGATGAGGCCCTGAAGGACGGTGCCGCCCAAAATCATGAGGGACAGCGACATGAGGTCGCGGCGTTCGCGACGGATGCGCAGCACCATCAGCACCATGAGAATCGCTACGAAGCCGACGATGATTGAGAGCAAGCGATTGCCAAACTCGATTACACCGTGAACTCCCATCTCAGGAGTCGCGATCAATGACGCGTCTGTGCAGAGCGGCCAGGTCGGGCATCCGAGTCCCGATCCGGTCAAGCGAACGGCCCCGCCTGTGGCAACAATGAGGATTTGGATGACCAGCGAAGTGACTGCAAAAAATCTCACTCGAGCGTCGACAGAATGGGGCAATCGTGCGATGACGGCGTTCACGGCCGTACCTCCTGTTATTTCGGGCTTCTGCCTGTAGAATGGATTGCGTTCAGGAACACAGCCCACGCCGGGAAGTCAATGTTGACAGCGGGATAGTCTCTCGCTTGTCCTGTTTCAGTCTAAGTTCGCCCGCGCAGTGTTGTGACACAGCGCACGCGCACCTCACGAAATATTCCCGGCAAAGTGCTGTGCGAAGGAATGCCAACGCAGCCACCTTGGTTGATAGGGGCAGGAAAAGAGGTACCAATGTCCGACGTGCTGATTGATCGTCCGGAACTCAATGGCTTGGGCCAGTATGAGTTTGGCTGGGCTGACTCCGACGTTGCGGGAGCCTCTGCGCGACGGGGCATCAACGAAGAGGTCGTTCGCGACATCTCTACGCTTAAAAACGAACCCGAATCTATGCTCAAGATGCGCCTTAAGGGCCTCGAGCTGTTCGGTCGCAAACCCATGCCGAAGTGGGGCGCCGACCTATCGGGCATCGACTTCGACAACATCAAATACTTCGTGCGCTCTACCGAGAAGCAAGCCCAGACGTGGGAAGACCTTCCGGCAGACATTCGCGACACCTACGAGAAGCTGGGAATCCCGGAAGCCGAGCGCAACCGCCTCGTCTCCGGTGTTGCTGCGCAGTACGAGTCTGAGGTCGTATTCCACTCGATCAACGCCGAGCTTGAAGCCAAGGGCGTTATCTTCATGGACACCGATACGGCACTGCGCGAGCACCCCGAGTTCTTCGAAGAGTACTTCGGAACCGTAATTCCGGCCGGCGATAACAAGTTCGCGGCTCTCAACACGGCCGTCTGGTCGGGCGGCTCGTTCGTCTACGTCCCTAAGGGCGTTCATGTAGAGATCCCGCTGCAGGCTTACTTCCGCATCAACACGGAAAACATGGGCCAGTTCGAGCGCACCCTGATCATCGCTGACGAGGGTTCCTACGTTCACTACATCGAGGGTTGCACCGCGCCGATCTACAAGTCGGACTCACTGCACTCCGCAGTTGTAGAGATCATCGTCAAGAAGAACGCCCGCGTTCGCTACACGACAATCCAAAACTGGTCGAACAACGTCTACAACCTCGTGACTAAGCGAGCAATCGCGCACGAGGGCGCCACCATGGAATGGATTGATGGCAACATCGGGTCCAAGGTCACGATGAAATACCCATCGATCTACCTGGTGGGGGAGCACGCCAAGGGCGAAACGCTTTCCGTCGCATTCGCTGGTCCCGGTCAGCACCAAGATGCCGGCGCGAAGATGATCCACATGGCCCCCTACACGACGTCATCGATCGTCTCGAAGTCTGTCGCTCGGGGTGGCGGCCGCGCTGGTTACCGCGGAGAAGTCCGCGTTGACGAGAAAGCCCACCACTCGGCCAATACCGTTCGCTGCGACGCGCTGCTGGTCGACACCATCTCTCGCTCGGATACGTATCCGGCAATCGACATCCGCGTGGATGACGTACAGCTCGGTCACGAAGCTACGGTTTCGAAGGTCAGCGCTGAGCAACTCTTCTACCTGCAGTCCCGCGGTATGGAAGAAGACGAAGCTATGGCGATGATCGTCCGCGGCTTCATCGAACCCATCGCGCGCGAACTGCCCATGGAGTACGCCTTCGAACTCAATAAGCTCATTGAACTGAGCATGGAAGGATCCGTCGGCTAAATGACCGTCGTTACACCAGAACAACACGGATTTAAGGCTCACAGCGACGGCGGATGGGACGCAAGCGAAAAAGGCTTCGTTCCCGTTCAGACTCGTTCGGAGCGCCCCAAGTCATTCGCTCACGATGATTTCGCTGCGGTCAATGGACTTGAAGCAGAGTGGAAGCTCACTCCCGTCAAGCTTGTCAAGCCGCTCATCGACGACGCCCTCGACGGCTCGCCGTACGACATTGCTACTGACGCGGTCGACGGCGCCACCGTCGAGTGGGTTTCACGCGATGATTCTCGCGTTGCTTCCGCTGGCGCGCCCGAAGAGCGTGCTTCCGCTAACGCGTGGAGCAGCTTTGAACAGGCTTTGGCGATCACGTTGACGGGCGAAGAGCACAGCACAGTGCGAATCTCGCGCTCGACTCTCGGCACCGCTGCACGCGGCGCGCACACGGTAATTACGGCTCGTCCTCACAGCAACACCACGGTGATCATCGAATCTGCCGGTGAAGCCTTGCTGAGCGAGAACGTTGAAGTCGTAGTTGAAGAGGGCGCAACCTTGAACTTCGTGAGCGTGCAGGATTGGGCGGCTGACGCCATCCACCTCTCGAGCCACTTTGTTCAGGTAGGGCGCTCGGCTACGTTGAAGCACACGATCGTGTCGCTCGGCGGCAAAGTCGTTCGCGTGAACCCGTCCGTTCACCTGTCGGGAGAGGGCGCCGACGGCGAACTCTACGGTCTGTACTTCGCTGACGCGGGACAGCACCTCGAGCAGCGCGTGTATCTGCACCACCAGGCTGCCCAGACTCGCGGTCGCGTCAACTACAAGGGCGCGCTTCAGGGCGACGGCGCACGCACGGTGTGGGTCGGTGATGTCTTGATCGGTCGCGACGGTGCTGGCACAGACAGCTACGAGCAGAACCGAAACCTGGTTCTTACCGAAGGCACGCGCGCGGACTCGATCCCGAACCTTGAAATCGAAACCGGAGACATCCAGGGAGCTGGCCACGCTAGCGCCACCGGACGCTTCGACGACGAACAGCTCTTCTATCTGCAGGCTCGTGGAATCTCCGAAGCAGAGGCACGCCGCCTCGTGGTCATCGGCTTCCTAGCGGAGATCGTTCAGAAGGTGGGCGACGAAGAACTCGAAGCGCGACTTACTGTTGCGATCGAGTCTGAGTTGGAAGGAACGCACTCGTGACCGCCCAGCGCGTCTGTGGCGTCGATGAACTCGAACTCAACAAGGCCTACCGCGTTGAACTCGACGGCACCGCAATTTGCATCGTCAAGGACTCCGCCGGTGAGGTACACGCCATTGGCGATACCTGCACCCACGGGGACATCTCCCTTGCTGAAGGCTTCGTTGAAGACGGTGCGATTGAATGCTGGGCTCATGGCTCGCTTTTCTCGCTTGACACGGGAAAACCACTGAGTTTGCCCGCCTATGAACCTGTACCGGTCTTTGTAGTGAAGATCGACGACGACGGAGGGGTTCACATCGATCCCGAAGACACCGTCGCCATCGAGAGCTAACAGCTCTCCACACGAGACCATTAAGGAAAGAAAACGAATGTCAGTACTGTCAGTCAAAGACCTGCACGTGAGTGTCGAAACCGAGCAGGGTACAAAGCAGATCCTCAACGGCGTCGACCTTGAGATCAAGCAGGGCGAAATCCACGCCATCATGGGTCCCAACGGCTCAGGTAAGTCGACTCTCGCTTACACAATCGCTGGTCACCCCAAGTACCACGTCGAGGGAGGCTCAATCACTCTCGATGGTGCTGAGGTTCTCGACATGAGCATCGACGAGCGTGCCCGCGCTGGCCTCTTCCTGGCCATGCAGTACCCGGTAGAGATTCCTGGCGTCAAGGTCGCGGATTTCTTGCGCACCGCTAAAACCGCTCTCGCCGGTGAAGCCCCGGCTCTTCGTCCGTGGATCAAAGAGGTCAACGAGTCCATGAAGGCTCTCCGTATGGACAAGACCTTCTCCGACCGCAACGTAAACGAAGGTTTCTCTGGTGGCGAGAAGAAGCGCCACGAGATTCTTCAGCTTGAGTTGCTCAAGCCGCGGTTCGCGATTCTCGACGAGACCGACTCCGGCCTCGATGTCGACGCGTTGAAGATCGTCTCTGAGGGCGTCAATCGTGCACAAGAGGCGACTGGACTCGGCCTGCTGCTGATCACGCACTACACGCGCATTTTGCGCTACATCAAGCCCGACTTCGTGCACGTGTTCGTCGACGGTCGCGTCGCCGAAGAAGGCGGTCCGGAACTTGCAGATCGCCTCGAGAACGAAGGCTACGATCGATTTTTGACCGACACGAGCGTAGCCTAAGCGTATGTCTACCGTTCTGGCGCCCGCTCTCTTCGACGAAGTCGAAGAAGCCCTCAAGGACGTTGTTGACCCCGAGCTCGGTGTCAACATCGTCGACTTGGGTCTCATCTACGATCTCAGCTGGGATCCCGAAAACAATGCCCTGATCATCAGCATGACGCTGACCTCAGCCGGCTGTCCACTTACGGACGTCATCGAGGAGCAAATCGCTCAATCGCTCGATAACGTCGTAGAGGCCTTCCGCATCAACTGGGTGTGGATGCCGCCGTGGGGCCCCGAAAAGATCACTGACGACGGCCGCGACATGATGCGCGCTCTCGGCTTCTCGATCTAAACAAACTCCGCAGCTCGTGGTCGTCGCTGCAGCACTGCTTTCCAGGTAAACGAAAGTAGCGCTGCGGCGATTGTCACTTTAATGAGCGCGCCAACGATGAACGGTGCGACGCCAATAGTAAACAGATAGGCGAGGCTAAAGTCTTCACCGGCTTCTGACAGCACTCTCGCGATGCCCATCATTCCGAATGCGTAGATGACAACACTGCCGATGATGCTGGCGAGAGCGGCTCGCCAGAAGGTCTTGTTCCAGCCCTGTTCGGCAAGGGCGCCGATCAACCAGGCCGCAGCGATGTAACCAATGATGTAACCGCCGCTGGTACCGGCAACGACATCGGCACCGCCTTGAGCGTTACTGAATACCGGGAGGCCACTAAGCCCGAGCGCTGCATAGAGCAGCATAGCGAGGGCCGCCCGCGTGGCTCCGAGGCTGAGTCCTACGATCATTACAGCGAGCGTTTGCGCCGTAATCGGAACGGGATTCAGGGGAACAACGAGTTGGGCAGCAATCGCCGTGAATCCGGCCGCAGCCGCGATAAAGACGACGCTGGAAGCGGGACTCGGGCCGAAGACGAGGTCGATCATCGTCGGCTTGAAGAATCGCTCGCTCACGCTCTTAGCCATGGCATTCCCTTTGAATCGTCGTTCGTGCACTGATCGACCAGCGCTAGGAAGTAGACTAGTTGGTTGGTGCTGTCGCCCACTTTCCCCAACCCCCAAGATTTGGATGTTTTGCCGTGCTTGCTGTGCATGACCTCGAGTTGCGCGTAGGCGCACGCATGCTGATGCAAGGCGTCAACTTTCGCGTAGACCGCGGAGACAAAATCGGGCTTGTTGGGCGCAACGGTGCTGGCAAAACCACGCTGACCAAAACCCTCGCGGGGGAGTTGGAAGCCACAGACGGGAAGATCGAACGCACCGGTGAAATCGGTTACTTGCCGCAGGACCCACGCTCGGGAAACCCTGAAGATCTCGCCCGCACCCGTATTCTCGATGCGCGTGGGCTGGGAAGCATCGTTCTCAAGATGCGTCAGGCTCAAGACGAAATGGGCAGTAGCGATCCCGCTATCAGCGCCGCGGCGATGGACCGGTACAGCAAGCTCGATGACCGCTTCTTAGCGCTGGGTGGTTACGCGGCCGAGGCCGAAGCCGCGTCGATCGCCAGCAACCTCAGCCTTCCCGACCGCATCCTCGATCAGCCACTTTCCACGCTTTCGGGCGGACAGCGTCGCCGCATCGAACTCGCGCGCATTCTGTTCTCGGGCGCTGACACGATGCTGCTCGACGAGCCGACAAACCACCTCGACGCCGATTCGGTGGTGTGGCTCCGCGAGTTCCTCAAAAACTTTAGCGGCGGCCTGATCGTGATTAGCCACGATGTTGAACTGGTGGAAGACACCGTCAACAAGGTGTTCTATCTCGATGCCAACCGCCAATTGATCGACCAGTACAACATGGGCTGGAAGCACTACCTGCGCCAGCGCCAGTCCGACGAAGAGCGTCGCAAGAAGGAACGCGCCAACGCCGAGAAGAAGGCGTCAACGCTGCAGGCACAGGCCGCACGTTTCGGCGCGAAAGCATCCAAAGCTGCCTCAGCTCACCAGATGGTGGCTCGCGCCGAGAAACTGCTTGCCGGGCTTGAGGATGTTCGCGCCTCTGACCGGGTCGCCGCTCTGCGTTTCCCGGATCCAGCACCGTGTGGTCGTACGCCGCTCATGGGTTACAACCTCAGCAAGAGCTATGGCTCACTCGAAATCTTCGCCTCCGTCGATCTCGCGATCGACCGCGGTTCCAAAGTAGTCATCTTGGGATTCAACGGTGCTGGAAAGACGACGCTGCTTCGCATGCTCGCCGGGGTGGATTTGCCAGACACTGGCCACATCGAGCCCGGTCACGGCCTTCGAATTGGTTACTACGCTCAGGAGCACGAAACGATTGACGTCAAGCGCTCCGTGCTTGAGAACATGGTTTCGTCGTCGCCCAACATCACCGAGATGGAAGCGCGTCGTGTCCTTGGGTCATTCCTGTTCACCGGGGATGACGCGACTAAGCCTGCTGGAGTTCTTTCCGGTGGAGAAAAGACCCGTCTTGCTCTCGCGATGATCGTCGTGAGCGGCGCAAACGTGTTGCTGCTCGATGAGCCGACTAACAACCTCGACCCTGCGAGCCGCGAAGAAATTCTCGGCGCCCTCGCGAACTACACCGGTGCCGTCGTTTTGGTCAGCCACGATGAGGGCGCTGTCGAAGCCCTCAACCCCGAGCGGGTCTTGATCCTGCCCGACGGTATCGAAGACCACTGGAACAAGGACTACGCAGACCTCATCAGCCTGGCCTAAGAGTCGAGCAACGCGTCTTCGATCTCCGCGTCAGTGGGGCCACGCTTCTCTGACTTGAGGCGACGCTTCTTAGCGCGCTCCTGCTCGGCGGGGTCGTCTTCATTGATCAGGCGGTACTCCTGACGCACAGCCCAACCCAGGCCGATAAAAGCGAGTACACCGAACGCTACCCACTGGAATGCGTAGGACAGGTGCGCGCCTTCGTCGAGGAGCGGTTTGGGGTAGGCGAGTGGTCGTACGTCGACGGCAGGGGTCTCTGTGGCGAGCAACCCATAGGCGCCGGTGTAAGTGGAGTCGCCGAGGATCTCCGCGATCGCCGGTAAGTGAATGGTTGCAATCTGGCCATCAGGAGCTGAACGCCCGAATACGGTTGGTTCACTCGGCTTGAGCCTCATGACTACATCGACGGTGCCGGTCGGAGCTTCGGGTACCGAATCCGGCGCGTCTTGGCTATTACCCGAGGGCACCCAGCCGCGATCGACGACGATGATTTCGCCGCTCTCGAGTTGTAGCGGCACCAATACTTCGAATCCTGGCTGTCCGCCGTACGGACGGCCTCGAACGAGGAGCTGTTCGTCGTTGAGATACTCGCCGCTCACCGCGACCGACATCCACTTATTGTCTTCGTTGAATTCGTTGAGCTCAGGCATCACAGAGTCAAGGGTCCGCGGAGCGGATTCCCAGTTTTCGCTGACACGAGCTACTTCAGTAGCGGCCTCTTCGCGGCGATCAAACTGCCAATGTGAGAGAAAGACGCAACCAATTGCAAACACGATCACGAGCGTGAGGTAGCCGAACCAACGACTTGAAAGCACGAAACGCCACTTACTCACGCAGCACCGCCATCCGGAACCATGCTGACAGGGGAGTCGAGATCGCTCACCAGAACGGGGAATCCCCGGCTTGCGAGATAGTCACGAAGAAACTCTTCGTGCTCGGCACAGGCGAGCCACACCTTCACACGCTCGGGGCCGTGAATACGAGGGTTACGCCAGTTGACGTTGACCTGCGCTGGCGCAGTGCAGCCAGCGCGCGAGCACTGTTGCGTGCTCGGGCCACTCTCTCCGATCACCGAGCAGCCTCATCCGATCCATGAGCGAGAAAAGAATCACGCGACTCGAGAGCAAACTGGCCTGGCGCGCTCACGGCGCCCGAACGGCGCGTCTCGACGTTAGCGAGGACGACCGCGATATAAGGCAAGACCACTGCGCCAAGAATCGGCAGCACGAGCCACCAGCCGCGCACGAACACACACAGCAACACGCAGACAACGCGAATCGCCATAGCTATGGAGTAGTTGATGACGCGGCGACGACGCTCATCATCCGGCCGCTCAGGGAGCGACGTGATCGACTCTGGAGTGTTCATTGGCTTTCTTCGGTTGCCGAGGTTGTACCCCTAAGCCTACGCCGCCCTCGGCGACTATATGCTGGGAACCATGAGCACCACTGCAACTGAATCACGAATCGTTCTCGTCACCGGCGGCAATCGCGGCATCGGCCGGGCCATCGCCGAAGAGTTTGTGGCTCAGGGCTACCGCGTAGCCGTGACTGCGCGCTCGGGCACCGGCCCCGAAGGAACCCTCACGGTCACCGCAGATGTCACCGACGCTACAAGCATTGATGCCGCTTTCACCGAGGTTGAAGCCAAGCTAGGCCCGGTTGAAGTCGTTGTCGCCAATGCCGGCATCACCCGCGACATGCTGTTGATGCGCATGAGTGACGAAGACTTCACCGACGTACTCAACACCAATCTTTCCGGAGCCTTCCGCGTGGTCAAGCGGGCCTCAAAGGGCATGATGAAAGCGCGCTTCGGGCGCGTCATCCTTGTATCGAGCGTTGTCGGCCTCTTGGGCTCGGCAGGTCAAGTCAACTACTCCGCATCGAAGAGCGGTCTGATTGGGCTCGCTCGCTCACTCACTCGTGAGTTGGGCAGCCGCGGAATCACCACCAACGTGGTTGCTCCCGGTTTCATTGAGACTGACATGACAGCAGCTCTCGCGACCGAGCAGCAGGATACGTACCTCAAGCAGATTCCAGCGAACCGCTTTGCCCAGCCGGCTGAAGTTGCGAAAGCAATCACGTGGCTGGCCAGCGATGACGCCGGCTACATCTCAGGCGCGGTTATCCCAGTCGATGGCGGCCTAGGAATGGGCCACTAACCCACCAACCCGCCGGACAGCTGCCCAAACGCGGCGCAGCCTCGGATGCACGCTAACTGCGCAAGCCCAACAGCGGCAGAACGGCGCTGAGGTCGCGAATGTCGATGTGTACGTCGGCATTCGCGCGCACGATCGGTTTCGCGGTGATGCCGACAGACAGCCCCGCGGCCTCCATCATGCGGAGATCGTTGGCGCCGTCGCCGACGGCAATGGTTCGCGAAAGCGGAATACCCGAATCGGTGGCCCATTCGCGCAGTGCATCGGCTTTGGCTTGCGCGTCGATGACGGGACCGAGAACCGCCCCGGTCAGGGCACCATTGGCTACTTCGAGTCGGTTCGCTCGGGCGTAGTCCAGCCCAAGCGTGGTTGCGAGGGGATCAAGAAGCTCATGGAAGCCACCCGAGACTGCGGCAACGCGGCCTCCGGCATCCTTCACTCCGGCAATAAGTTCGGTGGCGCCGTTGGTGACCCGGATGTCGCGAGCACACTCGGCGATCACGCTCTCCTGGAGACCCGCGAGCGTTGCGACTCGCGCTCGGAGGCTCTGCTCGAAATCGAGTTCGCCGTTCATGGCGCGCGTGGTGATGTCGGTAACTTCTGGTTCGGAGCCTGCGCGAGCGGCGAGGAGTTCGATGACTTCGTTCTCGATGAGGGTCGAGTCGACATCGAAAACAACGAGAAACTGTGCCACAACGAGGCTCCTTCTAACGACGATTACGAGCGTGAGGTTCTTCACCTCACCACTTCACTCGTCAGACTATCGGGATCGCCCTTCGCGCCTCGCCCATAGAAGCCTGCGAAGCAATAGGATGAACACATCATGGCTAGCGTTCTCTCATTCACCGACGTCACCGTCACACGTAGTGGCAACACGATCCTCGACTCCGTTTCTTGGAGCGCGGACGCCTCCGACCGGTGGGTGATACTCGGTCCCAACGGTGCAGGCAAGACAACACTGCTCCAAATCGCTGCGGCGCAGATTCATCCCAGCTCGGGTGATGTAACCGTCCTCGACAGCACGCTCGGCTCTGCTGACGTGTTTGATGTGCGCCCGCGCATCGGCTTTTCGTCAACGGCTCTTGCCCGCCGCGTGCCCAGCAACGAACGCGTCATTGATGTCGTGCTTACAGCGGCGTACTCGGTGACGGGGCGCTGGAACGAGGAGTACGAAAACGTCGACATTCGTCGCGCGCGCCGAGTGCTCGCCGAATGGAGCCTTTCGCACCTCGAGGAACGTCGCTTCGGCGACCTCAGCGATGGTGAGCAAAAGCGAGTTCAAATCGCGCGCTCAGTCATGACCGACCCAGAAATTCTTCTTCTCGATGAACCAGCAGCAAGTCTTGACCTCGGTGCACGGGAAGAACTCGTTCAATTGTTGAGCGGCTATGCGCAAGCGGAGACCGCGCCGGCAATTGTTATGGTCACGCACCACGTTGAGGAGATTCCCCGTGGATTTACTCACGCGCTGGTTTTGACCGAAGGATCTGTGCACAGCGCCGGTAGAATCGACGACGTTGTTACATCAGAGAACTTGAGTGCCGCATTCGGCCTCGAACTCATCATCACGAAAGACGCCGGCCGCTACACCGCACGAGCCGCCTAATCCTCTGATAGGCTTGTGTGTCGGTCCGCGTGACCGCCTACGTCTTTTTTCATCCAGAATCCAGGGAAATCCAATGAAGTCCGAGATCCACCCCACGTACGCGCCCATCGTTTTCCGCGACCTCGCGTCTGGTTCCACGTTCCTTACCCGTTCGACCGTGTCGAGCGACAAGACGATCGAGTGGGAAGACGGCAACACCTACCCGGTGATTGACGTTGAAATCTCCTCGGAATCGCACCCGTTCTACACCGGTAAGCAGCGCATCATGGACTCCGCCGGCCGCGTTGAGAAGTTCAAGAACCGCTACAAGGGCTTCGGCAACTAGTAGTAGTCAGTTTTTCCTGAAGGCGACCGGTTATCCGGTCGCCTTCAGTCGTTAACGTGGCGGACCGCACAACGTACTCCGCCACCAACGACGAGTGCGCAGCGCCCCAGGGCACTGCGCACTTCGACGTAATGAGCCGTGCGGCTACTGGGGGAGTGAGCGCACCGGCCAGTCAGGGTTAGCCACGAAACTGTGATCGCCCTTGGACGAGCGCATGTAGTCCTGAAAACTGGCGGCCTGATCGGCGTACCAGCGCTGCTGCTGCGAATGCAGTTCTCCGAACGGGATGCTGAGCTGGTCACCGTACTTGGCGAGGAGTGCCTGCGCGACGCGTGCCGCTGCGATGGCATCCGACCCAGCGTCATGCGCATCGTCGAGGTCGACGCCATAAAGCGCGGACGTGACTTCGAGCGTGCGCTTGCCGCGACGGTAGCGGTCGACCGCTTTGTCAATCACGAGCGGATCGATCACGATGTACGGCTCTGCCAGGCCCTCAAGCGCGTACCGACGACATTCGCGGTCGAGCAGCGACAGGTCATAAGGAGCGTTGTAGACAACCAGCGGGATTCCGAGAGCACAGGTCACCTTGAGGGTCTGCACGATCTCCGCGACGACCAAGGATGCCTGCCGGCCTTCTGCTTGAGCTCGTGCGGTCGAAATTCCGTGAATTGCCGCCGCACCCTCCGGAATCTCGATGCCGGGATCGGCGAGCCAATCCCACCGCGATACGACAGCGCCAGAGGCATCGACGATCGCGATGCAGGCTGAGACGATGCGACTAGTTTCGACATCGACGCCGGTGGTTTCAAGATCAAAGGTGGCTAAAGTGCCGGAGTTGCTCATGCACTCAGCGTAGAGCGCGACACTGACACCGGGAACTCGGCTCGCGGCACTCCGCGGGGAAGCGGCTAGCCAAGCACTGCTCCGCAGCAGCCCCGGTATGCTCAATGCCGCCAACTGTCGCCGCACTACATAGAATTGTCTGAATGAAGCCCGCATCGCCGTATGGAGCACTGCTCGACGCCACACCGGCGAAGCACTCCGAGATAGCCGTGTTGGGGTCATCCACCCATTACTGGGAGTACGGCTCCGCAGACGCCGACACCGTGCTGGTGCTGGTCCACGGATTTCGGGGCGACCACCACGGTCTTGAGGCTGTCTGCGCCCACCTTCGCGGCATCCGCATCGTTAGCCCTGACCTTCCGGGTTTTGGCGAATCTGAACCGCTCACTGGGCACGTTCATGACATCGAGGGCTACGCGCTGTGGCTCGACGCGTTCGTAGGACAACTCGGGCTCAGCGGTCGCGCGTACATTCTGGGGCACTCGTTCGGGTCAATCGTCGTGGCTGCTGCACTTGCACGCGGGCTCACCACGCCCCAACTCATTCTGGTGAATCCCATTGCTGCGCCAGCGCTCTCGGGGCCCAATGGTGTGCTCAGCAAGATCACGCTGTGGTTTTATCAGGCTGCTCGCGCCCTCCCTCTCGCCATCGGTGCACCGCTGCTCAGCAACTGGTTGGTAGTCCGCGTGATGAGTCTCGCCATGGTCAAGACCCGGAACCCTGAGCTGCGCCGCTGGGTGCACCAACAGCATCATGCTCACTTCAGCAGCTACGCCAACCGCGACAGCCTGCTCGAAGCCTTCGAAGCCTCGATCGGTTCGGATGTCAGCATGTTTGCCGAGAGCATCACGGTGCCCACACTCCTGATTGGCGCGCGCAACGACCCGATCAGTCCCGTTCCCGCCCAAGAGCGACTGCACACACTTTTCGCCGACTCTCAGCTCGAAATTTTCGACAACGTCGGTCATCTCATCCACTATGAACGGCCGCGCGAAGCTGCCGAACTCATCGTCTCGTTCCTCGGCGCAGGAACAGTTGCGGAGCCCCACTCATGAAGATCGTTTTTGACTGCCGATACACGCGCATCGGCCGCCACGATGGGATTAGCCGCTATGGCTCACGCCTCGTCGAGGAGATCAGCAAGGTCCACCCGGTAACGATGCTCATCTCCGACAAGCGCCAGCTTGAGCTGCTGCCCGATCTGCCGTGGGAGATGGCATCGTCTCCCACCGGCATCCTCGAACCTTTCGTGGCGCTTCAGGTAAACAAACTCAAGCCCGATGTGGTCTTCACGCCGATGCAAACCATGGGGCCATTCGGCCGCAAGTATGCGCTTGTCACCACGGTGCATGACCTCATCTACTACAAGCACCCCACACCACCCCGCAATCTGCCCGCGGCCGTGCGCGTCATGTGGCGCCTCTACCACTTGACCTGGGCGTTCCAACGCGCCCTCTTGAACACGGCAGACGGACACGTCTCCGACTCCCACACCACGCGCAATCAGATGCTCGAGCACAAGCTCACTCGCAATCCGATTTCGGTTGTGACGCTCGGCACGGATAGCCCGGGGGAGTACGCCCCACGTAGTGCACCGACCACACGTGAGCTCGTCTACATGGGCTCGTACATGCCGTACAAGAATGTCGGTCTGATCGCTCGCGCGCTTCACGACCTTCCGGGCTACACCCTGCACTTGATGAGCCGGGTCGATTACGCTAGCAGAGCAGAGCTCACTGCACTTGCGCCCGCCGACAGTCTCGTATTCCACAACGGGGCGAGCGACGAGGTGTACGCCGAGACGCTGTCCCGTGCCACCGCTTTGGTTACGGCATCCCGCGACGAAGGCTTTGGCCTACCGCAGGTTGAGGCTATGGTTCTCGGAACTCCCGTATTGGTCAGCGACACAGAAATCTTCCGCGAAATCTCTGGCCCGGCCGGGGGATTCTTCAGCCCGGATGACCCTTCCGAGCTCGTACGCGAGGTGAAAGCTCTCGAAGACCCCGCAACGTGGCAGGAACGTTCCACCGCAGCGCGAGAGCGCTCAGCTGAATTTACCTGGGAGAAGGGCGCTGCAACCCTCTACACAGCGCTAGAAGATGCTGTTACCGCTCGTCGCGCGAAGAAGAAGCGCTAGCGAGCATGAACTACTCAAGGGTGCTTTCGCGCCGAGCGAGAGCGTTCTGAGCGGCAAAGTCTTCGCCGCCCTGGCGTTCTGACTCTTCTTCAATGGGGTCGTCAAAGTCCACCAAGGTCAGAGATCCGTCGTCGTGACGGAAACTGTGCACCGAGCCGTTCGCGATCCGACCATGCGGGTGATCGGGAGCGACAGCGGCGAGAACAGCGGCAATGACGCCTCCGTGGGCAACCACGATGATCGACTCACCGTGGTGCTCTTCAGCGAGCGTCACGAGCGCGGGAAGAACTCTCTCGACAACAGACTCTCGTGATTCGCGACCCGGGACTTCGACATCCGCCGAATAAATGGCATCGATCTCCTCGGCGGTGCGCCCCTCGGCAACCCCGTAGTTGCGTTCGACAACAGCGGCGATGGGCTGGGGCGCTGGCAGCCCCACCTCGGCGGCGATGATCTCGGCGGTCTCCATGGCGCGCGACAAGGGGCTGGCGAAAATGCCGTTCCATTGGCGGCGAGCGAGAAGGGCACCGGTGGTTCGAGCCTGAGCACGACCAGTGTCGTTGAGCGGGATGTCGGTGCTGCCCTGAATGCGACGCTGAAGATTCCAGTCGGTCTCTCCGTGCCGCACAAGATAGATGAACACAACGCTCCATTCGAAAGTCAGGACTCAGCGCGGGCGAGCTGAGATGCGCCGGTTACTACGCGGCTAGCCGTTCCACGAGCTCACCAAGAACCGCAGAAGCACCACCGTCAATCTTAACGTCGGCTCGACGATCCGCCTTTGTGGCTCCGCGATTGATAATCACGAGCGGAATCTTCTTGCGCATGGCGCGTTCGACCAAGCGGATGCCGGAATTCACCACGAGAGAGGACCCGGCGACGATCATCGCCTCCGATTGGTCCACGAGCGCGGCACCAAGTTGGAACTTTCGCGTCGGCACAAACTCGCCAAAGAAGACGACATCCGGCTTCAATAGCCCACCACACACCGTGCAATCCGGAACAATGAAGTCATCGACGTTATGCACGTCGGCATCGCCGTCGGGGTTAAGAGTGTGGGAGTCCGACTCTTCGAGCCACGGATTGAGTTCGGAGATCCGAGCGGCTAGGGGAGTACGTGCAAAGTACTGACCGCAACGCAAGCAACGAGCCCGGTCGATGCTGCCATGGACGTCGACAACGCGCTTGGAGCCAGCCCGCAAATGCAATCCGTCGACATTTTGAGTGACAATGCCGTTGCTGAGGCCCAGACGCTCGAACGCGGCAAGAGCCTCATGGCCATCGTTGGGAGTGGAGGCCGCGAAACGCTTCCAGCCGAGGTGACTGCCCGCCCAATACCGTTGACGGAATTCCGGCGAGCTCTGAAACTGCTGAAACGTCATCGGATTGCGCACTGCGGCGCCTTCACCGCGATAATCGGGTATGCCCGAATCGGTGCTGATGCCAGCGCCAGTGAGTACGCTAATGAGCTTGCCCTGAAGAAGCTCAGCAGCACGATCAATATCGTCGCTGAGCGGGAGTGTATTCACACTTCAAGCGTAAGCACTTCGAGCACGATAAGCGCCATGAGAGATTCACCTGATGGCGAAACCGCACAGTTGGGAACACACCGTGAACGTCATCCGAGTCACCGATCTCGCCGATCCTCGCCTCAGCGACTTCGCCAACCTCACGGATGTCGCCCTGCGTCGTCGCACCGAACCCGCCGGTGGTCTCTACATCGCCGAATCATCGAAGGTGATCGCCCGTGCGCTGCGGGCCGGCCATCAGCCGCGTGCGATCTTGGTTTTGGAGCAGTGGCTCGACGATGTGGCTGAGCTGCTCGGCGACTCCGAGACGCCGGTCTACGTGGGCGAATCAGACTTGCTCGAGCAATTGACAGGCTTCAACCTGCACCGGGGGGCCTTGGCATCCATGCATCGGCCTGTCCTCCCCACGGTTGCCGATCTGGTGAGGGATGCACGACGGATCGTCATTCTCGAAGACATCGTTGACCACACCAACGTCGGTGCGATCTTCCGCTCGGCGGCTGCTCTGGGCGCCGATGCTGTGCTGATCACCCCCCGCTGCGCAGACCCCCTGTACCGTCGCAGCGTTCGCGTGAGCATGGGCACGGTGCTGCAGGTGCCGTGGACGCGCATCCCGAACTGGCCCGAAGACGCCGCCGAGCTCAAGGCTGCAGGGTTTCATCTCGCTGCGCTGGCCCTCAACGACGACTCGGTCGACCTCGATACTTTTGCCGCGACAGCACCCGAGCGCGTCGCTCTCATTCTCGGCACGGAAGGCGACGGCCTCTCGCGCAGCACTATCGAAACTGCCGACACCGTCGTAAAGATTCCGATGATGCACGGTGTCGATTCGCTCAACGTGGCCGCGGCGAGTGCTGTCGGGATGTACACACTTCGGGTGCGCTAGGTTTCGACCGCCCCGCACCTGTTAGCGTTATCCGGTGCCGCTGACTCAACGCCAAATCTTCCGTCGCCGTCGCATCGTCGTTTTCTCCGCTGTAGCCGTTGCATTCTCGTTAACGTTCTATTTGCCCCTGACGTTGCTAGCCCCTCTCGATGCGATCTCCGCGAACGTGGTGCCCGTCGCCGAGCCCGAGGTAGCAGTACCTGAAATTACCCTTCCGGGATACGGCGTTTCGGCGATCGGTGCACTCGACCGCCCTGGTGTCTTGGCTCAGGCGGGTAGCGCAGAAGCTGTACCGATTGCCTCGATCACGAAAATTATTACGTCGTTGGTCGTTCTCGATGCCAAGCCACTCGCTGCGGATGAAGCGGGACCGACCATCACGTTTGGTCAAACGGACGTCGATTATTACTACGACCAACTCGCTCAATACGGTTCGGTCGCCCCTGTCTATACCGGCCAACAACTCTCGCAACGCGATGTTTTGACTGTCGTTTTGCTCCCGTCGGCAAATAATTACGCTCAATCGCTGGCCCACTGGGCTTTCGGCTCCGAAGAAGCGTTCGTTGCCGCGGCCGCGGCGTGGCTAGACAGCAAGGGTCTGGCAGACACGACGCTAACCGAAGCATCGGGCATCCAAGAAACCAATCGGAGCACGGCTGCTGATCTGACCGAGATCGCGCGGTTGGCCATCGAGAATCCCGTCATCGCACAGATCGTGTCGAGCTCGACTGCAGAGATCCCCGGCATCGGTACGGTCAGCAACAGCAACAAGCTCCTCGGCATCGATGGCGTAGATGGAATTAAGACGGGAACCCTTGACGAGGGTTGGTCGTGCCTTCTCTTCTCGGCTGATGTTTCCGTTGGTGACACCGTGATTACGCTGGTCGGCGCCGTCGTGGGCGGGCCAGACCATCCCACTATTAACGCCGCGATCCAGGAACTCATTGCGGATGCGACCGCCGGCTACTCCGAAGTGACGCTCGCCAGCGTTGACGAAGAGTTCGCCGAATATGACACGCCGTGGGGTGACGAAGCGTCCGCCATCTCGGAGTCCACCGTCAGCGCAGTCGTGTGGGGCGAAGACGAGATTTCAATGAGCGTGAATGTGCCGACTGTGCGTACCGCGGATGCCGGGGAGAGCGCAGGAACCGTGGAATTCCGGGTCGGAGACGAGACGTTTAGCGTGCCGCTGGTCTTGAGCGGCGAGATTGACGATCCAGGGCCATGGTGGAGACTGACAAATCCGGCCGCAATGTTTTAGTTATCGAATAGACACGGCGCTCACAGGCGGCCGCGATAAGGTGGAGTGTATCTGGAGCACTTGCTCGCTTGTCACATGACTGGGAAGTCATTCGAAAATATCTGAGGTCACGTGAGTAGTTCTCTCTCAGCCGATCCCGTACGTGTAATTAAAACTGGTCCCCGCGGCGTCGGTAGCCAGATGAGCGATTTCGCCGCCCTCTTGCGCACTGTGCGCGAGGCCGGCCTGCTGCGTCGCAGCAAACGCTTTTACATCACCACTTTTGCCGTCATCACCCTCGCCATGGCTGGCGCTTGGGTCGGCTTCGCGATGCTCGCCGGCACGTGGTACATCCTTCTCATCGCCGCGGCGATGGGGATCATCTTCACGCAATACGCATTCTTGACTCACGAGTTGGCACATCGCCAGGTCTTCCAGTCGAGCAAGCTCAACGACACGCTCGGCCGGTTGATGTCCGACCTCGTGGTCGGCATCAGCTACGCGTGGTGGATGAACAAGCATTCGCGTCACCACGCGAACCCCAACACTGTCGACAAAGATCCCGACATTGAGACTGACTTCATCATTTTCCAGAAGGAAAAGGCTGTCGGCCTCAAGGGACTCACTAAGTTCATGGCTAACCGCCAGGGCTACCTGTTCTTCCCTGCACTCTTGCTTGAGGGCTTCAACCTTCATTCGCACGCCTTCCAAGAAGTTTTCAACTTCAAGAAGAAGGTCGACAAGCGTTGGCTCGAGATCACGCTGTTGCTGGTTCGCAACATCGGTTACCTCGCGATCGTGTTCAGCTTCCTGCCCCTCGGAATGGCTTTCGCCTTCCTCGGCGTGCAAATGGGAATCTTCGGTCTCTACATGGGCGCATCATTCGCGCCCAACCACAAGGGAATGCCGATCCTGCCCAAGGGCTCCAAGGTCGACTTCCTGCGCCGTCAGGTACTCACGAGCCGCAACATCCGTAGCGGTCACTTTATGAACCACTTCATGGGCGGCCTCAACTACCAGATCGAGCATCACTTGTTCCCGACTATGCCGCGACCGCACCTGCGCCGCGCGCAAGAGATCGTCAAGGAGTACTGCAAGACCAAGGACATCAAGTACACCGAGGTCGGTCTCTTTACGTCCTATGGCATCGTTATTCGCCACCTCAACGAGGTCGGCCTGAGCGCCGATGGCGATCCGTTCGACTGCCCGGCAGCAGGACGCACCGGCTACAGCGGCTAACTGCCGCTTGAGTTCACAGAAAAGGCCCTCACCACTAGGTGAGGGCCTTTTCTGCGGTCATGGGGCACACAGCGACCGCTGGCGAGGCAGCGGTCGCTGGAGACTGGCCTGAGCTGGCCTGAACTAGAAGCCGGGGCGCTTGGCCGTGATGTTGTCTCCAGACGACTGGTGGCGCACGCGACGCAGTACCCACGGCACGAGATGCTCGCGAGCCCAGCCGATGTCTTCGACCCGCGCTTGACGCCACCGCCGCGGAGGTAGCGGCTCTGGTTGGAAAGGTTCGAGATCATTCTCGACGTTGAGAGCATCCAGCACCATCCGGGCAACCGTGTGGTGGCCCACTGCGGAGAAATGCAAACGATCGGGGGCCCACATGCGCGGGTCGCCCAGCTCACGCAGTGACCACATGTCCGCCACGATCGCGTCATGGCGCTGAGCCACGGCGCGGATGTTCTCGTTGTAGATGGCTACCTTGCCGCGCATGCGGTTCAAAACTGGCGTCATCCCGATGTCGGGCCCCGTGAAGAGCACGACCGTGGCGCCGTCGCTGCGCAGCTGACGTACGAGCTCGTCGACACGGCCGGCAACCTCGTCGGCATCCGAACCGGGGCGGATGATGTCGTTGCCGCCCGCAGACACGCTGATGAGGTCAGGCTTCAGCTCGAGCGCCGGCTCCAGTTGCTCGCTAGCAATCTGATTGAGCAGCCGGCCTCGGATCGCCAAGTTCGCGTAGGCGAAGTCCTGTTTGCGCGAGCCAAGCACTTCGGCCACGCGGTCAGCCCAGCCACGATTGCCGCCGGGGGAGTCGGGCTCGGGGTCTCCGATGCCTTCGGTGAACGAGTCGCCGATCGCGACGTATCTACTCCAAGGATGTTCGTGTTGCATACTTCTACCTTGTCTCACAATTCCTCTGTGCGCTATCCGTGTGCTTCCTGTGAGCCACCTGAATTACTTTGACCCTCGTACAGGGCACGTGGTTAAGTCTTCTCTGTTGGTTTTCACAACGAAAACTACTTAACCACCGTTTGGAGAACACACAATGGGAATCATCGGTTGGATCGTCCTGGGACTGATCGCTGGAGCAATCGCTAAGGCAATTCTGCCCGGACGCCAAGGCGGCGGTTGGCTCGCAACACTCCTGCTCGGTGTAGTAGGTGCTCTTGTCGGAGGATTTGTCGGAGGCGCCATCTTCGGTGTCGAGCTCGAGACATTCTTCTCAATTGAAACCTGGCTCGTCGCAATCGGCGGCTCGGTACTCGTGCTCTTCCTCTACGGACTGATCACGCGCGGCTCACGTCGCTAAACACTCTTAGCTAGACAGCTTCACAAATAGGGCGGTGCACTTCGGTGCACCGCCTTTTTTGCGTCTGCACAACGTGACCAAGGGCGGGCGCCGAGTCGATGGCGAAGCTCCAACGTCAGCGGCACCTGAGAGAATAGGCCCATGGGTAAGCAAGACGGTCGAACGCGGCACGTAACCGCGGCGGGCGTCGACGACAGCACTGCCACGATCCTCCACGTCGACATGGATGCGTTCTTCGCATCCGTGGAGCTCTTGGATCATCCGGAGCTCGTGGGCAAGCCCGTCATCGTCGGGCACAACTCAGTTCGGTCCGTGGTCACTGCAGCAACGTACGAGGCCCGCAAGTTCGGCGTGAACTCGGCGATGCCCATGGCGCTGGCACTGCGCCGTTGCCCTCACGCCATCGTTCTCGAGCCGCACTTTGAGCGCTACCAGCACTTTTCGTCGGTTGTCTTCGACATCTGCGACCAACTCACCCCCAAGGTCGAGCGGCTTGGCATCGATGAAGCTTTCTTGGATGTTGCAGGCGCCCGCGCGATCTATGGTTCACCGATCGAGGTGGCCACACTGCTGCGCAAGCGAGTGTTCGAAGAAACCGGGCTGGTGTGCTCGGTCGGAGCCGCTGCATCGAAATATGTGGCAAAAGTGGCATCCGGGCTCTCCAAGCCCGATGGACTCCTGGTCATCCCTGCCGACAAGACCGTCGAGTTTCTTCACCCCCTTCCCATCTCTGCGTTGTGGGGCGTTGGCGGCAAGACGGCCGAGGCCCTCCAGCAGCGCGGATTCACGACCATTGCCCATGTCGCCCACGCAGATCGCGAAACGCTCACTCGCGCCGTCGGCGAGGCGGGGGCAGTCAAACTGCACAACCTCGCCTGGGGCAACGACCCACGCCCGGTGGTCGAGCGAGCAGCCGAGAAGAGCATCGGGCACGAGACCACGTTTGAATACAACGTGCTTGATGCCGATGAGATTCGTCGAGAATTGCTTCGACTTTCCGGCAAGGTCGCCGCTCGATTGCGGGCCGGGGGCGTCGAGGCGCGCACCGTCGTGCTCAAACTCCGTTTCGAAGACTTCAGCACCATCACTCGGTCGCGCAAGCTTCCCGACCCCACCGACCTCGGCCGCACGCTGTACGAGACCGTGCGCGACATCTACGCCGACTTCGCTCGAGAGGGCCGACCGGTGCGCCTCGTCGGCGTGCGCGGTGAGCAACTCGTCGAGCCCGGAGGCGGGCAGATGAGTTTGTGGGACACGACCGACGGCTGGCGGGATGCCGAAGAAGCTATGGAGGCGGCATCCGCTCGGTTCGGCACCGGCGCTATCGGTCCAGCACGGTTGCTCGGCTCGCAACGCTCCGAGCGTCCTCGGCTTGGCCAACGCGACTAGCTCTCTTCCTCAGCAGCTCGGAATTCGTAGCAGGTCAAAAAACGCAGCCGACACGAACGCGGTTGTCAGAAGTGAACGGTAAAGTCTTATCAAGTGAGTACTCCATTGCCAGCCCCCACCGTGGGCACCTTCGCGGCGGAACACCTCTCACCGTCGTACCCTGAACGCGCCGCCCGCGGCACCGCATCCAAATTGCGGGCCTGGCAAGCAGAAGCGCTTGACCTGTACTTCGAGAAAGAGCCGCGCGACTTTCTCGCCGCGGCCACACCGGGCGCAGGCAAGACCACTTTCGCACTGCGCTTGGCTGTTGAACTCATTGCCCGTCGCGAGATCGACCGCGTCACCGTTGTTGCGCCGACTGATCACCTCAAACGCCAGTGGGCAGATGCTGCCAACCGCGTTGGTCTGCGCCTGAACCCGTCGTTCTCCAATGGCGATGCGTGGGGCGGCCGTCGTTTTCACGGCGTCGCCGTCACGTACGCACAGGTGGCAATGAAGGCATCGTTCCACCAGGAGATCACTGACTCCGCCCGCACCCTCGTCATCCTCGACGAGGTGCACCACGGTGGTGATGCTCTCAGCTGGGGCGACGCGATCCACACTGCCTTCGGTCGCGCCACGCGCCGACTCTCGCTCACCGGAACACCCTTTCGCAGCGACACTGCCCCCATTCCCTTCGTCACCTATGCGCCCAACCATGAGGGCATCCGCACCTCAGTTACCGACTACAGCTATGGCTACGGTCGCGCGCTCGAAGACGGCGTTGTTCGCCCAGTGATCTTTATGGCCTACGCCGGCAAGATGAAGTGGCGTACGCGCATGGGCGACGAGATGGAAGCCCGCCTTGGCGAAGGCGACACCAAAGACGTTACGGCGCAGGCCTGGCGTACGGCCCTTGACCCCAAGGGCGAATGGATGCCAGCCGTGCTGCGCGCAGCCGACCGTCGCCTCAGCGAGATCCGCCACTCTGTTCCGGATGCGGGAGGGCTCGTGATCGCGACGGATCAGCTCGCGGCACGCGCCTACGCCAAGCTCATCAAGGACATCACGGGGGAGTCCGCCACGATCGTGCTCTCCGATGAGAAAGAGTCGTCATCGCGCATCGAGACCTTCGCCGAGAGCGATAGTCGCTGGATGGTCGCTGTGCGCATGGTGTCAGAGGGCGTCGACGTTCCTCGACTGGCGGTTGGTGTGTACGCGACGTCGGCATCTACCCCGCTCTATTTCGCTCAGGCAGTGGGACGCTTTGTGCGTACCCGTCGTAGAGGCGAAACAGCGTCGATCTTCTTGCCGAGTGTTCCGAACCTCATGAATCTGGCCGGCAAGCTCGAGAAAGAGCGCGATCATGCGCTTGACCGTAAAGAAACGGGCGACGAACTGCTCGACGACAGCCTCCTTGATGCGGAGAACCGCGAAGAGAAGACGAGCGACGAACTTGCGGACGAGTTCACGTGGGAAGCGCTGGAGTCAGAGGCGAACTTTGACCGGGTGCTATTCGACGGCGCCGAGTTCGGCTTTGCCGCCGAGCCGGGTAGCGACGAAGAGCTCGACTTCATTGGTCTTCCCGGCATTCTGGAGCCCGAGCAAGTGCGTGAGCTGCTCATGCAGCGCCAGAAGCGTCAGTCAAAGCGCGCTGAGAGCCGGCCGAAGGCTGAACAACCCGCTCCGCTGTATCGCACGCTCAAAGAGCAGCGAACCCTGCTGAACAACCTCGTGGGCCGCAGAGCGAAGCTTTCTAACGAACCGCACGGATTGATCCACGCCGAGCTTCGACGCGTCTGTGGCGGTCCTGCGGTCGCTCAGGCCACTGTCACGCAATTGCAGACCCGCATCGATTACCTGCGCAAGGGCTTTCACTCCTAAAAGCCGCTCTGCGTGATCGTTAACGCAAAAAACGCGGCCATCTAGAAGCCGCGGTCATCCTGAGAGCCTGAGCACCAGCATCGTGGTTGATAAGAAAACGTCCTCAACAAGAAAACGTCCTTAACAAGAAAACGCCCCCGGTATAGGACCGGGGGCGTTCTCATTACTGAACTATCAAGATCAGAGGGGGCGGATGTTCTCCGCCTGGGGACCCTTGGGTCCCTGTGTGATGTCAAACTCAACCTTTTGGTTCTCGTCGAGCGACTTGTAGCCATTTGTTGCGATGGCCGAGTAGTGGGCGAACACGTCAGGACTTCCATCCTCGGGGGCGATGAATCCAAAGCCCTTTTCTGCGTTGAACCACTTGACGGTACCTAGTGCCATTTAAAACTCCTCCAGGAGCGTTCTTCAGGCCCCGACAGTCGAGGCCGCCTTCA
Organism: Salinibacterium amurskyense; assembly: GCF_002797685.1. Taxonomy (GTDB): domain Bacteria; phylum Actinomycetota; class Actinomycetes; order Actinomycetales; family Microbacteriaceae; genus Rhodoglobus; species Rhodoglobus amurskyensis. The sequence continues at coordinate 1,681,878 of NZ_PGFH01000001.1, forward strand.
TGCCTTTGTATAGAACATGAACGATGGCCTAAGGCTATAGCAGGAAAGCCCTGCATGTGTCATGTATTTCGAAAAAGTCACATAACGGTAATGAATTGGTCACTAATGAAAGTCACGAGATTGGGTGCGGGGGAGTCCTGAAAGTGGTTCAAAACGGTCAGCAACCACATTGATTACGCCGTCAACAGACCTCTCCAGCACCCCGCGAACAATGAGGGCGGCGCTATCCCGAGCGACACGCCGATAGCGGCCCCACACCCCGACGCTGCAGATCACATTGATCAGGCCCGTCTCATCCTCGATATTCATAAAAGTGATTCCGCTCGCGGTGGCGGGGCGTTGACGGTGGGTCACTACGCCCCCAATTTCAATGCGACGCCCCGATTCTGCGGTCATGAGATCGCTCGCGCTCAGCACGCCACGGCGCGCCAGAGCGGGCCTGATGTGGGCAACGGGGTGACTGGCGGGCGAAATTCCGGTTGACCAGAGGTCAGCCATGAGGTCATCGACCGGGGTAGCCATCGAGAAGAGAGGCGGTTGCACCGCCACCATGCTGTGCGGCAAAAACTCTTCACGGTCTTGGGCGGCCGAGCCGGCGTTCCACATCGCTTCGCGTCTCGTGAGTTCGAGACTCTCGAATGCTCCCGCTGCCGCCAACGCTTCCAATTGTTTCGTCGTGAGGCCCACCCGGCGCACCACATCGTTCATCGACGTAAATTCGCCGGCCTCGCGCGCCGCCACAATTTTTTCCGCCACCGGCGTGCCGATGCCCTTGACCTCGTCAAAACCGAGCCGTACGGCAAAAGATCCATCACGACGGTGGTCGTCGGTGTCAAAGTGCGCAGAACGATCGAACAGGCCCACGGGAGGCTGTTCCGCAGCGAGGCACTGATCGCTGCCCGTTGCCCCCACTCGACCTTCGTGTGGTTCGAGAGAAGCGAAAACCTCCGAGAGCTGGATGTCGGGACCATGCACGACCACACCGTGGCGTCGAGCATCCGCCACCAACGACTGGGGCGAATAAAAGCCCATGGGTTGCGCCCTCAATAGTGCCGCCAAGAAAGCTGCCGGATAGTGCAGTCGCACCCAGGCGCTGGCATAAACCAGCAGCCCAAAGCTCAGAGCGTGACTTTCGGCAAAACCGAAACCGGCAAACGCTTGGATGCTTTCGTAAATGCGGTCGGCATCCGCCCCGGTAATGCCATTGCTAGCCATTCCGGCATAGAGCTTGGTGCGGAGCTTGTCGATTCGCTCGATACCGCGCTTAGAACCCATCGCGCGACGCAGCAGGTCGGCGTCATCGGCCGAACACCCACCCACCGCCACAGCGATCTGCATGAGTTGCTCTTGAAAGATGGGCACGCCGAGGGTGCGCTCGAGCGGCTCCACAAGGTTGGGGTGCAGGTAAGTAATCGGTTCAGCGCCCATCTTGCGGCGAACATAGGGGTGCACGGCACCACCCTGGATCGGGCCGGGGCGCACAAGCGCAATCTCAACGACGAGGTGGTAGAACTCGCGCGGCTGGAGGCGCGGCAGCAGCCCCATTTGCGCGCGGCTCTCGACCTGAAAGACGCCGATGGCATCCGCTCGACAGAGTTGGTCATAGACGCCCTGCTCTTCGGCCGGGATCGTGGCGAGATCCCAGCGTTCGCCCAGAGCCTCATCGACCAAATCGAAGCTGTACTGCATGGCCGAGAGGATGCCGAGGCCGAGCAGATCGAACTTGACCAACCCCATCCAGGCGCAATCATCTTTATCCCACTGCACCACCGTGCGCTTCTCTTTGCGCGCGTGCTCGATCGGCACCACTTCGCCGACCGGACGCTGGGTCAACACCATGCCGCCCGAATGGATGCCCAAGTGCCGGGGAAACTTCATGACCTGCTGGGCAAGCTCCAACACCGAATCGGGGATGTCGTGGTCGATTCCCGAGACATCAGAGCCCCAGCGCTCCATTTGCTTCGACCACGCATCCTGCTGCCCGGGGCTATGACCGAGTGCTTTCGCCATATCCCGCACGGCGAAACGAGGACGGTACTGAATCACATTGGCCACTTGAGCGGCGTTCTCGCGCCCGTAGCGCTCAAAGACATATTGAATGACTTCTTCGCGGCGCTCGGAATCGAAGTCGACGTCGATGTCTGGCTCTTCTTCGCGCATCGCCGAAATGAAACGCTCGAAGGGGAGTTTGTAGCGAATGGGATCAACCGCAGTGATCTTGAGGAGGTAACAGACCACAGAACTCGCAGCTGAGCCGCGCCCCTGGCACAGAATTCCTCGCCCCCGAGCAAAGGCCACAATGTCGTGCACGATCAAAAAGTAGCCAGCAAAACTCTTCTCCTCGATCACATCGAGCTCACGCTGAATGCGGGCCCGATTCTCGTCAGACAGTTCAATGGAGCGGTCTTTCACTCCCGCCCACGTCAGTTCACGCAACCAACTCGCCGGGGTATGGCCCTCAGGAACATCTTGATCGGGCAGGGCAGGTTTTGCCTGCCGCAACTCGAAAGCGGCCTCTTCTGCAATCTGCACCGTCTCGGCTACCACCCCGGGATAGTGAGCGAACCGCGCAGCCATCTCAGCCCCTGACCGCAAGTGCGCGGTTGCTGCGGCGGGGAGCCAACCATCCATCTCGTCGAGACTGCGCCGGGCTCGCACCGCCGAAATCGCGGAGTGCAAGTGGTGTTGGCGGGGAGTGGCGTAGTGCGCGTTCGAGGTAGCGACGACCCGCAGTCCACGCTCTGCAGCTAGGCCATAGAGGGCGTCGTTGTACGCCGAATCGAGTGGATAGCCGTGATCGAAGAGCTCGACGACTATCGAATCGTGTCCGAAAAGCGTGCAGAGGGTGTCGAGCTCTGCTCCGGCCGCGAGCAGTGATTCCGCGGTGGGAGCGTTCGTGCCATCGGGGCCCGCCAGCGCTCGACGTACTGCTCCTTTGCGGCATCCGGTAAGAATGAACCAGTGGCCTGATGCCAACTCAGCCAACTCATCGAGGTCGTACCGCGGCCGCCCCTTTTCACCACCGGCAAGCTGGGCACGAGTAATCGCCAAAGCGAGACGGTGATAGCCCTCTTCTTTGCGCGCCAGCACAAGAAGGTGGTCGCCCTCGGGATCGGCGATGCCGTTCTGCGGACCGCTAAGCCCCAGCGACAGCTCGGCCCCAAACATCGTTCGCAATCCCAGTTCGGCTGCCGCTTCTGCCATGCGCACGATGCCGTACAGCCCATCGTGATCGGTAAGAGCAAGCGCACTCAGGCCCAAGCGGGCCGCCTCTTCGGCAAGCTTTTCGGGCATGCTCGCGCCGTCAAGAAAACTGAAACTCGAATGCGCGTGCAGTTCGGCATAGGGCACGACATCGCCGGCGTTCGCGGGTGCCACGGTAGCGTCAGCCGGTGGTTCCACCGGCGCGATGTAGGGCGCTCGTTTGCTCGACACGAGAGACTGGGCACGCCCATCACCAGCTTCACCGATCGGCGTGACCGTGCCGAAGCCCGACAGCGTGCGCTCCAGCTTCTTCCACGAGATAGGCGGATTACTCCAGGCCATTAGTCATACCTCGCTTCAGCCCACCAGCCGCCGCTATCGAGCACAAGAAGCCAGGCACAGCCGGTGTCATCAACGGCCTGAAACCGCCAGGAGGGACCTGACGACCCCGCCTCCCACCAGCGTTCCGCGAGAGGCCACGGCCCCGCCCATGCTGTGAGGCTGCGCGATCGCGAATCGCTCGTCGAGAACCGGGCGGGTGGCGCCAGAACTTGGCCCCGCTCATCCACAGCCACGGCAGTTCCATCGGCCGCAAAAACATGAACGGCGTGACGACTAGAGAACACCGTTCCCGGCAGGGGATCAGGCAATGCGCCAGGCCACGGGCGTTGAGGAGATCGCTCGGCAACGCTGCGGTCGCCCCACGCCGTGAGTCGCTGGCGGGAGCTGAGGGTGCGCCCGCCCTCAATCGACGGCACAAGAACTCCTCCGTGGCCGAGCATGCTCTGCACTCGAGAAAGGCCATGGTGGATGCGGGGCTCTAGCCCGGAACCCCACAGTCCGATCTCGTGGTGACCAATCTCATCCACGGTTTCGGGAACAATGCGTACTCGACTTATGCCTGAACTGAGCCCTGTCTCGATGAGGTTAGAACCCTGCACCTGCCACCGCACTCGATCAACAACATCGCTGGCGCTGAAGGAACGGGGATGCAGCCACACCCGTTCGGCTACCTCACCCGATTCGGAATCGAGTTCGACCCGGATCGCCGTCGCTACCAACTGGGCCCGCATCAGAGCATCAATAAAGTCGTCGGCACGGCTACGAACCGCAAATGCCACCTGATCCACGCGGTCGAGCGCTGGCTCAAAATCAAGAACGACATCAAGGTCGAGCGGGGGAGTGCGGGCCACAAACGCCTGCGGGTCGCGGCCACTGGCAAGAGCATGCAAACGCGCTCCCGGCTCACCGAAACGAACGCGGACATCGGTGCGATCGAGATGCGCAAATTCACCGAGCGTCGAAATCCCCAGCTTCGACAACAGCGAAACGATGTGAGGCTCCTCCAACACCGTCAGCGGGAGCGGGGCCAGAAACGCAGCAGAGTCACCGGCAGCGACCACCCGCACGTGGCTAGCCCGCGAACGCGGATCACGAGCAATGGTGCTGCGGGCAGCGTGGACCGCCGTGAAGAGCGCATCCGCTACCCCCACCCGAGCATCGGAGGCCGCGATCTCATTCACGCGAGCAATCACCGTCAATGCGGCAGCTTTTTCACCGCCGTAGTACTGGGCGGCTCCGCGTACCTTTACGGCACACATCCCCGGCCGCAACAACTGCACTCCGGGAATCAGCTCCTCTATCGCCGTCAACACCGGCTCGAAGGCACGGCTATCGAGAGCCGGATCGTAAGGCCGGTCAATGATGCCGGGAAAACGCGACTGGGCCTCCCGCAGCCGCAACCCCCTCGTGACGCCCTCGGCGCGAGCGGATGCCGCCGCCGCGAACACGAGACCCTTCTCGACAAGAACGAGGGGAGCATCCGCCGGCAGCTTCTCGTGCTGGCGGGCGGCAACGATTGGCCAGTCCGGAGCCCACACCACGAGAACTCGCGGCAGCGATTCTGGAACCGTCGATGCCGCACTCACACTGCCACCGCCGGCACTGTCACTGTCACTGTCGCGGCCGCCATTGCCGCAAACACCATCACGCCGACACCCGGTGTGGAACTGGCCGCAACTGCGGGGGAGCAGAATCAGACGCGGCCGGAGAATCCGCAGCGCTGTACGAGCGAACGGTCTGCGCAGTATCCGGCAACCAGACCCGGGCGCTGCGGGGGCGCCCCGCGTTCTTGCTCGTCACCGTGATCGTGACCTCGCGCGCGGCCAAGTGCCCGTGACCTTCACCAATGCCATGCCACCGGCTTTCGCCGAGAGACAGCATCGCTTCGCTCTGCGGCCAGGAGCCAACCATGAGCAGCGTCGACTTGCGTTGTCGCAGGCGCGAAGCGAGTCTGGCAACCGCAGAGTCTGACGCACGACGAGGCGGCCGCGCCACCACGACATCGACCACGTCGGCGATCGCTGCCGTTACCGCCAACCACTGATCACCCGGATGCGGCACCAACACGAGCCGTTCGAGGTGGACCCCGAAACGCTGGGCTGCTTCAATGCCGAACTCGGGCACCCCGACAACAGCGCACCACGATCCCGCTGCGGAGGGCGCAGCCAAGAGCGTCATGAGGAGCATCGCCGAGCTATCGACCGAATAGACGCTGCCCTGCTGCAAGCCGCCACCGGGCAACAGGGAAGCGATAACGGGGTGAGTGGGAATGAGCTTCGAACTGAGCGTGCGGGACTGCATCTGACCGATACGTGCTTGTAGCTCAGCGACGCGTTCTGCCGCCGACAGGCTGCCGCCCACTGCACTCGCAACACCACCGCTACCGCGGTCGCCGCCGCCACTGCGCTCAGCCGAAAAGACTTCAGCGGTCGCTGAAGCGGCGGAGGCAGATACAGGGGACACCTGTTCATATTCGAACATATGTTCGAGTGTGTCAATTGCGTACGACATCCACCGGCGTGTCTTTCGGATGTCGGCGCCATCGCCTACCGTTACCTCGTGAGTTATATCGAAGCAGTAGATCTCAAGAAGACGTACACGCCCAAAGGCGCTTCCCCCGTGCACGCTCTCGATGGCCTCAATCTCGAGGTTCCGCAGGGCACGGTGACGGCGCTTCTCGGCCCTAACGGTGCGGGCAAAACCACCACCGTCAAGGTTCTCACCACACTGACACGCCCCGATTCCGGTACAGCAACGATCAACGGCGTCGATGTGATCGCATCGCCCGAACGCATTCGCCCCATGATCGGGGTTTCCGGGCAGTATGCGGCCGTTGACGAAAACCTCACTGGCTTCGAAAACCTCGATATGGTGGGCCGGCTTTACCACCTCGGCGCCAAGCAGTCGCGTGTGCGAGCGCGTGAACTTATCGACCTCTTCGACCTCACCGAAGCCCAAAACCGTCCCGTCAAAGGTTTCTCCGGCGGCATGCGTCGTCGCATCGACCTCGCGGGTGCCTTGGTGATGCGCCCACCGGTGCTCTTTCTCGACGAGCCGACCACCGGGCTAGATCCCCGCAGCCGCATTGGTATGTGGGAGATCATCACCACACTCGTGGGGGAGGGCACCACGGTGCTCCTCACCACCCAATACCTCGAAGAGGCCGACCAGCTCGCCGACAGCATCTCCGTGATCGACGACGGCAAAGTCATTGCCAAGGGCACCTCAGACGAGCTCAAAGCGTCTATCGGCGGTCAACGCGTCGAACTCAGCCTGGTGTCTCAGGATGACGCGGCCGCAGCCCGCGAAATCCTCACTCGTTTCGGCAGCACCGAACCTGCCGTGAGTCTCGACGGTCGCGGGTTTACCGTCAACGCGGAAGATGCCCCCGCAGCACTGCAGCTCATCCTTACCGAGTTCGCCAGCCGCGGCATCCCGCTCTATGACGCAGGCATGCGTCGCCCCACTCTCGACGACGTGTTCTTGAAACTCACCGGTCATACGGCAAGCGCCGATGACGCTGCCGCAACGGGCACGGAAAACACGGATGCACCATCGTCACGGAAGGCCCAGAAATGACCGCCACGATTCCAACACCAACGCCCAACTCCGTTGCCGCTTCACCGGTGATGAATTGGCTCAATGACGGCTGGATCACCACCCGCCGCAACCTCATCAAGATCAAGCGCGTACCCGACATTCTGGTCTTCACGACACTGCAGCCCATTATGTTTGTGCTGCTCTTCACCTATGTCTATGCCGGCGTCATCGACATTCCCGGCAGCACGTACGCCGAATTCATCATGGCCGGTATCTTCGCCCAAACCGTCGTTTTCGGCTCCACCTATTCCGGGTCAGCCATGGCTCAAGACCTCAAAGACGGCATCATCGATCGTTTTCGTACACTGCCCATGAGCCCCTCCGCGGTTCTCGTGGGCCGCACCAACGGTGACCTTCTCATTAACTCGATCTCGATGATCGTCATGATGACGACCGGCTTGATTGTCGGATGGCGCATCAACTCCAGCCCGCTCGAGGCGCTTGCCGCAATCGCCCTCCTCCTGCTCTTTGCCTACGCACTGTCGTGGGTTATGGCCTTTATCGGCATGAGCGTGCGCAGCCCTGAAGTCATCAACAACGTTTCGTTCCTGGTGCTTTTTCCGCTCACGTTCATCTCCAACGCTTTCGTTCCCGCCGAAACTCTGCCAACACCCTTGCGAGTTTTCGCTGAGTTCAACCCTGTTTCGGCTCTCGTGCAGGCGGCCCGCGAACTCTTCGGTAACACTCCGGCCGGCTCGGCTCAGTCTGAGGTGTGGACGCAACAACATCCGGTGCTCACGGTGCTCATCGGCATCGTGGTCATGCTCGCCATTTTCGTACCGCTCGCGGTGCGCAAGTTCGCGAACATCAGCAGCCGCTAATCCAGTCGGGGGAGCAAGCAGCGTCTGCAGCCACGCTACGACGCTGCCCCGAACCAGCGCCTCATCGGTGATGTGAGAGCGCGACCATTTCAATTTTTACTATAGGAACAACGGTTCTTCGGTGATAATCTTCGCGTAATTGGAGCTGCCCGTCCCGCCGGGAAACACGCTGAGACTCACCCACTCGACGCTCGTCGGCGCCACCCGAAACGGAGTTCGCGAGATGTTCGCCACCCTAGAACACGCTGTCATGAGAATTTTCATGTTCACGTGGGTGCGCATTTCGCCCAACTCGTGGCGCGGGTATCCGCACCCGAAAGACAATCCCACGGTGCTCGCTGACGGCCCCAACCCCCACAAAGTTATTCTTGCTGGCTCGGGGATCGTCATCGGCTACGGCGTTGCGTCTCACGAACTTGCTTTAGGGGGCTCCTTTGCTCGAGCATTGACGGCTCAGACACAACGGGGCGCCGAAGTCACCACCATTACCGCCCCCGGTTTCTCTGTGCCTCGAGCGCGGAAGCAACTAACTTCCCGGCTGCTCGGCGATGCCGACATGGTCGTGCTGTCGTTCGGCACCTTCGAAATTCTCACGCTGATGTCCCCACGGCGTTGGGGCGCTCAGCTTGAAACTTTGGTTGCGAGCGTGCTCCAACGATCAGCGCCTCACACCCAAGTCTTTTTGGTCGATTGCAATACTCCCAAAATGTCGAGCTTCGCTGCGGCCTACCAGCGCCGTATTGGACAGACCGCAGCCGGCTTCAACGAGCAACTTGCCGCCACAGCGCACGCGCACGATCGCGTCCACCGTGTCGAATTTCGGCCGGTAGCGGAGGATGCCGAAAACATCGAGGGACGATCGCGCTACCAAGAGTGGGCAGCCAGCCTCATTCCCGACGTTGTCGCACATCTTCCTCTAGATAGCACCGGGGGATAGTCGAAGCAGATTAACCCTTACGGCGTTTGTTTCGATTGAATGCCGGTCGGTCCGGGCGGCGCGGTGCTGCTTTGCCTCCAGAAGATCGGGCATTGGCGCGCTGTGAGGTGGACTTCTTCGGTGCGGATGCTCGGGGAGCCCGCTTCGGTGACTCTGCTTCCTCTGCCTCCGAGCCGCCGGCGGTGCCACGCGAGCTTTTGGCGGTGCGGCCGCGCACGATCCCGATGAATTCCTCGACGAGGGGGTCTACGGAACCATCGCGCCATGCCACGGCGACTTGCCACTCAGGGCCGTCACTAATGATTCGCGATACGACGTCTTTGCGCTGGAGAGCGCGGGCGACAGCCTGGGGGATCACAGCGATGCCGATGTTCGCGGCGACCAAGTCGACCGCTGCACGCCATTCCTCGGTAATGCGGTGAGCGGAGTCGATTTCGACGAGGGTCACTTCGTCCCCCTGAGCCAGATCGTGTTCCTTCGGGATTACGGCAACGGCACGTTCGGTGTAGAGCGGGATAGCCGCAAGAGGGCGATCGCTGTCCTCGGCGCGATCAATGGGCAGGCGCACGAGGGCGACGTCAGCGGTGCCCGCCGTGAGCATCGCAAGTGCCTCGTCTTGTTCGCTCGGCACGAGCTCAATCGGGGTCTCTGGAAGCCGTTCCCGCCAGACGCGCGACCATTTGCCGGGCGTCGCCCCCAGCACAAAGGCGACAGTGAATGATGTTGGCATGTGTTCAGGTTAGTCTTGGGGTGTGCCAGTCCAGACCATGAAGCCCGCAACCGTCGCCAAGAAGCTGGGGATTTACCTCCCCGCCGCCCCGGAAGAGTTCCGCGATTCCGAAATTAGCCGCGAAGAGTTTGCAGAACTTCTTGCCACTCCACCCGAGTGGCTCACGAAGTTGCGCGCTGATGGCCCGCACCCTCGCTTGGTCGTGGCCCAGAAACTCGGCGTTTCGGCGTCGGGGCTCGCTCGCGCTGGGGCACCCGATGTCATGACGACCGCCGAGATCAAGGCGTTGCTTGTCGAGATGCCAGAGTGGCTTGTCGTTGAGCGCGCGACGCACGCTGCGGTCAACGAAGAGAATGCCCGCGTTAAGTCAGAGCGCGCTGCGAAGGCCGCTCGCAAGTAATTTCAGTTTTCCTCATACTTGCTGGTATTGAAAAGTATTCAGCTCTATACTGAGCAGCCTAGGGTGCCCGTGTCTGGGCGTTCGGGTGGGGAATTGATTGCTTCGTAGCTATGCTGCGCTATTGGCGTGGCCAATAATTACTCTGTGGCTTGCGGTCTATCCGCAACGGTGGCGCGCCCTGATTGCGCCAAGCGATGACCCCCGCGCCGAAGCCATCGGGCCTGATCCCGACAAGGTGCTGTTGGTGGGGCCCGGGAAGTCATCCGGCCTCGGGGTGCATACCCACGAGCTCGGCCTCGGAGGCCATCTCGCACGGGAGCTATCTGCACTGACCCGTCGAGGGTGCAGTGTCGACATCGTCTCAGACCCGACCATGTCTGCCGCCGATGTCGGCGTAGTAGTCAACTGGGCTAGCCTGGATCGCTTCGACGCACTCGTATTAACGCTGGGCGGTGGCGAGGTTTTGCGGTTCCGCTCGCTCTTTGGCTGGCGACGCAATCTGACTGCGTTGCTCGACACCATCCGGGATTCAGGTGGCGGTGCGCTCCACACTTTTCTCTTGGGTATTGCGCCCATCGATGAATTCGTTTCCCTGCCCGCGCCGCTGCTGACGATCGTGAACCGCAATATCCGAAACCTCAACAAGATCAGCGAGCAGCTGTGTTCTTCGCGCCCCAGCGTCACCTATGTTCCGACCACGGCAAGGGCGGGCACAACCGCGATCTCTCTCGACAGTCCGACTTACGCTCACTGGGCCAAAGAGCTCGCACCGACAGTGGCGGCGGAGCTTGCCAGCGTCGCGTTACCGCCGGCTTCGGCTGCTTCGACGGCCCCTGCACTCGCTCGCTTCGACGGCTCTTCACTCACCAAGGCGTCGGTCTCGACCTCGTTGACCGCCATCATGAACTCTGCCCGAGTGCTCTTTGATACGACTGGAGCGGCAGTCACGTTCCATGATCAAGAAGCGCACTGGTTCACCTCGACATCCGGTGTGGGGGACATGCGGCGTGATGAAGCCGGTGCGTTTTGCAGCCGCGCGTTCACTACTCGCAGCCTCGTAGTGCTCGAAGACACCCTGAAAGACGAGCGGTTCGCTGAGCACCCGTGGGTAGTGCGTGGGCCGCGCATCCGTTTCTATGCTGGCTATCCCATTGCCGCACCGAACGGCGACATCGTGGGGGCAGTCTGCGTCTTCGACACTGGGCCACGGCGCTTCGATCTGAGCCACGAAACACTCCTTCGTGAACTCGCTCGACGTGCAGAGTCGGCAATACGACGTCGATAATTGCCGTACCTTGGATACGGAGGTCATTTCTGAACTCCGAGAGAGGACCCTATGTCTGGCACTGAGTGCATCCACGGTTTTGAAAACGGCCTGTGCGATTCCTGCTTTCCTAAGGCAGCCCCCGTTAAGCCTGTAACCCGTGCCAGCAGCCCTTCTCGCTCGAAGCGAGTTCCCGGAACGCCTCGCGCCTCGAGCGCCAAGGTGCCTTCGCTCTCGGATCAGCGTGTTTATCACGTCACTCACATCAGCAACCTTGAGAGCATTCTTCGCGAAGGCCAGCTTGTTGCTGCAGCTTCGATCGAAGATTCGATTCTTGATATCAGTTCTCCGCTGACCCGCGAGCTTCGGAGTGCTGCAGCGTTGAGCACGGGCGAGCCCGTCGACCGCTATGTTCCGTTTAGCTTGGTTCCGGAATCCACTTCCTGGCGCGAGCTTCGCGCTGGTGCAACCGAGCCTCGCTGGTCGGATGCCGCCCGCACCGCTACCCCCACAGATTTCGTTTTTCTCGTGAGCACCGTACGCGCGCTCGGCGACGACGCAGTACTCGCCGACGGCGATGCCGCCGCTAGTCTCACGCGCTTTGCAACGGACGAGACTGCGATCACCCGCATGCTCGGTAACTTGCGCGCCGATGAGCTCACCGATGACGCTGAAGTGCTTATCCATGGCTCGTTCGCCTTTGACGATGTTCAGCTGGTGGGCGTTGCCAGCGACAAGGCCCGCGAGCGAGTTAAGGCGTTGCTTGATGGCGCTTCGTTCAAGACCAAGGTCGCTGTCTACCCGCCATGGTTCATTCAGTAACGTTCGCGATAGCGTTGGTGCATGACCAACGATTTTGCTCACCACCCCGTTGACCCCACGTCGGCTGCTTCCCTCGCGGCGAGCGGTTTTCAGTACGATCTCGTAGATACCACCGATCGCGCTGCCTTCGAGGCATGGTTTCAGGCTGACTCCCGCGGTTTTCACGGCCCCGCGATGTCGAAAGAGCAGATCGACTCGGGCTTCGCCGGCATCACGTACCGCCGCACTGTCGGCGTCTGGGATGACCGTCTCGTTGCCCCAGAGGTTCCGGTCGCCACGGTGAGTTCCTGGACCGAACAGGTCACTGTTCCGGGAAACCGCAGTATCGATGCGTGGGCCATTAGTTCGGTAACGGTGTCGCCCACTCACCGGCGTCGCGGTATCGCCCGAGCCCTGCTGGAAGGCGAACTGCGTTCCGCTGTGGATATGGGACTACCGATGGCCACCCTCACGGTCTCTGAATCCACAATTTACGGCCGCTTCGGTTTCGGTCAAGCGGTGTTCGCTGCCGACCTCACCATCGACACCACACGGGCCACGATTCCCGTACGCGAACGTCGCGGTGTGCTCCAGCATGTTGCACCTTCGGTATTTGTCGCCGAAGCTCCCACGGTGTTCGAACGCATCCGACTTTCTACTCCCGGCCAGATCAATGTCTGGCCGTTGCGTTGGGAGCAGATTGCAGGAACGGCGCCCGGTGACGAGGAGTACACCAAAAACACTCGAGTGGTTCGCTTCGATGACGAAGACGGCACTCCGCGCGGGTTCGTCGTATATCGGGTCACCGGTGGAGGCCTCGATTTCACCAACCACAAACTCACGGTCGACTACTTGCTCGCCGAAACTCCGGAAGCGTATGAGGCACTCTGGCGTTACGTCCTCGAGGTCGACCTCGTTCGTGAGGTCAAAGCAGAACTGCGTTCGGTCGACGAACCTCTGCTGTGGCTGCTTTCCGACATGCGTGCAGCACGGGTGTCGCCCATCGATCACCTTTGGCTGCGCATCCTCGATGTACCGGCTTCGCTGAATGCTCGATCGTATTCCAGCGCCGGCATGATCGCTTTCGAGGTCAGTGACGAACTCGGCTTCGCGAACGGTCGGTACGTGCTGGAGACCGACGATCAGGGGATGCCAACGGCCAGCCGCGTAGAGAATCTTCCCGAAGGCGTACCAGCAGTGTCACTCTCAGTGAATGAACTCAGCTCGCTGTACCTCGGGGGAGTGTCCGCGTCATCCCTGATTGCTGCCGGTCGCATTGGTGAACTCAATCCGGGCGCGGGAGCCGCTATCGAGCGTATTTTCCACTCGCCGACCACTCCCTGGTTGAGCGTCTGGTTTTAGTCAGTCGCCGCCCGTGCAGGCGCACTGGCGACACGCACCGCGGGAGGAAAGGCTCGGCGAGGGGTGCGAGAATAGGCGCATGACTGCTGCCCTGAATCACGTCCATGATCTTGCTTCTTTTGTCGCCGCTTCGCCGTCGTCGTTTCATGCGGTAGCCGAAGCCGCTCGCCGCTTGCGGGAGGCTGGTTTCACTCAGCTTCATGAAGCCGACGACTGGAACGGCTCGCGCACACGCAAGGCGGCTAAGTACTTCGTCATTCGTGATGGTGCGATCGCAGCGTGGGTTCAGCCGACTAAGGCTGTCGGCACGACCCCGTTCCGCATCCTTGGGGCTCACACTGACTCGCCGAGTTTCAAGCTGAAGCCGAAGCCCACGACCGGCTCGGAAGGCGTATTGCAGGCTGGCGTCGAGATCTACGGCGGCCCGCTGCTCAACTCGTGGCTTGACCGAGAGCTCGAATTTGCGGGACGAGTCACCTTCCGCGACGGCAGCACTGAACTGGTGCGTACCGGACCGCTCTTGAGGTTCCCGCAGTTGGCTATTCACTTGGATCGCGGCGTCAACGACAAGCTCACGCTCAAGCGTCAAGCGCACATGAACCCGATGTTTGGTCTCGGCGAACGCGACGACGCCGACGTGCTCGGCCACCTCGCATCCATCCTCTCGTCTAAAGCCACGAACCGCTCGGCGGATGACATCGACGGCTATGACATCGTCGTCGCCGATACCGCGGCTCCCGCCGTCTTCGGTCTCGATGACGCCCTCTTTGCCTCCGGACGCCTCGACAATCTGTCGTCAGTGCACGCGGGTCTCGTCGCACTTCTGGGGCTCGACACGAAGCTCGACCAGATTCCGCTGTTCGTTGCCTTCGACCACGAAGAGATTGGCTCGGCCTCACGATCGGGTGCCGGTGGGCCGTTCCTTGCCGACCTCATCGCTCGCATTAGCGCCGGTCTTGGCGGTTCTGAAACCGACCGGATGCGCGCTGTCGCCGAGTCATGGTGCCTCTCGTCTGATGCCGGTCACGCTGCACACCCCAACTACCCGGAGCGCCACGATCCCGCTAACCGTCCGCGCCTAGGCGGAGGACCACTTCTCAAGATCAACGCTAACCAGCGCTACGCCACTGATGGCCCCGGCGCCGCAGAGTGGGCTCGCGCTTGCCGCCAAGCGGGCGTCGAGTACCAAGAGTTCGTCTCCAATAACGACATGCCCTGTGGATCCACGATCGGCCCAATCACCGCTACGCGTCTCGGCATTCGCACCATCGATGTAGGTTTGCCGCTGCTCTCCATGCACTCAGCGCGTGAAATGTGTGGCGTCGCCGACCCAATCGCGCTCAGCAACGCAATCGCCGCGTTCTTCGCGCCGGAGTAAGCCCTCACGCAGTTACGCAGTCGCACAGTGCGACTGCGTTGGTGCTGTCGCGCGGAACACCCCGCGACAGCACCGCGCTCTAGAACAGGGGAGCGATCTCGTCCGCTGCGCCAGGCAGGCTTGCATCCGTGGCCGAGGCACCGGGGTAACCAGGTCCGACGGGGCATACCGTTCCGCGTTGGAACGCTTCGGCTGCGCCTCGAGCCCTCACATCGGCGGCTTCGTTGAGCGGATGCCCCACGTGCCCGCGCACCCATTCGAAGCGGTAGCGACGACCAGTAATGGCTTCATCGATCTGTTTGATGAGATCAACGTTCATGACGGGCTTACCGTCGCCTTTGCGCCAGCCCTTCTTCTTCCAGCCGGGCATCCACTTGGTTACGGAGTTGATCACGTATTGGCTGTCGCACAGGATGAGAAGGTCATCATCGACGTGCGCCGTTGCGCGAAACAGTTGCAGCACGGCCATGAGCTCGCCCTGATTGTTGGTGGCATGATCCCAGCCACCGGCAGCCCACGTGTTGTCGTCGACGTACCACGCCCATCCAGCCGGGCCGGGGTTGCCGAGCGCGGAGCCATCAGCAGCAGCAGTAATCGTCATGTCACCCTTTCGTGGAGCTCGCGAAGTCAGAAAAATCGCGTCCCCTCGACTCTAGTAGCTGGTTATCGTCACAGATTCTGCGGCGTTCCATGCTCTGAGCGCAGATCGGTTTTAGGGTAGACCTGTGCCCGAAAACCCGCCTCTTGCCCCCGCGCTCGAAATCACTGGACTGACGAAGCGCTTTGGCGAGAAACTTGCGGTTGATTCCGTAAACCTCACCGTGCCTCGCGGCTCGTTCTTTGGCCTCGTCGGCCCTAACGGGGCTGGCAAAACGACCACCCTCTCCATGGCCACTGGCTTGCTGCGCCCAGACGCCGGCTCGGTCTCCGTTCACGGTCTCGATGTCTGGAGCAATCTGGTTGACGCCAAACGTCGAATCGGCGTATTGAGCGATGGCGTGCGACTCTTCGATCGCCTCACGGGGCTCCAACTGGTCACTTACGCTGGCCTCTTGAGCGGGATGGAGCGCACTGTCGTGGCCGAACGCGCTGCCGATCTCCTTGACCTCTTCGACCTCGACTCCGTGAGTGGAACGCTCGTCGTCGACTATTCCGCCGGCATGACTAAGAAAATTGCCTTGGCCTGTGCGCTGATTCACGCACCCCAGTTGCTCGTACTCGACGAACCGTTCGAATCAGTCGATCCGGTTTCTGGAGCCAATATCCGCGACATTTTGCATGGCTTCGTGGAATCCGGCGGCACTGTCATCGTGTCGAGCCACGCCATGGACCTCGTGCAACGGATGTGCGACCATGTCGCCGTCATCGCCGATGGCCGAGTGCTGGCATCCGGAACAACTGATGAAGTGCGCGGGTCGTCCACGCTCGAAGATCGATTCGTCGAGCTCGTCGGTGGCCGCCGTCACGGAAAGGGCCCGGAATGGTTGCGCATCTCATAAGGCTGCGCTTTCGGCTGCTCGCCAATTCCCTGATCCGCAGCCCGTGGCAAGCGGTCGCTGTAGGGCTGGGCACCATGTACGGCCTCGCCATGCTGTTCCTCGCCGTCGTCGGCCTGCTCTTTTTGAGCGCAGCCCCCGAGGAATTGGGCCGCACCGTAACGGTCTTAGGTGGCGCTGTACTGGTTCTGGGGTGGACCTTCTTGCCCCTCCTGAGTTCAGGTATCGACGAGACCGTCGAACCCGCGAAGCTAGCGACCTTCCCTATCCCGATTCGTACGTTACTGCTCGCCCTCGCTATCAGCGGCGTGCTTGGCGTTCCCGGCATCATCACGACGTTGGCCGCGCTGGCGACGAGCCTCGTCTGGTGGCACACGCCTGCAATCGCCGTCGTTGCGGTAATTTGCGCGATTATCGGTGCGCTCACGTGCGTTGTGGGCTCTCGGATGCTCGCAGCGCTCACGGTGCGCATCTCGTCGGGGCGCCGCGCTCGAGAAGCAAAGACGGTTCTCGTACTCATCCCGTTGCTGCTGCTCGGCCCAGCGATCCTGGCGGTGTCGACTCTCTTTCGCGAATTCCGTTCCCTCCTGCCGATCATTTCGGATGTCGTGTCCTGGACTCCGTTCGGCGCGATCTGGGCGGTCCCCGGCGATCTTGCTACGGGGCGCCCCGGACTCGCTGCGCTCCACGCCCTCGTCGGTATCGCGACTCTGGTGGCATCCACCGCTGTCTGGCGCTGGGCTCTCGACCGCGCGCTCGAACGTCCAGCCGTCTCAACGGCCACCGGGGGAGCCCGACGGGGATTGGGCTGGTTTGCGGTGTTCTCGGGAACTCCGACAGGCGCCGTTGCGGCCCGGTCGCTGACGTACTGGGCACGCGACCCTCGCTACGCCCAGTCGCTCATCAGCGTTCCGCTCGTGCCAGCGATTGTCTTCTTCTATACCGGAGCCAGTGGCGATCTCAGCGGACTGCTCTTCGTTGGTCCCATCGTCGCGGTGTTACTCGGGATGTCTATCTACACCGATGTCTCCTACGACAACACAGCCTTCAGTTTGCACTTACAGACGGCTGTGAGCGGGCGCGCCGACCGCTGGGGACGCGTGATCGCGGTGAGCGTGTTCGCAGTACCCACCACCATCATCCTGACGGTGGCAAGCGTGTGGATCAGCGATAGCGGAGACCGCCTGGTGGGGATGCTCGGCATCTCGCTCGGTCTGCTCGTCACCGGGCTCGCACTGTCGTCGCTCGTGTCGGGGCGTTTCGCGTTCTCGGTTCCGGCTCCGGGCGAGAACCCGTTCAAGGCCCGGCCAGGCGGGGGATTCACCCTGATGCTGTCGATGTTCGCGTCGTGGACGGCTCTCGCCGTGCTCGCGCTGCCCGAAATGGTGATCGCACTGGTGGGGTTCGCCACTTTCAACGAACCCCTCGGATGGGTAGCGCTAGCCGTCGCGCTCGTACTGAGCAGTGTCTTTCTCGTCATCGGGGTGCGCGTCGGCGGAACGATGCTCGACAATCGCGGTCCCGAGCTATTGGTGCAGTTGCAACGTCAGAAATAGCGGATGCTGCCCTCGCGGCCCGACAGAGCGCTTCGGCACAAAGGCGGCACCGAGGCGGGGCGGCGTTAGCGAGACAGCAGTTCAGCCCGCTCGGGGTTGCGGTCAAACCATTCAGCGACGTACCAGCACATCGGCAACACACGCAGCGACGAATTCGCTTCGACGTCGTCGACCGCGAACTTCACGAGGTCTGCGGCATAACCTTTTCCCCGATGGGCCGGCTGCGTGTACGTGTGATTGAACGAGATGGAGCTTCCGTTGGTGCGGTAATCCGCCACAGCGACAAGCGCACCGTCGACGTTCATGACGTAACGGGCAGCATCCTTCTCGTGAATAAAGTCTGTAGCCATAACTCTCTAGCCTAGGCGGGAAGGGCGGCTTCAATTGCACCGACGATGGCCGGATCATCCGGAACAACAGTCGGACGGAAGCGCTTAACTTCGTTGCCGGGCGTCACCAAGAATTTTTCAAAGTTCCACGCGACCCGCCCCGCCTTACCGGCACCGTCAGCAGTCTTCTTCAACTCGGCGTACAGCGGGTGAGCTGACTTGCCATTGAGCTTGACCTTCTCAAACATGGGGAAGGTCACACCCCACGTCATCGTGCAGTATTCCTTGATGGCATCTTCGCTGCCCAGTTCCTGCAAGAACTGGTTGCTGGGAAATCCGAGAACCGTGAAACCACGGTCTCCGTAGGTCTTCTGCAGCTGCTCGAGCTGCTCGTACTGCGGCGACAGGCCACAACGCGACGCCACGTTGACGATGAGCACCACTTTGTCTTGATAATCGGCCAGCGTCGTTTCGCTGCCATCAATAGTGGTGAGGGGAATATTTCGGAGTTCGGTCACGCTATAAAACTACGCCCGCAGTCTGAACGCCCGCCCACGACATCCCGAAAGTTGCCAGCGACGTTCGCTAAAGTGGGAGTTTCTGCACTCGCGCTTCGCGCGGTACACCGAGAGTGAGTTCATGCCCGATAGCCCCATGTCAGCGAGTGCGTACGACGTACTTGGTGTTCAGGCATCGGCGACCGAAGTCGAACTCAAGAAGGCGTTCCGTCGAGCACTTCGAGAAACGCATCCCGACACCGGGGGAGACCCGACCAAGTTCGCTGCAGTACAGGATGCGTGGGATCGCGTGGGCACCCCAGAGAAGCGTCGTCGCTACGACGCCGGTTCCCGCACGAACACCCACAGCACCACGGCAGGATCTTCGCCCTTCTCTTCACGACCGTCGACAGCAGCGCGCGAAGACTCCCGCCCTCGCGCCCGCACTCACGGGCATCCGGGGGGTTGGCGTCGCGAACGTTTTCTCGACAGCATGCGCGAGTGGGTCGGTCGTGGCGTCACGCTCGACGACCCCTACGACCCCGCCCTCGTTCGCAGCGCTCCACGTGAAATTCGACGCACGCTCGCGGATGCCCTGGCTGAAGAAGCTACCGCTCGAACGGTGAGCAATCTGGGCATTGGCTACACGATCTGGCACGACGTTTCGACCGGGCCGCCGGAGCGCAAACTCGACCACATCGTGCTGGGCCCCACTGGCCTCTTCGCGATGCTCTCCGAAGACTTCGGTGGCGAAGTAAAGGTTCGCCGCGGCGAACTCATCGGCCCCGCCGTCGCACCAGAGAAGCCCATGCACGAGCTAGCTGCGCGGGCCAAGTCGATCAGCCGCCAGCTGAAGGTCAACTTCACCTGTTTCGTGATCGTGGTGCCCGATGACGCGCTAGCTCAACCCCAGATCTCGCTCGGAACGGTCAAGGGGCAACCCGCCGTTGTCGTGCGGCAAAGCGTGCTGGCGCACTTACTTCGCACCGGCCCCGAGCTCGGCCGCGGGCGCGACATTGGCGGCAACGAACTCTTCGACGTGCGCACTCGACTCACTAGCGGCATCCGCTTCGTCGAATAGCGGTTCGCGGTTCACCCCCTCTTTATCGATCGTTCATCGCAATCTCTCCGTGCTAAACGCTCACGATTCTTCGTGGGAGTAGGGTGTGCACGTGAAGACCACTGCCCCGCTGGCACGACGGCTCAGCGTCTTCGACGCCACCGTAATCGGACTGGGTTCGATGATTGGTGCTGGCGTCTTCGCGGCCTTCGCGCCGGCCGCTCTCGCTGCGGGCTCGGGGTTACTCATCGGGCTGGGGATCGCGGCTCTCGTGGCGTGGCTCAACGCTTCGGCGAGTGCGCAGCTCGCGGCGGTCTATCCTGTGGCCGGTGGCACATATGTCTACGGGCGCGAACGACTTGGCCCCTGGTGGGGATTCTTCGCGGGCTGGTCCTTCGTGGTCGGCAAGACGGCAAGCTGTGCAGCCATGGCGTTGATCTGTGCCGCGTATGTTGCGCCCGCAGGCTCTGAGAGGCTCGTCGCCGTGCTGGCCGTCGTTATCGTGACCACGGTCAATCTGCGCGGAATAACCCGCACCGCATCAGCGACCAAGCTCATCGTCGTGTTCGTCGTCGCCGTGCTGGTCGGCGTCATAGCGTTGGTCCTGATCTCCGGCGATACCTCGACGAGCCCGTCGGCCGTGCAGACAGCGTCAGGGGCGCCCCAGGCCTACGGAGTTCTGCAGTCGGCGGGCATCCTCTTCTTTGCTTTCGCGGGCTACGCTCGCATCGCCACGCTGGGAGAGGAAGTACGCGATCCCCAGCGCGCCATCCCTCGCGCCATCATGGGAGCCCTCACCATTGCAGCGGTTCTCTACGCGGCGGTCGGGGCAACCCTTCTGACGGTTCTCGGCCCCGACAAGCTCGCGACCTCTCGGGCCCCGATCAGCGATCTGCTGTCAGTTACGGGATGGGGCGACGCATCGGCCCTCGTGGCAATAACGGCCGCTCTCGCCTCGCTGGGAGCATTACTCGCGCTCATGGCGGGGATTGGGCGCACCACGCTCGCCATGGCGCGCACACGCGATCTGCCGCGGTGGCTGGATGCCGTGCATCCGACATTCTCGGTTCCTCACCGCGCAGAACTCGTTGTCGCTGCGCTGGTGATCGTCATCGTTCTGATCGCCGACGTGCGCGGGGCGATCGCCTTCTCCTCGTTCGGAGTGCTGCTGTACTACTTCGTCGCGAACGTTGCGGCGTACACGCAGCCGGCGTCACAGCGTCGTGTCCCGCGTGCAGTAAACATCCTCGGCGCGATCGCGTGTTTGCTGCTGGTCGCTACGGTCCCGTTCATCGGCATCGCCGTTGGTGTCGTTGTTCTGGCAGTCGGGATTCCTGTACGTTTGCTTTCTAATCGCCAGTCTCGGCCAGTTTTCACCCATGGAACATAGGCTAGTTTTCTCTTAAGAAAGAGGGTTATCGGTTCGTGATTCGCGCAATTAGCTACAACCTCCGCAAGCACAAGGCGGCGTCGGAGCTCGAAGCTCTCTCGCACACCCCCGACCTCGACGTGCTGTGCCTCCAAGAAGCGATCTCTACCCAGCTGCCCGAAGAAATCGGCAACTTGCATCTCGCTGACTCCACAAAAAATAATCGCCTGGGGCTCGCGGTGTATTACCGTCGCGACCGCTATGAGCATCGCAAGAGCCAGGCATTCGAACTCAAGAAGTCGCTTCACGACCGGGTTTTCACGCCCACGACGGAACGCCTCGTCGGCTCCCAACTCGTGGATCGCGAAACGGGGCATGAGCTTGTTGTCGCGTCGTTCCATGCGGCACCGCTCACAGCACTCAATTCGCTGCGCCGCAACCAGATCAAGGCCGCCCACGGAATGCTCGCCGAGCTTGGCGCGGGTGCGCCCATGCTGATGCTCGGCGACTACAACTATCCGCTCTTCAAAGATGGGCTTACGCAGCGCGTCAACAAGACCGGCTATGACCTGTCTCTGAGCGACCGCACCACTTATACCAACTACAAGTTCTTCCGCGGCCATTTCGATTTCGTCACCTCTCAAGGGTTCACCATCGAAGGCGTAGAAACGATGCCGCGCGGTTCCTCGGACCACTTGCCGATCTTGGTAACCGCGTCTTACGGCTCCACGAATACGCACAAGTCCACGGTGTCGCCCGCCGAGACATTCTCTAACTAACGACGAAGAGGGGCGCAGCTTTCGCTGCGCCCCTCTTCGTTACTGTGAGTCTGTGGTGTGGCTAGCTAGCCTTCGCCGCCAAGGTTGCCCGCGAGACGCTCGTGCATGTACTGGCTGGCTTCATTCATGCCGATCAGGATCACGCGCTTCTCGAGGCGCTCGTACTTTGTCGTAATCGCGTCGAGCGCGGCCACCGTCGAGGCATCCCAGATGTGCGAGTTCGACATGTCGATAATCACGCGGTCGGGGTCATCCGTGTACTCGAATTGGGTCGTGAGGTCGTTGCTCGAAGCGAAGAAAAGTTCGCCATTGACGCGGTAGTACGCGGTCGGCACTGCTTCGTCTTCGGGGAGCGTGCGCTCGACTGTGGCGAAGTGAGCCACACGACGTGCGAAGGCGACCATGGCCACGACGACGCCGACAAGAACGCCGATCGCGAGGTTTTCGGTGGCGACGACGACGATCACGGTCGCGACCATGACGGTCGTCTCGCTCTTCGGCATGCGCTTGAGCGTGGACCAGCTCACGCTGTGCCAGTTGAAGGTCGAGACAGCCACGATGATCATGACGGCGACGAGGGCCGCCATGGGGATGATCGCAACGACATCGCCGAGAACGACGACAAGGATGAGCAGGAAGACGCCCGCGAGGAACGTCGAGATACGCGTGCGAGCACCCGAAGCCTTCACGTTGATCATCGTCTGGCCGATCATTGCGCAACCGCCCATTCCGCCGAACAGGCCGGAGAGTACGTTGGCAACACCTTGGCCCCAGGCTTCGCGGGTTTTGCGCGAGTGGGTGTCGGTGATGTCATCCACGAGCTTGGCGGTCAACAGCGATTCCAGAAGACCAACGAGTGCCATCGCGATAGCGAACGGGCCAATGATCTGCAACGTCTCCCACGTCAATGGAACGTTAGGGATGAACAGCTCGGGCAGGCTGCGGGGGAGTTCGCCCTGATCGCCGACGGTCGGGACCGCGATGGCGAAGGTGACGGTAACAATCGTCAACAGCACGATGGCTACGAGAGGTGCAGGGATCACCTTGGTGAAGCGTGGCATCAGCACCATGATTACGAGCCCGACTGCTACGAGCGGGTACACCATCCACGGCACGTGGAAGAGGTGCTCGAGCTGAGCCATGAAGATGAGGATGGCGAGCGAATTGACGAAGCCGAGCATCACGCTGCGCGGGATGAAGCGCATGAGCTTTGCGACGCCCAATACGCCAAGCAAGACTTGAAGCAGCCCACCCAGGATGACGGTGGCGATCAGGTAATCCATGCCGAACTCACGAGCGACCGGGGCTACGACAAGAGCGATGGCTCCCGTGGCGGCGGTGATCATGGCCGGACGTCCACCAAGGAATGCGATCGAGATGGCCATCACGAACGAGGAGAACAAGCCAACCCGGGGGTCGACTCCGGCGATGATCGAGAACGAGATTGCCTCGGGGATCAGCGCGAGTGCCACCACAAGCCCGGCAAGCACTTCACGAGTGAGGATGCGGGGAGTGCGGAGGGCCGTCATGACAGAGGGCTCCGCTCGATAACGGTCGGCGCGATTTGCTTGCGTGATGGCCATGAGGTTCTCCTACTAAAGGAGCCGCGAGAATGCGCGACTGACGATGTGATGTGAGCCGAGCACCTGGTTATCCGGCACGGCTATACGCCAGCAACACTGCCGACTACGAGTCGGCTGTTCTCCGACTAGACAAGGGTGGTTGGCAGCATAAGAGCGCGAACCTTTTTCCACGATAGCCGATCACGCAGATTCATGGGTGACTCCCAGCCAGTGCAGAACACGCCCCGTACACGCCCAGTACACGTGCGGGGCGCTCTGGCTGATCGGCTAGAAGAGGCGGTTTCGAGCGAATACTCCGGCGAAGAGAGCGTGAGCCAGCGGCAACGCGGAGGCGATCATGAGAACGAGCCCCACAGTGGGGTCGGTAGGGCGCAACAAGATACCGCCAATGAGGAGTGCGGTGAACAGGATGGCAGACAGCACCCGACGCACGAGCTGTTCGATTGCCCGAAGTCGCTTATCGGCACTGGGCGTCTCGACCGCCAGCTGGCCGCGCTGCATGAGCGTTGCGACACTCTCGAGTTGTTGCGGTAAGCGAAGAATGAGGCCGGCCGAGGAAAGCGCCTGTTTGGCGAACTCCCGTACGGTGCCGCCGCCTTCGTCTCGCGCTAGTCGTGCCGCAAAGGGTTCGATCGCGGTCCACACGTTGTAAGCGGGGTTGAGGTCGCTCGCGACACCCGACGTGACTGAGACCGCGCGGATGATCAGCAGAAAGTTTTCGGGTAGCTGGAACGGCATCGTGCGCACGACTTCACTGAATTCGTTGCCAAACGCACGAAACTCTTGAGGGTCAACCTGCTGCAATTCGGTGAAGCCCATGCCACCGAAACGATCGAAGAGCTCGCCCATGGCTCGTTCGAGCGGCGCCGTCTCCGCTGTGCGAAGCAGGATTCCCATGTCGCGCACGCTGGCGACTAGTCCCGGGGCGTCACGCGCTGCCGCAGCAATAATGAGGCGCTGCAGGCCGCGACTCAGGTTTTCGGGAACCTCGCCCATCATCCCGAAGTCAATGAACGTGAGCGTCCAATCAGGCGTCGAGGAATCAGCACGCTGGGGGTCGGTCGGTGTCACGAAGATATTGCCCGGATGCGGGTCAGCGTGAAAGAACCGGTGTATGAAGAGCTGCTCGAACATTGCCCGCGACAGTTCATCAGCAACTTCTGCGGGATCAATTCCCGCGGCACGCAGTCGCTCGTGATCGTTGATCTTGATAGCGGTGGCATCAGCGAGGGTCAGGATGCGTCGAGTCGAGCGCTCCCACACCACCTCGGGTGCCTGCACTCGAACATCATCAGCAAAGTTTTCGGCGAAACGTTCGGCGTTGCTGCCCTCATTGAGATAGTCAATTTCGCGCAGACTGATGATCGCGAACTCTTCCAGCAGCGCGGGGAGATCTACTCTGCTCGACACGAAGCGCACACGGCTCAGCCAGGCTGCAACGCGGCGCAGCGCTGCGAGGTCGACGTCGATGATGTCGGCGATCCCTGGTCGCTGCACTTTCACGACGACATCCGCAAAACCGACGTCACTGGCCTCGGCATCAGTCAAGCGGGCACGGTGCACTTGACCGAAGGATGCCGCAGCAACCGGCGTGGGATCAAACCGAGCGAAGGCGCGCTCCAGCGGCAAGCCCAGCTCGCGCTCGGCGCTCTCTCTGATCAGCGCGAAGTCGACAGCCGGCACTTCGTCCTGCAGTCCCTCAAGTTCGCGGGTGATTTCACCCGGCAGTACGTCGAGGCGTGATGACATGAACTGACCGACTTTGATCATGAGACCGCCGAGGTCAACGGCTAGCCCGTGAAAGTTGCGCGCGATGTGAGCCGCACGAGCAAGACGACGCCGAGCGGCGATCCGCTCCAGCCCGAAGCGCGGCAGCACAAGCTCGAACCACCACTCCAGAACCATGTACCGGGCAGCGAAGCGCAGAATCCGCCGGTAGCGGGCGCGCAGCTGTCGGGTGTCGGTCATTACATCTCCCTTGAGCCGACGGTGCGGCGGGTCCGATCAGTCCTGAGCGAGAATTGCGTACAGCTTACGTCGCGCATCATCAATGATCGTTATGGCGT
The DNA here is from genome assembly GCF_002797685.1 of Salinibacterium amurskyense. Classification (GTDB taxonomy): domain Bacteria; phylum Actinomycetota; class Actinomycetes; order Actinomycetales; family Microbacteriaceae; genus Rhodoglobus; species Rhodoglobus amurskyensis. Next base: position 1,707,452 of record NZ_PGFH01000001.1, read on the forward strand.
CATCGATCTGCTCGGGGGTGCCGGTGCGCATAATCGGCACGACTGCTTCCGCGAGTTTGGCTGCGGAACGCGGGAGGGCTGTGGGCCGTGTCGTTCCCTGCGTGTCCGCGTCTTTCCACGGAGCGGGTCGAGCAGCCTGGGCCTCGTCATGACCCTTCTCGGTGAGCGTGTAGGTCTTCTTACCTTCAGCCTCGTGAGCTTCGATCAGTCCCTCGTCGGCGAGCAACTGCAGTGTGGGGTAAACCGATCCGGGGCTGGGCTTCCACGCACCGTTGCTGCGCTTGTCGATCTCGCGAATGATCTGGTAGCCGTGCATCGACTCTTCGGCGAGCAGCGACAGGATGGCGACGCGAACGTCTCCACGGCCCATGCGCGGTGCTACGCGACGTTCGAATTCTGAGCGCACGTTATCGAGCGCGTCCCACAGCCCCTGGCCGGCCGTGTCAAAAGCGTCAGAGAAGGAGCGGCGCGAGTTGTGGCCACTGGTTCCGAATGAGTTATTCATGCTGATCCTCCAATCGGTGGATGCGGGGCACAAGCGGCCCTGCCGATACTTAACGATACATCGCTAACTTTCACGATCGTGAGGATCCCAGCCAACTAGCAGCCAAGGAAAAGAGTCTTGATTGCGAAAAAACTCGCACGAACGGCTTAAACAAGTAAAGGCCGGCAACCAGATAAATCTGATTGTCGGCCTTCACTTTTCTTACTGATTCGGTGTCCGAATCATTCGCTGTGCGCGAAGGGGGACTTGAACCCCCACGCCCTTTCGGGCACTAGCACCTCAAGCTAGCGCGTCTACCAATTCCGCCATCCGCGCGCATCTGCGGCGCTCTAGGAGCACCGCCGAGATAAGAGAATAGCACCCTTTTTGAGCACCAAAACACACATCGCTTTCCTGACCCCCGCGAAGCCCTTTTTCGCCTGCCGTGGCGTGCAGATTTTTGCTGACGAGACGGCTAGCGTGGCCTTATGACTTCTGAGCCAGAACTTGAGCGCACCGCGCGCATCGCGCAAGATCTCATCCGATTTGATACTTCCAACTACGGGGAGGGTCGATCGAACGGCGAGACGGTAGCCGCCGAATACTTGGGCGCACTGCTCGAAGACATGGGTCTCACTACCCAGTACTTCAACGCCGCTGAGGGTCGCACCACGGTGATCGCCAAGGTCGAGGGAAGCTACGACACCGAGTCATCAGCCCCTCATGCCGCCGAACGCCCCGGACTGATTCTGCACGGCCACACCGACGTGGTGCCTGCAGATCCCAAGAACTGGTCCGTCGATCCGTTCGGGGGAGTCATTCAAGACGGCCTTCTGTGGGGCCGTGGCGCGGTCGACATGAAGAACATGGATGCCATGATCGTCACCGCTCTCGGCGACATTCTGGGCGCCGGCAAACGCCCCGCTCGCGACCTCACGATCGCGTTCTTCGCTGACGAAGAAAATGGCGGCGAATACGGGTCACACTTCATGGTTCAGAAGCACCCCGAAGTTTTTGCGGGTGCGACAGAAGCCATCAGCGAAGTGGGCGGCTATTCGGTAGATCTTCAAGGTCAGCGCGCCTATCTCTTGCAAACGGGGGAGAAGGCGCTCATGTGGATCAAGCTGACCGCCCGCGGCATGGCTGCCCATGGTTCGCGCGTCATCAGCGACAACGCGGTCACTAAACTCGCCGAAGCAATCGCGATCATTGGCCGTCAGGAATGGCCGGTTCGCCTCACCGACACCACGACGCTCCTCATCGCTGAGCTGTCACGCATTCTCAATATTGATCCCGAAGAGGTCGGCCCCGACCAGCTGATTCTCGCTACTGGCACCGCTTCCGGCTTCTTGCAGGCCACTTTGCGCACGACCAGCAACCCCACGCTCTTGAATGCTGGCTACAAGCACAACGTGATTCCCGACGTCGCTGAAGCGCTCGTCGACATCCGCACCCTTCCTGGCGAAGAGGATGAGGTTCTCGCCCAAGTGCGTGCGCTGCTGCCGGATGAGATCGAGATCGAGATGATGCACCGCGACATCGGGCTCGAAACCAGTTTTGACGGCCCTCTGGTCGACGCCATGGTCAACAGCTTGGGAGTCTTCGACCCCGGAGCCCCCGTGCTGCCGTACTTGATGTCGGGTGGCACCGACAACAAAGCACTCAAGCTGCTCGACATCACGGGCTACGGTTTTGCGCCCCTCCAGCTGCCGCCGGAAATCGACTTCCCGGGGATGTTCCACGGTGTTGACGAACGAGTGCCGCTAGACGCATTAGTCTTTGGCAGGCAGGTCTTGGGAGACCTGCTTCTCAAGTACTAGTTCTTAGCTGATCGGGAGCGCTCCATGGGTTTTATCGAGGCCATTATTCTTGGGCTTGTTCAGGGCCTCACGGAGTTTCTTCCCATCTCCTCGAGCGCCCATCTGCGCATTATGGGCGAGTTTTTACCCTCTGCGAGCGACCCCGGCGCGACATTCACGGCAATCACCCAGTTGGGCACCGAGCTCGCTGTCATCCTCTACTTCCGCAAGGACATTGCACGCATTCTGAGCCGCTGGTTTCAGCAGTTCCGCAGTAGCGGCGGCGCTCACGGCGAAGTAATCGACAAGAACCATCCGGATGTTCGCCTCGGCTGGCTCGTGATTCTCGGCACCATCCCGATCGTTCTCGTGGGCTATTTCGCTCAGGAATACATCCGTTCAACGTTCCGCTCGCTGTGGCTCGTCGCAACCGTGCTGATCGTCTTCGGCATCATTTTGGGAATCGCCGATTATCTCGGAAAGCGCACTCGTGCGCTCGACGAAATGACGTACGGCCATGGCATCACGATTGGCCTCGCGCAAATGCTCGCGCTCGTTCCTGGCGTGTCGCGCTCGGGATCGACGATGACGGCAGGTCTCGCGCTCGGTTACACACGGCCTGCGGCAGCTCGGTTCGGATTCTTGCTCGCAATCCCCGCGGTATTTGGCAGCGGACTCTACGAACTCGTGCACAGCTTCGGTGAACCAGCTCAAGTTTTCACCTATGCCGAAACCGCCGTGGCCACAGTGATTGCGTTCGTCGTCGGCTACGTCGTGATTGCAGCCCTCATGCGCTATATCGAGAAGCGGTCGTTCTTGCCGTTCGTGATTTATCGCGTCGTTCTAGGCGTCGCGCTCTTCGTGCTGTTGTCGCTCGGCGTCATCCAGCCCGTCTAGTCACCACGATCGTTGCTCAGAGACCGCGGGCTCAGCAACGAACGATCGTCAGGGTGGCGTTAGTCCTTGCCCCGCCACGGTTCGTCACCAGCGGCGCCCTGGTCGGGCTTGTCGTCGCCACGACGGAGGTACTTTTCAAACTCTTGAGCGATCGCTTCGCCACTGGCTTCTGGCGAATCGACGGTGTCGCGGGCTTTCTCTAACTGCTCGATATACGACGACATGTCTTCGTCTTCACCTGCAAGAGCATCGATGCCGGTTTCCCAATCCGCGGCGTCGGTGACGAGCTCGCCGCGCGGGATCACGACATCCACGATTTCTTCAAGCTTGTCGATGAGCGCAAGCGTGGCCTTGGGCGACGGGGCGTTGTGCACGTAGTGCGGCACGGATGCCCAGATCGACATCGTGGTGATGCCGCTGGCTTCTGCCGCCTGCCCCAACACCGACAGGATGCCGACGGGCCCTTCATACGTGCTGCGCTCGATACCGAGAGCCGTGCGAACGCCAGCGTTCTCGCTCGAGGTAAACACAGAAATCGGTCGAGTGTGGGGCACGTCGGCGAGCATTGCGCCGAGAAAGACGATCGAGGTGATTCCGTTATCCACAACGGTCTCGAGGATGTCGCGAGCGAAAGCCTTCCACGAACGCGACGGCTCAGTGCCGAGCAGAAGGTAAATGTTCGATTGATTGTTGGCGCTCAACTGCAGTTCGGCATCCGCCGCAATGCTCTCGGGGCGAGCGGCGTTGGGCCGCGACGGACCGTACATGGTGACCGAGGGCCACGTGAGCACCCGGTTGCCGTCGTCGTCGTGAGAAAGCACAGGGCGATTGAACTGGTAGTCGAAGTACTCTTCGGGGTCAACTTCGGAGATGGGATAAACGTCGAGCTGCTCCTTGAGCGATCGCACTGCACCGCTGGCCGCTTCTCCGGCGTCATTCCACCCCTCGAAGGCAACGACGAGGAGTCGTCCGTTCGCAAATGGGGTGTTAGTCACAGGTCTCCTTGGGGTGCATGCCACGAATGTCGCTTAGTCAAGGATAGAACTACGATGGTGCGTTGTGACTCACTCCACTCCAGCGGCCGTCCTGTGGGACATGGACGGCACGCTCATTGACTCAGAACCTTATTGGATTTCGGCCGAGATCAGGGTCGTTGAATCCTTCGGCGGCGAGTGGACCCATGAGGATGCCATGTCGTGTGTCGGCAATGGACTTTTGGAGTCTGCCCGTGTGATGCAAACGAAGGGCGTGACCCTCGACGCGCAGGTGATTGTTGATCAACTCACCGACAGCGTCATGGCCCAGCTCAAGGAGTTCGGTATTCCGTGGCGCCCGGGGGCACGCGAATTGCTCACGGAGCTGCGTGAATCGGGAGTCCCGACCGCTCTCGTCACGATGTCGATCGGCCGCATGGCTCAGCATGTCGTAGAGAACCTTGGCTTCCACGGCTTCGATGCCGTGGTCACGGGCGATGACGTCGAGCACGCTAAGCCTCACCCGCAGCCGTACCACATGGGCGCAGCAGCGCTTGGGGTCGCGATTTCCGACTGTGTGGCGATCGAGGATTCACCTCCCGGCGCCTCATCTGCCTACGCCTCGGGCGCCACCGTGATCGGCGTGCCCTTTATGGTTGACATTCCCGAAGAGAAAACCCACGTATTGTGGCCGACTCTCGAAGGCCGAACTCTTGACCATCTCTCCGAACTTCACGCAAAGGTGACCACGCGATGAGCGACGTATTCCGACGACAGAGCGGCCCCTTTCGCGAGGGAGACCGCGTTCAATTGACTGGCCCGAAGGGTCGGCTCAACACCGTGACGCTCGAAGCTGGGGGAGCGTTCCACACGCACCGCGGAGTGCTGAGCCACGATCTGATCATCGGGCAGCCGGATGCCAGCGTCGTCGTCAGCACGAACGACATCGAATATTTGGCGATGCGCCCGCTGCTCACCGACTTTGTGATGTCAATGCCGCGCGGTGCCGCGATCATCTACCCGAAGGACGCAGCGCAGATCATCGGGCAAGCCGACATCTTCCCCGGCGCTCATGTTGTCGAGGCCGGCGTGGGTTCCGGTGCCTTGTCGCTGTGGCTGCTGCGCGCCATCGGGCCAAGCGGCAAGCTCAATTCCTTCGAGCGTCGTGAAGAGTTCTCTGAGATCGCTCAATCCAACGTTCAGGCATTCTTGGGCGCGAAGCCCGACAACTGGTCGGTCACCGTTGGTGACCTCCAGGAGCAGCTGCCAGCATCCGTCGAACCGGGCTCGGTCGACCGCGTTGTGCTCGACATGCTCGCCCCCTGGGAGTGCATCGAGGAGTGCGCTGAAGCTCTCACTCCCGGCGGTGTACTGCTCTGCTACATCGCCACCGTGACCCAGCTGTCGCGCGTTGCGGAAGCCATCCGTTCCACTGAGCTCTTCACGGAACCCGATTCCAGCGAGACCATGGTGCGCGGCTGGCACGTCGAGGGACTGGCTGTACGCCCCGATCACCGCATGGTTGCCCACACCGGTTTCTTGATGACGGCCCGCCGTCTCGCGCCCGGTTCCGTTCTTCCCGAGCTCAAGCGTCGCGCTTCGAAGTCGGACTTCAAGGACGAGGATGTCGAGGCCTGGACCCCCGGCGCGCTTGGCGACCGTAATTCCAGCGCCAAGCGCCTGCGAAAGACCGCACGCGAAGCGAAAAAGGCGGCCGATGCCGCGACGACTGACCGGTAGAGTGTTGACGATGTCTGTGTCGATGAAAAGAGTGTTTGTGCGCAAGCTTGCAGTAGTGGCCGTGAGTGCCGGAGTTGTTGTTTCGTTGGCCGGTTGTGCCAATGGTCCGTTGAGTTTCGCGGACTGCACTCCGATCTACTCGTCGGGTGCCAACACCGCGTTGGTCACCACTACGGGTGAGTTCAGCGCAGACCCCGAGGCCGAGTTTCCCACGCCTCTCGTGGCGTCTGACCTCGAGAACACCATCGTGACGGTCGGCGACGGCGAAGAACTCAATGCCGGCGATGTTGCCACCATTCAAATCACGATCTACGACGCGGCAACGGGTGACCAGCTCATCTCAACAGGCCACGACACTGCGGGTCTTCGCGTTCCCGTCACCGAGCGCGAGCCGATCTTCGGTGAGATCGCCCAGTGCTCAACCGTGGGCTCGCGAATCGTCACAGTGGGCGCCGCTGGCGACATCCTTGGTGCCGAGAACATTGCGCAAAACCAGCTCGCGCTTGCCGAAGACGACGCCATCGTCATGGTGAGCGACGTCGAATCACGCTTCCCGGGTAAGGCTGACGGTGTGAGCAAGCCCGCTCCGGCCGGACTTCCCGCCATCGTCTTGGCTCCGAATGGCCAGCCTGGCTTCACCTTCCCGACCGGCGACGCTCCCTCCGAGCTTCAATACGCGGCCCTCAAGGTTGGCTCTGGCGAGAAGATCACCGAGGGCGACGCAGCAGTCATGCACGTCAGCGGAATTGAGTGGGGCGCAGATGCCACGTTCACCAATAGCTGGGAGGACTCGGGTGTTCCCGGCACCTTCCTTGTCGAGAGCACCGCGACGTCGGAGAGCGGTCTGCCGCCCGGACTCGCTGACGCCCTCGTTGGCCAGACCGTTGGATCGCAGGTTCTCGTAGTGCTGCCTCCGGATGTGGGCTTCGCCCCGGGTTCAGAGCCCACCGGCGTCACGAGCGGGGCGACCTTGGTCTTCGTGTTCGACATCCTCGGAATTCAAGAGCAGTAACCGTTACCCACGACACGGCCGGGTGTCAGAGACAAAAGGATTTGACTCGTGCCAGCACCGAAAGTTCCTAACGAAGAACGGCTCTTCAGCCTCGTTTTGGCGTTGCTCTCTACCGAGAATGGACTCACCAAGAGCGAGATACTGTCGACCGTTCAGGGCTATCGCCAGCGGTTCGTACACTCGGGCGATAACGCCAATCTCGAGCGACAGTTCGAACGCGATAAAGACGATATTCGTGAGCTCGGGGTGCCGCTCGAAACAATCGAGCCACCCGAGCAAGCGGGTAACAACCAGAACCTTCGCTACCGTATCCCGCGCGTAGATTACGAGCTTCCTGACGACATCGCCTTCTCTGCAGAAGAGTCGACACTTCTTGGTCTCGCGGCGATGGTGTGGCGTGAAGGATCGCTCTCTGAGGGCTCCCGGCGGGCAATCGTTAAGCTGCGGTCGCTCGGCATCGAAACCGCAGAGCCTGTTCTGAGCTACGCGCCCCAAGTGCGCGTTCGCGACGAGGCGTTCGAGCCACTGCGCGAAGCTATGGACCGCCGGGTACTCGTGAACTTCGAGTATCTGAAGCCGGGGGAGCAGACCTCGACGACGCGTCTCGTGGCGCCACTCGCGCTGGTGCAACATCAAGGGCGGTGGCACTTGTATGCGAAAGATCCTGCAACGGACACCTTCAAGACATTTTTGCTCCGTCGCATGGTGAGCGGCATCCAGCGCACTAAAAAGACTTTCGATTACCCCACCGATAATGCAACAGCGCAAGCCCTCGCCGGGCTGGAAGAGGTCTGGCAGTCGAACGTTGCGCTCTTGCGTGTAGAGCCAGGAACCGACGCAGCCACCCGGCTCGGTAAACGCCGCGGCGCAGTGATGCACCCGGACTGCCGCCTCGAAGTGAACTTCACCGATCTGAATATCTTCGCGGATGAGCTTGCCAGCTTCGGTCCCGAGGTCGTCGCGATTTCCCCACCCGCCCTGCGCTCCGCAGTGATTGAGCGCCTCACGAGAACGGTGGCAGACCATGGCTAACAAGATTCCGCCCCTGCGCGCGCAAGACAAATTGGTCTTCCTGCTCGCTCTCGTGCCGTACTTGATGGATCGTGACCGAGTCAGCGTTGCCGAAGCCGCGAAGCACTTCGGTGTTCCTGAACAGCAGATTCGCGAGGCCGTTCGCCTTATAGCGGTGTCTGGTATTCCCGGAGAAACCGCCACGTATCAAGCAGGCGACCTGTTCGACATCGCCTGGGATGATTTCGAAGACAACGATCAGATCGTGTTGACCCAGCTGGTTGCCATCGATGATTCGCCACGGTTTTCCGCCCGCGAAGCATCGGCCTTGATCGCCGGCTTGCAGTACCTTTCGAGCCTGCCCGAGCATGCGGATCGCGAAGCCATCGCCACGCTCACCTCCAAGCTGTCCCGGGGCGCATCGGCGGCTCCGACAGCGGTAGCGGTGGAATCGAGCGCGCTCGACGAAACGCTGGCCCTCATCCGCGAATCTGTTGCCGCGGGCACCCAGATCGAATTTGATTACCGCAACTCGCGCGGCGAGTCTGAGCGTCGTCGTATTGACCCGCTCCGGGTCGAATCTGTGGATGCCGACTGGTACGTGCGTGGCTGGTGTCACTCTCGCGAAGACGTACGAACGTTCCGCCTTGACCGCATCTCGCAGCCAGCAATGACTACTGAGGCGATTACGCACACCGCCGGCGATGTGAATCTTCCCGAAACACTCTTTGACACCTCAGACGAAGATATCGAGGTCGGCATCGAGGTTGTGCCCAGCGCCATTGGCCTGCTGGGGGACTACGTGGCCGATGACGCGCCACGAGTTGCTGCCAGAGATCGCGTGCGCACTACCGTTCGCGTTCCGCACTTCCACGGGCTCAAGCGACTGATCTCTGGCCTGCCGGGCGTCGTGACGGTTGTCTCACCTCCGGAAGCACGCGAAGCCGTGGCACGGTGGGCACAGGCTGGCGCCGAGCAGTATGCAGAAGAGCAGTAGGTGACGACATGATCGCATGGTGGGGGTGGCTGTTGATCTGGGTGGGCCTTGTGCTCGCTCTTCTCATCATGCTCGTGGTCATGGCGTGGGTGCTGTTTCGCAAGGCGATGGCATTGATGAGTGACCTCTCGGATGTCGTAGACAAGACTGCGATTCTCGACGTGGAATCAGGGAAGATTTCGAAGCCTCAGATCGCGATTCTCACTGAGATGGCAGAGATTCGTGACCGGCACGAGGCCGAGCGACGCCGGCGTCTCGAGCTTAAGGAAGCTCGGCGAGAACGGCGCCTCGAGCGCGGCAGAACGATTACACAACGCGATGCGTCGATCATGCAGTGGCCTAAGGGCTGGTCGTAGGTGGGCTGGGTTTTCGCCGCCGGCTTCATCCTGATCGCCCTGCTCTGGTTTGCGACCTGGCTGCGGCGCCGCACAATTCGGGCGCTCCTTCTCACCACGGGCGCTCAAACTATCGGTTCGAGCAGTCTTCAGAGCCGCGGTCGACGACTACCTCGAATCGCGGTGCGCTACACCGACAACGCGGGAACCGAGCGCGTGATCGTCAAAGCGATCGTGAGCGCGGGGGATACCGAATTGCTGCAAAAACCCGCCGTCGTGCTCTATCACCCGAAACACCGCGGTCGTTCGGACTACGTATTGATGGGCTTCGGCGCCCAGCCACGGCGGTGGTTCCACGGCGAATTCAGCCGAGAGAAGAAGCCGTCCCGCTAACTCCGCGCTGTGCGCCCAATCTCGACCAACCTAGGTATGATTGGCCTACGCAGCCTTCGATTCTTAAGGAAGTTCTCCATGCTCGGCAATCTCAGCGGTTGGCACCTTGTCATTCTCTTGGTCGTCATTCTTCTGCTTTTTGGTGCACCGAAGCTTCCCGGGCTTGCTCGTAGTCTCGGCCAGTCGATGCGTATCTTCCGCAGCGAGGTCAAGACGATGAAAGACGAGAACAGTTCTGACGCTCCGACCGACTCATCGTCGGACTCGAACAGCGACACTCCTCCTAAGCCTTAATTCCTATGGCAGTTCGCGCCGAGAGGTGGCGTTCCAAGAGTGAAGAACGGATGTCACTCGGTGCGCATCTCGTAGAGCTCAAAAAACGGCTGTTTATTTCAGCGATCGCCATTCTAGTGACCGCTATTGCCGGGTTTATCTTTGCTGACTTTTTTATCGATGCGCTTCGTGCACCGGTCACGTCTATTGCGGAGTCATCTGGCCGCGGGGCGGCGTTGAACTACGACGCCGTGACTCAGGCCTTCGATATCCGCATGCAGATCGCGTTCACCGTCGCGATTGTGGCGGCGAGCCCCGTGTGGCTCTATCAAGTGTGGGCTTTTCTCGTTCCCGGCTTAGTGCGCAAAGAAAAGCAGTACGCCATCGGATTTTTGGCTACAGCCATTCCGTTGTTCCTTGCCGGTTGCGCAGCCGGTTGGTACGTCATGCCGAACATCATCACGCTGATGTTGGGCTTCGCTGGTGAGCAAGACCTGTCCAATTTGAACGCAAAGTACTACTACGACTTCATCGTCAAGCTCTTACTGTCAGTGGGCATCGCTTTCGTCTTGCCCGTATTCGTCGTGCTGCTCAACCTCGTCGGCGTGCTCTCTGCGTCAGCGATTCTCAAGGGATGGCGCATCGCCATCCTGACCATCTGCGTCTTCACTGCGATCGCTACGCCCGCTGCTGACGTCATCTCGATGTTCCTGCTCGCGATCCCCATGATCATGCTGTACTTCATTGCAGCCTTCATTGCGTGGATCCACGATCGCCGGGCAGCTAAGCGCGCCGCGCTGATTGACCCTGACGTGAGCAGCGAACTCTAGACTCTGAGCGCTTAGGCTGTAGTCAATGAGTGAACTGTCTCCCGCCGAACGGTACGCCGCGGCGAAGAAGCGTCGGGGGTACCCGGTACTCGAAGCCTTCCGCGCTAGTCAGCGCTTTGACCTCGATGCTTTTCAAATCTCGGCCTGCGAAGTAGTCGAAGCCGACAAGAGTGTGCTCGTAGCTGCACCCACCGGTGCAGGAAAGACGATCATTGCCGAGTTCGCCATTTACCGCGCGATGCAGCTGGATGGCCCCAAGGTCTTCTACACCGCCCCGATGAAGGCACTGAGCAACCAGAAGTTCCAAGAGCTCGTCGGCGAATATGGTCCCGAGGCTGTCGGCTTGCTCACGGGCGATACCAATGTGAACGCGGGCGCCCGCATCGTGGTGATGACCACCGAGGTTCTTCGCAACATGCTCTATGCGAAGTCGGACCTATTGACGAACCTCAGCACTGTAGTGATGGATGAGGTCCACTTTTTGGGTGACCGCTTCCGTGGTGCCGTCTGGGAAGAAGTGATCATCCACCTTCCCGAAGATGTGCGCATGGTCTCGCTCAGCGCAACGGTATCGAACGCCGAAGAGTTCGGAGACTGGCTCCAAGCGGTGCGAGGCGACACGGAAGTAATCGTGTCTGAAGAGCGCCCGGTGCCTCTCGAACAACACGTGCTGGTTGGCACGAAACTGATTGATCTCTTCGACTCGTCTGGGCTCGCCGCGACCAACCGCGTGAACCCCGAGCTCGCGCAAATGGCCCGCTTCGGTGGCCGCAGCCAATCGGTCGGCAACCGCCGCAAGAGCAACCGCCAGAACTCCTATGGTGGTCGCCCTCAGCGCACACGCATGGACCGCGCGGATGTCGTGGCGATGCTCTCTTCCAAGAACCTTGTTCCCGCCATCTTCTTCATCTTCAGTCGCATGGGCTGCGACCAGGCCGTGAATCAGGTCCTGCGGGCTGGTGTTCGCCTGACGACCTCCGAGGAACGCGATGAGATCCGGGAAATTGTGGAGGCCCGTTGTCGCACCTTGCTCGACGAAGACCTCGCCGTTCTCGGATATTGGGATTGGCTCAGCGGTCTCGAACGTGGCGTTGCCGCCCACCACGCCGGCTTGCTCCCCGCGTTCAAAGAGGTAGTAGAGGAGCTTTTCCAGAAGAAGCTTGTGAAGGCTGTCTTTGCTACGGAGACGCTGGCGCTCGGCATCAATATGCCGGCCCGCACCGTGGTGCTCGAAAAACTCGAAAAGTTCAACGGTGAAGCTCGAGTGCCGATCACTCCGGGGGAGTACACCCAACTCACCGGGCGCGCCGGTCGACGGGGCATCGACATCGAAGGCCACTCGGTCATCCAATGGGTCGATGGTCTCGACCCGCAGGCAGTCGCGTCCCTCGCCTCGCGCCGCACTTACCCACTCAACTCGAGCTTCAAACCGACCTACAACATGGCGGTCAACCTCATCGAGCTCTTCGGTCGCGAACATACTCGCGAAATTTTGGAATCGAGCTTCGCGCAATTCCAAGCCGACCGCGCCGTTGTCGACCTCGCGCGCAAAGTTCGTTCGCAGAAGAACTCGCTCGAGGGCTATGCGAAGTCGATGGAATGCCACCTGGGCGACTTCGCCGAGTACTCCCGCATCCGGCGTGAACTCAACGACCTTGAGAAGAAGGCTCAGCCCCGTGGTGATGCGGGTCACCGCGGCGAACGTGAACGTCGACAGCGCAAGCTCGGCGAGCTGCGCAATCAAATGCGCAAGCATGATTGCCACGCGTGTCCGGAACGCGAATCCCACGCTCGTTGGGCCGAACGCTGGTGGCGCCTCAAGCGCGAAACCGATCAGCTGAGCCGCCAGATTCAGAACCGTACAGGTGCTGTCGCGAAGATTTTCGACCGCGTCACCGACGTTCTCACTCAGCTCGAATACATCGAGCCGGGCAAGAACGGCGAGATGACCCTCAACGAGCACGGGCGCGTCTTGCGCCGCATCTACGGCGAACGCGATCTTCTCGTCGCTGAATCGCTGCGCCAGGGCTTCTGGAAGTCACTGGATGCTGCCTCGCTCGCGGCGATGGCGACCACCCTGGTGTACGAGCCTCGTCGCGATGAGGGCGACCTCGGCGACCGCTACCTGCCGCGAGGTGCATTCCGCGAGGCGTTCGACAAGACCTCCACGCTGTGGGCTCAACTCGATGATCTCGAGCGCGACAACCGCCTTCCCGGAAGCCAACCGCTCGCCACCGGCCTCGCTCTATCGATGTATCGCTGGGCGAACGGCGCGAGCCTCGATTCTGTTCTGGACCTTGCCGACATGGCCGCGGGCGATTTCGTGCGCGTCACCAAGCAGGTAATCGATCTACTCGACCAGCTGTCGGTTGTCGCTGACGGCGATGTCGGTCGTACCGCACGCAAGGCACTCGATGGCATCCGCCGTGGAATCGTCGCCTACAGTTCTGTCGCTTAGGCTCGACTCGTGATGCCCGATAAACCTGTTGCTGTGTTGCCCTTGTGGGCTGCGATCGTTACAGCACTGGCCTCTGGACCGATTATGGATGCCGGCTTCCCCGACATCAGCGTCTGGCCGATGACGTTTGTGGGCATCGCCCTCATGCTGCTGGCTCTTCGTGGTCGACGCTCATGGTCGGCATTTCTCGTCGGCTTTCTCGGCGGCTTTGCGTTCTACCTCACGCACATCTCGTGGGCCTCGCTCTTCTTAGGGCCCGTGCCCATGCTCGCGCTGTCGTTCCTAGAGTCACTCTTCGTAGCCCTCGGAGCGCTGGCGATCACCTTGGCGTATCGCTGGCTGCCTCGGGCCTTCGGGGCGGGCTGGGGCGCGACGCTAGGGCTAGCCATCGTCGTAGCGGGCCTCTGGACAGCCCGCGAAGCCTGGATGAGCGTGTGGCCTTACGGCGGCTTCTCTTGGGGACGCGTCGCTCTCTCGCAAGCAGAGAGCCCCCTCGCACCACTTTTTCCGTGGATCGGCGTCTCCGGCGTGAGCTTCACGATCGTTCTCGTCGTTGCGCTAGCTCTCGCCGCCGCCGAATACTCGTGGCGCCACTACAGCGAGCTACCTCTGGATGCCCGCGCTCAACACGTGTCGCGGGCGCTACGCACAGCATTCGTGCCGGTCGCTGTCTTCGCGCTCATGCTCAACGTGCCGACGTGGCAAGCAACGCTCGAAGGCACCCTGCGCGTCGGTGCCGTTCAGGGCAATGGCAAGGCTGCCTACTTCGACGAGCGCGAGCGTGGCGATCTCCTAACCGCCCAGCTCACCGCGACTGAGCCTCTCTATGGCCAAGACCTCGACCTCGTCGTGTGGCCCGAGGGTGGCACTGACGTATCACCGCTGAGCAATAGTTATGCGGCATCCGCGTTCGACTACGTGGTCGAGCAGGCTGGCGCGCCCCTGATCTCCGGTGACATCACCGAGCGTGACGGCAAGATTTTCAATAGCCAACTGTTGTGGATGCCGGGGGAGGGCGTCGTAGACATTTACGACAAACGTCACCCCATCCCGTTTGGCGAATACGTGCCGAATCGCGAGTTCTGGGCGCAGTTCGCCCCCGATCTCATCGGACTGATCGCGCGGGATTACTCCATCGGTACGACGGACATGGTTTTTGACGTCAATGGCGTCACGGTCGGGGTGAACATTTGCTTTGACATTGTCGACGATCAAATCTTGACTGAGTCGGTCGAGCAGGGCGCGCAAGTGATCATCGCGTCGTCGAATAACGCCGACTTTGGTATGACCGACGAGAGCGCTCAGCAGCTGGCTATGGCTCGTATCCGCGCGCTCGAGCTCGGCCGCAGTGTCGTCAATATTTCAACCGTGGGGCTCAGCGCGATCATCGCTCCTGATGGAACCACGATCGCCGAGGTTCCGTGGTACACGGCCGCCACGATGGTGGAGGATGTGCCGCTATCGACGAGCATCACTCCGGCTGTCGTGTGGGGTCGAGAGATTGAATGGCTCGTGTCTGGACTCGGACTCGGTGCCCTCATCGTTGCAGGATTGGCCGGTCGGAGAAAGAATGCCTAACGTCGTCGTGGTGGTTCCCACCTACAACGAGATCGAGAACATCGCCTCGATCGTCGGTCGTCTGCGCCAAGCGGTGCCGCGTGCCCATGTGCTTGTAGTGGATGACTCGAGCCCCGACGGCACGGGGGAGCGCGCTGAAGAACTTGCCGCTGCTGATCCCGGAGTATCGGTGCTTCACCGGCCCGCGAAGGAAGGGCTGGGAAAGGCGTACCTCGCGGGCTTCGCGCTCGCACTGGAACGCGGCTACACCTACATTGTCGAAATCGACGCGGACGGATCGCACGACCCCGCCGAATTACCCGCGATGATCGCCCTCGCTAAGGCTGGCAACGATCTCGTCATCGGATCACGCTGGGTGCCGGGTGGATCAGTAAAGAACTGGCCGTGGTACCGCCACAGCGTCTCGCAGGCCGGAAACACCTATGCCCGACGAGTGTTGCACTCCGACATTCGCGATCTCACCGCGGGCTTTCGGGTGTTCCGCGCGAGTGCTCTGCGCGAGCTCGGCCTCGAAGGCGTATCGTCGCAGGGGTACTGCTTTCAAGTAGAGCTGGCCTGGAACTTAGAACGTGCGGGCTACCGAGTGACGGAGCATCCGATCACCTTCGTTGAGCGCTCAACGGGCCGGTCAAAAATGCATGCAGGAATTGTTGCAGAGGCACTGCTCAGGGTCACCGGATGGGGAATATCGGCGACCCTGAGTTCAGTACGTCGTTAGGCGCCGATCTTCTGCTGACCGCGACGGGCGCGCAGGAAGTCGAGACGCTCTTGAAGGAGCTCTTCTAGTTCGGGGCGAGTGCGACGTTCGAGAAGCATGTCCCAGTGGCTACGGGGAACCTTCACGTCGACCTCATCGAGTTCTACCAGCTCGCCGTTGTCATCGAGGAGTGTTCCTTCTTGACCCGTCTTGGCGTCAAGCCACTGCTGGGGAACTTCGGCGTCAGACGAGAACATCACTTCAAAAGTGTTTCCGTCGGTCGCCTTGTATACGCTCTTTTTCCGCGGGGAAAACTCGACACCCTCTTCGCTCTGTAGGCTCTGGGTACCAAGTCTCATGCCGCGCAAGCTGCGATCTGCCATCGTGTGGCCTCCTTCAATTCGCGGTTTCTACAAGTAATAAACCCTCTTGCTGAACGTATGCTTCCAAGCGCGCAGTCTTCACAGCGAGTTGTCAGCATTTGCCAACATTTCTCGCTGCCGTGAAGTGGAGTGTGCGCGACTTCGTTAGGCGCGCGATTTCACAACTTCGAGGGCGAGGTCTGCTCGGTCGGTGACGATTCCATCGACGCCGAGGTCGAGCAGGTGACGCATTCGCTGCGGTTCATTGATTGTCCAGACATGCATCTCTAGTCCGAGATCGTGCACGCGGGAAATCATCCGCTGAGTGGTCACCCGCAACCCTAGCGCTTTCTCTGGCACTTGGATGGCAACTAGCCCAGAAAGGGCACGGCGCATGGCGGGGGAGATGCCGGCTTTCGCGCTGATCAGAGCCATCAAGAAGCGGCGAGCGGAGGCTGAGCTCGCGATTCCGGGCAACTGCTCGACAATTGCGGCACGACGCGCTTCGTCGAATGACGTCACGAGAACGCGATCGACGGCTTTCATCTCGCGAATCGCACGCGCACTGGGAAGGACAGCGCCCTTGATTTTTACGTCCACGTTGAAGCGGGTTTCAGGGAACGCGTCGAGCGCTTCGGCGAGAGAGCAGAAACCTTGACCATCGCCCAGGTCAATACGTCGCAGCTCTGCCATCGTGAGTTGCTCTACCTTGATAGCCCGACCGGCAACGCGAGTGAGGCTGGGGTCGTGCGCAACGACGGCTACTCCGTCGAAGCTGACATGTACATCCGTCTCGATGAACTGAGCCCCCTCGGCGACAGCCTTCGCGAAAGCAAGCATCGTGTTTTCGGGTGCGTCAAGCGCAAGCCCCCGATGCGCGAACACGCGGGGGCCTGCGGGGGAGAGAAATGACGAGTTGGCGCTAGCGCGCGACTGGTCCCTTGCCACTAAAGAATCCTTCACCAATGCCCTTGAGCGCCTCCGTCAGTTCTGACGGGATGATCCACATCTTGTTGGAGTCACCTTCTGCAATCTTAGGCAGCGTCTGGAGGTATTCGTACGCCAAGAGCTTCGGGTCGGGATCACCCTCGTGAATCGCCGCGAAAACCGTCTTGATTGCGGCGGCTTCACCGTCGGCGCGAAGAACTGCTGCCTTCGCTTCACCCTCAGCTTCGAGAATGGCAGCCTGGCGCGAGCCTTCTGCCTCGAGAATGGCAGCTTGCTTGGTTCCCTCGGCGGTCAGAATCTGCGCACGGCGGTCACGCTCGGCACGCATCTGCTTTTCCATCGAGTCTTGAATGGAGAGGGGCGGGTCGATGGCCTTGAGCTCGACGCGTCCAACACGGATGCCCCACTTGCCGGTCGCTTCGTCAAGAACTACCCGCAGTTGGGAGTTGATGTTGTCGCGACTCGTGAGCGCTTCCTCAAGGTTGAGTCCACCCACGACGTTGCGCAGCGTGGTGGTCGTGAGCTGCTCAACGGCTCCGAGATAGTTGCCGATCTCATAAGTCGCGGCACGCGCATCCGTTACTTGAAAGAACACCACGGTGTCGATGGAGACCACGAGGTTGTCCTCGGTGATGACCGGCTGCGGTGGGAACGAGACGACCTGTTCGCGCAGGTCGATGAGGGGCAGCATCCGATCGATGAAGGGTACGAGGATGTTGAGGCCCGGGAGCAGGGTTTTGCGGTACTTTCCGAGGCGTTCAACTACGCCGGCGCGTGCTTGCGGAACAATGCGAATCGCACGGAACAGCGTCACGAGCACGAAAATGGCGAGGATGACGAGCAGAATCACCACGAATACCTGGCCTACAAAGCCAGCGGGATCAGTCACTTTTCTTCCTTTCTCGGCGACTACGAAGTCGCTCGAGGCTTGGTGGTGCCGGGGGTTCGTTTCTCAAGAACAACGACCGCAATGGCGCCTTCGATAGCCATCACGGAAATTCTTTTGCCCACTGGGATCGTGGAGGGGGCTGAACCGTCACCGATGCGTGCGGTCCAGGTTTCCCCGTTGTCGAGCTTGACCTCACCGATGCCCTTGGTGAACGAGCCGGTGACGTGGCCGCCGAGTTCGTAGAGCGCCTCGACGTTGCTTTTAGCGGGATCGGCACCTTTTTCGAGGTTCATCAGCAACACGGGGCGGATCGTGAAAATGAGAAGGCCGGCGATGGCCGCCGCCAGAGCGATCTGCACGTACCAAGGCCACCCCAAGAGGTTGGAGCCGAGGCCACCAATGAGCGAGCCGGCCGCAATCATGAGGAAAGTGAACTCAAGAGTGAGCACTTCAACAACGATGAAGAGCACGACGAGGGCCAGCCACAGAATCCACAAGTATTGGGTGAGGTCTACGAGCATTAGCTGGCGCCCTTCATCGTTGCGCTGTTCGACAAATCTTCAATCACGACGCTAGCACTTAGATCACTGCAGAGCGCCGCTTCGACCGCTAAAGTCGTAGCGTGAATAGCGATAATTCGAATCCTCTGGCCGCTCACTCGCTCGATGGCGCTCGCGCGCTCATCACCGGATCTTCGCGGGGGATTGGCGCGGACACCGCCGCCTACTTCGCGCAGGCGGGTGCTCGCGTTGCCGTGAACTACCGCAACAAAGAGGCTCGCGCCCTCAAGTTGGTGGCGCAGCTCAACGAGACCGATGGTTCCGCTATCGCTATCGGTGCCGACCTCACCGACCCCGAAACTGTCTCTGCGCTCTTCGAGACCGTCAAGGAAGAGTTCGGTGGCCTCGAGATTCTGGTGCTCAACGCATCCGGCGGCATGGAAGGCGGCATGGCGGAGGACTACGCCATGCAACTGAACCGCGACGCGCAGGTCAACTTCTTGAAGACCATGATGCCTCTGCTGCACCAAGGTTCGCGCGTCGTATTCGTGACAAGCCACCAGGCACACTTCATTCGCACGGTTGAAACCATGCCCGAGTATGTTCCTGTCGCGCTCAGCAAGCGTGCTGGCGAGGATGCACTGCGCGAACTGATTCCCGAGCTCGAAGCCAAGGGCATCAGCTTTGTTGTCGTCTCAGGCGACATGATCGAGGGCACCATCACAGCAACGCTGTTGCAGCGCGCCAACCCCGGTGCGATTGAGGCCCGCAAGGAGGCCGCCGGCCGCCTGTACAACGTGAGCGAATTCGCCGCCGAGGTTGCCTCTGCCGCGGTCGAGCCCGTGCCGGAAAACAACACCCGCTACGTCGGCGACGTTTCAGACTTTCTCAACAAGTAACGGTCTCCGGATGCCGGTGAACCGGGCCACCAGCCGGGTACTGCTTTTCGACCGCGATAACCGCTTCTTGCTCTTCCTCACGAAGGCGCCTGACACGAGCGGCATCTCACGCTGGCTGACGCCCGGAGGCGGTGTGGATGCGGGGGAGTCTCATCACGAGGCTGCCGTACGCGAGCTTCACGAGGAGACTGGGCTCGAGCTTTCCGCACTGGGTGAGCCCGTGTGGACTCACGATTTTGTCGCCGAGTGGAATCAGGCTGACCACGACACCGGTCATGCCGTGTTCTACGAGACCAGCGTGGACGCCTTCGAGCCGTCGCAGGAGTTCTGGACCGACGACGAGCGCATCGACGTGCTCGAACACCGCTGGTGGACACTCGACGAGCTGGCCGCGACATCCGATCGTTTCGAACCGGCCGAGCTCGTTGATCTCGTTCGGTCCCGCATAGAGAAGAGAAGCCAATGACTCGCCCCTTGCCGGAATACGCTGTCGCCGACCTCGAGTACTTGAACGTGCTCGATTGCGTTCGACTGACCAACGACGACGCGGTGGCGTTAGGTCTATTCGCCATTCAGGTCATCAAGGAGTGGGATCTTAATCTTGCAGTCGAGATCGCACTCGGTTCAGACGTGGTGTTCAAGGCAAAGCTCAAGGACACAAACGCCGAGAACGATTCCTGGCTTGCGGGTAAGGCTGCTGCTGCCGTGCGGTTCGAAGAGCCGTCGCTGCTGATCAAACTCCGCCACCTTGCGGCTGGCGCGCCATTTGAGGATCGCACCGACGTGGATCACGACCGCGTGAAAGCTCACGGTGGGTCCATACCTTTGCGAGTGGGCGGCAAGGTCGTCGGCACGCTCACAATGTCGGGGGAGCCGGATGCCCTTGATCATGAGGCAGCAGCGGAAGCGCTCGCTCGGTTTCTCGATAGTCGGCGACATCTTTTCTAGGCGACAGAAGTTGACATATCCTCTAGTAATGGGTGTATTCTCGAGATAGCAGCCACCGCACACTGTTTCACTGCCAACGTGAGCGAGCGCTACACCGAGACAGGGGAGTGGCATGAGTTCACCACTGATTCGCCTTGGCATCGCCGCGGCCATGATCAGCCTTGGCGCTCTCGCGGGGTGCACTTCGGCCGACCTCAACATCGTCGGAAGTGACTCGCGAGAGTTGGAAGTCGAGGACAGCACCGGCGGCAGCGATAGCCGCAGCGAGGCTCACGTTATGTCAGAAAGCCAGATTCTGGTCGAATTTGACATTCAGGATGAGAAAGTACTGGCTCAGAACTCACACCTGAGCGAATCAATCGACATGACTGCATTCACGCCGAAAACTGGCCGAGTCGCCATTTATTCAGACTGCATCGGTCCGGGACGACTCACGATTGCACTCGGCGACGGCACTGAAACGTCGCGTGAGTGCCGCACGAGCGCTGAAGATGCTGTTCACAGAGACGACCTGGTGATCGATGCGTCGGGACGCTATTCAGTTTCCATTTCCACAACCAACGAGCAGCCGTGGGCTGTGACAGTGACCGAGTTGCCGCCAGACTAGCCAGCGGAGCCCTCGAGGTCACCAGCTACCCTCAGCCCCTCTCGTCGCCACGGTTGGTATCCGATAATGCACATTATGTCAGCTTGTAAATGAAACGGCCCCTCACTACAGCTCATCCCACAGTAAGCACTGGAGGCTACAAACTATGGACTTCGTTATCGCCGTCGTTCTTGTCGGCGTTTTTCTCTACATACTCCACGGCGTCATCCGCAGTGCCGTTCGTGATGGCATCCTGATGGCTGACGAGGAACGCGCATCCACCAACACACTCCACTCTGAATAGTTCTCAGAGCTGTTACACAAAAGGAGCAGGCGGCCGATTCGACCGCCCACTCCCCTGCATCGTTATGAGAGCTCGAGGCTCAACGACTTAGTACTTGTATGACTGTCCGCCGTCGATGGGTAGGACGGTTGCGTTGACATAGCTTGCGTCATCGCTCAGCAGGAACGCGACGACTGCAGCAATCTCGGGCGCTTCGCCGAAACGCTTCGTGGGGTTGCCCTGAATGAACTGATCAGCGGCGCCACGAGGGTTCTCAGCATCCAACTGCTTCATGGAGTTTTCGACCATGGGCGTCCAAATGGCGCCAGGTGCGATGGCGTTGATGCGGATGCCGTGCTCCGCGTATTCAATGCCTGAGTTGCGAGTGAGGCCCACAACGCCGTGCTTGGCCGCTGCGTAGCCGGACTGGTTTCCGATTCCGCGGATGCCGCCAACACTGGCCGTGTTCACGACCATGCCGGATCCTTGCTCGCGCATGATCTTGAGAACCTTTTCGAGACCCAAGAAAACACCGCGGAGGTTGATGGCGACGACCTTGTCGAATTCGTCTGCGGAGAAGTTCTCGGTGAGGTTCTGCTTGCCTTCGATGCCGGCGTTGTTGAAGAAGCCATCGATGCGCTCAAAGCGAGCGATTGTCTCCGCTACGTAACGGTCGACATCCTCTTCCTTGGAAACGTCGGCGACGACCGTCAATACCTCGGCGCCGGGTGCAGCCTCAGCGACGGCCTTCACTGAGTCAGCCAAGCCAGCCTCGGAGACGTCGACGAGCGACAGTTTCGCGCCCTCCGAAGCGAGACGAACGGCAGCGGCGCGGCCGAGGCCGGATCCCCCACCAGTGATGAGAACTACGCGGTCTGAGAAGCGATTCATGAGTAACCTTTCGAGTGGTTGCGTCGCTCGCGGTTGAATTGAGCGACGATGGTTCATCGAACTTTTGTGCCCGACTTACCGATAGGCCTCGAAAAGTCAGTCGCGGCAAATCGAGCTTTATACAAGTTTGACTATACATTTCGATTCTGGATGTCGCCTCAGTGTTCGCTGGCCGACTCGCACCCTCTCCCCCGGAACCAGTCATAGAACCATCCGCTAGTATCAGCGGCGCTCGCGTTCAGCAGCCGCGCAGCCTGGATCTTCTAGGGGGCTCTTGCCATGATCACTCGTTCGACAACGTCACGCACGACACTCGCTCTTGCGCTGAGCGGTGTTCTTATCCTCAGCGCCTGTGCGTCTGGCACCACCGACTCCGAGGCCCCCGCGGTCGCAACGCCCGGCTCTGAGCCGACCACCGCAGCCTCCGCCATCGACATCCCCGATGAGTGGCCGGGAATCATCGATGTCACCGCAATTCCTCTCGGCGACGACAAAACCTCCACCTCCCCCGCCGTCGATTACCTGTATTCGTGCAAGACAGATTTCAGCGGGCGCGGGCCGGTAAACGGCGGGCCCTGGATCGATTACGACAACGGCACGTGGGATTCGACGACCAAGGCGATCGTCGAGGGCGAAGTGTCGTGGCCTCAAGCCTTCTATAGCGAAGAAGTCAGTCACGACATTCGCACCATTGTGACGGCCAATCTGCCCACCGAGCAGATGACCGGCACCTTCCCTATCGCGGACACTGATCCGGCGAAAGAGTTCGACCGCAACCCCAACGAGATTGACGAGAAGGTTGTCGAGCTCACCTTGAACGTTGATCCCAAGGTGGCTACTGAGCCAAGCTGCGTAGACATGGGTGCGGTTGGAGTGCTCAAGAATGGCGTGTACCTCTATAACGCGGTGGATGCTTCGGGCGGGGACGCGGTGGCGCACGAGACGCAAGACCTCTGCGACGGGCATCCGGATGGCGGAGATTATTACCACTACCACGGCGTGCCGTCGTGCCTCTTGGATGCCGCCCCTGAGACCGGATCAACCCTCGTCGGCTACGCCCTCGACGGTTTCGGAATCTACGTCGAGCGCGACTCCGCGGGAAACCTGCCCACCAACGCTGACCTCGACGAATGCCACGGCCGCACCAGTACCGTGCTCTTCGACGGTGTCGAGCAGGAGATGTACCATTACAGCGCCACGCTCGAGTTCCCCTTTACCGTCGGATGCTACGCCGGGGACCCTGCGCCCGTGCCGTCGCACGAGCACTGAGCAGCGGCCGCGCACGTGGGTGACATCGACGGCATCCGGGTATCGCGCGTATCAGGAGCATCTGCTGGCGCTTCAGGCAATCATCGATCAGGGATGAACAACTGAAATGCGCCCAGTTAGCCTCCGAGGGCCGGCGACCTCACTACTCGGCCCCGCGCGCCCGCGGCTCGGAGGGCTTTCACAATCTTTGTCTAATAGTTTTAGTGAGCACATCTGTTCCCTGCCCAAGCACCCGATGACAGGACCACCTGAATGCCACCCCGCGACTCGCAATCCTCCGCCAACTCATCCGCCGGCAAAGATCTCACGGTGAAACAGCAGCGCGATGCGCGCCGGGCGGAAAAAGTCGCCGCGATGAAGAAAAAACACGCTGCGGAGAAACGCCACCGGATGATCGGAATCGTCCTTGGCATTGTTGCCGCGGTCGGGGCGCTGGCGCTCGTCATCGTGTTGGTCGTGACGAACGGAACCCCGCGCACGAGTCCCGAGGCAATTGAAATCGAGGGACTTCAGAATTATCCGAACATCACCGCCGGCCATGTCACCGGGGCGGTTGAATACGAACAGAGTCCCCCTGTCGGCGGTGAGCACGCCGCGGTCTGGCTGAATTGCGGCGTCTACACGGAGCCTGTTCCCAACGAAAATGCCGTGCACGCTCTTGAGCATGGAGCCGTCTGGGTTACGTACAATCCGGAGCTAGTGTCCGGCGACGAACTCGAAGAGTTGCAAGGCACCGTGCCGTCGACGTATTCGGTACTGTCGCCCGTCGTTGATCTTCAATCTCCCGTCGTCATCTCCGCCTGGGCCAACCAGGTTGAACTTGATGGAGTCGACGATCCACGGATGCAGGACTTCGTCGATAAGTTCTGGCAGGGCGGCGATGCACCAGAGATCGGCGCTTCGTGCTCCGGAGGTATCGACGGCGGCGGACGCATCGCATGACCGACGGCGACAGCGGATCGCCACGCCACTCTTGGCTCCGTTTAAGCGCCATGGCTCTCGCAGCGATTCTGCTGGTTGGAGTTGGTGTTCTCGTCGGGCAGAAGTTGCTGCCGGCTGAATCCTCAGATCCCTTGACGACGAGTGCCGAAGCCGGTTTCGCGCGCGATATGCAAACGCACCATCTGCAGGCTGTCGACATGTCGATGATCATTCTGGAAAAGAGTGAGAATCAAGCCATACGAACCTTGGCCTATGACATTGCCACGGCGCAGGGCCAGCAAGCGGGTCAAATGTTCGCGTGGCTCATCATGTGGAATTTGCCGCAAGCGTCCAGCGAACCCCCAATGACCTGGATGATGGATGACGGCGAGCACGACTCGCACGGCACTTCGGATTCCGACTCCTCGACCGCGATGACGATGCCTGGGCTGGCTACCTACGATCAGATGGAAGCGCTCAGAGCGAGCACCACCGATGCTGACGCCATGTTTCTTGAGCTCATGATTGCCCACCATGCGGGCGGTGTTGACATGGCCGAAGGCCTTCTCGAGCGCTCGACGAACAATGTCGTGACGTCGCTGGCCGAGGGAATGGTTGCCGTGCAAATGAGTGAGATTACCTACATGAATGAGTTGCTCGAAGGTCTAGAGGAATAGAGCTCAGACTCCACGGCGACGAAACAGCACCCACGCGCTCGCTAGGCTGCCGGCCGCCCACAGAAACAGCACTGCCATCTGCGCGCCGGGTGGAGGCTGCAAAATGTTGCCAAACTGAAACCACGGCCAATCTATATTTGGATCGAGGGTTTCAGCGGCTTCGCGCCCCGACGGAAATATTCGGCCAATGTTGGTGAGCCACACAAGCGGGGTGTCGACGGTGACGCGCTCCATTTGGCTCGTCAGCGTCGACACGACGACGAATATCGTCGCCAGAGCGAAAAGTGCGCCGGAGGGCGACCGAGCGATCATGCCGACGCCGCACCCGAGTGCCGCGACTAACCCGAGCGCGATCGTTCCTTTTCCGATAGAGATCCACACGATGCTCGCTGACAACGTGGCGGGAAAACCTTGATCCTGCTGAATCGGTGTCGCCACTATCGCGGCCAGCAGTAACCCGATTGCCCCCGCTGTCATCGCCGAGGTGACGGCAACCCCTGTTTTCGCCGCGAGCACCCATCCGCGCAACGGTATTGCTGATAGAGCGGGGCGGATGTTGCCCGTAGCAAAATCTGAGGTGGCGATCGCGGCCCCCAGAGCTGCGATCAAGAACTGGCTCAGAGCTAACCCACCAGTTATCGCGGTCATTTGCTCGTAAAAGGTTTGCGCAGCCAAATCCCACGCAGTAATTGGCGCCACCAGAATGTCGGCAGCATTTCTGGTGCCAGCCCAGCGCCACGCCATGAAAAC
Source organism: Salinibacterium amurskyense (assembly GCF_002797685.1). Classification (GTDB taxonomy): domain Bacteria; phylum Actinomycetota; class Actinomycetes; order Actinomycetales; family Microbacteriaceae; genus Rhodoglobus; species Rhodoglobus amurskyensis. Next base: position 1,732,853 of record NZ_PGFH01000001.1, read on the forward strand.
CATTGAACCCGCACTCAATGCCAGCAGCCACCGCGATGACGGCAGGCTAAACGCCTTCAGACCTTCGGATCGAACTACTCCCATGAAATTCAATCCACGGGCGGAGCTCTCTACGCCCATCGCCCGCCGCGAGACTCGCGACTGACGGCCAATGCGCGAGACTTCCAGATGCACTGACCGTCGCACGAAGATTGCAACTGCGGCTGCTAGGAGGAGCACTGATCCGGAGGCGAGCACCGCGAATCCCGTCAACGGCTCCAGCTCCGACGCGGACGTCCCTTCCAATACGAATGGCTCTGCCGGTGATCGCGTAGTGAGCGCTTGGAGCGCGCTGGCGGGGAGCAACTCGACGAACCGCGGCACCCAATTCCCCCCGAGATAGAAGAGTGTGCTCGGCATCAACAAGATAATCCCGACAAAGACGATTGAGGCAGAAACCGCTGATCGAGCGAGCGCGCCAAACGCAAGGCCCAGCACCGCGAAGCATGCAGCGCCCGCGACGACGCTGAGCAACAACTCAGCCGAACGATCGAGGCTGGCCAGGGTGTAACCGCGCGACGTCAACGTGATGGACGACATCCAGCCAGCGACAGCCGTCCCCGCCGCCACGGTAAGCGCGGAGAGACCCATGGCCGGCAACGTCTTCGCCAAGAGGAGCGATACGCGCGAGGGCACGGCAGCCAACGACGCCGCCAAAGAATCATCTGTGTACTCCGACGTTATGGCGATGAGACCCAGAGTCGCGGATAACACCGCCAGCGGTAACGCACTCACCGATATCGATTCGAAGAGCGCTGAGGTGCCATCGGCGTCCAGATCGGTGCCCACAACCAGTGGCACGAACAGCACGCGCACTGTCGCCAGCACAACCGGCAGGAGAAACATCAGCACCACGATGAGACGCGGCGCGCGAAGAGACCAGAGCTTGACTGACTCCGAACGAACAACACCCCAAGCCTGAGTGAGCCTCTTAGTCTCGACTCCGCGTGCAACCGCGGAACTCACTTCTCCGATCCCTGCCGGTATTCGACACTCGAATCGGTGAGCTGACGATACGTTTCTTCGAGGGATTCCACCTGAGTGCGAAGCTCAATAAGCGGGATGTTCAGCCGAGCCGCCAGTACTCCGACGTCTTCGGCAGTCGAACCCACGATGACCAACGTGTCGTGCTCCTCGGCAACGCTTGCGCCAGATACAACGAGCGGCTCGATCAACTCGCGCACGTTACGGCCACGCACGACGACGCGTTCTGCGCCTTGTAATCGCGCGAGGTCCGACAGCGGAGAATCCGCGAGCACCTTCCCGCGCCCGACAATGACGACGTGGTCAGTGGTGAGTGCAACCTCGCTAATCAGATGGGATGAAAGCAGCACTGTGCGTCCCTCCGCCGCAAAGTCGCGCACCAGCTCCCGAAACCACATCACACCATCAGGATCTAGACCGTTGACGGGCTCATCAAACACAAATACGTCGGGATCGCCCAGCATGGAGGCTGCGATTCCGAGGCGTTGCCGCATCCCCAACGAATAGTCTCCCACTCGACGAGAGGCCACAACGCTGAGCCCCACCTCTTCGAGCACGAATTCGACTCGCTCGTTAGATATCCCATGAGTGAGGGCAAGCGCCCGCAGGTGATCGAAGCCGGAGCGCCCCGGATGCGCGTTGCGAGCATCCAACAGTGCGCCCACCTGAAACAGCGGATTTTTTATCTTCCGATAGGTCCGGCCCCCGACGAGAGCCTCCCCCGAACTCGCCGTTTCGAGGCCAAGCAAGATGCGCATCGTCGTGGTTTTTCCTGACCCGTTCGGCCCGAGGAACCCGGTGACGCGCCCGGGCTCAGCAGTGAAGCTCAGGTCGTCGAGCGCACGCTTGTCGCCAAACCGCTTCGAGAGGTTGCGAAACTCAATCAAGTCAACTCCACATATTGATGGATCATCATGTTAGGTTGCCACGCGCTTCCGCTGAGCACCAGATTTCGCTGCCAATTAGCTGCGTTATCGCAATAATGGTCACTAGCGTCCGCGATTTCGCAGTGCCGCGACATCCGCACCACCAGGGAGGCACCCACCATGGCCAGCACGAGCAACCCCGACTCCCCCAGCGCCCACATGGCGGATAGCCACGACCTCATACGGGTACGCGGCGCTCGCGAGAACAATCTCACCGACGTGAGCGTCGACATTCCGAAGCGCCGGCTCACGGTCTTCACAGGTGTCTCCGGCTCGGGCAAAAGTTCCCTGGTCTTTGGCACCATCGCCGCCGAGTCGCAGCGGATGATCAACGAGACCTACAGTGCGTTCCTTCAGGGCTTCATGCCTTCGCTCGCACGCCCCGACGTCGACGTGCTCGAGGGTCTCACGACTGCGATCATCGTCGACCAAGAACGCATGGGTTCCAATGCCCGCTCGACAGTCGGCACCGCCACCGATGCCAACGCCATGCTGCGTATCGTGTTTAGCCGCCTCGGTGACCCGCATGTGGGATCACCGCAAGCCTTCTCCTTCAACGTGGCCTCCATCTCCGGCGCCGGTGCGGTCACCTTTGAAAAGGCCGGCGTCACGACCAAGGAGCGTCGCGAGTTCAGCATCACCGGCGGCATGTGTCCCACGTGCGAAGGTCGTGGCACCGTCAACGACATCGATCTCACGCAGCTCTACGACGACAGCAAGTCGCTCGCCGAGGGCGCGCTGACCATCCCCAACTACACCGCCGATGGCTGGATGGTGCGCATTTTCACCGAGTCAGGCTTCCTCGACCCCAATAAGCCCATCAAGAAGTACACCAAGACTGAGCTGCATGACTTTCTCTACAAAGAGCCAGTCAAGGTCAAGATGCAGTCGATCAACATGACCTACGAAGGATTGATCCCGAAAATTCAGAAGTCGATGCTGTCGAAAGACCGCGAGGCGATGCAGCCCCATATCCGCGCGTTTGTCGATCGGGCCGTCACGTTCACGGCCTGCGCCGATTGCGGAGGCACTCGACTCAATGAGGGTGCCCGAGCATCCAAAGTCGCGGGAATCAATATTGCGGATGCCTGCGCCATGCAGATCAGTGACCTCGCCGCGTGGGTGCGCGGGCTGAAAGAACCGTCGGTCGCCCCGCTGCTCGAAGCCCTGCAGCAGACCCTCGACTCCTTCGTGGAGATCGGGCTCGGCTACCTCTCGCTCGATCGCCCGGCCGGCACGCTCTCCGGCGGTGAAGCGCAGCGCACCAAGATGATCCGTCACCTGAGTTCGTCTCTCACCGACATCACGTACGTCTTCGATGAGCCAACCATCGGCCTCCACCCGCACGATATTCAGCGAATGAACGAGCTGCTGTTCCGGCTGCGCGACAAGGGAAACACCGTTCTCGTGGTTGAGCACAAGCCGGAAACAATCTCGATTGCCGACCATATTGTCGACCTCGGGCCAGGCGCCGGAACTGAGGGCGGCCAGATTTGCTTCGAGGGCAGTTTCGACGAGCTGCGCCAGAGCGACACGGTCACCGGCCACCACATTGACGACCGCGTCTCGGTCAAAGACACCGTGCGCTCCCCCAGTGGTGTCATGGAAATTCGCGGCGCCGCTACCCACAACCTCAAGAACGTCGACGTTGATATCCCGCTGGGCACTCTCGTGGTGGTGACGGGGGTCGCTGGTTCCGGCAAGAGCTCCCTCATTCACGGCTCGGTCGTCCCGCGTGAGGGCGTCGTGTCGGTGGATCAAGCCGCTATCAAAGGCTCACGCCGCAGCAATCCCGCCACCTACACCGGATTGCTCGAGCCCATTCGCAAGGCGTTCGCCAAAGCCAACGGTGTCAAGCCCGCTCTGTTCAGCGCGAACTCCGAAGGCGCCTGCCCCAATTGCAACGGCGCCGGTGTGACTTATACCGACCTCGGTGTCATGGCGACCGTCTCAACGCCCTGCGAGGTCTGCGAGGGGAAACGTTTCATGGCCTCGGTCTTGGAGTACAAGCTTGGAGGAAAGGACATCAGCGAGGTTCTCGGGATGTCCGTTGCCGAGGCCGAAGCGTTCTTCGGCGAAGGCGAGGCACGCACTCCCGCGGCCCACGCCATCCTCGACCGGCTCGTTGATGTCGGGCTGGGCTACCTGCGTCTCGGCCAACCGCTCCCCACGCTCTCGGGTGGAGAACGGCAACGCCTCAAGCTCGCCACCCAGATGGCCGACAAAGGCGACGTCTATGTGTTGGATGAACCAACCACGGGTCTGCACTTGGCCGATGTTGAGCGGCTCCTCGGCCTTCTCGATCGGCTCGTCGATTCGGGAAAATCCGTCATTGTCGTCGAGCACCATCAGGCAGTCATGGCCCATGCAGACTGGATCATCGATCTCGGTCCCGGCGCTGGAAACGACGGCGGCTCGATCGTCTTCGAAGGCACTCCGGCAGATCTCGTCGCGGCTAAGTCAACGCTCACGGGGGAGCATCTTGCGCAGTACGTTGCGTCGGCGCGCTAGACCACCACAACCCTGTTCGAGCGCCCCGCACAACCACCCCGTAGGGTTGCACCAACCACTAGCGCGCTGGAGCACTCATGACTTTCTTCGAATCAATCACCACAGTTTTTCGCAAGTACGCGGATTTCACCGGTGTCGCAAGCCGCCCCGAGTACTGGTGGTTCGCGCTGTTCTCGTTCATCACGACGTCGATTGCTGCCTCGCTTGACCCCTCGGCGAGCAGCGAAATGGGCAACTTTGGATTCTCTGTCGGTCTGAGTAGTGCGTGGTCGCTCGCCCTGCTTGTTCCGCAGCTTGCCGTCGCAGTGCGTAGGTTGCGCGATACCGGCCGCCATTGGACCAACCTCTTCTGGATCCTCGTTCCGATCGCCGGTGTCATCGTTCTCATCGTGTTCCTGACCCAGCCGAGCATCAACCAGCAGCCGACCACTCCCCCTCAGCCCACAGCGGCTCCATAAGGGTTTCATAGGAACCACCGCCACCATGGCTCTCATCACGATCAGGAGAGACCATGAAACGACGATTTTCCACGGTGGCCGCGACAAGCGTGCTGCTTCTTGCCCTTGCAGGCTGTACCGCAGCAGAGAGCACGGATGCTGAAACAAGCACCCCCACGGTCGAGGCGACAGAAAGCGCTACGACCGCGACCACGGCATCGTTCGCCGCGTCCAACGGAGACTGCGACGCTATGGCCGCAACGCTGCGTGAGGTTGAAAGCGCGAACCCCGATCTTGTCGACCCCGAGTTATCAGCAGTGTGCGATGGCGACACCCTGACGATCACCAGCAACAGCATCCCTGACTACCTCTACATCGCCACGACGCCTGGTTCGCCCAAGGTTTCTGAGGTCACGATGACTATCCCCGTAAACCCCACGGTGGCGGATGAACCCACCGACGTTCCTCTCCTCGGCGCTCTCGGCGTCGCCGTGAACGGCGTCCCCATCTATGGCCCCACGGAAGGCACGGGCGGTGACGTGAAGTCGCTCGCGGGTGCGCTCTCGGAGTGCGGCAGCCACAGCGGCCCCGCCGACTTCCACCTGCACTGGTTCGGTTACGCCGACGGCGTCGACTGCCTCTATGACGCGGATGAGGTCGAAACCGGTGAGTCGCTCGTGATCGGCTGGGCCGCTGATGGCTACCCGATCATGTCCGGAGTCGTGTGCTCCGACGACGAATGCAGCGAAACAGTCCAGCTCACGAGTAGCTGGCAGCTCACCGACGAATCGCTCTTTGCCACGGACACCTGGGCTGCCCACAGCTACGTCGAAGGCTCGGGAGACCTCGACGAATGCAACGGCCGCGTCGATAGCGACGGCCAATACCGTTACTACTCCACCACCACATTCCCCTACTTCGTCGGTTGCTACTACGGCGATGTCGCAGACGACGCCCTCGGCGGCAACAATGCTGCCAATCCCGGCGGCGGCGCTGGCGGCATGCCCGGAGCAGGGGGCTAACGATGCGCCGCACAACACGCACCGATGACGGTGCCCCCAACACCGCTCGCCGCAGCTTCCTCGCTTTCGGGGCGCTCGCGGTTGCAGGCACGGCGCTCGCGGCATGCACCGCCACAGACTCGGATGCCGCGGGCGAGAGCGCAGAAACTCCCAACGACACCGACATCGGTTTCTTCACTGACATGGCCCTGCACCACGAGCAGGCTCTCGCCATGTGCCAGCGAGTAATCGGACGAGACAACGGAGATTCCGTGCAGTCGCTGGCCGCTGACATCCTGCAGAACCAGTCGTTCGAACGCGGGGTCATGCACACGTGGCTCACGGTCTGGGGCGAAAGTACCGCCCCGCCCGAAACCGTCATGGGGTGGATGGGCATGGAAATGCCCGCAGCCGAAATGATGGGCCTCGCCACTGACGAACAGATGAGTTCTCTCGCCACGGCCACGGGTATCGCCCAGGGACGGCTATTTCTCACCCTCATGCGCGCTCACCACGTGGGCGGCGTCCACATGGCCGAGATGGCGACTGAGAATGCGGCAATCGCAAACGTGCGCACCACGGCAGAACGGATGGCCACGATCCAGAACTATGAAATAGGGATCATCGACCAGCTTGTGGCGACCACCTATGCGTAGCGAAGTGGCCGCGAGTAGCTAATCTGGGTAGATGAACGCGTGCCCGTGCCAATCGTCCGAGACCTACGACGAGTGTTGCGGCCGCTTCCATCGCGGTGAGGCACTCGCTCCCACGGCTGAACGCCTCATGCGCTCGCGGTACAGCGCCTACTCTGTCGGCGACACCGCCTATCTGCTGAAGACGTGGCATCCGTCTACCCGTCCCGCAGCGCTCGAACTTGATGCGGATGTGCGCTGGTTTCGACTCGACATTGTCTCGCGCACCGGTGGCAGCATGTTCGATACCACCGGCACCGTCGAGTTTCGCGCGCACTATCGGCACGATGGCGGAGCCGACCAGCAGCACGAGAACAGCAACTTTGTGCGCGAAAATGGCGCCTGGCTTTACGTTGACGCTATCTAATGAGTGAGAACCAAGGAGAACCGGTGAACTACATACTCTCGATCGATCAGGGCACCACCAGCACGCGCGCGATCATTTTTGATCACGACGGCAAACCGGTCACTTCGGGCCAGCTGGAGCACGATCAAATCTTCCCCAAGGCGGGCTGGGTCGAACACGACGCCACCCAAATTTGGAACAACACGCGCGAGGTCATCGGTCAAGCGCTCTCCAAGGCCAACATCACCCGCCACAGCATCGCCGCGGTCGGCATCACCAACCAGCGCGAAACGGCCATCATTTGGGATCGCGCCACCGGCAAGCCCGTCTACAACGCCATCGTCTGGCAAGACACTCGCACCCAGGCGATCATCGACCGCATTGCGGATGGCGACACCGACAAGTTCAAGAAGATCACCGGACTGCCCCTGGCGACGTATTTCTCGGCGTCCAAGATTGTGTGGATGCTCGACAACGTCGACGGAGTTCGCGAGCGTGCCGAGGCGGGCGAGCTCGCCTTCGGAACCCCCGACACGTGGGTGCTATGGAACCTCACTGGTGGCCCCGACGGCGGAGTACACGCCACCGACGTCACCAACGCGAGTCGCACGCTGCTGATGGACCTCGAGTCGCGCACGTGGAGCGAAGATATTCTCGCCGAACTGGGCATTCCGGCTTCGCTGATGCCCGACATCCGCAGCTCATCTGAGGTGTACGGCACCGTTTCGACCTCGAGTCTGCTGCGCGAAGTTCCCGTCGCAGGCATTTTGGGCGACCAGCAGGCAGCAACTTTTGGGCAGGCTGCCTTCGAAGCCGGCGAATCGAAGAATACCTATGGCACCGGAAACTTCCTCATCACGAACACCGGCACCGACATCGTGCACTCCGACAACGGACTCATCACGACGCTCGCCTACCAACTCGGTGACGACGCACCCCGTTACGCGATCGAAGGCTCGATTGCTGTAACTGGCTCGCTCATCCAGTGGCTGCGTGACAACCTCGGCATCATCTCTCGTTCCGAAGAGGTCGAAACTCTTGCCGCGTCAGTCGACGACAATGGCGGCGTTTACTTCGTGCCGGCGTTCTCTGGTCTCTTTGCGCCTCACTGGCGTCCGGATGCCCGGGGAGCGATTCTCGGCCTCACCCGTTTTGCGAACAAGGGTCACATTGCTCGCGCCGCACTCGAAGCCACCGCGTTCCAAACCAGCGACGTGATCGAAGCGGCCAATGCGGATGCCGACGTCGCGATGACGGAACTGCGAGTGGATGGCGGCATGGTCGCTAACTCCGCGCTCATGCAATTTCAAGCGGACATCCTCAACATGTCCGTCGTTCGCCCCGAAGTCGCCGAGACCACGGCACTCGGTGCCGCATACGCTGCCGGCCTCGCCGTTGACTACTGGAGCGGGCTCGATGAGTTGCGCGATCGCTGGAACGAAGGCGAACGCTGGGAGCCTCAGATGGATGCTGCTGAGCGTGAGCGCCTCATCCGCAACTGGAAAAAGGCCATCACCAAGACGCTCGACTGGGTCAACGAAGACACCGACTAGGCGGCTCTCGCTCGCCTAGCGATTAGTCGCGGCGACCCATTCGTCGAGCTTGGCGCTTGCGCGGCCGGAGTCAACGATGTCTTCGGCGCGCTCAAGCTGTTCGCGCAGTCGCTGCACGAGAGGTCGCCGGCTTTGATCGGCATCCTTCGCGAGTTCGAATGAGGCCAGTCCAGCGGCTGCGTTGAGCAAGACAACATCGCGCGCCGGAGACTTCTCCCCCGCCAGAATCGAGCGAATCACCTGAGCGTTGTACTCCGGGTCCTTGCCCAAGAGTGCTTCGATCGGCGCGCGCGGGATGCCGAGCTCAAGCGGGTCGAGATCGTGCTCGGTCACGAAGCCGCGCGATACTTCCCACACGTGGCTGTGACCAGTCGTCGTCAACTTGTCGATTCCATCGTCGCCTCGGTAAACGAGCGCCGTTGCTCCGCGCGTTTGGAACACACCCACGAGCAGGCTCACTCGCTCACGGCTACCAACTCCCACGGCCGAGGCCTGCGGACGAGCGGGATTGCAGAGCGGACCAAGAATGTTGAACAGGGTGGGAATGCCCATCTCACGTCGGGTCGGCCCAGCGTGGGCAAAGCCGGGGTGGAAAAGAGCGGCGTAGACGAAAGTGATGCCCACTTCATCCAGCACTTCAGCGACGCGTTCCGGGGTGAGATCGAGCTTGAGCCCCAAAGCACTCAGAACATCGGATGCTCCACTCTTGCTACTCGCGCCACGATTGCCGTGCTTAATAACGGGCACGTCCCCCGCTGCAGCGATCACCGACGCGACGGAGGAGATGTTCAACACAGCGCCGTAGGGGTCTCCGCCGGTGCCTACTATGTCCAATGCCATCGGATCTACGGGCAGAGGCAGGGCACTAGCCAGCGCAGCATCGCGGAATCCGACGACCTCGTCGACTGTTTCGCCCTTGATGCGAAGCGCGATCAACATGGCGGCCAACTGAGCGGATGTCGCTTCACCGACCATCACAGAATTCATCGCCCAGGAGGCTTGGCTGATCGACAAATCCTTGCCGGACACAAGCGTTGAAAGGATTTCTGGCCAAGTTGGGGATGCAGACATGAATGAAATCCTACCGATCCTGAGCCGACAGGCCGGGGATTGAAAAACTTACGCCGAGTTATCAGCCATAATAGATACGTGACCACAGCTGCCCTCAACCGCTCTCTTGGAGCCCAGTCTGTCCAGCGACCGAACACTGTTGCGGTCGGTACCATCGTTTGGCTTGGTAGCGAGGTGATGTTCTTCGCCGGCCTCTTCGCTATTTACTTCACGTTGAAGTCGACGTCCCCCGGATTGTGGGCGGAACAGACCGAAAAGCTCAACGTGCCATTCGCGACGACCATCACGATCATCCTCGTGCTCTCGTCCGTGACCTGCCAGTTCGGTGTCTTTGCCGCCGAGCGTATGCAAGTGAGCCGCACAGGTTCGCTGTTCGACATGCGCAAGTGGGGCATGACCGAGTGGTTCTTCATGACTTATGCCATGGGAGCTGTCTTCGTCACCGGCCAGGTCTGGGAGTACGCAACGCTCGTTTCCGAGCACGTCAGCCTGTCGAGCGACTCTTACGGCTCGGCCTTCTACATCACTACCGGGTTCCACGGACTCCACGTAGCTGGTGGCCTCATCGCCTTCCTGCTCGTGCTCGGTCGCGGCTTTGCCGTCAAGAAGTTCGGACACAAAGAGGCAACGACCGCAATCGTTGTTTCCTACTACTGGCACTTTGTCGACGTAGTGTGGATCGGCCTCTTCCTCATCATCTACGTGCTCAAATAAGAAACGGAATAGACGTAATGGCCTCAAAGGCAGCTCGCGCGTCAGGCGGATCTCGATCCGCTGGGCGACGCCATCCCCTTGCGACTGTAGCCCTTCTGCTCGTCGGCCTCCTGGGAACGGGCGGTGCATATGCGCTGTTCACTTCCAGTGCAACGGCAGAGACCAGCGCATCCGCTGAAGCTCTCGTAGAAGAAGGCGGAAAGCTCTTCGCCGCAAACTGTGCAACGTGCCACGGTCTCGACCTTCAGGGAACGACTCAGGGCCCCACGCTTATCGGCGTCGGTGCGGCAGCAACCGACTTCCAGGTCGGAACCGGTCGTATGCCCATGGCAATTACCGGCCCGCAGGCTGAAGTTAAGCCGGTGCAGTTCACCGAAGAGCAGATTCAAGCTCTTTCTGTCTTCGTCGCAGCGCAGGGCCCCGGCCCCGCAATCCCCGCCGACATGTACCTCACCGGCAAGGGCGACGTTTCCAACGGTGCTGAGCTCTTCCGCATCAACTGCGCAATGTGCCACAACGTTGCTGGTGCTGGTGGAGCACTGACCGAGGGCAAGTACGCCCCGGCACTCTCCGGCGTCACCTCAAAGCACGTCTACGAAGCCATGCTTACCGGCCCGCAGAACATGCCCGTATTCAACGACACCAACCTCACCCCTGAAGAGAAGGCTGACGTCATCACGTACCTCAAGTACCTCGATGAGACTCCTTCTGTTGGTGGATTCACGCTTGGATCACTCGGCCCCGTTTCTGAGGGTCTGTTCATCTGGATCTTCGGCCTTGGCGCGATCGTGGCAATCACGGTCTGGCTCACGGCTAAGTCAAACTAGTTAGCGACCGCTTCACAGCGGACGGTTGAAGGGATAAGAATGGCAGACGACCACGGCGACACCGCCGGCAGCACGGCTGCGGGTAAGGACGTCGAGAAGCACGGCGCTCCTGCACACAGTGCAGGCACCGCCGTCGTCGCAACTGATGAGGTGCCCAACCCCGGGTTCCTCCCGCATCGCCCCCGCGTAACGGACCTCGACCCCAAGGTCGACAAGCAGCAAGAGCGTCGAGTATCGATGCTGTTCGTGCTGTCGATCGTGGGCAGCGTGCTCGCAGTAGTCGCCTACTTTGCGTTCCCGATCGAGCCCGGCAACATGCAGTCGGTTCGCAACAACACTCTCTTCCTCGGCTTGGGAATCACCCTGGGCCTTCTAGGAATCGGTGTTGGCGCCGTTCACTGGTCCAAGGCGCTCATGCAGGGTCACGACCTCGTCGAGCAGCGCCACGGAACACGAGGCAGCGAAGAAACTCGCGCTAAGGCGATCGAAGTGTTCACGCTGGGCAACAAGGACTCCGGCTTCGGTCGTCGTACGCTCTTGCGCAACACCCTCATCGGTGCTCTCGTAGTAACGCCTCTTCCCGCCATCGTTCTTTTCCGCGACTTGGCACCCGCTGAGGACCCCGTAGGGCTGCTCAAGCACACCTACTGGGAAAAGGGCATGCGCTTGACGCGCGACCCCAGCGGAACCCCCATCAAGGCATCTGATCTCACGATCGGTTCTGCTTTCCAGGTCATTCCCGAAGGACTCAACGACTCCGAGCACCGAATCGAAGAGAAAGCTAAAGCTGCTGTTCTCCTCGTTCGCTTGAAGCCAGAAGACCTGCAGGTTTCCGAGGGACGCGAAGATTGGAACTACGACGGAATCGTCGCTTACTCCAAGATTTGCACCCACGTCGGATGCCCCGTTGCACTGTACGAACAGCAGACGCACCACTTGCTGTGCCCGTGCCACCAATCACAGTTCGACATCAAGCGCGAAGCAGCCGTAATCTTCGGCCCAGCAAAGCGTCCACTTCCGCAACTGCCGATCACGGTCGACTCAGAGGGCTACCTCATCGCTAAGAGCGACTTTGAAGAGCCCGTCGGTCCAAGCTTCTGGGAGCGCCAGCTATGACAACCACCCCCACCCAGGACGCACAGCCCAAGACGCGCGGACAGCGTTTCACGGGAGCTGCAGCGAACTACATTGACGAGCGCACCAGCATTTCTGGCCTCGTCAAAGAGGTAGGTCGCAAGATCTTCCCCGACCACTGGTCCTTCATGCTCGGTGAAGTAGCTCTCTATAGCTTCATCGTCATCCTGCTCTCGGGAACGTTCTTGACGTTCTTCTTCGAGGCGTCGATGGTTGAAGTTCACTACGAGGGTTCCTACGCACCGCTCAAGGGAATCGAGATGTCGGCGGCTATGGCTTCCACGCTCGATATTTCCTTCGACATCCGCGGTGGCCTCTTGATGCGCCAGGTTCACCACTGGGCAGCACTGCTGTTCGTGGCTTCCATCGGGTTGCACATGCTCCGCGTGTACTTCACGGGAGCATTCCGCAAGCCGCGTGAGATCAACTGGTTCATCGGTTTCGTTCTCTTCGTTCTCGCAATGGCTGAGGGCTTCACCGGCTACTCGCTTCCCGATGACCTGCTTTCCGGTAACGGTCTGCGCATCATCGACGGAATGGTCAAGGGAATCCCCGTCATCGGAACGTGGATCTCCTACCTCCTGTTCGGTGGCGAGTTCCCCGGAATCGACATCGTGAGCCGTCTGTACATCCTGCACATCATGTTGCTGCCGGCGATCATCATCGCTGCAATCGGTATTCATATGCTGCTGCTCGTGATCAACAAGCACACGCAGTTCGCTGGCCCCGGTCGCACCAACGACAACGTCGTAGGCTCCCCCGTCATGCCTGGCTTCGCAGCCAAGGCCGGTGGATTCTTCTTCATCGTCTTCGGTGTGATCACGCTGATTGCGTCGACGTTCTCGATCAACCCTGTCTGGGTCTACGGACCGTACGACCCCTCGCCTGTTTCTGCAGGTACTCAGCCTGACTGGTACATCGGGTTCGCCGACGGCGCCCTCCGACTCGTGCCGCCAGGGTGGGAAACCGAGTGGTTCGGCTTCACGTGGTCATTCAACATCATCGCTCCACTGGTGATCTTGGGTCTCTTCATCGCGATCGTCGCCTTCTACCCCTTCATTGAGGCGTGGATCACCGGCGACAAGCGTGAACACCACATTGCTGACCGCCCCCGTAACGCTCCGACCCGTACCGCTATCGGTGCAGCTGGCGTCACGTTCTACGCAGTTCTGTGGGCCGCCGCAAGCTCGGACTTGATAGCGACGCACTTCAAGCTATCGATCGAGGGCGTTATTCACTCTTGCCAGGCTCTGCTCATCTTCGGACCGATCATCGCGTACTTCATCACGAAGCGCGTCTGCCTCGGCCTGCAGAAGAAGGACCGCGAGATTGCTCTCCACGGCTACGAGTCAGGACGCATCGTTCGCCTGCCACACGGTGAGTACATCGAAGTTCACGAGCAGCTCTCCGAGTACGAGCGCTGGAAGCTCGTCAGCTACACGGACTACAAGCCGCTGATGATTCGCCCCAACGATCAGGGTCGTATCACCTTCGGACAGCGTCTGCGTGCTTCGGCTTCGCGTTGGTTCTTCGAAGACCGCATCGCTCCCGTTTCGCAACAGGAGATCGAGCAGTCCAAGGACGAGCACCACTAAGGCTGCTCCCCCGTTCTAACCCGTGTGGGCCTCACCGAATTTCTTTCGGTGAGGCCCACACGGCGTTAACGGGATGATCGACGGCGAATCTAGCGGCCGCGGCAAACTTAAGGTGGCCCTATGCGGAACCTGCGATCACAGCACCGTGGGGCGCCTCTCAAACGGAACCAGCGGTCCTGCGAACCCCACACCGCAGTTCATATTGCGAACACGAAGACCACGCGGCCCCGGACGGCCGCTTTCGCCGACTACCCTCTCACCTCAATACTCCAGCAAGAGTCCCCGTGGAGCCTCATCTGCACGACGCGCACGTTTGTCGGCTGCGCGAGAACAAGCGCTGCGGAACGAAGAACCCCCGGCTCAACCACCTTCGCGCACCCCAGGGCGTCGACTGGTCTACCCCGCTGGTTCCGGGTGGTCCCGGCTGCCCGACTATCCCGGACTGCCCGACTATCCCGGACTGCCCGGCTATCCCAAGCTCCCGGCTACACCAGACTTCCGGCAGTCCCGTGCTTCCGAAGCTTCGCTGGATAACGCAGGCTTCCTAGACTTCCAGAGCAGCGCAGGCCGCCCGAGCTGCCCAGACCTGAGCCGATCTCTCCTGCAGCCGCTAGAGCGCCAAACGGGGCCGACTCTCACGCCGAGTTCGCGTTCTCACTGAGAACGGGCGCGAGCGTAACGCACTAAGAACCCCGCGACTCCTGTGGGAGCGCATGAACAGTCTCGCTCAGGCGGCGAGCACAGAGAACCTCGTGGAGGTTCACAACGACTGCTGACGTCGCTCAGCAACCCGAGTTGGTCCCGCGTCGGGACGGTCACGTCACGGGTTAACCCGCGGCCTTATGGCGTGCAGATCTCCCGGGGCGATAGCAGAGGCGCAAACGGAGAATCCCGTCGCACACGGCCCAGAGACTGTCCTCAGTCGCGAAGCACGCAACGCGAACCGCGAAAATTAGAGTGGTTAGTCGAAGACGCGCTTCAAGAAGTCGGCGGTCGACATGTAGCCGATGCGCTCAAAGAAGTCTGCAGAACCACGGCTGGGAACGGTGAGCTGACGCACTCCCCGCTCGAGGCAGACGGCCTCCACCGCTTCAACGAGCCGAGTGCCGATACCGGTGCTTTGGACACTGCTATCCACTACCAGCTCTTGAAGTTGAGCTGAGCTGCCGTTGGTGTGGAGCAAGTGTGCGATTGTCGCAAAGGCGTAGCCGACAACCGCGCCAGCCGGCTGCGCTGCAACGAGCATGAGGGTGGTCGCCCGATCGTCGACCGCATGAGCGAAAGCAGAATCGAACGCTGCGCGATCCGGAGCGTACTCGGTACCCAGCTGCTTGAGCAGCTCGAATACCGAGGACGCGTCCTGAACAGTCGCGGGGCGAATCTGCGTCGCGTTAGTGAGCGAAGTATCCGCGGTAGTACTCATACGTCCACCCTACGAGGCTAACGACGAGAATTCCTCCGCCGATGAATGCAATCCATGGTCCGATCGCTACGCCCAAGAATACGAGCGAAGCAGCACCAGCGAGAACGATGGGCCACCAGCTCCAGGGGCTGAAGTGCCCCTGCTCGGCGTCGCCGTCTTCAATGTCGGCATCCAGGCGGTCTTCCGCCAGCTCAGCGCCCTGTGCCTTGTGAACCTTGTCGAGGTAGAAGGCAATCAGAGCCCAGAGCATTCCGCTCAGGAGAAGCGTGACGGTACCGACCCACTCGACCTGCTGATGAGCAGCATCGAGGAGCGACCATGCGGTGTACAGGCCGGCCAAGATGAAGAAGAAGACCGTGAGAATCCAATAGAGCTTGACGTTTGCATTCATCGGTTACTTCACCTTCTCATCTGCGAGGTCGTAGACGGGAGCTTCAGGAGCATCCTTGCCTGGACCAATACCAACCGGGATTCCCGCTTCGGGGTGGTTCAAGTCGAATGCTGGGGACTCTGAACGGATCCGAGGGATAGACGTGAAGTTGTGACGAGGCGGAGGGCAGCTCGTTGCCCACTCGAGTGAACGTCCGTAGCCCCACGGGTCATTGACCGTGACCTTGGGCGCCTTGCGGGCCGTCACGTAGACGTTGTAGAGGAACGGGATCATCGAGATCGCGAGAACAAATGCACCGATCGTCGAGACCTGGTTCATCCACGTCACGCCATCTTCTTCAAGATAGGTGCGGTAACGACGCGGCAGCGCGACGACGCCAGCCCAGTGCTGGATGAGGAACGTCATGTGGAAGCCGATGAACAGCAACCAGAAGTGGATCTTTCCCAAGCTCTCGTTGAGCATCTTGCCGGTCCACTTGGGCCACCAGAAGTAGAACCCGCTGAACATTGCGAATACAACGGTTCCGAAGACTACGTAGTGGAAGTGAGCTACGACGAAGTACGTGTCAGACACGTGGAAGTCGAGCGGCGGGCTAGCCAGGATGACACCCGTGAGTCCACCGAAGGTGAAGGTCACGAGGAATCCGATAGCCCACAACATGGGAGTTTCGAAGGTGATCGAACCGCGCCACATTGTGCCGATCCAGTTGAAGATCTTCACACCCGTTGGCACCGCGATGAGCATTGTCATGAGCGAGAAGAACGGGAGAAGAACAGAACCGGTGACGTACATGTGGTGAGCCCACACCGTGACCGACAGCGCAGCAATCGAGATTGTCGCGTAGATGAGGGTGCTGTAACCGAAGATCGGCTTGCGACTGAAGACCGGGAATACTTCAGAGACGATTCCGAAGAACGGAAGCGCGATGATGTACACCTCGGGGTGCCCGAAGAACCAGAAGAGATGCTGCCAGAGCAGAACCCCACCATTTGCCGGGTCATAGATATGACCGTCGAATACGCGATCCATGCCGAGGCCAAACATCGCTGCGGCCAGAACGGGGAACGCCATGAGGATCAGCAGCGACGTCACGAGGGTGTTCCACGTGAAGATCGGCATGCGGAACATGGTCATACCCGGAGCACGCATCGTAATGATCGTGGTAATGAAGTTGACTCCACCAAGAATGGTTCCGAAACCACTCATCGCGAGGCCGAAGACCCAGAGGTTTCCACCGATTCCAGGCGAGAACGTGGTGCTCGACAGCGGTGCGTACGCGAACCAACCGAAGGATGCCGCACCCTGAGGGGTAAGGAATCCAGCGACGGCGATCAGCGAACCGAAGCTGTATAGCCAGTAGGCGAAAGCATTAAGACGCGGGAAGGCGACATCGGGAGCACCGATCTGAAGCGGCATCAGCACGTTCGCGAAGCCGGCAAACAGTGGCGTAGCGAACATCAACAGCATGATCGTGCCGTGCATCGTGAACAACTGGTTGTACTGCTCACCAGTTGCCACGATCGAGAGACCCGGCTCAAAGAGCTGAGCACGGATGACCAGCGCCATTACACCGCCGAGAAGGAAGTAGAAGAATGACGTGATCAGGTACATGTACCCAATAGTTTTGTGGTCCGTCGAGGTGATCCAGTTCACCATGACGTTGCCCTTACGTTCGACGCTCATGAGCCCTATTCCTCGTCGCTGCTGCCGTTGCCGGGCAAGTTCTGGTTGACGTTGTATTCGAGTCCGATTTGACCCTCGAAGCCTGCGTCGCGCTGGCCCTCGATGTAGTCGTCGTACTCAGCCTGAGACACAACCTTGACGGTGAAGAGCATGAGCGAGTGGTACTCACCGCACAGCTCCGCGCACTTGCCCTGGTACGTGCCTTCCTTAGTGGGGATGAAGTACATGTAGTTGCTCTTGCCGGGGATCATGTCCTTCTTGTAAAGGAAGTCCACCACCCAGAAGGAGTGAATAACGTCGCGAGACTCAATCTTGATCTCGACCTTCTTGTCAACGGGAAGCACCAGCTGAGGAAGGTTGTCGACGTCGACAGTGCCGTCGGGGTTGAAGTCTGCCTGAACACCCGCGCTGTAGACGTTGTCGTCAACGTAGTTGAAGTCCCAAGCCCAACGCTTGCCGATGACCTCGATAGTCACGTCGGGGTTGACCTCGACCTGCTCGATGGCAGCCTGGTCACGCGCGGTGAACGCGAAGAAACCGATGACAAGGATCAGAGGCACGATCGTGTAGAACACTTCGATCGGCATGTTGTAGCGGAGCTGAACGGGTAGCCCGGTCTGTCCACGGCGACGGCGGTAAACAACCGCGGCCCAGATAATGAGGCCCCACGTGATGACACCCACCACAAGCAAAACGATCCACGATGTTACCCACAGCCCGATGATGCGGCTTGTGTGGTTAGTGGTTTCGGGATCTCCCGGGAGCCAGCCCTGCAACTGCTCTTGAGTACAGCCGGTCAGCACCAGCATCGTAACCAGAGCGAGTGGGATCGCTGCCCATCGAATTCGGCGGTTAGAGCGCACCTGTGACCTCTCGAAGAACACGGACTAATACCTTTCCAGTGTATATGCAGCGAGAGGGGGTAATGATTACCGCCTCGCCCCGCACAAGCGAAAAGGTGCACCAAATCGGCGCACCTTCTCGCAAAATTGCTATGAAATTAGTGAAAACTGTCGCCGCAGGCGCAGCTGCCTTCGGCATTGGGGTTGTCGATAGTGAACCCCTGCTTCTCAATCGTGTCTTCGAAATCGATGCTGGCACCGTCGAGGTACGGAACGCTCATTTTGTCGACGACAACCTCGACACCGTCGCCGAAGTCTCGGCTGACGTCTCCGTCGAGGAAGCGCTCGTCGAAGTAGAGCTGATAGATGAGCCCTGAGCATCCGCCCGGCTGAACGGCCAAACGAAGACGCAAGTCATCGCGGCCCTCTTGCGACATGAGGCTACGCACCTTGTTCGAGGCAGCCTCGGTCAGCGCAACACCGTGGGTGTCAGTTTCAACAGCGGAATCAGTCATGACGTAATTCTACGCCCGCCGTTCCAACTTTGCGAGCAGCAACGCCTCCGTGAGGATGGCGCGCTTGAAAACCCCGAGGTGGAGCGACTCGTTCGGGCTGTGAGCACGCGACTCTGGGTCTTCAACCCCGGTGACGAGAATTTGCGCCTCAGGAAAAACTTCGACGAGGTCCGAAATGAACGGGATTGACCCGCCGATCCCCGTCTCGAGAGGTTCGTTGCCCCAGGCCTCGTGCATTGCCGACTTGACGACTTCAACGGCCCATCCACTCGTGTCAACCAAGAACGGGCTGCCCTTGTCGACATCGGAGATCTCGAGGTGGGCGCCAAAGGGTGCGTTTGCTTCGAGATGGTCGCGAAGCGCTACGAATGCCTCCTCGGGATCTTGACCGGGTGCGATTCGGGCGCTCACCTTGACCGTCACGCTCGGCGTAAGAGTGTTGGATGCGTTCATCACGGTGGGCGCGTCGATGCCTGTCACCGTCACCGAGGGCTTGTCCCACAGCCTGCTCAACACGGTTCCATCACCAATCGACGAAACGCCATCGAGAAGTCCCGCTTCGTGGCGCAGCTTCTCTTCGCTGTACTCGGGGGTCTGCGATTCGCGACTAGTGAGTCCCTCCACCGCGACCGCGCCGTCTTCGCCATGAAGCGTCGCAAGCAGCTTGATCGCCGCGAGCATCGCATCCGGAACCGCTCCCCCGAACATGCCAGAGTGCGAGGCGTGCGCCAGAGTGGATACCTTGAGCTTGAACGTCACGTTACCGCGCAGTCCAACTGTCAGCGACGGGGTATTGATATCCCAGTTGTCAGAGTCGGCAACCACGATAACGTCGGCCGCAAGCTTCTCGCGGTTCTCCGTAATGAAGTTCGCGAACGAGCGAGAACCAAACTCTTCTTCGCCCTCGAAGAACGCTACGAGACCGAGATCAAAGTCGGTTCCGACCGTCTCCACAAAAGCGCGAATCGCGGCGACGTGCGCCATGATTCCGGCCTTATCGTCAGCCGCACCACGGCCGTACAGGCGGTCGCCGCGCACTGTGGGCTCGAAGGGAGGCGAATCCCAGTCTTCATCGTGGCCAGGAGGCTGAACGTCGTGGTGGGCGTAGAGCAAGATCGTGGGCTTACCGTTCTTGGCCTTCCGCGTTGCCAAAACCGCGGGATGCCCCAGCTTGTCACCCTCGATCGGCGCTCGCGCAAGCTCGACGGTCTCGAAAATACCGATGCCCTCGATCAGCGCTTTGGCCGCTTCTGCGCTGCGCTTGACTTGGTCTGCGTCGAAGCCATCCCACGATACTGAGGGAATGCGAACAAGAGCCCCGAGCTCGGCAACGGTGGCCGGCAGAGCCGCTTCCACGGCCTCGGTAAGGGGAACGAGCAGAGGATCGGGAGTCGTCGACGCTGACGTCGGCTGCGGCGTGTGAGTCATACGAGTAATCTTAGATCGACACCAACGCAAGGAACCCCGTGGCAAAAACATCTTCGACCGATAACACCCCTACTCCCGAGAACTCCGACGAGCACGACAGCGTCACCTCGGGCAAGGGGCGCCCTACCCCCACTCGCAAGGAGCGCGAAGCCGC
Organism: Salinibacterium amurskyense; assembly: GCF_002797685.1. GTDB lineage: Bacteria > Actinomycetota > Actinomycetes > Actinomycetales > Microbacteriaceae > Rhodoglobus > Rhodoglobus amurskyensis. Next base: position 1,753,119 of record NZ_PGFH01000001.1, read on the forward strand.
AAACTTGCGCCCTCTCGTCTCCAATGACCGCAAAGAAGCGCGTCGCACAGCTCGCACTCAAATGCAGGCAGAGCGCGAACGAGCCCGCATTGGCATGGCGAACGGCGAAGAAAAGTACCTTCCGATTCGTGACCGCGGACCGCAGAAGCGTTTCGTCCGTGATTACGTGGATGCGCGCTTCAACGTAGGCGAACTGCTGGTGCCGATGATGTTCGCTGTGATCATCATGACCTTCTTCCCGCAGCCCGAGGTGCAGGTCATCGGCCTCATGGCGCTGTGGGGCTTTTTCCTTGTCGCCACTCTCGACGCCGTACTGCTCGGACTTCGACTGCGTAAGAAGATCAACGAGAAGTTTGGCGAGTCTCGCGCCGAACGCGTCCGCTGGTACGCCGCAATGCGCTCACTCCAGCTGCGCATCATGCGTCTTCCCAAGCCGCAGGTTAAGCGCGGCGAGTTCCCGGCCTAAGGTTCTTTCGTCCGAACGGCGCCGCGCGTGAGAACACTCGCGTGGGGCCGTTCAATGACGTCGCCGTAGCGGGCGTCGTCGTAGCGGGGCGACCTCAGCGCTGCGCTGCTAGGCGCCCTCTGAACGCGTCAGTTTCGCGAGCTTCGAGTTGATCGACCGCGCCCAGAACGGGCCGCGGTAGATGAACCCGGTGTAACCCTGCACGAGCGTGGCTCCTTCACGAAGCCGCTCGGCAACGTCTTCGGCGGTCTCGACTCCGCCGACGGAGATTACACAGAACTCTGAGGGCACGACCGCCCGGATGATGCGAAGCAGTTCGAGAGAACGCGCCGCGACCGGCTTGCCCGATACTCCCCCGGCCCCGGCGGCTGCGACCGTCTCGGCGGGCGTTGAAAGACCTTCACGGGAGAGCGTCGTGTTCGTCGCGATGATGCCATCGAGTTCGTCGACAGCGAGACGCGCGATGGCGCGAGCTTCGTCGTCCGTCACGTCGGGAGCGATCTTCACGAGAACCGGCGTCTGGCCCGCAGCCGACTTAACTGCGGTGAGCAAAGGCTTGAGCTTGTCGATCTCTTGGAGCCCTCGGAGACCGGGCGTGTTGGGTGAGCTGACGTTGACGACGAGATAGTCAGCAAGCGGCGCCAATGCCCGAGCGCTCGTAAGGTAATCCGCCACCGCATCGTCGACCGCGACCACTCGCGACTTGCCGATGTTGACACCAATGATTGGTCGACCTGCTCGGCGACGAGCACGCTCGATCACGTGGGCGGCTCGAATCGCTCCCGCGTTATTGAAGCCCATGCGGTTGATGACGCCACGATCTGCCACGAGACGGAACAGGCGAGGCTTCGGGTTACCAGGCTGCGGCAACGCCGTGATCGTGCCGACCTCCACGTGGCTGAAGCCCAGCTGACCCAGGCCCTGAATACCCACACCAGATTTGTCGAACCCGGCAGCGACACCAAAAGGCGAGTCGAAGGTAAGCCCCAGAGTCTCTACGCGCAATGAGGGATCAACCGGACGCTGCAACAGCTTTCCCACGCCAACTACGGGCAGCGCACGAATCACTGAGAACGCCAACGAGTGCGCGAACTCTGGATCGAGTCGCTTGAGAACAGTGCGGAAGAAAATGTCGTACATGGCTAACGGTGCTCTCAGCGGTAGGAGGTGGGGAGAATCAACAAGTCACCGCGGCGACTACGAAGCGGTGCCGTGGTCGAGACGAAGTTGGTTGATCGCGGCGTCAAAGTCGTCGAGCGAGTCAAACGCTTGATAGACGCTAGCGAAACGGAGGTACGCGACCTCATCGAGATCACGCAACGGCGAAAGAATCGCAAGACCAATCTCATTGGCGTCGATCTGAGCCGCACCCGTTGCGCGAATCGCTTCTTCGACCTTCTGGGCGAGCACCGCCAAATCGGTATCGGTGACGGGGCGCCCCTGGCACGCTTTACGTACACCACTGACGATCTTCTCGCGACTAAACGATTCCACGACGCCGTTGCGCTTGATCACGTTCAACGATGCGGTCTCGGTGGTGGAGAAACGGCGGCCACACTCGGGGCACTGGCGACGGCGACGAATCGAAAGGCCGTCGTCACTGGTTCGTGAGTCGACAACCCTGCTGTCAGGATGCCTGCAAAAAGGGCAATACATAGTTCCTCAAGAGTACCCGGTTAGCGATCGGTGAATCGCTTACTCACAGCCGAGCCGTGAGCCGGGAGATCCTCAGCGGTACTGAGCGCCACGATGTGGGGCTCAAGCGCACGCAAAGCGTCGTGGCTGTAGCGAATAACCTGCTGCGGACGCAGGAACGTGTACGCGCCGAGGCCGGATGAGAAGCGCGACTGGCCGCCGGTAGGGAGTACGTGATTCGAGCCGGCGAGGTAATCGCCCAAACTGACGGGTGACTGGTCACCGAGGAAGATTGCTCCGGCGTTATCGATCATGTCGAGTACCGCCCCCGATTCTTCCGTCTGGATTTCAAGGTGCTCGGGACCGTAAGCGTTACTGAGCGCAGCAGCGGCAGCCATGTCGCTAACCAAAACGATCGCCGACTGCTGCCCGTCGAGAGCCACGGAGGCGCGCTGAGAGTGCGGCGTTGCTGCCAGTTGTTCAGCAAGGTGCGTTCGCACGGCATCCGCTAGTTCTTCGGAATCGGTGACAAGAACGGCAGCGGCAAGCTCATCGTGCTCTGCTTGGCTCAGTAAGTCTGCAGCGACGAGGCGGGGATCGGCCGAGCCGTCCGCGATGATCAAGATCTCGGTGGGACCAGCTTCGGAGTCGATGCCGACTACACCACGCACAGCACGCTTGGCTGCGGCAACATAAACGTTGCCCGGGCCCGTAATGATGTCAACGGGGTCGAGTCCAAGTTCCTGAACGCCATAGGCGAAGGCACCGATAGCACCCGCGCCACCCATGGCATAAACCTCGTCCACGCCGAGCAGACCGGCCGCACCCAAAATCGTGGGGTGCACTGCTCCCCCGAAACTACGCTGCGGCGGGGAGGCTAAGGCGACCGACGAAACGCCCGCGATCTGGGCAGGAACGACATTCATGATCACGCTCGAGGGATAAACAGCCTTACCGCCAGGAACATAAAGACCCACACGGTTGACCGGCTGCCAGCGCTGAACAATCTCTGCCCCGTCACCCAGCTGCGTCATCATGGGCGGCGGCACTTGGGCCTTGCTCGCCGTGCGCACACGGTCAATCGCCAGTTCAAGGGCCTCACGAACGGATGGCTCAAGGGCACGAGTTGCTCGAGTGATCTCATCGGCGTGAATTCGTACACGCGCAGGAAGAACGCCGTCAAGGCGCTCGGCCTGGTCAAGAAGAGCTTGCTCGCCGTGCTCCCTCACATCGTTGATGAGCTGGATCGCGGCGGCGGAGGCCACCGACACGTCCATTTGGGCACGCGGGATGACACGAGAGAGTTCCGCACGGCTCAGAGCGGCGGACCGGAGATCAATTGTATTCAGCGACATGGCTTGACCATGCTAGTTCTTTCTCTGCTTGGAATTCGCCTTGGGCAATTAGGGTTGAGGTGAGCATATGGATAATTCAGACGTAGCAAACGGAATCGACGCCTTCAAGGCTGCCTTCAGGCGCCATGCCGCGGGTGTTGCCGCCATCACATCAGTCGCCCCGGACGGTCGCCCTGTGGGGTTCACTGCGACCTCTCTTGCGTCGCTCGCAGCCGTGCCACCCATGGCGACCTTCAACATGGCGCAAGTGTCGAGCTCGTGGCCCGCAATCACTGTCGGGAACCAGATCGCGATCCACATGCTGGGCCCCCACAGCCGCCACCTTGCCGAAACTATGGCCGCCGACCACGACCTGCGATTCGTGGGAGACCACTGGAAGCCCACCGAGAGCGGGCTCCCCCTGCTAGAAGGCGCGACCGCAGTCATGATCGGGCGCATCGTTGACGTGCATCCAGTGCACAACAACGCCGTTGTCGTAGTCGAGATCGAGCATGGCATCCTCGGCGACGAAGACGAAGCACTGCTCTACCACGAGCGCACCTATATGCGGCCAATAGAGCTGGAGCACGAATCGCCTAGCGTCTAGCTACCGCGCGCAGTCGCACCCCCGGTGGCCACGATTGAGCGGACTACCGAAGTACTCCGCAATCAGCCGAGCGAACCCGGCCCCAGCAGAGACTTCACTTCGCCATAAAGATCAGCGGAGACCTTTACTCGGTATGGGAGTTCGAACACTCGCGCGACATCGCCGCGAACGAGGCGCAAGCGCACTTCGACATCACCAGCGTGCCGGATGAGAACCTCGCCTAGGCCCGACACAACATCCGTCGTTGCCCGTTGTTCTTTCACCGTGAGCACGATCGGCCCCGAGCCCAAGCTAGGCCCTAGATCAGGCGAGAACATACTCACGGCGTGAAGGTTCATACCGTCGTCACGTGCGCTAGCTCGACCGCGCACCACGACGATGGAGTCATTGACTAGCCCAGGTGCAAATTCTTGATACGTCTTGCCCAAGAACATAACGTCGATCTCGCCCGCAAAGTCTTCTACTGTGACGATGCCGTACTGATTTCCGCTGTTGCGGGCAACTCGATGTTGCACGCTCGTCACGAGACCCGCGATGGAAACGTGCTCGCCATCGGCGACCGCGTCCCCCGACAACACCTCGGTGATCGTAAAGTCCTGATGCTTGGCAAGCTGAAGCTCGAGGCCGGACAGCGGATGATCGGAGACATAGAGCCCGAGCATCTCGCGCTCGAAGGCCAGCTTGTCGCGTTTCGACCATTCTGGGCGGTCAGGAACACCGTCGTCATCCTCGTCGAAATCGAAGATTCCCCCGAAGAGATCAACTTGACCGTTCGCCTCATTGCGCTTAAGGCTCACCGCGGAGTCGCAAGCACCCTCGTGAATTTCGAGCAATCCGCGGCGCGTTGCGCCCAAGGAGTCGAACGCTCCCGACTTAATCAACGACTCCACGGTTCGCTTGTTGGCGACCTGAATCGATACCTTGCGCAAGAAATCATGGAACGACTCGAAACGACCCTTTTCGGTGCGCGCGCGCACGATCTGCTCCACGACGGCGGCACCGACGTTACGCACTGCACCGAGGCCGAAGCGGATGTCGCCGGCGACGGCAGTGAAGTTGACGGTCGACTCATTGACGTCTGGCGCCAGCACCTTGATGCCCATGCGCCGACACTCGCTCAAGTACATCCCGAGTTTGTCTTTGGAGTCGCCGACGCTGGTGAGAAGCGCCGCCATATATTCGGCCGGGTAGTTGGCCTTGAGATAGGCAGTCCAATAGCTGAGAACGCCGTAGCCCGCACTGTGCGCCTTGTTGAAGGCGTAGTCGGCGAACGGCATGAGCGTTTCCCACAACACCTTGACAGCTTCTTTGCTGTAGCCGTTGTTTTGCATGCCGGCTTCGAAGCCGAGGAATTGCTTGTCGAGCTCTTCCTTCTTCTTCTTACCCATGGCGCGGCGAAGAACGTCGGCTTGACCGAGGCTGAAGCCAGCAACCTTCTGGGCAACCGACATCACTTGCTCTTGGTACACGATCAGGCCGAACGTTGTACCAAGAATTTCGCGCAGGGGCTCTTCAAGCTCGGAATGAATAGCATCGATGCCTTCAAGACCGTTCTTACGAAGCGCGTACTTCGTGTGCGAGTTCATTCCCATGGGGCCCGGACGGTACAGGGCGATTACCGCAGAAATATCTTCGAAGTTGGTGGGTTTCAGCTGCTTGAGCAGGGCACGCATTGGCCCACCATCGAGCTGGAATACACCGAGGGTGTCTCCTCGCGCAAGCAAGTCGTAGGTCTTTTGATCCGCATCCAGATCGAGATCTTCGATGATGAGAGGGGACCCGGTATTGGCCTCGATCATCTTGAGCGCATCTTCGATAACTGTGAGGTTTCGAAGACCCAAGAAGTCCATCTTGATCAAGCCAAGGCTCTCCAGCGGCGGCTGGTCGAACTGAGTGATAATCGCGCCATCATCTTCTCGGCGCATGATCGGCAACACATCGAGCAGCGGCTCAGCCGAAAGGACAACCCCGGCGGCGTGAACTCCCCATTGGCGTTTCAGCCCCTCAAGGCCAACAGCGGTTTCGAATACTTTCGCGGCTTCGTGATCAGTATCGACGATGCCCCGGATGTCGGCGGCCTCTTTGTACCGCGCCGCGTCCTTGTTGCGCACATCACCGAGCGAAATATCTTTACCCATGATGGCCGGAGGCATCGCCTTGGTGAGCTTCTCGCCCACCGAATACGGCATGCCCAGCACTCTCGCCGAATCTTTCAGCGCTTGCTTGGCCTTGATCGTTCCGTACGTGACGATTTGAGCTACTCGGTCGTCGCCGTATTTATCGGTGACGTAGCGAATGACTTCGCCGCGTCGACGATCGTCGAAGTCGACGTCGACGTCGGGCATCGAGACACGTTCAGGGTTGAGGAAGCGCTCGAAGATCAAACCGTGCGCGAGCGGGTCAAGTTCGGTGATTCCGACCGCATACGAGGCCATGGAACCGGCAGCGGAACCACGACCGGGCCCCACACGGATGCCCTGGGACTTGGCCCACTGGATGAAGTCAGCGACCACGAGGAAGTAGCCGGGGAAGCCCATCTGCTGAATAACATCAACTTCATACTTGGCTTGCGCCAAATGGGCCTCGGATGGCGCGTTATTGAAGCGCTTGTTCATGCCCCGCGCGACTTCTTTTTCAAACCAGGTCGCTTCGGTCTCCCCTTCGGGGACCGGGAAGCGCGGCATCAAGTCACGGCCTTCAAAGTTGATCTCGCTGCGCTCGGCGATCAACAGAGTGTTGTTGCACGCCTCGGGATGCTCGCGGAACAACGATCGCATTTCCGCTGCCGACTTGAGGTAGAACTCGTTGGAGTCGAACTTGAAACGGTTGGGGTCGTCAAGCGTTGAGGCCGACTGTACACACAGCAGCGCTGCGTGGGCGGTGGCATCGTGAGCATGCGTGTAGTGCAGGTCGTTGGTGGCCAGCAACGGCATATCGAGCTCTTTAGCGAGCTTGATGAGATCGAGCATCGTGCGTCGCTCAATGTCGATGCCGTGATCCATGACTTCGGCAAAGAAGTTCTCTTTGCCGAAGATATCTTGGAACTCAGCGGCCGCTTGACGCGCCTCGTCGTAGAGCCCCAAGCGGAGTTTGGTTTGCACCTCGCCACCGACGCAACCCGTGGTGGCGATGATGCCCTTGGAGTACTGACTCAGCAGCTCGCGGTCCATACGGGGCTTGAAATAGAAACCCTCGATGGAGGCGCGCGACGAGAGACGGAAGAGGTTATGCATTCCCTCGTTGTTTTGAGAAAGCAACGTCATGTGGGTGTAGGCACCGCTACCACCGACATCGTCGCGAGCTTGGTCGCTACGACCCCAACGAACTCGGGTCTTATCGCCGCGTGCCGTACCCGGTGTTACGTAGGCTTCCGTACCGATAATCGGCTTGATGCCTTTGGCCGTTGCCTGTTTCCAGAAGTCGTAGGCACCGAACATGTTGCCATGGTCGGTAATCGCAATTGCAGGCATTCCCTGCTCGACAGCGGCATCCAACAGCGGTCCGACGCGGGCAGCGCCGTCGAGCATCGAGTACTCACTGTGAACGTGCAAATGCACAAACGAGTCGTTATTAGCAGCCACAGACACTCCGAATTCTTTCGAAATCTAGCCTAAGCCAGCACCCCAGACGGACTCTAACTGACGCGCCCTAGTCGGCCCGAAGCACCTCAAGTGCTGCCTGAAGGTCGGCCGGATACGGCGACTCGAACGTGACCTGTTCGCCCGTGGCAGGATGGGCAAATCCCAGCTTGTGAGCGTGCAACCACTGGCGTGTGAGCCCCAGTCGAGACGAGATAGTGGGATCGGCGCCGTACATGGTGTCTCCGACGCACGGATGCCGTTGTGCGGCCATGTGAACCCGAATTTGGTGCGTTCGCCCGGTTTCGAGGTGCACCTCAACAAGCGCCGCCGAGGGAAATGCCTCGAGTGTCTCGTAGTGAGTGATCGAGTCTTTGCCGCCGGCAACGACTGCGAACTTCCAACTCGACCCCGGATGACGACCGATCGGTGCGTCGATAGTTCCGGCGAGTGGATCGGGGTGTCCCTGCACGATGGAGTGGTAAATCTTGCTGACCTCGCGGTCGTGGAACGCACGCTTGAGCGCCGTGTAGGCGATTTCAGACTTCGCAACGACCATAAGTCCACTCGTGCCCGCGTCGAGGCGGTGAACGATTCCGGCGCGTTCAGCCGCACCCGAGGTGGAGATCCGGTAGCCGGCGCCCGCAAGAGCACCGAGAACAGTGACGCCGTCCCAACCGATGGAAGGATGCGCGGCAACACCCGCAGGCTTGTCGATCACGACAATGTGCTCATCGTCGTAGATGATGCCCAGAGTGTCGAGCACCACTGGCACGATCTGCGGCTCGGTCTTTGATACCCACGACACTTCGAGCCACGCACCGGCAGCGAGCCGATCGGACTTGCCCACCGTGGAACCGTCCATGGTGACGCCACCACCGGCAGCTACCTCAGCGGCGAAGGTACGGGAGAAACCCAACAACTTGGCGAGAGCGGCATCAACTCGTTGCCCCGCGAGGCCCTCGGGAACCGGCAAGCTTCGAGTTTCCACTGATGCTCCTTGATAGTTATGACGAACGGTGTGACGCCACACTCCCCCGGCTTCGCCGAATGGGGTGCGAACACAGCAAAAGCCGCCAGCGGCGGTGGAGCCTAAGCTCGCACCGACCGACTGACGGCCACTGCAGAAAAACTAGCTACCGGAGAAACCCGAGAAGCTGGCCGGAGGCTGCTGTGCCGACTGAGGCGCAGCGAAGTCTTCGGGGGTGAGGTGACCAGAGGGCTGCGAGACCGGAGCCTGGCCCTGCTGAGCGGACTCTTGAAGCGAAGGGCCACCGGCGGTGACCAGGCTCGACGAGTCGAGCTCGTGCAGCTGGTCTTCGATGTAGCTCTTGAGCTTCTCGCGGTACTCGCGCTCGAAGTTACGCAGCGATTCGATGCGACCTTCGAGAGCTTCGCGCTGCTGCTCGAGAACTCCGAGCTGTTCGCGCTGCTTAGCCTCAGCCTGAGCAGTGATCTCAGCCGCAGCCGACTTGCTCTCGGCGAGAATCTCGGCAGCAGATGCCTGCCCCTCAGCAACAATTTCAGCGGCGGATGCCTGACCCTCAGCAATGAGAGCGTCACGCTTCTGCACACCTTCGCGGACGTGCTCCTCGTGGAGACGACGCGCGAGCTGAAGAAGGTTGTTGGTGCTGCTCGCGTCGTCAAGAACTGACGACACAGGCTCGGGAGCGGCGACGGCCGGAGCCGGCGCACTCTCGATAGCAGCGGGAGCCGGAGCAGCAATTGCTGCCGGCGCAGGAGCCGCGGCAGCTGCGCTACCGGCGGACTGCTGAAGTTCAGTCGCCCGAGCTTCAGCCGCACTCAAGCGCTGACGAAGCTCGTCGTTTTCTTGGTTAAGTCGGCGCAACTCAACAACAACCTCGTCGAGAAAATCGTCGACATCATCTTGGTCGTATCCCTCACGGAATTTTGTTGATTCAAACCGCTTGTTGACCACGTCTTCTGGAGTCAAAGCCATTGCCGCCACCTCTAAAACTTTCTTTCAACGTATACACAACGTTCAACGTTCGCGTCACGATCGTACTGACGGAACCTGATTAGTTGCCGCATGCTCTCTGACAAGAGTACATCGGCAGTCGCTAGTTCTAAAAGCCCCGCAAAATGGAGGTAAGAATTATGCACACAAGCATGACGAGCATCCACGATAGATCGAGCGCTCCGTTGCCGATTCTCACCATTGGCACGACCTTGCGGACCGCCTTGATCGGAGGATCAGTAATTGTGAAGACAAGCTCGGAAAGCACAAGACCGACGCCGCTGGGGCGCCATCCTCGAGCAAAAACGACGACGAGGTCGAGGATGAATCGCGCCCACATCGTAAACATGAACAAAGTGATGGCGTAGTAAGCCACCAGGGCAATAACAGAAACGGGATTCACCCCTCTAGGTTAGCGGGCTGTGAAGGGCCCGCCGCGCAGCGGGCTACTGGCCGAAGAAGGAGGCGTCGACGTCGGACTCGACCTCGGCCTGCTCGCCACTGACAGCAACGTGGGCGGGAGACAGCAGGAAGACCTTGCTCGTCACACGCTCAATCTTGCCGTAGAGGCCCAGTGAGAGTCCGCTAGCGAAGTCGACCAAGCGACGCGCATCCGGCTCACTCATCTGCGACAGGTTAATGATGACGGGGATGCCTTCACGGAAGTTTTCCGCGATCAGCTGAGCGTCCTTGTACTGGCGCGGGTGCACCGTCAAAATCTCGTTCATCTCTGCCTCCGCAGTGCTGGGCGCAGCACGACGCAACGGGGTAACCGGCGCGCGGTTAGAGCTCGCTGGAGCCGGTGCTGCTGCGACAGGGGCAACCGGCGCGGCTGGCGCAGTCGTTCCCTGCTCGTACTCGTAGTCCTCATCGGCGAGGCCGAGGTAGACCATTGTCTTGCGCAGTGGGTTGGCCATGATAATCCTCCGAATGGTGAAGCTTCTGCTTCGAGATTAACCATGGTCGGGTCGATTTCCCGTGATTGCCGTGCCAATGCGTAGGTGTGTCGCGCCTTCGCTGATCGCTTCTGCGAAGTCGCCAGACATGCCCATCGAAAGGGCTGAGGCTTCCGGATGCTGCAGCTGCACGCGCTCAGAGAGACCCCTCAACGCGGCGAACGCCGGCCGCGGGTCTTCACCTAAGGGAGCGACGCCCATGATGCCGCACAGGCGGAGCCCTGGAGCCGCGGCGACACGATCGGCGAAGGCCTCAAGGTCAGCCGGGACGACGCCACCGCGACCGTGGTCATCAGTGAGGTTGACCTGCACGAACGCATCAATTGGCGTCTCGGCCTCATCGTTCGCCAACGCGGTAATGAGCGAATCACGATCAACAGAATGAATCGATTGACAGTAGGCACGAACTTGCCGTGCTTTCTTGCTCTGGAGCTGGCCAACAAAATTCCATCGCAAGTCGAGATCAGCCAGTTCAGCTGCTTTCGCTTGCGCCTCCTGATGTCTGTTCTCGCCGACATCACGAACACCAAGCCCGTGCAACTCGCGCACGAGACTCGCTGGGTGGAATTTGGTGATCACGATACGCGTGATCGACGACAGATCGCGGGATGCCGCACGTGCGGCATCCGCGATCCTGTCGTCGACCTCGGCAAGTCGTTCGCCCAACGGAGTTAGGTCGACCATCGTGACTACTTCAGGAAGTCAGGAACGTCGAGATCGTTGTCGTTCTCGTCGTCATCGTCAAAGCTGCGGTCGATCGGCGTTGCCGGAACGACACTCGGCTGCGACTTCCAGTCAGTGTCCTTCGTCGACGCGGAGTCATCCGCTGCAATGTGCTCGGCCGGGGGCTCGGGCACAACGTAGTTCGTACGACGACCTTCTACGGGCTTAGCCGAAGGCTCTCCCCCGTCGAAGCCGGCAGCGATCACCGTTACGCGCACCTCATCACCGAGAGTGTCGTCAATGACGGCACCGAAGATGATGTTGGCTTCACGATGGACGGCCTCTTGAACGAGACGCGCGGCATCGTTGATCTCAAAGATACCGAGGTTGGATCCGCCCTGAATGGAGAGCAGCACACCGTGCGCTCCATCGATGCTGGCTTCGAGCAACGGGGAGGCAACAGCCAACTCAGCCGCTTTTATGGCCCGGTCGGCCCCGCGTGATGAGCCAATGCCCATCAGCGCAGAACCAGCACCCTGCATAACCGACTTGACGTCGGCGAAGTCGAGGTTGATCAGACCCGGGGTCGTGATCAGGTCGGTGATGCCCTGAACGCCGGCGAGGAGCACCTGGTCAGCGGTCGAGAAAGCCTCGAGCATGCTGATGCCACGGTCGCTGATCTCGAGAAGGCGATCGTTGGGAACGACGATGAGGGTGTCGACCTCGTTCTTGAGAGTCTCGACACCGATTTCGGCCTGAGATGAACGGCGCTTGCCCTCGAAGCCGAAGGGCTTCGTAACGACACCGATCGTGAGTGCACCGATCGACTTAGCGATACGGGCGACCACGGGGGCGCCACCGGTACCGGTTCCACCACCCTCTCCGGCCGTGACGAAGACCATGTCAGCACCCGCAAGTGCTTCTTCGATCTCTTCGGCGTGATCTTCGGCGGCACGACGCCCGACCTCAGGGTCAGCGCCGGCTCCAAGTCCGCGGGTTAGTTCGCGACCGACGTCAAGCTTCACGTCGGCGTCGCTCATAAGCAGCGCCTGGGCGTCGGTATTGATCGCAATAAACTCGACGCCTCGCAGGCCGAGCTCGATCATTCGGTTGACGGCGTTCACGCCACCGCCACCGATGCCGACTACCTTGATGACTGCGAGGTAGTTCTGGTTTGATGTCACTTTCGGCCTCCACTGGAAACTATCAACCTCGACTTGAGGTTTAAAGTTATGCTCAGTATGTATTTCTTTTGTTGAGAGTATGCGGATAGCGCCCCACACGGATGCACCGTGAGCCGCGTGTCGGAAAGTGTTCAGCCAAATCGGGGCACAGCGCACCACACCGAGGGCGCGGCACTAGCTGGGACGGAAAATTCCGTTGCTGGGAGCCGAGACATCGAACTCGCCGGCCTCGGCAGGATCCCGCTGAGAAATGAGAGCTTCGAGCAGCGCAGCCTTGCGTGCTGAGTCGCTAGCGCTACCCCACACCACGCGCTGGCCCACACCGGAGAGCACAAACGACACGTCGTCTTTTGTGGTCGCCGACACACTTTCCACACGGGCACGAAGATCAGCGGGCAGCGCGAGCAACACCTCAGTGACTGCGGCAAAGGCGGGGCTCGACGTATCTGCTCCCCCAATATCGATGAGCGGCACACCAGCGATCCGTTCAGCCGACTCTTGAATTGTGATCCCGGCAGGATCGACGAGCGTGAAGACGCCATCAATCGTGACCGAACCGATCGGCTCACGTTCGACGATGTGAACCAGAAGGGTATCCGGGGGCACGATTTCGGTCACGTAGCTGCGGATCAAAGGGAATACCGAGAGCTCGGTATTGATGGCGTCAAAGTCGAGCAGCGCGAGCGGCGTGCCCTCTTGAGTCTCTACCGCTGCTTGGATCTCAGCAGGATCAATACGGTTCGTGCCGTCGACGATCACGGTTCGCAGAGCCAAAATGGGCGAGAAAACAGCGACCGCGATGAGCCCGAGGAGAACAGCGACAAGAGCTGCAATCGAGAGCAGCGTGTATTTGCGAGTGCGAGCTCGACGAGTGAATCGACGCAGCTCAGCCTTCTCTGCCCGTCGTCGATCGCGCGCCGCACGACGAAGCTGCCGCTTGGCGACCACATCAGGACTTGGTTCTGCGCGGCTGAGCCGAAAACGGCTGCGCTCCCGTGGAGTGCGGGGTGCTTTCTTCCCGGCAGTCGGAGTGCTCGCCTCGCGCGCGGCACTCGGCGCTGGAGCGCGCGTGGCGGTGGGAGAACTGACCTTCGGTGCACGCGACGCCCGCAGTTTCTTCGAGGAAACCGCACTGTCACCACCGGTTGCACCAGAATCGGCGGCACCGCGCTTACGACGTGGCTTTGCCGATGCGGGGTCGGGCTGTTGCGCAGCCTTGTCGAATCCTTCAGGCCTCTTCACTCGGCACCTGATCTGCCCCGGGCGCGGTGTGCCCAGCCCCGCCGGAACGGCGATCGATTGCGGAGATGAGCTGCGGAATGATGCGATACACATCGCCACAGCTCAACGTCATCACGATGTCGCCCTCGCGAGCGACCTCGGCGACGCGCTGCGCGGCCAACTCCCAATCGGGAACAAAATCAACGCGCTTCGAGTCAACAAAGCGCGATGACACGAGCTCGCCGGTGACTCCCGGGATCGGGTCTTCGCGCGCCCCGAAAACATCGAGCACTACTGTGTGATCGGCAAGTCGCTCATACACTTCGGCAAACTCGGATGCCATATCGCGCGTGCGACTGAACAAGTGCGGCTGGTGAACGGCGATCAATCGCCCCTCGCCGACAACGCTGCGAGCCCCACTCAGCGCGGCTTCCACCTCGGTGGGATGGTGGGCGTAGTCGTCGTACACACTGACGCCATCGACCACCGCGTGCAGCTCAAAGCGGCGCTGAGTACCCGCGAACGTGGAAACCGCATCGATAGCAGCGCCCAGCTCGTGGCCAAGCCCGATCAGCACGGCAATGGCGCCCGTGGCGTTTATGGCGTTGTGGCGGCCAGGGACGGCGAGTTGAACTCGCTCTTCGCGACCGTCGACAACGATCGTGAAGGCTACCGGCCCTTGAGCCGTAATCGAGTGAATGCGAACCGTGGCATCCGCCGCTTCACCGAACGTGACGACGTTGTCGTGTTCAAGGCGCTGAGTTACGCGCACCGCTCCAGCATCATCACTCGACACCACCACAGCTTCGGTCGCCTTGGCAGCGAACTCAACGAACGCGTCATCGAACGCTTCGTGCGAGCCATAGTGGTCAAGGTGATCGGCGTCCACATTCGTAATGAGGGCGATCGCTGTGGAGTACAGCAAGAACGAGCCATCGGACTCGTCGGCTTCGACAACAAAGATGTCATCGGTGCCTGAGCCTGAGCTCGTGCCCAATCCCTGGATAATGCCGCCGTTGACGAAACTCGGCGATGCACCAAGTTCACGGAGCGCGGTGATAATCATTCCCGTGGACGTTGTCTTGCCGTGTGCCCCTGCAACAGCAATCAGTCGATCGCTACCGACCAGCCACGCTAAGGCCTGGGAACGGTGCAGTACCGGGATGCCGCGCTCAACCGCAGCGACGTACTCGGGGTTATCGGGCCAGAGCGCACCCGTGTAGACGAGAGCCTCAGCATCACCGAGGTTTGCGGCGTCGTGCCCGATAGCAATTGTGGCGCCGGCGGCGCGCAGCGACTCGACGTTGGCGTTCGCTGCGCGGTCTGAACCTGTCACGGTAATTCCGGCATCCAAGAACATGCGGGCGATGCCGCTCATTCCTGAGCCACCCACCCCGACGAAGTGCGCCGAGCGCAAGGGTCCGGGCAGCGGCATAGACAAATCGGGGAAGATCATGATGTCAATGGTAGATCGCGCGAGAGGGCCAGATCGACGAGCTCGAGCATCCGGTCGGTTCCGTCAAGAGAACCCACCGTGGATGCGCGGGCCGCCATATCAGCGATGAGTGCCCGTTTACGCAGCATGGGCACGAGCTCGGAGCTCACCCACTGGGGAACAAACTGGCTGTCCGCGACAAGAATGGCGGCGCCCGCATCCACGGCGGTGCGAGCGTTGTACTTCTGCTCGCCGTTGCCGACCGGGTAAGGAACATAGATTGCCGGGATGCCCAGGCCAGTGAGCTCCGCCACCGTCGAGGTTCCTGCGCGTGCGATTGCCAGGTCAGCAGCCGCGAGAGCCAGTTCCATCCGGTCGCAATATTTGACGACAACATACCCGGGGAGTTGAGGGTCCTCCACGGCATCGCGGTACTCCCCCGTGATGTGGAGCACTTGCCAACCGGCGCCGAGAATGCGGGTGATTGACGCCGCAATCGTGTCATTGATGCGCTTGGCGCCGGAGGATCCGCCCGTCACGAGCAGCGTCGGCTTCTGGGGGTCGAGCCCAAAGAACGGGTCAGCTTCGGTGCGGGCGGCGAAGCGATCGAGTGTCTCGATTTCTGCACGCAACGGCATTCCGACGACCACGCCACCACGGATGGGCGTGCGGTCGAAAGCAGTACCAACGAATGGAGTGAAAAACGATCCCAAGCGGTTGGCAATACCCGGGCGGCTATTTGCCTCGTGGATAACGAGCGGAATCTTGGCCTTGCGCGCCCCCAGATAGGCGGGTGCAGCGACGTAGCCGCCGAAACCGATGACAACATCTACCTGGCGTTCGGTGATGATCTCGACCACTTCGTCGATCGTTGCGCGAAGGCGAGCAGGAAACTTCAGCGCGGCGCGGTTGGGGCGACGAGGGAACGGGAGCTTAGCAATCGTGAGCAGTTCGAAACCGCGCTCGGGCACCAAACGCGCCTCAAGCCCTTCTTCGGTGCCCAAGACCAGCACTTCAGCTTCGGGCTCACGCACACGAATGCGTTCGGCGACAGCCAGCAAGGGATTGACGTGGCCGGCTGTGCCGCCACCCGCCAGTAAATACGTGGTCATCGACGTCCTCGAGCTCGATTTGCGGCCAACATGCGTGAACGATCCGCGGGCGACTGTACAGGAGCTTCCTGCACCGCGGCAGCCCCCTTGCCTGCAGCCTTTGGCTTGCCAGGGGTTGCGGCCGGGCGTGGCGTCGAAGCCCCCGGCTTGTTGCCAGCGCGGGCGAACGAGAGCACAACGCCAATAGCGAGCAGCGTGGCGATGAGCGCCGAGCCACCTGTCGATATTAGTGGCAGCGGTACTCCCAGAACGGGGAGAACACCAAGCACTACAGCGATGTTGACGAAGGCTTGACCAACGACCCACACCATTACACCGGCCGTGGTGATGCGCACAAAGCTGTCGTTCGTCGAGCGGATAATGCGCACGAATGCGACAGCGAGCGTGACGAAGAGGAGGAGCACAACGACGGCGCCGATAAGTCCAAGTTCTTCACCGATGATGGCGAAAACATAGTCGCTGTCGGCGTGAGGCAGCCAACCTCGTTTAGCGACCGAGTTGCCAAGACCCCGGCCAAAGAGGCCGCCACCCGCAAGCGCCCAATAAGCGTGCTCGATTTGCCAGCACGTGTCTTGGTAGTCGAGTTCAGTACAACCGTTAAGCCACACGCCGATTCGCGAGGTACGAGACCCGCTTGTGGTTGCGAACATGATTGCGCCTAGCGCAACGACGACTACGCCCACAGCGAGGAAGCGCAGCTTCACCCCGGCAAAGAAAAGGCAGGAGAAAACAATGAGCAGCATGATGGATGCTGTTCCCAAGTCGTTTCCGATCAGCACGAATCCAATAGCGGCGCCGGCCACCGGGCCAACGGGCAGCAGCACCTGTTTCCAGTCGCCGAGCTGATCTTGCTTTGTGGAGAGCACCCATGCCACCCACACGATGACTGCGACCTTGACGAACTCCGATGGTTGCGCGCTGAACGACCCGATCTGAATCCAGTTTTGGTTTCCGCCGTAGCCCCAACCGATACCGGGAACGAAAACGAGAAGTTGCAGTACTCCGCCGAGGATGAGCCCGGGAAGAGCCCAGCGCTTCCAGAATCGCACCGGGGCGCGCGAGGCGACGAGCATGAGCGGGATTCCGATGAGGGCGAATGCGGTCTGGCGCAAGAAACTGCCGAAGAAACCTTGGTCGGCAGCGTACGACTCCACCGAGGACGACGAGAGCACCATGACGAGGCCAAAAATGACCAAGAACAAGGTGGTGCCGAATAGCAAGAAGAAGTCACTCGACTGTGCAGAGAAGATCTTCTTGACGGGAACGCGAGCGGCGACCGGCTTGTCGGAGGGTCCAGTCGACGCCGCGGGCTTCGCGGCGGGATCCTGTCGAGGCTGCGGCGCTGAGTTAGTCGACCGCGGGGGCCGTTGTGGTCGCTGAGGAGGCGCCATCGTCGTTTCCTCCTACTCGTTCGAGCACTGCTGCTGCGAACTTTTCTCCGCGATCCGAATAACTACTGAACTGATCCATGGATGCCGCTGCCGGCGCCAATAAGACGGTGTCGCCTTCTGAAGCGATCCCGTGCGCCATCTCTACGGCGCGCGGCATCACGTGATTAGTGTCAGTCGCGTCGACCTCGAAGACCGGAATCTGGGGCGCGTGTCGCTCGAATGCCGCCCGGATTGTCAGCCTGTCGTTACCAATAACGATCGCTGCTTTGAGCCGCGGCGCGTGCTTGGCCACGAGTGGCGCAACATCCACGCCCTTCAGCAGACCGCCCACAATCCACACCACAGGGTCTGCGGCAGACAAGGAAGCGCTGGCGGCGTGCGAATTGGTCGCTTTGGAATCGTTGATCCACGTCACTCCCCCACTCACGAGCACGACCTGGTTACGGTGTGCATCAATCTCGAAGCTCGCAACTCCAGCGCGCAGCGCTTCGACGCTCACCCCGGCCGCGCGCACGAGCGCACTAGCAGCCAGAATGTTCGCGACCATGTGAGGCGCAGCGAGATGACGTTGCTGCAGTTCGTCGAGTGTGAAAAGTTCGAGCGCGGCGTTGTGACGGTCGTCTCCGAACGCACGGTCAGCCAGAATGTCGCTCACGATTCCGAAGTCGCTGGGCCCCGGAGTGTCGAGGCCAAAGCCGATTGCCCGGCATCCCTCGATGACATCGGCGTCTTCGACCATCGCCTGAGTCTCGACGACTGCTCGGTTGTAGACCGCCGCGACCTTCGTGTTGGCATAGACCGTTGCTTTCGCTGCGGCGTATGCGTCCCGCGAGCCATGCCAGTCGAGGTGGTCGTCCGCAAAATTGAGGCACACGCTAGCGAGGGGCGAGATTGCACCAACGCCGTCGCGCGGCATCCCGTGCAATTGGAAGCTCGAGAGTTCGACCACGAGAAAGTCGAAGCCATCGGGATAGCGGATCGCATCGAGAACGGGAATGCCGATGTTGCCGACGGCTCCTGCGCGAAAACCTGCGGTTGTCAGGATGTGAGCGGTCAACTGCGCCGTGGTGGTCTTGCCGTTGGTTCCCGTGATCGCGATCCATTCGGCGGGAGTGCCCGTTTTGTCGCGCAAGCGCCACGCGAGTTCGATCTCGGTCCACCGGGCAACATTATTCTCGCGGCACCATGCCAGCAGAGCGTGGTCGAGAGGGTAGCCCGGTGAAACGATCACGACATCGGGGGTATGCGCTGCTAGCGCGGCGACTTGAGCCTCTGAACTACCGCCGAGCGCGAGCGTGGCACCAATGACCTGCGCCATTTCGATGCGGTTCTCGGATGCGGCATCCGCGATCACTAGAACGTCAGCTTTCAGCTCGGTGAGGGTGTCTGCCGCAGAGAAGCCTGTTGCGCCCAGCCCGAGTACGGCAACGCGGAGCTCGCTCCACGCTGCGTTCCAACTGGTGAATGAAGTGAGGTCACGCACAGCTACTGATTGATCCATTCGAGATAGAAGGTTCCGACACCGGCAGCGACGAAGAGCGCCGCGATAAGCCAGAAGCGCACCACAACGGTGACTTCGGCCCAGCCTTTGAGCTCGAAGTGATGATGCAGTGGACTCATCAAGAAGATACGTTTTCCACCGGTGATCTTGAAGTAAGCGCGTTGCAAAATTACTGAACCGGTGACGATGAGGAAGAGACCACCGATGAGCACGAGGAGAAGTTCAGTGCGGCTCATGATGGCGAGAGCAGCAAGTGCGCCACCGAGACCGAGCGAGCCGGTGTCTCCCATGAAGACCTGAGCCGGCGACGTGTTCCACCAGAGGAATCCGATGAGCGCTCCGGCGATAGCGGCAGCGATGATCGCGAGGTCTAGCGGGTCACGCACCTCGTAGCACTTGTAGAGCACCTCGCGGTCGATGCTGGGGTTGCTGCACGACTGGTTGTTCTGCCAGAACCCAATCACGATGTACGAGGAGATCGCGAAAATTGCCGACCCCGTCGCAAGACCGTCGAGCCCGTCAGCGACGTTGACACCGTTCGAGGTGCTCACGATGATGAGCGTCACCCAAATAGCGAACAGAATTGCGCCGGCAACAACGCCGAACGTCGCAAGGTCAAGCCACGGAATGTCGCGGATGCCCGAAATCATCGATGACGCCGGCGTCAAACCACCCGGGTCCGGAAAATTCAACGCAAGAGCGGCGAAACCTGCAGCCACGATGACCTGGCCGGCCACTTTAGACCAGCCGCCCAATCCAAGGCTGCGCTGCTTGCGGGTCTTCATGAAGTCATCGATAAAGCCGATGAGACCGAGGCCCACCATGAGGTAGATCACCAAAAGGCCTGAAAGCGTCACCGGCTCGCTCGCGACCCAATGACCGACGAAGTAACCAATCGTCGCGCCCAAAATAAAGACGATTCCGCCCATTGTGGGCGTTCCACGTTTGGTGTGGTGACTCTCGGGGCCGTCGTCACGGATGAACTGGCCCCACTTCAAACGGACGAAGAGCCGGATGAACATCGGCGTGAGTAGAAGGGTAAAGACGAGAGAGAATCCCGCCGCAATGAGCAGAGCGATCATGCGGTCACCTCAGCAATCCGGTCACCGAGGTGCCGTAGGCCAGCAGAGTTCGACGATTTCACCAACACCACATCGCCCTCTCGCAGTTCTTCACGCAGCACAGCGTATGCCTCTTCGACACTATCGACGAGTACCGACTCTCCATCCCACGAACCTTCGAGACCTGCAGCGTTATGGATGTGACGGGCTGCGTGGCCCACCACGATCAGCTTCTGCACGTTCAATCGAACGATCAGGCGACCGATGCGGTCGTGCTCTTCGTTGGCGTAGTCGCCCAGCTCGGCGATCTCCCCGAGTACGGCAACAGAACGATTGTTCGGCCCGACGACCTGAACAAGGGTCTTGAGCGCAGCCGCCATAGAGTCGGGGCTCGCGTTATAGGCGTCGTTGATGACGGTGATGCCCCCGGGAGCTTCCAGAAGCTCCATGCGCCAGCGCTCAGCGCGGTCAATCGACTCCAACGCCGCTACCGAATCGGTCGGCGAAACGCCCAAGGCGCGGGCCGCCGTGATCGCCGCTAGGGCGTTAGTGACGTGATGCTCGCCCAGGATGCGCAACTGTACCGGCACTACCGTGTCGTCGACGTGCAGGTCGAAGGCGGTGCCCTTCGCGGTCGCTTGGATGTCGTCGGCCCAGATCTCAGCGGAGGCGTCGAGCCCGAAGAACGCCACCTTCGCGTCCGTCTGCTGCGCCATAGCCTTGACGCGGCCGTCATCACTGTTCAATACGGCTGTCGCGGTAGCAGGAAGGCTGGAGACCATCTCGGACTTGGCACGGGCCGTGGCCGCGGCATCCCCAAACTTGCCGATGTGGGCGAGGCCAACCATGAGAACAATGCCGACATCGGGCATTACGACCGATTGCAAACGAGCGATGTCGCCAATGCCGTCGGCACCCATTTCGACGACCAAATAACGCGTGGAGTCGGTGACGCCCAACATAGTGATGGGAGCACCCACATCGTTGTTGAACGAGCCCTGCGGTGCGACAGTTTCACCGCTGCGCTCAAGAATCGTGCGCAACATGTTCTTTGTCGTCGTCTTACCGTTCGAACCGGTTACAGCAACTACCTGGAGGTCGCCCTTGTCGCGCACCGAAGCAACGACGAACCGTGCCAGAGCTTGAAGGGCGGCGACGCCGTTGCTCACGATGATCTGCGGCACGTCGAGTTCAAGGGGGCGCTCAGCGATGACGAGAGCGGCACCGTTCTCAACAGCCTTAGCGGCAAAGAGGTGTCCGTCGGTCGTTTCGCCACGAAGCGCAAAGAAGATGGATCCCGGAGTGTTCAGTCGCGAATCGGTCTGGACGCTGCTGGCTGGGAGTCGCCGCTGACCGTCGCTGCCGTCGCTCAGCTCTCCGCTGACGGCGGTGGCAATCTCGGCAAAACTCAGTTCGATCACGTGGGGTGCTCCAGGGTTGATAAACGCGGGGGAACTCACCAACGCAACGGCAGATCCGGCCCTGATGTGCTTGAGGGGGTAACACGGTAGGTGGTGAGCGTTTGGGCCATGATGTCGCGGAACGTCGAGGCGATGGCGCCGGAATATATGCTATCCGGGATCCCGGCAGTCGCGATCACAATGTACTCAGGGTCGTCTGCTGGAGCTAAGCCAGCGTAGGAGATTACAACTTTCCCCACGTAAGCACCGTTCTCAGCGACTTGCGCCGTTCCGCTCTTCACAGCGACGCGGTAACCGGGAATCTCAAGATTCGGGGCTGACCCACTCGAGCTATACACCATCTCCATCATCTGCAGGGTTTGTTCCGCAGCGGTCTCGGAGATGACTCGCGTGCCTTCGGTCGACGGCGTATCAGTGACGGTACCGTCTGGCCACGTGCAGCTCTCGACGAGAACCGGAGGCAGTCGGACTCCGTCGTTGCCGAGCGCCTGATACGCGCTCGCCATCTGAATGGATGTCGTGCTCAGACCTTGACCGAATTGAACGGCGTAGTTGGTGCGAGCGTCCCAGTCGGCCGCGTCGTACAGGGTTCCACTCGATTCACCGTTAAAGCCGATGCCCGTCGCTTGCCCCAGGCCAAACTTTTCGAGGTAGTCGTGGCGGGTGGCAGCGTCGAGCAAATCGGTGTACTGCGCAATCGCGGTATTCGAGGACTCGACCAGCGCACCCGCAAGGGTGAGGCGTTGATCCTCGTGATAAAACGAGTCGCTGATAACGCCGCCACCGTTGGTGAGCTCAAGCGCGTAGGGCGAAACAACCTGCGTTCGCTGGTT
The DNA here is from genome assembly GCF_002797685.1 of Salinibacterium amurskyense. Lineage (GTDB taxonomy): Bacteria > Actinomycetota > Actinomycetes > Actinomycetales > Microbacteriaceae > Rhodoglobus > Rhodoglobus amurskyensis. Next base: position 1,775,495 of record NZ_PGFH01000001.1, read on the forward strand.
GGCCACTCCCGCGTCGATGAGGGATGCCGCCGTCAATGCCTTGACCGTTGATCCTGGTTCGTACGGGGTACTGAACGCACGCGAGCCCAAGGCTCCGCGGTCAGCAAGATTGACATCGTTGGGATCAACCGTCGGCCAATCGCTCACGGCAAGCAGGTGGGCATCGCTGACGCGCATAACAACACCGGTCGCCCAAGTCGCACCGAGAGATTCGGCAGTCTGCGCCATCCGCTGCTGCACGTAGAACTGGAGGTCACGATCAATTGACAGCGCGAGGGTGCCGCCGTCTTGAGGCGCGAGCGTTTCTACGGCACTGCCCGGCAGAGCAACACCGTCTTCACCACGGGCATAACTCGCTTCGACATCGGTGCCGGCGAGGCACTCGTCCGCAGTCAGTTCGACTCCGGCCTGCGGCCCATCTGTACCGATGAAGCCCACGAGGTTGCCGGCGATCTCTCCGTTGGGATAACTGCGCTCCGGATTGAGCTCGTAGTAGAGCCACGAGATCCCAAGGTCGGCAACGGCTTGATACTGCTCAAGAGTGATGCTTTTCGCGAGATACTCGAAGTCTGATTCTGGGTTTTCCAGAATCATTGTGAGCATCTCGTTGGGGTCTCCCCCGATGATGTCCGTTATCTTCTTCAGGTCTTCCAGAACAACCACTGAGGCGTCTTGCCGCAGCAAAGTCACGCGGGGCGAGATGACGATGTCGAAGCGCTCAACGCTGTCGGCGAGCACGGCACCTCGCGTGTCAACAATGTCTCCGCGCGTGCCATAGGTGATTTTGGTGAGGGTGCGTTTGGTGTCAGCTTCGGCATTCAGCGCTTCGGCCTGCACGATCTGCAGATCGATCAGACGCACCATGAAAATGGCGGTCAACACCGTAACGGTGAGGACAACAAACGACACTCGAGCGCGAGTAGAGCGTGGTTTCATCGGTCCTCCCCCAGAGGGTTCACCTCAATCATCGCGTGACAGGAGCAGGAATCGCGTTATTGGCGGGCTCTGGCGCGGCGGTCTCTGCTGCGGCTGCCGCAGTGCCCGACGTGGCAGCACCAACGGTCGCAGCAGTTGTAGTCGCAGTCTTCGCAGCGGCTTCTGCAGCCGCGGCTGCTTCTGCACTCACCAAGGGGACGCCTGAGAGCAACGTGTTGCCGACTAGGCCACAGCTTCCGCCACAGCCAGTGGGATCCGCGCTGCCCGGCAAACGGAAAACGGATCCGTCGGTGATATCAAGTGAGTACGGCGTCGCGTTAGGAACCATTCCAAAGCCTGCAGCTTGGGCGGCAAGGTTTTGCGAAGACGACTGCAAGGACAGCGACTCGAGCAAGCTCTGCTCGGTGCGGATAAGAACCTTCTGCTCGTACTGCAGAGAGTCGATCTGGTACGCACCCTGCGTGACGACAATGCTCAGCAACAGCTGGGCGGCAAGGATCACGAAGAAACTGGCAACGGTGACAACGGCATAGAGCATGCGCGGGCGTGCTTTGCGCTGGGCCTTCGTCGTGGTGACGATCTCGATGTGCGAGGGGCGCCCCGACGGACGGTGCAGCGGTTGTGGCTGTGCATAAGCGAGGTTAGTGCTCATGAGGTGACTCGCATTCGTTCAATCGCTCGCAGTCGTACGGGCTTTGCTCTCGGGTTCAGGTCTTGCTCTTCTTGGCTGGCTTGTTCGGAGCCACGGACCAAGAGTTTGAGTTCTGCTTTGTGCTCGGGAAGCTCGACGGGCAATCCCGCCGGCGCCGTTGAGCGTGAACGGCGCTGCAATTCGCGCTTCACGATCCGGTCTTCTAGCGACTGATACGCCAGAACGACCATTCGACCGTTCAGGGCCAAAGAATTGACCGCAGCGGGGATAGCGCGCTCCAGAACCGAAAGTTCTTGGTTGACCTCGATACGGAGGGCTTGAAAAACTCGCTTAGCCGGGTGGCCGGCACGCTGTGCAGCGGCAGGAGTAGCCGCGATGATCAACTCAACCAATTGGGCAGACGTTGTCAGCGGCTGCTGTTCACGGAACTGAACGATCTTGCTCGCGAATCGAGGAGCGAGCTTCTCGTCGCCATACGCATAGAAGATGCGGCGCAATTCAAGTTCGCTGTAGGTCGCAAGGATGTGCTCGGCCGTTACCGGCGTCGAGGCATCCATTCGCATGTCTAGCGGAGCGTCTTGAGAATAAGAGAAGCCCCGCTCAACGCGATCGAGCTGGAGGGATGAGACGCCGAGGTCAAAGAAGATGCCTTCGACTGACGCGATTCCCAATGAATCGAGTGCCTGCGGAATCTCGTCGTAGACAGCATGAACAAAGTGCGTGCGGCCAGCGAAAGGCTCAAGCCGGCGTCGAGCGATAGCAAGAGCATCCTCATCTCTGTCGACTCCCACGAGCGTGAGGTCGGGGAATCGCTGGAGGAATGCCTCCGCGTGACCGGCCATGCCGAGGGTTCCGTCAACAAGAACTGCTCCCGGAGCGTTCAGTGCCGGCGCGAGCAACTCAATCGAGCGCTCGAGGAGTACTGGGGTGTGGATGGTGTTGTCAGCCATGGCGTAAGGGCCTAGTTCTTGGATGCTGATCCCCATCCGATTCGACCTGATATCGGGGAAGAAAATCAGGGCGTTCGGCTGGGAGTCAGCGTCGAAGAGCTAGAAGAGTCCCGGAATCACCTCCTCGGTGGTGTTGGCGAAGTCGGCCTCGGTGGCCTCGTAGTAGTTGTTCCAGGCTTCGGTGTCCCAGATCTCAGCGCGATTACCCGCACCAATGACAGTTAGGTCTCGCCCCAGCCCGGCGTATTCGCGAAGCGAGGCAGGGATGGTGACGCGGTGTTGCTTGTCCGGCGTCTCTTGATTTGCGCCCGAAAGGAACAGACGCAAGAAGTCGCGACCCTGCTTGCTCGTTACGGGAGCTTTGCGGATCGCTTCGTGCATCACTTCGAATTCGCGCTGACTGAAGACGTACAGGCACCGTTCCTGGCCACGAGTGACCACAACACCGGAGGCGAGTTCTTCACGAAACTTCGCCGGCAGGATGATGCGGCCCTTGTCGTCGAGCTTGGGGGCGTAGGTGCCTAGAAACACGGCGCCCTCCCCTCAATCTCCGGCCCGGATTCTGGTTGCCTCCACTTTACTCCACTTTCAACCACATATCTAAGGTTTTCGACGAAGTCGCGTGAAAGTTATCCACAGATGCCAGTAAATACAAGGACTTTCGGGGTGGAGGGAAATGGAGCAATTTTCCACATTGGGGAGCAATCAGCCCTGTTCAGGGCACAAAAAAAGGACCAGCCCGAAGGCTGGTCCTTGAAAGTGGAGTAAGCGGGAGTGCTAGCTGCGGCCGTCCTGGCGGCGATCCCAACGCTGGTTGATGGTGTCCATGAAGGACGAACCACGCTTCGGTGAACGCCCCGCCGAAGCCGGAGAGATATCCGGTTCGGTCTCGGCAGCACCGGAACGAGAAGGAGACACAAACAAGAGGACTCCGGCGAACATCACAACGAAACCGAGAACTCCAATGAGTGGCTGCTGAATGATTACGCCGGTAAGCAGCGCGATGATTCCAGCGACGCCTACCAAGACGCCAATAACCATCATTCGATAGTTGGGCTTGCCTTTGCGAGGACTGACTGCGCTGACGAAATCGGCGTCGTTTTGATAGAGGCTGCGCTCCATCTCATCGAGGGCCCGCTGCTCTTGCTCTGAAAGCGGCATTCCGTTCCCCTCTCTCTGGGATTTACGGCTAGGTCTCTATAGTACGCCCCGATTCACTAGGTAGGCTAGACGAGTGCCTGAGAGTAACCAGTTAGTTGACCTTGTCCAGCTGAAGATTGACGAGTTTCTGAGCGAAAAGCGCAGCGAGCTCGAAGCGATCGCCCCCGAGTTGACAGCCCTCACCGATGTGGGAGGTTCCCTTCTTGCCGGCGGCAAGCGCTTTCGTGCTCTCTTTTGCTACTGGGGGTGGCAGTCGATAGCGGGACTGGCTTCGCCACAGGACCCCTTCGCTGACGAGACCGACAGTCACGACCTCACCGGAGTGCTGCTCTCCGCCTCGGCGTTGGAACTTTTCCATGCAGCCGCGCTCGTCCACGACGACATCATGGACCGCTCCGACACCCGCCGTGGCGCCCCCTCAGCCCACCGACGCTTTGAGGGCATGCACAACGAAGGCGGCTGGAGCGGCAGCGCCGAAGCCTACGGCGAGGCCTCCGCGCTTTTGCTCGGTGACCTCCTGCTCGGCTGGAGCGACGAACTTCTCGGTCGAGGCATCGCCACACTTCCCCGCCCGTCAGCTCTTGCGGCGCGCAAGGAGTTCATGACCATGCGCACGGAGGTCATGGCAGGCCAATTCCTCGACATCCACGATGAGAGCGCCTGGGCTAGCTATCCCGAGTCCGAGGCCCTTGAACGCGCTCAGCGAGTACTGATTTACAAGTCGGCCAAGTACAGCGTTGAAGCACCCCTGGTACTCGGTGCAAGCCTCGGAGCGGGCAGCGACGAGCAGTTAGCATCGCTCCGCGCCTTCGGCTTGCCGCTCGGAGTCGCGTTCCAGCTGCGCGACGACGTTCTCGGAGTATTTGGAGATCCCGAAGTCACAGGCAAGCCGGCCGGCGACGACCTTCGCGAGGGGAAGCGCACGGCAATAATCGCAATCGCACGCCAAAAGCTCTCGGCCAGCGCGAACTCGATCCTCGACGAGCTCCTCGGCGACCCTGACTTGAGTGACGAGCAAGTCAACATGATTCGCTCCACGCTCCAAGAATCCGGCGCAGTCGACCAGGTAGAGAGAGTTATCTCTCGCAACCTCGAGCGCGCATGTGAAGCGATTGAGACTGCGAACCTCGCACCGACGGCTCGAGCACGACTTCTTGAGCTCGCTACTGCCGCCACTACGCGTTCGTTCTAAGGGCTGAGGCGTCCGCTTATTCGCGTCAACGCGGGTGAGCGGACGCGATCGCCCTTCATCTCATCACGCGAGGCCGCCGAGCAGAATCGCGACTATGGCACGAGGCGCAAAGAGAAAACGCGCTTAGAAGCCGAGCGCCTGAGCGACGCGACGTACTTCTGCCTTACGCCCGGCGCGTAGTGCCTCCACCGGAGAGACTCCCAAGCTCGGCTCGCTCGAGAGCAGCCAATTCATCGCCTCGTCAGAGCTGAATCCCGCGTCAGACAAGACGACAACGGTTCCCTTTAGTTCACGCAACGGAGCGCCATTAGCGATGAAGACATCGGGAACTTGCCAGACGCCATCAATCTTGCTGGCGAGCAGGGCGCCCTCTTCAATAAGGCGGCGCACTTGGCTCACCTTGAGCCCGAGGAGCTCGGTGAGGTCTGGAACAGTAAGCCAGTTGGTGGTGGGTGATTCATTCACACGTTAAGACTGCCACGTCATTGCGGGAAAACCTGACAGTTCGCACGGCATCCGCACATATTCATTAGTGAACTTAGGTAACACCAGTCACATCAGTCACTCCTGCCACAATGGTTGACACTAGATCGCTTCTGTGACAACTTTGGAGCGGTGATCTCAGTGATCACATACACCTTCTCGGGGCCGGGAGCAGGAAGAACGACATGACACAATTCACAATGGATGACACAGACAGCGTCGCATCGAGCGTTTTCGCAGGGCTAGTTCCCGCGACATCCGCTCACATTGACGAACGCGCACGCCGCACGGCGCAGCAGCGAGCTCGAGTTAATCGCAGCGTCATGAACACCGTTCCGGTACTGCTCGTAGGTTCGCTCGCCGCAGCGACCTTCAATCTGACCGGGCCTGTTGAGCCAGTCAACGCCAAAACGCCCGACGATCCCCGGCTATCCGCCGAACGCGCCAATAAACCCACCACCATCACAGCAAGCACGGTCAGTGAAGCCTCGGTGGCTGTCATCGGACCGGCTCCCGCGAGTTACCGCGTGGTCGAAGGTGACACGGTCAGTGACATTGCCTCTCGGTACGGGCTCTCGACGGCATCCGTACTCGCTCTTAATGGGCTGAGCTGGTCGTCAATGATCTTCCCCGGCCAAGAACTCAAGCTCACGAAAGAAACAGTGGAAACGCTGCCAAGCGTCAATCACGTCAAAACCACCAACGGGCAGTACACCATCGTTGCTGGCGACACCGTGAGCGGCATCGCCAACAAGTTCGGTGTATCCACCATCTCCGTAATGTCAGCAAACGGCTTGGGCTGGTCAAGCATTATCTACCCCGGCCAGACCATTATCATTCCCGGCAACCTGAGTTCACCCACTCAGGAAACCGAGGAGTACGACTTCACCCTCGACGAGGACTACGCCGACGATTCAGTTTCGTCAGAGGCACCCTCCAGCGACGTCGTCGAAGACGATGTCGCTGTCGAAGCCCCCGTCGAAGAAGTCGTCGAGGCCCCCGCAGCCGTCGTCGAACCAGAGCCGGAACCTGCGCCGGTGCCGGAGCCCGTTTCTGTTTCGGGAACAACGTACCTCGTCGTATCGGGCGACACGATTTCAGCAATCGCTTCACGCGTCGGAGTCTCGACTCAAGCGCTTCTCGACGCTAACGGTCTCACCGCTTCGAGCATGATTTACATCGGCGACAAGCTCACGATTCCCTCGTCGAGCTCGGTTCCCGCTAGCAGCGGTGACAGTGTCACCTACTTGAATGCTGAAATGCGGGCGAACGCCGAAGTCATCATTCAGGTGGGCCGCGACCTGGGAGTCTCGGATTACGGCATCACGATCGCCCTCGCAACAGCGATGCAAGAGTCGAGCCTGCGCAATTTGAACTGGGGCGACCGCGACTCGGTCGGGCTCTTCCAGCAGCGGCCAAGCTCAGGGTGGGGCACGGTCAGCCAACTCACCACGCCCACACACGCAGCACGCCTGTTCTACGGCGGACCGAGCAACCCGAACAAGGGCATTACGCGCGGATTGCTTGATATCTCGGGCTGGCAAAACATGACTCTGACCCGCGCCGCACAGGCCGTGCAGATCTCCGGACACCCCGATGCGTACGCAAAGTGGGAAACATCCGCCCGTTCTTGGCTCCAACAGCTCGGCTAACCGGCAGAACAGCCGTGTCTAGCGGCACTCTCGAAGCTCAGAACTTTAGACTCTCAGAGTGAATGCGAACTCTACTGATCCGATGATCGGCCGTCTGCTCGACGGCCGCTATCAGATTCGTTCGCGGATCGCCCGTGGCGGTATGGCTACCGTCTACCTGGCAACCGACCTGCGCCTTGAGCGCAAGGTTGCCATCAAGGTGATGCATGGCCACCTTGCCGACGACAGCAAGTTCAAAGAACGTTTCGTTCAAGAAGCACGTTCCTCCGCTCGCCTCGCCCACCCCAACGTGGTGAATGTCTTCGACCAGGGTCAAGACAGCGACATGGCGTACCTCGTCATGGAGTACTTGCCCGGCATCACGCTGCGCGACCTCTTGCAAGAGCACCGCATCCTGACAACCGAGCAAACGCTCGACATCATGGAAGCCGTACTCGCCGGTCTTGCCGCGGCTCACAAAGCGGGAATCGTCCACCGCGACCTCAAGCCGGAAAACGTTCTCCTCGCCGATGACGGGCGTATCAAGATCGGTGACTTCGGCCTCGCCCGCGCGGCCAGCGCCAACACGGCCACCGGCGCAGCACTTCTCGGCACCATTGCTTATCTCTCCCCCGAACTCGTCACGCGGGGTCTGGCTGATACCCGCAGCGACATCTACGCCGTTGGCATCATGATGTACGAAATGCTTGTCGGCGAGCAGCCCTTCAAGGGCGAGCAGCCCATGCAGATCGCCTATCAGCACGCCAACGAAGTGGTGCCCAGCCCCAGTGCAGCCAACCACCTCGTTCCTGCTGAGCTTGACGACCTTGTTCTCTGGGCGACTGCGCGGGAACCGGATGACCGCCCCAAGGACGCTCGCGCCCTTCTCGACCAGCTTTACCAAACGCACAGCTCGCTCATGACGGCGCTGCCGCCGACGGCATCCACTGCGGTGCAGCGCACGATGGTCTTGCCGAGCGCTCCCGCTGCCGAGCCGCAAAACTCCACCGCGGACACTCAAGTGTTCGGCGCCGAGCTTCAGCAAGTGGCAGCTCCCGCTCCCACTCAGGTTTCGGAGAACACCACGACGCTCTCAACACGCGCCACCAAGCGCAAGTCGCGCGGCTGGTGGCTCGTCGTTTTGATCGTGCTGCTCGTCGGCGGTGCTGCCGGCGCAGGCTGGTACTTCGGCGCCGGCCCCGGCTCTCAAGTCACCATTCCCGAAAGCATCAAGAGCGCGACTCCCGCCGAAGCTCAAGCCATGCTCGAAGAGCTCGGACTCGTGGTTAGCGACGAGCTGGGCGAAACCTACGACCCTGTCGTAGCCGTTGATCTTGTCGCCAACGCCACTCCCGAAATCGGCACCGCCGTGCCTAACGGGTCGACCGTTCAACTTCTGATCTCGCAAGGACCACGCCCGATTGCTGTCCCTGACTTTCTCGGGATGACAGAGGAAGAAGCGCGCACCGCCATAAGCGAGGCGCCCTTCACCCTTGTGGAGCCGACCGTTAAACAGTTCGACGGAGACATCGCTGCCGGCCTCGTTGTCGACGTTCTCGGTGCTGACGGGGCTTCTATCGTGGGTGCCGAAACGTACGGTGAGCTTCAAGACGTGAGCCTCATTGTCTCAGCTGGCGCCCTCCCCGACGTGAGCTGTTCAACTGTCGATGAAGCGACACAAATTCTGGCGGGAGTGGGGCTCAACGCTCAGCTCGGCATCGAGGTGTTCAGCGATTGCGCCGAAGGCAGCGTTGTGACGATCGATTCGGAAAAGAACGCCGACGGAGTTGCTCGCACATTCCGCGAAGGCGACACCGTGACACTCATCACGTCCCGCGGTCCTGACCTTGTTCAGGTACCGGATGTGTCAGGCGAGACCATCAACGGCGCGATTTCGGAACTCGAATCTCTCGACTTTGTCGTCAACGTCGAAACTGATCTACCCCAGGGATTCTGGGGATCAGGCCTCGCCATCGTCTCAGGCACTGACCCGGCGGCAGGTGAAGCTATCAAACGCGGCTCCGAGGTCACGATTTTCGGGCCTCAGATCTAGCGAGGTTCTTCCTGCCCCGGGCTTGTGTGAATCTCGCTCGCTGCGGCGCCTTCGCACTGTTCACGTGGTGCTGTTCACGTCGCCCTCGGGCTAACTCCTGCGAAACAGGCTGACGTCTGTGCCGGATCAGTACACAAAAACGCCCGCCACCCGCGCACTTTTCAGTGCGTCGCGGTGACGGGCGTTTGTTGTTGTTAGAAAGCGCGAAGCTCTTCAGCTACCAAGAACGCAAGTTCGAGGGACTGCATGTGGTTGAGTCGAGGATCGCAGAGCGACTCGTACCGTGTTGCGAGAGTCGCTTCGTCGATTTGCTCCGAGCCGCCCAAGCACTCCGTGACGTCGTCGCCGGTGAGCTCGATGTGGATGCCGCCAGGGTAGGTTCCTGCAGCGCGGTGCGCCTCGAAGAATCCCTTGACCTCATCGACAACGTCGTCGAAACGACGCGTCTTGTAGCCGGTGGGCGTGGTGAGACCGTTCCCGTGCATCGGGTCGGTGACCCAGAGCGGCGTAGCATCCATGCTCTTGATGGCCTCGAGTAGGGGCGGAAGCGCGTCGCGAACCTTTCCAGCACCCATGCGGGTGATGAAGGTGAGTCGGCCGGGCTCGCGCTCGGGGTCGAGCTTGTCGATGAGCTGCTTCATCGTTTCGGGCGTCGTGGTCGGACCGAGCTTGACGCCGATCGGGTTGCGCAGTCGCGAGAAGTAATCGATGTGAGCGCCGTCAAGATCGCGGGTGCGCTCACCGATCCATAAGAAGTGGGCACTCGTGTTGTACGGGGTGCCGGTGCGCGAGTCGATGCGCGTCATGGGGCGCTCGTAGTCCATGAGCAAGCCTTCGTGGCTGGCGTAAAACTCAGTGCGCTTGAGCTCGTCGAAGTCGGCGCCTGCCGCCTCCATAAAGCGCACGGCCTTATCGATTTCCTTGGCGAGGCTTTCGTACTGGCGGTTCGCCGGGTTGGCAGCGAAGCCCTTGTTCCACGAGTGAACCTGGCGCAGGTCAGCAAAGCCGCCCTGAGTGAAGGCCCGAATGAGGTTGAGCGTCGAGGCAGCCGTGTGGTAGCCCTCGACGAGACGCGCGGGGTCGGCCGTGCGGGATTCGGGAGTGAAGTCAAAGCCGTTGACAATGTCGCCACGGTACGCGGGCAGCGTGACGTCGCCACGTGTCTCTGAGTCGCTTGAGCGCGGCTTGGCGAACTGGCCAGCCATGCGCCCCATCTTGACGATGGGCTTCGATGCGCCATAAGTGAGCACGACGGCCATCTGCAGAATGGTCTTGACGCGATCGCTGATCTGCTGAGCAGTCGCGCCGGCAAACGTTTCGGCACAGTCACCACCCTGCAGCAAGAAAGCGTCGCCCTGAGCAGCACGCGCGAGGCGTGTGCGGAGACGATCTACTTCGCCCGCGAAGACGAGAGGCGGCAGCGAGGCAATCTTGCTGGATGCTTCGCCAACGGCGTCGGCATCCGGCCACTGCGGCTGCTGCTTGATGGGGAGAGTGCGCCAGTTGTCTAGACCGGCAATCACGGCGGGATCAGCGAGCACGACTGGTTCTGACGGGTCGACCACGAGGAGTTTCCTTCATACATTTACTACGAGAATGACTGGGTTTGTGACCCACTAAGAGCCTACGGCACCGCACGGCGCTCAATGTCACCGTTACGAGGCTGTAAGGAGAGAGTTGCACGCCTTCTGGGCGGCGAAGAAGCTAGCGACGAGCTGCGCTGCGATCCTTGACGGAAGTGGCATACACATCGACGTACTCTTGCCCGCTAATGCGGTTGAGCTCGTACATGATCTCGTCGGTGATCGAGCGAAGGATGAACCGGTCGCCCTCCATGCCTTCAAAACGGCTGAAGTCGAGCGGTTCGCCGAAAACGATGCCGATGCGTCCCATGCGAGGAATCTTGGTTCCAATAGGCATGACTTTTTCGGTGTCAATCATCGCTACTGGAACGACCGGCACGTGACCCTCAAGAATCATGCGCGCCACGCCCGTGCGGCCGCGATACATTTTTCCGTCGGGGCTACGGGTGCCCTCGGGATAGATACCGAGAACTTCTCCGCGAGCGAGAACAGCGAGCCCAGTGTTCAAGGAAGCCTCGGAGGCTTTGCCACCGGAGCGGTCGATCGGGAGCATGCCCGTGCCGTTGAAGAACGCACGCGAGAGGAAGCCCTTAATACCTTTGCCGGTGAAGTAGTCGCTCTTAGCAAGGAAGAAAATGCGACGATCCATCACGAGCGGCAAGAAGACTGAGTCAATGAAAGACAAGTGATTGCTTGCCAAGATCACTCCGCCTTTACGCGGAATATTCTCCAAACCGGATACCCACGGACGGAAGACGGTCTTCAAGATGGGACCGGCAACCAGATTCTTCATAAACCAATAGAACATGGCACCTCTTCTCCTCGTCGCGGGACTACCCACTCTACCGTCCGGCGCCGCGCACCCCACAAACGGGTGCAAATATTCTCATGCGCCAATTCGCACGTGGTTTGTGCCCCCTCACCTAGCTAGAGTGGAGTAGACCACCTAACCGGTGCCAAAGGAGTTGCCGTGAAACAGTTTGATGTAACAGCCCTAGTTGAGGCTGACCCGGAAGCAAACGCTACCGATCTCTTGATAGATCGCGTTGCGGCTACACCCAATAACGCGTTGTTCTCGCTCCCTACAGCCAATGGAGGCTGGAGCGATGTGACGTCGACCGAGTTCCTTACCCAAGTCAAGGCTCTCGCCAAGGGCCTTGTTGCTGCAGGCATTGAGCCCGGCGACAAAATTGGTCTTATGTGCAAGACCCGTTACGAGTGGACTCTGATCGACTTCGCGACGTGGTTTGCGGGAGCAGTACTCGTACCGATCTACGAGACAAGTTCGCCCAGCCAAATCCACTGGAACATTACGGATTCAGGCGCGACGGCAATGATCACCGAAACGCCGGATCACTTCGCTCGCTTCGACGAAATTCGCGCTGATGTCCCCGCCATCACCAATGTGTGGCAGATCGACCTTGGCGACCTCGACAAACTTGCTAAGTCGGGTTCCGTGGTCACCGACGAAGAGATCGAACGTCGCCGCAACATTGCCAAGGGATCGGACCTTGCGACCCTGATCTACACGTCAGGGACCACAGGAAAGCCCAAGGGTTGCGTCATTACCCACTCGAACTTTGTCGAGTTGTGCCGCAACTCGCAGAAGGCGATCCCCGAGGTTGTCAATCCCGATTCGAGCACGCTGCTGTTCATCACGACAGCGCACATCTTTGCTCGCTTTATCTCGATCCTCTGCATCCACGGTGGAGTGAAGGTCGGCCACCAGCCCGACACCAAGCTCCTGCTGCCGTCGATGGCGTCGTTCAAGCCGACCTTCCTCCTAGCAGTGCCACGCGTCTTCGAGAAGGTCTATAACTCGTCGGAGCAGAAGGCCGAAGCCGGCGGCAAGGGCAAGATTTTCCGCAAGGCTGCCGAAGTCGCTATCGCGCACTCCAAAGCGATCGATGCCGGTCACGTACCGCTGGGTCTCAAGATCCAGTTCGCGGTTTTCGATCGCCTCGTGCTCTCGAAGATCCGTGCTGCACTCGGTGGACGTGTCAAATACGCCGTTTCAGGTTCTGCACCTCTCGGCCTTCGCCTGGGACACTTCTACCGCAGCCTTGGACTGACCATTCTTGAGGGCTACGGTCTCACCGAGACCACCGCTCCCATCTCGGTTAACAAGCCGTCGAACTTCAAAATTGGCAAGGTCGGTCCCCCGCTTCCCGGAGTATCGGTCCGCATCGCTGACGATGGCGAGATTCAGGCCAAGGGCGTCTGCGTGTTCGACGGCTACTGGAACAACCAAGCTGCCACTGACGAAGTGTTTGAAGACGGCTGGTTCAAGACCGGCGACATCGGACAAATCGATGAAGAGGGCTACCTCGAAATCACCGGCCGCAAGAAGGAAATCATCGTGACCGCCGGAGGCAAGAACGTTGCCCCCGCCGCTCTCGAAGACCCGATTCGCGCTAACCCGATCATCGGACAGGTTGTCGTCGTCGGAGAACAGCGACCGTTCATCTCGGCTCTCGTAACCCTCGATGAAGAAATGCTTCCGACCTGGCTTGGCAACAATGGACTTGACGCCACGTGGACTGTAGAACAGGCAGCAGCCCACCCGGCAGTGCTCGCCGAGGTTCAGAAGGCGATCGACGTTGGAAACTCCCGAGTCTCCCGCGCCGAATCGATTCGCAAGTTCCACATTCTGGACGCCGACCTGACTGAGGCGAGTGGTCACCTGACCCCGAAGCTCAGCATCAAACGAAACGTTATCTTGGCTGACTTTGCCGATGTCATCGACGGGCTCTACTCGAACTCGCCGGCGACCGAGGGAATCTCTCTCAAGTAGCTTCAACCGCAGAAAACCCCCGTCGCGCCTGCGTGACGGGGGTTTTCTTGTTAATGCGTCTGGTCGCTGTCAACACCGCGAGATCACTGACCGTTAGTACCAGGGTGCCTTACGAATCTCGCGCATCGCTTCACGCTTGGTCTCAGCCTCGAGGCCCTCGATGTAAAGGTGTCCGTCGAGGTGATCCGTCTCGTGCTGAAGTGCCTGAGCCATCAGGCCATCACCGCTGAGCTCTACAGGGTCCCCCGCGAGGTTCACGCCCGTAACGCGTGCGAACGGGTAGCGACGGCGTAGAAAATAGAAGCCGGGCACCGAGAGACACCCCTCATCGACGAGCTCCGGCTCCCCCGAAACTTCCGCAAGCACCGGATTGATGATGTAGCCGATGTCTCCATCGATGTTGTAGCTAAATGCTCGAAGGCCAACCCCAATTTGATTGGCAGCAAGCCCCGCTCGACCCGGCAGTTTCACCGTTTCGATGAGGTCTTCTACGAGCGCCGCGGCGCGCGGGTCTCCGATAGTGATCGGATCGCACGCCGAGCGAAGAACAGGGTCGCCAAAAAGACGGATCTCACGAACAGCCATGGTGTCAGTTGACCCGAACCGCAGGAAGGCCGTCCATGACGACGGCGGCAAGCTCCGTGGCCGCAGCCTTTGTCAGCTTGTTGAGGTCGCGGTAGTGCACAACCGAGCCGGTAGCCAAACTGGGGTCGTAAGGAACGCGTACGATTTCGCGAACACGCGACTTGAAGTGCGCCTCAATCTCCTCGAGCTTGACCAAGTTAGTGCCCTGCGTGGCGGTGTTGATCGCAACGACGGCATTCTTGACGAGGTCTTCATGACCATTGGATTCAAGCCAAGTGAGAGTTTCGGAGGCGAGGCGAGCTTCGTCGACGCTGCCGCCAGAAACGATGACGATCGAATCTGCGCGCTGCAACGTTGCCCGCATGACCGAGTGCACAATTCCTGTTCCACAGTCAGTGATCGCAACCGAGTAGAACCGCTCAGCCATATCGGCAACGACGTTGTAGTCGTCTTCGTCGAACGCTTCGGAAACATGAGGGTCGGTGTCGGACGCCAACACATCGAGACGTGTCTCGTCACGAGACACGACCGTCTGGAACTCGCTAAAGGTGTGCAGTGATTCAGCACGCATGACGACGTCGCGCACGGTGGCACGCGTCTGCTTGTCGATTCGCTCTGCGAGGGTGCCGCGGTCGGGATTAGCGTCGATCGCAATGATGCGGTCTTCGCGAGTGTCGGCCAGCGCCATCCCCAGCAGTGCAGTGATGGTGGTCTTGCCCACTCCACCCTTGCGGGTCAGAACCGGAACGAATCGCGTGCCGCCCACAAACGTCTTGGTAACTCGAGCTTCAAGCGCCTTGCGCTCACGCACACGGTAGGAGTCCCCCAGATTGACCAGGTGGAACGTCGCCGCGTAGACGAGCTCTTGCAGGAACCCCTCTGGTGCCGGCTGGCGGTTCTTCTTGCCCTGATTGATCAAGCGCTCCGCCGTGAGCATCGTCGCCGTCTCGGGCGTCGTGCGTACTTCGGTGCGCTGACGGCCACGACGAGTCGTCGGGCGGTCTGCCGGAGGAAGCTCCGGAATCACAGCAGCCTCGGGTACCGACTCCGGCGGAATCGTTACAACGGACTCCGGCGCAAACGCGACGGTAGTCGTTGCCATCGCTGCAGGGTCAACGTGATGGGCCGTAACGGCAACATCATCGATGGCCACAGCGGCCTCATGCTCAGGTGTCTCGCGAACGGCGACAGGCAGCGACAGCGTGAAGGTCACGCTGTCAGAGCTCGGCACCTGCTCAACCGTTGAGTCTTTCGTGTCGTGATCGGTCGACGAATCTTGCTCGTCGACGGACGACTGCACATCAGGTTCATTGCGCTTTGTAGTCACGTGTCGATCCCCTCCAGAAAGCAAACACACCACTTTACCGCGTTAACGAGCGAGACGTGACCGCTGCTTGCACACCGGTCACGTCTCTACCCTACAAAACACTGAGCGTTAGCTGGGCTCGATCTCCACAAGCAGGTCGCCCGCATCCACCTGTTGCGTCTTCGGAATAGCCAAACGCTTGACCGTTCCCGCAACAGACGCGGTGATCGCGGCTTCCATTTTCATTGCCTCGATCGAGGCAACAGCCTGGCCCGCTTCGACCTTGGCGCCCTCCTCGACCTGCAACGTGACGACCCCCGAGAACGGTGCGGCGACGTGGCCCGGCTTCGACGTGTCGGCCTTTTCTGTAGCGGTCGAATCAACCTGAATGCTCTTATCGCGGATAAACACCGGGCGAAGCTGACCGTTCAACGTCGCCATCACCGTGCGAATACCTTTCTCGTCCGCCTCACCGATGGCTTCAAGACCGACGAACAGCTGAACGCCTTTCTCGATCTCGACCACGTGCTCTTGACCCTGCTGAATTCCGTAGAGGTAGTCAGTGCTGTCGAGCTGCGAAAGGTCGCCATAGGTCTCCCGAGCCGTCTCAAAGATCTGAGTCGGACCAGCGAACAACAGGCGGTTGAGAGCCGAGCGGCGATCCTGCGGTTCGCCATCGAGCGCAGCCTGGTCCTCAGCGCTGATCTCCTCAACACCGATCTTCACGTTGCGCCCCTTGAGCACCTTCGTGCGGAAGGGTTCAGGCCAGCCGCCGGGAAGCTCTCCCAGTTCGCCCGCCATGAAGCCGATAACGGAATCCGGGATGTCGTACTTGTCGGGGTTCTCCTCGAAGTCAGCAGGGTCAGCGTTCGCCGCAGCCAAAGCTAAGGCCAAGTCACCAACGACCTTGGATGACGGGGTCACCTTCGGCGGACGCCCGAGCATCTTGTTAGCCGCAGCATAAAGATCTTCGATTGTTTCGAACTGATCGGCCAGACCGAGCGCAATCGCCTGCTGACGCAGGTTGGAGAGCTGACCACCGGGAATCTCGTGGTGGTAAACGCGCCCTGTGGGGCCGGGAAGACCCGACTCGAACGGAGCGTAGGCGTGGCGCACGGCCTCCCAGTACGGCTCGAGATCCGAGACCGCGTCGAGCGAGATTCCGGTGTCACGTTCGGTGTGCGCGAGCGCAGCAACCAAGGCCGACATCGAGGGCTGGCTGGTTGTTCCCGCCATTGGAGCGCTAGCGACATCCACAGCATCCGCACCGGCACGCGACGCAGCCAAGAAGGTGGCTAGCTGGCCACCAGCCGTGTCGTGAGTGTGCACGTGGACCGGAGCGTCGAAACGCTCGCGGAGAGCCGTTACGAGCGTCTCAGCGGCTTCTGCGCGCAGCAGACCAGCCATGTCCTTGATCGCGAGCACGTGAGCGCCGCTCTCCATGATCTGGTCGGCGAGCTTGAGGTAGTAGTCGAGCGTGTACAGATCTTCGTTGGGGTCAAGAAGATCTCCCGTGTAGCAGAGTGCAACTTCGGCGACAGCAGTGCCCGTGTTGAGGACTGCGTCGATCGCCGGACGCATCTGCGAAACGTCGTTGAGCGCATCGAAAATACGGAAGATATCGACACCGGTGTCGGCGGCTTCGCGAACGAAGGCATCCGTCACCTCAGTGGGATACGGCGTGTAACCCACGGTGTTGCGGCCGCGCAGCAGCATCTGGATAGCGACGTTGGGCAGAGCCTCACGCATCGACGCCAGTCGCTCCCACGGGTCTTCGGCCAGGAAGCGCAGCGCAACGTCGTAGGTTGCACCGCCCCAGGCCTCGACAGACAGCAGTTCAGGCGTCAGGCGCGCAACGTGCGGCATTACTGCTACCAAGTCACGAGTACGCACGCGAGTCGCCAAGAGCGACTGGTGGGCATCCCGGAACGTGGTTTCTGTGACGGCAAGCGACTTCTGCTCGCGCAGAGCGGAAGCAAAACCGGCCGGGCCGAGTTCGAGTAGCCGTTGGCGCGAACCAGCTGGAGCATCAACCGTGAGGTCAACCTCCGGCAGCTTCAGCTGCGGCTTGATAATTCCCGCACCATCGCCGTTGGGCTGGTTGACGGTGACATCAGCGAGCCACGTGAGGATCTTGGTTCCACGATCCTTCGAGCGGTGCGAGTTGACGAGCCACGGACGCTCATCGATGAACGCCGTACTCACGTCGCCCGCAATGAACTCAGGGTCATCGAGAACGCCCTGCAAGAACGGGATGTTCGTGGTGACGCCGCGAAGACGGAACTCTGCGAGTCCACGACGAGCGCGGCGCACGGCCGACGCAAAGTCGCGGCCACGGCAGGTCATCTTCACGAGCATGGAGTCGAAGTGGGGTGAGATCTGCGCACCCGCAGAAACCGTTCCACCATCCAGACGGATGCCGGCGCCGCCGGGCGAACGGTACGTCGTGATCTTGCCGGTGTCAGGTCGGAACCCACTAGCAGGGTCTTCGGTGGTGATGCGGCACTGCAGGGCAGCTCCGCGCAGTTTGAGTTCGTCTTGACGGAGCCCGAGCTCTTCGAGTGACTCTCCATAGGCAATTCGCATTTGCGACTGAACGAGGTCGACATCGGTGACCTCTTCGGTAACCGTGTGCTCGACCTGGATGCGCGGGTTCATCTCGATGAAGACGTGCTCGCCCTTGCGCTCCCCCGCCGTGTCGAGCAGGAACTCAACGGTTCCCGCATTGACGTAGTCGATCGACTTCGCGAAAGCGATGGCATCGCGGTACATCGCTTGACGGGTGTCTTCGTCGAGGTTGGGCGCCGGAGCGATCTCAACAACCTTCTGGTGACGACGCTGGACCGAGCAGTCACGCTCGAACAGGTGAATCGTGCCGCCGTGCGAATCCGCAAGGATCTGCACCTCGATGTGACGCGGGCGAACTACCGCCTGCTCAATGAACATCGTGGGGTCACCGAAAGCGCTGTCGGCTTCACGCATGGCCTCTTCGAGAGCACCGCGCAGGTCTTCCTTCTTGTCGACTCGACGCATACCGCGACCGCCACCACCGGCGACAGCCTTGGCGAACACCGGGAAACCGATCTCATCAGCGCCAGCAAGTAGGGCCTCGAGGTCGGTGCTCGCGGGAGTGGACTTGAGCACGGGAACTCCCGCCGCGATGGCGTGTTCCTTAGCGGTGACCTTGTTACCGGCCATCTCCAGCACCTTGGTGGGTGGACCGATGAACGTGATTCCGGCGTCTGCCGCTGCACGAGCGAGGTCAGGGTTCTCCGAAAGGAAGCCGTAGCCGGGGTAGATCGCGTCTGAGCCGGACTCCTTCGCTACTCGAATAATTTCCGAGACGTCGAGGTAGGCCCGAACGGGATGCCCCTCCTCACCAATCTGATAAGCCTCATCGGCTTTCAGACGATGAACCGAGTTGCGGTCCTCGTACGGAAAAACGGCCACGGTTCTTGCCCCGAGCTCGACAGCCGCACGCATAGCGCGGATGGCAATTTCACCTCGGTTGGCAACGAGTATCTTCTTGAACATTCGGTCCTTCCTGACAAAAACCAAGCCTAGAGTGATTGAACTCTGGCAGTTTCCTCAAGGGTGCGCAAAAGTTGGCGGAGTTTTAGGTTTCTTAACTGTAGTGAAGGTATCGTCGTTACTCGTGCACGTACTTAGCGTTAGCTCCCTCAAGGGGGGCGTGGGAAAGACGACCGTTACGCTTGGGCTCGCTTCAGCAGCCTTCGCTCGCGGTCTTCGAACTCTCGTCGTCGACCTTGACCCCCAGTCCGATGTTTCGACCGGAATGGACATTGATGTCACCGGTCACCTCAACGTGGCTGATGTCCTTGCCTCGCCCAAGGAGAAGATCGTGCGCGCCGCGATCGCTCCCAGCGGCTGGACTAAAGGCCGCCCCGGCAAAGTGGATGTGCTCATTGGCTCACCGTCAGCCATCAACTTCGACGGCCCGCACCCCAGCATCCGCGATATTTGGAAGCTTGAAGAGGCCCTCGCTAACGTTGAAGCGGATTACGACCTCGTTCTAATCGACTGCGCGCCGTCGCTCAACGCCCTCACCCGCACCGCCTGGGCTGCCAGCGATCGTGTATCGATTGTTACGGAACCCGGACTGTTTTCTGTCGCCGCCGCTGATCGCGCATTGCGCGCCATCGAAGAAATCCGTCGCGGCCTCTCCCCTCGTTTGCAGCCGCTCGGCATTATTGTGAACCGTTTGCGCTCACAATCGCTTGAGCACCAGTTCCGCATCAAGGAACTTCGCGACATGTTCGGCCCCCTCGTGCTGTCACCGCAATTGCCCGAACGTACGTCGCTGCAACAGGCCCAGGGCGCCGCAAAGCCCCTTCACGTGTGGCCAGGGGAAAGTGCCCAAGAAATGGCGCGCTACTTCGACCAGATTCTCGACCGTGTCATGCGCGCAGCGCGCATGGGCGAGTACAACAGCGGCCAATAGCTCCGCACTGCGCGTGAAGCCAGCACTTCGGTGCTGGCTTTTTGCATGCCCACGAACTGCGTCGCTCTCGCAGAGAGAAACGCGGGGAGAAAGAAGCGTCGTTTAGGAGGCGCGGGATGCGCGGCGCTTCGCCAGCTCATCCATGGGGTCTTCACCCTTGACGGTGTCAAGATCGATCAGGCTGGTCTCTACCTCGCGGAGAACCTTACCGACGGCGATGCCGAACACACCCTGGCCGCGGCTCACGAGGTCGATAACCTCATCGTTTGACGTGCAGAGGTACACACCAGCGCCATCGCTCATGAGCGTGGTCTGAGCAAGATCGTGGATGCCGGATTCGCGCAGTTGATTGACCGCGATACGAATCTGCTGCAGCGAGATTCCGGTGTCGAGCAGTCGCTTGACGAGCTTGAGCACGAGGATGTCGCGGAAGCCGTACAGTCGTTGCGATCCTGAGCCGGCAGCACCGCGAACGGTGGGTTCTACGAGCTGAGTGCGAGCCCAGTAGTCGAGTTGGCGATAGCTGATGCCCGCAGCGCGAGCAGCTACAGCGCCGCGGTAGCCCGACGTGTCGTCGAGGTCAGGCATTCCGTCGGTGAAGAGGAGGCCAAGGTCGTAGCGTGATTCTTCGCTACGGTTCACTTCACTCATGGCTTTGCCCCTTTAGTTCTGATTGATCAGCACGAAAACAACGAACCTTCATGTTGAAGTTGACGCTTAATGTTTCGTGTTACCCCACGGTAGTCACGCCCACCGCCTCGATCAACGACATTCGCAAAAACTCGGCGGCGTGTCGGAATCAGTTGGATAAAACTGGGCCAACCTCACTGAACCGTCGTCGGCGGGAGCCGGAAAACGGTCAACAGATCGACCGTACTACGAATCGAGTCTGCTGAGGGCGGATCGAATAAGACTGCTGCGAACAATCTCCAACTGGCCCGCAATTTCGCGCGCCATCTCAGCCGCACGCGCACGGCTTGACGCATCTTTGCGACGAGCAACCGGCATCAATGCACTCTCAATCAGGCCCAGCTCGCGCTCTGCAGCCGCACGAAAGCCCCGAAGGTGTCGTGGCTCAATGCCGCTGCGCTGAAGCTCCACAAGAGACTTGAGCACGGCGAGAGAATCTTCACCGAAAACATCGGAGGCCACGATGAGCGATGACGAAATAGCGTCACCCAAGAGCATCGGGCTCGCGCCGGCCTCGCGGATCAGCTCATCGCGCGTGAGCTTGCGCTCCGCCGAGAGCATGGAAGCAGCAGCAACGGCACCGCCAGGAAGCTCAGGGGTACGCCCCGCATCCATCTCTTCTAAGTAGCCACGAATGACCTTGAGCGGAAGGTAATGGTCGCGCTGCATAGTGAGCACGAAGCGCAAACGCTCCATGTCTGCTGAAGAAAACTTGCGATACCCGGATGCCGTACGTGCCGGAGCAACAAGCTTGCGCTCTTCAAGAAAGCGAAGCTTCGACGGGGTCAAATCGGGAAACTCAGGACTGAGCTTGGCAAGAACTTGGCCAATACTCAGCAGCGCGGGAGCCGGGGCTGACCGCGCTTGGCGCGCGACGCTAGCCACTAACTGCCAGCCGGCGGCGTGAGATCGCGGCGCGACGCGTAGAACGTGAGCTTGTACTTGCCGATTTGAACCTCAGCCTGGTCACGAAGCACAGCGGTCGTCGCAATGCGGTCTCCACTGAGGTAGGTGCCGTTGAGCGATCCAAGGTCTTTGACATCGAACGTCGTTCCATTACGCAAGAACTCAACATGACGTCGCGACACCGTGACGTCATCGAGAAAAATATCTGCCTCGGGGTGACGACCCACCGTGGTGAGGTCGGCATCAAGCAGGAAGCGGGCACCCACATTGGGGCCTCGGCGAACGATCAACAACGCTGAGCCCGACGGCAAAGCAGAAATTGCAGACTGCTCGTCTGCCGACACATCCGCGGCCATCGCCGCCACCTGCGCCGCAAACTCATGACTGTACGTAGCAGTGGTGTCGATGCGCTCGACAATAGGCTGCGCGGACGTCTCGTTTGCCGACTGTACGTCGGCGCCGTGACCACTATTCATTGACTCAACCATCGCAAACCTCCCTGACTAACCAGCGTATCGGATCGGAGCACTCCTCAGACCCTCGGAAGGCGAGAAATTCGGACAGATTGTGCAACGTAAATGAAACCTGCCCACCAATACAAGAACGCACCCCACAGCGCGAATGCCCACCCCACCGGATCAGTGACGCTCGCAATCGCAGGAAATGCCTGCCCCAGCATGAGAACGGGAAGCGCATAGAACAGGGCCGCGGTGGCCACTTTGCCCAAATGATGAACGGGAAGGGGCCCGAAACCGTAGTTGGCAGAAATGATGCCCAGCATGGCCAACATGACCTCGCGCGCAACAATCACGAAGAACAGCCACCACGGAATCACGTTGCGAGCAGCGAGACCAATCAGAGCAGCAAAAATGAACAGGCGATCGGCGGCGGGGTCAAGCAACTGCCCCAATCGCGTCATCTGGTTAAAACGTCGAGCAATGAAGCCATCGAGGTAGTCGCTGAGACTGGAAAACACCAACACGAGCAGCGCGAGAGCGTCTTGCGCGGTGATGATGAGATAGAGAAAAACGGGGACGAGCCCGAGCCTGAGAAAACTCAAGATATTGGGCACAGTCCACACACGATTGCTGATCTCGGGTGAACTACTACTGGCCACAGTTCGAGTCTAGCGAGCATCCGCATCCAAAATGCCGAGAATGCAGCGCTGTCTCGCAGGGGCTCACGAGTATCCTCGAGACCATGTCATGCATCCGGTTCAACACTCCTGCCCAACGGGCACAAATGCGAGCAATGGCCCCCTCGATGCTTAGCGCCGAGGAAGCTGCCGCGCTCCACCCCGCGCCCGAAGTTACTGACAGCAAGATTGCACGCCTGCGTCTTCTCGCGGCCGACCCCAATCCCAAAATTCGCGAGAGCGCTGCCAGCAGCCACCACACCCCGGTTGACGTATTTGAAGCTCTCGCTCGCGACAGCGATGCTGGCGTTCGCGCCTGTGTCGCCCGCAACGAACACGCCCCGTGCGATGTGCTGCGGATGCTCGTCGATGACCCCTCCGAGGTTGTGCGCGGCTTTCTCGCCATCAACTTCTATGTGCCCGATGACGCGATGAACACTCTCGCGGCAGACGGCAGCGCCACAGTGCAGCGCCTCGTTCAGTGGAAAACTGAACTCGCAACGGTCTAATGGCCGCGGGAACTGTTCGCGTCGACAGTTGGCTGTGGGCAGTGCGCGTCTATAAAACTCGCTCGCAAGCAACAGCGGCCTGCCGTGCTGGCCATGTGAAAATCGGCGGCACAAGCGTCAAGGCTGCCCAGCCGGTTCGCATCGGCGACCAAGTGCGCATTCGTATCGCTGGCTTCGATCGCATCCTTGTCGTCAAGCAGACGATCGTGAAGAGAGTGTCGGCGGTGACCGCCGCCGAAAGCTACATCGACGAGACTCCCCCGCCGCCCTCTCGCGAGGAGCGGGCTTTCGCTCCCCTGCGCGACCGCGGTGCCGGGCGTCCGACCAAGCGCGAGCGTCGGGAGATCGACAAGCTGCGCGGCAGAGATGGCAACGAAGAATGGATGCCCGAACTCTAGTTGTGTCTAGGCTCGCGTCAGCCTTCGAGCGAGCGCGATTCGGCAGGAACTTCGTCGAGCGCCTGCGCCCGGGCCTGTGAGCGCCGCGACACGAGCCAGACCACACCGGCGACTGCCGCGGAGAGTGCGACTGCTGCGCCCAGGAAGAGGGCGTTATCGATGCTCGAGCCGGTCGTTGCCGCCCACGACTCAGCGCGGTACTGGAAGGTGATCGGGATGACTCCCCCCAATGACGCGGTGCCGTCGCTCACCAGCAAAAGGATGCCGATTCCGATAGTCAGCGCGCCAGACACGATCATCGTCCACGAGTTTGACCACCCACGGATAGTGAGCGTCCGTGGCCGCAGCCAGCGACGCCCCCGCGCACCGAGCCGCTTCCAAACAGCAGCCAGAACGAGCAACGGCACCGTCAGCCCGAGCGCATAGAGCGTGAGCATGATGGCACCGTAGACCGCGTTTCCGCTGAGCGCCGCGACGGCGAGCACGGAGCCGAGGATCGGGCCCGCGCAGACGCCAGCGACGGCATAAACCATGCCGAGTGCGAAGACCGAGACGGCAGAGGTGCGGTCGGTTGCAGCATCCGCACTCTCCGTTCTGGTCAGGCCGGGAACCGGAATGGCGAACAGCTGAACAGCACCCGCGGCGATGACGAGGACGGCAGCCCCGACAATCAGCGCGCCGCGGTTTTCGTTCACGAGGGAGCCCAGCGTTGCCGAAAAGACTCCCAGAGGAATGAGCGTCGTGATGAGGCCGCCAAAGAAAAGCACCGTCCGCGCAAATAGAGCCGAAGCAGAACCAAAAGCGTAGGCAAAGAACGCCGGCAATAGCATCACCGAACACGGACTCAAGAGAGCGAAAAGCCCGCCGATAAAGGCCCCGGCGTAACCAATATCCACTGTTACTGGGCTGCCAGTCTCAACTGCTCGTCGATGACATCCTGGAACACCTGAAGCGGCTGGGCGCCGGCAATGGCGACATCATTGATCACGATAGACGGGACGCTCGTTACACCGATTTGTTGAGCCTCCTGCGCGTTGATCTGCACCCGCTGCACTAGTGCGGGGTTCGCAAGGTCTGCCTCGAACTGCGCCATATCGGGCACACCGATGTCACGCGCGTAATCGAGAACCTTGTCGCGATCGATCTCGAGGTGCCCCGTCTCGGGCGCCGACGCGTAGACCGCCGTGTTGTATTCCCAGAACAGCCCCTGCTCACCGGCGGCGTGCGCAGCGACCGCGGCCAGCACAGACGTCTCGCCGAAGATGGGATTATCGCGCCACTCGATGCGAAGCTGACCTGAATCGACATATTCGCTGATGAGCGTCGGAAGAGTTTCGCGCGACAGCACCCCGCAGAAAGGACAACGGTAATCCGCGTATTCCACGAGCACGACAGGCGCGTCGACCGCTCCGAGCGCAGTCGGGTCATCGGCAACCCGTCGGGCTAGTTCGACTGCGGGCTGCGCCTCCTCGCCGGCAGAAGCCGACGGGACCGCTTGACCGGGAGACGTCGCCGAATTTGACTGGGCTCCGGCCACGAAGGCGACGGCGAGAAGCGCCAACCCCACGAGCCCTCCCACGATGAACAGGCCACGCTTGGAGGATTCCTTGCGCCGATTCTGGGCTGCCCGAGACGGCTGGGGGGATTTCACGCTATCGATCTCCTCAGGGCACTCAAGTACCCACATCAGTGGCCCGATGAGGGCCACCATCCACCCTACCTACTGGCAGCCCAGGAGCCTGACCGAGACCATTGTCCAACGCGAGCCAGCAGAGGATCTCGCCAGCTTTCACCGCGTCGTCGTAGCCTTTACTCCGAGCAATCGAGGCGAGCTCACGCGGAGTGAGGCCCGTGTTCTTTTAGACGGTGTCGAGGTGCGCCTAGAACGACATCGGTCAGCTGCCTGTTTCCTCGTCGTCGCCCAGAATCGCGGCGATCTGGCCGACAGCGAGTCGCATTCCCTCTTCCATGCCCATTTCGATCATCTCTTCGAGTTGCTCAAGCGACTCGAATTGCGAGAAGATTGTGAGCCGTGTTCCGTCGGCGGTGGGTTCGAACGTCAACCTGGCCGTCGTTACCCCGAGATCCGCCGAGGGCTCGCCCTGATCATCCGCAAATCCATCTTCAATGAGCAACTCCGTCGGGGCCGAAATCGAGACGAATCTCCACCAGCCGTGAAGACGTTCGCCATCCGGCCCTTGCATGTAATAGTGCGCGCGTCCCTCTGGCTCGAACTCGAAACGCACGAAGGTAGCGGGCCACTCGGGCGGTCCCCACCAGCGCTCCAGTTGCCGGGGGTCGCTGACGAGCTGCCACGCTCGCTCGGCCGACGCGGTGAATTCCGCCGTCGTGGTCATCGAGAGTGCGGCGGCGTCGGTGTGTGTCGAGATGTTCATTAGGGTCTCCAATCGTGGTGGATCATCGTCGTTACTCTTCGTTGAGCACGGCTTCCATGCGCAGCACTCGCTGCGTCCAGACGTTCTCTACACGAGCGAGCAACTCTTGGCCACGCTGAATGGTCTGAAGATTGCCGCGAACAATTTGCTCGCGCCCGTGGCGCTCTTTCGTCACCAATCCTGCGGTGTGCAGGATCGCCACGTGTTTCTGCACCGCCGCGAAACTCATCTCGTACTTGCGCGCGAGCTGCGAGACAGAAACTCCCTCGCTGAAAACGCGCGTGACGATGTCGCGGCGCGTGGCATCCGCCAGCGCTCGAAACATCGCGTCGACTTGAGAGTCGGACAGTTCATCTACAACCATTTGGTTGTAGATTACTGACATGGGCGTGAACGCGCAAGAGACACACGGGCAGAGCGTTCCGTCTCCTAAAGTTTTCGCAGCGTGAGGATTTGTTCCGCTCGCCCAAATGGCCCCTGGCTGTCATGCAGCACCGTTGAGGTAAGACCAACACCGTCGGTGCCAAAACTCACCGCATTCTCGAGACCGAGCCACTCGCCAACCGGAATACGATAAAGGTGGATTTGAAGGTCAACATTGGGGAAGGCATAGCCACCCTCCCCCGGCTTCACCCGCGTCGCAATACCGTTGCTCGTATCGACGAGGCCCATGAGCCGCACGAAGTCAGAGATGGGCTCGGAGGCGAGCAGCGGAACGGGAGTGCGCAGCCAGACTCGCCCGCGGCCTGCTTCGTGCTCAGGTAGCGCTCGTGCCTCGATAGAGCGGATGTAGCCACCGGGCCACTGCGTCAGGTTGACGGGCGCGCCCGCGCTCTCTGGGCCGAGCATCCGTTCGTCAACGATGCCCGCAATCTCCGCAGTGTCTGAAGTGTGCAAACGCCAGGTCGTCGCGCGTACAGCGACACGGCCGCCGGCGCTCAACTCTGCCTGGACAAGCTCGATAGTGCGGCCCGGTCTCAACATCGAGACGTGGATGTCGAACTCGCCATCCGGGATTAGTCCCAAAATTTCGTAGCTGATGCGCGCAATGCGTAGCTCTGGCCGGGCCTCGAAGCCCTCCAAGGCATGCGCCAAAATGCCGGCGACGGGAGCCATGTGCTGCTCGTGCGGATTCCAAGCGCCCTGAGCGTGAATGGTCGATTCGAAGCGAGTGTCGCCGTGCCTGAGGTAATACGAGGAGGGGGTTGAAGTCACCGCCCCAGCCTAATCAGCAGTGACCACCCGCCCCAAGGGTTCAGAACGAGGATGCTGCGTGCTCTCGCAACTCCATACACATCAGCGCACGAGATGTGAGCGCTAGTGCGAACGAAGCTTGTCGATGAGCTCGCTCTTAGTCAATGACGAATAGCCGTGAAGGTCTAGCTCCTTGGCGCGCTGTCTGAGCTCTTTCACCGTCCAGTCGTCGTACGAGCCCGACTCTCCACCCCGTCGCCCGATCTCGGAGCGACCCTGATTCGCTGCCGCGTTCGAGATGCGCGCGGCTTTCTCTTTCGACGCGCCGTCCTCGCGAAGCTCTTCGTAGAGCTCGGGATCTTTGAGGCTTGAATTCTTGCGAGAGGGCATGAGCGAACTCCTCAATCTGGTCGACCGTGACGCTACGTATATGGCGCCGCCACCAGCCTAAGCAGAGGTGTGACAGTTGCGACGAACTGTCTGGAACCCTCAAGGAGGCACGGAGGAGGCGTTCAGAAAAGCGTTAGAACAGCATCGGTTGAGGCATTGCTCGCGCTGCCAATTGCGGCGGCATCTCCTCCGCGATCAACGAAGGTGTAACCGAACCTGAACGTGAGCGCACCCCGGCATGGACCCGCGGCTGGGCCCGAGAGCCGACGATTCCGGTGGCAGGATCGAGAGCGGTGCGCTGTAACCCATGACGCCGAATAATCGGCTGCAATTTAGCAGCAAGCCACTTGCGGTAGTCCTTGGGCGCGTAGTTTCCCGCCGAGTACATCGAACGATACTTACCCACGAGCTCCGGATGCGCACCCTCCAGCCACTCGAAGTACCACTCTTTAGTTCCCGGCTTGAGATGCAGAGCCGAATACGTGATCGATGTACCGCCGGCCGCTTTGACCTGCTCCACGGCTCGCTCGAGATGATCCCGGGTATCCGTCAAAAACGGGAGAATCGGCATCAGGAACACAGCACAATCAAGACCAGCATTGCGTGCCGCGGTTACCGTCGCCAACCGCGCCTTGGCAGTCGGGGTGCCTGGCTCGACCGACTGCTGAAGGTCATCGTCGTAGATTGCAATCGACATGCCAAGATCTACCGGTACATGCTCACTCGCCTCCACCAAGAGCGGCAGATCTCGGCGCAGCAACGTTCCCTTAGTGAGGATGGATAGCGGCGTGCCGGAACCAGCCAGCGCAGCGATGATGCCCGGCATGAGCCGATAGCGACCCTCAGCACGCTGGTAAGGGTCAGTATTGGTGCCCAACGCCACAGGGTTCCTCCCCCAACTGGGTTTACTGAGTTCCTTTGCGAGCACCTCAGCCACATTGACCTTGACGATGATCTGAGTGTCGAAGTCTTTGCCCGCATCGAGATCGAGGAATTCGTGCGTGGGGCGAGCGAAGCAATAGGTGCACTGGTGGAGGCATCCGCGCATGGGGTTGATCGTCCAACCGAATGGCATATCACTGGCAGTCGGCACCCTATTGAGCGCGCTCTTGGCGAGAACCTCGTAGAAGGTGACGCCGTCGAACTCGGGGGTTCGCACCGTTCGTACAAGATTGTTGAGCTTCGCGAGCCCGGGCAGAGCATCAGGTGCCTCGTTGCTCACTTGCTGCCCACTCCATCGCATGATGCTATTCGAACATATGTTCGAATAGACCGCAAGCCGACGCGCGAGTGGCTTTAGGCTGCTGCGACCTCGTGGGCGAACTGGGCAATCTCTCGAACCTGGGCGGAGTCTCGAGTGAGCTTCGCCGTCGTGAGGGCACCGTCATAGAGCACGATGAGACGCGACACGAGCGCATCAGTCACATCCACACCGACGATCTCCTTCACGTGCGCCCGAAGCACGCGCCGATAGCGGGCGATCGCGGCCTGCACGTCCGGCATATCGGGGCATTCGATCGCGGCGTTCGTGAAAGGGCAACCGTAGAAAGTGCCGCCATCGACTTGGTCAGCCACTGCCAAGAACAGTCGCTCGATGCGGACTGCTGGCGGGGCATCCGCGTCATCGAGCTCAGTCACTCGATCGAGCCATGCGTCGGCCTCCTCATCCAAGTACGCCGCGATCAGCGCTTCCTTGCTCGGAAAGTGGTGATACATGCTGCCCTTTGCCACCCCAGCCTGAGCGATCACAGTGTCGATTCCCGTGGCATTGATTCCGTGCGCGTAGAAGAGATCTGCCGCGGTGGCGAGGAGTTTCATGCGCGAGGTGACGCGGATCTGCGGGGTTTCTGGAGCCATCTTGCAATTCTAGACGAACCCGTCTATATTGTCTAGACGGATCCGTCTAGAAACGCTGGATGGCCGACACAAGGAGTTTTTCATGTCAGATCTCAAGATCGCCGTAGTCATCCTCGAAACCCTCGAGAACAACAACGCTCGCGTCTACCGTGGCCTCAAGACCGCCCTCGAGTTCAAGGCCGCCGGCGACGACGTCATCGTCATGTTCGACGGCTCGGGCGTAGAGACCCTCGCCAAGATCGCTGATGCTGGCCACCCGATGAACGGCCTCATCTCGGCGCTCGGCGACACGATCATCGGTGCCTGCGAATTCTGCGCCAAGTCGCACAAGGTCTTCGAACCCATCCGTGACGGCGGCTTCCCGCTGCTCTCCGACAACGGCGGCGAAGCCAGCGTTCGCAAGCTCGTTGTCGACGGCTACCAGATCATGAACTTCTAGCAGCTTCTCCCCCGAGAACGGCAACGGCCCGGGCCCTCACCACGGTGAGCGCTCGGGCCGTGCACTTTCTCCAACACGGCGGCTGCGACCGAGGCACCGCGCCAGCGCTGCTAACGTCGTAGGAGTGTTCTCTAAAGTGACAGTCCCCACCACCCTGCAGACCCGCGACGGCGAAATGACTCTTCGCTACTCCGAACTCGGAGACATCGACACCATCCTGCAACTGCTCGCCGACGACCCCGTCAGCGCCCTGCGTGGAGACACTGCTCGCCCCGAAGACCGCCCGGCCTACGAAAAAGCCTTTCACGCAATCGCCACGACTCCCGCAAACGCACTGCTCGTTGTCGTCGCACCATCGGGCGATGTCGTCGCAACAATGCAGCTCACTGCCATTCCCGGAATGGCGCGTCGGGGCTCGCACCGCCTCCAGGTCGAAGCCGTGCGCGTTGCCGCGAGCCAGCGTTCGAGCGGAATCGGCGGCGCGATGATGCGCTGGGTTATCGACACCGCGGCGCCCACGCTCGGCGCGTCCCTCATCCAACTCACATCAGACGAGGCACGCACCGACGCGCACCGGTTCTACACCAAGCTGGGCTTCGAAGCCTCACACATCGGTTTCAAGTACTCGGTCGAGCTCTAAGCCCGTCAGGGCGCCGAAACTGGTTGGCGCCGATAGCTCGCGCCAGCGTGGTCAGCAGGCAAGCGATCGCCCCGGCCATGCAGCTTCTGACGCAACGTTCCCTCTACATACTCTTCGGGGTATGAACCACGAGCCCGCAGCACCGGGATGACATGCTCGACCACGTCTTCGAACGTGCCCGGCGTGATCGCGTAGGCAAGATTGAACCCGTCGACGTCAGTCTCCGCCACCCACGACTCCAGCTCATCCGCAATCTCCTCCCCTGAGCCGATGATGAAGGGGCCAAGGCCTCCAATGGCTCCGAGGCGCGCAATGTCCCGCACTTTCCATTCGCTGCCGTCGCTGTTCGCTTTCTGAAAATTCGCCACGGTCGACTGAATAGCGTTGCTCTTCACATTGCCGATCGGCTCATCGAGGTCGTACTGCGAGAGGTCGATTCCCATCCATCCCGACATGAAGACGAGAGCCCCTTCCTCGCTCGCATAGCTCAGATAGTCGGCATATTTGGCATGAGCCTTTTCGGAGGTCTCATCGGTAATGATCGTCAGCAAGGTGTAGATGCGGGCCGAGTAACGGTCGCGGCCTGCTTCTTCGAGAGCATCCCTGATGCGACCAACTGTTTCCTTAAGACCCGCTTTGGTCGAGGCGGCGACGAAAATTGCCTCGGCGTTGCCCGCGGCGAACTGGATCCCTCGTGGCGACGCCCCGGCTTGATAGATCACCGGCGTGCGCTGCACCGAAGGCTCCGCCAGATGGATGCCGGGCACCGAGAAGTGCTCGCCGCTGTGTTCGATATCGTGAACCTTGCTGGGGTCGGTGAAGACACCCGATTCTCGGTCGCGGATAACCGCGTCATCTTCCCACGAGCCCTCCCACAACTTGTAGAGCACCTCGAGATATTCGTCGGCATGGTCGTAGCGGTCGTCGTGCTCGAGCTGATCGTCGTTACCCATGTTGCGCGCCGCTGATGGCAAATACCCCGTCACGACGTTCCAGCCGATGCGGCCCTTCGTGAGGTGGTCAAGCGTCGACATCCGTCGAGCGAAGGGATACGGATGCTCGTACGCGGTTCCCGCCGTAATGCCGAACCCCAAGTTCTCGGTGACATGCGCCATCGCCGAGACGAGCAACAGCGGATCATTCACGGGAACCTGAGCACCGTGGCGAATCGCGGCCTCGTTCGAGCCGGCGTAGACGTCGTAGGTGCCGAGGACATCCGCAATAAAGATGCCGTCGAAAGTTCCTTTTTCGAGCAGCTGAGCAAGCTCGGTCCAGTAGTCGAGGTCTTTGTAGCGCCACGATTGGTCATCGGGGTGGCGCCACATTCCTGAAGACTGGTGAGCGACGCAGTTCATATCAAAGGCATTGAAACGGATTTGTCTAGGCATGCTTTCATCGTGCGCCCGGACTCGATATCGCGCACCTAGCAGCGAAACAAAGGCGCAATAGTCGGACACATATCGACATATTCTCGCTTCATGGCGCGAGGGAGTGCACGCTAGTCCGCATCCCCCGAACCATTGGATGGACGAATGCACACGACAGCCCCCACCGCTCCCTTCACGGCAGAGCGCCCCCACGGCACCGATGACGATGCCCTGCCCGCTACCGGGCTGAGCGCAGCCGAATTCGCGGCGGCGTTTCGCCGGTATCCGGGTGGCGTGGCGGTGGTGACCGCTGACTCTGCTCTCGGCCCTGTCGCTCTTACGGTCACGTCGATCGTGTCGGTGAGCGCGGATCCCCCGCTATTTGCGTTCTCGATTGGACATCAGGCATCCACCGCGACGGGGATTCGAAATGCGAACTCCTACGTCGTGCACTTTCTCGGCAGCGAACAATTACCGATTGCCCAACTGTGCGCGACCAGTGGCGTCGACCGCTTCGCCGACCGTTCACTGTGGTCGCGCCTACCGAGTGGAGAGCCGTACTTTCCGAGCGCCCCCGTGCGCATCGTTGGCCAGCGCATT
The DNA here is from genome assembly GCF_002797685.1 of Salinibacterium amurskyense. Taxonomy (GTDB): domain Bacteria; phylum Actinomycetota; class Actinomycetes; order Actinomycetales; family Microbacteriaceae; genus Rhodoglobus; species Rhodoglobus amurskyensis. Next base: position 1,807,804 of record NZ_PGFH01000001.1, read on the forward strand.
GATCAACTCGACACGGCGTCAGCGTCGTTGATTCTGGTTCTCGCGCAGGGTTCTCATGTCGGAACCGAGACGGATGCTGGCCCGCCGCTGGTTTACCACGACCGCGGCTGGCACGAGCTGAGCTCTCAGTCGCAGCTAGGACGCCGCTAGCTACAAACTCGGGCTCGCGGAAGTTGCGGCGGTGTGAGCTGAGTCAGAATCTTGCGTCGACTCGGAAGCGCGCTTCAATCCGGCAGCCTCGTCGTCATCCCAGCTCTCGACGAGCGTGATGCGACCGCGGGATTCCTTGACTGCGAGCACCAGCGCGATGATGCCGGTCGCAATGCCCACAACCCCCAAGGGGTTGGCGATTCCGATGGCGATCCCCAGGGCTGGCTCGTTCGGCCCGCTCACGATCGTTTGCAACCCTTCCGGGGTGTTATCGGGAATGGTGAGCCCCAACAAGAAGGCGGAAAGGCCAGAGGAGATCAGCATCGCGTGCGTGATGGGGCGTGTAGTGAAGCCGCGCAGGTCGCTGCGGCGTATCGCAAGGCCGACAAGCACCAACAGAATCGCAAAAATGACACCGAGCGTCGCCGCGTAAATGACGGTGAGATCGCCACCGAGGCCAAAGAGATGACGACCGAATGAGACCCAGCCTGCCACCGCAATGCCGAACACAATCACCGCGACACCGGTGCGGCCAGAGCCTGACTCTCCGGGAGTCTCTCGAACTCGAACAGCGCTATACGTCACGGGCATTCCTTAATCTTGCAGCGTCTCCTCAATCGTAGCGATCACGGAACAGAAGGCGCGCCTCTCCCCACGAGAGACGCGCCTTCATCACAGAAGCAACGAACGCGAGCTACGGAGCCACGCACTCCTGAGACATCGTTCCCAACCCGGTAATTGCGCTGCGCACAACTTCGCCCGCGCGCAAATAGCGAGGCGGGTTCTGGCCGAAGCCGACGCCGGGCGGTGTGCCGGTAAAGATCACATCGCCGGGGCGCAACTCGACAATGGCCGAGAGTTCACTGACGAGTCGCGGTACCGAAAACACCATGTCGTTCATCGGTGCGCTCTGCACGAGAGCATCGTCAATCCAACATTCGAGAGTGATTTCTGACTGCTGCAGAAAGCTCTCCGTGTCGACGAACACTGGCCCGAGCGGTGCGAACCCCGTGAACGACTTACCGAGCGAGAACTGCGGTGGCACTCCTCGCATCTGCACGTCGCGCGCCGAATAGTCCTGGCCAATGCAGAAGCCTGCGATTGCCGCGAATCCGTCTGCTTCGGCGATGTTGCGACCGCCCGCGCCCACGACAGCAACCAGCTCAACTTCCCAATCGACACTGTCGGTCGGCAATACGAGCGGTTCGAACGGACCCGAGATCGACGACGCAAACTTCGTGAAAACCATCGGATGTTCCGGGACGTTAAACCCGGACTCCGCAGCGTGATCAACGTAGTTGAGTCCGACCGCAAAAATCTGCTGCGGGGCGTGCGCGAGCGCACCCCACTGAGCGGGTTCAAGCGCGGCCTCGCTACGGTCGCTTGCTACGGCATCCGCCGCCCACGCCTGAAACGGTGCCCAGTCCCGGTAGAGCTCGTCGACCGTGGCCGAGAATCGACCAGCACTCGCACGCTCGATATCGACAACGGTGCCGTCGACGAGGAGCGATGCTCGGCCGTCAATGACTGCGAGACGCATTGCTACTTCGCGGGAAGCGCGACGATCGCGTCGAGCTCGACGTCGAAGCCACGAAGGTTGGCCTGAATCGTCGTGCGCGCCGGGAGCGGTGCCGTGAGGAACTCTGCCGCGATCTCGTTGAACTCAGCGAAGTCATCGAGGGTCTTGAGGTACACGCCGTAGCGCACGGTGTTCTCAAGGCTCGTGCCGGCAGCCTGAGCAACGGTCTCGAGGTTGCGGAAGGTCTGGCGAACCTGCTCAGCGAAGGTCTCGCCGACGCGGTTGCTGTCTTTGTCGAACGGGCCCTGACCGGCAAGAAACACGAGCGAGCCTGCGACGACGGCAGAGCTGTAGGTGCCGGCGGGCTGAGGAGCGTCTGGGGTGGTGATTGCGTGGAACATTGATGCCTTTCTTTGGGGTTGGTTGGGGTGCCCGCACTAAGCCGTGCGGGGCTGATCGCCGTGAAGGCGAGGAACTGACGCAAGAAGTTTCTTGGTGTAGTCGTGCTGAGGTGAGGTAAGGATGTCGGCGGCCGCGCCTGATTCGACGACTTCACCGTGATACATCACGTAGACGTAGTCGCAGAAACGCGCGACAACGCCCATGTCGTGAGTGATCATGAGCACCGCCATTCCGCGATCGTCGGCGAGAGCACCGATGGTCTCAAGCACGGCTGCTTGCACGGTCACGTCGAGCGCACTCGTCGCTTCATCCGCAATCAGCAGTCGGGGTGACGATGCGATCGCCATCGCGATCATGACGCGTTGGCGCATTCCGCCGCTGAGCTCGTGAGGGTACTGACGGTAGACCGCGGCGGGGTTACGAATACCGACCGCATCCAAACTCTCGATAACGAGAGCCTTGGCGGTCTTTCGCAGCTCGGGGCGGTGCGCCACGAGAACGTCGCGCACTTGGTGCCCTACTCGAAACACCGGGTTGAGCACCGACATTGGGTCCTGGAAGATCATCGAGGCTTGCGCACCGCGGACGCCTTGGATCGCCGAGAGCGGCGCTTTGAGAAGTTCACGACCATCGAGAGTGATGGATGATTCCTCGCCATAGTGGGCGATTCGTTCGTCATTCAGGCGCAAGACCGACATCGCGGTGACCGACTTGCCGGAGCCCGATTCGCCAATAATTCCCACGCGGGTGCCCGCCTCGACGCGAATGGAAACACCGCGCACCGCGGGAGGGGCGGATGCCGAGAACCGTACCGAAAGATCCCGGATTTCTAAGAGTGCTTGGTCGCTCATGCGCGGCTCCTCGTCACGTTGATCGGGCTAGTGAGATCGGGGTCGATCGACAGCGGACGATGCCGCGATGCAGGATCGGGTTCAAGAACCGCTTCGATCAGGGCACGAGTGTAGGGATGTTGCGGGTTGCCGAATACCTCGTCAGACGTTCCGTACTCCACGATCTCCCCCAGGTACATCACAGCGACTCGATGCGACATGGCACGCACGACGCCCAGATTGTGGGCGATAAACAGGTAGGCGATTCCTTGAGTGCGTTGAAGTTCTTGAAGCAGTTCGAGCACTTGGGCTTGCACCGAAACATCGAGCGCGCTGGTCGGTTCGTCGCAGACGATCAGCGACGGGCTAACGCCAAGCGCCCGGGCGATCGCGATGCGCTGGCGTTGACCACCGGAAAACTCGTGCGGGTACCGGCCGGCCATCTCCGCCGACAGCCCTACTTGCTCGAGCAGCTCGCCCACGCGGGCGGCGGCACCGGAGCGCGGCACGATCTTGTGCACCAGCATGGGCTCCGCGATTTGCCGCCCGACCGTCATCCGCGGGTCGAGTGTGGCGTACGGGTCTTGGAAGATCATCTGCAGGTCGCTGCGGATAGCGCGCATGCGGGTCGGTGTCACTTCGGCAAGGTTCTCACCTTGGTACGTGATGGTTCCTTCGAAAGGCATCAATCCGAGCACGGCGCGCGCGACGGTCGACTTGCCCGACCCCGATTCGCCCACAAGCCCGACCGTCTCGCCGGCGGCGAGGGACAGCGAGACCTTATTGACGGCGGGCTTAGCGTTGCCCGTGCCATAGCGAACCGTGAGGTCTGAGATTTCTAGTAACGGTGAAGGGGTCATGCTGTTCTCCTTCTCAAGACGTGGCCAGGCAATTCATGGGTGTGACGGCCGTCGCGCACTACCCGGACGCCGTTCACAAAAACGTGGGCGATTCCTTGCGGTGCTTCGAGTGGGGATGCGTAGGTTGCCCGGTCCGCAACGGTTGACGCGTCGAAGACCGTGACGTCAGCGCACGCACCAACCGCGAGCACGCCGCGGTCACTAAAGCCCAGTCGAGCTGCCGGCTTCGCAGTCATCTTGTGCACGATCTCCACGGTGGTCATGCCAGCACGCGAGAGTTCGTCGAACGAACGCGGGAAGGTACCGATCGACCGCGGATGAGGCAGATTGGCATCGTGGGTCAGGCTCAGGGCGAGCCCATCCGATGCCACAGAAACGAGCGGATGCTGCAGCACCCGGAGTGCGTCGACGGGACGCGTGCCGACGATGATCACATCAACGTTGAGATCGTTCGCGCTGAGGAGTTCCACGGCGAGAGAACCCCACGACTCGTGGCCTGAATCAGCAACTAGATCCGCGAGAGTTCTGCTCACCGCGAGCGGATTTGCTGAGGCCTTAGCCACCGTAATGGCCTCCGGTGGAAACCCTGCCGCCGACTCAAGCATCTCGGCAACGGCAGCCGGAGCATCCGCAATGCGTTGGGCGATCTCGGCCACGGGAAGTGCCCGCAGCTCGGTCGGCAACAGTTGAAGCATCGTGGTGTGACCGGCAAGATACGGATACGCATCGGCTTGCACATCGCCGTTCGCGTTCTCGACGAGGGCGATCGCGGCGTCGAGGGCGCTGCCATCGTCGTCACGGATCGAGCGAAAGTGCGAAATTTGCAGGCGAGCTCCCGAGGTCTCAGCAATCTGCAGGGCCTCAGTCACCGCATCCGCCAGTCCGTCGCTGTCGTACGCGCGCATGTGCATGCTGAGCAGAGCATTGTGTTGAGCAACTGAACGCGCAAGTTCAGTGAGTTCGTCGACTGGGCTGAGTTCGCCCGGCGAATACATGAGACCCAAGCTCAAGCCCCACGCGCCCGCCGCTAGAGCCTCGTGCAGCTCGGCAACCATGGTCGCGCGGCGATCGTCATCGTGATGGGGGTCTAGCCCGACTCTGGTTTGAGCGGCAAGCACGATAGTTCCGTGCCCCACTAGAGGTGCCACGTTCGTCGCCGCCGGTGTGGCATCGAGCGCGGCAAAGTACTCACTCACCGAGTTCCAGCTCACTTTGACATCCGCGACGATGTCTACGGGCCCGATAATCGCCCGAACGTCGTCGGGGTTGCCGCGAATCGGCGCCGGGCTCAAACCACAATTGCCAATCACTTCGGTGGTGATGCCCTGCAGCACGCGTGATTCACATTCCGGGTACGCAAAGCGGGTGAGATCGGAGTGCGTGTGGATGTCGATGAATCCCGGTGCCACGATGAGGCCTGTGCAGTCGACCACCACGTCGGCATCGCCCTCGGGGAAGTGCCCGATGCCGGCGATCTTTCCGTCGGCGATCAGAACGTCGGCGTCGAGAAGTGGGGCGCCGGTTCCGTCGGCAACCTGACCTCCGCGCAGCAGCGTGACGGGGGTCATGAGCGACGCCGCCGTCTCATGGGGTTGGCCGATTCAGCGATAAGTTCGCCAGCGAACATCAGCACGGCAGCGACGAAGGTGATGACAAGGCCGGCCGAGATCGCGTACCAGGGTGACGTGACGTAGTAGTTCTTCGAAGCCTCGAGGATCGTGCCCCACGTGGAGGCGGGCAAATCGACGCCCAAACCGAGATAGCTCAGACCGGCTTCGATCAGGATGGCTTCCGCCATGAGCGTGGGGATCAGCGTCAGCAGAGGGCCGGCGGAGTTGGGAAGCACGTGGAGACCCAAGATTTGAGTCGGTCGCACTCCCCCGACCCGCAGCGCTGTGACAAACTCGCGCTCCTTGAGACTGCGCGTTTGCGCTCGCATCAAGAGAAAGACGCGAGGGAAGAAGAGGAACCCAATAATGACCGTGAGCGAAAGGCTCGTGGTGCCGAAGCTCGCGACCATCAGAATGGCGAAGAGCACGAGAGGGAAAGCGAGCGTCGCCGAAGCGACACTCGTGAACGCGCCATCCACAAACCGTCCTGCGTTTCCGGCGATGAGGCCGGTGGGAAGGCCGATGACGAGAGCCACGAGAACGCTGCCCGCCGCGATGACGAGTTCGAGCTGAGTGGAGTAGACCAGTCGAGCCCAAACGTCGGCTCCCGCTTCATCCGTTCCCAACGGATGCGCGAAGCTCGGAGACAACAGAATGGACGACGCGTCAATCGCCGATGGCGAGTACGGGCTGAAGAGCGAGGGCCAGACTGCCATGAAGAGGGCGATTACGCCGATGACAATGAGAGAGAGTCTCGCGGGGCCGACGGCGGCAATAGCAGCGAAGGTGCGCGACAGGGGTGTTCCGCTCGTGCGGGGTTCGGTGAGTGTCATTCTGTGATCCTCGGGTCGACGAGACGGTAAGCGAGGTCTGCAAGGTAACCAACGAGCAGCACCACAATCGTGGTGAGCAAGACGGCGCCCTGCACTACTTGGTAGTCACGGTTGAGAACGCTCGAGAGTAGGAGTTGGCCGATACCGCCGAGGCCAAAGACGGCCTCCACGAGCACGGCACCTCCGACGAGCGCTCCGATCTGTACTCCCACGATCGTGATCATCGGAGTGACAGCATTACGCATGGCGTAGACGAAGACGCGGCGCGGTGTCGAAATGCCCATGGCCAGTGCCGTGCGCATGTAATCCTGGCGGAGAACGTCGGAGGCTTCGGCATAGACGAAGCGCGTCAGCACTCCCCCGAGGAAGATCGCCAGCGTCGTGACCGGCAGAATCATCTGGATGAAGAACTCTCCGAAGTCGTCGAAGGGGCTGGTGAATCCACCGGACGGCAAAATGTCGAGCGTGACCGAGAAAATGATGATGAGGAACAGTCCGAGCCAGACTGCGGGAATCGCGATCGCCAATGTCGTAACCAGACGCACTGCCCGGTCGACGATTCCATTGCGGAAATACGCAGCGGCCATTCCGAAGATGATGGAGAGCGGTACCGCAATGAGCACGGCTCCCAGGATGAGGAACAACGTGGGCGGAACAGCGCCCGCTACGAGTTCAACGACGGCAACCCCGCTGCGGCTTGAGACTCCAAAGTCTCCGCGCAGGATGTCGCCAAGCCAGATTCCATACTGAACCGGCCAGGGCTGGTCGAGCCCCATTTCTGTTCGTAGCCGGGCCAGCGTTTCCGCCGCATCCGGACGCCCCGCCTGGGGACCTAGCAGCAGAACTGCTGGATCCCCAGGGGTGAGCCGAAGAGCGAGGAAGGCGAACACCGAGACGAACCACAAGACCACGGCGAGCTTTGCCGCCTCTATTCCTGCGCGTCGCATGATTTTCACGATGCTGCCTCCCTCGTTTCTTCTTCGTGTTGCGTGCTGTGTCGTGCGCGGTGTTACTTGCTGACGGTGACCTGCGAGAGCAGAGCCCAGCCGAGCGGGTTGACCTCGTAGCCCGAGACCTCCGGACCAGCGATCGACGCAACCGGGGTCGACTGCACGATCATGATGGGGAGTTCGTCAACGAGAATCTGCTGGAGTTCGCCGTAGAGCTCGCCCCGAGTTGCCTCGTCAGAGACGCGGGTAGCGTCAAGCACGAGATCGGATACCGTCTGGTTCTGGTAGTCGTCCGCAAGGTGCGGAGTCATGATGATGTCGAAGAAGGAGTGGGGGTCCGCTCCAACGTTGAACACATTCCAGGTGGCGTCATAGCCGCGGCTCACGTAAGCGTCGAGCCAGACCGAAATTTCAGTGATGTTGACGTTCAAGGTCACACCGATTTCAGCCAAGGATGCCTGCCAGACGCGGGCGAGCTGTTCAGCTTCCGGGAAGCCGGAAGGTACTTCGAGCGAGAACTCGAGGTCAGACTCGCCAGCAGCAGCGAGCATTGTCGCGGCCTTATCGAGGTCGTACTCGTAGCCATCCTGCGCGGAGTAGGCCCAGCTGCTCTCAGGCAATGGGCTCCAGCTGCTCGAGCCTCCGCCACCGTAGGCGATTTCCCGAATGGAGTCCTTGTCGAGGGCGTGAGCCAGAGCCTGGCGCACCATCGGGTCAGCAAGCTTGCCCGAAGAGTTGAACTCGATCAGCGAGAGGCTGTTCGATGCCACCGGCTCCACGAGGGCGGCACGGTCGGCGTCGAGCTGCGACACCGTTGCGGCTGATGCGCTGGCGAGAATGTCAACGCTTCCGCTGTAGAGATTGTTGAGCGCGACCTGCTGGTCGGCGATCGGCTGCAGTCGAAGCGTTTCCGTCGGCGATACATCGCCGAAGTAGTCATCGAAGCTGGTCAGCACGATCTCGGTGTTCGCCGTCCAGCTCTCGAACTCGTAGGGGCCTGAACCTACGGGCTCTGAGGTCGCTGTGTCGAAGCTCGAAGGAGCGACAATCGCGATCGATGCGAGACCCGCGAGGAACGTGGCATCCGGGTTGTTGAGTGTGATGACGACCGTCGACTCATCCGTTGCCTCGTACGAGGCGACGTCGGCAAGACGGCCCGACCAGATCGAGTCTTCTGCTGTGCCGGCGCGCTCCATCGAAGCGATGACGGCATCAGCGTCAACTGAGGTTCCGTCGTGGAATACGGCATCCGGCGCTAGGCTGAACGTGAACACCGTTGCGTCTTCGTTTACCTCGTACGTCGCGAGATCGGGCTGAAGCTTCAGCTCGGCGTCGTAGTCGACGAGAGACGAGAACACGAGCTCACGAATCGCAAATTCGAAGATGATGAGCTGATTGGTGTGAGGATCGAAGTTGTCAATGTCGCCCGCCAGAGCTACGACTACCTCATCCTTGATCGCTGCTGAGTCGTCATTGCTTGATGACTCAGCAGCGCATCCTGTAAGCACGAGCGAACTTACTGCGGCAAGGCCGATCAACGACCGACGCCATGGTGACTTGTTACTCATTGCGCTACCTTTCTGTTACTTCTCTTGGTTGGTGCAGGGGTGTTACTAGTGACCCGCTGGCTGGTTAATGCCTACCGACGGGATTCCAGATGTCGACGACGTCACTGCCTTCGACGACGTGTACGCGGCTGAACATGTTCACGACGCCACACGCATGATTAGGGATGATTCGAACTCGGCTTCCGAAGCCGAGTTCGTCAATGCCGGTTCCGTTGAGGATGCCGTGCTCTTCGTAGGCGCGCTCGAAGACGATGTCGTCAGCGAGGGCCCCTTCGGGAGCCGTCACGAGCCCCAAGGTGTCGCCGCGGTTAGAGCGGTCGGAGCTCATCGCCTTGATGCCCGCATCAATGACGCGACGATCGGCAGCGGGAACGCTCACCACGGTGCTGAGAACCGTAATGGCGCACTGTGCGCTCAAAGCCGATCCGAGTCGGAATTGGTTGGCGTCGAAGAAGACGTAGGTTCCAGCGCGGGCTTCGGTGACACCAGCTACGCGCGGTGCAGATTCCCAGCCGGGCGTCGAGCCCACTGAGACCACCGAGATGGTGTGACCGGATGCTCGCAGCTGTTCCGCTACAGCAACCAACGACGAGGCGGCGCCCGTTCCAGCCGCGACGATCTCGTCGCGAGTGCCCTTAAGGCTGGCAAGCTGGCCCTCGTGCATGTAGACGCCATCGAGCAGGATGCCCGGTAGGGCGGCGATTTCAGCCGCGACGTCGTCCGCTGCGGCGGCCAGCACTCCGGTACGAGCGAGGCCAGTGTCGATCTCCAGGATGACCGGGATCGTAGAGTCGGCCGCCACTGCAGCCTGAGACAGCACTGCAGCGAGTTCGACCGAGTCGATTCCGACCGCTAGGCGCGCGGTGTGGTTGGCCTCGGCGGCAAAGCGAGCCTTCTGAGCAGAAGCCGGAGCGTTCGCCCAGAAGACGTCGTTGATTCCCGCAGCGAGCAAGGCTTCGGCCTCCGCCATCGTTGCGCAAGTGAATCCAATAGCGCCGGCCTGCAACTGCAGCCGAGCGACTTCTATCATTTTCGAGGTCTTGAAGTGAGGACGAAGAGCAACCTCCGCCTTCACCGCGAACTCCGCCATCATGCTGATGTTGCGCATCATCTGCGCGCGATCGATCAGCAACGCCGGAGTCTCCACAGAATCGAACAGGGTGGGGCTGAAGGTCATGATCCGCTCCTCATCATGTCGGCGGCTTCCCGAATCCACGAGAGTGTCGGTGCGGTTGCGGTGCCGTAGTTGTAGAGAGCGAGCTTGCTCACGCCCGAACCGCGGATGGCATCTACCTTCGACAGAAAGCTGTCTTTCGTCGGGTGGAAACTGGGCCAGAGAGTGATCGCGGAGGCCAGAGACTCTGCTCCACGATCGGAGAGCGCGGCCGCGGCGAGAGTGTGGTCGAGTTCACGAGCAACCTCGCCAGCGGTCGGATAGTAGCTTTCGAGAACGAAAGAGTCGGCGACAGCAACACTCGCTGCGACATCCACACCCTCCATCCAATTGCTGAAGGCGGGGCGACCCCAGACTGCGGCACTGAGATCGAGCACTGCGCCCTTGGCGCGGATCTCGCGGGCAACGCGGCCAGCGAGCTCGGTGACCACGTCGTTACGCATGCGGGTGTAGGCCGCAAGATCGGGCCACATCATGTGAAGCGACGCGATTTCGGCACCATCATCGGCGTCGCGACCGGCGGGTGCGTCGGCATTCCAGGTGCGGTGAAGTTCGTTCGAGACCCGAAGCCGAAGGGCTCCAACGTCGATTCCGCGGGCTGTTCCCTGTTCTCGACAGTGGCTGCAGAAGCACAGTGAGAGAAGGTAGCGCGTGGTCGGGTCGAGGCGGGCGCCCCACAGTTCGTGGGGATGACCGTGGTTGTAGAGCAGGTACGAGAGACTCTCGACCAACACACGATCGAACAGTCCCGAGCCGGCGATCTCCCCCACAAGCTCAACCGCGTATTGCTGAGCCGCAGGGTTTGCTGGGCACAGTCCATGGGTGAACGCGTCGCCGAAACAGTTCTTGATTGCTGCTTCGGGATGCTCGGTCGCCATCGTGGTGTTGTGGAATGCAATGCCCCAACCACTGAGCGAAACGCCCGCGGCATCCGCAGCACGCTTGAGCGAGGGATAGAGATCCGGATGCTCGGTCGCGATGGAGGAGGGCGGTACGACCAAGCCGCTGAAGTTGTTGAAGCCGAGGGGCAAGTGACTCGTGTTTGCTTCCGCCACCGTCGAGACACGGTCGAGGCGGCGAGGAGAGATGACCTCAGCCGAGTGATAGGCGGTGGCGATGACGAGGCGGTCGACACCGAGTTCGGCAACCGTCTCGACAACGCGTTCAGCGCCGTCGGCGATGACGTCCCAGGGGTAGATGAGCAGCGATACTTCAGACAACGGGAACCTCCTGATAAATCTGTTCGATTAGTTCGAGAGTGGGTTCGAGATCGTCGAGCCCAAAGCCCGCTTCCTCGTCGCGAAAGCTCGTCCACTGGCTGATGAACGGTGCTCGATCGATGTTGATCGACGGGCCGCTGCGCTCAACGCCGATAGCCGAGATCGACCACGAGCCATCCATATAAATGCGAGCTGTTCCTCTGGTGCCCATCACGATGAGCCCTGTGCCAATCGGGTCGAACGGCACCCACGACATATCGATGGATGCAATGGTCGATTCCCCGACGCGAGCGATCACGCTCGCGTGGTCTTCGGTCTCGTGGCTGGGGTTCACACGCTTGAGCGCTGCGGTGTGGAACTGCAACTCCTCACCGAGGATTGCGCGAGCACGATCGAAGGCATGCACGCCATTCGTCACAAGCACTCCCCCGCCGCTGACAGCGGAGTTGAAGTACCACCCGGGAAGGCTGTCCTCTTCGAGGTGAAACTGCATGCGGTCGTTGTAGGTGAGAATCTCGCCGAGTTCTCCGTCAGCGACGGCACTAACCACAGCTTTTACGCCGGCCCAGTGGCGAGTGGACATTCCGACGAAGAGTCGGCCACCTGTGCGAAGAGCGTCACGCAGCAGTGCAGGATCTTGCCCAGGAACACGATGGGGTTTTTCCACGAGAACATCGAGCCCCGCCGCTACCAGCTCTGTCGATTGCACAAGGTGCCCGGCAGAGGGAGTGGCGATGATCGCGCTATCGAGGTCGTGCTCCTGAGCAAGCGCCTCCTGCACGGAGGTATAGGTACTAGCACCCGAATCAACGGCGCTAGCTCGCGCCAGATCCGTGTCGACGACAGCAGCAATCTGGTCACCAACAGCACGAACTGCAACGGCGTGACGGTGACCCATCACCCCCGCTCCGACGACAAGAACCCGGCGCGCACTCATGCGAAAATTCCTTCGCTCTTCATTTCCTGCAGCACCTCGCGAGCGGCCTCAAGCGTGAGGTCGATGTCCGCTTCGGTGTGCGCGAGCGAAATGTGGTTGCGCTTGAGCGTCATGGGGTACATCACAAAGCCACGGTCGGTCATCCGGCGGTGGAAGGTGGCGTAAGCAACGTCGTTGTTCTCCAGAAGGTCGTTGTAGCTCTTGGGCTCACGATCCATGAAGTAGCAGATGAAGACGCTGCCGAGGCCCGTCACGTGAGCTGCAATGCCGAGCTCAGTGGTGATGTCGCGAAGCCCATCCCGCATCCGAGCGCCGAGGCGGCCGGTGTACTCGTGCATTCCCACTTCGGGATCACTGGCGACCGTCATGGTGGCGATTGCTGCGGCCATCGAGACGGGGCCGCCGTTGAACGTACCGGCGAGCATGACGCCACCGCCAGCGGACGAGAAGTTGTCCATGAGATCAGCGCGACCGCCTAGCCCGGCTACGGCGAAACCGTTGCCCATCGACTTGCCATAGCTGGTGAGGTCGGGGGTGATTCCGCAGAGCTCTTGGTAGCCACCGGGAGCGTGACGGAAGCCAGTGATGACCTCGTCAAAGATCAGGATGCTTCCCTCGGCCTTGGTGATCTCTCGTAGCCCTTCCAAGAAGGACTGGTCGGGAAGCAGCGCGCCAACGTTATGCGGCACGGGTTCGAGGATGATCGCTGCGATCTGATCTGGGTAGCGCTCGTAGAGGGCGCGAACCGAGTCGAGGTCGTTGAAGTCAGCGACAAGCGTGGAGCCCAGAGCGTCTTCGAGGATTCCGGTGGAAAGCGGGTCAACGGTTCCGATGCGGTCGGCCGGCGACGCGACGTTGCGAGCAACGGCATCTCCCCAACCGTGGAAGCAACCCTGGAACTTGAGGAGGTACTTGCGGCCGGTGACGCCACGAGCGAGTCGCACGGCCTGCATCGTGGCTTCGGTGCCGCTCATTGTCGTGACGGATTTTTCAACCGAAGGGATGAGTTTCGCGACCATGCGAGCAACCTCTACTTCGAGTTCGCTCACGCCCAGACCTACGAGGTCGAGACCGTTCAAGCTCTGGGTGACGGCGGCCGTGACACGCTCGTCGGAATGTCCCAACAAGATGGCACCGAATGCTGCGTGGTAATCCACGTAACGGCGACCGTCGTAGTCCGTCAGGTAAGCCCCCTGAGAATCGCGGAAGGCATACGGCGCACCAAAGTTCCGAGTTGCCGAATTCACTCCTCCTGGAATAAATTCTTTGGCTTCGCTGATCAGCGCAGCGGCTGTCCTAGGCACGGTATCTTGCTCCTTTTTCATCGATTGGGTAGTCATCACGGCGGGCTATTTGGCGAGCCGTGGGTCAGGGATCTCGAGAAGTGAAAGAGCATCCTGGTGAAGGATCGACTCGACAGTTTCTTCGAGAACGTGGGGCAGGTTGCCCGCACGGAAGTCGGCGAGAGAGCGGAAACGCGCAATCGCGTCAGCCGGCTCCCACAGCGGGTAGTCGCTGCCGAAGAACAACTTGTTAACGACGCCCCACTCTTGGGCATTGACGAGAGCCATGAAGCCATCCATCGGGCGGTGCCAGCTCGCGGATACATCGGCGAAGACGTTGGCGTGCTTGCGCAAAACGACAACGGCGTCGCGCTGCCACGGGTGCCCCATGTGCGCCATGATCTGCTTGAGATCTGGATGCCGGCGAGCAACTTCTTCGACAACGAGCGGTTGGCTGAGCGAGAGTCGGCCCTGCGCACTGGGCGTCGCACCCATGTGCCAGAGGATGGTCATCCGTCGCTCGGAGCAGAGTCGGTAGAACTCATCGAATGAGGGGTCGAGCGGATCGAAGAGCGACAGAACTGGATAGAGCTTGACGCCCTTGAAACCGAGCTCATAGGCCTCGTCAAGCTGGTCACGCCAGTCGGTGTCGAGCGGGTCGAGCGCGGTGAAGGCAACCGTCGGCGTTGACAGCTGAGCGCAGTAGTCCGCCACGAACCGGTTCGGAGTGTGCACCCCGGCACGTGTGGCGGCAAGACCGAAGACAATGGCGACATCGACGCCAGCCTTTGTCATCGCAGCGTCGTACATAGCGGGAGAGATACGCGGGTACGGCTCACCGTACGCGGGCTCCCAGTTCTTCTTGTGCTCGTCGCCCCAGTGTTCGGGCTGGTGGTTGTGAGTGTGGACATCAACGATCATGGTTTTCTCCTTTTCGCTGGCCGCCGCGCTCAGCACGGAAGGCGGCAACAAATCGTGGGTCGGCGGCAAGCTCGGCCGCCACATCGTGAACGCGCTGCGAGAGTGCTTCGCGCAGCTCGGGGGCAAGCTCGCCGGCGGGGCCTGAGACGCTGATCGCGACAGGAACGTCCAGCCCCAGCGGGATAGAAACAGCGAGGCAAATGACGCCGAGGTCACGTTCCTGGTCATCGAGGCTGTAGCCACGTTCGCGAATGGTGGCGAGGTTCGCATCCATCTGCTCGCGGTTTACGATCGTGTACTCCGTGAAGCGGGCATACGGCTCTTCAGGCAGGTGCTGGGCGATCTGGTCGACCGGGATCTCTGAGAGCAACATCTTTCCGATGCCCGTGCAGTAGGTGTAGTCGAGCGAGCCATCACGCGACCGGAACCGCAACGGACGGTCTGGTTCTTGCACGCACAAGTGCAGCGCCCAACGCCCTTCAAGCACACCGAGGTTGGCGGTGAGGCCCGTCTCGTGAGCGAGAGTCTTCAAATACGGTGCGGCGACGTCAGCGGTGTTCGCGACTCGACGGTACGACTCGGAGATGTCGAGCACCGCGTGCCCCAGTGCGTACACCGGCGGGTCACCCTCGCGGTAGACGAAAGCCTCCTGTTCGAGCACCGAAAGCAACCGGATGAGGGTCGACTTCGGGAGTTCGAGCTCGACTGATAATTCAGCGAGGCTGAGCGCTTTCTCCTGCGCGCCGAGCACCTTGAGCACTTTGAGAGCCTTGACTAGCCCCTGTGAATGATACGACGTGGCACTGCGTTCCATGTGAGGGACTCTATCCAGCGGGTTGTCAAAAGTGAAGCACATGGAATGTTAATTCCATGTTGCGCGACGTGGAACTCAGCGGCCCTCGTTGAGTCGAGAAAATGTCGCCAGGGCCGCTTCCCAGTGATTGCCCCGAATGCGGGGATTGTCTTGAGAGAGCCTCACCAGAAGACTGAGAAGAACTTTTTTTCCCGAGGAGACCACATTGGCCATGCCAAGCGACGGCCGAGTGGCCGTCTACATCGATTTCGACAACATCGTCATCTCGCGCTACAACCAAAAACACGGCAATGGGCAGTTCCAGAAGGACAAGGCCCGCTTTCATAATTCGAATCGCGCAACGCCCAGTGTGGTCGGCACGAAACTGCTCGAAGCCGAAGTGGATGTCGAAGCCATTCTCGACTACGCATCGTCGTTCGGAACAGTGGCTTTCAGTCGCGCCTACGCCGACTGGTCGGTGCCCGTGAACGCTTCCTACCAAAAGCAGTTCATTAACCGGGCGGTGGAACTCGTACAGCTCTTCCCGCTCACCGCCCTGATGAAGAACGGTGCAGACATCCGCCTGTCGGTTGATGCGATGGAGGACATGTTCAGGCTGCCGGATATCACTCACGTCGTTATCGTGGCCGGCGACTCGGACTATGTGGCACTCGCCCAGCGAGCCAAAACGCTGGGGCGCTTCGTTGTGGGGGTGGGAGTTGCCGGAGGCACGAGTGACGCTCTCACTTCATCGTGCGATAAGTTCGCGGACTACGACTCACTGCCTGGCGTCGAGTTTGGAACGCCCCCAGCATCCCCGCAGCCGAGCACGGCGCCCAAAAGCACAACTGTCACCGCAACGAAAACCGCTAAACCTACTGCGGCGAAGACCCTCAAATCGGCTGCCACGCAGAAAAGCACTACAAGCGCTCAGCCCACAAAGACGACGGCTGTCACCGCGAAAAGCGCTGGTACTCAACAACCGGCGGCGACCGCGAAGGGACCGTCCACGTCACCGGGTGGTGCAGCGGCGAGCGGAATGCGGCCGTTCAAGATGCTCGTGCGGGCGATGCTGCTGGTGCAACAGAAGGAAGATTCAGAGTGGCTCAACAGTTCGGGCGTCAAGAATCAGATGCTTCGAATTGACCCTTCGTTCAATGAAGCATCATTGAAGTTCAAAACATTCAGCGAATTTGTTGCGTCGCATCATTCCCACGTTGAGGTTCGAGAGCGTAACGGTGTGCGTGAATTGCGTTTACGGGCCAACGCCACTCTTCCCAAGTAGTCGCGAAACTTCGCTACGACAGCGCAATCGGTGGCTAGGCGAGCAGTTGTTCGGCCAGCAGCTCAAGTGCGCGCACGCGCACGGGTGACGTGTTCGCGGCGTCGTCGGTGTGTGCCGAGAGACCGGGCACGACCATGACTTCGTCAACACCAAAGCGGGTTGCGAGCGAGCGAATGCGGTTTGCTGCAGCAACTGGCTCGTCGATCACCCAGCGCTCGGCCATGTCATCCACCATCTGCTGCTGGGGCGCAGCGAGCTCCGTAGCAGCGGCCGCTTCGATCGTGGCCAGCGGCCCGAGCGGCATGCCACTCAGTAGTCGCGCCATTTGTTGCAATTGGGGCAGGGCTGCGGCACGAGCATTCGCCGCTGTTTCAGCGACGGCCACATTGAGTGTCAGGAAGGTTTTGGGCGCCTTCAGCTGCTCTGACGGCACAAAGTTGTCCCGGTAGAGCCCCAGGATGCGGGCGGTTCCCTCGCCCGAGAAGTGGTGAGCGAAGACATAGGGCATGCCCTGCGAGGCGGCCAAACGGGCCGAGTAGTCGCTCGAGCCCAGCAGCCACAGGTCAGCGACGGAAGCCGCGTTCGGCGTCGCCGTGAGCTCGTAGGTGCGGCCCTGTTGCAGCTGCAACGTGGCACCCTCAGGGTTCATGAGGCTGCGGATGTCGGCCACGTTGCGCGGGAAAGCATCGACATCGCTAGTCGTGCCCGTCATCCGCAAGTACGAGGTGATCACGGGGTCGCTGCCGGGAGCGCGACCGATGCCCAGGTCGATGCGGCCGGGGAATGCAGCCTCGAGGATCGCGAACTGCTCAGCCACCACGAGAGGCGCGTGGTTGGGCAGCATCACTCCCCCAGAACCGAGGCGAATGTTCTTGGTCTGCGCCGCCAAAATACCAATCAGAACGGCCGGGTTCGTCGACGCGACGGCCTTCATGTTGTGATGCTCGGCCACCCAGTAGCGCGAAAAACCCAGATCATCAGCGCGCTGAGCGAGCGCGGTGGTCGCTGCAAGGGCGTCAGCAGAAGTCTGGTTGCTGCGAACGGGAATGAGATCAAGAACGGAAAGGCGAAGTGGTGTAGTCATCACTGCTATTCAACGCCCCTGAGTCGTGGATATTCCTGAAAGCGCCGCATCCCGTCGCCGCGCACTGGCCCACCCGCGCGGTGGGACGTTCGCACTCAATAGACTGGGGCAATGCCCGCTGCCGAACCGTCGCCCTCCGCCGCAAACGACCCCACCGAGTCGAGCGAGCCAACCGAGGCGGCCGAGGCAACTGCTTCCGCTCCTGCGGCATCGCGCTCTCGCACCCGCCGCATAGTCCGCAACGTCTTTATTTCATTCGCTGCCGTTATCGTTCTCGCAGTCGTTGGAATGCTCGTCTGGGCCAACGTCGGTGTGATGCAGGCCGAGCCGGACCCGCTCGAGAGCGTACGCTCCAACCCCGCCGTGCACATCACCGAGAACTCGAACTCGTTCATCCTCACACCCACCGGGGACGCCACCGGCGAAGGCCTGCTCTTCATCCCGGGCGCCAAAGTGAGCGCGGATGCCTACCTCTACAAGCTGTCGGGAGCGGTCGCCGAATCTGGGCTCACCGTGGTCGTGACCAAACCAATCCTGAATCTTGCGTTCTTCGATCAACGCTCGCTGGACACGTTCACGAGCGCTGTACCGGATGTCGATTCCTGGTTCGTTGGCGGCCACTCGCTCGGCGGCGTGCGTGCGTGCCAATACGCGGAACAGCCCGACGTGAACGGCCTCGTACTCTTCGGCAGCTATTGCGCCAACGACCTCTCGGAGGTCGACACTCGTGTTCTCAGTCTCAGCGGCAGCAACGATCTCCTGAGCACTCCGGAGAAGATCATGAATGCCGCGCACCTATTGCCGACGTCGACCACGTTCTTTCCGATTGACGGTGCCAATCACGCGAGCTTCGGCGACTACGGGGTTCAGGCCGGAGACGGTGAAGCCACCCTCAACACCTCTGTTGTGCGCGATGTGATCGCCGCCGAGATCAACAGTTTCGTGCGCAATGGCTAACACCGACGAAGCTATGGGAGCGGCAAACTGGGGTCTCGTATTGATCCCCATTCTGGCTGTCCTGGCGCCGCTGCTCGCGCGGGCACTCTCCCCCGTCGTACGAATTTCAATCGTCGTCTTCGAACTCATCCTCGGCATCCTGATCGGGCCGAGCGTTCTGGGCTGGGTCGGTGAATCCGAATTCGTCGAGCAGCTTTCGGACTTCGGTTTGGCGATGTTGTTCTTTATGGCCGGAAACGAGATTCGGCTGAGCGCCATTCGCGGCCGCAACGGGCGACGAGCATCCCTCGGCTGGCTCGTGGGCTTGCTGGCCGGTGTCGCGATTGGCTTTCTTATCGAACCCGGCCTCGGCGCTGTCGTCATCGGCATCGCTCTCTGCTCAACTGCGCTCGGCGCGATTATGCCGATCTTGCGTGATGCTGGTGAACTCCCCACTCGCTTTGGCGGCTCCGCAATCGCCCTCGGCGCTGTCGGTGAGTTCGGCCCGCTGATCGCTATCTCGATCTTCCTCGGGGCGAGCTCTCTCGGCGCCTCCACAGTCGTGCTGGGCATCTTCATCCTGATTGCGATGACGCTGCTGTTACTTGCAGCCCGCATCGAGCACAACTCGCTCCACCGCCTCGTCACCGCAACGCTGCACACTTCAGGCCAGTTCGCGATCCGCCTAGTCATCTTTATCGTTGCAGCGCTCGTGGTGTTAAGCATCGTTCTTGACCTCGACATGCTGCTCGGCGCTTTCGTCGCCGGACTGCTGTGGCAGATCATGATGCGCCAAGCTCCCGAGCGTGACCGAGCGATGGTCGACTCCAAGCTGGATGCGATCGCCTTCGGATTCCTCGTGCCCATCTTCTACATCAATACGGGAGTGTCCTTCGAACTCAGTGCACTCACCTCCGACTGGAGTGTGGCCGCACTCGTGCCCGTCTTTCTGGTGCTCCTGCTCATCGTGCGCGGCGTACCGTCGATGTTCGCCGCCCCGAAGGGTTCCAGCAAGCGCGAACGCGCCGCCCTCGGCCTTCTCGGGGCAACCGGATTGCCCATCATCGTGGCCGTAACAGCGATCGGCGTCGATAGTGACTACATCAGTTCAGGGATCGCTGCCGCCCTCGTCGGCGCCGGCCTGCTTTCGGTGCTGATCTACCCGGTTATCGCGATGGCTCTACGCGGCGATGCTGCCGAGCTGAAGCAGCACGCCGGCGACGATACCGCTGACGATCTCCCTCACGAACCTCACATTGCCGAAGAAGCGTAGTCGGCGCTAACTACGCCAGAATCGGGATCGCGCCCGTGGCCGCATAACCGGCCGACTGAGGCAAAGGCTCACCCAACACATCCGACGGTGTGTGCGCACCGTCCGCTGCCTCGGTGGCAGTCTCGTGGTGCATCGAAATGATCGGGATCGACTCAGTGAGCGCCACCAACCCGTCGCTGATCGTGACGAGCGGATCGGCATCCGTGCTCGAGAAGATCGGGAACGAACGCCCCTCATCCGGCAGTCGACGGCCACGGCGGATCACGACGATCGTTGCTGCAGCAAGAGGAATCGCGATCACGCTCGGAGCCGCGACCCACATCGACGCGCTCAGAACGCCATAAGCACCCCACACGGTGTAGCCCATGACCAAGAGCCACTGCGTGGTCTCCGAGATTCCGGCAAGTCGAACCGCATCGTTACGGCTCTGCCAGGTGATGCGGGCCTGCGGCATCCACATGAGAAAAGAGAAACCAGTGCCCACGAATCCAAGCGCGTTAACAGCGAAGTCGGTGATGTTCATCCCGTTTGATCTGATCTTTCTGACGGTCCGGGGAAGAACTCCCGAATGGACACGATTGCTAGGCATCACCACGATGTCTCGGTAATCATAAGCACAAAAACGTGCGGGTGCTAGTACCCCAATTGGGCCCTGTAACGCAGGAGCACGAAGCTCAGCAGGTTACCCTCAGTACATGGGTTTCGGAAGCACACGTCGCGAGGGCGCGCTAGCTTCATGGAACGACGAACGCGGCTTCGGGTTCATCGATGTTGACGACGCCGCTGGCTCTGAGGCTGCTGGCGCTCAGAGTGAACGTGTTTTTGCGCACATCTCCGCATTTCCGCCGCGCGAGACGCGCCCGGTGCCCGGCGAGCGGGTCAGTTTTGTCATCGAACGCACGCGGGAAGGCAAAGTTCGCGCGCGCAACATCCGCTATCTTTCAGCCTCGGGCCGCCCGCTACGTGTGAAGCGACGCAAACCCGGCACCATGAGCTACGTGGTCTTGGCAACCTTCGTCATTGCCATCAGCACCGTGACGGCGATTGGTGCCCTACCGTGGATCTTCGCCGCGCTGTATCTGGTGATGAGCATCATTACTTACGGCTCGTACGCGAGCGATAAGAAGGCTGCGCAGACACGACAGTGGCGAGTGTCAGAGGGTGCCCTTCTCGGACTCGGGCTCTTCGGCGGCTGGCCCGGAGCGATCTTGGCCCAGCAACGGCTGCGCCACAAAACGCAGAAGCCGATGTTCCGCCAGGCATTCTGGGGCACCGTCGTGCTCAACATACTGGTCTTCGCCATTCTGACTACCGCTTTGCGGGAACCCGTCGTAGAGCTCATTCGCCTCATTCTCGAGGCAACTGCTCTCTAGCCCTGCCGGGTTCGCCGCCCAGGTTCTAGGGTGGTTGTATGGAGACTTCGACCAAGTTCCACACTGTCCGCCGCTCGCGCTCAGCGCCCGCGATCGTAGCGCTGCTTGCTGTTTCCGTTGCGGTTTCGGGATGCACGGCAGCGGCGTCCAACGGTCTCAAGGTCATTACGGGCGACTCGCCTGCCTCTGATGTAATTGCTCTCAGCGCGGGCAGCAGTGACGTAGAAGTTGCACGCGCAGTTGCTGCTGCTGTTGAGCAACTTCCTGAGCTGGCCGAGGCGGCTATGAATGAGTCGGGCACACCTGGCATGGCAATCGGCGTCGTGCACAACGGCGACATGATCTTTGCTGAGGGGTTCGGGCTTCGCGAAGTCGGCACGAGCGACCGAGTGGATGCCGACACCGTCTTTCAGATCGCCTCGGTTTCGAAGTCGCTCTCTGCCACAGTCGCGGCTCGCGCTATCACGCAAGGTGCCGTGGAGTGGGACACCCCGGTACGCATGCTGCTGCCCGACTTCTCTTTGGCAGAGTCGTACGTGACCCAGAACGCCACGATCGCGGACTACTTCAGCCATCGCACCGGGCTGGCCACGGGCGCGGGCGATGACCTCGAAGACGTGGGCTACGAGCGCGACTACATCCTCGATCACCTGCGTTATCAACCACTCGACGACTTTCGCAGTAGCTACCACTACTCCAATTACGGCATCACGGTGGGAGCCGAGGCCACAGCGGCGGCGCTCGACCTGCGGTGGGAAGACGCCGTGCGGGAGCTCGTCTACGAGCCGCTCGACATGTCATCCTCGAGTTCCAGCTATGCGGAGTTCGTAGCGCAGCCCAACCGAGCCACGCTGCACACGCTCTTAGACGGCGAGTTTCAACCGCTCTTCGAGCGAAACCCCGACCCACAGTCCCCCGCCGGCGGCGTCTCATCCACCGTTGGAGACCTGTCGAAGTGGATGACGATGGTGCTCTCCGGCGGGGAATACGCCGGCCAGCAGTTCGTCACCCCCGAATCGCTGACGCCTGCCATCACAGCGCAAAGCATTAGCGCGCGGGCTTCCGCCCCCGACCAGCGCAGCGGAAGTTATGGCTTCGGCTTCAATGTGGGGAGCCAGGCGAACGGTCGCACGACGGTGAGCCACTCGGGCGGTTTCGTTCTGGGTGCTGGAACCAACTACCAACTCGTACCGAGTCTCGATCTTGGAATTGTGACGCTGACCAACGCTGGCCCGATCGGCACGGCCGAAGCGGTTAACGCACAGTTCCTCGATCTGGTGCAGTACGGGGAGATCACTCGAGAGTGGATTGGCGACTACCGCGGTGCCCTCTCGGGCCTCAGCGCGCCGGCGGGCGATCTCGTTGACACTACTGCTCCCGGCACCGCGGGAGCATCCGTCTACCTCAGCGACTATGCGGGAACCTACCGCAACAGCTACTTTGGCGACCTTGTCGTGACCGAAGTGGATGGCGCTCTGCAGGCAGCGCTTGGCCCCCGTGGCGGCTATCTACTCGAGCTCGAACCGTGGGATTCCGACACCTTCGCCTTCGTTCCCACCGGTGAGAATGCGCCGCCGGGTTCCCTCTCATCGGCAACCTTTGAACGCTCCGGCGGAGCGGTTGCCGGGGTAACTCTCGAGTTCTTCGACGCGCAGGGTCTCGGAACGTGGCGCCGCTAGCACCGAATCGTTAGGCGAGCGAGAGAAAGAGCTTCTCGATTTCCTCCGACTGAGGCGAGCCCTCAGCATCAGGGTTAATCAAGCATTCCCGCATCGCTTCGGAGATAACGAGAAAGCCAGCACGGTCAAGGGCTTTTGAGACGGCCGCCAACTGGTGAACGACATCGCGGCAGCCGGCGCCGCTCTCGACCGTGGTGATGAGCGCCCCGAGTTGCCCTTGAGCGCGACGCAGTCGGTTTGCGATCTTCTTTTGAGCTTCGGAATCAGCGGCTGACGCTGTTCCTGCTGCTGACCCTGACCCTGGTGGCGGGACCATTTGTTCTCGTTTCTCTCGAGTGAGTTGACAGTTTCGATACCCCGTGGGGTATAGTTCAAGCATACCCCCTAGGGTATTTTACGAATAGTCAGTCAACGAAAGAAGATCTATGTGTAGAGCAGTCACGTGTCGCATATGCGGTAAAACAACGTGGGCCGGATGCGGAGAACACATCCAGTCCGTCAAGCGCAGTGTGCCCGCATCCAACTGGTGCAACGGCAAGCACTCGCAGTCCGAGATTGACGCCTCAAAAGCCACTCAGGGCGGCTTCTTCGCCCGCCTCTTCGGTCGTTAGGAGACCACATGTGCGCACAAGTTACTTGCCAGAACTGCGGTAAGCCCACCTGGGCTGGCTGCGGAGAACACATTGAGGATGCCCTCGTCGACGTCGCAGAGAACGATCGTTGCCACTGCTAACACGCAGCCACCACTAGCCACCTGCCGCCGTTCACACCATCCCTCCCCCGGACATAGCGAACACTCACTGGAGTAATCATGCTTCTCGAACGTATCTATGACACCGACCTCGCTCAGGCCAGCTACTTCATCGGCTGCCAGGCCAAGGGCGAAGCGATCGTCGTTGACCCTCGTCGCGACCTCGACGTCTACCTTGAGATCGCCGCGAAGAACGGGATGACCATCACGGCCGTCACCGAAACCCACATTCACGCCGACTACCTTTCTGGTACTCGCGAACTCGCTGCCCGTACAGGCGCGGAAATCCTTGTCTCTGACGAGGGTGGCCCCGACTGGACCTATGGAAGTGCTTTCGACGGTGCTGTGCGCATGAAAGACGGCCACACCATCACTCTCGGAAACATCACACTGCAGGCCGTTCACACTCCCGGGCATACGCCCGAGCACCTCTCGTTCTTGGTGACTGATGGTGCGCAAGCGGACGCTCCCGGTTTCATGCTGAGCGGAGACTTCGTCTTCGTGGGCGACCTCGGCCGCCCCGATCTCCTTGATGAAGCCGCTGGCGGCATCGACACTCGCTTCGGCGGAGCGAAGGACATCTTCGCTAGCCTGCGCGACCGCTTCCTGACTCTCCCCGACTATGTGCAGGTTTTACCTGCCCACGGTGCCGGTAGCGCCTGCGGCAAAGCTCTCGGCGCGATTCCGACAACTACCGTTGGCTACGAACGCGCATTCGCGTGGTGGAGCCACTACGTCGAGAACAACGATGAGCAGGGCTTCATCGACGAGCTGCTGAATGGTCAACCTGATGCTCACGCCTACTTTGGTCGCATGAAGGCACAGAACCGACAGGGCCCGAATGTTATGGGCGCCGTTAGCCCGCTGCGTGAGTACACGAGCGAGGAAGTCGCGACAGCGCTCGACGCCGACAGCGCCATCCTTATCGACACCCGCAACAACAGCGAAGTTCACCGTGGCACTGTGCCGCGATCCCTCAACGTCCCTGGGCCCGAGAAAGCAGCAAGCTACGGCGCTTGGGTCTACAACCCCGAGACAGAAACGCGTCCCGTCATCCTTCTGGCTGACGATCTTGAGAATGCCGAAGAGTTGCGCGATCACCTCGTGCGCGTGGGCATCGACACGGTGTCAGGCTTCGTGACGACTCTCGACGGACTCACCCTCGTGGTGCCCGAACTCGTCGATCCTGCCAAGCTCGATGACGTTGAGCGCGTGCTTCTGCTCGACGTTCGCAACAAAACCGAGTTCGCCGAGGGACACATCCCCGGTGCCGAGCAATTGAGCGGTGGCCGCGTCATGTGGTCGCTCGACCAGCTCCCCCGCGAAGGAACCATCGTGACGTATTGCCAGAGCGGAGTGCGCAACAGCGTGGCCGCGAGTGCCCTGCGCCGCGCTGGCTACGACGTAGCGGAACTGGATGGCTCGTACCTTGGTTGGCTCGCAACTTCCGGTGCAGTCCCCGCGGTTTAACGCACCCTCATGGAACCAAACCTGATTATCGCGCTGGCCCTCGCCGTGCTCGTGGGAGTTTCCCTCGGCATGCTCGGCGGGGGCGGCTCGATCCTCACCGTGCCGATCCTCACCTACGTTGCGGGCTTTGAGCCGCAGCAGGCGATCTCGGCTTCACTATTTATTGTCGGCGTCACGAGTGCAGTGAGCGTGTTTCACCACGCTCGAGTCGGTCGCGTGCGCTGGCGCACCGGATTGATTTTCGGCGTCGCTGGAATGGCAGGTGCTTTCGCCGGCGGTATTGTCGGAGGCTTCATCCCCGGCACTATTCTCATGGTGCTGTTCGCAGCGATGATGGTTGCCACAGCCACCGCCATGATCCGCGGGCGAAAGAAAGTGCCCGCAGGCTCGATCCACGAGCCCACCCCGTTGCCCGTCATCCGCATAATTCGTGACGGCTTCTTTGTCGGTATTGCTGCTGGGCTTGTTGGTGCCGGCGGTGGATTCCTTATCGTTCCCGCACTGACCCTTCTCGGTGGGCTTCCTGTAGCAGTTGCGGTTGGCACTTCACTGCTCGTCATCGCGATGCAGTCGTCTGCCGGGCTCACCGCTCACCTCTTTACTGTCGACCTGCCGTGGCCGACGATCCTCGCCTTCACCGGCATTGCCGTTGCGGGTTCGTTTGTGGGAGCAGCCCTTGCCGGTCGCATCCACGAAACCGCCCTGCGCAAAGGCTTTGGAATCTTCGTGCTCGTGATCGGAGCATTCGTGCTCGTGCAAGAAATCCCTCGGCTCATACCACTCCTGTCAGGAGCATGACCGTTGCCCACGACGACACCAGCAACGACAGCACCGAACTCAGCGAAAGCCCCTACAGTGGGTTCCGTTGTCGAGGGCTACGACATTCCAGTGGTGAACGAGCGCGCTGTCCGTGTAGCTGCAGGCATTCTCTTTCTCGCCGGAGCTATCTCGATCACGCTTGCTGTCATCCAACATTCAGCTGCGCCCCTTCGGCCTTTCGGCGTCTTCTTCATGCTCGACATGCTCGTACGCGTCACGGTCGGAGATCGTTGGTCGCCGACCTTGGCCCTCGGCCGCCTCATCGTGCGACGACAGCAGCCGAATTGGGTCGGTGCCCCGCAGAAAGAGTTCGCGTGGTGGCTTGGCTACGGCCTTGCCCTTCTCTCGTGCGCCGGAATGGGCCTCCTGGGTGCGCCGCTCGAAGCCACACTGGTGCTGTGTGGCCTGTGCCTCACCATGTTGTTCTTAGAAGCTGCGTTCGGCATTTGCGTTGGTTGCGCCCTTCAACGCGTGCTCACCACAACACCACCCCAATACTGCCCAGGCGATTCGTGCCGGGTTTCCGAATAACCACCCGTATCCCAAGGAGAAACAATGTTCCGTCCCCTCGCCGCTCTCGCTGGTTCCCTCGTCGTGCTCGCCTCGATCGCTGGATGCTCGACCGCCAGTGAAACTGTCGAGCTCAGCGCTGACACGATCCTCATCGACGTTCGCACCCCGGCCGAATACGACGCCGGTCATCTTGACGGCGCCACGCTTCTCGACCTCAATGGTGGAGACTTCGCCGCCGCACTCCCCACCCTCGACCCCGAGGCCGAGTACGCCGTCTACTGCAAGTCGGGCAATCGCTCCGGGCAAGCTGTCGCGATGATGGAAGATGCCGGCTTCGAAAACGTGATCGACCTCGGCTCCATCGGTGAGGCAGCAGCATCCACTCAGATCGAGGTTGTGCAGTAGCGCACCGCCACGAATTCGGTGCCGCGCATTCATCCCATCGATAGCTGCGTCGGCTCCGAACCACGGAGGTGAACACGACACCCGCCACGAGCACGCAGTACAACGCCGAGAATCGGTTCGACCGCGCCACCGCCGGCATGACGCGTGTTGTGGTTCCGACGGATCTCGGTGATGTCGTCGCGCATGTTGATCCGAACGCCGCCGCGCTGTCAGACTCCGCGACCCTCCTTCTGCACGGCGCAGCAGGATCCTGGACGACCTGGCTCCCCCTTATTCGTGCATCTCACGCGACCGGCCGGCCGCTGACCAACGTGGTCGCCCTCGACTTACCGGGCTGGGGCGAGAGTGGCAGCATTGCTGCCAGCGCCACAGTCGAAGACCTCGCGGATGCCGTAGCCCACGTAGCCAGAACGCTCGGCTACGCAAAGTGGAGCATTTTCGGCCACTCGCTCGGCGGACACCTCGCGCTCACCATTGCCGCCAGGCACCCGGAGCGCACCGTGAGCGTGACCGCCATCTCAGCAACGGGACCCGGCGCACTTTCAGTACTGCGTCATCCAATTCGCCACTTCGGCGTCTTGCCGTTGCTGGGAGGGATGCTCGGAGCGATGCGCTTTCTGAGCGCGCTCGGGCCAGCAGGCACTGTGCTCGTTCGAACGCTTCACCGCCTTCGACTGCTCGGCCCGCTGGGCTCTCCCCTGTTCGCACACCGCGGCACGCTCGATAGCTCAGTGATCGATTCGCTGGCGTCAGAGGTCCGACCCACGGCGTTCGTTCGCGCGGCGGTGGCTGCAGCACGATACGACGAAACGCAGTGGGCGAGCATCCAGTGCCCCGTTACTCTCGTACGCGGTGACCGCGACGTATTCGTGAGTTCCGCGGATGATGACTGGTTCGCGTCGGTCCTCCCGCACGCGTCGCAGCAAGTTGCCTCGAATGCTGGACACTTCGCCCACATCGAATCGTTCGAGGCACCGCACTCGACGACCGACGGAACCCACCTCGCCGCCTAGCAACCCACCTCGCGCGCGCAACCACACTCTGGCAGCTCACGCTCTGACAGCGCGCCCTAAGAGCGCCGCACCAGCACGACCGAGTCTTCGATGGTGAAGGGATCAGCATCCGGTCGCGTGATCGTTCGCGGCCGCAGCTCCTTGAGCACGACTGTCCACTCAGCGGGATCGAGACGGAGCCTTTCCAGTTCCTTATCCGGAGTGGGAAAGTCGGCCTCGAAAGAGTGAGTCTGAGTCTGATCGTGGTCGTGATCGTGGTCTTCGCCACCAATGCCAGAAAAGGGGGATGTGGCGTGAGCTGTGACCAACAAATGACCGCCAGGAGCAACCATGCTTGTCGCCGCGCGGAGAATCTCAGCGCGGGCGAGACGCACGGGCGACTGTAAGAAGCTCGCGGTTACTAGGTCGAAACTGTCTTCTGGCTCGAACTCCGACAAGTCCGTGACGACAAAGCGAAGTTGGTCGCTGGAAAGTTGCGCCGCGTTAGCTGCGACTTGCGCACGCTCGAGGGCAGTCCGTGAGATGTCCACTCCTGTGGTCTTCCACCCCCGCGCGGCAAGCCACAGCGCGTCTCCGCCCTCTCCGCACCCTAGGTCGATTGCAGTTCGTTGACCAAGGGCGCCGCCGGGGGTTTCGGCAGCCAAACGTTGCTCGATTGACACAACCACGTCAGCGAGAACCGCGTTGGCATGACCAGACCACACTTGAGTGTTGTGGGCATACCGTTGTTCCCAGAATTCAGTTGGCGTCAGTGTTCGTTCTGCCAGATCGAAGTCTTCCACCACGAGTATTCCATTGACGGCGGCCCCTGCCATCGCTCCCGCCCCGATGGACATGGGAACGGTCAGCATCGGGTTCACCACGTTGCCCGCAGCCCAGATGCGATCGTGGCTCGTCTTACCGGCGGCATCGACCGCGACCATCGAAACGCCCGCAATCTCAGCGCGCGCGAGCTGCAAATCGGTCAGGAACGAATCGTGTGGCCGCGGCGTTCCTGCGGTGAACAGAGCATCGATGGACGTCACGAGGCCGTCGGCGGTGTGCACTGCGATCGGCCCGCCTGCCTCACCCGCAAGCTCCACCACGGGAGAATCGATGAGCTTCACTCCTCGAGATCGCAAGCGCGCGACGGTCTCCTCTGGAACATCACCCACCGCGGCCGTGAAGACCGTGACGTTGTCGCTCCACTGGCGGGCGAGAAAGGCCTGATGGAGTCCGACGAATTCTGTCGCGAGAACCCCCAGGGCGGAGTCGCGAATCTCCCACCCGTGGCAGTAAGGGCAGTGAATTACGCTGCTGCCCCACCGCTCGGCGAGGCCCGGGATCTCAGCGAGCACATCGGCGATTCCTGTTGCGACCACTACGGCGCGGGTCGTCAGCACGCTGCCGTCCTGCAACGCGACGCGCACGCCATCACTCACATCATCCAAGCGATCGACCGCGCCGGCAACGACCTCGACGCCGTATATCCCGAGCTCGGCTTCGCCTGTGTGGCGCAACTGCTGCGGAGAGGATCCCTCGTGCCCCAGCACCCCATGCATATGAGCAGCGAAACGATTACGGGGCTCCCCCGCATCCACGACAAGCGTGCGGCGGCGTGCGCGACCGAGTAAAAGCGCAGCACTCAGGCCTGCGGGCCCGGCGCCGATGACAACAGCATCCCAGTGAGTATTTTCCATGTCAGCAGTGTGAGCGCGAGTGTATAGTTTCTGCAAGAAGATTTGCCGAATCGGCAAATATACGAAAGCGTGCCAGCGCTGCTTTACGTCGCTGACAGAGGATCACCATGCTCGATGAACTAGACCACGTTGGCCCACGCCTCCGTGCCGCACGCCAACGGCTCGGCCTCACTCTCGAAGAGACTGCCAGCCGCGCGTCAATGTCGGCGAGCACGCTGTCTCGCCTTGAGTCTGGCAAACGACAGGCATCACTCGAACTACTCGTGCCCCTGACCCGACACCTCGGGATCAGGATCGATGACCTCCTTCAGCCTGAGACTCGTGATCCGCGAGTGCACCGCCCCGTGGTCACTCGCGACGGGCTGACGATCGCGCCGCTTGCTCCCGACAGCTCTGCCATCCAGACTTACAAAATCACGTACCCACCCACAGAAAAACTCCCTGAACTGCGCGTGCATGACGGCTTCGAGTGGGTATATGTGCTCGCCGGCAAGCTACGACTGAGGCTCGGGGACCAAGATCTCGTTCTCACCCGAGGCGAAGCAGCCGAGTTCGACACCCGGACCCCGCACGCCGTATGCGCTGCGGGATCCTCACCCGCTCAGGTGATCAGCATCTTCAACAGCGAGGGCGAACGGATGCACACCCACCTCTCCTAGCGCGTTACTTTCTTCGCTAATTGATGCTGCGTATCGCCGGGGAAGACTACAACGCGGTGAGGTGCTCGTTTTCGGCGGGCATCGCATCGCGCTTCTCTGTTTCATCGTCGATAACGATGTCAGCGAAAAGCATAGGCAGTCCGTGGCCTGTCCACGCGGATGCCCGATCCATGAGTTGAGCGTGAACGTGCGGTTCGCTGGAGTTGCCCGAGTTTCCGCACGCGGCGATGGGC
The DNA here is from genome assembly GCF_002797685.1 of Salinibacterium amurskyense. Taxonomy (GTDB): domain Bacteria; phylum Actinomycetota; class Actinomycetes; order Actinomycetales; family Microbacteriaceae; genus Rhodoglobus; species Rhodoglobus amurskyensis. Next base: position 1,838,026 of record NZ_PGFH01000001.1, read on the forward strand.
TGACCTGCCACCACAGTGTCACCGACTGCGACGAGAGCCGAATGCTGCTTCACGTGCGCGATAAGCGCGAACACACCATCCTCACCGCGAATGGTGATGTGGTTGCCGATGATGAGGCGGGGGCCGCCGATCTCTCGAATCGTGCCTTCCATCAGCATGTAGATGTAACCGAGGACTGAGGACCGAGCGCGATGATCACGCTGCGCGTCACTAGCGCGCACGACGACGCCATCGATCATTGCTCGAACGGGCTCGCCGAAAGCCGGGTACTCATTCGGATACCGCAGCGCCATTCCCGTGTCGAAGGCGGGTCGGGCACGTTCCTTCGGATCGAAAACGAGGTCGACTGCGTAGGTTTGGCCATAGGCCCGAACGCCGTGACTGGGCACCTGCGTCGCGGGGCTATTTAGCGCAGACCATCGCCCCGTTACGGGAGCCGCGACGGTCAGGGGCTCACGATTAGGCACGAGCTTGAGCCCCGGAACCAGCACAGCGAGCACCAGCAGCATTCCCACGATTCCTACCAATGGCAGCAGCGTGAGCACGGTTTTTACGAGGGCTATCGGAATGACTTGAGCGCCGACGGTTCCGGCAAAAATGATCATGACCGAGATGTACATGATCACCACGCGAGCACGATAAATGCCCGCGATCACCCGCCTCATGCTGCGGCCACTAGCGCGTCGCGAAGCGCCCCGGGGAACGCGAATTCAGATACCGGAAGATCGTCGATCTCTGCCACGTCTAGTCTTCGACGATCGGCTCGGGAGGCAGCTTGCGCACCTTCGCCCGGCGGCGACGACGAGCCGGAATCATGGCCCGCATTTCTTCGAGCTTGCCGAAGCAGAGCAGGCGGTCGTTCGCTTCGAGAACAGTGCTGCGGCGAGGGTTGGGCACCACGTTGGAGCCACGGTGCAGAGTGAGCACCGTGATGTCCTTCTCTCCCAAACCGGATTCGCCCAGCTGCTTGCCCACGAAGTCCGCGTCGCTACCAACAACGATCTCGGCGACGCCATAGCCCGTCGAGACGCTGAGGCGCTGGCGAACATCGATCTCGGGGAACGCCACCTGGTTGGCGATGTAGTCAATGATCGCGCCCGCGACATCCAACTCGGTGGCTCGCTCGATGCCTTCGAGTCCGGGCGACGAGTTGACCTCCATCACGAGGGGGCCATCTTTGCCCTCAAGCATGTCGACGCCGGCAACACGCAGACCCATGATCTGGGCGGCCTTCACCGCGGCGCGGTGGTATTCGGGCGAAAGCTCAACGGCTTCAACATTGCCACCACGGTGCACGTTCGAACGGAACTCGTCCCCCACCGCAACACGACGCATGGCAGCAACCACACGGTCACCCACCACGAGGGCCCGGATGTCACGGCCCTTGCTTTCGGAGATGAAGCTCTGAATCAGCACGTTCTGCTTCGTTGAGTGCAGAGTCTCGATGATCGCCTTGGCGACCTGAGTGTCGGGAGCAAGGATTACGCCAATCCCCTGCGTGCCCTCGAGCAGCTTGATCACGACGGGTGCACCGCCGACGCGCTCGATGGCCATCTCGACATCCGCCCGGTTGTGCACAAAGGTGGTCGCCGGCATAGCGATGTCGTGGCGAGAAAGAATCTGGGTGGCACGCAACTTGTCGCGCGAGTTCGTGATGCCACTCGAGGTGTTGGGCGTGTAGACATCCATTTGCTCGAACTGGCGAACAACAGCCGTACCGAAGTAGGTGATCGAGTTGCCGATGCGGGGCAGGATGGCGTCGTAGTCCGAAAGGAGTTTGCCGCGGTACTGCAGGTCAGGTTCGTCACCCGTGAGATCAATCGCGAACCGCAAAGTGTTGAGCACTTTGACCGTGTGGCCTCGCTGCTCGGCAGCCGCACGAAGTCGCTGCGTGGAATATGCATGCGGCGCACGGGAGAGGATAGCGAGTTTCATGGGGCGACCTGTCAAGATATGGGGGTGATAGAACCTACCCATTCAAACACGGTCGCGGGCTGGCGTGAGTGGGTCGCCCTACCCGAAATCGGCGTTTCGTGGATTAAAGCCAAACTCGACACGGGTGCGCACAGTTCTGCCATCCACGCGACGAATGTTGAAGAATTCACCGGCGCCGATGGCAGCGATTGGGTTCGGTTCACGGTCGTGCCATGGCAGAAGTCGGATGCCGACGCTGCGGTTGTCGAACGCGAGATTCACGATCGTCGTGCCGTGCGCAGCTCTTCTGGTCACAGTGAGGACCGCATCGTGGTTTTGCTGCACGTCGAGCTCTTCGGGCAGACGGTCACCGCGGAGACCACGCTGACGGATCGCAGCGACATGGGCTTCCGGATGCTCATAGGGCGTGAGGCCCTCGGCCAGGGGTTCTTGATCGACTCGAGCGCCTCGTTCTTGGGCGGTCGTGCCCCGCGCGCCATTCGTCGCCGCAATCAAGGCCGCGGCTAGCGGGCATCCGCCTCACGCTGAATGCAATTGCGCTCAGTCGCGGTCGCGCCACAAACGCCCTCTTCCAGTCAACCATAATGACCTGATTGCGTTCCCAGTCGCTCTCGATATGGTGACGGCATGAGCATCGATATCCCCACTCATGAAGACCTTGTAGAACTCTCGCAGCAACGGAATGCGGCAAGCGTTTCCTTGTATGTGTCACCGGGATCCACCGATGGCGGTCCCCCCATCGGCCGCGATACTGAGGCTGCACGCCTCGCCCTTCGCTCCTCCGCTACGGAAGCGATTGCCGAACTCGGCGTGCTCGGTGTCGAGAAGGCCGAGTTGGATGCGATCGGCCAGGCATTGGCCGCGCTTGATCACGACACCAACTTCTGGTCATCATCCGCTCGCTCCGTGGCGGTCTTCAGTTCGCCTGAAGTCACGCGAGCGTTTCGTGTGCGCAACGAACTTCCCTCTCATGTCGCCACTGGCGATCGGTTCGACCTCGGCCCGCTGCTCCGCGCCACGACTTTCGGGCACTCGGGCTATGTGCTCGCGCTCACTCAGGGCAGCGTGCGGCTATTGGCTCTCAATGCTGACGATTCGAGCGTGGAACTCGCTCTGCCGACCCTTCCCGACGACCTCGGGCGTTCCCTCGAAACCGCCGACAACGAGGGCAAGGCAGATATGCCCCGAGCCGATGGCGCCCTAGGACCCAAGGTCGAACTTCGACGCTATTGTTCTCGCGTGCAAGAAGCAGTACTTGATGTCATCGGCGCATCCGGACTGCCGCTCGTGCTCGCCGCATCCTCCGACCTGCAGCCTGCTTACTACGAGGTCTCGACGTATCGTGGACTACTTTCCTCTTCGATCGATGCGAACCCCAGCTCACTGTCAATCGACGACTTGGAAGTTCGCGGCCGCGCCCTCCTGGCCGACAGCCACTCGGCTGAGTTGGAATCGTGGCGCTCGAGTTTCGGCAACAAACAAAGCAACGGTCTAGCGAGCTCTCAGCTGAGTGACGTCGCTCATGCGGCGACCGCTGGCCTCGTTGACACCCTGTTGTTCGACCTCACTTCAGTCGACGAAGGCACTATCGACGAGTATGGCAACACCACGTTCGCGAACGAACCAGGCCCCAGCACCTATGGCCTAGTCGACGAGATCGCGGCGCGAGTCTTGCGTACGGGTGGCACGGTAAAGGCGGTCCGCAGCGACGACCTTCCGGATGACTCCCCCGTTGCCGCCACGTTCCGCGGGCCGCTCTAGGCCGACACTGCACGAACCGGCAGCCGCCCGAGCGGTGGGTTGCTGCGCCTAGTCAACGGCGGCAGTTACCAACCCATCGTTCCGGGCGCACCTTTAAACGGGCCAACGAGGTTCTTGGTGATCCAGCCACCATAAAAATCGCCAGCTTGCGAGGTGACGAGCTCGCCATCGATCTCGCACGAATCCATCTGGCCCGGGTACAGCGCCACCCGCGTTGCCAGCTCTTCGAAGCGGCGCGTGGGCTCGGGGTAGATCCAGCCTGCGCGCTCGGCCACGACTCCCCCGGCTACCACATCAAAGTAGTGGGCCTCTCCCTTGAATTCGCAGAAGCTTGTTCCCTGAAGCGGCACGAGCACGCCCTCAGGGAAGGCCGCGATCGGAACGTAATAGACCGGCGGATGACTCGTCTCGAGCACTCGGACGGCATCCGTAGTGTCGACGATCACCGTGCCGCCCAGCCGCACCACAACGCGCTGAGGCATGTGCTCCACGCGCGGAGGTCGCGGATAGTCCCACACCGATTCTTGCCCGGCCTTCGGCTTTACGGGCTTGGGGCGCGGTAGGGGGCGGGGGTAGCCGGCGGGAGTCATGGCTCCATCCTGCAACCCTGCGCTGGGATGCTCCTGCACGCGACTGCTGCTAGAGCGTTGCGCTTTCAGTCTCCGCTGGAACGCGAGCCGTTCGATGAGTATCGATCGCAATCACCGAGCCTACGACGACGAGGGAGAGCGCCATCGAAGCAAGCACATCACTAGTCCAGTGATATCCCAAGTACAGGCGACTGAGCGCCGTTCCTATGACGAATACCACTGCGACCACGTAAGCGAGAGCGGCGATCCATGGAGCACGGCGGCGGGAGAAGACCAGGAAGGTCAGGATTAGAAAGAAGTCTGCAACGCCCAGAACATGGCCGGAGGGAAATGAAAACGTCATGTCCGGTCCGTAGAGCATGAGATCGACCGGCGGGCGATCACGTTGCACCACCCGAGTAATGATCTGCACGATGATGACGCCAGATAGTGTGCCCGCAGCAAGCACGAACGGACGCCACGAATGCTCAGCACGGATGCCCCAAGTAAGCGTGACCACGAGCACGATTATGGGGAGCGCGATCGGCCCAAAAACTTCGGTGAAGACCACCATGAGCACAGTGAGGCTTTCGGTCTGCTGTGACTTGAGCCACGCTTGAACCGCGGTATCCATAGGCTCGAGAACCGAGGGCTGCAGTACTGCCCACCACAGAAAACCGAGCGCTAGGGCCCCTGTCGCGACCATGACGGCAGCGAGGACTAATAACCGCTTCTTAGCGTCAACGGTGAGGACACGTTTTTCCGTGAATAAGCGCGCGTGCAAGCGCTCTCGCCGAGAATGACCTACGGCTGAAGTGCGATCGTTCATGCTCCGGCTTTCGAGTTTGTCGTGGGCATAGGAGATGGTAACCCGAGAGATGACTCGCATACACTGTCCGTCATGAATCATGCTTCCGCATCGAGCGCAGCCCGCAGCGCCCAGAACAGCACGGCACTTCGCATTCTGGCTCGTCTGGGGTTTGCTGTGAACGGTCTCGTTCACATTCTGATTGGCTCCTTAGCGATCGGCATCGCTATAGATGGCGGCGGCACTGACGCGGATCAGTCGGGAGCATTCCGCCAGCTTGCGTCGACGCCGGGCGGCGTATTTCTCTTGTGGTCCGTCGTCATTGGGATGTTTGCGCTCGGTCTCTGGCTACTCATTTCAGCGTTCCTGATGAAGGGCGGCGATTCGAAACGTCGGTGGGCTCGACGCGCCGCGGAGGCAGCAAAGGGGCTCACCTATTTAGCGTTGGGCTCAAGCGCGATTCCGTTCGCGCTGGGCGGCTCTAGCGATTCGTCGAGCAGCACGAGCAGCCTCAGCGCGAAGTTGATGGAGAATCCTGTCGGCTTGGTCGTGCTTGGCATTGCAGGCGTGGCTGTTGTCGGTGTTGGCGCGTACTTCATCTACAAAGGCGTCACAAAGAAATTCACGGAAGTCATCTCGCTGCCGCGCGAGCCACTGCGAAAAACAGTCTTAGGGCTGGGCATCTCGGGGTACGTGGCCAAGGGCATCGCTATCGGCATAGCGGGAGTGCTCGTGGTGGCGGCAGCCATCACCCACGACCCCAGCAAATCGTCCGGCCTGGATGGCGCGTTGACGAGCCTCATCGGGTTGCCGTTCGGCGTCGCACTGCTGATCGTGATCGCCATCGGTCTTATGGGGTATGGCGTCTACTGCTTTGTTCGTGCTCGTTTCGCACGCTTGTAGATCAGACCTGACTGCTGCGGATCCGGCGTTCGCCGTCGATTTTTGCCGCCAACGGAGCCGCGACCACGACAGCTATCCCGACTCCGAGTAAGAGTGCACCAACGGTGTCCGTGAGCCAGTGCGCACCGAGGTAAGTGCGGCTGAGCATCATGATGATCGTGTAAAGCGTTCCCGCAACCCACACCCACACGCGGGGAAACAGAATTGCCAAGCTAAACGCCATCACCGCGGCATTCCCGACGTGACCTGAGGGGAACGATCCGAAATCAACGGTGACCAAGATAGTGTCGGGGCGCGTCCGCGCGAAGAGGTGTTTGAGCAATTGCACGGCCCCGCCGGTGAGCACCGTCGCGAGTGTGAAATAGAGGGCGCCCCACGGCCGTCTTCTCAGCAGCAGCAAAATGATGATTGCACCGGGGACAACGAAACTCGCAACTATGCCCGCTCCCAGAAAATTCATTGCGAGCGACACTGATTGCAGAACCGGGTTGGAGTTCTCGGTGAGCAGCGTCATCCACCACGAATCGATGCCGAGTGGGTTGCCATTTTCTCGAAGAACGATGAGTGCTCCCAGAGCGACAGCCAAACCGAGTGCGACACAGCCACTCACGAGCGGCCAATGACGCCGAACGCGGTGGGCACTTTCGACCGCTGCAACTTCGGGATGTGAGTTCACCATGGCGTAATGCTAAAACTTTGATCGGCGGGTTGCATACCTTCTCAGAACTCCATCGCTTGGGAACGACTAGAGTCATCTCACTGTCGGCTCCGGCCGCCACAACGACAGCATTCCGCTGTTCGACCGTCGCGAAGCGACGCCGCCAAAAATGCGAACTGCATGGCTTACTTGAGGGAGACCGATGACCGAGAAGTCCACCAGCGATAGCTCGTCGCCGCGAGCTGTGGCCGTTGTCTACAACCCCATCAAGGTCGATCTCGACGCGATCAAGGCAGCCGTGGCAGCTCTCGAGAGCGAGACCGGTTCACAGCCGACAACCTTCCACGCCACCAGCAAGGAAGACCCTGGTGTCGGTGCCACGAAAGAGGCTCTGGATGCTGGCGCCGACGTCGTGATCGTCGCAGGCGGTGATGGCACAGTGCGAGCCGTCGCCGAAGCTCTGCACGACAGTGACGCCGCTCTCGCGTTGATGCCCTCAGGCACAGGAAACCTGTTCGCCCGCAACTTGGGGCTTCCGCTCGACGATGTGGAAGGTGCGGTGCGAACCGCATTCACCGGAGTCGATCGGTCGGTCGACATCGGCCTCATTGACATCCGTGACGAGAACGAGAAGCTCTCTCGGCATGCCTTTGTGGTGATGGCTGGGCTCGGCCTCGACGCCAAGATGCTCGCCAACACCGACGACGATCTCAAAGCGAAAATTGGTTGGTTGGCGTACGTGAGCGCAACTGTAAAAGCCGTCGCAGACGACAGCGAGTTGCGTTTGAAGTATCGTCTCGACTCCCGGCGTTCACGATCGGCTCGAGCCCACACCGTCATTGTCGGCAATTGCGGATCGTTGACTGCCAATGTGCTGCTGCTGCCCGATGCCGCTCCCGACGACGGATTCCTTGATGTTGCGGTCATGCGGCCACAGGGCCTCATCGGCTGGGTGCAAATTCTCGTGAAAGTGCTGTGGGAGAACGGGGTACTTCGTCGCATCAAGGGCGGCCATCACTTGACGACCAAAGACGTTCGGGCGCTCAGCTATGTCAAGGCACAACAATTGACAGTTCGCCTCGACAAGCCAGAAGAGATCGAGCTCGACGGCGATGAGTTCGGCAAAGCAATCGCATTCACAACCAAAATCAAGGCTGGCGGCCTCACCGTGCGGGTTCCACAGGAAGCAAATGCGCCCCTGAGCTAGTCGTCGGCCTGCTCAACCTCCGCTGCCTCCGCCTCCTCCGCCGCCTCTTCAGCCTGCTCAAGGCGCGCGTTGAGGGCCGCGAGAATCCTGGCGATGTCCATTGAAATCGCGGCCGAGGCACCCATGCTCGTCGCGTTCGCGTCGGCCTTGCGGGCGTCCAATTCGGCGGTTAGCGCAGCAAGAGCGTCGGTGGCTAGGGCGTGCGCTTCTTCACGATTTTCGAGCGAGTCCCAATCGCGCAGGGCGTCTGCCACCGCAGCAAGCGCAGTACTCAACGCCGGGCGCAGTTCGGGGCGCAGCTGAACTTTGATCGGAGTTCCCCACACGGCGCCGGTGAGTACATCCGTGATGTCCCGCACATGGAAGGTGACGTTTTCGAGAGCGGCGAGGTCTTCGTAGTCCGCTTTGAGGTCACGCCGGTATCGGCGCGCACGCGGGTTCGCTTTGCGGCTCTCGTCCGCCAGCAGCACAGCCGCCCGCACCTCTCCGGAAACTGCGACAAGCGAGTCCTTGCCGGATGCCCAACCGTCCCGTTCGGGCGGCCAACTCTCGGCAAGGGCCTCGGCAATCTCCGAGAGGTGGTCAGAGAGAACCGCGCGAAAGTTTGAGAGCTGCTGATCGACAGCGTTGTGGGTGAGCGCGGGGAAGATGAGGAAGTTCACGAGCAAGCCGACAACGATTCCGAGTGTCGCTTGCTCGAGATATCCCAGCGAATAGTCGTCGGCATCCGGCCCACCAATGATGAGCACGAAGAGCACGGTGACGGGGATGTATTCGCGGTTCGCTCCGAACCAGCCGGTGGCGGCGATCAGTGCGCCGGCACCGACTGCGAGGGACATCGTGAGAACGCTCGGCGAGCTGAAAATAATGACAGCCCCGGCCAGCAGGATTGCGACGGTGAGGCTGCCGAGCGTCTGGGCAGCGTTCTTCATCGATCCCATAAGCGTCGGATACATCGCAACAATGGCACCGAGGGGAGCGTAATAGGGATAGTTGTCGGCCACGCCAGGCAGGTAGGGCGCAATGGTCCAAGCGATGGCGACCGCAACGCCCGTTTTCGCGGCCTGCAGCATGCGCGTGCGGGTGATGTCTGACCGCATCCGTCCGGCCGTCTTAGTCACGGGTTGCAGCTTTGCTTTCACCGGCAGCAGTCGGTCGTCATCGAGCCTGAGGCGTTTCACACGTTCACCGCAACGTCCGCTGTTCCGGGGGTGGGTTCCGGATGCTCGATGCGCACACGATCGGGGCGAAAGCCGTGCTCGATCCCCCACAGCACCGCGTTGGTGCGACTCGTGGCACCGATCGTGCGATAGCAGCTACGAATGTAGGTCTTGATCGAGTTGATCGACAGGTGAGTGCGTTCAGCAATTTCGATGTTGGAGAGGCCCTGCGTGATCAGCGCGAGCACTTCTGCTTCGCGTTCGGTGAGGCCCTCTTCGCGCCCAGGCCAGTCGCCGGCCATGACACTGGGAATGGTTGGCCCGCCAATGTGTACTCGCTCTCCGCCCGCATTGATCTCTTCGAGAGCGGTAACGAGCTTCGCTGCGGGCAGGCCTTTAGAAATATAACCCGCAGCGCCATTAGCGAGAACCGCTGCGATATGCACGGGATCGAGGTTCCACGAATACACAACTACAGCACTAACGGCAGGATTCGTCGCGAGCTGGCGCACCACAGCACGGTCGCCTTGCGTGCCCGCAAAGGTGTCATAGAGCGCGATCGCGACGCGCTCGTCGACCTGCTTGTTGAGGTCGAGTTCGACCACCCGGATGCGGTTGGTATAGGAACGCAGCATGCCGACGACGCCACGCGCCACCACCTCGTAGTCGTTGACGAGAGCAACGTTCAGAACAGTCATGTCTCAACGATAGGTCTCGCCGCCTGAGCGTGGGGAAAGTTCACCCCTAAGGGTGAAGTCGTGCAGGTACCGCCCAGAATATTCTCAGCTTGTGGCGTGCCCGCCGCTCTACGCCAGCGCTGGCAGGCACGCCACGCCAACCCCCACTCCCCCACATGATTAGGAACTCTTATGAGCGCATCAGACAAGTTTGAGAACGCTGCCGAGGATCTCGCTGGCAAGGCAAAAGAGGCCACCGGAAAGGTCACCGACAACGAAGAGCTCGAAGCCGAAGGCCGTGCCGATCAGGCCAAGGCTGACCTGAAGAAGGCCGGCGAAAACGTTAAAGACGCCGTTTCGGAATAGCCCTTCCGCACGTCTCACACTCCCCCTCTAGCTTTTCCCGAAAGGTACATCATGAACACTCTTCTTATCGTCGTGGCAATTATCGCCGTCGCACTGCTCCTCACCGGCGGACTCGTGCAGTCGCTCAACTTCCTCCTTTGGGTTGGAATTGTGCTGGCTGTCATCGCCGTCATCGTCTTCCTCGCTCGCAAGCTCACCGGTGGTCGGGTCTAACACCAACAGTCTGCAGAGCTAGCTGAAGCGGTTCATCAGCCCTCCCCCCAGAGAACGATGAACTGAACGAGGTGCGCGCAACCCCCTGGTTGCGCGCACCTCTCTGTTATCCACGCACGAACCGAGGATCCCGAATGTGCAAAAAAGCTAACGCTCGCTCTACGAACACCCCACAACTTCTGGGTGTGGCTGCTGACCCACCGTGTGACGGGGATTCGGAGGTGATCGCGCCGCCGTTCCCTCCGCTCTCAGCGAGTGAGCACGCAGCACTTCATGCGAACGAAGACCCGATCGCCGAGTGGGTTGAAGAACTTGCCCCTACGACCGAGCCCTAACTAGGCGCGTTTCGTCCCGACATACACGGTGTTGGATGAGACCCCACCGGTCAACGCATTGTCGAAATCGACCGCGTGCGCGATGGGGTTCTCGAAAACCTGCCCCAGGCGCTCCATGAATTCATCGTCACTCGGGTCATCCGACCACAGTGCAAAGACTCCGCCGTCGCTGAGATGAGCGCGCACGCGGCGAAGACCGTCGACGGTGTAGAGGTCAGCGTGGCTGGGGTCGAGCTGGTGGCGAGGTGAGTGGTCGACATCCAGCAGAATCACGTCGTACGGCTCAGTCGGCTCCGCACGCATCACGGCAAAGAAGTCGGCGTGCGTGAGGGTGGTGCGGCTATCGCCGGTAAGTTCTGCGGATACCGGAAGCAGGCCGCGATTGTGCCAATCGATCACGGCGGGCAGGGCATCGATCACTTCGAGTGACCCGACGCGCGAATCGGCAAGCGCGGCAACCGCCGTGTACCCGAGACCGAGCCCGCCGTTGACGACGCGCAAGTTGTCGCCGCTGGCTGCCGCTAGCCCGAGATCAGAGAGAGCGATTTCGGCAACGGTAAAGAGGCTCGACATGAGGTACTCCTCGCCAAGCTTCACCTCGTACACGTCCACGCCGAGCGTGGGCTCTCGTCGGCGCCGCAGGTTGAGCTCCCCCATCGGGGTCTCTTGAAAGTCGAGCTCTTCGAAGCGGGAGATAGCCATGGGTTGAGCCTACGTGGCTTGCGCCGCGCCGCGCTCTGCGGTTGGGCGACGCCGACAACGGAACCGCCTCTTCATCTGAGTTCGCCGTGACTGCTGGCTGAACTATCGCTCTTCGCGCGACACCTCCATATGCTGAGGAAATGACAGCATTAGAGTGGGATGGCTACCTCAACGCGCGCGACTTGGGCGGCTTCCCCACCGCACTCTCCAGCACCGGCAAGACCCACTTCGGTCGGATCGCTCGTGGGCCGCGCCGAGAGCGCTTGACCGAAACCGGGTGGGAACATGCTCGCGGGTGGGGCCTGGCATCCATCGTCGACCTCCGCTGCGCTCACGAAGTTGGGCCCGGTGAGGGCGACCACGCGATTGCCGACCATGTTTTCAACGGCATCGCGATCATCAACGCCCCCACGGAGGATCAGAGCGATCCCGAGTTTTGGGAGACCTGTGCGCCCATTCTCGACTCCCCCGAATACTGGGCTCACAATTGGCGACTGCAGCCCCAGCTCGTGCGCGGTGCTCTCGATGCGATTGCCAGCTCGACACCGGGAACCCTCGTGCATTGCAGCGCGGGCCGTGACCGCACCGGCATGATCAGCGCTCTGCTCCTGGGCAACGCTGGGGTTGAACCGGATGCTGTCGCCGCTGACTATGCGGCATCCGTTCACGCCATGGCGAGCATCGAGTCGCTTGCACCGGGCACTGAGCCACAAGAGATTCGCTCGAGCGCCGAGGTCGATGACTGGATGACCGACAAACTCCCTATCGTTCACGACACCGCTGCTCGCACTCACGAGATCTTTGACGACCTCGGTGTTTCAATTGCGACGCGTTCAACATTGCGCGGGCTGCTCATCGCTGAGTAGCCCGCGCAGTTCGTCGCGTCGTTTAGTGCCGCATCGGACGCGCTATCGCGTCTCGGGAACTTCCGGCCCTTCCGGCAGCACCACTGGTTCCGCTTCGGCGCGATGACGCCCAGGTTGCGGCTTCTGATGCCCCATCTCGCCTCCGATACGACCGCCAAACGGACGACCGTGGTCGGCGTACTCTTCGCGGAAGAATCCGAGACGCCACTCTCCCATTTCCATTCGCGCGCCCGTTCTGAGCGTGCGCGCACCGGGATCTTGCCCCCTGAGCGGACGCGATCCGCCACCCACCGCTCCGATAGCGTGAAGGACGTACTCGTCGTCATCGTCGTGACGAATCTCGGCGTGGATGGGTTCAAGCCCCGGCAGCTGCAGGTCAGCAGCAGAAGATGACCCAATGGTGGTCACTTCTGATCGCAGTTCGAACTCCCGCGGCATCTGGCCATTCCAGTTTTCCGAGCCGACGACAAAGAAGAGTCGAGGGCGGCCCGCACCCGGCGCGTAGTGAGTCGTGGTGATCTGTCGGCGCACGAAGCGGTCGAACGTCGGTGCGAGCGGCAGTAACGTGCCGGGTGGAAACTGCATTTCGGATGCCGTGGCCCCGGCCGAATCTCGGCGCCGCAAAAGCGGAGCAATCGCAGCGCGGCTGCCGAGGGAGATATGCGGTGAACCAGTGAGCACTCGTTGCGCAACGGAGGGTTTGATTGCCCCGACACGAGCGATGAGCCCGAGGGGCCCGGTGAGCGCCACGGTGAGCCCGCGCTCGGCTAAGGCCTTGGCCGCGATGCGCACGTCTTTGAGCTTGACCGTGCGTGCCTGCAGAAACAGTTCCGGCTTGCTGGAAAAGACTTCAATGTCCGTGCCGCTGGCACTGATCGTTCCGGTCATCTTCTCTGTCTCGAGCGGTGCTGCTCCAGACTCTCCGCTGTCTGAGGACGCGTCATCCGCATCGTCAAAGATTGGTTCGATGAGGGAGAAGGACAGATCGATGTCGAACCTCGTTGAGGTACTCATCGTTACGGGGCGGTCGGTTCGGAGCCGGATCCCTCGCTGGTGGTCACCCGAAGGGTGCCGTTGAATTTCCAGGTCGCGCGCGGCGCATCCTGACCAACATCGCGAGGAACTTCGACCGTCATGTCGATGAAGTTGTAGTCGATTACGGCACTTCGACCGGTGAGATACGACCACATTTCTTTACCAAGATCTGTCCAGTCTTGGATGTTGTGGGCGTCGGGGCCAGAAGCGCTGCTCGAGGCGGAGGGGGTATTGAGATCAGACATGGTTTCTTCCTTTTCGCTCGCGTTGAGGAATCGGGCAACCATCGTGTTCGGTAGCCGCCCACTGTAATGTCACGATAATCGCGCACCGCAGTCGGAGGAAGAGTTGCGGCTCAGGTCACGGCATACTCACTGGGAAGGAGGGCGAGCAGGGCGGATGCTCACGCTCCCCTAATTACGCTGCGGAGCGAGCGCGACCGATCAGACCGGCGCGCACGAGCAGCACGTAGAGCTGGCATCCGAGGCAGTAGTCGAAGACCGAGTTCAGGAACGCGGCGATGAACGCCAGGCCAGCGAAGATCACGAGGGCGTAGGGCACGGCGGCGAGGTGCAGAACGACGCCGAGCACGGTGATGACAAAGCCGACGCCCTGCGAAAACGTGGGTGGGCGCGGGTCTTCGAGGTGGCTGGGTGCGCTCAAGCGCGGACGAACCACTGCCTTGAAGAAGAGACCGTAGGGGTGACGCTGGATGCCGGCGAAGGCACCCCACGCGAAGAGCGCAGCGATGACGGCAAAGAGAATGAACGACGGCTGGCTGGCGCGCTCGGCGAGTGTGGCCGGGAGCGCTGCTGCGGCATCCAATCCGAGACCGATCACGGTGAGCAAGAGCACGGCGGTAATGCCAGCGCCGAAGCGGGGACCGCGCGGGTCGATTCCGGCTTGGCCGGGCTTGGCGGCGAGAGCTGCTTTGGAACCAGAGAGCTGAGCCGCTCCGGCGGCGTGGGTGTCATTCGTAGTCATGGAAGTCGCTATCTGTGATGCGCTGGGTGCGGGTGCGGGGTGCGGGCGCTGTCTCGGGGTGGACGGGTTCGAAAACTGGTCGTTAGACCAACGCGGGGGCGAGCATCCGCCCCAGTTCGGCACGGAGGTCGTTGATCTTGGGGGCGCCGCCGATGCGGGCCTGCAGCACACCGTTGCCATCGAGGATGAACGTGGTCGGAGACTGCAACAGGTTGAACTGGTTGGCGATCTCGGGGCGCGAGGTGACATCCACGTCGACGTGAACGACTGAGCCGGTTCCGTCATGGAACTCGTCGGCGAGGGCGCTCAACTGGGTGCGGACCGTGGGGCAGATTGCGCAGGCTTCGGTGGAGAACTGGAGCAGAGTGACGCGGCTGCCGAACGGGGCGGCACCCGGAATCGAGATGCGATTCTCTTCGGATGCGGCGGTCGAGTCGTCAGTTCGAGTGTGCTTGATGCGGCCAGTTCGGGCACGCCAGACCAGGCCCAGCACGGTGGCGAGTGCCACGAGGCCGAGAAGCACAGTCAGGGTTTCCACAGCGTTCACCTTTCGAGGTTATTGCGAGTTCGGGCCTGTCGGCGTTGTGTGACGGGAGGTTACTGGCCCCACGTGCCACTGTGACGACAAAAGCCCCACTCGACTTGGTACTCAGAGAACAAGTCGAATGGGGCCTCAGATATTCCGTTCGACAGCTAGATGCTGTTGTGGTCCTTTACTGCGGCTTCCATGTCGGCCAGACCAGGCGCCATTGCGGCGTCGACGGCGAGTGGGTTGGACGCGTTGAGCTCCTGCATCCCACGGCCATCGGGTGCCGATGCGTTGATCTCGTGCTCGTCTGAGGCAAGTCCGGTCATGACCTGAGCGACGACGTCAGAAACGGGGCGGCGAGTCCAGTCGGCGTTCTGACTGCTCATCATCTCCGTGTCAGTAGCGCCCGGGTAAACGGTGGCCACGTGCACGCCGGTGCCGTGCAGTTCGCGACGCATCGCTTCACCGAACGCAGCAAGGCCGGACTTGGTGGCGGCGTAGACCGCGTAGAACGGCATCGCAACGAGGGCGATCTCGCTCGAGATGTTCAGGATGAGGCTGCCGTTGGCTGCCCCACTGGTGCGCAGCTGAGGCAACAATGCCTGCGTGAGCAGCACGGGTGCGGTGAGGTTGAGGTCGATCATCGCGGTGGCTTCAGCTGCGGTGGACTCTTCGAGCCGTCCGGCACGCACGTTGCCGGCGTTGTTCACGAGAAGGTCAATGGTGTCCCACGACTTCACAGCGTCAGCCACGTTCTGCGCGCCATCCGCTTGGCCGAGGTCTTGAACCAGAATGTCGGATGTTCCACCCGCCTCTTTCACGAGGTCAGCAGTCTTCTGCAGGGTGGCTTCCGTGCGCCCGACGAGCAGCAAGTGTGCTCCCTTCGCGGCAAATTCGAGGGCAAGGGCTTGGCCGATTCCTTGGCCAGCTCCGGTGATGATTCCGCGACGATTTGTGAGATCCATTGTGGGGATCCTTCCTGATGTGGGGACGGATCGCGGTGGCGACCCGGAAGCGAACTCGCGTTCTGTACCGAACGGTAACACGACATTCTGAGATTTACTACCGAACGGTTTCATATCAACATCGGCGCACGAAACGGGGACGCATCGCATCACTTCCTATTTCCTATAGTATCTTTGAATGCGCGATTGCGTAGAACTGCAGCTCAACGATGAGGAGCGAGAACAATGACCCGTTTGTGGAACGAACCAGCGGACTTTGCCAACGAAATGGTCGACGGATTCATCCGCGCCAACACCAAGTGGGTCCGCAAAACTTCGGGTGGTGTGGCTCGCTCCACCCGCTCCGAAAGCCCGGAAGTGGCAGTCGTCATCGGCGGCGGCTCAGGCCACTATCCCGCCTTCGCCGGACTCGTCGGACCGGGACTGGCGCACGGCGCGGCCATGGGCAACCTCTTCGCCTCCCCCTCCGCCCGCCAAGTGGAATCAGTAATCCAAGCGACGCACCAGGGGCGCGGTGTGCTTCTGAGCTACGGCAACTATGCCGGAGACGTCATGCACTTCTCTACCGCTCAGAATGCAGCACGAGCCGCCGGTATCGAGTGCCGCTCCGTTGTCGTGACCGATGACATCTTCAGCGCTCCGCCCACCCACAAAGAAAAGCGGCGCGGTATCGCTGGCGACCTTACGGTCTTCAAAGTCGCGGGCGCCGCAGCGGCAGCCGGTCACGACCTCGACAACGTCGAGCGCGTTGCGCTCCTAGCCAACGAACGAACCCGCACCATGGGCGTCGCATTCTCCGGATGCACGCTCCCAGGTGCATCGGAGCCACTGTTCTCGGTGCCAGAGGGCCGTATGGCTATCGGCTTAGGCATCCACGGCGAACCGGGCCTCGAAGAGACTGATGTACCCACCGCAAACGAACTGTCTGAACTCTTCGTCGAACGACTTCTGGCCGAAGCAGAGATTCCTGACGGCGTAACGCCTCAGGGCGCTCGTGTGGTTCCGGTACTTAACGGGTTGGGCTCTGTTAAGAACGAAGAGCTCTTCGTGCTGTTCTCCCGCATTGCCGAGTTGCTCGAGACCGCTGGCATCACCATCGTTGACCCTCAGGTGGGCGAGTTTTGCACGAGCTTCGACATGGCGGGGGTCTCTCTGACCCTGTTCTGGCTCAACGACGAACTCGAAGAACTCTGGAACGCGCCGGCAAACACACCAGCTTTCCGAACAGGTTCAGCGCACTCGGGTTCGCTCATTGCCGCCGAAGACGAGAACGCGGCGGTCGCTGACGACGCGATTGCGGAGGCCAGCGTCGCATCACAGACGGCAGCGGCCAGGATCACCACCATGCTTTCGGCCATGAGCAACTTGGTCGCCGAGAATGCCGATGAACTTGGACGCCTGGATTCCGTCGCCGGTGACGGCGATCACGGTATCGGCATGCAACGTGGAGTGAACGCTGCCGCCGCCGCCGCCGCGAAAGCTGCAGAGCGTGGGGCAGGCGCACAGACCTTGCTCAACCGCGCTGCCGATGAATGGTCAGATCGCGCCGGTGGCACCTCGGGCGCACTGTGGGGAGTGATCCTGAAGAGTATCGGCGAGCACCTCGGCGACACCGCCGAGATCACAGCCGGCTCGGTCAGCGCCGGAGTCAGCGCCGCCAGCGACGCCGTCATGGCGTATGGCGGAGCAGCGGTGGGCGACAAGACGCTAGTAGACGCCTTGGTTCCTTTCGCCACCTCACTTCACGAGCGGGTGGCGGCCGGCGACAGCCTGGCCGCGGCGTGGGCCGAGGCCGCACGACTAGCGACTCACGCTACCGAACGCACAAGCGACATGATGCCCGGGCTCGGGCGGGCGCGCTCCCACGGCGAGAAGTCGCTGGGAACGCCAGATCCCGGCGCGGTGTCGCTGTCACTGATCGTGACAATGCTCGGCGCCCAACTCGCTGACGCCTAAATCTTCCACCGAGTTCATCATCCATTACAGAGAAAGTAGAGAACACTATGTCCACGACATGGCGCGTTGTCATCGGCTCAGACGAGGCCGGATTCGACTATAAAGAGATCATCAAACGCGATCTGGAGAACAATTCACTTGTTACTTCAGTTATTGACGTTGGGGTGTCGGCCGATGCTGCGAAAAACTACCCCGGCGTAGCACTTTCTGCAGCCGAGACAGTGGCAGCAGGCGACGCTGACCGCGCTGTCTTGATCTGTGGCACCGGTTTGGGAGTCGCAATCGCCGCCAACAAAGTTGCCGGCATTCGTGCGGTCACCGCACACGATTCTTTCTCGGTAGAACGAAGCATCCTTTCCAATGACGCTCAGATCTTGTGCATGGGCCAGCGCGTTGTTGGCATCGAGCTTGCACGCCGCAATGTGCGCGAGTGGCTGACCTACGAGTTCGACGCCACGAGTGCGTCGAATGAGAAGGTGCAAGAGATCTCCGCCTACGAGAACGCGTAGCGGTGAACAACCCCGGCAGCATCACGCCCGTGCAGGTTGGCGTTAGCTTGAAGATGTATTTCAGCCACGAACGTGCTGTTGACTGGTGCACCGCCGTCGCAGAGATCGCCCGCACTCACGAGGTTGTGCTGTCGGGTGCTGTCGAGCTGTTCGTCATCCCTTCGTTCCCCTCTATACCCGCCGCACAACAAATCCTAAAAGGCCTCGCCCGAGTCGGAGCCCAAAACCTGAGCACCGAGGATGTCGGCGCGTTAACCGGCGAGGTCAGCGGCAGCGTTCTTACCGAAATCGGGTGCACCGTCGTCGAGGTCGGCCACGCGGAACGTCGGGAGCTCTTTGGCGAAACGGATGCAGTAGTTCGCGCCAAAACTGCTGCAGCCCTGCGCAACAAGCTGCGCCCCGTGCTGTGCATCGGAGAGTCTCACAAGTCATCGGCCGCTGAGGCTGCGGTGGAGTGCATCCGCCAACTCGATGATGCGCTCCGGGATGCTGACGCCCACGGTTATCAGGGCGCGATTACGGTCGCATACGAGCCGCATTGGGCGATTGGCGCCCCCGAGCCCGCCTCCGCTCAGCACATTCAGGAGGTCTGCACCCGTCTCCGAGCGTACGCCCGCCTCCTTAAGCTGCACCCCGAATCCAGCGTGATCTACGGAGGAAGTGCTGGCCCGGGCCTTTTCACTGAACTCGCCGGCACAGTGGACGGCCTTTTTCTAGGTAGGTTTGCACACGATCCGACAGCTATCCGCTCGATCCTCGATGAAATAGGTAGAATCACTTCCGATCGCACATCCGACCGTCCCGCCGTGGCCGGTCACTAGGGAAGGCTCCAATGACGACTGATTCGCTGTTCACATCGAACTCGTCGCCCTCCATTGAGCGCCGCGGACTGCGCGACCACGTCTACGACCGCGTGCTGGACGTGCTTCTCGGGCCGGGCGTTGAGCCAGGGTCTCGCCTCTCGATCGACACGATAGCTCGTGACCTCGGCGTCTCCCCCACCCCGGTGCGCGAAGCCCTTGTCCAGCTCGAGCGCACCGGCCTCGTTTCCCGTGTAGCCAACAAGGGATACACGGTTGCCGAACCCCTCGCAGCAGACCAGCTCGAGTCGCTATTCGATGCTCGGCTTGTGCTGGAATCGGGATCTGCTGCAATCGCTGCGCGGAATCCGGAAAGCATCCTTCCAGCGCTCGAAGAAGCACTAGCCGAACATCTCAAACTCACGGCGGCAGTTCATGACGCCTCGGAGGCCGGGGATATTCCGCTCGAACTCCTTCGTGAGTACTTCGCTGCGGACTGGAATTTTCACCACCTGATCTTCGAACACACTCACAATCCCTTCTTGATCGACATGTCGGAAGCAATCTCGACTCGCGTCCATCGGATGCGACAAACCGTCGCCACAGGCGTGAGCGATGCAGAAGAAGCAACTGCGGAGCATCGTGCCATTCTTGACGCTTTCTCTCAGGGGCCCGAAGCAGTCGAGGCTGCTATGCGTAGCCACATTCTCAAGGTGCGCGATCGCGCTCGCGATGATTCCGTCCGGTAAGTAACACAACTCTCTCCAAAGGTTTCGGAGCGCTTTCGCGCGCATCCGGTGGCTTGCAACCAGCCCGCCCCAGCTCGACCCTTCCGCCTTCGCCGAGCACTGTATAGGTGTCTCGCCTGGGTGCCGCTTTGCGGGGCCGCAGACGCCTAGATCTGGGCAATCGCTCCGGTTTCGGCGATGCTGCTGACGGTTCATCTTGCGTCCGATTCGAAAGATGCTATATGATCTACGATTAGATGCATCGGGTGAATAAGCCCGAGAATCAACAAAGGAGTTGGCAATATGGATTTCCCCACCGAACGCACCGTAATCGTCACCGGAGCAGTGTCTCCCCGCGGAATCGGTCGCTACACGGCGTCCTATCTGGCAGAGCGCGGCTGGAACATCGGAGTGATCGATGTCGACCACGACAGCTCCGTTGCAGTAGCCGAAGAGCTCGCAACCACTTACGGCGTCAAGGCCCTCGGCTATGGCGCGAACGTCACCGACCCTGAGTCAGTGGATGCCGCCATCACCTCCTTCGAAGCCGGCCTTCCCCAGATCGTTGCTTTGGCCAACATCGCGGGTGTCAGCTCCCCCGTGCCGTACCTCGAGGTCACTCCTTCTGAGTGGTCGCGCGTGATGTCGATCAACCTCGATGGCGTTCACAATGTCTCGCAGCGCGTCGCTCGCATTTTGGTTGCCAACCGCATCGGTCGCATCGTCAATATTTCTTCCGTTTCCGCCCAACGCGGTGGCGGCACGTTCAGCAAGACTCCGTACTCGGCGTCGAAGGCTGGCGTGATCGGCCTGACTCGTTCGGTTGCCCGCGAGCTCGGTGAGTTCAACATCACCGTCAACGCAATTTCTCCTGGTCCGATCGACACGGACATCATGGGCGGCACACTTTCGGATGCTCGCAAAGATGAGCTGACACAAGATCTGCTCACGAGCCGAATTGGTACGCCGCGGGATATCGCCGCAGCCATCCACTTCCTCATTGGCGAAGAGACCGGCTACATCACAGGCCAGACTCTCAACGTCGACGGCGGACTTTACCTTCACTAACGATCGGGCTCACTTCAGCAATCGCTGAGTTATCCGTTCTCTTTTCCCTTCTGCACTTTCGCCCGGCTACGGTCGCGCCATAAACGTAAGGACAATGACGTGTCCGCTTATACCGCCGAAAATTGGCCCATCACCAGCTGCATGCTGGGGCTGGATACCACCACGCGCAATGGAACGCCTGCCCAAGTTGCGGGTCCAGAATTCTGGAAAAAGCAGCTCGCCAAGATTGCGAACCAGGGTTTCACGAATGTGGAGCTGTCTGACGCGTGGCTGAAGCCTGCTTTGTTGAGCAGCGGCGAACGGGCCGAGCTGGTTTCCATCGCAGCAGAGCTCGGGATGAAGATTCCGTCAGTTCACATCCAGCGAGTCAGCGTGATTGAGCCGGGAAAGGAAGCCGAGAACCTGGCGTACCAACACGCCTCAATCGACGCTGCAGCGGAGATGGGCATCAGCGTCTATTCCACAGGGTTGCACCAGCCGTTCAACAAGGCTCAGCGTGACGCTCTCTGGTTCTGGAATGGACAGGGCCCGATTGACCCGGTCGGCGACACCGAGGTCTGGAATACGGCAGTCACTCGCATTCGGGAGCTCGCTCGTCACGCTCAAGACCTCGGAATGATCACGTCGCTTGAGATGTACGAAGATACCTACATCGGCTCTTCCGATAGCGCTGTTCGTTTCGTTGAGGATGTCGGAACCGACCTCGTCGGCATCAACCCTGATGTCGGCAACTTGGTTCGACTGCATCGCGAGGTTGAAGACTGGCGCGAGACCTATGCCAAGACTCTCCCCTACGCCAACTACTGGCACCTCAAGAACTACACCCGCGACGAGGCTGCCGACCACTCCTACTACGCAACCGCCCCGAGCACGCTGCGTGACGGCGTTATCAACTACCGCGAGGTAGTCGAACTCGCTGTTTCGTTGGGATACAGCGGGATTCTTACATGCGAGCACTATGGTGGCGATTCGATCAGCGTGTGCGGCGAGAACCAACGCCATCTCCGCGGGCTGCTTGCCGAAACCCTGGCTAGCTAGACCGTTGATCTGACAACCACCCCGCCCGACCCTCGACGTTAGAGAACCGGCGAATCCCGAAGTGATTTTGCCACGACCCAGGAGACAATGATGACTCTCAGCATCAACCGAACCGCTGGACTTTCAGCGTGACCGCGACAGTAGCCGAGCAGCGTACGCCGCGCTCGGGGTGGAGCAAGTTCGTTGCCACATATCGCATTGAGGCAGCTATGTTGGGTGCGCTTGTCGTGCTCGCTGTTGTGTTGACGATCATTGAGCCGCGCTTCTTGTCATCGTCAAATATGCAGAACATCCTGTCGCAGGTCATGGTGTTGGGCATCATCGCGATCGGGCAGACACTGGTCGTCCTCACGGGCGGCATTGACTTGTCGGTCGGTGGCATCGCTGCCGTTTCCATTGTGATGGGCGGCTTAGTCATGCCGAGTGCCGGCGTTCTCGTTGGCGTCAGCGTCATGTTGCTCGTCGGACTGCTGGCGGGGCTCGTCAACGGAATCCTAGTCGCCTACGTCAAACTCGCGCCGTTCATTGTGACGCTCGGGATGATGTCGATCACTGCGTCGCTGGCGTATGTGCTCTCTGACGGCCGCTCGATCTTCAACTTGCCCGACGCATTCGCCTTCTTTGGCAAAGGCAACATTGCCGGCGTCAAGTTTTACGTGATCGTTTTCGTCGTGCTCTACATCGCCGCCCACATTTTCCTCACCCGCAGCAAGCCGGGTCGATTCATTTATGCGATCGGCTCGAACCCTGAGGCAGCTCGCCTTTCGGGCATCCGGGTCTCCTTCTATCAGGTGATCCCCTACGCCGTCACGGGTCTGCTCTGCGCTTTGGCGATGACGATCGAGTCGTCTCGACTCGGCACCATCGACCCCAACACGGGTAGCGGTTTCGAGCTGACCACGATCGCCGCCGTCGTCATCGGTGGCGCTTCGCTCATGGGCGGCAAGGGCAGCGTGCTTGGCACACTCATCGGGATCTTCCTCATCGGCGTTCTTCAGAACGGGCTCAACATCATCGGTGTCAACGCCTTCTGGCAGGGCACCGCGCTGGGAACTGTGATCATCCTCGCGGTCGTCCTCGACCGGTTGGTCCGCGTTCGCAAGCGGTAATTTTTCACCCGCACAAACACAGCAACACACATATCAAAGGAGAATCATGCGTGTATCTAAACCCATCATCGCCGCAGCGGCTATGGCAGCGTCAGCGCTGGTGCTGACCGGCTGCTCTATCGATGGAGCCGACTCAAGTGGTGCAAACCCTGAGATCACGGTTGCGGGGTGTGAGGGCGCCAACGTCGCGTACATCACCTCCGCGACGAGCGTGGCCTTCTGGCGTTCGCTGTCAGTCGGCATCCAGGATGCTGCGGCAGACGCTAACGCTGAGGTCACGGTCTACGATTCAGACAACAGCCAGAGCAAGCAGCTTCAGAATGCTCAAGATGCGATTACTGCTGGCGTTGACGCCATCATCTTGTCGCCGACTGACACTGCCTCGGCTCCGGCCGTGCTGGATGCAGCTTCTGCTGCCGGCGTTCCCGTCATCATCGCTGATATTGGCACCGATAGCGGCGACTATGTCTCGCTGATCAAGACTGACAACGTTGCAGCGGCAGAGGGTGCCGGGGAAGAGCTCGTCGCAGCCCTGCAGGCCGCAGGGTTCGACGAGGGCGAAGTTGGCATCATTGGCATCTCGCAGACTCGCCAAAACGGCAAGGACCGCACCGAAGGGTTCTCCGGGCCGGTTGAAGCAGCGGGATACACCATCGTGCCCCTGTTGGAATCAGCTGATTACACCCGTTCGGAAAGCCTCGGATTCACTCAGGACCTCCTGGCTGGACACCCTGACCTTCTCGGCATCTTCACCGAGCACGACGAAGCAACTCAGGGCGCGCTGACCGCAATCGATGGAGCAGAAACCCCCATCGTTGTTGGCTTCGACGGCAGCCCCGATACGCTGGCATCCATCAAGGCGGGTGACGTAGCCGCTGCAGCGATGCAGCAGCCCGTGCTGATGGGTCAAGAAGCTTTCACGGCAGCGTGCAGCTTCCTTGACGGCGAAGACGTTGATGCAGAGATCAGCGTCGAGACGATCTTGGTCACGACCGAGAACGTGCTCGCCATCGAAGACCAGGTACAAGACACCGTTTTCAAAGAGTAGACATCGAGAACTGGCATGACTGTTAACATTCCACTCCTCGAAGCTTCGGGGATTCAGAAGAGCTACGGTGCCACGCGCGCTCTGGCCGGTGTCAACTTTGACATCGGCCGGGGCGAGGTCGTCGCACTGGTCGGAGAGAATGGCGCCGGCAAATCAACGCTCGGCAAGATTCTTGCTGGCGCGACTGAGATGGATGAGGGCACGGTTTCCGTGAACGGCATGCCAGTCTCCTTCCACTCAACCAAGGACGCTCTCGACCACGGTGTCGCGATCGTTCTTCAAGAGTTCAATCTCATTCCTGAGATGACTGTGGCGGAGAACCTTTTCCTCACCCGCCCCACGGGCTACCGCTGGGGATGGTGGAAAACTCGCAAGTCGCAGGTTGACCAGGCCTCGAAGGCTATTGCGGACGCGTACATGGACTTCGGCATTGATCCCGAAGCTCTCGTATCTGAACTCAGCGTTGCTCAGCAGCAGATCGTTGAGATCATCCGTTCGCTATCGGTCGACGCTCAGCTGTTTATCTTGGATGAGCCTTCCGCCGCCCTCGGGCGTCGCGAGACTGATTCGTTGCTGCAGCTCATTCGCCGACTCCGCGACGATGGCCGCTCGGTAATCATTGTGACCCACCGTCTCGATGAGGTTTACGCGGTTGCTGACCGCATCTTTGTTCTTCGCGACGGCATCGCCCGCGGAGAGTTTGATCCGGCGAGCACCAGCACCGACGAGCTCGTGGCAGCAATGGTGGGCCGTGCTCTCGACAAAGAGATGCACGAGGCTCGCACGATCCAGACGCCCGGTGATGCAGTGCTCACGGTCGACAAACTTGTTGTTCAGGGCTCGTCATCCGAGTGCTCGTTCCAGGTGCGCCGCGGCGAAATCGTGGGAGTAGCGGGGCTCGTGGGCTCCGGCCGTACCGAGCTGATCCGCGCTATTTTCGGGGCAGATCCGGCGGTCAGCGGCACGGTGGTGTTGGGCGGCACGACAGGCGTCATCCGCTCGCCGCTCGCTGCTGTTCGCGCTGGCGCTGCCATGGTCTCGGAAGACCGCAAGCAGCTCGGCCTTCACACGGCACTCACTATCCACGACAACGTTGTGCTCTCCTACTTGGCGAAGTACGGCAAGTTTTGGCTCAATCGCAAGAAGCTCGATGCCGATGTTGCGCAGCAGGTCGATGACCTGCGCATTAAGATCGGCGGAAGCTGGTTGGACGCCGGCGTGCTCAGCGGAGGAAACCAACAGAAGGTCGTGTTGGCCAAGTGGTTACTCTCCAAGCCCGAGCTGCTGATTCTGGATGAACCGACTCGCGGAATCGATGTTGGTGCTCGCGCTGAGTTTTACAGAGTGGTCGACGATCTCGTCGCTCAGGGCATGGCGGTGCTGATGGTATCGTCCGAGATGCCTGAAGTGCTGGCGCTCTCTGACCGAGTGCTTGTGATGAGCAAGGGTGCGATCGTCACTGAGCTGAGCCGAGAAGAAGCAACCGAGGAACGAATTCTTTCCTTCACCGAGGTCATGGCCGCCGCGTAAGCGTTGGCCCAAAGAGAACGGATACCCGATGGCTTTCCCCCACGGCACAATTGTTGATCTCACCCTTCTCTTGGCAGAGGAGCTCCCCTGCACCTGGCCGGGCCACATGCCCTACCAGCAGAAGACGTTCAACTTCTTTGAGGATGGCGGAACCACCGAGGCTCATCTCCAAGCCCACTGCGGCAGCTACCAGACGCGGTGGCTCCTCATAGACGAGCACACGGGAACCCACATGGATGCGCCGGCGCACTTCCTCCCGGGTTCCCACACCGACATTGACGGCGCTTCGGAGGTCGGCGACATAACGGCCGAACATGTTCCGCTTGAACAATTAATGGGCCCTGCCGTCGTGATCGATATCGAGTACTTATTGGATGCCGAGATGGCACCCGGCGTAAGCCCAGCAATCACTGCCGACCACATCCGCGATTTTGAGCAGGCGCACGGCGAGATCGCTGCTGGAGACATCATCCTGTTCCGCTCGCGGTGGGACGAAAAGCACTACCGCGCTGGCATCGACGGACGTGCCTACGCGCATGACGGCGTGATCTTGAAGACCGGGCCGGCCTGGCCTGCACCCATCGCTGAAACGCTCGTTTACCTGATCGCTAAGGGTGTGCGCTGTGTCGGTACGGACAGCCCCAGCATGGGTTCGGCCCATGACGGCAGCGGCGTACACCTTGCTGGTCTCGGCAACGGGGCCATCTTCATCGAAGCGCTGGGCAACCTCGGTGCACTGCCCACTCGCGGGGCGGACTTCATCTTTGCGCCGCTCAAGGTAGCGCGCGGCAGCGGAGCACCGGGACGCGCATTCGCATTCGTCTAGATTTGCAACCGGGCGGGCTCACGCAGCTAGCGCGGCGTGCGCGACCGCTTCAGCGCGAGCATGGCCGCGCGGTCGAAGCCGAAGGTGCGACGAGCAATGAAGCCGCCAATAGTGGTGCCTGCAGCCAAACCGAGGCCGGTGGCGAGTGCCATCACCATCGAGGGCAGCGCTTCGCTGACCCCAAACTCGGAATCCATGAGCGCGTAGATACCGCGGTACAGGGCGAGACCGGGCAGCAGCGCGATAATGCCGACCATGTTGGTGGCGCCTTCTGGCACCTTCAGCCAGCGGTAAAGGAGGTAGCTCACGACGCCGGCCGCTGTTCCGGCAATGGCAGGAGCAAGCCCGGGCGACGACGCCAAGGGCAGCACGAACCAGTAGACGGCGTATACGAGGGCGGCACCCATCGCCATGATCGGGAGCAACCGCATCCGCACATAAGAAGCAAGGGCGAAGCCGACGGCGATGATGGCCGAGCCGATCATCCCCGAGACAACACTGCGGCTGTCCCCCAGCGAGTCACCGATCGCCACGGGAATTCCGAGGCGCAACGAGATGCTCAGCACGATCGAGATGCCGACCGCGAGACCGAGCGTCATCATGATGACCTCCATGCCGCGAGCAGTGGCGGTGACGTAGTAGCCGCCGATCGCGTCACTGGCCGCAGACGTGAGGCCGACACCGGACAGCAGCATGATGATTCCGGAGATTACAATCACGGTCGGGCTGTTCGATCCGGGGATATCGATGCCGATTGACCGCAGCCAAAACATGAACACCGCAATGAGGCTGATGACGCCGGCAGCAGCCATCTGGGCGAAGAAGGCGGGGACAGACAAGCGCTCAAGACGACGCGTCATTATGTCTGAGATGGCGGCGGATGCTGCAGCCACAAGCACGAGCACGAAACTGGCACCGAAAATCACAACGACACCTGCCGCGAGGATCGCCTTACCGGCGGTCACGACCCAGCGACGGTACGGATGCGGCGTGGTCAGAATCGCGCTCAGCTGCTCGCGCGCTTCATCCACATCGCCGGGGCCATCGGGGCCGGTGATTTGGTCGATGAGCCAGTACACGTTCTGCAGGCGCGTGTAGTCGATGGTGCGCACCTTCACGATGCGCATGATCGACATGGGGTCTTCGTTCATTCCGCGGTGCACCGAAACGGTGAGCGACGTGAAGGTGATGTCGACGTGCATCCCGCTAACGCCATAGGCAGTGCTGAGGCGCAGCACGGTTGCAACGACGTCGGCCGCGGATGCCCCGGTCGCCAACATCGCTTCGCCCGCGCGCAAACAGAGATCGATTACCGAGCGCGCATGACGCTGCGACAGCTGCTGTTCGTTGCCCGGCAAAGAGAGGAGTTGAGTGGGCGCATTGTTGGTGCGCAACGCTCCCCCGGCCATAGTGATGAGGGATCGGCTCACTCGCTGTTGAAATGTCCGCAGTCGGTTGCCGTTGCCCTTAGTCACCCGTCAAGGCTACGGGCTATCGGGTGCCCGCCGATACCCGGCTGCACGTTCAGCCTTCGCCACCTAAACTAAATCGACCTCCCCGCGCTGGGGCAGCACGCTGCCTCGACTTGCGCGTGATGACTACGAGAAGAAAACGAGTTCGCGATGGCCCGTCTGCACCCCGTCATACGCACTGTTGGCGACGCCTTCCGAGGCTCACTGATTGGCTTCGCTGAGATCGTTCCCGGAGTCAGCGGCGGCACCATCGCCCTTCTGGTCGGCGTGTACGACACCCTCATCGACGGCGCCGGGCATCTCGCTCGCGGTGTGGCTCTTGCTGTTGCGGATGGCGTTCGCGGTCGCGGCTTCTCTCGTGCTGGTGCGCACTTCCGTTCGGTGCGCTGGAACGTCGTGTTACCTATCGGCATCGGGATGCTCCTCGCCATCGTCGCTGGCGCGGCAGTGCTCGCTCCCCTGCTCGAGGCTTACCCCACTGGCACTCGCGCCGTCTCGGCTGGCCTCATTGCGGCATCCCTCATCGTTCCGGCCCGCATGGTTGGCGGACGCTGGACCTTCCTCGAAGTCATCGTCGGCCTGCTCGCCGCCGGCGTCGCCGTTGCCCTCACAAGCTTGCCGCGTGGCGGGGATGTCGAACCTGCGCTGATCATTGTGTCGTTCGCAGCAGCGTTGGCGGTCTGCGCTCTCATCCTGCCCGGAGTATCGGGCTCCTACCTTCTGCTGATCCTCGGGATGTACGCCCCCACACTCGCGGCCGTCAACGACCGCAACTTCGCCTACCTCGGCGCGTTCATCGTCGGTGCGATCGTCGGCCTAGGCCTCTTCGTCTCGGGCCTGCAGTGGCTACTGAAGAACCGCCGCCGCATCACCCTCGTGATCATGACAGGCCTCATGCTCGGCTCGCTGCGCGCCCTCTGGCCCTGGCAAACCGAGTCAGGCGAAGTCTTGGCACCCGAAGGCGACCTCGGACTCGTACTGATCCTCATCGCCATCGGAGCCGTGGTCGTGCTGGGAATTTTGGCCGCAGAAGCTGCGCTCGTGAAGCGGCGGATGCTCTCGCCCGAGATCGTCGCTGATCCTGAGCCGCATGACGCTCAGGTGTAACGGTCGTTCGCCTCAATGCGCGATGTCGAAAACCGTAAGATTCAATTCTTCTCATTCGACAAGGCGCTAGGTCATTTCGACACTTTGAGCATGCGGCGGCCTAACAACGGCACAGCTCGTTGCAGTCTAAACTCGCTCAACCTTTGGGATTCTTCTGCGAATGCGACGGCCGTTCGTTTTGTAACGATCGAGACGTGGGGATCGTTCGGACGTCAATACACGACCTAAGTTTTTAGGCCTGGCTGGAGCGTTACGGTTTTGCTCGTGAGCAACGAAAAACTTCCTCTTTCGACCCGCCGCCCAGACCGTCGCAACGCAGTTCGGAAAGGCGTGCTCCACATTCGATCTCAAAGATTCATCACGTTCTCGAGACCCACACACCGATCTCACCGGCTCGATGAGAGCGGGACTTCTTTGGCAATTCCTGTGCGGAGCGCTGGGATGATGGCGTTTCTCGCTAGCCACTCTACAACCGGGACACAAACTGCGTCACCGAAACCGGAGTAAATATCCCGTGTCTTTTGATCTGACAACTCGAAATAGGGCGCACCCATTAGTTTGGCGTATTCAGCGGGGGTCATCCAACGCACGCCCACCTTCCCTCGGCCCGCGAGAACTACAGCTTGAACTGACGACCCCCCGCTCGCAGTCCTGAGACAACCCGCGATGTCGTCGCGTCGGATCTCCCAGCGCGCCGCCCCATTCCGCATACGCCGAAAAGCGGTTCTGAAGGTTGGTTCATCCTGAGAAGCGAGGTGGGCCAAACGTGTTGATTGGATTGCTGTCAACGAACTTGTAAAGGACGCAACCTTCGTCTTGTCCCACCAACGGATGTCGTGCTCATCCACCCGGTCAGCCAGTGCTGAGAAGCCAGATGCAAGAAGCTCCGGGGGCTCAGGAAGCGCCGCCCGATGCGTGCGTAAAGCAGGATCCGCAAAAACCCACTCGAGGGCATGCGGACGCAATACCGAAGGGCGCGGATCCTCGATGACCTTTCCGAGAACTGCCAGCAAAAATAGTCGGGGCCGGGACTGCGGGACAAACCTTCGGGCATCGATTGACAGTACATCCACCGAGTACCCAAGCCCGTTTAGTGCAGATATCGCGGTTGAGAGGTCTCGCCCTTGGTTGCTGTTCGCGAACCCAGTGACGTTCTCGATCGCGAGCACTTTTGGCTTATACGTTCCTAGCGCAGAAATGTTTCTAATAAAGCTCCAGTACGCCGCGCTAGATCCGGCATGAATGCCGCCCCGTGCGCCCGCTAGAGAAAGATCTGTGCAGGGAAATGAAGCCCAGCCAATATCTACTCCGCTAGGCATTTCCTCCGCAGAGACATCAGCAAGATCGCCAACGAAGAGTTCATGCCCTGATTCGTCATCTCCGAATTGCGAACGAAACAGAGCAGCCTTCTTCCGGGAAATATCGTTCGACCAAACGACTTCGATTCCAGCATTCTCAAGCCCTATTCGTGCCAACCCGATACCGGCAAAGTATTCGCTGGCGCGCAACTTACCCATTCTTGTGTTCTGCAACGCTTGCCGCCTCAACAATCCCGAAAACTCGAGGGCCATGACCAAACATTCGACCCGAAATATGCACTCTAGTCGCGTAGCTGGAATGTGGACTATTTCAGCTCTCTAGATACGCCCCTTGACTCCGTCAGCGTGCGCACCGATACTCTGGCAGCGGAGGTTCGAATGAGTGATGAGAATTCTGTTGAGTTTAGTTTCAGCTGGCTTGCGCTTCGGCTGTTGGGGAGAGGACTGTACTCAAATCCTTGGAGTGCATTATCCGAGCTTGTCGCTAACGGGTTCGATGCGGGCGCGGACACGGTCTATCTATACATAGATATGAAAGACAAGACAAAGGCGACTGTCGAAGTATTTGACAATGGCACGGGCATGGACGTTGACGGCCTAAGACTTTACGCGACAGTGGGGTACGACAAACGAGCCGCTGCGCAAACATCACTCGATGCTCAGATGAAAGACGATGACGGCGACGTCATCGAAAAGCCTCCGGCTACCGATTACATGGGCCGAAAAGGCATCGGCAAATTAGCGGCCTTATACCTATCCCAGGAATTCTTCATACGAACGAAGACCAATACCTCAGACACAACATGGACACTCGACGCTGGAGCGGCATCCAATGAGCCGGAC
Source organism: Salinibacterium amurskyense (assembly GCF_002797685.1). Classification (GTDB taxonomy): domain Bacteria; phylum Actinomycetota; class Actinomycetes; order Actinomycetales; family Microbacteriaceae; genus Rhodoglobus; species Rhodoglobus amurskyensis. The sequence goes on from NZ_PGFH01000001.1 coordinate 1,869,052, forward strand.
GGGATCCCATCTCTACAACGCTCAGAAGGCTTGCCGCCGAGTCCAGTCTTGGGCAGGTGGGAGCCGTTCGATACGGGGACGTTCGTGAGCCTCCGCAACGTCGATTTGCGCGGGTACGGTGAGCAAGGGCTGAAGATGCTACGCGCTCGACTCGCGAACCAATTCCTGCTAAAAGCACGAGATAAGAATGAGTCGACTCGCGAGATCAAAGTTCGGGTAGATGGCAATGACGATACAAAAGACTCTGACTTTAAACGAGCTCAAAAACGAATCGCGTTCGGCAACTTAGCCTACGTGGAAGCCAATTTTCCCAACTATGCGGACATGCCTAATCAGCTCACTAGCGAGGCAGCCGAAGTTCTCTTGCCCGCGCCAGGCTTGTTGGACAAAATGTACCGGCACGAACGCTCGATCCATCGTTTTGTCGCAAGCCCCGATACGGCAAGCCCTGAGTGGAAGAATATTGCGGAACGGGTTGATATCGAAAAGTCCGAGTTCGACGGGTACAAATACGAACTAACTGGCTGGCTAGGTGTGCACGCGAGTATTGAGAAAGATGCGGCGCGACTGAACGACCCGTTATTTGACAAGAATCGTTACTATAACCCCGCACAAATACGACTCTACGTTCGAGGAAAGCTGGCGAGCGATCGCCTTCTCGGGCAACTCGGCCTCACCGGAACCTACACAAACTACATCGAAGGCGAGATTAGTTTCGACTTCCTAGACCACGATGAATTCCCCGACATCGCCACATCAAATCGCCAGGATTACGATGAAACCGACGGCAGAGTAAAGCTGCTTCGCGCATTGCTCAGGCCTCTCGTGCGCGGGCTCGTCAGCAAGCGACAGAATCTCGCGAAAGAAATTCGGAAGCTCGAATCCGACCGCAAACAGAAAGCCGCAGCCGCGGGAAAAGAGCAATTCGCCAAGACGCTCAACAGCGACCTTGCCAGCATGAGCGAGCTATCGGAAGACACGAGAAACGAAATCCAATTTCTCGCAGTCAACAAAATCAAGGGGGCGGTAGAAGCCAAGACGGATTACCGAATTTTTATCTCGCACTCAAGTGCCGACGCTGCATTCACGAACTTCCTGTACGAACTCTTGCTTTCTCGTGGAGCCCAGCCGAACGAAATCTTTTACACATCGAAGCCCGATGAAATATCGCAGTACAGCGACCCGAACGCGCTCGCGTCCGTGGTGCGAGAGTCAATCAGATCGGCAAATACACTTCTTTTCTACTTTGTGAGCCACAACTTTCGAGCGAGTCAATACTGCATGTTCGAGGGGGGAGCCGGCTGGGTTACCCGCTCAGTTAGGGAGTTCCTAATGCTCTCGACGACCTACAGTGAGATTCCGAACTTCCTGACACAGGGCGAGTCCCAGATGAGTTTGCTGGATAGCACAGGTGGAATTACTCTCCGCCCAGACCTTCACAATTACATAATCGAATGCCTACTGAACCCGATGATTTCACACCTCAATCGAGGTCGAGAGATTGAGGGAACAAAGGAGATGAACCTATTCGAGAAGAGTGAGTTCCCGACGCAAGTTATCTTGGATCGTGAAAATAAGGTGAAGGAAGATTATTTCGATCCAACAATTGTTGAGCACTGGGCTTCGCATATCGGGCCGAAAGCTACCGAATATATCGCGCTCCGCGCTAAAGCAAGCAGGCGGGCGAAAGCAGCCAGCGACGCTGAATAGAACTTTCTCTGCCCCGACTTCGCGTGAGAAAGTTGCGGGCTAGTTGGACTGTGTTCTCGCGCCGAGTCAAGCCGTCATGAAGACGCTCAATCGTTTTTGTCCGGAGCGCGGAATCCGCGGCGAAGACCCTCTAGCTGCCTGTTAGCGTTTGAAGCTTCTCCGCCACCACAGGGCTTTCGTTTCGGATAGACGAGGGAAGAATCAGTTGCCGCGAGAAGGAATCTTATTTATGTCGCTGGTTATTTATCGGCGACGAAACGGGTCGACTCGCTCCAAAACTGGTGAGTTCACGCAACCGCAGCACCGCCGCAGCCCGACTAGTGACCTGCAGCACCCGAAACACTCCTTCGAGGTGCTTCTTCACGGTCGACTCCGACATGCCTAGTTCGCGCGCGAGCTCGTTGTTCGAACCTCCGGTGCGCGCGAGCGTGAGCAGCACTTCGGCCTGACGAGGGGTGAGGCCCGCCACCAAGAGCGCGTTCGTGTCGGCAGCGACATCCTGTTGCCGGCGCAAGAGCAGCACCGTCGGGCCTAGCCGCACCGGATGCACGATGCAGTGCCACCGGTGCGTGCCGATGAGCACATCGTGACGAGAATCGCTGCCCGGCGCTTGCGCGGTGTCGGCAATGATCGACGCGAGGCTGTCGGGAACCCGGGCTCCGGCATCCAATACCATCGACGACGACGCCTCCACCACGCCATCCGAGCGCACCGAAACGACCGCCCAGGCGTAGCGATCCATCTCCGCATCCACGAGGCGGGAACGCTCAGCGTCAAGCGAAGAGCGGTGGTGCATCGCGAGATGACCGCTCAGGGCGTCCATGACGGCAACGTCGCGATCGCTGAACTCCCCCATCTGCTCGCTACGGTTCAGTGCATAGGCGACCACGACATCCGGCGGCGACGGCAGCTGTGTCACCAGCTGAAAGCGCACACCGAACGGGCCGTAGAAGTGGCGGTAGAGGTCAGTTTCGGTGACATCCGCGCCGCCCGCAACATCGCAGAAGCGGATAGCGCCGAGCCCGCGCTCGGAGTTCGCGGCGGCGTTCAACGGATGCTGGTGAAAGTACTTGTCGTACTCAGGCTTGAGCCGGGTCGCTTTAGCAACTTCGCTGGCGGGCGACATGACGTACCGAAAGTCGCGGGTGGCGAGCACCATGTCATTGAAGGATGCGCTGTCGCAGTCGATGATCTCGCGCACAGCCTCGAGCACATCCGCAAATTCGAGGGGCGGATGCTGCGTGAGCCGGCTGGCAACTCGCAAGACCGCTTGCGCGTCAGAATCGCTAAGTCCCATGCTCAAACACCCTACTCGCGCGGCTACGCCGAAAGACGTATTGCACAACCACTCCGCCGGCGAGGAACCTTGATCTCATGACAACTGCGCACTCGTCCCTCATGCCGTCTCCTCTTTCTTGGGTGCGCACAGCGCGGGTCGCAGCAATCGCTCTCGCTGTCAGTGCCACGCTCGCGGCCTGCTCCCCCGCCGCTGACGAGCCCGCAGACTCTGCGACGACAGAAGAATCCACGACGGATGAGACCACAGGCGACGAGGGAACCCCAGACGAGCCTGCTGCTGGCGGCTTCACGTCCGATGATGTCGGCAACGCCACGCTGCGTATCAACGGCGTCGAGTTCCCCGACTTCACTGGGGACTGCGATATCAGCCGTCAGGCGGGCAGCGAAGACGTCGGAGACCTGACCATGCCTGGTCTTTTCATGATCCTCGCCCTCGACAACGTGAAAGCGCACGAAGAGATGTCGATGAACTTGGTGTCGGTGGCTGACGGCGGGTTCAGATTCGGTGACCTCACCGGAGCTGCCGGCGTCGGCAGCCCCGCCAAGGGACAACTCACGCCGCAGTCCGAGCTCGGCGCACGAACAGCTGACGGCAGCCGTGACATCGTCGAAGTGCGCTGGGCAGGCGAGTTCGAAGACGGCACTCCGATCGAGGCAGATGTCGTCTGCGAACTGCAGAACAAGCTCTAGTTCACGTACTCATTCGGCGGCTGTCTCGCGACACGCGCGAGTGCTGCTCACGCCCCACCGCCGGGCCAGAAGGCAAGGCTCAGCCAACTGGCATAAACTAGGCCTCTTGATTACTGAGCCCGCGGGGCTCGCTCGACGGAGGTTCCGTGGCCGGAAATGCCAACACGCGCTTCAACAATGTTTCACTGTTGTCGGTCGCGAGCACACTACCCAGCCGGGTAACCACATCAGAAGACCTCGAGGCACGCCTCGCCCCGGCGTTCTCGCGCCTCGCGTTGCCCAGCAGACTCCTGCAACGGGTGGCCGGTGTTCTCGAACGTCGCAACTGGGCTGTCGGCGAAACATCTGACGACGCCACCGTTTCAGCAGGCCAACGCGCGCTTGCCGAAGCTGGTGTGGATGCCTCTGAAGTCGGCCTCCTCATCAACACTTCTGTGAGCCGCAAGCACCTTGAACCCTCGGTGGCGGTGCGCCTGCACCACGGCCTCGGCCTGCCCAGCTCGGCCATCAACTTCGATGTCGCCAACGCGTGCCTCGGCTTCGTGAGCGGCATGAACCTTGCTGCCAACATGATCGAGTCGGGCCAGATCCGCTACGCGATCATCGTCAATGGCGAAGACGCGGATGACATCCAAACCAACACCATCGACCGCCTGCTCAAGCAGGATTCCGATCGTGACGGCTTCATGAGCGAATTCGCGTCGCTCACCCTCGGCTCCGGAGCCGCTGCTGCTGTACTCGGACGCACCGACGAACACCCGGCCGGTCATCCGATTCTCGGCGGCGTCACCCGCGCGGCAACCCAGTTCCACGAACTCTGTGTCGGCAGCGTCGACGGCATGTTCACCGACGCGAAAGCACTTCTCAAAGGTGGCCTCGACCTCGTCGTCTCGGCGTGGAAAGAAGCATCCACCGAATGGGACTGGTCGAAGATGGACCTCTACGTCACCCACCAGGTGTCATCGGTACACACCAACGCCATCGTCAAGGCGGCAAAACTCGACCGAGACCGTGTGCCCACCACCTTCCCGCAGTACGGCAACGTCGGCCCCGCGTCGATTCCCATCACCCTCGACGAAGCGCAAGGGACCCTCAAGAAGGGCGACCGCGTTCTGCTCATGGGCGTCGGCTCCGGCCTCAACACAGCAATGATGGAACTCGCATGGTGACTGAAGCCGCTTCCCGCCCGCCGCACGACCTGCCCGGGCTCGACCCGCGCTTCAGCCGAGTTACCGCCGTACCCGGAAGTGGTGTGGATGCGGGACTCACCCGCGACTGGCACTACCTCGATAACGGCGACGAGTTGGCACGCCTCGGCGTGCCCATCGCCGGCACCATCTTGGCTGTCCACGGCAACCCGACCTGGTCGTATTACTGGCGTGAATTGCTGACGCAGACTCTTCAGGCAGCCGAGGATGGGGCTGCGGCTGACGACGCATCTGCAGCGGCGGCGCCCGCGTGGCGCGTCATCGCCGTCGACCAACTCGACATGGGCTTCTCTGAGCGCACCGGCATCCATCGTCCGCTCGCGCAGCGTGTCGCCGATCTCACCGCGTTCACCGAAGCGCTCTCTCTTGATGGCCCCGTCATCTCGCTCGGTCACGACTGGGGCGGCGTCGTCTCCCTCGGCTGGGCCGTCGACCACGCGGAGCAGCTGACCGGCGTCATGCTGCTGAACACCGCCGTGCATCACGAGACCGGCAAGCCGATTCCGGCACCGCTGCGGCTCGCTCGAGCACGCGGGATGCTGGCGGCATCCACTGTGCGCACCCCCGCGTTCTTAGAGACCACGCTCGCGCTTACGTCTGAGCCGCTCGACCCCGCGGTGAAGGATGCCTACCGTGCGCCGTACCGCACGGCAGCGCGTCGCGGAGGAATCGGCGGCTTCGTTGCCGACATCCCCGTCGATTCCAGCCACGAAAGCTTCAGCGAGCTCGACCGCATCGCGACCGCCGTTGCACAACTCGACCTGCCTGCGCTCATGCTGTGGGGACCGCGCGATCCGATCTTCAGCGACTACTACCTCGATGACCTCATCGAACGACTCCCGCACGCCAACGTCCACCGTTTTGAGGGCGCCGGCCACCTCGTTGCCGAAGACGTGCCGTACGCCGACTTCGTGCTGACCTGGCTCGGCGACAACGCCGCGAGTCTCGCGAGCCCGGGCTCCGACTCTGCCCCGGCCTCGCCGTCGCCGCGGGAAGCGATCGCCGCAGCATCCGCAACCTCAGACGACTCAAGCTTCGTGCCGCTTTGGCACAACCTCGACAAGCGCGCCGACGACACTGCCACCGCTGTAATCGACATGTCGACACGAGGAAACCGCGGTCCCCAGCAGGTCAGTTGGCGCCAACTCAGCGACCGCGTGAACCGCATCGCCGCCGGCCTCACCGCGATCGGCGTGCGCAAGGGCCAGCGGGTTTCCCTGCTCGTGCCGCCCGGGCCGACGCTCACTGCCGTGGTCTACGCCTGCCTGCGCATCGGCGCCGTCATCGTCGTCGCGGATGCCGGCCTCGGCGTCAAGGGACTCACCCGTGCCGTGCGCGGATCCTGGCCCGACTTCGTGATCGGCGAAGCCCCCGGCCTCATCGCCGCCCGCACGCTGGGCTGGCCGGGAGTGCGCATCTCCACCGCGCAACTGCCCAAGGTTTCCGCCGCGACTCTCGGAGTTTCGTACAGTCTGCGCGACCTCATCACACTCGGCGCCAATACGCCTCTCCCCGCCGAACCACGGTCTGGGGATGACGCAGCGATTCTCTTCACCTCGGGCTCAACCGGCCCCGCCAAGGGTGTCGTGTACCGCCACGGTCAGCTCTCCGCCCTGCGCGATGTGCTCGCCAGCCACTTCGAAGTGACCTCCGACACCGGACTCGTCACCGGGTTCGCACCGTTCGCCCTGCTGGGTCCTGCACTCGGCACGCGCTCCGTGACCCCCGAGATGGATGTGTCGGCTCCCCGCACTCTCACGGCTCGAGCTGTCGCGGCTGCCGTCGAGGCATCCGGCGCCAGCATGGTCTTCCTCTCCCCCGCTGCCATCCTCAATGTGGTGGCCACGGCGGGAGATCTCACGTCGAACGACCGCAGTGAACTCGAACGCGTCCGCTCGTTCCTCTCCACCGGCGCACCCATCGGTTCCGAACTACTCGCTTCCGTCGGCACGATCATGCCGAACGCGACCGCGCACTCGCCCTACGGCATGACCGAATGCCTTCTCGTGACCGACATCACGCTCGACGGCATCCGCGCCGCCGCCGGCGGTGCGAACACAGGCGTATGTGTGGGCAAGCCGATCGGCGAGAACCAGCTGCGCATCAGCGCGCTCGATGAACACGGCGCAGCGACTGGGTCGCCCAGCACAGAGCCCGGCGTTCTCGGTGAAATCGTCGTCTCGGCCCCGCACCTCAAGGACCACTACGACCGACTGTGGCTCACCGACCGCGAAGCTGCCCGCGAGACTACGGTCGAGACGGATGCCGTGGGTTCTGCTGCCGCATCGGACGCGACGGATGCACCGGCTGCGCCCGCCGCGCGCTGGCACCGCACCGGCGACGTCGGTCATCTCGATGAGCTCGGCCGCCTCTGGGTCGAAGGTCGACTGCCCCACGTGATCGTGACCTCGACGGGGCCCATCGCTCCGGTCGGCGCCGAACAAGACGTTGAGAGTGTCGCGGCCGTACGCCGAGCTGCCGTCGTCGGCGTCGGGCCGCACCAACTGCGGCAGGCTGTCGCGGTAGTCGAGACTGTGTCGCCGACTCGTCGGCCTGGGCTCGCCAGCCCCGAGCTGACCGCGGCCGTTCGCGAGAGCACGACGCTGCCGCTCGTGGCCGTACTCGCCGTTCCCGAGCTGCCGACCGACATCCGCCACAACTCCAAGATCGACCGCTCGCGGTTGTCAGTGTGGGCGGAGCGACTGCTGGCTGGCGGAAAGCCGACTGCACCATGATCGTGCTCGTTACCGGGGCATCCGGATTTCTTGGACGCGCGGTCGCCGCTGAGGCAGTCGCCGCGGGGCATGACGTGCGCACGCTGCAACGACGACCATCTGGCGTCGACGGCGTCACGGACTTCCTCGGCTCGATTACCGACCCGGATCACGTCGCGACTGCGATGGAAGGCGTCGAAGGCGTGATCCACCTCGCCGCGAAGGTATCGCTCGCCGGTGACCCGCACGCGTTCCACACCGTCAACGTCGAGGGAACCCAGCTCGTGCTCGCCGCAGCCGAAGCAGCCGGCGTTTCCCGCTTTGTGCAGGTGTCGTCGCCCTCGGTCGCGCACTCGGGCTCCGCGCTGGCAGGCGTCGGCGCTGAACCCGCGTCGCCCGAACATGCCCGCAGCGAATATGCGCGCACTAAGGCCACCGCGGAATTGCTTGCTCTCGCCAGCGACAGCGACCGGATGCACGTGGTCGCCATTCGCCCGCATCTCGTCTGGGGCCCGGGCGACACTCAACTCGTCGGCCGCATCGTCGATCGAGCTCGCCGTGGACGCCTGCCCCTGCTCAATGGCGGCACCGCCCTCATCGACACGACCTACATCGACAACGCGGCATCCGGAATCGTGGCCGCCCTGCACCGCGCCGACACGGCCCACGGCAAGGCCTACGTTCTGACCAACGGCGAACCGCGTCCCGTTGCCGACATCTTGGCGGGCATCTGCCTCGCTTCTGGGGTCCAGCCGCCGCGCTGGAGCATCCCGGCCGCCGTGGGACGCACCGCAGGATCCTTGGTCGAGCGGGTATGGGCAGTGCGCCCCGGAGCGGACGAGCCACCCATGACGCGCTTCCTCGCCGAGCAGCTGTCGACGGCGCACTGGTTCGATCAGCGCGACATCCGCGAGGCTCTGGACTGGTCGCCAGCCGTGAGTATTGACGAGGGGCTACACCGACTCTCCCGCCACGAACAATAGCGGGTACGCTCGGGGCACGAGCCACTCGGCTCACAGGAGGACAACGTCATGGCCGATAAATCACCCAAAAAATCATCCGGCAAGACTGTAGCGAGCAAGTCTCTCAAGGAGAAGCGCGCTGACAAGAAAGACAAGGCCGCTAACAAGCGCAAGGACTAGACCTCAGTCAGGCACGGCTCAGCGTCGACAATGTCGAGCGTGCCGTGCTCGACGGGAACCCGTTCTATAGGCCCGTAGACCACGAAAAGGGACCGTCCAGATGGACGGTCCCTTTTCTTATGAGGAAATTATCATCCCGATGGCTCACGTACTCCATAGCGATGATCAGACCATGTGGCGGCTGTTATGGAGAGACTTCGATCTCAGCCGGGGCGGTCTTGGGGCCACGAACGAGGACAAAGAGCATAAGGACGGTCATCACGGCGACTCCGACCCACATGGCCTGCTGCCACCCGGCGACGAACGCCTCCTGCGCGGCAACGAGGATCTGCTCCGCGTACTCACCGGCGTCATGGCTGACGGCGGAGGCGTTGGCGATGCCTTCGCTCGCTGTAGCGGCGAGTTCCTCCGGTACGCCGTCAAGACGAGCTGAGATGGTGTTTTGGTATCCAGCAACAAGGAGGCCGCCAAGCAGGGCGATACCAAGCGCAGAGCCGAGTTCGCGGGTGAGATCGTTGAGTGCGGACGCCACGCCTTGTTGTTCCCGCGGGAGCGAGGAAGTGATGGCCTCGGTCGACGGAGTCATCGCCAGACCTGCGCCAAGTCCCATGGCGATCAGACCGGGAAGAACGCTGAGATAGCCACCTGAAATTGAGACGAGTGCTGCCATGAGTGCAAGCCCTATGGTGGTGATGCTCAGCCCTCCAACCATTGCTGCGCGGGCGCCGATCCGGGCCGCGAGGCGAGGCGCAAGGCCAGACGCGAGCATCATCAGCAGCGCCATCGGCATCAGGCCGAGAGTGGCCAGCAGCCCACTCCAGCCGAGTACGACTTGGAAGAACGGGTACAAAACCAGAGAGACGCCACCCTGTACGCCGAACAGTACGAGCAGCAGCGTGGTTCCGGAGGAAAGTCCACGGGTACGGAAGTGCCTCAGGTCCAGCAGAGGGAACGGGGTGCGCAGCTCCCACGCTACGAACCCAACGGTCGCGATAAGCGCGGCGGCCAGAGTGGCGAGAACGATTGGAGCAGTCCAGCCGAGTCCGGGCGCCTCATGTAGGGCGAAGGTGAATCCTACAGTGGCGATGATCGAGGTGAGAGTGCCGAGCAGGTCGAACCGGCCTGGGGCTAGTTCGCGAGAGTTCGGAACGGCACGGACCCCGATCAGCACCGCTGCAACCGTGAGCACGATGGGCAGCGCGAAGAGCCACCGCCAAGACGCAGCATCCACCAGCAGGGCGGAGAGATACATGCCGAGGATGCCGCCGCCACCGGCCACCGCGGTCCACAAGCCGATCGCTCTGGAACGCTCCTTGTCGGGGAATGAGGAAGTGATCACAGAGAGTGTGACGGGCATGATCATCGCCGCGCCGATACCACTGAGTAGGCGCGCTGCCAGCATGACCTCCACGATAGGGGCGACGGCGGCGGAGATATTCGCGATCCCGAAGACGATCAGCCCAACGATAAGGACGGGCTTGCGTCCCAGCCGGTCGCCTGCTGCGCCTAGCGGCAGCAGGAGAGCCGCGAGAGTGAGGGTGTAGGTATTGATCATCCAGAGCACTTGCCCTTGAGAGGCATCGAAGGTCGTGGCCAACTGTGGCTGGGCCACGTTGAGGCCCGAGACGGAGGCGACGACGGCCATTAAGGCGATGCAGACGGCCCAGAGAATCGCACGCCGACGGCGTGGATCCTCGATGAGCGGCGAGGCCGTGGCCTCATCGGTCGCAGGGGTGGAAGTCATAGTTGAGGAATTCCTTTCACGGTTGGTTCAGCGGGCATCAGCGAGATGCGCTCATCACGAATCTCCCGACCGTGGCAGCGCTCCTGTCGGTCGTGATGTTTGAATCAGACTCCCTCGCTACCGCTCGTTCTGGCAAATATCCTTGCTAAATGGCAAAATGGCGATATGGACGAACCTGCTAGCCAGACTCTCGAGACCGTCGGCCCCCGACTCAAGCACCTACGCCTGCGGCGTGACGTCACCCTGACGTCGCTTGCTGCCGAGACTGGGATATCCGCGAGTACGCTCTCACGGTTGGAGGTCGGTCTACGCCGACCCACGCTCGAGCAACTCCTGCCGTTAGCCCGCTATTACGGCGTCACGCTCGACTCTCTTGTTGACGCGCCCCGCACGGCCAACCCCCGCGTCGATCTTCGCCCCATGTCGTGCACCGACGGGTCGATCATCATCCCGCTCACCCGCCGCCCCGGAGGCATCCAAGCATTCAAGTTTGTTCTCCCCGCGGGCAACGACGATGCCGTGCCTGCTCTCCGCTCTCACGAGGGATACGACTGGGCCTATGTCCTCAACGGCACCCTGCGCCTCGTCCTCGGTGACCACGACTTTATCCTCCACGCGGGAGAAGCCGCCGAATTCGACACACGCACCCCGCACTGGTTTGGCGCGACCAGCGCGGGCCCCGTCGAATACCTCAGCCTTGTCGGGCGGCAGGGCCAACGCGCCCACGTCCGCACTACTACTGATGATCAGTAGCCCCAAGTGCGGCGACCTCCACCTTGTTCAACCGATTCCGCGGTGACCCAAGAAACCGGAATTCCGGATCCACATATCCCGATCAAGAACTGTTATTCCTCAAAGATTTGTATCGACCTGCACCCGGTTGATTATGTCGCCGCCTCGCGCTGCGGCTCCAATCATCGAAATGTGACCTTAGCGATGCGGAGAAAGCTGTGCAAGAAGTCTCATCTGCAGCGTCTTGGAACCAGATGCTCAGAGCACGAAAAAAGGACCGTCCAGATGGACGGTCCTTCTCTCGTATTGTCGGGCTGACAGGATTTGAACCTGCGACCCCTTGACCCCCAGTCAAGTGCGCTACCAAGCTGCGCCACAGCCCGTGACAACTCGAATAGCTTATCGTGAAATTTGGGTACCGATGTTCACATTGGGGTCAAAAGTGGCACAGAATCCGAATCATTTCGAGCTGACCCCGTGCGCGGCGGCGAAGAACTCGCGTTCGTGCTCCGTGGATGCCACGAAAGCGGTGAGCATCGCATCCCGAACCTGCGGGGTTGCGTCTGCCGCGAGCGCCGTCACTATCGTGATGGCTTTCTCTGTGGCATCCGTGAATGCCTCGTCGGCATAGGTGGTCAACCAGTCGGCGTAGGGGTGCTCGGGGTGCGCTAGCGGGTGCAGGCGGGATCCGACGTCGTGGTACACCCAGAAGCACGGCAGAAGGGCCGCAGCGAGCACCGCATAGTCACCGCGGGCGGCTGTCGCCAGCAGGTGGTTGAGGTACCCGGTAGTGGTCGCACTGGGCGAGGCAGCAAACACTTCGCCCTCGGGAGACCACGACTCGTGCAACTGCAGTTCCGTCACGATGCACCCCTCGGCACTTGAGGCCCAGAATGCTTGCTCTGCTGCGGTGGGTGCCAGTCGGGCAGCTTCGGCGAGCGCCCGCGCATAATCGCGCAGGTAGAGGGCATCCTGAGCCAGGTACCAGACGAAGTCGCCTCGGTCGAGAGAACCATCACCCAGTGCCCGCACGAAGTCACCTCCGTCGATCTCAGCCCGCACCGAGGCGATCTGCGCCCACCACTGCTCGCGCACCTCAGCAGCGGTCAGCGCCGTCTCTACGCCGCCGCGCTCCCACAACCCGGCAAAGTGACTAATCGGACCATGCCCGCCACCCACCTGCAACGCTGCACCGGCACGGATGCTCTCGCTCAACCACCGCTTCGACTCCCCCACAGCGGCGGCCCACTCACCGCCGGCCGCAATCCGGGTCGCGAGCGCACTCGACAGCGAACAGCCCGTTCCGTGGGTGTTGCTGGTCTCTATACGGATGCCGTCAAACTCAGTAACGACAGCAGCGTTCCCGGAACGAGCATCCACCAGCGCATCCGGAGCTTCGGCCCCGCTCAAGTGTCCACCCTTGGCCAATACGCGCACCCCGTACGAGGCAGAGACTCGCGCCGCCTGCTCCAGCACCTCGGGCCACGACTCAGCGGCGGGTTCCGCGGCGATGATCGCGAGTTCGGGGATGTTGGGAGTGACAAGGTCACACACCCGCACCAGGTCGCGCAGCGCCTGCTCGGCTTCGGCATCCAGCAGTCGGTCTCCGCTCGTGGCGACCATGACCGGGTCAAGCACAATCAACGGCGGGCGCACGGCCTCGAGCCACTTCCGCACAACCCCCACGACCTCAACGGTGCCGAGCATGCCGATCTTCACGGCATCTATCGCTATATCGTCGCTGAGCGCATCAAGCTGCTCGCGCAAGAACAAGGCGGGCGGCACATGCACTCCGCGCACCCCCTGCGTATTCTGAGCGGTCAACGCGGTAATCGCTGCCATCCCGTAGCCACCATTGGCTGCGATCGACTTCAAGTCGGCCTGGATCCCCGCACCGCCCGAGGGATCACTCCCGGCAATGCTCAGCACCCGAGGAACGCGCACCGCGCTACTGCTGCCGTTACCGTTTTCGCTCCGTGCCCCGCTCACGCGTCTTCTCCCTCGTCATCAGTAGCCACTACGCCAGCCCACGCTGCGGCGAGCGCCCGTGCCGCTTCTCGCGGATCGGCCGCGCCACAGATGGCAGACACGACCGCAGCACCGTCTGCACCGCCCGCCCGCAGCAGCGCGAGGTCATCCACGCCCACACCACCGATAGCGACGGCAGGTAGTGTGCTGAGCGCCATAAGCTCCGCCATGCGTTCATGCCCCAGAGACTCCGGGGCGTCTTTCTTCGTGGTCGTGGGGTGCAGGGCGCCAATACCGACATAGTCGACACCGGCAGAGCCCACACTCGCTTCATACAATTGGTCTTCGGTCGCAGCACTGAGCCCCACGATCGCGTGCGGGCCCACAAGCGCCCGAACAGATCCCGAGGGCAGGTCTCCCTGCCCCACGTGCACTCCAGCGACCTTCGCCCCCATCTCGCGCGCAGCGAGGTATACATCGACGCGGTCATTGACGAGCACGGGCACCTTGCGGGCAACCGCAGTGGAGACGCGCAGCACCAGGTCGAGAAACTCTCGCGCCGGCATGTCCTTCTCGCGCAACTGCACGATGGTGACTCCCCCGGCGACCGCTTCGTAGACGAGATCGACGAGGTCGTGGCCCGCAGCTTTCGCCTGCCCCGAGTCCGTCACCAAATACGTCGAGAGGTCGAAGCTCTCACGAAAACCAGTCACTGCTGCTGCATCCATACTCTTGCCTACGCCAGAACCGCTCACGCGATGACCGCCCGTTCTGCAATGTCGTCCACCGAGACTTCGCTCAGCGCGTCGAGGAGTGCGACCGCGAAGCTGCCCGGCAGCGCCGAACGTTCCGCCGCGAGGTCGGCCGCCACTGTGTACACGCTCGTCGCCGCCACAGCAGCGGTCAGCGCATCCGGCGTCACTGCAGCAAACGCCGCCATGATCGCGCCGAGAGCACAACCACCGCCCGTCACTTTGGTCAGCACCGGATGCCCGTTCGTGAGTCTTACGACACTCACGCCATCGGTCACCACGTCAGTCGCTCCCGATACCGCAACGACGCCGCCAGTTACCCGCGCGAGCATCTGCGAAGCGGTGAGCGCAGCATCCACACTGCTTGTACTGTCGACGCCTCGACCGCCCGTGCCCAGTTCGGCGAGCGCCAGAATCTCGGAGGCGTTACCCCGCACGATGGAGGGGCCGAGGTCACGCAGGCGATACGCCAGCGGAGTTCGCACGGGCAGAGCACCGATGGCGACTGGGTCGAGCACCCACGGCGTTCCGGCAGCGTTGGCTGCTGGCGCCGCTTCGAGGGCTGCAGCACGCTGTTCTTCACGGCAGGTACCGAGATTGATGAGTACTCCGGATGCCACCCCCGCGAACATGCCAGCTTCTTCCGGAATATCCACCATGGCCGGAGCCGCTCCGACAGCGAGCAGAGCATTGGCGGTGAAGCCCACCACCACGCTATTGGTGATGCACTGCACGAGCGGCGACGTCGATCTCACCGCCTCGAGCGCATCTTGAGTGGCGGTCAGTAGGTTCGGTGGCGTACGCGACATGCACGACATCCCTTCGCTAGTTCTAACTAGATCAGGTTCGACGGGTGTGTTCTCAGCCCCGCAGGGCACCCCGTGTCACAAGTTGTGCCTCCACGATAGCGGGTCACACGGATGCTCGGGCAGTGGTAATGCGCCCGCCGCAAGGCCCACTTCCTTCCGTCTTCCGCCCCGCTCTGAGCCCGTTTGAAGCAGACTCCACGCAATTGGGATTATTTTGCTGTCGGATGTCGTTGCACTGAGCGAGAATATAGACGACGACTGATTTGTGCGCCCTTTCGAACTCGGCTGCTGCTTCGTCCTACCGCTTGAGACACGACAGGATTTTCATGACTAGCACCGCGCCGATTACCGGCAGTATCCCCCTCGCCCCACCCGGAGCGGGCTCATCTGCGGGCGCCGTCGACAACAGCGGTCGCAATCGTCTTGTGATCGCGCTCATGCTCGCGGCAACCTTCGTGGTATTCCTCAATGAGACATCGCTTGTCGTTGCCATCCCCCGCATCATGGAAGACCTCAACATCGAGCCCAGCACGGCTCAGTGGTTGTCGACGTCGTTCATGCTCACGATGGCGGTAGTGATTCCGATCACCGGATTCCTCATCCAACGCTTCACGACGCGCAGCATCTTCATCGCCGCGATGTCCCTTTTCACCGCCGGTACTCTGCTGGGAGCTATTGCGCCGACGTTCTTCATCCTCATTGTCGGACGAGTGATCCAGGCCTCCGGTACCGCGATCATGCTGCCGCTGCTCATGACCACCGTCATGACTCTCGTGCCCCCGGCTACCCGCGGTAAGACGATGGGTAACGTGTCCATCGTCATGTCGATGGCTCCCGCCGTTGGCCCCACGGTCGCGGGCCTTGTACTCGCGGTCTTTGACTGGCGCTGGGTCTTCATCGTCATGATCCCTATCTCGGTCACCGCGCTCATGCTCGGCATCACCAAGGTGCGCAACGTCACCGAGCCCCGCAAGGTCTCGATCGACGTGCTCTCGGTCATCCTCTCGGCCGTCGCCTTTGCCGGACTTATCTACGGTCTCTCGAGCCTCGGTGAATCAGCCAGCGGCGAAGTACTCATTGCCCCTGCGATCCCGATCATTGCGGGTGCAGTCAGCCTCGCGCTGTTCATCCTTCGCCAGCTGAAGCTCCAGATGACTGACAGCGCCCTCCTCGACCTTCGCACCTTCGCTGCTTCCGGCTTCGCGATTTCGATTGGTCTCATGATGGTCATGATGGCTGCCCTCTTCGGCACCATCATCCTGCTGCCGATGTTCACGCAAGACGTTCTCGGCCTCGAACCCATCCAGAGCGGACTCCTTGTGCTGCCCGGCAGCCTCATCATGGGCCTTCTCGGGCCGATTGTGGGTCGACTGTACGACAAGGTCGGACCGCGCCCGCTCATGATCCCTGGCGCCATCGTCGTCAGCGCGTCACTCTGGAGCTTCACGATGCTCTCCGAGAACAGTTCAGCGCTCATGGTTGTCGCGATTCACGTGCCCATGAGCATCGGGCTCGCCTTCATGTTCACACCGCTGTTTACCTCGGCACTCGGAACGCTCAAGCCGCACCTGTACTCGCACGGCAGCGCCACCATCGGCACTGTGCAGCAGCTCGCTGGAGCCGCCGGCACCGCGCTGTTCATTGCACTGCTCACGGTGCAGTCCGTCGCGCTTGCCGCGGAAGGAGCCCCCGATACGGAGGCTCTCGCCGCCGGCGTTCGTCTCGCGTTCATGGCGGGTGGCATCATCTCGCTGTTCGCGATCGTCGCCACGTTCTTCGTCAAGCGCAACGACGCCGAGGTCGACTCCGATGCCGACGCTAACGCAGCACCGGTCGGCCACTAACGCTGGAGTGTGAACGGGTGCCCACCGGCATCCGTTCCCACCGCGCCAATCGGCAAACGCAGCACGCCAAACGGCGAGTCACTCTCCTAGGAGAATGACTCGCCGTTTAGTCGTTAAGCCGAAGCCGGTGGTCTCGAGAACCTACTTGCGCTTGCGCTTCTCACGCACACGCATGTTGACCTGGATGGGGCTGCCATCGAAGCCGAAGATCTCACGCAGTCGACGCGTAATGAATCGACGGTACTGCGGGTCCAAG
This sequence comes from Salinibacterium amurskyense, assembly GCF_002797685.1. Lineage (GTDB taxonomy): Bacteria > Actinomycetota > Actinomycetes > Actinomycetales > Microbacteriaceae > Rhodoglobus > Rhodoglobus amurskyensis. Next base: position 1,885,920 of record NZ_PGFH01000001.1, read on the forward strand.
AATCCGGTCGTGAAAAGCACGAACGTTGGCGGGCGGCTCGATGCCTGCGTACCAAAGAGGATGCGCGGCTGCTTGCCACCACGAAGCGGGTGAGGGTGCTCCTGCGTAAGTTCAGCAAGAAGCGCGTTGAACTTACCGGTCGGAATGCGGGTGTCCCACGACTCCAACGCCAGTTCGAGAGCCGGAACCAGCTTCTCCATGTGACGACCGGTCTTAGCCGAGATGTTCACGCGAGGAGCCCAGGCAACGTGGCCGAGGTCCTTGTCGATCTCACGCTCGAGCAGGTCGCGACGTTCGTCGTCGAGAAGGTCCCACTTGTTGAAGGCCAGAACGAGCGCCCGGCCCGATTCGAGCACGAGGTCAACGATCTTGAGGTCTTGAACGCTGAGCGGCTGGCTCACGTCGAAGATGACGACGGCAACTTCAGCCTTTTCCAGCGCGGCACTCGTGCGCAGCGTGGCGTAGAAGTCTGCACCCTGGGCGAGAGCAACACGGCGACGGATGCCGGCGGTGTCAACGAAGCGCCAGAACTTTCCGCCGAGCTCGATTTGCTCGTCGACGGGGTCGCGAGTCGTGCCGGCGAGGTCGTTGACAACAACGCGCTCTTCGCCAGCAGTCTTGTTCAGCAGGCTCGACTTGCCCACGTTCGGGCGACCGAGGATAGCAACGCGGCGCGGGCCACCCACTTCTTCCTTAGCCACAGTCGAGATCTCCGGAAGAACCGTGAGCACGTGGTCGAGAAGGTCAGCAACACCACGGCCGTGAACGGCAGACGACGGCCACGGCTGACCGAGGCCGAGGCTCCAGAGCGCTGCGGCATCCGATTCCTGATGAACGTCGTCAACCTTGTTGGCGACCAAAATAACGGGCTTCTTGGTGGCTCGAAGCATGCGCACGACGTGCTCGTCGGTCGAGGTGGGGCCAACCGTGGCATCCACCACAAAGAGCACAGCGTCGGCGAGGTCGATAGCGATCTCAGCCTGCGCGGCAACCGAAGCGTCGATTCCCTTAGCATCAGGTTCCCAGCCGCCGGTGTCGACGATCGTGAAGTGACGGTTGTTCCACTCGGCCTTGTAGTTCACACGGTCGCGAGTAACACCGGGGGTGTCCTCTACAACAGCCTCACGACGGCCAATGATGCGATTGACGAGAGCCGACTTGCCGACGTTCGGGCGACCAACGATCGCGAGAACGGGCAGAGCGGGAAGGTAGTAGACGGCGTCCGGGTCATCGGATGCTGATTCCAGAACCTGAATGTCGTCGTCGTCGAGGTCGTAGTCGCTCAATCCCGCACGAAGAGCTGAGGTGCGCTGGGCGGCCTCTTCTTCGTTCATGCCGGAGAGTCGCTCGACGAGATCCGGATTCAGTTCGGGAAAGTCGTCGTCGGCGGGCGAATGATCGGCCATGGGTAGTCCTTTGTTTACATGCTGGAGCGAACGAAACTCGCGACGGCCGTCACGGTTTGATCGAAGTCAAGATTGGTGGAGTCAATGGTGATGACTCCATCGGCGGCGTTCATGAAGTCCACGACTTTGGAGTCCTGCGCATCTCGATAACTGAGTTGTTGCGCCGTTGTCGCGCTCGATTCTCCGGAGAGTTCGGCCGCACGCCTTTCCATCCTAGCTTCTTCACTGGCTGTGAGCAGAATTCGCGCCTGAGCATCCGGTGCGACCACCGTGGTGATGTCACGGCCTTCCACCACAATTCCGGGTTTGTCGCTGCCAGCGATGATGCTGCGGAACAGGTTCACCATGTACTCCCGCACTTCGGGAACCCGGGCGATGTTCGACACAACGCCCGTGATGCGAGGTTCGCGGATGTCGTTGGTCACGATCTCCGAGTCGACCTTCACAAAGTAGTTGTCGGGATCGATACCGATGGAGTACTCGAACCGCGGGAGCGTCTCGATCACGTCGCCGGGCCCGAGGGTGTCCACACCGCGCTCGAGGCAGTGCAGCGCGAAACCACGGTAGGCAGCTCCCGTGTCGAGGTAATCGAAGCCGAGTTCGCGAGCGGTCGCCTTCGAGACACTCGACTTTCCGCTGCCGGCCGGGCCATCGACGGCCACAACAACAAACGACGGGTTCTTATTCACGCGAAAGTCTCTGCAATCTTCCAACCGCGAGCTTCGAGCTCGCTCAACAATGTGGCTTCTTTTTCGGGCAACACCGAGATTTCGGCGAGGCCGAACTGGGCACCCGGTGAATGCTCCAGGCGCAAGTCTTCCATGTTCACATTCGCTTCGCCGATTTCGGTGAGCAGTCGTGCGAGCTGACCCGGCTTGTCATCGATGATCACGACGAGGCGACTGAACTGCTTGCTGGTTCCGTGCTTGCCCGGGATGCGGGCCACCCCGTCGTTGCCACCGGCGAGAACTTCGGCCAGGGCGCGGCGCGAGCCCGGAGCATCCGGATTCTCCAGCGCTTCGATAGCGACAGCAAGCTCGGCTTGAAACTCGCGAAGAACAGAAGCTACGGGGCCAGCGTTGGCACCCAAGATTTGAACCCACAGTTCCGGCGCGCTCGACGCAATGCGGGTGGTGTCGCGCAGCCCTTGGCCGGCAAGGCCAACAGCGGCATCGGATGCTCCCGCCAACCGGTGCGCGAGCAAACTCGCCACCACTTGGGGAACATGCGAAATCAGGGCAACCGCGTCGTCGTGCTCGGAGGCCGACATCGTCACGGGGATAGCGCCCAGTTCAATAACAACGTCTTCGATTGCGCGGCGGCGGAAGGGCTCTCCGCGACCAATCACCCACGGGCGACCGATGAAGAGGTCGGCGCGAGCCGAGATGGCTCCCCCGCGTTCGCGTCCGGCGAGCGGATGCGAGCCCACGTAGCGATCGAGGTCGGCACCCAGCGCGATGAGTTCGTCGATCACGCCGACCTTCACACTCGCGACATCCGTCACGGTTGCCTGCGGCCACGCCATGAGTTCGCGCGCGACGACCTCCGCCGTAACATCCGGCGGAACCGCCACGATCACGAGCGACGGCTTGTCATCAGCTTGCGGCGCGCGACCGGCACCGTAGTCAATCGCGAGCGTCGCTGTGGTGCGCGACGCGTCGTGCAAGATCACGTCAACGCCCTTGGCCCGCAGGCCGTGACCGATGCTGGCACCAAGCAATCCCGCACCAACGATGCGAACTTGCCCAGTGATGCGGCCTAGATTCACGAGCGCTCCTCGGCGTCACGGGCGATCGTCAAGACCGCACCCAGCTCCACCTTGGTGAGATTGCGGGTCTTGCCCACGCCGAGGCTGCCGAGGTTGAGCGGCCCAAACTGGCGACGAACGAGCTCGAGCACCGGGTGACCAGCAGCCTCCATCATGCGGCGAACGATGCGGTTACGCCCCGAGTGAAGCGTGAGCTCCACCATGGACTCGTCGTTGACGGCGCGACCGATAACGCGAGCCTTGTCGGCAGCGATCGGGCCGTCTTCAAGCTCAATGCCTTTGGTCAGCTGCGAGACGGTCTGCGCGCTCACGATGCCCTCAACCTTGGCGATGTACGTCTTGGTGACACCGAACGAGGGGTGCGCCAGAACGTGCGCGAGTTCGCCATCGTTCGTGAGCACGATCAGTCCGGAGGTCTGCACGTCGAGACGGCCGACGTTGAACAGTCGCTCGTCGTAGTTACCGGTGAACTGCTGCAGGTCGGGGCGACCACTCTCATCCGCCATCGAGCTCACAACGCCCACTGGCTTGTTGAGCATGACGTAGCGCTTGGTCGTGTCGAGCTGAATGGCCGAGCCATCCACCGTCACCCGGTCGGTCGGCTTAACGCGGCGACCGGCTTCTTCAACGACCTTGCCGTTGACCGCAACGCGGCCCTGGTAGATCAAATCTTCTGACACACGGCGGGAGGCGACTCCGGCTGCGGCCATTACTTTTTGAAGGCGTTCGCCCTCGGGGTGACTGGCGCCTGCGCCATTAGCGTTGTTCATCAAAACCGTCCGAACCATCAGATAAAAGTGGCGAGATGGGAGGCAATTCGGCAATGGAGTTGATCCCCAATTGCACGAGCATGAGCTCCGTTGTTTCGTAATGGATGGCGCCCGTCTCGTTGTCGGTAAACGCCTCCGTAATAAGTCCTCGGCTCAGCAGTGTACGCACTACTGAGTCAACATTCACGGCGCGCACGGCGGCGATCGCCCCGCGACTGATCGGTTGCTTATACGCAATCACGGCAAGAGTCTCCAATGCGGCCTGACTCAAGCGTGAAGGATTCTGTGTATAAACGAAATCGCGCACCGCGGCGTCGTAGTCGGCGCGCACGTAAATACGCCAGCCGCCGCCCACTTCCCGCAGCTCAAAACCACGACGCGGACCCTCGCCTTCGCCATCGAAATCAGCCCGCAGCGCGGTGATCGTCTTACGGATCTCGGCGACAGGAGCGTTCAGTGCAGTCGCAAGACTCACGATGCTCTGTGGCTGATCGGCCACCATGAAGATCGCTTCAAGCCCGCGAGCGAGGTCGACAACGGGGCCGGCAGCGAGTTCTTCCGCGGTCGGTTCGGTGTCGGGCTGCTCGGTGGGCAGGTTTTCGGTCCTCGCGGTGTCAGTTTCCATAATCAGCTCCCAGATTAGCGAGGCTATCGTCTGACCAGTGATCCGCCGTCCAGCGGACCGTCAATTCGCCCAGGGGTTCGATCTGCTCGAACGCCACGTTCGAGCCGCGATACAGCTCCAGCACCGCCAAGAAGCGAGCAACAATGACGCCCTTGAGCTCGGCGCCCGCGATCAGTTGACGGAAGGTCATCGGCTCCCCCGCGCGCAACAGGGCAACGACGTGAGCAGCCTGTTCGCGGATACTGATGAGCGGGGCGTGCAAATGGTCGAGCCCGACGCTCGGAATCTCTCGCGGCGTGAACGCGAGAGTCGCGAGTGCCGCAAAATCGTCGAGGCTCAGCGTCCACACGAGCTCGGGAGTCTGGGTGCGGTATTTCTCTTCCAAACGCACCGAGCGAACCGTGCGCGTGGCTTCCGCCTCGAAGTGGGAACCGAACCAGTCGCTGGCCTGTTTGAAGGCGCGGTACTGCAAGAGGCGAGCGAAGAGCAGGTCGCGCGCCTCGAGGAGAGCGACATCTTCGGCATCCACGAGTTCTCCCTGAGGAAGGAGTCCCGCTACCTTGAGGTCGAGCAGCGTGGCAGCAACCACCAAGAATTCGCTGGCCTGATCGAGTTCGTCGATGTCATCCGAGCCCTCGGGCGACTCGAAATCGCGCAGGTAGGCGATGAACTCGTCGGTGATCTTCGAAAGCGAGACCTCGGTGATGTCGAGCTCATGCTTGGTGATGAGCGACAGCAGCAGGTCGAACGGCCCGTTGAAGTTGCTGAGAGAAACAGAGAATCCCGCCGCGGGGGTCTCGGTTTCGTCGGCGCCACTCGCCGACGGCGCCTCAACGTCGCTAGGCGACGGCGCCACGGGCGATCAACTCTCGCGCCACCTGGCGGTAAGAGTGCGCCGCAGAGTGGTCGGGGGCGAAGGTCGTGATGGGAGAACCGGCAACGCTGGCATCCGGGAATTTCACGGTACGACCGATCACGGTCTCCAGAACATCGTCACCGAAGTTCTCGACTACGCGCTCAAGCACTTCACGCGAGTGCAGCGTGCGGGCGTCAAACATGGTGGCGAGGATGCCGTCGAGCTTGATCGCGGGGTTCAGCCGATCCTGAACCTTTTCAATCGTCTCCACGAGCAGAGCTACACCGCGCAGCGCGAAAAACTCGCACTCCAACGGAATGAGCACGCCGTGGGCAGCGGTGAGGGCATTGACGGTGAGCAAGCCCAGCGAAGGCTGGCAGTCAATCAGGATGACGTCGTAGTCATCGCTGACCTTGCGCAGCACGCGGGCCAGGATCGTTTCGCGAGCGACCTCGTTGACAAGGTGCACTTCTGCGGCCGAGAGGTCGATGTTCGCCGGGATGACGTCAAGGCCGGGAACGTTCGTGTGAACGATCGCTTCTGCCGGGTTTTTGATCGTGCCGAGCAGCAGGTCGTAGATTGTCGGCACATCGTGCGTCGGAACGCCGAGGCCGGCCGAGAGCGCACCCTGCGGGTCAAAGTCGATGGCGAGAACGCGGCGACCGTACTCAGCGAACGACGCGCCAAGGTTGATGGTGGTCGTGGTCTTGCCGACGCCACCCTTCTGGTTGCACAGCGAAATGATGCGTGCGGGGCCGTGCCCATCGAGCGGCGGGGGCTCCGGGAAGTTGGTGATCGGCCGGCCGGTTGGACCCATTGCCTGAACATCCAACCCTGCCAGCGTCGATTCGTTCTCACGCTGTTTCGTCATGCCAAAAGTTTACGTCGCGCATTCGTCGCAGCTCGTGCTCCCACGCGCGGACACGGCAGGGTCGCCTCTACCAAAGGTTGAAGGTTTGAGAGCGCGACACGCCCAACGAGAGCGCCCGCTACCGGGCTCGCGGATGCGCGGTCGTGTACATATCCCGCAGAGTGTCGGCGGTCACCATCGTGTAGATCTGCGTCGTCGCGACCGAGGAGTGCCCCAGTAGCTCTTGCACCACTCGCACGTCGGCTCCGCCCGAGAGCAAATGCGTCGCAAAGGAATGCCGGAAGGTGTGCGGCGATATATCGATGCCCAGTTCGGCACGTTCTGCAGCTGATTGGATGATCAACCACACGTTTTGGCGAGACAGTCGAGCCCCGCGCGCCCCCAAGAACAGAGCCGGCGTCGAGGCCCCTTTGGCCGAAAGCACGGGACGAGCGCGCACGAGGTACTTCTCAATCGCGGCCTGCGCAAAGCTGCCGACCGGCACGATGCGCTGCTTATTTCCCTTACCCAGCAGGCGCACGATGTCGCCGTCAATCATGTCGTCGACGTTGAGCGCGGTGACCTCCGAAACGCGCGCACCCGTGGCGTACAGCAACTCCAGCAGAGCGGTGTTGCGCAACGAAATGATTTCGTCGCCGGGGAACGAGCCAAGCACCGCCGTCATTTGCTCGATGGTGATGGCCTTCGGCAGTCGCATCGGCTGTTTCGGAATCGCCACGGTGTGCGCAACGTCTTCCCCGGCGAGCGATTCGTCGACGAAAAAGGTGTGGAGCCCGCGCACGGTTGAGAGCATGCGCGCGACCGAGGAGGCCGCGAGCGGGCGCTCGGTATCGGCTCGCAAGCTGTGCGCGAAGGCCGTCACGTCATCCGCTGCCACAGCAGCCGGGGTGACCAAGCCTCGAGCGCTCAAGAATTCGAGGTAGTTGTCGAGATCACGCCGATAAGCAGCGAGAGTATTCGCCGAGAGACCTCGCTCGATCGCAAGATGCCGCAGATAGCGCTCTGCGGCCACCGCGATCGCGTTCTTCGCTGCGGGATGCGCCGACTCGGTCATGTCGCTCAACCTACCGCGAGAGGCTATTCAGCGTAGTTTCGCGGATGCCGCGGCCACGGAGCGTTGGCGTCACCGAGCGTGCTCCACCCTCGGTCGCGGCCCAACTGCGCCGCCAATAGCCCAAGGCACAGAATCGAGTTTTGCACGCGGCGCTCCAGTACGGCTTCCACAGCATCTTCGAGCGGAACCCAGCGAAGTTCGATTCCGGCCTCTTCGGCGTAACGGTCAAAGACTTCACCGGTAGCGCTGACGCCCCGCGCGAGATAAATACGCACGGCCTCATTGCTTCCCCCCGGCGAGGTCAACATTTCGCTGAGCACGTGCCAGGACTCGGCTTGCAGATCGGTTTCTTCTGCCAGCTCGCGCTGAGCCGCGATGAGCGGTGACTCGTTGAGCACATCGAGCAAGCCTGCGGGCAGTTCCCAGTCACGCAGGCGCACCGGATGCCGGTACTGCTTGATCAGCAGAACCCGGTCACGCTCATCCATCGCCAGCACCGCTACGGCGCCGGTGTGGTTCACAAATTCGCGCGTGATCGCAGTACCGTCGAGCTGAAAACGCTCGCGATCGACGTTCCACACGTGCCCCGCGAACACCGTTTCAGTGCTGAGGAGCTCGGGAGTGACGCGGTCGTCGCTCAGTTCGTTATGCATCATCCTGCTCGGTCACCTCGAAGAGGCGGTTGGACTTTTGGCGCTCAATCGCTGCGGCAATAAGGCCGCGGAAGAGCGGGTGCGCGTGGTTGGGGCGCGAGAGAAGTTCAGGGTGAGCCTGAGTTCCGACGTAGTACGGGTGAACTTCGCGCGGCAGCTCGACGAACTCAACGAGAGTGCGGTCGGGCGAGATTCCGGAGAACGTGAGTCCGGCATCCGCAATCTGCTGGCGGTATTCGTTGTTCACCTCGTAGCGGTGACGGTGGCGCTCGGCCGCGGTGGGCGCGCCGTAGATCTCTTCGACGATCGAACCGGGCTCGAGGTTCGCGTTGTAGAGACCGAGGCGCATCGTGCCGCCCATGTCTCCCCCAGCGATGATGTCGACCTGCTCGGCCATCGTGGCGATAACCGGGTACTTCGTGTCGGTGTCGAACTCGGTGGATGACGCGCCTTCGAGGCCGGCCATGTCGCGAGCGTATTCGATCACCATGCACTGCAATCCGAGGCAAATTCCGAGGGCCGGGATGCCGTTCTCGCGAACGAACTTGAGAGCGCCGAGCTTGCCCTCGATGCCGCGCACGCCGAAACCACCTGGAACGATGATGCCGTCGAGGTCGGAGAGGTGCTTGGCTGCGCCTTCGGGAGTTTCGCACTCGTCGGAGGGAACCCAGCGGATGTTGACCTTGGCGCTGTTCGCGAAACCGCCGGCACGCAGTGCTTCGGTGACCGAAAGGTAGGCGTCGGGCAGGTCGATGTACTTACCGACCAGACCGATCGTGGTCTCGTGCTTGGGGTGGTGAACGGCTTCGAGAAGCTCGCTCCAGCCATCCCAGTTGACCGAGTCGGCTTCGAGGCCGATCTGGTTGATGATGTAGGCGTCGAGTCCTTGGCTGTGCAGCATTTCGGGGATGTCGTAGATGCTGGCGGCGTCCGTGGCGTTGACTACCGCGTCTTCTTCTACGTCGCACATGAGCGCGATCTTGCGCTTGTTCGACTCAGAGACGGGGCGGTCGCTGCGCAGCACGAGAGCATCGGGCTGGATGCCGATCGAGCGCAGTGCGGCAACGGAGTGCTGCGTGGGCTTGGTCTTCTGCTCGCCCGAAGCGGCCATGAAAGGCACGAGCGAGACGTGCACGAAGAAGACGTTCTTGCGGCCGAGTTCGTGACGAACCTGGCGTGCCGACTCGATGAACGGAAGGCTCTCGATGTCGCCGACGGTTCCACCGATTTCGGTGATGATCACGTCGGGCTGCGGGTTCTCGTCGTCAAACGGGCCAGCGGCCTGCAGGCGCATACGGCGCTTGATTTCGTCGGTGATGTGCGGGATGACCTGCACGGTATCGCCGAGGTACTCGCCGCGACGCTCTTTGGCGATCACCTCGGAGTAAATCTGTCCGGTAGTGACGTTGGCTGCCTGGTTGAGCTTGATGTCGAGGAAGCGCTCGTAGTGACCGATGTCGAGGTCAGTTTCGGCGCCATCGTCGGTGACGAAAACTTCACCGTGCTGGAAGGGGTTCATGGTGCCGGGATCCACGTTGAGATAGGGATCCAGCTTCTGCATGACGACGCGGAGCCCGCGTGCTGTCAGCAGGTTACCGAGACTCGCCGCCGTGAGGCCTTTACCGAGAGAAGAGACGACTCCTCCGGTGACGAAGATGTGCTTTGTTACGACCGCGTTTTGATTGTCCACCACGGGGTTCTATCGTATGCCACGACGGGGCATATCGTCGCCGCTTCGGGGCGTTTCGTTATCGACTTAACAGCTTGCGCGAGCTTTTAGCGGGTTGCGCTCTCAAGTTCGTGCGCCGTCTGAATCAGTTCGCGCGCGTGAGCAAGCCCCGATTCGGAGTCGGGAAGCCCCGAAAGCAACCGCGCCATCTCGGCGATGCGGGCTTCCCCTTCGAGCTTGTGAACGCTGGATGCCGTGACCGAGCCATCATCGCCCTTGATGACGCTGAGGTGGTTATCCGCGAACGCGGCCACTTGCGCTAGGTGAGTAACAACGATCACTTGGGCGGTACGGCTGAGCTGAGCCAGGCGCTTACCGATTTCGATGGCGGCAGCACCGCCAACCCCGGCATCCACCTCATCGAAGATGAACGTGGGCACAGGATCGTTGCCGGCGATGACAACTTCGATCGCGAGCATGACGCGGGAGAGCTCTCCCCCAGAAACGCCCTTGCCCAGCGGACGCGGCGGCGCACCGGGGTGCGGGCGCAGCAGAATGGCGACTTCGTCTTTACCGCTGAGCGAGTAATCGCTGCGGTCTTCGACCGTCACCACCACTTCGGCGTTCGCCATCGCCAGATGCGTAAGCTCGTTGCTCACCTCGGATGCCAGGCGCTCAGCACTCGACGTGCGCACCTCGCTGACTCGAGCTGCAAGTTCTATGAGCTCGGCCTGGTCGGCTTCGACCTGCGCACGCAACTCATCAATCCGCGTGGAGTCATTGTCGAGCTCGAGAAGGCGTTGGCTACCGGTATCGAGAACGTCAACGACATCGTCGAGGCTCACGCCGTGCTTGCGAATGAGAGCGGAAAGCTGGCTGCGACGTTCTTCGACCTGCTCCAGCTCACGGCTGCCATCGGCATCCAGACCGGCAAGATAGCCCGAGAGATCGGTCGAGATCTCGCCGAGAGTGATGGATGCTGCCGCCAGCGCTTCGGCGATCGACGCGAGTTGTGCGTCGTGCTCGGCAACCCGCTCAAGCCCTCGTTGGGCACTGGCAAGCATCGCCACGACATCGGAGCCTTCGTCTACGGCGTCCGCCGACAGCACCGCGTGGGCACCCTCAGCGGCCAGACGCAGCCCTTCGAGGTTCGAGAGTCGATCGGCGCGCTCAGTAAGCTCGACATCTTCTCCACGGCGCACGTCGGCCGCTTCGATCTCTTGAATCGCAACGCGAAGCTCATCGGCCTCGCGGCTGCGCAGGTCGCTCTCGGCAATCAACACATCGAGTTCGCCCTGGGCTGCTTGCCAGCGGCGGAAGACAGTTTGATACTGCTCGAGCACGGTAGCCAGCTCAGCGCCGGCAAAACGATCGAGCGCATTGCGTTGCGCAGTGGACGACTTGAGACGAATCTGCTCCGACTGCCCGTGCACAACGACAAGCTGGTCACCGAGTTCGGTGAGCACTCCCACGGGGGCGCTGCGGCCACCGACGACGGCGCGACTGCGGCCTTCGCGCGCGACGGTGCGCACGAGAAGAAGTTCGCCCTCGTCGAGGTCGCCGCCGGCATCGCGTACGCGCTCAGCAACAGCCGATTCCGGGTCGATGACCCAACGGCCTTCGACAGAGGCTTGGTTGCTCTCAGCCCGGATCGAGGTGGGGTCGGCCCGCTCCCCCAGGAGCAGCCCGAGCGCGGTGACGACCATCGTCTTACCCGCGCCGGTCTCGCCAGTGAGCGCTGTGAATCCAGGGCTCAACGGAAGGCGTGCCGAAGCAATAACGCCGAGGTCGCGAATGGAGATCTCTTCGATCACGAGTGGGGTACCTCCTCCGATGCTGGCCCACGCCATCCATTGACCGGCAGATTGAATTTCTTGACAAGACGATCGGTGAACGGGCCCTGCGACAGGCGCGCAAGGCGCACCGGCACGGGCGATCGGCGCACCACTACGCGGGCGCCGCGCGGCAAGTCGTAGGCGCGACGGCCATCACACCACAGAACACCGGTTCCCATGTTGCGCGCCAGAACTTCAACGGCAAGCGCAGAATCGGGCCCGACGACGAGCGGGCGCGCAAAGAGCGCGTGGGCACTCAGCGGCACAAGGAGCAGGGCGTCGAGGCTTGGCCAGACAACTGGTCCGCCCGCGGAGAATGCGTAGGCGGTAGAGCCGGTGGGCGTCGACATCACGACGCCGTCGCATCCGAAGGAAGAAAGGGGGCGGCCATCGACTTCGATGACCACTTCGAGCATCCGCTCGCGACTGGCTTTCTCGACGGTCGCTTCGTTGAGGGCCCACGTTTCGTAGACAACCTCGGAATCAACCTTCACGCGCACCGCAAGGGTCATTCGTTCTTCAACGAGGTAGTCACGGGCCAAGGCACGCTCGACGGTCGATGTCAGCTCTTCGCGCTCGCTCTCGGCGAGGAACCCCACGTGGCCGAGGTTCACGCCGAGCAGCGGTGCACTGCAGCCGCGGGTGAGTTCAGCGGCACGAAGGATAGTTCCATCGCCACCGAGCACGATCACAAGTTCAAGCTCACCGGTCTCGACCTCGTTGCCGAGTCGGCGCACTGGCGACAGATCGGGCTCCGCTTGCAAGATCGTTTCGTAGCTATCGGGGGCCAAGACCACCACGATGCCAGCACTGATGAGCTGCCGGCACACCGAGATCGCGGCGGTCAGGGACTCTGCGCGCCCTGTGTGAGCAATGACCAAAATGTGACGCTCAGAAGCATGAGAGTTCTCGGACTGCACCGTGCACCTCTCATTCGTAGTGATAATTCGTTTCGCCACCACTCAATGATGGCCTTAGGCGATTGCAGAAACCTGCGTTAACCATTCTGTCGGATTGCTGCCTGATCGTGCGCTCAACCAGACAAGATACTCACGGTTTCCTGCATTACCGGCGATTGGTGAGGAGATGACACCGGCGGTACCAAGCCCCACGTCCCAGGCCGCCCACAAAACGCCCATGATTGCTTCGTCCCGCAAAGCCGAGCCGTGAACAATTCCTTCACGAATGTTTGTGCGTCCCACTTCAAACTGAGGCTTCACGAGCAACACGTAGTCAGCGCTCTCCCCCACCGCAGCGTAAAACGCGGGCAGAACAGTGCGCAGCGAAATAAACGAGAGGTCTGAGACCACGAGCGTCGGAGTTTCGGATGTCCCACTCAGTTCAGCCAGCGATTCAGCGGTGAGATAGCGGGCATTCGCTCGCTCGACCACCCGCACTCGGGCATCCGAGCGGATCAGGTCGACGAGTTGCCCGTGCCCGACGTCGAGCGCAATAACCTCGCGAGCACCCCGCTCGAGGAGCACCTGGGTGAAGCCACCTGTCGATGCGCCGACATCGAGCGCAAGCCGATTTGTGGGGTCAATGCCGAAGGCATCGAGTCCCGCTACAAGCTTGTGCGCGGCGCGGCTGACATAGTGGTCGGTCTCAGCGACGTCAATTTCGTGCTCGTCGGTGACGGGAGTTGAGGCCTTGGGCGCAGCAACGCCGGAAACAGTGACGAGGTTGTCCGCGATGAGTTTCGCCGCGTGAGTGCGCGAGCGAGCAAGCCCTCGGGCGGCAAGAGCCGCATCGAGCCGCATGCTAGCCATTGCGCGAGAACGCGTCCTTGCCCTCAAGCTGCTGCTGCAGTTGATCGTGAATCTGAGTGAACGCCGCGGCGCGGGTTTCGAGCGGTTGATCCTCGATCAGGCTCAGTCGAGACATCAATCCGTCAACGGGCGATTCGTCATCCATGCTCACGAATATAGCTCCGCGGGAACCTCAAGGGCGTAGATGGCGCTCCCCGAGTTCCAAATCGCTGCCGCTCCTGCACGCAAGCGGTCGATGGATGTTCCGGCCGTGGTCACGCTCAGTCGCTGACCCTCGAGGCGCACCGTCGCCGTCCCCACTGTCGTCACTACGGCGGCGCCGTCGTGCGTGACCACAGTTTCGGGATACGGCTCCAGCAGCCCGCGCAAGTCGTCAACGATCATCGTCGGACGTTCATCCGGGATGCACGCGAGTACTTGCTTGGCCTGGTCGATTCCGGTGAGTACGAGCAACGACGGGATGCCGGCACGATTCGCCCCGAGGATGTCGGTGTCGAGACGGTCGCCGATCATGAGCGCCGAGCGCGATTCGTAACGGCGGAAGGCCTCTTCGAAAATGGCCACTTCGGGCTTGCCCGCGACGATCGGCAACCGGCCGACTGCCGAGTGCACGGCCGAGACGAGGGTTCCGTTACCGGGAGCGGTGCCCCGCGCCTGCGGAATCGTCCAGTCAGTATTCGTCGCGATCCAGGGGATGCCGTCGTCACCACCTTTGAGAGCGAACGACGCTTCGGCGAGATCTTTCCAGCCCACGTGCGGAGCGAAGCCCTGCACGACTGCTGCGGGCGAGTCGTCCGCTGAGCGAGTGACGACAAAACCCGACTTCTCGAGTTCGCTCGTGAGACCTTCGCCGCCAACGACCATGATGGTCGAGCCGGCGGGCACGAGGTCGCGGAGCAACCCCATAGCGGCTTGCGGTGAAGTCACCACGTCGTGCGGTGCGACAGTCAGCCCGAGCTCGCTCAAATGCTCAGCAACGGATGCATCGGTGCGTGAAGCATTGTTTGTGATGTAGGCCACCTGAGCGCCCTCAATCGCATTCATGCTCTCGACGGCATACGGAATCGCGTCCGGACCGCGGTAGATCACTCCATCGAGGTCAGCGAGTACGAGATCGATACCCGTCAGCGGCGTGTTACTCGCCACGTGGGGTGCTTTCGCTTTCGTTCCCGTCCGCTTCTTCAGCGCTGTCCACAGCCCCATCGGTGCCCTCAGTTTCAAAGTTGGAGTCCAAGTCAGAGTTGGAATCCGCGTCAGAGGTCTCTGACGACTCGTCGTTGAACTCAATGTCTTCTTCGATAACTTCGATCATGTCGTCGTCATCGTCGCCCAGAGCTTCGGCTGCAACATCCGCTCGCGCAAACCACGTTGCCGCTTCGTCTTCACGACCGAGCTCTTCAAGAACCGTTCCGTACGCGCCGAACAGCGCTGGGCTGTAGGTGAACGCCGTAGTGGGGTCCAGCTGAGGAATTTGCAGCTCAACGAGCGCTTCTTCAGCTTGGCCCAGGTCAAGACGAGCACCGGACATCGCGATAGCCAGCTCAACCTGCACGGGAACCGACAGCGTGCCGCGCTTCACCGAACGGCCGAGTTCGAGAGCACGCTCGGGGCGCTCAAGGCCACGTTCGCTGTCCACCATCATGGGCAGTTGATCGTCGCGACCGGTAATACGGCGATACGTACGTAGCTCACGAAGAGCAAGCGCGTAGTCGCCTGTCGCATACGCAGTGATCGCAAGAGTTTCGCGAACGACGCCGATACGGCCGGCACGACGCGCAGCCGAAATAGCGTGCTGGTGAGCAAGCTCGGGGTCCTCTTCAATGAGCTGGGAGACCATCACGAGGTGCAGGGCAACGCCTTCAGCGTTCTCCTTGCTGAGGGTCTTGAGCTCGTTGGAGGCAACGCGGTCGAGCATCTTGGGCGTTACGCCCTCGGGGATCTCCGGGGCCTGGTGGAAGGCACGAACCGAGCGGATGCCGAAGGGATCGCGATCCTCTTCAGGTTCACGCTCACTGGCGTTACGATCTCCGCGCGCGGGCGCACCGCCTTTGGTCCAGAGACGCTTCTCGTCGGGGCCACCGCGACGATCGGATCCGCGGTCGGGACGTCCGCCGCGCTCAGGGCGCCCTGAGCCATCGGAACGGAACGGGCGTGCCGGCCGGTCTCCCCTATCGGGGCGATCGCCGGAGCGAGGCGGTCGTGAGTCACGGTCGCCGGAACGGGGTGGACGCGAGTCGCGATCTCCCGAGCGCTGTGGCCGAGAATCGCGCTCGTTGCTGCGGGGCGGACGACGGTCGTCACCTGCCGAGGAATCGCGGCGCGGTGCACGATCGCTGCTGTCGCCATCACGACGGGGGCGGCGGTCGTCGCCAGCGCCGGCGTCACGACGCGGTCGACGGTCATCGCCCTCTGGCTTGTCGCGCCAGGGACGGTCTGAATTGGATGCGGGCTTGCCGCGAGCCGGTCCGCCCGCGGCGTTGTCACGGCGTGGCCTTCCATCGCTCGGGCGTCCTTCGCCGGGGCGTCCGCCGGTGGGTCGTCCACCGGATCGAGGCGCGCCTGAACGGCTTCCGTGGGGTCGGCTGTCTCGCCGGCCGTCGTTACCTGACGAATCGCTCACAAATTGCTCCTGAATATGGGTGGAACTTAACGCAAAATGGCCACCTCTGTGTCTATTAAACACAGTGGTGGCCATTTCACAATTTAAGTCCGGCGGTGTCCTACTCTCCCACAAGGTCCCCCTTGCAGTACCATCGGCGCAGAGAGTCTTAGCTTCCGGGTTCGGAATGTA
>NZ_PGFH01000002.1 GCF_002797685.1 Salinibacterium amurskyense
TACATTCCGAACCCGGAAGCTAAGACTCTCTGCGCCGATGGTACTGCAAGGGGGACCTTGTGGGAGAGTAGGACACCGCCGGACTTAAATTGTGAGAAAGCCACACCCTTCGGGGTGTGGCTTTTTTGCGTTAACCACCCACCCGCCAAACCGTGAGTTTGTCGCCGATGCTTCCTGCACGCGTCACTCAGGACTACATTCATCGTGTGGTTCAACGCGAACCTCTGTGTCACAACTCTTTAGACCGGCGGTGCGTCGTGAGTGTCCAGGATCAAGGCTCGTTTGCCCAGCAGGCCATCGCGGAAAATTACCGCCGGTACCTTCAGCCCTATCTTTTCGACCCGTGGGCGCAGCTCCTTGTAAGTTCAGTAGACCTGGAGCGCGGGCAGACGGTGTTCGACGTGGCAGCCGGCACCGGTGCAGTGACGCGCGCCGCAGCATCCGCCGTCGGGCAAGCGGGCAGAGTGATCGCCTGCGACATCAGCGGCCCGATGCTGGCTGCATTGACCGAGGCTCAGCCGAGCGGGTCGGGCGCGGCAATAGAAACTCTCGTGTGCTCGGCCACCGCAATCGACCTGCCGGACTCATCCGTGGATGTCGCCTTCTGTCATCAAGGCTTACCCTTCATGCCCGATCGCGTGGCGGTGGCTCAAGAAGTGTTGCGTGTGCTGCGGCCGGCGGGAACTGTCGCGGTCGCCGTCTGGGCTCTCGGCGCTCCGCTCTACCCCTTTGACCGGTATGCCGAGTTCATGCTGAGCCGGATGCCGGAGTCACCTTTTGCGCGAATTATGGCCAGCGGCGCACTCTCGATGACAGCGCTCTCGGTGGAGTCAGCGCTGAAGGACGGCGGGTTCCGGGAGGTTAGTGCTCACGACGAGAAGCTCACGGTTCGTTGGGACTCGGCGGCGGCTGAAGCTCGCGGGATCACCGGGACGCCATTTGCTGCGGAACTTGCTCTTCTCCCCGCGGATGATCGATCTAGCTTTCTGAAGGATCTCGCAAAGTGGCTCGCTGACGACGAAGGAGAACCGGTTTCGTACTCCACGACGGCTGTGTTCGGATTCGGTGTTGCGCCGAGCAAGTAGCGTCAGCGCTTAGGTCGTCAGGGCGCTACGGGGGCGAGGGGGAGGTGCAGCGCGAAGGTCGCACCGCCTCCGGGGGTAGGCCGCAATTGCACCGAGCCGTGATGCTGGATCGCGATCTCCAGAGTGACGGCGAGCCCGAGACCGGCGCCGTCGTGACTGCTCCGTACGCGAGACGGGTCTGAGCGATAGAAGGGCTGGAAGATCTTGTCGCGTTCGTCTTCAGGGATGCCGGGGCCATAATCCACGATGCTGACTATGGCTTCGGCCTCGGTGAGGCTCGCCATGAAAGAGACTGCAGTGTCGTCGGGGGTGTGGCGGCACGCGTTCGCGCCCAGGTTGAGCAGTGCCTGATGCAACTGGGCCGCGTTGCCCGCCAACGAAGCGTGGGAGATGGCGGTGAGGTCGGCGTCGATGGCGCGGGAGGGGAACGCGACCCGCAGGTCGTCGATGACATTTTCTGCCACGGTGACAAGGTCTACGCGTTCATGTTGAATCTCGAGCGGCTTGCCGTCCCGCACGAGTTGCAACATCGAGTTGACCAGCACGTTGAGGCGGATGCTCTCGTCGCCGACACGGGACATCGCCCGGTCGAGTGCTCCGGGAGTGGACAGCATGTCTTGCGCGTAGAGGTCGCTGTAACCCTTCAGGGCGGTTAGTGGGGTGCGGATCTCGTGAGCGACATCCGCAAGCAGACGACGCATGTCATCCCGGGCACGAGTGGCATCGGCGGCGGACTGCTCGCGTTCGGCTAGAGCGTCGCGCAGGCGGTTCACCATGCGATCAATGTCGGTGGTCAGTTCGGCGATCTCACGGGATCCGCCTGCCGGAACGATGGGGATCTCTAGCTCGCCATCGGCAATGCGCGTGACGCTGCGAGCGACTCCAGCGATCGGGCGAGCAATCTGGCGGGCCAAGAACCACGCCATTGCCGCTTCGAGCAGAGCGATCGTGACACCGCCGGCGACGAGGGTGCCGCGCAGGCTGGCGAGAGCCGCGTTGTAGGTGTCGAGCGATAGTGCGGTGATGCGTACGACACCTTCCGGACTCGGCGAGAGGAGTACGCGGTAGTTATCGACCGTCACGGTGGCGCTCGACGTCACGGCGCCGAAGTACGTGAGGTCTTCTGCAGTGAAGGGGTGCGTGATTCCCTGATTGTCGAGCAGGGTGCCGTCGAGCGAGATAGTGAACTGAACTGGAAGGGTCGAGTCATCCACTCCGGAAGTAGGCGGCTGCTCGGTCTCCGCATCGGGTGCCGGGCGAACGCCAGAGGGCTCGGGCGCGTCAACGGCGGGCGGCGGAAGGTTGGATACTTCGGCACGGGCGAGTTCGGCATCCACTTCGGCTAGGCGAAGCGAGCGTTCACTGACATCCACAGCGACGGCGAAGGCGAGGAATCCGACCAGGATTGTCGCAAGAACGGGGAGCAGCAGCATCCACCGCAGAGAGAGGCGCCTCACGGAGCATCCTCGCGCAGAACATAACCTATGCCGCGACGAGTATGTATAAGTGGCGGATGCCCGTCGTCGAGTTTTCGGCGAAGATACCCGATGTACAACTCGACAACATTCTCACTGCCGGTGAAGTCGTCTTGCCAGACCTCAAGCAGAATTTGGGCCTTCGAAAGCACGACCCCGCGATTGCTCATCAAGTAGTGAAGGAGGCGAAACTCGGTGGCCGAGAGATCGACAGGTTTTCCGGCACGACGTGCTTGATGGCCGGCGAGATCAAGAGTAAGCGAGCCAACCTGCAGCATCGAGGGTGCCGCGGTGGGGTTGGTGCGACGCAAGATGGCCGCAACGCGAAACACCAGCTCGTCGACGGTGAACGGTTTGGTCAGATAGTCGTCGCCGCCCGTAGCAAAGCCGCGGATGCGATCTTCGGGTTCTGCCAGCGCAGTGAGAAACAGGATGGGGGTTGTTGACCCGGTCGCGCGCAGGCGGCGGCACACTTCGAGGCCATCGATGCCGGGGAGCATGACGTCGAGAACGATGAGATCAGCGGGCTGGGCGAGCGCCGAGGTGAGCGCCTGATGGCCATCGGCGACGCTCGTGACAGCATGCCCCTGAAAGCTCAAGGCGGTGGTGACGACATCGCTAATAGCCTCGCTATCCTCGGCGACGAGGATGCGGTGGGCGGGAGACTGCGGTGTGTTCGACACTCGCCGAATCTAGCAAGAAAAACTGTGCCAAAGTTGTGGCGAATTCCACAGCGTGACCACAGCAACCGCGCTGAGGGTGTCACTATGAACACAACTGTACGGCGCGACATCCGCCTCAAACGTCCCCCGCTGTTCGCGGGCGTGCTCGTCCTGTCAGCCCTCGCGCTGGCTGCGTGCGCTTCAGCTGACACCACCAGCTCGACCTCAACCGACGATGCCACGACTGCCGTTGCCGCGGGTCTCGACCTCGACCTCTTTGTCGATGGCGCCATTGTTGGCGACCCTGCAACCGTTGACTGCACTCTCAATGGTGGAGCCGAAACGACCTGTTACGAGATCACGATCTCGGGCTACCCCACTGATCATGAGATCGGGCCCTTCTGCCCCGACACGACTTCTACTTCAGCTGACGACGCTGGCATCTGGTTCGACGGCGAAGCTGTCTACGACCTCGATGGGGAGTTCATCGCGAACCTCGCCGAGACCTACGGCGACGACGGTTGGCACATGTACGACGAAGACGGCAACGTCTACGTCACCGATACCGCTGAGGCTTTCGAAGCCGCTGCGCG
The DNA here is from genome assembly GCF_002797685.1 of Salinibacterium amurskyense. Classification (GTDB taxonomy): domain Bacteria; phylum Actinomycetota; class Actinomycetes; order Actinomycetales; family Microbacteriaceae; genus Rhodoglobus; species Rhodoglobus amurskyensis. The sequence continues at coordinate 3,816 of NZ_PGFH01000002.1, forward strand.
ACCGGATGTCGACCCCGAGTACCAGAACTACTGCATCGAGGGTAGCTACGACTTCCTCGACAACGGTGAGCCGATTGAGTCGACCGTGCTGATCCCCACGACCCCCGTCGCTGCTGACGCTTCAGCGGCACCGCAGGGCAACCAGGGCATCACGCTTGACGGCGTGGTCATCGCCGAGTCCGCTCCCGTTGACGCCATCCTCGGCGCCTACACGATCGCCTCATTCGACGACTGCGGTGGACACTTCAACCCCTTCGAGGGCTACCACCTGCACGGTGCAACCGGATGCTCCGAGAACGGTGAAGCCACTGACGGCGAGACCGCAATCTTCGGTTACGCCATGGACGGCTACGCCGTGCACAGCCCCTACAGCGAAGAAGAACTCGCGAACGTAGAACTCGACGACTGCAACGGTCACTCGACCGAAGAACTCGGATACCACTACCACGCGAACTCTGCTGAAAAGAACCAGGTCATCCAGTGCCTCGTTGGCCAAACAGTAGCCAGTGACGACGCCGCCGGCGGCGCTCCGGCTGGTGGGCCGCCCGCAGGTGGGCCTCCGGCAGAACCCAACGAGTAGCCCTCACTGCGACTGCAACTGATCATCTCTGACTGAAACCTCAGGAGAACTATCGTGACTACATCCGCTCGGCTCGTGCTCGTGCCATTGGCCTGTCTGGTGTTGCTGGCCAGCGCCTGCGCTTCGGCTGACACCGCAACCGACGGCGACAGCAGCAGCTCAGCAACGTCGGCCACCGACGTTGAGGTTGCCGCACTGTTCGCTGACGGGGCGCTCACCGCAGACCCCATCACGGTGGACTGCACCCTCGAAAATGGCAGCGAGACAACCTGCTACCAATTCGAGGTGGACAGCCTGTCGACGGCCGTTGATTCTGACGGACCGTACTGCCCGGCGACGACATCGGATGTCGGCGGTATTTGGGTGTGGGACGGCGAAGACCCCGGGCTGTATGCGCTCGATGAGGACTTCTGGGATCTCATGTCGGCTCAGGGATATGAGTTTGCAGACGAGAACGGCGACGTGACGATCGTGGACCCTGCGGGCGGAGCTCCGTCGTCATCGACGACAGAGAACTCCTGCCTGCAGGCCACGCCGGATGACAGCTACCACCTGCAGGTGCTGATCCCGACGACTCCCGAGCTTCTCGATGAAGCCACGGATCTGTCGACGATCTCGCAGGTCGGCCTCGCCTTTGACGGCGTGACGATCTTCGGCGATGCTCCCTCGGTGGGAGACACCGGCGGACTGCCAGCACTTGATGCCTGCGGTGGCCACATTGACCCCTCGGGGTACTACCACTGGCACTTCGGTGCCGAGTCGATCCAGTCGAACTTGGATGCCGCGGGCGCGAACGTATCGTGCGCGATCGAGCAAGACAACGAAGCTGCCGTCGCATTCTCCTATGACGGCTACGTGATCTACGGCTCGGAAGAGGACGGCGCAGTACCCACCGACCTCGATGAGTGTGGTGGACACGTCTCCGACACTGAAGAATTCGGTGAGGTCTACCACTACCACCTCAGCACCGACTCGCCCAACCTGCCCGTCTGCCGCGTGGGAGCCAGCGCGACCGGCAACCTCACGAGCCCGGATGGCGAAGGAATTTCCTTGCCGAACGGTAGCGGTGGCGGCAATGGTGCACCCGCGGGTGGACCGCCCGCCGGTGGCCAGCCTGGACGAGACGAGTAGTTAGTTGCACCATTTAGCAACCGCGGCACCCCAGCGCGGTGGGCTCTCGCTTCGAGCGAGACTCATCGCGCTGGCGGTGCTTGCCGCAACAGTTGTTGCCGTGATTGTGCCAACAGCAGCGTGGGCCCATGACGGTACGAGCGAAGCGCTCACGCTGACCGTCGATCAAGGGCGGGCAGTCGGTACCGGGCTCGTTGAATTCGCCGAACTGGGTCTCGAAGACACCAACGGTGACGGACTGATCGATGCCACCGAACTGAGTGAGCAAGAAGCCACGGTCGCCGCGACTCTCGTGGAGACGTTGCGCGACAACGTCACCCTCGCGGTCAACGGCGAAGAGCTCTCGATCATCGGGGCTGGGCTGTCGTTTCGCAACACCGACAGCAGCACCGACAGCGAGCTCGAGGCATCCGAATATGTTGGAGTCGCGTTCGCGTCTTCTGAGTTTGAGGGCGACCTCAACGAACTGACGGTGTCGTGGTCGTTCACGTCGCCCAGCAACGCCATCCTGTTCTCGGATGCCGACAGCGCGATTCTGGGACACCTGAGCGACGACGGCGTTGTCTCCTTCGCTCTCGGCACCTGGGCCACTGCCACATCCTTTCTTATGCAGGGCATCGACCACATCCAGTTCGGCCCCGACCACCTTCTCTTCTTGATCGTGCTTGCTCTCGGCGTCGTCGGAGTGAAAAAAGGCCGCGCCGTCTGGTGGCCAGCAGTGAAGCTCGTAACCGCGTTCACCCTCGGGCACGCCATTAGTCTGTGCCTCGCCTACTTCGGTCTCGTGAACATTCCTGCCGGTGTCGTTGAGCCGCTCATTGCGCTCTCGATTGTGGCCGCCGCCGTGCTCGCCCTGCGCCGCAAAGCCGCAGAGTACCGCTGGTGGATCGCCGGCGTCGTAGGCCTCGTTCATGGGCTCGGCTTCGCCTCGAGCCTGTCGAGCCTGGGCCTCGTCACCTCAGATCATGTGATCGCGCTTATCACCTTCAACCTCGGCATCGATATCGCTCAGACCGTCGTGGTGCTGATCGTGCTCGCCGTCGCCCTGCTGCTGATGCGCTGGGTGCCGAAACGGTTCGAGATCCTGCGAATCATCGTCTGTGTCGCCATCGGAATCATGGGGTTGTTCTGGACGATTACGCGGGTGCTGCCGCTCTAAGCGTCAATCTGTCGCGGCCCGCCGCCATAGTGGTGGACGTAAAATGGAGACACAACTTCTGTCGCCGGGCGCACCGCCGACAGCCAGTTCTCTGCTTCGAAAGGCTGCGCCATGCACTCGACTTCTGACTCCCACCCGCACACCGCTCCGGCAGCGTCAGTGCCGCACCCTGATCGTGGCGACCCGCGCTTGCCGCACTTGCGCAACGCAACCGGGTTCATCGAGTACATGGAAACCGGGTGGGCTACTCCCGATCGCACGCCCGACACCGTGCCGGGCATCGCCGCGGCCACGGCAGCGCACCGCGAGCGGTTGAGCCCCGCGTTTGCCGGCCGCACGATCGTGGTGGTCGGCGGCGTCGCGCCCGTGCGCGTGAACGACAACTATTACGGGTTCCGCCCCGACAGCAATTTCTTCTGGTTGAGCGGATGCTCGGCCGAAGACGCCGTGCTCGTGATGAGCCCCACAGCCGGCGGCCACGACGCGACGCTCTTTATTCCCGCTCCGGCATATCCCGGTGAGGCAGACTTCTTTGCGGATGCCGCCCACGGTGAACTCTGGGTCGGCTCCGCCCCCGGGATGCCCGAGTGGACTGCCGCGCTGCAGATTGAGACGCGTCCGCTCTCGGAACTCGATGCGGCTTTGGCCCGCGCGAGCGATATCGCGCTGACGGGATCGCTGCACGGCGCCCGTTCGCTGTTGCGCGACATCCCGGTCTCGCACGATCTTGGTCGGGTGCTCTCGGAAATCCGCATGATCAAAGACGAGTGGGAAATCGCCGAACTGCGCGGTGCCGTGAATCACACCATCGAGGGCTTCAAGGCGGTCGCTCGCGAGATTCCGCAAGCCATCGAGTTCGGCGGCGAACGCTGGTTGCAGGGCACCTTCGACCGGTACGCGCGCACCGTCGGCAATAGCACCGGGTACACGACGATCGTCGGCAGCGGAAAGAATGCACCCGTGCTGCACTGGGTGCGCTGCGACGGCCCCGTGAATCCCGACGCTGCCGTGCTGCTCGACATGGGAGTGGAAGCCCGCTCCTTATATACGGCGGATGTCACGCGCACGCTTCCGGCATCCGGAACGTTCTCGCCCGCCCAGCGCCAAGCGCACGACCTGGTTGAGAAGGCGCACCGTGCGGGGCTCGCGGCGGTTGGCCCCGGCAAGATCTTCAGCGACTTTCATCTCGCGGCGCTCGAAGTGATTGCGACCGGTCTGCACGACTGGGGCATGCTTCCCGTCTCGGTCGACGAAGCGTTGAGCCCGCAGGGCCAGCACCACCGCCGCTACATTGTCTGCGGCATCGGTCACCACCTCGGCCTCGATGTTCACGACTGCGCACAGTCGAGCTATTCCGCCTACCAGAGCGGCGAACTCGTGCCTGGAATGGTCATGGCTGTCGAGCCCGGACTGTACTTCCACGAGTGGGATAACACGGTGCCACCCGAGCTGCGGGGCCTCGGCGTGCGCATCGAAGACAACGTGATGGTCACCCCGACCGGCCACGAAGTTCTCTCCGAAGCACTGCCAATCACGGCGGATGGCATTGAAGGGTGGATGCGCGGCCTCTAACCAAGGACAATGGGGAGAGATCGCTCATTTTTTTGAAAGGTGCATACATGGAAATCTTCGCCACTGGCGGACTCGTCCTCCTCATCGGAATCGGGGTGGTCATCCTTGTTGTACTTTTCTTGGTCATGTTGCTGATCGCTCGCGCCTGGTTCAAGGTCGCCCGAGCCGACGAGGCTCTCGTCGTTTCGGGACGTTCGCAAAAGGACTCCTCGGGTAAAGACTCCGCCGTCACGGTTATCGTCAACGGCAAGGCGTTGGTCAACCCGATCACGCAGCGCCACGAGACAATCTCGCTGCGTTCGCGTCAGGTATCGATGACCGCTGAAGCGCAGTCGGCCGACAACGTGACGTTGCAGGTTGAAGCGGTTGCGATCGTGAAGATCGGTTCGGACCCGATGCTGGTTCGTCGCGCTGCTGAGCGTTTCGCCTCGCAAGACCAGGCCATCGAGCAGTTCACGACAGAGCAGCTCGAAGGTGCTCTTCGTGGTGTTGTTGCCACGCTGTCTGTTGTTGAACTCATGCGTGAGCGCAAGAAGTTCTCTGACCAGATCGCAACGGATGTCTCAACTGAGCTTGCCGAGCAGGGCCTCATTCTTGACTCCTTCCAGATCAAGGGCATCGGCGACAAGGTTGGCTACATCCAGTCGCTCGGAACCCCGCAGATCGAGTCGAAGCGTCGCGAAGCTGAGTTGGCTACTGCCGACGCAAACCGCGAAATCTCCAAGCGCAACATCACCGTTGCCGAGGCGAACCTGATCGAGCAGACCGCGCTCGACAAGAACACCGCAGACTCCAAGGCCGAGGTCGGTAAGGCTAACGCTGAAGCCGAGCAGGCCGAAGCTCTCGCTCGTGCCCGTGCCGAGCAGGGCGTTCTACAGCAGCGTGCTGAGAACCGTCAGGCGGAGCTCGACGCTGACGTGAAGCGTCTTGCTGACGCCAACCTGTACAAGGCGCAGAAGGATGCCGACTCCGACGCTTACCGTCTCGTCAAGGGTGCAGAAGCTCAGGCTCAGATCGCCGCCGTCGAAGCTGAAGCAGTGCGCGTTCGCGCCGCTGCCGACGCGGATGCCACCCGCCTTGCCGGTGAAGCAAAAGCTGCGAGCATCGAAGCTGAAGCCGCGGCTCTCGCCAAGCACCAAGACGCGCTTCTCGCTCAGCGCGCCCTCGAAACCCTGCCGCAGGTTATGGAGCAGTGGGCCAAGGGTTACGGCCAGATCGGTTCTGTCACCGTTATCGGCGGCAGCGGAGCCAGCGGTGGAGACACCGTCGGCACCGAAAGTGCTGTTGCGCTGCGTGGAACGTTCGAGTCGATCAAGGCTGCAACCGGCCTTGACCTCGCGTCGATCATCCAGGGCCGCACCGTTGGTCAGGCTGTTGGTGAAGGCGCTCGTGGAGAGTCGAACGACAGCACTCGCGGCGCCACGCTCGCGCAGGCAGCAAACACCGTCGCGAATGCGGCACCTCAGTCGGTTCCGGCCGCTACCGAGGGCGACACGGCTGAGTAGCGTTTCGCACCTCAACTAGAACGGCAATGGCCGGGCATCCTCACGGATTCCCGGCCATCGTTGTTTTTGCCGTTAGGGGCGACGGGGGCGCGTGCCAGTCGCGCCTCGAGCGCTAGTCGTCGTCGCTCACGAGTTCTGAGCCCTCGGGATATACGTCGAGCTGGGGCTTGCGGGCGAGGAAGACGATGCTCGCGATGAGGCCGCCCCACACGAGCACGGCGGCGATGATGAAGAACGTGATGGCGATGCCGCTCATTTCTTGAGCTCCTTCAATGCTTGGGCGCTAGGCCACGGGGTGAAGTCATCCGGATCGTGCTTCCAGCGCAAGGCGGTCATGGTGATCGCGCCGATCAGGATCACCGCGATGGTGCCCCAACCCGCAATCGCGAGGTACCAGAGCGGGTAGCCCTCGTAGCCTTCCGTGACGAGCACGATGATGCGTTGGATGAGCATGTAGAGCAGCACGGCGGGCGCCAGAATTCCGACGAGAAGCTGCCAGATTCGCCCGACCTTGAAGGTGGAGACGGCGTTGAGGTGGCCGGCCAACTCTGGCCCCTTGCGGAAGACCCAGATCACGAGGATTGTCGCCGCAATTGCCGCACCGACGATTCCAACGTTGTTGGCCCACTGGTCGACGGTGTCGAGCGTAATCAAACCGGTGGTGGTCGAGAACAGCAGTACCGAAACAATGGCCAGCACTAAGCCGACCCGCAGCGATGCCTGGCGGGCGGTAATGCCGAACTTGTCTTGGAACGCGGATGACACGACCTGCAGTACTGACAACAGCGAGGTGAACCCGGCCATCACAAGCGAGCCGAAGAACAGTGCCCCGAAGAGTGGCCCGCCGGGCATTTGCGAGACGATCGCGGGGAACGTGATGAACGAGAGACCGACGCCGGTGAGCCCCTCGAGCTCGTCGACACCGACGCCCTGTTGGAACGCAAAGAAGCCGAGCGTCGCGAAGACACCAATGCCGGCAATGATCTCGAACGACGAATTGGCGAACGCAACAACGAGAGCGGGCGCCGTGACGTTTGCCTTGCGGCTGCGGTACGAGGAGTACGTGATCATGATGCCGAACGCGATCGACAGCGAGAAGAAGATCTGGCTGTAGGCCGCGATCCACACGCCGGGGTCGCTCAGGGCGGAGAAGTCAGGAGTGAAGAGAGCATCCAACCCGGTCATCGCGCCATCGAGGAACAGAGCGCGAACCACGAGGATGAGGAAGGCCACGACGAGCAGCGGCAAGAAGATCACGTTGGCGCGCTGTACGCCCTTGGCAATGCCGGACCCGAGAACGGCGAGCACCGCAACCCACACGAGCACGAGGGGGATGAGCACGGCAGGCACGAACTGCGCGCTAAAACCGGGGTCTGAACGTTGCAAGAACTCCGTGATGAAGAACCCGGCAGGGTCGTCACCCCAACGCAGGTCAAAGCTGAAGGTGAAGTAGCTGGCGGCCCACGCGACGACGGCGGCGTAGTAGACGGCGATGACGATGCAGATCCAGACTTGGAACCAGCCAAGCGACTCTAGCCACTTGCCCGCCTTGCCGCCGAGGCGACGGAAGGCGGTCGGTGCTGAACCGCGAAAACGGTGCCCGATCGCATAGTCAAGAAAGAGAATCGGGATGCCGGCCGTGACCAGTGCGATCAGGTACGGAATCAGGAATGCCCCGCCGCCGTTCTCGTAGGCGACACCGGGGAAGCGCCAAATGTTGCCGAGACCCACGGCGGAGCCGATGGCCGACAGGATGAAACCCAGCTGGCCCGACCACTGCTCACGAGGCCGTGAGGCGACCGTTCCGTGTGCTCCCGAATGCTGTTGCGCTGACACAGTTGCTCCTCTGCGTGATGGTCACCCGAATGACCGTCGCTGGGGCCGCCCCGAAATAGCGACCCGCTACCCCCGAAGGAGTGTTCTCACGTTAACACCGTGGGGTGCCAGATGGCGACATGTGACGGCGGCAGGAAGGCGGCGTCTGCGCGAATAGTGGTGGGCCAGCAGTCTGAAAGTTAGGCGCTCGCCGCCACCAATCGCACGGTCGTTGCGGTGCCGACATCCTTTGGCGAACCGGCCGAGACGGTCATGGTGCGGGCAACGGCATCCAGCGTCACGGTGGCGAGCGTGGCCCAGCGGTCGCCGAACACGGAACCGGGAGCCGGCACGCAGCACAGTTGAGCGGCATCGCCGGGCTCCGACAGCATGTACGGAATAAGGTCGAGCGCCACCTCCGGTAGCGGCTTTGCGGCGACCCGTTCGACGAGCACGTCGTAGCGCGCTTGAGTGTCGGGGTCGTACAGGCCGAGCTTTTCGCCGGTGCTGAGCACGGGATCCAAGAAGTGGTTGGTGTGCAGCAGTACGCCATCGGAGGGCTGCAGCACGGCAGCGCCTTCGGGGTTCAGCTCCACAATCACGGCACCCTCGGGGCTGACGACCGTGATCGCACTTGAGGTGCTGACCGGGGCCGTGCGCAGAATCTCCACGGCCTCGGCGAGAGTGGATGCTTCGGCAAGCACGCGGGCGCCGACCAGATGAACGGGCACGCCATCCGGGCGGTCAGAGGTGTGGCCGAGGATGTTGAGCATGATCCCGACGCCGGCATCGTTGATGCCGATCTTGCTGAGGATGCCGTGCTCCGTGAGGCCCACAAAGTTGCGGGGAGTGCCCGAGACTTCGTGCAGGTGCCAGAACGCGGAGAGCTCTTCGTGCCAGTCCCACGTCTGAGCGCTCACCGGGTTGCCGGCGGCGTTCACGATGGTGGAGCATTCACCAGGCTTCGCGCCGACCGAGCGCGACAAGATCTCGGTACGCGCATTGAGCGCTGCGATCTTCCACAGCGGAATCTTGCTGCCTTCGGCAACACCGCGCATCTCGTTCGCGAGATCGGCACTCCACTCGGCGGTCGCAACAACAGCCTGCTCACCATGCTTCTGCACATCGGCGCGGCTGATGCCCGACGTCTCAAAGAGGTCGAGGTAAATCTCGATTCCCTGGCGCAGAGCGTCGGCGGTCGCGAGTCCGCGTGAGAGGCCGCGGTGAAAAGCATCTGCCGAATCAATGCGGATGATGGTGGGTGTCGTGCCGGTCATGAAGCGATCTCTTCTCGAAGCTTGGCGATCATTCCGCGTTGCGGCTTCCAGCCTGGGCGCGGAGCGCAGGCAAGCAACAGGCGGGTGTACGGATGCTGGGGTGCGGTCAGTACCTCGGTGGTCGTTCCGCGCTCAACGATGGCTCCCTTGCGCATCACCACCACCTGGTCGGCGATCATCTGCACGACCGAAAGGTCGTGAGTGATGAAGAGATAGGTGAGGCCCTGCGAGATGCGCAACTCAGCCAAGAGCTCCAAGATCTGCGCTTGCACCGTCACATCGAGAGCCGCGACCGACTCATCGAGCACGATGACGGCGGGGTTCGCGGCCAGCGCGCGAGCGATAGCAACGCGCTGTTTCTGGCCACCGGAAAGTTCGCTCGGCAGGGCATCCAAGAACCGTGTCTCGAGGCCGACCAGAGTGAACAGTTCGGCGCAGCGTTCGCGGCGAGCAGCTCCGCTGAGCTTGGAGTGCGCTCGCAGAACTTCGTCGACGGCCACGCGAACGGGCAGGCGACGGTTCAGCGAGCTTTGCGGATCTTGAAACACCATCTGGATGTCACGGGCTCGGCGCCGAAGCTCCTTGCGATTCGCGCGCGCTGCCACGGGTTCACCGTTGACGGCCACCTCGCCGGAGTCGGGTGTTTCGAGCCCGACGATGATGCGCGCGAGGGTTGTCTTGCCCGAACCGGATTCGCCCACGACGGCGAGGCACGAGCCTTGGTCGATCGTGAGGGAGACGGCATCGAGCGCCGTCATCCGCTTCTTGGGCCCGGTGGGGAACGTCTTGGTTAGGTTGGTGACGATGATTCCTGGTGTGGTCATGGTGTGGTGTCGCCTTCCAAAGTCCAGGTGATTCCTGCGGGGCGTGATTCCATCAGCGTGCGCGTGTACGGATGCTGGGGGTTGTCACGAAGCTGCTCGGGCAATCCGATTTCCACAATTTCGCCATCTTTCATGACGGCGATCCGGTCGCACACTGCGGCGGCGAGGTCGAGGTCGTGGGTGACGAAGAGCATGGCCATGCCGAGTTCGTGGCGGCATTCGTCGAGGATCGCCATCACTTCGGCTTGCGTGGTGACGTCGAGGGCGGTGGTGGGTTCGTCGGCGAGCATGAGTCGCGGCTTGCCGGCAATCGCGCCGGCAATGACGACGCGCTGCAGCATCCCGCCCGACAACTGGTGGGGGTAGGAACGCAGCACGCGATCGACGGCGTCAATGCCGACCTGCTCGAGCAGTTCGCCGGCCCGCAGCCTCGCGGTGCGAGTGGGCTGGCCCTGAGCGTCGTGCATTCCCTCAATGAGGTAGCGCTCAACGGGCAGTACGGGGTTGAGAACCGCGTGCGGATTCTGGGCGATCATCGACACATCGTTGGCCCGCATCCGTCGCAATTCTTCGCCGCGAAGGGCGCGAACGTCGACGTCGTCGAGAGTGATGGAACCGGTGACTTCGGAGCCGGTGGGTTCGATCTGCAGAATCGAGCGTAGTGTCATCGACTTACCGCTGCCCGATTCGCCAACGAGGCCGACAGCTTCGCCCGCCGCAACGGAGAGGGAGACGTCGCGCAGAATCTGGCGGTCGGGGCCAATGGTGAGCGAGAGGGTGGTGATATCGAGCATCAGGCTTTCCTCCCTGCGGCGGCACGGCCGCCGAGTCGTTCGCCGACATAACCTACAGCGGCGACGGTGATGACGATGCTGAGGCCAGCGAGCACGCTCTCAGCGGGGTAGCCGTTGAGCAGCGATTGTTGGCCGTTCGACACCATGAGCCCCCAGTCAGCTTCGGGTGGTTGAACACCCAAGCCGAGGAACGACAGTGCGGCGAGCTCGATCATGGCGAAACCAAAGTTGATCGTGGCGCCCGTAACGATGAGCGGGGCAACGTTGGGTAGCAGGTGCCGCACCGTGATGACGGCGCCGGGGATTCCCTGCAGTTCAGGCGAGCGGATGTACGGCAAGTTGCGTTCGCGCATCGCCATGCTGCGCACTACTCGCGCCGAGTACGGGATGTACGCGACGGCAAGAGCGAGCGCTGCGGTGGTGAGGCTCGGGCCGAAGACCGCAATCGCGAGCATCGCGAGCAGCAGGTTCGGAAAGGCGAAGAGCAGGTCGAGAACGCGGCTGAGCGCCGAGTCAACGAAGCCGCCGAACCAGACCGCGGTGAGCGCGATAGTGGTGCCGAAAATGGCGGTGATGACCACCACGATGAGCGGCCCGGTCAAGCTGGAGCGAGCTCCCCACACCAGGCGCGAGAAGATGTCGCGGCCGGCTTGGTCGGTGCCAAACCAGTGCTCGGCAGACATGCCCTGGTAGCGCTGGGTGACCGATCCGATGGTCGGATCGTAGGGGGCAATGATGGGGGCGAGGAGCGCACCCAGAACCACCACGAGGATGATTCCGCAGGCGATGAGGCCCAGCGTGCCCATTCGTTCAGCGAATTGTTTCATCGGGTCTGCTGCACTTTCACTCGCGGATCGATGGAGGCATAAAGGAGGTCAACCAGAAGGTTGATCACACCGAAGGCGGCAACAAGCACAATCGCGATGGCTTGAACAACCGCGAAGTCTTTACGCTGCACCGCGTTGACGAGAAGGGTTCCGATGCCATCGAGCGTGAAGGCGTATTCGACGACGAACGAGCCGGCAATGAGGCCCGCGATGTGAACGCCGACAATCGTGCTGACCGGCAGCATCGAGTTGCGGATGACGTGGCGGCGCATCACGAGACCTTCCGCTACGCCGCGAGCTCGTGCCATGACCGAATGTTCGGAGTCGCGCTCTTCGCGAATGGACGTGCGAGTGATGCGCGCCACGACCGCCGACGACGGCAGAGCGAGCGCGAGAGCAGGGAGGGAGAGGTGCCAGATGCGGTCGAAGAAACCGTCACCCGAACCAAAGACCGGGAACCAGCCAAGGCCGACGCTGAAGATGCTCATCAGGATGAGGGCGGCGAAGAAGGTGGGGATGGCGAAGCCGAGGTTGGAGCCGAGCAGCACTACCTTGTCGACGATTCCACCCTTGGTACCGGCGAGGATGCCGAGACCGACACCCAACACGACGATGATGATGGCGGCAAGCGAGACCAGCATGAGCGTGGTCGGCAGACGGCCAGCGAGCAGATCTCCGACATCCTGCTGATTGGCGAGCGAGCGGCCGAAGTCGCCCTGAAGAACGTTGATCAGCCAGTTCCAGAAACGAACGAGGAACGGATCATCGAGAGAGTACTGGGCGCGAATAGCGGCGAGCACGTCGGGACTAACGGTTCGCCCTTGAACCAGAAAGTTCTCCGGGCTGCCCGGCGCCGCATACATGGCGGCGAAAACAAGAAAGCTGGAGGCTATGAGGACCCCGATGAGGGCCGCCAGTCGTCGAAGGATGAAAGTCACTGCAGTGTCTACTTCCGTGGGGATGAAACCCGGGGGCTGCCAGCCGAAGCGGCAGCCCCCGAGCGTGGATTATTCGCCCGAAGCGCCGAGGTCGGCAGCCCAGGGGTAGTACAGGTAGACGAACGATGCCGGAGCACCCGTTACGCCATCCGCCATGAAGAGTCGAACGGCGGGGTCAACGATCGGGATCCACGGAAGGTCTTCCATGGCAGCTTCCTGAACCTGGTTGACGAGCAGTGCGCGCTCGCTTTCGTCGGTGGCTGCTGCGGCTTCGCTCAGGAGCGAGTCGATCTCGGGGTTGCTGTATTCGCTGTAGTTCTGCGAACCGTCGCTGCCGACAATGGCACGGAGGAACGAGAGCGGGTCAGGCACATCCATGTAGTTGTAGGTGACGAAGGCGTCGTGACCTTCACGTGCGGCGGGGTCGGAGAAGAACGCGCCGAACTGCGCGCTGGGAACACCTTCGGGTTCAACCGTGAGCCCGATTTCGCGAGCACCGTTGGCGATTTCCGAAATGATGTCGGCGTAGTAGGTGCGCTCCGAGGGGTACACAATCGAGATCGGCTGAGTGATGTCAACCGTGGCACTCTCGAGAACCTTCTTGGCTCCTTCGATGTCGATCGCGGTTTCGGCGAGGTCATCGCGACCTGCCGTGAACTCGCTGTCGCCGTAAGCCCAGCCGTTGTTGGGTACGAGCGAGCGGGAGGCGGTAGCCGTGCCCTCGAAGACCGTTGCGGCGATGGCATCCCGGTCGGTGGCCATCATGAGAGCCTGGCGAACAGCGGGGTCAGCAAAGGCGCCGTTTCCGGTGCCGATGATGGCGACGAGCTGAAGCGAGTTGCCGAGGTAGAGCGTTCCGGCTTCGGAATTCTCCAGTGTCGGCAGCGCTCCGAGCGGCACATCGTACGAACCGTCGATGGCGCCGGTGTCGAGCGCGGTAGCGATCGAGGCGGAGTCAACGATGAAGTTGATGTCGACCTGAGTGGTCTTAGCCTGCTTGGCGGTGTTCCAGTAGTTTTCGTTCTTGATGAGCGAGATCGACTGACCCTGATCCCATTCGCCTACCGAGTAAGGGCCGGTGCACATGACCTGCCCGGTGGGGTTTCCGTAGCTGTCGCCGGCCGCTTCGCGGTGCGCTTGCTGCACGATGGTTCCCGCGGGAGTGACCATGTAGGAGTTGAAAGTGGCGTCAGGTTCCGTGAGTGTGACGGTGACTTCCCAGTCATCCGTCTTTTCGATCGAAGCGATGTTGCTGATGAGGCCGCCGGCCCAATAGCTGCCTTCGTTGGCATCCGCGTGGCGACCCAAGCTGAACACGACGTCGTCGGCGGTCATTTCGGCGCCATCCCAGAACTCGACGCCCTGGCGGATTGTGTAGATGTAGGTGAGGTCATCGGGGGTGTCGACCTTTTCGGCCAGCCCCGGCTCAATCGAGAAGTCGGGCTGCAACTGCATGAGGCCCTCACACAGGTTGGCCACCACGGTGTTCTCGGGATAGTTGAACGACTTGATCGGGTCGATCGACGCTGGCTCACCGAACGGGAGGTTCCAGGTCACCAGATCGAGCTCGCCGGTTGCCGCGGGAGTCGTAGTGAGAAGGTCGTCGGTGTCGATGCTGGATGAGGTGTCGCTGCTGGTGCCTGCGGCACAGCCGGTGAGCGCGATGGCAAGAATGCTGCCGATCGCTATTGCTTGTTTCTTCATTGAATTGCTCCTAGGTAGATAGAACCTGAACGCTAAGACGCTTGATGTGTGTGAAAACCTAGTCGACCAAAACGTTTTGGGGGAGATATTGCCAAAACGTTTTACATTCCGGAAATGAGCGCTAACCTGCCAGAGTGAGTACTGCGCGAGGACGTCGACGATCAACCATCCACGATGTGGCGAGGCACGCCGGGGTCTCCATCACCACGGTTTCGCACTCCCTCAACGGCAAAGGAGTGGTCGCGAAAGCCACGCGCCAACGCGTGATCGAGGTCGCCGCCGAGCTGGGGTATAGCGCGGATGCCATCGCTCGCGGGCTGCGCAGCAACCGGCTCGGATTGCTCGGCCTCGTCATCCGCCCGCTCGATACTCTCGGCTCGTATCAACCCGAAGGTGTCGACTACTTTCTGCGGTTCGCCGGCGCTGCAGCGGTAGAAGCTTTGGACTGCGGTTACGGTCTTGTGCTCATGCGCGACCCCACCGCCGGCAACGCCCCCGGCATCGCGCTCGCGGCCGACGGCTTCATCATTTCTGACCCGCTCGCGGGCGACCCGGTGATCGATTTGCTCACCCGAAACGCGATCCCACTTGTTGCGGTGGGGCGCGATGTTGAGCGACCCGACTTCACCGCCTGGCTTGGCGGCGGCACGCTGCGCAACGTCGATAGCGTCATCGCGCATCTGCACGAACGTGGGGCCAAGCGCATCGCTCTCGTCACGGGAACCGACGACAACTCGTGGAACGCCGACAGCGAGAATTCGTACCGCGAGTGGGCTGCCGAGAACGACCAATCGCCGATCGTCTACAACCAAGACGAGCGACTGGGCGAAGAGGGCGGTCGTGAGATCGCCGACCAACTGCTGGCCTCGGATGCGCCGCTGCCGGATGCGATCTATTGCCTCACGGGGCGGCATGCGGCCGGCATCCAAGCCGGCCTGCAAGCCGCGGGCTGCCGGATTCCGGATGACGTGATGATCGTTGCCGGCTCCGACTCCGAACAGACCCGCAACAGCACCCCGCCGATTACCTCGGTTGACCTCGCGCCGGAAGCGACCGCGAAGGCCGCCGTCGCGTACCTCGTGGCGCTTCTTGAAGCCGCCGAAGACGACCAGCCGGCGCCGCCCGAGATCGAATACGACATTCGAGACCGGGCGTCGACCCGACGGGGTTAGGGCTGCGCTGCTGGGTTAGAGCGCAGTGTTAGAGCGCAGCGGTGAGGGCGTCAAAGGGGAGTGCGACCCCGAGAATGTTTTCGGCCGCGCGGTGACCGGAGCGTAGAGCCGCGGTGACGGTGGCTGGGTCATCCGTCCACGTTGCTTCGCCCGCAAAGTGCAGCACGTTCTCGACCGGCGTGGCCATCAGGTCGTGGTCGTCGGGCGTGGATCCCGGGCGCATGTACGCGTACGACCCGTACGAGTAGGGGTCGTCTTGCCAGCGCGTCACGAGCACTTGGTCGGGGTGCTCGACGCGCTCGCCGTAGAGCCCGCGCAGAGCATCGAGAACCGACGAGCTGATCTGCTCATCGCTCCACTCGCGCGCCTCGATAGCGCTAGGGCCGGCCGCGAACGTGAGCAGGGTGGGAACGCCGTGCAGGTCGGTGAGGTCGTACCAGGAGTGCCACCACTTGCCCGCCTCGCCCTGTTGGCGAATCGCGTAGACGCTCTCATCCCAGAATCGAGTGGGAAAGCGCAGAAAAACCTTCTCGAAATTGTTCATCTCGAAGCCGTCGATGGCGTGAGTGAGCCATTCGGGCAGCGCCGGCTCGAATGTGAGATCGCCGCTCTTGAGCACCCCAATCGGAACTGTCACGACCACTCGGTCTGCCGTGAAATCGCCCTGCGCGGTCGACACCGTTGCACCCTGCTTCGACCAGCGGATGCCGGTGACCACATGCTCGAGACGCACGTCGAGTCCCTGCGCGAGATTGCTTGCCAGCTCGTCGTAACCGTCGGGGAACACCACCTCGTCGCCCTCAACAGTGTCATCGTCGAGACCGTGCGCATCGAGCAACCCGGCGTGCACGCCGTACTGCTCCTCGGAGCGGTGCAGCACGAACTCGCGCACGCGCTCCGCCCGATCGGGGTTCCAGCCGAGGGCGGAAAGCGCGGCGTCCATTGCCTGCTCATACGACGAGCCGAGAGTGGACGCCTGCACCGCCGTCGCAAGATGGGCGTCGAAGGTGCGTACGTCATCCGCGAACTGGGCGACAGCGTCGTCGCTGAGGCGCTCGCCGGTGGGGCTGTAATAGGCGATGGGGCGACCTGTGGGTTGGTAGCTGCCAACCGTGAACTCGGCCGTGCGCATGCCGAAGGCGTTGACGATAGCGGTGAGGGGGTTGTCGTCGATGCCGTGAATCCAGGATGCTCCGCGGTCGGTGGCGACGTCGCCGGAGCGTTCGGTGAAGGTGCGGCCGCCCGTGCGGTCGCGGGCTTCGAGCACGAGCACGCGTTGGCCCGATTGGGCGAGAAAGCGTGCCGCCGTGAGTCCGGAGACTCCGGCGCCGACGACGATCGTGTCGAAGGTTGTCGCAGCCGGGTCGGCGGTGGGCGCGCTAGCGAAGTCGGTCATGAGGTCACAATAGCAATGTGGCGCCGGGTTCGGTTTCCCGAAACCGCGTCAGTCTCAAGCTGAGAGAGTAGACAGGTCAGCAAAATGTGAGAGATCATTGATTTCAGTGCATCTCGGTGTGGTGAGCCCGTGTCTGGGATACACAACATCTGCGCACCTGCTTCCACGGTTCGCTGAAGCCGCAACTTGTTGGAGGAATATCATGAGACGTTTGCTGCCTGCGGCCCTGTGTGCCGGAATGCTGATATCTGTTTCTGCGTGCACCCAAGTCGAGCCGCCATCGCCCACCGAATCTTCGTCAAGCGCAGCGTCAACCTCAGCGGAGGACGGCAACGTTGGGCTGTGCCATTCACTCTCAATCGAACTCATGACGGTATACGGCGTGGTCTCGGGGTATGAGGCCGGCGAGTTGAATAGGGAATCGTTCGACTACATGATTGCCACTATTGCCGACGGCTTCCCGATCCTCGGAATCTTGCACAAGGACGCCCTTTTGAGCAGCCAAGTCGACGACCTGCGTTCGGCAATTACGGAGCTGGCCGCCGACGGTGCCGAACCAACCGTGGGGGACGCGTCAGCGTTGGGAGAAGCGACGACGGCCCTCGCTGTCGAATGCGATGCAGTCGGCGCACCTTTGAGCTTCTACCAGCAGCCATAGGCGAGTCGCCTTCGTGTGACTCAGTGAGGCGACCAAGCGACACCTAGCTCGGGCCGCGTTGGGCGTCGTTCTTTTTGGTCCGCCCCAACGCCGTGAATCCAGGATGCTCCGCGGTCGGTGGCGACGTCGCCGGAGCGTTCGGTGAAGGTGCGGCCACCCGTGTGGGCGCGCTAGCGCTGTCGGTCATGAGGTCACAGCAGCAACGCGGTGTTGGGTTCGGCTGACCTTGACGTCGGTTTGGGGTGGACCCCACGTGGACGGTTCGTGACCACGACGGTCCGTAAGGGGAACCTGTTACGGTCGGTAGTCTTCGCGGTCTTCGTAGAGTGCGCGAGCGCTGGGATCCGCGCTTCGGCCACCGTTGGCCGCTCCGCCTAACTGGGTAAACACGAATGCCAGGCGCTTAGCGACCCGACCCATCACATTGAGAAACCGTGTGAACATCGTTGGTCCCTTCTGGTGACCTCAACTGTATTCGGCAACGCAGTTCGACTGCAATGCTCCCCTCCGCATCCCGGAGTTCCAACGGTGTCACAAGCGGAGCGCCGAACGCGCTGATGTCGTCGCACACGCTTCGGCCACTCACCCAGAAGCTTCGGGGCGACCATCTCGGCGAACTCATGCACCGGAAGATCGTGCGTGCACTTGAGGCCACGAAAGAATCGCAACTCTTGCTGGTTCACCGCATTTTCGAGGAACTACGTCTTGACGTAGTTTCCTAACGAGGCTCTCCCAACATAGGATCAGAACATGGGAACGAGAGCCGCAACAGGTCGCACGCACGCTGTGCGCACGGCGCTGATTGCTGCTGCGGCATCCGCTCTTCTGCTCGGTCTTGCTGGCTGCATGGCGGCTTCGGAAGCGGGCGCAACGACTGACCCGAACGACGACCGCCCCGTCGTGCTCACGACCTTTACGGTGCTCGCCGATATCGCCGAGAACGTGGCCGGCGACAACCTGCGGGTGGAATCGATCACGAAGGTGGGGGCCGAGATCCACGGCTATGAACCCACGCCCGGCGACATCGCCAAGGCGGCCGAAGCTGACCTGATTCTCGACAATGGGCTCAACCTTGAAGCGTGGTTCGCGCAGTTCGTCGATGGTCTCGACGTGCCGCACGTTGTCGTTTCTGACGGTGTCGACACCATCAACATTGCCGAAGATGCCTATGAGGGGCTGCCCAATCCGCACGCGTGGATGAGCCCGCTCAATGCGCAGATCTACGTCGACAATATGGAGGCCGCGTTCGCTGAGCTCGACCCCGAAAACGCTGCCGACTACGCCGCGAATGCTGAGGCGTACAAGGCGGAGTTGCAGCTTGTGCATGATGAGCTCACCGCAGAACTGGCCGAACTTCCCGCAACGCAGCGGGCGCTCGTCACCTGCGAAGGAGCGTTCTCGTACCTCGCGCGCGACTCCGGCCTGACCGAGCAATACCTGTGGGCGGTCAACGCCGAGCAGCAGTCGACGCCGCGCCAGATCGCATCCGTTATTGAGTTCGTGCGTGCCAACGACGTGCCCGCGGTGTTCTGCGAATCCACTGTCTCCGACCGCGCGATGCAGCAGGTTGTCGAAGCAACCGACGCTAGCTTCGGCGGAACCCTCTACGTCGACTCGCTCTCGGAGGAAGGCGGCCCGGTGCCCACGTACCTCGAGCTGCTGCGCCACGATGCCGACATCATCATCGCCGGGCTGACCGGAGCATCCCAGTGAGCGCGCCTGCCATCGAAGTGCGCAACGTCACCGTTCATTACGGCGATGTGCTCGCGCTCGACAACGTGAGCCTCAGCCTCGCGCCGGGCCGCATCTACGGCCTCATCGGCATGAATGGTTCGGGAAAGTCCACGCTCTTCAAGACCATTACCGGGATGCTGCGCCCCGACCACGGAACCGTCACGTTGGCCGGTCAGCAGCCCGCGCTCGCGCGCAAGGCCGGAGCGGTCGGCTACGTTCCGCAGAGCGAAGACGTCGACTGGGCGTTCCCGCTCTCCGTGCGCGACGTCGTGATGATGGGCCGCTACGGGCACATGGGTATTGCCCGCCGCCCAAAGGCCGCTGATAAGGCTGCCGTCGCGGAGGCCCTCGCCCGCGTAGAGCTCACCGACCTCGCTGACCGCCAAATTGGCCAACTCTCGGGCGGCCAGAAGAAGCGCGCATTTGTGGCGCGCGGCATCGCCCAGGGCGCGACGATCCTGCTTCTCGACGAGCCCTTTGCCGGGGTCGACAAGCGCTCCGAGGGAACGATCACGAAACTCTTGCGCGAGCTCGCCGCCGAGGGCGCCACGGTTCTCGTCTCGACCCACGACCTCAATGCGCTGCCGAAACTCGCCGACGAAGCGATCTTGCTGATGCGCACGGTACTGCTGCAATCCACTCCCGCCGAGGTGCTGAAGCCCGAAAACCTTGCGCGGGCCTTTGGCCTCGATGTCACGGTGGGAGACGCAGAATGAACCCTCTCGACTTCCTTCTCGAACCCCTGAGCTACGACTTCATGGTGCGGGCGCTCGCCACGAGTGTGACCGCGGCAATCGTGTGCGCGGTGCTGTCGTGCTGGCTGGTCCTCATCGGCTGGTCGCTCATGGGCGACGCCGTCTCGCATGCGGTGCTCCCGGGTGTCGTGCTCGCCTACGTCGTGGGCGCGCCCTTCGCACTCGGTGCTGTCATCTTCGGCTTCCTTGCCGTCGCCCTCATCGGCATCGTGCGAAACACGAGCCGCATCAAAGAGGATGCCGCGATCGGCATCGTCTTCACCACCCTGTTCGCGCTCGGAATCGTGCTCATCTCCGTCACGCCCTCGCAGACCGACCTCAACCACATTATCTTCGGCAACCTCCTCGGAGTCTCCTGGGCCGACCTCGCGCAAGTGCTCATCCTCGGCGCGATCACGCTCACGATCCTGCTCGTGAAGCGCCGCGACTTCACCCTCTACGCCTTCGACGCCACCCACGCCCACGCGATCGGCCTCAACCCCAAGGTGCTCGGCGCTGCCCTCCTCGGGCTCCTCGCCCTTACCGCGGTCGTCGCGCTCCAGGCCGTCGGCGTCGTTCTCGTCGTGGCGCTGCTCATCATCCCCGGCGCCACCGCGTACCTACTCACCGATCGCTTCTCGCGCATGCTCGTGATCGCCCCGGTAATGTCGGCGCTCGCGGCCATCACCGGGCTGTACCTCAGCTACTACCTCGACACGGCATCCGGCGGCATGATCGTGCTCGTCGAGGGCTGCATCTTCGCGCTCGTTTACCTGTTCAGCCCCACGCAGGGCGTGATCGGCAAGCGACTCGGTGCGATGAAGCGGCAGCGGATGCTCGCCGCCCAGTAAGCGCGAAGACACCGCCTGCGCGCAGAACCCGCGCGGTGCGCCTCAGGTCATTCCGTGAGGGTGCCGCCCGATACGTAGAGTGCGTCGGTCGCGCTCCGGCCCAAGCTAATCGGCACAGCGGATTGGCGCACTGCACCGTCATTCGCCTCGCCCCGCGCCTCACCGCTCGCGCCGCCGGCGTCACCGACCACAACAACCTCAAGCGCATCCGAATACGGCGCCCCGGCATTCACGCTGAGGGTCGCTTCGAACACGATGCCGCGCTCTTCGAAGAACTTGAGCAGCTCGGGGTCGTCGTCAGAGATGCGTTCGACGATGACAGTGCTGCCGGGGGCGATGCGGGAGAGCTGCACGGCATCCGGGATTGTGATCACGCCGTCGGCGCTGGGGATGGGGTCGCCGTGCGGGTCGCGGGTGGGGTGTTCGAGAAACTCATCGATGCGTTCGACCATGAAGTCAGAAACAGCGTGCTCAAGGTTTTCGGCTTCGTCGTGCACTTGGTCCCAGCCGTAGCCGAGCACGCTCACGAGAAACGATTCGATGAGGCGGTGGCGGCGAACCATCGCCACGGCGTGGGCGCGACCCACGTCGGTGAGGGCGATGGAACCGTAGCGAGCATGATCGAGGAAGCCTTGATCGGTGAGGCGACGCACGGCATCCGAGACGCTCGAAAGCGTGTAGCCGGTGCGTTCAGCGATCACGGTGGCGGTGACGGGGGCATCTGACCATTCGGAAAGACTCCACACGGTCTTCAGATAGTTCTGGGTGCTGACCGAGAGCTCTGTGACCGACATGCGCCCAGTCTAAAGCCGAAGATTCAAGTACGGGTAGACGTAGTTAAAGGCGTTTGCCCCCGCCCGGAGAACATCAGGCGGGGGCAAACGAGTGAAGAAAGTTAGTTGAACATTCCGTCGAGACCAAGGTCACCGGTGATGCCACCGATGAGGTCGTCGGTGTCGATAACACCGTCGAGGATGTCGTCAACGTCCACTACGTCAGTCACGTCGGTGACCACGTCGGTCGCGTTGTCTACAACGTCGGTTACCTGAGTGGCGTTATCTACAACGTCAGAGACGTTGGCGTCGTTCGCTACGTCAGACACGTTCGCGGAGTCGCTCACGTTGCCGACTGCAGTGTCGTTACCGGATGCCACGGGTGCGTTGACCTCGTTGCCGGAAGCAACAGCGTTGCCGTTGAGGAGGTCACCGTTGAGGATGCCGCCGCCGAGGATGTCTCCACCCAGAAGGTCAACGTCGCCGACCTCGGGTGCGACGACGACGGGGATGTCGGTCTGCTTGGGCGAGGAGTAGGAGTATGACTTCGTGGAGGTGTAGCTGTCACCGGTGGCGGCCATGGCGGGAGCAGCGGCTCCCACAGCGATCAGGGCTACTGCGGTAGCGGTCGCGCCGAGCGTGGTCTTATTCGTGAATGCGTTCATAACTGAACTCCTTCTTACGTTGTCAGCCTCCGTAGAGGCCCTGCGTCTCGAGGCTTTCCCGAGCCGCAATGAGTACTCCGGAGCGAGACTGTGACCGGTTTGGGGGTCATTTCGAAAAAGTGTGAAATCGGGCAATCTGGGCTGCGGATGCGGGGTGTCGGGGGCCTCGGATCCGTATGTTTCTGGGGCAGAAGTCAGAAGCTGGCAGTCAACTGAGTGGAGTCTGGCGAACTGCCCAGTGCTGCATCCAGCGGGCTATTCGGGTTCGCCGGGCGCGCCAAGGACGGCCGCCGTGTGGCTGCGGTGAGCCTGCCACGCCGACCGCGGGGAGTCCTTATTCGGCCGCTGCAGCTTTCACTGCCGTGTACGCCTCGAGGGCTTCGCGGCGGGTTTCGGCGAGATCCACGATGGGCTCGGGATACGCGTCGGTACCGAGTTCGGGAATCCAATACGAGACGTAGTCGCCCGTGGGGTCGAACTTTTTCTGCTGCAAGACCGGGTTGAACACCCGGAAGTACGGGGCGGCATCCGCACCGGATCCGGCAACCCACTGCCAGTTGGCGGGGTTGCTGGCCTCGTCGGCGTCAACGAGGGTGTCCCAGAACCACTGTTCGCCGGCTCGCCAGTCGATGAGTAGGTTCTTGATGAGGAAGCTCGCGACGACCATGCGCACGCGGTTGTGCATCGTGCCGGTGTGCCAGAGCTCACGCATCCCAGCATCGACGAGGGGGATGCCGGTGCGGCCGCGGCGCCACGCGTCGACTTCGCTGACTCCCGCGGGTTCGTCCACGGCACCGAGTTGGTCGACGGTGTAGCCCCAGGGGAACGCGTTGTAGGCGGGGCGGTAGCTGTCGGTCGCGAGGCGCGGGTTGTCGAAAAGCAGGGCGGTGGAGAATTCGCGCCAACCGATTTCGCTGAGGAACTTGGCGACGTTCTTGCGGGCGGCGGCGGGCACGTCGGCGGAGCCGTTGCCGCTGCCGGAGTCGCTGTCGTTGCCAGCTCCGCTACCGTTGCCGCGCAGCCGGTTCCAGATCTGGGTGGGGCTGATCTCGCCGAACCGCAGGTGCGGGCTGAGCCCACTCGTGGCGTCCACGGCAGGTTCGTCGCGGCGGTGATAGTCGGCGAGGCGTTCGGCGACGAAACTCTCAAGGCGAGCGTGGGCGCCGTCTTCGCCGGGAGTCCAGGTCTCGCGCAGTCCTTCGGCCCAGTCGGGGCGGGTGGGCAGCAGATCCCAGTCGGCGAGGTCGTCGCTCGCAGGGGAGTCGGCGGGCCAGCTCAGCTCACCCTCGGTCGGCGCCGGCAGTGCATCCCGCACCGGACGATCTTGTGCCGCACGCCAATACGGAGTGAAAACCTTGTACGGCTCGCCCTGCCCATTGCGGATGTGCCACGGCTCGTTCAGCAGATTGCCCTGATGACTTTCGACCGTGAGCCCCTGCTCGCGCAGGCTCGTTTTGAGGCCCGCGTCGATATCGCGGGCGGCCGTGTAGCGACGGTTCCAGTGCACCGAGGCGGCGCCGAGCTCGTCCACGAGCGCCGGCAGCACCTGCGCGGCCGGGCCGTGACGCAGAGTCAGTTGGCCGCCTAGATTCTGTAGGGCGGCATCCAGAGCAGTGAGGCTGTGATGCAGCCACCACTTGCTTGCTGCACCAAGCGGGCGGATGCCGTCGCCGGTTTCATCATGAATGTAGACGACAACAAGCGGTCGGCCTTCGCTCGCGGCCGCCGTTAGCGCAGGGTTGTCGGCTAGTCGCAGGTCGTTGCGCAGCCACACGATGGAGGGCTGATTCTGGTTTCCGCTCACGGCTCAACTCTACGATTGGAGGCTGACTATTTAGCTGAACGGGTGAAAATGCTCACACTGCCAGCGCTGGGTGTTCTGGGCTTGACGATTGCGGGTATCAGCCCAGGGTGGGTACACGCGAAATCCGCGCTTGCCGCCGCGGCCGCCATCCGAAACGATGCCGCGGACGATCAGGACGCTGAGCGGAAAGATGAAGGCGCCGAAGCCGTTGCTGTCGCGGGTGACGACAACGAGGTGCTGGGTGCCATCGTCGCTGGGGAATGGTTGCGTGGTGCCGTCAGTGTCTCGCCGCCAAACGGTGACGAAAAAACCCGGCTTAGTGGGGGTGAGTTTTGCGACCCGAAACCGGGTTGCAGCAGGAAGCGTGGTGACGGCCCCGTACTCGGCGTTGTCGGGCTCGGCCACGAGCTGATCGTGCTCGGGCAGTACGTCACCGAGAGCATGGATGGCGCGGGCTACATCCGGATGCAGCGGGGCGATGGTCACGGTCGTCCGTTCGATTCGGTGGTCGTGCCAGCCTAGGCCGTGCTTTCCCAAGAAGTTGCGCACCGGTTAAATAGTTCGAGGGCCGGTTTCAGAGGCATGAAACCGACCCTCTCCCTTTGCACCAAGAGTGTCCTGCAATCACATTCCGCAGTAGCTGCCACAGCAAACAACTTCTGCTCTATGAATGTATAACGGAAAGATAACGCTGTCTAGTTACCGTTCCGTTATTTTTGGGAAATTTCCAGAAAAGTCTGTCTACCCCCTGCGTTTCTGGGCAAAACAGGCCGAAATCGCATGCGTTCCGCGCAGATGAGCAGCGACATTCGGCTGCCGCTCGATGTGCCGCTCGCCCCGGCAGGAAAGCTAGTTCAGTGCCACGATCTGGCCGACCGCGGTGTCGAGCTGCACCATGCTGCCAAAGGTTGCACCCTTAAGCGTCATGACGTAATTGGAGCCATCTGCCGAGAGGGCATAGTTGACCACGGTGCCTTCGGGCAAGATCGTGAGCGCGTGGCCGTCCGGTGTCGAGAGGGTGCCGCCGGGGGTGGCAAGGCTGAGGCTGGCGGGCTTGCTCTGCGGCGCGATCTGCTTCAGCACGAACTGCACGGTGCCAAGATGTTGAATGAGCGCCATCCGCTCTTCGTCGGCGGATGCGAAGGACGCAGGCGCGGCGACCGGCGCTGGCGTGATGATCTCGGTGGTCTGGCCAGTCCTGCCCGTAGCCGCGCTTTCGGCGGGCGTCGACAGGGCTAAGCCTTCCGAATCAAACGTGAATTCTGTCTGCGCGACCTGAAATGTCAGGGGAGAGTTGAGGGCCGACCCGTTGAGATAGAAGTTGGCGACAAGTGCGGTCATGAGAAGCGTTCCGAAAGCTCCCAGAAGGATGCCAATGATCGGACTTAGCCGGGCGGTGGCCTCCCGGTAGTGGCGAAGTCTGAGGGCGTAGAAGCCGTAGGCGATCGCGGTGATTCCCACCGTGGACGCAATGTATCCGTTCCCTGCTCCCGCCGAAGCGATGGGGAACAGGGCAAGCCCGGCAGCGACGATGCCGAAGACCAGTGAGAGTCGTCCAGGCCCATTGCGCACCAACTTCCGCGGGGCGAAAGTGGTCGTCGATCGATTCGACGAGTAACGGTAGCTATCTGCCGGACGATAGGTGTTGTTTTCGGGCGGCGACCAATCCCGTGGTCCAGCTTGCTTCATCGATTCCCCTCGACTCGCACCCCCGCGCGAGCATCACTCAATTCTTGCAGCCGGAGGCACCCCGGCGGCTACCCCAGAAGGGGTGGATGGCACATCCGGTTCCGATGCTCACCATCGTTTCGGCGCTATGAGCGCGGCAGGGAGTTCGCGCCGCTCGCAGCCCCTAGTGCGCCGAGTCGACGAGCTTGAGCCCGACGATGCAGCCGACGAGGCCCATGAGCAGCAGAATCTTGACCCACGAGACGGGTTCGCCGCCGAAGATCATGGCGTAGGCCACGGTCAGTGCGGCGCCGATTCCTACCCAGATGGCGTAGGCGGTGCCGATGGGAATCTCGCGCATCGCGTAGCCGAGGCCACCCATACTCGCGAGAATCGCGACGCCGAAGACGACGGTCGGCCAGAGCTTCGTGAAGCCCTCCGACTTGCCGAGGGCGGTAGCCCACACGGCTTCGAGCACGCCAGAAAGAATCAGAATAAGCCAGTACACAACAGTCTCCTTGGCCAGTCTTGTCGCATACCCGGTACTGATCCGTCGTCGGGAGCCGTCGATTGCGGCTACTCGTTCAGCGTAGCAAAGTGGGCGCGGCTTGGCAGGGCTGTGGGCGGTTGCTCAGCTGCGTAATTCGTCCGCGCCTAGCCCTCTAGCGCCCGAGCGTGCGCCGCGCAGCGTCGAGCACGGCCTCGAGCGTGATGCCGCGGCGAGCCATGACCTCGGCGCCCGATCCGGATTCGCCGAACTCTTCCACGCTCACCACTTCGCCGTTGAGGCCGACCCAGCGGTACCAGCCATCTCCGCGTCCTGCCTCGACGGCAACACGGGCGGTGATCGCCGCCGGCAGCACCGACTCGCGATAGGCAGCAGCGCTCGCCGCAAACCATTCCACGCTCGGCATCGAAATCACGCGGGCAGCAACGCCATCCGCGGCGAGTGCTTCCGCTGCCTCAACGGCAAGAGCAACCTCGCTGCCGGTGGCGATGAGTGCGAGATCGAGGCCCTCGCCGCTCTGCCACGCAACATAACCGCCGTGGGCGACTTTGGCATCCAAGTCATCGCGGGCGGCAAGAACGGGAACGTCCTGGCGTGAAAACACGAGAGCCGTGGGGCCTGCGGGCTGCGCGATCAGGCGTTTCCATACCGAAACCACTTCAGCGGCATCCGCGGGGCGCACCACATCTAGCCCGGGCAGGGTGCGCAGCGACGCAACTTGCTCAACCGGTTGATGCGTTGGCCCATCCTCGCCGACAGCAACGCTGTCGTGCGTGAAGACATAGATCACCGGCAATTGCATCAGGGCAGCGAGGCGGATGCTCGGTCGCATGTAATCGCTGAACACAAGGTAGGTCGACGCAAACGGTCGCCATGGCCCTTGAATCGCGACGCCGTTGAGTATCGCCGCCATGGCGTGCTCACGAATCCCAAAGCGGATGAATTCGCCGCCGGGGTTACTCGCGGTCACGGCGGAGCCGGGCACCTCCACCCCGGTCGACCCTGCGAGGTCGGCTGATCCACCCCAGAGGGAGGAGACGTTCTGCAGGGCTTTGATGGCGACGCTGTTGAGCTTGCGAGTGGCAGACGGGGTCCCGACGGCGGGAACCTCAATGCCGTTCAGCGCGCTGAGGGCTGCGGCGGCATCCGGATTGCGGAAGGCGTGCCAGGCGCTCGCCGCGTCGGGGTGTGCTGCCTTCCAGCACGCGACGGAACCGTTCCACTCTTCTTCGAGGGCCTGGCCTCGGGCGAGAGCGCCGCGGCTGAAGCCGAGGGCGTCATCGGTGACGAGGTCGTTGAGCGGAGCATCCGCAGCGAAACCAAGTGACGTCTTGATGGCGGCAACTTCGTCGTCGCCAAAGCCTCCGGAGTGGGCGGCGGGCTTTCCCGAGAAAGCGGCCGAGGGGGCGCCGATCACGCTGCGCACGGCCACGAACGTGGGGCGGCCATCGCGAGACTGCGCCTCAGTGAGCACCGCTTCGATCTGGTCGAGGTTGCTCGCGTCGTTGATCTCGAGAACTCGCCAGCCGTAGGCGGCGTAGCGAGCGCGAACGTCTTCGCTGAAGGCCGCCTCGCCGGTGGAGTCAATGGTGACGTTGTTGTCGTCCCAGATCACGACAAGGTTGTCGAGGCCGAGGGTGCCCGCCAAGCTTGAGGCTTCACCGCTCACGCCCTCTTGCATGCAGCCGTCACCCGCAATGGCCCAGATCGTGGGGTTGAGAATTTCGCTATCGGGGGCGAAAAGTGCGCGCTCGCGGCGGGCGGCCAGCGCCATGCCCACGGCCGAGGCGACTCCTTGCCCGAGCGGGCCGGTGCTCATTTCAACGCCGGGGGTGTGCCCGAGCTCCGGATGCCCGGGGGTGCGGCTATCGAGGGTGCGGCTCTTGGCCAACTCGTCGAGCTCAAGCCCGTAGCCCGTCAGGAATAACTGCACGTAGAGCAGCAGGCTCGCGTGGCCGGCGGAAAGCACGAGGCGGTCACGGCCCAGCCAGTCAGGGTTGCCGGGGTTGTGGCGCAGAATCCGCTGGTAGAGCACGTGGGCGAGGGGTGCCAGTGCCATGGCGGTTCCGCCGTGGCCGTGCCCCTTCGCCTGCACGACGTGGGCGGGAATGGCGATCGCGGCGCGCAGCGAATCCGCTTCGGCGGGAGTGACGTTACCTGAGAAAGGGAGGCCGGTATCTGACATACCTGACACTTTGGTCTACTTGTGTACTAAAGTCAATGCGAGCGGAAAGATCCGCTCAGTCACGAAGTAGACTTCCTTGAAGGCTGGTCACAATGCGGAGGACAAAGCTATGGCGCACGTGATCTCCACCGGTTCCGGCGTCGTGCTCGACCTCATCCGTTCGGGTCAGGCCACAACGCGCACCGATCTCATCTCCCAGCTCGGCTGGTCGCGCATCACTCTCGCTCGTCGCCTCGACGAGCTGCTGAACGCCGCGATTATCGTCAGCGCCGGCCAATCCGATTCGCGTGGTGGGCGCCCGCCCGAAGAGTTCGTCGTCAACAAAGACGCTGGCCTGCTGCTCGCGATGGATATCGGCGGCTCGCACTCTCGGCTCGCCATCACCGACCTTGTTTCCACGATCCTGCTCGAAGACGAAGCAGACATCGGGCTCGGTCACGGCCCCAACGACATCTTTGACTGGAGCTGCCAGGTCTTCGACCACATGCTCGCTCAGCTCGGCAAGTCTCGCGCCGACGTGCGCGGAATCGGCGTCGGCGTTCCCGGCCCGGTTGACTCGGCCAGTGGCCGCATCGCCTCGCCGCAGATCAATGCCCAGTGGGCGGATGTCGTGGTCAAGGACTACTTCCCCGACGATTACCGTGCGGTCTTCGCCGTCGATCGCGACGTCAACATTCTCGCGGTGGGCGAGCATCGCTTGGGCTGGCCGGAATACGACGACGCCATCGTTCTGAAGGTGGGAATGGGCATCGGTTGTGGTCTCGTGCTCAATGGTCGGGTCTATCACGGCGGTCGTGGTGGGGCCGGCGATCTGGCCCACTCGCCCTCCGGCGGCGACGATGAGTGTCTGTGTGGTCGCGTTGGCTGTCTCGATACGGTGGCCAGCGGTCGGGCGATCGCGCGCGAATTGTTGGTGAGTGGCGCTGCTGTGCGCACGAGTGCCGACATCGTGGCGCTCAGCAACTCTGGGCATGAGGGTGTCGCAGCCCTATTGAAGGCAGCGGGGGAGCACATCGCGGATTCACTCGTCGACCCCGTGGCGCTCTTGAATCCTTCCGCCGTCGTGGTCGGCGGCAATATCGCGCACGCGGGCGACGTCTTTCTTGAGCCCATCCGGGAGCGATTGCTGCAGAACGCAACGGCGTTCTCGCGGCGCGACCTGGTGGTGATTCCGGCCAAGCTGGGTCATCAGGCTGGCGTGATTGGGGCATCCCTCATCGTGCAAGATGCGCTGTTCGAGGCGGATCGCATCAGTCGCCTCACCCGTGAGAATGGCGCTTCTCTCGCCCACTATGGCGAGAAGTAGCCACTTAGGGTTACTCGTAGACATAAGTCCCTCTTTGGCGCTAGGCTCGCAATCGCCCAGAGCATTCACTCACGGTGAAAGCTCAACGGACGAGCGAGAGAGCAGGATGCAGTGAGCGCGACCTTGGCAGACGAACTCAGCGATGACGCGATTGTCCTCGGTGCTGAGGCGAGCGACTGGCGTGGTGCCGTGCGGCTCGCGGGCGCTGCTCTCACCGCCACTGGCTCGACGACTGACGAGTACACCGCCGAAATGATTCGCGCGGTGGAGGACCTTGGCCCCTACATCGTGATCGCGCCGGGAATCGCTCTCGCGCACTCGCGGCCATCACCCGCTGTGGTGAAGACGGGGATCAGCTGGGTAAGCCTGACAGAGCCGATCGAATTCGGCCACGCCGCAAACGATCCCGTTCGACTGGTTGTGGGCTTAGCGGCCACCGACCACGATTCCCACCTCGCCACCATGTCGAATCTCGCTGGCGTTCTCAGCGGCGATCTCGACCGCCTCCTTGAGGCGACCGATCCAGAACAACTCCGGGCAATCATCCGAGAGAACACGCAGTAAATCACTCTCGAAATCGAAAGGCACACTCATGAAGATCGTTGCGGTTTGTGGAATGGGAATCGGCACCTCGGTTCTCCTCAAAATGAACGCGGAAAAGGTGCTTCGCACGCTCGGGGTCGACGCCGAGGTGGAGGCAGCTGACATCGGAGTCGCGCGCGGAATGTCGCGAGACGCCCAGATCGTGCTGACCTCTGAAGAACTCGCTCCGGAAATCGGAGATGTCAGCGCCGAAGTCATCATCATCGACAACTTCTTTGATCTCGAAGAGATCACCACCAAGCTCAAGGCCGCGCTACCCGAATAGTGCACCGCCTTCTCGACTAACTAACCAATACAAGGGAGAACACAATGGAGTGGCTTGTTGTAGTCCTGAATTTCATCGGACAACAGATCCTCAATGTGCCGGCATATCTCGTCGGCATCATCACCGCGGTCGGGCTCATCGCCCTCAAGCGGCCAGCCGGAGCCGTTATCGGTGGCGGTCTTAAGGCGGCACTCGGCTTCCTGATCCTGGGCGCCGGTGCCGGAGTCGTCGTCGGTTCGCTAACTCCGCTCGGCAACCTCATCCTTCTGGTCACGGGCGCGCAGGGCGTTATCCCGACCAACGAGGTCATCACGGCTCTTGCCTCGGTGGAGTACGGCGCCACCAGCGCCTACGTGCTCACCCTCGGTTTCATCGTGATGCTCGCGCTTGCTCGGTTCACACCGCTCAAGTACGTGTTCCTCACGGGTCACCACATGGTGTTCATGGCGCTGCTTCTCAGCGTGGTGCTCTCTGTTGGTTTCGGCCCCGACCTCAACTGGCTCGTCGTTCTCATCGGAGCGCTGCTGCTCGGTGTGATCATGGTCGTGATGCCGGCGTTCGCTCACCCGTGGACAAAGAAGATCACCGGTGACGACACGATCGCTATCGGACACTTCGGAACCCTCGGCTACATCGCCGCAGGTGCCGCTGGTCAGGCAACGGGTCAAAAGAGCCACTCCACGGAGAAGATCAACTTCCCGCAGGGCCTCAAGTTCTTGCGCGACTCCATGGTTGCTACCGCCATCTCGATGGTTCTCATCTACCTGGTCTTCGCCGTGTGGGGCCTCATCGCCCTGCCGCAGCAGGAAGCGCTCGACGTCTTCGGTGCTGCTGACAACGGCGCGTACATCATGGCTGCGTTCGCTCAGGCTCTGCAGTTCGGTGTCGGTGTCGCGATCATCCTCTACGGTGTGCGCACCATCCTCGGTGAACTCGTTCCCGCCTTCCAGGGCATCGCCGAAAAGGTAGTTCCCGGAGCCAAGCCGGCGCTCGACATCCCGCTGGTCTTCCCCTTCGCAGCTAACGCTGTACTCATCGGATTCCTCGCATCGTTCCTCGGCGGACTCATCTCGCTCGCGCTGCTGGCAACATGGCTCGGACCGGTCTTCGGCCTCGCGCTCATCCTCCCCGGCATGGTTCCCCACTTCTTCACGGGTGGTGGCGCCGGTGTCTACGGCAACGCAACCGGTGGTCGCATGGGTGCCGTCGTCGGTGGCTTCGTCAACGGTGTTCTCATCACGATCCTTCCCGCCATCCTGCTCCTCGTTCTCGGTGAGCTCGGCTTCGCGAACAGCACGTTTGGCGATGCAGACTTCGGTTGGTTCGGAACCCTGATCGGTGTCAGCCTGCTCAGTGGAGTGCCGGCAGTGGGAGTCGTGCTCACGATTCTTATTGCCGTCGTACTCGTGGTGGCGGCATCCATTTTCCAGATTCGTGTCGTCAACAAGGGCTGGCTGCCTGGCGCTAAGAGGGACGCATGGCTCGCCAGCGAGACTGAAAAGGCTGACGCTGAGAAGGCAGCAGCAAAGGTCTAACTCACAGAACCAGGCATCGGGTGCCTTGGTCGGGCGTCATCCCACGGGGGATGGCGCCCTTTCTGTTTCGCGCTGGCAGAACGCCGCCTGCACGCTCAACACCCATTAGAGGGCTAGCGCTCGCTCAATTAGTCAGCAATGCTCAGTTGGTGAGAATTAATTCGTTCGTCGATGCGAGGCCAGTCCAGATTGGCTACGTCGTCGGTGCGGGGCTCTTCGCCGCTGTCGCTGTCTATTTTCCGGATGATTTCCGCGTCACTCTCTGGATGCTGGGAGCTCTGCTTCTTCTTTTTCTTGGGCCCTTGGCGCTCGCGATAGTGCTCACGCTCGGCGTCGCACTTTACGCGGCCGCTCTTTTTCTCGGGGATGCTGGACCACTCCTGGTAGTCGTCATCGCGGTCGCGCTGGCGGTCGTTAACGTGCTGATCGTGCGACGCTGGCGAAGAAGGGCGGCGATTGACGTGGCCGGCCTCGACCACCTCACGCCTCAACAGATGCGGCAGCAAGTGCTGGGTTTCATCGTGTTCGCGTACGCGGGCTGTGCCTTCATCGTTCTCTGCTACGTTGCTGGGTTCGCCGCGATAGACGGTCTTTCGTCTGGCTCCCACAGCTGGTGGATTGCTGAAATCAGCCAGCACACCCTGAGTTCGGACTTTCTTGCTTTCTCCACAATCGTGATCTGGCTGAACGCGCTCGGGGTCGCCCTTGTCGGCCTCACGGCGTGGGCGTGGTGCGGATGGAAGCGCACACCGCTCCTGCGGTGGGCGATCGTCGATTTCGCTGTCATGCTCGCGTCTATTGCGAGCATCTCTTTGGCTCGCGCGCTGTGGAGCGTCAACTAGTCCGGCAGTTCGACGATTCCGCGGCGACCTGGCTCGCGCGCTTGAGATGGCGCCCTTCGACGAGCCCGCGAAACGGCTTACTCGAATGCCCGCACAGAATCAGGCACGCGGATGCCGGAGCGCAGGTCAGGCGTGGCAACAATCTCAACGGCTCGAGCTCCGAACCGCACTTGCCCGCCCCACGCCTCGCCCGCGATATCGGCGTCGGTGTCATCGGGCCAGCCGTCGGAGGTGCGCAACGACCATTCCGCGATCGGCAGCGCCAGCACGAGCGTCGCTGCGAGTTCTTTCTTGCTGTTCGGGCGCACCTCGGCCAGGCGGCCGGGGATCAGCTTCTCGGTGATGGCATTGACGGCGGCGGACTTTTCCTCGCCCTCGAGCACCCGAAATGATCCAAACAGTACGGCGCTGCTGTAAACCAACGACGACTCGAAGGCGGAGCGGGCGACCACGATGCCACCGACGGCAGTGACCGAGATCGCGACTGGCGCACCAGAAACGAGCCGCATCCAGCGTGAGCCACTGGAGCCGTGCACGATCAGCTCATCCCCGAGGCGTGCAACTGCGGTCGGCAGAACTCCGGGGGTGCCGTCGTCATGAACGTAGGCGACGTTCCCGACGATCTCCGAGTCGAGAAGTGCGTCGAGGGCGGCGCGATCGCGCGACATCTTCTCGGGCATCCGGGTGGCATCAGTCCTTGTCATCCCGCCAGTGTGGCATGCGGGATCGCGGTCTGCGGGCCGAACGACGATATGACAAGCGCACTTGACACATCACAGATATGTAAAGCATGCTTGTCACATGGAATCTGAAGTAAGAGACAGACGTCAGGCCGCAGGGCTTTCCCAAGCGGCCTTGGGCGCAGCGCTAGGCGTTTCTCGCCAGACCATTAATGCAATCGAGACGGGGCGTTACGACCCATCCCTGATTCTCGCGGTGCGGCTTGCCCGGTTCTTTGGGTCGACGATTGAGGAAGTGTTTCACATTGAAGACAACGACTAGTTTCAAAGTTTCGACGATCAACGTGGTGCTGTTGGGCCTTCTGCTCGCCGGCGCGGTTGTCACGGGGCTCTTCGCCAACTGGTTCGAGATGGCGCTGTTGCTCGCCGCGGCCGTGTTCATCTTCGTCAGTGCCGTGTATGCGCGGGGTCAGAAAGCGAGCGACGTCACTCGGCTCAACGCCATCGAATACCGTGACGAACGCGACCGCCTTCTCGCAAAGAGCGGTTTCGCCGTTGTGGGAGTCGTCGCGCTCGTTCTTGCCATCGTAGAGTTCGTGCTCGCGGCGGTGTTCCAACACCTGGTGTTGCTCGCTTCGGCCCAAGTGCTCGTGCTCTGCGCCGTGTGGGGTATCGCTAACTCGGTCGCGGCAAAGCGCGGCTAACCTGCCGCAGGGCTCGCCGCATCCAGACTCTTGAAGCGCCTCCAGCGGGGTGCGCGCGCTCCTAGATGAAGTCCGGGCTGGGCGTCGAGGCGAAGCGTACCGAGACATCCGGATGACGGTCGTAGCGGTAGCCAATGCCACGAACAGTACGAACAACATCTTCGTACGCTCCGAGCTTGGAACGCAGGCGACGGATGTGAACGTCGATGGTGCGCTCGTTGGGAGCCTCGTCATCTTCGGCCGACCAGAGCGTCGCGATGAGCTGGGCGCGGTCGATGGTCTGCGATTCGCGCAAGATAAGGAACTGCAGCAACTCGAACTCTTTGTAGGTGAGGGCTGCGGGGGAGTCATCGATGAGCACGCGCTTGCGGGAGAGGTCAACGACTACGCCGCTCGCGGGCTTCTCCTCGGGCTCTTCAACTTGGCGGTGCTTGGCAAGAGCAGAAGGATCCTGCAGGGCGAGGCGCACGACGTCAACATCGCGTCCACCAGCGCCGACGGGGGCGAGCGCCACGGCGGCGTGAGTTTCGGAGTTCGGCACGAGCTGCTGCGTGAGCTGCTTGAGCTGCTCCACAATAGCGCTCAGGTCGGTGCCAGCAGCGGCGGCCTTCAGCTCGTCGATGCCGACGTAAAGCACAAAGCCGCGGGCTTCAGTTCCCTGAGGAACAGCGCGCAGGTGCGGCGCTTCGGTCGGTGCGGCCGGAGCCGGTGCTGCGGCTGGGCGGGTGTCCCGCGCAGGCTGCACAGCGAGCGACAGTTCGCGCGTGGTGCGCGGTGCTGCGTGCGGTGCGCTGTGAGCGGGAGCCGCGGGAGCGAAAGAGGTGCGAGGGGTACGTTCGATTGTTGCAATTGACATGGGTCCAGAAATCCTTGGATAAGGGTGAAGGGCCTCTGATGATGAGGGTGTGATCCTTCGAAATAAAACAGGTGTGTCAAGTCAGAAAGTCGCCGTTATGAGGACGAAGATCTGGGGGCGTTCATTCTGGTGAGAACGCCCGGCTCAAGGTTGGCCTACTAGGCACACATTCGACAACACAGCATCGCGCTTGCCGGCACGGTGCTCGAAAGCAGTGCGCCAGCGGTCCTGGAAGCCACGGGGGCGGTCAGGTCGCGAGTGTGTACGGTCATGACTGCAACTATGTTTCATGCAGCGCGCGTCTGTCAAGTTACGCGCGCGAAAAATGTGCGGCTAGACGAGGCCGTACAGGCGGTCGCCGGCGTCGCCGAGACCGGGAACGATGTAGCCGTTCTCGTTGAGGCGCTCATCGAGTGCTCCGAGCACGATCGTGACATCTTGGTCGCCCATGGCCTTCTCGAGCGCAGCAAGGCCTTCGGGGGCGCCGAGGATGCAGACAGCCGTGACGTCGGTAGCACCGCGGTCAAGCAGGTACTGAATAGCCGCGATGAGCGAGCCACCGGTAGCGAGCATGGGGTCGAGTACGAAGCACTGGCGGTTCGAGAGGTCGTCGGGCAGACGCTCGGCGTAGGTGTCGGGCTGCAGAGTTTCTTCGTTGCGCACCATGCCCAAGAATCCAACTTCGGCAGTGGGAACGAGCTTGACCATTCCTTCGAGCATTCCGAGACCGGCACGAAGAATCGGCACGACGAGCGGCTTGGGCGAGCTGATGGCCACACCCTTCGTCGCGGTGACGGGGGTCTCGATGTCGACCTCTTCAACGCGCACTGAACGGGTGGCTTCGTACGCCAAAAGCGTGACGAGCTCTTCCGTTAGCGCCCGGAAAGTGGGGGCGGCGGTGTTCTTGTCGCGCAGCACGGTGAGCTTGTGCGTGATGAGCGGGTGGTCGGCAACGTGAACTCGCATAGGCTAAATCTACTTGAGGTACGGACCACTTGGAGAACCGATCGTGACAAAGTTCGATCAATGGATGACACGGGCCATCGCTGAGGCCATGCTCACGGCCGATTCTGCCGACGTTCCGGTCGCTGCTCTGGTCTTCGATCAGAACGACAATCTCGTCTCCATCGGGCGCAATGAGCGGGAGCTCACGGGCGACCCCACGGCGCACGCCGAGGTAGTGGCAATCCGAGCAGCTGCCGCGGCCACCGGTTCGTGGCGGCTCGACTCCATGACTCTCGTGGTCACACTGGAGCCGTGCACGATGTGTGCTGGCGCGATTCTGCAGGCGCGCATCCCGCGCGTGGTGTTTGGGGCGTGGGACGAAAAAGCCGGCGCATCAGGCAGCGTTAACGATTTGCTGCGTGACCGCCGGCTTCCGCACAAGGTCGAGGTTGTGGCGGGCATCCAAGAGGCTGAATGTGCTGCGCTGCTGACGGACTTTTTCGAAGCCCGACGCTAGCGCCCGCTCGCTCGCGAGGCGCTTGTTGCTAGTTACCTAGTGCCAGAGCACCGCAACGAATACGTTGATGAGCGCGCCCATGCCCGCAAGATGCAGGAACGGTAGCGCCGCCTTCTCGTTGCCGCCATTCGCCAGAGCCTTGGCCTGGCGCGCTCGAGCAACCAACACGGCGACGAGTACAACAACGGCAAAGGCCGTCTTCACTGCAATCTTCGCGTTGTTCACGTCGGCGTCGCTGGCCTGCAGAACGCCGACAAGGGCGAGACCCGTGACGAGCTGAGTAATTGCACCGATCAGCATGGTGCCGAACTCGAAGCTCTTCTTGCGACGCATCTGCAAGAAGAACGATCCCAGAATCAGCGCGAGTCCGAGGATGTGAGTAATGAGCAGCAGGGACCGAACGAGGTCAAGGGTTTCCATGAAAAGCGATCTTTCTTAGTCGTTGCCCACGATGACGATGGTGTCCGTGGGCGGAGCGGCTTCGGGTGGGCGGCGGTAGACGTCGGGTTCGATGTAAATAACGCGGGCCATGGGCTCGGCCTCGCGGATCTCTTTCTCCACGCTATCGATGCTGGCAGCAACATCCACCAGTCGGGTCTGAGCGCCGAAGTCGACCTTGGCGGCGACCATGAGCTCTTCGGGGCCGAGGTAGAGCGTCTTCATGTGGATGAGCGAGCGAACGTCGGGGTGCGCGTTGATGGCGTCGCGGATGGTGTTGCGCTGCTTCACCGTCGCGCCTTCGCCCACGAGCAAACTCTTGGTCTCGATACCGAGGATGATCGCGACGATGATCAGCAGAATACCGATGGCGATCGTGCCGATGGCATCCCAGGTTGAGTCGCCCGTAATGACCGTGAGACCGACGCCGAAGAGGGCGAGCACGAGACCGATTTCAGCGGCAACGTCTTCGAGCAGCACTACGGGAAGCTCGGGAGCTTTCGCGTGACGGACAAACGAAATCCAGCTCTGCTTACCGCGCACGAGGTTCGACTCTTTCACGGCGGTGCGCAGCGAGAAACCTTCGAGCACAATCGCGATGAGCAGCACCGTGATGGGCAGCCAGGCTTGCTCAAGCGGGTGGGGATCTTGCAGCTTGTGAATGCCCTCGTAGAGCGAGAACACGCCACCGACGGAGAACAGGATGATCGAAACGACGAAGGCGTAGACGTAGCGCTCGCGGCCGTAACCGAACGGATGCTCGGCATCCGCATGCTTCTTCGCTTGCTTGCCACCGAGCAGCAGGAGGGCCTGATTGCTGGTGTCTGCAACGGAGTGCACGCTCTCCGCGAGCATCGAACTGGACCCCGAAATCAAGAAGGCAATGAATTTGGTCACGGCAATTCCGCCGTTCGCCGCCATCGCCGCGAGGATTGCTTTGGTTCCGCCTGACGCGCTCATGCGATCAATCCTAGGATGTTCACGTGACTACTTCCCTTCCTAGCATTGCAATTGTCGGCGCCGGATCAATGGGAGGTGCCATCCTGTCGGGTTTACTTGACCCTTCAGTGACCGTCAGTGGGGGCATCCGCGTCACGAACCGCACGGAAGCGAAGGCTGCCGCGGTGCGCTCGGACGGTGTCGAATCGTTTGCCTTGGAGAATACTCCGGATGGCAATGCTCGCGCCGTGAAGGGCGCCAAGGTCGTCATGTTGGGCGTGAAGCCCGCGATGATCCCCGACACTCTCGCCGAGCTCAAGCCTTTCTTGGAACCCGATGCGATCGTCATCAGCGTTGCCGCTGGTGTCACGACGGCGCGGATGGAAGCCATCGTCGACAACGTCGTGTTGCGGGCCATGCCCAACACTCCCGCCATCGTCGGTAAGGCCGTGACGGGGGTGAGTGCTGGGTCGCGCGCCACCGAAGATGACCTCGCGATTGGTCGCGCCGTGTTCGAGACAGTCGGCACTGTCATTGAAACTCCCGAATCTCAGATTGATGCGCTCAGCACCATCTCGGGATCCGGCCCCGCCTACGTGTTCTTGATTCTCGAAGAGTTCGCTCGCACCGCCGAAGACATGGGGTTCACGCCCGAGCAGGCACTGACGTTGGTGGCGGGAACGTTCGAGGGTTCTCTTGCTCTGCTGGCGTCATCCGACAGCTCTCCGGCGCAACTGCGTAAGCAGGTTACGAGCCCCAAGGGAACGACCGAGCGCGCTGTGGAGCAACTGCAGGCCGCCGACCTCAAGGCGATCTTCGACCGCGCTACCGCTGCGGCTCTGGCTCGCGCCAAGGAGCTCGCTGCGGGCTAGCGCAGCTACTTCCACAAGCGACCGCGAGCGGGCACGGGTGCGTTTAGAAGCGGCCGTGCAGCGCGCGCGAGCGTCGTGACATCGAATCGATGATCACGGCGAGCAGCAGCACTGCGCCCGTGACCATGTAGCGCACCGAGGAGTCGAGGCTGAGTAGCGTGAGGCCACTTGAGATCGATTGAATGACGACGATTCCCAGCAGGGCCGACCACGCACTTCCGCGACCGCCGAAGAGGCTGGCACCGCCGATGACGGCTGCCGCGATGGCGGTGAGGTTCGTGTCTCCGCCACCACTGCTCTGGTTGGCGGCGGCCAGGCGTGATGCCGCCAAGATGCCACCGAGTGCGGCGAGCGTCGCGCTGACCATGAAGACAGAAATGTAGACCCGATCAACGCGGATGCCGGCACGCCGGGCTGCTTCGACGTTGCCGCCGACCGCATAGATGGAGCGCCCCCAGCGCGTGCGCTTGAGCGCGAAGTCCATCGCGATCACGAGCACGATGAAGAGCAGGAACATGAGCCCGATGCCGCGATCGGTATTGAGGTACCACGCACCGAAGAGTAGGGCGACGATCATCAGGGCGCCGCGGAGCAGGATCGCGGTTCGTGACTCGGGCAACAGCCCCGCGCGGCTGCGACGATTCGCGAGCGAGAGATGGGCGCCCACGTAGGCGAGCGTCGCGACTCCGGCGAGCACGTACGAGAGCCACGCGGGCAAGAACATGAGCTGGGCGAATTGCACGATCCACGAATCGAAGGGGATGTTGATCGAGCCGAGCTTGCCCAGTACCCAGAGCTGCAGGCCGAGAACACCGAGAAGGCCGGCGAGAGTGATGACGAAACTCGGAACGCCGAAGCGCGTCAGTAAGAAGCCATAAAACCATCCGAAGATCGCGCCAGCGGCGAGCGCCGCAGCGATGGCAGCGATGAGCGGCCAGCCCAGTTGGGTGAAGGTGACAGCGAGAATCGCGGCGGCGAGGCCGGAGAGCGAGCCAACCGAGAGGTCGATCTGGGCGAGCAACAGAACGAGCACGACACCGAGGGCAATCGTGCCCAAGGCGGCTGACTGCATGGCGAGGTTCACGAGGTTGGCGCTCGACAAAAAGGTTGGGTTCAGAATCTGGAAGATCGTCCAGATGAGCGCAAGGCCGACCACGACGGGAATAGCTCCGAGGTCGCCACCGCGCACCCGCGAGCGGAACGCCGCCCAGGACTCGGCGATTCCCGTAGCGGGCGGAAGGTCAACGGCAGGCGTGTTGTTCGTTGGCGGGCGGTTCTCAGAAGTGCTCATGAGCTGAGTCCCTCCTTCACGCGAGTAAACGTCGCCCCGGTCATCCCGGCCCGCCGGCTCACAGCATTATCGGTGGCGCCGGTGATCGCCGCGATGATGTCTTCGTAAGTCACGTCGGCGACGGCGAAGTCGCCATTGTTGCGACCGAGTCGCAGCACGACCACGCGGTCGGCGACAGCCTGCACGTCCGCCATGTTGTGGCTCACGAGCACAATGCCGTGACCGCGCTCGCGGAGGTGCTCAATAAGGTTCAGCACCTCAGCAGTCTGCGCAACGCCGAGGGCGGCGGTGGGCTCATCCAACACCACAATCGACGGGTTACCGATGAGCGAGCGCGCAATGGCAACGGTCTGCCGCTGCCCGCCCGAGAGACCCGCGACCGGAGTGCGCACCGACGGAATCTTGGCGGACAA
Organism: Salinibacterium amurskyense; assembly: GCF_002797685.1. Taxonomy (GTDB): domain Bacteria; phylum Actinomycetota; class Actinomycetes; order Actinomycetales; family Microbacteriaceae; genus Rhodoglobus; species Rhodoglobus amurskyensis. The sequence continues at coordinate 44,296 of NZ_PGFH01000002.1, forward strand.
CTGACGGAGCAGCGCCCACGTCTGCTGTTCCATCTCAACTTCATCGAGAGCACTGCGGCCCAACTCGCGCCCCAAGAACAGGTTGGAGACAACGTCGAGGTTGTCGCAGAGGGCTAAGTCTTGAAACACCGTGGCGATACCGAGGTCGCGGGCGTCGGTGGGGTTCGCCAGCGACACTTCGTCACCGCGGTACGTAATAGTGCCCGAGCTGGCCGGATGCACGCCCGCCAGTACCTTCACGAGCGTCGACTTTCCCGCACCGTTGTCGCCCACGATCGCAACAACCTCGCCGGGGTAGATGTCGAGCGACACGTCGTTTAGGGCGTTGATGGCGCCAAACTGCTTGCTGATTCCGCGCAGCGACAGGATCGGTTCATCGTCTGAACTGGCCGGGGTGACCTCGGTCATAAGATGCTCTCTTCCTTGAGTTCATGCGTGGGTGTGGGTGTGGGTGTGGGGGTGCGTGTGGGCGAGTGTTCACTGGCGCTGCCGTGGATCATCATTGAATCCCCGCCGCCGCACACGCAGCCGCATACTCCGCCGTGCAAATTTGCTCGACCGTGTAAAAACCGTCGGCCACTACGGTCTCCATGATGTTGTCGATTGTCACGATCACGGGCGTCAGCAACGTGGTCGGGATGCCGTTGGTCTCGGGGCTCTGACCGATCAACTGTTCGCCGTTGAGGAGAGCAACCGCGTGGGTGGCCGCAATCTCGGCCTCACGCTTGAGGTCCTTGTAGATGGTCATGTACTGGTCGCCGCTCACGATGCGCTGAATCGCGGTGAGTTCGGCATCCTGGCCCGTGACGGGAGGCAGCGGGGTCACTCCGCCCGCTTTGAGCGCTGCGATCGCTCCGCCGGCCGTGGCGTCGTTGGCGGCGTAGACCCCCACCAGGCTGTCGCCGTACTGCGTGACTTGGCTCGCCATCCACTCTTGGGCTTTGTCGGGACTCCAGTCGGGGGTGTCGAACTCGGCGACGACGGTGAAGGCGCTGCCGTCGATCACGTTGTGGGCGCCGCGCTTGAAGAGTCGTGAGTTGTTGTCGGTGGGGGAACCGTTGATCATCACGATGTTGCCAGACGACAGGCCCTGGTCGGCGAGGCGTTCGACGAGGGCCTTGCCCTGCAGTGCGCCGACTTTCTCGTTGTCGAAGGACACCCAAAAGGCTAGCTCGGGGCTGCCGATCAGGCGGTCGTATGAGATCACGGGCACCTTGTACGACTGAGCAGTGGCCACGATTGTCACTGCTGCCGAGGAGTCGACGGGGTCGAGCACGAGCACGCTAATGCCTTGAGCAAAAGCCGATTCTGCCTGCTGCTGTTGCTTGGCCGGGTCTTGGTCGGCGTTGGCATAAATCACGTCGCACTCGGGGCACAGTTCGGCCACCTTCGCCTCAAAGAACGGGCGATCGTACGCCTCGTAGCGCGCCGTCTTCGATTCGGGCAGCAGCAGGGCAATCGTGCGCGACCCATCTGAGCCAGTGTTCGGCATCACGAGCCCGCAGCCGCTCAGGGCGAGCATCACGAGCACGGCGGAGGCGATCACGCGCAGCAGGCGCGAGCGGGTGCGGATCATGAGTCGTCCGAGTCCGAGGTGTCTGCCGAGAGAGTGGTTCCGGATCCGATGGAGAGTTGGTCAATTGCGAACGCAATTGAGCCCAGCAGTTCGCTGCGCGGCCCGAGTTGGCTCTGTACGAGGTCGGCGGCCTGCCCCGAACCCACGATCACCGAGCGTTCCATCGCGTGGCGCATGGGGCCGAGTAGGAGCTCGCCCGCCTGCGAGAGTTCGCCGCCGACCGCGATGCGTTCGGGGTCGAAGACATTGCTGAGGTTGCCCGCGGCGATGCCGAGGTGGCGTCCCGCGTCGGCGATGGCCCGGATGCACGCGCTATCCCCGGCGATTGCCCGCACCACAACATCGTGCAGCTTGAGACCGCGACGGCCCGTGCGCACCGACTCGACGATGGCTTGACCGCCGGCGAGAGTTTCGAGGCATCCGCGATTGCCACACCGGCACAGGGCACCGTCTTCATCGAGCACCATATGCCCAAATTCGCCGGCTGCGCCGTGATGGCCACGGAATACTGCACCGTTGAGGATGAGGCCGGCACCGATACCGTCGTCGATGCTCACATAGAGCGAGTTGGGCTTGCCGCGCAGGGCACCCGAGCGGAACTCGGCCAGCGCCCCCAGATTGGCGTTGTTGTCAACGTACACCGGGCTGTTCAGGCGGATGCCGAGTGATTCCGCGACCGGAACACCGTCCCAGCCGCGCATGATCCCGGTGCGCGAGATGATGCCCGTCGCGGCATCCATCGGAGCGGGCATCGCGAGTCCCACCGCCAGAATCTCGTCATGGGTGGCATCGACAGACTCGAGCATGTCGGTGATGAGCTGGGCAGCACGGTTGAGTTCGTTGTCGGCGCGATGGTCTTTCGCGAGCGGCATGTGATGTTCGGCGACAACCGTGTGGGCGACGTCCGAAAGCGCTACTCGCATGTGGCGCTCGGAGAAATGCACGCCAACCACCAGACCGAGTGCGCGAGCAAGAGTGACTTGATGGGCGCGTCGACCGCTGCGCGTGCTCATTGTTGTGGCGAGCACGCCAGCAGTGACGAGCTCTTTCACAATGTTGGAGACGGTGGCGGGGGAGAGCCCGGTGACACCGGCCAGTTCGATCTGCGTGAGGCCACCATGGTGCTTCACCGCGTCGATGATGCGAGCGCGGTTAGCTTCGCGGAGCGAAGTCTGCGACCCCGGGGTCGCCCGTTTTTTGCTCACGGAATCAAGATACAGGTAGCGGGCGGCCGCAGATCAGTCCACGAACGGGGCTAGGTTGCGAGAGTCGCAAACTTTTCGATGTCTTCGGAATTGCCGCTGACGATCACGAGGTCGTGGTTGGAGATCACGGTCTCGGGCGTTGCGTAGGTGAATTCCTTGCCCGGAGACTTCACACCGACCACGGTGATGCCGTACTTGCGGCGCACTTGCGACTCGCTCAACGGCAGGCCGCGGATGGGCTTCGGGGGATACATCTTCACGATGGCGAAGTCATCATCGAACTCGATGAAGTCGATCATCCGGCCCGATACCAAGTGAGCTACGCGCTCGCCGGCTTCGGCTTCGGGGTAGATCACGTGGTTGGCGCCGATGCGGTTCAAGATCTTGCCGTGCGATCGGCTGATGGCCTTGGCCCAAATCTGGGGAATCTTGAGGTCAACGAGGTTGGCGGTGATGAGCACGCTTGCTTCGATCGAGGAACCGACGGCGACCACCGCGATGGAGAAGTCCTGCGCGCCGATCTGCTGAAGAGCATCCAGGCTGCGGGCGTCGGTCTGCACGGCGTGAGTGACGCGCTCCGACCACTTCTGCACGAGGCTGAGGTCGGCATCGACGGCGAGAACTTCGCGGTCGAGGCGCTGCAGCTGACCGGCGGTTGCCGCTCCGAAGCGGCCGAGTCCGATCACTAGGACCGGCGCATTGTGCGGAATCTTGTCAACCAACGATGGGCCTCTCTTCTGCTCTCGTGAACAATTGACGGCGCTGACTGGCCGCAAGGGCTGCCGCCAGAGTAACTGTTCCCACTCGTCCGGCCCACATTGTGGCGGCAAGGATGTACTTGCCGCTATCGGGCAGCGACTCGGTAAGGCCGGTAGAGAGCCCACAGGTGGCAAAGGCTGAAATGACGTCAAAGAGCACCCTGTCGAGCGGCTCTTTCGTGATTTGCAGAATCGCGATCGTCGACACCGCGACAATCGTTGCTCCCCACAGCGTCACGCTGACGGCCAAGCGAAGCACGTCGGTCGGGATGCGGCGCTCGAAGGCGTGCATGTCGTTGTCACCGCGCGCTTCTGCCAGCGCGGCCAAGAACAGCACGGCCAGGGTCGTGACTTTGATCCCGCCGGCGGTCGAGGCAGAACCGCCACCGACGAACATCAGCATGTCGAAAACGAGCAGAGTCGACCCGTTGAGCTCATCGATGTCGATCGTGGAGAATCCACCCGAGCGCGTCATGGTCGACAAGAAAGTGGATGTCAGGGGCCGAGAAATCAGACTCTGCCCACCGATGGTGTTGGTGTTGTTCCACTCGAGCACCAGCACGGCCAGTGCCCCGATAAAGATCAATAACACCGTGGTGAAGAGGGTGAGGCGAGCGTGAACCGAGAGACGCGCGCCGTCCTTGAGGTTACGAACTACCGCGAAGATCACCGGAAAGCCGAGGCTGCCGAGGAACACGCCAGTTCCGATCGCGCCGAGCATCCACGGGTCTTGCGCGAATGCTTCCATGCCGCTTGCCGCAGGAACGAAGCCGGTGTTGGTGAAGGCGGATGCTGCGAAGTAGAAGCCCTGCCAGATGGCGGGCCACACGTCGAACCCTTCGACCAGCAAGCGGGGGATGATCACGAGGGCGAGAACGAACTCGATCGCGAGAGCGCTGATGGCGACGGTAGCCAGCAGTCCGCCGATTTCACCGAGGCGGATGGCTTGAGACTCGGAGACGGGGCCGACGTGGATGCGCGAGGGGTTGGTGTCGCTCGCGGCGATGAGGCGCTGGCGCAAGCCGAGCCGGCGTGAGACCACAAGGCCCAGCATGCTCGCGAGGGTGAGGACGCCGATACCGCCCACCTGCAGGCCGATCAGGATCGCCGTATTTCCGAAGGCGGACCAGTGCGTTGCCATGTCGACGGTCGTGAGCCCGGTGACACAAATGGCAGAGACAGCGGTAAATAGGGCGTCAACGAGGGGAGTGGCTTGACCGTCGCGAGCCGAGATGGGCAGTACGAGCAGCGTGGTCAGAACGACAACGAGTGCGGAGAAGATGGCGATCGCGAAACGCGCGGGAGTGGCAGCGGCGAAACGATCGATCACATCGCGAATGCGAGCAAGGAGGCTGCGTTCACGAGGGTGTGCACGCATGGGTGCCCAAGAACTCATCTAATTATCTCCCCACGCACAGGAGGCAATGGTACTCCTCAGCAAGCCCCGGTACCCTGTCTCTCATGGCCGACATCTTTGACGTAGTAGCCGATTCAACCCGGCGTAGCCTTTTGACGGTACTGCTTGAGCAGTACATCGCCTCGGAATCTCCGAGTGGCGAGCTCAGCGTAAGTGAGATTGTCGAGAAGCTCGATTTGAGCCAACCGACCGTATCCAAGCATCTGAAGGTGCTGCGCGACCACGGGTTGGTGTCGGTGCGTGAAGACGGCCAGCACCGCTATTACCGCCTCGACTCGTCTCCTCTCGAAGAGGTCGAAGACTGGTTGATCCCGTTCTTGAGCGCGGACTTCCACGACGACTTCGACGACGAGCTTCGCGAATCGACCGGCGCGTTCGCTGCCTGGTCGGGGGCGGATGTCGGAGACAACTTCGGTCGCCGTGTCGCCGAGCGCACGCACCAGGCTCGCTCCGCGCTGCACGATGTCACGGAGGCCGCTAAGCACCTCCCGGGCACCGTGCGCTCTCGCATCTTCGGCAAGGATTAGCCCTCAGGCGCGCCGCGTAGGCGTTATTAGGGGTGGACAGCGAGTCACACCAGCCTCTATTCTTACCGATTAGCACTCCAGTCACATGCTGGGTGCGTCGTTTAGTTATTGAGGGCGCTGCGCAGTTGGTGAAAATCGCGCGGTAGCCAAACCAAAGGGGCTGGTCCGATGTCGCGGGATCTTTCTGAGATGCGCTTTCTCACCGTCGCTGAGGTGGCGGACATGATGCGTGTTTCGAACATGACCGTGTATCGACTCGTTCACTCTGGTGAACTGCCTGCCGTTCGCTTCGGTCGCTCGTTCCGCATCCCGGAATCGGCTGTAGCAACTGCTGTTGCACCCCCAATTTCTGAGGTCGGTTAGCGGCAAACGTTCGCTCTGGGTTGGTTCCCAGTTCACCGAGACTTTAAAACCCGCCCGGTGCGGTAAACTCTTCCGGTATGTCTTTCCGCGGTTCTGAATCGGACCGGGTCGGTTCGTTCAGAAATCAGTGAGGTTCCTATGGGTTCAGTCATCAAAAAGCGTCGCAAGCGTATGGCAAAGAAGAAGCACCGCAAGCTGCTTCGTAAGACTCGCCACCAGCGTCGCAACAAGAAGTAACTAGTCCCAATGACTAGGTGACCGTCTTTCTAGACGGTCACAGCTCAAACACCCGAGCGTTCATCTGAACGATCGGGTGTTTGAGGTTAACGGGAGCTTTTTCGAACGCTCTTGGCTTGCCGCTTCACGCGTTTGCGCGCCTCTTTGAGGCCGGCGCGGTTGAGGGGCATGATTTGCCACCCCATTGTTTGTGCATGGTGGGTGAGCTTGACATCCGCATTCACGGCAACACGATTGCCGACGGCGCTCAGCAGCGGGATGTCGTTGCTGGAGTCTGAATATGCCCAGCACTCTGCCAGGTCGGCTCCCACGCGCTCAGCGAGCTCTGTGGCAACAGTGGCTTTTTCGGGGCCGTGAAGCACGTGGCCCTCGAGTTCGCCCGTGAGAAGGCCGTCTTCGGCGCGCACGCGCGTGCCCAGCGCTCCGGTGAGGCCCAGGCGCTCGGCAATTACTTGCGCCACAAACTGAGGCGTTGCGGTGATGAGCCACACTTCGTGGCCTTTCGCGAGGTGCTCCTTAGCGAGGTCGACGGTCTCGGGCCACAGGTTCGGCAGAATGTCGCGTTCGTAGATTGTCTCGGCAAGCTCAATGAGCGTCTGCATCGAGTGGCCGCCCACAATCTCGAGAGCGCGCTCGCGGGCGTTCATCATGTGCTTGTGGTTTTCACCGACCGCTACGAAACGAAACTGGTGCCAGGCGAAGCGCGCAATGTCTCGCCAGCCCACGATTCCTCGTCGCCACGCTTCCTTGCTGAGGTAGTAAGCACTCGCGCCGCGCATCAGCGTGTTGTCCACGTCGAAGAAAGCCACAACCGCGTTATGGCTCGATGGGGGCGCCGTTACCTCGTGCATTCGCATTATTCTAAGACCGTGCCCACGAAACGTCTCACATTAATTGGAAAACCGGGTTGTCATCTCTGCGATGACGCCCGCGAAACGATTAATGCTGTCATCGCGGAACTGCCCGCAGAGTGCTCGGTCGAGCTCATTGAGCAGTCGATTCTGGATGACGAAGCGCTTCACGCCCAGTATTGGGATGAGATTCCCGTGGTGCTCATCAACGACCGCGTACACACCATTTGGCGTGTCGAACCGCAGCGCTTGAGCGCCGCACTACTGGAGGAAACCGAATGATCCGTCACGTTGTTATGTGGAAGCTCATCGCTGAAGATCCCGAAGGACAGAAGGCTGCTGTGGATGCCATGGCCGCCGCCCTTGAGCCCCTAGCCGGTCAGATCGAGGGTCTCGAAAGCCTGATCGTGCGCCACGATGCGGGCAGCGTTGAGAAGAACTGGGACGTCGTGCTCATCTCTGAGCACACATCGCCCGAGGCGCTCGTTGCGTACGGAACACACCCGCTGCACGACGGTCCAGCGGCGATCGTGGGAGCACACACTCGCGACCGCGTCTGCGTCGACTTCGAATTCTAGAAATTCGACCCCACTAGGCTGTGGGGCACTGGCCGCGCTGTGGTGCGGTGCCGAAACGAGGATCGAAAGAGGAAACGATGAAGTTTCAAATCGTCAAAGGTAAAAGTGAATCGCAGCCGTTCTTCTGGCGCATCGTTGCCAGCAACGGTCAAACTCTCGCGGTGAGCGAGAACTACGTCGCGAAGGCCTCCGCCAAGAGCGCCGTCGAGTCAGTCATCAAGAGCGCTGGCGGGGCCAGCATCGAAGACCTGACCTAGAACAACTACTTGCTGACGCTGATCGGGCCGGTCATGTGATTCTTGATCGAGTCCCGTTCAGCGGCTAGCGACGCGAGCGTTCCGCTGTCGAGACCCGGCTGGAGCATGTCGTCGAATGGGTTTCCCATGCCGCTCTTGGAGTGCACAACTTCGGCGTAAGCGGTTGCGGCCGCAGCCACCTTCGCACTTGCTCGCTGCGCCTTCTTGAGCGAAACAGCAGAACTGCCCACTATCTCGGCGTGTTTGTTGAGTGCCTTCTTGAGATCCTTGAGTGCAGCATCAATTTTCTTTGACATGACGTCATCCTGCCTTAGTGAGCTATGCGCTGGCTATGGGTTCGGTGTGTTGAACTGTGAGGCCCTCGCGAGCTCCACAGGGCGGCTACGGAGTGAGGCGGGTTGGTCCGCGGAACAGGTAGGTTGCTTCGCGCAGGTTCGGTAGCCCGAGCAGCAGCATCAGTACGCGACCGAGGCCCATGCCGAATCCACCGTGCGGCGGTACGCCGTAGCGGAAGAAATCGAGGTAGAAGTCGAGCTCCTCCGGGTCCATTCCCTTGTCGCGAATCTGCGCCTCCAACACGTCAACGCGGTGCTCACGCTGGGCGCCAGTGGAAATCTCGACGCCGTTGAACACGAGGTCGTAGCTGTTCGTGAGACCTGCATCATCCGCGTGACGCATGTGGTAAAACGGGCGGATGCTGGCGGCGTAGTCGGTCAAGAACACGAAGTCGTGATCGAACGTTTCTTTCACGTACGCGGCGATCTGGCGCTCACCCTCCGGGTCCATGTCGGCGTCGGCGCGCGGCACGGTGTAGCCACGGTCGCTGACGATCTGCTTGGCCTCAGCCAGCGGGATGCGGGGGAACGGGCGAGTAGGCACCGTCATCTCGATGCCGAACAGCTTCTCGATCTCGTCGCCGTGCTTGTCTTTAACAGCCTGGAAGCCGGCAACCATGAGCTCTTCGTGCAAGTTCATGACGTCTTCGTGGCTCGAGATCCAGCTGATCTCGCTGTCAACCATCGTGAACTCGGTGGCGTGACGCGAGGTGAAGCTGGGGTCGGCACGGAAGCTCGGGGCGATCTCGAAGATCTTGCCGAAGCCGGCGGACTGAGCCATCTGCTTGAAGAACTGGGGGCTTTGCGCCAAGTAAGCCTTGGTGTCGAAGTAGTCGACCTCGAACAGCTCAGCCTTCGATTCGCTCGCGCTGGCCATGAGCTTGGGGGTGTGAACCTCGATGAAGTCGTTCTCGACCCAGTAGGTGCGCCACGCGTGCTCGAGCGTGGTCTGGATGCGGAAGATCAGGTTGTTGCGCGGTACACGAAGGTCGAGGAAGCGCCAGTCCATGCGCTTGTCAACGCTGGTGTCTTCCGCAATCGGCGTCTCGGGGATGGCCTCAGCGGCGATCTCGATAGCGGCAAGCTTGATTTCAACGCCGCCGAGTTTCACGCGCTCGTCGTGCTTCAACTCACCGCTCGCGGTGAGGAAGGTGCCCTGAGCGAGCCCCGAGATGATCTCGGCGAGGGGGTCCTCGGCCGGGGTGCCGTCTTCGTTGAACGAGCGGGGGTGAACAAGCTGCACCGCACCCGACTCATCGCGCAGTACGACGAACTGCACCTTCTTTTGATCTCGAACAGTGTCGACCCAACCTGAAACGGAGGTCTCTCCATCGCTTGCGGCGGCCAAGTTCTTAATAAGGGTGCGTGTAGTCACAGCGCCGAGTTTACAAGGGATAACGCGAGAGAAAGTGCGGCAGGGCTGCCAACGTAGACTGAATACCGTGCCAGCAGACCTCATCCATCTCGTCCGCCATGGTGAAGTGCACAATCCAGACCGCATTCTCTATGGCCGTCTTCCCGGGTATCACCTCAGTGAACTCGGTCACACGATGGCGGATGTCGCCGCCGCAAGCTTCGCCGATCGGCCGCTCACGGCGCTCTACGCGAGCCCTCTGCAGCGCGCGCAAGAGTCGGCGCAACCGTGGTCGGAACGCTACGGATTGCCCATCACGACCGAAGAACGCATCATCGAGCCGGCTAACTGGTTCGAGGGCGGTCGCCTGCAATTTCCGAAGGTTCTCACGCAGCCGCGGGCCTGGCCGCACCTCGTCAACCCGCTCAAGCCCAGTTGGGGCGAGGCGTACGTGAGCATCGAAGCGCGCATGCTCGCCGCTATCGATGACGCGTGGGCCGCTGCCGAGGGTGGCGAAGTGATCATGGTCAGCCACCAGTTGCCTATCGTGATGGTCGCTCGTTCCGTCAAAAAGATGCGCTTGGCGCACGACCCTCGCAACCGTCGCTGCACGCTGTCGAGCGTCACGACGCTCGCTCGCGAGGGTGACCATTTCGTCGAGGTTGACTATCAGGAACCTGCGGGAGAATTGCTCGCAGCATCCATCGATCTAGGAGCAGTGTGAACCGCCGTCTCATCGCCGTTGTTGTGGCGTTCGCCGCACTCACGACGGTTTCGTGTTCCAGCGCGAACGAGTCCCTTGCCGAGCAATACCAGAACGGTTCGGAGGAAGGCTACATTTCGGGCGACGGTTCGACCGTAGAGATCCCCGCCGACAATCGCGACGAACCCATCACGTACGACGCCACTCTCGACACCGGCGATACAGTATCCAGCAGCGACTTCGCTGGCTCGGTGTACGTGGTCAATTTCTGGTACTCCAGCTGCCCGCCGTGCCGCCTCGAAGCTCCCGACCTCGCTCAGCTCAGCGAGGAGTACACCGAGGTTCCGTTCTTGGGCGTCAACGTCTTAGATACCGCGGAGACCTCCCTTACCTTCGCCGACGAGTTCGGCATCCCTTACCCCTCTGTCGTGGATGCCACGACCGCGGGCGTGCAGTTGGCGTTTGCCGGCTCCGTGCCTCCCAACGCGGTGCCGACCACTCTCGTGGTGGACCGCGAGGGTCGCGTCGCCGCCCGCATCAGCGGCCTCGTGCGTGACCCGAGCATCCTCGCAGCGATGATCGACTCTGTCATCGCCGAGGAACAGTAAGTGTCTAATCCCGTCGGCGAGCTCATTCTCGGCGGCAACCTTCTTATCGCGATTCCGATCGCGCTGCTCGCGGGCCTCGTTTCGTTCGCGTCGCCTTGCGTTCTCCCGCTCGTTCCGGGCTACCTCGGCTACATCGGCGGCTTCACTAGCAACGAGGAAAAAGGCAGCACGAAGCGCCTTGTCCTTGGCGTCGGCCTATTCATTCTGGGCTTCACCGTGGTGTTTGTGGCGTTCACCGTGCTCTTCGGCACAGCTGGCCTTTTGCTGCGGCCCTGGCTCGACCTGATCACCCGCATCGCCGGTGCTCTCGTGATCGTGATGGGTGTCGTGTTCATCGGGCAAGTCACTTTCGCGCAGCGCACGATCAAGCCGAAGTTCAAGGTCGCAACCGGCCTCGCGGGTGCACCGCTGCTCGGCGTCGTCTTCGCCCTCGGCTGGACTCCGTGCGTTGGCCCCACTCTCATCGCTGTCGGCAGCATGGTTTTGGATGGTGGCGACCCCGGCCGGGCCGCTATCGTCGGTGTTGCTTACAGTCTCGGTCTCGGCATCCCGTTCCTCTTGGTGGCCCTCGGCCTCAACTGGGCGACCGGATCGGTGGCGTGGATGCGCCGTCACATTCGTCTTATTAACCTGATTGGTGGAGCACTGCTCGTACTGATCGGTCTCCTCATGGTCACCGGCGTGTGGCGTGCAATCGTGACAAGTTTGGGAGCGGTAATCGGTGGCTTCGACACACTCCTCTGATCCAACGAACGGCGACTCGGCCGCGGATAACTCGATGACTGAGGGCGATGCAACGCGTCCGAGCGACCACATGGATGCTCCGGCGCCCGCACCGCAAAGCAAAGTTCAGCAACCGCGACTGAATCTCGCGGGCTACGCGCGGTTCTTCTGGCGTCAGCTCACGAGCATGCGCACCGCGCTGTTCCTGCTGTTGCTGCTGGCTGTCGCGGCGATCCCGGGCTCGCTTGTTCCGCAGATCACCTCGGACCCCAACGGCGTTATCGCATACCGCACCAACTACCCCGACACCGCTGCGGTGCTCGATTTCTTCCAAGTTTTCAACACCTATACCTCGGTGTGGTTCTCGTCGATCTACCTGTTGCTCTTCATCTCGTTGATCGGCTGTGTGCTGCCGCGCACCAAGCACCACTTCGATGCTCTGCGTGCCAGCCCGCCCAAAACCCCCGCTCGACTCTCGCGCCTGCAGGGCTTCACGACGCGCACCACCGAAGCGGATGTCGACACGACCATCGCCTCCGCCCGCCGACTGCTGCGCTCGCAGCGCTACCGCACCGAGCTCTACGGTGACTCGGTCAGCGCCGAACGCGGCTACCTGCGCGAAACCGGAAACCTCGTGTTCCACGCCGCGCTCGTGGGCGTTCTGGTCACGGTTGGAATCGGTGGTGGCTTCGGCTACACCGGCCAGCGCGTTGTTGTCGAGGGCTACGCCTTTAGCAATTCGCTCGCCAGCTACGACTCGTTCAACCCAGGCCGCTTCTTCACGGATGAGGCGCTCGATCCGTATACCGTCGCGCTGGACTCGTTCGAGCCCGTGTACGAGCAGAACAACCGCCAAGCGATCGGTCAAGCGATCGACTTCACGGCCAACGTCACAACCACCGTGCGTGGCGAAGAACCGCAGCAGTCGCAAATCAAGGTCAACGAGCCGCTCAGCCTCAGCGGAACTAACCTGTACCTCCTCGGTAATGGCTATGCGCCCGTGCTCACCGTGCGTGACGCCGATGAGAAGGTCATCTGGTCGCAACCAACGCCGTGCCTTCCGTTCGATGCCAACCTCGGCAGCACGTGCGTCATCAAAATTCCGGATGGTCTCGACCAGCAAATCGGAATGCTCGGTTTTCTTTACCCGACCACCGGCACTCTCAGCTCGGGAGCGCTCGCGTCTGTCTATCCCGACCTCATCTCACCCGTGCTCACGTTGGAGGTGTACGAGGGCGATCTCGGCCTCGACAACGGCCAAGGCTCCAACGCCTATGCGCTCAACACCGACTCTCTTGAGCAAGTAGCGGGGCGCACCTCCGAGGCAGAAACACTGCGGTTGACTCCCGGCGATCGGCTCGAGCTGCCCAACGACCTCGGCAGCGTCGAGTTGACGAGCATCCCGCGCTTCGTGTCGCTCGATGTTCACCACGACCCCTCGCAACTGCCCGTGCTCTTGTTCTCCGTCTTGCTCTTCGCCGGACTCATCACCAGCCTCTTTGTGCCGCGTCGCCGCATGTGGGTTTCAGCCCGCACCGACGCTTCGGGAACCACAACAATCGAGTACGCCGCACTGGCTCGCGGCGATGACCCCAACCTCGAAGCTGCGGTCACAGACTTTGCCGAGAAACATTCCCAGCAACTCGGGGTTAGGGTGGATTCGTGACTGAGACCTTCGTGTCGTATTCGCTGATTGCGGTCTATTCAGCGATGGCGATCTACACCCTTGCGTTCGTGATGTTTGCTGTCGACTTGGCGCGCCGTTCGGCAGAGTCGAGCGACGCTTCCGCAGCGCGTGCGACCGGTCTTGCTTCGGCATCCGCCCAGCAGGCCAGCGTGATGGTGAACGGCTCCAGTGTGGGCGGCACCGACACCCTGACGACGGCAGGGGCATCCGAGTCGAAGATTGTCGCGCACTCGCCCAAGTCACTCAAGCTCGCGATGGCGATGACGGTGCTCGCCTGGGTGCTGCACGTCGGTGCGGTCATCTTCCGCGGCGTTGCTGCAAACCGTGTGCCGTGGGCCAACATGTTCGAATTCACGCTCACCGCCACCGCGCTTATCGTCGGTGTCTTTCTCATCGTTCAGTTCTGGCAAGACCTGCGCTTCCTCGGTTCGTTTATCACGGGCTTCGTGCTGATCGCCTTGGGCGTTGGCACCTCCAGCTTCTACGTGGATGTCGTACCCCTGCCGCCTGCGCTGCAGTCGGCCTGGCTGGTCATCCACGTGTTCGTCGCCAGTCTCAGTACGGGGTTCTTTGCCCTCGCTGCCAGCCTCTCGATCGTGCAGCTCATGCAAGCACGCCGCGAAGCCGGCAAGGCGCTCAAGCTGCGCTTCCTCGACACCTTGCCCGCTGCTGACCGCCTCGAAACCTTGGCGTACCGCCTTACGGTTGTCGGCTTTGTCATGTGGACCTTCACGCTTATCGCCGGCGCTGTCTGGGCTGAGCGTGCGTGGGGCCGTTACTGGGGCTGGGACACGAAAGAGGTCTGGACCTTCATCATCTGGACCCTCTACGCCGGTTACATTCATGCCCGGGCAACTCGCGGCTGGCGCGGCTCGCGTTCAGCGTGGCTCGCGATCGTCGGCTTCCTCGCGATCGTCTTCAACTTCACGGTCGTGAACCTCTTCTTCAAGGGACTTCACGCCTACTCAGGCCTGTAAACAGTATTTGCAACTTCGGCCTCGGCTACGGCTTCGGCTGGAGCTGCGGCGCCGCAACGGCAGCCGCAGCCGCTACCCACATCGCCGAGGCAAAGAAAAACGCTGGGGCCGCACCGAGCAGCACCCCAGCGTTTGCTTGGGAGAGCCGAAAGCGGCTCAGGGTTGTCGAGCCTAGCTGGCGGGAGTCAGCTGCATGGCCACCGTCGGGCTGTCGTCGCCCGTCGAGAATTGGATGATCGGGCCATCGGTGCCGCACTCGTAGGGCGCCGAGTTGATCGGGGCGCTATTGAGGAATCCCTCGGTGAGGTCGGTGCCGTCAACGCTGACCCCGCCAACAGTTACCGTCATTGCAATATCGCTCTCGTCGTGCGAAGTGGTGATGACGGTGTCGCTTGCTTCGTAATCGCCGTCAATAGCGCCAGTAATCGAGCCAACGCCTTCGCTGCCAGCCACCTCAAGAAGGATCGTGAAGTCGGGCGTGTAGGTGTACGTCGTGTCGGTGAACGAGAGCCCTGTTCCGCCCTCCACGCTGATGTTGAGTCCCTCGGTGGTGCCGCTGACGGCGCTGTAGAAGCCCTGCATCTGGTCTTCGGCAATGTACCAATCGCCGATAAGGCACTCGGGGCCGCTCACCATCTCTTCTTCGGGCTCAGCAGGAGCCGAGGCATCCGTCTCCGAAGCCACGGGCTCTTCAGAATCCGCGGGCGCACTGCACGCGGTCAACGCGCCCAAGCTGAGAACGCTGACGGCGGCTAGTGCACGCAGGCGGCGCAACTCAGTAGACATCTGTACTCCTCGAAACCAGACCGCCCTCGGTGGCGACCAACGGAGCCAGCCTACTGAGCGGCCTCGCTACTGCTGTGAGTAGTTTTTACCTAGTTCGTGACAGCGCGTCAGGCGGTCGAGCCACCACTGCGTTCGTTCGGGATTGGCGGCCCACCGCGTGAGCAGCGCTTCGTCGGCATCAACGCGGCGCACTTCGAGCTGGCCATCGCGGGCCCGCAGGGGAGAGGCCGTCACGTCAGCGGCGAGTAGGGATGCCGTGGCAAGTCCGCAGTCATAGTCGAGGGGCTCGATGGCGGCGGCGAGGTGCGCGCCCATTGCGAGGCCCACCGAGGTCTCTAAGGCGCTGGAAACGATGACGGGCAGCCCGGCATCGTTGACGATCGCCAGTGCGCGAGAGATGCCACCCAGCGGCTGAGCCTTGATCACCAGCAGGTCGGCGGCACCCGCTCTCGCCACAGCGAGTGGGTCGGCGGCTTTGCGCACACTTTCGTCTGCGGCGACCGGGATTCCCATGTACTTGATGCGGGTGCGCAGCTCGCCCAGTTCTTCCACGGTGGCACAGGGCTGTTCGACGTACTCGAGGTCGAATTCGGCGAAGGCGTGCACGGCGCGCTCGGCCTCATCCACTGTCCACGCGCCGTTGGCATCGACGCGAATGCGACCCGCCGGGCCCATCACGCGACGCACTTCGGCGACGCGAGCAATGTCATCCGCCAAGGTCTGGCCAGGCTCGGCGACTTTCACTTTCGCGGTGCGGCAACCGTGGAAGCGCTCGAGCACCGCCTCGACGAGGTCGGCGGGTACAGCAGGCACGGTGGCATTGACCCACACGTGATCGCGCACGAGCGGCGGCTGCTCGTTGAAGGCGTAGTCGATCGCGGCCACGAGCCACGGGGTCGCTTCGGCGTCGTCGTACTCAACGAAGGGGGAGAACTCGCTCCACCCCTGCGGGCCGCGAAAGAGCAGAGCTTCACGCTGATCGATGCCGCGAAAGCGCGACGTCATGGGCAACGACACGACATGGGCGGTGTCAAGAATTTCGTTCACTGAAGGGAACATGTTCCCAGTCTGACAAGTTCCACTGTCAGTTAGGGTAATTGCGTGACTAATCCGGGTGATATCGAGCGCGTTGCGACCAAAGTCGTGCCGTATTACGTCGTCGGCGTTGTCGATGACGAAGAAACTGATGCGCCCGTTGATGGCGAGTCAGACGAGACCGTCGAACCCGAAGAGACTCCAGTAGCGCGTCGCCCGCGACCACGCTGGGTTGGATTCATCGCCGCGGCGCTGGGCTTTGCAACACTCGTGCTCTTCATCGTCGCCATGATCGTCTCGGCAGGAGGCGATTACCCCACCGGCACGGCGCTCGCTTACGCCACGATCATCACCTCGATTTCGGCGGCGATTACCGCAGTGATCTCGCTCATTCTTGGTCTGCAGCGGCGCTGGGCGGCGTTCGGTCTTGCGCTCGCAGTGCTGGCCAATCCACTCATCGTGCTTACCGTCTTTCGGTTCTTCGACCGCTAACGGCTCTCGGCGGAGAAGAGAAGCTCGGCCCCAACGGTTCGGCATCAGCCCGCTCGGCGCCGCGATGGTTATGGTGGAGCCATGGCGCCTGTTTCCGAAATCTTTGACGAGAAGTTGTGGCGATCAGTCGCCGGGTTTGATGACCTCACCGACATCACCTATCACCACGATGTAACGGGCACGATTGCCCGCATCGCGTTCGACCGCCCTGAAGTGCGCAACGCCTTCCGGCCGCACACCGTCGACGAGCTGTACCAAACTCTGGATGACGTGCGCCAGAACCCGCGCATCGGTGTCGTTCTCCTCACCGGCAACGGGCCGAGCGAGAAGGATGGCGGCTGGGCGTTCTGCTCCGGCGGCGACCAGCGCATCCGTGGCCGGGCTGGCTATGAATACGAAGGCCAAGAGGGCGCCACAAACCCCACCGCCGCTGCAGGGCTCTCCGAAGCGGAAGCCGAGGCCGAAGCTGCTGCAGCCGCGGGCAAGCGCCGTGCCGCAGCCGGCCGCCTGCACATTCTTGAAGTGCAGCGCCTCATCCGCTTCATGCCCAAGGTCGTTATCGCCGTCGTTCCGGGCTGGGCTGCCGGGGGAGGGCACTCGCTTCATGTGGTCTGTGACCTCACGATTGCCAGCACCGAGCACGCCCGCTTCAAGCAGACGGATGTCGACGTCGGGTCGTTCGACGCCGGCTACGGCAGCGCCTACTTCGCCCGCCAGGTCGGCCAAAAGTTTGCCCGCGAGGTGTTCTTCCTTGCCCGCGAGTACGACGCGCAGCGCGCCCTCGACGCGGGAGCGATCAACGCCTCCGTGCCCCACGCCGAGCTCGAAGCCACGGCCTACGACTGGGCGACCACGATCATGACCAAGTCGCCCACCGCCATCCGCATGGTCAAATTCGCCCTCAACGCTGTCGACGACGGTCTTGTGGGCCAGCAGGTCTTCGCCGGCGAAGCCACCCGCCTGGCGTACGGCACCGATGAGGCTGTGGAAGGCCGCGACTCATTCCTGCAGAAGCGCGAACCCGACTGGTCGCCCTTCCCCTGGCAGTACTAACGCTCCTTCTGTACTAAAGCCCCGAGCCGCTAGTGCTCCCGCAGTTCTAACGCACCGACAACTCAACGCAGAGAGGTTTACCCGTGACCGCTGAAAACACTCCGACCCGAGAACTCTGGTCTGTTGACGCCCGCGATCCCCGCAAGGTGTGGGCGGCGCTGAAGCCAGCACTCGATGGATCGGGAGCCGCGATTTTGCCGCACCCGACCTCCCCCTCTGGCCTACCCGAGACCGTGCCCGCGAACGTTGCGGTCATTGTGGAAACGAGCGGATCGACCGGCCGCCCCAAGCGCGTGATGCTCAGTGCTGCGGCGTTGAAGGCGAGTGCTGCGGCATCCGACGAACTTCTGGGTGGGCCTGGCCAGTGGCTGCTGGCCGTTCCGGCGCACTACATCGCGGGCATCAACGTGATGGCGCGCTCGTACTTTGCCGGCACCGAACCCGCACTCATGCCTCCGAAGGGGTTCACGGCGGAGACCTTCGTGGCTGCTGCGGCCGAACTCACTGCCGAGCGTCGCTTTGTCTCGCTCGTGCCCGTACAACTCTCGCGACTGCTCGAGTCGGATGAAGCTGTCGCGGCCCTCTCTCGTTTCACTCGGATTTTGGTCGGCGGCCAGTCGACACCGATCGCTCTGCTGGCGGCGGCTCGCGCTCGCGGCCTCGCCGTCTCGACGACGTATGGGTCAAGCGAGACCAGCGGTGGTGCTGTCTGGGACGGTAAACCGCTGCCCGGTGTGGGCCTACGACTCGTGGATGACCGCATCGAACTTTCGGGGCCGATGCTCGCTGAGGGCTACCTCGACGATCCGCGCCGCAGCGCCTTCTCGTTCCGCCTGCACGAGGGCGTGCGCTGGTACCGCACCGACGATGTCGGGGAGGTCGTGGACGGCGTGCTGAGGGTTCGCGGCCGCGCCGACGACATGATCATTTCGGGCGGGGTGAAGGTTTCCCTCGCCGAGGT
Source organism: Salinibacterium amurskyense (assembly GCF_002797685.1). Taxonomy (GTDB): domain Bacteria; phylum Actinomycetota; class Actinomycetes; order Actinomycetales; family Microbacteriaceae; genus Rhodoglobus; species Rhodoglobus amurskyensis. The sequence continues at coordinate 62,779 of NZ_PGFH01000002.1, forward strand.
GGAGACCGCTGTTCGGGCGCTTCCCGGGCAGAGTGCCGCGGTAGTGGTGGCGGCTCCGCATCCAGAGTGGGGCGAAGCTCCCGTCGTCATCACGACGACAGCCATCGAGCTGGATGTGCTGCGCCAGTCGGTCGCTGCCCAGCTGTCTTCGACGGCAGCGGCTCCCGCTCGCGTCATCCTGATCGATGAGATTCCTATGCTTTCGACGGGAAAACCCGACAAACTCGCCTTAGCGTCAGTCGTGCTTAAGTAGAATCCCTCCGTGGCCTCTCCCAAACAGCAACGCATCGATCCGAAGACCGTCTCGCCGAAGGCGGGCTCGAAGTCGAGTTCGGCGGCGGGCAAGAACGCCAACAAGAATGCCGGCGCCGGAAAGAACAAGAGTGGCCGCCCCGGTGGGCGCCCGCCGAAAGCACCCAAGATTGCCAAGGCAACGGCACGCGACTGGATCAGCGGCGCTCGCATCCAGACGCTTCCCCTCGCTTTTGCTCCCGTAGCGCTCGGCACCGCTGCCGCCTATGTGCTGCCGCATGAAGAAGACGGTGCTGGTTGGCACTGGCTGCGCGCCCTGCTCTGCCTCGTGGTCGCGGTCTCGCTGCAGATCGGTGTGAACTTCGCCAACGACTACTCCGACGGAGTGCGGGGAACGGATGATCACCGCGTTGGTCCTCGTCGGCTCACCGCCTCGGGTGCCGCTCGCCCGCGCACCGTCATCACGGTCGCGTTCGTCTGGTTCGGCATTGCCGCTGTTGCAGGGCTCATCATTGTCGTGCGCAGCGAGCACTGGTGGCTACTTGCGGTGGGAGCGGCCGCGATCGTCGCCGCCTACTTCTACACCGGCGGCAAGCGCCCGTACGGTTATCTCGGCCTCGGCGAGATCTTTGTCTTCATCTTCTTCGGCCTCGTTGCCACGGCGGGAACCACCTACGTGCTCGCGGATACCGTGAACCTAGAGTCGTGGCTGGCCGCCGTCGCCGTGGGGCTGTTCGCGGTCGCGACGCTCATGGTCAACAACATCCGGGATATCGCTCAAGACAAGATCGCGGGCAAGCGCACGCTGGCTGTTCGAATGGGCAATCTGCCGTCGCGAATCTTCTACGTCGTCGCGATGCTCGTACCGTTCGGCATTCTGGGCGTCTACACCCTGCTCTACTTCAACGCCTACCTCGTGTACTTCGTGCTGCTGGCAGCACTCCCGGCCTGCGTGATCGTGCTCACCGGCAAGACACCGGCCGAACTGATCTTGGCGCTAAAGCTGACGGGGCTCACTGCTCTGCTGTTCGGCATCGGTCTCGCTCTGGCTATCGCCTTCTAGCGAAGACTCGCGAGCGTTGTCGTCAGCAACAGGCTCGGCGGCAGAGTCGAAGTCGGCCTCGGCATCTTCGGCATCACGATCGGGATCGTGGCTCGGGCCTTCGCGACGAGCGGCAAAATCGAGAGCAACAGCATCCCGAAGCTTGCCAAAAAAGACATAGGAAACGGCGAACCCGAGCACTGTCGCAATGACGGCGGCGAGCCATGGCTCAGTGTCCGCAATCATGAGAAGAGTGAACGCAGCAGCGAACACTCCGAGGCGGAGCAGCGTGTAGGCAATCCAAGGTTTCACGGCATCAGTCTAGGCTCGCATCCCGCGCGCAGCCTGCGAGCGTAGAATGGTGGCATGACTCGTCTATTGGTCGTTCTCGCCTTCGCACTCGTTGCGGTCGACGTGTTCTCCATTGTGGATGTGGCTCTGACTGATCGCAGCCGCGTGCGCGCATTGCCCAAGGCGCTCTGGATTATCGTGATCCTGCTCTTGCCCGTCATTGGCGTAGTGCTCTGGTTCATGCTCGGTAAGGCACGTAGTTCTAGCTCTGGTCGTCCGCGCACCGTTGCGCCTGACGATGACCCCGATTTCTTGCGCAACATGCGCGCCAAAGAAGAACAGGATGAGCGCATTCGCCGCCTCGAACAGGAACTAGCAGATCTCGACGATGACGATAAGACCAACTAACTCTCCGGCCACCAATTTCTCGGTAGCCCTTCTCGAAGAGTTCGTTCGTCTCGGCGTTCGAGACATTGTGCTGAGCCCCGGCTCGCGCTCGCAGGCTATTGCGCTTGCCGCTGCCGAGTTCGAAAAGCACGGCTTGTTGCGACTGCGCGTGCGCATCGACGAGCGTGTGGGAGCCTTCCTTGCTCTCGGTCTCGCGGTCGAAACGCAATCGCCGGTCTTGGTCGTCACGACCTCCGGCACCGCGGTAGCCAACCTGCATCCGGCGGTGCTCGAAGCGCATCACTCTGCTGTTCCGCTCATCATCATTAGCGCCGACCGACCGGATTCCCTGCGCGGCATTGGCTCGAACCAGACCACTCAGCAGCCGGGAATTTTCGGCACCGCTGTTCACCAGACGTGGGATGTCGAGGCGCCGACCGGTGCTGCCGGCGAGATGGATGCCGCGGCCCAACTCGCGCGCGACGCAGTCGCCGCGGTCAACGGCCCCGTTCATCTCAACCTGTCTTTCGACGAGCCGCTGTCTGCGCCGTTCGTCTGGCATCCCACCGAGAACGAGGTGGCCCCCGAACCGGCGGCTCACCGCGAGCCCGTGTTCCCCGATCTTTTTAGTGACCTCGACCCCGTGGTGGAAAACACCACGCACCAGTCGCCTGGCGCTCCCACGACGCTCGCGCTGAGCCCGTCGCCGGCAACCGTGGTGGTGGCCGGAACCGGCGCTGGCCCGCGGGCTGAGCAGGTTGCTCGCGAGCTGGGTGCACCGCTCATCGCTGAGGTTTCGAGCGGCGCCCACTTTGGCCCCAACCTCGTCGTGGCGTACCGCGAGCTGTTGAACACGGCCAACTTCGGCGATCGCGTCGCACGCGTAATCGTGTTCGGGCATCCGACTCTGAGCCGCGAAATTCCGGCGCTCATTCAGCGTCGCGGCGTCGAGACTGTCGTCGTGCGGCATCCCTCGGCAGACGACTACAACCCCGGCCGCTGCGTGCGACTCTTTGTCGATGAGGTTTCTGTTTCGGGCGAAGCTGCCGACCGCGCCTGGCTGGGGCGCTGGGTAACGACGAGCCGCCAGTTGCTCGAAACCGAGAGCATTGCCCCCGATATTGATGCGGATGCTGGAACCCACGCCAAGTCTGAACTCGCGATTGTGCGCACTCCCGTCGACCGACGGATGCTCGCGGAAGCCGTGTGGCGTGCAACGTGGCCGCACGACCGCCTCGTTCTCGGTGCCTCACGCCTGATTCGCGAAGTGGACCGCGTTGTTCCCGGCAAGAAGATTTCCGTGCACGCTAACCGCGGGCTCGCCGGCATCGACGGCACCATTTCGACGGGCCTCGGTATTGCGCTCGCAAGCCAAGCCGAAAAGGGAAACGAGGGAGTCACTCGCGTGCTCCTCGGCGACCTCGCCATCTTCCACGATGTGGGCGCTCTCATGTTCGGCGCAGGAGAACCTCGCCCGCGCATCCAAGTGATCGTCGGCAACGACGGTGGCGGCACCATCTTCGATGTTCTCGAGGTCGCGAGCCAGGCAGGCGAGAGCTTTGACCGCGTTCTGCTCACCCAGCAGAATGCGTCAATCGAAGCCCTCGCGGCGGCTTACGGCTGGCGCTACGTTTTCGCGGCGACCCGCGGCGAACTCGATCAGGCGCTGTCGGCTCACCCCGAGCCAACGATCATTGAGGTTCCGCTCGCCCGGCAGTGACCCCGGCAACGGGTCGGACTGAATGCCTGCGAGTAGCCTTGAGCTATGAGCACACTCACGCCAGTCACCGCCGACTTCGAGCTTGCAGGCATCGACCCGTCATCCACTCCCGAGTTCGATGGCGACAAGAAAGATGCCGAAAAGGCTTTAGCCAAGAACGGCGAGAAACTCGCCGCCCTTCAGGAGCGACTCTTCGCCGAGAGCAAGTTCGGTGGCGAACGCCGGGTTTTGCTCGTGCTGCAAGCCATGGATACTGCGGGTAAGGGCGGCATCCTTCGTCACGTTATCGGAGGAGTCGACCCGCAGGGCGTGCAGATTCACGCGTTCAAGGCGCCCACGGATGAAGAGAAGTCGCACGACTTTCTCTGGCGCATTCGCAAGGAACTGCCCGAGGCAGGGTTTATCGGTGTCTTCGACCGTTCGCACTACGAAGATGTTCTGATTCACCGAGTGCGGGGCTTCTCCATGCCCGAGACCGTCGAAGAGCGCTACGGCATCATCCAGAAGTTCGAAGAAGAGCTCGTGGCCAACGGAACGGTCATCATCAAGGTGATGCTGCACATCAGTGCCGACGAGCAGAAAGAGCGGCTCCAAGAGCGACTCGATCGCCCCGAGAAGCACTGGAAGTACAACCCGGGTGACGTGGATGAGCGCCTGCTCTGGGCGGAATACCAAGAGGCGTACGAGATCGCTCTGCGCCGCACGACAACCGAAAGCGCGCCGTGGTACGTGATTCCGGCCAACCACAAGTGGTACGCCCGCTGGGCGGTTCAGCAGCTTCTCCTCGATGCTCTCGAGCGCATCGACCCGCAGTGGCCGAGTGCCGACTATGACGTGGAGGCCGAGAAAGTGCGTCTCGCCGACAGCTAGGTGCGGCGCGATGCGCTGCGGTGCGTCGCGGCGACCCTCGATGAACAGCGGGTGAATCTCGTTATCGAACAACGTGAAAGCATAGACAACCATCTATGCTTTTAATGTTCGAGCGAAACGAGGAACCATGCGTCCAGCATTCGAGGGCCAACTGCCCCTCAATGATCCCGACAACGTGCTTCGCCGCAGTGCGGAGCGACTAGCAGCTCAGTACGCCGGGTTGGTGAGCGAAGAGACCATCGAGCGCACCCTCTTCGAGTCGTACGCCTCGCTCGCGCGCACGGCGAAGGTCTCCACTCATCTCCCGAGCTTGGCCTACCGCTTTGCTCACGATCGGCTCGCCGCTCTCGCGCAGGCCAAGGGGGTCATTCCGAAGCCGGTTCCGGAAGTGCTCTTCGTGTGCGTACAGAACTCGGGGCGCTCGCAGATGGCCGCAGCCTGGTTGCGTGAACTCGGCAAGGATCGAGTGCATGTGCGCTCGGCAGGGTCTGAGCCCGGAGGGGCGATTCTCGCGAGCGTCGTCGAAGCTATGGCCGAGGTCGACCTCGACCTCGGGGAGGACTTTCCGAAGCCCCTCACCGACGACGTCGTGCGTGCTGCCGACGTAGTCATCACCATGGGGTGTGGCGACGCGTGCCCGATCTATCCCGGCAAGCGTTATCTCGATTGGCGACTCACCGATCCGGCCGAGTTGGATGCTGGCGGCGTTCGTCGCGTGCGTGATGAGATCCGCGCCCACGTGGAGGAGCTGCTGCGGGAGATCGCCCCGTAACCCCACACGCTGGTTTCTGCTGCTCTAGCCGAACGCTTCCACGATGGGGCGGAACTTGAGTTCCGTCTCGGCGAGCTCCTTCTTGGCGTCGGAGCCGGCGACTATCCCGGCGCCGGCATACGCGGTAATGCGCGCGCCGCTGACTTGGGCACAGCGCAACGCAACGGCCCACTCGCCGTTGCCGTTGGCATCCACCCAGCCGACCGGGCCGGCGTAGCGGCCACGGTCGAAGCCTTCGAGCTCGTCGATCAGCCGGATGGCGTCAGGCGTTGGCGTGCCAGCGACGGCAGCCGTGGGGTGCAAGATTCCAATGAGGTCGAGCCCGCTGGAGCGCTGACTGAGTTGTCCCTCAATGTCAGTCGCGAGGTGCCACAGGTTGGGCAATTGCAAGGCAAAGGGTTCGGATGCCGCGTGCAGTTCGCTGCTGAGTGGGGCGAGGGCATCCATCACGCTGGCCAGCGCGAGCGCATGTTCCTTCTGATCTTTGGGTGAGCTCATGAGGGTTCCGGCGGCTCGCCCGTCGGAGATGCGGTCGTCGCCGCGCGCGGCACTGCCGGCGAGCACGCGGGCGCTGACGGCCCCGTTCTGCACGCGCACGAGAGTTTCGGGGCTTGAGCCGATGAGGCCATCGACGGCGAAAGTGAAGGTGTCGGGATAGCGATTAGCGAGCGACGTGATGGGCAAGCGCAGGTCGGCGTCGGCGGGCAGTTCGGCGCTTTGGTCGCGAGCGATCACGATTTTGGCGGCGGAGCCCCGAGAGATTTCGCGCAGCGCAGCTTTCACCGTCTTGGTGAAGTTCTTGGTGCTCATCTCGCCCGGCACAAAGTCAACGTGCACGAGATCGCCGGCGGGTTCGTGAGGGCCAGCAGGGAGGCCATCGGACGCGCCGGGCAAACCGCTCGTCTCGCCGGTGGTGATCGTCGTGACCCATTGGATGCCGTCGCGGCTGCCTACAACGATGCGCGGCACGATGAGAACGCTGACGGAATCGGAGGAATCCGCGAAAGCGAAGCTGCCGAGTGCGACGAGGCCGGTGCCCGGACGTTTGACGCTGTCGTGCACGATCGCGGTGCGCGCGAGCTCGCTCCACGCGGCTGCTGCGGCGGTGAAGCGGTCGGCACCACGGAACTCGAGGCGCAGCAATTCACCGATGCCCACAAGACCTTCGCCGTCGCGCACGAAGGCGATCGGGTGCTGGGGAGTGATCCAGTCGAGGAGGCGATCCACTGCTGCAGTTGGCCGAGTGACAATGCTGAGGATGTCGGGGGTGCTAGCCATCGCTCTGTCTCCGATTCTGCCCGTGTACGGACCGCTCTATAGCCCCTTTGTGCCCCACAAGTATCAGAGTACCTGTCAGTTGCGGCCAAGAAAGTGAGCATCGGCTCTGAGCGCCCTAGACTAAAGGGGTGGGTAAGGCTGACATGAACAAGCGACCGGAAGACGTAGCCGGAATGTTCGACGGTGTCGCAAAACATTACGACCGTACGAACAACGTGCTCTCGGCCGGAAACGCACTGCTGTGGCGGGCCGCCACGGTGCGTGCTGTTGCGCCGGCAGCGGGGGAGCGCATCCTCGATATTGCGGCGGGAACGGGCACTAGTTCTGCTGCTCTTCACCGTAACGGTGCTCGCGTCGTCGGCCTCGACTTTTCCACAGGCATGGTCGAGCAGGCTCGCAAGCGCCACAAGAAGATCGAGTTCATCCAGGGCGACGCTCAGCAGCTGCCGTTCGGCGACAACGAGTTCGACGCGGTCACGATCAGCTTCGGTCTGCGCAACATCAACGACCCTCGTGCGGCGCTCTCCGAGATGTACCGCGTGCTCAAGCCCGGTGGCCGTTTGGTGATCACCGAATTCTCGAAGCCTCCCGTCGCGATTGTTCGCGCCGGGTACTTCACCTACCTCAATCGCGTGATGCCGATCATTGCTGATCGCTCAAGCTCCAACCCCGAGGCGTATACCTACCTCGCGGAATCGATTCGTGAGTGGCCTGATCAGGGCGAGCTCAGTCAGTGGATCCGGGCTGCCGGTTTCACCCGTGTTGCGTACCGCAACCTCACCGCCGGCATCGTGGCAATGCATCGTGGGCACAAGCCCGTCGACGCCACCGTGCTTGCTTCGGTTGCCAAGCGCAAGGGAAATGCCACTCGTCCGATCAAGACGATCAAGCCGGCAAAAACCAACTCAGACGTCAAACCGAAGCCGTAGCGCTTCGCAAAAGAAACCGGTCGATTAGTGAACCCGAGCGTTCCGCCTGCTCGTCGCAGCAACACTCTGAGCTCCTCTCTGGGGCTCGGGGAGAAACTCTTCGCCTCAAGCGATGAGCGTCGTTTTGCGACGGCAATTGAAAAGGGCCTTGACGAGGTCGAAGCGGGTTTGCTCTCGCACATGGGCTTTGCCGACGAGATTGCGGATGCCACGAGCCGCTACCTGCTCGAAGCGGGCGGCAAGCGCGTGCGCCCCGTGCTCGCGCTGCTCACCGCTCAGCTCGGTGACGGCAATAACGCTGATGTGGTCACGGCGGCTCAAGCCGTAGAGATCACTCACCTCGCTTCGCTTTATCACGACGACGTTATGGACGAGGCGCAGTTGCGCCGTGGCGTTCCGAGCGCCCAGAACGTGTGGGGCAACTCGGTCGCGATCCTCACCGGCGACCTGCTGTTCGCGCGGGCGAGCAAGCTCATTGCAGGCTTGGGCTCCGAGGCGCTCATCCTGCAGTCGAACACTTTTGAGCGCCTCTGCCTGGGGCAGCTTCACGAAACTCTGGGGCCGAAGCCCGACGAGAACCCCGTGGAGCACTACCTGCAGGTGTTGGCTGACAAGACCGGTTCCCTCATTGCGACAGCGGCCGAGGTTGGCGTCATGTTCTCGAACGCGCCGAAGGAGTACACGGTTCCCGTGCGCGACTTTGGCGAGAAGATCGGTGTTGCATTCCAGCTCATTGACGACGTCATTGATCTCTCGGCCGAGACGGGCAAGACGGGCAAGAAGGCTGGCACCGACCTGCGCAGCGGTGTTGCGACCTTGCCACTGTTGTACCTGCGCGAGCTTGCCCTCACCGACAGTGATGCCGCCGAGCTGCTTACCCGCATCGAACGCGACGTGAACGCCAACTTCTATGGCGAAGGCGACGAAGCGGCTATTGATGCTGCGGTCACCGACCTGCGCGAGCATGCCGTGACGAAGAAAACTTTGGACGAAGCCCGTCGCTGGGGCCGCGAAGCTGTTGAAGCCCTCGCGCCGCTGCCCGATGGTTCGGTCAAGAAAGCGCTGACGCGTTTTGCCGAAAGCATCGTCGAACGCTCCAACTAGTACGCCCACTCGCCCGCGCCCCGGGCGCACCGAGATGAACGGAAACGACAACTGATGAGCAAGCTACGACTCGCCATTGTTGGTGCTGGCCCCGCCGGAATCTACGCCGCTGACATCCTGCTGAAGGCAGAGCGCCAGTTCGACGTATCGATCGACCTTTTCGAGCAGCTTCCTGCACCGTATGGTCTCGTACGCTATGGCGTTGCCCCCGACCATCCGCGCATTAAGGGCATTGTCAACGCCCTGCGCGATGTGCTCGACACCGGCAACATCCGCCTTTTCGGTAACGTCACTTATGGGCGCGACATCACGCTTGACGACCTCAAGAAGCACTACAACGCGGTCATCTTCTCGACCGGTTCGGTGCGGGATGCTCCGCTGCCGGTCCCCGGAATCGATCTGCCGGGCAGCCACGGTGCCGCCGACTTCGTCAGCTGGTACGACGGCCACCCCGACTACCCGCGCGAGTGGACCCTCGACGCGAAAGAGACTGCCGTAATCGGCAACGGAAACGTCGCGCTCGACGTCGCCAGAATGCTCGCTAAGCACGCGGATGACCTGCTCCCGACCGAGATTCCGGCCAACGTTTACGAGGGCCTCAAAGCGAGCCCTGTGACCGACGTGCACGTCTTCGGCCGCCGTGGACCCATGCAGGTGAAGTTCACGCCGCTCGAGCTACGCGAACTCGGCGAACTCAACGATGTCGACATGGTCGTTTACGAAGAGGACTTCGACTACGACGACGCATCGAAAGCCGCGATCGAGTCGAACAAGCAGATCATGGTGCTCGACCGCATCTTCACGAAGTGGCGCGGCGAAGAAAAGGGCAACGCCTCGCGTCGCCTGCACTTGCACTTCTATGCTGGCCCCGTCGAGGTGCTCGGCACCGACCGTGTTGAAGGCTTCCGGTACGAGCGCACCAAGCCCGACGGCCAGGGCGGAGTCGTCGGCACCGGCGAGTTCCGCGAGGTTGCGGTGCAGAGCCTCTACCGTGCTGTTGGTTACTTCGGGTCGCCGCTCGACGGCATCCCGTTCGATGAGAACCGCGGAGTCATTCCTAACCGTGAAGGTCAGGTCATTGACGACAACGACGAGCAGGTTCACGGCGTGTACGCAACGGGCTGGATCAAGCGCGGTCCCGTTGGACTCATCGGTCACACCAAGTCTGACGCGATGGAAACCATCAAGCACGTCATGAACGACCAAGCCAACTGGTGGAGCCCCGAGAACCCCGACGAGCAGGCCATCGTTGATCTCCTGAAGAGCCGTGACGTCGAGTACACGAACCTGCAGGGGTGGCAGTCGCTGGATGCCCACGAGATCGCTCTGGGCGAGGCTGAAGGCCGTGCGCGCATCAAGCTAGTTGACCGCGACGAAATGCTTGCGGCATCCAAAGTCACTGACACGGAGTAGGGCGGAGGCTCCAAGCGGGGCTATCGCAACACTCGCGGTGCAGCAGTATCTGCCGCACCGTTAGTGAAGGGCTACTGAACCGCGGCGGTGAGGCGCGCAAGGTTGTCGAGCACCTTTGACCGCCGCGGGCGCTTCATCCACTCTTCGAGAGTGAGTTCTCGGCTGACACTGCGGTATTCGGCTTCGAGCTGGCGCATGTCTGCAATAAATTCGGCACCGCGAACCATCACGGAGATTTCGAGGTTGAGGCTGAACGAGCGCATGTCCATGTTGCTCGAACCGATCACGGCGACCTGGTCGTCGATCGTGAAGTGCTTGGCGTGCAAGACGGTCGGCTTCGGGAACAGCCAGATCTTCACTCCCGCCTTCAATAGCGTCTCGTAGTAGCTGCGCTGTGCGTGATAAACGAGGGCTTGGTCGCCGACCTCGGAGACGAATAGCTGCACGTCGAGCCCGCTCTGGGCTGCCGTTGTGATGGCGTAGAGCATGGAGTCATCCGGCACGAAATAGGGGCTCGTGATGATGACCCGCTTCTGGGCTGCGTAGAGCAAGGAGTTGAACAGTCGAAGGTTGTTCTCACCCTCAAATCCCGGCCCGCTCGGCACCACCTGCGCGTCGAGGCTGGCGGGGGATTCTGCAGTCAGGGCGAGGCTTCCCTCTCGCACGAGCAGTTCATCCGTCTCGCTGTACCAGTCGGTGATGAAGAGCGCGTTGATTCCCGAAACGATGGGGCCCTCGAAGCGCACCATGAGGTCTTTCCATTCGAGGCCGCGCTTGAGGTTGGAGCGCTTGTTGTACGAGGAATCGACCATGTTCTGCGAACCGGTGAACGCAACGTTGCCGTCGATAATGAGGAGCTTGCGGTGGTTGCGCAGGTCGGGACGCTGAAACTTCCACTTGAGAGGTTGGACCGGCAGCATGACGCGCCAGTCGACACCGATCTTTTTGAGGTGACGGATCGTAGCGAGATAGCCCGGAGCCCGCAGCGAGGCGATGTGGTCGAGAAGCACCCGCACCCGAACGCCGCGCTCCACCGCCCGTTCGAGCGCGTCGAAGAATGGACGAGTGGTGTCGTCGAGGCTAAGAATGTAGAACTCGACGTGCACAAAGCGGGATGCTGTGTCGACCTCGGCGGTCATGGCGTCGAGCGACTCTTCGTAGTGAGAGTGCAGCGTTGCCGAGTTGCCGCCGACGAGCGGCATTGCGCCAAGAGTGCGGTTGAGTTCGACGACGGGCTCAAGCCATGAGGGCCAAGGCTGATCTTGCTTGACCTGATCCATGCCCTCCGTCGACTCGACGATGAACTGGTTGATCTCCGACTGCTTGTCGCGGCGGCCCTTGGGGAGCTTGCGGCTGCCGAAAATCAGGAACAGCAGGATGCCGACGTACGGGATGAAGAAGATGGCGAGCAGCCAGGCCATGGCGGTCTGCGGTCGCCGATTGCGCGGAACGTAAATGATCGACAGCACGCGAATCGCAAAGTCGATGACGACAAGAGCAGTGGCGAGAATCGCCGTAAAGCTGAAGTCAATGCTGCCCAAGTCCATGGGCGAAGTCTAACGAGTTCCCCCGCGATTCAGCGGGGGAACATCCATGCTGGAGAGTTGTTAGCGGAAGTTCACGAACTGGAGAGCAACTTCCAGATCTTTGCCCTTGAGCAGCGCCATCGTCGACTGCAGGTCATCGCGGCTCTTCGACTGCACGCGCAGCTCATCGCCCTGAATCTGTGACTTGACGCTCTTAGGAGCTTCGTCGCGAATGATCTTGGAAATCTTCTTGGCGTCTTCAGACGAGATGCCGTTCTTGAGGCTGATCTCGATGCGGTATTCCTTGCCGCTGGGGAAGGGCTCACCCGCGTCGAGGCTGCGCAGCGAAATGCCGCGCTTGATGAACTTGGCCTCGAGCACCTCGAGAACAGCTTTCACGCGCTCTTCCGCACTTGCCTTGAGAAGAAGCTTCTCGCCGGTCCACTCCACCGAAGCGCCTACGCCTTTGAAGTCGTAGCGCTGAGCAAGCTCCTTTTGCGCCTGGTTGACGGCGTTTTCCGCCTCCATTTGGTCAACTTTGCTCACAATGTCAAACGAAGAATCAGCCATATCCCCATGCTACCCGGGCAACGCCCAGAACTCCTGCAGGCCAGTTTTGCCGAAGTGGTCACACGGCGCTCAGATTCCTTGTATCCTTGTCCAGCGCGTTCGGTCAGATGAATACATGTGGCCGGAGGCGTCTTGGCGAGTTACCCAAGTGGCCAAAGGGATCTGACTGTAAATCAGACTGCTTCGCATTCGGGGGTTCGAATCCCTCACTCGCCACCACTTATTCGAAAGGCCCCGCGCGCACAGTGCGGGGCCTTTCGTGAATAATGGGCGCGTGAATCCAACTACTCCACCCGAGAGTCCATCGTTTCGTAGCCGACTCGCTCAGTTTGTCGACTCCGCCCTCGTTCAGAATTTCGTTCTCGCGGTCATTGTGATCAATGCGGTGATCATTGCCCTTGCAACCACAGCAGACGAGGGCACAACGACGTACGACGTGCTCCATTTCTTGGACTCAATTGCGCTCGTTGTTTTCGTGATCGAGCTCGTTCTCAAGCTCGTCGCTTACGGCCCTAAGCGTTTCTTCACCGACGGCTGGTCGGTGTTCGACTTCATCGTGGTGGCGATCGCGCTTGTGCCCAGTTCTGGACCACTTTCTGTTCTTCGCGCACTTCGAGTGCTCCGCATCCTGCGCGTCATCAAGTTTCTTCCTCAGGTGCGGATGGTCGTTGAAGCGCTGCTTCGCTCGTTCCCCGGTATCGGCGCCATCGCCCTGCTGATGTCTCTCGTCTTCTTCGTGGCATCCGTGATGTCGACGGAACTCTTCGGAGACCAGTTCCCCGACTGGTTCGGCTCAATCGGCAAGTCGACGTACTCGCTGTTCCAGATCATGACGCTCGAGAGCTGGTCGATGGGAATCGTGCGCCCGATCATGGAAGTGATGCCGATGGCGTGGCTGTTCTTCGTGCCTTTCATCCTGATCGCCGCCTTCATCACCCTCAACCTCTTCATCGCCGTAATTGTCGACACCATGCAATCTCTGCGCATCGAACGCGAAGAGGCAGTGCAGGCCGAGGCTGACCGTGTTGACCCGCCCGTCGCGCTCGACCTCGACAACGACGAGCTCGCTCATGTGATTCGCAGCCTGGGGCGGCTGACGTCATCCGCTGACAGCCGGCCAGAAGTGCTGCGGATGTGGGGAGTCGACAACGCTGATGCCCTACGGGAAGACGTGCTGCGGTTGCAGAGCGCGCTCGCCGGCAGCCACGAGCTTTCTCACGCGGACTGGGCGAAGACGCTGTTCGCCGCCGACCTCGCTCTCGTGGCCGGAACGCCTCAGAAGACAGCGCCCGAGGAGCGGGCCGCCGCAGACGAGGCTGCGCTGGCGCTGTCACGTGCGCTTCGAGCCAGACTCGAAACGCATGAGTACGCGACGAGTGCGGCCTAGGCTGGAGTAATGCCTCACGACGAACTCTTGGATCTCGCCCGCAGCGTTGCAACGCAAGCCGCCGAGCTTGTTGCTCAACGGCGCATAGGAGGAGTCGCGGTCGCCGACCGTAAAACTTCCTCGGTGGATGTGGTGACTCACGCCGACCGCGAGAGCGAACAGCTCATTCGCACCCTCCTTGCCGACGCTCGCCCCGAAGACGGTTTTCTGGGCGAGGAGAGCGGAGCAGAACGTGGCACGAGTGGACTGACCTGGGTCGTTGATCCGATCGATGGCACTGTGAACTATCTCTACGGCATCCCGCATTATGCGATCAGCATTGCCGTCGTTGAGGGTGAGCCTGAACCCTCATCGTGGAAGGCGCTCGCCGGTGCCGTCGTGAACTTGGGCGCGGGGGAGACCTACACGGGCACGCTCGGCGGTGGTTCCCACCTCAACGGCCAACCGCTGCACGTGGCTGACGAAGTAGACCTCTCTGAAGCGCTCATCGCAACGGGATTTGCGTACCTGCAGGAATTGCGCGTGGAGCAGGGGCGAGTAATTGCAGACCTTCTCCCACAGGTGCGCGATATTCGCCGCATGGGAACGGCATCCTTGGACCTCTGCATGGTGGCCTCGGGGCGAGTCAACGCGTACTTCGAGCGAAGCCTGAATCCGTGGGATCACGCGGCCGGTGCGCTTATTGCCCGCGAGGCCGGGGCGACCGTGAAGGGGCGTGGAACCGAGGCGGAAGGTAAGGACTTTATCCTCGCTGCGGAACCAGCCGTTGCTCAGAAACTTGAGGCAGTATTGAAGCAGCTAAACGCGTAAGTAGACCACTTAAAAAAGGTCTGGCAACTAGACCACTTGCACGCTAGCCTTTATGAATCTGTTACCCGCGCAACCCGACCTGCGTGGGTCAATCACCCGAATTATGCATTCACACCTAGCAGGTGAATCGCGTGGAGGAGAAGAATGTTGCTGACGAGCGCTTACGCCGCAGTGACGTTCTCCTCCCGCCACCCAGGGCTCGGTATATGAGCCGCGACACCCAATTCCCACAGCACCCGGGAACAGGGGAGAACCCTCCCCTCACTCGTAAAGAGTTGCGCGAGCGTGAGCGTCAAGCGCAGCAAGGCAGTCGCAAGAAGTCGAGCTCGAAGCATCCGGTGGAGGCGCCGGTTGCTCCCGTTCTCGCCGATCTGTTCACGTCGCACTCGAGCCCATCGAGTTCGAGTTCGAACCCTGAGCCCGAGATTGCCGAGGCCGTAGCGGTCGAGGTTGCACCGACCGTCATCCCGGCGCAGCTTGTTGAAGCTGAGCTCGTTGAACGCGCCGTTGTCGAACCAGCGGTCGTTGCGAGCAGCTCGGCTGTGACTGCGGCCGCGCTGCCGAGTCGTCGCTCGATGCGCAACAAGCAGGCCGCTGTAGAGGTGCCGGCTATTCCGGTGGCAGCGACTTCCGCCCCGGCTTCTGTCGTTCCGCCCGCCCCAGGCGCTCCGACGGTTTCTGAACGACTCTTCACCGCTCCGATCGCAACAGTGAGCGCGCCAACCACCGAATCAGTGCCCGATACAGCACCCACGAGCATTCGAGCTGACGAGCCCCTCGATCTTCTCGGAATCACCCCCACCACTCTCGTGGCGTCCTCGTACGATGCCGCCGCCGCAACGACAGCCGAAGCTCCGGTGGCGACGCCCGCTTCGCGTAAGCGCTCGAAGCCCGGCAAGGCTGCCAAGGCCGCTCGAACTCCAAAGCAAGCCGCGGCGGCAACGGCTCCGCGTTCTCGCAAGAAGAGCGGTTCCACGGTTAAGTCGAAGCGTGTGTGGGTGTCGCGCAAGGCGCTCGCCCCGAGCAGCTCGTCGGGCTCAAGCGGCAAGCGCTCAGCATCCAAAGCCCTCTCGTTGGTGGCCATGCTGTTTGCCTTCCCGATTCTGGTTGGCGTCTCCGTTCCTTCAAACGTGTTTATGAATGCAGATTCGGCCGTCATCGCCGCAGGAGCGCCAGCAGCAGACGTGGCCGCGCTCAGTGCCACACCGCGCACCACGCAGTCGCTGGCTGTCTCGGATGACGTCGAGAGCGAAGTTGCTGCCCACGACAACATCAAGGTCATTTCGTACGCCGAAGTGCTCGCCCTCAAGTACGCCGGCGTGGACTACGAATACCGCGCAACGACGGGCGCTATCCGGTGGCCGTTCCCCTATTCGATTCCGATCACTGATGGATTCGGGTACCGCTCAAGCGGCTTCCACAAGGGAACCGACTTTGCGGCAGCATCCGGAACACCGATCTATGCCGTCGCAGACGGCACGGTGGAGCTCATCCAAGCCGACTGGTCGGGTTACGGCTACCACGCGGTGATTTCGCACACCATCAACGGCCAGCAAGTGACCAGCCTTTATGCGCACATGATCACTGACTCAAGCCCGATCGTTGTCGGTCAAGAAATTAAGGCCGGCGATTTCATCGGACTCGTGGGCGAAACTGGCATCGCTTATGGTGCTCATTTGCACTTCGAAATCCATCTGGATGATGTTCCTGTTGACCCCTACGCGTGGCTCACGGCGAATGCGGTCAACTAATCTTCATTCGCGGCCACTTTTAGGCCAAAAGCGTACTTAGAGGCCCTTAACGGGTGCTAGTCTCTTACGGTGCCAATCGCGCGTTCTGCGCTTTTGTGTGCCCCCTTAGCTCATTGGTAGAGCACTTCCTTGGTAAGGAAGAGGTAATGGGTCCGATTCCCATAGGGGGCTCGTTCATCCACTTGGATGACGTGGCTGAGTAGCTCAGTTGGTGAGAGCGCACGACTCATAATCGTGAGGTCGCGGGTTCGAATCCCGCCTCAGCTACAGTTTGTTGTTCCGGGATTCTGATGTCCCTTCTTTGCCGCCAGTGGCAGTGCGCGTGTGTGGTGGCTGACGCCCTCGTTCATGCTCACGCGATGCGCGCCGTCGAGTCGCGCGTCGTTTCTGGCAGACCTGCCAACTTCGAACAACGAACTTGACGCACCAGCAGATGTCCTGCGTTCTCTTGGTTGTTTCATAGAAAACTGTGGTTTTCTATCGAAATGGACTCGCGATTGGTATACCGCAGGGTCCCGCGACGATCTCCCGTCCTTCGACTGAATGAGGAAAACGCTTGATGAAGCTGAGCCTTCGCCCACGCTTCGTGCGCGGTCCCTCAATGGACCGAGTTGTCAACGCGCCCACGCTGGCCACCGACCGTCTCACTCTGCGCCCACATCGCATCGAAGACGCTGCACGCTGGTATGAAATCCAGTCGTCGCCCGATGTTCACAAGTTCACTTCGTGGCCCGAACGGTCACGCTCCGAGTCCTATGCCCACCTGCTTCACCGCACCAAGCACGTGAAACTGTTGCAGGCCAACGACTTCCTCGCGCTCGCAATTGAGCGGGACGGTCAACTCCTTGGCGATGTGTCGCTCCACCTTCGCTCCGTCTCGCTCTCGAGCCGCACCGCAGAGATCAGCTGGATCTTGCATCCGGATGCCTACGGCCAGGGCTACGCTCGCGAAGCGGCGGAGGCCATGATGGAGTTTGCTTTCAACGAGGCAAAGATTCAGTGGCTCGTTGCCGTGATCGACCAAAGCAACCAAGCGTCCATTGCTCTGGCGAAGCGCCTCGGGTTCCGCGCGATGTCCCGCGATGGCGACGAACTGTCATTCGTAGCGGGCAGCCTTCGAGAGTAATCTCTCCCGCACGATTCTTAGCTGAATCGTGCCCAACGGCATCCGCCGTAATTTACGTCCTGTTTACAGAACCGGAATCCCCGCGACAAGTTCGTGTCAGTCGCTGTGTCAGTATTCAGTGAATACGAAGAAACACGCACTCGACGGATACAGCGGTTCGGTAAATTCATGCCCAGATACGACGCTCAGCCCACCCTGGAACTGTCGTTGTGCGTGCCGATCATGCACACCGAGCGCCTGCTGCTTCGCCCGCACCGCATGGCGGACGCCGAGCGGTGGCACGAGATGCAATCGAACCCCCAAGTGAGCGAATACACCGCGTGGCCACAACGCACTCGCCGCTCAGCGCTGCGGCAACTGAAGCGACGAACGCGGCAGACTCAACTGCACCGGGTGGATGACGTACTCGCCGTGGCAATCGAGCGTGACGGTGAACTGGTGGGCGAGGTCAGCCTGCAATTGCGCTCCCTCACGGCGATGACACGATGTCTTGAGGTGAGCTGGATTGTTCACCCCGCGCATCAAGGCCAAGGCATTGGGTACGAGGCGATGCGCCCTCTCCTCGCTTACGCGCGAGCCCACATCCACGCTCTGCTGCTGGTGGCGGTGGTGCACCCGGCCAACGCAGCCTCGGTGGCGCTCGCTCACAAGCTCAAGCTGCATCCGCTGCCGGGCACAGCCGATCGCACCGTCTTCGTCGGCAGGAATGGGCCGCTGGCCGTAGTGGCGCCGTAGACCGTCGGCACCGGAGAGCGTCAGGTTCACAGGCCGGTGCTAACGTGGCACCCACCGCCGAAGGGAATATCCCGTGTCAAAGAAGACCTATTCTCCAGAACAACAAGTAGATCGGCTACGGATCTACAACGTCGTGGCGGGCAGTCTGCACCTGCTGCAGGCGATCGGATTCGCGATCGTGCTCACGATGCTCAGCACTCAAGTTCTCTTCGCCGTCACGGCGGACTACCTCGCGGGCCCTCCCGGGGCGCCCATTCCGCCTGAGCGGGTGACCGTTTTCGAGGTCAATATCGGCGTCGGTGTTGTGGCTTTCCTCGCGCTCAGTGCGCTCTTTCACTTTCTGGTTTCGAGCCCGTGGTTCTTCGGGCGCTACAAGAACGGCCTTCTCGAGAGTCGTAACTACTTCCGTTGGACGGAGTACTCGCTCAGCTCCTCGATCATGATCTGGCTGATCCTCGCGATCAACGGCGTCACCGATATCGCCGCACTCTTCGCGGTCTTCGCCGTCAACGCCGCGATGATTCTGTTCGGCGCGCTACAAGAAAAGTACGAGAAGCCAGGATCGGGCGGAATGCTGCCCTTCATTTTCGGATCGATGGTCGGCGTCGTGCCGTGGATTCTCATTCTCATTTACTTCTTGCGCCCGGGAAGCGCGAACGAAGTTGCCGCCCCGAGCTTTGTTGTCGGCATCGTGATTTCGCTCTTCGTGTTCTTCAACACGTTCGCGCTCAACCAGTGGCTGCAATACAAGCAAGTCGGTAAGTGGAAGAGTTACTTGCAGGGGGAGCGCACGTACATCACGCTCAGCCTGGTCGCGAAGACTGCACTTGCTTGGCAGGTGTTCTCGGGGGCGATCATCCCGGCACTCACGAGTTGAGGGGCGGAGCATCCGCAAGCGCGCTAGACCACTTGGCCACGAAACGACGCTGACCGCGCTGGGCCAATAGGGTTAGCCGGGTCGGTTCTACTCACGCTCTGCGCCGGATGTTACGAACGCCGGTGTGTGACTCGAACCGATTGTGGATCTGATGATGAATAGTGCTGCCTCTAGCCCCGTGCCGATGGCCCACCGGCCCGCGAACAGGATGGGGCGAATCGCCGCAGTTCTTGTCGCGTCTGCTCTGGTTGCGGCTGGTTCCGCTATCACCGCGACCCCGGCCTACGCGTTCCCGGTCTTGTTCACTCAGGACGGGATGACATTTTCTGGCGACGACTTTGACCCTGACGCTGGTGCAACCGTCACCGCCTACAATCCCACAGCCGCAAGCGGCGGCACCGACGCCGTAATCCCTTCGTCAGTCACGTTTGCGGGCGAGACGTACCCCGTGGTTGCGATTGGCAACACCGCGATGAGGGATGAAGGGCTCACGTCGGTCGTTATTCCGAGCAGTGTAAAAGTCATCGGCAACTCCGCGTTTGAAGCCAACCACTTAGATTCTGCAGTGATCCCCAACTCGGTGACGTCTATCGGCAATTCGGCCTTCAACTACAACGGAATGACAACCGTGACTATCGGCAATTCGGTAGAAACGATCGGAGAGTACGCGTTTGAGGGCAACGATCTCGAGACGGTGGTGATTCCGGATTCTGTCACCACGATCCAAAGGTATGCGTTCAGTGACAATTCCCTCACGTCGGTGACGTTGGGCGCTTCCGTTGTCGACATCAAGCAGTATGCGTTCTACGAGAACCAGCTCACCACCGTTACCATCCCGGCATCCGTTACAGACATCGAGCGCCGGGTATTTGCGGACAATGGTTCGCTGGCCGATGTTGTATTCCTCGGAGCCGCTCCCGCCGCATTCGTTGCCGCAGGTTCGGATGGCTCCTTGGGCGGATCACCGTCGATCGTTGTGCACTACTCCAGTGTGTTCGCTGATCCTGCAGCCGCAGCAGGATTCACCACCCCCACATGGCAGGGCTACAACGCCGTGCCGAACCCCGTCGTGACGTTTGACCTCTCGGGCCGTGGAGCCGCGATCGCACCGAAAGAAGCAGTGTTCCGCACCGTCATTGCCGCCCCAGCTGAGCCCACGGCATCCGGCTACACGTTCTCTGGCTGGTACACGGATGCTGCACTGTCGACGCTCGCCGATTTCTCCACGCCGATCACGGCCAACACCGCACTGTTCGCTGGGTGGGCTGCGGTCGCTGCTGCGGATACTGAGCCGATGCTCGCGGAAACGGGCAGTTCAGCTCCCCTTCTGCCGATCGGTGTACTTTCGGCACTTCTGCTCGCGGCAGGAATCGTACTGCGCCGACGGACGGCCTAACTTACGCGTTAGATACGAAATGCCCCGCAGCTGATGCTGCGGGGCATTTCTTGTTCGCACCGGAGTGCGAAGAGTGTGCGCCGTTCGGGTCGGCAGCCACACGGGACTAGATGCGAACGAGTGCCTTGCCGACGTTCGCGCCCTTCATGAGGCCGTTGAAGGCATCCAGAGCGTTGTCGATGCCATCGGTGATGGTCTCGTCGTAAGCGATCTTGCCGGCGCCGAGCCATCCCTGCATTGCTTCAGCGAACTGAGGTGCGAGGTGGAAGTAGGCACCCATCGTGAAGCCCTTGATGGTGAGGCCGCGGGTGACAATGTTGGCGCTGTTCTTGATGCCGTTGTCCTTGGCGTTGATCAGTGACATGACACCGCAGATGGCGGCGCGGCCACCATCGTTGAAGGCGCCGAGCGCAGCGGAGAGGTGGTCGCCTCCGACGTTGTCGAAGTAGACATCGATTCCGTCGGGTGCGGCGGCGGCGAGCTGGCCGTCGATGTCGCCATCCTTGTAGTTGAACGCGGCGTCGTAGCCGTACTTGCTCGTGAGAAGTTCAACCTTCTCGGCAGTTCCTGCGCTACCCACGACGCGCGCGGCGCCGAGCTGGCGAGCAATCTGGCCCACCATGGTTCCGACTCCGCCGGCTGCACCGGAAACGAAGACGGTGTCGCCTTCCTTGATCTGGGCGATCTGCGTGAGGCCGGTCCAGGCCGTGATTCCGGTGAGGCCGAGAACGCTCAGGAAGAGGGAGGGCGAGACGCCGGGAACGTTGGGCAGAGCCGTGAACTGCTCGGCGGGGCCCTGCGAAATGTCGCGCCATCCGAGTTGGTGCTGAACGAGCGTACCGACGGGCAGGGCCTCGACGGTGGACTCGATAACTTCACCAACAGCGGCACCGGTCATGGTCTCGCCGAGGTTGTAAGGAGCGACGTACGAGCGGCCCTCGTTCATGCGACCACGCATGTAGGGGTCGACGGAGAGGAACGAGTTGCGAACGCGAACTTCGCCCTCAGCGAGCTCGGGAAGGTCGATCTCGACCTTGACGACGTTTTCGGTGGTGGGCTCACCCGTGGGGCGAGAGGCGAGCTGCCATTGGATGCTGGTGGTCATGTGATGCTCCTTGAAATTGTAAAAGTGGTGAGAGTGAAAAGAGTGGGGGGCGTTACGACTTGTCAGCGACGATGCGCTCAGCGACCGCGACAGACGACGCGGGGTTCTGGCCGGTGTAGAGCTGACCATCGACAACCACGTAGGAGGCGAACGGCTCAGGGGCCTTCGAATATTCCGCACCGAGTTCAACTAGGCGGGTTTCGACGAGCCACTTGGCCTTGTCGGCGAGGCCGCCGATTTCTTCTTCGCTGTTGGCAAAGCCGGTCATCTTGCGCCCCTTGAGTACCCAGTCGCCGGTCTTCTTATCGTTGGCGGCGAGCAAGGCGGCGGGGGCGTGGCAGAGCACACCGAGAGTCGTGTTGGACTTCACGGCCTCCACGATCAGCTGGCCGGAGTCATCGTCGACCGCAAGGTCTTCCATGGGGCCGTGGCCACCCGGGTAGAAGATCACGTCGTAGTCACCGGCGTTGACGGCATCCAAGCGAAGTGGATGCTGCAGCACGGGCTGCAGGTCGGCGATGCGTGATTCGAATTCTGCGACGCGCTCGGCGGAACCGACGCCACCCTCGCTGAGGCTGACGGCGTCAAAAGTGGGGGCGACACCGGCGGGGCTCGCGAGTTGAACCTTCCAGCCAGCCTCGGTGAAGATGCGGTACGGCTCGAGGAATTCTTCTGCCCAGACACCGGTGGGGTGCTGGGTTCCATCGGCGAGCGTCCAGTGCGATGCGGCCGAGAGGACCATAAGTACGTTTGTCATAAAAGCTCCTTACCGAAGACGTTGGTTCTTTACCAAACCAATTGGTTCGACATTATGTCGGCGTGTAGGCTAAGTCAAACCAACAGGTTCGATTTGGAGGTGTTTGGTGGTTTCAACAGAAATGCCGCGTGATCAACTCCGCGGCCGTGAAACAAAACAGCGCGTACTGGAGGCAGCTGCGGCTGAATTCGCCGAGTACGGCGTTGCCGGTGCGCGCATTAACCGCATCGCAGAAACGGCAAAAGCCAGCAAGGAACGCATCTACGCCTGGTTCGGCGACAAAGACGCGCTCTTCGACCACGTCATGCAAACGGGTCTCGACCGCCTCGCCCACGCGGTGCCGATCGACGCCGATCTCGTGGAATACACCGTGCGACTGCACAACTACTTCGTCAACGATCCCTCGGCCGAACGCGTCGCCATGTGGGCCTGGCTGCACGACGCGGCCACCCTCGGCTCCTTCTCTGAAGGGCGCGTCGAGGGCTACCGTCACAAACTCGAGGTGATCGCTGACGCTCAAGAACGCGGCGTTGTTGATTCCTCGTGGAAGCCAGAAGAACTGCTTGCTCTCTTGCTCGCGGTCGCGAGCAACTGGGAGCGCGCGCCGGCAGAACTGCGCTCCATCGGATGCCCCGAGTACGCAGAAAGCGAAGAGGCTCGGTGTGCTTCGGTGCGTCAGGCAGCGAAACGCCTTGTGGAGCCGCGCGGCTAGAGCGCAAGCATCCTGCGGCGCCCTGTCTGCGGCGGGAAGCGGCCGCTACTCCGGAGGCCGACTCGTGCTCGAACGTACGATGAGTTCGTAGTCGATCGGGGAGTTCTCGGGAATCTCCGGGTGCTTGCCCGGCACGAGAAGGCTCATCAGTATGTCGACCGCGTGCTCGCCCTGCGCTTGCGGGGACTGCGAAACCGTCGTGAGCCCGAAAAACTCGGAAAGTTCGTGGCCGTCGATACCCATGATCGAGATGTCGCGGGGTACGACGAGACCGAGATCTCGGGCAGCCAGGATGCAGCCGATAGCCATCTCGTCGGAGGACGCAAAGATGGCGGTCGGGCGGTGCAAAGGATTGCCGAGAAGCTGCTTGGCAGCGTGGTACCCACCCTGAATGGTGAAGTCGGCCGTAGCGAAATACTCGGGTCGAGGCTCGATACCGGCTTCGCGCAAAGCCGCTTCGTAACCGCGGCGACGATTCGTCGGGATGTGAAATTCAAGGTCGAAGTCTTCTGAACCACCGATGTGGGCGATCTTGGTGTGACCAAGGGCCAGTAAGTGGGCGGTGGCGAGGCTCGATACCGCGTCGTCATCCAGCGTGAGGGTTCGCACGCCATCAATTGGTCCACCGACACCGACGGCGGGCCTGTCGAGGGCATGCAGCCGCTCGACCTCGCCGGGGGAGAGCTTCAGCGACACCGTGATGATGCCGTCGATGCGCTTGCGCTGCAAGAACTCGTCGAACACTGTTTCGCGCTCGGCAACGCTGCCCGAGAGGTTGTAGAGAGTCACGTCATAGCCGTGGCGCATCAGGGCCTGCTGGGCGCCTTCAACAACCGAGGTGAAGAACCAGCGTGTGAGATACGGCACCATGAGGCCGACATTTTTCGTGCGCCCGGATGCCAGACTCGACGCACTCGACGAGACAACGTAATCGAGTGCCGCCGCGGCTTCGGCGACCTTGAGACGGGATGCCGCTGAGACCGGACCATTTCCGCTGAGCGCTCGCGACACCGTCGCCGTGGAGACTCCCGCGCGCTGGGCAACGTCTTCGATGCTTGCCATCAGTTGCCCTCCATTGGATGCGAACGAGATCGGATGCCGCTCAGAGCGGTCTCGCCGCTGCTGATTCTAGCGACCGGCATCCAGTCCCGGCTATTCGGTGCTCTACTGGTTCAGGCCCGAAGCCACACGGTGGTGTCGGCGGGTAGCTCGGAATCGGTGAGGGGACCGCTTGCCAGCAGCACGTCACCGGCGGGCAGCGGCACTGCGGTATCGCCCGTATTGGCGTAGACGGCGACATCGCCGCTGCGGAAAGCGAGTACTGTTTCGGAGCCAGATTCGAGCCATTCGAGCTCACCGCTGGCCAGCTCGTGAGCGCGGCGAAGGGCGAGAGCGTGACGGTACATCGAGAGCGTAGAGGTGTCGTCGTGGCGTTGAACATCGCGGGCGAGAGTTGCCCATTCGGCGGGTTGCGGCAACCACGCGGCATCCGAGGGTCCGAAACCGTACGAGGGCGAAGCAGCCTCCCAGGGAATCGGCACGCGGCACCCGTCGCGACCGTACCGTTCACCGTTGGTGCGGAACCAGGTGGGGTCTTGGCGGGCCTCGTCGGGGAGGTCGATAACCTCGGGCAGCCCGAGTTCCTCTCCCTGGTAGATATACGCGCTGCCCGGAAGGGCAAGCATGAGCGCGCTCGCGGCACGAGCACGGCGAAGGCCGAGTTCAGGAATCGGCAGCCCGGCCGAGCGAGGCCCGATGCCGTGACCCTGCGGGTTTTCGGCGGTCAGCGCGAGACGCGACGCATGGCGCACAACATCGTGGTTAGAGAGAACCCACGTGCTGGGGGCTTCGACCGCGGAGAACGCGCTAATCGACGCGTCGATCACGGAGCGCAGCGGGCCGGCAGCCCACGGGGTCTCGAGGTAAGGGAAGTTGAAGGCCTGGTGCATTTCGTCGGGGCGCACCCACTTGGCCATGTCGGTGAGCGGGTCGACCCACGCTTCAGCGGCAAGGATGCGCTCACCCTCGTAGCTATTGAGAATCTCGCGCCACTCACGGTAAATCTCGTGAACGCCGTCTTGTGCCCAGAAGGGCGCGCGGGCTGCGGCGATCTCGGCATCCGTCGTGCCGGCGCCGCCCATGCTGCCGCCCGCGAGCGGGGCAGTCCAGTCGGGAAGGCCGTCAGCCTTGATCATGCCGTGGGCGACATCCACCCGGAAACCGTCAACGCCGCGATCGAGCCAGAAGCGCAACACGTCGCCGAACTGATCGCGAACCCAGCGGTTCTCCCAGTTGAAGTCGGGCTGGGTGCTGTCGAAGAGGTGCAGGTACCACTGGCCGGGCGTGCCATCGGGGTTGGTGGTGCGGGTCCACGCGTCGCCGCCGAACACCGACTGCCAGTTGTTGGGCGGCAGCTCGCCATTTTCGCCGAGACCATCGCGGAACATGTAGCGATCGCGCTCGGGGCTGCCGGGGCCCGCAGCAAGTGCTTCTTGGAACCACGGATGCTCGCTCGAGGAGTGATTGGGCACGAGGTCAACGATCACGCGCAGTCCCAATTCGTGGGCGCGACTCGTCATCGAGTCGAAGTCGTCGAGCGTGCCGAAGAGGGGATCAACGTCGCAGTAATCCGCGACGTCGTAGCCGGCATCCTTCTGCGGCGAGGTGTAGAACGGCGAGAGCCAGACGGCGTCGATGCCTAGTTCAGCGAGCTCCGAGAGGCGGTCGCGGATGCCGAGCAAATCGCCCATCCCGTCACAGTTCGCGTCGGCGAATGACCGCGGGTAGATCTGATAAATCACTGCGGAACGCCACCATTCGGTGTGCGGGAGCACGGAAGTCATAGCCGCCACACTATCGCGATTGACGTCGGAATCTAAGCGCTTCCACATTGTTCTCCCCAATTCTTCCTCCAAAACAACCGAAACTTTCGGAAGAGGTGCTTGCTGAATGCTGTCTATAAGAGGTATACATGGAAGCGCTTGCAGTTTGCAATGCTTTCACTGACGAAAGGCAGCCACCAATGAAGGTGACCAAGAGAGGACTGTGGGCCGTAGGCGCGCTCACCGTTACTGCATCCCTCGTTTTGACCGGATGCACAGCAGCATCCGACACGACCGATAGCGCCGCAGGAAACGGTGGCTCGCTCACCGTCTGGGTCGACGCCGACCGAGCAAGTGTGCTGAAAGACGCCGCGGCCGACTTCACCGCTGAAACCGGAGTCGAGGTCAAGCTCGTTCAAAAAGAGTTCGGTGACATTCGCGACCAGTTCGTCGCTCAAGTGCCCACCGGCAAGGGACCCGATATTGTGATCGGCGCCCACGACTGGCTCGGCACGTTCGTCACTAACGGTGTCGTCGCTCCCGTTGAGCTTGGCGACAAGGCTGACGACTTCCAAGCAGTAGGCGTCACGGCGATGAGCTACGAAGGCCAGGTCTACGGCGTCCCGTACTCGATCGAGAACATTGCGCTCGTGCGCAACACCGCCCTCGCTCCCAGCACCCCCGCGACCTTCGACGAGATGGTCACGATGGGCGAAGCTGCCGGAACCGAGTACCCCTTCTTGGTCGGCCTCGACCCTGAAGCGGCCGACCCGTACCACCTCTACCCCTTCCAGACGTCGTTCGGTGCTCCCGTATTCGGCACCGATGCTGACGGAAGCTACGACGCTGAAGCGCTCGAAATCGGCAACGCTGGCGGCGACGAGTTCGCTGCCTGGCTCGCGGAACAGGGTGCAGCAGGAGTGCTCAACACGAACATCACTGGCGACCTTGCCAAAGAGAAGTTCGTCGCAGGCGAGGCACCCTTCTACCTGACCGGACCGTGGAACGTTCCCGCCGCCGTCGAAGCAGGCATCGACGTGGCGATCGACCCCATCCCCTCCGCCGGTGGAGAAGACGCTCAGCCCTTCGTAGGCGTGCAGGGCTTCTTCGTCAGCGCCAAGAGCGAGAACGCGCTCGCCGCGAACGAGTTCATCGTGAACTACATGGGCAGCGAAGAAGTGCAGACCGCACTCTTTGAAGTCGGCGGTCGCGCACCGGCGCTCACGGCATCCTTCGAAGCGGCTAGCGCTGACCCGATCGTTGCCGGCTTCGGCACCGTCGGTGAGAACGCCGTACCCATGCCCTCGATTCCCGCCATGGGAGCCGTGTGGGAGTTCTGGGGCGTAACCGAAGCCGCCATCATCAACGGTGGTGACCCCACTTCGCTTTGGCAGAAGATGTCGGGCGACATTCAAACCGCTATCGCTGGATAGCGCACGGTGGCCGTCCGTCTGCAAGCGGGCGGCCACTTCCTTCCCCCTTTACTTTCTCGCCGTACAAGCGAACCCCACGTCTTCAACGGAGAACCCTCGTGACGACTTCCCCTCAGACTGACCCCGGACCCCTCCGGCAGTCAGCCCGCTCCAAACGAGCAACCAGAATTGCGGATGCCGCCTCCGGTGGCTGGAAAGTCGTCGCCGCAAAGATCCTCGGCCTCGGTGTCGTCGACGCCATCGCGATCTACGCGCTCTTTGTGCTCGTGCGCAGCGAATCGTGGCTTGTCGCCGGCCTTGTCGCCGCTGTGACGTTGCTCGTCAACTGGATCTACTTCTCCCGCGGCAAGCTGCCCGCCAAGTACCTGGCACCCGGCTTGATCTTTCTCGCGATCTTCCAGATTTTCGTGTTGCTCTACTCGGGCTACATCGCCTTTACGAACTACGGCACGGGGCACAACTCCACCAAAGAAGATGCGGTCAACGCGCTGTTGCTCTCGTCTCAAAACCGAGTCGAGGATTCACCCAGCTACAAGCTGACGGTGCTTGAGCAGCTGGGCGAAATCTCCTTCCTCGTTACCGAACCCGATGGCAGCGTGAGCATCGGTGGCAATGAGCGCCCCCTTGAAGACGTGCGTAACGCGCAGCTTGAGGGCGGAGTCGCCGTCGGGCTCAACGGCTACACCTCGCTCGGCTTCCAAGACATCATCGCGAAGCAAACCGAGATCGCCGCCATCAGCGTGCCCCTCACCGACGACCCCAACGACGGAATGCTGCGCACCCCAGACGGGTCGAGCGCCTTCCTCTACACCTCCTCGCTCGAGTACGACGAGGCCGCGGGCACGATGCGTGACACGAACTCCGGCACCGTCTACTCCGATATCGGCACGGGTGCCTTCACTTCGGATGCCGGCCAAGAGCTGCTGCCGGGATGGAAAATTGATGTCGGCTTCGACAACTTCATTCGCGCATTCAGTGAGGAATCCATCCGTGGTCCGCTGATTAGCGTGACGGTGTGGACGTTCGCGTTTGCCTTCCTTTCGGTGTTCACGACCTTCGCGCTCGGGTTGTTCTTGGCGATCGTGTTCAACGACAAGCGGATGAAGAGCCGCAAGTACTACCGGATCATCATGATCTTGCCGTACGCCTTCCCGGGCTTTCTCTCGGCGCTCGTCTGGGCCGGAATGATGAACCAGGAGTTCGGCTTTATCAACACGGTGCTCTTGGGCGGGGCCGAAGTTCCCTGGCTCACGAACGAGTGGCTGGCCAAGGGCTCGGTTCTGTTCGTGAACCTGTGGCTGGGCTTCCCCTACATGTTCTTGGTGACGACGGGCGCGCTGCAGGCGATTCCCGAAGAGCTCACAGAAGCGGCGACGGTGGATGGCGCGAAGCCCTGGGCGATCTTCAGATTCGTGAAGTTGCCACTCCTGTTGGTCTCAGTCGCACCGCTGTTGATCTCGTCGTTTGCGTTCAACTTCAACAACTTCAACCTCATCTACATGCTCACCAATGGTGGGCCGCGCGATGTCTCCGCGGGGGTGAATGTTGGCGCCACGGACATCCTGATTTCGATGGTCTACAAGGTTGCCTTCGTGGGAGCCAACCGAGATTACGGCTTGGCGAGTGCCTTCGCGATCATCATCTTCATTCTGGTGGCGGGTATCTCGATCATCAGTTTCCGTCGCACCAAATCGCTTGAGGAGTTGAACTGAGATGACTACAGCAACTCAGCAGCACAATCCGGATGCCGTGATCGACCCGGATGCCGCCGTCGTCGGTCACCCGAAGCGGCCCTTCAAGCGCTACTTCCGCGAGACCGGCTGGCGTCACCTCGTGGGTATCGCCATGTCGATCTTCGCCGCCTTCCCGCTGCTTTACGTGTTTAGCGCCTCGCTCAACCCGGGCGGCACGCTCGTGACGGCCAACTCGCTGTTCTCAAACTTCAGTTTTCAAAGTTACGTCGATCTGTTCAACCGCCCCCAACAGCCCTACGCGGCGTGGTTCGGTAACACCCTGTTGATCGGCGGAATTTCGTCACTCGGCACTGTCTTCCTCGGCGCCCTCGCGGCATATGCGTTTTCGCGCATGCGTTTCATCGGCCGCCGCGTCGGTCTGCTCACCCTGCTGCTCGTGCAGATGTTTCCGCAACTTCTCGCGGTCGTCGCGATCTTCTTGCTGCTCTCCGGCATCTCCGAGATTTTCCCCGCGATCGGGCTCAACAGCCAGATCGGGCTCATCATGGTCTACCTCGGTGGCGCGCTCGGAGTGAATACCTACCTGATGTACGGGTTCTTCAACACGGTTCCGTCATCCATTGATGAGGCGGCGAAGATCGATGGTGCGGGTCATGCGCGCATCTTCTTCACGATCATCCTGCGCCTCGTTGCGCCGATCTTGGCGGTCGTCGGTCTGCTCTCGTTTGTGGGAACCACGAGTGAGTTCGTGATCGCGAGCATCGTGCTGATCGACCCCGACAAGCAAACCCTCGCGGTTGGCCTTTACCAGTTCGTGTCGCAAGAGTTCTCGCGAAACTGGAGCATCTTTGCGGCCGGCGCCGTGCTCGCGGCCATCCCCGTGATGACCCTGTTTTTGTTCCTGCAGAAGTACATCGTCGGTGGTCTCACCGCAGGAAGCGTGAAGTAATGGATGCCCTTCTCCCGCATCACGATGGCTCAGCGCTGCACGTCTCTACCCAGACGCCCGCGATCGGCGACACCGTCACGCTGCGCCTTCGCGTGCCGGTCGGCTACGGCCCGCTGAAGGCTGTGCGCGTGCGCGAGAATCCCGACCACGAACCGCGCTGGACGGATGCTCGCCTCACCGGAACCGCCGCCGGCTGGGACTGGTGGCAGGCCGACATCGTGGTCGAGAATCCGCGACATGGTTATCGGTGGTTGCTCGTTCACGAGGCTGGGGCGGGGGCCTCTGAGGCAGAGGCAGCGCCCGCTGGCCGCGGCCACGCTGGCCGCACCGAGTGGCTCAACCAGAGCGGTCTGCACTCGATCGAAACGCTTGACTCCGAAGACTTTGCGCTGCTCGCCACTCCGGCTGCTCCCGAGTGGTTGGCGGAGACGGTGATGTACCAGGTGTTCCCCGATCGCTTTGCCCGGTCATCCGCCGCCAATGCTCACGCCAAGCCCGAGTGGGCGATTGCTGCGCGCTGGGACGAGCCGGTTGACCCGGTGCTACCCGGCCGCTCGAAGCAGTTCTATGGGGGAGACCTCGACGGCATCACCGAGCACCTCGATCACCTGACCTCGCTCGGTGTCACGATGTTGTATCTCACGCCGATCTTTCCGGCCCGTTCGAACCATCGCTATGACGCGTCGAGTTTCGTGGATGTCGATGAACTGTTGGGCGGGCGCGAAGCGCTGATCCGTCTGGTGGGCGAGGCTCACGCTCGCGGCCTCAAGGTCATCGGCGATCTCACGACGAATCACTCGGGCTCTGCGCATGAATGGTTCCAGGCCGCGCTCGGTAAGCCGGACGCGCCCGAGGGCGACTTCTACTACTTCACGAACGTTGAGCACACCGAGTACGTGGGCTGGTTGGGCACGCCGAGCCTGCCGAAGTTCAACTGGAACTCGACCGAGCTGCGCCGCCGCTTCATCGAGGGCGACGATTCGGTGGTCGCGCACTGGCTGAAAGAGCCCTACAACTTCGATGGCTGGCGCGTGGATGTCGCGAATATGACCGGCCGGATGGGCGCTGAGGATCTCAACGAGGAGGTGCGGCAGATCATCCGTCGCACCATGGAAGACGTGAACCCTGACACGGTGCTGCTGGCGGAGTCGACGAACGATGCCGCGAGCGATCTGCAGGGCGATGCCTGGCACGGGGCGATGACGTATCCCTCGTTCACGCGGCCCGTGTGGGGCTGGCTCACCGAACCCGGTGACACCTCTCACGTCACTGCGGATGGGTCGATCGACCGCGAGGCGTGGTTCTTCGGGCAGCCCATCGGCGGCATTCCGAACTACAGTGCGCGAGACTTCGCGGAGATGACGGTGCGGTTCACGGCCAGCATTCCGTGGCGCATCCGGCTCGGCAACATGAATGCGCTCGACACCCACGACACTGCGCGGTTCCGCACCCACGCGCCCGCCGAGAACGTGCCGCTCGCCCTAGCCCTCTCGGTGACGCTGCCGGGAGTGCCCGTCGTCTTCGCGGGCGACGAGTTCGGTCTCAGCGGCGACGACGGCGAAATGTCGCGCACGCCCATCCCGTGGGGAACCGAAAGCGACGCCGCCGTTGCGCCCACGCTCGACGTTTATCGCCAGCTAATCGCACTGCGGCGCGACCTGCCCACGCTCTCGCATGGCGGCCTGCGCTGGTTGCACGTTGCGGACGACTCGCTCGTCTTCGTGCGCGAGGATGCCGTCGCCACCGTCCTGGTGGTTGTTGCACGCTCGCCGCTGACGGTGACTCTGCCAGCCAATGCTCTCGGCGTTGAGCTGGGGGCGGATGGTGCGAGCCCCGCGTTCCTCTCCGGCGAAGCGACTCTGGCATCCGCCGCCGCCGGGCTCACGCTCTCGACGGCCGCCCGCACCTGCGCTATCTGGACTCTGCCCGGCGTCGAGCACCCCGGTATCGAGCTGCCCGGCGCCTAGCGGGGCGAAAGCGGGAAGCGCTCTGAAATTAGTCGTCAGCGCTGAGCGTCAGAGCTGAGCGCGAGTGCTTCGTCGTGCGCGTTCAACCCGGCGGTGCGTGGGCGATCTCGGCCTCGCGCGAGTTCATCGTTCAGAGTGCGCGCAATGGTGTCGCGAAGTGGCCGTAGCGTGCCGCCCGCGGCGCGGTAGCGGGCGTTGTTCCGCTGCAGGAAGCCGGCGTCGTTTGCGGGAATCCAGAGGGGCAGTGAACGTGGTCCCGCCCAATAGTTGATCTCGTGGTCGGTGAGCCACTCGTCATCGCGCTGCTCGAAACCCTCGGTGAAGCCCGCAACGTCAGCGGTTAGCTTCATGAACTCGTCGAAGGCAACCGAAGTGCCGACGGCGTTCATCGTTCCGGTAGTCCCCTCAAGCCCGGCGTGCACTACCCACCTCGCAAGGTCGTCGACGTCGATCGCTTGCACCCAGCGGTCTGCAAGGGTCGGGGTGAGGACGCGACCACCACGGTGGAGTCGTGCTGGCCAGTAGCCGAAGCGGTCGGTGGGGTCACCGGGGCCCACGATGAGCCCCGGGCGAGGGATGAGAAGGCGCTCGCCGCGGTGGCGGCGGCTCGCTCTCTCCGCGGCGACCTTTGCGTGGGCATAGTCGGCCATGTCTGTGGGCTCGATGACTCGTGCGCGCTCGTCGGCATCCGGTTCGTCGTTGCGTTCGTAGACGGACACCGTGGAGACGAACGTCCAATGCTCAGCGCGCGAGCTTAGCGACTGTAGCGCTGACTCCACCTGCTCGGGATCCCGGGAGACCTCGATAACAGCATCCCAGTCGCCCGCCAGATCGTCGTAGGCGTCGGGCTGTGTGCGATCGGCGCGGACGAGGCGAGCGCTTTTGGGCACCGCACCAGATTCTCCGCGCGCCAAGCAGGTGACGTCGGCCCCACACTGCATTGCGGCCTGCGCAATTGATCGCCCCAGCCATCCGGTTCCGCCAAGAATCAATACGCGTCGCATGGCCCTATGCAACAGCATTCGGCAGTGCAGGTGTTACGTTTTGAGGTAAAGGTGAGCGTTGCGCGGTTTTTGGCTGCACGCTAACGAGAGCTCGATGCAGAAAGTGGGCCGGATGCGTTTCGCCGCCATCACCGCGTCTGCGCTGCGACTCTTCGTGCGTCGCTGGGCGCTGGAGGCACTGTGGCTGCTGGGAGCACTCGGGCTCGCGTTGTTCGCCGTCACCTTTCTCGCTGGCACATCAGGCCGGGGCGAGCTGATTTTTCTTGACGGCGACTCGATGATTGTTCCGCTCGTCTCGCGCTCCATTCTCGAGGGTACTGCGAGCGATTGGGCGATGTCCGCGGTGCTCTTCGTGCCCGAGACGGTGTCGTTTATCGCTCTCTCGCTGCTCGGGTGGAGTCTGCAGGAATCACAATTTCTGGCTGGCGTCCTGAACTTCGTCGGGCTCTACCTCGTTTTTCGTGTCGCTGCCGTCACCATCCTTCAGAGTTCGCGGGCAGCACTCGGTGCCACTGCCGCGTTCGCCGTGGTGTGCGTCTTAGCGTTCACCGAGGGTAACGGTGGCCGCGACAGCCCCGAACTCGCGTCACTGCTGGCAATGACGACTTACTACGCCGCGACCGATCTTGGCGCGTTACTCACTGTGGGCATTGCGCGTCGCATAATCGGCGGTTGCCCGCAGGAGCGCTCGCTCGTTATCGGCCTATTCGCCCTCGCAGCGCTCTCAACTTTCTCGAATCCGCTCTATCTGGCCTGGGCGACGGCCCCCCTCGTGGTGATCATCGTCGTCGTCGCCGTGAGCGCAGGCTGGACACGCTCAGCGCAGTGGACACTCATCTCCCTCGTGGCCGGTTCCGCATTCGGCTACCTGCTGCGCATCCCGCTAGCGCCGTGGATCGTGGCCGACCCAGATAATTACTTTCGGCCGGGCCGTTCGTGGGCATCCTTCGGCTATCACTGGGCGCTGCTGGTCGACCGACTCTCTGCGCCGGGTGGCGCTGTCGCGGTTGCTCTGGTCGTTGGCCTTACCGTCCTCGGCGTCTGGCTAACCCTGCGTTCACTGCGCCACGGAGCGACAGCATCCGCTGTCGTCGCCACATATTCGTGGTTTGCCCCGCTCGCGATTACGGTTGGCTTCATTCTGCTGGGCACCGAAGCCTCCCGTTATCTGCAGTTGTGGGCCTTCGCTCCGCCGCTCGCGCTCATTGTCTGGATTGCGGATGCCCGACTCACGAATCGCGCGCCACACTCGTATCGACGGCTGCTGGCTACTGCTGCCGTGCCCGCGCTAGTCGGCGGCATCCTGTTCGCGCTTGCCTTGCCGGCGGCCGCCCCACGAGCAACCGAGCACGACACCTCGCTCGCTTGCGCGGTGGACTGGGTGAACACATCAGGCGCGTTAGGTGCCGGTCAGTTCTGGAGTGTTCGCGCCGTCAAGACTCATGTGGATGACCCGGCTCAGCTCGTCCAGACCGATTTCGCCCTCCAGGACTATGCGTGGTTGGTCGATCGCTCAGATTTTGATCAGCGCGAGGTGTCGTTTCTGATCGTTGACGATCAGAGCGCACCATTCACTCTTCCAGTCGCAGCCGAAAAGCTGCCCTCGACCACGATCGACTGCGGCCGCTTTCAGATCATCGACTACAGCCCGGCGAGCATTACGCGACCGTAACGTCGATGAGCACCTTGCCGACGGCTCCGCTCTCGACGAGAGCGTGAGCATCCGCGGTCTGCTCCAGCGAAAAGCGGTGTAGCGGCAGGCCGGTCTCTTCGCCGATGCCGAGCGCACCATCCGCGAGTGCGATGTTGATGGTGTCGCCCGCGGCACGAATCGCGTCAATGCCCACGGTGTAGAGCAGCACGAACTGATAGCGCACGTTGAGGGCGAAGTGGCGGCGAACATTGAGCGTCACTTCGTCGCCGCCGTTGTTGGCATAGACAGAGATGGAGCCGCGGTTGCGGATGACCGCGAGGTCGAGTTCCGCATTCTGGGCGGGGGCGACTTCAACGATCTGATCGACGCCTTCGGGAGCGATCGCGCGGATCTGCTCCACAATGTCGGCGTCGGTATACGTGAGAACGTGGTGAGCGCCAGCGGCGACAGCGAGCGCTGCTTTGGTTGGTCCGCTCACGGTCGTGATCACGGTCGCACCGGCCCAACGAGCAAGCTGAATGGCGGCATGGCCGACGGCACCGGCTCCACCGGCAACGAGTACGACCTTGTCGCTGAGAGCGGTCGGATGCAGTTCGTCGGGCCCGTCTTCGGCTACCGTCAGCGCGCGATACGCGGTGATCGCGGGAACCCCCATGGTGGCGCCCTGGTCAAAGCTCGCGCTCGCCGGTAGCGCGAAAACACGTTCGGCGGGCAGCACAGCCTGCTCTTGGCTCGAGCCGCTGTTCGAGCGCTGGTAGGCCGCAAGGGCGAGCCACACGCGGTCGCCAACGCTGACATGCTGCACGTCATCGCCAACTGCTTCAACGATGCCGGCACCATCCTGGCCGGGAACAACCTCATCAAAAGGCAATGCCTGACCGGATGCCGCACCGCGCCGTGACTTCCAATCGGTCGGGTTCACCCCGCTCACGACGATCCGCACACGCACCTCTCCGGTTCCGGGTTCGAGCGTGGGCCGCTCAACCAACTGAAGTACGGAGGGGTCGCCGGTCTCGCGGTAAACAATTGCTCTCATGCCTAGGTCAACAGGGCGGCGCCCCCGCAGAATTCCGAAACTCAGAAGATCAGCATCCGAATTCCGGCTGGCGTTCGCCGCGGCACGCGAGAAAATCTAGTGCCCGGGGATCGCACTCCACGGTGCCCGCATGGTGCGCACGAAGGAGTACATCACGAGGGTGGGGTGGTGGTGTTCGAGGGCGTAGAAGATGCGCTCGCCGCTGAGGGTGACGCCGATGGTCTCCCACATCTTGGCTTCAGTGCCCTTGTCGAGCTGCAGCAGATCGGCGTACTTGTCGTCGAGCAGAGCAACGCCAGCGGTCACGATCTCCCACGCGATTCCTTCGCCCCAGAGCTTCTTAGCCGACTCGTAAACCGGGTCGGTGGGGTTGATCGGGTCGTGTTCGCCAGCGGGCAGCGGGATCGTGTATTCGGCGACCATCGCGGCTTGGTCGTCGGCGAACCAGCGCAGCACGATCTTCACGGCGCGGGTGGTGCTGAGGGGGGAAAGCAGCGGAGCGAGATCAGCGGGAAGCTCGATCATTTCGGCCGTCAACACCTCAACCGAGGGCGTGTAGCCCATGCGCGCGAGCACTTCGCCATACGAGACACTCGCCTCGAAGCGCGCGCTCAATCGCAGAGCCACCGGGTCAACGACGGTCGCGGCACCCTGGCTACGAATCACAATTCCCTGACGCTCCAACTGCGCGAGCGCCACCCGAACTTGCGGGCGGCTGCAGTTCAACCACTCGGCAAGCTTGAGCTCGCCGGGCAGCAGAAAGTTGGAGTCGCGGGCCGCTTCCCGCACATGACGAAGCACGCCACTGAGAATTCGCTCGTCTTCTGTGAGCGAACCGGTGACGATGCGGCCTTCGGGGACCGTAATTTCCATGTGCGCTCCTATGCGGCGATCGACTCTCGAGCGGCCACAAAAGCCTCAACGCAACGGCTGATGTCCTCGCTTGAGTGTCCAGCCGACAACTGTACGCGAATACGAGCTTTGCCCAACGGCACCACGGGGTACGAGAAAGCGATGACGTAGACGCCGAGCGTGAGCAGGGCATCCGCCATGGCAACAGCTTCGTGTTCGTCGGCAAACATGACC
This sequence comes from Salinibacterium amurskyense, assembly GCF_002797685.1. Taxonomy (GTDB): domain Bacteria; phylum Actinomycetota; class Actinomycetes; order Actinomycetales; family Microbacteriaceae; genus Rhodoglobus; species Rhodoglobus amurskyensis. Next base: position 99,234 of record NZ_PGFH01000002.1, read on the forward strand.
GGAATGATTGGATGCTCGCCCGGCAGTAGCGTGAACCCGGCCTCGGCCATTCCGCTGCGGAACTGTTCCGCATTCGCCTTGAGCTTGGCGCGGCTCTCGGCCCCTTCGGCCACGAGGTTGAGGGCTTCGATGGAGCCGGCGACCACCGAGGGGGCAACGGCGTTCGAGAACAGGTACGGCCGTGCGCGCTGGCGCAGCAGCTCGACGATCTCGGCGTGAGCGCTGATGTAACCACCGGATGCTCCGCCCAGCGCCTTGCCGAGCGTGCCCGAGATGATGTCGACGCGGTCGGAGACGCCACAGTGCTCGGGCGTTCCGGCTCCGGTCTCGCCGACGAAGCCGACAGCGTGCGAGTCGTCAACCATGACCATCGCGTCGTACTGCTCGGCGAGGTCGCAGATCGCTTCGAGGGGAGCGAGGTAGCCGTCCATCGAGAAGACGCCGTCGGTGACGATGAGGCGACGGCGGGCATCCTTCGCGGCAATCAGCTGCGCTTCGAGGTCGGCCATGTCCCGGTTCTTGTAGCGGTAGCGAGCCGCCTTCGAGAGGCGAACGCCGTCGATGATCGAGGCGTGGTTGAGCTCGTCCGAAATCACGGCATCCTCAGCACCGAGCAGCACCTCAAAGATGCCGCCGTTGGCGTCGAAGCACGAGGGGAAGAGGATGGTCGCCTCCATGCTCAGCAGCGCCGAAAGCCGGTTCTCGAGCTCAACGTGCTGGGTCTGAGTGCCGCAGATAAAGCGCACACTCGCCATGCCGAAGCCCCAGTCGTCGAGGGCATTCTTAGCGGCGGCCACGAGGCGCGGGTGGTTGGCGAGGCCGAGATAGTTGTTGGCGCAGAAGTTGAGAACGGGCTTTCCGCTCGCTTCCACATGCGCTGACTGCGCGGTGTCGAGCTGGCGCTCCGTCTTGTAAAGGCCAGCCGAGCGGATCTCGCTCAGGGTGTCGTTGAGTTGGTCGCGAACTGTTCCGTACATGATGTGCTCCTGAAAGTTGTGGGGTGGGCCGCTGGCGAAAGCGACGGGCGCTACGACCAGTCGATGATGACCTTGCCGCCGTTTCCGCGGCGAGCGGTCGCGAACGCTTCTTCCCACTGTTCGGCGGGGAAGCGGTCGGTGACCACGGCAGAGACATCCAAACCGGTGTGCACCATGGCGTTCATGGCGTACCAGGTCTCGAACATTTCGCGGCCGTAGATGCCCTTGATGGTGATCATGTGGGTCACGACGGTGGCCCAGTCGATGCCGATGGGTTCGGCGGGCAGGCCGAGCATCGCAATGCGGCCGCCCTGGTTCATGTTGCTGATCATCTCGGGAAGCGCGGTGGGGTGACCGCTCATTTCGAGCCCGATGTCGAAGCCCTCTTTCATGCCGAGCTGTTCTTGCGCTTCAGCGATGCGGGTCGTCGAGACGTTGATCGCGAGGTCGACGCCCATGTCGCGGGCGAGCTGCAGGCGTTCTTCATTCACGTCGGTCATCACGATGTGGCGGGCGCCAATGTGGCGAGCAACTTTCGCGGCCATAAGCCCGATTGGCCCGGCACCCGTGATGAGCACGTCTTCGCCGACCATCGGAAACGAGAGTGCGGTGTGCACGGCGTTGCCGAGGGGGTCGAAGATGGCGGCAAGCTCGGGGTCGATGTCGAGTGGATGCGCCCAGACGTTCTGTTCGGGAATCACGACGAACTCGGCGAAGGCGCCGTCGCGGTTTACACCAATGCTTGAAGTGAATTTGCAGAGGTGGCGGCGGCCGGCGCGACAGTTGCGACAGTGGCCGCATACGACGTGGCCTTCGCCGGAGACGAGGGCACCGACCTCGACCGAGGTCACTCCTTCGCCCAGCTCAACAACGTGGCCTGAGAACTCGTGGCCGGGAATGAGCGGTGCATTGATGGCGCCGGCGGCCCACGCATCCCACGATTCAATATGCAGGTCAGTGCCGCAAATCCCGGTGCGGGCAACCCTGATTTTTACCTCGCCACGACCGGGCGTTGGTTCGGGGCGTTCGGCCAATACGAGGCCTGGTCCGGCCTTGTCCTTGTAGAGGGCTTTCATCGTTGATTCCTCTCAGGCGGCGCGACATGGCGCGTGGTGTGCGCTTGTGGCGCACCTCATTCGACGTGTCCGCTGCTGTGTTTCAGGGTACCGCCACTTGTTTACAAGTGCGACTCTTCTGCTAGCGTCATACAAATCATAAGTTGAAGGAGCCATTCGTGACCGAAATATCCCAGCGCATCGAGGGAATATCGCTATGGGATGGTACGGCCGCGCACGGCATTGGTTCCCTCAGCTGGACAGGTGACCGGATCGACGCGGTAGAAACCGTGAACGACGCCACGGCCACCGACTCGGATGCCGCAACCACGGCATCCGAATACAGCGTGATTCCGGGCCTCATTGACACCCACGTTCACCTCGGCGGCTATGCCGGACCAGACAAGGTGGACTGGGTTTCGTGGCCACTCATGACGCCGTGGGAAGAACAGGTTTTCCATATCGCGGCAAACGCCCATCAGGCTGCCCGCAACGGCGTCACGACGCTGCGCGATCTCGCCGGCGACGGTCGCCAACTGGCCGTCAAGCGCGCTTTCGATCAGGGTATTCAGCAGGGCCCGCGCATTCTCGTGCACGGCCCCGTAGGCATGACGGCGGGCCACGGCGATCTCTTCATCCCGCCGCACTACCCGCACCGCACGCCCACCGCGGATAGCCCAGACGAGTGCCGCAAGCTTGTGCGCGAATACGCTCGCGCCGGTGTTGACGGCATCAAGATCTTCACCAGCGGCGGCGTTCTTTCGACCGGCGACAAGGTCGGCTGGCGCAATCAGACCACCGCCGAAATCGAGACAACCCTCGACGAAGCTCACGCTCTCGGCCTCAAGGTTGCCGCGCACAGTCACTCCACCGAGGGCAACCAGATTGCCTTGGATGCCGGAGTCGACTCCCTTGAACACGGCACCGGCATCACCGAGGAGCAATGGCCAACACTGCTCGAGCGCAACATCTCGGTGGCTCCCACGCTCATGATCAACGACGTGATTGCCGAAGCCCGCATCCCGGTCTCGGCTGAAGCGCAAGAAAAGGCGCAGGCCGTTGTGCTCGAGCGCAACACCAACTTTGCTGCCGCAGGTCGCGCCGGAGTGCGCTTCGTGCTCGGCACCGATGCCAATGGCATCTTCGTGAAATTCGGCGATCAGATGGAAGAAGTGCGTCTGATGGCCGAGATGTTTGGATGGAGCGCAGAACGTGCGCTGCAGTCCGCGACCTCGGATGCCGCCGACGCAATCGGCCTGGCAGACAAGGTCGGAACCCTCGCGGCCGGATGGGGCGCTGACTTTGTCGTGCTCAAGGGTCGTCCGTGGGAAGACATCACTCAGCTTCGTACCGAAAACATCGTCGCGGTTGTCTCGCGCGGTGTCGTCGTGTTCGGAGAACTCCCGCAGTAATCGCGTCACCAGCGTCACCAGTACGACTACCTCCAGTAGTAACCGCATCACGGCATGACCAGCACCACCAGCATCCGCATCACATTCCGCAGTACCACCGCAACGCTCACCACGTTGCGTCGACAGCACTGAAAGGACCGAGTATGAACTCCCCGAAAAACCGAGTACTTCGCTGGGGCATTGCCCCGGTCGGAGCGCTTGCCGCACTGGGCCTGTTGGCCTCTTGCGCGGCAGGGCCAGCCGCTTCGCCCAAGACGGATATCACGATGGCAGTCACGGGCGACCCCGTGTGCCTCGACCCTCAGCAGGTCACCCTCACCACCGCGCTCAACATTGGCCGCCAGGTTGTTGACTCGCTCATTGATCAGGATGCTGAAACCGGCGAACTGGTGCCGTGGCTCGCAGAGAGCTGGGAAACCAACGATGACCTCACCGAGTTCACTTTCGAACTGCGCGATGACGTCACCTTCAGCGATGAGACCGCGCTGACCGCAGACACCGTGGTCAAGAACCTCGACGCTCTCTTCGAGATGGGTTCCACCGCATCCCTCGCCTCGCAGTACCTCGCCGGTTACGAAGGCAGCACCGCTGTCGACGAGAACACGGTAACCGTGAACTTCGAGTCGTCGAACGCTCAGTTCTTGCAGGGCGCAAGCACCATCACGCTCGGCCTCGTTTCTGACGCCACCACCGAGCTCAGCCCCGAAGACCGTTGCCAGACTGTCGTCGGCACTGGTCCCTTCACGATTGACTCCTACGTGGCTAACGACTCCGTCGTGATCGCCAAGCGTGTCGGTTACGACTGGGCATCCGAACTTCGCGGCCACAGCGGTGAAGCACTCGTTGACACCGTCACGTTCCCGATCACGCCTGAGGCAGGCGTGCGCACCGGTGGACTCCAGACCGGCGAATTCGACATCATTCAGGATCTTCCTGCTGTAGATGAGACCCGCTTCGACACCGCGGACTACAACATCTACGCTCGCGGAAACCCCGGAATGCCCACGAGCCTCGTGCCCAACACCACGCGTCCCGTCGTCAGCGACGAGATCGTGCGTAAGGCAATGCTGCTCGCTACCGACCGTGCAGAAATCACCGCCCTCACCGGTTCGTCGCAGTCACAGCCCGCGTCGAGCGCGCTGAGCTCCGCTACTCCTGGCTACAGCAGCCAGGAAGACGCCATGGCCTACGACCTCGATGCAGCCACCGCGTTGCTCGACGACAACGGTTGGGTAGTCGGCTCCGACGGCATCCGCGAGAAGGACGGCCAGCGACTCACCATGAGCGTTACCGCCTTCTACGGCCAGGATGTTCTTGAGGCAACTCAGATTCAGCTCGCTAAGGCTGGCATTGACCTGCAGCTAAACATCGTGACCGCTGGAGACTTCTTCGGAGCCATCGCGACCGGTGACTACGACTTCTTGAGCGCTAGCCTTACGCGCACTGACCCCGACGTTTTGCGGGTCACGTTCTCGAAGGATGCCGTCTCGAAGTGGGCCATCATCGATGACGCTGAACTGGAATCGCTCCTCACCGAGCAGGCCAGCACGGCAGACACCACCGAGCGCACGGCACTCATCGCCGAAATTCAGGAGATGATTATTGACCGTGCGTACCTGATCCCGCTTCTCGAAGTCGCTCAGGTGCACGCCTCAACCGCCAACGTTTCTGGTCTGACCTTCGACTCGTCGTCGCGACTGATCATGTACGACGTCAGCGTCTCGGAATAACTCTCACTAGGTGATGTGACCAGCATGAAAGAGCGTCAGTCGTGACACAGGTGAAAGCCTGGGCAGGCTACTTGCTGCCCAAACTCGGACAGTTCCTGTTCGTTGTTGTGGCTACCTACACGCTCGTTTTCGTGCTGGTCCATTTCCTGCCCGGTGACCCGTTGATCGCCGCCCTTGCAGCAAAGGGCGGCGCATCAACGGTCATCGATCCCGCTGAGCTCGACGCCTTGCGCGTGCAGTACGGCCTCGACGGAACACTCTGGCAGCAGTACTTCGGCCACCTCATCGCGGCGGCTCGGGGTGACCTCGGCGTCTCCATCTCGACCGGTGTTCCCGTAACCGAGATGATCGCCCGAGCCTTCCCCTTCAGCGTGCAGATCGCCTCGCTCGCGCTGCTCTTCGGCGTCACCTCCGCCGTTCTCATCACCTTCTTGGCCTACGCCGCACCATGGCCGTGGCTACGTCAACTGCTGCTGCAGATTCCACCATTCGGGATCGCTGTGCCCGCCTTCTTGAGCGGCCTGCTGTTGATCAGCGTCTTCGCTTTCACTCTCGGCTGGCTACCCTCGGCCGGCGCTCGCAGCTTCGACGCCGCCATCCTGCCCGCGATCACCCTCGCCCTGCCCGTCGGCGCTCTCTTCTTCCAGGTCTTCTCGTCTGCCGTGCTCGAAGCCCAGAACAGTCCCTATGTCTTCACGGCCGTCGCGAAGGGTGTACCTCCGCGCCGCATCTTCACGAAGCACTTGCTGCGGAACGCACTGCTGCCCTCCATTACGATTCTCGGCTTGCTCATCGGCTACTTGGCCGGCGGAACCGCCGTCGTCGAGACCGTCTTCTCGCGAGACGGAATCGGCCGCATGACCGTCAATGCCGTGCTCGCTCGCGACATCAATGTCATCCAGGGCGTCGTACTGCTGGTGGGCGCGATCTATGCGCTCGTCAACCTGCTCGTGGATGTCGCCTACGGCTTCATTGATCCGCGAACGCGCATCGGTGGCGGGGTTCCCTCGCGCGCTCGACTGGGGGCGAAGAAGTGACCAATCTGCGCAAGCCCGGCTTCGTTCTGGGCCTCATCGTTATTGCCTTGGCAATCGTGGCTTCTCTAGCGCCTCAGTTGCTGGCGACCCACGATCCCTTCGAGTCCGTCGCGACCGACCGCCTGCTGCCGCCGAGCGCTCAGTACCTCTTCGGCACCGATAACCTCGGTCGCGATCTCTACTCGCGCGTTATTTATGGAGCTGCCCTCTCGCTGCTCTCGGCATCCCTCGCCGTCGTCGTCGGTGTAGTCGTGGGCGCCGTCGTCGGTCTCATCTCGGGCTTCGTTGGCGGTCGCACCGACTTCATCATCATGCGCTTCGTGGATGTGCTGATCGCCGTTCCCGGAGTTCTCCTCGCCCTGATCGTCGTTGCCAGTCTCGGCTTCGGCCCCGTCTCGCTCGCTCTCGGTGTTGGCCTCGGGGCCGCCGGCAGCTTCGCTCGAGTGATGCGCTCGCAAGTGCTGCGCATCCGCAGCGAAGAGTATGTCGAAGCGGCGCGTACGCTCGGCGTTCGCTCGCCCGCGATTCTCGTGCAGCACGTGCTGCCTAACGCGGCCCGCCCCGTGATCGCGATGGCGGCGCTCGAAATGGGCACCGCGATTCTCTCGGTTTCGGCTCTGACCTTCTTGGGCTTCGGCGCTCCGCCGCCCGCTCCCGAGTGGGGCGCACTCGTCTCGGCGGGCCGCGACTACGTGGCAACTAACCCCGGCCTCAGCATCATTCCGGGTGCCGTAATTCTTGTGGTCGTGCTTGCCGTAAACCGGGTCGCGCGAGCGATCGGAGGCGACGAATGATCGAGCACGGTTCTGGCGCGAAAGCAGGGTCTGGTGCGAAAGCGCCGGCAGCCACCAGCGACGCGGACGACAACATTCTCGTTGTGCGTGACCTCTACGTCTCCTACGCGACCCGCTCGGGGTCCGTGGCGGCGGTGCGCGGCATCAGCTTCGTCGTTCCGCGCGGCAAGATCGTCGCGATTGTGGGCGAATCGGGCTCGGGCAAAAGCACGACCTCGCAAGCGCTGATTCGGCGGTTGGCATCCGGTGGTCGCATCGACAGCGGCTCCATCGAGTTCGAAGGGCGCGATCTCGGCCCGATGTCGGAGCGCGAGCTGCGCTCCATTCGTGGTGGTCGTATTGGCTTCGTTCCGCAAGACCCCAGCAAGTCACTCAACCCGCTCATGCGCGTCGGCGATCAGATTGCCGAAGCGCTGCGCCTGCACCTGAAACTCGACAAGGCAGCAGCCGCTACGGAAGCCGTGCGCATCCTCGACGAGGTCGGGTTGCCCGATCCGGATGCTCGCGCCACCCAGTTTCCGCACGAACTGTCGGGCGGCATGCGCCAGCGAGTGCTCATCGGAATCGCGTGGGCCTGCAACCCCCAACTCGTTATTGCGGACGAGCCGACGAGTGCCCTCGACGTAACCGTGCAACGCCACGTGCTCGACAACATCGACGAACTCGTGCGCCGCCACAACACCTCCGTCGTTCTCGTCACCCACGACCTTGCCGTCGCCGCCGACCGTGCCGACTATGTCGCCGTCATGAGCAATGGCGAAATTGTCGAACAGGGCACTACCGAGCAAGTTCTCTCGTCGCCCACCCACGAGTACACGAAGAAACTCGTGGAATCCGCTCCGGGGTTGGCGAGCAGACGCCTCACCCCGTCATTGACGGCTCTCGGCGAACAACAACAATCGAGCGCGGGAAAGCTATTCACCCACACCCGCCGGGCGCAGCCTGCGGGCTTGGCCGCGGCATCCGGGGTTGCTGCTTCCGCCGCCAGCAACGGGGCGGATTCCGCTGAAGCCACCAACATTCTTGAAGTCTCGAACCTGGTCAAGACGTTCGCTCTGCGCCGCCAGGGTGGTGGCTCGCAAGTGTTGCGCGCCGTGGACGATGTCTCGTTCGTAGTCCCGCGCGGATCGACGTTCTCGATCGTGGGGGAGTCGGGTTCGGGCAAGACGACGACCGCGCGCATTGCGGCTCGTATTGCCTCGGCCGATTCGGGCACCGTGACCTTCGACGGCACCGATGTCACTTCGCTCTCGGGCGAAGCACTTCGCCAACTGCGCCGCCGCGTGCAGGTTGTTTATCAAAACCCTTTCGGCTCGCTTGACCCCAAAATGTCGATCGAGAAGATCATTGCTGAGCCGCTGCGCGCCTTCCGGGTGGGCGACCGCACCCACCGCGCCGAAGTCGCTCGCGAACTGCTCGAGCACGTGAGCCTCAGCCCCTCGCTTGCCCAGCGGCGCCCTACCGAGTTGTCGGGCGGTCAGCGCCAGCGCGTCGCCATCGCACGTTCACTCGCCATCGGGCCCGAGTTGATCGTGCTCGACGAGCCAGTCTCCGCTCTGGATGTCTCGGTGCAAGAGCAAATTCTGCAACTGTTGGTCGACCTTCAGGTTCAGTTCGGGCTCAGCTACCTCTTTATCTCGCATGACCTCGGGGTGATCCGCCAGATCTCTGACCACATTGCCGTGATGCGCTTCGGAAAGGTGCTCGAAGCGGGCACCGCCGGCGACGTGATGTCGAACCCGCAGCACGAGTACACGCGCGAGCTGCTCGCGGCGATCCCCGGGCAGCGCGCGGTCTAACCCTCGGATATGCGCTCTATATACTGAACCGGTGATGGGTACTGCACGGATGACGCTGGTCGGCGTGCTCGCGATTGCGATCCTTGCGAACGTCGTGCAGTTTCAATCGATCGACTCCGTCGCTCCGCAGAACTATCAGGCGGTGAACCGCAATATCAGCTCTAACATCGTCGAGATTGTGAGCCAAGATACCGCGGTCAAGAACATTTACGGACCATACTGGGCTCTCTCCGAGCACCAGCCGGATGCCGTTATCCAGCTCTCTGCGGACGACGCTGAAATCTTCCCTCTGCTGCAATTTGTTGTGATGGGTTACGGCAGGGCTGACTCTTTCTCTCTTGCCTCTGAATCGCTAGCCGACGTCACGAGCCTCGACGAATTGCTCGCTAGCCCAGCGGTCTACGCGACAACTACAGGGCTAGCGTCTGGCCACGGGCACAGTGAAGAGAATTGGCACTACATTCGTGGCGAGTGCTCCCACGATGGCCCTTCCGAGCTCGTCATCGGTCATCTGATGGACGAGACAGATCACGCTTTGGTTTTCGTCGATAGCTGCTTGTTGCCGAACGGTGGGCTGAGCGAATGATTCTCGAAGTCGTCTTTCTGCTGTCGATGGTGTTGGGTGGTTCTGCCCTCATCCAGGTCGCTGGCGCGCGTGGGCTAGGGGTTCCCGTCCTTGGCGCGGTAGCCGGGCTAGCTCTGTACCTCTGCATCGGTGCTCTCCAAGTGCTGACCCCGATCACGACCACTCCGTTGCTCACGATGATCCTCACCGCTGCGATTCCCAGCGCGCTCTGGTCGTGGCGTCGATTCCGTGGAGCAGTGCTGCCGGTGCGACCGCTGTGGGCGGGAATCATCGTCGCCGGCGTCGTTGCCGCGGTTGCACTGTTTCGCGCCTTGCCTCAAGTTGCCTGGTCCTACGACAGCCTGCAGTACCTCCTGAACGGCTCACTCATCGCGAACAACAGCATCACTATTGCGACGAGCGGCCTGCTGCCCAAACGACTCATTGGTGTTCCCGAGCTGCACGCCGCGGCCAACCTTGGCGGCGAGTACTACGTGCAGTCGATCACGCCGTTGATCTCAGTGCTGGTGTTGGCTTTGCTGTCGTGGATGTTGTGGGAGTCGTTGGCGACGCGACTCAACAAGCGTGCGCTCTTGTTGCTCATCGTCGGGGGAGCGCTCTTTCTCGTCTCGATGAACCGTTTCGTTTTTCATGCGTTTTATCTCAACGGGCACCTTCTCTTTGCGTTGCTGATGCTCGTCATTGTCGGTGGTGGCTGGATGCTCGTCTCCACTGAATCTGTCAGCAAGCCGGCCCTCATCACTGCGATGGCGTTGTCGATCGGTGCGGTTGTTTTTGTTCGCGCTGAGTCACCGATTTTGGTGTTCTTGGTGCTTCTGCCGGTGATCGTTGACCGCTCGGTGAGCCTGCTCCACAAGTCGATCCTCCTTGCAGTTCTGGGTGCTGCGACGATCGCCTGGCAGATGTTTATGGCGGCTGTGTATCGTGCCGACGGGTTGGCGGTTGAATTCTCGGTGTGGGGGTTGTTGGCTTTCGGCGTGCTGATGCTCGCGGCGATCCCGCTGCTTCGGTGGAACCTTCTGATGAAGCGCGGCCGTGTGTTGTTGCTTCTCGCCGAGGTTCTCTTGTGGGTGGCGCTGATCGTGCTGGCACTTCGGGAACCCTTGATTCTTCGTGAGAGTCTTTCCGCGACGTTCCAGAACGTCGTGATGGGCGCGGGTTCGTGGGGAGTCTCTCTAATTTTGCTCGTAGTGCTTCTGGTCGTCGCTTCGTTCGTTGCGGTGCCACACAGCGTGAATCTCCGCTTTCCGCTCACCAGTTTCGTTCCGCTTGGTTTTTTGCTGGCGTACTTGAGGGATGCGGCCTACCGGGTCGGCGACGGCGACTCGCTCAACAGAATGTGGATCCAGCTCGTTCCGGTCGCCTTGTTCTATGTGCTTATCGCGCTCGGCGTGGGGCAGTGGCGGCGCTCATCCGCGGTTTCTCACGCCAAGCCATCGTCAGTCGCTAACGAGGCATAGCAGATATAGTTACTACGGCGTTGACGCGCCTGCTCTCAGCTGAGCGGGCACGACGCCTTTTTACGTTCTGAAGTGCGGAGAGAACTTGCTCAAGAAGCTCAAAACTATCGCGACAAATCTGTTGGCGATCACGTGGATTCGAAAGACCTACGAACTCGTCAACCGCGTATTCCTTGAGACATTTGGCTCGAGTCGAATCCTGGCGCACTTCTTCTTCATGTTCGCGTTTCTGGCGTTCAACCGTGAGCAAGCGGGAGTGCTCCGTGGGCGACGCAACTACTACCGCAACAAGAACCAAGACCGCACCTCACGGGTGGAGCTTCGTCGCAACATCCACCGTCTAGAAAAGGGCATCATCATGATGCCGCGTCGCGACGTTTTCGCACGCGACTACATCACCGAGACGGTGGAGTTCTACGAGCTGGCCGCCCGCCAATGCTCTACTGACCCCAACTCGCTCGAAACTAGCGAAGTCGAATGGGCCCACAACGTGCTCACCGAGTACTTCCGCGTGAGCACCAGCTCCGATCCTGTCGTGGATGCTGCACGCAAGCGTTTCTCCGAACTCACCTACGCGCCCGCCACGATGGACAAGGTGCCGTACGCAAAGAAGAACCTCTCGGACATCAGCTACGAGCAGCTTCATGAGCTGTCGATGCAGCGTCGTTCTGTGCGTTGGTTCGAGCAGAAGGCTGTACCGCGCGAGCTGGTCGACAAGGCCCTCATCATTGGTCGTCAAGCGCCGACTGCTTGCAATCGTCTGCCCTACGAGTTCCGCGTTTTCGATGACCCGGAGATGGTCAAGACCGTTGCGGGGCTGCCGTTTGGTGCTGCTGGCTACGCCCAGAACATCCCGACCATCATCGTTGTTGTCGGCAAGCTCGAGAGCTACTTCAGCCCCCGTGACCGCCACGCGATCTACATTGATTCGTCGTTGGCGGCAATGTCGTTCATGTACGGCCTCGAGACTCTGGGCCTCAGCTCCAGCGTTATCAACTGGCCAGACTTCGAGCCGCTCGAAGCGAAGATGCAGAAGACCCTTGGTCTCGATGTGACCGACCGTGTGATCATGTTGATCGCTGTGGGATACGCCAACCCGGATGGCCTGGTGCCGTACTCGCAAAAGAAGGAACTTGATACGTTCCGCTCGTACAACCAGTTGCGATGACCTCGCCATCCTCCTCGGGCGTGCGTAAGCGCCTGCTGCGCTGGGTACTCACCGTCGTGGTGCTGTCCTTGGTGGCCGTTCTATTCTGGCGAGCACTCGCCGACAACTGGACCGAGGTTCAGGCGCAAAATCTGCAGTTCAACTGGCTCATGGTTCTTGCGGTGGTTCTCTTTGCCGTGGCGGTTCCTGTCTCTGGTTTGCTGTGGGGCGCCATCGTCAATCGCCTCAGTCCGGCGACCACGGTCACGCCGCGCGAAGCAATGGCGGTGCACTCCGCATCCTGGCTTCTCAAGTACGTTCCCGGCCAAGTCGGCTCGTTGCTCAACAAGGTGATCTGGGGCAAGAAGCGTGGCATTAGCCGCAGCATCATGGTGATCTCGTTTATCTACGAGAACGTGTTCCTTCAGGTGTCGTCGATCGTGCCCAGCGCCGCGATTTTGCTCGTGAGTGTTGGCCTCGTCATCTTCCAAGACAACCCCGTCACGGTGTTGCTGCCGATTCTGGCGCTCGTTCCACTGCTCATGGTTCTCGATCGCCGGCTCTTCCACCCGGTGCTCAACTTCGGAGCAAAGCGGATCCTCAAGCAGGAGCTTCCGCGAGAGTACTTCTTACCGCCGAAAGCGGTCAGTGGCTACCTTGTTGCGTTCGTGGCCCCGCGCATCATTAACGGCGTGGGCTTCGTCGTCGTGGCGTTGTCTTTCCTCAATGTGGAGCCAAGCGCGTGGCTTCCCTTGGCAGCAACCTATGTGCTTGCCGGCGCGATCGGCATTCTCGCGGTATTCGTTCCGAGCGGGCTGGGTGTGCGCGAAGCAGTCATTTTCGTCTTCGCCCTGCAATACATGACTCCGGCCCAGGCCGTGATCCTCTCACTCTTGTCTCGACTGCTCAGCACTGTTGCGGATGCCGTTGTTGCGTTGTTTTATGGAATGCTGACTCTGTGGCTCAAGCGCCAACCGCCTAAGCTCAGTCAGGGTGCTTAACGTGCCCCCATCAACTTTGTTTGTTCGCCACCGCAATTTAAGGTTTGCACCGCAACCTTTTCGTTTCTGGAGCTGATTTTCTCGTGAAAGTTTTTGTTCAAATTCCTTGCTTGAATGAAGAGACGACTCTTCCGATGGTGCTCGAGTCGATCCCTCGCGAGATCCCCGGTGTAGATGAACTGCACATCCTCGTGATCGACGACGGTTCGACCGACCGCACTATTGAGGTCGCGAAAGCGCACGGCGTCACCCACTTCGTGCGCCACTCGGGCAACCGCGGGCTCGCTCGTTCCTTCTCTGATGGGGTGAGCTACGCGCTTGCGCAGGGTGCCGACATCGTCGTCAACACTGATGGTGACAATCAGTACCCTCAAGATCGCATCCCCGACCTCATCGCACCGCTGATGAATGGTTCTGCCGATATCGCGATCGGTGACCGCCAAACGGCCACCATTGCGCACTTCTCGCCGTTCAAGCGTTTGCTTCAGCGTTTCGGTAGCCGCGTTGTCAACATGGCCGCCGGCACTGACGTTCCGGATGCAGCGAGCGGATTCCGAGCGTACTCGCGTGAGTCGCTGTTGCGACTCAATGTCGTTACCGAGTTCAGCTACTGCATGGAAACGATTATCCAGGCCGGTCACAAGCGCATGCGTCTCGCGAGCGTTCCCGTCGAGACGAATGCCAAGACTCGCGAGTCACGACTGTTCTCCTCCATGTGGCAACACGTGGGAGAGTCCGCTCGAGCGATCATCCGCAGCTATCTCATGTTCCGCCCGCTGGCGTTCTTCTTGCCGCTGGGCACGGGGCTTACGGTCGCGTCGCTGATTCCATTCGTTCGCTACTTGATCCTGTGGCTCTCGGGCACATCGGGCGACCACATTCAGTCGCTCATTCTGGGTGCAGCGCTACTCGTGGGCGGACTGCTGAGCTTTGCGCTCGGCCTGCTCGCTGACCTCATGCGGATCAATCGCATCTTGCTCGAAGACTCGATGGAGCGCACCAAGCGAATCGAGTTTGGTCCTGGCTACACGGCAATGAAACTGAAGGGCCAGTCGAACAAATGACCGCTCCCCACATCACCATCATTGGCTCCGCTCTCGCGGGCAACAAAGGCGCTTCGGCGATGCTCGAAAGTGCGATTCAAACGCTGAGCCCGCGCGTGCCCGGTGTTAGTTTCACTCTTCTCAGCATGTATCCCGAAGAGGATCGCGCCCAGAACGTGTACGAGAACCTCGAGATTGTGGCGGCCCAGCCGCGTCAGCTCGGCGTGACGATCAACTCGCTGGCACTGCTGTACCGCATCCTTCCGCCCCTTCGCCCGTTGCTCCGCCAACGCTCGAAGGCGATTGGCGCCTTGGCGAAGTCGCAGGTTCTTCTCGATCAGGGTGGCATCACCTTCACCGATGGCCGTGAGAAATTTTTGCTCTACAACGTGGCATCCATTCTTCCGGCGATGTTCGTCAAGACTCCCGTGTTCAAGTGCGCGCAGGCTATCGGCCCGTTCACGAATCCGGTCAACCGTCGGGCAGCACGCTTCTTCTTGCCCAAGGTGCACACGATTGTCACGCGCGGAGCTAAGACGCACGAGTTCGCTGAGGGTCTCGGTCTCACGAATCTCTTCGCGGGCGCCGATTACGCTTTCTCGTTGGAACTCGACGGCACTGAGCGTGACGAGGTTTCGAAGCAGTTCGACATGTCGTTCTTCGAGTCGGGCACCGTCGTTGGCTTGTCGCCGAGTGTTGTCCTGCAGAAGAAGGTCGATGCTCGCGATGGTGACTACATCGGGCAGACAGCCGACTTCGTCAAGCACTTGCTGGAGTCTGGCCGCAAGGTTGTTCTCCTGCCACACAGCGCCCGCGAGGGTTCCACGAAGACCCACAACAACGACTTGCCGCTGTGTCGTGAAGTTTTCGAACGCGTAGGCGCCAACGAGAACCTTCTCTTCATCGATAAAGAGTTGCCTTCGCAGCAGCTTCGCTACATCATCGGCGAATGCGATCTCTTTGTTGCGAGCCGCTTCCACGCCATGGTTTCAGCTCTGGCAATGGCGGTACCCACTCTCGTAATCGGGTGGAGCCACAAGTACCAAGAAGTGCTCGAAATGTTCGACGCCGAAGAGTGGGCGATGCCCCACAGCGAAGCTGAGTTGGGTGCGCTGGTGAAGCGTTTCGAACAGCTCGCCGAAGCACGCACCGAGGTCGCCACATCACTTCAGAAGCACTTGCCCACGGTTCGTGCGCGTTCGCTGGCGCAGGCCGATCTCATCGCCACGATTGTGACTGACCGCACGGCGTAGCCCCGTTGACCCCTCCACGCATCGCTTAGTGGTGGTGAACGTGCTCTTCGCCGATGTTGCTCTCGGGCTCGATCTGGAACGTGGAGTGCTCGATGCTGAGCTCGAAGTGTTCGGCAACGCACTTTTGTAGAGCGGGCAGCATTTCGGCGGCGTGACCGTCACGAAAGCACGAGTCATCGACGATGACGTGCGCGGTGAGCACGGGCAGATCGGATGAGATGCGGGTGATGTGCAGGTCATGCACGTCGGTGACGTGATCCATTTCCATGATGTGGGCGCGCACTGCTTCGGGGTCGATGCCCTTGGGCGTGGACTCCAAGAGCACGCCCAGGCTGGCCTTGAGCAGGATGATGGTGCGGGGCACGATCAGTAGGGCAATCAGGATGCCGACCACGGCATCCGCCTGATACCAGCCGAAGAGCGCGATCACGATGGCGCTGAGGATGACACCCACCGAGCCCAGCGCATCGTTGACGACTTCGAGAAACGCGGCCTTCATGTTGAGGTTCGAGTTGCGCCCGCTCGTGAGCACGATCATGGCGGCAAGGTTGGCGAGCAGGCCGATGATTCCGAAGATCACGAGGCTGCTGGCTTGAATCTCGGGGGGATCGAAGAGGCGGCGTACACCTTCGATGAGGGCATAGATGCCGACGGCAAACAGCAGGCTCGACTGCGCCATTGCGCTGAGAACCTCGGTGCGCTTGAGGCCCCACGAATGCTTGTTGGTGGCGGGGCGCTGCATGAGGCCGGCTGCGATCAGCGCCATGAAGAGGCCCGCAGAGTCGGTGAGCATGTGCGCGGTGTCGACGAGTAGCGCAAGGCTGCCGGTGACGATGGCGCCGATAGCCTGGGCGATGACGACGCCCACCGTGATGATAAAGGCGATCAGTAGTCGCGTGCGGTTGTTGGTGCCCGCTCCGTGGTCGTGCCCGGCGCCCATTATCGGGCTCCGATGACAGAGTTGGTCGGCAGATTCAGCGCTGGAATGCCCACAAAGGACGCGTCATTGAATCTGCTCATGCGGCGATTCTAGTTGGCCGATCTGCGGATGCCATGGCCGGTGACGACCATGGCAGGGCGAGCCCTAAATCTTGGGCTTGGTGCTGGGCTGACTCAGTTGGAACTGCCGCTGGTGGCGCGCTTTGGCCTCGTCAAGAGTGGCGCACGTTCCCAATGGGCGAGCGCGGTGGTCGGTAATGAAGAACTCCCCGGCGGCGCTGCGCTCGATCATGCCGGCGAATTCGCCGGCGGCGTTGCCCACCCAAAGGCCTGCTTGGATGGTCGTCCAAGCGACGGTGGGGCGTGCACGGTCTGCTGAACCTTCGGTCGGCCGGGGCGCGGCAATCGTCATAGTTTTCTACTCCTTCGAGTTCACACTATTGAAGACCTCAGACACTGCGGGGATAAATTCCACGGCGGTGCGGTTGTGCTCTCCTTAGATTCAACTCCTCACGAGCTGATCTGTCGAGCCTTCATTAGAGCATTTTCAATGTTCGTAACATTCGTTGCTCAGGCGGGCGTTGGCTGCTCGTGTGCGCGCACGTCGTCGAGCATCTTTCGGCGACCAATGATGAACCAGCAGAGCGGGCCAACGATGGTGACGACCAGCGAGATGCCCACCCACACGGCAAGTTCAATCGCCCGCAGCTTGTCGCGGTTGCGATACAGGGAAACGAGAGCCAGCACTGAGACAGCGAGCGAAGTCAGCCCGAGGACTACGAAGAAGCCGATGTAGGCGACCCAAAAGACCATCATGAAGATGACTGCGAATGCTGCTGATGCTTCGGGTCCGCCGTTGCTGACCGCTGCAAGAATGCTCATGTTTTAAGGGTACCGCGCCGCAGGTGGTGAACCATAGCCCTAGAAAGGGCGTCGTGTCGTTGCGTAGAGCGCAATTAACCTGCACGGAGGCAGTGAGGTGCCATCACGTCTATCCGGCGCCGCTCGCCGGGAGTTATCATCGACTAAGAGTGGCTCGGAGCAGTGCTGATCGTTGCCGAACACTCGACTGGATCGCTTTCTGCGGTGGCGATTCGGTCTAGTAGCGCTCGAGGCCTAGGGCCCGAGGCGCATCCGATTGGCATTTCCTATTTTCTCGTTTCAGAAAGCTGCCATGACCCCCACCGACTCCATTCTGCGTGGCTACTTGAGTGACAACGCTGCTGGTGCTTCACCGCAGATTCTGGATGCCGTTGTCGCGGCATCCGCCGGCCCTGCGGCCCCCTACGGAAACGATGCGCTCACGGCTCAGATGCGCGCCAAGATGGCGGCCGCGTTCGAGTGCGAGCTCGACGTCTTTGCGGTGGGCACGGGCTCCGCAGCGAACGGTATCGGGCTTGCGGCTCTGACGCGCCCGTGGGGCAGCATCCTTGCTCACCGCGACAGCCACATCCAGAACGATGAGGCCGGCGCTCCCGAGTTCTTTACTGACGGCTCGAAGATCGTGTTGCTCGGCGGCGAGCATTCCAAAATTGACCCCGATGAACTACGCGCAGCTGTGAAGGTGGGGGTGGGTGACGTGCACAGCGTTCAGGCCTCCGTGCTCAGCATCACTCAGGTCACCGAGACGGGCAGCGTTTACACGATCGACGAATTGCGCGTTCTGACGAGCATTGCGCGCGAGGCCGGCCTGCGCATCCACATGGATGGCGCCCGCTTTGCGAATGCTATCGTCGCCCTCGATGTGAGCCCGGCCGAGATGACCTGGAAATTGGGCGTCGACATGCTCTCGTTCGGTGCCACCAAGAATGGTGCGCTCACAGCGGATGCGATCGTCTGCTTTGACCCGACTTTGGCCACCGAATTGTCGTTCCGCCACAAGCGCGGCGGGCAGCTCACCTCGAAGATGCGTTTTCAGGCCGCCCAGCTTGATGCCTATTTGACCGATGATCTCTGGTTCGACAACGCGCGTCAGGCCAACGCTATGGCTGCACGGTTGCGTGCCGGAATCGCGGATGTCGCGGGCGTGACCGTCACGAGCGAACCCGGCAGCAACATCATCTTCGCGATCTTCTCTGACGAATTGACCGATGCTCTCCACGAGCGCGGTTTCGGTTTCTACGCCAACCGCTGGGAGGCCGGCGTCGTGCGCATCGTGGTGTCGTTCGCGCACCAGGCCACCGACATTGACGAGTTCGTCGCTGCCATCCGCGAGCTCGCTTAGTCCTTATTCTCGTCGGCGGGTTCGTCGGTGGCCGTGTCGGCCGTGTCAGTCTTGCCGGGCTTGTCAGCGTCGTCAGCCTTGTCGGTCGTCACTCCGGCGGGCGGCGCCATGCCGATCGTGGTGCGCAGCACCGAGCCGCGAGCTACCGCAATCGCGATGACGGCCGTGGCGGTCACGAGCGCGGCGATCATGAAGACGGAACCAAAGGCATCCGCGTAGGCGTGGTGGAACGCGGTCTGAATGGCTTCGGGTAGTCCGGTGATATCGAGGCTGGTTTCGCCGGAGCCGTTCGAGAGGGCGCTGGGGTCGACACCGATCTCGGCAAGGTCGTCCACGATGTTCGTGCTGACGTGATTGGTGAGCACCGCACCAAGAACGGTGACGCCGACGGCGCCGCCGAGCGAGCGGAAGAAGGCGATTGCAGCCGAGGCTGATCCGACATCCTTCACGTCAACGGTGTTCTGGACGGCGAGCACGACGTTCTGCACGAGGGCACCGATGCCGACGCCCATGAGCACCATGTAGATCGCGACGGTCCAGTAGGCGGTGTCGTGGGTGATCGTGCCGAGGCCCGTGAGGCCGGCGAGCAGCAAGACGCTACCGACGAGCATGACGGGCTTCCAGCGACCGATGCGGCTGACGATGAGACCACCGATGGTGGCGGAGAGCAGCTGCGAGATGATCATCGGGATGGTCATCAGGCCAGCCTGCGTGGGGCTCGCTCCCGTGCCGAGTTGGAAGTACTGGGTGAGTAAGATGCCCGAGCCGAACATGCCGACACCGATGCCGACGCTGGCCACGATCATCCAGATGGTGGTCGAGTTGCCGAGCAAGCGCAGCGGAATCATGGGGGTGGGCGCGCGCAGTTCGACGATCACGGCGAAGAGGCCGACCACGAGGAAAGCGGCGAGGAAGACGCCCGACTGCCACGAGATCCAGTCGTAGTCGTTGCCCGCGAAGGTTACCCAGAGCATGGGCAGGGCGGCAGTGATCGAGACGAGCAGTGCGCCCAGGTAGTCGAGGCGCGTCTGGCGGCGCACGGTCGCGGGCAGGTGCAGCTTCAGCTGGAGAACGATGAGGGCGATTACGGCCAGCGGAAGGCTGACGAAGAAGCACCAACGCCATCCGAGCGAGTCGGTGATGACGCCACCCAGCAGCGGGCCGGAGACGGTGGCCACGGCCATAACGGCACCCATGTAGCCGGCGTAGCGTCCGCGCTCACGGGGAGCGATGATCGAGCCCATGATCGACTGCACGAGGGCCGTGAGGCCACCCATCGCGATTCCTTGAAGGGCGCGGGCGATCATGAGAACGCCGATCGAACCCGCGAAGCCTGCGGCGATCGAGCCGACGAGGAAGAAGATGATCGAGAGCTGGGTCAGTAGCTTCTTGTCGTAGAGGTCAGAGAGCTTGCCCCAGATGGGCGTGGTGATCGTCATCGCCAGCAGGCTCGACGTGATGACCCAGGTGTACTGGCGCTGGGTTCCATCGAGCTCGGCGATGATCGTCGGCAGCGCGGTCGACACGATTGTGGTGGAGATCATGGCGGTGAAGAGCGCGGCGAGAAGGCCGGTCATCACCTGCAAAATTTCGCGGTGCGTGTAGGTCACAGGGGCACCGGAGTGATCGGGGGATGGCGTGGTAGCGCGGGCGGGAGCGGTCATTCAGAGATCTCGTCTTCGTCGGTAGTGCGGGTGTCAGTGAGGGCAGTAGTGGCAGGCGCGGTGGTAGGCGCGGTGCCCGATTCGGCGTCGGCCGGAGTCTCGGAGGGCTGAAGAACCTCAGCCAGTCGCTCATTCAGCACCGTGAGCAGGGCTACGGCGCGTTCGGCTTCCTCGGGGGTCCAGTCGTCAAGAGCTGCAGCAAATTTGTGGATGATGCGGCTGTCGCCCTCGGCAAGCGCTGCGCGTCCCTGCTCGGTGATGGAGATGAGCACCGCGCGGGCGTCGAGAGGGTCGGTGCGGCGTTCAACGAGAGCCTCGGCTTCGAGCGCTTCGACAGCGCGCGAGGCAACGGGGGCGGAGACAACGAGCTGGTGGGCGAGTTCGCCGAGGCGCGCATCGCCCTCCAAGAGATGGCGCAGAAAGCCGTACTTGGTGCCGGCGAGACTGCGCTCGCGGCTGCGCTGGGCGGCCTTGCGGAAGGTGCGGCTGATCGTCACCATTCCGGTGAGGATGGCCGTGGCATCCGTTTTATCTAGCAAGTCTCATCTCCTTTAAGTACTTAGCGAGGGTAACTATATTGCTTACCTTAAGCAACTAACTGAGCGGATACGTTTTTCAGAGATGCAATCGCTCGCCCGCGGCGCTGTGGGGGAGTAGCGTCGGAGGGGTGATGAGCGCTGCGGCAGTAGAGGTAATAGCTGAATTGGCCGCGCTCGCGGACCCCAAGGTTCGCGCCGTGAACGAACGGCATGGCGACGACCACGGGGTGAACCTGAGCAAGCTGCGGGCCATTGCCAAGCGGCTCAAGACGCAGCATCCACTCGCCGTTGAATTGTGGGCGACGGACGAGACTCCCGCGCAACTCGTAGCCCTGCTGATCTGCAAGCCCAAAGAATTCACTCGCGACGAACTGGATGCCATGGAGCGCCAGGCGCGAGCATCAAAGGTGCGCGACTGGTTGATCAACTATGTCGTCAAGAAGAGCCCACATGCCGAAGAGTTGCGCGTGGCGTGGACGGCTGACTCGGATGCCAGCGTGCGCAGTGCCGGTTGGGCGCTGACGGCCGAGCGGGTGCGCAAGAACGCTGACGGGCTCGATCTGCCTAGTTTGCTCGATGTGGTCGAGACCGAGATGAAGGATGCCCCGGATCGACTGCAGTGGGAGATGAACAACACGCTCGCCTATATCGGCATCGAGCACGCGGAGCTTCGGGAGCGGGCACTCGAGATTGGTGAACGGCTCGAGGTGTTGAAGGACTACCCGACCTCGCCGGGATGCACGTCGCCCTACGCGCCGCTGTGGATCGCAGAGATGGTGCGCGGTCAGGAGAAGTCATGATGCCGCCCGAGGTCGCAGCGACCTTCGCTGACTACCCGGAGGCGATCCGCACCGAGCTGCTCACGCTTCGCGAACTGATTCTCAGCACGGCATCCGAGACCGAGGGTGTTGGTGCGATCACCGAAACGCTCAAGTGGGGCGAGCCGGCGTACCTCACGAGCCAGACGCGAAGCGGAAGCACGATTCGCATCGCTCCGACGAACGCGAAGTCAACGCACGACTACGCGATGTTCTTCATCTGCAGCACCAACTTGGTCAGCGACTTTCGGGCCCAGTTCGGCGATACATTTGCCTACGAGGGCGAGCGCGCGGTGCTGTTCAACGTTGGCGATGTTGTGCCGGTCGACGAGGTGCGCGAGTGTGTGCGGCAGGCGCTGACGTATCACTTGCGTACAGAAGCGCGTCGCTGAAAATCACGGCCCGCTCTTGGTAGCGGCTGTCGACTGACGGCTGTCAGGTCTCCGCCCTCGGTTAGCGCTCAGCTAGCGAGAGCGCGTCGTCGATTACGATCAGTGGAGAGTAAGGCAGGGGCGGTGACCGTGATGGAGCAGGCGACGAACGTTGTTCGATCGCTTCGCGCTGCCCTCGTGGTGATCGCAACGCTGCTGGCCGTGGTGGCGCTTCTCGCAATGCACTCGGTTGCGGCGGATGCGGCTCCGGCCGTGACCGGCCACGCCGTCGCCCAATCCTCCGCAGCATCGCACGACTCGGAACCTTCGAGCGTCGAACATTGTCCCTGCCCCAGCGACTCCGATTCGTCGATGTCGATGGCGGAGTGCACGCCGATTGCGGCCTTGACGGGCGTCGTGGCCCCGGCGTCATTGCGCTCGCAGTGTGCACTTGCGGGTCCGCTTCCGGCCTCTCACTCGCTGAACACCGGCGCCATTCTGGGCGCTCCCGCACCTTCGCTTCACGCTCTTTCTATCAATCGCACCTAATCGGCGGGATGTCGGCTTAGCCGAGATCTTTACGGCTCCTTTCGGGAGCCGCCGATTTGAGTACGAACGAGAAGGAACACAGTGAAGAACAAAATCATCATGAACCGCGGTGCGCTCGCAGCCGTGACAACCATTTCCGCTATTGCCTTGACCGGGTGCACCGCGGTAACGCCGATTGTGGAGGCCGACAGCACGCCGTCAGCCCTCAGCGTTTTCGAGCACGTGCATGGCCTCGGCATCGACTCCAGCGAGAACATTCTCGTGGCGAGCCATTCGGGTGTTTACCGGGTGGATGCCACGGGCGAGTTGAGCGGTCCGCTCGGCGGAGAGTCGTTCGACGCGATGGGCTTCGCGGCGGCGGGCGACCAATACTTCGTCTCGGGGCATCCGGATCCCAGCTCCAACGCCTTTGACGGTCCCAACTTGGGGCTGCTCTCAAGCGCTGATGCGGGGGAGTCCTGGGCTAGCATCTCGCTGGCCGCGGAAACAGATTTTCATGCGCTGACGGTCAACCCCAACGACCCCAGCCGGCTGTACGGGCTGTCATCGGATGGCGCACCGCTGTCGGTGAGCGCAGACGGGGGCGCGACCTGGAGCGCCGGCGCGAGCATCCAAGCCTATTCACTCGTCGCTGATCCGAGCAGTGTTGACCGTCTGTACGCCACCACGCCAGATGGCCTAGCGCTGAGCGATGATGCGGGGCAGTCATTCGCGCTGACAGTGGGGGCGCCATTGCTGTATTTGCTTGCCACAGCGCCGCAAGCGCCTGGTGTGCTCGTGGGAGTGGATGTCGAAGGCATCGTCTGGGTGCGTTCGGCGGAGACAGAGGCGTGGTCTGACCGCGGAACCGTGCAGGGCACAGCTTTCGCCCTTGCGGTTGGGGCAGAGGGTGACCGCATTGCCCTGATTGACGAGCGCGGACTCGTCGAGTCATTCGATGGCGGAGACACCTGGACAGTGCTCACGGCGGGGTAGCGCGACGGGGTGGGGCCGCCGCGGCGGGTGAGGCAGGTGCGGCAATCTAATGACGTCACGGGCAAGTCGGCTATTGACACTAGCCTTTTGGCTAACTAACTTAGCCACATGACGAACCGACACTCAACCGATGCAGCAACCCAGTACCTCACGGTGCCGGGCGGCACGATCGCTTTCGACGAGCGCGGCAGCGGCCCCCTTCTCCTCCTCGTCCCCGGCATGGGCGACTTGCGCTCCACCTACCGCTTTCTGGCTCCCGCGCTCGCGGCTGCCGGCTATCGGGTCGTCACCACCGACCTCCGCGGCCAGGGCGATAGCAGCGTGGGCTTCGACTCCTATGGTGATGAGGCAACGGCATCCGACATCTCTGCACTGTTGCGGCAGCTGGATGCCCCGGCCGTCGTCGTGGGCAACTCGATGGGTGCTGGCGCTGCGGTGATTGCCGCGGCCGAAACACCCGAACTCGTTGCCGGTCTCGTGCTGGTAGGCCCGTTCGTGCGGGAGCCAGCATCCGCGAACCCGCTCCTGAAGTTCGTGATGCGCATCCTCATGGCGCGTCCCTGGGCCGCCGCGGTGTGGAAGGGCTACCTGCCGAAGCTTTACGCGGGAACGAAGCCTCGCGACTTTGCCGAGTATCGGGATGCGGTGATCGCGGCGCTCCACCGGCCTGGTTATGCACGTGCGTTTAGCGAGACCACGCGCACCGATCACGTGAAAGCGGGGGAGAGCTTGGCATCGATCACGGCCCCTACGCTGGTGGTTATGGGCACCAACGATCCCGACTTTCCTGACCCGCACGCGGAGGCGGACTGGATCAGCTGCGCGCTCAGCGCCACGACCGTGATGATCGAGGATGCCGGCCACTACCCGCAGTCGCAACAGCCTGAGCAGACTGCCGCGGCCATTCTCGAGTTCCTGAGTGCTTCAGGGTTCGGTGCTTCTGGGCGCGATGCGTCAGGGCTGAACCCAGAAGGACACCGTGCCTAGGGCTGGGCTCAGCTCGGCCGCCGTTATCGAGAGGGCTGCCGAGCTCCTGGACGAGCACGGCTCCGAGAGCCTCAACCTGGCCGCGGTCGCAACTAGCTTCGGCGTGAAAATCCCTTCCCTCTATAAGCATGTCGATGGAGTGCAGGGGCTGCGGCGCGGCATCATGCTCGCTGCCAAGGCAGAGCTCACCGCGGCAATGGAACAGGCCGCAGTGGGGCGTTCGCGCGACGACGCCATCCGCGGAATCGCGATCGCTTACCGTGACTGGGCGCTGCGGCATCCCGGGCAGTATCCGTTGACGGTGCGTGCAGCAGCACCGGATGACGCGGATGACGAGGCCGTGTCAGCCGCGAGCGTTGCGGTGATCTTCGCTGTCTTAGCGGGCTACAGCCTGCGCGACGACGACGCTGTGGATGCCACCCGTTTTCTCCGCTCAGCACTCCACGGCTTTGTCTCGCTCGAAACGGGCGGAGCCTTCGAATTGCCCGTCGACCGCGAACGCAGCTTCAGCGCTCTCGTGGAAAGCGTCGTGACGGCGCTCGCCGCGTGGGGTGGCGAGTAGCTGCCAGAGCGAGACTTCGCCCTCTGCAGGGATTGCGGGCATATGATCGTGCCACTCACAATCGCGACGGCGCGGCAGTGAAGAAGGACCCAATGACTGACCCCAGCGACATGTCACCATCGACTGAATCGTGGTTGCCCGCGGGCTGGCAGCATCCGACCCACGTCGCTTTGTCAACTGGGCACCACCTCCGCCCGATCCGCGCCTCCGATACCGAGCTCGATATGGATGCCGTAATGGGCTCGCGGGAACGACTGTGGTCGATCTATGGCGAGGCCTGGGGTTGGCCGCCGGCGTCGATGACTGCCGAGCAAGATCGCGCCGATCTGCAGCGGCATGCCGACGAGATGGAAACTAATGAGTCGTTCAACTTCGCGCTCTTCGACGCGGACGAGACCGAACTCATCGGCTGTGTGTACATCGACCCCAGCGAGGACGAGACAGCGGATGCTGACATCTCCTGGTGGGTGCGGGACGAGTACGTCGGCACCGAGCTCGAAGCGGCACTCAACGAATTCGTGCCGGCATGGATCGAACGAGACTGGCCGCTTGCGAACCCGCGCTTCGACCTTTTCTAGCCTGGACCTCTAGCGCTCGATGTGAACCTGCACTTCGTCGCCGACATCTTTCTTGAGCTTCTTGCGTAGTGCCGCGCTCACGGAGATGAAGTGGTTCCCTTGGCCGGTCGGCATCAGCGCCGAAGTCACGGCGATGCCGTCAACCGCGGCGGTCGCCTTGACGGATTTTCCTGTTCCGAAGAAGTCTTTTGAGTCGGGAATTTCGATCACCGACCAGCTCGGCATCCACTCCGGATTGATGATGGTTCCAGTGAAGTTGAGGTTATCTGCCATTTAGCGAGCCTATGAGGGGCGTGTTCAGAATGGCAAGGATGTTCTAGGCAAAGTCGGTAGCTACCGCGTTGCGGTGGTATTCAAAGATCATGCTCGTATTGGTGGAGGCAACGCTGTGGCGGGCCGACAGGTGGTCGACCACGAATAGCCGAACCTTTGAGGAGTTTTCGACCGCAATGTGCACGAGAAAGTCGTCACCGCCACCCACGAAGAACAACTGAATCACTTCGGGCAGCCGACGGATTTCTTCCGTGAAGGCTTGGATGCTCTCCTGGCGGGCACCTGGGCGCAGCGAGACTCCGATGATCGCTTGCAGCCCACGCCCGAGCTTCGCTTGGTTGAGCGCGGCGTGATACCCGGTGATGAGACCGCGGTCGAAGAGTGACTTGATTCGAGTGTGAGCGGTGGATGCCGCAATGCCGACGGTGCTCGCGATTGCCGCGTTGCTCATCCGGGCGTCCCGCGAGAGAAGGGTGAGAATCTTGGTGTCGATCGGGTCTAGCTCGTCAGCCATGCGAAGATCCTTCGGTTGGAAAGCAGATTCAGCGCAATTTTGGCACGGATTTGGGCTCCAGCACACTAGTTTCCGATCAAAATTCTGACTTTTCCACAAAAGACAGAATTTCTGACAGGGTTGAGCAACTCCACTCCGCTGCGAAAGGTAAGTCGATGCGCATTTCTGTGCCTGCTGAAATCAAGAACAACGAAAATCGTGTTGCGATAACCCCGGCGGGCGTCGACACCTTGGTAGCTGGCGGGCACGCGGTCACCATTCAGTCGGGTGCCGGTCTTGGCAGCGGCTTCACGGATGAGCTATACGCGGCAGCAGGCGCACAGATCGTCGCCGACGCTGACGAGGTATGGGCATCCGCCGACCTCGTTGTGAAGGTCAAAGAGCCGATCGCTTCGGAGTACGGCTATTTTCGCAAAGACCTCGTTCTTTTCACCTACTTGCACCTCGCTGCCGACCGCGCGCTGACTGAAGCCCTCGTTGCTTCGGGAACCACCGCGATCGCCTACGAGACTGTTCAGGGCGACGACCGTTCGCTTCCTCTTCTTGCCCCGATGAGTGAGGTCGCTGGTCGACTCTCCATCGTCGCTGGCGCCCACGCTCTGCTCAAGGCCGAGGGTGGCAGTGGCCAGCTGCTCGGTGGAGTTGCCGGAACTCCCAAGGCCAAGGTCGTCGTGATCGGTGGCGGTGTTGCTGGTGAGCACGCCGCAGCGAACGCTCTCGGTCTGGGCGCCAGCGTGACGATCATCGACATCTCGCTTCCGCGTCTTCGTGCGCTCGAAGTGCGCTTCAATGGTGAGGTTCAGACCCGCGTTTCAACGCGCTACGAAATCGCCGAGCAGCTTCTCGAGGCTGACCTCGTTATCGGTTCGGTGCTGATCCCCGGCGCCGCAGCTCCCAAGCTCGTCACCGACGAAATGGTGGCATCGATGAAGCCCGGTTCCGTGCTCGTCGACATCGCGATCGACCAGGGCGGATGCTTCGAAGGCTCCCACGCCACGACCTACGACGACCCCACCTTCACCGTTCACAACTCGCTCTACTACTGCGTTGCCAACATGCCCGGCGCTGTTCCTCGCACCTCGACCCGCGCGCTCAGCAACGCCACGTTGCCGTTCGTGGTCGCCATCGCGAACCACGGCTGGGACGCAGCCGCTGCCGCCTCGCCGGCACTTGCTCGCGGACTCAACGTCGCCAACGGCGAAATCGTCAACGAGGGCGTTCGCGCCGCAATGGCGGTTCGTTAGTCCCTGATCGCTAGCTGCGGACTTACGCGCGACCATCCGGCTTCGAGAGGTTCGTCGAAGCCGGGTGGGAGTAGGTGAGCTCCGCCGCTGCGGCCGCCCGTGCCGCTGTATGAGACCCTCGCGCCATTCTCTGCGAAGATTGCGGTCGGTCCGCAGCCGGCAGAGACGAACCAATCGCCCCCATTCCCGCCGTCGGTAGGAGGGACCACGACGACTACGCACACGTTGTCTTTGTTATCGCGTGCGGAGTAAATGAGATCATCCCCGGCTTCTGCGATCCCCCCGCTGACAAGAGTGAGGTCGGAATATTCGTCTGCAAAGTCCTCACCCACCCAGGCCGGAAATTCGGCCGGTGACCCGCTGGGGGGCGCGAACTGAGGTTCAGCGGTCGCGGTGCAGCCCGCAAGAGTCAGCGCAGCGCCAGCGGCAAGAAGGGCGAGAGCTAGTTTGCGCATGCTCTCAGGGTTGCACCCCGCGCATCCAATCGCAAGGATGCTTCAGCTTTGAGGCGATACGCGATACGCGATACGCGATACGCGATACGCGATAGGCGATAGGCGATAGGCGATCTGCGCGAGGCTCCCCCGACGAGTTGGCGGCTGAGCGCTAAATGGCTACTTCGCTCTGGCGTGCGTGAAATTCACGCGCCTGCGTGGTGAGCCAGCCGAAGAGCAGTTCGCGGTCGCGTTCGCTCGCCTTGTCGTCTTCGGGATGCCACTGCACAGCAATCAAAGGAGAAGTGGGGTCGGTGCTTTCCACCGCTTCGACCACGCCGTCCGCCGCGCGACCGGTGGCGGTGAGGCCGGCGCCCACGACATCCACCGCTTGGTGATGGCCGGAACGAATCGTCATCGTGCCGTCGCCGTACAGCTCCGAGAGTTGCGAAGCGGGCTCCAGCGTCACGTCGTGGTCGACCATCGCGTCGACTCCGCCGCCGCTGTGCACGACAGCGCTCGGCTCGAGGTGCTGGATGAGCGTTCCGCCGCGCGCCACGTTCACGATGTGCATCCCGCGGCAGATGGCGAGCAGCGGGAGGCGACGTTCGGTGGCCTGGTTCACGAGTTCGATGTCGACGCGGTCGGTGGTGCGGTCGATGTTGTAGAGCTTCGGATGACGCTCGGTCGCTCCATACTCGTCGGGGTCAACGTCGCCACCGCCGAGAAGCACGACGCCGTCTGCCTGGCTGAGCGCAGCATCCACGTCAGCGGCGGTAAAGCCTTCAACGCTGATGACGCGCGCACCGGTCGCTTCGATGGCCGATTTCATGGATGCTTCGAGCCCATGAATGAGCGCCGTGAGCTCCGGCTTCTCGTGGTCGCCGCCTGCCGAAGCCTTCGACAAAACGATGGTGGGAACGTACTCAGGGGTGGTGGTCATGGGCGGAATCCTCTTGACTGCATTCGGTCGCTCAGACCGTTGCGTTCAGCCTAAATGACGCGGGATCGTCTGCCGGGGCAGGAACACGAAGTTGATCTGCGCGTCAGCTCAAGGGTGCAGAACAATCTTGCCGACGTGCGCCCGCCGAGCGAGCTCTTCCTGGGCTTCGGCAGCCTGCGCGAGCGGGAACGTCGCGGCGACGAGAGGTGTGATCTCGCCCCGTCGAGCCATGCCCATGAGTAGCTCGAAGTGCTCGGGCGTGTGCATCGTGGAGCCGATGAGTTGCAGATTGTGCAGGTACAGGTCGCGCACATCGAAGCCGATCGTGTGACCGCCGAGGGCTCCGGCAACGACCCAGCGGCCGGCCTTGCGCAACAGAGGGAGTCCGTCGTGAACGAGGTCTCCGGCGACAACATCGAGAACGACATCAATGCCATTGGGGGCGGCCGCGCGCACCTGCTCGGCGATGTCGGTCGCGCGGTCGACAGCAACGTCAGCACCGGCATCCAGAACCGCCTGAATCTTGGAACCACTGCTGATCGCGATCACGCGAGCACCGCGAGCGCGTGCGAGCTGCACGAGAGCAACACCGACACCACCGGATGCCCCGGAGACCAGCACGGTTTCGCCTGACTGCAGCCGGCCGCGTTCGATCATGCCGAGTGCGGTGCCGTACGAGATAGGAAGGGCGGCGAGCTGGTCGTCGCTGAGGGGCGACTCGGTCACGTCATGGATGCGGTCGGCCGGTGCGATCACGTACTCGGCGTAGCCGCCATCGCGTTCGCTTCCCATGAGCCCGGTGATGTTGGCATCCGGCTGGTCCGCATCGTAGACAGCGGGGTCGATCACGACGCGCGAACCGAGGATGCTCACGTCGACGCCGTCGCCCACGGCGGCGACATAGCCAGCGACGTCAGCGCCCTGGATGCGCGGGAAGTCGAGTGGACCACGCCACCCGGCGCGAGGGCCCGGCAGACCGTACTCGCCTTCGCGAGTCCAAAGATCGGTGTTGTTGAGGGCCGCGGCGCTCACCTTCACGAGTACTTCGCCAGCGCCGGGAGTGGGGGTTGCCACCTCGGTCACGCGCAGAACCTCGGGCCCTCCGTGCTGGGTGAGCTGTACGGCGCGCATGGTGGTGGGAACGTCCATGGGTGTCTCCTCGTGGGTATACTGATCGGTGAACTATCCCTACAGTACACCGATCGGTAAAGGAGTGTCGAATGTCGGAGACGAAACCGATGACGGCCGCAGGGCGCCGCATCTTGGATGCCGCCGGCGAGCTCTTCTATAGCCGCGGCATTACGGCGGTCGGTGTCGATCTCATCGCCGAGCACTCGGGTGTGACCAAGCGCACCCTCTACAACCAGTTTGGCTCCAAAGATCAGCTTGTGGTCGCCTACCTCGAGGAGCGTGAACAGCGCTGGCAGCTGCTGGTTCGCGAAACAATCGCCGCCGCCGCGTCTCCGATCGAGGCAGTGCTCGCCCCTCTCGAAGCCCAGCGCACCTGGAACCAGAACAACCCGCGCGGCTGCGCCTTCATCAACGCCCTCGCCGAACTGCCCGACCCGACTCATCCCGCTCACGTCGTCGCCACGCAAGAAAAGCAGTGGCTGATCGACCTGTTCCGCGAGCTCGCAGCGGCGGCAGGATGCTCGGCGCCCGACACGCTTGCCACTCAACTCTTGGTGCTGCACGAGGGCGCCCTCGTCACGCAGCAACTCTCGCTCGACACCCTCTCGGTGAGCATCAAGCTGGCGCGAGAACTCGTGCTCGCCGCGACCTCAACTGAGTCCCAGGCGGCGTCGGCCTGACCTAACCAGCGTTGACTGGCGCGAGTTCGTGTGTCGCGCGGGTTGAGCGTGGCCGGCGAGCCATCATCACGGCGAGCACGATGGCCACGACTGGTGAAATGAACGTCGCCATGGTGATTCCTAGGATGCCGACTGTCGCGGCGATTGCCGCGCCGATTCCTGCGACGAGTAGCGCACGCAACCACCATCGCGCTGGCAACAGGGGTGTGAAGAGAAGCCCACCGGCAACCCCTGTCGCAATTCCGGAGAGTACTAACAACATCCAACCGTTGGGGTCGCCGTCACGGAGCGAATAGCTGAGCGCAACCATCACGAGGGCGGCGGTCAAGGCGGCTGCTGCCGCGACAACGGGCGGGCCGACGCGAGCGAAGAGCGCGACCGCGCTCGCGGCAACCGTGATTGTTGATGCTAGGGAACCGGCGAGGATCCCGATGCGCATGGCTTCTGTCGCGTCGAGAGTGTTGATGCCCCACAAGCTTCCGCTGAGTGCGAAGGCGACGCAGCCGAGCCCGATGATCGCGGATGCTGCAGCCGCGACCGCAAGCTGGCGGCGGTGGCGTGGCGAGAGCGGTCTGCGCGTCTCCGGGCGGCTCGGGTGACTTCGCGGGGCGCGAGGAGTCGACGGGATGAGACGGCCTGCTACGAGGAGCGCCGCGGCGGAAATCAGAATTGACCCCGCGGGTAGCAAGCACATGATGCCCACAGCGAGAGCGCCGATGGCTCCGAGCGTTATGCCGAGCGCCCACCGAACGGAATGCGTGGACAAGTGACGGAAGGCTGCCAAGGTGAGGGGCAGGAGCGCGAGGATTCCGAAGAACCACGCGAGGCATGCGAACAGTAAGGTGGCGCTGCCGAACCATGACATGCCAGTTCCCGCATCCGCTTCGTCGAACCCGACGCTCCAGGACGCTGCCATGAGCGCGCCGAAGGTCCAGGCGGGGACGGCGGCGGTTGCCGCATACAGGGCATGCTCGGCCAGGATGAGGCTGGTACGCAGCAGCAGGGCGCCGGCGGCGATTGAGGCGACAAGAGCGCCACTGTACTGGGCGCCTAACGTGAGCGCGAGCAACCAAGGTGATGAATTGAAACCGCCGGCCCACAATGCCACCATGGGGACCGCGCTGAGGGCGAGGGCTAGTCCGGCGATCACTGCGATGGTGGCGGGAGTCGCGCGTTCAACGAGACCGTGAGCGCGGATCGACCACGCTTCGCTGAGCGATGGCAGGGCGCGTTCGTGGGCATCCGCCGCCTGCTCGAGAGTGTCGAGCATCAGTTGGCCATTGGCGCGCCGCCACGCTGCGGGGTACCACCGTAGTAGTCGTTGGTAGCGGCTGCGGCGAAGAGTGTTCACGCCGGGGCCGCCGTATTGGCCATAGGCGAGAACGCCGTCCCTGGTGTGGAGGCGGGGCGCGCTGCTACGGGGCGCGCGGGGGTGGTTTGTGCCGCGATCCGCGCCTGGGCAACGGCCGCGCGTTGAGCGAGGCGCTCGGCTTCAGCCTCCAGCTGGGCTCGACCATCATCGGTGATCTCGTAGTAGCGACGGGCGCGGCCCTCAACGATCTCGTCACCGGTAACTCGAACGTGAGACTGCCGTTCGAGTCTTTCAAGCGAGGCGTAGAGGGTCGTCACCCGCAGCTTTATCGCGCCTTCGCTGAGCTCGGCCACCTCGTTCAGGATGGCGTAGCCGTGGCGCGCTCCGGCGGAGAGGGCGGTGAGAATCCAAAACGAAGTTTCAGTCATATTGGAAATATACCCAGAGTGGGAAGGTGGGTCAAGAGGCGCAACTAGTGATCGTCATCCGCTCGATAGACTGGACTGAGAAAACTTCAGTCTGATGGGGGCGTCATGGCAGCGGAACCGGTAGCGGCACAACCAGCGACAGAAGCGCCAGCAACACATTCAAGCGCAGCGCAGCCCATCGCGGTAATCGCCGGAGCCAGCGGCTTCGTCGGGCCAGCGATCGCCGACGCCTTTCGCGAAGACGGCTACGACGTGCGGTTTATTGGCCGCAGCGCCGCCGTCACGTGGGACGACCCCGCAGCTATCGCCCGGCTCATCGATGGCTCGGCGATCGTCGTGAACCTCGCCGGCAAATCCGTGAACTGCCGCTACAACGACAAGAACCGCAACGAGATCCTGCGCTCGCGAGTGGAAACAACGCGGGCACTGCGCGAGGCGGTCGCCGCGGCATCCGCCCCGCCCGCCATCTGGATGAACGCCTCAACCGCCACGATCTACCGTCACTCGACTGACCGCCCCAACAGCGACGACAACGGCGAACTCGGCAAAGGGTTTTCGGTGGATGTTGCCCGCAACTGGGAGAACGAATTCTTCGAAGGCGACCTGCCGCACACGCGCCGCGTTGCCCTCCGCATGGCGATCGTGCTCGGTGATGGCCCGGCCACAAACCTGTTGCTCCGGCTTGCGCGGATCGGACTCGGCGGCCCCCAAATCGACGGTTGGTGGTTCGGCCACAACCGTTACCGCG
This sequence comes from Salinibacterium amurskyense, assembly GCF_002797685.1. Lineage (GTDB taxonomy): Bacteria > Actinomycetota > Actinomycetes > Actinomycetales > Microbacteriaceae > Rhodoglobus > Rhodoglobus amurskyensis. The sequence continues at coordinate 132,441 of NZ_PGFH01000002.1, forward strand.
GCATCGGCCCGACACCTACCGGCAGCGGCCGCGCCGAAGGTCATAAGACCGGCGGGCGCCAAAAGTTCAGCTGGATTCACCTCGACGATGTGGTCAGCGCGATCCGATTCCTGCGCGACACCGACACGATTGCCGGGCCCGTCAACCTCGCGAGCCCCCACCCCTCCGACAACCGCACGCTCATGGGCATCCTGCGTAAAGCGGTCGGTGCACCGTTTGGCTTGCCTGCCTGGCGATGGATGCTCGAGCCTGCCATGGGGGTGCTCGGAACCGAACCCGAACTCATCCTCAAGAGCCGCTGGGTCGTGCCCGGAACTCTCACCGAGGCGGGCTTCACGTTCGAGCATCCGGATCTCGCGGACGCCATCGCAGACATCTCCGGCCGCTAGCGCGTAGCCTTGCTGCTTCGCACGAGCACGGACGCTTAGTTGTTGAGCGTCTCAGCCGTCGAGTCTCTTAGTCGCTGAGCAGCTCAGTCATTGAGCGGCACAACATCCCACTGCCCGAACAGGGTGAAGCCAGCAGCGAGCGCCACCGCCGACGACCCATCGTTGCCGAGCTGGCAGCGGTATTGCGGTTCGTAGCCGTCCGCGAGAGCACGTGCGCTGATGGCGCGCACGGTCTGGGTCGCGAATCCCTGACCTCGGTACTCGGGCAAGGTGATGATGCCGAGATCGGCCAGCTGCGAGCCGCGCCACGGGTACATGCTCGAAGCGGCGACGAGCCGATCATCCGCGAAGGTTCCGTACACAAGCCAGTGATCAAGTTCCACAAACGCTTCGTCGAGCTCGTTCTCGGGGATCGCCGCCGTGAACTGTTCAAACGCTGCGGCATCCGCCTCGGTCAGCGGACGTGTTGACTCCGGGGTGACCTCGGCGCGCAGCGACTCTTGGGCATGCCGCGGGAGGTAGAAAAGTCGATCGGTGCCATTGAGCGCGACGCCGGCGGCGTCAAGTTCGGAGCGCAGCTGGTCGCTCGTAATCCGTTGCCCGTCGGTGAAATCAAGACGCTCGGCAAATGACGTCACGAGGCTCACGATGCTCGGCCCCACTGCAACATCGAGCAGAGTAACGGCGGTGTTTGTGGGCAGCGAATCAGCGACCCGCACCACGTACAGGGCGTCGAAAGCGGGCTCGCGTTCGTACGACGGCAACCAGTAGTCGAACACAATCGGTGAATACATTCGAACCCTCTCGGATGCCGTAGCGAGACTGCAGCACTGCCCCAGTGGCAGAGTCGCAGACTAGCAAATGGCGCTCCGAACCGGTGCTACAGGCGAATCGCAGCGGGTTCGAGCAGCTCGACCCAACGAGCCTCGGGTCGCGCTGCGTCGGTGGCAGCCTCAACGGGAGTGAGCGCATCCGCGCCGATGAGGGCGCCGAGATCGAGCCCGGTGACCTCGGCGATATCCGCAATGGGAACTTGGAAGGTGCGGAAGGGGCCGAGCGGCGGGGGAGCGTCGTTGGCGAGAGCCAGGGCACGGGCCTCATCGAGGTCGATGTCGGAGAGTTGCGGTCGTTGGTCGAGGAGGAACCCGGCGGCTCGAAGCTCAATACGGGCGTCAGTAGCTTCGTCAGCGTCATCAGCTTGGCCAGTGTCGCTCGCCGTTGTCCACGCCGCGATCTTCCAGAACAGTTGCGGGATGCCGACGCCCCGATAGAGCGGATCGTCGTCCCCCAGCACGGGTGCTGTGAAGACGCTGATGCGGTTCCGGTTCGCTCGCGCGTACTCCAGCACGTGATCTTCGAGCCCCAACCACAGTTCCTTCGATTGGTTGAATCCAGCGGCCTGAGGTGCAGCGTTTGTAAAGGCAAAGGTGTCGTAGTTGGCGCGAGCCGCCGTTGCCCCATCGCCCCACACCGGGTCGCGGCGGCGCACGAGGTGCCCGCGATCAAGGTCGTTGCGGGCGTAGACGGCTTCGCCGGTTTGTTCGTGTTCCGGGATGCGCGGATCAAGGTGCCAGTCATTGCCCCGACCAACGTTCACCAGCTGGGCACCATCGATGTTCACGCCGGTTGCGGTAGCGAGCCCGCGTGACGGATTCAAGCTCACCGAGAAGTGGGTGTACGCGAGTTCGCGATTCGCTACAGCGGGCGCGGCGGCCGTCGCAGCCGCAGCCGCAAGCGAAGGGAACGGAACAGCTACGCCTAGGAAGTCTGAGTCGTAGCCGTCAGTGTCATACCCGTCAGTGTCGAACGCTGCGTCATCCATGTGGGTAGTGAAGCAGTCGCGCCTGACAATTGAGGCGCTAGTCGTCGAGAACGACCGCGCGCACGGGGGCACCATCGGCATCGATCGCCAACGGGAAGAAGCCAATGCGCACTCGCTCAGGCAGCCCTTCAAGCCCAGTGATGTTCTCGACGATCAGGCCGTCGTCTCCCAAGACAATTTCGTGAACAGGAAAATCGGTGGAGCCTTCGCCAGTGGGGTCGGGGCTGAGAGTGTCGACGGCGAGCAATCGCATGCCACGACTCCAGAGCTCGGCCGCGGCATCCGGAGCTAGTGAAGGATGGTTCAAGGCTTCGTCGGAGCCGAAGTGCTGCGCCCAACCGGTGTTGATGATGACGATCGCGGGCACGGCGGCGGGAATCTCGCCCAATGCTTCCGTGATCTCGGCGAGGCCATAGTTCGCGTGAGCGCGTTGCTCGGCGAGGTGCACGATAAGCGCATCGCCCACAAGTTCGTCGAGACTGATGGCTGCGGTCGTGCGGCCACCTGCGACGGTGTGCGAGGGGGCATCGAGGTGGGTGCCCGTGTGTGATCCCAGGTGGAGCAGGCTGACGTCGACGCCATCCTGCTCCACGCTGAGTGCGCTTTCGATTGAGACCGCAGGGTCACCGGGGTAAACCTGCATTCCACTGGTGATGGGGTGGCTCAATTCGCGCATGGGGTACCTGATTCCTGGTGAGGCTTAGGCCGAGTTAGGCGACGGTGCTGGCGGCGGCATCCGCAGCATCGGCATCCGTAGTGTCGGCAAGGTGCTGGCTGCGAACGGCTTCGTGACGCTTTCGTTCGGGAAGCATGACTGCAAGATAAAGCACGAAGGTGAGAACGAACGCGGGGATCGTGGCACCGATCGGCAGCGGCCACACGTAAGCCCAGACGTACGACATGACGGCACCGATGACCCAGATGGCGACAGCGAACCAGTTGATGCCGGCCTTGTACCAGTAGCGACCGCCGCGAGCTTCGAGGATGTCCTTTGTGTAGGCGCCGCGCTTCACGATGTAGTAATCGACAATCATGATCGCGAACACCGGAACGAAGAACGCACCGATGACGACAAGGAAGTCGGTGAACTGGTTGAGCAACTGCAGCCACGTTGAGCCGATGATCGAGATGCCACCCAGGATGAGCGCGGTCGGCAAGAATTTCGCCTTGCTGTTGACCTTGGCGTTGACGACCGAAGTCACCATTCCGTAGACGACCATCGTGTTCGTGGCCATCACCGAGAGGAAGATGATGATTGCGAGCGGTGCACCGAAGGCGCCGACAATCGTGGTGGGGTCGAACGCGGCCGCTTCGTCGCCCTTGAGGACCACGTAGACGAAAGCGGTGAGACCAAGCGTCATCGCGACAACGGTCGAGACGGTGTAGCCGATGCCCGAGCCGATCACGCCAGCCTTGGTGGTGCGAGCGAAACGGTTGAAGTCGGCCGACAGCACCGTCCACGAGATGGCGGTGGCGATCACGATATCGAGCACAATGATCGGCGTGAAGCCGAGGCTCTCGTCGGGGGCGACGGCCTGGAAGTCATTGAGGTCGAATGCGGTGAACGCGGTAATGAAGACCCACGCGATGATGCCGAGGATGAGCACAGCGAACCACGGCTCAATCTTGGAGATGCCTTCGTGGCCCAGGATCGCGAGGATCACGACGATGCTTTGGCAGAGCACGGAGAACAGGATGGGGTTCGAGTACCCCGTCGCGTTCTCCACCAAGAAGTTGACGGTGACGCCTGCCAGCATCGCCTGAACCCAGCTCCAACCCATAAGCACGATCACGTTGGCGGTGACGGGTAGCAGGCTGCCGCGCGTTCCGAACGCGCCGCGAGTAATGGCCATGGTCGGTAGCCCGGTGCGAGTTCCGATAGCGCCGATGGCGGTGAGCACGATGGCTCCGCCGAGGGTTCCCAGCACGATCATGAGGAACGCGGTCGCGAAGTCGACGCCAGGAACGAAGAGAGTTCCCGTGAGCAGCGTCGTGACGACGAGGTTGGCTGCGAGCCAGATCATTCCGATACGCAGCAGTGAGTAGGTGCCCTTGACGGGCTTGCCGCCATCGGACTGATCTTGGGTGTGTTTGCTTAGACGGGAATAGAGCGACATTGCTGCAGTCTCCTCAGTAGGGTGCGGTTTGGGGTGAGTGATCGGGTAGTGAGTGAGCTATTCCGCGGCAGAGGCGGCGTCGTCGGGCACGGGCGACAAGTGCTCGTGCACGGCCACTAGCTGGTCGTTGTCGAGGCGGAACACGATGGTTTCGCGCTCGCGGTACGCATCTTCGCCATCGCCGGTGTCGACGCGAGTGAAAACGTTGTGGCTGAAGACAGCGCCGCCGGGGAACGACTGCACTGCGGCATCCGATGACTCGCACTCGAGTACTTTCCAGCCGCCCTCAACCCAGCTGGCCCACAGGCGCTCGTATTCGGCGCGGTCGTTCAGGCGAGCGGGTTCGGTGTGAAAGATGAAGGTCGCTTCGGGCGCGAAGCCGCGAAAATAGCGGTCGCCGTCGGTGGCTGCAAAGGCATCGACGATGGCGGATGCTGCGCTGAGCACGTCATCCTCGTGCGGTGTTGTCGTGCTCATGGTGTGCTCCTCTAGCTCTCGGGCTGTTCGGTCGAGTTCTTGGTATCGCGGGGAGCCATCGCGCTCAGCAGTTCGTAGGCGACGTGGCTCGCGGCCACGGCCGTGAGTTGCGCGTGGTCGTAGGCGGGGGCGACTTCGACAACGTCGGCGCCCACAATGTTCTTGTCGGCGAGGGCGCGAAGAATGCGCAGCAATTCGCGGCTTGTGAGTCCGCCGGCTTCGGGGGTTCCGGTGCCGGGCGCGTGGGCTGGGTCGAGCACGTCGATGTCAATGGAGATGTAGAGCGGCTTGTCGCCGATGCGCTCGCGGATGCGTTCGATCGCGACGGCTACTCCGTCTTCTTCGATGTTCTCGCTCGTGACGACCGCGAAGCCGAGGCGGCTGTCGTCGGTGAGGTCTTCGGCGCTGTAGAGCGGGCCGCGGGTGCCGACGTGCATGCTCGCGGTCAGGTCGATGAGACCTTCTTCGGATGCGCGGCGGAACGGTGTGCCGTGAGTGACCGGCGCCCCGAAGTAGGTGTCCCACGTGTCAAGGTGAGCGTCGAAGTGGAGCACGGCGACGGGGCCGTGCTTCTTGGTGACGGCACGCAAGAGGGGCAGTGCGATGGTGTGGTCGCCCCCGATCGTGAGGATGCGGTCAGCGCGGGTTGCGAGGTCGAGGGCAGCCGCCTCGATTTCGAGGATGGCGTCGTCGATGCTGAAGGGGTTCGCGGCAATGTCGCCGGCATCCGACACTTGCTGAGCGGCGAAGGGCGAGACATCTTGCGCGGGGTTGTAGGGGCGCAGCAGTCGTGATGCTTCACGCACGTGGGCCGGGCCGAAGCGGGCGCCGGGGCGGTAGCTCACTCCGCTATCGAAAGGGATTCCGACGATCGCGATGTCGGTGTGTTCAACATCTTCGATGCGCGGCAGACGAGCGAATGTGGCGATACCGGCAAAGCGAGGGACAATACTTGCATCGACCGGGCCAACAATAGGTTTCGTCATAGTAAACTTTCGATAATCAGCAGTAAACGTGAACTCACAGTAAACCCCGAGGTGCGCGTCGTCAACCCTGATCAGTGATGGAGTAGAGCCATGAGACCGTTGTCGCCCTCACCCAGTGCCGAAGCGCTCGCCATCGGAGCGCGCATCCGCAGTGCCCGCAAAGCGCAAGGCTTCACTCTCGAGCAGATCGCCACTTCTGCGGGGCTAACTAAGGGTTTTTTGAGCCGCCTCGAGCGCGACGAGACCTCGCCCAGCGTCGCCACTCTCGTGCAGCTCTGCCAAGTTCTGTCGCTCGAAATCGGGTCACTTTTCGCTGAGCCTGAAGCGGTAAAAATTTCTTTAGCGGATGCCCCACACATCAATCTCGGCGGCCAAGGAGTGGATGAGCGGCTCATCTCGCCGCGCAACGAATCTCGTGTTCAAGTCATTCGCACCCACATGCAGCCCGGTGCCAACGGTGGCGATGCCTTCTACACAATCAGTTGCGAAGTAGAAGTGCTGCACGTGATCTCAGGTGCCGTCACCGCGCGTTTCGTGGATCGAGAGATTCCCCTCGCCGCGGGTGACTCGCTCACGTTCCCCGGCCGCGAACCTCACAACTGGGAAGCGGATGCCGAACTCGGCGCCGAAGTGATCTGGACAATCGTGCCGGCAACCTGGCGCGGGGAGTAGTCGCGCAGGCTCTGTGGCGTTGAACGGCTGAAGCTCTGAAGCTCTGGAGCTCTGGAGCTCTGAAGCGCTGAACCGCTGACTCGCCGGTGAGCCCAGCCCTTTTGGGGGGCGCACGTGCTCTGGATGAGCATCACTAGCACAGCAATAATTGAGTGTGACGTTTCCTTTTCTTTCGAGCCGCCTCAACACCGACGACCTGAGCAGTCTGGAGTGGAAGACGCTCTGGCAGTGCTCAATCAATCGCGCGGTGTTGCGGGAGAATGACGAGGGGCACTCCCTTTCTTTCGTCGATACCCCTTTGGGAACCGGCAACCACAGTGCCGCAATCAGGCTGATCGCAGAGGGCTTTCTTATAACATCCCCGGGCACGCCAACAGGACGGTTCGTGGATCAGCACCTTCCTTTGGGAAAGATTCTCTCGCCGTCGCGCACCGGATGGCGCGCGCTCAGGTCGCCCGAAGCGGCGGCTTTCAAGCCCACGACTCGCACCGAACTGCAAGGGCTGAGAAACGATCTCGACAGGGAAGACCAAGACCTGCGGGCGCTGTGGCTGCTGCAACTCCGAGCGCCCGTCAGATTCACACCAGACGGGCTGTTAGAAGGAAGAGGGTGGTGGGGTGATGAGAGTAAATGTCGCGAAGGCATCGTCGCGCTGCTCGATAAAGGTTTCGCCGAGAAGCACGGTCAGGAACTCGTGATTACCCCGAGTGGAGTGGATGCGCTCGCGCAACGTCCCCAACTCACGTCCGGGTTCGAAGCGCTCAGACGTGTGTACGCAGAGCACCACATCGATGTAGGAACGCCGGAACACTACGAACAGTTCAATGTCGCCAAGAATCAGGGACTCTACGTATGTAGTTGCGGCTGGTACACGATTTATGACGACCCGCTGTCCTATCGTTGGGCAGGCGAATACCCTGCGGGAGCCCACCCCGCTCAGCTGTATGACCAGCAATACCTTGCCGTCACCCGCGAGGTCGAGGGCAAGGCCTAGCTGACCTAGTGCGTGGCGGGTTGCTATCGCCTATTTCACTACGTGCTCGCGATCGGTGAAGAAAGTGTGCAGCGGCGCTTCGACATTGCCGTTCCAGAGTTCTTCGCGTCGTACAGCGCGACGAATCGTGCGGCGGATGACGCGCGGAAGTGTAGTTCGAAAGAACGGCAGATCGAGCCACACGAGGTCGTCGGGGGCCAGCATGGCATCAGTCTAGAGACGTGCGATCCGCAGGCGGAGCACGATTCTTGTGAACTATGTCGTGAGCGGCAACAAGAGCACAGGCACCTCATCGTCGGTGCGCAACCGAGCGTGTAATTCCACGTCGAAGCGCTCACCGCCGTAGCGCAGCTTCAGTCGTTGGACGCCCTCTGGGGCGAAGCCTGCTCGAGTGGCGACGACGCACGACGCAGGGTTGTTGACTCGGTGACCTAACTCGAGGCGGAATAACCCCTCATCGAAAGCCCACTCGGCGGCCGTAGCGAGAGCGCGAGTGGCCAACCCTCTCCCGCGACCAGAAGCAGCGAGCCAGTAGTACAGCCACGCAGTGTCGTGTCGTCGGTCGATGCTCGAAATCCCCATGTTGCCGACAGCACAAGCGCCATCCACGATCGCCCAATTGAGGTGCGTATTACCGCGTCCGAGATCGGCAGCGATGAAGTCTCGAGCACGCGCTTCTGAGAACAAAGTGGGCGAACCCAATTGGATGCCTAAATCAGGCGTCGACCGGTAGGCGTCGAGCAGCGCGCCAGCATCAGTGGGTTGCCATGGCCGGAGGTGGGGTTCGCTCTGCGGCGCAGCGGCGGACGCGGTGAACGAATCCATCACATTGCCGGAGCGGTATCTTGTGCCCTAGTCAACGATCTCAGTTTGAGTCGCGATGTAATCCCGCTCGTCGTCGCCGAGGCGTTGGGGTGCGTTTGCTGCATCGGTGTTCGTCAGCGTCGCGATCTCTTGGAGTACCGAGTCGTTGATCTCGCCGTGGAGATCTTCTTTCAGCGAATGCTTGGCTTCGATGCTCAGTTCTGGCCACCAGCGCTCAATGGGGGGAAGGGTGTTGGTCGAATCCATGAGGTGCCTTTCCGCGATTGGTTGACCCATTGTGCACTACGCTGTTGAGTTTTTCATCGGTATCGGAAGGCTCGGCCGGTGTGCTCTGGCGCAGAAATGTCAGTGGCTGCGGGTAGTTTTAAAAAAAGTTAGCCGACACGCCGAGACACTACATCTGGGGTAATGACATGGGTGTCATTACCCATATATAGTGAAATCTCCGACAAACCGTCGGCAAACTTCGAGAAGACTTTAAGGAGGATCGAATGGATAACGAAAACGACACTGTTGGCGGATACGCAATTCCCGTCGACCCAATGGATCTTCTGCAGTGCGACAGCTGCCAGTAAAAACTTACTGAGCTAACGCCTCACAAGATTCCTGAAGCCCCGGCAGACCTCACGGTCTCCCGGGGCTTCACTCTTTAACGTGCAGAACCCTCAACACTGCCTAAACTGGTAACCGTGCCAGTGAATCCAGAACTAGAAGGCCGGGTCTTCCCGCCCACCACCCCGTATCTTGTCGGGCGCGAAAAAGTACGCGAGTTTGCTCGCGCCGTCTTCGCCCAAAGCCCCCTCAACCACGACGCTGAAGCAGCGAAAGCAGCAGGCTATGCGGATGTCGTAGCACCGCCCACCTTCGCCGTCGTCATCCAAGAAGCAGGCCTCGCCCTTCTCCTGGCCGCCCCCGACACCGGCATCGACTTCTCCCGCATCGTGCACGGAGAACAAAAGTTCCGCTACACGCGACCCATCGTCGCCGGCGACGAACTCACCGCCATCCTCACTGTCACGAGCATCAAGTCCCTCGGTGGCAACGACATGATCACCGCCGAAACCGCGATCAGCGATGCCGATGGCAACCACGTCGTCACCGCAACCTCCGTACTCGTCATGAGAGGCACAGAATGAGCGACCTCACCGTCGGGCAAGAACTCATCACCGGCAAAGTCACCCTCACCCGCTTCTCCCTCGTGCGTTACGCCGGAGCATCCGGAGACTTCAACCCCATTCACTACCGTGACGACGTCGCCAAGTCGGTAGGCCTGCCCGGCGTACTCGCCCACGGCATGCTCACGATGGGCCTCGCCGTTCAGCCCGTCATTGACTGGATGGATGGCCGCGGCGAAGTCGTCGAATACGGCGTGCGCTTCACGCGCCCCGTCGTCGTCGACGGCAACGGCGGAATCACCGTCAGCGTCAGCGCCAAAGTTGGCGCGATCGAAGACGACGTGACGCGTATCGACCTCACGGTCAGCGCCGCGAACCAGACCGTGCTCGGCAAGTCACAAGTGAGGGTCAAACTCAACAAATGACCGACACCGCCCCCAGCGAAAGCACAGCGCCGCAACATGACGCGCTGCTCGCCGACCTCACCACCATTCGGGTAGGCGGGCCAGCACACACGCTGCTGCGCCCCGCCACCGAACAAGAACTGATCGTAACCATGCGAGACGTGTGGCAACGAGGCGACGAATGGCTGCTCATTGGGGGCGGCTCCAACATGGTCATCAGCGATGAAGGATTCGACGGCACCGTCATCCACATCGCGACCCGCGGCATCCAACTCGTCTCCCAAACCGACACCACCCTCAGCCTGCGTGTGCAAGCTGGCGAATCGTGGGATGGACTCGTCGCAAAGCTTGTCTCACGCGGCTGGGCCGGGCTCGAAGCTCTCAGCGGCATCCCCGGTTCAGTGGGCGCAGCCCCCATCCAGAACATCGGAGCGTACGGGCAAGAAGTCGCCAGCGTGCTCGACGGCATCGACTTTCTCGACTACGACAACAGCGAATTCGTGCACCTAACGACCGCCGAACTCGAACTGGGCTACCGCAACTCAGTGATCAAAGAGGGTCGCGCCGGCGTTGTTCTCGCCGTCTATTTCACGCTCACCGCCTCGCCCGAGAGCACCGTGCAGTACCAGCAACTCGCGACCGCGCTGGGTGTGAACATCGGAGACGGCGTACCCGTGCAGCAGGTGCGCGACACCGTACTCGCGCTGCGGGCATCCAAAGCAATGGTTCTCGACCCCAACGAACCCGACTCGGCCAGTTGCGGCTCGTTCTTCACCAACCCAATCGTGCCCGAACACATCGCCCGAGCCCTTCCCGCGGATGCCCCACGCTGGGTCGTCGACGATGAGCCCGTTGCCGACGTTGTGGTTCCACTCGGCGAAACTCCCGCACCGCCACCACCGCCCAAGCCTCGACTGGTGAAGCTCAGCGCTGCCTGGCTCATCGAGAATTCGGGAGTGAACAAAGGCTTCCGCCTTCCCGGATCGCGCGCTGCCGTCTCCACCAAGCACAGCCTGGCAATCGTCAACCGCACGGGAGCCGACGCCGCCGAGATTGCCGAACTCGCGCGTTATATCGGGGCGTGCGTGCTCAGCCGGTATGGCATCCACTTGCAGCCCGAGCCTGTAGCTGTCGGCGTCGAGCTGGCCTAGCGTCGCCGCTGATCCAGCGTCGCCAACCGGCCACGTCGCTAACCGGCCACGTCGTCAGTCAGCCTAGGTGGTGCGGGGCAGCAGCCCCAGCTCCATCGCCTTCGTCACCGCACGAGTGCGGTCTTTCACGTCGAGCTTTTCGAACACGTGGATGAGGTGCGTCTTCACCGTTGCTTCGCTCACGAATAGGGCGGCGGCAATCTTTCGGTTGCTATTGCCCGCTGCAACGAGAGCCAGCACTTGAGTTTCGCGATCGCTCAGCGTCACCTTCGCAGGTTCACGCATGCGGTTCACGAGCAGCGCCGCAATTGACGGCGCCAGGGCGACCTCGCCTCGAGCCACCGAACGCAGCCCCGCCAGAATCTCCTCTTGGGGTGCAGCCTTCAGCAGGTAGCCGCTTGCGCCTGCCTCAATCGCGGTCAGAATGTTTTCGTCGGACTCGTAGGTCGTCAGAATGAGCACGCGCACGTCGGGGCGCGCAGCCACGAGCTGCGCGGTGGCCTCGGCGCCTCCGAGGCCGGGCATGCGCAAATCCATGAGCACAACGTCGGGGGAGAGCTGGGTGGCCAGGGCGACCGCCTCGGTGCCGTCGCTGGCTTCGCCGACGACTTCGATGTCATCCGCCGAACTCAGCAGGCCAACGATTCCACTGCGGACGATCGGATGATCGTCGGCAACGACAACACGAATCATGCGAATACTTCTTTCGGGATCGTGGCGCGCACCGTGGTGCCGGCGGCCGAACTTTCGACATCGAGACGGCCGTTCACCAGGGCCAGCCGTTCGCTCATTCCTTCGAGCCCGAAGCCGGTGTGGGTGGTCGCGGGGTCGAAGCCGGTGCCATCGTCAGCCACTGCAATCGTCAGCCCGTCGTCGCCGACAGTCACGGTGATCGTGGCGCGAGTAGCGTTCGCGTGCTTGCGCACATTGGCTAGGGCTTCTTGAGCGCAGCGCAGAACCACCACCTCAGTTTCGCGGGCGATCGCAGGCAGGTGCGCGGCATCCACCGTCACCGTCAATTGGGTTTCGCGGCTGTACCGCTCGGCCAGTCGGGTCAGAGCGCTCGTGATTCCGTCGCCTGTGAGCCCCACGGGAGCGGATGCCGTAACCAGTGCGCGCGCTTCCGCAAGTGCTGCGCGGGCACTGTCTTCAATCAGCTCAAGCTGTTCGGCTGCGGCGGCAGCGTTGTTGTTATCCAGTTCGCGCTTCGCCCGTTGGGCAACAAGTACTAGCCCGGTGAGGTCTTGCGCGATGGTGTCGTGGATTTCGCGGGCGAGCCGCTCTCGTTCGCTGGAGACTCCGGCATCCCGGCTGATGGCGGCGAGTTCGTCGCGCGTGGATTGCAGCTCGAGCACGAGGTCGTGGCGTTGGTCGCTGAGCCGAGAGATCTGGGTTATCCAGAGGCCGAGGGCGAGGCTGAAGATCAGCGACAGGGCAACGATCGTGGTCGTGTACAGCACAGCATCCGCGCTGAGGCCCATGTTGAGGAGAAAGCCGACACCCACGGAGAGGGCGAGCGCGACGTTGCCGATGATGGCGTTGCGGGTGCGTTCGGCGAGCACCCACACGAGCGGGTAGGCGAGGGATTGCAGAGTGGCCATCACGGGCATGAACGCGACGGCGGCGCCAACGGTGATCACGAGCACGCTCACGTAGGCGATGGCCATGACGGAGTTGTCGCGGGCGCGGATGCCGAGAGCGAACCAGGCGAGCGCGAAGGCCGCGAGTGCAACCCCGGCACCGATCTTGCTTCCGGAGCCGTAGCCGCCGGAACCGACGATGAGCACTGCCATGACCGCCGTAGTGACGGTCACAGCAATGCTCATCCAGCGAACAAAACCCATTTAGCTATCCTTGCGGATCCAGCGGAAGGTGATGCGCGTCACGATGAGGCCGATAACCAACCAGAGGCCGGTGGCGATGGCCACTCCGGGCAGGTTCCAGCTTTCGGATTGCTCCATTACTTCGAAGCTGGCGGGTAGGAACACTTCGCGCATTCCCTGCGCCATCCACTTGAGCGGGAAGATGCTGGCAAAGTTTTGCAACCACTCGGGCAGCATCGAGAAGCCGAGGTACACGCCGGAGATGAACTGCAATACGAGGGCGACAGGGATCACAACAGCAGTGGCGCTCTTGCCGCTGCGGGGGAGGCCACTCAGGGCAATACCGAGCACGGCGGATGTCGTGACACCGAGCACGAAGACCCACGCGAAGGTCACCCATTTGCTGGGTTCGCTCGGTAGCTCCACGTCGAAGGCGAGGCTTGCGACCAGAATCACGAGAGTGGCTTGCAGCACACCGGTCGTAAAGACTTGCCCGATCTTGCCGATGAAATAGCTCATCACCGGCAGGGGCGTTCCGGCCAGACGTTTGAGCGTTCCGTCGCTGCGTTCCATCGCAATGTCGATAGCCATATTCTGCAGACCGCTCAGCAGCAGTCCCGCGGCGATCATCCCGGGCAGGTAGAAGGCGGCTGCGGTGAGCGGCTCTTCTTCGGTGCCGAAGTTCTGTTCGCTGAAGGCAACCGCGAAGATCGTGAGCATGACAACGGGGAACAAGAAGGTGAAGAAGACCGAGTCGCCCTGGCGAAAGTAACTGCGCACTTCGAGCTTGATGCGGCTGAAACCGAGTCGCACACTGCGGCCGATTCCGAGGCCGAAGCTGGGGGCAGTCTCGGCGGTAGGTGTTGTGGTGCTCATCGGGCGTTCTCCACTTCGCGTGCGTGTGCATGGTCGGAGACCAACTGCAGGTAAATGTCTTCGAGGCTGGGGCGAACGATCTCAAGTCCGGCTGGTTCTGCACCGGCAGCCATGAGGGATGCCACGACAGCGCCAGGAGTGTGCGTGCGCTCTTCGTGCTTGCCGTTGGCATCGCGCCAGCGCACGAGCGGTATGCGCGCCTCTTCTCCACCGATCTCATCGATGGCACCGATGTCGATCATTTTTCCGCCCGCAATCACACCCGCTCGGTCGCCCAGTTGGGCTGCCTCATCGAGGTAGTGGGTAGTGAGAAGGATGGTCGTTCCGTCCGCCTTGAGCGAGCGAATCAGTTGCCAGAACTGTTGGCGTGCCTCGGGGTCGAAGCCCGTAGTGGGCTCGTCGAGAAAGAGCAGCTCGGGGCTTCCGATGATGCCGAGCGCGACATCCACTCGCCGGCGTTGGCCGCCCGAAAGTTTGCGGATCAAGGTGCCCGCTTTTGCCTCAAGCCCTACGGATGCGATCACTTCGTCGACATTGCGCGGGTTGGGGTAGTAACCAGCAAAGTGGGTCAGCTGTTCGCGCACGGACACATTGCCGCTCTCGCCCGACGACTGCAACACGATGCCGAGACGGGCCTTCCAGTTGAGGCCGCCTTTACCCGGATCGACGCCCAGCACCTTCACCGAGCCACCGGTTCGGTCACGGTATCCCTCGAGGATCTCGATCGTGGTCGACTTGCCGGCGCCATTCGGGCCGAGCAGCGCGAAGGTTTCGCCGCGCTGAATCTCGAAACTGACCGAGTCGACAGCGGCGAAAGAGCCGTAGGTTTTGCGCAGATTCTCGACCTGCACGACGGGAGCGGTGGTGTTCATGCTTCTATCGTCGCTTGTCTGGGCCGGGCGCGACAGGTGCAGTCGGTTAGAGGTCTATCAACCGATCGGTTGATGCGGCGGCGTTGCGCGAGTATTCAGCCAGCGTCGCTACGGTCAGACCATGATCTCGTCGGCCTGCACTCGAACCACCGCTCTTGCCGCGCTCGCGCTCGCCGTTGCCTGTGCGGTTACCGGATGCTCGTCGCCGAGCACCTCGAACAACACGTCTGAACTCAGCACAACACCGCCAGCCAGCTCAAGCCCCGACGCGGCCACGTTCTTCCCCGATGTGGAGGAGGTGGGAGTCACCCCTTCTGGCACCAACCTCTTCGACTTCGCGGTCACCATCAGCTCTCCTTATGACACCCCCGAGCAGTATGCCGATGGCTGGCGGGTAGTCGCTCCCGATGGCACGGTTTTGGGGGAGCACACGCTTTCGCATGATCATGCGAATGAGCAGCCGTTCACGCGCACGCAGGCGGGGGTCGAAATCCCTGAGGGCATCACGGAGGTCACCATCGAGGGCCGCGATCAGGCCAATGGCTACGGCGGAACGACGGTGTCTGTCGAGTTGCCCGGTCGCTAAGTCTGCGTGCTGTCGTCGGGCTCTCCGCTTTCGCCTGCTGCGGCATCCGCGAGCAGGAGGCGTAGCTCTGCGTCGAAGAGCGCGGCTTCGTAGCCGTCGTCGGGGGATTCCCGCAGCAGCACCGTTGTCATGGCGTGTAGTCGTGCATCCGCGCTGCCGTTCTCAACAATCTCGTCGAGCAGCGTCGCGGCGTGATCGCCGAGCGTCACGAGTGACCGGCTGAGGCTCATCTTGGCGTCGCGCTCGCCGTGGCCGAGATGGGGCACGAGCAGTGCGGCCAATTCGGTTTCGCGTCCCTCGGGAACGAGAACTGTTGCCACTCGCCAAGCGGTGCGCGCCACGGTCTCATTAGAGTCGTTCAGCACCTCGGGCGTGATCGCTTCCCATCCGGCGGGGTCGCCGATCTTCGACAGTGTGTGCAGCGCTTGGCTTCGGGCCTGCGCGGTTCCCGAGCGCGTCTCGGCCACCAGCAGCGGTACCGTTACCGCCACCGGATGCCGCATCAACGCCCACGTGAGAGTCTCACGAACGTTGAGGTCAGGCTCGATCGCGCACCGCTCGAGTAGCACGCGCACGAATTCGTCACGTGGGTGGGTGCCGGCCGACATCGCGGCTTGGAGCCGCTGTGACGGCAGGGCAGCCGTAAGTGCCGTGCTCAATCGGTCAGCGGCATCCATAATTCCTCCACCGCACGGGTGGCGGTTGTTGTCTTAGCTAAAGAGCTTCTGTAGGCGCTGCACGCCTTCGAGAAGGGCGTCGTCGCCGAGGGCGTACGAGAGGCGCAGGTAGCCGCTGGGGCCGAATGCTTCACCGGGTACGACGGCAACTTCGGCCTGGTCGAGAATGAGGTCGGCGAGCTCGAGGCTCGTGGTCGGAGTGACTCCGCCCCATTCGCGGTTCAGCAGGCCCGTGACATCCGGGTACACGTAGAACGCACCCTGGGGAGTCGGACAGTTCAGTCCCTCGATCTTGTTGAGTTCCGAGACGATGAGCTTGCGGCGGCGGTCGAAGGCCAGGCGCATTTCTTCCACGGCATCCTGCGGGCCGGTGAGCGCTTCGATCGCGGCACGCTGGGAGATGTTGGAGACGTTGCTCGTGAGGTGCGACTGCAGGTTCGCAGCGCCCTTCATGGCGTCGACCGGGCCAACCATCCAGCCGAGGCGCCAGCCGGTCATCGAGTAGCTCTTGGCGACACCGTTCACGAGGATGGTGGTGTCGGCGAGCGCCGGAACAGCCTCCACGATCGAGACAGCACGCACTCCGTCGTAGACCAAGTTTTGGTAGATGTCATCGCTGATCACCCAGATGCCGTGCTCGAGAGCCCACTCGCCGATGGCCTTGGTCTGCTCGGGCGAGTAGACAGCTCCGGTGGGGTTGGAGGGCGACACGAAGAGCAGAACCTTGGTGTTCTCGGTGCGAGCGGCTTCAAGCTGCTCGACCGTGACGAGGTAACCCTGATCGGCGCCGGCGAAGACCTCAACGGTGTTGCCGCCCGCAAGCTTGATGGCTTCGGGGTACGTGGTCCAGTACGGGGTGGGAACGATGACGTCGTCGCCCTCGTCAACGAGAGTTGCAAAGGCTTGGTAAACGGCTTGCTTGCCACCGTTGGTGACGACGACCTGGTTGATGCCCACTTCGAGGCCGCTGTCGCGCAGCGTCTTGGCGGCGATCGCTTCGCGCAGCTCAGGGAGTCCGGCTGCAGGCGTGTAGCGGTGGTTCTTGGGGTCGAGCACAGCCTTGGATGCCGCCTCCACGATGTTCGCGGGAGTCGCGAAGTCGGGCTCGCCCGCCGCATAGCTGATGATGGGCCGCCCGGCCGCAAGAAGCGACTTGGCTTTGGCATCCACCTTGAGGGTGGCTGACTCGGCGATGGCGGAAATTCTGGCTGAGAGGCGAGGTGAGGTCACCCCATAAGTCTATGGCTTCGGATGCGCGGATGCCCAGAGATTGCTGGCGGCGCACAGGCGCGCACACAGAAGACTGGCCCTACCGCGAGAACGCGGTAGGGCCAGAGAGAAGCGGCCGGAGCTGTGATCCTGGGGGGACGATAAGCTCCGGCCGCTAGGGGTTACTTACGCAGTCCTAGAGCTCGGACTTGGGGTGTGTACGTAGGTAACCCTGACGCGCGAAGTAGGCACCCGCTGCCAACAACGCGACGATGAGGGCGATGAGAGTCGCAACACCGGCACCGGTGTACGCGAGCTGCCCATCGAGGGCATAGGTCGGAAGATCCAGGAGGCAGATTCCGACACAGGGGTCAGTGACTGGGCCACAGTTTTCGGTGCAGTTGGGATCTTCAGGATCCGTCGGACCGCAGTTCTCCGTGCATCCGGGGTCAACCACGGTCTGAACGTTGGGGCCGACTACGGCGCGAGCCACGTTGAGGGTTGCGATGTCTCCGCTGCCGACGGCTACCCGCACCGCGGTCTCGCTGAACATGTCGCCCTTGACGGCGCCCGTGGAGGTCAACTGTTCTTGCACGTTGACCTTGATCGAGACCAGGTCGTGGAGCACCGTTGCGACGCTGGAGTCTCCGAGGAGGCCGGTTACTGCCGGGTTCACAAGGCCGGTGTTCAGGCTCTTGACGAGCGAGGTGACCACGCCGTCGTTGGAGAAGAGCGAGCTGTTGAGGCTCTTGCCGAGGCTGCCGATCAGGGTGTCGACGTTGAGGCCGGTTTTGACCGTTCCGCCAAGAAGCGAGATGTTCGCCTTCGCCGAGATCGCAGTTCCGTCGATCAGGTCATCCACGTTTCCTACGATGCTGACGTCAACGGTGCTGCGCAGGTCGGGGAGAACCGAACCAACCAGTTCACACACGGTGTCTGTCGTGTAGCCGATGATGCCTTGCGTTACGCCCTGAGTAACTCCTTCGGTGAGACCGCCGGTCAGGCCGCCGAGCAGGCCACCAACGAGGCCACCGCTGGAGGAGCCGCCGCCGAGAACCTCACCATTGAGAATGTCGCCGATGATCGGAACTTGGATGTCGCGGCACACCGTCTTCTGGGTGGACTTCTGTGCGGTCAGCAGGTTGAGCTTGGCGGAGACTTCGACGCGAGCATCCCGCAGCGACAGCTCGACGCGTTCGACGATGTCGTCAGCGAGGTCGGCCACTGTTTCGGTGATGCCGTTGAGGATCTGGTTGACCACCGCATCCGTGAGCAGTTCGGTGTTCGGAGCCAGATTGTTGAGTTCGCCGCCTAAGAGAGCCTCGAGGTCAACCACTACGGCGCCCGTTTCGAGGTTGAAGCTCACGGCACCGTTTCCATACTTACCGTCGAGCAGGGTGCTCACTGCCTTCTGCAGGTCGGCGTCAACGATGACCTTCACGTCAGCGGAGGAACCTACGACACCGAGAACGGGGTCGAGGATGCCATCGATCGAGTTGCCGAGAGCACCGTTGTCGCCGCCCAGGCTGATGAGCTGGCCGTCGACGCCGTCGAGCGCCTTCGTGACCTTGCTCGTCAGCTTGCTGATGGCGGGGCTGGAGAAGCTCAGTGTTGCGTCAGCGAGCGTGTAGTCGCCGGATGCCGATGTCATGTTTCCGTCGGCGCGAGCGGCCACGGCGTCCAAGTCGAGCTTCAGGTCGGTGAGTACCGAAGCGAACTCGTTGCTGAGGAGGCTGTCGAGGTCGAGCGTGAGGTCACCCGCGGGGCCAGAGGCCAGCTCGCCGATGCCGATTCCGCCATCATCCTGAATCGCTCCAGTGGAGGCGAAGGATTCACCGTCTTTGTCGGCCTGAGCGTATTGGTTGACGACGCCGGCATCCACAACATCGAGCAGGGGAAGCTGCAAGCCGCCCGGTTGGTTGAGTACGGTCGCGCCAAGTACCTCGACGGTGAGCGGATCGCGGTGAACTTGTCGTGCCTGGTTGCCGTTGTTGCTGGCGACTACTTGGCCGAGGCCGGCGACGTTGCCGAGGTCGGTTCCGAGCACATCCCCTGAAAGGAATTCTGCGTAGGCGTACGAGGCTCCGTTAGTCTCTTCTGCGCTAGCAGCAGCGGGTGCAATGAAGATGAAGCCCGATACGAGGGCCATGGTTCCGAGGGCCGCTCCGAAACGGACTCCTGCGGTGTGGTTGCTTTTCCCGACTGGCTTCCCAGTGCGCGGGATGTGTTGTGTAAACACGACTGGTACCTTCCTGATCCTGTGCGGAAAAGGAAGCTGGTTCGACAATGAGGCCAACTTGAGGGTTGTGCCACGAACTACTGCCTGATCTCAGCTTCGCTTGCCCATTTGGTGGTTGTGCTTTTTGAGTTGTGCAACGAGATGGTTAGGTCTCGCGTGGTCTTGCCCGAATGGTGTTACTGGTTGTGCTGGTGGTGCCCGAAATAAGAAGGGTTGGTTTGCCCTGCTTACATAGAGAGACTGCAACCCCCTTCGGTTATGACGCGGGTTTTCAAACTTTCTTGAAAACTTTTTTGAGGGGGTCGATGAACAGCCGTTTTCTGCGGGTTTTCTGTATTGATCGCTCTAGAGGGGAGCGCGAACTGCGCGACGGCTCAGGATGACGTACACTTGTTCAGGTAGTTGATAACTGCCATACTTTCGCGCGCCTGCTCCTCACTTCTCAATGTGGATGTCGCGGTGTGTTTGTGCGAAGGTGTGAGTAAGAGATTTAGGTCTCTTGCAGAGGGTGGTGGCTCAATTGGTAGAGCAGCGGTCTCCAAAACCGCAGGTTGCAGGTTCGAGTCCTGTCCGCCCTGCAAGTCCCGGTCCGTCTAACGCGGAATGGGTCGAGCAAGCCGAAGTATCGGAAGGTATCTAAGAGTGGCCAAGAAAGTCGTAGACGAGCCCAGCGAGGACGTCGTCGCCAAAGCGAAGAAGGAAAGCGCGCAACGTCGTGGACCCTTCGGTCGTATGGCACTCTTCATCCGCCAAGTAATCAACGAACTCAAGAAGGTTGTGACCCCGACCCGCCGCGAGCTGGTCAGCTTCACTCTCGTCGTTCTTGTCTTCGTGATCATCATGATGGGTATCGTTTCCGGCCTCGACTTTGGGTTCAGCGCCTTGGTGAACTTCTTGTTCGGCGATCCCAACCTCGTGGTCTAGGCCCTTCACAAACCGCAGCGGCTACGGCCGCATTGCAGAGTAACGAAAAGAGATTTAGTGTCCGAGAACCACCGCGAAGACTCCGAGCTCGCTACGGCAGCAGAGCAGTCCTCCGAGGAGGATGAGGCGCAGACGGGTAACACCCTGGCTGAGGCAGAGCGTTCAGAAGACTCCGCCGAGCACCAGGCAATGCACGTCGAAGATGGTTCGACTGATGTTGACGCCGATCTTGCTGGGCTTCTTGAAGCTCTGGATGCTGCTGTCGACCCCGAAGCTGATGCTGAAGTGAACGACGCACTCGACATCGATAACGCTGCGGAGGCTGACGCTTCTGTAGCTGCGACAGATGACGAAGCTGCCGACAAGGCTGAAAGCGCCGAAGCAACCGACGCTGCTGCTGCATCCGAAGATGAGGCAGAGGTCGACCCCTACGCCGAGTTCCGCATGGACCTGCGTCTTCAGCCTGGCAAGTGGTACGTCATCCACTCCTACGCCGGCTTCGAAAAGCGCGTCAAGCAAAACATCGAAAACCGCAAGGTTTCCATGGCGATGGAAGATTACGTCTTCCAGGTCGAGGTTCCGATGGAAGATGTTGTCGAGATCAAGAACGGCCAGCGCAAGCTCGTCAACCGTGTTCGTATCCCTGGTTACGTGTTGGTTCGCATGGACCTCAACGAAGACAGCTGGTCGGTCGTTCGTCACACTCCCGGTGTTACTGGCTTCGTGGGCAACGCCCACAACCCGGTACCCCTGCGGTTCGAAGAAGCATTCAACATGCTCAAGAGCCTCGTAGAAATCGTTGAAGCTCCTGTTGCTAAGGGTGCATCGCAGAAGAGCAAGACCGCTGCACGCGCCATTCCCGCAGAGATCGACTTCGAAATCGGCGAGACGATCACCATCAAGGAAGGCTCGTTCGCGGGTCTGCCCGGTTCGATCAGCGAGATCAAGCCCGAGAGCGGCAAGCTCATCGTTCTGGTTTCGCTCTTCGAGCGCGAGACCCCGGTCGAGCTCAGCTTCGATCAGGTCACCAAGCTTTAAGGGCTCACGCCCCTAAAAAACCACCGCGCCCCGTTGGGGTGCGGGAGAGCTGGCCACACGGGTCAGTTCGTACCGAAAAGGAAACACAATGGCACCGAAAAAGAAGGTTACAGGTCTGATCAAGCTTCAGATCCAAGCCGGCGCCGCTAACCCCGCACCGCCCATCGGGCCTGCGCTGGGACAGCACGGCGTTAACATCATGGAGTTCTGCAAGGCGTACAACGCCGCAACCGAGGCACAGCGTGGAAACGTTATCCCGGTTGAGATCACCGTGTACGAGGACCGTTCGTTCACGTTCATCCTCAAGACCCCGCCTGCAGCAGAGCTCATCAAGAAGGCTGCTGGAGTTGCAAAGGGTTCGGGCACGCCGCACACCGTCAAGGTTGCGCAGCTCACTAAAGACCAGGTTCGTACGATCGCCGAGCAGAAGATGGCTGACCTCAACGCCAACGACATCGACGGCGCAATGAAGATCATCGCGGGCACTGCTCGCTCGATGGGAATCACGGTGGAGGCATAATGTCCAAGAATTCCAAGGCATACAAGGCCGCCGCTGAAAAGATCGAAGAGGGCAAGTTCTACACGCCCACCGAGGCTGTATCAGTTGCTCGCGAGACGGCTTCGAAGAAGTTCGACTCCACCGTTGAGGTTGCTCTTCGCTTGGGTGTAGACCCTCGCAAGGCCGACCAGATGGTTCGTGGCACCGTTATCCTGCCTCACGGTACGGGTAAGACTGCTCGCGTTATCGTTTTCGCAACCGGTCCCGCAGCAGATGCAGCTATCGCTGCTGGCGCTGACGAGGTCGGTGGCTCGGAGCTCATCGAGAAGGTAGCCGCTGGTTACACCAACTTCGACGCTGCAGTTTCGACCCCGGAGCTCATGGGCCAGGTTGGTCGTTTGGGTAAGGTTCTTGGTCCCCGTGGCCTCATGCCTAACCCGAAGACCGGAACGGTGACTCCTGACACCGCTAAGGCTGTTTCGGAGATCAAGGGCGGAAAGATTGAATTCCGCGTTGACAAGCACTCCAACGTTCACTTCATTGTGGGCAAGGCTGGCTTCACCGCTGAGCAGCTCGACGAGAACATCAAGGCAGCGCTCGAAGAGGTTCTTCGCGCCAAGCCCAGTTCCTCGAAGGGTCGCTACATCACGAAGGCTACGGTTTCGACCACCTTCGGTCCCGGCATTCCGGTCGACGTAAACTCGATCTAATACTGCTTCTCTCAACGGGGGTCGGCTTATGCCGGCCCCCGTTTTGCATTCCCCGGCGGTTAAATAGTCGGGGTAGCGTGAGAGTTCCACCGCTGTTGCATTCCGCTGAAGGAGATTCCGTGTCCACCACAGTTCGCCGCGCTGGTGAGTCGGATGCCGCGCTTCTTCACGATCTCGCTCGTCAGACTTTTCCGCTCGCGTGTCCGCCAGCGACAACTCAGGAGGCAATCGCCGCCTTCATCGGGGAGCACCTGTCGGTCGAATCCTTCGAGCGATACCTTGCCGATTCGACTCGCGAGATCCTCATTGCCGAAATCGAGGACGAGGCGGCTGGCTACGTGATGTTCTGCGCAGAAGACCCCGCCGATCCGGATGTCGCTGCGGCGGTAATCGAGCGCCCTACGGTCGAACTCAGCAAGTGTTACGTTCTCGGCAGATTCCACGGAGCCGGCGTTGCGTCCACGCTTGTGAGCACGGGCATCCATTGGGCTCGCACTCAGAATTTTGCCTCTGTGTGGCTCGGCGTGAACGAAGAAAACGCGCGCGCCAATCGCTTCTACGAGAAGATGGGTTTCGAGTTTCGGGGGACTAAGAAGTTCCTGGTTGGGCAGAAGTGGGAAGACGACTTCGTCCGCGAACTTTCGCTCAGCCGAGAGGCCGCATCGGCCTAGCTTCGGAGCGAGACCGGTGCTCTAAACTGTGGGGATGCCCGCACCATTGCCCTCGCCTTTCCCGACGATCGCGTGATGACGGCTATTGCGCGGCCGCGCGTATCGACACGAGCTGCAGAAGGCGTCGCCGCAGTAGGTGGCAGTGTGGCGGTGGGGATCGCGCTGATCCTGATCTGGGGATCACGCTTGATGGTTCCGCGCGAGCTCTACGTGAGCGAGTTGGGCGCCGAGGGCGAACCGACGGCCGCGGCTTTCGAGATCTCTCTTCTGCTCATCGTTGCTGGTGGCTCAGCTGTCGCGTGGGCAGCCCGACGCGTGCGTGCTTGGCCTCGAGTGTTGTCGTGGGGATCGCCTTCAATTTCGCTCTGGGTGGGCTGCGGATTCTTTTTGATCGCGTCGCAAGTGACCTGCACCTCCGGATGCCCGTTGCCGTACGGCCCGAGCTTCACGTGGCAAGACTTCACGCACACGCTTGCGGCAGTGCTCGCGTTTGCCGCTGCGTGCTGGGCAATGATCCAGACCTCCTTCGCTCGAGAGCACCGCGTACTCGCGCGCATGTCGATCGTGACCGCCATCGCTGTGGCAGTGATTGCGGGAACGGGCGGGCTCTTCTCGCTCTTCCGTTTTCAGGTCGTGCTGGGAAGCCGGCTTGAATTCGTGGCGACGACGATCGCCATTGCGTGGCTCATGATGCTCGGCACCGTGATTGCCGTGCGCGCACTGAGGCGGCCGCTGCCCGCGTAGCCGAGAACGGACCGCGCTAATTCGAGTGCTCGTTAGTTGGAGTGCTGTGTGTGGGGCGCACGCATGAGGTCGAGTAGCCGATCCGCTAATCCCACCAGTGCATGGATCTGATCTTCGTCGCGCTCGACCCATTGGCACTTCGGTACCGAATGAGTGGGCACAAAATCGGTGTGCTGCTCCCAGACCACGAGGGTGCGGTCAGCACCCAATACGTACTGCTGCCACCAGACCTGACGTAAATAGGACCGCGGGATGCTCCGCCAGGCCTTCGCCGTGGTCTTGATCTCCGACAGCACGAGCGAGCCGTCGATCATCGATACCCCATCGGGCGTCGCCAAATGGAGTGGCTGGTCGTGCGCGTGATAGAGCGCCGAACTCGACTGGATGCCGTGCTCACCCAGTACCCAGCGTGCGATTTCCGGTTCCCGCGCGCGACCGTGGTCGGTGAACGCGTTACCCGAGAAGCCGGAGCCGAGAAGCTTGCTTTCCACGACGGCACGCAACGATTGCGCAGTGGCGAGTCGGGCGGCATCCGTAGCGGTGACTCCGCGGCTGCGGGCGCGCAACCAAGCGACGCGATCTTCGGAGTGGGCAACGATGCGGTCGCGATGATTGGGCGCGACCGGTTCCCAAAGATCGAGTTCGGGTTGCATGGTCACACCTCTATTCTCCCTCTTTACTCGGGAGGTGCGGGCGCCCTGTGCGCTGCGTCGGCTATTCGCTGCCGCTAAGTGACTGTGCATGACTCCGACGGCGGGAATTGCCGGTGCGAACTGGCAGACTAGGCTCATGCGAGCCCTGCCCTCTTCATCAGCGTCTTCTCTCCGTCTCCGTCGCCGAGCGGCCGGAGTAGCTGCCGCGACTATTGTGGCGTTGATGACGCTCGCACCTTCCGCGGCTGCGGTCGCGTCCACGGGCTCCGTCCCGCCCGACGTCAGCGCTTTTGCAGCGGACGATGACGGGCTGCTGTTGGAGCTTGAAGAATTCTTCGGTGTCGACCAGCGCGGCACCGGGCTCGACTTCAGGGACGGCATTGAACTCGGTGAAATCGACCGCGTATTCCTCTGGTCGAACGACTTCCACTCCGGAGTTCCGACAGACACTCCTGTGCAGTACGTGAACCGGTGGAAAGTGCCTGTTCTCATCGGCGAAGAGCCCGTCGGCGTAGCGCTCATCGGGTTCGACCCCGCAACCGTTGAGCCTGAGATGATCGACTTTATCCGCAGCCCCGGCACGGCACTGGCGCTTGACGATGTCGACAACGACGCGACTCTGGTGCACGAGCCTGAGACGGGTGCGTGGTTCGCCCTGATTGACGATGAACTTACCCCACTCGTCCGCGGCTCGAGTGACGTCGCGGGGGACACCACGCTGGCGGCCTACCAGCCGATTGTGGCGACGCGATCGATTGAAGTCGTTGAAGAGACCCCGCAACCAGATCAGGGCTCGGTGCAGTCGGTCGTGCTGATCGTTGCGACGATCGGTGTCGTGTTGCTCGCACTGCTCATCCCCACAGTTCTGGGCAAGGTGCGCGAGCGTCGTGAACGTCGTGCAGGCGACGCGGTTGCTGCCGACAGTGATGTGGCCGACACGGACACTGACACCGATATCGAGCCGATCGATGGGGAGGCACACGCTGACGCTTCTCCTGATGCGTTGGCACCGTTGACTGCGGATGCCGGTGACCCAGTTTCGCCATCGAATGACACGAAGCTCGCCGATGCTGATACAGATACAGATGCCGATACAGATGCGGATGCCGGTGCGGACGCTGGTATCAATGCCGAGGAGTCGCCCGCGGCTGTGCCGCCCGTGCCGACCGCTGCCAAGCGCCCATCGCGCAGCAGCTCGTCTAGTGCGAAGACCTCGAAATCCGCGCCCGCGAAGACAGGCACTTCTCGCAAGGCTCCAGCGGCTAAGGCGCCCGCCTCGAAGACTGCACCCGCGAAAAAGTCAGCATCGAAGTCGACGGCGGCACAATCAACCGCCGCCAAGATTCCAGCACGCAAAGCTCCGGCTGGCACGGCAAACACGGCGGCAGCCAAGAAGTCGCCCGCAGTAGCGTCGGACTCTCAGTCGCGCGCGTCAACGTCGACCGCAGCCAAAAAACCAGCGGCCAAGAAGCCAGCGGCGAAGAAACCAGCCGCCAAGACAGCAGCGCCTAAAGCAACGACGGCAAAGAGTTCAGCCGCCGAGAAACCCGACGCCAAAACACCGGCGGCCAAGAAGCCAGCGCCTAAGACAGCAGCGCCTAAGACAGCAGCGCCTAAGACAACAGCGCCTAAAACAACAGCGCCTAAGACAACGGCGGCGAAGAGGCCCGCGACCGCGAAGTCTGCGACCGCGAAGCCCGCGGCCAAGGCACCTGCCGCCAAGAAGCCGGCAGCCAAGAAACCGGCCGCCAAGAAGCCCGCGACCAAGACGCCTTCATCGCCGGCAGCTGGCGCGACCGATGATTCGGCACCTCAGTAGGCCGTGGCACTCTTCCGTTCACCGCTCGATCGCGACATCCGCCGCCTCGCTGTTCCCGCACTCGGTGCGCTCGTCGCCGAGCCGATCTTTCTCCTCACCGACACCGCCCTCGTCGGGCACCTCGGTAGCGCACAACTGGGCGGGCTGAGCGTCGCGAGCGCCGTGCTGCAAACCGCAGTGGGGCTGCTCATCTTTTTGGCCTACTCCACCACACCTGCCGTAGCGCGCTGGTTGGGCGTGGGCAATCGCGCGCGTGCTGTCGCTGCCGGCGTCGACGGAGTCTGGCTCGCCGTGGCGCTCGGCATCATCCTTGTCGCCGTGGGGATTCCGGCCACGCCCTGGTTGGTCAGTCTGTTCAACCCCGACGCCAGCATTGTCGGTTACGCCACCGAGTACCTAGCGATTTCGATGCTGGGCTTGCCGGCGATGCTCATTACCTTCGCCGCCTCGGGCCTACTGCGCGGGCTGCAAGACACAAGAACTCCGCTGATCGTCGCGGTCGCTGGGTTCATCTCCAACGCTCTCCTCAACACCCTGTTCATCTACGGCTTCGGTTGGGGTGTCGCGGGTTCCGCCATCGGCACGGTCGTCGCGAGCTGGGGGATGGCCGCCGCCTACCTCGTGATGCTCGTTACCCTCGCGCGCCGTGAAGGTGCACGCTTACGACCACACGGCAGCGGGATGTTGCTAGCCGGACATGCCGGCGCGTGGCTGCTGCTGCGTACAGCTTCGTTGCGGGCGGCGATGCTCGCGACGATCGCGGTCGCCACCAGCATCGGTGTTCCCGAGCTCGCGACCGTGCAGGTCACCTTGACCATTTTTGCGACGCTCGCTTTTGTCTTGGATGCGTTGGCAATCGCCGGTCAGGCCATGATCGGTAAAGAGCTGGGCGCGAGCGACCTCGTCAAGGCCCGCGCGATCACTCGCCGACTTGTTGAACTCGGTATCGGCAGCGGTGTGGTGCTCGGCCTACTCATGCTCCTGGTGTCCCCGTGGGCCGGGATCGTGTTCAGCTCCGACCCTGTCGTTCGCAGCGGCTTGGCCGCACTGCTGCCGGTACTGGCGCTCGGCATCCCGATCGCAGGTTTCGTTTTCGTTCTTGACGGTGTGCTGATCGGCGCGGGGGACGCGCGCTACCTCGCTCTGACCGGGCTGATAAACCTTGCGGTGTATGCGCCGCTGCTGTGGTGGGTTTACTCCTCGAACCTCACCGGCACCGCCGCGATTGTTGCCCTCTGGTTCGCTTTCGGCCTCGGCTACATCGGGGCCCGTGCGGTCACTTTGGGCATTCGAGCCCGCGGTGACCAGTGGCTCATCCCGGGGGCGACGCGCTAAACCATACGCGCCGCCCGCAGCGGGATGCCGTCGCGCTACTTCTTTTCGGTGACGGAACCGTGCTTCAAGTGCAACCGTCGCTCGGCACGCTTCGCGACCGCGGAGTCGTGGGTCACGATGATGAGCGTCAGACCCTCATCCCGCCACAGCCCTTCGAGAAGCTCCATGATCTCGTCGCGAGTTTGCTCGTCAAGGTTTCCGGTCGGCTCGTCCGCCAACAGAACCTTGGGTTCCTTCACGAGTGCTCGCGCGATCGCGACACGCTGCTGTTGCCCGCCCGAAAGCTCGGCGGGGTGGTGAGTTAGCCGTTCACCCAATCCCACCTTTTCTAGAGCCGCGCGAGCACGAAGGCGACGGTCGGAATTCGACAGTCCGAGAGGCGCGAGCGCAGTCTCCACATTCTCCTGCGCCGTGAGCGTCGGGATGAGGTTGAAGCCTTGGAAGACAAACCCAATGGTGCGGGCGCGAATTTCTGCCAGTCGTGAGTCTGGCATTGCGGAGAGCTCTTCGCCGCCAAGGGTGACGGTGCCGCTCGTGGGGCGCTCGAGAGCTCCGAGCATTTGCAGCAGGGTCGACTTGCCGCCTCCGGTTGGACCCTGAATGGCGACCATTTGCCCGGTGGGGATGCTCAAGCTCACCTTGTTCAGGGCGCTAATCGGGCCGCGTTTTGTTTCGTATTTTTTGGTGAGTTCGCTGAGTTCATACATAGAAAATCTCCTTGAGGTCTACGGGGTTCAGGGGTTAGGCGACGCTGCGGAGAGCTTCAGCGGGGCGAAGTCGTGCTGCACGCCAGCCTCCGAACGCGCCGGCGATGAGTCCGCCGAGAATGGCGAGAGCGACGGCGATGCCGATGATGCTGAAAGTCACGGGAATCTGGAGCGCGATGTCGGTCGTCGCTGCAGCGGTAGTGGCAGCATCGCCAAAGCGGTTGCCTCCACCGCCTGCGCCCTGGCCAGCTACTGCAGTTGCGGCAGCGCTCGCGCTGAGCACGGGAGCTGCAATATTGATGGCGAGGATGCCGAGCAGTCCGATCGCGACACCGACCACACCGCCGATGGCGCCTTGCACGAGCGATTCTCCAGCGACCTGACGTACGACAGCGCCGTTACTCCAGCCGATGGCCTTCAGCGTTCCGAACTCGCGGGTGCGGCGGGCAACACCAGAGGTGGTGAGCAGTACCGAGATGAGGAAGGCGGCAGCCAACACGATGATCGAGAGCCACGTACCGAGCTTTCCGACGAGGTCAGACGCGGTAGAAAGCGAACCCGAGACGCTCGAGGCGAGATCTTCCTGGGTCTTCACCCAAGCATCCGGCAGTTCCGTTTGCAGCGCCGTTTGAACGGCGGCGATGTCAGTGGAGCTTGCCGCCTGCACGTACACGGTCGAAATCTGGTTCTCCAAGTCGGCAACGCGCTGGGCGGTGTCGAGCGGAATGTAGGTGTTGGATGCCGTAGTCGCGTCAGCGGAGGTCGAAGTGACGGTTCCGATTACTTCGAACTCTTCGCCACCGATCTCCAGGCTGTCGCCGACGGTGAGTGAGCTCGTGGTGGCGTAGCTCGTGTCGAGGATCACGACGTTGGTGTCGCTGTCGCTCGACTCGAAGGCGCGGCCGTCGACGAGCTCGACGGAGGTGAGTGGGCCGACGCTTTCGCCCGCTACGTCGATGCCGGTCACGGTGAAGGTGTCGACGTTGAAGGCGCTTCCGCCAGCTCCATCGGGACCGCCGCGGCCGCCCTGTTGGGCTCCTTCGCCGGGTGCGGTTTCGCCGGTGTCCGTTGTGGTGGGCGCAGCGACTTCACCACTGAAACTCACGTTGGTGAGCGCGAGGGTGGCGGTGGCTGCGGCAACGGAGTCGAGGCTGAGGGCAGTGGTGAGAGCATCCGCGTCGAAAGTGGTGCTGGCGATGCCGCTCGTGAGACGTGACTGGCTGAGTGCTGTCGTGCCATCGGTGGTTTCGCCGTCTTCGGCTCCGAACTCAAAGCGTGGACGTTCTTGCTGCGCACCCTCTTCGCCCTCGGCGGGCTGAACGGGTTCCTGCGAAATGGTGATGTCAGTGCCGACACCGTATACCGAAGCGAGCACGGTCGCTTGGGCGTCGCGCACTCCGGCGGCGACGCCGTTGACGATCATGACGAGCGCAATCGCCAACGCCATTCCAGCGGCGATGATTGCTGTTTGTTTGCGTCGATTGCTGAGCTCTCGATACAGATACGTTCCGAACATGGGTCTCCTCGGGTGATGCGCGGTGGTGCAGGTGGTCGAGGTAAAGATAGGAACGGTGCCTATCAGCGCACTATGGCGATCCTGTGAGTCCTCCTCGAGGCTCCAATATTTGTGAGGAGCAGCACTCCAAGCATCCGCATTCAGAAATTTCATAGGAAACTCCGAATAACTAGACCCATGACCCAGTCACACCACCTCCCCGCGGTTCAGGCGCAACCGCGACTTAGCCGCGCCGATGGAACCGCTATTCGTGCGGTCGTGGTCGACGATGAGGATTCGCTCACCGACCTTCTCTCCATGGCGTTGCGCTACGAGGGGTGGGATGTCCGGCTCGCCTCCGACGGCCCCTCCGCTCTCTCGACCATCCGCGAGTTCAAGCCAGACATCGTCGTGCTCGACATCATGTTGCCGGGGCTCGATGGGCTATCGGTGTTGTCGCGTTTGCGGGCAGACGGCATCCAAACCCCCATTCTTTTCTTGACCGCCAAAGACTCAGTAGACGACCGGATCGCGGGCCTCACCGTGGGCGGCGACGACTACGTCACGAAGCCTTTTAGTTTGGAAGAACTCGTGGCGCGACTGCGGGCGCTCTTGCGTCGCTCAGCGCTCACCATCGCGGGGGAGTCGAACCCGATCATCGAGGTCGGCGACCTCATGCTCGACGAGAGCACCTACGAAGTGAGCCGTGCCGGCACTCCGGTTGAGCTCACCGCCACCGAGTTCGAACTCTTGCGCTACCTCATGCGTAACCCGCGCCGCGTTCTCAGTCGCGCCCAAATTCTTGACCGCGTATGGAGCTACGACTTCGGCGGCAAGGCCAGTGTTGTAGAGATTTACATCTCCTACCTGCGCAAAAAGGTGGATGTTCTTGGCCCGCCCATGATCCAAACCGTGCGCGGTGTGGGTTACATGTTGCGAGCGCCCGAATGATTCGCCCGCGCGAAGTGAAGGCACCCGGCACCGGGCGGCCTCCCCTGAGCTTGCGCAAACGACTCGTTCTGGGCAGTGCTGCGCTCATTGCGCTTGCCGCAATTCTTATCGGTGTCGTGAGCGTGCTCTCGTTGCAGGGCTTTCTCGTTGGTCGTCTCGACAACCAGCTGTTGTCGGCATCGAGTCGTTCGCAAGGCGCCCTCGAAGGCCGCCAATTCGACAGTGGCCAGCGCCCGCCCGCCCGCGACTTCTTGGCACTTCCTGGCCAGAGTGCAGGAACTATTGCTGGGCTGGCGAGCAGTTCGGGGGAGATTGTCGCGGGAGTTCTGGGCGTCAAGGGTGGCGCATCGTCGCTCACCAGCGAACAGCTCGACACCCTTGCCGGCCTCGATCAGATCAACGAACCCATCACCGTCTCTCTAGGCGGTGACCTCGGCGACTATCGAATGATCGTGTCGAGCGATCCCGTGACGGGCGACTCTCTCATCGTGGGCCTCCCGCTCTCGGATGTTCAAGCGACTGTTCTCCAACTGACCATTCTCGTTGCGGGAATTGGTGTTCTCGCGATCGCTGTAGCGGCTATTGCCGGAGCGATCGCCGTCCGCTTCGCCCTGCGACCGCTTGAGCGCGTGGCGAGCACCGCAACACGGGTGTCTGAGCTCCAACTTGACCGGGGAGCCGTGGCGCTCGCTGAGCGAGTCTCGCTCGATGACGCCGACCCGCGCACGGAGGTCGGCCAGATGGGCTCGGCCCTCAACCGCTTGCTCGAGCACGTGGCATCCGCTCTCACCGCTCGTCAAGCAAGTGAAGACAAAGTGCGCTCCTTTGTTGCCGATGCCAGTCATGAACTTCGAACGCCCCTCGCCTCGATTCGTGGTTATGCCGAGCTGACAAGGCGCGGCGGGCATGAAATTCCTACCGACGTCGCGCACGCTATTGGGCGCATCGAGGCTGAATCCGTGCGGATGACGGGGTTGGTTGAGAGCCTTCTTCTTCTGGCGCGACTCGATGAGTCAGCTCCGTTCGAACACCGTGCCGTAGATGTCTCCCAGCTCCTCATTGAGGCAGTGGGGGATGCTGCCGTCGCCGGCCCCGACCATGAGTGGGAGTTACAGTTTCCGGATGACGCGGTCGTCGTCACTGGCGATAGCGCCCGGCTTCACCAAGTGGTTGCTAACCTGCTCGCCAATGCGCGCATCCACACTCCCGCGGGCACGAGTGTGACCGCGAGCCTCTCCACGGAGGGCAGCCGCGCCATTATCGAGGTGCGAGACACGGGCCCCGGTATTGCGGCTGAGTTGCAAGCGAAAGTCTTCGAGCGCTTCGTGCGGGGAGACAGTTCTCGCTCGCGCGCCGCCGGTAGTACCGGGCTGGGGCTAGCCATTGTCGCGGCGGTTGTCGAGTCGCTGGGGGGAACGAGTTCCGTCTCGAGCGAGCCGGGTAACACCGTGTTCCGCGTCGAGCTTCCGACAGCAGCAACAGCTTAAGCGGATGCAGCGGGGCGGTCGCAGGAGCGCCCCGGCAGCCGAGTTGCAGCCTGGCCTTCGATCACGTACTCTTACGGGAGCCAAAGACCGCAGGTCGTTTGCGTGCATGAAAGTGTGCGCGATCGAAGTTCGTGAAAACGAAGGCCAGCGCAGGTGTATGAAGTAGTTTTCCGATCAGCTCTGGTCGCAACTCAGCTCCGTGCCTCTGCGTTAGTGCAGAAGGGCCGGAGCTTTTTCGTTTAAGAGCCCCGCGCTCCTCCGATATCTTTACGCGGTTCTGAGGCAGACACACATCAATCATTAGGGAGCACCATGGCGAACAAGGAAGCATCGGTCGCCGAGCTTACGGATCTTTTCCGCAACTCGACCGCCGTTCTGCTAACCGAGTATCGCGGACTCACTGTTGCCCAGCTCAAGACGCTGCGCAAGTCAATCAGTGAGCACGCAACATACGCCGTGGTGAAGAACACGCTGACAAAGATTGCAGCTAACGCCGCTGGCATTTCGTCGTTCGACGAAGAGCTCGTTGGTCCGTCTGCAATCGCATTCGTACACGGAGACCCTGTCACCGTTGCGAAGGCTATGCGTGACTTTGCCAAGGCAAACCCTCTTCTCGTAGTGAAGGGCGGTTACTTCGACGGTAACGCGCTCACTGCAGACGAGGTCAAGAAGCTGGCCGATCTGGAAAGCCGGGAGGTGCTCCTTGCGAAGTTTGCAGGAGCAGCCAAGGCTTCACTGTTCGGCGCCGCGTATCTGTTCAACGCACCGCTCGCTCAGGCCGTTCGCACGGTCGACGCGCTGCGCGAGAAGCAGGATTCCGCGCAGTAACGCGCGGGCTAGCTAGTTCAAGAAATATTAGGAGAAAATCATGGCGAAAATGTCAAGCGACGACCTCATCGAGGCGTTCAAGGAACTGACCCTTATCGAGCTCAGCGACTTCGTTAAGAAGTTCGAAGAGGTCTTCGAAGTTACCGCTGCTGCCCCGGTTGCTGTTGCAGCTGCTGGCGCGCCTGCTGGTGCCGCTGAGGAAGTTGAAGAGAAGGACTCCTTCGACGTCATCCTCGAAGCTGCTGGCGACAAGAAGATCCAGGTCATCAAGGAGGTGCGCGCACTCACGAGCCTCGGTCTCGGAGAGGCGAAGGCAGTCGTTGACGGCGCTCCCAAGGCTGTGCTCGAGGGCGCAAACAAGGAGACCGCGGAGAAGGCAAAGGCTGCTCTCGAAGAAGCCGGCGCAACCGTAACCCTTAAGTAGTCGATTCCTCTCACGAGGATCACGCCTCTCCGGAGGCATGCTTAGCCAGAAAGGCGTCACCCTTCGGGGTGGCGCCTTTCTGCGTTAACTGCCGTACGCACTCGGCGGGCGGCAGCGCGTTGACTCTGTCCCACGCTAGCGCGCGGTGGTGTGGCCGTCGCGGGGAAAGTGCTCTGGGAGCGCTCACGGGCGGTCTGAGGCGCGAGAGAAACGACTGGCGCGTTGCGTAGCGGGGATGCTTAAAAGCCCGCGTACAGAGCCCGCTGTGCAAACCGGGGGAAGTGTCTCGGGGGAGAGCCGGTGAGAGAGGGGGTGGGGCGCTTGGTAACCAGCCGAGCGCCCCACCAGCGTGCCGAATCCGTTGACACCAGGGATCAGGTTCCGGAGGCGGATATTTCGGCACGAGACCGCTAGGCGCGCAAGAATGCGGGGCTAGCGGAAGTAGTCCCACTAATGTATCGAGGCGACACCGGCGCAGCAACAGCCTCGAGGGTGAATGGAGGGTTAGTCGTGGGTGATATCCACTTGGAGCCCTAACTCGCGGGATTTATGGATGGCTTCTACGCGGGAGGTCACCCCAAGTTTGCGATAAATGCTCTTGAGGTGAGACTTCACGGTGTTCACCGAAATGAACAATGTTTCCGCAATCTCGGCGGAATTACTTCCACGCACCAGTTCGCGAGCGATTGCACGCTCGCGATCACTGAGGGCTTGTGAGTCTCGCGTGGGAAGGAGAACGGTGAGGCCGTCGAGCCGTTTGATGAGCGCGCCGACTTCGAGCGGCTGGCTGCGACCCGATGCGCGCGTGAGCATGTCTTGAACGACCTCGCTGGGTACCAATCGGAACGGGCTGTGCATTCGATTGCGCGCGGCCAAGCGTAGTGCGCGGTCGAAAGCGACGTCGGATTGTTCTTCGCTGCCCAGCGAGAGGTGGGCTGCGCCCTTGATGAGGAAGATATCGGCCAGATTGCGGCTCGAGTGGGCGTCGCCCAATACTTCGCAGTCGCGGATGGCATCGAGGGCTCCGCGGGCGTCTCCCGTGACAAAACGCAGGTGGGCTACCAGTCGGCCGGGGCACACGGTGTGATGCTGCGTCGGTGTGAAGTCGGCGAGGATGTCCCAGGCAGCGCCGCTATCTCCCAGTTGAAGGAAAGCGGCGGCTCTCAAGCCGCGAATCTCGGCATCCACGAATCCGGCCGGCTGCCAGCCATCGAGGGCAAGCAGTGCGTGCCGCAAATGCTCGAGCCCCTCGTGAGGGCGGGCGTCGAAGAGTTCCACGAACGCGTGGGCGTAGAGGCCGAGGGGCTCCCAGTCGCTGTTCGCTGTCGCGTCGCGCATCCGGGTGGCCAAAGGCCCAAGCCCGTCACCGCCCCGCTGCATGATCGTGACGATGAGTTCGGTGATGAGCGCCGGGCTGTTGAATCGGCTGTTGCGCAGGGCGGGGCTCGCTCCGGTTGATTCCGCGCGCGCTACATAACTCAGTGCGTGCTCGAAGTCACCCATAAGCAATTGGATGAGCGCGAGACATCCGAAGACCTCAAGCTGATTGGCAACGCTGAGGTTCGTTTCGGCCAGGGAGCCGGCAAGGCGGAAGTCAGCCTTGGCTCGATCGAAGTCTCCGCCGTGAAGTGCAATGGCGCCGCGGTGAAGCGCGATTTCTGCAGTGAGCGGGATGCGGCGCGCGAGCGGGATAACGTCGTGACTGTCGGCGATGGAACTCGCCACCGAAATGGCGGCGAGAGCATCGTTCAGTCGACCCAGTGAACGCAGTGCCGCGGCATATCGAACGTGGAGAGTGGCGCGCACGAAAGCGGGCGTTTCTGGCGTGATGAGCGCGAGAGCTGCCTCGAAGTAGGGGAGGGAGGCGGTGCGGCTATCAGTATCCGCCGAGCGAAAACTTGAGGCGTAACACGTGATCAACCACGGGTCGTTGTGCCAGAGCTCAGCGGGGGTGGAATCGAGCATCGTGCGAAGAGACGCGCCGAAAGCACTGACGAGAAGGGGCCACCCTTCGCGAAGTTCGTCGACGGCGAGAGTGAAGTCTCCGGATGAGCGGGCAGCGTCGAAGGCGCGTTGCAGCGTACTCACGTCGGCTATCGCCATTGTTGGATTCCCCCCTTCGAAACGAATGTTTCGATGAGTTCGAAGTTCTCGCCTAGTCGGGTGGGTGACGCGAGAGTCATAGACTACTCCCTCCGCGCGTCGGGCTTGCGTTCATTTGCCGAGACCCCCCATAATAGGCACGTCGCATTCTTGACCCCCGAACGTGTGACAAAACCCGATAGAGCTACC
Source organism: Salinibacterium amurskyense (assembly GCF_002797685.1). Lineage (GTDB taxonomy): Bacteria > Actinomycetota > Actinomycetes > Actinomycetales > Microbacteriaceae > Rhodoglobus > Rhodoglobus amurskyensis. The sequence goes on from NZ_PGFH01000002.1 coordinate 168,252, forward strand.
CGGAATCCCCCGCCGGGCTAACGCGCCCCCAGCGTTTTAGTTCGTACTGTTCTAGGTTGCTCGTTACCCGAGAGCGAAACCCGAAGTGAATAACTTTTTGGTGCGTTGGCGCGCCGCAAATCGAAGCCCCCGATTCGATAACTCCACTGGCCAGCAGAACAAGCGTTGGTCGCTAAAGAACCTGCGCGGCGTTTCCGCCCTGGTCGCACTCGCGCTGGTCGTCGGCTCCGGACTTGCCGTTGTTTCGGTGTCCTCCGCAGCTGAGGCACACACGCCGAGCATCGAAGTCTCGTGCGAAGGCGTTACGGTCACCGGCCGCTACTACGAGGCGAGTGGTTCGGGTGAAGGTCAGCAGAACCTCATCAAGTTCCAGCTTGAAGGCGGCGAAGAGCAGGTAATCCCGTTCAGCAAGAACGGTTCGCACTACTTCGCGTTCCCCAACTCCACCGAGGCTCACACGTTCACTGCGTCGGTAACTGCGTGGAACAACCCCACGCACTCAAGTTGGAACCGCACGTGGACGAAGACCTCGACCCCGTGTGCCACTCCCGTCATCACCGATGTCACTGCGACGAGTTGCGAAGTGCCTGGCGGATCGACAGATGTATCCGCGACTTTCAAGGGCCTTGTTGCGGACCGAAAGTACGAGTTGACACTCGAGGGTGGCGGAATGGCTCCTCAGACCGTGATCTACACCCCCAAGCAGAGCACGGGAAGCTACACGTGGAGCGACCTCGCTGCTGGTTCGACCTACAAAGTGACAATTACCGACACGACGAATCGTGATCTGAGCGCGTGCAAAAGCGTCATCACGATTGCGTGCCCCGATGTCGTAGGAATTGCAATTCTTGCGAACGAGTGCACCGTTCCTGGCGAAGGCGCTTCGATCAAAGTGAAGGTGAGTGACCTCGCCGTAGGTCGCACTTACCGCATCGACATCGTCAACGCGAGCTCGAACGCAGTAGTCGATAGCCACACGTTCACGGCCAACTCGGCGACTGGCACGTACAACTCCCCGGCGACGCCGTCCGCTACCTACTACGCGACCGTCGTAGACACGAGCCAACCCAGCATAGAACCGCTGAAGAGCAGCACCCACACCTTCCTCCCGTGCCCTGGCGTCATTCCGGAGCCCGTATTGATGGCAACGCAGTGTGACGCAGTTTCATCAGACGCTGAAGGTGAAATTACCGTAGCTATCGAGGGCTTGGTTCCGGGCCGTACCTACAACATTGTCGTCATCGGTGCAGACAAGAAGCCTGTTCTTTCGGAGAACAACTACCTCGCCACCGCTGATCGCTTCGATGCGAACCTGACAGGCATGGCGCCGGGTAAGTACACCGCGACGGTTGCCGACGCGTCTCAGCCGGAGTACGCGAACAGCACCTCCGTAGTGCTGATCCCGTGTGCCACGAGCGACACCACGGTGGAATTGACCGCTGAGCAGTGCACCGCTCCTGGCGAAGAGGGTTCGATCACTGCTGTGATCTCCAACTACGCTGTCGGTCGCGACTACAGCGTCGCTTTGATGCTCGACAACGTCGTTGTCGGTGAGGCTAAGAAGTTCAATTCGGCGCAGGGCGACGCTCAGAAGTTCACCTTCAAGGGCCTCGAGGTCGACAAGAACTACCGCGTAGTGGTTACCGATACCAAGTCCACGCCAACGGTGACAGCGGCGGCCGACATCTACCTCGCGCCGTGCCCTGAGCAGCCAATCTTGATGATCGCCCAAGCCGAGTGCAACGTGCTGGGAGCATCCGAAGTCGCTGTATCGGCTAAGGAACTCGCCGTAGGCCAGACCTACACGGTGAGCATCGTTGACAAGGCAACAGGTGCATCGCTCGACGCTGTTGCGCCGATCAGCTTCGAAGCTGAGCTGCCGACTCATGCTCTGACCTTCACTGAGGTGCCCAACGGGTCTACCTACACGGTTTCCATCGTGAACGCCGCGAAGACGCTGAGCGCGGAAGGAGATGTCACGCTCGAAGAGTGCGACCTCCCGACCTTCCCGCTTCCTCCCGAGGAGCCCCCCACAGAGGTTCCCCCGGTGACTACTCCTCCCACAGTTGACCTGCCGACCCTCGGCTTGCCAACTCCTGAGCTGCCTACGTTGGCATACACAGGCTCGAGCACAATCGCTCCGACACTCGCTGGACTCGGGTTCCTGCAGCTCGGATTGGTGCTCGTAGGGTTCAGCGTTGCGCGACGACGTTCGGTAGTTCGCGGCAGCTGATCCTGACTGTTCGGTGGGTAACCCTAGTTGCCCACCGAACTCCCTTCTAAGGTTTCTCGCACAGCGCACTCGGGCGCTGTGCGATTGGCCGTTAAGGGCAGTTCGGCAAACTAGTCTCGAAGAATGAGCACAGCAGGTGGCGGCCCCCGACGCGGTGGCCGAGTGAGTGGCGGAGACTACTCCGCACAGAAGGCGGAGAACGCAGCCGCTCCCAAGATCCCCAACCTCCTTCGACGCATCGCGACTCTCTTCGAACCGCATCGAGCGACGCTAACTCTCACCATCACGCTCGTACTTATCGGTGCCGCAATCAGCGTTCTACCGCCCCTGCTGACTAAGCAAGCGTTCGACGAAGGTCTGTTCCCCGCATCCGGAACCCCCAATATCCCGGTGCTCACCCAACTCGTGCTCATCATGGTGGGCCTCTGGGTCGCCTCGGCGGCTCTCGGCGTCTGGCAGACCTACCTCACAGCGACGGTCGGCAATAAGGTCATGGGCGCGCTGCGCGTTCGACTCTTTGACCAACTGCAGCGCATGGAACTTGCCTTCTTCACGCGAACTAAAACGGGCGTCATCCAATCCCGCTTGCAGAACGACGTCGGTGGCGTAGCCGGCGTTCTCAATAACACGGTGTCGAGCGTCATCGGCAATACAGTGACCGTTATCGCCGCCTTCATCAGCATGCTCGTGTTGAGCTGGCAACTCACGATCGTGGCGATCATCGTGCTGCCGGGCATCGTGATCGCTCAGCGTCGCGTAGGCCAGATCCGCGCTCGCATTGCGACGAAGACGCAAGAGTCGCTGAGCAACATGACCGCGATCACCCAAGAATCACTGAGTGTGTCTGGCATCCTGCTGTCGAAGAGCTTCAACCAGCAAGAGGTCGAGACTCAGCGATACTCCGACGAGAACGAACAGCAGATCGATCTGCAGGTTCGCCAGCAGATGAGTGGCCAGTGGTTCTTCGCCACCGTCAACATCTTCCTTTCGGTCATCCCCGCGATCGTGTACATGGTCGCTGCGTACCTTATTACTGGGGGCGTCGATGTGACCGCCGGAACGATCGTGGCATTCACCACAGTTCAAGCGCGGCTGATGTTCCCGCTGCTCGGCCTGATGCGCGTGGCACTCGATCTTCAAACTTCATCGGCGCTCTTCGCGCGCATCTTCGAGTACCTCGACCTCACACCTGCGATCACCGATAAGCCCGACGCGCACACGGTACGGGAGGATGCGCTGGGGGCGGTCGAGTTCGACAACGTCACCTTCCGCTATCCGGATGCTGATGCATCCACCAAGGCGACGTTGGACTCCGTGAGCTTCAGCATCGAGCCAGGGCAGTACGCCGCGTTCGTGGGGCCGTCGGGAGCCGGCAAGACTACGGTCTCCTACCTGATCCCGAGGTTGCACGAGGCGAGCGGCGGCCGTGTGCTCTTCGCTGGCGACGACGTGCGGGATCTCACGCAGGACTCGCTGATTCGCAACATCGGCATCGTGAGTCAAGAGACCTACCTCTTTCACGCCACCATCGCCGAGAACCTGTCGTATGCGCGACCGGATGCCACGACAGAGCAAGTGGAAGCCGCGGCCCGTGCCGCCAACATCCACGACACCATCATGTCGTTCCCCGCGGGCTACGACACCGTCGTGGGGGAGCGCGGTTACCGGCTCTCGGGCGGCGAAAAGCAGCGCATCGCGATCGCGCGCGTGCTGCTCAAAGACCCCAGCGTTCTGATCCTTGACGAGGCGACGAGCGCGTTGGATTCCATTTCGGAACGCACCGTTCAAGGAGCGCTCGACACGGCATCCCGCGGCCGGACGACGATCGCGGTCGCGCACCGCTTGTCGACCGTGCGTTCGGCCGACGTGATTTTCGTGGTGGAGGGCGGCTCCATCGTGGAGCGGGGATCCCACAGCGAGCTCATTGCGAGCGGCGGCGTGTATTCGCGGCTGTATGCGGAGCAAAACCGCACCGACTAGCGCAGTGTCGGCGAGCGTTCGGCGGTCTCGTCGGCGCCCCGTCAGCGCGTCGAGACCACTCGCCGCCCGCGACACAGCGCAGGCCATGCAGGGGCTTAGGCTGGGGGAGTCCTCGGCGTTGCGGGCACTCTCTCTTTACCGCGCCCGCACAGGGCCTCTCTTATAGCTAGGAATCGCTTGACTACCGTTGTTCATCCGGGTGACTCTCTTTCTGCGCGCCAGCGTCTCGTCTACGTTCTGGTGCTCGGAGCGCTGACCGCGCTCGGGCCGTTCACCGTTGACCTCTATCTGCCGGCGTTCCCGCTGATCGAAGCTGATCTCGATACGACGGCGGCGATTGTTCAGCTCACGCTCACCGCGACCACACTGGGCTTCGCGCTCGGCCAGCTCATCGTCGGCCCGCTCAGCGACCGCCTCGGTCGTCGACTGCCGCTTATTGTCGCCACCTCGGTGCACCTCGTCGCAAGCCTCGGCGTAGCTGTCGCCGCCAACATCGAACTGCTCTTTGTCTTCCGCTTGATTCAGGGCATGGGCGCCGCGGCCGGTGCAGTCGTGGCGATGGCTGTCGTGCGCGACCTCTTTGGTGGTCTTCCTCTGGTGCGGATGCTCTCGAGGCTCGCCCTCGTGCAGGGGCTTGCCCCGATCCTCGCGCCGCTGATCGGTTCGCAGCTACTTCTTATAACGCCGTGGCGCGGAATGTTTGTCTTCCTCGCTATCTATGGCGGCCTTGTGCTGCTCGCCGCCTGGTTCTTCATCGTGGAGACGCTGCCGCCCGCTCGCCGTCGTGATCTTGGTCATGCCACCGCGGGGCAGCGCTACAAGGCGCTCTTCACCGACCGCGTCTTCGTGGGTACCGCGGTGATCGCCGGTATGACGTTCTCGGGCCTCTTCGCGTACCTCGCATCATCCCCGTTCCTGCTGCAGAACGTCTACGGGCTCGACCCGCAAGCCTTCGGGCTCGTTTTCGCGGTCAACTCAATCGGCGTTGTGATCGGCGTGCAAACGAGTGCGTTCCTCATGCGCTTTATCGGGCCGCAGTGGATCCTTGCTGGCTCCGGCGTCATGTTGCTGCTCTCGGCATCCACCATTGTTTTCTTGGACATCGTGAACGGCGATCTGATTACCGTGCTTATTCCGCTCTTCGTCTTCGTGATGTCGTGTGGTTTCTCATTCCCCTGCACGCAGGTGCTCGCGCTTGCTAACCACGGGGGAGAGGCTGCCACAGCTGCCTCTGTCTTGGGCGCCGTGAACTTTGGTCTTGCCGGCCTCACCTCGCCGATCGTCGGTGCGTTCGGAATCACTAACGCGATCCCCATGGGCATCGTGATGGGTTCGACGGCGATTGTCTCCATCATCGTCATGTGGACCGTGGTGCGTCCGCGCACCGTACCGGCGCTCTCACGCTAAACGTGGCGAGCGGGCGCGCAGTGTCCGGGGACTGGACAAGCAGTGCCCGAGAGCGGCCGACTCTCCGCGTTCTCGGCAGTCGCTGAGGTCGAGCGACTAACGTGATGTTGTGAAAACTGAGATCTCGCAGGCGGAGGCGCGCCGCATCACCACCCGCTGGCCCCTCATTAGCGGGATCGGCGCAGTCGTCTTAGCAGTAACGCTCGGGCTACTCATCGGTACGCGCAGCACGCCGTTCAGCCTCGACCAGCTCGTTCTCGACGACTTTCTCAGCATCCGTGCCGACGTGTTTACCGTGCCAGCGCTCGCCATGAATTTCTTGGGCGGTGGCTGGTTTGGGGTGTTCGTCGTTCCGCTGGGGGGAGCGCTCGCGTTCTTCCTGCTGAAGCGGCGCTGGGCTGCGCTGTACTTCCTACTGGCCTCTGCCGTGAGCGCGGGAGTCGTTCAGCTTCTGAAATCACTCTTTAGTCGAGCGCGCCCCGACGAGATTCTTGTCACCGCAGACTTCGGTTCATTCCCCTCGGGGCATGTAGCAAATGCCGCCACTCTCACGGTGGTGCTCATCCTGTTGCTGCAACGCCGGTGGATCATCATCGTCGGTGTCATATACACAATTCTGATGGTCCTCAGCCGCACCTATCTTGGAGCGCACTGGCTCAGCGACACGATCGGTGGGGTACTGGTGGGCATCGGGGTTGCCGTCATTCTGTGGGCCCCGTTCGCGCGCAAGCTCGAGGCGGAGAAACCTCAGTAGTTCGCGCGCAGTTCGGTGAATCGATGGTCGTGACTGGCGCCACTCCGTAGGCTAGAAGCATGACGGATGCCGCAGCCCAAGTAGAAGCAGCCAAGAAGGCCCTAGCCGAGGCTCAGGCCGCGCTCGCGGCTGCCGAACTCGCTTCGGCAGAAGCCGCGCTTGCCGCCGAGCAGGCAGCCGCTGCCGCAGACTCGGAGGCCGCTGCTGAGTCCGAGCCTGCTGCCGAGACGAGCGCGAACTCCGAGACCACCACGAGCAAGCCGAAAGCCGCTCCGGCATCCGCCCCCACGGGCGCACTAACCGAGACTGGCGACGGCCCGCTGTCCGCCGATGAAGTTGCTGCGGTTCGCGACGGCTACGCCTTTGAGGGCGAGGTGCTTGAGATGGGTGCCCTCGTGAACGGCGATGCGCTCGCCGGTGTGCCCGTACGCATCCCTGTTGCGATGCTCAACCGTCACGGTCTCGTGGCCGGCGCTACGGGTACCGGTAAGACGAAGACTTTGCAGGTGCTCGCCGAGCAGCTTTCCGCTGCGGGAGTTCCGGTGTTTGCGGCCGACATCAAAGGTGACCTTTCGGGCATCGCGACGGCAGGAACCTCGAGTGAGAAACTGCTGGAGCGCACCGACTCGATCGGTCAAGACTGGCAGCCCGCGGCATCCCCCACCGAGTACTTCACGCTGGGCGGGATGGGCACGGGGGTTCCGATTAGGGCCACCGTATCGAGCTTTGGGCCACTGTTGTTGTCGAAGGTGTTAGGGCTCAACGACACTCAAGAATCAAGCCTGGGCCTGATCTTCCACTACGCCGATCAGGCCGGGCTTCCGCTGGTTGACCTGAGCGATCTGCGTGCCGTGGTGCAGTGGCTGCTGAGCGACGAGGGCAAGGCTGAGTTGAAGAACCTCGGTGGGCTTTCGTCGGCGACTGCTGGCGTGATCCTGCGTGAGCTGATCGGGTTCGCCAATGAGGGTGCCGATGATTTCTTCGGTGAGCCTGAGATCGACACCTCGTTGTTCTTGCGCACGAACGCCGGTGGAGCGGGAATCGTGAGCTTGCTCGAAATCCCGGGCGTCAGCGATAAGCCGGCGCTGTTCTCGACGTTCCTCATGTGGTTGCTGGCCGACCTCTTCAATGACCTGCCCGAAGTCGGCGATATCGATAAGCCCAAGCTCGTGTTCTTCTTCGACGAAGCTCACTTGCTGTTCAAGGATGCGTCGAAGGACTTCATTGCCTCGATTACGCAGACGGTGCGCTTGATCCGTTCGAAGGGTGTTGGTGTGGTCTTCGTCACGCAGACTCCCAAGGACGTTCCCAGTGATGTTCTGGCGCAGATCGGTTCACGATTCCAGCACCAGTTGCGAGCCCACACCCCGGATTCGGCTAAGGCTCTCAAGGCGACAGTCTCGACCTATCCCACCTCGGGTTACGACCTCGGCGAAGTGCTGACAACGCTCGCGACCGGTGAAGCGATCATCACGGTGATGAACGAGAAGGGTGCGCCAACGCCAGTGGCGTGGACTCGGCTTCGCGCGCCTCAAGGTTCGATGTCTCCGACCGACGCCGCGGTCATGGAAGCGGCTGTTGCGGCATCCCCGCTCATGGCGACGTACGGCACCGCTGTTGACCGCGAATCGGCCCGAGAGATTCTGGCCGTGAAGATGAACGCGGCGGCAGAAGCGGATGCCGCTGCCGAAGCGGCGGAGGCAGCGGAAGACGCTGCGAAGGAAGCCGAGAAGCTCGCCAAGGCCAAGGCCAAAGAGCAAGCGAAGGTGCAGGCTGAGTACGAACGCGCGCTGAAAGACATGAACAAAAAGTCGTCATCGTCGAGCTCTAGCCGCACCACCACGCGCACCTCGACGCGTAAGGATACGAACGTTTTGGGTGACGTCCTGGGTTCACGAACTGGACAAACTGTCGTTCGTGAAGTGCTGCGCGGAATTTTCTCCACGCTCAAACGGCGCTAACGGGGCGGGCATTCCAGGTGGCCTAGGCGCGAGAGAAACTGCGACGCAGGCCGTTACTTCCCAGTATTCATGGGCTTTTTACGTGCCTCACCTCGGGTAGGGGCATCGGGGACAGCGGCGCTATAGCGTCGCTGTTGCCAAATCGTAACCAACAAATTCTGAAGAAATCTGCTGCGTTCACTTGTCAAACCCAAGGGTGAGGCACTTTACTGATGTACGTCCGATTCACTTCTTGAACGGAACAGCACTCACTTTCCAATGGAGGAACACAGAATGCGTAAGCCACTTTCCATGATCGCAGGGGCGGTGGCCTTAGGCCTCGTTCTTGCAGGCTGCTCGAGCACCCCAAGCTCAGACCCCGACAACGCTGACCAGGTTGAGGTATTCACCTGGTGGGCTTCAGGTTCAGAGAAGGTCGGTCTCGATGCTCTCGTCGGCGTTTTCAACGAGCAGAACCCCGACATCGAGTTCATCAATGCGTCAGTAGCTGGCGGCGCCGGCTCCAACGCCAAGGCAGCTCTTGCGTCACGCCTCGAGTCGAATGACCCGCCGGACACGTTCCAGGCTCACGCCGGAGCAGAACTCACTGACTACATCAACGCCGGTCAGCTGCAGGACCTCAGCTCGTTCTACCAAGAGAACGGCCTCACCGATGTCTTCCCCGAGAGCCTGATCGAGCGCATCACTGTTGATGGCGCCATCTACTCCGTGCCCAGCAACATCCACCGTGCCAACGTCGTCTGGGCCAACACCCAGGTGCTCGAGGATGCCGGAATCGACCCGATGGCCGCTCCCGCTGACATCGACGCTTGGCTCGTTGACCTGAAGAAGCTCAAGGATGCCGGAGTCGAGACTCCTCTCGCGCTCGGTACTGAGTGGACTCAGATGCAGCTCTTCGAAAACGTTCTCATCGCTGACCTTGGCGCTGAGGGCTACTCGGGCCTCTGGACCGGCGACACCTCGTGGGACGACGCTGGCGTAGAGACCGCAATCGGCCACTACGGCGAGCTGCTCGAATACACCAACAGCGACTTCGCCGGCCTCGACTGGGATGCTGCAACGCAGATCGTTCTCGATGGCAACGCTGCGTACAACGTCATGGGTGACTGGGCCGAGTCTGCATTCCAGCAGGCTGGTTGGACCTACGACAACGAGTACACCACCTGGGCAACCCCCGGCACCGACGGAGTCTTCGACTTCCTCGCTGACTCGTTCACTCTCTCGGTAGGCGCTCCTCACGAAGCAGCTGCCATTGACTGGCTGACGACCATCAGCTCGGCTGAAGGCCAGAAGGCATTCAACCTCGCCAAGGGTTCGATCCCGGCTCGCACCGACACGGTTGCCGCTGACTACCCCGCGTACCAGCAGACCGCCATCACCTCCTTCGGTGAAGACACCGTAGTGAGCTCGCTTGCTCACGGCGCAGCAGCCAGCATCGCCTGGTCGGGAGACATCTCCTCGGCTATCGGTAAGTTCGGCGCAGACCGCGATGCAGCCTCGTTGCTCTCCGGCCTCGTTGCCGCAGCTGACAAGGCTCAGGGCTAACTAGCACCACGAGATAACGGTGGGTGGGGGCACGCGCCCCCACCCACTACCGTGCAAACCGAGGAGCTCGCGCGTGAAAAAAGGATACAAAAACTGGGGGCCGCCGCTCCTACTGATTGCCCCGACGATCGTCGTTCTCGGCATCTTTGTGTACGGCCTGATTGGCGCCAACATTTCGGTGTCGCTCAGCAACCGGAACAGCCTGGTTCCGGCAACCGAGTTCGTTGGACTCGATAACTACTTCGCGCTCTTCGCTGAAGAGCGCTTCATCCACTCGCTGCAGAACCTCGGTGTCTTCACCGTCTTCTTCATCGGTGGCACCATGATCTTCGGATTCTTGTGGGCATGGATGCTCGACAAGGGCGTCACCGCAGAGGGCGTCTTCCGCTCGGTGTTCCTGTTCCCCATGGCGATCTCGTTCGTGGCCTCCGGTGTCGTGTGGCGCTGGTTGCTCAACAGCGCTGAGGGTGATCGTGCATCCGGACTCAACCGAGTCTTCGAAAACCTGGGGCTGGACTTTCTCCAGAACTCCTGGTGGAACGAACCCGGTTGGGGCATGGCCGCCATCGCACTGCCCGCCATTTGGCAGCTCGCCGGTTACGTTATGGCACTGTTCCTCTCGGGCTTCCGTGGCATCCCTGAAGAGCTGCGTGAAGCAGCCCGCATGGATGGCGCTACCGAGTGGAAGCTCTACCGCTACGTGATCTTCCCGCAGTTGAGCCCCGTAGCCCTCTCCGCCCTCATCATCGTGGGCCACATGTCGCTCAAGGTCTTCGACCTCATCATGGCGATCACGAAGTCGATCTACCAGACCGAGGTTCCCGCAACCTACCTGTGGGTTGCCTTGACCTCGAACGACTACGCCAAATCAGCCACGATCGCGACCATTCTGTTGCTCTTCGTTGCCGTCGTGATCGTTCCCTACCTGATCTACACCGCTCGCGCAGAGAAGAGGCAAGGATGAGTGTCAGCACTGGACTCGAAAAGAAGCCCGGCTCGACTGAAACCTCACGCACGTCGGGAATGCCGCAACAGTCGTCGATCCGCGTTCGCGCTGGATTGAGTCGCACCGCCAAGTACGTCTTGCTCGTACTGTTCCTGATCATCGTGTTGATGCCCGTGTACGTGCTCATCGTCACGAGCCTCAAGCCGCCGCAGGACGTCAACCCCGCTACCTCGTGGGGGCTGCCGGTTCGCTGGCCATGGGAACCCGCCTTTGAGGGTGGACCCACCGGCTTCGATAACTGGGCACTCGCGTGGAACGCGCTCTCGGCATCCATCGGTCGCACGTTCTTGCTCGCTATTCCCGCCGCACTGATCGCGTCGTTCCTCGGAGCAATGAACGGTTTCGTTCTCGCCCGCTGGCGCTTCCCGTACGCCGATGTCGTGTTCACCTTCATCCTGTTCGGAATGTTCATTCCGTACCAGGCGATCATGACGCCGCTCGTGCAGATGAAGACGAGCCTCGGGTTGCCGAGCGATGTCTCCACCCTGTTGGTCGTGCACGTGATCTACGGTTTGCCGATCTGTACGTTGATTTTCCGCAACTACTACGCCGGCATCCCTCACGAGCTCATGGAAGCTGCTCGCATGGATGGTTCGGGGATGCTGCGCACGTTCCGCAGCATCGTCTTGCCGCTGTCGCTTCCCGGCTTTGTGGTCACGATCATCTGGCAGTTCACGTCGGCCTGGAACGACTTCCTGTTCGCACTGTTCCTCTCGAACCAGAACGAGGGGCCGGTGTCGCTCGCGCTCAACAACCTCGCTCAGGGCGCGCAATTGGCCAACTACGGTGCCGCGATGGCGGGAGCGCTGCTTGCCTCGCTGCCGACCCTCGTCGTGTACATCGTGCTCGGCAAGTACTTCATCGGCGGGCTGATGAGCGGTTCGGTCAAGAGCTAAGTACCCCGTACGGCAGTAAGCCGCGTCATCCTGTTCCGCTTCGGCGGGTGGGGTGGCGCGGCTTTTGTCGTTGGCGCAGGGGGCTAAGCGCCGAGCGAGCGCAGGTACGTTAGCGCGACCATCAAGATCGCCGCGGTGGCTGCAGTAGCGCCAATCGCGACTGCGATAAAGGCGGTCGGATGCCGTTCAAAGAAATACAGCGAGGCAGGGTAATCTTCGCGAACTTCGCCCGTCGACACGGTGCCCGGAATCCGCGTAGTGGGCACGGAGAACGCGGCGGCAACCTGATCGAAGTGTTCGGGAGACCAGTACTGGCCGCGCATCCGGAGCAGGCGGCGATCGTCGGCTCCCATGACGGCGAGCGTGGGCCGCGACTCTAGGCCGTCGCTCGTATAGACCTCGGCAAGAAGCATGTATTTGGCATCCGCTTTCGCGAAGTGCACGGTGCGGCCGAAGAAACCGCGTTCGCTGACGATGGGGGCGTCGGGGGAGAACCAGATGCCAATGCGAAAGTAGGCGATGATCGCGCCGACCGCCACAAGGATGGCCACGATCTGGGTGATCACGACCGCAAGCCAAGGCCCATCGGGGAGAACGATGATGTAGAGCACGCCGAAAACGGGCCCGAGGAACGCGAGACCCGCAATAACTCCGCGGTGAAACAGGCTACGCGGCGGGGTAATGCGCTGACGAGGATCGCGCGCTGAAAGATCGTAGGGGGTGCTGTTCCGTGACAACGGCAGTCCCTTTCGTCAGTTCGCGCCGTGCGACATCAGCCTTCAAATGCGGAGAATGGGGGATTCGAACCCCCGAGGGCTTGCACCCAACACGCTTTCCAAGCGTGCGCCATAGGCCACTAGGCGAATTCTCCTGGCAAGTTGAACACGCGTTAGCGCAAACAACCTCAAGTGATCATAACGGGGTCGGGGGTTCAGCGGTAATCGGCGCGGCAATCGCTGTGAATTAGGCCAGTGACGAGGGCGCGCAACAGCGTTCTAATTTTGGGTAGACTGGAGGTGGCTCCTCGCGTGGCGCCATCCAGGCCAACTCCCCCAGGACGGAAACGTAGCAAGGGTAACCGGGCTCTGGCGGGTGCGCGAGGGGTCTTTTCTTTTGTGCTGATCAGCATGTTCGACGCGTAGGCTGAAGCTGTGACGCGGAACATTTACATCACTTCCATCGAGGGTCACGCTGGCAAGTCCACGATCGCCCTCGGTCTGCTCGACACGCTCAGCCGTGAAGCAAAACGGTTGGGGGTGTTCCGTCCGGTTGCTCGCACCAGTGATGAGCGCGACTACGTCTTAGAGATGTTGCTGGGTCACGAAGCCGTCAACCTCAGCTATGACGACGCCGTTGGTGTTGGCTACGACGATGTTCACGCTGATCCCGATCTCGCGCTCAGCCGCATCATCGAACGTTTCAAGGCCGTCGAGGCGCAGTGCGATGTTGTTGTCATTGTTGGCTCTGACTACACGGATGTCGGCAGCCCCACTGAGCTGTCGTACAACGCGCGCGTCGCCGCGAACCTCGGTGCGCCGGTGCTCCTAGTCTTGGGCGGTCAGTCGGAGGATGGCGAGAGCCGCAGCCCCGCCGACATGGCTCAGGTCTATTCGATCGCTCATCAAGAGTTGGATGCCGCTCACGCCCAATTGGTCGGCGTTGTAGTTAATAGGTCAGACCCCGATCATCTCGACGACATCATCGGGGGAGTGAGCGCTGCGGTCGGCGACGATACTCCGGTCTGGGCTATCCCCGAAGACCCCTTCCTTATTGCTCCGAGCCTTGGCTCGCTATTGGCCGCTGTCGATGGCGAATTGCTGCGCGGTGACGCTGACCTGCTGCAGCGTGAAGCACTCGGCGTCGTTGTGGCCGGCATGACGATGGAGAACGTGCTGCTGCGTCTCATCGAGGGCTCGGTCGTGGTGGTCGCCGGCGACCGCTCGGATGTGTTGCTCGCGACACTGATGGCCCACGCCTCCGAGACGTTCCCGTCACTGGCGGGCATCATCCTGAACGGTGGTTTCGACCTGTTGCCGCAGATCGAGCGCCTCATGGACGGTTTGGATGTGGCGCTGCCGGTCATCCGCACCTCCTTCGGCACGTATGACACGGCCCGCATCATCACGAAGACCCGAGGTCGTTTGGCTGCGGAGTCGCCGCGAAAGTTCGACACTGCGCTCGCGCTCTTTGAACAGCACGTGGATGCCGCCGAGCTCATGCGCCGCCTCGACTTGCATCCGCCCACGGTCGTGACGCCGCTCATGTTTGAGTACGGCCTGCTTGATCGTGCCCGCCAACGCCCGCAGCACATTGTGTTGCCCGAGGGCAGCGACGACCGCATCCTTCGCGCCTCGAGCACGCTGCTGCGTCGAGGCGTGGCCAAGCTCACGATTCTCGGGGACGAGGGCGAAGTGCGGGGGCGTGCGGCTGAGCTCGGTCTCGATATCTCGGGCGCGAGCATCCTGAGCCCCTTTGATGAAGAACTACGCGACCGTTTCGCTACCGAATACGTGAAGCTGCGAGCCCACAAGGGAATGACGATGGATGTCGCCCGCGAGACCGTGACCGATGTGTCGTATTTCGGCACGATGATGGTGCATTTGGGCCTCGCCGACGGCATGGTGTCGGGCGCTGCGCACACCACGGCGCATACGATTCGCCCCAGCTTCGAGATCATCAAGACGAAGCCCGATGTGTCGATCGTGTCGAGCGTGTTCCTTATGTGTCTCGAAGACCGCGTGCTGGTTTACGGCGACTGTGCTGTGAACCCCGACCCGGATGCCGCCCAGCTCGCCGACATCGCAATATCGTCCGCCGCCACGGCAGCCCAATTCGGAATCGACCAGCGCATCGCGATGCTCTCGTACTCCACCGGAACCTCGGGCAGCGGCGCGGATGTCGACAAGGTACGCGCTGCGACCGCTCTGGTGAGCGAACGTCGCCCCGACCTCGCAGTCGACGGCCCCATCCAATACGACGCCGCCGTGGACGCCGCGGTCGGCAAGTCAAAGATGCCCGATTCTGAAGTGGCTGGCCGCGCCACGGTCTTCGTGTTCCCCGATCTCAACACCGGAAACAACACGTACAAGGCTGTGCAGCGCAGTGCGGGCGCCGTCGCAATCGGGCCTGTGCTTCAGGGCCTGCGCAAGCCCATCAACGACCTCTCGCGAGGAGCGCTCGTGCAAGACATCGTGAACACCGTGGCGATCACCGCTATCCAGGCACAGGCCGTCGCGGCTGAGAAGCAGGAGCAAGCATGACCACCGTCTTCGTCGTGAACTCTGGTTCGTCATCCATCAAGTGGGAGCTGCTGGATGCCGAGTCCGGTTCCGTCTACAGCGGCGGCATCGTGGAACGCATCGGGGAACCCGGCGGAGGCGCAGCGGACCACGACGACGGCATGCGTCAAATTTTGGCGGAGCTGGGGGACGAGCATCCGGCCGTAGTCGGCCACCGTGTAGTTCACGGGGGAGCGGAATTCACCGCCGCAACCGTCATTACTGACGAGATCGAGGATCGTCTCGAGGAGATTTCGGTGCTGGCGCCGCTGCACAACCCGGCCAACCTCAAAGGCATTCGAGCTGCGCGCGCCACGTTCGCCACGGTGCCTCACGTCGCGATTTTCGATACCGCGTTCCACGGCACGTTGCCGGCCAAGGCGTACACCTACGCGATCGACACCGAGCTGGCTCGCACGCACGGCATCCGACGTTACGGCTTTCACGGCACCTCGTACCGCTACGTCGCGGAACGGGCCGCTGCCGTTCTGGGCAAGGATCTCGCTGATCTCAAGCTGATCGTGTTCCACCTCGGTAACGGTGCTTCGGTCTGTGCCATCGACGGCGGGCGCAGTGTCGAAACGTCAATGGGAATGACCCCGTTGGAAGGCCTCGTGATGGGCACGCGTTCGGGCGATATCGACCCCGGCGCACTCTTTCACTTGGGCCGCTCGGGCATGGATCTCCCCGGGCTCGACCACCTTCTCAATCGCGAAAGCGGCCTGCTCGGCATGACCGGCACGGGCGATATGCGTGACGTGCAATCGAAGGCGGATGCTGGCGACGAGCGTGCGCAGGCGGCGCTCGCGGTCTACTACCACCGGCTTCGTCACTACCTCGGGGCGTACCTCGTGGCGCTGGGTGGAGCAGACGCAATCGTCTTCACCGCCGGCGTCGGCGAGAACAATGCGAACACTCGCTTGGCCACCGTCGAAGGGCTTGAGTCGTTCGGCATCGTGATGGATGCCGCAGCCAACTCTGAAGCGCGACGAGACGAACGTGTGGTGTCGGCATCCGCTTCACCCGTGAAGGTTCTCGTGATCCCCACCAATGAAGAACTACAGATAGCACGAGAATCGGTCGAAGCTGTAGCGCTGTAGCGAGGCGTCGGCTGGGGCTTGCAGAGCATCGCTCGGTCTAGCTGCATCGTGTTCAACTGATAGTCTGCCGTCGGTCCGGGCAGTCCGGTCGTGTCAGGGGAACCGTGTCGAAAGTTCAGAACAGTAAGGCGCCAACGCGTCTCGCTTCATGGTTCCGCGGAGATATCAACGGGCTCAGAGTTCTGGCAATCGTTCCTGTTGTAGCGTTCCATGCGGGTTTCCCCGGCTTTGGTGGCGGGTTCATCGGCGTTGACGTCTTTTACGTGATATCCGGATTCCTGATCACTACAAACTTGCTGCGCGAAGTTGAAAATACCGGCCGGATCAACATTGGGCAGTTTTGGGCCAAACGTGTGCGCCGGCTTGTGCCTGCTTCCGTGCTCATGGTGCTCGTGACGCTACCTCTAGCGGCCTGGCTCCTTTCACCACTTCAATGGGCCGATCTGGGGCGAGCCGCCGCAAGCAGCCTGCTGTACGTGTCTAACTTTCTGTTCTCTCAACAAGCGACAGACTATTTCACGGTCGACCTCGGCGATCCGAGCCCCTTCCTTCACACGTGGTCTCTTGGTGTCGAAGAACAGTTCTATGTCCTCTGGCCGCTATTGGTGATTGTCGCTGCCGTTATCGCCCATCGCCAGGGGGTTGCGATCCGCAGAGTGCTGTTCATCGCTTTCTCCGCCACAATTCTGCTCTCATTCGTACTCGCGCTCATCTGGACTCAGGCGGCACCATCGGCCGCTTTCTATCTTCTGCCCGCACGGGCGTGGGAATTCGCAGCGGCAGGCCTGCTTGCGCTGCTTCCCGGCCGCTATCTCGGCGCGAGAATGCTCCGCTCCCTGATGACCGTGATCGGTGCGGCCGTTTTGTTGGCGACCGTCGTCTTGCTCCCTGAAACCACGCCGTTTCCCGGCTTCGCAGCGCTTCTTCCCGTCGTGGCGACGATGCTGATCATTCTCGGCGGCCGTCGCGCAGATGACGAGGTTCCTGCTTTGCCGGCGCGTGTGCTCGCGGTCGCACCGATGCAGTGGGTCGGCAACTTGTCGTACTCTTGGTACCTCTGGCACTGGCCATTCATAGTGCTAGCAGGGGTGGCGTTCGAGTCAGAACGCCTTCGAGTCACCGTAGGAGCTGCCGCTGCGTCCTTCGTGGCGGCTGCCATCACCTACTACTTGGTTGAGAACCCCATTCGCTTCAACCCGGCACTCGTCCGTTCTCTTCGGCGCACCTTCATCTCAGCCGCAGCCGTAACCGTCGTCGGGCTCCTTTTAGCCGGTGGCGCCGTGGTGCAGGGAAACCTTGCGGTTCAGGAATACCAGCTGATCGAGCAAGCTCGGGCTGATAAACCTGCACCGGAGTGCGACCGAGAAACCACTGTCGTAAGCGGCGTCAATCTCTGTGAGATGGGCGACGTGGATAGCCCGGTGACCGTTGTGCTGGTGGGCGATTCTCATGCGGGGCAATGGAAAGATGCCTTAGCTGAAGCAGCGAAACAAGAGAATATTCGGCTGGTTGTTCGGTGGCTCACCGCCTGCGCGGCGATTGGTGTGGATACTTTGGACTCTAAGGGTAAGTTCACTGAAGGGTGCCAAGGTTTCGTCCAAGACACCGAAAACATCATCGAGGAAATCGAACCTGATGCAGTTCTCATCTCCCAAGCTGAGGCCTACGACGGGCGAATCGTTGAACCCGACGGGGGAGCCCTTGTGTTGTCCGAACAACTCGACCTGTGGCGTGCTTCCTACGACAACACGATCACTCTTTTTGAGACACTGGGTGCTCGGGTGGGCGTGATTCAAGACAACCCGCGCGTCGGCTACGATCCCAGTACCTGCCTAGTGCGCTCAGGCGGAGACGCTGAGGGCTGTGCGTCGCCCAGAGACGAGGCTCTGGAAATGACCGCCGTGCTTCAGACAGTGGCGAAAGAAGCCATCGCTGGTCATGATCTTGCGGTGTTCTACACGACTAATGACACGCTGTGCGACGAGGAAGTGTGCAAGGTGATGGATGGTGATGTGCCCGTCTACCGCGACTACAACCATCTCTCGCGGCAGTGGACCATGACTCAAGTTCCCTCGCTTCGAAATATGCTCGTCGAGCTTGTTGGCTAGCTATTTCGTAGCACGAGGGTCAGTTGAAGCTGTAACCCGATAGACCAATTTTGTTGTCCCCCGTTGTGGACTCTTGTTATGCCGTGGCGTGAGCTTTTATTATGGATTCGAGACCGAATTCGGGCGGCCTCAGCGTTGGGCTCACCACCCTGCGAGTAGCTCACCACTACTCGAGTTGAGACTGTGTGCACACTGCACAGCGGTCTCGCGATCAGGGGGCATTGTGGTTTTCGGGAAACCAATTTTTAGTACACATAATCGGGCGAGCGGTCAGGCGCGCACCATTCGCGCGAGTGTTGCTACATTCGCCGCTGCGGGGCTTGTCGCGCTCTCAGTATTCTCTGCCGGTGCTCCGGCGCACGCGGTCGCGGGTGATGACTCCACCGCGGATGCGACCTTCTTGTCTGGCACGCTTCTTGCGGGCCTCCTTCCCGCGCAAATTGAACTTCTCGGAGCATCAGCAGCAAGCAACGATGGAACGCAGGCGCTTCAGACCGAAACCTCGGGGGTCGGCGTGCTCGCCGCAGTAACCGCCACTGCCGGTGGAATCGGTGTGCCTATCGCCCTTGCCGATGCTGGGGTTCTTGGCACGTTCGCTCAAGCTGCGGATGACGGCAGCTCTATCGCCGCTACAGGATTGGCTGATCTCTCGGGAGACATCGGGGCTTCCCTCTTCGATCTGACAGACCAACCGTCGTCTCTTTCCTTAGGTCTCGCCGAGGCTTTGGGAACCGATCTTGCGACCGAGCTGACGGCGCTCTCCCTCGAGGTTGGAGCAGCTAGCTCTCGGGCAGCTGTCGAAGCTCCCGCCGCGCCGACAGGCTCCTACGAGATCGTGGGCGCCGAACTTCGACTCACCAGCGACACTGTTGCCGGAGTAAGCGCCACAGTGGACGGCCTTGCTTCAACTCTGTCCGGCGCTGTTGATGCCGTAGCTGGGCCCAGCGGTTCGCTAGTGAGCGGTGTCTCCGGTATCGCTCTCAGCACCCTCAGCAGCTTGGGGGTACTCTCTGTCGGGAATACCTCAGCAAGTGTGACGCTCGACCTGCCGGCTGCGTTGGCTCCTGTGTACACGCCGCTCACCTCCGACGCCGTCACGATTGATTTCGGCACGGGTGAGATCATCGTGGACTTGGCGGAGCTCAAAGGTGGTTCACTGTCGGGGCTGCCGGCGGACACCTCTGTTCTTACTTCCGCCGAGCTCGCTGCCATTACAGCGTCGGTAACAACGTTGGTCGGGCAATTTGCTGACAATGTCGAAGATGCCGTCACGGCGGCGCTCACGGCCGCCGAAGTGAGCATCACCGTCGAGTTGGGTCTCGACCTTGGAGCCGTCCTTGGCGTCGTATCGATCGTCGAGGTCACCGTTGATGGCACGCTCGGCGAAATTGCCACCTCCACGGCGACTATCGGAATTTCAGCGCTCTCTGGTCTCGTAGACATCTCTGCGCTCACGACCGCGATCGTTGGCGCAGCCATTGCGCCGCTGGCGTCGGACCTCCTGGATCCAAGTACCACCGCACTCAAGGCGTTCATCGACGGACTCCAGACCGGTGTCATCACCCCAATAGTGACGCTCCTCAACCCGGTGCTCGAAGCTCTTGATACTGTTCTCGCGCTCACGGTCAACAACCAACAGCTGCTCGGTGTCGCCCCGGCCCAAGAGTTTGTAGAAACTGCCCTTCGCGTAGGCCTGCTCGAACAAGGGCCGGTGACTGAGCTTCTTCAACTGGATGTCGCACGCTCGGCCGTAGGCCCCAATAGTGTTGGCGTTCGCCCCGCTATCGCCGATGTCGATCCCACGAGTGGACCGGCAACCGGCGGCACAGCGGTCACGATCACGGGAACCGATTTCGGAGGCTCAACCGGCGTCACTTTCGATGGCGTCGCAGCCGCAGATTTCGTTGTCGTGAGCGACACCGAAATCACCGTGACGAGCCCCGCGCATGCTGCGGGCGACGTCGATGTGATCATCCAACATCCCGCGGGTGCTTCGGATGCTGCCGAGTTCACCTACACACCGGTGCCGCTCATTTCATCCCTGACACCCAACTTCGGCCCGATCGCTGGAGGCACTGTCGTGACCATCACCGGCTCTGAATTTACGGGTGCCACGGGTGTCACCTTTGACGGAACCGATGGCACGTCCTTCACCGTCGACAGCGACACTCAAATTACGGTGACGAGCCCGGCACACGCCCTGGGCGCTGTCGACCTGATTATTGAACGCGCAACCGGTGATTCAGCTCCCGCCACGTTCACCTACCGCGGAGCACCAACGGTTTCAGACCTGACGCCGACCGAGGGACCGCTCGCGGGCGGCACCGAAGTGACGATTACAGGTACCGGTTTCACCGGCTCCACGGGAGTCACCTTCGATGGGGATGCTGGAACATCGTTCACTGTCGGGAGTGACACTGAGATCACCGTCTCGAGCCCCGCGCATGCTGCAGAAACCATTGCGGTCGTTGTGCAGCATCCGATTGGAAACGCTGCGGCGGGTAACTTCACCTACACTGCAGCGCCCATCATCTCGTCGCTGTCACCGAACATTGGCCCGGTCGCTGGCGGTACTGCCGTGACCATCATCGGCTCGGGCTTCACTGGGGCAACGGGCGTCACTTTTGACGGGGCTGCCGGAACGTCGTTCACTGTGGTGAGCGACACCGAGATCACCGTTTCTACCCCGGCACACGTTATTGGCGTTGTTGACGTCATCGTGCAGAACACGCCATCCGATTCGTCGCCGGGCACTTTCAGCTATCAAGCCGCACCGACAGTGTCCTCGATCGCTCCCGATGAGGGCCCGCTCGCTGGTGGCACGGAAGTCACGATCACGGGCACTGGCTTTAACGGAGCAACCGGCGTGACGTTCGATGGCGATGACGGAATGTCGTTCACCGTCGTCAGCGATACCGAGATCACTGTGACGACACCCGCGGGCACGGTGGGTGCTGCCACGGTCGTGGTCGAGCACCCTGCCGGCGACGCCAACGCAGGAGACTTCACCTACGTTGTTGCACCGACGGTCTCTGCAATGAGCCCTGACCTGGGACCAATCGCAGGCGGCACTGCCGTCACGATAACGGGCACCGGTTTCACCGGGGCGACTGGTGTGACCTTTGATGGGGATGCCGGAACGTCGTTCACGGTTGTGAGCGATACCGAGATCACCGTCACCAGCCCAGCTCATGCTGCGGGAGACGTCGCGGTCGTCGTGGAGCACGCGGGTGGAAACGCCGCGGCCGGCGACTTCACGTACCTCGCGAACCCGAGCGTCTCGGATCTGGCTCCCACCTCGGGACCCTTGGCTGGCGGCACTGAAGTCACCATCACGGGAACCGGCTTTACCGGGGCGACCGGCGTCACATTCGACGGGGATGCCGGAACGTCGTTCACTGTCGTGAGCGACACTGAGATCACCGTCACGAGCCCCGCTCACGCAGCGGGTGACGCGGCCGTTGTGGTCGTGCATCCGATCGTCAATGCCGCGGCCGGCGACTTCACCTACACTTCGGCACCAACGATTGCGTCGCTGGCTCCCGCAACCGGATCGACAGCGGGAGGCACGGTCGTCACCATCACCGGCTCTGGTTTCACCGGAGCGACGGGCGTCACATTCGACGGGGATGCCGGAACGTCGTTCACGGTCGTGAGCGACACCGAGATCACGGTGACAAGCCCCGCACACTCGGCCGGAGAAATCGATGTCGTGGTTGCTCACGCAGTTGGCAACTCTGCCCCTGCTGACTTCACTTACGTGGCACCGCCCGCAGTGACCTCGATCAGCCCGGATGAAGGCCCGCTCGCGGGCGGCACCGAAGTAACGATCATCGGTTCCGGTTTCACCGGGGCGACGGGCGTGACCTTCGATGGGGATGACGGGACGTCGTTCACGGTCGTGAGTGATACCGAAATCACGGTGACCACACCTGCAGGTTCTGAAGGCACAGCGGCAGTGGTAGTGCAGCATCCGATTGGTGATGCTGACGGTGGCAACTTCACCTACGTCGTAACGCCCGTCGTCATGTCGATGACGCCTCTGGTCGGCCCCGATGATGGTGGCACTCTCGTGACGCTTCGGGGAACCGGATTCTCGACTGCTACCGGAGCCCGCTTTGGTGCTGTGTGGGGCTCCAACTTCACAGTACTGAGCGACACCGTCGCCACCGTGGTCACACCGGAACACGAAGCAATGTGGGTTCCAGCGATGGTCGCATCGGGCGCACTCGAGGTCAGCACGCCTGGCTTCACCTTCGAACTCACCACGCTTGCGGCTGCGGATGACGGACTCGCCTTCACTGGTTCGTCCGGCTACCACGTTGCGTGGCTCGCTGGCGCGCTCCTCGGCGCTGGCGGACTGCTCATGATTTCTCGACGCCCTACCGGTCGCCACCGGGCGTGAATAGGGGTGGCAGCGTACTGGAGCGCTGCCACCCAATCACTCGCTTCGAGAGCTAAGTGCGTGCAGGGTTTTCCCACCCCCCGGGTTGGCCCTGCACGTCTATTCGGGTAACGCTTGCCACGGATCAGGTGTGGCTGTGGTCGGTAACCAGCCGACCAGAGATGATTCGGAACCGGCCGCCGGGTAGTTTGGTCGATTTCGAGAAACTTTGAGATGAGTGCGGGCTGCGCCTGTTCGCTCACCGCGCGTTGGGATCGTCAGCGGGCACGACTACGCTAGGGGCGTGGTTGCTGCCTTATATCGCCGATACCGGCCCGAGACTTTTGCTGAACTCATCGGCCAATCTCAAGTGACCGATCCGCTGCGCACAGCGTTGCGTACCGATCGGGTCAATCATGCGTACCTGTTTAGTGGTCCGCGTGGGTGTGGCAAGACGACATCCGCCCGCATTTTGGCGCGCTGTCTTAACTGTGCCGAGGGTCCGACTGACACTCCGTGTGGTGTGTGTGCGTCGTGTGTTGAGCTGTCGCGTGATGGTGGCGGTTCGCTCGATGTTGTCGAGATTGACGCGGCAAGTCACAACGGTGTTGAGGATGCCCGTGACTTGCGTGAGCGCGCCGTGTTCGCGCCGGCCCGCGACCGTTTCAAGATCTTCATTCTCGACGAGGCGCACATGGTGACGCCTCAGGGCTTCAACGCGATGCTCAAGATTGTTGAAGAGCCGCCGGAGCACGTGAAGTTCATCTTCGCGACCACCGAGCCCGACAAGGTGATTGGCACGATTCGTTCGCGCACCCATCACTACCCTTTCCGTTTGGTGCCGCCCGCCCAGATGCTCGACTACGTTCAGCAGCTGTGTGAAAGCGAAAGCGTGACGGTCGAGCCGGGAGTGCTGCCGCTCGTCGTGCGTGCCGGTGGCGGTTCTGTGCGCGATACGTTGTCGCTGCTCGACCAGCTCATCGCTGGCTCCGACACCGCAACTGTTGGCTACGAACGCGCTGTTGCGCTGCTCGGGTACACCCACGCTGAACTGCTCGACGAAGTTATTGATGCTCTCGGTTCCGGCGATGCCGGTGCCGCCTTCTCGTCGGTCGACCGCGTGATCCAGACCGGTCAAGACCCCCGTCGTTTCGTCGAAGACTTGCTTGAGCGGATGCGCGACCTCATCGTCGTGGCCGCCACCGCAGGCAGCGCTGCCGAAGTTCTTCGCGGCATCCCGCAAGACCAACTCGAACGTATGGGGCAGCAAGCGCACACTCTGGGAGCGGCAGAACTCTCGCGAGCAGCCGACGTGATCAACGCGGCTCTCTCTGACATGACCGGTGCAACGTCGCCGCGACTGCATCTCGAACTCATGGTGGCGCGCATCATGGTGCCCGCCAGCGACGATACCCAGCGTGGTGCTCTTGCTCGTGTGGAGCGCCTTGAGCGCCGTATCGGTATCGAAGGCGACGGATCGGGTGCTGCGGCCTCGACGCCGCCTGCAGCGCCTCGTGCTGCCGCCCCGGCCGCGCGTACGGCGACCCCCGCTCCTTCGGTTGCTCCTGCACCTGTCACCTCGGCACCTAGCGCTGCACCGGCCTCGGTTCCGGCGAGCGAGCGCGACGCTGGTGCGACGCCAGTTACGGCTCCTGCCGCTCCCACGGCAGAGCCAGCTCCGGCATCCGCTCCGACTACTGCTCCTGCCGCCAGCTCGGGCCTTTCGGCTCCGGCTGCACCGCGCACCACTCCCGTGTCGATCCAGCAGGTGAAAGATGCCTGGCCGGAGATTCTCGAAGTCGTCGAGACTCTCAAGCGCACCGCCTGGATGGTCGTCTTCACCGCTAAGCCGCTCGAGTTGCGCGATGACAAGATTTTGGTGCTCTCGTTCCCGAGCGAACGGGATGTCGAAGCCCTCAAGCAGCGAAGCGCGCCCGGTGAAGGTGTCGGCGACTACCTCAAGAAGGCGTTCGTGCACGTGCTCGGTTTCGAGCCCGCATTCATCGCCAAGGTTGAGGGAGCGCCGTCTACGCCGCCCGCCGGCCCGCCCGCAGCCGCTGCTCCGGCAGCGCCGAGTCACGACTCGCGCCCCTCAGCGGCACCGACCGAGCCCTCGGCTCCCTCGCGTGCTCCGCAGCAGACGACTCCCGCCGTCGACGAAGGCCCCGAGCCTGAGGAACCTGCGCCGGCCGAAGATCGTGAGCCCGGGGGATGGGCTGTAGCCGCTATCCCGGAATCCGAGCCAGAACCTGAGATCGACCCGTCAGCACCGCGCGGTGCCGCAGCCGCTCACGAAACCG
Source organism: Salinibacterium amurskyense (assembly GCF_002797685.1). Lineage (GTDB taxonomy): Bacteria > Actinomycetota > Actinomycetes > Actinomycetales > Microbacteriaceae > Rhodoglobus > Rhodoglobus amurskyensis. The sequence continues at coordinate 193,204 of NZ_PGFH01000002.1, forward strand.
TGAAGCAGCAAGCGCAGCGCGCTCAGCAGAGCAGTGATGGGCCCGCCGTCGATCGCCTCGCCGCCGCAGCCGCCGCAGCACCGCCCGCGCCGCCCGAGTCGCAAGCACGGGTCGCGATGTCGGCAACAGCCGCTCGTATGGATCGCTCGCGCTACGGCGAAGCGGTTGTGCGCGAATTGTTGAACGCCACTTTTATTGAAGAACAGCAAGTGGAGCCCCGCGTGGTTCCGCAGCCGAGAGACGAGTAACCCGTGTACGACGGAATTGTTCAAGAACTGATCGACGAACTCGGTCGGCTCCCCGGCATCGGGCCCAAATCGGCACAACGCATTGCGTTCCACATTTTGCAGACCGAGAGCTTTGACGTTCGCCGCCTGGCAGAGCTGCTCAACGACATCCGCGACAAGGTTCACTTCTGTGCAATCTGCGGCAATGTCACGGAGCAGGAGACATGCTCTATTTGTCGTGATGCTCGCCGTTCACCGGCCACGATCTGTGTCGTAGAAGAGGCGAAAGACGTCGTCGCCATCGAGCGCACCCGCGAATTCCACGGCCTGTATCATGTACTCGGTGGGGCCATCAGCCCTATCGACGGAATCGGCCCTGACCAGTTGCGTATCAAACAACTGCTGGGCCGGTTGGCTGACGGTGTCGTCACAGAAGTCATCATCGCGACCGACCCCAATCTCGAAGGTGAAGCAACCGCGACCTACCTCACGCGGCTTCTCGTTCAACCGAACCTTCGAATCTCGCGCCTCGCATCCGGTCTCCCGGTTGGTGGAGATCTGGAATATGCCGACGAGGTAACTCTGGGTCGCGCATTTGAGGGTCGTCGAACGATCGACAACTAGCACTCCCGTAACGAAGTTCGCCGGGTGTGCCTGCACCGTTAGACTCGCACTTCGGGCAGCAATCGCCCGCAAACGCAAGCTTCAGGAGAACAATGAGCCTCATCGTTCAGAAGTTCGGTGGCTCGTCCGTTGCCGACGCTGAGAGTATCAAGCGCGTCGCAAAGCGAATCGTCGAGACCCGCAAAGCGGGAAACGACGTCGTAGTAGTGGTCTCTGCCATGGGCGACACCACCGACGAGCTCTTCGACCTCGCCGAACAGGTAGTGCCGGTGCCCACGGGCCGCGAGCTCGACATGCTGCTCACCGCCGGCGAGCGAATTTCGATGGCGCTCCTGGCGATGTCGATCAAGAGTTTGGGCGTTGACGCCCGCAGCTACACCGGTAGTCAGGCCGGCATGGTCACGGATGCCCAGCACGGCTCCGCCCGCATCGTGGAGGTTTCTCCTCGCCGTGTGAAAGAAGCTCTCGATGACGGCGCTATCGCCATCGTTGCTGGTTTCCAAGGCTTCAACCGCGTCACGGGGGACATCACGACCCTCGGTCGCGGCGGTTCAGACACCACGGCCGTAGCCTTGGCTGCCGCCCTCGGCGCTGAAACCTGCGAGATTTACACCGATGTTGACGGAATCTTTACGGCGGATCCCCGCATCGTGAAGTCGGCCGGCAAGGTCAATGTCGTCACCAGCGAAGAGATGTTGGAGCTTGCTGCGGCCGGCGCCAAGGTTCTTGATGTGCGCGCGGTGGAATATGCGCGCCGTCACGGCGTCACAATTCACGTGCGGTCGTCGTTCAATAACAACACGGGCACGTTAGTGGTCAATCCGAAGGATGGAGAGAGCGTGGAAGAAGCAATCATCACAGGTGTTGCCTCCGATCTGAGCGAAGCGAAGATCACGGTGGTGGGAGTTCCTGACGTTCCCGGTAAGGCTGCGCAGATCTTCACGATCGTGGCCTCGGCCAATGCCAACATCGACATGATCGTTCAGAACGTTTCTCTGGCATCCACGGGTCGCACCGACATCTCCTTCACTCTGAAGAAGTCGGATGCCGAAGACGTGCTGCGTGCACTGACCTTCCGCCAAGAAGAAGTCGGCTTCGAGTCGCTGCAGCACGACGACCAGATCGGCAAGCTGTCCGTTGTCGGCGGCGGTATGCGTACCAACGCCGGAGTTTCGGCTCGACTGTTCACGGCGCTCTTCGAGGCTGGCATCAATATGGAAATGATCTCCACGAGTGAGATTCGTATTTCTGTAGTGACGCGTGCCGACACTGTTGCTGAAGCTGTTCGCGTTGTTCACACCGCGTTCGGGCTTGACGGTGACGAAGAAGCCGTCGTTCACGCGGGAACGGGCCGCTAGTTTCCCGTTGGCCTCACGGCCACCGCTTGTCGTAGATTGGGCCGTTCGGCGCTAGTGTTGCCGAACGCAGACTGTAGGTAGAGGTTTTCATGGGTAATGCAGGCATCCGTATTGGTGTTGTTGGGGCGACCGGTCAGGTCGGTGCTGTTGTGCGCCGTCTGCTCGAAGAGCGCGATTTTCCGGTAGCGGAGATTCGTTACTTCGCGTCATCGCGCAGCGCTGGCACGACTCTTCCGTTCAAGGGTGAGCAGATCACCGTTGAAGATGCCGCTGTTGCCGACCCCACGGGCCTTGACGTTGCGATTTTCTCTGCGGGAGCGACGACCTCGAAGGCTCAGGCACCGCGCTTCGCTGCTGCCGGTGTCACCGTCATCGATAACTCGTCGGGCTGGCGCATGGATCCCGAGGTTCCCTTGGTGGTCAGCGAGGTCAACCCGCACGCGATCGACCAGGCCGTCAAGGGCATCATTGCGAACCCGAACTGCACCACGATGGCAGCGATGCCCGTGCTGAAGGTTCTGCATGCCGAAGCCGGCCTTGAACGCCTGATCGTCAGCACCTACCAAGCCGTATCGGGCGCAGGCCTTGCCGGTGGCGAAGAGCTGCTCGCGCAGGCTGCGGCCGCGGTGTCGCAGAACGCGATGGGCCTTGTTGAAGATGGCGCTGCCGTCTCGATGCCCGCCCCCAATAAGTTCCCCAAGAACATTGCCTTCAATGTGGTTCCGCTCGCCGGCAGCATCGTCGACGACGGCCTCAACGAGACCGACGAAGAGAAGAAGCTGCGCAACGAAAGCCGCAAGATTCTCGAGCTGCCCGACCTTCTGGTGAGCGGCACGTGCGTTCGCGTCCCCGTCTTCACCGGCCACTCGCTGTCGATCAACGTGGAGTTCAGCAAGCCCTTGAGCCCCGAGCGTGCCACGGAACTGCTGGCGGATGCTCCGGGTGTGAGCCTCAGCGACATCCCGACGCCTCTCGAAGCCGCCGGTGCCGACCCCAGCTTTGTGGGTCGCATCCGTACGGATGAGGGCGTGCCGAACGGTCGCGGTCTCGCGCTGTTCATCAGCAACGACAACCTGCGCAAGGGCGCCGCTCTCAACGCGGTGCAGATTGCAGAACTCGTCGCAGCGAAGATCATCGCGAAGGCTTCGGTGTAGCGGGAGCCTTCTCCCCGCACTCCGCTTTCACCGCGATGCGCTTCTCTTCGATAGTGCGCGCGTTCCTGACAACCGTGATGGTTGCCGTGACGCTCGGACTTTCGGCGTGCGTATCGACGGCCGTTGCGGTGGATGATCGTGACCCTGACGCCGTGCGCGTCGCGTTCTACGGTGACTCCTACACGCGCGGTTCCGGCGCCACCGTGCAAGCACTGCGCTGGTCGACGCTGCTCAGCGAGCAGCGCGAATGGAGCGAGTTCAATCCGAGCGTGAGTGGTCTCGGTTACGCCCGCAACCGCACGATCGTGGGCGACGGAGACCTGCCGAGCCTCATTATTGCCGACAATCCCGATGTGGTGATTGTGACGATGGGCTTGAACGACAATTTCACGTTTGACTCTCAAGCCGACGAGATCCGCGCGAACATCGCGACCGATCTCACGCGGTTGGCGACAGAGCTTCCGGAGGCGCGCCTCATCGTGGTCGAGCCATTCTGGTTCAAGGATGAGCGCCCCGAGTCGGTCGAGACAATCATCTCGTGGGTGCGCGAATCTGCTGAGTCGGTCGACGCGGAATACATCGCCCACGCCTCGTACTGGCTTGAGGGCCATCCCGAATGGATGGCCAGCGATGAGCTTCACCCCAACGACGAAGGCCACGCCGCTATCGCGGGACACATGAACCGAGCGCTGCGCGTTCTGGGGTTGTAAGGCAGCTGGCGGGGGAGTTCTCCCTACCGATCGGGGCACCCGCACCGAACCCTAGACATGAAGTTCGACTCTGTAACCCGCACCATTGCCGCAACCGTCGTCGTGGCGGCGTCGTTTGGCCTCGCAGCCTGCAGCACGCCCGAACCAGCGGAGGAGCGCGATCCGAACGCCGTGCGCGTCGCCTTCTACGGCGATTCCTACACGCTCGGAACAGGAGCATCCGATACCGACAACCGCTGGTCGACGGTCGTGAGCGAGCAGCGCGACTGGAGCGAGTTCAATCCGAGCGTCAATGGCTTGGGGTTCATCAACAATCGCACGACATTCGGTGATGGCGATCTGCCCAGCCAAATAATCGCGGATGACCCCGACATCGTGTTTGTGACAATGGGACTGAACGACAACTTCAGTTTCGGTGCGCGAGCAAGCGACATCCAAGCTCAAATTACTGACGACTTCGATCGTCTGACGACTGCGCTGCCGGATGCCCGCTTCATTGTTGTTGAGCCGTTTTGGTACACGGATGAGCGGCCCGACTCGGTAGATACCATCATTTCGTGGGTCGAAGCTGCGGCCGCGGCCAGCGGTGCCGACTACATTCCGGGAGCCTCGCACTGGATCGAAGGGCACCCCGAGTGGATGGCCAGTGACGGGCTGCACCCCAACGATGACGGTTACGCCGAGATGGCAACACAGATGGATCAGGCTCTTCGCACGTTAGGGCTCTAACAGACGGCTAAAGTGGTGGTGTGAAGAAAACCGTCGACGTCGCGCTTATCGGCGGCGGAATCATGAGTGCCACCCTCGGAACGCTGTTGAAGCAACTGCAGCCGGACTGGGAGATCCAGATCTTCGAACGCTTGGGCGACTTGGCCCAAGAGAGTTCGAACCCGTGGAACAACGCTGGCACCGGACATTCCGCGCTGTGCGAGCTGAACTACACCCCGCAAAAGAGCGATGGCTCGATCGAAATTTCGAGCGCGGTGAAGGTCAATGAGCAGTTCCAGGTATCGCGCCAGTTCTGGTCGTACCTCGTAGACGAAGGTGCCCTGCCCGAGCCACGCTCGTTCATTAACCCCACCCCGCACATGAGCTTCGTGTGGGGCGAAACCAACGTCGAGTACCTGCGCAAGCGATTCGACGCTCTCAAGGACCACCCGCTCTTCGCGGGAATGCAGTACAGCGAAGACCCCGCCGTGATTCACGGGTGGGCACCGCTGATGATGCCGGGCCGCCTTAAGTCGGAGCCGGTTGCTGCCACCCACATCCCGTCGGGCACCGACGTCGACTTCGGTGCGCTCTCGAACTATCTGATCGACAATCTTGTTGAGTCAGGTTCTGAACTCAGCACCGGAATTGTGGTCAAGAACCTCAAGCGCCAGCGTGATGGCTCGTGGGATCTCAAACTTCGCCACGACATCGGTGGCACTCCGGTTGACACCATCAACGCTCGCTTCGTGTTCGTAGGCGCCGGCGGTTACGCCCTCAACCTGTTGCAGAAGTCGGGCATCAAAGAGATCCGCGGCTTCGGCGGTTTCCCCGTCAGCGGCGAATTCCTGCGCACCGACAACCCCGAGATCGTTGCCGCGCACAGCGCCAAGGTCTACGGCAAGGCGGCCGTGGGTTCGCCGCCCATGTCTGTTCCTCACCTCGACCTTCGCGTCGTCGACGGCACGGGCAGCCTCATGTTCGGTCCGTATGCGGGATTCAGCCCCAAGTTTTTGAAGACCGGTTCTGTTCTCGATCTGTTCGCCTCCATCCGCTGGCACAACCTGTTGCCGATGGTCGCGGCCGGCATCAGCAACCTTTCTCTCGTCAAGTACTTGGTGAGCCAGCTCATGGCGAGCCCCGAGACCAAGTTCGAAGAGCTCAAGCAGTTCGTGCCGAACGCGAAGCCAGAAGATTGGTACCGCATTACCGCCGGACAGCGTGTGCAGGTCATGAAGAAAGACCCGAAGAAGATCGGTGTCTTGCAGTTCGGTACCGAGGTTGTCTCGTCGGCTGACGGCACCATCGCGGGTCTTCTCGGCGCATCACCCGGAGCATCCACGGCTGTGCCGATCATGCTCGGGCTCGTCGAAAAGTGCTTCCCCGAACGCATGAATGACTGGCGTCCGAAGATCGAGAAGATGGTTCCGAGCTTCGGTCAGCAGCTGTCTGATTCGCCCGAGCTTGCTCAGGCCACGCTCGAGCGCACGGCTAAGACGCTACACATTAACCCGTAAGGTCGGCAATAAGGGTCATTTTGTACCCTGATTAACCGGATATTCGAGCAAACGTACCCCGTCTGCGGGGTACACCGCGTACCCCGAATGCTGCCATACTGGAGCAGTTGCATCTGCGACACGGCGAAGGGGAGCACGCATGTCTATCGGCCTGCCTGCCCACCTGCGCAAAGAAAGCGTGAGTCGAGCGTTCGCCCGAACGATCAACACGGTGGCCTTCGTCTGTTTCAGTATCGCGTTGCTGGGCGTCATCAGCCTGCAAGCGAGAGATATCGGCCTTGTCATGTGGCCGGCAGCACTCGCATTAGTGCCGATGCTCGTCACCGTCACTCTCGTCAATCGCTACCGCACGACCTATTTCACGGTGGCCCACCTCATCATTGGAGCCCCGGCGCTCTACTGGTACACCCTGACCGTGGTTTCTCAGCTCAGTCCGCTGGGACCGGTGGGGGGCTATCTCCTCAACTTGCCCGTTGTCGGCCTCATGCTGGTGGGCGGGGCAGCGCGCACTGTTCCCTGGAGCGTGCTCTGGGTCACGCTCGGGCTCGTTGCGGCGCAAGGTACATCTGCGCTGGCTGCGTGGCAGCTCACCGGCGACCCTCACTGGCACCCCACTGGCTACATCGTCTTTGCCGCCGTAGTCGTGGTTCTCTTCATCCTTCGGTCGAGCCAACGCGGCGTGCGCCGAGTGCAGTCTCACTTGCACCGGGCGGCTCGCGATGATGAATTCGCAAGTCTGCGCTACGGAATTGAGGCGACCTCGGCTGCAGTCATGCACGACACCGTGCTCAGCCATCTCGCGGCCATCGCGAACGCACCCTTCGGCGCGATGAGCGAGCAACTCCAGCGCGAGATCAAGCGTGACCTTGAAGTGCTCATCGGTGAGGAATGGCTCTCCACCGCGGCGTCGGACGAGGTCGACGATCCGCGTTTTGACTGGCAGGGCAGCCCGCTGTACACCGCCATCAGTGAAGCTCGCGCGCTTGAACTTGGAGTCGAGGTGACGGGCGACCTCGCCGCACTGTCGCGGTTGGATGCTCGAGGCGCGGCCGCGCTCGGCCCCGCAGTGAAGCAGTGTCTCGTCAACGTGATCAAGCACTCGGGCGTGATGCAAGCCGAGGTCGCCGTCTTCGGTTCTCCCGATGAAGTCAGCGTGCTTGTTGTCGACGGCGGCAAGGGCTTTCATGAGGCTGAAACAGGGGACGATCGTCTGGGCCTTCGACAGTCTGTTCGTCGCCGGATTGAACTGGTTTCGGGCACTGTTCAGGTCTGGTCGACGCCGGGCCTCGGTACCTCGGTGATGATCCGAGTGCCCACCTCGGAGAATCAGCCAGCGCTTACTGGGTCGGTGAGCGAATGAGATCGATCGTCGACACCACCACCGTTCAACAGCTGGATCCGCTAGGAACCCTCGACGGGCGCCCGGCGGGGATCGTCGCCGTCGTCGGCTCCCTAGTCTTTAGCGTCGTGGTGACTGCCAACCGGGCGGGGCAGATTGAGGATCCGTTCCTTGCGAACGCGGCGTTGTTCTTCATCGCCGTATCCGCCGTGCTCTACATCGTGACGACGAGCCCGATTCGTCCGCCGTTCAGTGGCGGCCTGCACGCCCTCATCGTCGGATTGCTGATCATTGCCTTCGCACTGAGCTCGGCATCCATCGGTTCAGGGGGAGCACTGCTCACCGACTTCTGGGGCCCGCTCGTCATTGGGGTGATGTGTATGGCGCTCGCGCCCTATCGTCCCATTGCCGAACTGGTGACTCTCGGAATTGTGGCGTCGATCTTCACCGGGTTTATTGGTCTAGTGCAATCGTCGGTGGCCGACGTCGCAGCACCGCCGATGATCGTGGTGCTGTTCACGATGACTCCCGTGCTCACGATGTCGCTCGGCGGTGCAGCCTTCGCTCGTTCCTTGGCAAGCACTCACAAGCGCTGGGAAGCGCGTGCCCGGCGGGCAGCGCGTCGTCAATTGGACCGTGAACACGACAGCGTCGCCCGTTCTGTGCAGCAAGACCGCGTCACGATTCTCAACCGCGACGTCGTGCCGCTGTTCACCGAACTTGCTCAGCGAGGAATCGTCTCGCCCGAGGATCGCGCTCGCGCCGCTCAGTATTCTGAATCCATTCGCAGTCTGATGGTGAGCGAAGTGAACCGCAGCTGGCTGGAATCTGTGGTTGCCACCTCGTTTGGCGCTCTCGATGACGGGCGACGAGTGCAAGACCCACAGCGTCTAGCGACCGCCATGACGCCTCACCAACGCACGGCGCTCCGAGCGGCCGTTCTCGCTGTGGCTTCGGGCACCGATTTGATCGCAGACACTGTGCGTTTGCGTATCGAGAAAACTCCCACGGGTGCCGCGATCACCGTAACGGGCAGCGTGGGTTCGAACGAATCCTCCTGGCGTTCGACGCTGGCGCCCTACATTGCCGTTTTGCGCGTAGTTTTTACTGGACTGCGCATTTCCTATCGCTCGCCCTCCCTCACTGTTAGGTTCACGTATGACACCCCCTGAGACCAACCTCAGCGCTCGCCTCGGTGACCGTCCGCCGATCCGGCTCGCCATCCTCGACGATCACGAAGTGCTGCTCGATAGCCTCAACAGCTGGATCACCAACAACGCTCCCGACTTCGATGTCGTGCTCACCGCGAGCACCTGGCTCGAGCTCGTGCACAGCGACAAGTTCCCGACCGAACTGGTGTTCTTGGACTTCCAGCTCAAGGAGCCGGTTTCGATCGAAGCGCGCGTGCGCACGTGTCGCGCAGCTGGAGCAAAAGTGATCGTGCTCTCGAGCCTCGATAGCCGCGAGGCGCGCGATCGGGCGCTCGCTGCCGGCGCAGCAACCTTCCTCTCCAAGTCGCTTCCCATGCATGAAGTGATGGATGCCGCCCGCCAGATCATGGGCGTCGAAGCGGAGGGTGCGCAACAGCACGACTGGCGCCCGCTGCCCTCGGGCTCGGCCGATCAATCCAAGCCGAAGCTGAGTGCCGGTGAGGCGGATGCTCTCACCCTGTACGCTTCTGGACTAAGCACACCGCAGGTCGCTGAGCGCATGAATGTTCAGTATGAGACCGCGAAGACGTACTTGCGGCGAGTGCGGGAAAAGTACGCAAAGGCCAACCGGCCGGCTAGCAAAAAGGCAGACCTGATTCGTCGGGCCGCTGAGGATGGATTTCTACGCTGATGAGCAAACTGTATTTTCGCTACGGAGCAATGAACAGTGGCAAGAGCACCGCATTGTTGCAAGCGGCTTACAACTATGAAGAGCGTGGCCAACAGGTTTTGCTCGCCAAGCCTCACATCGACACCAAGGGCGACAATGCGATCGTCTCGCGACTGGGAGTCACTCGTCAGGTAGATTTCACGATCTCGCCCGTCGATGAGGTGTACGACGTTTTTGCGCGGGAGCGTGCGAAAGTCTTTGAGAAGACCGGCTTGCCTGTGAGCTGTCTCCTCGTGGATGAGGCCCAGTTCTTTAGCGAGGCTCAGGTCGATGACTTGCTGCGTATCGCTATCGTGGAGAAGGTTCCGGTGCTGGCCTACGGCATCCGCACTGACTTCCAGACCGTTGCGTTCCCCGGCAGCCGTCGTTTGCTCGAGATCGCGCATTCGCTTGAAGAACTCAAGACCATTTGCCGTTGCGGCCGCAAGGCCGTCTTCAATGCGCGCACGGTCGGCGACCAGTTCATTTTCGATGGCGACCAGGTTGCCATCGATGGTGTGGATGTCGGTTACCAGTCGCTCTGCGGAGCCTGCTACCTCGAAGAGAGCGGTGGCGTTCTCAACAGTGGCTGGCGCCCCAAGGTCGAGTTCAGCTACGGAAGCGCGCCCGACGCAGACTTCTCGTAGGCACTGTTTGCCGGTGCCGGTGCCGGCGCGCGTTCCTGTCTCGCTCTCGCTGCCGCTGCCGCTGCTCGCGTCCTAGTGGCGAACGCGCGAGAGAAACTGCACGGTTTCAGGCTCTTGAGGTGAGTCGAAGATCTGGGCAGGGGTTCCTTGCTCAACGATGCGGCCACCCTGCATGAAGACGATGCGGTCAGCGACTTCGCGCGCGAAGGACATCTCGTGGGTCGCCATGAGAATCGTCGAGCCGTCGGTCTTCAAGCGCCGTACGAGGTCGAGAACCTCGCCGACCAGTTGAGGGTCCAGAGCACTCGTAATCTCGTCGAGAAGCAGCAGCTCAGGGTCGGTGAGCACCGCACGGATGATGGCCACACGCTGTTGCTGGCCGCCGGAGAGGCGATCGGGGTAGTCACGCGCTTTGTCGCCGAGGCCCAGCGAGACGAGCAGCTTCATCGCTCGCTCCGTGGCATCCGCCTTCGACATTCCGTGCACCTCGCGCGCGGCCAACGTGATGTTGTCGATTACGCGCAAGTGCGGGAAGAGGTTGAAGTGCTGGAACACCACACCGATGCGGCTGCGGGCCGAGTCGGCATTCATGCCGGGGTCGGTGATGTCGTCGCCATTGAGCAAGATCTGGCCGTCATCCACACGCTCGATGAGGTTGATTGTTCGCAGCAGCGTCGACTTGCCCGAGCCCGAAGCCCCGATGAGCACGACGACTTCGTGCTGGTTGACCGAGAGGTCGACGCCGCGCAGAACCTCGTGATCGTCGAACTGTTTGCGCACTCCGCGCACGTCGAGAACACTCATACGACGCCTCCGATCTGCTCGCGCTTAGCGAGTCGTGCGGTGAGCCAATCGGTGAGCCTGATCATCGGCCAACTCATGGCGACGAAGAGCAGGGCGGCAATCACGTAGGGCGTGAAGTTGTAGCTCTGGGCGACCTGAATCTGGGCAGCACGCACGGCATCCACGGCACCCAAAATTGAGATGAGCCCCACGTCTTTTTGCATAGAGACAAAGTCGTTCATGAGAGCGGGAACGACCTTGCGAACGCCCTGCGGGATCACGACGATGCGCAGGGTCTTGGCATGGCTCAGACCCAGCGAGCGGGCCGCCATGCGCTGCGACGGATGCACGGCTTCCATGCCCGCTCGCAGTACTTCAGCCACGTAGGCCGAGTAGGTGAGGATGAGGGCGATCGTTCCCCAGAACATGGCGGGCATGCGCGGGAAGATATCGAGCGCCGGCAGCCCGAAGCCGACCAGGTAGAGAACGATCAGCAGCGGCATCCCGCGAAAGAGGTCGGTGTAGATCGTTGCCGCTGCGCGGAGCGGAAAGAAAACCGGTCCGCGCAGCGATCGCGTTACAGCGAGCAGGGTGCCAAAAATGGCAACGCCGATCGCTGAGATAAAGAGCACCTGAATGTTGAGCCACAGCCCAACGAGGATCGACGGAACGCTTGCCGCCCCCACCTCGAAGTTGAAGAACGATGCTTTGACGCTCTCCCAACCGGGGGTGTTGACGATGAGTAGTCCGACAATCGTGGCAAAAGCAATCGTGCTCACGATGCCGATGAGCACCGAACGACCGGTGGCGCGCCGGCGCACGTTCCGTCGTGACAGCTCAAGCTCGCTGGGGCGCCACGACGGCGTGCTCGTGGAGGTGCTCATCGGCGTGGTCTTACTTCAGAACAGGAACGTCGACGGCAGCGCTGAGCCACTCGTCCTGGATGGCCTGAAGAGTTCCGTCAGCAGCCAAAGCGTCGAGAGCCTCGCTCACAGCGGAGGTGAGCTCGGAGTTCTTCGGCAGCACGAAAGCGAACTCGTCGCCACCGGCGGAGGACTCGAACTGGCCGAGAATAACGCCGCCATCAATTTCAACGTTGGCGAGGTAGAAAGCGCTGGGCAGGTCGATGACGAAAGCATCGATCTGACCGCTGGTCAGCGCAAGAACGCCGTCTTCGTTGGAGTTGAAGACCGAGAGGTCGTCGCCCAGAGCTTCAGCGGCGATCGTGTAGCTGGTGCTGCCGCTGGCAACGCCGACAACGACGTCCTTGAGGTCGTCGAGCGTGGTGGCGTCGGCTGCTGCCGAGCTCTCCGTCGCGATGATCGCCTGGGTGGTCGTGTAGTACGGGCTGGAGAAGTCAACGGCTTGCTTGCGGTCTTCGGTGATCGAGAACTGCTGCAGGTTGAGGTCCCAGTCCTTGGGGCCCGGTGCAATCGCGCTGTCGAAGCTCGAGCGAACCCAGACAACGTCATCGGCGGTGAAGCCGAGTTCGTCGGCGAGAGCGTAAGCCACAGCAGCTTCGAAACCTTCACCGTTCGTGGGGTCGTTGTCGACCATCCACGGGGCGTAGGCGGGCTCGCCGGTAGCGATGGTGAGCTTGCCCGCGGTCAGGGTGGGTAGCGATCCCTCATCGACGGTCGAGCTCGTGTCAGCGGTGGTGTCTGCGGAGCAGGCGGTCAATGCCAGAACAGCTGCTGCTGCGGTGGCGACGAGGGCCCGACGAAAATGCCGTGATGAGGTCATGGAAGTCTCCAGTTGCGGTGCGTGAGGTGGTTGAACAAACGTCACCCGAGTGGTGCTGTCCTCGGGCGGAGAAACGGATTACAGACTTGCTAGTTTACAAGTCGCCAGTCAGCGAAGTCGAAACCGGGCGACACAAAACAACTCACGAGCACCTCGCTGTCGGCGGTCAGTCGGCCTGCTTGCCAGACGCCGGCCGGAACAACGACTTGAGCGACGTGCCCGTTGGCGAGATCAGGGCCCAAAACGAAGCGTTGAACGTTCTCTGCGTCGGGCAGGTCACCGCTTCCGCCGAGCGAGAGCTCAAGCGTTCCGGGGCCGTGCCACATCCAAATTTCATCATTGGCTACGACGTGCCAGTCACTGTGCTCGCCAGGAACGAGCAGGTAGTGGATGCACGTGGCCGAGGGCCGTGCGCCGTTCGGAGTCTCGACGGGGCTAGTGCCTGCCCAGGTACGACGGAACCAGCCGCCCTCAGGGTGCGCTTCGAGGTTGAGCAGCTGCGCAGTCGCCGGGCGGGTGTCATCGGCGGCATCAGCGGCATCGGCAGCATTAGCGGCGCCGGAGGCAGCAGTGGGATTAGTCATGGGCGGTTACTCCGGTCTGGTTCATGAAGGAGGTGCTGGCAAAACGTACGCGGCCGGAGACGAGCGTGGCAGCGGCGCGGCCGGTACCGGACTCGACGAGGGCAACGATGGTGTCTTCGATTCCGGTGACGGGGATGTCAAAGAACGCGAGGTCGGCGAGCGCGCCCACAGCGAGGTGACCGGTGCGGTCGGGGCCGACGTCGATGCCCATGGCGTGAGCGCCGCCGAGGGTCGCTGCCCGCAGTAGGCGTTCGGGAAGGTCACGCATCGTGTGCCCTTGGGAGTGGGCGATGCGGGAAAGCTCCGCGACATCCGCCATCAGGTCAAGTGAAGGACTCGACGAGAGCGAGTCCGTGCCGATGGCCAGCGCGTTGCCCTCGGCCAAGTAGGCGGCCACGGGAGGCTCGTCGAGACCGATAACAGCGTTGGAGCGGGGGCAGAGTGCCACGCTCGTGCCGCGAGCCCGCAGAAGGGCACGGTCGCGTGCGGTCATGTAGATGCCGTGGGCGATGTGGCAGTCGGGCCCGAGCACGCCGAGCTGGTCGACGAACTCTGTGGCGCCGGTGCCGAAACCGGCGGCGCGCAGTTCGCGAAAGCTGCCCAGTTCGCGGCCATGCCACGGGTCACCGTGCTCGTGGTGGAACTCGCGCTCGAATGCCGCTTCGCCTAGGTGCAAATGCAGGCGGCTACCGCGCTCGCGAACAATGTCGGGGATTTCGAGTAGCGGCACGACCTCGAGCGAATACGGGGCGTGCGGAGAGAGCCCGGTTCCGGGAGGCGAGGGCAGTGCATCCAGAGCAGCCTCGACCTGCTGACGGCCGGTGCGAGCCCAGTCGTCATTGGTCCAGCTCATAACCTCCCAGTACGTGATGCCGTGCAACCCGGCGTCGTGCAGCGCAGCAGATGCCTCAACGTCGGTCACGATGTCGGCGACGGCGGTGGTGCCCGCTTCAATCATGAGCTGAGCGCCTGCCGCGGCATCCGCAGCCCAGTCGTGGGGCTGGTCGTACACGGGATTGAACGCGGTCGACCAGTCGTCGAAACCGTTGTACTGCCCGAGGCCGACTTCAGCCATACCGGTGTACTGCAAGTGCGAGTGCGCGTTGACAAGCCCGGGCAGCAGGACGCCGGGCCAGTGGATCTCGCGCGCACTGATGCCGCGGTCGGCGAGGGAGCGGCGTACCCAGTCGCGCTCGCCGACGTGCAGTATGCGACCGTCGCGCACGGCAATAGCACCGTTCAGCAGTGGGGGAGCAGTGATGGGGATCACGAGGCCGGCGGTGTACAGCACGACTTGGTGGTCGGCATCCGCAGTGGTGCTCGCGGGTGCCTCGGGATGGAGGTTACTCATCGGGTTTCCTGATTCGGTGAAGAGCTGAGGTAGCGGCGGGAGCGCCAGTCGTGGGCCGCGGCGAGTTGGGCGTCGGCGGGGGTGTCGATGTGTTCACCGCGGGCGGCCAAGGCGGCGCGCGCGACAGTGTCGTCGATGCTGGCGGGCAGTGCGTGCACTCCGACGGCCGGTCGCGTGACGACGAGTTCTTCGACGGCGGCGAGCTGAACAGCGAACGAGAGATCCATGATCTCAATCGGATTGCCTTCGGCTGCGGTGATATTGATGCAGCCGCCACGGTCGAGCACGAGAGTGCCCGCCGGATCAGCACGATCAACGTGGGCGCCGAGCGGCGTGAGTTGTTCGGCGGGATCGCCCATGAGCATTCCGTCGAGATCGAGTTCTCCGGGAACTCCGCCGGCCACAGCAACGGCCCGCGCTGTGCGGGCGAGGTCGGCGCTGATCGTGTGCGCAACGCCGGTGCTCGAGACGACCAGGGCGCCGGCACCGAGCTCGGCAGCCTCACCGATGTCGTATCCATCATGGGCAGCACGAAGCGCCAATACGGGGTCAACCTCGGCCACGCGCACCTCGGCTCCGAGCGCCGCAAGGTGAGCGGCGACGCCCTCACCCACCGGGCCATAGCCGATCACGAGAGCGGGCTGATCACGCACCGTCACGCCCACCCGGTCAAGAGCATCCGCAATCGCAAACACACACGACTGGCCGGTGCCGTAACGGTTATCGAAACGAGTCTTCATCTGAGCGTCATTGACCGCAAACACAGCAGTGTCGAGGATGCCTAGAGCACTCATCTGGCGAAGCGGCGTCAAGCCACTCGTCGTCTCCTCGTTCGCGCCAATCCACTGCTTCACGAGGTGCGGCGCATCTTCATGAGCAAGGCGGATGAGGTGCGAACCATCGTCGAGAAGGATGTCGAAACCGCGTTCGAGGAACGCCAGCGCAGCAGCGCGCTCGGCTAGGCCGCTCAGCGTCTCGGAGCCGTCGACAGCAATACCGCGCGCCCGAAGTGCTTCCGCAACGGACGCATCGATTTCATCCGGGTGCGCGTACACCGCGACCTCAGCTCCTGCGGCGGCAAGCAGCAGCGCCAACTGGGCAGTTTTGGGTTCGAGCACCATGGCAATGCCGATGCGTAAGCCCTGTACAGAGCCGCGCTCGCCGAGACCCTTCGCTACGAGTCGCGAAACGGGCATGTGTTCGCCCGCGAAGTCGATGCGTCCGTCGGCGTCTCCGCGCGACGGCAGGGGAGCGCCACCCAGAAGGAGCGTGGCGGTGATCTCTGAATCGGGGCCAGCGGCATCCAACTGGATGTCGAGGAGATGAGCGGATGCGGCTGCGGATGCGGTGGCAGTGGCGTCGTGGCGGCTAGCGGTGACAACGTGCGCACCGAGCGCGCTGAACATGCGCGTCAGTTCGCGAGAAGTGGCGCTGAGGTCAGCAGTGTCGGGCTGAGCTGCGCTGATGCGCACGCTGCGGCCGGCGACTAAAAGGTTAGTGTCGCGGGCGAAGCGGCGAATGATTCGTTCGGCTGTAAGTGTTACGTCGGCCACTTGTCAAGAGTAGGGCACCGCTCGGGGGTCAATCGAACGCCGCTAAAGCGCTGCGGCGCCGGCCGGCCGCGCACCGTGACCAAACACAAATCGCCCTCCCGAAGGAGAGCGATTAGTGAACTGTCTGAGACTCGCAATTCTGCGGCTCAGAGCCAGTGATTTGTCGGGGTAGCGGGATTTGAACCCACGACCTCTTCGTCCCGAACGAAGCGCGCTACCAAGCTGCGCCACACCCCGATCATCCGTCACTGACGCGACGAATAGATCAAGAATAGCCGATATCTCCGGCAGTGAGCGTCACTACGACAGCTTCAGGCTTGCAGGCGAAGCGAACAGGGGCATAAATCGATGTTCCGAGGCCCGCACTGACGTTCAAGAATGCCGCCCGACGCAAGTGATGCCAGATACTGAGACCGCTAGCCTGCTCGCGAGGAATGTCGCAATTCGTGACGAGCGCTGGCATGCCAGGAACCCGAACTTGGCCTCCGTGAGTGTGGCCCGCGAAGATTGCGTCGGCTCCGTTCGTGACGAGAGCATCGAGCACGCGACGGTATGGGGCGTGCGTCACGCCGAGGGCTACCGTTTCGGGGCCGTGCGGGTCATCCGCCCAGCCCACGTTCTCGCGCATCTCTTCGACATTGGCGGGGAGACGATCAAGCCGTTCCCAGCCGCGGTGAGCGTCAGCGGTGCCGAAAAGCTCTAGTCGCGAACCACGAAGTTCGATGGCACGCGCGTGATTGTTAAGCGACAGCCAGCCGAGTTCGTCTTCGAAGAACGTATTGAGGGCATCCGTGTCGAGGTGTTCCACGGGGCGGTGCCCCGACGACGGCCCGGTGAAGTACGCAAAGGGGTTCTTGAACTGCGGACCGAAGTAGTCGTTTGACCCGTGCACAAAGACACCGGGAGTTCCCTCGAATGGCTCGAAGGCACGCTTGATGCCGAGGATGCCGTCGGTGTGACCGAGGTTGTCGCCCGTGTTGATAACGAGATCAGGTTCGTACATGGCGAGCGCGCGAACCCAGTCTTGCTTGCGTGTTTGCCACGGCGCCATGTGCAGATCCGAGATGTGCAGCACAGTGATGTCGCGTGCGCTGGGATCAAGAATCGGCAGAGTTTCGTGCCGCACGGTGAACGCATTGCGTTCGACGAGAGCACCCCACGCGAACGCGGCGACCCCTGCCGCAGCTACCGCACCGAGTGCGGTAGCTGCGGGGGAGACGTGTTTACTTACGGGCACGGCGTTGACTGTGCCACTGTGAGAGTGATCGTTGAACTCGTCTTGGCGAAGCTGCCGGCCGAGGGGCTCGAAGCGGTCACCTTGCCGTCGCTCGGGTCACCCGGCGGAACTTCCTCACAGGACTGACTCACATTCGAGAAACCAGAACCGCCGAGGATTCCCTGAGCCGTCGCAAAGTCGTTCGATTCACCGTCGCCCACGGCATCCGGAATCTTCACCTTGTTTCCCTTGCTGGTATACACCGTGACGGTCGCGCCCGCTGCAGACTGTGTGCCGGCCGCAGGGTTCGTCTTCACTACCTGGCCTGCGGGCAGCTCTGAATCGACTTCGCCACCATCCGCGAAGTTGAAGCCGAGGCTGACCAGGACGGACTTCGCCTGCTCGAGCGTTTGAAGCGTTAGGTCTGGTACTTCCGTTCCAGAGCCGGTCAGCAACTTCGCGTCAGGCTCGGGCAGCGCACCACCCGGGTACTTGATGTTCAGAGCGCTGTCGGTGGCACGCGTGATGTAGTGACGCAGGCGGTAGCCCTGAACATCGGCGTAGTACACCTGACTGATGTCTTGGAAGCCCGAGATGTTTCCTACCCAGGTCGCCGTGCCGTAGCGCGTCGTCCCGCTGGCCATCCACGTGTGAACGGCGCCGTCAGTCGTTCCGGTCTTACCGAAGATCGGGATTCCGTCGTTGGGGTCGGAGTACGCAGCATTACCGCGGTTCAGCACCTCAGTGAGCACGTAGGCCGTGGTTGCAGCGACCTCAGATGAGATTGCCTGGCGGCAGTTCTGCTCCTGACCACCGAGGTCATTGTTGCGAGCGTCGATTGCCTTGTCGATGATGATCGGCTCGCACCAGTATCCACCAGCGCCAATTGCGGCGTAGGCTGAAGCCATGCTGAGCGGCGTCACATCGTTAGTACCGATGATCGATGACGGGAAGCTCTGAAGCTCGTTACCATCGGCGCGCTCGACGCCCATGCTGGCGGCGACGTTGCGGATGTTGCAGAGGTCAAGCTGGGTCGCCATTGAGAAGAAAATACCGTTAATCGACTCGGCGGTACCTTCGGCCACAGTATAGATTCCGGCTTCGTTCGCGTTGTTACCGAACTCGACGGTGCCGCCGTAAGGGCCGTTGCAGCTATCGAGGAACTGTGAGCCGGGAATATCTCGGGCGGTACCTTCGAGCCGCTCGTTAATTCCCTTGCCCTGAATGAGCCACTCGATGAGCGTGAAGACCTTGTACGTCGATCCGGGCTGGAACCCGCTCGATCCGCCGTATTCATAGCTCGTGTTGTAGTTCACAGCTGTGCTCTCGATGCCGCCACCGTCGAGGGTGTCGTTGAAGAGTTTGTTCTCCGCCATCACAAGAACTCGACCGGTCCCGGCCTCCACAGTGGAGGTGGCGCTTCCGAGGTTGAAAGCGGTCTCGTTGTTGGGGGCGTAAGTCCACGTGGCCTTCTGGGACGGGATTTGAGCGTCGAGGTCGAGGGTCGTGTAGAGCTTGTAACCACCCTGCTTCCAGTTCTCGTTGCGCTCGTCCTTGGTGGCGCCGAGGAACTCGAAGTCGGGCACGCTCTTGACGACGTAGTCGCAGAACCACTTGGCGTACTTATACGCCGAGGTGCAGCCATTGTTCGGTGCCGACGGAACTACGGATTCTTCATCGACCTGAATGGCTAGGGCTTCGTCGTACTGCTCGCGATCAATCGCGCCAGAGTCCAACATTGCCCACAGAATGACGTCGCGGCGTTCCTGGTTGGCCTCGAAGTACTCGGGATCAGACAGGTTGCGAATGCTGGGTTCCTGAACAATGGCCACGAGGCTCGCTGCTTGCTCGAGGTTCAGGTCTTTGGCATCAACGCTGTAGTAACGCTGGGCGGCGGCTTGAATGCCGTAAGTAGCGTTACCGAAGTTAGCGATGTTGAGGTACGCCGTAAGAATTTCCTTCTTCGTGTACCGCTTCTCGAGGCCGATCGCGAGCTTCATTTCTTTCAGCTTGCGGTCGAAGGAGGTGCGCACGGCATCCTCGTAGGCAGCTTTTCGCTCGTCTTCGTTGGTGAGCGACTCAGCCTTGGAGATGAACGTGTTCTTGACGAGCTGCATCGTGAGGGTGGATGCACCACTCTCGATGCCGGATGAAACAACGTTGCCGACAGCCGCACGCACGAGCGACGGGAGGTCGACGCCACCGTGCTCGAAGAAGCGGCGGTCTTCACCGGCGACCACGGCATCGATCGCATACTGCGAAATCTCGTCGTAGCTGACTTCTTGACGGTTCTGGTCATAGATGGTGGCAATGGGGAGGTAACCGTCAACATTGCCCTTGCCCGTGTACTGGGCGTAGATCGTGTTTCGTTCGGG
The DNA here is from genome assembly GCF_002797685.1 of Salinibacterium amurskyense. Lineage (GTDB taxonomy): Bacteria > Actinomycetota > Actinomycetes > Actinomycetales > Microbacteriaceae > Rhodoglobus > Rhodoglobus amurskyensis. Next base: position 212,953 of record NZ_PGFH01000002.1, read on the forward strand.
CTGTTGGTCGATTTCGAGGTAATCGGGGAGCCCATCGAAGATTCCGATGGTGCTAGAAGCGGTGATGCCGGTGACGGCGAGCGCGGGCGCAACCATGGCGGTAACGAGCACGCCTGAGAGTGCGCTGAAGCCGATCAGTCCGGCTACAGCCGAGACGATGCCGCGACGCGGAGTTTTTAGGGCAGACATATGATCAACAGTAGGGGATCATTGATAACGCCATGCTGAACGGGAGCCGCAAATATGCCTAAATGGGAGTACCTGACAACACCACTGATGGTGCACAATTCCACCGCGATCCTCAATAACTGGGGTTCAGAGGGTTGGGAACTTGTGCAGGTCGGTACCGGCCCCGAAGGGGGCCCGGTCGCTTATTTCAAACGGATCAAGGAAGAGAACAACTAAATGTCGCAGCTCGATGAACGGCTCGCAGAACTCGGCCTGAGCGTCCCAGAAACCTCAAAGCCTCTTGCTGCCTACTTGCCAGCTATGGTTTCGGGAACCTTGGTCTACACGGCCGGCCAGCTGCCCATGGTCGACGGCGCTCTTCCTGCGACCGGCAAAGTCGGCGCTGAAGTGGATGCTGCTGATGCCCACGAATACGCCAAGACCTGTGTCTTGAACGGCCTCGCTGCGGCCAAGGGCGCTATCGGATCTCTCGACCGCATCACCCGCGTCGTGAAGGTTGTCGGCTTTGTTGCCTCCGACCCGAGCTTCACCGGCCAGCCCGGAGTCATCAACGGAGCATCTGAGCTTCTTGTTGAAATCTTCGGTGAGATGGGAAAGCACGCTCGCAGCGCTGTCGGCGTTGCTGTTCTGCCCCTCGACGCTCCTGTTGAAGTCGAGTTCGTATTCGAGTTCGCGTGATCGAAGTGTGGTCCTCCGGTCAAGCCGGAGAGAACGCGCCGCTGCGCCCGCTAGACCTCGGTCTGTGGGATGCGGCGCACAGCGGAGTAACGCTTCAGGCTCGTCGCCTCGTGCAAGACAGCCGAGAGGCGGGCGCGGATGACGTGTTCGTCGCCATCGGTACGAGTGCGTCGTCGGCTCTGCCGTACATTGACGCCGCTCTCGCCCTGGGGGCCGTCGCGGTACTGGTGGATGCAAAGGCGGCTGAGGGCGTTGAGCTTGATGAGCGTGTGTATGCGATTGCGAACTTGCGCGACGTCGTCGGGGCTCAGGCGGATGCTTTTCTAGGGCATCCCTCTGCAGCCATGGCGATGGTGGGCATCACCGGCACCAACGGCAAGACCTCGACCGCGCACTTGTTGACGCAGGCCTGGGCTCAGCTCGGTACGAGCTCAGCCACGATTGGCACGCTCGGTGCTGGTATCACGGGTGAGCGTCGCATCAACATGGGCATGACGACGCCGCAAGTGACGGCTGTTCACCAGTTCTTGGATGACTTCAACCGTGCTGGCGTAAAGAACGTTGCCATGGAGGTCAGTTCTCACGCGCTCGAACAGCGCCGGGTCGATGGGGTTGCCTTCGACATCGTGGCGTTCACGAACTTCACGCGCGACCACCTCGACTATCACGGGTCGATGGAAGAGTACGCGGCACAAAAGGCCAAGATTTTCACGCTGCCGGGCATCCAGACGGCGCTGTTGAATCTTGACGACGATGCTGCGCTCAACCACTTTCACCACACGGTTCCGGCCGGAGTGCGTGCGATCGGAATGAGCTCGCGGGGTCAGTCCGAAGCAAGCGTTCGCGCTGACAACGTGCAGCTCACGACCGAGGGTCTCGAGTTCGATCTCGTGATCGAGGACGAGAGCCACCACGTCGCGAGCGGCCTCATCGGGCGCTTCAACGTCGACAACCTGCTGACGTGCGCCACGGTGCTGTGGGCGCAAGGTGTCGAGCCGCGAAAGATCGCCGAGGTGTTGGCTCCGCTGCAGCCGGTGCTGGGTCGCATGACTCGCATCCGCGAAAACGACCAACTGCCGTTGGTGGTCGTGGATGCTGGCCACACCCCTGACGCCGTGCAACAGGCCGTGACCGCTCTGCGCGAATCGGGTCACGCTCGCATCGTGACCGTTTTCGGTGCCACGGGCGACCGCGATCCGGGCAAGCGGCCCGAAATGGCACGCATCGTGGAAGAAGCCTCCGACGTGATCGTGGTCACGGACGACGACGTACACAACGAAGATGGCGACCAGATCGTGGCGCATATTCGGGCTGGGTTCGAGCATCCGGAGCGAGTTGTGGAGATCCGCGATCGGGCAACCGCTATTGCCTACGCGATTGACGCCGCGAATTCGGATGACGTAGTGCTCTTGCAGGGCAAGGGTCACGAACCGTACCAAATTGTCGGCGATGAGCGCGTGCCGTTCAGCGACATCGACACCGCTATTCGCCTGCTCAAGGAGCGCGCGAAGTAGCGGAACGCAGTGCTGCCGCGTACTAACGTCGAAGGCCGGGTCCCCGCGGGGACCCGGCCTTCAGCGTTTCTGCGAGAGCTAGTTGAGCTTGTCGGAGATGATCTGCATCACCGTGGTGTCGGCGAGCGTGGTGGTGTCACCGATCTCGCGGCCCTCCGCGACATCCTGAAGCAGACGGCGCATGATCTTGCCCGACCGCGTCTTGGGTAGCTCCGAGACGATGAAGATTTCCCGCGGGCGCGCGATCGCGCCAATCTCTTTCGCGACGTGCTGACGCAGCAGCGCGCTCGCTTCGGCGGCAGTCTGCGCGTGTTCCTGGTTCGACTTGATGATGACGAACGCCACGACAGCTTGACCGGTCGCCTCATCCGCCGCTCCCACCACGGCGGCTTCAGCCACGATGGGGTTGGAGACGAGAGCGGACTCGATTTCAGTGGTCGACAGACGGTGACCGGAGACGTTCATGACATCATCCACCCGGCCGAGCAGCCAGATGTCGCCATCCTCGTCAACATGGGCGCCGTCGCCAGCGAAGTACTGTTCGCCATCGAGCTGCGGGAACTTCGACCAGTACGTCTCCTTGAAGCGTTCGGGGTCGCCCCAAATGCCGCGCAGCATGGCAGGCCACGGCTCGGAAACAACCAGCAGTCCACCGTTGGGCGGGTCAACGCGCGTGCCATCTTCACCCAGGATGTCGATCTTGATTCCCGGGATGGGTACCTGTGCCGAACCCGGCTTCAACGTCGTGAGGCCGGGCAGCGCCGCAACCATGATCGCGCCGGTTTCGGTCTGCCACCACGTGTCAACGATGGGAGCTGAACCGCCACCGATCACATCGCGATACCAAATCCACGCTTCGGGGTTGATGGGCTCGCCCACCGAACCCAGCACGCGAATCGAGCTGAGGTCGTACTGCTCCGGAATCTGACGCCCGGCCTTCATGAACGAACGGATGGCGGTGGGCGCCGTGTAGAAAATGCTCACCCCAAACTTCTGGATGATCTCCCACCAGCGGCCCGGGTTCGGGGCGTCAGGGGTTCCCTCGTACAGCACCTGAGTGGCACCATTCGCGAGGGGACCGTAGGTCACGTAGGTGTGGCCCGTGATCCACCCGACGTCTGCCGTGCACCAGTACACGTCGGTTTCCGGCTTGAGATCGAAGACGTTCTTGTGGGTGAACGCGGCCTGCGTGAGGTAGCCACCGCTGGTGTGGAGGATGCCCTTCGGCTTGCCCGTCGTGCCCGAGGTGTAGAGCACAAAGAGAGGGTTCTCGGCGGGGAACGCTTGCGCCTCGTGCTCAGGCTCCGCTGCCTCGATCTGATCGTGCCACCACAGGTCGCGACCCTCGGTCCATTCCACGTCGTTCTCGCCGCGCTTGACGACCAACACATTCGTGACGGTGGATTCCCCGTTGGCGAGTGCGGCATCCACTGCCGCTTTGAGGGGGAAGACCTTGCCCTTGCGCCAGCCACCATCGGCGGTGACAACAAGTTTGGCGCTCGCGTCGTCGATGCGGCTGCGCAGGCTCTCGGCGCTGAAGCCGCCGAAAACGACGGAGTGAGCGGCACCGAGGCGAACCGTCGCCAGCATTGCGATAACCGCCTCGGGAACGAGGGGCATGTAGATGGCGACAACGTCACCCTGGCCCACGCCTAGGGCAGCCATGGCGTTGGCTGCGCGCTTGACCTCGGCGGTCAGTTCGGCGTACGTAATGCTGCGGCTATCGCCGGGCTCACCCTCCCAATGGATGGCGACGCGGTCACCGTTGCCGGCGAGCACGTGGCGGTCGAGGCAGTTGTAGGCGACATTGAGTTCACCATCGGCAAACCACTTGGCGAAGGGCGGGGTAGACCAATCGAGTGTTTCTGTGAATGGCTTGTGCCAGTGCACATACTCGCGAGCTTTGTCAGCCCAAAACTCTAGACGGTCTTCTTTTGCGGCGGTGTAGAGATCGGCGCTCGCTTCGGAGCTGGAAGAAAAGGCCTCTGACGGGGCAAAACGTCGTGATTCATGCAAAAGACTGTCAATAGAATTACTGGTCATTTGATCCTCTTCGATCGTGTGATTGCGGTTCTCGATCACAAGCTTTCTGAAAGTATTCCACCGATTCTAGAACCTCCGTTGCGCGCCCATACCGTTGCGTTACACTGAAAGTCGCTGGGCGCAAGTTCAGCAAGCGGCCAATACGATTCCCCCCAATCGTCGGCCGCTGTGGCGGCGCCCTTTCCCCCCACTGGGCGCCGCCCCTCTCTCTTTAACGGGACCTTCTCGGGGCACGCTTCGGCGTGTGCTCTTCTTTCGTCGCCGAGTTCCTTTTTCACATTCCTTTGTGCACAAAGTGTTTGTGTGCAAAGCTTGAATAATGGATGACGATCAGAGCACGGAAGAGCACGGCCCCTCCGCGCTCGACAGCATGCTCTGCTTCGGGCTCTACGCAGCGGCCCGAGCCATGAATCGTCGGTACACAACGCTGCTGGCGCCGTGGGGGCTCACGTATCCGCAATATCTGGTTCTCATTGTGTTGTGGGAGCAACCAACGGTCACTATTAGCGAGATCGCGGACAAGCTGATGCTCGACCTCGGCACCACATCGCCTCTCGTCAAGCGGCTCGACGAGCGCGGCCTTCTTTCCCGAGAGCGGTCCATTTCAGACGAGCGCCGTGTAGTCGTCCGCGCCACGGAACAAGGCCTCGCCATGCGCGAGCAATTGGCGCACATTCCCGCGTGCATCGCTGACGCCACGAACATCACTTTTCCCGAATTTACGTCGACGTTGTCGACGCTGCACAACGTCACCTCACACCTCTCCACCGCATCCGCAGCTGGAGCCGATGTCATTGAAAGGCAGAACTAATGGAAGCTCTCTACACCGCAGAAGCACTCTCGACCGGCGCAGGCCGAAATGGACACGTGAAGACAACATCCGGCATCGTCGACCTCGATCTGGCGATGCCCACGGCGATGGGGGGATCAGGTAACGGATCGAACCCTGAAGAGCTTTTCGCCGCCGGTTATGCCGCATGCTTCCACTCGGCACTTCAGCTCGTCGCCCGCAACCAGAAGGTGGCCATTGAGCACTCTTCCGTGGGTAGCGCAGTTCACTTGCTTCCCACGGATGACGGCGGCTTCAAGCTCGCCGTAACTCTCGAAGTAGTCATCCCCGACCTTGCCGCCGACCAGGCACAAGCGCTCGCGGATGCTGCCCACCAGATCTGCCCATACTCGAACGCAACGCGCGGCAACATCGAGGTCACCATCACGGTCGCTCAGGACTAGCGTGCCACGATCTCCGTGTGATCGCTCGGCGGTCGCGGAGGTCTCGCGTGACCCAAGCACTCCTCCTCCCCAACGGCGAGGGGGAGTGTTTTGTTACGCGCACCACAGCTTCCCTGCTCCCGCTGCGGAGGACTCTCTAGCGTGGCGGGGTGACTGACACTTCGCGCCTTCCTGCCCCTGCCCCTACCGCTGCCCCTGTTCCTTTCGTCGCCCGTCGATTACTTACCGCTGAACCCGACAGTGTTGAAAGCGCGCGACACCGCAGCGGTGTTGGGGTGGGGGCGGCGGTGCTGCGGTCTGTAGCGGCGTCGGGCGCAGCCGCCGCGTCTGCCAGTGCACTGCACGACTTCGGTCCACTAGCGCCCTACGTGGGGCGCCCCAACACCACCGACGTCTTCGTCAACGGCGCTCACAACGTCTGGATCGACCGCGGCGGTGGCCTTGAACCCGTCGGGGACGTCGGCATGACCGAGGCCGACCTGCGCGCGCTCGCCGTCCGTCTCATCAGCCTCGGTGGCCGACACATCGACGAAGCGACCCCGTGCGTGGATGTTCGGCTCACCGGTGGGGTGAGGGTGCACGCCGTGCTGCCTCCCATCTCCGCGAACGGCACCTTGCTCTCGATTCGAGTACCCAGCCGCGAACCGTTCGGGCTTGCCGAGTTGGACTTCGCCGGGTTCTTCAACGACGTGCCTCGCGAACGCATTCAGTCGCTCATCGACCGGCGCGAGAACGTGCTTATCTCCGGTGCTTCGGGGGCAGGAAAAACAACCTTCCTCGGAGCCTTTCTCGCCGCGGCTTCCCCCACCGAACGCATCGTCGCCATCGAAGACGTCGCCGAGCTTCGGGTCGGCCATCCCCACTTTGTCTCCCTCGAGGCGCGCCAAGCCAACCTCGAAGGGGCCGGCGGCTATGGGCTCCCCACCCTCGTGCGCGAAGCCCTCCGAATGCGGCCCGACCGCCTCGTCGTCGGCGAATGCCGGGGCGCCGAAATTCGCGAACTGCTGAGTGCCCTCAACACTGGTCACGACGGCGGCGCGGGAACACTGCACGCCAACTCACTGCGTGATGTGCCCAGCCGCCTCGAAGCGCTCGGGGCGCTCGCCGGACTCGATGCAAGCGCCATCGCCCGCCAAGCCGTGAGCGCCATCGGCGCCGTACTGCACGTCGACCGCGTTGACGGTCGCCGCAGACTCACCCATCTCGGCCGGCTAGAACTCGACGCCAACGACCGCCTCACGATCGCCGAAATCGAATGAAAGCCCCACCCAGTCAGCTGCCCGACGTTGCCAGCACCACCCAGCGCCTGGCCGTACTGCTGCACGCAGGCTTGACTCCCACTTCGGCATGGCAGCACGTTGCGCGCGGCCGCGCCGAGAGCAACGTAGCCGCGGCGGTAGCGGTGGAGAGCGGCGAACCGGGAGGGGCGCCAGAGCGCATCTTTCGGGCATCCGCGGGGCTTGCGGTGCTTGATCGGCAAGCGTGGAACTCTCTCGCTGCAGCGTGGTTTGTGGCCGCGCAAGTGGGAGCGCCGTTGGTTGGTGCGCTGCGTACTCAGGCGAGGGCATTGCGGATGCTCGTGCACAGCCAGCGCGAAGTGGCCACCGCTCTGGCTGCTCCGGTTTCCACCGCACGCATGGTTCTGGCGTTGCCGGCGGTGGGGCTCGTGTTTGGAGCGCTGCTCGGGTTCGACACCCTAGGCGTACTGTTTACGACGCCCATCGGCTGGGGTTGCCTGGTCGTGGGTGGCGGGCTGATTCTCGTGGCCGTGCGGTGGAACCGCAGGCTCGTTCGTTCGGCGACACCCGAGCGCGCGGCCCCGGGGCTCGAGTGCGAGCTGATGGCTGTCGCCGTTTCCGGCGGTGGCTCACTCGTTCAGGCCCGCTCGATCGTCGCGGCAACACTCGAGCGGTTCGCATTACCCGGAGACGGGGATCACCTCGACGAGGTGCTGCAGCTTTCCCACGAGGCAGGCGTCCCCGCGGCTGAACTCTTGCGCGCCGAGGCTGACGAACTGCGCCTGATCGCCGATGCGGATGCCCGTGCCGCCGCCGCTGCGCTTTCGGTGCAGCTCATGCTTCCGCTCGGGCTGTGCGTTCTTCCCGCGTTCATGGTGCTCGGCGTGCTGCCGCTCATGGTGGCGGTTATCTCCTCCACGGTCGAAGGGTTCTAGCGGTGTTCCACACATCGGGCGCCTCCTCGCTGCGCGGTCGCTGTAGGCGACAGGCTGGAATCACTCGGCCGCAGACTGCGCACAGCGCACGAAGGAGTACCTCATGAACGACCCGCACCTCATCAACTTTCCTGCCCTTGAACCAGGGCGCGCTCAGCGCTCGCGGCTCAACGGTGTCACTTCACTTTCGCGTAGCCTGCGCGTTCGTCTCCGCTCTGAGCGCGGTGCAGCCACCGCCGAATATGCCATCACGACTCTTGCTGCGGTCGGGTTCGCTGGTCTTCTCGTCGTCGTACTGCGCTCAGGAGAAGTGCGCGGCATGCTCACCGACATCGTGCGCAGTGCGCTTTCTATCCCTGCTTGAGCGCGGGCACCGCCACACGCGCCAGCGAGCGACGGTGCGAACGCCAGCACCCTCGCTCGCACTCAGCACCGAGCGAGGCAGCGTCACCGCAGAGTTCGCGTTGGCGATGCCCGCCGTCGCTCTCGTGCTCGTGTGCTGCCTTAGCGGGGTGCAGCTCGCCGGGCTGCAAATTCGCTTGCAGGATGCGGCAGCCGCGTCAGCCCGCAGCCTGGCACGAGACGAAAGCTCCGGCACGGTCGCGGCCACCGCATCCGCTCTCGTTCCCTCATCACGACTTGCCACTCACCACCGCGACGATCTTGTGTGCGCCACCGTGAGCGCCCCCGCGCGCAACGCACTGCTCGGGCTGCTTCCGATCACGCTCAGTGCCAGCAGTTGTGCTCTTGCCGGTGGTAAATGATGACAATGCTGACAATGCGCATTCAGGGAGCTCCTCTGCTGGGGAGCGCCCTGCGCCGACGCCTGAGCGACGAGCGCGGTGCGGGCACCATTCTTATGGTGGGGCTTATCGCCACCGTCGTAGCGATCACCACCGTCGTCATTCCCCTTTATTGGGCACTCAGCGTTCGTCACGCCCTCGCTGCGGCAACGGATGCTGCGGCGCTCGCCGCCGCCGATACCGCGAGCGGGCTCGTGGCCGGCTACCCCTGCGACAACGCTGAACTGCTCGCACGCGTAAATGACGCCCATATAAAGGAGTGCACTGTAGATGGGCGTATCGTGACAGTTACCGCCAGTCGCCGCATCCTCGGCATACTGGTCACAACGAGCGCCACAGCAGGCCCACCCCCAACCGGGGCGAATTAGGCAAGTGAGCGGTCGGTGTGTGTATTGTGTCGCTGACAGTGGCGCTGCCACCGGTCTAGTGCGTCATCATCCAAGGAGTCCCGTGTCTGGCACCAAAAAACTTGTCATCGTTGAGTCGCCCACCAAGGCCAAGACGATCTCAAAGTACCTCGGTGACGACTACGAAGTGCTCTCCTCGGTCGGTCACATCCGCGACCTCGTCGAGCCCCGCAATCTGCCGGCCGAGCTCAAAAAGGGTTCGCTCGGTAAGTTCTCGGTTGACGTCGATAACGGCTTCGAGCCGTACTACGTCGTCTCTGACGCCAAGAAGAAAACCGTCAGCGAACTGAAGAAAGCGCTCAGCGGAGCGAACGAACTCTTCCTCGCAACTGATGAGGACCGCGAGGGTGAGGCCATCGCGTGGCACCTGCTTCAAGTGCTGAAGCCCAACGTCCCCGTCAAGCGCATGGTGTTCCACGAGATCACTGAAGACGCCATCGAAGCGGCCATCAACAACACTCGCGACGTCGACACCGCGCTCGTTGACGCTCAGGAAACCCGCCGCATCCTCGACCGTCTCTACGGCTACGAAATCTCGCCAGTGCTCTGGCGCAAGGTCGGCCCCGGGCTCTCCGCTGGCCGCGTGCAGTCCGCCGCTACTCGCCTCGTCGTCGAACGCGAACGCGAACGTCTCGCCTTCATCACCGCCAACTACTGGGACCTCATCGCCCAGCTTTCGCCCGACAGTGAAACCAACGGCTTCGAATCAAAGCTCGTACGCCTCGACGGCAAGCGCGTTGCTGCCGGTCGCGACTTTGACGACCGCGGAAACCTCAAGGGCGAAGCGGTTGCCCTCGATGAGAAGGCCGCTCAAACGCTCGCAGACGCCCTGCGGATGCCGAGCACCACCATCACCGTGAAAACGGTCGAGACCAAGCCCTACACTCGTCGCCCCGCAGCACCATTCACCACCTCAACGCTGCAGCAGGAGGCCGGCCGCAAGCTGCGCTACTCCGCCCGCCAGACCATGAGCGTTGCCCAGTCGCTGTACGAAAACGGTTACATCACCTATATGCGAACCGACTCCTCGTCGCTCTCGCAGCAGGCCATCACCGCCGCCCGCACCCAAGCCGTTGCCCTCTACGGTGCTGACGCTGTGCCCGACAAGCCCCGCGTCTACGCCAGCAAGAGCAAGAACGCTCAAGAGGCCCACGAAGCTATTCGCCCCTCGGGAGACACCTTCCGCACGCCGAGCGAACTGCAGTCCACGCTGCGCGGAAACGACTTCAAGCTCTACGAACTCATCTGGAAGCGCACCGTCGCCTCGCAGATGGCTGATGCCAAGGGTTCAACGGCATCCATCACGATCGCTGCTGGCGAAGCTCCCGTTGCCGAATTCTCGGCCAGCGGAACCATCATTACCTTCCGCGGCTTCATGCAGGCCTACGAAGAAGGCCAAGACGAAGAGCGTAACGCCACCGCTGAGCCCAAGGAAGCGAAGCTGCCTCCGCTCAAGGAAGGCCAGACCCTCACGCTTCTCGACATCGAAGCGAAGGGTCACGAGACCAGCCCGCCCCCGCGTTACACCGAAGCAAGCCTCGTCAAGAAGCTTGAAGAGCTCGGCATCGGTCGCCCGTCGACCTACGCGTCGATCATCTCCACGATCATCGACCGCGGTTACATCACGCCGCGCGGCCAGGCACTCGTGCCCAACTGGATTGCGTTCTCCGTGATCCGTTTGCTCGAAGAGTACTTCGGCGACCTCGTGCAGTACGACTTCACTGCCGGCATGGAAGACGACCTCGACCGCATCGCGGGAGGAACCCAGAACCGCGTTGAGTGGCTGCAGTCGTTCTACTTCGGCGACGACAAATACCGGGGTCTGCGTACAGTCATCGACAACCTCGGCGAGATCGATGCCAAGGAAATCAACTCGATGAAGCTGTCGGATGACGTGACCCTGCGCATTGGAAAGTACGGCCCGTACCTGGAGACCCCCAGTGACGACCCGGAGAAGCCGCGCCGCGTCAACATTCCCGAAGCGCTTGCGCCCGACGAGCTCACCCTCGCCAAGGCAGTCGAACTCATCGAAGCGCCCGTTATCGGTGACCGTGTCATTGGCGTCAACCCTGAGAATGGCAAAGAGATCGTCGCGAAGGATGGCCGTTTTGGCCCGTACGTGACCGAACTTGAGCCAGATCCCGAACCCGTTCCGGAGCCCGTCGAAGAGATCGACCCCAAGACCGGCGAAGTGAAGAAGGCCAAGAAGCCGAAGAAGGTTGCTGCGGTCAAGCCGCGTACGGCATCCATCTTCAAGACGATGGACCTCGACACTGTTGACCTCGACACCGCGCTCAAGCTGCTCAGCTTGCCCCGCGTGGTGGGCGTAGACCCCGAGTCTGGTGCCGAAATTACGGCCCAAAACGGTCGCTACGGCCCCTACTTGAAGAAGGGCACCGACACCCGTTCGTTGCCGAGCGAAGACTTGATCTTCGACATCGATGTAGCCGGAGCCGTCGAGCTCTACGCCCAGCCCAAGTACGGCAACCGCGCAGCATCCAGTGCTCTGAAAGAGTTCGACGCTGACCCGGTGAGCGAAAAGCCGATCAAGATCAAGGATGGCCGCTTCGGTGCGTACGTAACCGACGGCACCACCAACGCCACCATCCCGCGCGGCGAGACCGTGGAAGACGTGGACTTCGAGCGCGCCGTTCAACTGCTCGCTGACAAGCGCGCCAAGGGGCCGGTCAAGCGCAAGACGGCAGCGAAGAAGCCGGCGGCTAAGAAGCCTGCGGCGAAGAAGCCGGCAGCGAAGAAGTCCGCGGCCAAGAAGCCTGCTGCGAAGAAGCCGGCGGCCAAGACCGCGGCAGCTAAGACGACAGCAGCTAAGGCGACGGCGGCGAAGTCTGCGGCAGCGAAGACCACCGCGGCCAAAAAGCCCGCAGCGAAGAAGCCGGCAGCAGGCAAGCCTGCCGCTAAGGCCTCAGCGTCGGCCGCTCCCGAAGCGGAGTAGCGTGCCCGGGCTCTTCATCACTCTCGAGGGCGGCGACGGCGTGGGCAAGACCACGCAGTCGCAGCTTCTTGTCGATTGGCTTACCGAAGCGGGGCACACCGTTGTAGTGACCCGTGAACCGGGTGGCTCCGATCTCGGACTCGAACTGCGCGAGATCGTGCTGCATCGCCGGGGCGATATGGACCCGCGCGCGGAAGCGCTCATCTATGCGGCAGACCGTGCCCACCACATCGCCACCGTCGTGCGCCCGGCGCTCGAACGCGGCGAGATCGTCGTGCAGGATCGCTACATCGACTCCTCGGAGGCGTATCAGGGTGCCGGGCGAGTGCTCGGCTCGGACGAAGTGCGCGAGCTGTCTTTGTGGGCAACCGAGGGCCTTCTTCCCGACGTAACGGTGTTGCTCGACCTTGACCCCACCGACTCCCGCAAGCGGCTCGACAGTGCTCGCACTCGCTACGATCGCCTCGAAGCGGAGAAACAAGAATTCCACACTCGAGTGCGCGACGCGTTCCTCGAACGTGCCGCCAAAGAGCCCGAACGTATCCTGGTGGTGGATGCCGCGCGCGAGATCAGCGAGATCGCTACGGCGATCCGTGAGCGCATCCAGAATCACCTCCCGCAACCCGCCTAGACTGGGCGCATGTCGTTGTGGGAAGGCCTAACGGGCCAAGCTGAAGCGATCGCCGTTCTTGAGGCTGCGGCCTCATCCTCGGCGTTGGGCAGCACCGGGGAATCGTCCATGACGCACTCGTGGTTGATCACGGGGCCTCCCGGTTCGGGCCGCTCCAACATTGCCTACGCCTTTGCGGCGGCGCTGCTCGGTACGCGTGGCGACGAGACCGAAGAGTCGGTCTACAAGCAAGTAGTCGCCCGCACGCATCCCGACCTCAGCGTGCTCAGCACCGAACGCGTCATCATCTCGATCGACGAAGTGCGCAAGCTCGTCGCCTCGTCGCAATTCTCTCCCTCGGTTGGCCACTACCGCGTCATGATTATTGAGGATGCCGACCGCATGGTCGAGCGCACCTCTAACGTTCTTCTGAAGGCGCTCGAAGAGCCACCGCCGCGTACCGTCTGGATTCTCTGTGCGCCCAGCGAAGCAGATCTCATTCCGACGATCCGCTCGCGCGTGCGCAGTGTTCGGCTGCGCACCCCCGCCATCGAAGACGTGGCTCAGCTGCTGCAGGACCGCGATGGCGTTGCCCCCGATATTGCGTTGCGTGCCGCGCGAGAAGCGCAAAGCCACATCGGCATGGCTCACCGCCTTGCCACCAATGCGGAGGCCCGCGAACGACGCGAACGGGCGCTCACTACCGTGCTCAACATCCGCACCGTTTCTGACGCCGTGATCGCGGCGACGTCGCTGCTTGAACTGTCGAAGGCGGATGCCGCAGCCATCACCGAAGAGAAAGATGCGCAGGAGCGCGAAAGCGCCCTTCGCTCGCTCGGTGTCGCCCCAGGCGGAACAGTTCCTCCCGCCCTGCGCGTGCAACTCAAGAACCTCGAAGAAGACCAGAAGCGTCGCGCGACGCGAAGCCTGCGTGATGGCATCGACCGGATCATGGTCGACCTGTTGTCGCTGTACCGTGACATCTTGTTGACCCAGATCGGTGCGCCGGGAGAGCTCATTAACCTCAGCATTGTCGACAATCTCACGGCGGTCGCGAACCGCACGACGGCTCCGGCAACGCTGGCCATCATGGACGGTATCGCCGAGGCTCGTCGCCGCATCGAGAGCAATGTCGCCCCGGCGCTCGCGCTCGAAGCCATGCTCGTCAAGGTGGCTGTGTCGGGGCGTGGAGCATGAGCCGGCGCCGCACCCGCACTCGCGCTACCGCAGTGGTTGCCACTGCGCTCGCAACCTCGCTGCTGCTGAGCGGCTGTGTGTCATGGTTCTTCCCGCCCGAGTCATCGACCACCTCGACACCAACGGAAGAGGCCGTTGCGCCGAACCTCGAGAAGTTCTATCAGCAGGTGTTGGAGTGGAACAGCTGCGGTGACAACCTGCAGTGCGCCACCGCGATTGCGCCCGTTGATTGGGATGCTCCCGAGGGCGACACGATCGATCTGGCCCTAGTGCGTCAGACCGCTCGGGGTAACGATCGCATCGGTTCATTGCTCGTGAACCCCGGAGGTCCCGGCGGCTCCGGTTTCGACTTCATCGCGGACAGCGTGGATTACGCCACGAGTGAGGCGCTGCAGTCGCAATTCGACGTGGTCGGTTTCGACCCTCGTGGGGTCAATCGTTCAACGCCGGTGTCGTGTTACTCCGACCCGGCTGAACTTGATGAGTACATTTACGGCATCACGCCCGGGGAGAAGGGCAGCGACGAATGGATCGCCGCCGCTACTGAAGCCTCGGCCCAGTTCGCTCAGCGCTGCAGCGAAGAGACGGGCCCGCTCCTGGGCTTCGTTGATACCCCGAGTGCTGCTCGTGACCTCGACATGCTGCGTGCCGCTCTCGGCGATACGACGCTCAACTATTTGGGTTACTCCTACGGCACCCTGCTCGGTCAGGTGTACGCCGAATTGTTCCCCGAGAAGACGGGGCGACTCGTTCTCGACGGAGCGGTCGACCCCGCGGCATCCGAATTTGAAGCAACGAAGGCGCAGGCTCAAGGCTTTGAAGGTGCACTGGATGCGTTCCTTGAGGATTGTGCCAGCGCAAGCGATTGCCCCTTCACCGGGTCCGTTGACCAATCGCGCACCACGATCCGCACTCTGCTCGACCGCCTCGACAAGAGCCCGCTCACCAACGCTGACGGCCGCAAGCTCGGCAGCGGCACCATGTTCACAGCGATCATCCTGCCGCTGTATAGCCAATCCAATTGGGCGTACCTGCGTCAGCTCTTCACGACCGTGATGCAGGGCGATGCGTCGATCGCGTTCGACCTTGCCGACAACTACAACGGCCGTACTGCCGATGGCACCTATGCCGAGAATCAAACCGAAGCGTTCATAGCCATTAACTGTCTGGATGCCCGCGAGCCCGCCGACAACGAACGCATGCGTGAGCAGGCTGCCGAGCTGGCGCTCGCGGCTCCCATCTTTGGTCCGCAGATGTCGTATGGCGACCCCGGTTGCGCGAACTGGCCGGTGGAGGCGAAGCGTGACCGCACCGCGATCGCGGCTCCGGGTGCCGCAGACATGCTCGTGATCGGCACCACGAACGACCCCGCTACGCCCTACGAATGGGCGGTGACGGTGGCCGACAATCTCGATACTGGCCACCTCATCACTTACAACGGTGAGGGCCACACGGCGTACAACAAATCCAACGAGTGCGTGAATAGCGCGGTGGAAGACTTTCTCCTTAGGGGAGAGGTTCCGGCCAACGACCCGAACTGCTAACCGCTAGGCTCGGGCCGTGAACTCCATCGCTGCTGCCCCCGCTTCTCGCGCTCGCAGGCTTGCCCTCGTGGTGCCAGCTCTCGCTCTCACCCTGCTGCTGAGCGGGTGCGTGAACCTGCTGAACAACTTTCTGGGCGAGCGTTCGCAGCCGACAGGGGAGACCGTTTCGGCGGAACTCGCTCCCTACTATGAGCAAATTCTGACGTGGGTTGACTGCGGCGATGGCGCTCAGTGCGCCACGGCGATTGCCCCGATGGATTGGGCGAACCCGTCGCCGGAGACCGACATCGAGATTGTTATGGCTCGACATGAGGCCACCGGAGAGAGCCTGGGGTCACTGTTTGTGAATCCAGGCGGGCCGGGTGCCTCTGGCTTCGATCTCATCCACGATGACGTCGATTTTGCGGTGAGTTCGAACCTTCGCGAGAACTATGACGTGATCGGTTGGGACCCCCGCGGTGTCGGTCGTTCGACTCCCGTGACGTGCCTTGATGATGACGGCCTCGATGAGTTCATCTTCGGCATTCCGGAGGCTTCTGTGGGCAGCGATGAGTGGCTCGCCACGAGCGAGCAGGCGGCGATTGACTTCGGCCAGGCTTGCCTCGAGAACACTGGACCGGTGTTGCAGTTCATCGACACGCAGAGCACGGTTCACGATCTCGACATGCTGCGTGCGATCGTCGGCGACGAGAAGCTGCAGTATCTGGGTTACTCCTACGGCAGCGACATTGGTTCGTATTACATCGAAAACTTTCCCCAGAATGTGGGCCGCATTGTGCTCGACGGCGCGACCGATTCTTCTATTTCCGTATTCGAGGTAGGGCTGGTTCAGTCGGCGGGGTTCCAGCGCGCTCTGGAGAACTATCTAGCGGCGTGCCCCGAGATGTTCGACGATTGCCCGTTCACTGGTGGGGTGGATGCCGCGTTGACGACGATCCGGGAACTTTACGATCGCTACGACGCCACCCCGATCCCGGGTGCCGACGGTCGCATGATGGATGCTGGCGTGCTCGACATCGCCATGAGCACGGCTCTTTACTCTCAGGATTCCTGGCCGTTCCTCAACGACCTTTATTCCGAAGCCGCACGCGGCGAGACCGACACCGCGTTCTTCCTTGCTGACTTCTATTACAGCCGGGATGTTGACGGAACTTACGCCGACAACTCGCTTGAAGCGTTCATCGCGATCTATTGCGTTGACTACCCCGTAGAAACTGATCCGGCAGTGCTTATCGAGCAGCAGAAGCTGATGCAGGCGGCCTCGCCGGCGACGTATCGTGACTTCCCGCCGACCGGTGACCTCACGTGCATCAACTGGCCGTACCAATACATTGGGCCAGAGATCACTGAGCTCACGGGAGAGGGTGCCCCGCCCGTTCTCATCATCTCCACGACCGGTGACCCGGCAACGCCCTACGAGTGGGGCGTCGCGCTCAGCGAACAGCTGCAGAGCGCTCAGTTGATCACCTACAACGGTGAGGGCCACACTGCCTACAACGGTGGTGTGGGCTGTGTGGATGGCGCCGTTGACGCGTATTTCATCAACGGAGTGGTGCCCAATGACGACCCGAATTGCGGTGCATAAGCCTGA
The DNA here is from genome assembly GCF_002797685.1 of Salinibacterium amurskyense. Taxonomy (GTDB): domain Bacteria; phylum Actinomycetota; class Actinomycetes; order Actinomycetales; family Microbacteriaceae; genus Rhodoglobus; species Rhodoglobus amurskyensis. The sequence goes on from NZ_PGFH01000002.1 coordinate 229,888, forward strand.
GTTCGTCGAGTGGGTCATGGAACCCCAAAACTTCGGCTAAGCTTTCATGCTGTGCCTCATGAAAATGTGGCCGGCCGCCTTAGCTCAGTCGGTAGAGCATCTCACTCGTAATGAGAAGGTCATCAGTTCGATTCTGATAGGCGGCTCCGTTCTCCGCATGCGTTTCGCCAACGCTTCCTTCGCGACCTAGATTCGCCCTCTGGGCCTGCAGCCTCTGGGCATGCAGTTGTCGATGTCCGCGTCGTCATTGTCCTCGACGTTCTCGACGGAGGGAGCAGCGGCACTCTTGATGCGTTGCGTCTGTTTCGCAGACGCAGGCTAGCTACTCGCCAGGGTCAACGGTGCGTTTGTTGGCAACCATCGTGACGATCAGGCCGACAGCGAACGAGCCTAGAGCGATGCCAACTACGAGCAGTAGGTCTGCGCCGATGACGTGGGCGACGGTGCCGGCGGCGATCGACAGCACGAAGATGGTGCTGTACTGATCGGTTGTAAGCTCAGGCAACACGACCCCCCAAAGAGTTAGATTTCCTCAAGTATCGACCTCTTGGTGACGATATGCAAACGCCCGCAGCTGGGATCATTTGAGGCCGCGAATGCGAGCCTCTCGAACTCTCGAAAAACTCAATTTCGGGCTACGTTGGTGTCCCCCAAACAGAGGATAGACCCGTCACCCAGACCCCCCATTAACGGGTATTTCCGCATGTTTCCGGGGTTTTTCCCTTGTATATCTGTGATTTCGCCCCTAGTTTTAGCAACAGGAAGCAGAGGGGTCTGCATCCTATTTATTCGTCTGGGGGGCGATTTTTCATGGGGAGAGTTCCGTTTTTAACGGCCTTAGTAACCGTAGTAATTGTTGGAGTAGTACCGTTCGTCGGGGGAGGCGGACCAGGGCTCACCGAGAGCGCAACCGCTAACTCAGCAGCGCGATCGCCGCTGTTCGCATCGACCGCTACTGGTCCGGTCGAGCAGGCTGTCGACGTGGTCGCTGTAGCCAGCGTCGAACGCATCACTGAAGAGTCGCTGGCAGCTCAGCTCAAGGCTGAAGCTAAGTCACTCACGTCTGACTCCGAGCACTTGGCTCAGAAGGCCGTGCCGAAGCCGAAGCCGATCGTTGTTGAATCGGTGACCGGTGGATCGGCATCCGTCACTCAGATTCGCGCAGCCTACGCTGCCGCAGGCCAGTCCTGTCCGGGCAACGTTGGCGGTGGCGTACCTGGCGCACCGAGCCGCAGCTCTTCTCAGGGCGTTGCCGGAACCACCTCGGGTGACCTCTCATCGTTCGCCTACGCCTACAACTCGATTCGCGTCGCCAACTGCTTGCAGCCGATTCCGCTCTCGAACTTCCGCTACGACTCCTGCATGGAAGAGCGCTTGTTCTGGATGGCAGAATCGCCCAGTTCGAACCCGCTCGACGGGTGGGGCCACAACGGCACCACTCGCTCTGACGGTGTCGCCGCTCGCGGTTGCGACGGAAACCTCGCAGGAGGTTCGGGAAACAGCGGAGCCACCGTTGCATCCAAGTGGTGGGCATCCAGTGCACATCGCGCATCGCTCTACCGCCCCGGTGCTAGCACCGGCGGTGCATGCATCGCGTTTGCGATGACCCACGGTGGAATCGATGAGCCCTACAGCTTTACCCGCGCAGCAGCACGTTGGACGTACTGCTAGGCCGCATGCGGGCACTGAGTCCAGGCATCCGGGTACTATAACCGGGTGACTGATTCAGCCAGCAGCGAGCCGAAAGCGCCGGGAGGAATACGAGCGTTTATTGCCGAGCACCCCACCGCATCCACGGTGACGGTTGCGGCGGTGGTATTCGCACTGCTCGCAGGAGTAGCAGTATTCGCCGGAATTTCGGTTGGCTCCGCTAGTTCGGCAGTTGATGTCACCCCAGACGAAGTCACTGTTGAACAGCGGAGCCAACCGGATGTTACACCCGGTTCGGTCTCTGTGCGCACCTGTTCTGTAGATCCGTTAGCAACCGTCGCGACCTTCCCGTCGCTCGTTGGTGTTGTGACTGATGTCTCTAGCGGCGATGTTCTCTGGGACCGTTCGGCAGAGGACGCCTCGAGCCCCGCCCACATAGTGACCGCGTTCACGGCGGCCGCTGCACTGCAAACGTTGGGCGCCGATACTCGTATCAGCACGAAAGTCGTCGATGGCTCGCAGCCGGGAGTGATCGTCTTGGTTGGCGGGGGAGACCCGACGCTGGCGACCACAAATGCCTCGTACTACCGCGATGCACCGCAGATCTCTGAGCTCGCATCGCAGGCCATGACGCGGTACGAAGAACTCCACCCCGGTGTACCGATCACCGAGATCGTGCTCGACTCCACCCTGTGGACCACCGCTGACGCGTGGGATCCCAACTGGCCCGAGCGCGAACGCACTGGCGGCTACCACTCCTATGTCACCGCTCTGATGGTGAACGGCGATCGCGCTGATCCCACGATTGCCATCAGCCCTCGTGGCACCGACCCCGTGAAGTCGGCCGGACAAGCGTTCGCGCAGGCAGCCGGTTTGCCTGCGGTCACGTTCTCGAACGGTGCCGCTGTAGGCAACACCGTTCTCGGCGAGGTGAAATCGCAACCCGTCAGCGTGCTCGTGGAACAAATGCTCAACAGCGGTGATGACTCGATAGCCGAATCGTTGGCCCGCCTCGTCTCCAAGAAGCTGGGCTTCAGCGGTGCTGCCAGCACCCTCACTCAAGCAATGCAGGGTGCTTTAGCGGATGCCGGTCTCGCCGACGCTGGATCGATCACGATCACCGATGGCTCGGGCCTCAGCCCCAAGAACCAGGTTTCCCCGCTCTTCGCCGCCCAGTTCATGGCCCAGGGTGCCTCGGGTAGCGGTGCGGTAGGCACTGTCTACGGGATGCTTCCGGTCGGGGGCAAAAGCGGAGACCTGTACAGCCGATTTGAGGGGGATGCCGCTGCGGCATCCGGGAACGTGGCAGCGAAGTCGGGCTGGACCAACCAAGAGCATTCGCTCGCTGGCGTAGTCAATGCCAAGGACGGCACCCAGCTCGCGTTCGCGTTCTACTCCATTGGGGAAGGCATCTCGACCGATGCCCGCACAGCGATCGACAACCTTGTCGCGGGCGTGTATTCCTGCGGGAGTAACCTCTCTAACTACTGAGGTTGTGACGCAGGCGCTGTGGGCGGATGCTGCCGCGACTTAGACTGGCAGCGTGGTTGCTGCACTCTTCATCATCGATGTCCAGAATGATTTCACCGAAGGTGGCGCTTTAGGCGTCGACGGCGGTGCCGCTGTGGCGGCCGGAATCAGCGACTATCTGCGGGCGAATCCCGACCGCTACGACTTCGTGATCGCCTCCCGCGACTGGCACGATGCTGACAACAGCAACGGTGGCCACTTTGCGACGGATGCTGCCCCCAACTTCGTCGACACGTGGCCGGTTCACTGTGTGGCCGGCACGCCCGGCGCGGAGTACCACCCCGCTCTCGATACCTCGCTCGTGAACGAGCACGTGCGCAAGGGCCAGGGCGTTCCGGCCTATTCCATCTTTGAGGGCACGACCGACGATGATGAGACGCTCCCGGCTCTGCTGGCGCGACTCGGCGTTGACACGATCGATGTCGCTGGCATCGCCACTGACTACTGCGTGCTTGCCTCTGCACTGGATGCCGCCGGCAGCGGCCGCGAAGTGTCGGTGCTGACAGAGCTGGTGGCGGGTGTCGACCCGGAGTCGAGCACGGCCGCTCTCGCGACGATGGCGGAGTCGGGCATCACGCTCGTCTCTCCCGAAGCGTGATCGCCGCATGACAGATTCTCCCGAAGAGCTTCACCTGCCCGGCTTCATAGCCGAGTCTGAAGTTCTCCCGCCCGGCAAAGGTTTGGGCTGGCGACTACTGGCGCTGCTCGTCGGTCTTGGGCTCCTTATCGGGATCGCCGTGGCCGGTGGTGCCGCGCTGTTTACGGCTCTCTGGCCCACGACCGCATCCCTGTGCGATGCCTCCTCCGATACCTCCGACGGAACCTGCAGCGATGTGTCTCTCGAACAGATCGCCGAGTTCTCGAAGATCGACCTTCCCGCAGAAACCGAAGTCGAGAGCGTGCAATACGCCACGGTTGACGGCTCTTTCGGGTTGCTCTACGCCACTGTCGTGTTGCCGGAGGGTGCTGCCGACCCGCTGCGGTCCGGTGATTACCGGGTGGCGCCGACGCTGTCGTGGGCAGCCGAAGCGGATGCGCTCGGGCTCGATAACCTCCTGCTCTATCAGGGCGTCGAGTCGGTCACTGGCCTCGGATTCGAGGCTGCAAGCGGGCAGCGCGCCGACGGCCGCACCGTGATTCTCATTCGCGTGAACCGGGAGCTGTAGCGTGCCGGTTATCCCCGTCACCGAGCTCAGCGATCCGCGGCTCGCTGACTATTCGCACCAGACTGACGTGGCACTGCGGAAAGCGCAGGGCACCGAGCATGGCCTTTACCTGGCCGAATCGACGCTCGTGCTTCAACGGGCGCTGCGCTCCGGCCACCGCGTGCGATCGGTACTCGCGCTCGGCACCTCGGTTGACGAGATCGTCGAGCTCGTGGGCGACGATGTTCCGATCTTCACGGGCGACGGCTCGCTGCTCGCCGAGCTGACCGGCTACGTGCTGCACCGCGGCGTCATCGCATCGATGCACCGCCCGCCACTTCCGACGCCCGAAGCCCTATTGGCGGATGCTCGCCGCATCGTTATTCTTGAAAACGTTGTTGATCCCACCAACGTGGGTGCGATCTTCCGCTCGGTTGCCGGCATCGGGGCGGATGCCGTACTCGTCACCGAGCAGTGCTCCGACCCGTTTTACCGGCGCGCAATCCGAGTCTCGATGGGAACGGTGCTGCAGGTGCCGTGGACTCGCATCGGCAACTGGACAGACACTCGCGCGCTGCTCACGGCATCCGGCTTTCAGATCGCGGCGCTAGCTCTCGAGGATGGTGCGGTGTCGCTGCGCGACTATGCGGCGGATGCTCCCGAGAAGGTTGCGCTCGTGCTGGGCACCGAGGGGCACGGTCTCACTCGCGAAGCCATCGATGCCGCCGATTCGATCGTGCAGATTCCGATGCGTCACGGCATCGACTCGCTCAACGTAGCTGCGACCGCTGCGGTCGCGATGTTCGCGCTCGCGGTCGAGTAGCGGCAGCACGGCAGCAGCAGCACAGAGCCCGCAGTAGCTGCAGGGCTGTATCAGAGCCGCACAGCAGCGGCAGCGGGCCGCGCGCTAGCGGGCGGGCACACTGCCGAGGCAGCGCACCCGCGAGCCGCTAGACAAGCAGCTGGTGCTTGGCGAGGTCCTTGTAGAGCGGGGTCGACTTCACGAGCTCGGAGTGGGTTCCGACGCCCACAACCTTGCCCTTGTCGAGCACGACAATCTGGTCGGAATCGACGACGGTCGAGAGACGGTGCGCGATCACGATGAGCGTGCGGTTCTCGGCGACAGCGTCGATGGCTTCGCGGAGCATTTGCTCGTTGAGGCCATCCAAGCTGGAGGTCGATTCGTCGAGCAGCAGAATCGGGGGAGCCGCGAGCAAGGTGCGGGCGATCGCGAGACGCTGACGCTCTCCACCGGACAGCATCACGCCGTCTTCGCCGACAGCGGCATCCAAACCAGCAGGGTTGCGGTCGAGCACACCTGTGAGGTTTACCGACGCGAGTACCGCGATACATTCTTCGTCGGTCGCGTTGGGGGCGCCGATGAGAAGGTTTTGGCGCAGCGTGCCGGCGAGCACGGGAGCGTCTTGCTCGACGTAACCGATCTGGGCGCGGAGCTCTTCACGATTGAGGGCGCGAAGGTCATCGCCACCCAAGCGCAGCACGCCCGCCGTCGGGTCATAGAAGCGCTCGATGAGGGCAAGGATGGTGCTCTTGCCAGCGCCCGAGGGGCCGACGATGGCGGTGCGTTCGCCGCGCTTCACGGTGAAGCTGACGCCGCGCAGCACGGTGAGGTCGATTTCGTCTGCGGCAGCTTCGGTGCCGCCGTGCTTGAGCTCGGCGAGTTCGGTTTCGACCTTCACGAGAACGGAGTCGTCGGGGTAGGAGAATTCGACGTTCTCGAACGTGATCGCGGCATCCGATTCGATGCTCGGAACGGCGACGAAGTTGACGTCGGATTCGAGCTCGCTGGGCAGCTTGATGATTTCTTGGATGCGGCCGAGCGCACCGAGTGCCTGGTTGACCGCGGTCACCGCGCCGAAGGCTTGCCCAAGCGGCATGATCATGAGGAACAGGAAGAGGATGAACGCGACAAGGTCGGCGATCTCGATAGCGCCACTGGCGACGCGGTAGCCGCCGACGCCGAGCACAACGAGGAACGATACCTGCAGCGCGATTCCGGCAATCGGAACAACGAGGGCCGAGATCTTGGCAACGCTGATGCCCATCTTCCAGGCGCCAAGAGCATCGTCGTTCACGGCCTCGATTTCACGCTCAGTGGCGTTGGATGCTCGCAGCGTGCGCACGGCGGAGATTGCGCGTTCCACGGCTGCGGCCAGGTCACCGACCTTGCGCTGAGCCCGCTGGCTGGCCACGCGGATGCGCTTCGAGAGCGTCGTAACCGTGACGACGGCGATGGCGATCACGAGCACGGTGAGGCCGAGCAGCACGGGGTCGATGATGAGCATCGCGATGAGTGCACCGATGAAAGTGATCGAGCCACCGATTGCTTCGACGAGTCCCTGCGTGAGCACAGCGCGCAGCAGGGTCGTGTCGCTGCCGACGCGGGAGACGAGGTCGCCGGTGCGGCGACGGTCGAACTCTGAGATGGGGAGGTTGAGCATCCGGCTCACCAGTCGACGACGGCTCGAGAGCACGACGCCCTCACCGGTGCGCTGCAGAAGGTAGTGCTGGTAGCCGCTGATGAGGCCCGAGATGACGACGAGGCCGATGAGCAGCCACACGAGAGTGCCGAGGGATTCGCCAGCCTCAACGATCGTGATGACCTGGCTGACGAGCAGCGGCTGGGCGAGAGAAGCGCCAGCGCCGAGGATGCTGAGGATGATCACGAAGATCATCACCTTGCGGTGCTCGAAGAGGTAGGGGAGCAGCTCGCTGAACTTGGCGCGGGGGCCGTCGTCGGGGTTGTCGCGTGATCCAGAACGTCCGCGACGAGGTGCAGAGGTGTGTGAAGTCGAGCTCATGAAGTTTCTCGTTGTCCCAAAAATGTAGGGCGAAGGTGCCGCGAGTGTTCAGCGACATCGGCATCAGCAATCAGCCTCTAAAACACTAAGCCTTCTGTCTGGGCGCTGCGTACAACATCCGGTGTATCTGTGCGGATGTTGCTACGCCGTTGGGCGGTCAGGGCACGCGTCGTCGGGAGAGTTCGTTGTGCGCGGGTGCGGTGCGCGATGTGCGGTGCGCGGAAGTCGCCGAGCCAGTTACGACGGCAATGTCGCGACGATGCCGAGTGCGGCGAACACCGCGCCGACGACGGCGAGCACAAACACGGCAAGCGCCCACAGGAACAGCGGCGCCGCACTTGCCAGTCGAATGCGGTCGGTGGATGCCTGAACCAACGTCGTATGCACGGCGCGGTATCTCCGATGCCCGACCCAGAACAGCACGGCGGTCATGATGAGGCCGAGAGCGGCAACGGCGTAGCTGCCGATGCTGACGGTGTTGAGCAGGAGGCGCGCGGAGACGAGCGCGGCGATGGCAAACGACAGCACGGTGCGTTGCCAGGCGAGAGCGGTGCGTTCCGCTTGCAGGCCGGCATCGAAGGGGCGGTCGAAGGCGCGCGTCACTGGAGGAGGATACCGATCGCGAGCAGCAGGCCGGCCACGACAACGCCGCCGCCGATGGGGCCAGCAAGGTTAGGGGAGGGCAGCGGGCGTCCGAGTCGCAGCGACTGCTCGGCCTTCATCCAGCCGAACCAGGCCTGCATCGGGGCGAGTACGCCCAACAGAATCAGCAGCACGGATGCCCCGAGCCGGAACCCGGGAGCGATCGGCAACACGAATGCCTCCAGCGCGACGCCCGCAGCGATCAGCGCGAGGGCAGTGCGAATCCACGCCAAGAACGTGCGCTCGTTCGCCAGGCTGAAACGGGCATCCGGCTCAGTGCCGACGCCGTAAACGCGGCGCGGGAAGCGGCGAGGAGGCGGCTGTACTGGTTCGGTCACGAGCGATCCTTCATGCCCCGATACTATCGGGAGCAGGAGAGTCGATTGACGAGGAGCGTAAACGGATGCAAGCCACACGCTCCGATCACCCCGGTGGATCGCTCGCGCCATTTCTCGATCTTCTCGAAAAGTGAGTGAGCCAGACGCTCCGCGGAGACCGAAGGACCCGAACTGTGAGCCCGCTGCTGGGTGGCCGAGCTGCGTTGGTGTGAATCCCGTGATTGCGCTTCAGCCGACGGAGGATGAATCGAGTGCGATCGTCCTGCTGGAGGCACCACTGGATGCCAGTACAGTGCGCAATCTCGTGAAAATGAATCGGAATGCCGAGATCATCTGGCGAGCAGAGCTCCCTCATCCGAATTCAGCGGACTGCTACGTCAGTTGTGGGGTGGATGCCGACGCGAATGTGGTCGCAACAACATGGAGCGGCTATCGAGTACTTCTCGCTGGCGATACGGGAATCGTGCTGAGCTATGAATTTGTGAAGTGAGCACGATCCGCCCTTGTTGTGGATAACGAGGTGCAGAATCGAAGCTAACCCGACACCAACTGACCACGCATGTCTTATGACAGGAGCACCTGTGAACTCGCGCACCAGCTTTGATTCACGATGTGACGTCTCGGTCATCGACCTTCCCGCGGCGGGGGTTGACCACGTCTTTGCTGCTGATCGGGCGGGCAGCCGCGCACTCACGATCGAAGTCGTCGTTGATGGAGCGAGTGCTTGGACAGCGTCGTTTGCGGCACCGGAGCCGGGCATTCGCGCCCTGACTGAAGTGCTGGGAACGCCTACGCCAACAGCATTGTGCGTGGTGGAGCGGGGCACAGCCTTCTTGGGAGACGCTCTGCGGCCCGCAAGTTTTGAGGCCATAAAAACTCGCAGCCCCATCGTCGGTGCGCGACAGCTGCTCGACGGGGCACTGCTATTGCTCGTGACGCCCTGGGAAGTCATCGCGATAGACGCCGCTGGAGTGCGCTGGTCTACCGAAAGGATCGCGGTTGAGGGGCTGCGGCTTGCCGAGGTGAACGGCGAGTGGATTACAGGGATCGCCGACCCACACGATGACCAACCGCATCCCTTCTCAATCGAATTGGCGACAGGTCGCGTTCTCGGTGGTGGCGATATAGGCCGGTGAGCAGCAGCCGCGTAAGCCTGCCTCAACTTCGTGAGTTGTCGTCATAGAATTAGGTCGTCGAAGTGAGGAACAATAATGTTTGAGAGATTCCGGGCCACATTCGCAGTACGGCGGGATCAACCGGCGGCTGCCGGAACGCCATGGGCCGACCCCGCGCTGGTGCGGATAGAAGGTTATGGCGAATTCTCCGCAGAGTTTGCCGGCGCATCCTTCTTCGGCGGCCTGTATCGAGTTCACGGTGAACGATCGGGCCCGATCGCAACTGCGTTGATTGCAGAAGCTTTTCCTGAATTCGCGGCTCGAGTGTTCCCGTTCGGTTTCGACTGGCTAGGGCGACAGTTCGCAGTAGATCTAGCCCGCGTGGTCGAGGGGAATCCTCAAGTGCTCCTGTTGGAACCGTGCTCGGGTGAGGTGTTGGAAATCCCTGCATCCTTCGTGGAATTTCACGACGACGTTCTCGTGACCAACAGCGAAGCGGCGTTGGCTCTTTCTGCATTCCGAGACTGGGCGGCGGCGAACCCGCTTTCTATCCCTCTAGCGCGGGACCAGTGTGTCGGATACATCGTGCCGCTATTTCTTGGTGGACAAGATGGCCCCGAAAACTTCGAAGTAACCGACTTCGAAGTCTATTGGTCGATCTGCGCACAGTTGCGTGCCGCAGTAGCGGGGCTTGCCGAGGGAACGGTGATTACCGAGGTCACCATTGAATAGTGGTGGGGTTGTCCCGGTCGGCGAGCTGATTGAGGGCGATGACCACTGGGTGCTCCCGATCGCTGATCTGCTGGTCACACAATTACGCTTTGACTTTGCGGTGACGCTCATCTTCGAAGAGCACTTCCACGTCAGAATGGAAGGAGTGATCGCGCTCAGTTCTGACGTCGGCAGCAGCGACAGCGTGATCGAGGTCGAGGGGGATGTCGACCAGCTCGTTCCGCTGTTGCGATTGAAAACGGCGACGGTGCGCGAGGGACTGGCGTTCAAAGACGGCCGTCTAGAGCTCACATTCACTGACGGATCTCGGCTCGTCGCGCCAGCAGGGCAGGCCTACGAGTCGTGGCAGCTCGCCGGTCCGCACGGTCTGCTCATTGTCTCGGTGCCTGACGGAGGCCTAACTATCTGGATGCCCAAGACTGACGAGGGGACAGAATGAACGGGGTAGAGACTCTCATGCGCGTGTCGGCGAACTTCGCGCCGCTGCAGTTGCGCGGCAATCCGCAGATGATCGGACCCAAAGAAATTTTGTGGGGAGATGCCGGACTCACGGTTCGAACCGTCCGCGGCCGTAAGATGCGCGCATCCATTGATCTGTTTGATGAAGTTGCGGCTGCTCTGCAATTCCCGGAGTATTTCGGTGAAAACTGGGATGCTTTCGACGAGTGCATCGCCGACCTTAGTTGGTTGCCGCCAGGTGCCGGCTACGTCGTCGTCATCACTGAGCCTGACCAGATCTTGCTGGAGGGGACAGCTGAGGAACTCAAGATCTGGGTTAGCGCGTTGAAGAGCGCGTTCGAAGAATTTAGCCAGACGGTCGCTCTCGGCGAGCGGTGGGATCGATTGCCGATTCCGTTTCATGTCGTGCTCGCCGGTGAGGATAAAGCGTTGACGCTCGCTGCTGACCGGTGGTCAGCCGCCGGTGCCGATGTGAAGGAGTTGCCCGAGTGAGCCGAACTGAGGTCTATCTCCCATGACGACCGGAGACCTTTCCGTGCTTCTTGACCGCATTGAGAATGTGCAAGGGAACCTCGGTCGAGCTGCATTTATGGAATCTCTGCAGCCGGGGATCGCAGCAGGGACTGTGCGATCGCTGCTCGCAGACGCGGGGCTTCAGTCCACTCGAGAGCTGGAGGAACTCTACGGGTGGCGAAATGGAGTCACAACGGATAACCGAGCCGCGATCGGTGAAATTACCATCTATCCCGGGTTCTTTATGCGCGCGCTTGGCGACGCCCTCCTGGACTACAGGGCTTTGGTCGTTGACCCGAGATGGTCGCCAAGCTGGTTTCCGTTTCTCACTGACGCAGGCGGGGACTTCTACTTCGTCGACTTGCAGGGTTCAGAAAATCAACCAGTCCGTCGATTTCGACTGGTGGAAGCAGAGCATCCGGTCGAGTACGAGTCCTTGACGTCCTTCACCGCTACTCTGTGTGAGGCGTATGAGCGCAAACTGTTTTTTATCGAGCAGGGCAAGTACTTGGATATGGACGACTACGCCTTCAACGATCTCGCTGCCGAACTCAATCCGGCCGTCGACTGGTGGCAAAATTGAACATGCCCTAGCTTCGTGGCGTCCCGCCGAGAAGTTACTCGCCGCGAAGCTGACGCAACAGAACCGCGGTCGCGATCGCCGCGTTGGCGGCTTCTTCACCCTTGTCCTCTTTCGAGCCCTCGAGCCCGGCACGATCGAGGCCCTGCTGTTCGTCGTCGAGGGTGAGCACGCCAAAGCCCACCGGTTTGCCGGTCAGGATTGACACCTGCGTGAGGCCGCTGGTGGCGGCATCCGACACGTATTCAAAGTGGGGTGTTCCACCACGGATGATGACGCCGAGAGCAACAACGGCATCCGCCCCAGCATCCAGGGCTGCCTTGCTCGCGACGGGCAGCTCGAAGCTGCCGGGAACCCGCACCTCGGTCACCTCGGCATTCGCTGCCTTGAGGGCGCGGTGCGCGCCAGCGAGTAGCCCGTTGGTAATGACTTCATGCCACTGCCCAGCGATGATCGTGACCTTGAGGCCAGTTGCGTCGGTAACAATTTCGGGGGATCCTGCGCCACTCATCAGAGGCCTTTCGCGGTAAGTCGTGCTTCATCGAGCACGGCGGTGGAGGGGAGTTGGTGACCCATGCGGTCACGCTTAGTTTCGAGGTAACCCTCGTTGCTGGCGCCAACACCCACAACGAGCGGCACGAGGTCGCCGACAACAACGCCACGCTCTTCCAGCTGACGCTTCTTTTCAGGGTTGTTGCTGAGCAGGCTGACCGTCGAAATGCCGAGATCCTTGAGGATGCCGACGGCAGCCCCATAATCGCGGGAGTCAGCAGGCAGGCCCAGGGCCAGGTTCGCGTCCAAAGTGTCGAGCCCATCTTCTTGCAGACGGTAGGCGCGCAACTTGTTGATGAGCCCGATTCCGCGACCTTCGTGACCGCGCAGGTAAATCACAGCGCCACCATCACGCTGGATTGTCTCCAGTGCAGCGTCGAGCTGCGGGCCGCACTCGCACTTGAGCGAGCCGAACGCTTCACCCGTGAGGCACTCAGAATGCACGCGCACCAGAGTCGGTCCGTCGCCGAGGTGCTCGAGCGTTCCGGGCGCGATGAAAGCGACGTGATCGGCACCCGTCGAGTTATCGCGGTAGGCGCGAACGGTGAAGGAACCATGAACGGTGGGGATCGTAGTTTCGACCTCGAACTGCACCCGACTCATTTCGGGGATTGGCTCAATCGGTGCCGGGATGGTGTCGCAGCGGTTCTCTTCGAGCCAGTGCATGAGATCCAGAATCGTAATCACGAGAACGTCTTCGCGAGCACCAAATTCGATTAGCTCGGGCAGGCGCATCATCTCGCCCGAGTCATGCACGATCTCCGAAATTGCGGCGACCGGGCGGAGACCGGCAAGCTTCATAAGGTCAACAGCAGCTTCGGTGTGACCGTCGCGCTCGCGAACGCCACCATCGACAGCGCGCAGCGGCATGATGTGGCCGGGGCGGTGCAGGCTCGACGGCATCGAGAGCGGGTCGGCGAGCACGCGCAGAGTGTGGGCCCGGTCGGCGGCACTGATGCCGGTGCTGAGACGGTTCGCGGCATCCACCGACACGGTGTAGGCCGTGCCGCGGGGGTCTTCGTTCACGGCGACCATGGGCGGAAGCGCCAGTGCGTCGGCGATTTCGTTGGTCATCGGGGCGCAAATGAAGCCGGAGGAGTGCCGAACGAGCCACGCGATCCATTCTTGGCTGGCGAGCTCGGCGGAGATGATGACATCGCCTTCGTTCTCGCGGCCTTCATCGTCAGCAACGATGACGGGGCGACCCGCGCGGATCGCCTCAATGGCATCGGGGATGGTGGCGAGACTCATGACTCGGTCCTTTCGTGACGCGAAGGTGCGTCGGTGAACTCGGCCATCCGGGCCACATGGCGTGCCAGAATGTCGGTTTCGATATTGACGGAGTCGCCCACAGCGAGCGCTCCCAACGTTGTTGCGGTGAGGGTCTCGGGAATCAGCGAGACCTCAAACCAGTCGCGGCCCACAGCACTCACCGTGAGCGAGACCCCGTGCACCGCGATCGAACCCTTGCGGGCAACCAGCGGGGCGAGCTCTTCGGTGAGGCTGAAGCGCAGGATGCTCCAGCTGCCCTCATCGGTGACGCTCAGCACGGTGCTCGTGCCATCGATGTGACCCTGCACGATGTGGCCGCCGAGGCGATCGCCGACCTGCATGGCACGTTCGATGTTCACGCGGGCGCCGGCAGCGAGCGCGCCAAGCGTACTCATGTCGAGGGTGACGCCCATGACGTCAGCCGTGAACCAATCGGCGCCCTGCTCGACAACGGTGAGACACACGCCGCTGACGCTGATCGAGTCGCCGTGGCCGGCATCCGACACCGCATTCGGAGCGCGGACGGTCAGTCGCGCACCATCGTCGGTCGCGGCAAACTCGACGACGTCGCCGAGCTCTTCAATGATTCCGGTAAACATGGTTACGCTCCCGTTTCTGTCGCCGGGCGGGCGACAATCAGCACGTCGTTGCCCAGTGGGCGAAGTTCAGTGATGCTGAGGTCTTTCGCCTCAGCCATGGTCATTACCCCGAGCTCGCCGAGCGCCACCTTCGGGCCGCCCAACAGTTTCGGAGCCAGGTAGATGAGCAGTTCATCCGCGAGCCCAGCAGCGATGAAGGCGCTCGCGATAGTCGGGCCACCTTCAACGAAGACGCGACGGATGCCCGCCTCGAACAATTCGCTCAGTGCGGCGTTGAGGTCGCTGCCGTCAATGTGACGCAGCTTCTCGGGGTGCTGGCGCAGTTGTGCATCCGCCGGAATCTCGCGCCGACCGAGCACCACCGGCTGCGGTTGCCACTCGAGCAGTTCGCCGGCGTCGCCCCGCGCGGTCAGGCTCGGGTCATCGGCGAGCACTGTGCCCGTGCCCACGACGATCGCATCGGCGCGCGCTCGTTGCTCGTGCACGTGCTGGCGGGCGGCGGTGCCGGTGATCCACTGGCTCGTGCCATCGGCGGCGGCAGCGCGACCGTCGAGGGTGGATGCCCACTTCACCGTCACGTGCGGACGCTGCAGCCGAGCGGCGGTCAGCCAGGAGTGCAAAAACTCTTCGGCGTCGGCCTGAGCGATGCCGGCGATCACTTCGACGCCACCTGCGCGAAGCCGTTCGGCGCCGCCAGCGGAATGCGGCCCGGGATCAGGCACCGCATACACAACGCGGCTCACGCCAGCATCGAGCAGGGCTTGAGCGCAGGGACCGGTGCGGCCGTGGTGGTTGCACGGCTCGAGGGTGACGACGGCGGTGAGGCCGGCAGCGATGCCGGCAACACCGGAGGCCGTAGCGCCGGCACCAAGCTTGGTGAGAGCATCCACTTCAGCGTGTGGGGTGCCCGCGCCATGGTGCCAACCCTCGGCCACTATCTGGCCGTCGGCATCCACGAGCACGCAACCCACTTGAGGGTTGCCGCCCGTGATCGGGCCGTGGCTCGCCAACGACAGCGCATGGCGCATCAGCTTCTCCAGCTGTGCCTGCTGTTCTGGTGTGGTCATCCGGGCTCTCGTCTCGTGGGACGCGCTCCGGGAAAGTGGGTTCGAAAAACCCGCCGGTCCATTCTGGGCGCCCATAATTCGGGCACAACAGATGGTTCGGCTCGTGCTTCCTCTTATCCGGACTGAGAGATCATGCGATCTCATTACCGTCGGTCCCGGAGTTTCACCAGGTCAACCGTTTCGAAGTTTTCACTTAGGCGCGGGTCGCGGACTATAACCGCCGGTTCGGATTCTCACCGAGCCCCGGAGCACGTTTTGCTTTGCTTAGTCTACTCAACGCGTTTCGCCGCAAACTATTCCCGCCTCAACTTCTCAGTTTGTTACGCGGTGCATTCGGGCGTGCGCGCAGCACTGTCTCAGTCGAGCAGCGCCACCAATTCATCAAGCGAGTGGATGACGGCAACGCCGGCCGCGCGAGCTTCGTCAAGTTGTTCGGTGGTTGCGCTGCGCTCGCGGTCGAGCCACACTCCGGTGAGTCCGGCATTCGCGGCTCCCAGCGCATCCGTCGCTAGCCGGTCGCCGATGTAGACCGCGTTGGCGGGTTCGACGCCGAAGAGTTCGCAGGTGTGGTGAAAGATGCGCGGGTCGGGTTTGGTGTGCCCGAATTCGCCGCTGGCGACAAGGTGTTCGATGCGGTGGGTGAGCCCCACGGTCTCAACCTTGCGGGTTTGAAAGTCGAGTTCGCCGTTGGTGATGATGCCAAGGCGGGTGGCGGGGGAGCGGGCCTCCAGCGCGTCGAGGCAGGCGAGAGCGTCGTCGTGCAGGTGCCACGCTGCACGGTAGGCCTCGAAGTAGGTGTCGAACCACTGACTGGATTCGGCGTCGTTGAGCATCACGCCGTAGGGCTCCACGAAACCGCGGGCGCGCGCTTGGCGTTGGCCCTCGAAGGTCAGTTCGCCATTGAGGTAGCGGTGGTAGTGGTGCTCTTCGAGTTCTGTCCAGCGCAGGCTTTCACTGGCGTCGTCAGGCCAGACCGCGCTGCCGTCGGCGCTCGGGCCGGCAGCGAATGCCGCACCTAACGAGCGTCGGTGGTTGCGAATGCCGAGATCCACGGATGCCCGGTGGGCAAACAGGGTGTCGTCAAGGTCAAAGAGGGCGACGGTGATGGTCAATGCACGTCCGTTTCGAAGGAGTGAGGCCACGGCAGCGCCGCGTCTGTCGGTTTGGCTAGTTCACCGTTGTCGGCAGCGCGGTGTGCGTGCCAGCACAGCGGGCGAGTATCGTCGCGAAATCGACCCAATGCTGGTGCGGTGCCGGTGTAATCGAATCCGACTTTCTCAGCTACGCGCGCCGACGCAACATTTCCCACGACCGCCTCCCAGTGCAGCTCAGCGTGCCCCATCGAGTGAAGCAAGTTCACGGCCGCGGTGACTGCCTCGGGCATGAAACCGTTACCGCGGTGGGGAGTGCCCAACCAATACCCGATCGCGGCGCTCTTCACGTTAAATCCAACAACGCCGAGCAGCAGCGGGTTCCCAGTACGACGAATAGCCCACGTGAGTTCGGAGCCCTCTGCCCACCACTGTGGTGCGAGTTCATTGATGAATCCATCCGCATGCTCCCGCTCGTAGGGCCACGGGATAGGAACCGCATCTTTGAGCACGGTGTCCTGACAATACGAGGTCATCACGTCGACATCCGCCTCAGTGAGCGCGTCGAGGGTGAGTCGTTCGGTCGTCAGGACAACGGGCTGCATGTGGTGCTCGCTAGACCGGCCACGGCTGGCCGGACTCGACCTCATAGGTGGGGTTCTCATCCGGTGCGGTGAGTGTTGCCCACCACGATGGCGGATGCGTGCCGCCGCGGTATTCGCTCGAGGCGGGCTCGATTCCGGTGTAGATGAAGCCGAGGCTTTTCGCGATGGCGGCGGAGGCTTTGTTGCCCACGAGGGCTTCCCAGCGCACTTCGGGGCGGCCGGTGGAGAACACCCAGCGGCAGACCTCAGCGACGGCTTCTTTCATGAAGCCTTTGCCGCGGTGGGGTTCGCCCATCCAGTAGCCGATGGTGTCGTTGTAGAGGCGAAAGCTGATGACGCCGAGCAGCTCGGGCTTGCCGGTTTCGCGGATCGCCCAGGTGTATTCGTCGTCGTCTTCCCACCACTGCGCCACCAGGTTGTTGATGAAGAATTCGGCATCCGACTTCACATACGGCCAGGGGATCGTGAGCGTGTGCTCAAAGATCGGGTCTTGGCAGTAGGCGGTCATTAGCTCGACATCGTCGCCGGTGAGGGCGTCGAGAGTGAGGCGCTCGCTCGAGAGACTAAAGACCTGCATTAGCGCACCCGCGGCAAGAAGCCGATGCGGTCGTAGACCCGAGCAAGAGTGGCTTCGGCCATGTCGCTTGCGCGTTCAGCGTTGCGGCTGAGCACGCGATCAAGTTCGGCGGGGTCATCCAATAGCTCGAGCGCTCGCTCACGCACGGGGGCAAATTCCGCCACCACTACGTCGGCAACCTCCTTCTTGAGGTCGCCGTAGCCTTTGCCTTCAAATTGCGCTTCGAGATCAGCGATGGATGTTCCGCTGAACGTCGAGTGCAGTGTCAGCAGATTCGAGACGCCGGGCTTCTCGCCGCGGTCGAAGCGGATCTCGCGGTCAGCATCCGTCACTGCCGACTTGATCTTCTTGGCCGTCTTGGATGGCTCGTCAAGCATCCACAGCACCCCAGAGTCAGCGGTGGCGGACTTGCTCATTTTCGACTCAGGGCTTTGCAGGTCGTAGATTTTGGCAGTTTCCTTCTGAATCTGCACTTCGGGCACCACGAGGGTGTCGCCGAACCGGGAGTTGAAGCGGGTGGCGAGGTCGCGCGTGAGTTCGATGTGCTGGCGCTGGTCTTCGCCAACGGGAACAACAGCGGCGTCATAAAGCAAAATGTCAGCGGCTTGCAGAATTGGGTAGGTGAAGAGCCCCACCGAGGCAGAGTCATTGCCCTGCTTGGCTGACTTGTCTTTGAACTGGGTCATGCGCGAAGCCTCACCGAAACCGGTGATGGTGTTCAGCACCCACGCCAATTGTGCATGGGCTGGCACTTGCGACTGCACGAAGAGCACCGAGTGCTCGGGGTCAATGCCGCCGGCAATGTACTGAGCGGCCGTGCGACGAGTCTGCTGGCGCAGCAGGGCGGGGTCTTGAGGAACAGTGATGGCATGGAGATCAACAACGCAGAAGACAGCGTCGTAGTTCTGCTGCATCTCGCGCCACTGCATGAGCGCGCCAATGTAGTTGCCCACGTGGAGCGAATCGGCAGACGGCTGCATGCCTGAAAACAGGCGAGGTGTGGTGCTCATGGGCTAATTCTTTCAGATCGAATAGTCAACAACGACGGGAGCGTGATCGCTCCAGCGCTCATCCCAGGCGCCGGCCTTGTCGATGCGGTAATCCGCAACGGTGGCTGCAAGCGCGGGGGTGGCGACGTGGTAGTCGATACGCCAACCAGTGTCGGTGTCGAAAGCTTGGCCGCGCTGCGACCACCAGGTGTAAGGCCCGTCGACTTCACCAGCGAACTGGCGGCCGACATCCACCCAGCCGAGGCCGGGTGCGGTCGTGCCGTCAACGCATTCGATGGTCTCGCCAGCGGCGCCGAAGAAGCGGTCGAAGTAGGCGCGCTCCTCGAGCAGGAAGCCGGCCTTTTTGCGGTTGCCACGCCAGTTCTTGATGTCGAGCTCGCGGTGACCAACATTGAGGTCGCCGACGATAAGGGCGTGGTCGCTGTGGGCGGCAAGCTCGGGCAGGCGTACGAGCATGGCCTCTAAGAACTTGTACTTCTCTACTTGCTTCGGGGTGTCAACAACGCCCGAGTGAACGTAGGTGCTGACAACAGTGACGGTCGTACCGTCGACGTCAAAGTCGGCTTCGAGCCAGCGGCCAGCGCTGTCGAAGTCGTCGGCGCCGAGCGCTACGCGGTGAGCAAGAGGGGCGGATGCCGCAGACCCCTTGCGTGAGGCCAGCGCGACTCCTGCGCGGCCCTTTGCGGTCGCGGCATCGTG
Organism: Salinibacterium amurskyense; assembly: GCF_002797685.1. Classification (GTDB taxonomy): domain Bacteria; phylum Actinomycetota; class Actinomycetes; order Actinomycetales; family Microbacteriaceae; genus Rhodoglobus; species Rhodoglobus amurskyensis. The sequence continues at coordinate 248,886 of NZ_PGFH01000002.1, forward strand.
CAGGATGTTCCAGCCATCGCCGAGCAGCCCTTCGATATCGGCGTCGGCGGCGCGAACCTCTTGCAGCGCCAGAATGTCGATGTCCCGGGCATCCAGCCAGTCGCCCATGCCCTTGCGGTAGGCGGCGCGAACACCATTGACGTTGACGGATGCGATGCGAAGACGTGTTGCCATGCCTCAAGACTACCGACGCGCACCGACCGTGCGGCACCCGGAAGTGAATGCCGGGCGCGCTGCAACGGGTGCTACTTCTTCTTGTTGCGCTTCATCATTCGAGAGAAGGTGCGCTTGAACTTCTTTTCATTGGCTCGGTCGCGCTCGCGGGCGTCGTCATCCGTCACTGTTGCTGTCGTCGGCTGAGATGACCGGGCGGAATCGCGCTGCGGTCGCCCGTTGGCTTTTTGCGCCTTGTTCGCCTTCGCATCTTCGGTGGCTTTCGTCGGTGTGACCGCACGCGGAGCATCTTCATCACGCTGAGCACCGCTGATGTCGAGATCCGCATCATCGGCAGCCACGGCGATCCAAGCAGCGCCAATCAGGATGATCTGGCAGATGAAGTTGAACCAAATCAGCAGACCGATGATGACCGCGAAGGACGCGAGGAGAGGGTTGCGGGTTGCGCCTTCAAGCAAGAAGCCACCACCGAACTTGAGCGCACCCAGGGCGACGGCGGCGATGATGGTGCCCTGAGCGAGCATCCGGAACGGAATCTTGATGCCAGAAACGACGCGGTAGAAGATTCCTAGCGTTGCGGTGTCGAGAATCAGCACGATGACGAGGGCAACACCGCGCGTGGCGATCACTCCGGCGGTTGAGTTTTCATTGATCGACACGAGGCCGAGAATCCAGTTGAGCGCGGCGGAGCTGAGCACCGAGACGCCCGCCGAAACGAGCACAGCAAGACCGAAACCGATTGCAAGCCCGGCATCCTTGAGCTTCAGGATGAGAAAGTTTGTTTCGGAGCTTTCCAGCCCAAACATCGAGCGCACAGCGTCGCGGCCCGACGCAATCCAGCCCAGCGCCGTGAAAGCCAAACCGAAGGCAGCGATGACACCGGTGATACCAAGAATGCTGGTATCGGCGAGGGTCTCGCGGCTAATTGCCCCGTTGCCGCTGCCGTCACCGATGAGGCCGGGGATGTTCGTGGAGATGAAGTTGTAGACCGCATCGAGCAAAACGGGATCGCCCTGCACGATAAAGCCGGCGACAGCGAAACCAACCCAGATTGCGGCGAAGACGGCGAAGATCGCCTGGTAGGAAAGTCCCGATGAGAGGAGTGGTCCTAATTTGTCCGCGTAGTGCATGAAGACACGCACGGGGCGTAGCTGGAGTACCCACTCAATGGCCGGTTTCAGTCGTTGCGCAAGCTGCATCCGTTAAGAATAGCTAGGCTGTCTGTGCGTAACTCAGAGGAGAGGTCAGATCACATGGAACTTCAGGGTGTTGGAGTCGGACGATCGGTTGCCATTGGAAAAGTCGTGCGGATGCCCGACCCCCTTCCGGAACCGAAAGATGCTCGCCATTCAGGCGACGCCGCAGCAGAAAAAGAAGCGGCAGCATCCGCACTCACATTCGTGGCTGCTGACCTGCGTGCACGCGCCGAAAAAGCGGATGCCGAGGCCAACGAGGTTCTTACCGCTACAGCCCTGATGGCTGAAGACCCCTCGATTCTCGACAGCGTGAACGAGCTGATCGACGGCGGCAAGGCTGCCGAGCGCGCTGTATTTGAGGCTTTCGCTTCGTTCCGCGAGATGTTGATTTCGCTGGGCGGCATGATGGCCGAACGTGCCACCGACCTCAGTGACGTGAGCCAGCGCGTGGTTGCTCGCCTGCGTGGCGTTGAAGCCCCGGGCGTTCCGCAGCGCGATGAGCCGTTCGTGCTCGTGGCCGACGACCTCGCCCCAGCAGATACCGCTCTGCTCGAACTCGACAAGGTTCTCGCTCTCGTTACCCGCCAGGGTGGGCCGACCAGCCACACCGCAATTCTTGCTCGCTCGAAGGCGATCCCCGCCATCATGGGTGTTGCCGAAGCGCTTGAGCTTGCCGACGAGACGCTCGTGATTGTGGATGCCGGTGCCGGCACCATCACGACGGAGCCCACCGCTGAGCAAGTCTCCGCAGCAGAAGCCCGCATCGCCGAGCTTGCCGCCGCAGCAAACGCTCCCATCACTGATGGTGCTCTCGCAGACGGAACCCTCGTTCCGCTCCTCGCCAACTTGGGCACTCCCTCGGAGGCTGCGCAGGCAGTCGAACTCGGCGCGGAAGGTGTCGGCCTGTTCCGCACCGAGCTCATGTTCCTCGATGCCACTTCGGCCCCCACGGTCGAAGAGCAGACGAAGGAATACACCGAGATGCTGCAGCACTTCCCCGGTAAGAAGGTTGTCGTTCGTGCCCTCGACGCCGGTGCCGACAAGCCGCTGAGCTTCATGGACATGGGTGAAGAAGTAAACCCCGCCCTCGGGCAGCGCGGCCTTCGCTCGCTCCGTGTCAACGAGAACATCCTGCGCGACCAGCTCACCGCGCTCGTGAACGCTCAGAACGCGACCGACGCCGACCTCTGGGTCATGGCCCCGATGGTGTCGGATGCCGAAGAGACCGAATACTTCGTCGCCCTGGGCCGCGAACTTGGCCTCAACACCGTGGGTGTCATGGCCGAGGTTCCCTCGCTCGCCGTTCTCGCCGATCAGGTCGCCGAACGCAGTGACTTTGTCTCAATCGGCTCCAACGACCTCACCCAGTACACGCTGGCGGCAGACCGGATGCTCGGCACCCTCGCCAAGTTCCAAGACCCGTGGCACCCTGCAGTGCTCCGCATGGTCAAGCTGCTCGGAGACGCTGGTGCTGCTGCAGGCAAGCCCGTCGGAGTCTGTGGTGAAGCTGCCGCAGATCCACAGCTTGCCATCGTTCTTGTCGGCCTCGGAGTCACAAGCCTCTCGATGACGCCCGCGGCGCTCGCCGACGTGCGCGCCGAGCTGCTGACGGTCACGCTCGAGCAGGCTAAGGCTCGCGCTGCTGCTGCTATCAACGCAACGACCGGGCCGACGGCTCGCGAAGCTGCTGCACAGGCTGCCTAAGACCTAGAACACACGAAGTGCCGCCACCCCAAAACGGGTGGCGGCACTTCGTCGTTAACGGGGTTCACGCTGGAGCGGCGGGCGTCGTGCCGTGGGTGCGATGCCGTGAAGTGGTCCACCCGAAAGGTGTATTCCTGCGGCCGACGGTGGGTCTTCGCGACGGAAATGATGGCTTCTCAGTAACGCCCTGAAGGTCCATCGGGGTACAAACTGTCGAACGATGTGGCTCTCATCGACGCGGTCAAAAATGGTGCTGATCGGCAAAAGTGGGCGCGGGCCTCGGCCAAAGAGTGGATCAGCGCTCTGTCTACCCGGCCTCGCGATCTCGGTGATGAGAGCGCTTTCAGCGAAAGTAGGTGGTCTAGCGGAGCCCCGGGTGGCACCCCCACCGCCACTAGTCTGAAAGCCGCTAGAACGCAGCACTATTCGGGCCAGAACGATCTGTTCCCCCCTAGTGGGGTCACAAATTTCTGTAAATATTCGATAGTCTGCGTCATAGAGAACGGGTTACTCGGTCTCTTTGGGTAAGAAGGTTGTTTCTCCATAACCTTCGCCCCAAAGGGACAAAAGAGAGGCCCGGGAAATGGATCAGGGGGATGAGCGGAATCGTGGCTTCGAAGCTAACCACTTCGGACGAGCAGCTGCTGGCACAGGCGCGTACGGGGGTACAAAACGCCTTTGCCGAGCTCTGGAGTCGCCACTACCGCTCGGGTATATGTGTTGCCCGTCAGTACACGTCGATAGACGCGGACGATCTCGTGTCTGAGTCGTTCGCGCGTATTTACCAGCGTGTGCTGGCGGGTGGCGGCCCGCAAGGAGCCTTCCGCCCTTACCTCTATACGACCATCCGCAACCTCGCTTCGACCTGGGGCGCTGCCTCCCGCGAAGTACAAGTGGATGAGATCGCAGACTTCGAAGACCCCAGCACGCTTGACGATCCAATTGCGATCGCCCTCGACCACACGCTCACCGCAAAAGCCTTCCGTGAACTACCGGAACGCTGGCAGTCGGTGCTCTGGTACACCGAAGTAGAGGGCATGGATCCTCACGAAGTGGCTCCGCTGATGGGGATGAGCGCCAACAGTGTCGCTGCGCTGTCGTACCGTGCGCGTGAAGGCCTTCGTAAAGCCTGGTTGCAGGCTCACATCAACGATGCCACGGCATCCGGTGAATGCCAGTGGGCCATGTCCAAGTTTGGCGAGCATGCTCGTCAGAGCCTCAGCGGCCGCGATGCAAAGAGAATTTCAGCTCACCTCGAGTCGTGCACTCGCTGCGCGATCGTGTGTGAAGAAGTCGACGAAGTTGGTTCACGCCTAGCACTCGTGATGATCCCGATGCTGCTGGGCGGCGTTGCAGGCGGAGGCTTCCTGAGCGCCTTCGGGCAGGGTGGCGCCGCGTCGCTCACTGCAGCAGCAGCACCGGCCATGCCAGCAGCCGTCGTCGCGTCAACCCACGTGGCCGGAGCGACCGCCGTTACTGCGGTGGGCGGCGCGAGTGCGGGCGCGATGCCGGTCGCTATCGCGGGAACCGTTGCCGCCGCCATCGCGATCTCCGGATCGTTCGTTGCATTGGCGCCGGTTGCCCCGGAGGCCACAACGGCCGACGGCACCTCATCAAGCCAATCGATCGACTCCTCCGACAGCGCCACTTCAGCCGCGGCAAGTGTCAATGACAACCTCGGCGGCGACCGTGCAGACCCCAGCAATCTCACGATTCCTACCGTGCCTTCGATTGACTCTGCGACGGTCGCTGGAGAATCTGCTGGCGGCGGTCTCGGGACTGGCCTTGGCGGCGTCGTAGGCGGCGTTGGTGGGGCAGTGGGTGGACTCGTGGATGCGGTGGTTGGCACCGTCACTGGGGGAGCACCTCCCGAGGGCCACACCGCTCCCGGCGGAGTCGTCGCCGCTGATATCGACCTCAACCTCGTAGGTACTGCGACACCCGGTGCCCATCTCTCTCTTCAGGCCGGCGGCCTCGTCTACGCGACAACCACCGTTTCGAGCAATGGAACCTTCGCTCTCAACGTCACGGGTATCCCCGGAGGTCTCTCGTCACTCGACCTTGTCCAGACCGTTGATCGCGACTACCTTGCCGGCATCGTCGGTACGGGTGGCCTTCTCGGAGGACTCCTTGGTGTCGTCGACGGTCTCATCAACGACCTCATCAAGCCGCTTAACCTGTCGTCTGGAACCAACCAGGGCGTCAACATCCGACTGTTGAACTAAACCCCAGTTCGGGGGTGTTCAGCCCGTTGTGCCGTCATAACGTGCCGGTAGACCAGTCTCTTTGAGTGAGTAACCCGAATACTCAGTGTGGGCGGTCGCCGTGGGTGACGGCCGCTCACAAACAAATCGCCCCTGTCGCTACCGAGGTAGCGACAGGGGCGAGCTTGTTTAGTGCGGGTGCGCCGTTACGGCTTGCCCTTAATGATGGCCTGCTTCACTTCAGCGATTGCCTGCGTGACCTGGATGCCACGGGGGCAGGCGTCGGTGCAGTTGAAGGTGGTGCGGCAACGCCACACGCCCTCTTTGTCGTTGAGGATGTCGAGGCGAACCTGCGAACCCTCATCGCGCGAGTCGAAGATGAAGCGGTGAGCGTTCACGATGGCGGCGGGACCGAAGTACTGGCCGTCCGTCCAGAACACGGGGCAGCTCGACGTGCACGCAGCGCACAGGATGCACTTGGTGGTGTCGTCGAAGCGAGCGCGTTCAACGGGGCTCTGCTTGCGTTCCTTGCCGCCCTTGGTGGCGCCAGCCATCAGGAACGGGTTGATCTCCTTGTAGGAGTCGAAGAACGGCTCCATATCGACGATCAAGTCCTTCTCCAGCGGCAGGCCCTTGATGGCTTCCACGTAGATGGGCTTGGTGATGTCGAGATCCTTGATCAGGGTCTTGCAGGCCAGGCGGTTGCGGCCGTTGATGCGCATGGCATCCGAACCACAAATACCGTGCGCGCACGAGCGGCGGAAGGTCAGCGACCCATCCTGCTCCCACTTGATCTTGTGCAGGGCATCGAGCACGCGGTCAGTGGCGTACAGTTCGACGTCAAAGTCTTCCCAACGCGGCTCTTCGTCAACATCCGGGTCGAAACGACGGATGATGAGCGTCGCAGTGAAGGTAGGAATCTCTTCGGCTGCGGCAGGCTTCTTGTCAGCGACGGCAGTGCTCATTAGTACTTTCTCTCCATCGGCGGGTAGTTAGTGATCACTACCGGCTTCCAGTCGAGGCGGATGTGGTCACCCGCCTCCTCTGATTCTGGATCGCCGGTGAGGTACGCCATCGTGTGCACGAGGAAGTTCTCGTCGTCACGGTTGGGGTAGTCCTCACGCATGTGACCGCCGCGGCTTTCCTTGCGCGACCGAGCCGAGTACACGAGTACTTCAGCGAGGTCGAGCAGGAAGCCAAGCTCAACGGCTTCGAGCAGGTCGGTGTTGAACCGCTTGCCCTTGTCGTGGAGCTGAATGTTCTTGTAGCGTGCGCGCAGCTTCTGGATGAGCTGGGTAACCTCTTCGAGGCTTTCATCCGTACGGAAGATCTGTGCGTTGCGGTCCATCGAGTCTTGCAACTCTTTACGGATCACAGCAATGCGCTCGGTGCCATCACCGGAGCGGACCATGTCGAGGATGCGCTTGACGCCTCCAGCAGGATCCTTCGGCAGCGGAACGAACTCAGCGGTCTTCACGTACTCAACGGCCGACTTTCCGGCGCGCTTTCCGAAGACGTTGATGTCGAGCAGCGAGTTGGTGCCCAAGCGGTTAGAACCGTGAACGGAAACACACGCGCACTCGCCGGCGGCGTACAGGCCCTTGACGACATCCGTGTTGTTGCGCAGAACTTCAGCTTCAACGTTGGTCGGGATGCCACCCATGGCGTAGTGCGCGGTGGGCAGTACGGGAACCGGCTCGGTGTACGGCTCAACACCCAGGTAGGTGCGGGCGAACTCCGTGATGTCTGGCAGCTTCTCGTCGATAACGGCAGGCTCAAGGTGAGTGATGTCGAGGAACAGGTAGTCCTTGTCGGGACCAGCTCCGCGGCCTTCACGAATCTCGGTAGCCATCGAGCGCGCAACGATGTCTCGCGGGGCGAGGTCCTTGAGCGTCGGCGTGTAGCGCTCCATGAAGCGCTCACCCTCGGCGTTACGCAGGATCGCGCCTTCGCCTCGAGCTGCCTCAGAGAGCAGGATGCCCAGTCCAGCCAACCCGGTGGGGTGGAACTGGAAGAACTCCATGTCTTCGAGCGGAAGGCCCTTGCGCCAAATGATTCCGACGCCATCACCGGTGAGGGTGTGAGCGTTGGATGTCGTCTTGAAGATCTTGCCGAATCCACCGGTAGCGAAGATGATCGCCTTCGACTGGAACACGTGCAGCTCGCCGGTAGCGAGCTCGTAGGCAACAACGCCGGAGGGTTCTTCGACGCCATCAACCTCGGTCATGACCAGGTCGAGAACGTAGAACTCGTTGAAGAAGTTGATGCCGAGCTTGACGCAGTTTTGGTACAGCGTCTGAAGGATCATGTGACCCGTGCGGTCGGCGGCGTAGCAGGCGCGGCGAACCGGAGCCTTGCCGTGCTCGCGAGTGTGACCGCCGAAGCGACGCTGGTCGATCTTGCCGTCTTCGGTGCGGTTGAAGGGCAGACCCATGTTTTCGAGGTCGATGACCGCGTCAATGGCCTCTTTGGCGAGGATCTCGGCAGCGTCTTGGTCAACGAGGTAGTCGCCACCCTTGACGGTGTCGTAGGTGTGCCATTCCCAGTTGTCGTCCTCGACGTTGGCGAGGGCCGCAGCCATACCGCCCTGCGCTGCACCGGTGTGCGAGCGCGTGGGGTAGAGCTTGGAGATCACCGCGGTCTTGGCGTGCGGGCCGGCTTCAATAGCGGCACGCATACCGGCACCACCGGCGCCCACAATCACGATGTCGAACTGGTGGTAGTGGACTCCGTCAATGACGGTTCCGTCGGCGATGTCGCCGGTGTTGATCGTAGACAATTAAAGCGCCTCACAGAAGCTTGCAAGCAGGGCTGGGTCAGCACCGGCTGGGCAGGGGTCGAAGGTGGTGATCACGAGGGTTCCCAGCGCGATCAGGATGATGGTCGATACGGCGATTCCAGCAAGCAGAACCGTGCGCACCTTCGGGTTGGTCGCATAGTCATTCACGATCGTGCGCATACCGTTGGCGCCGTGGATGAGGGCGAGCCACAGCATCAGGCCGTCCCAGACTTGCCAGAACGGGTCGGAGAGCTTTCCGCCGACGAACGCGAAGTCGATTGCCTTAACGCCCTCGCCCAGGAACATGTTGACGAGAAGGTGGCCGAAGATGAGAACGACAAGAACTACGCCGGAGGCGCGCATGTAGATCCATCCCCATTTTTCCCAGTTGATGCCGCCAGTGCGGCGACCACGGGTAGGAGTGCGAGGGGCTTCGATGAGACTCATGCTCAACCTCCGAAGACGTGCATTAGCTGGCGGGGGATGAATCCGGCAAGCAGCACCAGCCAGATACCAATGACGACCCAGAACAGGGTGCGCTGGTGCTTGGCGCCGAAGGCCCAGAAGTCGATCAGGATGATGCGCAGTCCGTTGATCGCATGGAACCCGATCGCCGCAACAAGACCGATCTCAGCAAGACCCATGAGCGGTGTCTTGTAGGAGTCGATGACGATGTTGTAGGCGTCAGGGCTTACGCGAACGAGTGCTGTGTCCAAGATGTGCACGAGGAGGAAGAAGTAGATGGAAACACCGGTAATACGGTGCAACACCCACGACCACATGCCCTCGTTACCCCGGTACAGGGTGCCAGCAGGTCTCTTGGGTGAGCGAATCTTGGGCGGCGACTGCGGCTCCGCCACTAGGTTGCTCGCCGACTTCTCTGGCACGAGGACCCTCCTTGCGGTCTTGGGTCGCGTCCACCGCGACCGATGAGTGTCCGCACAGCGGACCTACCCATTCTATTCCCGCTTATAGACGGCCGCTTCCCAGTCGACCCTAAATAGCAAGAATTCGCGAAGGTTTTCGTGAATATTGCGGAACTTAAGGAGCGCCAATGAGCGCTTGCCCGAATAATTACGGCGTAGAGGCAGTTGCGGTGAGAGTTTCGGTGAGGCGAGCATCCGACGAGTCAGCCTGGTCGAGTGCTGCGCGGTACCACTCAATCTTCGCCGTGATGCCGACGAGGTGCTTGTGCTGCTCGGCGAGCTCGCGCGCAACGTTGTCGCGGTGTTGCTCGAGCAGGCGCATCCGCTCTGCCGAAGTGTCTTTGCCGCTGCGCACTAGATCGGCGTATTCGAGGATCGCGCGAATCGGCATTCCGGTGCGGCGAAGGTGACCGATGAACTCGACAGCTTTTACATCCATCTCCCGATAGCGCCGCTGGCCGTTCGAAAGGCGGGGCACTTCAAGCAGCCCCGCTTTTTCGTAGTAGCGAAGCGTGTGCACCGTGACGCCCGTCAGTGCGGCGACTTCGCCGATCGTGAGTACCTGTTCAGTCTGGTTCGTCATAACGGTGTTCATTGTTCTCCCTAAAGTGCACTCTAGGTCAAGCGGTTGGGAGAACGAGGAGCGCCCGGCTTAGCGTGTGAGCTGCGCCGGCACCGTCGCGATTGCGTCGTTGTAGTGCGCGACGAGTTCAGCGCAGATGCCGCTCCACGACTTGCTCAGCACCGTTCGCCGGCCAGCCTCGCCCATGCGTGCACGAAGCGCCGGGTCAAGGCAGAGCGCCTCGATATAGGCACGCAACTCATCCTCGTTGTCCGGCTCGAAAAGAAAACCATTCGTGCCGTGCGTGATGAGGTCGATTGGCCCGCCCGCGCGGGGAGCCACGACCGGCAATCCGGCTGCATGAGCTTCCTGAAGCGTCTGGCCGAAGGTCTCCTCCGTGCCCGTGTGAGCGAACACATCGAAAGCGGCATACGCCGTGGCCAACTCTTCGCCGCCTAGCTTGCCAAGCCACGTGACCGGGATGCCGGCAAGCTCCTTCTTAACAAGAGGTACCGATGAACCGTCTCCCACGATCGCCACGCGCACTCCGGTGAGGCCGCGAAGAGCTCGCAGGCGTTCCACTTGTTTCTCCGGAGCGATGCGTCCGACGTAGCCGACAACCACATCGCCGCGAGGGGCGAGCCGTTTGCGCAGTCGAGCGGTGGCGGGGGAGAGCTTCTTGGCGGGGTGATACATCGCCAGATCAACGCCGCGGCCCCAGCGCTCGAGCTTCGTCAGGCCGATGGCCTGCAGGTCGGCCATGGCTGTGCTCGAGGGAGCGAGAGTCAATTGCGCGCCATCGTGGATCCAGCGCACGATGCGCCAGGCCAGTTTCGTGGCCTGACCGAGGTGGTGGCGGCGAGCGTAGCCAGCGACATCCGTCTGAAAAATGGCAACCGTGGGAATGCCGAGTCGGTTGGCCGAGGAGATCGCCTGTGCGCCGAGAAGGAACGGGGCGGCTGCGTGAACAACATCGGGCCGAAAGTCGGCGATCAGCTTGTGCACCTGCGGATTGGGAAGCCCGACGGGGAATTGGCGGTAAGCCAGAGCCGGTACCGCGTGAACCGGAAACCCTGCGTAGGTTTTCGGTGCCCCGGCCGAAGGGCAAATCACAATCGCATCGTGGCCTTCGGCACTCAAATAGTCGAGCACTTTGAGCACGCTGTTCGTGACTCCGTTGACAGTGGGAAGAAAGCTTTCGCTCACAATGACGACTCGCACAATCAGCACCTCAATCGGTCTCGTAGTGCTGACGGTACGAGGCGTGGATAACCGGCGAGTTAACGGGTGCTGAAGTCTAAGGTGGAGGCATGAGCCAACATGAGGCATCGTTCGACAACTTCTATAGCGTGATCCCTGCCGGCGGCATCGGATCACGGCTCTGGCCGCTTTCGCGCGCGGATGCACCCAAATTTCTGCACGACCTCACCGGGTCGGGGCAAACCCTGCTGCGCGATACGTGGGATCGGCTCGCACCGCTTTCTGGGCCCGACCGGATCATGGTTGTCACTGGGCGAGCGCATCGCGCTGCCGTCGAAAAGCAGCTTCCCGAACTCAGCGACCCCAATGTTGTGCTCGAGAGTGAGCCGAAAGACTCCTCGGCTGCCATCGGGCTTGCGGCCGCGATTCTGCTCAAGCGCGACCCCAACGTCATTATTGGATCGTTTGCTGCTGACCATGTGATTCGTGACATCCGAGGGTTCAGGCGCAGCGTGCGGGAATCAATCGCCGTCGCCAACGCCGGATTCATCGCGGCCATCGGCATCACTCCCACCGAGCCTGCGATCGGCTTCGGTTACATTCACTGCGGCGCCGCACTCGACATTGAGGGTGCTCCGAGCGCGATCGGCGCCAAGTCGTTCGTAGAGAAGCCCAACTTCGCAACCGCGCAGTCGTATGTTGCCAGCGGCGATTACCTGTGGAACGGTGGCATGTTCATTTCCCGCGCGGATGTACTGCTCGAGCAACTGGGCAAGGCTGAGCCCGAACTGCTCGAAGGCCTGACTGAACTCGCCGAAGCGTGGGATACCCCACAGCGTGGTGCCGTAGTGGATGCCGTCTGGCCCCACCTCACCAAAATCGCCATCGACTACACGGTTGCGGAGCCCGCAGCGGCAGAGGGAAAGCTTGTCGTCGTGCCCGGCGACTTCGATTGGGACGATGTCGGAGACTTCGCGTCCATCGCCAAACTGCACTCGGGCGGCCGCAAATCTGACCTCGCGATCTTGGGTGAGAACGCTCGAGTTTTGGCCGACAAGTCGACCGGAGTAGTCATTAGTCAGACTGACCGGCTTATTTCCCTAATTGGGGTAAACGACATTGTCGTGGTCGATACGCCTGACGCTTTGCTGGTTACGACAACTGCAAACGCTCAGCGCGTGAAATCTGTGGTGGATGCTCTAAAAATCTCCGGACGTAACGACGTCTTGTGACGATGTGATTTCGCGTTTGTAACCATTCGGCTTCGGCGCTCATATTCGCACATTCGTTTACTTGATTCTTCGGTACCGTAGGTTCATCATGTTTCGACAATTTCTGTCGAACAGCATCTTGGAGGACACCTTGAGAATCAGCACTCACGGCCGCGCACTCAGCGGCATGGCGCTCGTTGCCACCAGCGCACTCGTACTCGCCGGTTGCGCAGCTGCACCCGAAGAGACCGACGCCGGATCGGGCGAAGCGCTTGACTACCTTCCCTGCATGGTTTCTGACTCGGGCGGATTCGACGACAAGTCGTTCAACCAGCTCGGTTACGAAGGTATCGAAGCAGCAGCAGACGCACTCGGTGTCGAGTTCAACGCTGTTGAGTCGACCAGCGACGCAGACTACGCACCCAACATCGAGAGCCTCGTAGCCGAGGGCTGCGACCTGATCGTTACTGTCGGATTCAACCTCTCCGCAGCAACCGTCGAGTTCGCGCTCGCCAACCCCGACATCAACTTCGCCATCGTTGATGACGCAGCTGACAACGACTTCGACGGAGAGATCGACGCTCCGAACATCAAGCCGATCCTCTTCGACACCGCCGGTGCTGCATTCCTCGCCGGTTACGCCGCAGCCAGCTACTCCAAGTCCGGTGTTGTCGGCATGTACGGTGGAATGAACTTCCCCACCGTTTCGATCTTCCTCGACGGAACCGCTCAGGGTGTTGAGTACTACAACGCTGAAAAGGGAACCGACGTTACGGTTCGTGGTTGGGACACCGCAGCGCAGGACGGAACCTTCATCGGTACCTTCGCTCCCGGAACCGACTCGCGTGCAGCAGCTCAGAACCTGATCGACCAGGGTGCAGACGTTCTGCTTCCCGCCGGTGGACCCATCTTCCAGAGCGCGGTTGAGGCAATCCGCGACTCCGGCAAGGACATCGCAATGATCGGCGTCGACGCTGACCTCACCGAGACCGAGACCGCAGCTGCGGACTTGTTCCTCACCTCGATCCTCAAGCAGATCGGCGTTGCAGTTGAAGACGTCGTCACCGAGGCATCGAGCGGTTCGCTCGACACCACTCCTTACATCGGAACGCTCGAGAACGGTGGAGTTGGCATCTCGCCGTTCCACGACTTCGAGTCGAAGGTTGACGGAGGGCTCGAAGCTGAGCTCGTCGCAGTCAAGGACGGCATCATCTCCGGCGACATCGCCGTGAAGTCGTACCTCAACTAGTTAGATAGCACTGAGGGGGCTGGCTCGAGAGGGTCAGCCCCCTTCGTTTTGGATTAGTCTTCTGAGGCTAATCTTGTGAATCCCACGATGGCGAGGACGCCATCACAGCAATGAGGAGAGATTGTGAAGCTTGAGCTGCGAGGTATTACCAAGCGCTTCGGTGACCTGATCGCGAATGATCATATTGATCTCACTGTCGAAGAGGGCGAAATCCACTGCCTCCTCGGCGAGAACGGCGCGGGCAAGTCAACGTTGATGAATGTGCTCTACGGCCTGTATCAGGCTGAAGAGGGCGATATCCTCATCGACGATGAAGTCCGCCACTTCGCGGGCCCCGGTGACGCTATGCGCTCCGGAATCGGCATGGTCCACCAGCACTTCATGCTGATCCCTGTCTTCACCGTCGCTGAGAACGTGGCTCTCGGCCACGAACAGGTTTACGGACCTGGACTACTGAACTTGGATGCCGCCCGCACCCTCGTGCGTGATATTTCCGCACGATTCGGGTTCGACATCGACCCCGATGCTCTCGTCGAAGACCTTCCTGTTGGTGTGCAGCAGCGCGTCGAGATCGTCAAGGCGCTCTCTCGCGAAGCCAAGGTGCTTGTCTTCGATGAGCCCACCGCGGTACTTACCCCGCAAGAGACTGACGAGTTCATGGCAATCATGCGTCAGCTCAAGAGCGAGGGAACCTCGATCGTCTTCATCACGCACAAGCTGCGTGAGGTCCGCGAAGTCGCCGACCGCATCACCGTTATTCGCCTCGGCAAGGTTGTCGGCGAAGCCGACCCCAACGCGGGCAAGGAAGAACTCGCATCGCTCATGGTCGGGCGCGCTGTTGACCTGACGATCGACAAGGCGCCAGCGCAGCTCACCGACAACTCGCTCGTTATCGACAAGCTGTCGATCGCGGATGAGACGGGCCACCGTTCCGTACGAGAGCTCAGCGTTACCGTTCAGGGCGGCGAGATTCTCGCCATCGCTGGTGTGCAGGGCAACGGTCAGACCGAGCTCGCCGAAGCGCTGCTCGGAATGCAAGAGCGCGCATCCGGCTCCATCACGCTCAACGGCACCGAATTGCTCGGGCTCAACGCCCGCCAGATTCTCGACGCCGGCGTCGGCTATGTTCCGGAAGACCGCACGGTCGACGGCCTGGTCGGTGGCTTCAGCGTTGCCGAAAACCTCATGCTCGACCGCAGCGACGGGGAACCGTTCGTAAAATTCGGCACTCTGCAGACTGATGTGCTCAACGAGTTCGCGACCGAGAAGCTCGAGTCGTACGACATTCGTTCGCAGAGCATCCACGAGCACGTTTCGAAGCTCTCGGGTGGTAACCAACAGAAGGTTGTTCTGGCCCGCGAAATGAGCCGCGAACTTTCACTGCTCGTGGTCTCGCAGCCGACTCGTGGACTCGACGTCGGATCGATTGAGTTCGTGCACGAGCAAATCGTTGGTGTGCGTGATCGTGGTGTTCCCGTGATCGTCGTCTCCACCGAGCTTGATGAAGTCGTGTCCTTGGCTGACCGCATTGCGGTCATGTACAAGGGCCAAATTGTAGGAATCGTGCCTGCGGATACCCCCCGCGAAAAACTCGGCCTCATGATGGCTGGCGAACGCATTACGGAGGAGGCAGCATGAGCGAGCCAACACCCCAGAAACCCGAAGATCAGAACTCTGACGAGGCTGTTGTAGCTGAGACTGCCAAGAACTCTGAGACCAACCAAGACACCGTTCGGTGGACAAACGCGTTCCGCGAGATCACCTCGGGCAACGCAGTCTTGTCACTGCTCGCCGTTGTTTTGGCCATCCTGATCGGTGGCGTGCTCATTGCGTTCACCGACTCTGATGTGCAGGAGACGGCCGGATACTTCTTCGCTCGTCCGGGCGACTTCTTCGCCGCGATTGGCTCCGCTGTGGGTGGCGCCTACCTCGCGCTCTTCCAAGGCTCTATTTACGACTTCCGTCGTGATGACTTCCTCTCGGCCATCAAGCCGCTGACCCAGACGCTCGTCTTCGCGACACCGCTTATCGCGGCTGGTCTCGGCGTAGCAATCGCCTTCCGCGTTGGCCTGTTCAACATTGGTGGCCGCGGTCAGATCATCGTCGGTGCTGCATTCGCTGGTTACGCCAGCTTCGCGTGGGACCTTCCCATCGTCATCCACGTTGTCGTTGCAGTTCTCATGGGAATCCTCGGCGGTGCCCTGTGGGGTGCTATCGCTGGACTCCTGAAGGCCCGCACCGGTGCGCACGAGGTGATCGTGACGATCATGCTCAACTACGTTGCCTACTACCTGATCAGCTTCCTGCTGCGCACTGACCTGCTGAAGAACCCGGGATCGAATAACCCGAAGACGCCGCCGGCATCGGAGACCGCAATCCTGCAGCCGATCTTCGGCGACGGCTTTAAACTTCACTGGGGCTTCGTGCTCGTGGTCGCTGCGACAGTCTTGGCTTGGTGGTTGATTGACCGCTCGAGCTTGGGCTTCAAGTTCCGCGCCGTCGGCCTCAACCCGCACGCGGCTCGCGTTGCCGGTGTCAAGGTAGAGCGCATCTACATCTACGTCATGCTGATCGCGGGTGGTTACGCCGGTCTCGCGGCGAGCACCGAGGTTCTCGGAACGACCACGAGTGGATTCACCTCTGGAGTAGACGCCGGTATCGGCTTCGACGCCATCACCGTTGCTCTTCTCGGCCGTTCGACGCCGTGGGGAACCTTCGCCGCAGGCCTCCTCTTCGGTGCCTTCAAGGCAGGTGGCTTCACGATGCAAGCGTCGCAGGGCATCCCGATTGACATCGTTCTTGTTGTGCAATCCCTCATCGTTCTGTTTATTGCAGCGCCGCCACTCGTGCGTGCTGTATTCCGCTTGCCGCAACCCGGCGCACGCGCAAAGAAGGTGGTCAGCTAATGACTCTCACCAAAACTTCTGAAGGCAAGAGCCTGACGGGAACGAAGATCGATCGTCGCAGTTGGAAGCTTCCGATTGCGTTCGCGATTGTCTCGGTCTTCTCTGGTGTTCTCTTCGTCGGTTTCGCCGAGGATGCTCCCACGGGATTCAACCTCTCCACGGGTAGCGACCTCATCCAGCTGCCGGTCGTTCACCTGCCGGCACTCGCCACAGGAATCGTCGTCACGATCCTGACCGCCCTCATTGCGCTCGGTTCGGCGTTCATGATTTCTCAGGACCGCACGGTTCCCAAGTGGATTCCGATCGTGGGTGCGATTCTCGCTCTCACCGGCTTCCTGACCTGGGCTGCTGCTGACGAAACCCTCCGCGTGCCTGAGCTGCTGGCTGGCTCGCTCGTGCTGGCGGTACCGCTCGTATTCGGTGCCCTCGGTGGCGTTATCTCCGAGCGCGTTGGTGTTGTAAACATCGCGATCGAAGCCCAGTTGCTTGCCGGTGCGTTCGTTTCCGCTGTCGTAGGAACGCTGACGGGTTCTGCATTCGCCGGCTTGTTCGCCGCCGCCGTTGCCGGAATGCTCGTGTCGTTCTTGCTCTCGGTCTTCGCGATCAAGTACCTCGTCAACCAGATCATCGTCGGTGTTGTCATCAATGTTCTGGTCTCCGGTCTTACCGGCTTCCTGTACTCGACCTGGCTTACCGACAACCCCGAGCAGCTGAACAACCCCGAAGGGTTCTCGACGCTCGCGATTCCGATCTTGAGCGGCATCCCGATCATCGGACCGGTTCTGTTCAAGCAGACCCTGATCGTGTACTTGCTGTACATCATCGTTGCTGCTGTGGCCTTCGCGCTGTACCGCACTCGCTGGGGGCTGCGCCTGCGCGCCGTCGGCGAGCACCCCAAGGCTGCAGACACTGTCGGCATCAACGTGACGCTTACCCGTTTCTGGAACGTCGCCCTTGCCGGTGCGATCGCTGGTCTGGGTGGAGCATTCATCACGCTGAGCCAGACAGGCCAGTTCGGCAAGGACGTTACGGCGGGAGCCGGCTTCATCGCCCTCGCCGCGGTGATCTTCGGTCGCTGGGACCCGATCAAGGCCACGCTCGCGGCACTGCTCTTCGGCTTTGCCAGCAACCTGCAGAACGCGCTCAGCGTTGTCGGTTCGCCGGTGCCGAGCGAGTTCATGCTCATGCTGCCGTACGTCGTGACGATCATCGCCGTTGCCGGTCTGGTCGGAAAGTCGCGGCCGCCAGCAGCATCCGGAACACCGTACATCAAGGGGTAACGCTATGACGATCGAGCCGCAATCAATTGACTGGGATGCGCTGAGGCTCGTCGCCAAAGAAGCCCTCACTCACGCCTACGTTCCCTATTCGAAGTTCCCGGTCGGCGTCGCCGCAATCGTCGACGACGGCCGGGTAATTTCGGGCGCGAACGTAGAGAACGCCTCCTATGGCCTCACGCTGTGTGCCGAATGCTCCATGGTGTCGGCACTGCACATGTCTGGCGGTGGAAAGCTCGTTGCTTTCACCTGCGTCGATGGCAAGGGCAACGCCCTCATGCCGTGTGGCCGCTGTCGCCAGCTGCTCTTCGAGCACTCTGCCGAAGGCATGCTGCTGGAGACGGTATCGGGCATCAAAACCATTGACGAAGTAATTCCCGACGCGTTCGGGCCACGCACCCTTGAGGAGTACCGCGGTGAATAACAGCGCAGAAGCCAAGCAGGTCGAACGTTTCGACGTCGTTGACCTCATCCACGCCAAACGTGACAAGGGAGTGCTGAGCACAGACCAGATCAACTGGCTCGTGGATGCTTACACTCGCGGTTACGTGGGCGACGAGCAGATGGCTGCCATGACGATGGCCATCTTTATCAACGGCATGGAGCGCGAAGAGATTCGCGACCTCACGCTCGCGATGATCGCCAGCGGAGAGACCCTGAGCTTTGAGGGCCTCGGTAAGCCGACGACCGACAAGCACTCCACGGGTGGCGTTGGTGACAAGATCACCCTGCCGCTCGCTCCTCTTGTGGCGTCCTTCGGCGTCGCCGTACCGCAGCTTTCGGGCCGTGGCCTCGGTCACACCGGCGGAACGCTCGACAAACTTGAGAGCATCCCCGGCTGGCGCGCCGACCTCACCAACGAAGAGTTCTACGCGCAGCTGCGTGGCGTTGGTGGCGTTATCTGTGCCGCCGGCTCGGGTCTCGCTCCGGCCGACAAGAAGTTGTATGCCCTTCGCGACATCACCGGAACCGTTGAGGCGATCCCGCTGATCGCATCCTCGATCATGAGCAAGAAAATCGCCGAGGGCACTTCGGCTCTCGTGCTCGATGTGAAGTTCGGTTCTGGCGCGTTTATGAAGGACGCCGACCGTAGCCGCGAGCTGGCCGAGACCATGGTTCGCTTGGGCAAGGATGCCGGCGTCAAGACGGTTGCCCTGCTCACGAACATGAACGTGCCGCTCGGTCTTGCCATCGGTAACGCCAACGAGGTGCGCGAATCTGTTGAGGTTCTCGCTGGTGGCGGGCCTGCTGACGTGCGTGAGCTCACGATTGCTCTCGCCCGCGAAATGCTCGCTCAGGTCGGTCACGAAGATGCCGATGTCGAGGCTGCTCTCGACAACGGACAGGCAATGGATGCCTGGCGCGGCATGATCAGCGCGCAAGGCGGAGACCCGGATGCTGCCCTGCCGCAGCCGAAGGAAAGCCACGTTGTTACTGCTGACCGCGACGGCGTTCTCGTCGAACAAGAAGCGCTGCCGTTCGGTATCGCCGCGTGGCGTCTGGGCGCCGGCCGTGCCCGCAAGCAGGATCCCGTGCAGCACGCTGCTGGCATCGATCTGCACGCGAAGCCCGGTGACACCGTACGCAAGGGCGAGCCGCTCTTCACGATGCACGCTGACGAACCCGCTCGTTTCGAGCGTGCACTCGAGTCTCTCGAGGGTGCTTACCGCATCGGCGATGAGGGGGATACCGTGCACGATGGTGGTCCGCTGATCGCCGGACGCATCGACTAACGAATCCACTAATGACGCAACTCTGCGTCTGAACGAGGGGTCTCATCCGCTGACGTACAGTTGTTGAAATGACGACAGCGGATGAGACAGTTCCCAGCGCTGAACCAGCGCGGAACGCTGCCGGGCGCACTACTCCTGCCCCTGGCGATACAGACATCGACCACTCCACCAAATGGCGCGCCTTCTGGGTCTGCGTCGTGGTCGCAGCCATCACGATTCTCGACCTGTCGAAGGTCAATGTGGCGCTGCCCTCGATTGAAGACGCCCTCGGCGCAACCTCAACTCAACTGCAACTGATCGTCTCGGGCTATGTGCTGACCTTCGGGTTGATTCTCGTGCCGGCCGGGCGCTTCGGCGACCAGCGCTCGCGCAAAACCCTGTTTCTGATCGGGTTGACGGTCTTCACCGTTGCCAGTATCGCCTGTGCTCTCGCGCCGAATGCGGCCATGTTGCTCGTGTTCCGTTTGCTGCAGGGAGTCGCGGCCGGCATCCAGATGCCTCAGGTGATTGGTCTTATTCAGCAGTTGTTCCATGGCCCGGAACGCGGGCGAGCCTTTGGTTTGTTCGGTGCCATGATCGGCATCTCAACCGCCTTCGGACCCACGCTCGGCGGCCTCATGATCGCTATCGGCGGCGCCCAAGACGGCTGGCGCTACATCTTCTGGATGAACGTTCCGCTCGGCATCATCGCTCTCGTGTTGGCCTGGCGCATCCTGCCCTCGACCGCCAAGACCACCTACGCCCGCCTCGACCTCGACCCGGTGGGGATTGCCATCTTCGGCGTCACGGTGCTGGCGCTCATGTGGCCCTTCCTCTTCACGACCGGTGCGCCGACGGATGACCCCAACCGCTGGTGGCTGCTGGTGCTGTTTGTACTTTTTGCCGCGGCGTTCATCTGGTGGGAGCGCCGCTACGCGGCTGGCGGACGCGCGCCCCTCGTGCCGCTCACACTCTTCCGCATCAGCTCGTTCCGCAACGGCACCCTACTCGCGACCGTGTACTTCGCGGCGATGCCCGCGATGTTCCTCTTGACCACGCTGTACTTGCAGCTGGGCTTGGGGCTCGCGCCTGTCTTCGCTGGCACGGTGACGATCGGCTTCGCCTTGACGAGCGCGTTCTCGTCGTGGCGCGGCGGTATTCTCGTTGAACGCTACGGTCGCTCACTCGTGGTCGTGGGGCTCGCGATTCTGATGATCGGAATCGGCGTACTCATGGCCGCGGCAATTCTTACTCCGCCGGCGCTCACACCGTTCGTGATGGCGGCGGCGATGTTCATTGGCGGCGCGGGTGGCGGCCTTGTGATCTCGCCCAACCAGACGCTAACGCTGCACGACATCCCGCCGCTCGAAGGCGGCTTGGCGGGATCCGTGGGGCAACTGGGGCAGCGCATCGGAACCGCGATCGGCACCGCCGTAGCGCTCTCACTGTTTTACTCAACGCTCTACAACGAGCGCAACAGCGGCGAAAGCACCGTTGAGCTGTACCACCACGCGTACGGCATGGGCATGATCGCGACGACGGTGTTTTTTGCCATCGCTATTCTCATTGGCGTTGTTGACCTCGGCGCCCGCAAGCGGCGCGAACGAACATTCGCAACCGCGTAGAGCACGCCGGAAACGACGGATGCGGCGAACCGAAGTCGGTCGCCGCATCCGTCACGCTCACGCGATTTAGAGCTTGGGTTCGCCGATGCGCTCGAGGGCGTCCACGATCATTCCCCAGAACTTGGGAACGTCGATGCTGCGTGCAACTTGAGTCGTGCAGTCGGCGGGAGCCGGCGCGCGGAAATCAGCCACAGTCATACCGAGGGTGATGGAACCGGTGAGTTCGACATCCAGCGGCACCTTGGCGGTTTCCATGACGGTGGGGTCGATGAGGTAGGCCACGGCGCAGGGGTCGTGCACGGGAGGATGCTCGAAGCCCTGAGCTTCAAGGTAAGTGGCGCCGAAGAATTCGAGCAGCTCACCCACAAAACGGGCCGGGCCGGTGCCGACAGCGGCGATGCTTGCGGCTACTTCTTCAGTAGCGAGAGCATCGTGGGTGACGTCGATGCCGACCATGGTGAGCGGCCAGCTCTCGTTGATCACGATGTGCGCAGCTTCGGGGTCAATGACGATGTTGAACTCGCTCGTCGCGTTCCAGTTGCCGACGTTGACTCCACCACCCATCATGACGACCTGCTTGACGCGTTGAGCAATGCGGGGCTCTTTGCGCACGGCGAGGGCGAGGTTGGTGAGTGCGCCGGTGGGAACGAGCGAGACGGTTCCCGGCTCGTTCGACATCACAGTGTCAATGATGAAGTCGACCGCGTGACGCGAGTCGAGTTCAATCGTGGGCTCGGGCAGTACGGGGCCATCGAGGCCGGACTCGCCGTGGATCGACTCCGCGACCTCTACCTCGCGAACGAGCGGGCGGTGGGCGCCACGAGCGAAAGGAACATCGGTCATGCCGATGACGCGTGCAACAGCAAGGGCGTTGCGGGTGACTTTCTCGATGGTCTGGTTGCCCACCACGGTGGTCACGCCGAGCAGTTCGATGTTGGGGCTGCCGTGGGCGAGCAGGATCGCAATCGCGTCGTCGTGCCCGGGGTCGCAGTCGAGAATAATTTTTTCAGCCATAGCAAAAAGCATATATGAAAACTCTCTTCATATATGTAGAGTGACGATATGACTGACGAACTGATCGCTCGCGCTGCTGCCCGTCTCACGTGGATTCGCTCTCGCATGGCCCTTCTGGCCGACGTGCGCGAGCGGTTCGCCGAGAGCCAGCCCTTCGCCGGCCACCGCATTGGAATGTCTCTTCACCTTGAGCCGAAGACAGCCGTACTTCTCGAAACCCTCGCCGTCGGGGGAGCCGAGATCGTGGCCACCGGCAACCACGGTTCTACCCAAGACGACATCGTCGCCTTCTTGCGCGACCAGGGGATGACCATCTTTGGTGCGCGCGATGACACCCTTGAGCAGCACCACGCCAACGTCGCGAGCGTTGTGGCCGCTGAGCCAGACATCCTTCTCGACAATGGTGCTGATCTTGTCGCAGGCATCGTGGCTGCCGGTCGCGGCGCGCAGATCGTGGGCGGCACCGAAGAAACCACCTCCGGCGGTTACCGCCTGCGCGACGAACTTGCTGATCAGGTGCCGTATCCCGTCATCGTGATCAACGACAGTCCGTTGAAAGCAATTGGTGAGAACAAGCACGCCGTCGGTCAATCGGTGGTGGAAAGCTTTATGCGCATCACGAACCTCATGGTGCCCGGTCGCCGCTTCGTGGTCGCGGGCTACGGCTGGTGCGGTCGCGGAGTCGCCCACTACCTGAGAGCGCTCGGCGGCAAAGTTGCGATCGTCGAAGTCGACGAGATCAAAGCCTTCGAAGCCGCGCTTGACGGCTACCGCGTGGCAAACGTGCTCGACCTTGCCGACTGGGGCGAGGTGTTCATTACGGCTACAGGGCATCCACAAATTCTGGGCGCCGAGTTCTTTGACCGGGTCGCCGATGGTGCCATGCTCGTGAACTGCGGTCACTTCCCGTGGGAGATCGACGTTCCGGCACTGCGGGCGCTGGCCACCGGCAGCACCGAAATCGACACCGCCATCGAGCGCATCGATCTGCCGGGCGAGCGGCACGTCACGCTCATTGCCGACGGCCGCATGATGAACCTTGCTGGCCGCGAGCCCAAGGGCAACTCGATCGAGTCAATGGATCTCGGCTTCCTCTTGCAAGTGCTCTCACTCGAACAGGTTGCCACCGCCACTGACACGCTCGTCGCCGGAGCGCAGCCCGTGCCCGACTCGATCAACCGTGAGATTGCCCGGCGGATGCTCGCCACGATGAAGGCGGATCGCTAGTGTCAAAGGCTCCCGAATACACCGCTCCCGCCCTCGACAAGGGGCTGGACATCCTGGAACTTCTCGCCGCGACCTCCGGCTCGTTGAGCCAATCAGAGATCGCCGAAGCCACCGGTCGCAGCACCGGCCAGATCTTCCGCGTGCTCGCGACGCTGGAGCGACGCGGCTACGTGTTTCGCGACAAGCAGTCGGGGCTTTATGTGCTGGCGATGAAGCTGTTTGAACTGGCTCACCGGCATCCGCCGCTGCGCGGTCTCATCAGCGTCGCACTGCCGATCATGCAGGGGCTCGCTGAAGCAGCGCGCCAGTCATGCAATCTCTCAGTCATTGATGGCACCGAAGTACGGGTCATCGCTCAGGTTGAATCACCAGCAGACTTTGGCTTCCGGGTGCGCGTCGGAGCCGGCTTCGGCATCACGACGACCGCAACGGGTGGGGTGCTATCAGCGCCCGCCGGTCAACGCCCCGAAGCCTCCGTGCACGCCGACAGCTTGCAGCCAGGAATCACGGATGTCGTTGCGCCGATCATCGGAGCCAACGGGCTCGTCGTCGCAGCTCTCACGGTGCCATACGTCGCCACGACCTTCAGCGAAGTCGACCCCGAAAGCGTGCGAAAGCTGACGACAGCAGCGGTGAAAGAAATCTCGAATTTGCTCAGCGAGGAAGCTTTCACAGGATCGTAACGTCATCCAGCGAAGCCACAGGGCGCTTTCAGTGATCGGCACGGTAGATTTGTAGGTATGAACGCCGCTGTTGAGAATTTCGTAATGCCCGGAGGCGGCGCTAGCATCACTGCGCTACCCAAGATCTCCCTGCATGACCACCTTGATGGCGGGCTTCGTCCCCAGACAATCGTGGAGCTGGCTGACGAAATCGGCTACCAACTTCCCGAGAACGACGCTGCGAAACTCACGTCGTGGTTCTCGAGTCAGGCCGACTCCGGTTCTCTCGTCGACTACCTCAAAACGTTCGACGTCACCATCGCCGTCATGCAAACAACTGAGGGCCTCAAGCGCGTCGCGAGCGAATTCGTTCACGACCTCGCCGCCGACGGCGTCATCTACGGCGAAATCCGTTGGGCACCCGAGCAGCACTTGCAGAAGGGGCTCGACCTCGATCAGGTCGTCAGCGCCGTGCAGCAGGGCCTCGAAGAGGGTGTGGATGCCGTGCGCTCAAGCGGCCGCAGCATCCGCGTTGGCCAGCTTCTCAGTTCCATGCGCCAGACCGAGCGCGGCACCGATATCGCCGAGCTCGCGATTCGTCACCGCGACCGCGGCGTCATCGGGTTCGACATTGCCGGCCCCGAAGCGGGATTCCCGCCGAGCCGCATGCGTGGAGCCTTCGACCTGCTCGCGCACAACTACATGCCCGCCACCGTGCACGCGGGTGAAGCGGATGGCCTCGACAGCATCCGTAGCGCCCTTTTTGACGGTCGCGCGCTTCGCCTCGGCCACGGGGTGCGCCTGGCTGAAGACATCACGATCGCGAACGAAGACGACGAGAACACCTACGTCACACTCGGCGATTTGGCGCAGTGGGTCAAGGATCGCGAGATCGCGCTCGAACTGAGCCCCTCGTCGAACCTGCAGACCGGCGCTATCGAGCAGTGGGGCGACGAAATGATCGACCACCCCTTCGACCTGCTGTACCAGCTTGGATTCCGGGTGACGGTCAACACCGACAACCGCCTCATGAGCGCCACGACCCTCAGCCGCGAGCTTGCGTTGCTCACCGAAGCGTTCGGATACGACCTCACCGACCTTGAGGTTTTCCAGATCAATGCTGCTGCGGCAGCGTTCTTGCCCATCGAAGAACGCGACGAGCTTTCCGAGGCAATCAGCGTCGGTTTCGAGAGAGCGTAGTGATGTCACTTCCCCCGCTGCCCGAATCAGCGATTGAAATTGGTGTGGGTGCCAAGGACTGGCGTGCCGCTGTTGCGCTGTCTGGCGAAGCACTCGCGCGTTCTGGAGCGGCCCATCCCGGGTACGCCCACGAGATGATCCGCATGATCGAGGACCACGGCCCCTACGTTGTGATCGCACCCGGCCTGGCCTTGGCGCACGCACGCCCCGGCCCGCAAGTAATTGCGAACGGGCTGTCGATCGTGACACTCAAGGAACCCGTTCGCTTCGGTCACGCGCACAACGACCCGGTTCGTGTCGTTCTCGGCCTTGCCATCACCGAAGCCGGTGCGCATCTCGCCGCGGTTGCTGCCGTCGCGAACATCTTCAACGACTCCTCGGCAATCGACCAGTTGGCTGCCGCAACAACCCCCGCCGAAGTTCAGCGCATTATGGGAGTGACCCCCGAATGAAGATTGTGACCATCTGTGGTGCTGGTATCGGCAGTTCTGGTGTTCTCAAGATCAACGCGGAACGTGCCCTCAAGGCTCTTGACCTCGAAGCGACTGTGGTCGCCGCCGACGTCAGCACCGTGCGCACTGTTGCCGCTGATGCCCAGATCATCCTCACCAGCCAAGAATTCGTTGAAGCGATCGGTAAGACGAACGCCGACGTCATCGTGATCGTGAATCTCTTCGACACGTCTGAACTGGCACAAAAACTCGAGGACGCCCTCGGCTAGACCAAGGACGCCCTCTGAGAGTGTCTGATTGTGCGTAAGCGCTCGCGCTCGCGCTAGCGCTAGCTGAGAAGCTCGCGCATGCCTGCCTCAAGCTGGCTCGCAACGGCTTCTGCGGCAGCCTGCCGTTCGGCGCCGTCGCCTGCCGTGCTGGAGGCATCCACATAGAACTTGAGTTTGGGCTCGGTGCCGCTGGGGCGCACAATCACGCGGGCGCCGCCCTCAATCTGCAAGCGGATGATGTTGCTGGGGGCGAACCCGTCGACGCCGTTCTCGAAGTCATCGAACGATTCGACCGCGAGGCCGCCGACGCTCGTGGGTGCCGCGGCACGCAAGCGCGTCATGGTGTCGCCGATTTCCGAGATCTGAGCGAAGCGCAGTGAGACCTGGCGCGAAGCAAAGGCTCCGAAGCGTGCGGTGAACGCGTCGAGGCGGTCGAGGATCGTCGAGCCTTCGGCTTTGAGTTCGGCCGCCATCGACAGGAAATCGACCGAGGCCGAAATGCCGTCTTTGTCGCGAACCTTGTCGGGGTCGACGAGGTAGCCGAGGGCTTCTTCGTAGCCGAAGATCAGCCCATCGATGCGAGAGATCCACTTGAAACCGGTGAGGGTGTCGGAGTAGTCGAGGCCGTAATCGGCGGCAATGGCGCGCAGGGCAGGAGAGGAGACGATCGACGCGGCGAGCTTTCCCGTTCCATTCGAACGCTCTGCGGCACGCCACCCGAGCAGCATGCCGACTTCGTTTCCGCTCAGGCGGCGCCATTCACCATCACGACCGGGAACGGCGACGGCAAGACGGTCGGCATCCGGGTCATGAGCGATCGCCAGGTCGGCACCAGCTTCGCGAGCTTTCGCGAAGCTGAGATCCATGGCGCCCGGCTCTTCAGGGTTGGGGAAGGCAACGGTGGGGAACGCGGCGTCGGGCTGAGCCTGTTCCTCCACGAGCGCGGGGGCAGGGAGGCCAGCCTTCGCGTACACAGCCTGAGTGGTTTCCCAACCAACACCGTGCATCGCGGTGTACGTGTAAGTGATGTCTTTGACCGGGCCTGCGAGAGCTGCCGTGCGCGCGATGTACTCATCGACAACGCCGTCGTCGGTCGTGACGAAATCGGTTGAACGCGGCAGATCGGCGATTGATCCCTTGGCTACAACATCAATCGCGTGGGCGATGTCGGCGTCGGCGGGGGAGACGATCTGCGAGCCGTGGTTGTCGCCGCCCAGATAGACCTTGTAGCCATTGTCAATCGCCGGGTTATGGCTAGCGGTAACCATCACGCCCGCGCTTACGTTGAGGTGACGAACAGCGAACGCGAGCACAGGTGTCGGCAGCAGGCGTGGCAACAGAATGGCGCGCACTCCGGCACCCGCCATGATCGTGGCGGTATCGCGGGCAAAGACCTCGGAGTTCACCCGCCCGTCGTAGCCGATCACAATGCTGGGGCTCAGCTCGTGGGTGAGCAGGTAGGCGGCAAGTCCCGCAGCCGCCTGAGTGACCAGCACCCGATTCATGCGGTTCGGGCCGGCACCCAATTCGCCGCGCAACCCGGCCGTGCCGAAGGCGAGCCGCGCATCAAAGCGGTCATGGAGGCCAGCGATAGCGGCCTCGTCGCCTTGGGTGGCATCCGTGATCAAGGCTTCGAGCTCGGTGTGCGTAACCGCGTCAGGGTCTTGCTCCAGCCAAGCATTGGCGGCGGCAATCAGTTCGTCGGTGCCAAGGGGTGCTGCACTCATAGGGCGCTCACAATCTGGGCGAGAAGGTTGCTGATCTGCACTTCGGCGTCTTTGCCCGCCTGAATCACTTCTTCGTGGCTGAGGGGAGTGGTCTGGATGCCGGCCGCCAAGTTGGTGATGAGCGACATTCCCAAGATTTCCATGCCAGCCTGGCGCGCCGCGATCGCTTCGAGCGCCGTGGACATTCCCACGATGTGGCCACCCATGGTCTTAGCCATCTGAACTTCGGCGGGAGTCTCGTAGTGCGGGCCGCGGAACTGCGTGTACACACCCTCGTCGAGGCTCGAGTCGATCGACTTCGCGATCTCGCGCAGGCGCTTGCTGTACAGGTCGGTGAGGT
This sequence comes from Salinibacterium amurskyense, assembly GCF_002797685.1. Taxonomy (GTDB): domain Bacteria; phylum Actinomycetota; class Actinomycetes; order Actinomycetales; family Microbacteriaceae; genus Rhodoglobus; species Rhodoglobus amurskyensis. Next base: position 276,502 of record NZ_PGFH01000002.1, read on the forward strand.
CGATGAACGTCGCACCTTCAAGGGGCGAGTCGGCCGTGAGGTTGAGGTGATCGCTGATGAGCACCGGTGTTCCCGGCTTCCACGTCTCCTTGATGCCACCGGCACCGTTGGTAAGAATCATGGTCGTGGCGCCGGTAGCAGCAGCGGTGCGCACGGAGTGAACAACGCGGCGAACGCCGTGGTTCTCGTAGTAGTGGGTGCGTGCGCCGATGACGAGGGCGCGCTTGCCGCTCGGCAACAGGATCGACCGCAGAGTGCCGACGTGGCCTTCAAGCGCCGGCTTGGAGAAACCGGGGATGTCGGAGGCGGGGATCGTGGCAGTAGTTTCGCCGATCAGATCGGCGGCTTTGCCCCAGCCGCTACCGAGCGTGAGGGCAATGTCGTGCTTCTCGACTCCGGTCGCGGCTGCGATTGCGGCAGCGGCTTCCTTAGCGACCTCAAACGGGTCTGCAGTGGGGTCGTCGAGGGGGTTTGTGAGTGGCGACTGTGACATGGCATCCACTCTAAACGCTGGGGCAGTTAACTCACCGAGCGGTTGAGCGCGAATGTGAGCAGCGAAGCGCGCGTGTCGCTGCTGTTGAGCCGCCGATGAGAGCCGCATGCACATCGGTGCGTCGACGGTTTGTCGCTGGGGCAGAACCGCGCGAGAATAAGGGCATGGCCTATGAGTTTGAGCGCACCCAACGAATTGCAGTACTCGGTGGTGGCCCCGGTGGCTACGAAGCAGCCCTTGCGGGTGCCCAGTTGGGAGCCGAAGTAACTCTCGTTGAGCGCGCCGGCGTCGGCGGCTCAGCAGTGCTCACCGATGTGGTGCCCTCGAAGACGCTGATCGCAACGGCAGAAGCGACGAACGCGATTCGGGATGCCGCCGACCTGGGCGTGCAGTTCTACTCACGCTCCGACTCCGGGCGGGCCGTTCGCCCCGACATCACCGTGAACCTTGCTGCCGTCAATGCGCGCCTCATGCGCCTTGCCCAGCAGCAGTCAGACGACATGAAGTCGCAACTGATCAAGGCCGGCGTACGCATCATTGAAGGCGAGGGGCGTCTCGATGGCCCCCAGCGCCTCGTTGTCTCGACCGGCAAGGGTAAGTCGGGCACCGACTTCGACGAAGTGGATGCTGACACCGTCATCGTCTCTGTGGGTGCACGCCCGCGCGTGCTCGACTCCGCTCTGCCCGATGGCAAGCGCATCCTCACGTGGACGCAGCTCTACACACTCGACGAAACCCCCAAGCACCTCATCGTGGTGGGCTCTGGTGTCACCGGTGCCGAGTTCGCTTCGGCCTACACCGCGCTCGGTGCCAAAGTCACTTTGATTTCCTCCCGCGATCGCGTACTTCCGGGGGAAGACGAAGATGCCGCCCGCGTGATTGAAGACGTTTTCAAGCGCAACGGCATGACCGTTCTTTCCAAGTCGCGCGCCGAATCCGTGAAGACCACCAAGGATGGCGTCATCGCGACGCTCAGCGACGGACGCACCGTAGAGGGCTCGCACTGCCTCATGGCCGTCGGCTCATTGCCGAACACCGAAGGTCTTGGCCTCGAAGAGGCTGGCGTACAGCTGACCGAATCCGGCCACATCCGCGTCAATCGCGTTGCCCGCACCTCGATGCCGTCGATCTATGCGGCCGGTGACTGCTCAGACTTCTTCCCGCTCGCCTCGGTCGCCGCAATGCAGGGCCGCACTGCGGTGTTCCACGCCATGGGCGACGGCGTTACGCCGATCGAACTGCGCAACGTGGCATCCAACATCTTCACTCAGCCCGAGATTGCCACCGTCGGCTGGTCGCAAAAGCAGATCGAAGACGGCCTCGCTCAGGGCACCATCTACAAGCTGCCGCTGGCCTCCAACCCGCGCGCCAAGATGATGGGCATCAAGGACGGCTTCGTGAAGCTCTTTGCTCGCACCGGCTCTGGCACCGTTATCGGTGGCGTCGTCGTGGCGCCGAATGCTTCTGAGCTCATCATCTCGATGGCGCTCGCAGTAGAGCACCGCCTCACGGTCGACCAGATTGCCCGCGCTTTTTCCGTGTACCCGTCACTGACAGGCAGCATTACGGATGCCGCACGCGCCATGCACGTCGTTCACTAGCCCGCGGTCGCTGGCTCTGCCGCGCTCTGGCGTTCTTGGAAGGCTAGCTCTTCGGCTGACGCTGCTCCTTCTTTCAGCTCCATGACGTGTTCAACGAGCTTCGTGGCGGTCTGTTCATCGATCACGAGGTCGGTGATGACGCCCGCCCGCAGTGCTGCGAGCAGCGGAACGACCTTGTTATCGCCGGCCACGCCACAGATGCGGCGGGGGATCGCACGCAGTTCTGCCGGGGTGGGGCCGGTTGCACGTGCGTTCATCGAGAGGTCTTCGTAGCTGCCATCTTCGCGAAGGAAGATGGTGCACACGTCGCCCACAATGCCTTCGCTGTCGAGCGTTTCGATGTCGCCCGCTTCGAGGTAGCCGGCGGAGTAGACGTGGCTGGGCACTTCACCGGCGATGGCGCCGATCGAGAAGAGCGCAATATCCGCGCGACGCTGGTACTCAAGCACGCGCACAATTGACCGCTCTGACCACATGGCATTGCGTGTTTCGGCGTAATCGAAGAACGCCGGCACTGGGAATAAGTGCACTTGGGCGTCGAACGCGTCGCCAAAGTTGGCGATGAGGTTGCCGGCATATTCCACGCCCGAGGTGCGAACGTTAGCCGCTCCATTGAGCTGCACGACGGCGCTTCCGCGGGTGGGTTTCTTGCCCAAATGGCGCGAGATCGCGGCCAACGTGGTGCCCCAGGCCACGCCCATGATCATGTCGGAATCGAACCAGCCGGTGACCATTCGAGCGGTGGCTTTCGCTACCTGCTCGAGCCGTTCTGTCTCGTCGGCAAGGTCAGCGACGGGCACGACATGGGTGGCGATTCCGAAGCACGTTTCGATCTTTTTGGCCAGACCCGGGCCCCGCGTGGGAGTGGGACGAAGCGTGATTTCTACGAGGCCGCTATCGCGGGCATCCCGCAGCAATCGGGACACGCTTGAGCGGGACATATGTAGGTGGTTCGCAATGGTGTCCATCTTGATGTCTTGCAAGTAGTACATCGACGATGCGGCCAGCATTGCCTCTTCGCGTTCCATAACGTCCATCCTTGCACGTTCGTGCAGATGTGCTGCTCAGTTTGTCATTGACCCTAGCTAGCGTAATACGCTGCTGAGCAGTGGATCATCCCAGAAGATTCACAGCCGCCCTCGGCGGTAACCACCACCACACGATAGAAGAGCAGTGTTCATGGCTGACCAGTCCCTCACCCGCGAAACCCGCGACAGCGCCATCCAGCGTCTTATGGAGAGCGCAGAGCCGGGGCGTGAACTTGACGTTCTCGTCATCGGTGGTGGAATTACCGGCGCCGGAATTGCTCTGGATGCCGCCACGCGCGGTCTCGACACCGTCGTTGTTGAGTCCCAAGACTGGGCCGCCGGCTCTTCCAGCCGCGCCAGCAAGCTCATCCACGGCGGGCTTCGCTACCTGCAGATGCTCGACTTCAAGCTCGTGCACGAAGCACTCACCGAGCGCGACCTGTTGCTCAACAACGTGGCACCGCACCTCGTGCGTCCGCTGCCGTTCCTCTACCCGCTGCGTCACCACGTGTGGGAGCGCGCTTTCGTCGGCGCCGGAATTGCTCTCTACGACTTCCTCGCTTCGGTTACCGTCAAGAGCACTTCGGGCAAGCGCAGCGTTCCGTGGCACCGCCACATGTCGCGCAAGCAGCTCGCTGCTCGCTTCCCCGGTCTCGCTCACGATGCCGCTGTCGGCGCGATCGAATACTGGGACGCCAACGTCGATGATGCTCGCTACGTCGTGAGCGTCATCCGCACCGCCTCGGCTCACGGCGCAGGCGCCGCTACCCGCATGCAGGTCGTCGAGATCACGAAGAACGATGAGGGTGTCGTCAACGGCGCCGTCATGGTTGACCTCGAAACGGGAAAGACATTCCCCGTTCGCGCCAAGGCCGTCATCAACTCCACCGGCGTCTGGACCGGCGAGACTCAAGCCCTCGCCCACGAAAGCGGCGGACTCAAAGTTCTGGCCTCCAAGGGCATCCACATTGTTGTTCCTCGCGAACGCATCAAGGGTGAAGCCGGCCTGATCCTGCAAACTTCCAAGAGCGTGCTCTTCGTGATTCCCTGGTCACGCTATTGGGTCATCGGCACCACTGACACTCCGTGGAAAGAGAACCTTCTCAACCCTGCGGCAACCGCCGATGACATTGACTACGTCATTGCTGAAGCCAACGCAGTGCTCGCAAACCCCATCGACCGCACCGACGTTATCGGCACCTGGGCGGGACTTCGCCCCTTGCTGCAGCCGGGCACGATGGAAGGCACAAACTCGGCCAAGGTCTCGCGAGAGCACACTGTTGCGTCGCCCATCCCGGGCCTCACGGTTATCGCTGGTGGAAAGTTCACCACGTACCGCGTGATGGCGAAGGATGCCGTTGACTTCGCGATCGGTAAGGACGCGGCCAAGGCCAACCCTTCAACCACCGAAACTGTCGCACTGTTGGGCGCTGAAGGACTCGAGGAAGCAACCGCCGGTGCTGCGGCACTCGGAGCGAAGTTCGGCTGGAGCGATCAGATGATCGACCACCTGCTGCACCGTTACGGCGCGAAGATCTCCGAGATCGCCGCCATCGCTGAGGCCGAGCCTGAGATGGCCAAGCCGCTGGCGCAGGCCTCCGCTTACCTCCGTGCCGAAATCGCCTACGCGATCACCCACGAAGGTGCCCTGCACCTCGAAGACCTCATGGTTCGTCGCACCCGCATGAACTACGAGTACCTCAACGAGGCAATGGCCGCTGTACCCGAGGTGGCAGAAATTGCCGCGAAGCTTCTCGGCTGGGATGAGCAGACCACCGCTCACGAAGTCGCTGTCTACACCCAGATGGCGGAGGCCGTAGCAGCTGCTGCGCTCACCCGCGATGACGAAAGCGCATCCGACGTGCGCGAAGCAGCACCGCAGATCGTGCCGCTTGTGACCCCCGCAGCACTCGAAACAAAGTAACCGAACTACTGGATTTGGGCGCGCAAGCGCCTCACGAAGTACAGACGATCAATGGAGATACGCCGACGATGACACAGTACATACTGTCGATTGACCAAGGAACGACGAGCTCACGCTCGATCATCTTTGATCACGACGCGCGTATCGTTTCGAGCGGTCAGCTCGAGCACGAACAGATTTTCCCTCGTGCCGGTTGGGTCGAACACGACCCGATGGAGATCTGGGACAACGTTCGAGAGACCGTCGGGCTGTCGCTCTCGCGGGCCAACCTGACCTACCAAGACATTGGCGCCGTCGGCATCACCAATCAGCGTGAAACCACGGTGGTGTGGAACAAGACCACGGGCCTTCCGGTCACGAATGCGATCGTTTGGCAAGACACTCGTACCCAGCACATCATTACCGAGCTTGCGGGCTCCGAGGGTCTCGAAAAGTACAAGGCCATCACAGGACTGCCGCTGGCACCGTACTTCGCCGGCCCCAAAGTCACGTGGATCTTGCGCTACGTCGACGGAGCTCAAGAAGCCGCTGACCGCGGCGAGCTACTCTTCGGCACGATCGACACCTGGCTGCTCTGGAACCTCACCGGCGGTGTCGATGGGGGAGTGCACGCGACCGACGTGACCAACGCCTCCCGCACCATGCTCATGGATCTCGACACTCTCCAGTGGCGCGAAGACATCGCAGCAGACATGGGTATTCCGATGTCGATGCTGCCCGAGATTCGCTCCTCCAGCGAGATCTTCGGCCACTGCCGCGACCACGGTTCGCTGCCCGGAGTGCCCATCGCGGGCATCCTCGGCGACCAGCAGGCGGCGACGTTCGGCCAGGCCTGCTTTAGCGAGGGAATGGCCAAGAACACGTACGGCACCGGCAACTTCTTGCTGTTGAACACCGGCAACAAGCGCGTTCACAGCAACAACGGCCTGCTCACTACGGTCTGCTACAAGATCGGCGACGCCGCTCCCGTGTACGCCCTCGAGGGTTCGATCGCTGTCACGGGATCGCTCATCCAGTGGCTGCGCGACAACCTCGGCATGTTCTCCGACGCTCCCGATGTCGAGCGCCTCGCTCTCGAAGTCGAAGACAACGGTGGCGCCTACTTCGTGCCCGCCTTCTCCGGACTCTTCGCCCCCTACTGGCGACCGGATGCTCGGGGAGCTCTCCTCGGACTCACCCGTTACGTCACCAAGAACCACATCGCTCGTGCAGCGCTCGAAGCCACCGCGTACCAAACGCGCGAGGTCATGGACGCCATGAATGCGGATGCCGGAGTCGACCTCGCGGAACTCCGCGTCGACGGCGGCATGGTGGCCAATGAACTTCTCATGCAGTTTCAGGCTGATCAGCTGGGCGTGGACGTCATCCGCCCCCGCATCACCGAAACCACCGCTCTCGGCGCAGCATTCGCGGCCGGCATCGCGGTCGAGTTTTGGGGCAGCGAGCACGACGTGCTCTCCACCTGGAACGAAGACAAGAGGTGGAAGCCGCAAATGGCTCGCCTCGAGAGAGATCAGCTTTACCGCAACTGGAAAAAGGCGGTAACCAAGACCATGGGCTGGGTTGATGAGGACGTGGAGACCTGATCTGCCTGATTTACCCATGACGGGCGTGCTGTCAGTCACGTCCATAACCACACAGCAATCGATACCCACGAAGGGGTAGGGAATCAATGAAAACCTCGTTAGTAAAGAGGAACAGCTTCTGGCTCGTTCTCTCGCTAGTCATGATGTTGGTCACATCCATCGGTGCGTCCATCGTTCAAACCGGTGCAGGCTCAATCAGCGTGAAGGACATGCGCTGGGAGACCTCGTCGGGCCAGATGATGAGCGCGCTGCTCTTCAAGCCTGACACGGCAACCGTCGACAACAAGGTTCCGGCCATCGTGGTGAGCCACGGCTGGTGGAACAACCGCGAAATGCAAGACGCCAACTACGTTGAGCTTGCACGTCGTGGCTACGTCGTCGTGTCAATCGACATGTACGGTCACGGAAACTCCTCACCGTTGACCCCTGACGTCACGCTCGGCGGAACCGGTATGTACGACGCTGTGAAGCTCGTCGCCGACTTCCCCTACGTTGACACCGACAAGATTGGTGTGAGCGGTCACTCGAACGGTGCACGCGCAGCAAACTTCTCGACCGTGATCGACAACGCCGCTGACGAACAGCTCATCTCGGCCATCCTGCTCGTCGACAACGACGCTGTCTACACGGATGCCGAAGCTGAGAACGCGTACTTCAACCTCTACGGTGCCCGCGATGTCGGAATCGTTGCTGACCAGTACGACGAGTTCTTCTTCCGCAGCTACAGCCCCGAGGGCGAAGTTCTCACGCCGCCGCGCGAGTACATCGGAACCCCGAACGCACAGTCGTTCCTCCACTTCGGTGCAAACCCGGAAGAGGTTTCCTCTGACGTTCGCGAAGCGAGCGAGTTCTACACCGACTCTGTCGACGGTGAGGATGCTCTCCGCATCGTCTACACGCCAGCAGAGAACCACCCGTGGGGAACCATCTCCAAGACGACAGTCGGCAGCCAGATCGAGTTCTTCCAAGAAGCATTCGGCGCTCCCAACGAGATCGCAGCCGGTTCGCAGGTGTGGCAGGTCAAGGAGACCTTCACGCTCTTCGGACTGATCGGCTTCGGAATCTTCCTCGTCGCCTTCACGCGTGCACTGCTCTCGACCCGCGCGTTCGCTGGACTGCGCGCTCCTGCTGCAGCAGTAGTGCCCGCAACCCGTAAGGGACTCGCCTGGTTCTGGGGCGGACTGGTTGTTTCGGCAATCATCTCCGGTTGGAGCTGGTTGATCCTCGCTAACACCCCGTGGGTGGGCGCGATCGCGTTCAACGCTGTTCAGTTCTTCATGCCTCAGGGCGCCGTGTTCTTCGTAGCCTTCTGGGCCGCGGTCAACGCGATTGCCGCGATCATCATCATGGTGATCTCGTACCTTATCTTCGGACGCAAGAACGGTCTCGACCTTCGCGCATCCGGAGTACTGCCTGGCTGGAAGAAGTTCTTCCACGGCCTCGGTCTGTCGTTTGTCGTCGTTGTTTCGGCCTACGCGATCGTCTTCGTGCTCGACTACTTCTTCAAGACGGACTTCCGCTGGTGGGTCGTCGCCGTCAAGGCCTTCACGCCTGACAAGGTCGGCATTGCGCTCATGTACCTGCCGCTCTTCGCGATCTACTTCGTTGCGAACTCGGTTGCGGTCAACGCCTTCAACCGCTTCTCCATCCGCGGCAAGGAGTGGATCAACACGGCACTGCTCGCGTTCTTCAACGCTCTGGCACCCATTGTTCTCGTCGTTGCTCAGTACACCAACTTCTTCACCACGGGGTACACGATCGACGGCTTCGGCGGAATCTTCAGCATCTGGCTCTACCCGGTCATCCTCATCCTGGCCGTAACCGCAGTCATCTCGCGCAAGATTTACCGTGAGACGAACAACCCGTACATCGCCGGCTTCATCAACGCGGCAATCGTTACCCTCATCTCGGTAACGAACACGCTCACCGCAGCGTAAGTACACCCTCTCCGATCAACTGATCGGCTCCAGCAGCGCCCCGGTCTCCATCTCGACCGGGGCGCTGTTGTGTGCGGAGCCCGCGTGCCCGTGGGACAAGTACGGGCGGTGCGGCATCCGCTATTTCGGCGGGCGATGCTCTGTCGCCCGCCGAAAGCCAGATTGTTTAGGCGACGACGGTGATGTCCACGGTGCGGCTGTCGTCGGTGGTCACAGCGTGAACGGGCCCCGTGATCGTGACTGTTCCGAGAGCCGCGGCTTCGGTCTCGCAGTCGCTGCCGAGCCACAACCGCACGTCGCCGGGCTCAATGATGCGCGTCATGCTGCGATCGCTGAACGCGATGCGGGTGGTGGGGATGCTCATCGAGAGAGTTCGTGACTCTCCCGGCTGAAGCGTCACTCGAGTAAACGCGATCAACTGACGCATGGGCCGGGTAACGGAACCCACGACATCGTTGGCGTACACCTGAATGACGTCGTCACCTTCGCGGGTGCCCGTGTTGGTCACTGTGAAGTGGATGTCGAACCTGCCGTCGGCCGCAATCGTCTCGGAGTCGATGCCCGCCTCCGAATAGCTAAAGCTCGTGTAGCTGAGCCCGAAGCCGAAGGGGAAGGCGGGGGCCGTGGTGAGGTTCGAGACTTCGCTCGGTTCACCGAGTCGCGGGTGAAGGTAGGAGTACGGTTGCGACCCTGCTGAGCGCGGCACCGACACCGCGAGTCGGCCCGCGGGGTTGAGGCGACCGGCAATCGCACCGCTGATCGCGGCGGCGCCCTCTTCGCCGGGGAAGAATGCTTGAATGATGGCTGCTCCGCGAGCTGCCGCCCAGTCGATGGCATAGGGGCGACCGGAAATGACCACGAGAACAACGGGAGTTCCGGAGTCGAGCACGGCCTCGACGAGCTGACGCTGCACCCCGGGAAGCTCAAGCGAGTCGCGGTCACAGCCCTCACCCACGGTGCCGCGGCCGAAGAGACCAGCGTGATCACCGACAGCAATCACCGCGACCCCGGCGGTTTTCGCCAGCTCAACAGCCTCGGCAATCTGTGAGGTGTCATCGTCATCCACGGCACAACCCGGCGCGAAACCGAGCACCGAACTGAAGTCGTGGTTGAGGCTCTCGAACAGCGTCGCGGCCTCGAAACCCATCTCGACCTCCGGGTGACGCTCGAGTACATGGTTGACGAAGGAGTAGCAGCCGAACAGGGCGGCGGTGCGGTGCGCGTTGGGTCCCAGCACGGCGATCTGAGCATCCGGAGCTAACGGCAGAATGCCTCCGTCGCTCAGTAGTGTGACCGACTTCTCCGCGATGGTTGCGGCGATCGCACGGTGATGCGGCGGGTCAAGGTCGATCTCGTCGTCATCCGCGTCTACCGAGAATGCGGCGGATTCGGGGTCAAGCAGGCCGAGCTGCTGCTTCTGTATGAGAACTCGGCGCAGCGCTCGATCGACGAGCGCGCTGTCGACCTCACCGCTGCGCACCTTCTTGGCGAGCGGTGCCAAGAAAGCCTTCCCCGTAGGCAGTTCGATATCGACACCGGCGGCCAAAGCTTGGGCGGCCGCGTCGCCAAGATCACTCGCAACCTGGTGCAGTGATTCGAGAAACGCGACGCCAAAGTAGTCGGCGACCACAGTGCCCTCAAAGCCCCAACGGTCGCGCAGAAGGTCAGTCAAGAGAGTGGGGTCGGATGCGACAGGCACGCCGTCAATTTCGGCGTACGAGTGCATGACCGAGCCCACCCCCGCATCCAGCACCGCCATCTCAAAAGGAACAAGCAGCACGTCGGCGACTTCGCGCGGACCGGCATAGACGGGAGCCAGGTTGCGCCCCGCCCGTGAGTTCGAGTACCCGACAAAGTGTTTGAGGGTGGCGATGACACCCGTGGATTGCAGCCCGCGGACGTAGGCGGAACCGAGTTCTCCCACGACGAAGGGGTCTTCGGCGATGCACTCTTCAACGCGGCCCCAACGCACATCGCGGATCACATCGAGCACGGGAGCGAGCCCCTGGTGCACCCCGAGCTTCGCCATGCTTTCGCCTATGGCGTGCCCCATCTCCTCGATGAGATCAGGGTCGAAAGTCGCGCCCCACGCCAAAGGTGTAGGGAACGTGGTGGCTTGCCACGCAGCAAGACCAGTCAGGCACTCTTCGTGCGCAATCGCAGGGATGCCGAGGCGGGTGTTGTCGCGCAGCCAACGTTGGGTGCGGCCGAGTGCCGACCGGCCAGCACTCGGGCTGACGGGTACCGTGCCGAACACACGAGTGAGGTGGCCGAGGCCGTTCTTCGAGAACTCGTTAAAGTCGTCGGCGCCATCATCTTGCGCGCTTTGCATCGGGGCAACACTTTGGCCATCGACGCCGGCCCCGACCCAAATGCCAACGAGTTGGGCGAGCTTTTCTTCGAGAGTCATCTGCGCAATGAGGTGCTCGACCTGATCATTCGTTTCGGGAAAATCAGATAGTGCAGTAGTGGAGAGAGTCATTTTTTCTTTCTGGGTGGAAGCGAAGGGGAGCTGAGGCAGGTCAAGGCTTAGCCCTTGAACGCGCCATCCATGACACCGGCAACCATCTTGCGACCGACGAAAATGAACAGGATCAGCAGTGGAATCGTCGCGAGGAATGACCCGGACATGGCGAGGCCGTAGTCAACGAAGTACTGCCGTTGCAGCGCCTTGATGGCCAATTGCACCGTGTAGTTCTCGGGCGACTGGATCACGATGAGGGGCCAGAGGAAGTCGTTCCACGCTGTGACGAACGCCAACAGGCCCAACACGAAGGCAGCCGAGCGCACGAGGGGAAATGCGATGCGCCAATAGATCTGCCAAGTGCTGCACCCGTCGATTCGTGCCGCCTGCATGAGCTCGTTGTTGAGAACGCTCGCCAAGTGCTGGCGCATCCAGAAAATACCGAACGCACTCGCCATACCGGGCACGATGAGCGCCTGCAGCGAATCGATCCAGTCGAGGTTCGACATGATCATGTAGAGCGGGATAACCGCGAGTTGAGTGGGAACCATCATCGTGATGAGCACCACGATAAAGAGGGGATCCCGGCCGCGAAACTGCAGCTTCGCAAACGCGAAGCCAGCGAGAGTGCACAGCACCATTTGGGCAAGAGCGATGCTTCCCGCCACGACGAACGAGTTCACGAGGCTCTGCACGAACGGAACGGTCGTGAAAACCTGCTCGGCGAGGGCGAAGAAGTTGCCACCGGGAAGAACTGTTGGAGGCATTTGCGAGACCGCAGCCGAGTCGTTGGTGGAGACGACGAACATCCAATAGAGCGGGAAGGCGCTCATGAAAACCGAGGCGATGAGGAACGCGTAGGTCCACCAGCGAACGCGGCCGACGAATGCACGCTTGAGCGGGCGGCCGGTGGGTCGGATGACAGGGGCGGCGTTTGAAGAGTGAGTAGTCATGATGGCGTCCTTATTCGTCTGAGGTGATGCGACGAGAGAGCAAGTAGTTGATGACGGAGAACACGACGATCAAAGCGAACAGCGTCACTCCGATGGCCGAGCCGTAACCGAACTTGAAATCTCCGAAGCCTTGCTCGTACATGAACAGGCTCAGGGTCTGGAACTGACGCCCAGCACCACCGGTGAGGCCCGGGGAGGAAAGCAGTAGAGGCTCGGTGAAGATTTGCAGGCCACCAATCGTCGACACGATCACCGTGAAGATGATGACTGGGCGAAGCGAGGGGATCGTGACAAAAATGAACTGCTTGAAGCCACCGGCACCGTCGATCGCCGCCGCCTCGTAGACGTCTTTCGGAATGGCCTGGAGCGCCGCGAGATAGATGAGGGTGTTGTAACCGAACCAGCGCCAAAGCACCATGGTGGAGACCATGATGTGGCTCGCGAAGGTGTTCGCTGCGAAGTCAATCGACTCGATCCCGAAGAGATTGAGGAAGCTGTTAATGAGGCCGTAGTCGCGGCCGAAGAGCGACGCGAAGACGATCGTGGTCGCCACCACCGAGGTGATGTACGGAACGAGCATCGTCATCCGAAAGAGGTTCGCGAACTTCAACCGCGCATTGTTGAGCAACTGGGCGAGGAACAGCGCGAGCAGAAGCTGCGGCACCGTCGAGAGAATCCAGATGCTGAAGGTGTTGCGCATCGCATTCCAGAACCGTTCGTCGCCATACAGGGTGACGAAGTTCTCGAAGCCAATGAAGGTTTGGCCGCCGATCGGGTTCCAGTCAAAGAGAGCGACGTAGAACGTGAAGACGGTAGGGAACAGGCCGAACACAGCGAACAGGGCGAAGAACGGCGCGATGTACATGTAGGGCGCGAAGGCGTCCATGCGCGACGCCGACCTGATGCGACGTCGAGGCTTCGGAGCGGTGCTCTTCGTGAGTCGACGAACAGAGGTCGAGCGGGGAGAGGTTGAACGGGGAGGGGCAGACAAAACCATGGCGAACTCCTTGACAGGGGATGGGAGGGCGGGCTCACGAGTGTGAGCCCGCCCCGAGAGCACTAGCCGCCGAGGGCAGTCTTGACGTTCTTCATTGCCGTGGACCACGCATCCGCTGCGGGTTCTTCACCGTTCTCAACCTGCGAGAGCGAGTTCAAGATCGCGGTGTCGATGATGCGTTGCTGTGGGCCTTCGAAGATGGGCTGGATCGATTCCACGCTGTTGGCGTAGATCGGCCCAACCGGAGCATCACTGAAGAATTCACTCGTGAAGTTCTGGATGTCGGGGGTTTCGTAAAGTTCCGGCGTCGACGGGAAGTTGCCGTGAGCCTGGAAAATCTCGAGCTGACGCTCCGGCGACATGAGCCACTCGATGAAGGCGAAGGCTTCTTCGGGGTGATCAGATTTGGCCGGGATCGTGAGCTGGCTACCGCCCCAGTTGCCGGCGTTCTCGGGAACCGCTGCGATGTCCCACTTTCCTGCAGTGTCGGGTGCCTGCTGTGAAATGTAGGTCATCATCCAGGAAGGAGCGGCGAGCACGGCGAAGTCGCCATTGTTCATGCCGGCGTTCCACGCTTCACTCCACGACGGGGTGCGCGACGTGATGTCAGCGTCGATGGCGTCGAGCGCATACTCGAACGCTTCTTTCACGTCGGGGTTGCTGTCGTACACGAGGTCGTCGTCGCTCGAGCCGTAATACATTTCGTCACCCTGACGAACGGCGGGGTTGAAGATTGCGCTGTTGACGTTGTCGATCATTCCCTTGCCGGTAGCTTCGCGGTACTGGGCGCCGACGTCGATGAAGTCGTCCCACGTGGGCCACAGGGCGCTCACTTCATCGCGGTCGGTCGGGAGCCCCGCAGCCTCGAACAGATCGGTGCGGTAGGCCATGGCGAGTCCGCCGACGTCAGTGGGGATGCCGACGACAGAGCCGTCAGCGGCGACGCCTTGAGACCAGCGCCAGTCAAGATACGTTCCTTCGATGTCGTCGGCACCAAGAGTGCGCAGGTCGACAAAGTTTTGTGGTTGGGCTTTGAACTGCGACATGTAGCCGACCTCGATCGCCGCGACGTCAGGACCTTTACCGCCAGCCAGAGCAGTGGTGAGGGCCTGCGCTTGTTCATCAGATCCACCCGCGTTGGTGACTTTGAGAATGATGTCGGGGTTTTCTTCTTGGTACGTCGCGAATGCTTCGTCGAGGCCCATGCCACCGAAGGTCCAAACGTCGAGGGTGATCTTCCCGTCGGTGTCACCTCCGCCCGAGCATCCGGCAAGAAGCGCAAGAGCCGCGCCTCCGGCGATCACTGTTCTGGCGATTTTTTTCGCTGACATTACGTCCTCCACGTTGAGGTGTGATTGGGGAATTGAGGGGGCCTCCACTGAGGAAGAGCGTTCGAGGTGTGGTCGAGGAAGCGCTTCCTTGATGAAGTAATGCCACCGTATAGGCTTATGTGGGGAATGACAACAAAAAGATTGCGCTTCCCTAAAATTCGCAACGATCAGCGGTGCGAGTTCCACAAATCACGACGCGGCAGGGGATGATGTGCAGATGGTTACCCTCGACGACGTCGCTCGTGAAGCGGGCGTATCGCGCACTACAGCCTCCCGAGCGATCAACGGCAAGCTCACGGTGCACCCCGAGCGCAGTGCCGCGGTGCAGCGAGCCGCCGAAAAACTAGGCTTTCGCCCCAACCCGGCAGCCCGCTCGCTGGCCCGAGGACGCCACGACTCAGTCGCGCTCATCGTCTCGGAAACCAACATCGAAGGCATGACGAACTCGTTCTTCGCGATGGCCCTCCACGGAGCCATCCGCGAGATTGCCAAGACTGATCAGCAACTCGTCATGCTGCTGCGCGCCAACGATGAAAGCGACGAGAAGTTCCTTCGCTTTCTCGAAGCCAGCCACGTTGACGGCGCGATGGTGATTCTCGAAGCGCACAACACCGAGCTGCCTCGACTGCTCGCGCAGTCCGATCTTCCCGTCGTGTTCCTGGGGCGACCCATTGAGTCCGCCGAGGCGCCGCTGTCGTATATCGACTCCGACAACGTCGGTGGAAGTGTGCTCGCGGCCGAGGCGCTGATCGCCGCTGGTCGCCGCCGCATCGGGGTCATCACCGGTCCTCACGGCATGGGCGTTTCTCAAGACCGTCTTCGCGGTTTCCAGCAGGCCCTTGACGCCCACGGCCTCGATAGTTCCCTCGTCGCCGAGTCAGACTTTCAAACAGCCGGCGGCGCGGAGGCCATGGGGCTCCTGCTCGACCAGCACCCTGATCTCGATGGGGTCTTCGTGATGTCCGACCTCATGGCGGCGGGTGCAGTGGGAACGCTCAAAACGCGCGGTCGACGAGTGCCCGAAGATATTTCGCTTGTCTCGTTCGACGACACCGTCATCGCGACAACTCTTGAACCGCGGCTCACCACGGTGCGGCAGCCCCTCGAAGAACTCGGTGCGCGGATGGTCACGGCGCTCGCTGAGCTCATAGCCGCTCCGACAGCGGCGCCAATTAGGGACACTCTGCCCACCACTCTGGTGCGGCGCGACTCGGTCTAGCTCGCCTCGACCGCGAGCCCGGTATCTGCCCACCGCCATCTGGCGGGTGGCTGCTTCAGGATCGTGGAATAGCGGATGCCCGGCTACGGTTTTGCCTACAGACGCGATCGGCGTCTCAGCGAAAGGGAGCTCGTGAATCAGCAGGTTCAGTTTGGACTCGGCACATTTGGCGACGTCACGGTAGATGAAGACGGTGCGCCGCTCAGCCAAGCGCAGGTCATCCGCAACGTTGTCGCTGAGGGAGTGCTGGCCGACAAGCTCGGCATTGATTACTTCGGCGTGGGTGAGCACCACCGCGACGACTTCGCCATCACTGCTCCCGAGACCGTCTTGGGCGCTCTTGCCGCCGCGACCACCAACATCCAGTTGGGCTCAGCCGTCACGGTCTTGAGCTCTGACGACCCCGTGCGCGTCTACGAACGCTTTGCCACCGTGGATGCCCTGTCGAACGGCCGCGCGGAGATCATTCTCGGTCGCGGCTCATTTACCGAATCGTTTCCGCTCTTCGGCTACAACCTCGCCGACTACGAAACGCTCTTCTCTGAGAAGCTCGACCTGTTCTCTGAACTCATCAAGGAAGAGCCGGTTACGTGGTCGGGCACTCTTCGCGCCGGCCTGAAGAACCAAGAAGTCTTCCCGCGCACCGAATCTGGCTCGCTCAAGACCTGGATCGGCGTCGGCGGAAGCCCCGAATCTGTCGTGCGCGCCGCCCGCTACGGGATGCCCATGGTGCTGGCGATCATCGGCGGCCAACCCGAACGGTTCGCGCCCTACGCGCAGCTGTTCCACAACGCCTTGGCCGAGTTGGGGCAACCCGACCTGCCGATCGCCGTTCACTCGCCCGGCTACATCACCGACTCCGACGACAAGGTCGTCGAGGAGATGTGGCCGCACTACAAGACGATGCGTGACCGCATCGGTCGCGACCGTGGCTGGCCCGAGTCGAGCGTTGATGAGTTCATCGGCGAAGTGAAGCACGGCTCCATGTACGCCGGATCGCCGGAGACCGTGGCGCAAAAGATAGCGAACACTATCTCTGCCCTCGGCATCCAGCGATTCGACATGAAGTACAGCGCAGGAACCCTGCCTCACGAACGCATGATGCGCAGTATTGAGTTGTACGCCACCGAGGTCATTCCTCGGGTTCGAGAGTTGCTGGCTGAGAAGGCCTAGTCGGCCTTCGGCTCCTCGGGGGTAGTGGTGGTGGCTGCGTCGGCGTGTGCCGTTTCCGTCTCAGCCGTCGCTGTCTCAACCGGGGCGGATGTCGCGGCCGGTGCTGCGGAGGTCGAACGTCTGCCTGAACGCAATGCCGTTCGCACGATCACTACGATGACACCGCCGACGATCGCGAGAAGAACGAGCCACGGCAGCAGCACTCCGAGCAGTACGAGAAGGCCGGAGAAGAAGGCAACGAGCCCGGCCCAGCCGGCCGCGAGTCCGTCAAGGAACGTGTCGGGTTCGGTGGTGGGGGCATCCGCTTCGGAGACTAGGCTGAGCGTGAGCGTCGACATCGCAACCTGATCATCGAAGTACCGCTTTTGTGATTTCAGGCTCTCGAGTTCCCCTTGGCGGCTAGAGATTGCGGTCTCCAGTTGGATCAACGTTTCGGTGTCGCTTGCCTTCGTGAGCAGAGCGAGCAAACGGTCGACCGACGCTTCGAGAGCCGTGATGCGCGCTTCCAGATCGCGCGACTGCATCGTGACGTCCTGGGCGTTGGTGGAGACCTCTTGCAGTTCTCCCAGCTCCTTGAACTTGTCGAGCGTGGCGGTGAGGTTGGATGCCGGAATGCGCAGCGTGAGGGTGGAGCTGCCCCGGTTGCCTTCCGACGGCGCATACTCGTTGCGGCCGTCAACGCGACCACCCACAGATTCGGTGATGCGGATGGCCTCGGCGGTCGCTTCATCGGGGCTCACTACCGTCACGGCCATGTAGCCCGTAGTGATGACCTCGCGGCTGATGTCGGACTCATTCGCGAGAGCGCCGTCGGCGGCGGGGGCGCCAAGTTCTTGAACGTCGCCGGACGTGCCGGACCGCCCCTCGATCGCCTCGTCAACGAGATACTCCGACGACTCGCTCGTCGAGAGATTGCTCATCCCGGCAGAACAGCCCGAGAGAACGAGTGCGGAAAATGCCAGTGCTGTGGTGATCTTTAGTGTGCGCCTCATGTTTTCAATGTAGGGCTGCGGGATGCGGAAAAACTACCCAACGTTTGTCACGATTCGAGCGTCACCACCTGATCGTTATCGCTCGTGAGCTCCGCGCGCAGTGGGCATGAGCTTGACGTTTTCTGAAAGCACACTTGGGGTTCTATGGAAAATTCGATGCCGCTGGCACGCCGCAGATATCGTGAAATAGTGCCTCACAGCGAGGCACTGAAAGACACGGATTACTTACACAAGGAGGAATCATGGGTCTCATCGATAACGCAAAGGACGCCGGCGAAGCCACCGCAAAGAAGGTCGGAGAGTTCGTCGACGACACCAAGGAGCGCGTCAGTGACGCAGCCGACCAGGCTGAGGCCGATGCCGAGGTGAAGAAGGCAGAAGCCGACCTCGAGCGCGCGAAAGCCGAGAGCGAAGCCACCGAAGCGAAGAACGAGTACAAAGAGAACCTTCGCTAAATTGGTTCGCTAACTCAGCATCCACCCGTCTGGGACTGGGATACTGAGCACATGGGTTTATGGGCGGCGTTTCGACGGTGGGTTACCCCGTCGAAAGCACCGCTGCTGAATATTGCTGCGGATGAGGGCGAAGGCCCCGTGATTATCTTTCTTCACGGGATCGCCTCGTCCGCGGCGACATTCACCCATGTCATCCCGCAGCTTTCAGATCACTACCGCTGCATCTCGTTCGATCTCCTCGGCTTTGGAGAATCACCCAGCCCCGCGGATGCCACCTTCACGATCGAAGAGCACGTGGATTCCATCCGTGCCACGATCAATTCGCTCAAGCTCGACGCCCCTTTTATTCTCGTGGGCCACTCGCTCGGCAGCCTTCTCGCTGCGCGTTACACGGCGATGCACCCCAGCAAGGTCAGTCGCCTCGTTCTGGTGAGCCCACCCATCTACGTGCCGCCGAACCAGATCGGCGATCCACTCGTGCGTGCCCGCGTCGGCGCTTACATGCGGGCCTACGAGTTCTTGCGCGACAACAAAGATTTCACGATGGCGACCGCTGAAACGTTAGGCCGTCTCTTTCAGCTCGAGGACATCCTCGATGTATCCGAGCGCAATTGGCAAGCCTTCGTGCTGAGCCTCAAGAACTGCATCGAAACTCAAACAACCGTGAGCGATATCGCCTCCGTGCGGGTGCCGATTGACGTGGTGTATGGCTCTCTCGACCAGTTCATCGCACCGGGAACGATGCGCATCGTCGAACAGATGCGGCAAGTGACGATGCATCGAGTCGAGGCGAACGACCACCTCGTGCGCAAACGCCTGGCCAAGCGACTGGTCTCCGTGATCGATAGCGGCGCCGAACTGGCGCAGAAGGCGCGCTAGCCGCGAGCGGTAACCTCCGCGAGCGGCAGGAGTAGCGTGGAGCTAACGGAGGGAACTCTCATGGCCCAGCAACTCGACACCACCGTCTGCATCGCAGGGGGAGGCCCGGCCGGAATCATGGCCGGTCTCATTCTGGCTCGCGCCGGCATCGATGTCGTGGTACTTGAGAAACACGCCGACTTTCTGCGCGACTTTCGCGGCGACACCGTTCACCCGTCCACGCTGAATCTGCTCGACCAGCTCGGGTTGGGCGAGGCGGCGGCGAAGATTGACCACAGCGAGCTTTCCGTCCTCGATGCGGTGATTGACGGCATCCGGCTTCGTGCCGTTGACTTCACGATACTGCCGGCGCCACACCGCTACGTGACGCTCATGCCGCAGTGGGATCTGCTGAACATGCTGGTGGAAGAAGCCCAGCGGCAAACCTCGTTTCGTTTGGTGCTCGAGGCGACCGCCCATTCGGAAATTCAGGAAAACGGGCGCGTTGTCGGAATCGAAGCGACGACGCCCGACGGGCCGCTTCGCGTGAACGCGGCGCTCTCGGTGGCCGCCGATGGGCGCGCTTCAGCCGTGCGCGATGCCCTCGGCTTAGTGCCGGCAGATTATGGCGTTCCCATTGATGTGCTGTGGTTTAGGGTGCCGCGCCCCACGAAACCGATGCGCGACACTCTCGCTAACATCCGGGGTGGTTCGGCTCTCGTCACGATCCCGCGACCCGGCTATTTTCAGTGCGGGCTTCTCATTCGAAAAGGCAGTTTTCCTGAATTTCAGAAGGCGGGCATCGAAGCGTTCCGCAACAAGATTGCGGCGACCGCACCACGCCTACGCGACGTGACCCACGAGATCGCGAGCTTCGACGACGTGAAACTGCTGTCGGTGCAAATCAATCGCCTGCCTGAATGGTCGGTACCCGGTGCGATTTGTATTGGCGATGCCGCCCACGCGATGTCGCCCGCATTCGGCGTGGGCATCAACTACGCGATTCAAGACGCCGTTGCCCTCGCGAATACTCTCGTTCCCGTGCTGCGAAAGAAGGGGACGGATGCCGCAGCAATCGATGCTGCATGCGCCGCCGTGCAGCGTCGCCGCACCTTGCCCACGGTGCTCATGCAGCGCATGCAACGAGTAGCGCACCGGCTCATCAATCGCGCCACGAGTGGAGTCGTTCTGCACAACCCACCGCGCCTGCGCGAACGCTTCGTGATCGCGGTGGTGTTGCCGCGCGTGCGCCCGATTTTGGCGCGAATCGTGGGCTACGGCTTCCGGCCGGAACGCATTGCTCCGGGCATCCTGAAACCGCGCGCGTAGGCCGAACCGGGCCCACGTCAGCCAGGGGTCAACCTCTGCTGTCCGAGCGCCCTAGCGCCCGCGGGCTTAGTACGTCTCGAGCACCATCGTGACGGCCCAGACAACGCTGGCGCCGATGAGGGCGGCGAAGACGAGGAGCCAGAATACCGAGGGAATGCCGGTGCGCTTGAAGAGGAGGTAGGCGTCGGAGGTGCTCAGCTGGTCGCGGCGGCGAGTGTGAACACCGATCACGGTGGCGAGGCCGCGCACGCTTCCCACGAGTAGGGCGATCGCGATCACGAGGAGCACGTAGCTCTGCTGTTCGGGCGTTGCCCACGCCCAGAGCGCGGCGCTCGCGGCGGCGGAAACGGCCACGACAAGGAAGCCGAAGAGGTTGCGAATCACGAGCAGCGTGAGCACGAGGATGATGCCGCCGATGAACAGCGCCATGGCGGTGTAGCCCTGGGTGACGCACCAGAGTTGCACGGCTCCGACGATGGCCGGCGCGGGATAGCCGAGCGATCCGCTGATCACGGAGCCCAGTTTGCCGCGGCCGCTACTGACAGCTTCACCGGAGTGGTTCATCCGAATCTTCATGCCGTGTACGAAGCGACCGGTGAGAATCGCGCCGACAGCATGGCCGAGTTCGTGCACGAGGGTCGTGAAGAGTCCGAACCATTTCCAGATGGGCTGCGGGATGCTCAGCACGGCCGCTGCGGCCACGATCACGATCAGCAGAGTCGGCGAGATGTCGACCGGGGTCGTGCGGGCGAGGGAGTCGAGAAGGGCATCCATTCGGGAATTGTCTCACCTCGAAGCTACGAGTGAGGCCTTTTTAGGACTCCCACGCCGCGTCGAGATCGTTCATAGAAAGTCCATAGAGTTCTCGGGCTCAATGGGGACCAGCGTGAAAGCACGACCACTCTTCGTAACAACTTTGGAGCCCCGCAATGAGCCAACTCACCATGATCGCCCTCGACCTTGTCGCCGTCGGTCTTCTCACTTTCGCTCTGTATTTTGCGCGCCACCGCCGCCGCGACCTGCTCGTCGCCTACCTCATCGTGAATGTTGGCGTGATGGCCGTTACGGTCATGCTGGCCGATAGCGCCGTCGGTGTTGGCCTTGGTCTCGGCCTGTTCGGAGTTCTCTCGATCATCCGCCTCCGTTCCTCGGAGATCGCGCAGCACGAAGTGGCGTACTACTTCGCCTCACTCGCCCTCGGCCTCATCGCGGGTCTCGGAGCTGCAGGCTTCGCCAGCGAATCCACCTCACTGGTCTCGGTCTACGTCGCCCCGGCGCTCATGGCCATGATCTTGCTCGTGATGACCTTCGGCGACCACCCGCGACTGTTCCGCGCCTACCGTCAGCAGACAGTGACGCTGGATGCCGCGATCGCCGACGAGCCCACCCTGCGTGTGCGTCTCGAAAACTTGCTGGGCGCTCGCGTTCACTCGCTCACGGTGTCGAAGCTCGACCTCGTCAACGACACGACGGTGGTGGATGTTCGCTACCGCCTCGTTGAGGGTGCTCGCTCGGCCCGCAACACCGCAACCGCTGCGCCGACCGCAGCCGCTAGCGGTGCGCACGACAACCTTGAGGCAGCACAGCGATGAACACGCCAAACACCACCCGCTTCGCATCCATCTCGCTCGAGGAGCTGGCCGAACGCGCCTCGCTATTGACGCGGGTCGACCGCAAGTACCTAGTGCCGGCATCCGACCTGGAAGCACTGCTCGCCGAGCTCGAGTCTCAGGCTCGCGTGCTCGAGATCAATGGGCAGCAGCACTTTGACTACGAGTCGGTGTACTTCGATACTCCGGAGGCGGCGAGCTACCTGTTGGCCGCGCATCCGCGACGCCGTCGCTTCAAGGCCCGCACTCGCAGCTATCTGGACACGGGGGATTGCTACCTCGAAGTGAAGACGAAGGGCTCGCGCGGCACGACCGCCAAGCAGCGCCTGCCGTACAGCTTCGACGAGCGCGACCGTCTCACAGTCGAGGGTCGCGAGTACATCGACGAATTGCTGCAGGATGCCTCGGTCGTCGGGATCGACTCCGACACCATGGAGCCGGTGCTCACGACGCGCTACACCCGCACGACTCTGTTTTTGCCGGGCAGCGGCAGCCGGTGCACGATCGACAGTGCGCTGGCGTGGGAGTGTGACGACGACGCGCTTCGTTTCGACGACACCGTCATTGTCGAAACCAAGTCGTCGGGCCAGGCCAGCGAGGTCGACCGCCTTCTCTGGAAGATGGGACATCGCCCGGATCGCATCTCCAAGTTTGCGACCGGCCTTGCCGCCCTTCGCCCAGAACTGCCGCACAACCGGTGGTCGCGGGTGCTCCGTCAACACTTCGCTCCGGCGCTCGAGAGCGTCGCTGCCTAAGCGCCACATACTTGTCGCCCGTTCGTGACTGCCCTCACGGACGGGCGACGTTTGTTGCGTGGTCGAACTTTGTCGCCGCGGAGGCGTAGCGTTGAGTCATGGACATTCGCACTCTGGGCCGCACCGGCCGTTCTGTTTCCGCAATCGGTCTTGGCACGTGGCAGTTGGGTGCCGACTGGGGTGACGTGAGTGAGGCGGATGCCCGCAGCGTGCTCGATACCGCGGTGGATGGCGGCGTCACCTTCTTCGATACCGCCGACGTCTACGGTGACGGTCGCAGCGAAAAATTCATTGGCAGCTACCTCGCCGACCGCCCCGAACTCGACATCACTGTCGCGACCAAGATGGGCCGCCGCGAGGCGCAAGATCCCAGCAACTTCACCCTCGCCAAGTTCCGCGAGTGGACAGACCGCTCCCGCCAGAACCTCGGCGTTGACACTCTCGACCTCGTGCAGTTGCACTGCCCACCCACCGCAGTTTTCGGCATGGACCGTGTCTTCGATGACCTCGACACGCTCGTCGCCGAGGGCGCGATCGCTGCCTACGGCGTGAGTGTGGAGACCGCGGATGAGGCGCTCGCCGCGATCGCGCGACCGAACGTCGCGAGCGTGCAAATCATCCTCAACGCCTTCCGCCTCAAGCCGCTGGATGCCGTACTGCCAGCCGCGCTCGACGCCGGTGTAGGAATCATCGCTCGCGTTCCGCTGGCCTCTGGTCTGCTCAGTGGAAAGTACCGCGTTGACACCACGTTCGCGGAAAACGACCACCGCACCTACAACCGCAACGGCGAAGCGTTCGACGTGGGGGAGACCTTCTCCGGCGTCGACTTCGAGACCGGCGTTGCCGCGGCTCAGGAGTTCGCGGCGCTCCTCGCCGCCGAGCCTTCCGTCGCCGACTTCTCGACGCCACAGGTTGCACTCGCGTGGGTTGCTCAGCAGCCCGGCGTGAGCTCGGTGATTCCGGGAGCACGCAACGTGGCTCAGGCTCAGTCCAACGCCGGTGCCGGCGAAGTGCCTGTGCTGAGCGAAGGCTTCATGGCCGGGGTGCGCGACATTTACGATCGCCACTTCCGCGCTGCCGTGCATCCACGCTGGTAATCGCATACGGGTAGAGCGACCGCGTCATGCCTTTAGGGGCGGGACGCGGGCGTCTTTCGCGATGGCTGCTGGCGTACGACTCGTTGGCGTATGACTTGGCGTGTAGGACTTGCCGATGCAGGGTCGCTGTTTGTGGACGCTACTGGCGCAGGGTGCTGATCGGTTCAGTGTCGGGGATGGGACTCGCATCTTTGCCGCGCAGGTCGGGGTGCCAGCCGCGCAGCAGCGTCGGCACGAGAACTCCGAGGGCAGCAATGACGGTCGCTGCCCAGAAGCCACCGATAGGGCCATAGGCGTCGATGAGGAATCCGGCGACGGCCGAGCCGAGCGCGGCACCGATGAGCTGGCCGGTGCCGACCCATCCGTAGGCCTCAGCGGTGTCGCTGAACTTCACGCTGGCGGAGACGATGGCGAAGATCACGGCGAACGCAGGAGCAATACCAATACCGGCGATGAGCAGCATGATGGCCAGCCACCAGAAGTCGAGGTAGATCATCGCTAACGCCATGCCCACGAACACGATGAACATGCGGCGTGCGAGAGCCCACGGCCCAATGGGGAGGTGGCCCAAGAGCAATCCACCAAAGAGTGAACCGATGGCCCAGATGCCGAGCACGATACCGGCCTGCGGGCCGCCGTGCCCGAAGACCGCAACGACGGATGCTTCGACTGCTGAAGCGGCGCCTACGAGCAGGAAGCCCGTGATGGTCGCGAGCAATACGGGCGGGCGGCGCAGCACGGTTCCGAAGGAACGCTTGCTGCGTGGGATGCGCACCTGGCCAACTTCGGGGCTAGCGATGAACCAGATGCCACCCAAGATGAGGAAGGTGCCGGCAACGACGATTGCGAGAGTTGTGGAGATCTGCACCGCAATGAAGGTCGCGGCGACGGGGCCGGCAACCCAGATAATTTCTTGAGCCGACGCATCCAGCGAAAAAAGTGGCGTCAGCTGTTTGGAGTTGACCATCTTGGGATAGATCGTGCGAACCGCGGGCTGGACCGGAGGGTTGCTCAAGCCAGCAACGAGGCCGACGACCATGAACATTCCGACGCTCATCGGTACGAGGGCGATCGCAAAAATAGATGCCGCTGAAATCACGAGGGTGAGGATGAGAACTTTGCGCATTCCCCACACGCCCATCCACCGGCTGGTCAAGGGGCCGGCAACGGCTTGACCGACGCTCGTGGCAGCGAGCACAAGGCCAGCGGCGCCGTAGGAGTCGTGGATCTGCTCAACGTGAAGAAGGATCGCCAACGAGAGCATTCCGCTCGGAAGCCGGGCAGTGAGCTGCGCGGCGATAATCCTGGCGATGCCCGGAGTTTTCAACAGGTCGATGTATGCGTTCACAAGGACTCCAGCTTAGCTGCCGAATTGGGCCAATTTTCGGCGCTCAGAGGCCGGGTTTCTGCGGGTTTTCCGGGTGTCAGTGGTTATCCATAGGCTGTGGAAAACCCCGCGAAGTTATCCACACCTGTGGAGGACACGCCCACTACATCTAGGGTTGGCGAGAGGTGGCACCCACGATATATAGTGGTGGAACCGCTTGGCCGGGGGTCGCGGTTTTGAGTGTTTTACGGGGATTTTAGGGAGTATTTGTGGCAATCACAGTCGTCAAGCGCAACGGTCAGCGAGAGCCGTACGATGCGAACAAGATCAACATCGCAATCGAAGAAGCCGCAGCCGGCCTCGACGAGAACATCACGTGGGTCACTCAGATCGCTTCTGAGCTCGAACTGACGCTGTTTGACGGCATCACCACGCAGCAGCTCGACGAAGCTGTTATCCAGGTTGCTCTCCAGAACGTGAAAGATGACCCGGCCTTCGACACTGTCGCCGCCCGTCTTCTCCTCAAGACCATTTACAAGCGCGTTCTCGGTGACTACACCGACGCTGCTGACCTCAAGCGCCTGCACAAAGAACACTTCGCCACCAACGTCACCCGCGGCGTAGAAGAGGGACTCCTCGACCCTCGCCTCACGAGCATGTTCGACTTGGATGCTCTCGCCGAGCACCTCGAGCCCGCTCACGACGAGCTGCTCAAGTACATCGGTGTCGTCACCCTCAACAACCGCTACGGCATCAAGGGTCGCAACGGCGATGCCCTCGAGGTTCCGCAGTACTTCTGGATGCGCATCGCAA
This sequence comes from Salinibacterium amurskyense, assembly GCF_002797685.1. Lineage (GTDB taxonomy): Bacteria > Actinomycetota > Actinomycetes > Actinomycetales > Microbacteriaceae > Rhodoglobus > Rhodoglobus amurskyensis. Next base: position 302,444 of record NZ_PGFH01000002.1, read on the forward strand.
TGGGCCTCTCGCTCAACGAAGCGAACCCCAACGAGGCAGCGCTCAAGTTCTACGAGAAGATGTCCAGCCTCGAATACCTGGCTGCCGGCTCCACTCTCGTGAACGCGGGAACGATCTACCCGCAGCTCGCAAACTGCTTCGTCATGGAAATGCAAGACGACATGGAGCACATCGCCAAGACCACGCGCGATGTCATGTGGCTCACCAAGGGCACCGGCGGAATTGGCCTTTCGGTCACCAAGCTGCGCGCCCAGGGTTCACCCATCCGCTCCAACAACACCACGTCCACCGGTCCCATCCCGTTCATGCACACGATCGACTCGATCCTTCGTGCTGTGAGCCGTGGTGGCAAGAAGTTCGGTGCGCTGTGCTTCTACATGGAGAACTGGCACATGGACTTCCCGGAGTTCCTCGAACTCCGCAGCAACTCCGGTGACCCCTACCGCCGCACCCGCACCGCCAACACGGCCGTGTGGATCAGCGATGAGTTCATGAAGCGTGTTCAGAACGACGAGCCGTGGTACCTCTTCGACCCGCTCGAAGTTGCCGACCTCAACGAGCTCTACGGCAAGGCGTTTTCCGAGCGTTACAACGAATATGTCGCCATGGCCGAAGCCGGCGAAATGCACATGTTCAAGAAGATCGGTGCTCGCGAGCAGTTCAAGTCGATCCTCATCTCGCTGCAGACCACCAGCCACCCGTGGCTGACCTGGAAAGACACGATCAACAACCGTGCGCTCAACAACAACACGGGCACGATCCACCTCTCCAACCTTTGCACCGAAATCACGCTGCCGCAGGATGAAGACAACGTCTCCGTCTGCAACCTCGCGTCGATCAACCTCTCGCGTCACCTTCTGCCCGAAGGCGGCGTTGACTTCGTGAAGATCGCGGAGAGCGCTCGACTGGCCGTTCGCCAGCTCGACAACCTCATCGACATCACGCGCTCCAGCGTGAAAGAAGCTGACTTCTCCAACGAGCAGAACCGCGCCGTCGGTCTGGGCGTCATGGGATTCACCGACATCATCGAGAAGCTCGGCTACAGCTACGAGAGCGAAGAGGCCTACGACCTCATCGACGAAATCATGGAGCACGTCTCGTACGCAGCGATCGACGCCAGCACCGAGCTAGCCAAAGAACGTGGCTCGTACACAAACTTCGAAGGCAGTCGCTGGTCAGAGGGCCTCGTGCCGCTCGACTCCATCGCGCTCACCGAAGCCGACCGTGGCATGGAGATTAAGGTCAACCGCAAGACGCGTCTCGACTGGGATGCTATGCGCGAGAAGGTCAAGGGCGGAATGCGTAACGCAACGCTCATGGCGATCGCTCCCACCGCATCCATTGGTCTTGTCGCCGGCACCACGCCCGGTCTCGACCCGCAGTTCTCGCAGATCTTCAGCCGCTCGACCTCGAACGGTAAGTTCCTCGAAGTGAACCGCAACCTCGTTGCGACTCTGCAAGAAAAGGGCCTCTGGGAGCAGAACCGCGAAGCGATCCTGCGTAGCCAAGGTGACGTGCAGAACGTTGCAGGCATCCCCGACGACATCAAGGCCGTGTTCAAGACGAGCTTCCAGCTCTCGCCGTACGCGTTCCTTGAAGTTGCCGCTCGTGCTCAGAAGTGGATCGACCAGGCCATCAGCCGCAACATGTACCTCGAGACGCGTGACCTCGGCGACATGATGGACATCTACTTCGACGCATGGTCGCGCGGAGTAAAGACCACCTACTACCTGCACATGAAGCCTCGCCACCAGGCCGAGCAGTCCACGGTGAAGGTCAATAAGGCAGAAGAAATTTCGTCGACCAAGGCTGCAACAGCCTCGACATCCACATCAACAGCGGGCGCAGCTCCCGCACGCCGAGGTTTCGGCGGATTCGCAAAGAAGGCAGAGTAATTATGAACCGCGAAAACACCGTTGAGGACTACTTCGTACCGGTCGACCCGATGGACGACCTGCAGTGCGACAGCTGCCAGTAAGCGCAGCCACTCACTAACCTCCCCCGGGGAACACGACACCACACCGTCGTGTTCCCCACCACACACATCGAGCACCAATCGAGAAAGAAGAAGTCACCGGAATGGGAATTCTAGGTACAGGCCTGCAAGACGGCCTCCTGCTGAAGCCAATTAAGTACCAATGGGCTATGGACCTGTACGACCAGGCCGTGGCTAACACCTGGTTCCCTAACGAGATCCAGCTGGGCGAAGACATCGCCGACTTCAAGAAGATGACTGATGAAGAGCGTCACGCGGTGACCTTCCTCATGAGCTACTTCAACCCGAATGAGCTGCTCGTCAACAAGGCACTCGCCTTCGGCGTATACCCCTACGTTTCTGCCGCAGAGTGCTCGCTGTACCTCGCGAAGCAAATGTGGGAAGAAGCCAACCACTGCATGAGCTTCGAGTACGTTCTCGAAACCTTCCCCATCGACCGCGAAGCGGCCTACAACTCTCACGTTGATGTGCCGTCCATGGCGCGCAAGGAAGAGTTCGAAATGAAGTACATCCGTCGCATGACGGAGCAAACCCTCGACATCAACACCATCGAGGGCAAGCAGGACTTCATCCGCAACCTCGTGGCCTACAACGTGGTGCTCGAAGGCATCTGGTTCTACTCGGGCTTCATGGTTGCCCTGTCGTTCCGCCAGCGCAACCTGCTGCGCAACTTCGGTTCGCTCATGGACTGGGTTGTTCGCGACGAGAGCCTGCACCTCAAGTTCGGTATCAACCTGATTCTCACGGTGCTCGAAGAGAACCCCGAGATTCAGACCGAAGAGTTCGCTGACGAAATTCGCCAGATGATCTTGGATGCTGTGGAGATGGAAGAGGCGTACAACCACGACCTGCTCCCCGGCGGCATCCTCGGCCTCAACGCCAACTACATCAACCAGTACGTGAAGTACCTGGCTGACCGTCGCCTTGAAGAGCTCGGCTTCGAGCCGCACTACAAGGTCTCGAACCCGGCCAAGTGGATGGCAACAGCCAACGACACTCTCGAGCTCGTGAACTTCTTTGAGTCGACCAACACCTCGTACGAAGCCAACGCGTCGGCAACCACCAAAGCAAAAGCGGAGTGAGCCTGACCGTTGAGTGGGTCGACTGGCTCGACCCACGAGCGGTAAACCAGCGCGAACTGATGACGGTCGAAACGACGGCGATGTATGCCGATCGTCAGGCCGCCCTCGACGAGGCAGGCCGCAACGCAGTGAATGCTGCGTTGACGGTCGCGCCCGAGGACATCAGTCACACGCTGTTGGTGCTCGACGGCGATACCGTCATCGGTCACGCCGCGCTTCGTCCCTTCGGGCAATCGCTCGAAGTGAAGAAAGTCTTCGTCGATTCGCGTCATCGGGGCAAGGGCGCTGCCCGCCGCCTCATGAACGAACTCGAGGCGGTCGCGCGTGAGGCATCCGCTCACTCGCTCGTTCTTCAAACGGGTCACGCTCAGTTGCCCGCAATGGCCCTCTACGAGAGCCTCGGCTACACCCACATCGAGGCTTTTGGCGAGTACGCCAACATCCCGTTCGGCATTTGCTACGAGAAACCCCTGTAGTTCATTCAGCTACGCCCTCTAAGCTTCACCGGATGGGGGATACCCTTCGTCCACTTAACTCGAAACAATTGCACTGTGAGACTTTTCCGGCGGCGCCCGCGCCTTAACTTGGGCAAATTTACGGCGCCCGAGCCGGTAGAAGAAGCACCCATCGAACGCGTCGTCGAAGAGGGTGTTCTTATCGCGCGCAATGCCGTGCGCATGGCGGTCAAGAACCGCATCATTGTCGACGCTGCGCGCGACCACCTCGACTACGACGATGGTGCGCTTGCGGGCCTCGTTCACGTGGAGTTCGACCACCTGGCCGATCAAGCCGAGCGCCTGCTCAAGGTCACGCGCACCGACCGCAACCGCGCCGTTCAAGAGGGCCTCACCGAGGGACTTCGGCAGGCGTCCATGGATGGCGAGTTGATCTCGAACATCATCGACGAAGCACGCGAACTGGCCTGGAGTGAAATCGGCACGGCGATCATCGCGAAGCTGCGCGATGCCTACATGCCCGAGGCCGACCCGCAGTATGAAAAGAACCGCGAAACCCGGCTGCGAGAGCTGCGCAACATCAACTTCGCCGAGCTGCAAGCGGCGAACGAACCCGAGTACTAACGGCCGCACAACCGTCGCGCTCGAAAGCTCGACGAGTGCGCCTCCGCCGCACCTCTTCTTTGCCTCCCGCACGATTCTGGCGACAAGGCCGCAATGGATACCGGATCGTTTCTCACCAAACGATGAACTCTGAGCAGCCGGGGGTAGGCTTCCTTGGTCGGCGTTGAAGCGAGGCGCATCCGTTCCGGATTCGGTCCTCGTAACCGACGCCACTATTCATCGGGAAATAGAGAAGGTTGAACCATGAGAATCAAGTACGTGACTCCGGCACTGGTTGTTGCCGCAGCGCTCATGCTGTCGGGTTGTGTCGACAACAGCACTGGCACCGAAACCACCACCGGGGGCAACACTCCTGACGTCGGAGTGAACGAAGCCGCTGCCGCTCTGCTGCCTGATGACATCAAGGAAGCCGGCGTGCTCGTGATCGGTATCGACCCGACCTACGCTCCTAACGAGTACAAGGACGACGCCGGAAACCCCATCGGGTGGGAGGTTGACCTCGCCAACGCGATGGCCGCCACCCTTGGCCTCGAGACCCAGTACGAGCCCTCGAGCTTCGACAAAATCATCCCGAGCGTTACTGGCGGAAGCTACGACATCGGCTTCTCCTCGTTCACCGACAACGCTGAGCGCGAGAAGGTCGTCGACTTCGTGAACTACTACGAAGCGGGCATCCAGTGGGCACAGCTCATCGGTGTCGACGTTGACCCCGCCAACGCGTGTGGTCTCACCGTTGCTGTTCAGACCGCAACGTACGAAGAGACCGACGAGCTTCCTGCGAAGTCGCAAGAGTGTGTGGATGCTGGCAACGAGCCCATCAACATCCTCAAGTTCGACACCCAAGACGAAGCCACCAACGCGCTCGCTCTGGGCCGTGCCGACGCGATGAGCGCCGACTCACCCATCACGCAGTACGCCGTGAGCCAGGTCGAAGACAAGATCGAGCTCGCTGGCGACTCCTTCGACACCGCACCTTACGGAATCGCGATCGCCAAGGACTCGACGCTCCCCGCCGCTCTTCAGGCTGCACTGCAGTCGATGATCGACGATGGAACCTACAAGTCGATCCTCGACGACTGGGGTGTTTTCAGCGGTGCTGTTGACACCATCACCATCAACGCGGCAACCGCTAGCTAAGTAGATGGCTGCATCAGGCTCTAACCGTTCGGCGACACCAGCAGTGGTGTCGCCGAACGGCGCCGATCAAGCGGAAGCTATCAAGGCCATTCGCCTTCGCCACCCCTGGCGAAACATCGTCGCCGTCGTTCTGGTGGCGATGCTCGCACTCTTTGTGCTGGATGCTGCCCAGCGCGAGGCGTACGGCTGGGAGAACTTCGCCAAGTACATCTTCGATCAGCGCATTTCGCAGGCGGCGGGCTACACGCTGCTGCTGACGGTCTACTCGATGGTCATTGCGATCATTTTGGGCGTCACCCTGGCGGTCATGCGCCTGTCGGAAAACCCGGTCGTCAAGGGTATCGCCTGGTTGTACCTCTGGGTCTTCCGCGGCACTCCCGTGTATGTGCAGCTCGTGTTCTGGGGTCTCTTCGCGACGATCTACTCCACGATCGACATCGGCATTCCGTTCACGGAGCCGTGGCTTTCGTTCGAGACGAACGACCTAATCAGCGTGTTCTGGTTGGCCGTCATCGGCCTTGCGCTCAACGAATCTGCGTACATGGCAGAGATCGTGCGTGCCGGCATCCTCTCGGTCGACAAAGGCCAAGACGAAGCTGCCACCGCGCTCGGAATGTCGTGGATGCAGACCATGACTCGCGTCGTGATTCCGCAGGCCATGCGCATCATCATTCCGCCCACGGGCAACGAAGTTATTTCGATGCTCAAGACCACCTCGCTGGTCACGGCCATCCCGTTTAGCTTGGAGCTCTACGGTCGCTCGCGCGACATCTCCGTTGTGATCTTCGACCCGATTCCACTGTTGCTCGTCGCTTCCGCGTGGTACCTGCTGTTCACCTCGATCCTGATGGTGGGCCAGTACTTCTTGGAGAAGCGCTTCTCGCGCGGTGTCGGTCAGGCTCGCCCCGATAAGGCAGGCACCGAGACAGGAGCAATCACGCTGAAGACGGGTGTTATCTCGACGCCGGGTGCGGCATCCGCTGCCGACGGCGACGCCGGTTCTGATGCCAGTACCGACCCTTCCGGAAAGGAGCACCAATGATGAACGCGGCTACTAGTGGCGTGCCCATGGTGCACGCCGATCGTGTCTCGAAGAGCTTCGGTTCTAACGAAGTACTCAAGAGCATTTCGCTGTCGGTGCCGCAGGGCGAAGTGATGTGTTTGGTCGGGCCTAGTGGTTCGGGCAAGTCAACCTTCTTGCGCTGCATCAACCACCTTGAACGAGTGGATGCCGGTCGACTCAGTGTCGAAGGCGTTCTGGTCGGGTACGAAGAGCGTGGCGACAAGCTCTATGAGCTCAAGCCGCGCGAAGCTGCACGCCAGCGTCGGGATATCGGCATGGTCTTTCAGCGCTTCAATCTGTTCCCGCACATGACGGCCCTCGAAAACATCATTGAGGCGCCCATCCGGGTGAACAAGGTCAAGAAAGAGGCCGCGGTCGCGCACGCTCAAGAGCTGCTCGCTCGGGTTGGTCTCGCGGGCAAGGCGGATGCCTACCCGGCTCACTTGTCGGGTGGTCAACAGCAGCGTGTGGCTATCGCGCGCGCTCTCGCCATGGAGCCCAAGCTCATGTTGTTTGATGAGCCGACGTCGGCGCTCGACCCGGAGCTCGTGGGCGAAGTGCTCGATGTCATGAAGGGTCTCGCCGAATCGGGCATGACCATGATTGTTGTCACTCACGAGATGGGGTTCGCGCGCGAAGTCGCCGACCAGCTCGTGTTTATGGATGGCGGCGTTGTCGTGGAGTCGGGTGACCCCGACCAGGTGTTGGGCAATCCCCAGCACGAACGTACGAAAGCGTTCCTCTCGAAGGTTCTCTAAGTTCGGTTCGCTCCATTCGCTCGGATCCTTTAGCTCGCTCGCGAGCGTCGGTCGGTCCGGGTGCTGCTGCTAGCGCGGCTGCATCCGGATCGCACCGTCGAGCCGAATCACTTCACCGTTGAGCATGGGGTTCTCAACGATGTGCTGCACGAGCGCGGCATACTCCGCCGGTCGTCCCAGCCGCGACGGATGCGGCACTTGCGCGCCGAGGGAATCTTGCGCCTCTTGCGGCAGGCCCGCCATCATCGGCGTCTCGAAGATGCCCGGAGCGATCGTCATCACGCGCAGCAAGCTCGCCGCGAACTCGCGGGCGAGCGGCAGGGTCATGCCGGCGACGCCCGCTTTGGAGGCGGCGTACGAGGGCTGGCCGATCTGGCCGTCGAAGGCGGCGACGGATGCCGTGTTCACGATCACGCCGCGTTCGCCATCGATGGGCTCGGTTTCGACCATCGCGGCCGCAGCGAGCCGGATGACGTTGAACGTGCCCACGAGGTTGATGCCGATCACGGTCTCGAAGGTCTCCAAAGGCAGCACACCCTTGCGGCCGAGCGTCTTGCCCGGCGTCGCAACGCCAGCGCAGTTCACGACGATGCGCAGCGGAGCCACCGAGCCGGCGAGATCGACGGCAGCCTGAACGTCCGCTTCGGAGCGCACATCGGTGGGCGCGAATCGGAAGCCGTGTTCGGCGGCGATGTCGACTCCACGAGAGCTGGGCAGGTCGGCGATGGTGACCTGAGCACCCTGCGCGGCGAGGGCGCGAGCGGTGGCCAAGCCGAGGCCACTGGCGCCGCCGGTGATAAGAGCTGCGGCATCCTGAATCTTCATTAAAGCCTTTCGATGAGGGTTGCGTTGGCCATGCCGCCGCCTTCGCACATGACTTGGAGTCCGAAGCGACCGCCGCTGGCGTCGAGATTGTTGACGAGCGTGGTGAGCAGGCGAGTGCCGGAGGAACCGAGGGCGTGGCCAAGGGCGATGGCGCCGCCGCGGGGGTTCACGATCGTGGGATCGACGGGAAACTCTTGCAGCCAGGCGAGGGCGACCGAAGCGAAAGCTTCGTTGACTTCGATGCTGTCGAGTTGGTCGAGACGGATGCCGCTGCGTTCGAGAATGCGATGCGTGGCGGGAATGATGCCGGTCAGCATCTCGATGGGGTCGGAGCCGACCACCGCAAAGGAATGGAAACGCGCGCGAGGCTTCAGACCGAGGGCGGCCGCCCGCTCTTCGCTCATGATGAGCGCCGCCGAGGCACCATCGGTGAGCGGCGAGGAGTTGCCGGCGGTCACGCGCCACTGAATTTCGGGAAAACGACCGGCGATCTTGGCGTCGTAAAAGACGGGCGAGAGCCCGGAGAGCTTCTCGGCGGTGGTGCCGGGGCGCACGGTTTCGTCGCGGTCGAGACCGGCGAGGGGCAGAATCTCCGAGCTGAAATCGGCGGCAGCGGCGCGAGCGTGCGAGAGAGCCGCATAAACGTCGAGGTCGTCGCGTTCAAGACCCCAGCGTGCGGCAATCAACTCAGCAGAGATGCCCTGAGTGACAAACCCTTCGGGGTACCGATTGCGGATCAAGCGACTCATGCCGCCCTGACCCAGCGTGGCCTGACCGAGGGGATGCGTGCTCATGAGTTCGACACCGCAGGCGATCACGATGTCGTTGACGCCCGCCATGATCGACTGCGCGGCAAAGTGCGCTGCTTGCTGGCTTGAGCCACACTGACGGTCGATCGTGGTGGCGGGCACCGACTCGGGGAACCCTGCAGCGAGAACCGCGGTGCGGGTGACGTTGGCGGCTTGGCGGCCGGATTGCGTGACGCAGCCACCCATCACATCGTCGATCGTGGCCGGGTCGAGATCGTGACGATCGACCAGACTGCGCAATACTACGGCCAGAAGATCGACCGGATGCTCGCTCGAGAGCGCCCCACCAGGTTTTCCCCGGCCCGAAGGCGTTCGAATCGCGTCAACAATGACTGCCGTTGTCATGGCTCAACCCTAACCGCGGGTGCGGGTGCGGGGAAGAGCCACGACAGTGACAGCTTTAGGCGGGTTCGACACCAAACGCGCGAGCCAGCTTGTCAATCTTTTGAGCACGGCCGAGGCGGGGCAGGTCGCTGCCGTCGCGGATGACGCGGCCACGAGCTTCGAAGTCTTCTAGGAAGTCGCGAGCCCACGCCACGTCGGAACGCGTGGGGCTGATGACCTCGTTGATGATCGGGAGTTGCTCGATGTCGAGGCAGAGCTTGCCGGTCATTCCGAGCGAGACGGCCATGTCGCCCTGCTCGCGCAGAACGGGGTGGCTCGTGCCGACGGTCGGGCCATCGATCGGGCCGGGCAGGTTGCCGACGCGGCTGGCGATGACCAAGCGTGAGCGGGGGTAAGCCATAGCGAGGTCGTCAGCACTAGCACCCGTGTCGCGACGGTAGTCGCCACTGCCGAAAGCGAGGCGGTACGCACCGCGGGCGCGGGCGATCGAGACGGCCTCTTCAATTCCGAGAGCCGACTCCACGAGAGCGATCACCGGGGTGACACCCTTGAGGCGGTCGAAGGTTTCCGAAACGTGAGCCGCGGCTTCAGCCTTGGCCAGCATGACGCCACGCAGACCGGGTAGGCCGGCGAGGGCATCCACGTCGTCTGACCAGAAGTCAGAGGCACGGTCGTTGATGCGAACCCAGCCGCTGCCGCCATTGCTCAGCCACTCGACAACAGCGTCGCGGGCGCCCGGCTTGAGGCGCGGGTCAACAGCGTCTTCAACGTCGAGGATGATCTGGTCGGCGCGCGAACGCTCAGCAGCGTCGAAGTCTTCGGGGCGGGTCGCCGCAACCAGAAGCCACGAACGCGCAATCTCGGCGGAAACCTCGTGGGTGGTCGGGTGGTCGGTGGTGCTTTCGGACACGCGTGAACTGCTTTCTTTCAGAAGAGAGGCCACGTTCTCGTGCCACTCGCAGCCTCAAGAGTAGCCGGTGAGGGCGGTCTGCGGCTGAAAATACGGCTTTAGGAGGCGAGCACCTTGGCGATGCGCTGAAGGCTCACCGATTCGGCTGTTCCCAAGTGCTGGGCGAAGAGGCTCAAGCGCAGTTCTTCGAGCATCCAGCGGGCCCGAGCGATCTGTGGTTCGGGATGCTGCTCCAGCGGTAGCGTGCCGCCCGCGTCCTTGTATCGGCGGGTTGCCAACTCGACTTCGGACATCCACCCGCGGTCTCGACCGGGGTTCTCAGTGAGCTTCGTGACGCGGTGTTCGATGCCCTTGAGGTAGACGGGCAAGCGCCGCAGTTGGGTGAGCCCGGTCGCCGAAACGAACCCGGGATAGACGAGGGCATCGAGCTGTTCGCGCGCATCCCCGAGAGGCGCGATCAGATGCATGCTTGTCGCGGCACGAATCGCCTTATCGGCCAATCGCACCCCCGACACAATGGATGCCACGAGCGAGACAGTCGCAAAGAGCGAGTCGACGAGCCCTGCCGAAATTTCGTTGCGCAGCGCCTCGAACTCGGTCTGCTCGAACACCTCGCGGTCGCCCATGACGGAGTCGACGCAGGCGCGCAGGCAGTCATCGAAGAGGGCATTGGTCGAGCGGTACGGGCTCTGCGCGAGCACGAGTTTTTCGTTGCCCGTGAGATGTTCGTTGATGTACCCGAGCGGCGAGGGAATCGCCAACAGCAGCAGGCGACGCACACCACCTTGGTGGGCGATGGCCTGATCGTGCGGGGTCGACATGAGGCGAAGGGAGACCGAGTCGCCGTCATCCACGAGCGCGGGGTAGGCCCGAATGGTGTTGCCGCCGTGCTTCGTGTCGCGAGAGCGGTCGAGCTGCCCGAAGTCCCACGCGGTGATGCCGGAACGTTCGAGAGTGTTTACCGAACGCTCGGGTGATCGCCCAGCGGCGCCTTCAACGGCACGCGCCACACTCTCGCGGGCGGCGGGCTTCAGGCTTGCCTGAAGGCTGCGCAGCGACTTGTTGGCGCCGACCTTCTTGCCGCGCTCGTTGATCACCGCGAAGGTGACCTTGAGATGCGCGGGTACTCGCTCGAGATCGAAGTCGGATGCCGCCACCTTCACATAGGTCAGGCGAGCGATTTCTTTGGCGAGATAGTCAGTGATGCCGGGGCCATCGTTGAGGGCGGCAGCGGCTGGATCGGCCGGAGCGTCCTCGAGCAGGCGGCGAGCCCAGTCGGCGGCGGGCACGACGTTGCGGCGGATCGGTTTCGGCAGTGACTTGATGAGCGCGGTGACAAGTTCTTCGCGCAACCCCGGTACTTGCCAGTCGAAGCCTTCGGGGCGCAGTCCAGCGAGCAGCGGGAGGGGCACGGCAATGGTGACACCGTCATCGTCGGTTCCGGGCTCGAAGCGGTAGGTCAGGCTCAGCGTCTGATCGCCGCGCACCCAGGTGGTGGGAAAGGCGGTCTCGTCGACTTCAGCGTCATCCGCGTTCTCGAGCAGATCGTTGGTGGTGAGCGTGAGCAGGTCGGGGGCGTCGTGGCGCGCCTTTTTCCACCAGCCCTCAAAGTCGCGAACCGAGGCGACGGTGGCGGGGATGCGTTTGTCGTAGAACTCGAAGATCGTTTCGTCGTCGTGCAAGATGTCGCGACGGCGGCTGCGTTCTTCGAGCTGTTCGAGGTCTCGGCGCAGCGCGCGGTTGGAGGCATCGAAGCCCCACACGCGCTTGTCGCGCTTGGTGAGATCGTCTTCGCCCTCCACGAGAGCGTGACGAATGAACAGCTCGCGAGCGGCGGGCAAATCAACGCGCGAGAACTGGATGCGCCGGCGAGCGGCAAGCGTTACGCCGTAGAGCGTCACGCGTTCGAACGCGACCGCAGCGCCCTGTTTCTTCTCCCAGTGCGGTTCGGAATAGCTTCGCTTCACGAGGTCCCCGGCGAGCTTCTCGGCCCACACCGGGTCAATCGCGCCGTTTGTGCGCGCGAAGAGCCTGCTCGTCTCCACCAGTTCGGCGCTCATGATGGCGTTGGGCTGTTTCTTGGCGAGGGCCGAGCCGGGGAAGATGACAAAGCGGGTCTGACGCGCGCCAATGTAGTCGCGCTTCGCGACATCCTTGAGCCCAATGTGGCTGAGCAGGCCAGCCAACAGTGAGCGGTGGATGCCGTCAGGGTTCGAGTGCGCGTCGCCAATAACCAGCCCAAGCGGCTTGGCCATCCGGCTCAACTGGCGGTACACGTCGTGCCATTCGCGCACGCGCAAATAGTTGAGGTACTCGTTCTTGCATAGGCGTCGGAACTGGTTGCCCGAGAGTTCCTTCTGCTTCTCTTCCAGATAGTTCCAAAGGTTAAGCAGGGTGAGAAAGTCGCTTGTGGGGTCGATGAAGCGGGCGTGTTGCTGGTCGGCTTGCGGGCGCTTATCGAGGGGGCGCTCGCGGGGGTCTTGAATGCTGAGCGCGGCGACGATCGCCATGACTTCGCGCGTTGTACCGTGCTGCTTCGATTCGATCACCATGCGGGCGAGGCGCGGGTCGATAGGCAACTGTGTGAGCTGCTTGCCGATGCGGGTGATGCGCGGGGCGGCATCCTTCGCGGCGCTCGCTCCCGCACGGGGACCGTTCATGCTCGACGATGTTTTCGTGCTGCGGATGCCGGCGGTGTTCTCTACGGCGCCGAGCTCGGTCAGCAGGTCAAGACCGTCTTTGATGCCGCGCGAATCGGGTGGCTGCAAGAAGGGGAACTCGGCGATGTTGCCGAGCCCGAGCGACACCATCTGCAGGATGACCGCGGCCAGGTTGGTGCGCAGAATCTCGGGTTCCATGAACTCGGGCCGCGAATTGAAGTCCTCTTCGGAGTAGAGGCGAATCGCAATACCGTTGCTCGTTCGCCCGGAACGCCCTGAACGCTGGTTGGCGCTGGCCTGGCTGATCGCTTCGATCGGGAGACGTTGAATTTTGGCGCGCGTGCTGTAGCGGCTGATGCGCGCGGTTCCCGCATCGATGACGTAGCGGATGCCGGGCACAGTCAAACTGGTTTCGGCCACGTTGGTGGCCAGCACGATCCGGCGTCGCGTGCCGGGAGTGCGGCGTGACTCGAATACACGGTGTTGTTCGGCAGCGCTCAGGCGACCGTAAAGCGGCAGCACCTCGGTGCCTTCGTGCAGCCCGCCACCGCTGATGCGGCCGCGAATTGCTTCTTCGGCATCCCGAATCTCGGTTTCGCCCGAGAGGAAGACGAGCACGTCGCCGTCACTTTCGCGGGCGAGTTCGTCGAGAGCGTCGTTGATGCCCTGCAGGTAGTCGCGGTCGGCGCGGTTGGCGGCCTCTTCTTCAGCGTCTTCCGCTTCCAGTTCTTCAGCAACCAGGGGACGGTAGCGAATCTCGACCGGATAGGTGCGGCCAGACACCTCAATGATCGGTGCGTTGTCGAAGTGTTTGGAGAAGCTTTCGGGGTCGATCGTGGCACTCGTGATGATGATGCTGAGATCGGGGCGCCGGGCGCGAAGTTGCTTCAGGTAGCCGAGGAGAAAGTCCACGGTGAGGCTGCGTTCGTGCGCCTCATCGATGATGATCGCGTCGTACTTTTTGAGGTCGCGGTCGCGGTGGATCTCGTTCAGCAAAATACCGTCGGTCATGAGCTTCACGCGAGTGTTCTTGCCGACGCGGTCGGTGAAGCGCACTTGGTAACCGACGAGGTCACCCATCTCGGTGCCGAGCTCTTCGGCGATGCGCTCGGCCACGGTGCGCGCGGCGATCCGTCGCGGCTGCGTGTGCCCAATGGATGTCTTACCCAGTTCCAGCAGAATCTTGGGTAGCTGGGTGGTTTTTCCGCTACCGGTCGCGCCCGCGATGATCACAACTTGGTTGTCGCGGATGGCCGCCAGAATGTCGTCTTTGCGCTGGCTGACGGGCAGCTCGGGCGGGTACGTCACTACAACGTCAGCGGGCAGCGCGGCTGCGGTGCTGGCGGAGTGAACTTCGGAGGCAGACATAGCCCTTCAGCTTACGCGGTGTGCGCCCTGCGGTGTGCGATCTCGGCGCTCCAGCTAGGGCGTCGGCGTCAACCAGCGCCGCAGCATCCGGGTCACTCCGGGGAGCAGTACGTAGGTCATGACTGGCGTGAGACAGAGCGTGGTGAGCAGCACGCGCACGACGATCGGTAGCGCATCCCAGCCGGGAACGAGCAGCGTCACGAGCAGCGTGAACAGAAGGTTGAGGGGGAAGAACCCCAGCCAGATGGTCACGGCTTGCTTCCAGCGTGGGGGAGCGGCGGGCACGGGCGAAACGAGGCCGGCGTGCTCCACCGTGATTTCGGTGGGCTCGTCGAACCAGCCCTCGATTCCGGTGCGGCGCTCGGTGCGCTGATCGTGCACAAACCCGCTGCCGCTCTGCAGCCACCACGCACGTTCGGGGGATTGTTCCCAGTGCAAGAGTGCTGCGTCATCCGCAAATCGGTACAGCATGTGCCACGTGGTGCTGTTGGTGCCGGCGCGCACCCAACCCGAGCCAAGAAAGCCAGGATAACTGGTGGCAAGGTTGATGCCGGTTTGCATCCAGGCGGTGGCTTCGGCGATGCGCGCTGGGTCGACAGTGCGTTCGATTGAGATCGTGATCGGGGCGTTTTCGGGCGACATGAGCGCACTCCTTATCTGTTGTCCAGCGGCAACAGTGACGGCCGGTGTGGGCTTCGCTGGCGTCAAGTCTAAGTTGGATGCTCTCCCGGGAGGCTGATCGTCGTGTTAAGTCTGTGCAACACCTCTGCAGCCCACAATTGCTGTGGGCTCTCACCCTCCGCTCATCCGCGCACCACCCTCCCTGTGGGGTAGACACAGTTATCCGCGCAGGAATGTGTCGTTCTTGTTGCGAATTGTGCGAATCGTCAGTTTCTATTGCCCTGACGTTCAGCAATACGGTGTAATGGCGGCCATGGGATTGGTCTACGCCGTCCCTTCGACCACCTTTCTACTGGAGGAAAGATGAAGAAGAAGCGCGTCTCAGCTGCCATAGCTGTGCTCGCGGCTGGAGCACTCGCCCTAACAGGGTGTACTCCGCCGTATGAATCAGAAGTTATTGCCGACACCGAAATCACGGTGGCGTGGAATGACCTGATCGATAACTTCAACCAAAGCAGCGCAGCGGGTAACAACACCGCTAACGCCGTTGTGTTGTACATGATGAACTCTGGGTTCTTCTACTACAACAGCGAACCTGCTCTCGTGCGTAACACCGATTTCGGTACGTTCGAGAAGACCAGCGACGACCCGCTGACGGTCAAGTACACGATCAACGACAACGTCACCTGGTCTGATGGAACCCCCATCGACTCCGCTGACTTGCTGCTCGCGTGGACCACCATCTTCGCCGGTGTTGAGGATGCCGAGGGCGCTCCGCTCTTCACTCACGCCAACCCGCGTGGTGACCTCGCTTCGGCTCTGCCGGAGATCGACGACAAGAGCATCACGATCGTGTACGACAAGGCCTACGTTGACTGGGAGATCCAGTTCGACCTCGGTGTTGCCGCTCACGGTGTTGTTTCGCTCGCGTACCCCGAGATCGAAGACCCTGAGGAAGCTAAAGAAGCTTTCGTTGAGGCAGTTCAGAACGACGACGTCGACTGGCTGACCCCGGTTGCCAAGGCATGGAACGACGCCTACCAGGCGCCGAACACTCCCGAAAGCGACCTCGTTGCTCTCTCGAGTGGTGCCTACGTTCTCGACGAGCTCGTAGAAAACGAGTACGTCGCGCTCAAGGCGAACGAGCTCTACACGTGGGGCCCCTCGCCAAAGTACGAACGCATCATCGTTCGTCAGATCGAGGACTCGACCGCTCAGGTTCAGGCCATCGAGAACGGTGACGTTCAAATCGCTGCTGGCCAGCCGACTCCTGACGTGCTTGAGCTCGTCAAGGGACTGGGCAACGCCGACTACGTGACTGCCGATGAGGCAACGTACGAGCACATCGACCTCACGTTCAACAACGGTGGTCCCTTCGACGCTGCCACGTACGGCGGAGACGAAGAGACGGCTAAGGCTGTTCGTCAGGCATTCCTCAAGGTTGTTCCTCGTCAGGAGATCCTCGAGAAGCTGATCAGCCCGCTCAACCCCAACGCTGGACTGCGTGACTCGATCCTTCAGATTCCTGGCGCTCCCGGATATGACGAGATCGCTTCGACCAACGGTTCGGCTGACTACGCCGAGGTTGACATCGAAGGCGCCAAGCAGCTGCTCGCCGATGCCGGAGTGACCACTCCAGTTGAGGTCAAGTTCTGGTACCCCGAGGGCAACGTCCGTCGTGCATCAGAGTTCGAGTTCATCCAGCAGTCGGCTGCACTCGCCGGCTTCACGGTTGTTGACGACTCGGAGCCCACGTGGGCCTTTACCGACAAGGAAGCACTGCCGATTAACCCGCACGACGCGGTTATCTTCGCTTGGCAGTCGACGAGCCTCGCGCTCACCGGTTCTGACCAGTACCTCGGTACCGGCCAGCCCAGCAACTTCGGTGGATACTCCAACACCGAGGTAGACGGACTCCTCAAGGACCTCGAGACCGAGCTGGACCCCGCCGTCCAGACCGAGATCCAGGTTGAGGTCGAGAAGCTGGTGTGGGAAGACGCTTACGGCGTCACCATCTTCCAGTTCCCCGGAATCACCGTCTGGAACAACTCAGTAACGAACGTGGACCCGAGTCCGCTGTCGCCGACCTACTTCTGGAACTTCTGGGAGTGGGCACCGACCGACTCCGAGTAATTACTCGGTAGCGCTCACGAGTGGGCCGGGCTCCTAGTCCGGCCCACTTGCGTGCACGTCGTAATGCCGTTCAACGGCGCTGTTTTTGTTCTGTTTTGCATGCCCCCGAAATGAGGATCTCCGGTGCTGACCTTTGTCGCCAGGCGCCTTGTGGCCACTCTTTTAGTTCTACTTGTGGCCTCATTCATCGTCTATGTACTAACCGCCAATTCCGGTGATCCGCTTCGAGAACTTCGAGGTAGTCGAGATCCCAGCGCTCAAGACCAAATCGCGTACTTGAGTGGGCTGCTCAATCTCGATCAGCCTCCCGTGCTTCGCTACTTCTCCTGGCTCGGAGGAGTCGGGGCCTGCTTCATCGGTCAGTGCGACCTCGGCATCTCCGTCGCCCGCGGCCAGCAGCCCGTGATCGAAGCCATCGGTGGAGCCCTCGGCTCCACGCTTCAACTGGTGCTCGCCGCAACGATCCTCGCGATCGTGATCGGTGTCGCCATCGGAATGACCACCGCTCTTCGTCAGTACAGCGGTTACGACTACGTCGTCACATTCCTCACCTTCGTCTTTTACTCGCTGCCCATTTTCTGGGTCGCGGTGCTCCTCAAAGAGTTCGGCGCCATTCAGTTCAACTCGTTCCTTGGCAACCCCGTCATACCGTGGTGGTCGATACTCATCATCGGTGTCGTGATGGGCTTCATCGCCTCATCGATCGTCGGCGGCGAATTGCGAACCAGGGTTATTTCTTTTGTGAGCGTTGGCGGCGGAATTGCCGCATTGCTCATCCTTCTGGATGTCACTCGTTGGTTTGAGAGCCCCTCCATTGGTTTCGTCGGAATCGCCCTGATGTCGGTGGCGACGGCTGCCGTCGTGCTCTTCACCTCTACCGGTTTCCACAACCGTCGTGCTCTGCTCGCGGTGGGCATCATCGTCGTTCTCACTGTCATCTTGAGCTGGCCGTTCCAGTTCCTCTTCTACTACGTCAACAGCCCGTGGACGGTGCTGCTCGTGCTCGCCATCTTGGTGGGGCTCGGCCTGCTCGTCGGGTTCTTCGTCGGCGGTGACGGCAAGGCCGTCGTTGCTCGGACCGCCGCCATCGTCGGTGGCTTGGGCGTGCTTCCGCTCGTGCTCGACCAGATGTTCATCCGCTGGGACGAGTATGTTGCGCGCATCCCGCTCAGCAACGGTGTGATCGCGACGATCGGTGCTTCGACTCCCGCCATCCGCCGCGTGGATGACACGTGGCTGAACATGCTCGACTCACTGACCCACATGCTGCTGCCCACAATCGCGCTCATGATCATCTCGTTGGCGGCCTACACGCGCTACGCTCGCGCCAGTCTGCTCGACGTGATGAACCAGGACTACGTGCGCACTGCTCGCGCCAAGGGTCTCGGCGAACGAACCGTCGTGATGCGTCACGCCTTCCGCAACGCCATGATCCCGATTGCGACCATCATCGCGCTCGACTTCGGGGCGGTGATCGGTGGTGCCGTGATCACAGAAAGAGTCTTCGCCTGGCAGGCGATGGGCTCCCTCTTCAACGAGGGGCTTCACCGCATCGACGTGAACCTCGTGATGGGCTTCTTCCTCGTTACGGGCATTCTCGCCGTTATCTTCAACGTTATTGCCGACCTCTTGTACTCGGCCCTTGACCCCAGAATTCGGGTGAGCTGATCATGACCGACAAGAAGCCCGTAGTCGACGAACAGTCGTCGGGCCAAGAACTCAGCATCGAACAGCGTGCCACGGTAGGTCTCAGCCAGGGCGCTATCGTGCGCCGCCGCTTCCTGCAGCACCGCGGTGCTGTTGTCTCCGTGTTCGTGTTGCTCTTCCTCGTACTGCTCGCGTTCACCTCGGTGGGCACCGTGATCGGCGGCACCGGAAAGCTCACGCCGGACCCCAGCGGCACCCGCCTCATCGTCGACGGATTCCGCATCCCCGGGTGGTGGGGTTACACCTGGTGGGAGCGCTACGACATCATGCTCCCCGGTGGCGCCCCCACCTTTACGTGGTGGCCGTTCAGCTTTGGCGAGCACCCCTTTGGTCAAGACAACACCGGTAAAGACGTCTTTGCTCGCGTGATGCGCGGCATGCAGCAGTCGCTCAACGTCGTCTTCATCGTGGGAATCATCTCGACCGTTATCGGTGTCGTTCTCGGCGCTCTCGCGGGGTACTACCGCGGGTGGGTTGACCAGGTCATCATGCGTCTTACCGACGTGATCATCATCGTGCCGCTGCTCATCCTCGGTGCCGTTCTCGGCCAGACGATCGGTGGCGACGCGTTCCTGCTGGCCGTCATGATCGGGCTCATTGCGTGGACCGGAATGGCACGACTCGTGCGCGCCGAGTTCCTGAGCCTGCGCGAACGCGAGTTCGTGGACGCAGCCCGGGTGGCTGGTGCCAGCGACTTCCGCATCATCTTCCGCCACATCCTGCCCAACACAGTCGGCGTGATCGTCGTGAGCGCAACGCTGCTGATGAGCGCGGTGATTCTGCTCGAGACCTCACTGAGCTTCCTCGGTTTCGGAATTACGGCTCCGGATATTTCGCTCGGTCAGATCATCAGTGAATACAACGAAGCGTTCAAGACGCGCCCGTGGCTGTTCTGGTGGCCAGGTCTGTTCATCGTGGTGATCGCGCTGTGCATCAACTTCATCGGTGATGGACTGCGCGACGCGTTCGACCCTCGCCAGAAGCGTGTTCCTCGTCAGCGCAGCCTGGGTTCCGAGATTGGCAACTTCTTCAAGGCGTACATTCCCGGCGCACGTCCCGGCGACGGAACGTCCAACAAATGAGTGGGGCGCAGCTAGCCGAACGTCGTGAGCATGCTGAGCAGAGTCAGTGCCACGAGAGCCGCGATGGTGCGCCAGTGCCACGCGACTCGCAACTTCGTGAACTCGCTCGTGGCGTCATCCAGATGTCCAGCATCGCGCAACTGCTCCCAGTGCTTACGGATGACGTATGCAGCCTGTCCGGAATCCGACGTGATGAGGTCGCCGGGTCGCACCGTGCCCGCAAGGTAGCTCGATTCGGGAAGGTTCTTGCCGTCTTGGCGCACAGCGCTGAACACGGCATGACGGCCCGGAGCGGGGGCGGCCCACGCGGTGACCGTGCCATGCGCGGTCTCCAGAGTGAGCGCGTACTTGGTATCGATGCGGCGAATCTCGCGGGCCACGCGACCTCGATGGTGCGCAGTACGTTGCGCAGGGTGACACCCGACGCCGTGACGCGAACATTGGGGCGCCAGAACATGCCCCACGTGAGCAGGCCGAGCAGTCCGAAGACGGGCGCGACCTGCAGAGCATCCAGCCACCGGCCTTGAAAAGCTGTGACAAGAAGTCCCGCTGCGAAGGCAGCAATGACAACAATCGAAAGTACGCGCCCGAATCGCGAGTGCAGGGTGAAGTTTGGCGACACGGAACCATGTTCCCACGAGAGCCACGCATCCAGGGTGAAAGGCGAGACTCCTGATGACTGAATCAGCTACTACCGAGACAACCGCGAAGGTTCCCGCGATCGAGGTCACTGACCTCGGTGTCGACTTTTGGGTCGAGGGCGAGTGGGTTACCGCCGCCAAAAACGTGAGCTACACGCTGCAGGGTGGCGAAGTGCTCGCCATCGTGGGCGAATCGGGGTCGGGTAAGAGCACGAGCGCAATGGGGCTGCTCGGACTTCTGCCAGAGAACGGACGTATCTCGGGCAGCGTGAAGCTGGCCGGTGAAGAACTGGTCGGAGCATCCCTGCACCGTCTGCGCCAATTGCGCGGTGCCGGTATCGCCGTGATCTTCCAAGAGCCCATGACGGCGCTGAACCCCGTGTACACGATCGGGTTCCAGATCGTGGAGGCGCTTCAAGTGCACAACGCCGGCATGCTGCGGGTGGATGCCAAAAAGCGCGCCCTTGAACTGCTCGCGATGGTGGAGCTTCCCGACCCGCAAAAGGCTTTCGACTCGTACCCGCACCAGTTGTCGGGAGGTCAGCGCCAGCGTGCCATGATCGCTCAGTCGATCTCGTGCGACCCTCGCGTGCTCATCGCTGATGAGCCGACGACGGCGCTCGACGTGACCGTGCAGGCTGAGATCTTGGAACTGCTGCATCACTTGCGCTCCAAGCTCGACAGCGCGATCATCCTCATCACCCACGACATGGGTGTCGTTGCCGACCTCGCCGACCGCGTCATGGTCATGAAGGACGGCGAAGTTGTGGAGACGGGAACAGCAGACTCGCTGTTCGCCGGAGCCACGCATCCGTACACTCAGGCACTGCTCGCAGCGGTTCCTCACCTCGGTGAAGCCGGCGAAGCATCCGCCTCGAAGGATGATCGTGAGGTCGTCGTGACGATGACCAACGTCGCCATCGAATACCCCAAGCGTGGCCGGGTTCCCGCATTCCGCGCTGCAGATGACATCAACCTCACGATTCGTCAGGGTGAAGTGCTCGGCTTGGTGGGGGAGTCCGGCTCGGGTAAGACCACGATCGGTCGCGCGGTTGTCGGCCTGCTTCCCGCAGTGGAAGGCACGCTCGACATCGTTGGCACCAATATGGTCGGCATCAACAAGGCCAACTTGCGCGCCGTACGTCGTGACATCGGCATCGTCTTTCAAGACCCGGGTTCTTCTTTGAACCCCCGGATGCCGATCGGCGAGAGCATCGGAGAGCCGATGCGCCTTGGTGGCGGCTTCAGTCGCAAAGACGAGGAAGCCCGCGTGAGCTTGTTGCTCGACCGCGTGCAGCTCTCGGCCCACATGCGTAACCGTTACCCGCACGAGCTTTCGGGTGGTCAGCGTCAGCGCGTCGGAATCGCCCGTGCGCTCGCGCTCAGCCCCAAGCTACTCGTGGCCGACGAGCCTACTTCGGCGCTCGACGTCTCGGTGCAGGCCAAGGTGCTCGAACTCTTTCAAGAGCTTCAAAAGGAACTGGGCTTCGCCTGCCTCTTTGTGACCCACGACCTGGCCGTCATCGACATTCTTGCCGACCGCATCGCTGTGATGCACCGCGGAAAGATCGTCGAGCAGGGCACGCGCGATCAAGTGCTGCGTAATCCCCAAGAGGAATATACGCAACGCCTTATCGCAGCCGTTCCGCTGCCAGACCCTGAGGAACAGCGTCGCCGCCGCAGTGAGCGGGAAGCGCTCTTCTCCTAATACGGAACTTCAGCAGACGGCGGGAACCCGATTCCCGCCGTCTGCTTCCCGTGACCAACCGGGCAAGGAACAGGAAATCTAGTGTTCCGTGCTGGCTGGAGCTAATGTCGTCGACTCGTCACTCGTGGTGGTGTCGGCGATTGCCTTGATGTCGTCTGAGGTGAGGGGAACCCACGGCGAGCCGTCGGGGTCAGAAGAGAACGCCGCAGGGCTGTCGCCCTGGGTCCACCATTTGGCTTCGTAGGGGACTCCGTCGAAGAGCACACGGTCGTCTTCCTCATAAATCGACGTGCCATCCCAGTTCGGGTAGGTGCCCTCGGGCAATGTCGGCACTTCCACCGGCGACTCGCCTTCGAGCACGGGCCCGACGAGCGTCCACGGGGTTTCCCACGCGTTGAGCACGGGGTTGTCAGGCAAGTCGCCCCGCGTCCACCACTTGGCCTGATACACGCTGCGGTGCCAGACGATCTTGGTGCCGGCGAGGTAGCTGGCGTCTTCTTTCCAGATCGGATACGGGCTCGTTGCCGGGTCATCCACGAAGTCCGACGGGTCGGCGGGTTCCTCTGTCGTGATGGTCTTGGCTGAACTCGCGACGTGACCATCGAAGCCCTCGGCAAGAACATCGGCGAAGAACAGGTCGCCCTGCGCTACGCCGCTGCACGAGTCGGAGACGCGCGTGACGTCGGCATAGTTGGGGCCACACGTCGTGTCGCGGTTGAGCGACCACATCGACATGCGCCCTGCGCCCTTCTCAAGCGCGAATTCATTGAGCGTAACGGCGTCTTTCATGGTGAAGACCTCAGCCTCGACATCGTTCTGGCCGATCATCGGGGTAGCACCGAGCTTGGTCCAGAGCGTGGCATCCGTGAGCTCAATACCGGCTTGTTCGTAGAGCACACCGAGCTGGCGGTGCGTCTCCTGAAGCGAACGAATGGATGCTTCTCCGCTCGTTTCTCCATCGGCAAGACTCTGGCCGAAGTTCATCGTCATGATGTTGACGCCTGATACGTCGACTCCGGCATCGAGCATCTGCGCGACGGCGGTCGTGCCATCCTCGGTGAGGCCGAAGGTGGCAGCGGGGAGCGTGAGCCAGACCGCGAGGTCGTCGCCAGCGGCACGACGCGACTGCTGCAGGCTCGCGATGGCGGCCGCGCGACGTTCACCGGCAGCGGTGTCGCTGAGGTTCTCGCCCTCGATATCGAGGTCGATCGTCGTGGAGGCGTAGCGGTCGAGCACGGAATTGTAGGCGGCGACGAGAGCGTCGTGATCGGTGCATCCGGTCGCTAGTTCGTCGTTGAGGAGCCCGCCGAAGGAGACAGCGACGTCGCCGCCCTGCTGCTGCAGGCGAGCGATGCGGCGGTCAAGGTCGAGCGAAACGGCAGCCTCATCCATTGTGTAGGCAGTGCCCCACGTGGGGGTGCAGGCATCATCGGTAGCGGCAACGATGAAGGACAGCATGACCTCTTTGCCGCTCTCGCTTGTCGCAGATTCGAACTCGTAGCTGGGCGTAGCCGTGACATCGACATACGCGGCGAACCACGGGTCGGGTGCCGGAGCGGCCTGGGTGGATGCCCAGGCTTGGTAGGCAAACATGCCTCCGGAGGCGACAGCGATCGCTACGATCGCAGCGATAACTAGTCGCCAGAAGGAGAGTCGGTGGGTTGCGGAACTCATGATCGCACCTCTCTTGCTTCGTCAACGGGCGGGAGCATTTCGGCGAAAACAATGGAGTCGCGCACCTTGGAGTGCACTCCGCTGTCGTCGCCGTAGTACAGGATCGAGCGCCAGTCGAGCGTTGTCGGCTCGGGGGCGGTGCTCTCTTTCTTCTTCGATTTCTTGGGGCCACGCTCGACGAAAAGCGGGCGTGTGACACCCAGCCAGATGTCGACCACGGTGTTCCAAATGCCGATGTAGGAGACGAGCGCGAGGCCGGCGAGAACCGTGTTGAACGCGGCGAAGGCGGCGTTGCCCCAGTTCTCGGCGTTGAGGTCACGCCAGAACGTGAAGGCCGAGAAACCGATGATGATGAGGGGCGAGATTACGTAGAGCAGCGGGGTCGCCGTGCGGTTGCGCACCTTGGGCGTGCGCGCGAACGGAATCTTCTTGCTCGTAATGGCCTGTTCAATGGACTTGATGACACCGGCAAGGTTCACGGGCAACAGAATCAGGTTGAAGCCGTAGATTCGGAAGATGTCAGTGAACTTGTACCCGCAGTAGCGCAGGTCGGCTCCCATCGACAAGAAGTAGGGAACAGCGGCAAGCAGCACAACCGGGCTGAGCAGACGGCTGTCGTAGGGGTATGCGAGCAGGAACACGAGGCCGAAGCTGGCCCACGCGATCGAGGTCATGTAGTTCACGCGTAAGAAGAACTCGGTCCACTGCACCGTTTCGCCCCGAGCGCGACGCTCGCGCATTTGGCGCAGCAGCTTCGGCATGATCAGCAATCCACCGTTCGCCCAGCGGCGACGCTGAACAACGAGCGAGCCGAAGTCGGGCGGAGTCGCGCTGTAGCTGAGGCGCTCGGGGTAGTTCACGAGCGTCCAACCGTGGGCACCCAGGTCGATGCTCGATTCGGTGTCTTCGATGACCGTGCGGTCTTGAACGAAGCGCTTGACGGTGAAGCCGCCCTCGGTTTCGGTCTCGACAATGTCATCCAGAGCTGCCTTGCGGATGACGGCGTTGGCGCCCACCCAGAAGGTTGCACCGTAGTAGGACTTGCCCTGATGAAGGATGTGCTGCAGGTCGGTCGTGGCTCCGGCAAGACGCTCGATGCGCGTGCTTGCTCCGCGAAAGGAGGAATACGGCGTCTGCGTTACGGCAACGCGAGCGTTGTCTTTTTGCTCGAGCAGATAGACGAGGCGCAGGCAGTAATCGCGCAGCAGCAGCGAGTCGGCGTCGAGCGTGAGGAGGTATTCCGAATCGGGAATAGAGAGGTCGCCAGCTTCGGCGCGTGCGACGGGGCGCAACACCGTTCCATCGGGAGTCTCTTCGGGGCGGTAGTTGCCGCCCATGAGGCCGATGTACGCGTTGAGGTTCATCGCCTTATTCGCTTCGTGCGAGACCGAGGCGTAAAGCTTGCGTTCGAATGTCGAGAGCGTGGCGTCGAAGGTGCGCGAGAGACGGCGGTAGAGCTCGTGCAGTCGTGCTGCCGGCGGAACCATGCGCTCGTTGAGGGCTGCGCCCAGAGCATCCGCGGTGAGCTGCAACTCGTCCGCAAGCCCCAACAGAACCTGCGATACGAAAAACTCATCGACGTGATCGATGCGCTGTTCGTTCTCGGCCTTGGTCTGAAGCCAAATGGCGGCCCAGCGATACTCGTCGGCAAGATCGTTGACCTCGGAGAGCCCCAGGGGGCGCTTCTGCTCGAGACGCTGCTCGAAGGCCGAGAGCGCCCCGATAAAGCGTGCACGCGGTACTGCGAGCTCAGACTGGATCTGTTCTGTCAGCAACCGTGACTTCGACAGCTGTGCTGCGGCATCCGGATCGCTGGGGAAGGGCGGGTCGTCGAGCAAGAGCACCACGCTGAGGCTCGGGTACTCCTGGAGACAGGCTGACCAGAGAGTGGCGCGAACGACATCCGGCTCTTCGCTGTAGCTGGGGACCAGCACGGTGATGGAACCCTGATTGTCAGCAAAGTGGCGGTCGAGTTCGGCACGCGGCACTCGAGCGTGCGCCCGGAAG
Source organism: Salinibacterium amurskyense (assembly GCF_002797685.1). Lineage (GTDB taxonomy): Bacteria > Actinomycetota > Actinomycetes > Actinomycetales > Microbacteriaceae > Rhodoglobus > Rhodoglobus amurskyensis. The sequence goes on from NZ_PGFH01000002.1 coordinate 328,049, forward strand.
CGCTGGTAGGCGCCGTGGCGTGCAATCAAGTACATGAGCGCGGAGAACGTCAAGAACGTCACCACGATCAGGTACGACACTGCTTCTGCCGTGAAGCGGAAGCTCTCGGTGCCGTTGTTGATGAACTGACGCAGGATCGTATAGATCACGTACGTCAGCCAAAAGACAACGGTGGCGACAATCGCTAGGCGAGCGAGCGCGATGGTGCGATCGCTCGGCGCGGGATGAACGGTGGGCAGCGGTTCGAGGCGTGATTCAGCGCCCCATTGGCGACGCCGGGCAGGCGCAACCATAGGATTTTTGGGCATGATGGTTAGGTCCCCTTGTGCAAGATCGGCGATTTTCGGGTAATCGCCGTCGGGTATCTTGCACGCCCAGTATTAGTACTGGGCCTAGTCTTTGCAAGAAAATGCTACGGGACGACTAATTGGTCTACTCGCCAAAAGCGGTCTAGTAAGCTGCGGAAACGCCTTGAATAACGTTGTTCACCCGGGGGAGGAATGGATGCCTCGCACCATCGCCATCATTGGCGCTGGTCCTTCAGGACTTGCTGCTGCCCGCGCACTCGATAAGGCAGGCATTGCGTACGTCGGATTCGAGTCCGCGGCCGACGTCGGAGGCCTCTGGAACATCGATAACCCGCGCAGCACAATGTACGAATCTGCGCACCTCATTTCCTCGCGCACGACGACCGAGTTTCGCGAACTGCCGATGCAGTCGACTGCCGACTACCCAAGCCATCGTGAACTGCGCAAGTACTTTCGGGCGTACAGCGATCGCTTCGATCTGGGTGAGAACTTTCTCTTCAACACCACGGTAGAACGGCTCGAGCCCACCGACGATGGCGGCTGGGATGTCACGAGCGTGACGCGCGGCTATGTGCCGCGAACGAAACGATTCGACGGCGTGATCTTGGCTAACGGCACTTTGGCTCACCCCAGCATCCCGCAGTTTGAGGGAGAATTTGCTGGTCAGATCATTCATTCGAGTGAGTACAAGAAAGCTCGCATCTTTGCGGGCAAGCGGGTGCTGGTTGTGGGCGCAGGCAACAGCGGCTGCGATATTGCGGTGGATGCGGTGCACCACGCCAACAGCATTGACCTGAGTGTGCGGCGGGGGTACTACTTCGTGCCGCGCTACCTGTTCGGCAAACCAGCGGACACCCTGAACCAGGGCCGACCGCTGCCGGCGAAGATTAAGCAGTTCATCGACACGCGCGTGCTGAAGGCCTTTACGGGTGACCCGGTGAAGTTCGGTTTTCCGCCCGCGGACTACAAGATCTATGAGTCGCACCCCATCGTGAACACGCTAGTGCTGGGGCACCTCGGCCAGGGCGACCTGCGAGTGGTGCCCGCGCCGGAGCGCTTCGAGGGCAATACCGTGCACTTCACCGACGGCACGGAAGCCGATTACGACCTCATTGTCTTGGCTACCGGTTACTCCTTGGACTACCCCTTTGTTGACCGTGAGCACCTTAATTGGTCTTCCCTCGCCCCCGAGCTCTATCTCAACATTTTCCCGCCCAGCTTCAATGGTCTTTATGTCATGGGAATGATTGAGGCCAGTGGCATTGGGTGGCAGGGCCGGTACGAACAAGCGGAACTGCTCGCGGCCTACCTCGCCGCTCAAGACGAAGCTCCCCGGGCTGCGGCGCACTTTCGCGCGCAGGTTGAACAACCGTGGCCCGATCTCACCGGCGGCTACAAGTATTTGGCGCTGGAACGCATGTCGTACTACGTCAATAAGGATGCCTATCGGCGCGCAGTGCGGCGCGCTCGTGAGGCCCTTACCCGTAAGGCACGCGACATTAAGGAACAGTCATGACCATCGATGATGCGCTGCTCAACTTCAGTCCGGGCTCGCTCATCGCGCTGAGCATTGTGCTCGGCCTCATCATGTTCGGCATCGCCCTCGATACGAGCATCGACGACTTTCGAGCGGTATTGAAAGCTCCCCGCGCCTTCGCGATCTCCCTTGTTGCTCAGCTCGTGCTCTTGCCCGCCGTCACATTCGGACTCACGCTACTGCTGCAGGTCGGGCCCTCTATTGCGCTCGGGATGATTCTGGTTGCGTGTTGTCCGCCGGGAAATATTTCCCAGGTTCTCACCTATCGAGCGCGGGGCAACGTTGCTCTCTCGGTCTCGATGACGGCGGTCACCAACGTGATTTACATCGTCATGTTGCCGGTGAACCTGTCGCTGTGGGGAGGCTGGCACCCCACAGCATCCGCGATCCTTGAAAATGTCAGTCTCAACGGTTGGCAGATGCTGCTGGAGATCGTTCTGATTATTGGGCTGCCGTTCGTGCTCGGTTTCGCGATCAAGAACCGCTGGCCGGCATTCGCCAAGAAGGTGCAGCCCACCGTGAAATGGATCAGCCTGCTGGCACTGCTGGGGTTCATCATCGCGGCGCTTGCCGGTAACTTCGCATTCTTCATTTCCTACGTTGGCGTTGTCTTGCTGGCTGTCTTCTTGCACGACGCCGTTGCGCTCGGCCTTGGTTACGCCAGTGCGCGTCTTGGAGGTCTGGCGCTCTACGAAGCCAAAGCGGTGACCTTTGAAGTGGGAATTCGCAATGCGGGGCTGGGGTTGGGATTGGTGTTCACCTTCTTTGGGGGACTTGGCGGAATGGCCGTTGTTGCGGGATGGTGGGGTATCTGGGACATCATCGCCGGGCTCGCACTGGCGACCTGGTGGGGTCGCCGCAAGGCACGGGGTGCCACAGACAGCTCGGGGCCGAATTCCGGTAGCTCAGCAAACGAAGCGGAGGCACACGCGTGAGTCGAGTTCTTGTGACGGGTGGCACCGGATTCTTGGGCACCTCGGTAGTGGCAGGGTTGGCTGCATCCGACGCGATTGAATGCGTGGTCAGCGCCGATATTCGAGCTCCCAGCCCTGGCGTGCGACTGCCGGGGGTGCTGTACGAACGCGTTGACGTGACGGATGCCCCTGACCTGCCCGAGCTGTTGCGTCGCCACGAGATCGACACCGTCGTTCATCTGGCTTCCATCGTGAACCCGGGCAAGAGCACCACGGTCACTCAAGAATTTGCGGTCGACGTTGAGGGTTCGCGCGCCGTGTTCGACGCCTGCGTTGCGGCTGGAGTCTCGCGCGTGGTCGTGTCGTCGAGTGGTGCGGCTTACGGTTACCACCCGAATAATGCTGAGTGGATTGTTGAGAGCGACCCCATTCGTGGCAATGATGACTTTCCATATAGCCGTCACAAGCGCATGGTCGAAGAGATGCTGGCCGAGTTGCGCGAAACGGCACCGCAACTGACGCAGACAGTGTTTCGTATCGGCACCATCTTGGGCCCGGCGGTCGACAATCAGATCACGGCATTGTGGGAGACCCGACGTGTGCTGAAGCTCGCTGGCTCAGACAGCCCGTTTGTGTTCGTCTGGGTGGATGACGTTGTCGAGGTCATGGTGCGTGCCGCCAGTGGTGGCCCGGCCGGGATTTTCAACGTCGCGGGAAACGGCAAGATGACGGTCGCGGAGATCGCGAGCGCGCTCGGCAAGAAGATGTTTGTGATTCCGCCGTGGTTGTTCACTGTGGCGTTGGGCATTGGCCACGCCCTCAAGCTCACGCCCCACAAGCCTGCTCAGGTCAACTTTCTGCTGTATCGGCCCGTGCTCGACAACACTGCGCTCAAGAACACCTTCGGCTTCACCCCGAGCAAAACGAGCCGGGAAGCATTCGCCGCTTACCTCGAGGCTCGTGCACTGCGCTGATCTGTATACATTTCACCGAGAATTTGGCTTGATTTCTTCTAGATCGAGCCTAGACTGAAGTTCTTGTATACAAACTCGCGTTTTGGGGTCTCTCGCCCTTGCGCTGGGTCCGCTGGCTCAGGAGGTGCGCATGGCAACACCACTCAGAGCTAGCGATCGCGCCTACCAAGCGCTGCGCGACGACATCGTTGAATGGCGGCTCGCTCCCGGCACGATTCTGGGCGAAGTCGAGCAAGCGGCGCGGCTCGGGGTCTCCCGCACCCCGCTGCGCGAGGCGCTGTCGCGGCTCATGACGGATGGGCTGGTGGCAAGCCAATCCGGTCGGGGACTTGTGGTCACCGACGTGTCGGTCGACAACATCCGCGAACTCTTTGACGTGCGCAAGGCCCTCGAAGTGAAGGCCGTGCGCTTGGCTGCCGAGCACCACACCGGCAGCACTTTTGCCGATCTCGAGCGCGAGTTCGAGGCCGTGCCCCAGCTGTTGGCGCGCGACGATAGCGACCGCAGTGCATACTTCGATCTCGTGCGCCGTTTCGATAGCGCCGTGGACGATGCGGTCGCCAACGACTACCTCACGGGCGCGCTGAACTCGCTACGCACCCATCTCGTGCGCGTGCGTCGCCTCGCCAAAGACAACCCCGAGCGACTTGCCGCAGCCGCTCGTGAACACCTTCTTATCGTGCAAGCCATCGTCGCTCGCGACGCTGAGCTTGCCGCGCACGCCACTCATGTTCACCTCCATCACGCGCTCACGAGCGCATTAGCCATGGCCGCAGATTCTCCGCTGCGCGCCGCCAATTGAAAGGCTCCACTGTGAAAGACCACGCCCTCCGCGTTTACCGCAGCGACGAGAACCTCGCTCGCGAAGACCAACTCGCCCACAAGATCGCAGCCATAGCTGCAGAACAGCTCGAACCCACGGATGCCGTGACCGACATGGTCATCAACCGTGTGATTGACAACGCTGCTGTTGCCACCGCATCCCTCACCCGGGCGCCGGTTGTTGCTGCTCGGGCGCAGGCCGAGCGCCACCCGTACACGCCAGGAGCTACCGTGTTTGGCTCCGACGAGCGCGTCAGCCCGGAGTGGGCAGCTTGGGCGAACGGCGTTGCCGTGCGCGAGCTCGACTACCACGACACTTTCTTGGCCGCCGACTACTCGCACCCCGGTGACAACATTCCGCCGATCTTGGCCGTGGCTCAGCACGCTGGCCGCACGGGTGCCGATCTACTGCGCGGCATCGTCACCGGCTACGAGATTCAGATCGACCTCGTGAAGGCGATCTGCCTGCACAAGCACAAGATCGACCACGTTGCCCACCTCGGCCCGAGCGCCGCCGCTGGCATCGGAACCCTCCTCGGTCTCGACACCGAAACAATCTTCCAGGCTGTCGGCCAGGCGCTCCACACGACCACCGCCACGCGCCAGTCGCGCAAGGGTGAGATCTCAACGTGGAAGGCACACGCTCCCGCTTTCGCCGGCAAGATGGCCGTCGAAGCCGTCGACCGTGCCATGCGCGGCCAGACCAGCCCCACCCCGATTTATGAAGGTGAAGACGGCGTAATTGCGTGGATGCTCGACGGTCCAGACGCGCACTACGAAGTTCCGCTGCCTGAGCTGGGGGAGCCGCGCACCGCGATCCTCGACTCGTACACGAAGGAGCACTCGGCCGAGTATCAGGCGCAGGCGTGGATCGACCTCGCCCGCAAGCTCGGGCGCGAGCATCCTGAACTGGTTGAAGAGAACATCAACCGCATCGTGCTGCACACGAGCCACCACACGCATTACGTGATCGGTTCCGGAGCCAACGACCCGCAAAAGTACGACCCCAACGCGAGCCGCGAAACGCTCGACCACTCCATTCCGTACATCTTTACTGTTGCTCTGCAAGATAAGGAATGGCACCACGTGCGCAGCTACGCGCCTGAGCGCGCCAACCGCCCAGACACGGTGGCGCTGTGGAAGCGCGTGACCACAGAAGAAGACGCCGAGTGGACACGTCGCTACCACTCGATCGACCCCGCCGAGAAGGCATTTGGTGGTCGCGTCGAGATCGAATTGACCGACGGTAGCCGCATTGTTGAAGAAATCGCCGTCGCGGATGCTCACCCGCTCGGTGCTCGCCCCTTCGCTCGCGCTCAGTACGTCTCCAAGTTCCGCACCCTCGCGGATGGCGTGCTCGCGAGTGACGAAATCGAACGCTTCTTGGCTGCCGCCGAACGCTTGCCCGAGCTGAAGGCATCCGAACTCGGAGAGCTGACCGTGCGCGGCAACTTTCCCGCCATCACCGCCAAAGGAATCTTCTAATGTTGTACGCCTCCACCGATCCAGCAACCAAGCGTGCCCAGTTTCGCGAGCGACTCGCGAGCGGCGAACTGCTGCGCGTGCCCGGTGCGTTCAACCCGCTGAGTGCTCGCCTGATCCAAGACAAGGGCTTTGACGGCGTCTACATTTCGGGCGCTGTCATCAGCGCCGATCTGGGGTTGCCCGACATCGGTCTGACGACTCTCACCGAGGTAGCTGGTCGTTCGCAGCAGATTTCGCGGATGACCGACCTCCCGTCGCTCGTTGACGCCGACACCGGTTTCGGCGAGCCCATGAACGTGGCTCGCACCGTGCAGACCCTCGAAGATGCCGGAGTCTCCGGGCTCCACATCGAGGATCAGGTCAACCCGAAGCGCTGTGGACATCTCGATGGCAAAGCGGTTGTCGACACGGATACTGCCCTCAAGCGCATCCGTGCGGCAGTCGACGCGCGCCGCGATCCGAACCTGTTGATCATGGCTCGCACCGACATCCGTGCCGTTGATGGTTTGGATGCTGCGATGGACCGCGCCAAGCAGCTCGTTGATGCGGGTGCCGACGCGATCTTCCCTGAGGCGATGAAAGACCTTGGTGAGTTTGAGGCGATGCGCAATGCCGTGGATGTTCCGATCCTCGCGAATATGACAGAGTTCGGAAAGAGCGAACTTTTTACAACAACACAATTGAGCAATATCGGCGTAAACATTGTTATTTATCCCGTAACCCTGTTGCGTAGTGCCATGGGTGCTGCAGAGCGCACCCTCGATGCGATCAACGCCGACGGTACTCAGCAGTCTGTTGTTGGTGAGATGCAGACGAGGGCCCGCCTCTACGAACTCCTCGACTACGAGAGCTACAACTCTTTCGATTCGTCGGTGTTCAACTTCACTCTCGATAACCACTTTTAGCTGACTGTTTTCACCACTCTTGACTCGATAGACACAACCGAGGAGCAACATGACTGACTCAAACGGAACCCCCGAAAATGAGATCCGCAAGGGCCTAGCCGGGGTCATCGCAGACACCACCGCGATTTCTAAGGTGAACCCCGAAACGAACTCGCTGCTCTACCGCGGTTACCCCGTGCAAGAGCTGGCCGAGAAGTGCACCTTCGAAGAGGTTGCCTACCTGCTGTGGCACGGTGAGTTGCCGAACGGCGAGCAGCTGGAGGCATTCCAAGCCTCCGAGCGTGCGCAGCGTCACCTCGACGCGCACACCAAGCGTGTGATCGACGAGTTGCCGCTCACCGCGCATCCGATGGATGTCGTGCGCAGCGCCGTCAGCGTGATCGGTGCCATTGACGACACCCTCACCGACCCCGCCAGCATGATCGACGAAGAACTCAATCAGCAGCGCTCGCTGACCCTCTTGGCGAAGCTGCCGGCGATCATTGCCTACGACCAGCGCCGCCGTCGCGACCAGGAGCTCGTGGAGCCGCGTGACGACCTCAGCTATTCGGCCAACTTCTTGCATATGACCTTCGGTGAGGTGCCTGACCTCGTTGTCGTCAACGCATTCGATGTGTCGATGATTCTGTACGCCGAGCACTCCTTCAACGCCTCGACCTTCACCGCCCGTGTCGTCACGAGCACGCTGAGTGACCTCTACAGCGCGGTTACGGCAGCAATTGGTGCGCTCAAGGGCCAGTTGCACGGTGGCGCGAATGAGGCCGTCATGCACGTCTTCGACGAGATCGGCACCGCCGCAAACGCCGAGACATGGCTCGAGACAGCACTCGCCGAGAAGCGCAAGATCATGGGCTTCGGTCACCGCGTCTACAAGAACGGTGACTCGCGAGTGCCCACCATGAAAGCAGCGCTCGAAACTCTTATTGCTGAGTATGACCGCCCCGACATGATGGAACTCTACGAAACCCTCGAAACGGCCATGACGAGCCGCAAGAACATCAAGCCGAACCTCGACTACCCGAGTGGCCCGGCCTACAACCTCATGGGCTTCGACACCGACATGTTCACGCCGCTGTTCGTCGCGGCGCGAATCACCGGCTGGACCGCTCACATCATGGAGCAGGCTGCTTCGAACGCCCTCATCCGCCCCCTCGCTGCGTATTCGGGAGTGGACGAGCGCCACATCGGCTAGAAGTTTGCACGTTCGCTAGGAGCTTGAGCCGCGCGGGTGGAATCGTCAGTCGTGAGTGGCAAGATGGGGAAATGACTGTTCCCCAGATTGAACTCAACGACGGCAATTCCATCCCGCAGCTCGGGTTCGGAGTCTTCAAGGTTGACCCCGCAGAAACCGAGCGCATCGTCACCGACGCGCTCGAGGTTGGCTACCGCCACCTCGACACCGCCATGATCTACGGCAACGAGCAGGGCGTTGGCAACGCCATCAAGGCCTCGGGCATCCCGCGTGAAGAAATCTTCATCACGACGAAGCTGTGGAACAGCGACCAGGGCACAGACTCTGCTCGCGATGCCATGGATCTCAGCCTCGAAAAGCTGGGCCTTGACTATGTGGATCTGTACCTCATCCACTGGCCTCGCCCCGACCTCGACCGCTACCTCGAGACGTGGCTCACGATGGAAGACATCAAGGCTGAAGGTAAGACGCGCTCGATTGGTGTCAGCAACTTCCACCGCCCGCACCTCGAGAAGATTCTCGCGGGCAGTGAAACGGTTCCCGCAGTGAACCAGATCGAACTTCACCCCGCTTTCGCTCAGCGCGAGCTGCGCGCCTATGGTGCCGAACTTGGCATCCACACTGAGGCGTGGGGCCCGCTGGGTCAGGGTAAGTACGACCTGTTCAGCGAGACGGCACTGCAGACTGCCGCCGAAGCACACGGTGTTTCACCGGCTCAGGTTGCGATCCGTTGGCACCTGCAGAGCGGCATCATCGTGTTCCCGAAGTCGAACTCGCGCGAGCGTATGGCTCAAAACTTCGACGTCTTCGGGTTTGAACTGTCGGCGGATGAGATGGCTTCTATAGACGCGATCGACCGTGACCAGCGCGTGGGCACGAATCCCGACGAGGCTACTTTCTAAAGCTCGCTTCGCGCTTCGCACAGGGGCCGGCATCCCTACTCACTTCGGTGTGTGGATGCCGGCCTCTGTCGTTGAGGCGCTGGTACGCTAGACGCTCACAGAGTGTTGCTCGGTTTATTTCATCCGGGTGCTACAAAACACATCGAGCGGCGAGGACCAGAGTCATGACAAACCCCGGTCTCTATCAGAGCCCCACTGAGGGGTGGGCGTTTGTTCCGTTTCTGGGTGCGATAGCGACTTTTGGCATCGCTGTGATCGCGGTGCTGTACTGGTTCGCTGGCCCCGGCCGCAAGTTTCGACTTCGTGCTTTCGCGCTCACCGTGCTGGCCGTTGCTGCGGGAGCGGCAAGCGCGCTTGGCCTCGTGGCTGCGGCAGAAAGCTTCGAGGAACGTCATTCAGCGGCGTTCGCGGAATACACCACCGCAGTGCAGGGCTGGGCTGCTGACGAATACGGTGTCACCCTCACTGAAGATGATGTGCTTGACATGACCCAGGGGCGGCCAGCCGTTATAGAACGCAACGGCGGCGACTGGCGCGTGCTTCTTGAAGTCGTGTCTGCGAACGGCGATGTCGAATTGCACGACGCTCGAGAACTTCCGGCTCAATAGCGCCCCCACGAAAGAGGCAGCATGGACCGGACTTCTCTCCTCACGTTCCTCAAAGAGCTGGCGGCATCGACTGACGGCGTCCACGCCGAGGTCGGTATTGGGGGAGTGCACCCGCACGATGAGACTTTTCTCCAGCTCACCTCGCTGTCGAACCGCGATGAGTACGCGATCGTTTCCGTGGGGATGGGCGGTTGGTTCCAGTTGGAGATCCCGGGCAGGCTGGCGCATGTTGTAGCGGATGACTTAGCCACTAATGATGATGCTCGCGAGTATCTGGAGAAGTATGTCAACGCTGCGTTGGCGTACTTTTCTGGCCACTGGAGTGCTCGAACATCGCGACTGTTCCGGCTGCCGTCTGTTGTCATCGACACTGGCGATGGCTCGATACCGCTCCCTCTCTCGCTCTCGGTCGATGAATCATGTCGGCGGGTGTTCCGGCGTCGAACGGTTCCGGCGGCCGACTCTGACACGTCGACGTTCGTTCCCGTGAGTGATAGAGATCGGGTGGATTTTTCTATTCCATTGCTTCCTACGGTGGGCGTCTGTCGCGCCGGTGAGTATCGAGGGCAGTACGTCTTTTCCAATCTGGTCAAGCTCTTTCCCCGAGCTGAGCGCATGTGGGAGATCAGCATTGCGGGCGGAGGCCCCGATGGCGAAGACGAAGTTTTTGTAGCCCAAGACGCCTTCGGAGTCGCAACCGTTCGCGACCTCGACATCGAGTGGGCTCCGGCGCACCTTCAGAATGTTGCCCGCCGCGAGTTGTTCCACGTGCTCGCGATTGATGTACCCATTCAGCATCCCTCGGGGTGGGAAAGCGATGGCCACCAACCTCACATTGCCTCACGCGTCGCCGCGGACGGCCCGTGGGCTCGTTTCGAGCAGCCTGCATAAGTACGCCAGTGAGGACGGCGGTGATTCGCGCCTCCGGATGCTTCGCTCTGGAGCCTGCTGCCGCTACATTGAGTGAATGATCCGCGGAATCCGACGAACGCTCAACGTAGGCCCGTGGGTCGTTGCGCTCTACGGATCGCTGTTCGGAGCAGTCGCTGGGGCGGTTTTTGCGCTTGCCCTCCTCAGCGAGTACTGGGGAACTGAGTCATTCACGAGGTTCCTGCCTGCATCGCTATTCTTCGGGATCATCGGCGGAAGCATCGTAGGGCTGGTGTCGGTCGCTGTAGGGCTTGGCCTCCGTGCCATCCTCAGCACCGGCGACCGTCTCAACAGCACCACGATGGCATTGGGCTCGAGCACCTTCCTGCTGGCAGCCGCACTGCTCTCGACCTGGTTTATGAGCGAGTCCCTCGGCACCACGTTCCCCACGTGGCTGCCGATCACCTTTGCCGTTGTTGGTGTCGTGTGGTTCGGCTTCTGGTCGCGGATGCGATCCTCGCAGGCCGCCGCAACTCAATCAAAGTTTGTTAGTCCTTCGCCGGAAAGCTATCGATCCCCGACCGAGGCAGAGCTGCGGCTTTTGCGTGCTTTGGTCGAACGAGCCCCGCGGTTCTCGGGTTCGCTTGTCACCCTCTCTGAGCTGATCGTTGCACCAATGAACGATGGGGGTATGGGCAGCTTGGCGATCGGCCCTCCTTCGCTCGAACGACGTTTCGAGGATCAAGTAGCGGAGGTAACCTTCTTTGATGTTGACGGTATGTGGGTTTCCGCCACATTGAACGTGGATCAGTTCGGTGAGCTATCTGAGCTCGACGTGTTCAAAGGTGATTTTTCGACACTGCGAGAAATCCCGCAAACGTTTCGGTAAGAGGCCAACCGGGGCACTTAGTGTCACAAGGTTCGAAGGTGTCGAGCGAGCGTTCAGATTAACGGAGACAACGCTGGAGTAGCTCTAGAAGTTGATCGGCTTTGGTTGCACGGGGGTATCGCTTTTTCCATCGGCAAGTATCGCGGTCACCATTGATATCGCTCGGGGGTCGAGGCTGTCACCCGGGTAGAAATCCTCGTACAACTCGTCAGCGTCCTCGAGGGAGCTGATCTCGCACAAGCTCAGGAGTAGTCGGATGTCGCGGGTGTCGCGACCGGGGCGGTTGGCGCGCAGTTTCATCGCCAAGAGTGCCTCTTTGGATGCGACCTGAATCACGATGTCGTCGCGATCATAGATCGTGTCCCATTCAACAGCGCGGCCGAGGGTCGGCAGAGCATCCACTTTGGTGACTTCAAAATTGAGCCAAGTGGGGTCCCAATCGTGGCGTTGCGCAACGCGGGCGGCGGCGGAGGCGACCGCAGCATCACTCCCCGGGCGAACGTGCAGTGAATCGAGATCTTGGGTGGTCCCGCGGTCGAAATAGCGCAACGAGAGGGCGGCTCCGCCAACCAACCGGATTCCTGCCACTTCGCCCTCCGCGCGTAGCTCCGCAATGAGTTCACGCAATCCGGTGATGATGTCATCCCTGTCGAGAGTGGTTGCCACGATTACACGCTCTCGAACGTGTCACGCCACGCAAGAACGCCGCGTTTAGAGAACTCGGCGGGGACATCTGCGAGGGGAGCAACAGGGTCTGCGGGATCCACGTCAAGAGCTCGGTGTTTGCTGAGGAACCGGTTGGGGAGATCAACCCACTGCGGCAGAGGAATGCCCTCGTCTGCGAGTCGCCACGCTACAAGCGCTGCTAGTGCGGCATCCCACACCGGGTCGCGAGTCGACTCGGGCTCGGCAAGCCCAAGGACTCCGCGAACCAGTCCGTGCTCGGCCACAAGGTTGTCGTTGAGCTGCAGCAAGGCCCGAAGCGCCCTGTCTTTGTCGCCGGCAGCGAGCTGGTGACGGATTTCGGTGGCGGCGGTTGCTGCGTCGTCCCGGCGAGTGGGGGCGGAATACAACCGGTGCCCCGCTCCAGCTAGGAGGCGGTCAATCGTGTCGAAGCTTGCATCGCGCCCTCGTTCTGAGCGGGAAACGCTGCCCTGATCGATCGATGAGCGGGAAGCGAGCTGCTTTTGGGTTAGGCGACGACTTTTTCGGGCTGCCCGGATCAACGTGGATGCATTCGCCATAGTGATCACCGCCCTTCTTGCTTCTAAATATAGCTTGGAAAACATATTTTGGTAAGGTCAGGTAATTTCGGATGCTCCCGCTCGCTGGGCTGTCCACGATCGCTGCCGAGATCGCTCGTCGCTAGACTCGAGCGCAGGAGGCAACATGAGCAAACGCGGGCAGAAATCTCCACCTAAGGTGCGGATGATGGCCATGGCACTCGTCGACGAGAGTGGCCTTCGCTGGGAGTTCGATACCTCGTTGGGCTATAGCAACGGCCGCGCGCTCTCCGAATTTGTGGAGCGACCTGGCGTGAAGCGGGTGCTTCTCCAGCGCGATCGAGACGTGAGCGACATCACCGCGAACTCGACGAAGCGCCGAGAGCTGCTGGAGCCCGAGGATGGCAAGCACATCAACCCTTCAGACGAGTACGACGCCGGAATCTATCGACGTGGGCCCGACGAGATCGCAGTGATCTCGCTCATTCACTGAAGACGCTCATCGGCTGGGGGGGGTCTCGACGTGCGAATAGTGAGTATATTTCTCATCGGGGGTGTTTCCCTGGAATCGGATGGTCATGGAACTACTAGCGTCAGGTTCAGGGGCTCCGATCCCGGCAACTAATGCCCAAGGGTTTCTATTTCTCGGCATGTTGTTGCTGTTTGCTGCCACATACACCTGGACCCAACGAGAAACTTACGCGCGCAAGAGTCGCAAGCGTTTCGAGAAATTGGGTTGGACTTGGTTTGCGCGCCGGATGCCCGACCGTAGGTGGCACCGGATATCAGTTGTCTTCGCGGTGGTCTGGGGAGCGTTGGGGATGCTGTCTCTCCTGGCCGGCGTTGTGTTTGTCTTCTTGGGCATGTAGCGAGGGCTCCCGTGACGAGTTAAACGGGACGTCGTTATTCGACCGGCGAAGGCCCTACCTCCACCGCAACCCCGGGCGGCGTCTCCACGAGCAACCCGGTCCCCGCGAACGCAGCTTCGAGGTCGGCACGGGTTTCGGTGAAGTGTTCCCAGCCTTCGGTGTGGAGGCCGACCACATGGGTGGCGCCCACAATGCGGGCGGCTTCTGCGGCATCCGCTGAAGTTAACGTGAGAGGCCCGTTGACCGCGGAGATGCGGGCAGCACCAGCGAAGAGTACGGCGATGCTGATGTCGGGAAAGCGGTCGGCAATTTGCTGCACGAGTGGCAGGGACGCGTTGTCGCCGCTGACGTAGATGGTGGGTTCGCCCTCGGCCTGCAGTACGAATCCGGTGACCGGGCCGAGCCGGGCCTCAGAACCGGGAGGACCATGCAGGGCCGGCACAGCGGTGACGGTCACGGCACCGACTTCACGGGATTCCCACGAGTCGAGACCGACAACGCCGCCGCCGAAGAGGTCTGAGCCCGCCTTCATGGTGCTGATCGTCAGCACACCAGTGGCGAGAAGTTCGAGTCCCTCGTAGTCGAGGTTGTCTTGGTGTTCGTGATGCGACAGCAACACGAGGTCGACAGTGCCAACATCCGCTCGGCTCAGCGCCGGACCCGCCGTCTTCGTGAGCGGCACACCGCCCTCGTCGGGGTAAAGCTGCGGGGCATCGAATGTGGGATCAGTCACGATGCGTAATCCCGCATATTCGAGCAACGCGGTGGGGCCGCCAATGTAGGTCACGGTCAACTTCGACATACTCTGAGACTATGCCCAATCGTCTGGAAACTGCTGCGAGCCCGTACCTGAGATCACACGCCACCAATCCGGTGGACTGGTGGGAGTGGTCTGCCGAAGCTTTTGCCGAAGCGGAACGCCGCGATGTGCCTGTGCTCGTCTCCATCGGCTACTCCACGTGCCACTGGTGTCACGTGATGGCGCGCGAATCCTTCAGTGACTCCGTGCTGGCCGGCTACCTCAACGAGAACTTCGTGGCGATTAAAGTCGACCGCGAAGAGCACGCCGAAGTGGACTCCACCTATCTGGCGGCGGCATCCGCCTTCACGCCCAACCTGGGCTGGCCGCTCAACGTGTTCGTTACGCCCGCGGGGCGAGCATTCTTTGCCGGCACCTACTGGCCGCCGACCGCTGTGGGGCAGCATCCGGCATTCCGGCAAGTGCTCGAATCGGTGACGGAGGCGTGGACGGCGCGGCGTGAGCAAGTGGAGACCAGCGGGGCTGCGATTGCCCAAGCGCTTGCCCAGAGTCGTGCCGTCGAGAGTGAGCTCGTCGCCGACTTCGCGCCCGTAATCGATGCGCTCGCTGCCGCCGAAGATCTTGACCATGGCGGATTCGGCGACGCCCCCAAATTTCCGGTCACGCCGGTGCTGCGGTTCCTTCTCGATCGCGGCGCCCGCTCCGCCGAACACTCGCCCGAGGCAGCCGGGCTCGCTGACCGCACGCTCACGGCGATGGCGGCATCCGCCCTGCGCGACCCGGTAGATGGCGGCTTCTTCCGTTACTCCACCCAGGCCGACTGGACCGACCCGCACTACGAACGCATGCTCTACGACAACGCCCAACTGCTTGCCGCGTATGCGCTCGCCGACTCGGCTGAGATCGCGACGGGCGTCGCCGAGTTCTTACGCGACCAATTGTTGCTGCCCTCAGGAGCATTCGCATCAGGTCTCGACTCCGAGAGCACGGTGGACGGCAAACGTGTCGAAGGCTTCTACTATTCGTTGGATGCCGCGAGCCGCGCCCGCGTCGAAGCCCCGCCCCGCGACGACAAGATCCTCACCGGCTGGAACGGTCTCGCCATCGAAGCGCTCGCCTTGGCAGGCGCTCGTTATGGCAACGCCGAGTGGATCGCGCTGGCCCGCGGTGCCGCTGACTTTCTGCTGGCTGAGCACGTGGGTGTTGGCGGTGGAGGTTCGGACGCAGCAGTTGGGCGGCTCGTGCGCACCTCGATCGACGGCATTCTCTCCGACGCGGCCGCAACCCTTGAAGACAGCGGAATGCTCGCCCAAGGGCTGCTCGAACTCTCGATCGCTACCGGCGAGGTTCGCTACGCGCTCGCCGCCCGCGACCTCGTCGACGGAGCGCTCGCCGCGGGCGCGGCAGGCTCAGGAAGCTCACCCTTCGGCCTCCCCGGCGGCAGCGACTCCGTGCTCGCCGCGCAGGGTCTGTCGACCGAAGCTGACATCAGTGACGGAGCCCACCCGAGCGGCCTCAGCGCCATGGCCGCCGCCGCTCACACCCTTTTCGCTCTCACCGGCGATGCCCAGTACCGGGATGCCGCCGAGGCTTCCATGAAGTTGGTCGGCCAACTCGCAGCCCAGCAACCGATCTCGTTCGGAACCGCCCTCACCCTCATGTCGGAGCTCGGTGCGCCGCTTCGCCAGCTCGTCGTCGTGACGGCGGATGGGGCGAACGCTGTTGTCCCCGACGCTGCAGCCGGTGCGGCTGGCGGCACCTCCGACGGAAGCGCCGCAACGGGCGGCGAGCTCACGAGTCTGGCCCGCACGCTGCACCGCGCTGGAGGCATTGGCGTTGCGGTCTCGCAGGCTCAGGCCGACGCTTTTGCGGCATCCGGTTTTGAGCTGTTTGCTGCTCGCACCGCGACCGGCGGCGCACCGACGGCGTACCTGTGTGAAGAGTTTGTGTGCCGCTTACCGCTCACTGATGCGCCTGCGCTGCGAGCATTGCTGGGCGCGAACTAACGGTCGACAACGTCACGCGGGTGAGCTACAGAATTCCGAGCGCCTGCCGCACGTGCACGTACTGCGTGAGGAAGGCGCGCTCGTCGAGGCGTTTGCGACGCATCCAGGAGGTCACTTCGCTGTTGCTTTTGCTCGCGTTGCACGAGCCGCAGGCGGGAACGACGTTGCCGACGGTGTAGCTGCCGCCGCGCGAGATGGGCTGCACGCAATCTTTCTGAAGCGCAGCGTCGGTGGCGGTGCAATACGCGCAGCCGCCCCACTCGCGCTTGAGCTCTTCCCACTGCTCAGCGGTGAGGTTGTTGTCGGCGGCGTCAACTCGACGTTTGCGGCGTCGTGCAGCACGCGCCCGTCGAGTGTGCGCTACAGCCATACGGCTAAGTTAGTGCACTGCTGGTGCGCTACGGCAGCGACTGGCGCGCGCCATGCAACGAAGGCGACGACCGCGCCCAGCGCCACGCAACGACCGCGCCTAGCGCCCCGCGCGACGCGACGAGATAACCCCGGTATCGAAGCCCATGAGGTTGAGGCCACCGTTGAAGCGTGCGTGCTCGACCTTAAGACAACGGTCCATGACGATGGTGAGCCCCTGCGATTCGCCGTAGACGGCGGCTTCTTCGTTCCAGATGCCGAGCTGCACCCACACAGCCTTCGCGCCGATGGCGAGCACATCGTCGATCACGCTGGGGATGTCGCTGGCTTTGCGAAAGACATCCACAATGTCGGGCACTTCGGGCAGCGATGCCAGGTCGGGATACGCCTTCTCGCCGAGGATTGTATCGGCGTTGGGGTTCACGAAGTACACGCGGTAATCGGTCGACTGCAACAGGTAGGTGCCCACGAAATAGCTCGAACGCGAGGGATTGGGGGAGGCCCCAACGATCGCGATCGACTTCGCACCGCGCAGAATGGCGGCACGCTTCTTGGCATCCGGCCCCACCCAGCTTCGCTGCGACTTGAGCAGTTTGGCGAGCGGCGAGCTGGCGGGCAGATCGCACGTGAGCCCGTTGCTGAGCTGGGTGGTCTGCAGTTCTTCGGTCGACATCCTTAGCCCTTCGTCGCTGCGGTTAGCGCCTGATCGAGGTCGGCGATGATGTCTTCGGGGTCTTCAATTCCCACGCTGATGCGCACGACACCGGGCAGTACGCCGGCATCGGTGAGCTGCTGCTCGGTGAGCTGCGCGTGCGTCGTTGACGCGGGATGAATCACGAGCGTTTTCGCATCACCAATGTTGGCGAGGTGGCTGGCTAGCTCAACACTTTCGATGAACTTTTGGCCGACAGCGCGGCTGTTCTGTGTTGCCGATCCACGCACCTCAAACGAGAACACCGAGCCAGCGCCCTTCGGCAGGTACTTCTGCGCGCGCTCGAAATGTGGATGCCCCGGCAGACCCGCCCAGTACACGGTCTCGACCCGCGAATCGGCTTCGAGCCACTCGGCAACGGTGCGCGCGTTGTCGACGTGGGCTTGCATCCGAAAGGGAAGAGTTTCGACGCCGGTCGCGAGTAGCCAGGCCGAGTGCGGCGACAGGGCGGGTCCGACGTCGCGTAGCTGCTCTGCGCGCAAGCGAGTGAGGAAGGCGTATTCGCCAAAGTTGCCGCTCCAGTTGAGACCGCCATAGCTGGGCACCGGCTCATCGAAGAGGGGGAAACGGTCGGTGGCCCAGTCGAAGCGACCGCTCTCCACCACCACGCCGCCGAGGGTTGTGCCCGCGCCACCCAAGAACTTGGTGGCCGAGTGCGTGACGACATCGGCGCCCCACTCAATCGGGCGGTTCAGGTACGGCGTCGCGACAGTTGAGTCAATGATGAGCGGCAGATTGTGGGCATGAGCAACCTCCGCCAGACCCTCAATGTCGGCAATCTCGCCCGAGGGGTTCGCGATGGTCTCCGCGAAAATCAGCTTGGTCTTGTCAGTGATGGCCGCCGCATAGTCTTCGGGGTCGGCAGAGCGCACGAACGTTGTCTCCACCCCAAAACGACGCAGCGTGACATCCAGCTGCGTAATGGAACCGCCATAGAGATTGGCGCTCGACACAATGTGATCGCCGGCACCGGCGAGCGACGCGAAGGTGATGAACTGCGCGCTCAACCCACTGCCGGTGGCAACGGCACCGAGTCCGCCTTCGAGCGACGCAACTCGTTCCTCGAAACTCGCGACCGTCGGGTTGGCAAGCCGGGAATAGATGTTGCCGTACTTCTGCAGCGCGAAGCGGGCGGCGGCATCCGCGGTGTCATCAAAGACGTACGCGCTCGTCTGGTAAATCGGCAGGGCGCGAGAGCCCGTAGTCGCATCGGGGATGTTGCCCGCGTGAATTGCGCGCGTGCGAAAACCATAGTTGCGGTCGGAACCACTCTGATCAGCCATAGCCACAGGCTACCCAAGCGGATGCCGACTCAAGATTTGTGACGTAACAGAACGCCACGAAACGGCTGGCCTAGATCCAGGTCGGCAACCACCAGCGCAGGCGCAGCAGGTCGTAGTCGATGACCTGGCCGGTCCAGAGCGGCCAGAAGAACACGCTGACCGCGATCACGACGACCATGAATACCGCGACGACCCCGAGGCCGCTCGTTCGTCGATAGCGGTCGTCATCCCGGCTGCCGAGGATCACCCCGAGCGCCGCCACGAGCGCCAAAATCAGGTACGGCTCGAACACGATTGTGTAGAACTGAAAGACGGTGCGGTTCAGGTACAACAGCCACGGTAAGTAGCCGGCCGCGACGCCCATCAGAATGAAGCCGGTCTGCCACTGGCGGTAGCGAACCAAGCGATACACGAGGTACAACATGGCGGCGGTGGCGGCCCACCAGATGATCGGGTTGGCGATTCCA
Organism: Salinibacterium amurskyense; assembly: GCF_002797685.1. Classification (GTDB taxonomy): domain Bacteria; phylum Actinomycetota; class Actinomycetes; order Actinomycetales; family Microbacteriaceae; genus Rhodoglobus; species Rhodoglobus amurskyensis. The sequence goes on from NZ_PGFH01000002.1 coordinate 347,144, forward strand.
GAGATGGAGGCGCCGCAGGCATCCGCGAGACAGCCGTCGTCGCCGCGCGAGAGGTTCTCGTAGAACATGCTCGTGGGGCGGATGAGCAGCAGCCACGTCAGAGGGTTCGCTTGGTAGGGGTGTGGTCGGGTTTCGCCCACGTGATAGTTGTACACGCTCGACTGAAAGTGCCACAGGCTCTGGATGTCGAGGGGCACCCAGCTGAGAACACCCGTCCACGCATTGCCGTCAGTGTCGGCCCACGATCGGTCGTAGCTGTTGTCGCTGAGAAACCAGGCCGTCCACGTGCTGAGGTACACGAGCAGCGCAATCGGCACGGTCAGCAGGAAGCTCACGGGGGCTTGTTTGAAGAGAGTGCCGGAGCCCCAGAAGCTGATGCCGGCCTGGCGGCGAGCGAGGGCATCCACCACCAGGCTGTAAACGGCGAAGGCCGCTAAGAAGTAGAGACCGTTCCACTTGACGGCGGCAGCGAGTCCGAAGGCGACGGCGGCGAGCATAAGCCACGGTCGCCACCACAGCGCCGGGCCCCATTCGGTGCTCGCACCGCGAAGCCCACGGCGACTGATCCACAGCGCCAGCCGGGTGGCCGAATGCTCACGATCGAGCAGCATGGCGCCAACCCCGAGCAGAGCGAAGATCATGACGAAGTTGTCGAGCAAGGCGACGCGGCTCATGACGATCGCGTTGCCATCGATCGCCATCAGCAACCCGGCCAGCGTGGCGAGAAGCGTGGAGCCGAAGAGTTTCTTGGCGATCAGCATGAGCACGACTACCGCGAGAATGCCGACGAGGGCCGTGGCGATGCGCCAGCCGAACGGGTCATCGCCGCCGCCCGGCAACATGCCCAAACCAATCAACCACTTGCCGAGCGGGGGATGCACGACGAACGAGGGATCGTTCAGAAAGATGTTGACCTTGCCGCTGTTGAAGAGCGCATCCGCTTCGGCCGGCCACTGCGCCTCGTAGCCGAGGTTCACGAGCGTCCACGAATCCTTCACATAGAAGGTCTCATCAAAAACCAGCGACGACGGATGCCCGAGGCCCACCAGTCGCGTGAACGCAGCGATCACTAGCACGATCACCGGCCCGGCCCACCCGAGCCAGCGGCGGGTCAGCGGACTTCTCGCCGCCCACCAATCATCGAGGCGGGAACCCACGGCGGTGGCGTAGTGGTGGCCGGTGGCACGTGCGGAATTCGCATCCGAAGCCGCTCCAGCATCCGTAGTCGAACTCGCGGGAGAGTTGTTCGCCAGGATGGCGTCGAAGTCGCGCGGGTTCGTCTGGCTCACCCCGTAATGCTACTGAGGGAAGTCGTGAGCTGCTGACCGGATCGCAGGCTTCGGCGCGCCGCCCAGCGGGGACCACGGTAGAGCGCGGCTAGGGAGCAGTGCCTGCGCCATCCCCGCGCCCGCTGGGGGTTCCGAAGGCTCGCCAGATCCAGTTAACAGCGGTCTCGGCGGGCGGGCGCGGTTCCATCGCAAGCCACGCTTCGATAATTCCGAACGTTGCCCCGGTGACGCTGGCGCTTTCGATCTCGAGGGCCACACCTTCGAGTTGCTCGGTGCCGTGGTTGACGATGCCGTCGCGCACGATCTGCTTGAGGCGAGCACGCATGCGAAAGGCCACGAGCGCCGAACCTCGGGGGCCGAGAGCGCTGGAGTACACGGCAGCGTTGGCGTCAATATGGCTGAGGTAGTCGCTGAGGGCGGGTGGGGCGACGTCGCTCTCGGGGTCGAGGTCGGCTAACTGGGTGCTAGCTTCCGCTGCCGCGGATTCGATAGCGAAGGCCAGCAGCGTCTCTTTATCGGTGTAGTGCTGGTAGAAGCTGCTGCGGTTCACTCCCGCCCGTTCTGCAATATCACCGACGGTGACTTCGTCGAAGGGGCGCTCTTGAGTGAGGGCGAAGAGTGCCTGCTGCAGGCTGTGACGCGTGCGTTCGACTCGGGCATCCATTCTCTGATTGTCGCAGATGTCGAGGGCCAAGTTGAGAGTTTTCCGACAACTGTTGGAAAACTCGCCAACTAGCAATACGATTGGCGCAGGCCCGATGAAGTGCTCGTTTTTGTGTTCTCAACGAGAGGTTTTCTTCAGCATGGCTGAACTCCTGTACCGACTGGGCCGACTCTCGGCTCGCCGCGCGTGGCTCTTTATCGTGAGCTGGATCGCCGTTCTCGGCCTCGCTGGCGGAGCCTTCGCGCTCTTCGGCGGCACCCTCTCGTCGACCATGACCATTCCTGGCACCGAAACCGAGCGCGTCGCCGATGAGCTAACCGAACAACTCGGCAACGTGGGCGGAATCTCTGCCACGGTCGTGTTCAGCTCAGAAGATGGCAGCGCGCTGAGCGACTCCCAACAGAGTGAGATCACGGATGCTCTCGCCGACCTCACCTCGCAGAGCGATGTCAGCGCGGTCATCGACCCCTTCGAGACTGACGCTCAGCGTGAAGAGCAAGCGCAACAGCTCGTGGACGGCCGCGAGCAGATCGACGCGGCCAACGCGCAACTCGTCGAGGCTCGCGACCAGCTTGAGGCCGCTTTCGAGCAATACGAGAACGGGCAGATCCAACTGGATGCCGCCATCGCCGAAGCGAAGGCTGGCGGTTACTACGAACTCTCTCAGGCCGAGTTCGATGCTCAGCAGGCGCAGCTCGACGCGGTATTCGACGAGCTGGGCGTGCAAGACGAAGCGTGGGCAGACGGCGTCATCGAGCTCGGCAAGCAAGAGCGTGAGCTCGGCTTTGGCGAGCGCCTCATGGATGCAGCCGCCAACATCAGCTTCGTCTCCGACGATGGTGCGACGGCTCTCGGCCTCATCACCTTCGACAGCGAACTTCTCGACCTCTCGGCGGAGACCAAGAGCGAGATCACCGAAAAGCTGGACAGTGTCGACATCGAGGGTGTGACGGTCGATTATTCGTCGACGCTCACGCTCTCCACTGATGGCCTGCTAGGTGTGGGTGAGATTATCGGTGTGCTGCTGGCTGGCGTCGTTCTGCTGGTGCTGTTCCGCTCGTTCTTGCCGGCAACGCTGCCGATCGTGTCGTCAATCATCGGTGTCGGCGTGGGTGTCGCAGGCTCGCTCGCCTTCTCGGGGGTAGTCGACATGACCTCCGTGACGCCGATTTTGGGTGTGATGCTCGGCCTCGCGGTCGGTATCGACTACACGCTCTTCATCGTGCAGCGTCACCGTCGCCAACTCGCGGCGGGCATGGAACTCCACGAGTCGATCGGTCTCGCTAACGGAACCTCGGGTAACGCCGTGCTGTTCGCCGGGTCGACGGTTCTCGTCGCGCTGCTCGCTCTCAATGTGAGCGGCATCCCGTTCCTTGGCGTGATGGGTACCGTCGGCGCTGTCTGCGTTCTCATCTCGGTGCTGATCGCCGTGAGCCTCACTCCGGCCCTGTTGGCCCTGCTCGGCAAGCGCGTGCTTTCTCGCAAGGCGCGCGCCAACATTGGCCACGAGTCGCACGTGCTTCCTCCGGCCCGCGCTATGCGCACCAGTCGTGCGGTAGTCATGCTCATTGTGGCAACGCTCGGGCTGTTGATCGTGGCGATTCCCGCGCTGTCGATGCGGTTGGGGCTTCCCGACGGCTCGTCAGAACCCGCAGATTCCACGCAATACCGCACCTACACGACGATCGCCGAAGAGTTCGGGGCAGGCCAGAACGGCACCCTCCTTGTCACGGCGACTCTTCCCACCGGCGTCTCCGAAGAAAACGAGCTCGAAACTCAAGCCGACCTCGTTGACCAGCTACTCGCCTTCGACAACGTCGAAGCTGTCGCTCCGATCGGTGTCGCTGCCGATCGGGACTACTTCGCGTTCCAGCTCGTTCCTGTGGAGGGGCCCACGAGCGTGTCGACGGGCGAGCTCGTTCACGAGCTGCGCGATAGCTCGCCGCTAGCGGGGGACATCGAGCTCGGCGTTGCTGGCTCGGCCAGTGGCAACATCGACATCTCCGAGAACCTCGCTAACGTGCTGCCGCTGTACCTTGCGGTTGTCGTTGGCCTGTCGCTGATCATCCTGATTCTGGTGTTCCGCTCTCTTCTCGTGCCGGTCATCGCCACCGCGGGCTACGTGCTGTCGCTGTTGGCGGCCTTCGGCGCGATGGTTGCCGTGTACCAGTGGGGTTGGTTGGGCGCGCTCTTCGGCGTCACTGACCCGGGTCCGCTGCTGAACTTTGCCCCGATCATCATCATGGGCGTGCTGTTCGGCCTCGCGATGGACTACCAGCTCTTCCTCGTCTCGGGAATGCGCGAAGCGTACATTCACGGGGTGCCCGCCAAGGCCGCCGTTATGAGTGGGCTGCGCAGTGGCCGTGCCGTTGTCACGGCGGCCGCCATCATCATGATTGCCGTCTTCGGAGGCTTCGTCTTTTCGCACTTGGCGATCGTTCGCCCGCTCGGCTTCGGCCTCGCCATAGGCGTGCTCTTCGACGCTTTTGTCGTGCGGATGATGTTGGTCCCGGCCCTGATGCACCTGTTCGGCAAGTCGGTGTGGTGGTTGCCTCGCTGGCTCGACCGCATCCTGCCGAGCGTGGACGTAGAGGGAGCCGCGCTCGAGCGCAGCCACCCGATTCACCCCGTGGCTCCGGATGACGTGAGCAGCGACGCAGCACCGACTGCCCGTTAGCGCCCGGTTACACCTCACACCCGCGCTCGCCGCGTTTACTGCCCGGAGAACCTTCGCTCTACAGCGGAGTCTCTTCGGGCAGTAGTGCGTTTGGCCCCGCCCCAGGCGCGCCGGGGATGCGGGATGCCGCCCGCACGGCCCCGATGGAGGCTGCGATCACGAGCACGATGCCGACACCCTGGATGAGCGTGATGCTCTGGCCGAGCACGAAGAATCCCGCGCCTGTCGCGATGGCCGGAGCCAGTGCCATCAGCACCGAGAAGGCCGAGGCCGAAATGCGACGCAGCGCGATGAGTTCGAGGGCATAGGGAATCGCCGAGGAGCAGATAGCGACCGCGAGGCCGCGCACCAAGATTGACGGCTCGAGCAGCGTGCTACCCGCTTGCGCGATGCCGAAGGGGAGGCTGATGATCGCGCCGATTGCCATGGCGATGGCAAGGCCATCCAACCCGGCGAACACCTGCCCGGTCTTGCGCGACGCCAAAATGTAGCCTGCCCACGACACCGCTGCAGCAAGCGCGAAGGCAACACCGACCGGGTCGAGAGCGCCAACACTGCCGAGGCTCAGCAGGGCAACGCCGGCGAAGGCGAGCACTGCCCACAGCCACGCGCTGGCGCGGCGGGCAACAATGACGGAAAGAACGAGAGGGCCCAGCACCTCGATCGTCACGGTAGCGCCCAGGTCAACGCGCGAGAGAGCTTCGTAAAACAACAGGTTCATGCCGCCGAGCGAAATACCAAAAATGAGGGCCATAAGCCACGCGCGCTTCGAGATGGCGCGCAGGTTGGGGCGCGCGATCGCGAGCAGAATCGCGGCCGAGAAGACGAGTCGCAGTGACACCATTCCGCCGGGCCCGACCTCGGGGAACAGCAAGACGGCAACCGAGGCACCAACGTCTTGGAAGATGAGCCCAAAGACCACGAGCATGGCGGCGCCGAGAGGGGTTCCTCTCAAGGGCGGGGGAGTCGACATAGTGCAACACTACGACCTCAGCAGGGGTGCTTTGCACACCTCAGATTGTGCCCGAATGGGCCCGCGCCGCGCGCAGCGAGAGCGGGTGGGAGAATGGGGGAGTGATCATTCTTGCGGCGACTCCCATCGGCAATCTGGGCGACGCTTCTCAGCGTCTCATTGAGGCACTCACGAACGCCGAGGTGATCGCGAGCGAAGACACGAGAACGACCATCCATCTCATGCGCGCTTTGGGTATTGAGAACCGCCCGCGACTGATTCCGCTGCACGAACACAACGAGTCGGAAAAGGCGACCGAGATCGTCGAGCTCGCCCGCGATGCCGATGTTCTTGTACTCAGCGACGCTGGGATGCCCGCCATCAGCGATCCGGGATTCCCACTCGTTGCGGCCGCCGCCGCCGCCGGAGTCACCGTTACCGCTCTGCCCGGGCCGAGTGCCGTGCTCACCGCCCTCGCGGTGTCAGGATTGCCCACCGACCGTTTCAGCTTCGAAGGTTTCCTGCCCCGCAAGGGACGGGTCGCGTACTTCCGTGGCCTTGCTCGCGAAGAACGCACGATGGTGTTCTTCGAGAGCCCCAACCGTTTACCAGCGGCGCTCGCCGACCTCGCCACCGCGCTGGGCGATGACCGTCGCGCTGTCGTGTGCCGCGAGCTCACCAAGATGTACGAAGAGGTCGCCCGCGGCACCGCCGCTGAGCTCGCTGAGAAGTTCAAAGATGGAGCCCGGGGCGAGATCTGTCTCGTGATCGAAGGTGCGGCCCCCGCGACATCCGATCTGCCGACCGCGGTCACCTACGTACTCTCGCTCGTCGCCGACGGCGCTCGACTGAAAGAAGCGGCAACTGAAGTGGCCGAGCAGACCGGGTTGAGCAAGCGTGAACTCTACGAAGCGGCGTTGCAGGCTAAGAAGAAGTAGCCCGCGCACCCAAGGCGATTAGGCCTGGGCTTCGCACACCGTTTTCAACTCGTGGTGGTCTTGAGTTAACGCTTTCTTGGTGACGCCAAGAAACAGCAAACCGACAACGCTCATGAGCCGCGCCCCGAACGTGAGCGGCGTCATCGTGAAGCGATACTCGAGGCGTGTTCCGCCGTGACTGGGCATGAACAGGTAGACGCTTTGGTAGTGCGTACCGTGTGATTGCGCGTCAACCGTGTACGACACATCCTGCTCGTAGTCGGTGACCCACATCACTTCGGTGGCCTCCCGGCCAGCGAACGTGCGCGTTTCGCGCCACTTCGTACCGAGCTTGAGTTGGGCTGGACCCTCGAGCACTTCTAGGGAGTTGATGCCGCTGAGATGAGCGGGAGCGTTGTCGAGGTCACAGAAGACTTCGAATACGCGCTCCACCGGGGCGTCAATGTGCACGCTCTCGGTGATCTTCATAAGGGCTCCCTTGTCCGTTGTCGAGTCACGATGCTTTCGGCGAACGAGATGCAGCGTGCCCGGGGATCCAGCCTACGACGTTACGCGGCGACCGGCACCTGCGCCGCAGCGGGAGCGACGGTGTCGCTCTTCCGCACGAAGCGCTTGAGGGCTACCACGATCAGTGCCGTAACGATGGTTCCTGCGACAATCGCGACCAGGAACATCGGGAACGGGTTGATCGCGAAGAACACGAACACACCACCGTGGGGTGCCTGCGACGTGACACCGAACGCCATGATGATGGCACCTGTTACCGCACTGCCGATCGCGCTGGCGGGGATCACGCGCAGCGGGTCAGCAGCAGCGAACGGGATGGCGCCTTCGGAGATAAACGAAGCACCGAGCAGCCACGCAGCCTTGCCGTTTTCCTTCTCGACGGGCGAGAAGAGGCGGCGAGCAAGAACGGTGGAGGCGAGAGCCATCGCGAGAGGAGCAACCATTCCGGATGCCATGACAGCGGCCATGATCATCCACGGTCCCTGATTGTCGATCGCACCCGCACCGAGGCCGGCAACCGCGAACGAGTACGCAACCTTGTTGACGGGGCCACCGAGGTCGAAGCCCATCATGGCTCCCAGAATGAGACCGAGAACGATGGCGGATGCCCCGTTCAGGCCGTTGAGGAAGTCGTTGAGGGCCACGGTGAGCGAAGCGATCGGTCCGCCAAGAATGAGCACCATGAGGCCGGAGGCGAAGATCGACGCGAGCAGCGGGATCACGACAACGGGCATGAGGCCACGGAACCACGCGGCGGTCTTGCGCTGAGCGAGCCAGTGAGCGGCAACACCCGCGAGGAGACCACCGACGATACCGCCGAGGAAGCCAGCACCCATGAGGCCAGCAACTGCACCGGCGGTGAAACCGGGAGCGATACCCGGGCGGTCAGCGATCGCGTAGGCGATGTAACCGGCAAGGGCGGGAACGAGGAAGCCCATCGAGGCGGCACCGATCTGGAAGGCCGCGGCGCCAAGGTAGGCCGCAATGCCGCCCTCAGGCAGGTTCCACAGACTGTTCTCGAGAATGATGCTGCCCGCAGTCTCGGTGATGAGGTACCCACCGAGCAGGAAGCCGAGCGCGATCAACAGACCACCACCGGCGACGAACGGAATCATGTAGCTCACACCGGTGAGCAGAGCACGCTTGACGGTCTGGCCGAAGTGCTCGTCGCTCGTGCTGCTGGTGGCTTCGCTGGCTGCTCCGCCCCCGGCAACGCGCGTGGCGTTGGGGTCGCTGGCGGCGGCAAGGGCTTCCGCGATCATCGCATCGGGGGCGTCGATGCCGCGCTTGACGGGCGACTGCACGACAGCCTTGCCTGCGAAGCGAGCCTTGTCGCGAACATCCACATCGACAGCAAAGATGACGGCGGATGCCGCAGCAATCACCGCAGGATCAAGCGGCGTCGAACCCGACGAGCCCTGAGTCTCGACGTGGAGTTCTACGCCAGCACGCTCAGCGGCGGCGGCGAGTGAATCGGCCGCCATGTAGGTGTGGGCGATGCCGGTGGGGCACGCGGTGACGGCAATCAGCACGGGGCGAGCGGCGGAGTCCGCATTCGCATCCTGGGAAGGAGCTTCGGAAGCAGTCGCGGCGGCAGCACCGGCGGCGGCAGCACCGGCACCAGCGGCAGCGGGCGCGGCCTTCTCCTCGGGAGCGGTCGCCTGCTTCACGAGAGCGACGATCTCTTCGCGAGTCGCCGCAGCGCGCAGGCTGTCCACGAATTCGGGGTTCACGAGTGACCGCGCGAGAGCGGAAAGCACCGTGAGGTGTTCTTGGTCGGCGCCCGCGGGAGCAGCAATCAAGAAGATGAGGTCAGCGGGAGCATCCGCGGCACCAAAGTCAACGGCCGGCGCGAGGCGTGCCATCACGAGGGTTGCTTCGGTGACGGCTTCGGAACGGCAGTGAGGAATCGCGATACCGCCAGGAACTCCGGTATCGGTCAGTTGCTCACGAGCCCACGCGTCGTCAAAAAGTGATTCTGCAGCGGTGGCCCGGCCCTGTTCGGCGACGAGATTCGTCAGCGCACCGATGACGCCCGCGCGGTCGGTGCCGAGATCGGCATCCAACAACACGAGGTCGGGGGTGATGAGTTGCGACATTGCTTTCTCCTTGTATGCAGCAGTTGGCGTGCTGAGGTTTATGGTGCGGTGGGGCGGCTGAGCAGGTGCACGTCAGCGGCGTTGGGGGTGGTGTTTTCGGGGCTCGGCATCGTGCTGCCGGGGAGGGCGGCGGCAGCGGCTCCGTGGGCGACGGCCTGTGCCAGTCGTCGTTCGGGGGCAGCGCCGCGTTGGTCGGCCAAGAGGTAGCCGGCCAGGGAGGCGTCTCCTGCTCCGACGGTGCTTTTGGCAGCGACGGGAGGCATGGTGGCTCGCCAGGTTTCGTCGGCGGTCACGAGGAGTGCTCCGCGTGATCCGAGCGTGGCGAGTACGGCACGGCAGCCGCGAGCGACGAGGCTGAGAGCGGCGGCAGCGGCGGCATCCGGGTCGTCTTCAAAGGTGTCGGGAAGGCCGGTCATTTCGGCAAGCTCTTCAGCGTTGGGCTTGATGAGGTCAACGCCAATGCCTGATTCGATGAGGGCCCGCATCGGGGCACCCGAAGAATCGACGGCGATGCGCGGGCCGTGCCCGTCGGTGGCGGCGCGAATTGCGTGAACCACGCGAACGTAGAAGTCGCTGCTCAGTCCGGGAGGAAGCGAGCCGGCAAGAACAACCCACTCGGCCCGGCGGGCGTGCGAGACCACGAGATCAATCAGCGCCGCATCGTCGTCGGCAGTGAGCTGCGGACCGGGCTCGTTGATCTTGGTGGTCGTGCCATCGGGCTCGGTGATCGTTACGTTGGAGCGCACACGACCCGCGATCGGCAGCCCAGCGGTCGGAGTGTGCTCGGCGCGCAGGGCAACGAGCATCGGGTCAGAAGCATCACCGGGAAGCACCGCAATCGTGTCGAGTCCAGACGCAATGAGCGCTCGCGACACGTTGACGCCTTTGCCGCCGGGTTGCTCGCTGCTGGCTACCGAACGCTGCACTTCGCCGCGGTCGAGAGCGGAGTCGAGCTCGATCGTGCGATCGAGGCTGGGGTTGGCGGTGACGGTGACGATCATGCGATCACCGTTTCAACATCCGCGCGCTCGAGGGCAAGGGTGAGGTCATCGTCGGGGGAGTGATCGGTGATGATCGTGTCGACCTCCGAGAGCGAGGCGAAACTCATGAGGGTTTCGATGCCGAGCTTCGAGGCGTCGACGAGAGCGATGGCGCGACGCGAACCTCGAGTGAGCGCGCTCTTCACCGCGGCTTCGTCGGGGTCGGGCGTGCTGAAGCCGAAGTCGGCATGAACGCCGTTGGCACCCAGGAAGGCGATGTCGGGGCGGATGCCCGAGAGCTGAGCAAGGGTGGCGGAACCAACCGCAGCCCCCGTGATGCCGCGCAGGCGACCGCCGATGAGCTGAACCTCGATGTGCGGGTTCTCGCTCACGATCGCCGCGATGGAAATCGAGTTGGTAATGACCGTCAGCGAACCGGCGGATGCCGCGGGCTGCCAGTCGCGCAAGTGCTGAGCGAGGCGGCTGGTCGTGGTGCCCGAGTCGATGCTGATCGCGCCCGTGAAGGTGGACGGAATGAGGGCCAGCGCTGCCAGCGCTATGCGCTCTTTGGCATCGGAGTTGCGGTCGGTGCGGGCGGCGACGCTTTCTTCAACACGACTAATCCGAGCCGCCGAGACCGCACCCCCGTGCACGCGGCGCAATACGCCTCGTGCTTCAAGCTGATCGAGGTCTCGACGGACCGTTTCGCTTGACACGTCGAACGTGCGAGCGAGGTCGATTACGGCGACGCGACCAGCTTCAGCAAGTTGTCCCTCTATGTGCTGTTGCCGCTCTTCTGCGTACATCCGTAATCTCCTTTGATTGTCAACGCACCCGACTGCGTTTCTGTGAGACTACGCGGCTTCGTGTGGCAATGCAACACAAATACAGAAAAAACCACAAACTCCCACATTCGGGAGTGCGGCATCCGGTGCTCCCAGCGAACGCGAGCACCCCCGGCGTAATCAATCGACACAGGCGAATAGAATGAAGGCATGTCTGCCGGCGACTCCTTCTACATTGCGACGCCCATCTTCTATGTGAACGACGTTCCCCACATCGGGCACGCGTATACGGAGGTGGCCGCCGACGTTCTTGCGCGCTGGCACCGTCAGCGGGGTGAAGACGCCTGGCTGCTCACGGGCACCGACGAGCACGGCCAGAAGATTCTGCGCACCGCCGTCGCCAACAACACCACGCCGCAAGAGTGGGCCGACCGCCTCGTTGCCGACTCCTGGCAGCCGCTGCTCGAGACCATCGACATCGCCAACGACGACTTCATCCGTACGACCGATGAGCGTCACGAGAAGGCCGTTGCCACGTTCTTGCAGCGCCTCTACGACGACGGCCACATTTACGCCGGTGAATACGAGGGCTATTACTGCGTCGGTTGCGAAGAGTACAAGCAGCTCGATGACCTCGTTACGGCCCCCGACGGCGAATACAAGGGCCAACTCGTCTGTGCGATTCACTCGCGCCCCGTTGAGATTCTCAAGGAGAAGAACTACTTCTTCCGCATGAGCGATTTCGGTCAGAAGCTGCTCGACCTCTACGAAAGCCAGCCCGACTTCGTGCAGCCCGCGAGCGTGCGCAACGAAATCGTGCAGTTCGTCAAGCAGGGTCTCGACGACCTCTCCATCTCGCGTTCCAGTTTCGACTGGGGTGTCAAGGTTCCCTGGGACGAAACCCACGTCGTGTACGTCTGGTTCGACGCCCTGCTCAACTACGTCAGCGCCATCGGCTACGGCGTCGACGACGAACAGTTCGCCAAGCGCTGGCCCGCCGTACAACTCGTCGGTAAAGACATCGCCCGCTTCCACGCGGTCATCTGGCCCGCCATGCTCATGGCTGCCGGACTGCCCGTGCCCCGTGCTGTCTTCGGCCACGGCTGGTTGCTCGTCGGTGGCGAGAAGATGTCCAAGTCGAAGCTCACCGGTATTGCTCCGAGCCAGATCACCGACACCTTCGGTTCCGACGCCTTCCGCTACTACTTCATGAGCGCCATTACCTTCGGTCAAGACGGCTCCTTCAGCTGGGAAGACCTGAGCGCGCGCTACCAAGCAGAGCTGGCCAACGGCTTCGGCAACCTTGCCTCACGCGTTATCGCGATGGTGAATAAGTACTTTGATGGTGAGATTCCGACGCTCGGTGAGCTCACGGCATCCGACGAAGCGATCATCGCGACGCAGAAGCGTGCCACCGAGAAGTCGAACGCATACATCGACACTTTTGCGATCAACGAAGCACTCTCCTCGGTGTGGCAACTCGTGGATGAACTCAACGGATACATCACCGAACAAGAGCCGTGGGCGCTGTCGAAAGACCCCGCCAACCGCGAACGCCTCGGCACCGTGCTGGCCACGACCGTCAACGGTCTGGGCACGCTCGCCATTCTGCTCTCGCCGGTACTGCCCAAGGCAACCGAGAAGCTCTGGACCGCCATCGGCGGTGTCGGCGAACTGCGTGAGCAGCGCATCGACGACGCTCAGAACTGGTCACACTCCGGTCGCGTCACGGCTCTCGAATCGTCGCTGTTCCCGCGCATTGAAGTGGATGCCGAGAGCGGCACGGCGTGACCGAACCGTTCATCAGGCAGCGTCACCGCAGCGCCGACGAGAAAGCCTCCGAGAAGCTGCAGTACCCGCCGCTGCCCGAACCTCTCGAGGGCGTTGTCTACGACAATCACACGCACCTCGAGATCGCTGACGGTGGTCCTGACGGCGCGCTCGACTTCACCGAACACCTCGCCCGAGCCGCTTCGGTCGGCGTTCGCGGTGTTGTGCAGGTCGGCACGGATGTCGCCACTAGTCGCTGGTCGGCTGAACTCGCCGCCACCAACCCGCGTGTTCTCGCTGCGGTAGCAATTCACCCGAACGATGCCCCCGAACTCGCTGCGGCGGGGGAGTTGGATGCTGCGCTCGCCGCCATCGACGAACTCGCCGCGCTTCCACGAGTGCGCGCGGTCGGCGAAACGGGTCTCGACTTTTTCCGCACGGATGACGAGGGTCGCCCTGCGCAATTTCGCTCCTTTGAAGAGCACATTGCGATTGCCAAGCGGCACGGCCTGGCGCTGCAGATTCACGATCGCGACGCCCACGATGACGTCATCGAGACACTGCTGCGCGTCGGCGCTCCCGAGCGCACGGTCTTCCACTGCTTCTCGGGCGATGCTGCAATGGCACGCATCGCCGCCGACAACGGCTGGTTCTTGTCGTTTGCCGGAACGGTCACGTTCAAGAATGCGGCGAACCTTCGCGAAGCGCTTTCCGTGATCGATCTCGACCGCATCATGGTCGAGACCGATGCTCCCTATCTCACGCCGCATCCGCTGCGCGGCCGTCCGAATGCGCCGTACCTGATGCCGCACACGGTGCGCGCGATGGCAGCCCACCTCGAAATCAGCGAACTCGAACTCTCGGCGCAACTCGCTGCCACCACCGAGGCCGTCTATGGTTCGTGGGATACCGAACTTCCCGCGGGCATCGAACCGGCACCGGCACGCGGCGAGACGACCGCTGCATCCGTCTCGAGCGCACAGAATGTAGGCACGCGATGAATACCCTGCTCGGCCCCGCCGAGATCCGCGATCTCGCTGATCTGCTCGGCATTCAGCCCACCAAGAAGCTGGGCCAAAACTTTGTGATCGATCCCAACACGGTGCGCCGTATCGTCAAGGCGGCGCACGTCGTCTCGGGCGAAACGGTGGTCGAGGTCGGACCAGGGCTGGGCTCCTTGACGCTCGGGATTCTGGAGACCGGGGCATCCGTCGTCGCTGTCGAAATTGACAAGCGCTTAGCCGCCCAGTTGCCCATCACGGTGAGCCAGATGCAGCCGGATGCTCGACTCACGGTCATCACCGAAGACGCTTTGCGCGTCACTGAGCTGCCGAACGAACCCCGCGTTTTTGTCGCCAACCTGCCGTACAACGTGTCGGTTCCCGTGCTGCTGCATTTCTTGGAGCACTTCGATTCGCTCGACCGCGGTCTCGTGATGGTGCAGGCCGAAGTCGGCAATCGTGTCGCTGCGGGCCCTGGCAGCAAGGTCTACGGTTCGCCGAGCATTAAGGCTGCCTGGTACGGAGAGTTCTCCACCGCCGGTCTGGTTAGCCGCCAGGTGTTCTGGCCCGTGCCCAACGTCGACTCTGTGCTCGTGCGCTTCGAGCGTCGCGAACAGCCCGGCACGATCGAAGAACGTAAAGCAACATTCGCCCTTGTGGATGCCGCGTTCCAGCAGCGTCGCAAGATGCTGCGTCAGTCGCTCTCCAGTGTGCTGGGCAGCTCAACGGCCGCCTCGGAGCGACTCGTGGCGGCGGGTATCGCCCCCACCGCCCGTGGCGAGGAACTCACGGTGCTCGATTTCCTTGCTATTGCGCGCGCTGCCTAACTAGCAAGATCACTTCGCCCGCTGCGGGCTGCGCAGAATCAGCCATTCCGTTTGGTGCCGAACGACGGTAAGTTGGCCTCATGTCGGAAGCAACGAACAACACCCCCAGTGACCGCGACGTTCTGGAAGGAACGGGGCGGCATCCGGATGAATGGTTCGCATTTCTCGATATGGCTGGCGCGTTTAAATGGCAGCATGCCGAGTTCCTGAGCTGGTTTGAGGCCAACGCTGCTCATGTGAGCGCCGAGTGGGCAGAGTCGGTGACGGCCCGCTACGCGGCAGTTCGCGGGCTCAGTATTTCGAAGTAGTTTCACCAGGGTAACGAGACCTTCACGATTTTTCGTCGAGGCCCGTTATCCCCAGCCTGCGCACAGACCGGTACGTTCCACAAGGTAAGTTTGGATCATGACTACCGTCCCGGCAGCCTCCACAATGGTTCACGCTCGTGCCCCCGGCAAGATCAATGTCTTCCTCAAAGTCGGCGCGCTGCTCGATGACGGATATCACGACGTTGCCATCGCTTATCAGGCTGTTTCACTGTGTGAAGATGTGCGCGCTTTTCACGCCGACGACTTCTCGGTGTCGGTTACCGGCACCGTTGATCTTTCTCGTGTGCCCACCGACGGCTCCAACATCGCCATCAAGGCAGCTCGGCTGCTCGCGCGACGCACGGGCTACCGCGGCGGCGTTCGGCTCGAGATCGATAAGCACGTTCCTGTCACGGGCGGCATGGGTGGCGGCTCGGCGGATGCCGCAGCAACCCTCTTGGCCTGCGATGCGCTCTGGGGCACCAACATCTCTCGCGAAGAAATGCTCGGCCTTGCCAGCGAATTGGGTGCCGACGTGCCCTTCGCGCTCACCGGCGGAACCGCTATCGGAACAGGTCGTGGCGACCAGCTCAGCCCTGCTCTTGCCAAGGGCCAGTTTCAATGGGTTCTCGCTCTCTCCGATGCGGGCCTCTCGACTCCCGAGGTGTACACGGCGCTCGATGAGCACCGCCAGCAGTACTCTCAAGACATCTTCCCGGCCGAAGTTGCCCCGTCGGTCGACGCCGATGTTCTGCAGGCGCTGCGTGCCGGCGACCCGCACATGCTTGCCGAGTGCCTCCACAACGACCTGCAGGCCCCCGCGCTCAAGATGGCACCGTCGCTTGCTGGCGTGATCGAACTCGGTGAGAAAAACGGTGCTCTCGCTGGTGTCGTTTCTGGCTCGGGCCCCACGGTTGCCTTCCTCACCGCTGACCTCGATTCCGCCCTCGAATTACAGATCGCGTTGAGCGCAGCGCAAATGAACGTCGTGCGGGCGACCGGTCCGGTTCACGGCGCGCGAATTATTAACGACTAACCCGGCTAGGCTTGCCCGAATGGCACACCTTCTTGGCGCTGAGTCCCTTCATCTTGAATTTCCGACCCGCGTAATCTTTGACAATGTCACGATCGGCCTCGACGAGGGCGACCGTATCGGCATCGTCGGTCGCAACGGTGACGGCAAAACCACCCTTATGCGAATGCTTTCGGGCCGACTCGAGCCCGACGAGGGTCGCGTTACGCGCCGCAACGGTGTGCGCCTTGGCATGCTCGATCAGGCCGACGAACTCGATGGCACCAAGACCGTGCACGAGACCGTCATCGGCGATATCGATGAGCACGTGTGGGCGGGCGACCCCAAGGTTCGCGACGTCATTGCGGGCCTCGCGGCCGACATCCCGTGGGAAGCCAAGGTTGGCGACCTCTCCGGTGGTCAGCGTCGTCGTGTTGCTCTTGCCGCTCTGCTGATTGGTGACTGGGATGTCATCTTCTTGGATGAGCCCACTAACCACCTCGACGTCGAAGGTATCTCGTGGCTTGCGAGCCACCTCAAGCGTCGCTGGGGAACCAACGCCGGCGGGCTGCTGGTGGTCACTCACGACCGGTGGTTCCTCGATGAGATTTGTACTGCCACGTGGGAGGTGCACGATCGACTGATCGAGCCCTTCGAGGGTGGCTACGCGGCCTACATTCTGCAGCGCGTGGAGCGTGACCGCATGGCGGCTGCCTCCGAGTCGAAGCGCCAGAACCTCATGCGTAAAGAGCTGGCGTGGTTGCGCCGCGGTGCTCCCGCGCGCACCACAAAGCCGAAGTTCCGCATCGATGCCGCTAACGAACTCATCGAAAACGAGCCTCCCGCTCGCGACAGCGTCTCGCTGTCGTCGATGGCGATGCAGCGCCTCGGTAAGGATGTTGTTGACCTCGAAGACGTGACCGTGACGTACCAGGTCACTGACCCGGCATCCGGAACCACGGGCGAGAAGACCGTACTCAAGGACGTCACGTGGCGCATCGCTCCCGGCGAGCGCACCGGCATCCTCGGCGTCAATGGTGCCGGAAAGTCGACGCTGCTGTCGCTCGTCTCGGGAACCCTGTTGCCCACGAAGGGTCGCGTCAAGCGCGGCAAGACCATCAAGGTCGCCACACTCACGCAGCAGCTCGCTGAGCTCGAAGACGTGTGGAACGAGCGCGTGAGCACCGTTATTGGTCGCCACAAGAGCACTTATGTTGCCGGTGGCAAGGAGATGACGCCCACCCAAATGCTGGAGCGCGTTGGCTTTACGAGCACGCAGCTCTCCACCCCGGTGAAAGACCTGTCGGGTGGTCAGAAGCGTCGCCTGCAATTGCTGCTCATTTTGCTCTCGGAGCCGAACGTTCTGATTCTCGATGAGCCGACTAACGACCTCGACACCGACATGCTCGCGGCCATCGAAGACCTTCTCGACACCTACCCCGGCACCTTGCTCGTCGTGAGCCACGACCGGTACCTGCTCGAGCGCGTGACCGACCAGCAGTACGCCGTGATGGAGGGCAACTTCCGTCACCTTCCGCGTGGCGTCGACCAGTACCTCGAACTGCGCAATCAGCAGCTCAAGGGCTCCTCGGGCAATGCTTCTGGTGCTGCCGCGGGTGCTCCGGATGCCACGGCCGCGAAAGCCAAGCCCAAGCTGGGCGGTGCCGAACTGCGCAACTCGCAGAAGGAGCACGCTGCTGCCGGCCGCAAGATCGCCAAGTTGCAGGGTCAGATCGCTGAACTTCACGAGCGCATGGCCACGCACGACCAGTCAGACTTTGCTGGTTTGGGTGCCCTCGTTGGTGAACAGCAGGCTCTGCAAGAGGCGCTCGACACTGTCGAGACCCGCTGGCTCGAACTCGACGAACTGCTCTCTTAGAACGCTAGCTAGCGTGCTAGGCCGCGACGGTCGGTAGTGCGACGTTGAGCCGGAACCCCTCGGGGAGCTGCTCGGCGTTCACGCCACCGCCGTGGGCTTCGACGATGCCGCGCACAATCGCGAGGCCGAGCCCGGCGCCGGCCGAACCGCTCGACTCCTGCTCGGGAGTGCGCGCTTCGGTAGCGCGCCAACCGATCTCGAACATGTGACTGAGGTCTTCGCTGGCGACTCCGCTGCCCTGATCGAGCACCGAGAGCACCAGACTCGACTCGTCGCGCTGGTCGGCGCTGACGAGAATCTGCGAGTTCGCCGGTGCGTAGCGGATGCTGTTGGTCAGCAGATTCACGACCACGCGCGTGAGCTCGTGCGGGTCGGCCCAGAGTATCCGTCCCTCCACCCCGGCATGGCTGATCTGGATGCCGCGAGCCGCAGCTAGCTGGCTGACGTCGGCAACGGCATCCGACACAATATCGAGCAGCTCGACGTTCTCGGGCCGCAGCTTGAGTGTGCCGCTCTGGATGAGCGACAGCTCGAAGAGGTCGTCGACGAGTCGATTCATGGTGCCGACCTGGGCGCGAATCTGGCGTAGGTAGTCGCTCGGGTCTTCCACGACGCCAGCGTCAAGGGCTTCGGCGAGGGCGCTGATGCCGGTCAGGGGAGTGCGCAGGTCGTGGGAGATCCAGGCGAAGAATTGGCGGCGCGAAGCATCGAGGCGCGCAATCTCGTCGCGGGCGGCAGCAAGTCGTTCGGAGGCTTCGGAGAGCTGCACCGAAACTTCGGCGACCTCTTTCCACGTGTCGGAATTGGGGGCGACAACATCGCCGGCTCCAACCTGCGCCACGCTTTCGCGCAACTTGGCGAAGGCCCGGCGAACAGCCCGCCCGCTCACGAGCGCGGCGAGGAGGCTCATCACTGTGGAGATGCCGACGACCCACAGCACGACCTGCAGATCGTGGGCCGAGAGATACATTTGCGCGGTCGCGACGACCGTAGTTACGGCGATCGAGACGATCGCCGCAATCACGACGACCGTGAACTGGAACGCGATCGAACGCCGACGGCCCCACCGCAAAACGAGCAGCGCGACGAGCATCACGGCGGTCGTGCAGGCGGCGGCGGTGGCGAGAATGAACAGCAGCTCGCTCGAGTTGAGGATCATGCGGCATCCTTCACGGTGAAGCGGTATCCCTTGCCCCACTCCGTGAGGAGAAAGCGGGGGTAGCGCGGTTCGGGTTCAATCTTTTCGCGCAGGCGTCGCACGTGCACGGTGACGGTAGAAGCTTCGCCAAAGCTCCACCCCCACACCTCGCGCAAGATGTCGTCGCGGCTCAGCACGCGTTCGGGGTTCTGCAGCAGAAAGAGAAACAGCTCGTATTCGCGGGTGGTCAACGTCATCTCGTTGCCGTCGAGCAAGATCTTGCGGTGCGCCGGGTCAACGCGAAACTGACCAAGCGTGAACGGTTCGGACGACACGTGCGAGCTGCGCGTTCGGCGCACCATCGCGTCGACACGCAGTTGCAGTTCGCGCAACGAGAATGGCTTGGCGATGTAGTCATCGGCACCGTGTTCGAGACCATCGATGCGTTCTTCCACGGCATCCAGAGCGGTCAGCATGATGATCGGCAGCTGGGGGGATGCCGCTCGCGCCTGTCGGCACAGCTCGTCGCCGCCGACGCCGGGCAGCATCCGATCGAGAATGAGCACGTCGGGTAGTGGGCCGCGCAGGGCATCGCGCGCCTGAATTCCGTCGCTAATACCCGTAACGGAATATCCCCGGCCGCGCAGATATTCGGTGACCACCGAGAGCACGGTGGCGTCGTCTTCGACGATCGTGACGCTCGGCTGATTTTCCATAACCCCAGCCTAGATTGGCTGCCCGAGGGAATACCGGTTTCAATTCTTACGCTCTTGACACATCCGTCAGTTTCGCTGAACCCCCGGCTTAGGTTCGTAACCGTCACCGCGTCATCGACTCGTTGGCTTCCTCCAACAACATACGAACTTAGGAACTCCCTCATGAGAAAATCAGTTATCTCCGGCGCAGCAATCCTCGCTCTCTCGCTCATGCTCAGTGCCTGCAGCGGTGCAGCGACCGACACCACGAGCAGCGAATCCACCGCCCCTGAGTCATCGCAGTCCGAGACTGTGGCTCCCGTTGACGAAGTAACGCGCACCGGTGAGTTCGCCGGCCAAGGCGACAAGTCGGTCGCGGGTACCGTCACGGTCAGCGACTCCGAGATCGTGCTCTCCGGGTACTCCTCGGACGAGGGCCCCGACCTCCACATCTATCTCACCAACGGTGACGATGAGGATGCCATTGCAGCCGGCATGCAGATCGACTCCGTCGTCTTCGATGAAGAAACCCAGACCTTCACCTTCGACGCCATGGATGTCTCCGGTTACGACACCGTCGTCATCTACTGCGACAAGGTCAAGGCAATCTTCGGATCCGCACTTCTCTCATGATGAACCGTGCGCTTTCCCTCGTCGCTTCCGTCATCACGGGAGCGGCGAGGGTGGGCCTCGGCATCCTGTGGCTTAACGAAGGTCTGTTCAAGCTGAAGGCAGGATTCGACGGGGCCGACATCGGACTCGTTGTAGACAGCACCGTCTCCAACAATCGCGTGCCCGACTTCTTCGAGGCATTCACCACTACGTTCCTCGGGGGAGCCCCCGGCTTCTTCGGCTGGGCCATTCCCGCTCTTGAGGTCGGCCTTGGTATCGCCCTTATCGTCGGAGTGCTCACCCTTCCGGCAGCCTTGATGAGCGCCTTCACGTTGCTCACCTACTGGGCCGCCGACCAACTGATTGACGAGTACCCGATCATGCTGGCGCTCTCGATCGTTACCGCAGTCTTCGTGGTTAGCGCGTCACGACTGTCGGTCACGACAATCGTCGAGAAGCTCGTGCACCGCAAGAAGCCGGAAACCCGCTGGTTCTCGGCTCCGGTTCGCCGCTGGCTTTAGCACCTTTGCTGATGTCAGCCGCGGGGCTGGCATCAGCAAACCGCTGTGGCTCTAGCCCAGGGCAGCGACTCCTGCGGCGCGGGCGATTTCCACCGCGCCGTAGGAGAGCAGGGCGATAACAGCCCACGAGATGAGTGCGACCACGAGAGCGCGCCCACCGGTGCGAACGAGGTTGCCAATGCTGATCGACGCTCCGAGCCCAAAGAGGGCCATGCCGAGTACAAGCTCTTGGCCGTAGGCTGCTGCCTCAAGAAAACCGTCGGACAGCGGAACGAAGGTACGCACGAGAACCGCCGCCAAAAAACCAACAACAAACAGGGGCAGGATGGCGGGGCGCTTCACCTCGCCGCGATCAGTAGCGGGCTCGCCAGCGGCGCTCGCGGCAGCAGCCTGCACTCGGTCAGCCCGCGCGGCAACAACGCCCGCCAGCGCCACCATCGGCGCGAGCATCGCGACCCGGGTGAGCTTCACAACAACGGCAACCGCGAGGGCGGTAGCTCCCGCGATTTGCGCGGTAGCGACGACCTGGCCGACATCGTGCACGCTCGCCCCCACCCACATCCCGAACTCAGCGGTGTCGAGACCGAGGAGCGGGCGTAGTGCTGGGAGTAAGGCGATGGCGAGAGTGCCACACAGCGTGACCAGCGCGATCGGGGTGGCCGTGTCGGAGTCCTTCGCGCGCGTGACACCCGCCATCGCGCCGATGGCCGAGGCGCCACAGATCGAAAATCCGGCCGCAATCAACACGGACTGCTGACCGGGCAGGCGCAGCATCCGCCCGATGCCCCACGTGAAGAAGAACGTAATGACCACAATGGCGACGATCATGCCGAGCACGAGCCAGCCCAGTTCGGCGATGTTTACGAGGCTCAGCTTGAAACCGAGCAAAACAACACCGATGCGCAGCAAACGACGAGCGGCAATCGCGAGCCCCGGTTTCACTTCGGCACGAACCGAACCGCGCCACGGCAGAGCGGCGAACAGGATGCCCAGCACCACACACGCGGTCAGCGTCGGAATTGCCGGCACCAGAAAACTGATGAGTACAGCGAGAGCGAAAGCGGCAAGTGCCAGACCGAGCCCGGGGGAGTTGCGGCGAAAAGCGGTCGGGACTTGCAGGTTATTCACCGTCGAGGCTCAACTTTCTGAGCAGGGAGCTCAATCGTTCTTGTTCCAGGGGAGACATGCGCGCCAGCAGGGCTGTCTCGTCGTGCACGAGTGAAGTGATGGCCTCATCGACGCGTTCGCGCCCACTGGCTGTCATGATCACAATCACTCCGCGACCATCATTGGGGTCGGTGCGACGCTCGACAAGTTTGCGGGCCACCATGCGGTCGATGCGGTTCGTCATCGTGCCGCTCGAAACCATTGTCTGCTGCACGAGAGCAGTCGGACTCAACTGGTATGGAGCGCCGGCCTTGCGCAGGGCAGAAAGCACATCGAACTCCCACGGTTCGACGCCAGCGACAGCAAAAGCGGCCTTACGGGCGCGTTCGAGGTGCTTGGCAAGGCGGCCGACACGGCTGAGAACATGCAACGGCGCAAAGTCGAGATCGGGGCGCTCGCGCGACCACGCTTCGACAATTCGGTCGACTTCGTCGCGTTGGGGCATCCGGTTATTATCTCAGCTTCAATCCCCGGATGTGCGCCACAAACGCGCCCGAGAACCCTGAAGAAACGTGTGTGAAGGCTCCGAATCGGGCTACGTGCACGACAGACGGCCAATGATCTGGCAGAATTGATGCGCGCCTTCGGGTGCGGTCCGCTTTGGTGTAACGGCAGCACGGCAGCCTTTGGAGCTGTCCAGTCTAGGTTCGAATCCTAGAGGCGGAGCTGTAAGAGATTCTGGAAACCCAAGCGCTCCTATTGTCGAGACCCTTGTGGAAGGGTCTCATGTGGGGTGTTGTGCGACCTGGGCTGAACCCTGAGTTGGGGGCTAGCTGACGTCTGATTGCCGCTGTACTCTCTGGATGATTCCTGACTCGCTAACCGCTTAAACCCGAGAGGCTTTGCCGCCGATGTATCGCCGCTCTGTTGTTCTGCTCGTCGTGGCTGTGCTGTCGCTCGCGGGATGTTCGTCCTATGTGGGCATTCAAGACGACAATCAACCGCCTCAGGAGCACCCTCAGGTCGAAGGCGAAAACTCCGAAGATCCACAGCCGGCCGAAAGCGAAGTGAGCAGCGGATGGCGCTGCATCTGGGACCCGACCTACAACGACGACTGGCACGACGACTACGTCTGCTCGAATGGCACAGCCATCGATCGTCCATACCTGATTCCGGAAGATTCGTTCGTGGAGTCGTGGGAGATCGAAGCCGCGGCTGCTGCCTACGAGGACAGCTTGAACCGCTAACCGCACTAGCCAGCGGAATCTCCCTCTTCTTTCAGCTCTTCCCGGATTCTAGGCGCGCGTTCTGAGTGCCGCTCATTCAGGGCAGAATAGAACTATGACCGAACACAAACTCGCCGTCATTGTTCTCGCCGCAGGCCAAGGCACTCGCATGAAGTCTGCCAAGCCCAAGGTGCTGCACCGCCTTGCCGGCCGCGAGCTCATTGGGCACGTCGTTGCCTCCGCGCGCGAGCTCAACCCCGACCACGTAATCGCGGTTGTGCGTCACCAGCGTGACGAAGTGGTGGCAACGCTCACCGAACTCATGCCCGACATTCTTATCGTCGACCAAGATGACACCCCCGGCACCGGCCGCGCGGTAGAGGTCGCTGTCGACTCTTTGCCCGCCGACTTCGACGGCGACGTTGTTGTCGTCAGCGGTGATGTACCGCTTCTCGATTCGGCGACTCTCGCGTCGCTGCTCGCGCAGCACCGCACGCAGTCAGCGGCGGCTACCGTGCTCTCAGCCATCCTCGACGACGCCACCGGCTACGGCCGTGTCGTTCGCGATGCCAGCGGCGGCCTCGACCGCATCGTTGAGCAAAAGGATGCGAGCGCCGACGAGATCGCTATCACCGAAATCAACTCGGGCACTTACGTGTTCCAGGTTGGCCCGCTGCGTGAGCAACTTGTGCGCATCACGACCGACAACGCTCAGTCGGAGAAGTACATCACCGATGTCGTCGGCCTCCTCCGCGGAGTCGGTGCCACGGTCGCTGCGATGCCCGTGACGGCCGGTTGGATGGTCGCTGGAGTCAACGACCGCGTTCAATTGGCCGAAGCCGCTCGCCGCATGAACGAGCTCATCGTGCAGAAGTGGCAGCGAGCGGGAGTCACGATTGAAGACCCCGCCACCACCTGGATCGACGCCGACGTCACCCTCAATCCCGACGTGGAGATTCTTCCCGGTACGCAGCTCAAGGGTGCAACGCTCGTGCAATCCGGCGCCATCATCGGCCCGGATACGACCCTCGTTGACTGTGAAGTTGGCGAGAATGCGGTCGTCAAGCGCACGGATGCCACGCTCAGCGTGATCGGCGCCAACGCCTCCGTCGGCCCCTTCGCCTACCTTCGCCCCAACACGAAGCTGGGCGTCAACGGCAAGATCGGTACCTTCGTCGAGACCAAGAACTCCAGCATTGGAGAGGGCAGCAAGGTGCCTCATCTCAGCTACATCGGTGACACCGAAGTGGGCGAACAATCCAACGTAGGCGCCGGCACCATCACGGCAAACTACGACGGAGTGAACAAAAACCGAACGGTTGTAGGCGCTCACGTTCGCACCGGATCGCACAACGTCTTCGTCGCTCCGGTTAGGATTGGTGACGGAGCGTACACCGGAGCCGGTTCGGTCATCCGAAAAGATGTACCGGCAGGCTCTTTGGGCATCAACGTCGCTCCACAGCGCAATATCAGTGGCTGGGTTGAAACCAATCGCGCGGGCACTGCAGCGGCTCAAGCAGCTGCCGCAGCAAACGACGATAACGACGCCTGACCGAAGTACGCCGTAACCGCGGCAGAGAGCGAGTCCCCCCCGTGGCCAGCATCAAGATCTCCGGTCAAAAGCGACTCGTGCTTGTTTCCGGGCGTGCACACCCGCAACTCGCGATCGACATCGCGACGGAGCTGGGCAGCGACCTCGTTCCCACTGACGCGCGTACCTTTGCGAACGGCGAAATCTACGCCCGCTACGACGAAAGCGTTCGCGGTTGCGACGCCTTCGTCATCCAGTCGCACACTGAGCCCATCAACGAGTGGCTCATGGAACAACTGATCATGGTGGATGCCCTCAAGCGTGCCTCAGCCAAGCGCATCACCGTTGTCTCGCCCTTCTACCCCTACGCCCGTCAAGACAAGAAGGGCCGTGGCCGCGAGCCGATCAGCGCCCGTCTCATCGCTGACCTGTACAAAGCTGCCGGCGCCGACCGCATCATGAGCGTCGACCTGCACGCTGCTCAGATTCAGGGCTTCTTCGACGGCCCCGTTGACCACCTCTTCGCCATGCCCGTGCTCCTCGAGCACTTCAAGCAGCAGCTTGACCCCGAAACTCTCACCGTTGTAAGCCCTGACATGGGCCGCGTACGCGTCGCTGACATCTGGAGCGACAAGCTCGGTGCTCCGCTGGCCATTATTCACAAGCGCCGCGACCCGCTGGTTCCCAACCAGGTCACCGTTCACGACATCGTGGGTGACGTTGACGGTCGCGTCTGCCTGCTCGTCGACGACATGATCGACACCGGCGGAACGATCGTCAAGGCTGCGGAGGCGCTCAAGCGCGCCGGTGCCCTCAAGGTTGTCGTCGCGGCAACTCACGCCATCTTCTCCGACCCGGCTCCCACGATTCTGCAGAGCGACTTCATCGACTCCGTAGTTGTCACCGACACCCTGCCCGTGCCGGAACACAAGCGGTTCCCCACGCTCACCATCCTGCCGATCGCTCCGCTGCTGGCGCGCGCCATCCACGAAGTATTCGACGACGGATCCGTGACCTCAATGTTCGACGGCGCCGCCTAAATTTCTCGCAGTGTTTAGGACCCCGGTGTAATCGGGTGCCCGGTAGGCGGCATACAGTTAATCCATGACTGTGTTGTCCGACCGACCTTGGTTCTCTAGCTACGCCGAGGGCGTTGCCCACGAAATTCCGCTGCCCGAGGGGTCGCTGTACGATCTCGTCGCTGCGACGATCGCCGAATACCCGCGCGCGGTTGCGCTTGAGTTCTTCGGCCGTGAAACCACGTACGCCGAACTCGGCGAGCAAATCGAGCGTGCCGCCGAAGGGCTGCGTTTGTTGGGCGTGCAAAAGGGCGACACCGTTGCTCTAGTACTGCCGAACTGCCCGCAGCACATCGTCGCGTTTTATGCCGTGCTGCGCCTTGGCGCCATCGTGGTCGAACACAACCCGCTCTACACGCCGCGCGAACTGCGCCACCAGTTTGAAGACCATGGTGCCCGCGTGGTTATCGCGTGGAACAACGTCGTTGACACCCTTCAGGAGATGCCCGCGGACGCCGCGGCCGAGACGATCATCTCGGTCGACGTCACGCGTGCGATGCCGCTGAAGACTCGTGCGCTGCTGCGCTTGCCCATCGCAAAGGCTCGGGAATCGCGTGCCGCTCTCACGACCGCAGTACGCGGAACGATCGTGTGGGAAGACCTGCTCAAGTCGGAACGCATCGACGAGCGCATTGTTCGCCCCGACGCGAACGATCTGGCGCTCATCCAATACACGAGTGGCACGACGGGCAACCCCAAAGGGGCGATGCTCAGCCACCTCAACCTTTCGGTCAACGCGGCTCAGGCGCGCGCCTGGGTGCCCGCCGTTCCTAAGGGCACTGCTGTGGTCTACGCGGTTCTGCCGATGTTCCACGCGTACGGGCTCACTCTGTGCCTCACCTTCGCGATGAGCATGGGGGCGCGCCTCGTGCTCTTCCCCAAGTTCGACCCTGATCTTGTATTGCCCGTTATCAAGAAGCGCCCCGCCACCTTCCTGCCCGCCGTGCCGCCGATCTACGAGCGCCTCACGGCTGCTGCGGATGCCGCTGGCGTCTCCCTCAAGGGCATCGAGATCGCAATTTCGGGTGCCATGCCGCTCTCGGCGTCAGTCGTGGAGCCGTGGGAGGAGCGCACGGGCGGAACCCTCGTGGAGGGTTACGGTCTGTCGGAGACAAGCCCGATCCTCATCGCGAACCCGGTTGGCCCTTCGCGTCGCGCTGGTACCGTCGGGCTACCCCTCCCCAACACCGAGATTCGCGTTGTCGACCCCGAGAACCCGACGGTCGATCGTGCCGCGGGGGCGGAGGGCGAGCTGATCGTTCGCGGCCCTCAGGTGTTCTCGGGATACTGGGACAAGCCCGAAGAAACCGCCGAGGTCTTTGTGAAGGCAACGGATGATGGCGGCAATTGGTTCCGCACGGGCGACATCGTCACGGTAGACCCGGGTGGTTTCGTCACGATCGTTGACCGCATCAAAGAATTGATCATCACCGGTGGCTTCAACGTGGCCCCGAGTGAGGTCGAAGAGGCGCTCCGCCAGCAGCACACGATCGCTGACGCGGCGGTAGTCGGTATGCCGAGTGAACACAGTGGTGAGGATGTCGTTGCCGCCGTCGTGCTCGCACCGGGAGCATCCCTCGACGAAAGTGCCATTCGCGAGTCGTTGCGCCGTAACCTCGCGGCCTACAAGGTGCCCAAGCGTGTCGTGGTGGTTGACGAGCTTCCGCGGTCGCTCATCGGCAAGGTGCTGCGTCGCCAGGTGCGAGAGCAGCTGCTCGAGAAGGACTAGGTGTTGTCTGCCGGGCTCGTCGGAAGAACGGCGGGGCCGGGGATGAGCCCCAGCGAGCGCAAGAGGGTTTCGCCACCGTTGAATGAAACGGCGTAGCACTTCCAGCCGGGGTCGCCGTCGCCCGTGAGCTCGAAGCGCACGTCGTACGAGACGGCCTGAGGCGCGAGGTATTCGGTGTAGATAGCGCAGGTGCGATGAGCCGTGTTGTTGGCCGTGCCTGCCGCCGAGACGATGCCGGGCACTACGAGGCCGATGAGACCGAGAACGACAACGACGCGCATCACGGACTTGAAAGCGCGTGAGCGTAGCGGGCGATCCCCGTGCGGTACGTAGCCGTCGAGTTCGGGGTTTTCGTCAGACAAGCTCATGGTGGTGCCATTCTGTCACTCACCGCTGGGGATATCCCCGCGCGGGCGCCGAAAGACAGAAATGGCGGCGAACCGAAGTCCGCCGCCATCTCCATCAGTGCACGTGCTTAGTGCGAGTCAGTCGCTTCGATCTCGCTACGGTCACCCGACCACAGAGTGTGGAAGGTGCCATCCATGTCGACGCGCTTGTAGGTGTGAGCACCGAAGAAGTCGCGCTGACCCTGAACGAGGGCGGCAGGCAGTCGCGGTGCGCGCAGGCTGTCGTAGTACGCGAGCGACGACGAGAACGCGGGAGTCGGGATGCCAGCGGCGGCAGCGCCAGCGACAACGCGGCGCCAAGAATCCTGCGTGCCTGCCATCGCGTCGGTGAAGTACGGCGCGGTGACGAGAGCCACGAGACCGGGGTTCTCGGCGTAGGCCTCGGTGATGCGGTTCAAGAAGCGTGCACGAATGATGCAACCACCGCGCCAGATCTTGGCGATCTCGCCCTTCTTGATGTCCCAGTTGTACTCTTCAGCGCCGGCGACGATTGCGTCGAAGCCCTGGCTGTACGCGATGATCTTCGAAGCGTAGAGAGCCTGGCGAACATCCTCAATGAAGGCAGCCTTGTCTTCGACAGCAGGCACCGAGCTCGGGCCGGGCAGCGCTGCGGATGCGGCGCGCTGAGCAGGCTTCGACGAGACGGCGCGAGCGAACACAGCTTCGGCGATGCCCGAAACGGGTACTCCGAGGTTGAGGGCGGTCTGCACGGTCCACACGCCGGTTCCCTTGGAGCCAGCCTGGTCGAGAATGATGTCGACGAGAGGCTTGTCAGTCTTGGCGTCGACCTGGCGCAGAACTTCTGCGGTGATCTCGATGAGGTAGCTCTCGAGCTCGCCCTTGTTCCACTCGGCGAAGATATCGGCGATCTCCGCGGGGGTAGCGCCGGTGCCCTGACGAATGAGGTCGTAGGCCTCAGCAATGAGCTGCATGTCGGCGTATTCGATGCCGTTGTGAATCATCTTGACGAAGTGACCTGCACCGTCGGTGCCCACGTGGGTCACGCAGGGCTCGCCTTCGGCAACAGCGGCGATCGACTTGAGGATCGGGCCGAGGGTCTCCCACGCTTCAGCGGAACCGCCGGGCATGATCGACGGGCCGAGCAGCGCGCCCTCTTCGCCGCCGGAGATGCCAGCGCCAACGAAGTTGATGCCGGTCTCGCGTACTGCCTTCTCGCGACGGATGGTGTCGGTGAAGAGCGCGTTGCCGCCGTCGACGATGATGTCGCCGGGTTCGAAAGCTTCGGTCAGAGCGTCGATCACGGCATCCGTGCCCTTGCCGGCCTGCACCATGATGATGGCGGTGCGTGGCTTCGACAGCGACGCCGCAAATTCTTCATAGGTGGATGCCGGAACGAAGTTGGCTTCGGGGTGCTCGGTGAGCAGCGTCTCGGTCTTCGAGTAGGAGCGGTTGTAGATGGCAACGGTGTTGCCCTCACGGCTCGCGAGGTTGCGGGCGAGGTTCGAGCCCATAACTGCGAGCCCTACTACGCCAATGTTTGCGGATGCTTGCTCAGCAGCGGTCATATCGTTCACTCCTTGACTCTGGGACAAAGTGGTGGGCCGATGCAGCGCGGCTGGTTGGCCCAATCATCAAGCCTAGGGCACACCGCGCAGCCGGCTCGCGGCATCCATTCAGTCTCGCTTCGTTGAGGGCACTCAGGAAGCGAGGAGTAGCGTGAAGCGCATGACTCAACCTGTGATTGTTACCGCCGTTTTTCGCATCCGCCCCGAAAGCCGGGAAGCGGTCGTTGCCGCCTTCGAGCCCGCGTTGACTGCTGTGCACGAAGAGCCGGGGTGTGAGTTGTACGCGATGCACGAGGCCGCCGACGGCTCCTTCGTGATGATCGAGAAGTGGGAATCAGAAGCACTGCTCGACGCTCATGGGTCGAGCCCCGCCGTGGCCGCTCTCGTCGGCGAGATCAAAGACCACCTGACCGCCGAGGTCTCGGTGCTACGCATGACGGCGCTGCCCATGGGCTCGCCAGGCAAGGGCGCGCTCTAAAAAGTCGCGACTCGCTAGCAGTTAGCCGCGCGCAACGACCAGCTAGCAGCTAGTAGCGCTCGGGCTCCGGCCCGAGCGTGAAGCGGCGCCCGGTCACTTCTGTCGGCTTGATTTCTACCCAGACGTATTTGAGCGTTGGGATCAGCGGCGTGAGTGGCAGTTGGTCGGCTTCGTAAATCTCGTCTTGAGACTCGATGATGCGGGCGGTGCCCTTAGCCACCACGCTCCAGGCGGAGTGCGGGCCGACGTAGTCCGTTTCGAAAGCCACCCGATCATTGATCGTGAGCTTGAGTAGTTTGGTGCCCTGCGCTGTGCGCAGAAGGAGCCGATTCTTCACGGCGATGAAGTTCACCGGGGTGATCTCAGGCTCTCCTTGAAAGCTGACCGCGATTCTGCCGAGGGTGGCCGTTCGCAGCAATTCCCAGCAGGTCTCCGGCGTCAGTTCTTCGACCGGATCGTTCAGGTTCTCGCTCATAGCAATTCCTTCCCTTGCCTAATTCTCCCACCGCAGTGGTCTCGGCGCTAGGGCGTGAGCGGAGCATCAGGAAGCAAGCTTCGGAGATATTTGCTCAATGAGTTTGCATTAAGTCTGCTTTAAGGCACACTGGTCAGATTGATATCAGACGTAACGATGCGTCGAATGTTAGGAAGACCGTGGCTTCACAATTTCCACCCCTCATCGTGATGGGTGTCTCTGGATCAGGTAAGTCGACCGTTGGCGCAGCCCTCGGCGCCGAACTGGGCATGCAGTTCATCGACGGTGACGACCTTCACCCTCGTGCCAACAAAGAAAAGATGGCAGCCGGTCACGCCCTCAACGACGAAGACCGCGCCCCGTGGCTTGAGATCATCGCCGAACGTATCGGCGCCGAACTCGCTGACGGCAACCCCATCATCGTCGCCTGTTCATCCCTCAAGCGTTCTTATCGCCGCATGCTCACGGCCTACGCGCCCACCACTGTGTTTGTGCACTTGCGCGGCGAACGCGAAGTCATCGCGGAACGTCAGTCGCACCGCAACCACGAGTACATGCCTAACAGCCTGCTCGATTCCCAGTTCGACACCCTCGAACCGCTCCAGGACGACGAGCGCGGTGTGCTCGTCGACCTCACCCAGACTCCGGACGAGATCGTCCGGTCCATCAAAAAAGACCTCACCGACACCTTCGTCGACTGAGCTGCACAAAAGAAGTTAGGACAATGATGACCGACCTCCAACTGCTGTGGGAGTTGCCCACGTGGGGCCTTCTCCTGCTGGCCGCCGGCGCGATTGCGCTCCTGCTGCTGCTGATCATCGTGGGGCGCGTTCACGCGTTCCTCTCCCTGATCATCGTCAGCCTCGTAACTGCCGTGGCTGCAGGTATTCCGACGAACCAGATAATCCCGACCCTCACATCGGGCTTCGGTGGCACGCTTGCCAGCGTTGCCCTGCTGGTCGGTTTGGGTGCGATGCTCGGGCGGATGCTCGAAATGAGTGGTGGAGCACAGGTGCTCGCCGACTCGCTCATCCGCCGCTTCGGTGAGAAGCGCGCACCGCTCGCTCTCGCTGTTGCCTCGCTCATGATGGGTTTCCCCATCTTCTTCGACGCTGGTCTTGTCGTCATGTTGCCGATCATCTTCACGGTGGCTCGTCGCCTCGGTGGATCGCTGCTCTTCTACGCCTTCCCGTCGGCTGTGGCCTTCTCGGTCATGCACATCTTCGTGCCGCCGCACCCCGGCCCCGTTGCCGCCACCGGCCTGCTCGGTGCTGACGTTGGGCTCGTCCTCATCTTCGGTCTCATCGTGGCACTGCCCACCTGGTACGTCGTCGGCTACAAGTTCGGCACCTGGACCGGTAAGCGCTTCGACGTTGCTATCCCCAACATCCTCTTCGGAAGCCAGGATGACGAGAAGGCCGCTCAGTTCAAGTCGAACCCCAAGCTCGGCACGATTCTCTTCCTGCTCCTGCTGCCCCTCGTTCTGATCTTCATGAACACGGGACTCAACGCCCTCGCTACTGCCGGTGTGGTTGACCTCGAGAACCCCGTTGTTCAGGTTCTACGCCTTCTCGGCGAGACCCCCATCGCGTTGCTCATCACCGTCGTCTTCGGAATGTGGCTGCTCGGATGGAAGCGCAACAAGGAGCGCACGCTCATCGAGACCATCGTCGACAGCGCGCTCGGCCCGGTTAGCTCGATCATCCTCATCACCGGTGCCGGTGGAATGTTCGGTGGCGTACTGCGTGCCAGCGGAATCGGCGCCAGCATCGCAACCTCGCTCGAGTCGATCGGCATGCCGCTCATCGTTGCTGGCTTCGTGATTGCTGCAATCATCCGTGTTGCTCAAGGTTCGGCTACTGTCGCGCTCACCACTGCGGCAGCACTCATCCAGCCCGTCGTTCTCGCTGACGCCTCGCTCAACCCCGTCGAACTCGCCGCCATCGTTCTCGCGCTCGCCGCCGGTTCAGTGTTCGCGGGTCACGTCAACGACTCGGGCTTCTGGCTGGTCAGCCGCTTCTTCGGCATGGACACCCAGACCACCCTGCGCACGTGGACAGTCGGCCAGGCACTCATCGGTGTCATGGGCTTCGCGATCGCGTTCGTCATTTTCATCATCGCCGGATTGTTCTAGGAGATAGCCGTGGCATCCACTCTGTTTGACCTCACTGGGCGCATCGCCCTCATCACCGGATCGAGCCGAGGAATCGGGCGCGTCATTGCGCAAGCCCTCGCCGAAGCCGGTGCAACGATCGTGCTGAACGGTCGCGATGAGGAGCGCCTCGCCGCAACTCATGCCGACTTCAGCGCCGAGTTTGGGGCCGAACGCGTCTACGCTCGTGCGTTTGATGTAGCGGATGCCACGGCTGTCGCGACCGCAATCGCCGAGATCGAGGCATCCATCGGCGCGATCGGGGTGCTCGTGAACAACGCGGGAATTCAGCATCGCGAACCGATGCTCGACCTCGACGTGGAGGACTGGAACCGAGTCATCTCTACCAACCTCACCAGCGCGTTCCTCGTCGGGCGCGAAGTTGCCCGGCACATGCTGGCCCGCGGTGAGGGCAAGATCATCAACATCGCGTCGGTGCAGACCGAGCTTGCGCGACCGACTATCGGGCCGTACACGGTCTCGAAGGGCGGCATCCGCAATCTCACTCGTGCCATGACGGCGGAGTGGGCCAACGGCGGGCTGCAGATCAATGCGATCGCTCCGGGCTACATCCACACCGAGATGACGCAGGCGCTCGTCGACGACGACACCTTCAACAGCTGGATTCTCGGGCGCACGCCTGCCGGTCGCTGGGGAACTCCCGCCGACCTGGGCGGCCCCGCAGTGTGGCTCGCCTCAAGTGGTTCCGACTACGTCAACGGCCAAGTCATCTTCATCGATGGCGGCATGACGGTCGTCGTCTAACTTCCTGCTTTACCGCCGAGCGTCGCTGCCGGCACCGTTCTACAGAAAAGATTGTCATGACAAGTGCAGCCCCCGCCGAAACTCTCGCGGTCACGATTCACGCTCAAGATGACTTGCGCGTGGAGAGCATTCCGTTGGCCGCTCCGGCCGCCGACGAAGCCGTGATCCAGATTGCGTTCGGCGGGGTCTGCGGGTCTGACCTGCACTACTGGTCGCACGGTGCGGCGGGGGAGTCGATTCTCAAGGCGCCGATGATCCTCGGCCATGAGGTTGTCGGCACCGTCATCCAGCAGGCTGCTGATGGCACCGGCCCTGTCGCGGGAACGGCCGTGGCCGTGCATCCGGCAACCCCCGGCGGCACCGAGCCTCGCTGGCCCGAAGACCGCCCCAACCTTTCGCCCGGCTGCACCTACCTCGGCAGCGCGGCACGCTTCCCGCACACGGAAGGTGCCTTCGCCGAGTTCGTTACTTTGCCCAGCCGGATGCTGCGAGCACTCCCCAGCTCGTTGACCCTGCGCGATGCCGCCCTCGTCGAACCCGCCAGCGTGGCCTGGCATGCCGTCTCGCGTGCCGGTGACGTTCGCGGAAAACGGGCTCTCGTCATTGGCGCTGGCCCCATCGGTGCCCTCATCGTCGCCGTGCTCAAGCGTGCCGGCGCTAGCGAGATCGTGGCCGTCGACATGTTCGCTGGCCCCCTCGCCATCGCCCGCCAGGTCGGAGCAACAGAAACTCTTCACGCCACCGACGTGGATGCCATCGCCGCCGTCGACGCCGACATCGTCTTCGAATCATCGGGCAGCTACCGCGGCCTCGAGTCGGCCGTGCGCGGAGCAACTCGTGGCGGCCGCGTGGTCATGGTGGGGCTCTTGCCCTCCGGCCAGCAGCCCGCACTCATCTCTCTTGCCATCACGCGTGAGCTCGAACTCGTCGGGTCATTCCGCTTCAGCGACGAGATCGACGAAGTGATTGCGGCGCTCGCGGACGGCAGCCTCGTTGTCGCGCCGATCGTGACGCACGAGTTCGCGGCATCCGACGCTCATGAAGCCTTTGCCGTTGCTAAGGACTCGGAGAACAGTGGAAAGGTTCTGCTGCGCTTCTAGGGCGCTGGGCTTGCGGCGTGCTGCGTTTATAGCGCGCTGGGTTTCTTGCGCGACGTTTAGTCGAGGAAGATACGCGGTTCGCCGGCCCAGATGGGTTCGACTTCTTCAATCGTGCGGCTCATGATGCGTTCCATGGAGGCGAACGCGTCGGCCGGGCGCTTGCCCTGGATGGCATCCGCAACATCCACGTGGAGTTGCAGCGCTTCTTCGTGCGGGGTCGACGGCATGAGCCCACGGTGGGTGCGGCCCGTCAGCACTTCGGCGATCACGCGGTCGAGACGTGCGAACATCTCGTTGCCGCTCGCGGCAAGAACCAGTGAATGAAAGCGGATGTCGAGCTCAAGAAACAGCTCCAGGTCGCCGGAGCGCCCCACGGCCCGCATTCGCGCGGCCAACGCCAGTAGCTCGCCGGCTGCTTCGTCGGAGGCGTGCAGGGCTGCGAGTTTCGCGGCCTGCGGTTCGATGGCGCTGCGCAGCTCGGTGAGGGAGCGCAGTTGGCGTCCGTTCTCGGCCTGCTCGAGGCGCCACCGGATCACGAGTGGGTCGTAGAGGCTCCACTCTGACATCGGCAGCACGCGCATCCCGACCCGCTTGACGGAGGCCACCATGCCGAGCGATTGCAGCACACGCACGGCTTCACGAACGACCGAACGCGAGACGCTGTAACGCTCTTCGAGCTGCTCGGCGAGGATCGTGGATTCAGGGGAGATCTCGCCTGAAACGATGCTGAGCCCGAGATCGTTGAGCACGCGTGCGTGAAGACTTCCGGGCATGCATCAAGAGTAGTGGTTCTGTAGCGCTCATTGAGTGGTCCCCAGTGTCCGGGATTCGTGGCTGACAGCAGCGATTAACCGTGTAAACTCAGCAGTTGAACTTCGGCGAGGGAACCATTGGGTTCCGTTATCGACGCGGCGGGCAAGTCTCAGGACTATTTCCTCACAGGGCTTTTCCTCACGCGGCAGATCTATGGTCTGCCGGCGTTCGAGTTGAACTACAGACAATGATCTGGGCACTGAGCCCGCCACGAGCACTCCGTTCGTCGCAGGCGCGGAGCCCACAACAGACTTCGGTCTCACAGGAGAAAACTATGGCTAAGCCAGGCGTAAACCACGTTGTTACAGATGCTCGTGAATCCTTCGGTAAGGGTGCTGCTCGTAAGCTCCGTGCCCTCGGCAAGATTCCTGCCGTCATTTACGGTCACGGCACCGACCCCATCCACGTTGCCCTTCCGGGCCACGAGATCGCTCTGATCCTGCGTAAGTCGAACCAGATCTTGGACCTCGACATCAACGGCAAGAGCCAGCTCGCCCTCGTGAAGGACGTTCAGAAGGACCCCGTTCGCCAGATCATCGAGCACATTGACCTCGTTGTCATCCGCAAGGGTGAAAAGGTCATCGTTGACGTGCCGATCCACGTCACCGGCGAATCGGCTCCTGGCACCCTTGCCAACCTCGACGCACCGACCATCTCGGTCGAAGCTGAAGCAACTCACATTCCTGAGTACTTCACCGTTGACATCGAGGGCCGCGAAGAAGGCGCTCACATCTACGCTGCCGACGTCGAGCTCATCGAGGGCTCGAACCTGCTCTCCGACCCCGAGCTTCTCGTTGTCGCTGTCAGCATGCCGCGTGCCTCGGTTGAAGCCGAAGCTGCTGAAGAAGAAGCCGCAGCTGTTGCTGCAGACGCCGCAACTGAGGCTGCTGAATAATCAGATTCTTCCGCAAGCGAGAAATCGTGGATGACCAATGGTTAGTAGTCGGGCTCGGTAACCCCGGGCCCGGCTACGCTGGTAATCGCCACAACGTGGGCCACATGGTGTTGGCTCACTTGGCCGACGAACTGTCGGCCACTTTCAAGAACCACAAAGCGAACGCTGCCGTGGCCGAAGGCCGCAGCTTTGGGGATGGACCCAAGCTGATTCTGGCTAAGCCCAATTCCTTCATGAACCTGTCGGGCGGGCCCACCGCCGCACTCATGCGGTTCTACAAGATTCCAGTTGAGCGTCTTATCGTCGTGCACGATGAACTCGACATCGACTTCGACACCGTGAAGCTCAAGACCGGTGGCGGCCACGGAGGCCACAACGGCATCCGCGATATTGCCGCTGCAGTCGGTTCTCCCGACTTCACGCGCGTTCGCGTCGGCATTGGCCGCCCTCCCGGCCGCCAGCCGGCCGCTGATTTCGTTCTCCGAGACTTCTCGGGCGACGAGCGCAAGGTGCTGCCGAACCTCCTGGGTGACGCTGCGGATGCCGTAGCTATGGTCGCCAAAGAGGGTCTCGAAGCAGCCCAACAGCGTTTCCACAGCCCGCGCTAGTTCTGCGGCTGCGCTGCGCTGCGCTGCGCTGCGCCGACCTCGAGCGTTGCCGCGCAAATCGTGCAATCCTGCTGCGCTGTGGGTGAACTCTCATCGCGGCGTCGGTGGCCGCGAGTAGAGTAATCCGGTGACTCTCGACGGAATTATCTCAGCGCTTTCGCGCGCCCAAACTGTAGAGAGCGCCCTGCGTTACTCGCAGCGCAGCGCCGACTTCTCCCTCGTCGAAGGGTTACGGGCGCCCCTTATCGGCGGCCTGCTTACGGCCTCTGACGCTCCGCGCTCGATGCTCGCGGTGACCGCTACCGGTCGCGAATCTGAATCGCTGCGCCGCTCGCTCGCGAGCTATCTTCCCGACGCTCAAATCGTGGAGTTCCCCGCTTGGGAGACTCTGCCGCACGAGCGACTGAGCCCGAGTGCCGAAACGGTCGGCAAGCGCATGCAGGCGCTGCGCGACCTGGCTAAGTGGCAAGCTAACCCGGTTGGCCAGTTTGTGCTGGTGGCATCCGTGCGGGCAGCGCTGCAGCCCATCGCCGACAACCTCATCACGATCGAGCCGGTCATGCTCACGAAGGGCGGTCGCAACTACGACCTCTCCGCGCTCTCGGAGCGCCTCGTGGCACTGGCATATTCCCGTGTCGACATGGTGACTCGCCGTGGTGAATTCGCGGTGCGCGGCGGCATCCTCGACGTCTTTGCGCCCAACCACGAGCATCCGCTTCGTCTTGAATTCTTCGGCGATGAGCTCGAGCAGATGCGCGAGTTCTCGGTCGCCGACCAGCGGTCAATTGATGGCGACATCGAGTACGCCGAACTTGTGCCGAGCCGTGAGCTTCTGCTCAGCGATTCGGTGCGCCAACGTGCCCGCGAAATGCAGCACGAGTTTCCGAGCCTCTCCACAATGCTGGCCAAGATTGCCGAGGGCATTCCCGTCGATGGCATGGAGTCGCTCGCGCCCGCTCTCGTCGACAAGCTCGTGCCACTGACGCATTACCTTCCCGCGGATGCCGCCATTGCGGTTCTCTCGCCCGAGAAGGTGTCGTCGCGTGCTGTGAACCTCGCCGAAACCAACCAAGAATTCTTGAGTGCTGCGTGGAATGCCGCGACTGCTGGCGCCGAAGCGCCCATCGACTTGGATGCCGGTGACTTTGTCACGCTCACCAAGCTTCGCGCGTCTGCAGGGGATCGCCCCTGGTGGACCCTCAGCACCTTCGACTCGGGCGAAGCGGATGCCGCGAACCTGATTGATGCCGCAGAAGAAGCATCTGAATACGTGCGCATCGATGCCACCGCCACGCCCTCGTTCGCAGGAACCCTCGACGGCGCCCTCGACCACGTCGGCACGTTACTCGCCGACGGTTGGACGGTGGCGATCGTCGCCGAAGGCGCCGGGCTCGTGGAGCGCACGGCCGATCTGCTGGGGGAGCGCGAACTCTCCGGGCGCGCGGTTGACGCATTCCCCGAGACCACAGAACCCGGGGTTGCTTACTTGCTGAGGGCATCCGTCGATCATGGTTTTGCCATGCCCGAAGCGAAGCTGGCGGTGCTGAGCGAGGGCGAATTCTTTGGCCGTTCTGTCGGCTACGCCTCGCGCCCGGCGCGCAAGCTCGCCACCCGCCGTAAGAATGTCGTCGACCCGCTGCAGCTCAAGAGTGGCGATCACGTGGTGCACCAGACCCACGGCATCGGCAAGTTCATCGAACTCGTCACGCGGCAGGTCAGCACGGGCGGCCGCAATGCGGTCAAGACGCAGCGCGAATTCCTAGTGCTGGAGTACGCGCCCAACAAGCGCGGTTACCCCGGCGACAAGCTCTATGTACCTACCGATCAGCTCGATCTGCTGTCGCGTTATGTTGGCGGCGAAGCCCCCTCGCTCAACAAGATGGGCGGCTCCGATTGGTCGGCAGCCAAGAGCAAGGCGCGCAAGGCTGTTCGCGACATCGCTGTGGAGCTCGTCAAGCTGTACAGCGCGCGCATGGCCAGCAAGGGCCACGCTTTCGGGCCGGATACCCCGTGGCAGCGCGAGCTTGAGGAAGCCTTCGCCTACGCCGAAACCCCCGACCAGCTGACGACGATTGACGAAGTCAAAGCCGACATGCAGAGCCCGGTTCCGATGGACCGCCTGCTCAGCGGAGACGTCGGTTACGGCAAGACCGAGGTTGCCGTTCGCGCCGCCTTCAAGGCTGTGCAGGATGGCAAGCAGGTCGCCATGATCGTGCCGACCACTTTGCTCGTGCGTCAGCACATGGAGACCTTCGCCGATCGCTTTGCCGGCTTCCCCGTGCACTTGCGCGCGCTCAGCCGCTTCCAGACCGAGAAGGAGTCCCGCGAAACGGTAGCGGGCCTCGCCGACGGCACCGTGGATGTCGTCATCGGCACCCACCGTCTCCTTTCCAAGAGCGTCGCGTTCAAAGACCTCGGGCTCGTCATCATCGACGAAGAGCAGCGCTTCGGCGTTGAGCACAAGGATGCTCTCAAGAAGCTCAAGACCAACGTCGACATCCTGGCGATGACGGCAACCCCGATTCCGCGCACGCTGGAGATGGCCGTCACCGGCATCCGCGAAATGTCGACGCTGGCGA
This sequence comes from Salinibacterium amurskyense, assembly GCF_002797685.1. Taxonomy (GTDB): domain Bacteria; phylum Actinomycetota; class Actinomycetes; order Actinomycetales; family Microbacteriaceae; genus Rhodoglobus; species Rhodoglobus amurskyensis. The sequence continues at coordinate 386,268 of NZ_PGFH01000002.1, forward strand.
CTCCGCCAGAAGACCGGCATCCGATCCTCAGCTTCGTCGGTCCATACTCTGAGCGTCAGGTTGGTGCGGCAATTCGCCGCGAACTGCTGCGCGAAGGCCAAGTGTTTTACGTGCACAACCGCGTGAGCTCGATCAACCGGGTGGCGGCGAAGATTGCCGAGCTGGTTCCGGATGCTCGTATCGCGATCGCCCACGGCCAGATGCCCGAAGCCGCACTCGAGCAAGTGATGGTCGACTTTTGGGATCGCAAGTTTGACGTGCTCGTCTCGACCACGATTGTGGAAACCGGGCTCGACATCCCGAACGCCAACACGCTCATCATCGACCGTGCTGACAAGTACGGCCTCAGCCAACTGCACCAGTTGCGTGGTCGAGTGGGTCGTGGTCGTGAGCGCGCCTACGCGTATTTCCTCTACGACGAAGAGAAGCCGCTGAGCGAAACTGCCCACGAGCGTCTCGACACCATCGCGGCCAACAATGAGCTCGGCGCCGGTATGCAGATCGCCATGAAGGACCTCGAAATTCGTGGTGCCGGAAACCTGCTCGGTGGCGAACAGTCTGGCCACATTGCCGGGGTGGGTTTCGACTTGTACTTGCGGATGATCGGCGAGGCCGTCTCCACCTTCCGCGGTGATGTTGCCGAAGGTCAGACCGAGCTGCGCCTCGAACTGCCAGTGGATGCCAGCATCCCCGAAGACTACGTCGAGAGCGAGCGCCTGCGGCTCGAGGCGTACCAGAAGCTCTCGACGGCAAGCTCGCCATCGGCAGCCGCGGACAGCATCGATCGCGTGCTCGAAGAGCTCACTGACCGATACGGCGAGCCGCCCGAGGAAGTGAAACACCTCATCGCGGTGTCACGTTTGCGCCGGATGTCTCAGCGCTTGAAGCTGAGCGAAGTGGTCGTCATGGGCGACAAGCTGCGCATCGCACCCGCCGATCTTCTCGACTCTAAGCAAGTGCGATTGCAACGCATGTACCCGGGTTCGAAGTACCATTCGGCAGCGTCCACGGCGATCATTCCTCTGCCGACCGGGGTCGATGATGGCGCGCTCATCGAGTGGACGAAAGACCTCCTCGTGTCGGTGTTTGGCGCTCAAGACACTGTCGACGAACTCAAGGAAGTTGCTCTCGCGGCGGAAGCTGCCGAGAAGCTCGCGGTCGACAAGGCAGCGGCGAAAGCGGCTGAACGATCGAAAGCGGGCAAGGACGCTGGCTCGGCATCCACCGCCACGAAGTAGCTGACGCTTAGGGCCGCGTCGCTTCTGGCGCGGGCGTCTCAGCAGCCGTCTCAGCAGCCGTCTCTGAAGCGACGGGGACGGGCTTCGGCTTCGGTGTGAACGCGAGCGGGTTGCGGCGACCATCGATGCGGTGGACGCCTCCGATCGCCATGGGAATGAGCACGAGCGAGCGTAGGTCGATCAGTGCGTGGGCGATGATCGTCACAAGAATGCTTCCGGTGAGCACGTAGATGGCCATGAAAATGGCACCGAGCACTGTTGTGACGATGATGCCGGTCAGGCCTTGGTATGAGTGCATGAGGCCGAACAGCAGAAGACTGACGACGATAGCGACTACAGCGTTGCCGGTTGTCGCGAATAGCAGCGCTGGCAAAGCGAGCCTGAACAGCAGCTCTTCGACGACTCCGGCGTTGATCGAGAGCAGCCCGCCCAGCACGAGCTCCTGACGGTTGCGGGGGAGGATGGCTTGAACGTCGCCGACGCTCACCACCTCTTCGCCCTCCTTGCGCACGGAAATGATGGCGAGAACAGTGACGGCGATGAATCCGATTGCGAGCCCTGCGAGAACCCCAGCGGTCACGGTGGGACGTGCGGCAAGGACGCCGAGTAGCCACGCCACCCACGGCCAGGCCTGCACCTCGGTGAGCAGGGGAGCGGCGAAAGCTCCGCTGGCTAGGAGAGTCGCCAGAGCGAGGCCGCCGAAGAGTGAGAACGAGATCAGCAGCCAGCGGCGCAGCATTAGTTGGCGTCGCTTAGTGGTACGAAAACGCTTGAAGCGGCGGTACTCGCGCTGGTCGCGGCGGAAGGTTCTCAGGGCTAGTGCTGTCAGCACGCCGACGAGTACGACCCACAGCAGGGCGAGCATGAGCGGGTTGGCGGGGTCGAGCATGCACCAATCGTGCCATGGTCAGGCTGGATGCCCCAGTTGGTTCGTGATCCCCGTCTCGCGGGGTGAAAACTGCTCGGAGGTTAGCAGGAACCCCACATGCCGAGTTTCGCCGCGTACGCGTCGTCTTCGGCGTTGCGCAGCTCGGGCCAGAAGCGGTCGTTGAGCCCCACTTTGAGGGCCTCGGCGGCGCCCAGCTCGACCATGGCTAGGTTTACGAGCGTGCCATCCTGGAGGTAGACGTACAGCAGCGAGCGGCCGTACCGGTCCTCGGGTTCACGATCTTCGAGTGCCCACACGTCGGTTCCTTCGGGTAGAAAGTCGCGGAGCAGTTCGCGAGCTTCGACTCCGTAGCATTCTTCAGCATCCGGTCGCTGCTGGCTGGCGAGTTCGGGGGTGTCGAGTCCGATGAGACGTACCTTCAGTTCCTCGGCGCTCCCGTTGTCGAGGTAGAGGGTGTCGCCATCATGCACATAGGTGACGGTCGCTGCAAAAGCGCCAGACGGGATGTCGTTGCCAGTGGCATTTTCGGTCTCGTTTTCGGCATCAATGTCGGGGTCTGTCGACGATGATTCGGATGCCGAACGTGAGCCTTCCGTGCTGCCCACCAGGGACGCACCATCGCTGTGTGATTCGGGCGAAGTAGCACTCGAGTATGCGGCAATAGCGGCGCCGCCCACGAGGGCGAGCACGATGATGACGCTGACGAGGCGAGAACGTTTGTGGGGAGCAGACACGCCACGATTCTCGCATGCGCGCGCGTCACTATCGCGGGTAGCGGAGGCTCAGCCGCGTAACGTTACCGAGTTGTCGTCGCCTCAGATGCTGTCGCGGGCACTGCGCTGGGCGGCGAGTGTTCGTGACGTCACGGCCCCCAATTGCTTGCCCCAGAGTGAGTGGATCGTCTTCCAGTTGATGCTGTCTTGGATGAAGGTGTTGCACATGTCTAAGGAAGGGAAGGCAACGTAGCTCACGCCAGGAACGGTGTCGGCGACGGCGAGCGATGCCCGATTGAGCCTCGTGATTTGCAACGCGAGGAGGCGCTGAACGAAGCGCGGCATTGCTCGAAAGCGGTACATCGGCGGCACTGCTGCAACAATTACCGGGCAGTGAGGGTTGGATCCTCCGCGAACGGTGTCGATGATTCGGTGGAGGCTGGTGGTCCATTCGGTCGCGGTAGTTCCGAAGAGCACGTCGGGCGGTCCGAGCACGATGACGACCGCATCGAGATCGTGGTCCACGTTCGCGAGCTCCTTGGCGGCGCGCGCCATGGTTAGCTCGACGTCGGCGATGCTGGTCCACGAGCATCCGGATGCCAGTTCACGCGCCACATAGCGCGACGTTTGCGAGACGACTCCAAGCCCATGATGGAGCAGGCCGTAGCTGGATGCCGCAGCGTCTCCGATGAACAGCAATCGTGCGGGATCGGGGGCGACAACTTCGCCCTCGGGCTTGTCGGGCGGAAAGAGCGTGTTCGCTGCATCGACGCGGAAAGCGAGAAGGTTCACCTTGAGTAGCGGCCTAAAAGCGTGGATGAGCCCAGCGACGAGGCGTCGTGTCAATGGAGTGTGGGAGGAGACGTCGTCTGCGCACTCAGGAGACGTATTCTTCGGGACCACGGTTCATATAGTGGACGATTCTCGACGTGGTGCCTCCCACGACATACCGCTTTGTTGGACGTGACTTCGGCTTACTTTTAGGAGTGGGAGGATTGGTTCATGACCGAGCCTGTTGCACCCCATCCTGAACTCGACACCCTGATCGCCACCCTCGAACGGTTGCGGGCTCCGGGCGGTTGCGCCTGGGATCGTGACCAGACCCACGAGTCGCTCGTGCAGCATCTGGTTGAAGAGACCTATGAGTTGGTGGATGCGATCGAGAGCGGTGACTCGGCCGACATGGTCGAAGAGCTGGGAGACGTGCTCTATCAAGTGCTCTTTCACGCTGATATCGCGACCGAGGCCGGGCGCTTCACGCTCGAAGATGTTGCCGCAAACATGACGGCAAAAATGGTTAGTCGCCACCCGCACGTCTTCGCCGACACCACTGCTGACACGGCGGATGACGTGATCGCTGCCTGGGACGAGCTCAAGAAGGCGGAGAAACCGCACCGCACCAGCGTTACCGATGGCATCCCTGCGAAGATGCCCGCACTCGCTCTAGCGGACAAGCTGCTGGGTCGCGCCCACAAGGTAGGGCTTCTGGATGCCAAGGCCCCCGGTGCGATCAATGTCACGGAAGAGGATGAACTGGGCCCGCTCTTGCTGGCGATTGTGGCATCCGCGAAAGCCAATGGCTTGGACTCGGAGCGAGCGTTGCGCACGGCACTTCGGCAGTTGACCGACGAAATCAAGGAACACGAGGCGTCGCTCTAGCGTCGAACTCTGGCGGGTCGTGACAGAAGACCCGGGTGGGTGGTGCCCCCCTTAACCCGAATAAGGAGGGCACCGGCGCAATGCCGGCAAACGAGACATGTGATCGCACGTCGATCGTTTACAGAATGGCATCGCGCGTTGATGGATCGGTGGGATTACCCGGCCTACCGATCCAGCGTTGGAGAAGCCCCTGGTGAGGGGGTTTCAAGTAGTTGTGGCGCCGTTAACGAGTTTCCGGCACAAGGAGAAATCATAACTGCTGCTTCGTTCATTAGCAAACAACCGTTATGTTAATAACTATGGCCCGCAGACCCGACCCAACGCGCAAGCCAGCTCTTATTCAGCAAACTATTGCCTATCTTGCTGATAAACCGCTGTCTAGTCTCACATTCCGTTCGCTTGCGAAAGCGCTCGACGTCAGTACCTTCACGCTCGTCTACCATTTCGGAACGCGCGCCGAGCTCATCCGCGAGATCGTGCACGCCAATGCGCGCGGAGCAAGCCCCGACGAAGCGGCTAACTTGCCCATTACTACCCTCGACGATTACTTCGACAGCTTGTACCTGTCTTGGCAGTGGACGCAGTTGCCCGAGAATCTGCACCGCCAACGTCTCGAGCTCGAAGCGGGGCTGCTCGAAGCTGTGGAGCGCGACGAGCTCAGCGTGACTCGCCCGCTGTTCAATCAGTGGATCACCATGGGCACCGCAGCCCTCGTCTCGTTCGGTCTTACCGAGGAGCAAGCTCAGATCGAGGCGCGGCTGCTCGTGAACATGTTCCACGGCGTGCAATTCGATCTCGTGCTCAACCAGAACCGCGAAGCCTCCGCCGCCGTCTTCAACGCAGCCGTGAGCCACCACCGCCAGCGGATCGAGCAACTGCTCGCTGAGGTCGCGCGGTAACAACGAAACCCTGTCGCGTGCGAGAGAATAGGAAGCATGGCGTCAACGGTTAATCCTCCCCGCGGAATGCGGGATTTCCTTCCGGCAGAAAAAGCTCAGCGCGAGCGCGTTCTCGGCGTGATCCGGGGCAGCTATCGCGCGCACGGTTTCGACGAGATCGAAACTCCGGTGATGGAAGACAGTTCACGCCTCCATGCCGGCTTGGGTGGCGACAACGAGAAGCTCGCCTTCGCGGTGATGAAGCGCGGGCTCACACCAGAGAAGCTGCAGGCGGCATCCGATGCTCTCGATCTTGCTGACCTGGGGATGCGGTTCGACCTCACGGTTCCGCTTGCGCGGTTCTATGCAACCCACCGTGCAGAACTGCCCAAGGTCTTCCGTTCGATTCAGATGGCGCCCGTCTGGCGTGCCGAACGCCCGCAAAAAGGCCGTTACCGCCAGTTCGTGCAGTGCGACATCGACATCATGGGTGAGGCTGGCCCGAGCGCTGAGATCGAACTCATTACCGCAACGGCCGCCACGCTCGATGCTCTCGGGGTGCAGGGCTGCACCATTCGCGTGAACGACCGTCGCTTGCTCACGAGTTCGCTCAGCATCCTTGGTTTTCCGGCCAAAGAGCACGAGGCCGTGCTGATCACTGTCGACAAGCTCGACAAGCTCGGCGCCGACGGAGTCATCGCTGAGTTGCGCGAACGTGCTTTCCCGGACGCTCCCGTGGCGGCGCTCGCTGAATTCCTTCAGCGCCCGGCGCCCGAAACCACTCCTGAATTCAGTGCGGATGCCATCCGTGCCGCTCTGCCCGCTGGCGTCACCGAAGAGGTCATCCTTGAACTCGCGGCGATCGGTCACGCGGTCGAAGCGGGCCGCGGCGATTCCGGATCGCTCATCGAGTTCGACCCGTGGTTGGTGCGGGGGATGGGCTACTACACGGGCGCGATCTTTGAGATCGCGCATCCGTCGCTCGGCTATTCGCTCGGTGGTGGCGGTCGCTACGACGGAATGATCGGTCGCTTCTTGGGCAGTGATGTTCCGGCTGTCGGCTTCTCGCTCGGCTTTGAGCGCTTGGTTGATCTCGTTGACCTCGGTGCGGCAACGGATGACGACCAAGTTGCGCTCGTCTATGACGCCGATGTTGAGGCGGCAACTCTGGTGCGTTTGCAGGCCACCCTGATCAAAGACGGCAAGCGGGTTCGGCTCGAGGCCCGGCCTAAGAAGCTGCCGCAGCTTCTCGACCAGCTTCGGGATGCCGGTTTCACCAGTTTCGCGACGGTCCGTGCAGAAAACGTGAGCATTGATAACCTTGAGTTCAAGCCACTGGGTGGTTAGCTAGCGCCCACTTTTCGAGGGAGAAAGCGTGAACGTCGTAGCAAAGCCGGTTCCTATTTTTACGGCCCTGAGCTTCGGGCTCGCGTGGTTGTTCGCTCTTCCTCTGTGGTTTACAGGCGGGCTCACGAATCCGTTCTTCACCGTGTTCGCTTTGGCGATGATGTTCACACCGGCGATTGCGGCACTGATCGTCGTCTTCTTTGTTGAGAAGCATCCGGATGCTCGCTCCCGCCGTGCGGCGCTCGGGCTCGGTTCGGTGCGCCCCGTTGGCCGGTTCCTGCGCTACCTGGCTTTGGCGCTCGTCATTCCGCCCGCCCTCATTCTGGCGGCGCTCGTCGTCGGAGCGCTCGTGGGGGTCTATCCGGCCGATTTCGTAAATTTCTCGGGCTTCGAGGCGATGCTCGACAGCCAGCTTGAGGCGCTCGGTCAAGCGCCGCTGCCCATTCCGATTGGCCTACTCGTGGCCGCACAGTTCCTCAACGTGGCCATCGGTGCGCTCATCAACACGATTCCGGCCCTCGGCGAAGAACTGGGCTGGCGCGGTTGGCTGCTGCCCAAACTGCTGCCCCTCGGCATCGTTCCCGTCATTCTCATTTCCGGAGTGATGTGGGGCCTCTGGCACGCTCCGCTGATCCTGCTCGGCTACAACTATCCCGGCGCTCCCGGCTGGCTCGCTCTCACGGCAATGGTGGGCATGACCATCGTGGTCGGCGGCGTGTTCTCGTGGCTGCGCATCCGTTCAGCGTCGGTGTGGCCAGCCGCTCTCGCGCACGGTTCGTTCAACGCGGCTGCCGGTTTCTCCTTGATTTTCATCATGGTCGGCGAGAGCTTCGACCCGCTTCAGGCCAGCATTCTGGGGTGGACCGGATGGCTCGTGCCGCTGGTTCTCGTGATCGTGCTGCTGGCCACCGGGCAGTTCCGCCCGGCGTCGCCGCAGCCGGTGGTTACTCGTAACGAGTCAGCGCCCGTCGCTGGCTCGGAGTAGGCTTTCCCACGGACATCCACCACTTCCAGTCCAAACAAACTTTCTTTAAGGAGACCCCCTGTGGCTTTGATCGAAGCAGTTGGCGCCCGCGAAATTCTTGACTCCCGGGGAAACCCCACGGTCGAGGTTGAGGTTTTGCTCGACGACGGCGTAGTTTCCCGCGCCGCAGTTCCTTCGGGAGCATCCACCGGTGCATTCGAGGCTTACGAGCTTCGCGATGGCGACAAAGACCGTTACCTCGGCAAGGGCGTTCAGAAGGCCGTTGACGCGGTTATCGACGACCTCGGCCCCGCAATCGAAGGCCTCGACGCCTCCGACCAGCGCCTCGTTGACGCTGAGCTCATCGCGGTTGACGGTTCCGAGAACAAGAAGAACCTCGGCGCAAACTCGATCCTCGGTGTTTCGCTTGCCGTGGCAAAGGCTGCTGCTGACTCGGCAGACCTGCCCCTCTTCCGCTACCTCGGCGGACCGAACGCTCACGTGCTTCCCGTGCCGATGATGAACGTCATCAACGGTGGATCGCACGCCGACAGCAACGTCGACATCCAAGAGTTCATGATCCTCCCGCACGGCGCAGAGACCTTCAGCGAAGGCCTCCGTTGGGGCGTTGAGACCTACCACGTGCTCAAGGGACTGCTCAAGAGCAAGGGCCTCAGCACTGGCCTCGGCGACGAGGGTGGCTTCGCCCCCGACCTCTCCAGCAACCGTGCAGCACTCGACCTCCTCATGGAAGCCATCGAGAAGGCAGGCTTCACGCCGGGCAAGGACATCGCCGTTGGCCTTGACGTTGCCGCCACCGAGTTCTACAAGGACGGTTCGTACACGTTCGAGGGCGCCTCGAAGTCGGCTGGCGACATGAGCGCGTACTACGCCGAGCTCGTTGCTGCGTACCCTCTTGTCTCGATCGAAGACCCGCTGGACGAAGACGACTGGGAGGGCTGGGCTCAGCTCACCGCCGAAATCGGTTCGAAGACTCAGATCGTCGGAGACGACCTGTTCGTCACCAACCCCAAGCGTCTCGCCAAGGGCATCGAGCTCGCAACGGCGAACTCGATCCTCGTCAAGGTCAACCAGATCGGTTCGCTCACTGAGACCCTCGACGCTGTTTCGCTGGCTCAGCGCAGCGGCTACACGGCCGTCATGTCGCACCGTTCCGGTGAGACCGAAGACACCACGATCGCTGACCTTGCGGTAGCGCTCAACACCGGCCAGATCAAGACCGGTGCACCGGCTCGCTCCGAGCGCGTAGCTAAGTACAACCAGCTGCTGCGCATCGAAGAAGAGCTCGGCGATGCCGCAGTTTACGCCGGCCGTTCCGCCTTCCCGCGGTTCAACGGCTAGCACTCACTAGCGTCGTCTAGCATCGAACGCATGGCTAGGCGAGTACGAGCAAAAAAGGTAGCGGTGACGCTGCCCGAGGAGAGCGCGCCAGAACACTGGCTGCGCACGATCCGCTTCTCGGGCTTCACCGTGCTCATGCTTGGTTTGCTCATACTCGCCGTCATCGTTCTTGCTCCCAACTTGCGCATCCTGATTGATCAACAACAGACGATCGCGCAATTGCAGCAGCAAGTGGATGAAGCACAAGAATCGGTCGACGAACTCAACGAGAACGTTGCCCGCTGGGATGACCGTGCTTACATCGAGTCGCAGGCTCGCGACCGCCTGTACTACGTGTACCCGGGCGAAGTGAGCTACTTGGTTACGGGTGATGCTGCCGATGTCACCACGAACGATGGTGTGCCGGTCAGCGCGAGCATCCAAACTACCCAGATTGATTGGGTGCAAACTCTCGTGTCGTCCATCTACACTGCTGGTCTCACGGAAGATGCCCCCGACGAGCTCACCGCCCCCGTAATTGAAGGACCTCAGCAATGACCACCCCACCGTTTGACGCCGTCAGCGATGAAGATGTGCGCATTGTGTCGCTTCAACTGGGGCGCCCCGCCCGCGATGTGATTGGTATCGCCGCGCGCTGTGTGTGCGGGGCTCCGACTGTCGTGTCGACCAAGCCGCGTCTGAGCGATGGAACGCCGTTCCCCACTATCTATTACCTCTGCCACCCGGCGGCTACGGCATCCGTGTCGACGCTTGAGGCTGAGGGCCAGATGCCCGAACTCGCCGCAATGCTCGAGGGTGAGATTGGTGCGCAGTATCAGGCCGCTCATGAGGCGTACATTGCCGACCGCGATGGCATCGAGGTTGTTCCGGAGCTCGCCGGTGTTTCGGCCGGCGGCATGCCTACGCGCGTCAAGTGCCTGCATGCTCTCGTAGGGCACTCGCTCGCCGCGGGTCCCGGCGTTAACCCGATCGGCGACATTGCTCTCGAGCGCGCCTCGTGGAGCCCCAGCGTGTGCCAGTGCCCCGATTACTCGGAGGCCGCTGAACAGGATGCCGCAGCAGGCAAGGCGGCGGAGAGCGGCCAGTGAAGCGCTGGACCGCTGGCCTCGTCTTGATGGCGAGCCTCGCCTCCGTGCTGGTGGCAACGCCGGCGCACGCCGACGCGGTGCGCGATCAGGAGTATTGGCTTCAGGAGTACGGCATCGAGGCGGCGTGGAAGACCACAAAGGGCGCCGGCGTCACGATTGCTGTGATCGATACCGGTGTCGATGGCACGGTGAAAGAACTCGTCGGTGCGGTCACCGGCGGAACAGACTTTTCAGGCCAGGGGTCGTCGAACGGGCAGACGCCTGTTGGCGACGACAATCCAGCCCACGGCACGCTCGTGGCTTCTCTCGCGGCCGGTCGCGGTACGGGAACGGGCGCTGGCGTAATTGGCGCCGCCCCCGCCGCCAACATTTTGGCGATCTCCATTGGCTTCACGGGCGGCCCCATCAGCTCGGATGACCAGATCGCTCAGGCAGTGCGCTATGCCGTCGACCAGGGCGCCGACGTCATCAACCTTTCGCTCACTCGCGAAACGCTCGACTGGCCGGTGAGCTGGGACAGCGCCTTCCTCTACGCCATGGATAACGACGTGGTCGTCGTTGCTGCCGCGGGTAACCGGGGGAGTGGCACGACGTCGGTCGGCGCCCCCGCCACGATGCCCGGTGTGCTCACTGTTGCCGGAGTGGATGTCAACGGTGTTGCCAGCTTCAACGCTTCTACTCAGGGCATCACGATTGGTGTCGCTGCTCCCAGCGAAGACCTCGTGGGTGTTGCTCCCGGCGGATCGCACGTGCTGTGGAACGGTACGAGTGGCGCAACGCCGATCGTCGCAGGCATTGTCGCGCTTGTGCGTGCCGCGCATCCAGAGCTGGATGCCGCCAACGTGATCAACCGCATCGTTGCGACCGCGCATGACACGGGCGCTCCCGGCGCCGACGCCATTTACGGTTTCGGGCTGATCGACGCCGAGGATGCCGTGAACGCGAACGTGCCCCTGGTCGAAGAAAACCCCATGGGGAGTCTCGCGGAGTGGATCACGATCTACCGTCGCGCGGAGTCAACTCCAGCCCCAGTTCCGACGTTCAGCCCGTCGCCTGAACCGGTGCCTGAGGGCGATAACTCGACCATCGCGGGGCCCATAAGCCCCCTCGGAACGCTGCTGCCAACAGTGAGCATGCTTCGGAATGTGGGCGTTCCGCTCGCTATTTACGGGATTTTTCTTCTCATTTTGGCCGGTTCCGGCGTTCTCGCATGGCGTCGGTTTAGGAGTATGCGCGAGAGAGAGTAAGTTTGGTGGCGAACTTCCCCTTTTAGGAGACTCTAACTCGTGCCAAAAATCTTGATTGTCGGCGGCGGTTACGCCGGTTTTTACACTGCTCGTAAGCTCGAAAAGTGGCTACGCCGCGGCGAAGCTGAGGTCACCATGGTTGACCCTCTTCCCTACATGACGTACCAGCCTTTCCTGCCCGAGGTTGCTGCGGGCTCGATTGAGCCTCGTCACGCGGTCGTTCCTCACCGTCGTCACTTGAAGACCACCAAGGTCGTCACGGCGAAGGTCACCGGAATCAACCACGCGGCAAAGACCGCGACGATTCAGCCCGAGGTGGGCGACTCGTGGGAGATGGATTACGACCTCGTTGTTGTGACCGCCGGTGCCGTTTCGCGTACCTTCCCCATCCCCGGTGTTGCTGATGAAGCTATCGGCATGAAGACGATCGAAGAGGCTGTTGCCGTTCGTGACCGTCTTCTCACCAACTTCGACAAGGCATCCAACCTGCCTGCTGGCCCCGAGCGCGACCGTCTCCTGACGTTCGTTGTTGTCGGTGGCGGCTTCGCTGGTATCGAAGCCTTCGGCGAAATGCGCAGCCTGGCCTCATCGCTGCTGCCGCTCTACCCGAACCTCAAGTTCGAAGACACGCACTTCCACCTCATCGAAGCCATGGGCCGCATCATGCCCGAGGTTTCGCTCGAGACGAGCAAGTGGGTTATCAAGAACCTCGCTGACCGTGGCGCCCAGATCCACCTCGACACCCAGCTGAAGTCTGCTGTGGATGGCGTGGTTGAGCTGTCGACCGGTGAAAGCTTCGAGTCCGACACCATCGTGTGGACCGCTGGCGTGATGGCGAACCCTGTTGTTCGCAGCACTGACCTTCCGATCGAAGAGCGTGGACGCATCCGCGTGCAGGCCGACCTCCGTGTCATCAACGATGACGGTGTCGTCGAGGGTGCCTGGGGCGCCGGCGACGTGTGTGCTGTTCCTGACCTCACCGGTGGTGGCGTTGGCGGCTTCTGCGTTCCGAACGCTCAGCATGCTGTTCGCCAGGCCAAGCTCATGGCCAAGAACATTGTGGCTTCGCTTCGTGGCGAAGAGACGAAGGACTACTTCCACAAGAACCAGGGTGCAGTTGCCGGTCTCGGCCTGTACCACGGTGTCTTCCAGTCCGGCAAGATCGCGATCAAGGGCTTCCCGGCCTGGTTTATGCACCGTGGATACCACGGCATGGCGATGCCGATGTTCGAGCGCAAGGCTCGCGTCTTCAGCAACTGGATCACGAACTTCTTCTGGGGTCGCGACACCATCTCGATCGAGGCTCGCGTAGAACCGCGCCGCGCATTCGAAGAGTTCGCGTCACGCCCCAAGTAGTGTGATTGCATGCTCCACGCGTCAGCGTGGAGCATGCGTGCCCCGATAGCCCAATTGGCAGAGGCAGATGACTTAAAATCATCCAAGTCAGGGTTCGAGTCCCTGTCGGGGCACTGTGTTTAACTAGCTGAAGGCGGTCGCAATGCGGCCGCCTTCAGTCGTTTAATGGGGTGCTTAGGCCGGAAGAATCTCTGCGAGTAGCTTCTGGATGCGCGCCTTGATGTCGTCGCGGATCGGGCGAACCTCATCGATGCCCTTGCCCTTGGGGTCGACGAGCTCCCAGTCTTCGTAGCGCTTGCCGGGGAAGATCGGGCAGACGTCGCCGCAGCCCATCGTGATGACGACATCCGATGCCTGCACCTGATCGGTGGTCATCAGCTGGGGGACTGCCTGCGAGATGTCGATACCCTCTTCGGCCATCGCTGCGATCGCGGTGGGGTTGATTTCGTTGCCCGGCTCCGAGCCGCCCGAACGCACTTCGACAGCGCCGTTCGAGAGTGCCGTCATGTAGCCGGCGGCCATCTGGGAGCGGCCAGCATTGTGAATGCAGACGAAAAGAACGACAGGCTTGCGGGCCTCGGTAGTGGCAGTAGTTTCGGTGGTCATGCCTAAAGCATAGATGAATGTCTATACGTCGCGCGAGGGTTGCGGGGTGCGGCGTGACTAGATCACTCAGCGTTCACCGGCGGCAGCGAGCGAAGCAGCTCTCGCACGCGGGCGTCGATGTCATCGCGCACGGCTCGTACGCCATCCATTGCCATGTCGGCAGGGTCGGGGAGTTCCCAGTCGAGGTAGCGGCGGCCGGGGTAAATCGGGCAGGCGTCGCCGCAGCCCATCGTAATTACGACATCCGCACCGCGCACGACTTCGTCGGTGAGCGGCTTGGGGTACTCGCCATCGACCGAAACGCCGATCTCGTCGAGGGCGGCCACGATCTTGGGGTTGATCGACGCGGTCGGCTGCGAGCCTGCGGTCAGCACGCGCACGCGGTCTCCCGCGAGGGATCGCAGGATGGCGGCGGCGAGTTGCGAGCGGCCCGCATTCTGCACGCACACGAACAGCACGTCGGTCGGTGCCGTGGTGGCTGCGGCATCCGCCTCGGGGAGTGCCCCCAATCGATCAGCGGCAAAGCGAGACGTGTGAGACGACAAGTGGCGGTCCTTGGGGGCGCCCGCGCGCAACAGGTCGTAGCTGCTGGCGACGTACTCGGCGACGGTTTCGCGCGAGAAGACGCCGGCAAAGCGGAGGGCGAGGTCGTCGGTGATGCGGTCGAGAACTGTGGGGTCAACAGCGGTGGCGGCATCCGCGGGGGAGTGCTGCACGAAGCCGAAGACATCGGCCAGGCGTGACGGAACGAGGGAGTACCAGACCTGGCGCCCCTCTTGAACGCTCTGCAAGATGCCATCGTCGGCCATGATGCGCACGTGGTGGCTCACGGTGGGCTGGGTGAGCCCGAGGCGAGCAGCAAGGTCGGTGACTCCGCGGCGGCCTTCGGGGGCATCCATCAACAAGCGCAGAATCTGCACTCGCGTGGGGTCGGCGATCGCGCGCATGCTCTGGGCAATGCGTTCAGCCACGGCGCGTTCGGAGGCGGGTGACTCGATCGCTGACATAGCAAGCAGTCTAAACGACGAGGCGCGATTCATAGACAGTTATCAATGTTTGGGTATGATCTCCGAATGACCACGCCTCGCACCTTCGCTCTCACCCGTCGCTTGACCGCCGAATTCGTGGGTAGTGCGGGGCTGTCCGCCGTCGTCATCGGCTCCGGCATTGCGGCGCAGCAACTCTCGCCGGGCGATGTCGGGCTGCAACTTCTCGAGAACGCGCTAGCGACCGCCTTCGGGCTCGGCGTGCTCATCCTCGTGTTCATGACGGTCAGTGGCGCGCACTTCAACCCGGTCGTCTCGATCGTGGATTCGCTCAGCGGGCTGCGGTCGTGGCGCGATACGGCGTTCTACATCCCAACCCAGATTGTCGGCTGCGTCGCCGGCGCGATCCTCGCCAACCTCATGTTCGCGCAGGCTGCTGTCACCTTCAGTACGACTGTGCGCCTGACCCCGGCACACTTTCTCAGCGAGGTCGTCGCGACCGCCGGACTCATCGTCGTGATCTTCGCTCTCGTGCGTACGGGGCGCGCCAACCTCGCTCCGATCGCCGTTGGGGCCTACATCGGTGGCGCCTATTTCTTCACGAGCTCCACGAGCTTCGCCAACCCCGCCATCACCATCGGTCGGATGTTCAGCGACACGTTCGCGGGCATCGCCCCGGGCTCGGCCCCCGGTTTCATCGCGGCCCAGCTCCTTGGCGCAGCGATTGGCTTCGGCCTCGTGCGATGGCTCTTCGCCGAACACCGCGTCGCGTAATCTGGAGAGAACAGATACTCACGTTTCAACGACAGGAAAACAATGTTCGGCGCCTATGGCCTCTCGTATCCGATGCTCGCGCCGGTCCTTTTCATCGCGTTAGCCTTCGACGGATGGGCCATTCTGACGATGATTCGCGAGGGCAACCAGAGCGTACGCACGGTCTTGCTGTGGTCACTCGTGCTGATCGTCATCCCGTACGGGGGATTCGCCCTGTGGCGTTACTGGTGGAACACGCGCAAAGGGTTGTGAGCGCGGCCCTCGCCTAGTCGCGCAGCGGTGACCCGACGACCTCGAAGCGGTTGCCGCCCATCTCGCCGCTCAGCAGGGGCATCGCTTCCTTGATCGCGGCCTGCACGCTTGCCAGTTGCAACGAGAGCTGGTGGGCTTCTGCCGACTCCCACAGCTCGGAGACAAACACGGTGTCGGGATGCTCGTCGCTCACGCCGACCTCGTAGCTGAGGCATCCGGCGCTGTCTAGGTCTGTGCTGCGACGCGTGAGAATAGCGACAACCTCATCGCGGTGGCCGGGCTGCACTCCGATGGTGCCTACGTTTGCGAAAGTCATGGCTCCACTCAACGCCACTGGCGCGCGACGGTCAAGCGGCAGGGGACGCCCGTTGTGTTGCGGCGCGCGTTCTGGGAAAGTTGAGCAACGTCGGCGCCGATGCCTCACCCGGTCGCGTCGTACCGTGATCATTCGCCGCCGTGGCCCGAAGGAACCCGTGAAGCTGCTCAGCACCCCTGCAACGCCTTGGCGCACGCCCGAGGATTATTGGCAGGCGCTCGCCGATGCCACGCACGCCCTCGACGCTCCTTACGGGGTGCTCTCGCTGGAGGCGCTGTCGCACAATGCCGCCGATATGATTCGCCGGGCATCCGGGGTGCCGATTCGGGTGGCGAGCAAGTCGATTCGCGTTCGTGAGGTCATGGATGCCGTGCTTGAGCTCGATGAGTTCCGGGGCGTTCTGGCGTACACCCTCACCGAGGCGCTCTGGCTAGCCGAAACTATTGACGATGTCGTTGTCGGGTACCCCTCCGTCGATCGCGCGGCCATCGCAGCGCTCGGCACGAGCCCGGCGCTCGCCGAACGGGTGACGCTCATGATCGACTCTGTCGAACACCTCGACTTCGTCGACTCGGTGCTCTCGCCTCAGCACCGCGAAACTATTCGCGTCTGCATCGATGTGGATGCCTCCTTCCACTCCCCGCTGCTCGGTCACGTGGGCGCGCATCGCTCGCCCGTGCGCTCGGCGGCGCAAGCACGCACCCTGGCCAGCACCGTGGTGGACCGCGCCGGCTTCACTCTGGTGGGGATCATGGCGTACGAAGCGCAGATCGCGGGGGTAGGCAACCGCCCGCCGAACAAGGCCGCATTTGGTCGCCTGCTCGACGTCATGCAGACCGCCTCTGCCAAAGAACTTCGCGAGCGTCGCGGCGAGATTGTCACCTCGGTGAGCGAGATCGCCGAACTCGAATTTGTGAACGGCGGGGGAACGGGGTCGCTCGAATCCACCGCCGAAGACACGTCGGTCACCGAGATCGCCGCCGGTAGCGGCCTCTTCGGCCCGCACCTGTTCGACAACTACAGCCACTTCACCCCGGCCCCGGCGGCGGCCTTCGCGCTCGCCGTCGACCGCAAATACTCGCTCGATATCGCGACGGTGCACGGTGGCGGTTGGATCGCCTCGGGCGAAGCGGGCGTCGACCGGATGCCCCAGCCCACGTGGCCCGAAGGGCTAAAGTATGTGCCGCGCGAGGGCGCCGGCGAAGTGCAGTCACCGCTCACCGGCCCCGCTGCAGAGCAGCTTGAGGTGGGCGACCGCGTCTGGTTCCGTCACACCAAGGCGGGTGAGCTCTCCGAGCACCTCAACGAGTTCGCGGTCGTGGCCGACGGTCGCATCGTCGATACCGTGCCCACCTATCGCGGCGAGGGCAAAGCCTTCCTATGACGACTCCGGAGTGGATGCCGCGATCGGAGCACCGCGCATCGAGCGCAGCCCCGGCATCCCTCCGCCCCGGTGCCCTGTGGCGCAACTGGGGCCGTTCTGAGAGTGCGCATCCCGAATTCACGGCTCGCCCCGAGAGCGTCGACGAGGTTATCGCGGCGGTGAACTTCGCGCGCGACACTGGCGTCACGGTCAAGGCCTGGGGTGCAGGCCACAGCTTCACCTCGATCGCGGCAACCGACGGTCTGCACCTCGACGTGAGCGCGCTCGCGGGAGTCATTGCCGTCGACGGCCCGCTGGTCACGCTCGGCGCAGGCACGAACCTCTACGAACTCCCCGCCCTGCTCGAACCGCTCGGGCTCGCGCTCGCGAACATGGGCGACATCGACCGCCAAACAATCGCGGGCGCAATCTCCACGGGCACCCACGGCACCGGCGCGCGCTTCGGCGGCATCGCCACCCAAGTACGCGGCGTCACCCTCGTGACGGCGGCGGGCGAGCTGCTGCGGGTGAACGCGACCGAAAACCCGCACCTGTTGTCGGCTGCAGCGCTCAGCCTGGGTGCCCTCGGCATCCTCGTTGACGTGACGATCGAGTGCGTACCGACCTTTCTGCTGCACGCTGTCGAGCGCCCCGAACCCGCTGCCGCCGTACTCGACGAGTGGCTACAGCGCAGTGCCGAAACCGACCACTTCGAGTTCTACGTGTGGCCGCACACCACCACAGCCCTCACCAAGAGCAACACGCGCTTACCGGGCGATGCGCCGCGGCATCCACTCACCACGTTTTCTCGCTGGTTCGATGACGAGTTCATGGCCAACGGTGTGTACCGAGCCATCTGTGCGGCGGGCACAGCCGCGCCAGTGATCATCCCGCCGGTCAATCGTCTAGCAGTGAAGCTCTCCGGCAATCGCGAGTTCACCGACACCTCCACGAACGTCTTCGTGACCGATCGCACCGTACGTTTTCGCGAAATGGAATATGCCCTCCCCATCGAGGCCGTGGCGGATGCCGTACGCGCCATCCAGAAGCTGATCGCCGATCGAGGGTGGAGAGTTTCGTTCCCGATCGAGGTGCGTTCGGCGGCTGCGGACTCATTGCTGCTCTCAACCGCGTCAGGGCGGGCCACCGGATATGTCGCGGTGCACCGGTATTGGCGCGAAGACCCGGCCGAGTATTTTCGTGAAGTCGAGGCGATCATGATGGCGCATGACGGGAGACCTCACTGGGGAAAGTTGCATAACCGGCCAGCCGAATCGCTCGCGGCGGCGTATTCGGGTTTCAATGAGTTCTTGAGCATTCGTGACCGGCTCGATCCGGGTCGCGTGTTCGCGAACGATTATCTGCGCCGAGTGTTGGGGCAGTAGCTGCCTGGGGCCGAAGTCAGGCTCAATACATGTAGCGAGAGGGCACGATTATTAAAGCCATTGTGTGTGGAGCAGGAATTTCGGGGCTAACGGTCGCCGGTCAGTTGGCCGAGCGCGGCTGGGAGGTCACTCTGCTGGAGGCTGCGCCCGAACGTCGAACGCAGGGCTACATGATCGACTTCTTCGGGCCCGGCTATGACGCCGCCGAGAAGATGGGCATTCTGGGGCGCTTGCGCGAGCTGAGCTATTCGATTACCGAGGCGCGGTTTGTGCGGCCGAATGGTCGCAGTCAGTCGCTCGACTACGGCGTGGTAGCGGCCAATGAGGGCGGCAAGCTCCTGAGTCTCATGCGCCAAGATCTTGAATTGACGCTCTTTGAGGCGTTGCCGGAATCCGTGGAGGTGCGCTTCGGCAGCGCTGTCGTCGCGGTGGAAGATCGCACGGACTACGTCACGGCGGTGTTGGCCGATGGCACGCGCATTTCGGGCGACATTGTGGTGGCGGCCGACGGCATCCATTCGGCTGTTCGTCACAGCATCTTTGGCGATTCGGCGGCGTTCGATCGTCAACTCGGTATGCACACGTGCGCTTACACATTCGATTCGCCGAAGCTGCACGCCAAGCTCGGAGAGACTCTTGTGTCGACCGACGAACTGGATCGCATGGTCGGCCTGTATGGCCTCCACAACGGTCAGGTGGCTCTGTTCGCCGCGCACCGCGTCGATGACACCGTGCTGCCCGCCAACCCCCGCGAGGCCATTCAGGCCGCTTATGCGGGCATGGGCGACGACGTGGCCGAAGCGCTGGAGAAGTGCCCGGAACCGTCCAAGATTTACTACGACCAGGTTGCGCAGATCGAGCTGCCGGTGTGGAGCCGCGGTCGGGTGGTCTTTGCCGGAGATGCTTGCCAAGCGGTGTCGTTGTTGGCCGGGCAAGGGGCATCCTTGGCGATCGCCGGCGGCTTGCTGCTGGCCGAAAAGCTCTCGGGCGATCTCGAGCCGAGTGCCGCCTTCGCCGAGTACGAAGAAGAGTGGATGCCGGTGGTCGCCGACAAGCAGGCCGCTGGTCGTCGTGCCGCGAACGGCTTTCTGCCGCACACCACGTTCCAGTTGTGGAAGCGTCGCGTGGGGCTCGCGTTGCTCACAGCGCCCGTGATCGGCAAGTTCGTGACTTCGGCTGTCACGGGGACAAAAGCTCTGAATCAGTAAGCGGTTTGCTCTGTGGGGCCCGCTGTCTTAGCGGCGGTTGTCGACCCGCGATTGGGGGCCGCAAGTGGCCCATTTTCTCGGTGGAGGCACAGCAGGGCGCTCTATAGTTGAGGCATGGAATTCCTGATCGTACTTGGCGTCATTGTTCTGCTCGTCGTGATCGTGGGTATTTACCTGTGGACCACGTACAACGCTCTAGTGACTCTCAACGTTCGCGTTGACGAAGCGTGGAGCGACATCACGGTGCAGCTCAAGCGTCGTGCTGACTTGCTGCCGAACCTCATCGAGGCCGTCAAGGGCTACGCCGCTCACGAAAAGGGCGTCTTTGAGGCAGTTACGAAGGCTCGCGCTGAGACGCTGAGCGCGCAGGGCCCCGTGGATGCTGCTGAGGCAGAGAACCACATGCAGTCTGCCCTCAAGAGCATTTTTGCGGTTGCTGAGGCATACCCGCAGCTGCAGGCTAGCCAGAACTTCCTCCAGCTTCAGGGCGAACTTGTCGACACCGAAGACAAGATTCAGGCCAGCCGCCGCTTCTACAACGGCGGTGTGCGCGAGCTCAACACCAAGATCAAGGTCTTCCCGAACACCCTGTTCGTGCGCAACCTTGGTTTCACCGAGCGCGACTTCTTCGAGGTTGCGGATGCTGCGTCTATCGCAGAGCCGCCTCGCGTTCAGTTCTAATTCTTCGTCTTTCTAACGGCGTGACCAGGATGTCTAGATGTATCGCGCGATAGCGAAAAACAAGCGCAACACTGTTCTGATCATCATTCTGTTCGTCATCCTTATCGGGTTTCTCGGCTTTGCGCTGAGCTTCCTGATGGGTGGCGATCCGATGACGATCACGATTGGCACGATCATTGGTGCCGGTGCGTACACACTGATTCAGTACTTTGCGGCGAGCGGCCAAGCAGTGGCCTTGAGCGGTGCGGTCGAGATTCAGAAGGCCGATAACCCGCGCCTGTATCGCATCGTCGAAAACCTGTCGATCACGACGGGTATGCCGATGCCGAAGGTGTACATCGTGCACGACCCCGCACCGAATGCGTTCGCAACGGGTCGTGACCCCGAGCACGCCATTGTGGCGGCAACGACCGGTCTGCTCGACCTCATGACCGATGCCGAGCTTGAGGGCGTGATGGCCCACGAGCTGGGTCACGTGCGCAACTACGACATCCGCGTGTCGATGATCGTGTTCGGTCTCGTCGTTGCGGTTGGTTTCATCTCGGACATCGCGCTGCGCTTCACGCTCTTTGGCGGCCGTGGCAACAACCAGAACAGCAACCCGGTCATGATCGTCGTCGGTCTGGCTGCCCTGCTGATTTCGCCGCTGGTTGCAGCAGCCGTACAGTCGTCGATCTCGCGTCAGCGTGAGTACCTTGCCGATGCAACCGGTGCGATGACAACGCGTCACCCGGACGCTCTGGCCAGTGCTTTGCAGAAGCTGGGTGACTACGGTCGCCCGATGGTGAAGCAGAACTCCACGATGGCGCACATGTGGATCTCTGACCCGACGAAGCCGGGCATCATGGATCGCTTGTTCAGCACGCACCCGCCGATTGCGGATCGCGTTGAGCGGTTGAGCAAAATCGGCGGCGGTTTCTAACTAGCGCAGCAACTCTGCCTCGATAGCGGGGGAGAGGGTGCCGCGGCCGGTCACGCTGATCTCGCCCATGCCTTGCCAGTGCGCAATTTCGCGCAGGGTGGGCACGATGCGTTCGGCGAGGGCTCCAGTGCCGCCGGGTGCGGCGTCGAGACCGTCTTCGTGCCAGGCGGATTGCACGCGCAGCACACCCGCTTGGCGATCGGTCTTGAGGTCGATGCGGCCGACGAGCGCATCATCCACGAGCACGGGTAGCGAGTAGTAGCCGAACTGGCGCTGCGGCTCGGGCGTGTAAATCTCGATGCGGTAGTGGAACCCGAACATACGCTCGGCGCGTTTGCGATCCCACACCACGGGGTCGAAGGGCGAGAGTAGGGCAACGTGCTCGATGCGGCGGGGGATGCGCGCCTCCCGGTGCAGCCACGCGGGCTGATCCCAGCCGCGCACGGTCACGGGAACGAGCTCGCCGGCATCCGCTAGTTCGGCAATGGCCGGGCGCACATCGGCACCTTTGAGTCGAAAGTAGTCAGCGAGGTCGGATGCCGTGCCCACGCCCAGCGCCCGTGCTGACTCAGCAACCAGAGCTCGATGCGCGTCGGCGCGAGTCACCTCACGCTCGCGCAGCTCGGCCGGAATCAGGTGCTCGGTCAGCGCGTAGGTGCGTTCGAAGCGGGTGCGGCCGGCGCTGACGACTTCCCCCCAGCGGAACAGCATCTCTAGACCCTGCTTCACATCGGACCATCCCCACCACGGCCCGGTGCGGCGGTTGGCGTCGTGTTCGATCTCGCGGGCGGTAACCGGGCCGGTGGTCGCAAGTTCTTCGCGCAGCCACTGCAGCATGGGCTGGTTGTCGCGCACCCATTCGTAGCGCTGGGCATCGCGTTCGCGCAGCGACTCCATCTTCCAGCGCCACAGCGGCCAGGATTCGAGTGGAATGAGGGCGGCTTCGTGCGCCCAGTATTCGACGTAGCGGCCAGGGCTGCGCGGTGTCGGCGTGCGGAACGTCAGGGCATCGAGCGCCGCTTTGTCGTAGTGGCCGAGCCGAGCAAACACCGGCTGGTAGTGGCTGCGTTCGAAGACGTTGACCGAGTCGAGTTGCAACAGTCGGATGCGGTCGAACAGCAGGTTGAGCTGGCGCGTTCCCGCGGGGTTCGCCGCACTCGCGACCCCGCGCCCAAAGCCTTGGGCAGCGAGCAGCACTCGGCGTGCTTGCGCTGCAGAGAGGGAATCGGCCACGGAACTGACTCTACCGAGCGGCGGCGACATCCACTCTGTATCGTCGCGCGCAGAGCAAGCGGGCAATTGTGTTTGTGTCGTTCATCGTTCGTTTACCCGGATGACAGGGAGCGAGGCATCCTGCTGCGTACGGTCATCCTCGGATCGTTTCGGTACCCTCTGCCCGCTCACAGCGCGGGCGGCCGTGGCGGTCGTTGGAGGAAGTCTTGTTCACTAAGCGCACCCTCGCCGCAGTTGCACTCGTTGCAGCATCGGCGATCTCACTCAGTGGCTGCAGCACCACCGAGGCAGCAGCGGGCGATGTTGACGCATCGACCGCAACCACCGCCGAAGACTTTGGCGGAATGGACGCTCTTATCGCAGCCGCGCAGGCTGAGGGCGAACTCAACGTCATCGCCTTGCCCGACAACTGGGCAAACTACGGCGAGATCAAGGCTCTCTTTGAAGAGAAGTACGACATCATCGTCAACTCGGCTGACCCTGACGTTTCCAGCGCCGAAGAAATCGCCGCCGCTGACAACCTCAAGGGCCAAGACACCGCCCCCGACGTCTTCGACCTCGGCACCGCGGTAACGCTCGACAGCCTCGACTACTTCGCTCCCTACATGGTCGCCAACTGGGATGAAATTCCTGAGGGCAACAAGGAAGCAACCGGCCTGTGGGTCAACGACTACACCGGCAGCATGTCGATTGGGTATGACTCCAACTCGGTTCCCGAGCCCACGAGCCTTGACGACCTGCTCAAGCCTGAGTACCGCGGCGCTGTTGCGCTGAACGGTGACCCCACGCAGGCTGGCGCCGCGTTTGCTGCGCTCGGTCTCGCCACGGTTCACCAGGGTGGAACGCTCGATGACTTCACTCCCGGCATCGAGTTCTTCGAAGAGCTCAACGACGCCGGCAACTTCATCCCGGTCAACGTCACGGGAGCAACCATTGCTGCCGGTGAGACCAAGGTTGCCTTTGACTGGAGCTACAACAACCTCGCTGCCGCCGCAACGGTAGACGGGTGGAAGGTCACGACTCTTCCCGGCGCTGTCTACACGAGCTTCTACAACCAGGCCATCAACAAGGATGCCCCGCACCCGGCCGCTGCTCGTCTCTGGCAGGAATTCCTCTACAGCCCCGAAGCGCAAAACCTCTTCATCGTCGGTGGCGCCTACCCCGTGACGATTCAGGCGCTTCAGGATGCCGGAACCGTCGACACCGCAGCACTCGACGCCCTCGGCGCCCTCGAGGGTGAACTCGTCACGCCCACCCCGGAGCAGGCCGAGAAGAACGCAGAAATCTTGGCTGAAAAGTGGACTGTGGCAATCGGCTAACGCTGATTCCCTCACGCACTCTTAGCTAATACATCGTGTCGCTAGCCACTGCGCCAGCGCCCGCACAGGATGGTGTCGAGCTCACCGCTCGGCACCATCCTCGCGTGGCTCCGGCCAAGAAGCCGTCGAATCGGCGTCGTCGCCTCGCCTATGCGGGGCTCACGCCGTTTGCGGCCTACGTTCTCATCTTTCTCGCCCTGCCCACCATCCTTGCCGTGGTGACGGGCTTCTTCTCCGACGACGGTTCGCTGACGTTCGACAACATCACGGGACTGTTTACCCCGACCATCCTTGCCACCTTTGGTAGCTCGTTCTGGCTCTCGGGCGTCACTGCCGTGATCGGTGCCGTTGTGGGCGCCCTCATTTGCTACGCGATGCTCGGCACCAAGGTCGGTGGCCTACTGCGTACGATCATCGAGTCGGCGGCCAGCGTGCTCGCCCAGTTCGGTGGCGTGATGCTCGCCTTCGCGTTTATTGCGACGATCGGCGTGCAGGGGCTCGTCACGGTCATCCTGCGCGACACCTTCGGCGTCGACATTTTTGCGGATGGGGTGTGGCTCTATCAGGTGCCGGGCCTCATCCTTCCCTACGTCTACTTTCAGGTTCCCCTCATGGTGATTACCTTCTTGCCCGCCCTCACTGCGCTGCGGCCCCAATGGGCGGAAGCGAGTGCAACGCTTGGCGGCACGCGCTTCGCGTACTGGCGCCACATTGCGGCTCCCGTGCTCGCCCCGGCGTTCCTCGGCTCGCTACTGCTGCTCTTTGCCAACGCCTTCTCGTCGTTCGCCACGGCCGCCGCGCTCATCAGCCAGGGCTCGCAAATTGTGCCCCTCCAGATCCGTGCGGCGCTCGTCAGCGAAACCGTGCTCGGCCGCGAGAACATGGCGGGCGCTCTTGCGCTCGGGATGATCGTGGTCATGGTCGTCGTCATGTGGGCGTACTCCGCACTGCAGTCCCGCACCTCGCGGTGGCAGAAGTGAGCGCGAACCAGGCCGTGCGCATTGGGGCCGAACCGAGCGCCCTGGCCCGCCGCCTCATCCTCGGCATCATTGGCGCGATCTTCCTGATCCCGGTGATCGCGATGATCGAGTTCACCTTCCGTAACGGTCTTGCGGGCGATTACACGACGAGTCACTGGACGGGCCTCTTCAGCGAAGACAGCGCGCGCACTTACCGCGGGCTTTATCAAGCGATCGAAAACTCGCTCGTGCTCGCCGCCGTGACCGTGGGCATCGTGCTCGTGCTCCTGCTGCCCACCATGGTGCTCGTGCACATGCAGTTCCCAAGGCTCAAGCGCACCCTCGAATTCATCTGCATCATCCCCATCACGGTGCCGGCCATCGTGCTCGTCGTCGGTCTTGCCCCGGTCTACTCGGTGGTCGTGCAAGTGCTCGGCGGCTCCACCTGGACTCTCGCCTTCGCCTACGGCATCACGGTGCTGCCGTATGCCTACCGCGCTATTCAGAGCAATCTCGACGCGATCCCCGTCAAGACCCTCAGCGAAGCAGCGAGCACGCTCGGTGCTGGCTGGATGACCGTGCTGTGGAAGATTCTGCTGCCGAACCTGCGCCGGGGAGTGCTCGCGGCATCCTTCATCTCGATTGCGGTTGTGCTGGGGGAGTTCACCATTGCGAGCCTGCTCAACCGCCGTAACCTGCAAACCGCGCTGCTGCAGGTCTCTCAGTCCGACCCGTGGGTCGCTGTGATCTTCGCACTCGCAGCCCTCGCTCTCGCTTTCGTCTTGCTGCTGATTATCGGCCGCCTCGGCGCAGCTTCGCCCTCTAGGAGAAAATCATGACCGCCACGTTCACCCTGACGGGCCCCACCCCGACCACGGACGGCGCCAGCGCCGCTCCGCCCACGGGCGCCACGGTGCAGCTCAGTGCCGTAGTCAAGGCCTTTGCCGGGCACACCGCGCTCAACAGCATCGACCTCGAAGTGGCGCCGGGAGAACTCGTTGCACTCCTTGGCCCCTCGGGCTGCGGCAAGACCACCGCGCTGCGCAGCATCTCTGGGCTCGAGAGCATCGACAGTGGGCGCATCGTGATCGATGGTGTGGATGTCGCCGACACTCCCACGAACAAGCGCGACATCGGGATGGTCTTTCAGGCCTACTCGCTGTTCCCGCACATGACGGTGCTCGAGAACGTGGAGTTCGGGCTCAAGATGCGCAAGGTCGCCGCCGCTCGTCGTCGCGAACGCGCTCTCGAAACCTTGGACATGGTCGGCCTTACCAAGCACAGCGAACGCTTCGCCCACCAGCTCTCGGGTGGCCAGCAGCAGCGTGTAGCTCTCGCCCGCGCCCTCGTCACGCGACCTCGCGTACTTCTGCTCGATGAGCCCCTGAGTGCCCTGGATGCCAAGGTGCGCGTGCAACTGCGCGAAGAGATCCGTCGCCTGCAAACCGAGCTCGGCATCACGACCGTCTTTGTCACGCACGACCAAGAAGAGGCGCTCGCCGTCGCCGACCGGGTTGCCGTCATGCGCGACGGTCGTATCGAACAGATCGGCACTCCCGAAGAGCTTTACGCGACGCCCACCAACGCTTTCGTTGCCGACTTCGTTGGCCTCAGCAACCGGATGCCCGCCGAGCTGATTGACGGCCAAGTGCACCTTCACGGCTGCACCCTCAACCTCCTCGGCGACCCGATGCCTGACGGTCCCGTACTCGCGCTCGTTCGCCCGGAGGACATCGCCCTCTCCACCGAGGGCATCGCCGGCACGGTCATCTCGTCGAGCTTCTTGGGGTCGCTGCGCCGCACGCGCGTGCGACTCGACGACGGCACCGTTGTCGCGATCCAGCATGAAGTAGAGCGGCATCCGCTGCCCGGTGAAGCCGTCACAGTGCGGCTCAAGGGTGCGCCGGTGAGCGCGTTGCCGGCTAAGGCGAAGAATTAGGGGCGAGTTGCCGTGCCATTCCGAGCGCATCAAGCGCTCACTCCAGCACAACTAAGATAGGCACGTGGTATTCGGTCGACGAACTAAAACAGACAGTCGGGTCCCGTCACGCGCCAGCACTACAGACGCCGCTGAGGTTCCCGCCGGGCTTTCGATAGCTGCTGCCTATTCCTGGCGCATGCTCGTCGTTTTGGGCCTGATCGCAGTTCTCATCTACTTGGTGATTACTCTCAAGTACATTGTCATTCCGTTCCTGATTGCCATTCTGATCGCGGCGTTGCTCGTGCCCGTCGTCAACTTCTGTGTGCGGATGAAGTGGCCGCGTTGGGCGGCCGTCACCGTCGTGCTCGCGGGCTTTCTCGCTGTCGTCAGCGGACTCATCGTTGTCGTCGTCACTCAAGTGCGTTCGGGGCTGCCGGCGCTGCAAATTCAGTCCGCGGCGGCCTACGAGAACCTGCGCGAATTCTTGCGGGACTCGCCACTACAACTCAGTGACGCTGACCTCGATGGCTACTTGAACGAAATCTTTGACGTCATTCAGCGTGACTCTCAAGCACTCGTCTCCGGCATCCTCTCCGTCGGGTCTACCGCCGGTCACGTACTCACCGGCGCGCTCCTGAGCGTGTTCGCCACGATCTTCGTTCTCATCGACGGTAAGCGCATCTGGTCGTGGACGGTTCGACTGTTCCCGCGCCGGGCTCGCAACGCAGTCGACGGTGCTGGGGTGGCCGGATGGCTTACGCTCACGACCTTCGTCAAGGTGCAGATCTTCGTAGCAGCCGTCGACGCTATTGGTATCGGTGTGGGGGCGTGGATCCTCGGGCTCTTCTATGGCGGCTTCCCGCTCGTTATTCCGATCGCCGTGGCGGTGTTCCTCGGTTCGTTCATCCCGGTGATCGGTGCGCTCGTGACAGGCGCGCTCGCTGTCTTCATCGCCCTCGTCTTCCTCGGGCCGATTCCCGCGGTCATCATGCTCGGGATCGTCTTGCTCGTGCAGCAACTCGAGGGCCACATCCTGCAACCGCTCGTGATGGGCACAGCAGTCAAGGTTCACCCCCTCGCCGTCGTGTTCGCCGTAGCTGCGGGATCATTTGTCGCTGGCATCCCGGGCGCGCTATTCGCGGTGCCGCTCGTCGCCGTCGTGAATGTCATGACCAAATACATAGCCAGCGGCGATTGGCGAATCCACGGCCGCCCTACGATCACGGATGTTCTCGGTAATGGTAAATAACCGCACGCCCGGCCCCACCCTTGCTGAGTACGAAGCAGCACGCGTTCGGGTCGCAGAAGTTGCCGACGTCACCCCGATGCAAACGTCTCGTTTTCTCGCCGAGATCTTGGGCTCGCCCGTCTTCTTGAAGTGCGAAAACCTTCAGCGCACGGGCTCGTTCAAGTTGCGCGGTGCGTACAACCGACTGGCCGGGCTCACCGACGAAGAGAAAGCTCGGGGAGTGGTGGCCGCTTCGGCGGGTAACCACGCACAGGGCGTCGCTTTTGCCGCTCGCGAGCTCGGCATCAAGTCGACTATCTTCATGCCCGTAGGCGTACCCCTGCCCAAGCTGCAGGCCACACGTGACTACGGCGCCGAAGTCGTGTTGCGTGGTCACACGGTGGACGAGCCTTTGCGCGCGGCCGCCCGCTTCGCCGAAGAAACCGGCGCCGTGCTCATCCACCCTTTCGACCACGAAGATGTAGTCGCAGGCCAAGGCACTCTCGCTCTCGAAGTCTTTGACCAAGTGCCGCAGGTGGACACGATCATCGTTCCCATCGGTGGTGGCGGTCTCGTCTCCGGCGTCGCCGGCGCAATCAAGCAGCGTGCCCGCCTCGAAGGCCGCAACGTGCGCGTCATCGGCGTGCAAGCGGCCAACGCGTCCGCCTACCGCCCTTCGCTCGACAAGGGTGAAATCGTCGAGGTGCGCACCTCGCCCACGATTGCCGACGGTATCGCCGTCAGTCGTCCGGGGGTGCTCAACTTCAGCATGGTCCGCGATCTCGTGGATGAAGTGATCACCGTCTCCGACGACCAGATCGCCTACGCCGTGCTCGTTCTTCTCGAGCGTGCCAAGCAGGTCGTTGAGCCCGCCGGTGCCGTAGGCGTTGCGGCGATCCTCGCGGGCGCGATTGCCCCGAGCGGCAACACCGTCGTGCTGCTCAGCGGAGGAAACATCGACCCCATGATGATGGAACGCATCATCAGTCACGGTCTTTCGGCATCCGAACGTTACCTGCGTCTGCGCATCCCGCTGCCTGACCGTCCCGGCCAGCTCGCCCGCATCTCGGCCCTCGTGGCGGAGGCAAGTGCGAACGTTGTTGAAGTGCTGCACAGTAGGCACAACAACAAAGTGCAGTTCAGCCAGGTTCAGCTCGAACTGCACATTGAGACCCGAGGCCCCGAGCACGCCGAGTCAGTGCTCGCGCGGCTCAGGGACGAAGGGTTTGACCCTCAGGTCGATTTCTAGTCAGGCTAGATAGTTAGCCGGAGTACGTCGCAATCTTCAGGATCTTGACGGTGATTTCTTTGCCGTTAGGGGCAGTGTAGGTCTTCGACTGACCTACCTTGAGGCCATTGATGGCGAGACCGAGCGGGCTCTTCTCGCTGTACACATCGAGATCGCTGTCTTCATCAACGATTTCGCGGCTGCCGAGCAAGAAGACACTCTCTTCGCCCATGATTTCGGCCGTGACCAAAATTCCCGGCTCAACGACACCATCGTCATCTTGAACGTCGCCGACTACGGCGTGACGCAGAAGCTGCGTGAGTACACGGATGCGGGCCTCAATTTTGCCCTGTTCCTCTTTGGCAGCATGGTAGCCACCGTTCTCCTTGAGGTCGCCCTCTTCGCGCGCAGCTTCGATCTTCTTGGCAATTTCGTACCGCGCTTCGCCGGTGAGTTGTTCCAGTTCGGCGGTGCGACGATCGAACGCCTCCTGGGTCAACCATGTGACGTCGTTTTCTGCAGCCACTGTGTTTCTCCCTACACAAAAGAGAAACCGGCCGAAGACGACCGGTTTCGAGATGATTTGCTACAGCCTAGGTGAGCCAGCACCGGTAGATCAAGCCTGACACTGCTTGTTCTGTCGTGCGAACGGTGGTGCTCAAGTCACGGTTGCGCTGATCGCTTGCCGGAACATCGACAACCTTCCAGCCAATAATCGCGAAAGTGGAGTTGAGAGCTTGAACGGCGCAGCGGGCATCCGTGTTCTCGGGCACGTTGAACTGCCACCGAACTTCGACCGCAGTCTCGTCGATGATGTCGTAGCCGGTGTCTTTTGCTTCGAACTGGGCGGGGGCTTCAAGCAGCCCGCCCCACACGAGCCACGCGGTGAAGACCACGACGAAGCCGACTGCCGCGCCAATCACGATGATGCGATTGTTGCGTTTGGCCTTCGGGCTGCGACCGTAACGGGCATCCAAATGGGTGGATGCGGCGCTGGCGGTTGCGGCGCTGTCAGCGGTGCCAGTGGGGTTACTGGATGCTTCGGGCACGCGGGGCTCCTTCATGCGACGGTATTCTGGTTGTTACAAGGCTATTCGCAAACTCGCGTGATGAAATCATCGAGTGAACACCCCAGAGGACAACAGTTGATTTCTTTCGCTTCGCTCGCCACCAGCGCGATTCTCTGGACGGCTACTCCGAGCCCGGAACCGACGCTGTACCCGGCGTACGAGGGCGACCCGAACTTGGTCACGCCGGGTGTCATTGGCTTCTTGGCCACCGCCTTCATTGCGATCGTCACCGTGTTGATCATTGTCGACATGAACCGCCGTGTTCGCCGGGTGCGCTACCGCGAGCTTGCTCAAGACACGATCCGTGCTGAGCAGGATGCTGCGGCGGCTGATAACGCTGCCGAGCTCGGCGCAGCGGTAGATGCCGACCCCGACCTTAACGCCGACGCTGATCTCAACTCGGACGCTCCCGACGACGACGCTCCTACACAACGGGCGGATTAGTCGCCACGAGGAAGATGCCGACCCAGTGGCAGAGGAATGCCAACAGCGTCAGCGTGTGAAAAATCTCGTGGAAGCCAAAGACACCGGGGATGGGGTTGGGGCGCTTCATGCCGTAGACCACGGCGCCCACTGTGTAGAAGAGTCCGCCGGCCAGAATCAGCGTCATCATGATCCAGTTAGCTTGGAAGAAGTCGACGACGAACATCATTGCGGCCCAACCGAGTAGTACGTACAGCGGTACGTAGAGCCACCGCGGGGCACCCACCCAGAAAATGCGGAAGCCAATGCCGAGAGCGGCACCGCTCCACACGAGCCAGAGCAACAGGGTTGCCTTCTCGGGCGGCAGCGCCAACACCGTGATGGGCGTATAGGAACCGGCAATAAGCAAGAAAATGTTGGAGTGATCGAAGCGCTTCAGCAGCATCCGCGTCTTCTCGCTCCAATTGAAGCGGTGATACAGCGCAGAGATGCCGAACAGCATGAGCGACGAGGCTACAAAGACCGCGGAGCTCACCTTGGCGGCGGTGCCGTCGGCCATGACGATCAGGATGACGCCCAGCGCAATAGCGAGCGGGAACGTGCCCGCATGAATCCACCCACGCCACGTGGGCTTGGGCTCCGCCGGGGCGTGAAGCATCACATCATCGACGAGCGGGATCTCGGGAAGACGCGACGCATCTTCCTGTTCGACGGCTGCTGCAGCAGCGGAATCGGCAGCATTCTGGTTCATGCTCTCAGCTTACGCCGGGGCGAGTTTCACTTGCTGAGCGCCGCAGTGGTCTAACGTAGTCCCGTGAGTAAGCGACAGTCTCCATTAGGTCGCGGTTTTCTCTACGGTCTTTACCAAAAGAAACTGCGTCGCCAGCTAGAGGGCCAGCAATTGCCGCGCCACGTGGCCATGATTATTGATGGCAACAGGCGTTGGGCCAAGCTGAAAGACCTCGAGACCGCAGCGCACGGCCACCGCGCCGGTGCCGCCAAGTACCGCGAGTTTCTCGTCTGGTGCGACGATCTCGACATCTCCGTAGCGACCCTCTACTTACTCTCGACTGACAACCTCACGGGGCGTTCGCCCGAGGAGCTCAAAGAGCTGTTCACCATCATTGGCGATCTGGCCGAAGATCTCTCGCACTTTCGAGATTGGCGCGTTCAGCATGTGGGGTCGGATGCCGGACTCCCGGATCAGCTCAAAGCCCAACTCAAAGCGGCTCACGAGCGCACGGCCACGAACACCGGCTTGCACGTCAATCTCGCGATTGGCTACGGTGGGCGCCACGAAATTGCCGAGGCCATGCGCCGAATTGTGCGCAACCACAGCGATGAGGGTCACAGCCTCGACGCGCTAGCCGAGATTCTCACGCCGGAACTGATCGGCGAGCACCTTTACACGAAGGGTCAGCCCGACCCCGACCTGGTTATCCGCACGTCGGGTGAACAGCGAATTAGCGACTTCATGCTGTGGCAGTCGGCCCACAGCGAGCTGTATTTCATGGAAGCCCTCGGGCCCGATCTGCGCGAGGTCGACTTCTTGCGCGCCCTGCGCGATTTCTCGCGTCGTAATCGCCGCTTCGGCGCCTAAGAGTCGCTCACTGCTTACCCTCCACGCCACTGTGTCGCGAAAGTGACGCAATGGTGTCTCGTGGCGTGTCGTTGCGCTCAGAACGCAGCGCAGGTTTAGCGTTCAAGACATCAGGTATGGCGCCTGATCGAGACGGCCACGTAAGTTCGTTTTCGTAAAGTACTGGCCGTCTTCGCAGACTGGATCCGAGTGCTCGCACTCGGGGATGGAGTGCACGTTGGCCGACCTAGCAACCCCCAAGACCACGAACACCACGTCGAAGGCGGGAGGTCGGGCTCAGCGGCAAGCCGAACGTACCTACGTTCTGGATACGTCAGTTCTGCTCTCCGACCCGAGTTCGATCAAGCGGTTCGCCGAACACAATGTTGTTCTGCCCGTGGTGGTGATCACCGAACTCGAAGCTAAACGTAACGACCCGGAGATCGGCTACTTCGCCAGGCAAGCGCTGCGCAGCCTCGACGAGATGCGCGTCAAACATGAGCGCCTCGACTTTCCGATTGCTGTCGGGGATGTTGGCGGCACGCTGCGCGTCGAGCTCAACCACTCCAATATGTCGGTTCTGCCCTCCGGGCTGCAGCTCGGCGATAACGACTCGCGAATCCTTGCCGTTGCGCTCAACCTGGCCAATGAGGGGCTGGATGTCACGGTCGTCTCCAAGGATCTTCCGCTTCGAGTGAAGGCGGCATCCATCGGTCTCGCCGCCGAGGAGTACCGAGCCGAACTGGCCGTGGACTCTGGCTGGACAGGCCAGGCCGAGATCGAACTCAGTGGCGATCAGGTCGCGACGCTCTACGACAAAGAGGAGTTGCACACGCGAGCGATCGCCGAGCTGCCGGTCAATACCGGTCTCGTGGTGCACTCCGAACGTGGCTCTGCGCTGGCGCGGGTAACCGCGCGGGGCAAGATGGCTCTCGTGCGTGGAGATCGCGACATCTTCGGATTGCACGGCCGCAGTGCTGAGCAGCGGCTCGCCATCGAGATGCTGCTCGACCCGGAGCTGGGCATCGTGTCTCTCGGCGGGCGCGCGGGCACCGGCAAATCGGCGCTCGCGCTGTGTGCCGGCCTCGAGGCTGTTCTCGAGAAGCAACAACACCGCAAGATCATGGTGTTCCGCCCGCTCTACGCCGTGGGCGGCCAAGAGTTGGGCTACCTGCCGGGTGATGCCGCAGAGAAGATGAACCCGTGGGCTCAGGCTGTGTTCGACACTCTCGGTTCGGTCGTCTCCGAGAACGTTCTCGAAGAGGTGCTCGAGCGAGGCCTGCTCGAAGTCTTGCCGCTCACCCACATTCGCGGGCGTTCGCTGCACGATGCGTTCGTGATCGTGGATGAGGCCCAATCGCTCGAACGCAACGTGCTGTTGACGGTGCTCAGCCGCATCGGGCAGAACTCACGAGTCGTTTTGACCCACGATGTGGCCCAACGCGACAACCTTCGGGTGGGGCGTCACGACGGGGTTGCCTCCGTCATCGAAACTCTCAAGGGACACTCCCTGTTTGGACACATCACACTCACGAGATCGGAGCGTTCGGCCATTGCTGCTCTCGTCACCGACCTGCTGGAGGGCAACGAACTCGCCTAACAATTAGCTCTCAAAGTCTGAGCGCGCCGCGAAAGTGTCAACGCGGTGCGCTCAGGCAACGTAAGGTTTTCTCGTGGGCTGGGTTTGGTGGTTTCTTGCGGTTCCCCTCGGGGTTGCTGCCGTGTGGGCAATTTTCGCGCCCCGAAATCAGTGGCGCAGCCTCTTTTCGTGGTCGGTGGCGAACGCTCACAGTTCTGAACCAGGCGGCGCCGCTTATGCGTACCGCCAAATAATTGCCACCGCCGCGCTCGTTCTCGCCCTCGTCATGGTGGTCTTCGCCATGGTCGGTACGGCGGCGCGCGAGCCTCAAAATTCGCGGCTCGTCGGCGATATCGAAAGCATGTGGGGGGGCGCCCACGCCTCTGCTCGTTTATCGCACGTTCCAGGCGGCCACCGAGCCCGCTGCCACGCTCGTCGATGTTCCGATCGAGAGCTACTTGCCGGTCAACGATGAAGAACGAGCGCCGCTCTACCTGCTCGATCTTGAACCATTCTCGCGGCTCGGAACAACAAACATTCCGGGCTACATCGGCAGCGAGCCAGCCGAAACAGATTCGATCATTAGCCGGGCGGATGTCGTGATCCATGTGCGCGGACCGCTGCTCTGTGTCCCGCGTCGTGTCGTGGCGATTGAGACGCCCGAGCGCGTGCAGTTGTCGGTGCAATACGGTTTGCCCAACCCGAGCGATGGCTCGAAGCCAGACAATGTCGCTGCCTGCCCCATCGGGGAGGACCTGACCGGGTCAGTTCTGATTCCGGTTCGACTCAACGATCCGATCGGAGAGCGTTCCGTCGAAGCTCTCGACGGAACGCTACTCGCGATGGCGGATTCGGAAGGTTAGCCAGGCGTCGTCATCGACAGAACGTCGAGGGCGGCATCCAGCTGTTCGAGGGTGACTTCGCCACGCTCGACGAAGCCGAGGTCAATCACGGCTTCGCGCACGGTCATCGACTGCGCGACGGAGTGCTTGGCAATCTTGGCGGCGGCTTCGTAACCGATGATCTTGTTGAGCGGTGTCACGATCGAGGGCGACGACTCGGCGAGAGCGAGCGCACGCTCGAGGTTTGCCTCGAGACCGTCAACGGTCTTGTCGGCGAGGGCGCGCAGCGAGTTCGAAAGCAGGCGGCTCGACTCGAGCAGCGAGGTTCCCATGACGGGAATCGCTACGTTGAGTTCGAAGGCTCCGGATGCTCCGCCCCAGGCGATCGTCGCGTCGTTGCCGATAACGCGAGCACAGACCATGAGCACGGCCTCGGGAATGACGGGGTTGACCTTGCCGGGCATGATCGACGAGCCAGGCTGAAGGTCGGGAATCTGCAGTTCGCCGAGACCGGTGTTGGGGCCTGAGCCCATCCAGCGGAGGTCGTTGCAAATCTTGGTGACAGAGACGGCGATCACACGAAGAGCGCCGGATGCCTCGACCAGGGAGTCGCGAGCGCCCTGAGCTTCGAAGTGATCTTCCGCTTCGGTGATCGGCAGGCCGGAGTTCTCGGCGAGGATCTCGATGACGCGCTGCGGGAAGCCGAGCGGAGTGTTAATTCCGGTACCGACGGCCGTGCCGCCGAGAGGCACCTCGGCAACGCGGGGGATAGCCGACTGAATGCGGGCGATGCCGAGACGAATCTGGCGAGCGTAGCCGGCGAACTCCTGGCCGAGCGTGACGGGCGTGGCATCCATGAGGTGGGTGCGGCCTGCCTTCACAGCGCCCTTCCACAGTTCAGCCTTCACGTCGAGGGCTGCAGCGAGGTGCTCAAGCGAGGGGATGAGGTCGCCGATGAGGGCGCCCGTGACGGCGAGGTGCACCGAAGTGGGGAACACGTCGTTCGACGACTGCGAAGCGTTGACGTGGTCGTTGGGGTGAACGGCACTTCCGAGCGAGTCGGTGGCCAGTCGAGCAAGAACTTCGTTCATGTTCATGTTCGACGAGGTGCCGCTACCGGTCTGGTAGGTGTCGACGGGGAAGTGGTTGTGGTGCTGGCCGGCGATGATCTGGTCGGCGGCGCCCACGATGGCATCCGCAATTCCAGAATCGAGTTTTCCGAGTTCACTGTTGGCGATCGCAGCGGCGCGCTTAACGCGAGCCAGAGCCACGATCTGAGCCGGCTCGAGGCCAGTGCCCGAGATGGGGAAGTTCTCGACAGCACGCTGCGTCTGAGCGCCGTAGAGGGCATCCTTGGGCACACGTACCTCGCCCATGGTGTCGTGTTCGATGCGGTATTCGGTGGAACTCGTCACAGCGTTGTAATCCTTTGTTTGCGAGCGATGTGGTGTGTGAACGTGGTGGAAGCGTTAAACCGTTCCGATTACGAGGTCGGGAACTGCTCGGCCCTCGAGCAAACGGTAGTTGGCGCCTACTACTGCAAGCGTACCGGCGGCTACCGCGTCGCTGATGAGTTCAGACGCATTCATCAACTCAAGGATGGTGGCGCGCAAGTGGATGCGACCAACGTCGTAAGCATTGATGTTTTCCACCTCTACGGTGCCAGTGTCGCTACCGGCTACCCGGCGAACGGCGGGCACGATTTTCGAGATGAGCTCTTGGATGTGTGGGGGCAGCGCCGGAGCATCTTCGGTCTGCGATTCAATGGCCGCTGCAACCGCGCCGCACTCGTCGTGGCCGAGCACAAGAATCAGCGGCACGTTGAGCACGCTCACGGCATATTCAAGCGACCCGACAACGGAGCTTGAGATGACCTGGCCGGCGTTACGCACGACGAAGAGGTCACCGAGGCCCTTGTCGAAGATGATCTCGGCGGCGAGACGCGAGTCGCTGCAGCCGAACAGTGCCGCATGCGGCGCTTGAGCGTTGGCCAGCTCGGTGCGGCGTTCTACGTCTTGACGGGGGTGAGCGGGCTCGCCAGCAACGAAACGATCGTTGCCACGTGCCATTTCATTCCAGACCTGTGCTGGTGTTCTGGTGGGGTTCGTCATTGCGCCTCCGAGTCGGCAGCGATCGCTGCGGCGAGTAGTTCGAATTCTGCATCGGCGGCGGTGCCGTGAAGCACGACCGTGCTGCCGCCAATCTCTGCCGACATTGAGTATGCGTAGTTTCCGGTGTCAGCGGAAGAGCGACGGTCGTAAATTGTCCACTGGATGCCGTCAATAGTGGTCGTTTCGGTGGCGAGGGCGCCATCCGTCACGATGCCGAGCCAGGTCGGGTTCGCCTCGATGCCCTGCTCGAGCGCAATGAACTGAGCCGAAGCGGAGTCAGTAGCGCCCGTGATGAAGCCGATGTACCAGGTCTGAACGGATGACGTGGTGCCGAGTCGGGCCGAGTTCGCGTACCAGTCGTCGGGAGTCGCAGGCGCGAGCAGCGGTTCGCTCGCGTTGGTTTGGGCGTCTGCGGCGATCTGTTCATAGTCGGCCGTGACGGGAGTCTCGGTGCTGGGGCGCACGACGACGAGCACCAAGAACAACACGATGACGAGGGAGGCAAGGGTCGCGCCCACGAGGTTGAGCGTCGTCTGATTAGCGCGGTGCTTACGAGAGGTCTCGGCTTTACGCGCGAAGGTCTCTTCGGGAGTTTCGGGGCGGCCCAGACCGGCGACTTCGCGCGGCCCGTTGCTCTTGGCCATTACTGGTTGTCGCCCGAGTTGGCGTCGTCGCCCAGACCGGCCGTGCGGGCGGCGTCGAGTCGAGCGCGGGCACCAACGAGCCACTCTTCGCAGCGCTGAGCGAGAGCCTCGCCGCGTTCCCAGAACGCGAGCGACTGTTCGAGCGTTGCCGAACCCTGCTCAAGCTCACTCACCACGGAGATGAGCTCATCCCGAGCCTCTTCATAGCTGAGCTCGCTGACGGGGGTTTCGTTGGGGGTAGCCACGATGTAATTCTACTGTTCTCTAGTGGTCTGCCGGCTGGCCGGAGACGGTGGTGGAAATCTTGCCGTCGGCAACGGTGAGCAGCAGCTCGGTGCCATCGGGGGCGTCCGCGGTAGAGCGCACCGCAGTGCCATCGGGCAGTTGTGCGATCGCGTAGCCGCGCTGCAGAGTGCGCTGCGGTGAGAGGGCTCGCAACTGGCCGGTGAGTTCGGTAACGCCGGAGTGCGCCTTCTCAATCGCCCGCTCCATGAGCTCGTTGCTGCGCGACACGTAGCGCGAGAGTTCATCGGCGTGCGCGTCGACGAGTGATAGCGGGTTCGCCAGCACGGGCCGCGTGCGCAGCGACTCCAAGCGATCTCCCTCGTAGCCCAAGCGCTGGGTGATGCGTAACCGCATTCCGGCGCGCGCTTGCTGCACGCGACTCAACTCCTCTGCGACATCCGGCACGACACGTTTTGCCGCATCAGTGGGGGTGGATGCCCGCAAATCAGCAACCTCGTCGAGCAGCGGTCGATCGTTCTCATGCCCAATCGCCGACACGAGCGGAGTAACGCAGGCCGCGGCCGTGCGCACTAACGCTTCATCGCTGAACACGAGCAGGTTCTGAAAATCTCCACCACCGCGGGCGACGATGATGACATCGACCTCGGGGTCGGCATCCAATTCGCGGATGCCCTGCGACACCTCAGAGACAGCACGCGCGCCCTGCACGGCAGCGTGCGCGGTGCGGAACTTCACCGCGGGCCAGCGTAACTGCGCGTTGCGAATGACGTCTTTCTCGGCGTCGCTGTCTTTAGCGGTAACGAGCCCGATGCAGTTGGGCAGGAAGGGGAGAGGCTTCTTGTGCTCGAAGAGACCCTCGGCGCGCAGTTTTTGGCGCAGCAGTTCGAGCTTCTCGAGCAGATCGCCCAGCCCGACGTGGCGCATTTCGAGCACCTGCATCGTGAGCGTGCCGCCCTTGACCCAGTAGTTGGGTTTGACGAGGGCAACAACGCGATCGCCCTGCTTGAGATCTTTGGGCAGCTTGGTGCGCACCGACGACCAAATCGTGAACGAGATGGTGGCATCCACTTCAAGGTCTTTGAGCTTGCCGTAGATGTTGCCGCCCGAGCCACCCCACTGGGTGATCTCGCCTTCGACCCACGCGGTGCCGAGTCGTTCGATCCAGCCGCGAATCTTCTGCGACAGAACTGATACCGGCCACGGAGTATCGACGGTGGGCGGGCCCTCTGTGATCGTCACCTAGCCTCCTCAAGCTTGTGATTACAGGGTAGAGGATGCCGCTGATACTGCCCTCCGCTCGGCGTTCGTGCAGCAGTCTTCGGTAGAATCTTTTCTGTGAGCACCATTTCTAACGGAAGCGCCCAAGCGCTAGCGATGCCCCCGATGCCCGCCCGCCGAGAGCAATTGAAGAATTTGCCGGTTGCGGGAGCCAAGCGCGTCGTGTTGGCAGCCCCGCGCGGCTACTGCGCGGGCGTTGATCGCGCCGTCATCGCGGTCGAGAAAGCGCTCGCCAACTACGGTGCTCCCGTCTATGTGCGCAAGCAAATTGTGCACAACATCCACGTCGTCACCACGCTCGAAGCGCAGGGTGCCATTTTTGTGGATGAGGTTGAAGAAGTTCCCGAAGGATCAACCGTCGTCTTCTCCGCCCACGGCGTCTCGCCCGCTGTCGTCAAGGGCGCCGCCGACCGCGAGCTGCACGCGATCGACGCCACTTGCCCGCTCGTCACGAAGGTGCACCGCGAAGCGACGCGCTTCGCCCGCGATAACTACCAAATCTTGCTGATTGGCCACGATGGCCACGAAGAGGTTGAGGGCACGATGGGCCACGCGCCCGAGCGCACCATCCTCGTCAACAGCCCCGCCGACGTGCCCAACATCGTTGTCGAAAACACTGACAACCTCGTGTGGCTCTCTCAAACCACGCTAAGCGTCGACGAAACGATGGAGACGGTTCGCCTGCTGCGCGAACGATTCCCCACACTGCAAGACCCGCCGAGTGACGACATTTGTTACGCCACGCAGAACCGCCAGGTCGCCATCAAGAAGGTTGCCGAAGAGGCAGAACTCGTGATCGTGGTCGGCAGTGCCAACAGTTCCAACACCGTGCGCCTCGTGGATGTCGCGCTCGAGAACGGCGCCAAGGCCGCCTACCGCGTTGACTACGCGAGCGAAATCAAGCAGGAGTGGCTTGAGGGTGTCGCGACGATTGGCGTAACCAGCGGAGCATCCGTTCCCGAAGTTCTCGTTCAAGAAGTTCTCGCCGACCTCGCCGAGGCAGGCTACGGCGATGTCTCGACCGTGATCACGGCGGAGGAAGACCTCATGTTCTCGCTGCCAAAAGAACTGCGCACCGACGCTGACGGCAACCCCGACGAGCGCGGCCTCGGTGGCCGCAACCGCAAACTTGATTGGCAATAGGATTAATGACTGATCCCCGCCCTCGCCCGAAATATGGCGAATACGCACCGCTGCCACCCGCTGCGCCCGAAGGGGTAACGGAGCCCACCACGGGAGCACAGTACCCAGCCCCCACGGTGCAGACCGCAGTGCCGAATGTGATCCCGGCGTCTACGCCGACGGCTCCGCCCGAGCGCAAACAGCGCATGTGGGATGTTTTCCTTACGGCCACGCTGCTGCTCTTTGGAGTGGTGGATGTCATCAACAGCTTCGGAACGATCGCCAACCTTGGGCCGATTTTGCGCGAAGGCCTCGCGGCTCAAGGCTTCGACGGCTTTGCTGCGGACGAGGCTGCCGCCGAAGCCGGAGCGGTCGCCAACATCGTGCGCGTTGTCGCTCTCGTGCTCACGATCGTGTTTGCGCTCATTCAAGTGCAG
Organism: Salinibacterium amurskyense; assembly: GCF_002797685.1. Classification (GTDB taxonomy): domain Bacteria; phylum Actinomycetota; class Actinomycetes; order Actinomycetales; family Microbacteriaceae; genus Rhodoglobus; species Rhodoglobus amurskyensis. Next base: position 426,721 of record NZ_PGFH01000002.1, read on the forward strand.
CGTAAGCGGATCGCGTTCTGGATTCCGCTCGTGGGCGCCACGATCGCCACGCTCGCGATGCTCGTCGCGATCTTCGTTGCCGTGCTGAGCGACCCTGGCTTCATGACCTACGTCGACAGCATCCAGCAGCAGTAGCGCAGCCTCCGGGCATCGCCGCAGCGGCGGCAGCAGCGGGTCGTCACCTTGACGACAAATGGGGGCCGGCCCGAAGGCCAACCCCCATCCGTGTGGAGCGTTACTTGCTGGAGAATCCAGCCGAACCGAGCTGCTTGGTGGCTTCAACAACGCGAGCGGCGAGAGCCGACTCTGCTGTCTTGCCCCAGGCGCGGGGGTCGTAAATTTTCTTGTTGCCAACTTCGCCGTCAACCTTGAGGAAGCCGTCGTAGTTGCGCAGAACGCTGTCGGCGATCGAGCGGCTGTAGGCGTACTGGGTGTCGGTGTCGATGTTCATCTTGATGACGCCGTTAGCCACGGCGGTCGCGATTTCTTCATCGGTCGATCCCGATCCACCGTGGAACACGAGGTCGAGGGGGTTGGCGTCGGTGCCGTACTTCGCGGCGATACCTGCCTGAATTTCGCCGAGCAGTTCGGGGCGCAGCTTCACGTTGCCGGGCTTGTACACACCGTGCACGTTGCCGAAGGTGAGGGCTGCGATGTAGCGGCCCTGCTCGCCGAGGCCGAGCGCCTCGACGGTAGCGATAACGTCATCCAGCGTCGTGTACAGGCTGTCGTTGATGTCGTGGCTCACACCGTCTTCTTCTCCGCCGACGACGCCGATTTCAACTTCGAGAATCGAGTTGATGGCCTTCATACGGGGAAGGATCTCGCGCGCGATGGCGAGGTTCTCGTCGAGGGGAACAGCCGAGCCATCCCACATGTGCGACTGGAAGATGGGGTTGCGACCGGCCTTGACCTCAGCTTCGGATGCCGCGATGAGCGGGTACACAAAGTCATCGAGGGCGTTCTTGGGGCAGTGGTCGGTGTGCAGAGCAACCGTGACGGGGTAGTTCTTGGCAGCTTCGGTGACGAACGCAGCGAAAGCGAGTGCTCCGGATGCGCGTGCCTTGACCGACTGGCCAGCGAAGTAGTCTGCGCCACCCGTGGTGACCTGGATGATGCCGTCAGAGCCAGCATCGCTGAGGCCCTGGAGCACGCCGTTGATGGTGGACGACGACGAAACGTTGATGGCGGGGTAGGCGAAGGAGTTCTTCTTCGCCTTGTCGAGCATTTCTGCGTACTGGTCTGGGGTTGCGACGGGCATTGTTGTCTCTCCTCATGCGGTACCGACTACCGCTCTGGTCCGGCTCGGGTCGATTCTATCCACCTGCTCTGGACGGGCGCGAACTGTTGCACGTTAGTGCGATCTCTGCGGTATCGACCGGGGGCGGTGCACCGATCCGGATAGACTGGGGCTGCGCTGACCACCACCGGCGCGTCCCCAGTCGACCAACTCTCAACGAAGGATGCTCTCAGGTGAGTACAGAAACCGGCACGCTATTCCTCCACCCCGATCGCAACCTCGCTCTCGAGCTTGTGCGGGCCACCGAAGCGGCTGCGATTCGCGCCGTTCCCTTCATCGGTAAGGGCGACAAGCTCGCCGCCGATGGCGCTGCGGTTGACGCCATGCGCAAGTTCTTGGGCACTGTCGACTTCGACGGTCTCGTTGTCATTGGTGAGGGCGAGAAAGACAACGCCCCCATGCTCTTCAACGGTGAACACGTCGGCACGGGCCGTGGCCCCGCCTGCGATATCGCTGTTGACCCGATCGATGGCACGTCATTGACGGCTGCTGGTCGCCAGAACGCGATCTCGATGATTGCCGTGTCTGACCGTGGCACGATGCTTGATGCTTCGACCGTGTTCTACATGGACAAGATCGTCACCGGTGCTGAGGGTGTTGGTGTCGTCGACATCCACAAGCCCATTGGCGAGAACATTCGTGCGCTCGCTAAGGCCAAGGGCAAGGCCCCGGAAGACATTGTTGTTGCGGTGCTCGACCGTCCGCGTCACGCCCAACTGATTGAAGACATCCGCGAGACGGGTGCCGGAACGCGCCTCATGCTCGATGGTGATGTCGCTGGCGGTATCAATGCGGCACTCTATGGCACACGCATCGATATGTGTGTCGGTATCGGCGGCAGCCCTGAGGGCGTCGCCACGGCCTGTGCCATCAAGGCTCTCGGCGGCGAGATTCAAACGATCCTGTACCCGCAGTCTGACGACGAGCGCCAGCGCGGTATGGATGCGGGCCTCAAGTTTGATCACGTCTACACCGCCGACGAGATGGTCGCCAGCGACAACACGTTCTTCGTCGCGACTGGCGTTACCGATGGTGGACTCGTGAAGGGTGTGCGTCGTTACGGCCCCATCATCCGCACCGAATCGATCGTCTTGCGTTCACACTCGGGGACGATCCGACGCATTTCGGCTGACCACCTCGCGGAGAAGTGGCTCGACCACTAAAGCTCTAGCTCGGCGGCCGTGATGTGTTTCGGTGTGCCCTCGACCAGCTGGGTGTCGCCGATCACTTTGGATTCGTCGAGCGCGTTGAGTTTGCGGGCCGTGACGAGTACGCGACTTTCGAGTGAGTTCGCGAACTGGTTGTAACTGTTCACGGTGGTGTCGATCGAACGGCGCAGCTTGTCGGCGTGCTCGGCGAGCGTCGCGAGGCGCTGGTAGAGCTCTTTGCTGAGGTCGAACAGGGTTTTGGCCTGGTCGGTCAGCACGTCTTGTTGCCAGGAGAACGCGACTGTCTTGAGCACTGACCACAGGGTGACGGGGGAAGCGAGGGCGACGCGCTTGTTGAAGGCGTAATCCATGATCGAGGGGTCAGCCTCCATCGCTGACGACACGAGCGACTCGCTGGGGATGAATGCGATCACGAGTTCGGGGGAGGCGTCGAGCCCCGCCCAGTAGGCCTTGCTCGCAAGGGTGTCGATGTGGCCGCGCATCACCTTCACGTGTTGCTTGATGAGGGCTTCGCGACGAGCACCTTCCTCTCCGGTTGCCGTAACCGAGATCTGGCTCGCCTCCAAGAACGCGGTGAACGGCACCTTGGCATCGACGGCAATGTTCTTGCCGCCGGGCAAGTGCACGACCATGTCAGGGCGGCCGGCACCGGCATCCGAGGTGATGCTCGATTGCACGTCGAAGTCGACCCGCTCGATGAGGCCGGCAGCCTGCACAACATTGCGCAACTGGGTTTCACCCCAGACGCCACGGGTGGAGTTATTGCGCAACGCTGACGCCAACGACTCGGCGGTGCTGCGCAAACGTTCTTCGGATTCCGTGGCCGATTTGAGCTGCTGGCTTAGTTCGCCGTGCTGCTGGCTGCGCTGCGATTCCAGTTCGGTGACCTTGTTCTGCATCGTGCGCAGTGTCTCCTGCACCGGGGTGAGAGCCTGCAGCACCTTCGACTCGCGGCGCTCGCGCTCGGCAAGAGCCGCAGCATCGTCGCGCTGGCGATCGAGAGTCTCGCGGTACTGCAACTGCAGCGACGCCACTTGCTCGTTCAGGGCATCCGCTCGGGCAGTGGTGGACGCAAGCTGGGCGGCAAGACGCGACTGCTGTTCCCGCTCCTGAGCGGTGACCTGGGCGATCGCGGCCTGATGGCGTGCCTCGAGAACCTCGGGCGGAACCTGGCCGGTGGGGGCGGTCGAGCGCACGCGCGCAATCAACAGGCCAATAACAACACCGAGCACTGCGCCAACGAGCAGGCCAACAACGAGAGCAACAACAGGATCCATGCCGTCAGTGTGCCAGCCCGCACGGACATTCCCGGGAGCAATGCGGGGGAGGAGCCCGGTCGCGCCCCTCTGGACGCGCCCCTAGGGTTAAGGGCATGGCCAGCGACTCCGTGCATCCGCTCGATGTGAGCACCGACGATCTGCGCTACCTCATTGCCGTAGCGCGCGCCGGCCGGATGGTATCTGCCGCCACGTTGCTCGGCGTCGACCACACCACCGTGCGTCGCCGCATCGATCGCCTCGAGGCTGCCCTCGGCGTGCGTCTGCTCGACCGCGGCGCCGACGGCTGGGAACTCACCACCATTGGCCGCGAAGTCGCCACGCGTGCCGCAGGTCTCGAGAACATCGTCGAAAACGTGGTCGGTGCCACGAGCGGCAGTGCCGACGAAGTGCGCGGCACCGTGCGCATCGTGGCGCCCGATGGATTCGGGGCCACCTTTGTGACCGCAGCGCTCGCGGCGGTGCAGGCGGAGCATCCATCCATCACGGTCGAATTGGTGACCTCAACACGCCCCCTCAGCTTGCGTGGAGCTGGCTTCGACTTGGCGATCACAATCGGTACGACGGCGACCTCTCGCCTCGCCTCCGAACCGCTCGCCGCGTACGCGCTGCGCCTCTACGCCTCGCCCGGTTACGTGGCTTCGCATCCGCCGATCCGTTCGGTGGCCGATCTTGACGCCCATCCGCTGGTCTTCTACGTGGATGCCCTGCTCACGGTTCGCGAGCTCGACCTCGCCCCGGTGCTCGGCGGTATGCGCGTGGGCTTCGGTTCTACGAGTGTGTTTGCGCAGCTCGAGGCCACCCGTCAGGGAGCCGGCATTGGGCTGCTGCACGCGTTCATGGCCGAGCCCGAACCAGGGCTCGTTGCGGTGCTGCCCGACGAGGTCAGTTTCCGCCTCGAGTTCGCTCTTTCGGTGCGAAAAGAGGCCGCGGATGTCGAGGCAGTTCAGCTGGTCCGGGCCGCTTTGCACCGCGAAGTTGCCCGTCGCAGTTCTGAGCTTTTGCCCCTCAATTAGTCCCGCTAGGCGTCGGCCGCTGACGCCCGTGCACTGGCTGTGCGTTTTTGCAGATTGCCCGTGCGCTAATAGGTCTTGATCGCAGATCGCAAAGGTCGCAGACTGGGGCTACTTCCGACGAAAGTAGGCCCATGTACTCCACGATTCCGCACTGGATCAACGGCGCCGCTACCGAGGGCGACTCGCCCAACCGTGGCGATGTCTTCAACCCCGCAACCGGCGCCGTCGCACGCACCGTTCCTCTCGCATCCGTCGCTGATGTCAACGCTGGTGTTGCCGCTGCAAAGGCTGCGTTCCCCGAGTGGGGTAACACGTCGCTTGCCAAGCGCACCGCCGTGATGTTCGCTTTCCGTGAGCTTTTCAATGCTCGCAAGGATGAGCTTGCCGCCATCATCACCGCCGAGCACGGCAAGGTTCTTTCGGATGCTGCTGGCGAGATCGCTCGTGGCCTCGAAGTTCTCGACTTCGCCTGTGGCATCGCTCAGCTCAGCAAGGGTGAGTACAGCGAAAACGTTTCGACCGGTGTTGACGTGTACTCGTTGCAGCAGCCGCTTGGTGTTGTCTCGATCATCAGCCCCTTCAACTTCCCGGCCATGGTGCCGATGTGGTTCTTCCCGATGGCTGTCGCTGCGGGTAACACTGTTGTGTTGAAGCCCAGCGAGAAGGACCCGTCGTCCGCCGTGTGGATGGCAGAACTCTTCACCGAGGCCGGCCTCCCCGACGGTGTATTCAACGTCGTTCACGGAGACAAGCTCGCCGTCGACACTCTTCTTGAGCATCCGGATGTCGCCAGCGTCTCCTTCGTTGGCTCCACCCCGATTGCTAAGTACATCTACGAAACCGCTGCCCACCACGGCAAGCGCGTTCAGGCTCTCGGTGGTGCCAAGAACCACATGCTGGTTCTTCCGGACGCTGACCTCGACCTCGTTGCCGACTCTGCCGTCAACGCCGGTTTCGGTTCCGCGGGCGAACGCTGCATGGCTGTCTCGGTCGTCGTTGCTGTTGAGCCCGTTGCTGACGAACTCATCGCCAAGGTCAGCGAGCGCATGGCGACGCTGCGCACCGGTGATGGAACCCGCGGGTGCGACATGGGGCCGCTCATCACCGAGCAGCACCGTGACAAGGTCGCCAGCTACATCGAGCTCGCTGAGACCGATGGCGCTTCCGTTGTTGTTGACGGTCGCGGCATTGAGATCGATGGCGACGCCAACGGCTTCTGGCTCGGCCCGACACTGATCGACAACGTCTCCACCGACTCCGATGTCTACAAGCACGAGATCTTCGGACCGGTGCTCAGCGTCATTCGCGTCGCCACCTACGAAGAGGGTCTCGAACTGATCAACTCCTCGCAGTACGGAAACGGCACCGCGATCTTCACGAACGATGGTGGAGCGGCTCGTCGCTTCCAGCGCGAAGTTGAGGTCGGCATGGTCGGCATCAACGTTCCGATCCCCGTTCCGGTGGCGTACTTCTCCTTCGGTGGCTGGAAGGACTCCGCGTTTGGTGACACGAAGGCTTATGGCCCTGACGCCATCCGTTTCTTCACACGTCAGAAGGCTGTCACCAGCCGCTGGCTCGACCCCAGCCACGGTGGAATCAACCTCGGCTTCCCGCAAAACAACGGCTAATAACTAGCCTGCTTTACCGTCGCGATAGCGGTCCCGCACCTCGGGGCCGCTATCGCCGGTAGGATTGACCCTCGTGGCTCTCACTATTGCAATCGTTGGACTCCCGAATGTCGGCAAGTCCACCCTCTTTAACGCTCTGACCAAGAACTCGGTGCTCGCCGCGAACTACCCGTTCGCGACCATCGAACCAAACGTGGGCATCGTTAACCTGCCCGACCCGCGCCTCAAGGTGCTGGCGGAAATCTTCGGCAGCGAGCGCATCCTGCCCGCTCCCGTCTCTTTCGTTGACATCGCCGGCATTGTGCAGGGCGCCAGCGAGGGCGAAGGTCTGGGCAACAAGTTCTTGGCGAACATTCGCGAGGCTGACGCAATCGCTCAGGTCGTGCGCGGCTTCAGCGACCCGGATGTTGTTCACGTCGACGGCAAGGTTGATGCGGCATCCGACATGGAGACCATCAACACTGAGCTGATTCTCGCTGACCTGCAGACGCTCGAAAAGGCTGTCGCTCGGTACGAGAAGGAACTCAAGACCAAGCGTGTTGAGCCCGCCGTTCTTGAGGCCGCGCTTGCTGCGCAGGCCTTCCTCAACGAGGGCAAGCCGCTCTCCGAGGCCACAAAGATTGAACTTGAGCTGATCCGCGAACTGGGTCTGCTCACCTCCAAGCCGTTCATTTACGTTTTCAACGTGGATGAAGCGGTGCTCGGTGACTCAGACAAGCTCGCCGAATTGGCTGCCCTGGTTGCCCCCGCGAAGGCCATCTTCCTCGACGCCAAGTTGGAGGCCGAACTCATCGACCTCGACGAAGAGGATGCCGCAGAACTTCTCGCGAGCACCGGCCAAGAAGAGAGCGGTCTCGACCAGCTCGCTCGTATCGGCTTCGACACTCTCGGCCTTCAGACGTACCTCACGGCTGGTCCGAAAGAGACTCGCGCTTGGACGATCCCGAAGGGCGCCAAGGCGCCTCAGGCTGCCGGCGTCATCCACACCGACTTCGAAAAGGGCTTCATCAAGGCTGAGGTCATCGGCTTCGACGACCTCGTCGAGACCGGCTCCATCGCTGAGGCTCGCGCCAAAGGCAAGGCCCGCGTTGAGGGCAAGGAATACGTCATGAGCGATGGCGACGTCGTGGAGTTCCGTTTCAACAACTAGGGGTTTTCGTCTTCCGTGACGCCACGCTGATCACCACGTCTGTGAGAAGAACACCTAGCGCGCTCAGACCTTCAGCGTGTTGATTGTTTTGGTGATGCGCTCGCCGTCATTCTCGAGGAAGACGATCTCGCCGAACTTGAGCTGTGACCAGTCGTCACCCTCGGTCAAGGGCTCGGAGGCGAATATCACACCGGTCGCGTCATCCTCGCTGCTCTCCTCGAAATCGTAGGTCGTAGCATCGTCCTCGAAGTTGCACCCCATCAGTAGGTACATCGGTTCGAGGAGCATCGAGAGCGCGAAGTCGTCGCTGTCGGGGGCCGACTTCCGCAGCTTCTTCCAGTCACCAGCGGGGTTGGTCTCACCGTGGTGACCGAGGCCGACGTTGACACCGATGATGCGGTCGGCTGACACGAGGGCCATTTTCAGCTTTGTCAGAGCGCCAAGGTCGAGGTCCTTCATCGCCTGGGCGATCAGTTCGATGAGCTTCTCGATCGCTCGTTGCACGTCCTCGTTGCTGTCACCCTCGAGCAGCGAGAGGAGTAGCACGTAGATGAACTCGGTGTCCGTGTTTCCGCGCATCTGTTTGAGATACCGATCCTCGCAGTGCTCCAGCAGCTCGCGCTGCAGGAGCTGCCAGTTGGGCAGGTAGCCATTTTGGGCGACGATCCACGGGGTCTCCTCGAAGGAGAACGGGTGGCAGTTCTCGTCGACCATCACGACCTTCGAGTCGTACGCCGCGGCTCGCACATGCGCCAACATGGTACTGGCCTGGAGGCTGGGGATCATCCGGCTGGCGTTGTCGTCGTAAAAGGCCGCCATGGGACGGCGGTAGATGAAGGGTTCTTCGGGCTTCAGCAGGTGCTCGCCCCAGATCCCGAATCCCCATCCGGCCAACTGGAGCTCGGGGTGCCGTTCGGGATCGAGTGCCTGATTGATCAGGCTGTTCTCTGGCTTGAGCAGGAGATTTTCCAGTGGTGTCTCAGGGCCGAGGTAGGCGAGCACGCGGCACATAAGTCTCCTTCGTTGGGCTCCTGTCATCCTACCGTCGGTACATGGAGCCGGTGCTGGCCATCTGAACAGCACACCGAGGTTAATCGGCAACGGAATGCGGTGGAGTTCCGCTTCAATAACAAGCCGCGGCTCGCAGTGTCGCACGACGGCTTTCCGCGGGCGTGCCACTATGACGTATGACAACAAATCCTGTTCCGCGCACGAACACGCTCGCACTCATCGGCTTCATCGCCGCATTCATGATTCCGATCGTGGGAGTGGTGTTGGGCGCAATGGGTCGCAAGCAAATCACGTCGAGTGGGGAATCGGGTCGCGGGCTAGCTCGTGCCGCGATCATCATCGGCATCGCAGGCACGTTGTTCCAAGTCGTTTTCTTCGCTGTCTGGCTTTTCTTCGTGACTACGGCCATGTCACAGGGCGGCATTCTGGGCTAGGGCCTCGACCATGATTCGGTCCTTCTGGAAGAAGCACGTCAAGCCTCCGCTCCCGGACGAAACCTTGGATCCGTTCAGGGGAGGCGTTGGTGTTCTAACGAAAGATGGCGTCGTAGCCGGCCACATCGCGTCAGTCGTAGGGCACTTCGTATCGCCATTGAGCCTCTTCCAGCAGACATGGTGGGTCTGGTACATCGTCGTCTGGGCCGACGGCACTCACGAGCTATCCCAGGAGGACTATCCACCGTGGATCACCGTGCGGGAGCTGCAAGCGGGATATTTCGATTTCATTGGCCACAAATCGCCGCACCACGGTCGCTACGAATTCGCTTGGCTCGAAGCGGACGAAGCGGCCGCTACTAAAGAGAAACTAGGCATCACGGACGAAGAGTTTTAGTGGCGCTGAGTGTGACGTGACTGCGTCGACGCTCTATTCTTAGCGTGAATTAGGCTCCGCGAATCTCTTCTCAAGCTTCGCGAGCTGCGCGGGCGACCGCGTCCAATCCGGGTTTTTGTCCCAGGCTGGCTTTCGTTTGCCACTTTGTTTCCGCGTGAGGTGCCACGCATCGCAACGATCACAGGGATAGACGCGATGTGGCAAATTCACGTCTGCCTTTTCCGCTTTCTGCCAGCGGCTAAGTGCCTCGCGAGCTTCCGCCTGAGTGCGGAAGGCGTTCTTGGTGCAGGATGATGCTTTCGCCACCGGGGATGGTGGTGGCGTCGACTTGGCATTTAGCGGGCGTGTTGCCTTCGTTTTCGTGGCCGGAGCGGTTTCAGCGCGGTTCAATTGTCGATCGATCGCGTTCAGGATCGCGTCCATGTCTGCGTCATCCTCTGCTCCATATATCTGCCGGTCACTGAGGGAATATCGCTCTTCCATAAAACGCAGGATAGCGGCTGGACCCGCCACTGCGTTCCCTGCCGAAACGCCGGTAAGCTTTTTCGAGCAGCACGGCCCGCCGAACGCTTTGATCAAAGGATGCTCATGCCCGTTATCGCCATCATCGGAGCAGGCCCCGGACTCGGCGCTGCAGTAGCCCGCCGGTTCGGACGCGAGGGCTTCGCGGTTGCCCTCATCTCTCGGGATCAGTCGAAGCTCGATGCGCTCGCCGCTGAGCTCGAAACGGCTGGGGTGACAGCCCGCGGTTTTGCTGCGGACGTGCGCGAGCCTGCGCAGCTCGAAGGCGCACTCGCTCGTGCGGCTGCCGAACTTGGGCCGATCACGACGGTGCAGTACAGCCCGCTTCCTTCGCGCGATTACCTGAAGCCGGTGCTCGATCTGACTCCCGAACTCGCGCTCGAAGCACTCCAGTTTTCTGCCCTTGGGCTCATCCACACGGTGCGTGCGGTACTGCCTGCGATGCGCGAGGCTGGCCACGGCAGCATCATCCTGATCAACGGCGGAACCTCGGTGAAGGCGCGTGCTGGCTTCGCGGGAACGTCACTCGCGTTCCCCGCCGAGAGTGCGTACGGCGAGATGCTGCACGAGACGCTCGAAGGGGAGGGGATCCGCATTCGTCAGCTCGTCATCCCGGGCGGCATTCCCAAGCTTCAACTGCCCAATGGCATCGACGATGTCGCGTCACGCATCTGGGACATTCACGCCGCAGCAGGCGAGTTCCGCACGATGCTCATCCCGCTCGAAGACGGCCGCGAGTAGCGCGCCATTCCTCCGCTAAACGCACCCCCCGTAGCCCTTCGAAAAGGAACCAGTTCATGACAGCAGCGGAAGACTACCTTCGCGACATCCCCGCCGCGCATCGTGCGGCGACAGACACAATCGTGGCGAAGCTCGCGGGCTGGGCCAAGAACCTTGCCGCTGAACTGCAGCCTGTGGTCTTCCTCCCCGGTCAAACGGATCACCCCGTTTTCGACGATGCTGCACGAGTCTTCGAGGATGCCGCAGAGCAGCTGTTGCTTGCGGATGCTCCGCGACCGAACGAGGTGCCGCTGCTGTTCGTCGGCTACCATGCCATGAATCGCTTCACACGAAAGCGCCAGACTCTGGGTTTTCTCGTGACCGATCAGCGCATCGTTATTCAAGACAAGTTTGCGGGAGTATTCGGGCGAGAGCTTCCCAACTATCGGATGCTGCCCGTCACCTCGGTAGATCCGGTCGCCTCCAGCCATGCCCTGATCAGTTCCGTTGGCAGTGCGTTCGACTGGTCAGACATGGTGAAGCTCATCGGCGCCGATTCGGCTGAAGGCCACTCTCCAGAGTTCCGGCTCACCCAACTTCTCGTGGACGCGGTGACCAGCGTCGTGCAGCTCTCGCAGGCGCTCGGTCTCGCCGTCGCGGGTGAACCGGGCGAGGAAGAGACTGAGAACTCGACTGCTTCTGAGTTAGTTCCCCGGCTGGCAGAACTCGGCATCCGTAGTGACGTAATGCTGGCCGACGACCCGCGCCTCGCGAAGATGCTCAAGAAATTTGGCCCAAAGATTGGCTTGGGCGACGGCGAGACGATCGCGTTCGCATCCCTCGATAAAACTTTCGCAGGCGTGTACGGCATCGTCGTCACCGATGTCGCGGTTCGCTCGTGTGACCTGATGGAAGAACCAGTCGTATCTCTCCGCAGTGCAATCGACCCGGCATCCATCAAGCTGGATGAGAAGGCGAAGGCGATCATTGCCGAGCCGGGCGTCGCGCACGTTCTCGTCTCGCACCTATCGGCCGACGTGAAGGATGGCATCCTGACCGCGATGCGCGAACTGATTGCGGGCGACGTTGTGGCATAAAGACGATCCGCATCGCCCGGTAGATTTCTGGCTGGCTTCCAAGCCAAGTCGAAGTAGAGCCAGGGTCATCGTGCTGGCTGTTTTCGCAGCGATGGGGGCTTACTTTTCCCTAGGCGTGTTCATCGGTGGGCTTTTTGAGTTCTCGGGCGATTGGACTGGCCCTCTCAAAGTCGACACCCGCACTTTTGATTGGGACTTCGCACAAGCGTGGCACTTCTTCGTTCCCGTGGGATCGATTCTGCTGCTCTCGGTGATCGGGATGTTCGGGAGCCTGATCCATATCGTCATGAATCCGCGAGATGGACGATCAACCCCGCCAACCCGCGATAAATAGCCAGGCGGCGTGGAGTCGCGCTTAACAAACAGCCGGACTCCACGAGCCATCAAGCGTTACGCGTTAAGGAGCACCGACTCGGCGGCGGCGCGACGTGCGCGGGGTGCAGTTTCGCGCTCGCGAATAACGTCGGTCATCTCGGCGGGGTCGCCCAGTGAGCCAACGGCCATGACCGTGGTGGGGGTGAAGCGGTCGTCGATCTCGAGGGCTGCTGCTGCGGCATCCGGATCGAAGCCTGACATCTGGTGGCTGAACAGTCCGTGGCTCTGGGCCTGAATGGTGAAGTAGGCAACGGCCTGGCCGAGGTCATACGTCGCCATGGCCTGCGCCCGTCCCTCTTCGTTGTGATGCTCGGCAACGAACAGAATCAGCGCAGAGGCGGACGGAGCCCACGACTGGTTGAAGCCACTGAGAGTGGAGACGATGGCGTCGTGCTGCGGGGTTCCGCGACGAGCGATAACGACTCGCCAGGGCTGGCTGTTGTAAGCCGAGGGTGCCCAACGGGCAGCTTCGAGAGCGTTCTGCAGTGCCCTCTCATCAAGAGGTGCCGTGGCGTCGAAGTGGCGGGGGCTCCACCGTTCGGCAAGCACATCAAGGATGGGGGAGTCGGTCGCGGCTAGACGGTCGTGAAGCATGGTCATGAAGCGGGCCTTTCAGGGGTTGAACAGAGTCGAACAGTGATGTCGTGGGGTGCAACGTGTGCGTTGCCGGTCGTATTCCAGATCAGTGCACCAATCTGCAACCGCACGATCAGGTAAAATTGACGATTAGCGACTAGTTCAGCGCTGCGCCAGCCCAATCGGCGCCCAGCCGAAAGTGCCTTATGTCTGACTCCCTGCCTCTCTGCCCGAACTGCTCAAGCGATCTCGCCTACGAAATGGGCTCGCTGTTGGTGTGCCCGATGTGCGCGCACGAGTGGTCGCCAAGCGAGGCGGATGCCGCTGCCGAAGCCGAGCAGAACGCCGCAGTGATCAAGGATGCGTTCGGCACGCCGCTCGCCGATGGCGACACGGTGAGCATCGTCAAGGACCTCAAGGTAAAGGGCAGCCCCACGTCGATCAAGGTCGGTACGAAGGTGCGCAACATCCGCCTCGTTGACGGCGTTGGTGACCACGACATCGACTGCAAGGTCGACGGTTTCGGCCAGATGCAACTCAAGTCGAGCGTCGTCAAGAAGGTTTAGCGGCAGCACCAAGGAGACCCCATGACTCGCGTCGCCGCTATCGATTGCGGAACCAACTCGATCCGCCTGCTCATCGCCGACCTCGACGGGCACGGCGGCCTCACCGATGTGCTGCGCACTCTCGAAGTCGTGCGTCTGGGGGAGGGTGTCGACCGCACCGGTCGGTTCAGTCAGGGCGCCCTCGATCGCACCCTCGCGGCCGTGCGCCGCTACGCCGATCTGTGCCGCGAGCACGGTGCCGAGCGCATCCGTTTCGTAGCTACGTCTGCGACTCGGGATGCCGCCAACCGTGCCGAGTTCACCGACGCTGTCGTCGCGATTCTTGGCGTGCCGGTCGAAGTGATTCCCGGAACCGAAGAAGCCGCGCTGTCGTTCCGCGGAGCGCTCACGGCGTTGCCTGCAGCCGAGCCCAACGACGCCGTCAACAGCACGCCAGCGCCGAAAAACCTCGTCGTTGACCTCGGCGGCGGCTCCACCGAGCTCGTGATCGGTGGCAACATCCCCGAAGCGGCATATTCGATGGATGTCGGCTGCGTGCGTCTGGCGGAGCGCAACATCACGAGCGACCCACCTTCCGAATCCGAGCTCGACGCCATCCGTAGCGACGTCAGCGCGGCCCTCGATATCGCTACGGCGATGGTGAATCTCTCGCAGGCCACCGAAGTCATCGGTGTTGCCGGGACAGTCACCACCATCACCGCGCATGCCCTCGGCCTCACCAGCTACGACCCGGTCGCGATCAACGGCAGCCGACTGCCGCTCGCCGACGTGCTCCGTTCGTGCGAAGCGCTCACTCTCATGCCGCGCGTCGAACGCGAAGCGCTGCCCTACATGCACCCCGGTCGCGTCGACGTGATTGCCTCGGGCGCTATCATCTGGGCGACAGTGCTGCACCGGGTGGCGGATGCCACGGCTGCAGCCGGTCATCCGCTCGAGTGGGTCACGACGAGCGAGCACGACATCCTCGACGGCGTCGCCCTTTCGCTCGGGAATAGCCCGCCTGAGCTACCGGTTTCGCCAGTATGACAAAACTTGGGTTCCTCTCCTTCGGACACTGGCAAGACGTCGAAGGCTCGCGCACTCGCACCGGGGCTGACGTGTTGCTCCAAGCAGTGGAACTTGCGGTAGCGGCTGAAGAAGTTGGCGTCGATGGTGCTTTCTTTCGCGTGCACCATTTCGCGCGCCAGCATGCATCGCCGTGGCCGTTGCTCGCCGCTGCTGCTGCCCGCACGAGCACCATCGAGCTCGGTACTGGTGTCATCGATATGCGGTACGAGAACCCTCTCGCGATGGCAGAACTCGCGGCGCAAACGGATCTTATTTCCGCGGGGCGTTTGCAGCTGGGCATTAGCCGAGGCTCACCCGAAACAGTGATTGACGGATGGCGCGCGTTCGGTCATGAGCCGACAGCGGGCGAGAGCGATGCCGACATGGCGCGCGCTCACACCGACAAGTTTCGCCGTGCGATCGCGGGCGAGGGATTCGCTCCCGGCAACCCGCAGATGATCGGCACGAGCGCTCTTCAGCCGATTCAGCCGCAAGCGCCCGGGCTCAGCGAACGTATCTGGTGGGGCGCCGGCACTCGTGCCACGGCCATCTGGACTGCTGAGCAGGGGATGAACTTGATGAGCTCAACACTCCTCACTGAGGACACCGGAGTGCCCTTCGATGAGCTGCAGGCCGAACAGATTCTGATGTTCCGCGAGGCGTGGGCGAGTGCCGGCCACGACCATTCGCCACGGGTATCCGTGAGCCGCAGCATCCTGCCCATCATTGATGACGAGACCGAATATTACTTTGGAATCCAAGGGCAAGTGGAGCAGCGCGACCAGGTCGGCATGCTCGACGGTTCGCGCTCCCGTTTCGGTCGCTCCTACATCGGGGCCCCCGACGTTATCGCCGCCGAGCTCGCGCGCGACGCAGCGGTTCAGGCGGCCGACACCCTGCTGGTAACCGTGCCCAACCAGCTCGGGGTCGAGTTCAATACTCGTATTCTCGAGGCGCTCGTGAAGCACGTGATGCCCGTAGTCGACGCCGAGGTTGCACCCTCGATCGCCTAAGTGCTCGATCTGCTCGACGGTGCGGCCCGATGAGCCGCGACAGCGCCTAAAATAAGGTTAGATGCACTAAACTTATTTTATCGCCGCATTCGCGAACCTTAGGTGGCCACTATGTACTACGTCGATCTGCTGTGGAATCCACAAGATGGCGCTGGGTTGAGCCGCAAAGACCGCGCAGCTGGCACTTTCCGTGCGTTCGTTCCCGACGAGCTCGATTTAGCGCTCCCACGAATTTCCGATGAAGCAAACCAGGCGGCAACGGATGCCCTCGCCGTTCTCGCGCGGGCAGACGAGCGCATCGGCACGAAAAGTGGATACCTCAACCATCTCCTGATCCGGTCCGAAAGTATTTCGTCATCGTGGATCGAAGGAAACCGGGTTACTCCCAAAAAACTTGCGATCGCCGAAGTGTTGCATCAAGGCAAGAGCGTTGCCCTCGACGTGATTGCAAACGTCAGAGCAACGGAAGAATCGATCGATGTGCTGGCTGACCGCACGAGGCCGGTCAGCGTCTCTGACATCGAACACCTGCAACACGTTATCGAGCCGTCGCTCCCGGCGGGGATCCGTCGCGAGCAAAACTGGGTCGGCGGAAATGGCTGGTCGCCGCTGAGGGCAGATTTCGTGCCGCCTCCCGAAACTGAGGTACGTCGACTGCTCGATAACCTTGCCCAGTTTGTTAGTGCCACCGAAGGCAATCCCGTCGTTCGGGCTGCACTCGCCCATGCTCAGTTCGAAACCATTCACCCTTTCATCGATGGCAACGGTCGTACGGGTCGAGCGCTCATCCACACGGTGCTGAAGCGGTCGGATGCCCTGCGCAACATTCTCGTGCCGATCTCAACTGTTTTCGCCGGCAACAGAGACTCCTACATCGACGGCCTCACCGATTTCCGGGCAGATCGTGTCGATGACTGGATTGTCGGATTCTCCCGCGCGGCCGAGCAGGCTGCTTCTAACGCTGTCGAACTCGCTCAAGACATCACGCAGCTCGACGGCGTACTGCTCGATCAGCTCCTCGCCTATCGAACCGAGAGCGGGCTGTCGCCAGCGCAACCACGGCGGGGAGCCGTCATTGTGGGTGTGCTCAAGAATCTCGCATCTGAACCTGTCCTGACAGCAGAGCGGGTCGCAGCAACCTATGGAGTCTCGACGGTCGCGGCACAGGGCGCGCTCAACCAACTCGGTGAGGCGGGCATCCTTTCTCGCACCAAGGATCACAAAGGGCGGCTGGTGTGCTGGACCTCGGACCGACACCTCGGACTCGTTGCGCTCACCGAACGCAGCAATCGAATCGGAGGAGGGGACACCTCCGACGGTAAGCCCCGCCATGCGCCGGCCGCGCCCGACATCGATGCGGTGGGTCAGTTGCGCAACTGAGGCTGCGACTCACCGTCGAGGTCAACCCGCGCCGCCTCCGGCCCCAGAAACGCACCCACTGCAATCAGCACCCCGCCGAGCGCGAGCAACGAAGCCACCGCACCCTGCTGCCCGAGCACACTCTGTAGCGCCGGCAGGTAGTACGGGTAGAGCGCCGGAATCACGATCGACAGGCTGTATCCGACCCCGTACCCGCTCGCGCGCACGGAGGTCGGGAAACGCTCGACCAGGTACGCTCCGACGGGTCCATAGGCCGAGACCGTCACGACTTGCAGCACGACTACGGTGAGCACGAGCTGCGCGAGGTTGGGCGCTGTGAACACCGCGAGAAAGGCGAGTGGCCCGGCAGCCGCCGTCAGCACTCCGAACCCCATAAAGAAGCGCCGCCGTCCGGTGAAGGTCGAGAGGTGGCCGCAGGCTGCCATAGTGAGAGCGGATGCCGCGGTGCCGATCATCATCGCGCATGACAGGGTTCGACCATCCAAAGTCCCTGTCGCACCCAGCGCCCCGGCTCCGGAACCCAGCTGCCCGGCGAGCACCGGAATCGCCATGTTGGTCAGAAGCCACAGGCCGCTCATCATGATGAACACTTGCCAGAGGGCGCGGCGGTGGCGGCCGACGAGGATCTCTTTCAACGGGTGCGCGCGCTGCCCCGGTCGTTGCCACTGCGGCGATTCTTCGACGCGCGCACGGTAGTAGAACAGCATCGTGAACGCGAGCAGCGAGCCCAGAACGAAGAGAGTTCGCCACCCCCACTGGTTATAGGCGGCGGCATCGAGCACGCTCTGTAGCACGAACACCATGCCCGCGATCGAAGCGTTGGCCCAGGGCGACATCCACATGATGAGGCCGCTGACGAGGCCGCGCCGTTCGGGCCGCGACCATTCCATCGCGAGTGGGATGGCGGAGGTGTATTCGCCGCCCAGGAAAATGCCGCCGACAAACCGCAGCAGCAGAATTGCGGCCAGAGTTCCACCGCCCAGCACTGTGTGATCGGGAACGAGCGCGATCAGCAGCGTCGTGAGGGCAACGCCCAGCAGCGCGACTTTTGTGGTGGCCGTTCGCCCAATGCGATCAGAGATCGATCCGAAGATCGCAGCCCCGATCGGGCGCCCCAGCAGGGTGGCCACGAAGATCAGCCCGGCGTTGCCGACGAGGTTATCCGAGCCAAATAGCTGAGCGGATGCCGGAGCCAGCGCAATAACCGGCAAAAAGATGTCGAACTGGTCAACATAGTTGCCGAAGATGCCGCCGCGTACAGCGCGTCGTGTGCCGAGTGGTGGCCTGGATTCGGCGGCGGAGTTCGACGCAGCAGTGAGGGAGCGAGATCGAGACATAGGCCGTTCTTCCTTCGCCGGCATTACCCGGTAGGTTCAACGGTCGAAGCGGCGTCAGCTTCCTCTCAGCCCGTGCTTTCGGGCTCCCGTGGGGACGAGCAACAACATAGCACCCGAGTCGTGTAGCTGCCCCTCTTGGGCGTTGTCAGTGAGCTTACTGAGAAAAACTTGGGAGCACGGCAATTGCGTTGACCGCGCTCGACCCGGTTGGCAACATAAGTTCACTAACGAAGCTGGCGGGGCAATTCGGGTGCCCTGTCTGAGGTCTTCGTCACGATCGGAGAGGTCATAATGAACCCCACGGAGAACTCTCCTGCCCTCGAAACGACGCCCCACAACGGCTCAGTTGCCGAGGCAAACACCACCACGGTTACCGCGAAGCCCGGTGACGGCTCACGACTGTGCGAAAACTGGCACGACGAAGAGATCGAACCCCGCGGTCCCATCAGCGAACTCCTGCTCGCTGCCTTCGCGAATCAAGCCGCGCCGCCCACGATTGACGGCCTCGCTGATGAGGTGGCCAGCGCTATTGCGAGCGGGCGCGACCTGGTCCGTGATGACGATGTACAACTCGCGCTCTATCTCCTCTACGGTCTGTCTTATGGTCGCGTCGTCGACAACGGCGACCAGTGGGAGTGGCACCCTGACACCGTTGCCGCTCGACTCGATCTCGAGCGCGCTTTCGAGGCTCAGCTGCGCGAGTTGGTTCCGACCACTGAGCTTCCCAACGCAGCGGCAGAAGATGTCGCACAAGCGCTCTTCGCTCTTACTGCTCCTGATCCGGATGCCGGGCCAAGCCTCTCGCGCCACGTCGCAAAGAGTCTCACTCACGAGCAAGCGATCGAGTTCATGGTGCAGCGTTCCATCTATACCCTGAAAGAAGCAGACCCACACTCGTGGGCGATCCCGCGGCTGACGGGACGCGCTAAAGCGGCGCTCGTCGAGATCCAAGCTGACGAGTACGGCAATGGTCGGCGGGAGCGGATGCACTCCGAACTGTTTGCGCGCTCGATGCGCGGCATCGGGCTGGACTCTCGGTACGGCACCTACGTCAACTTTGCGCCGGCCATCACACTTGCCTCGTTCAACATGATTTCGCTCTTCGGAATGAACCGCCGACTGCGCGGAGCGATCGCGGGGCACCTAGCTGCGTTTGAGATGACGTCATCGATCCCTAACGGCCTCTACGCGCGCGGTTTCCGCCGCCTCGGTTTCGACGAGAGCGTCACTGAATACTTTGACGAGCATGTTGAGGCGGATGCCGTGCATGAACAAATCGCCGCCCGCGACCTCGCCGGTGGGCTTGCCGAAAGCGAGCCCGCCCTGCTCAGCGAGATCTTCTTTGGAGCACGTGCCTGCCTGCTGATCGACGAATGGGTGGGCGACCACATCCTCGAATCGTGGGTGGCCGAGAAGTCATCCCTGCGTAAGCCGTTTCCCTTCGAGGCGGTTCTGGCCGACCGCGACGGGGGCACGGCGAGCCCGGCTGATGCTGAGGTGGGGGCAGGACGATGACAAGTTCAGAGAACCAGGATGACGTCGAGGTGATGGCGTGCACCAACGGACCTCTTCTCGTGCGGGGTCAGATCGACCTGCGCTCCGCTGATGGCCAACCGATCGAGCAGTCTCGAAAAACAGTGGCTCTCTGTCGGTGCGGAGTATCGGCGATCAAACCGTTCTGCGATGGCACCCACAAGCTCATCAACTTCAAGGCCTAGCGCCACGGGATAATGGGCTCATGACCACCGCCGACTTTTCCACGCTCGCCACCGAGACTTATGTCTCCGTCACTACCTTCCGCAAGTCAGGGGAGCCGGTGTCGACTCCGGTGTGGGTGGTGGCCGAGGGCGATCGTTTGCTCGTCACCACTGCGCCCTCGTCGGGCAAGGTGAAGCGAGTGCGTCACACCCCGCGCGTGGAGGTAACGCCGTGCGATATGCGCGGCAATATTTCCGACGGTGCCGTTGCGCTGCCTGCGACTGCCGCCATCCGCGACGACGAAGCGACGCTGGATGCGATGGATGCCGCTCTGAAGAAAAAGTACGGTGCCAAATACACGGCCATTCGGCTCGCGCAAAAGGTCCGGGGCACTGCGGGGCAATCCGTGGCGCTGGAGATCCGACTCTAACGACGGAAGCGACGCACGCTCTGCCGGCGGCATCCGCAAACACACCATGAGCGTCGCAAAGCGACGGAAGATTATTGCGTACGCGGTGGATTGTGAGCGCGATTTTGGTGACATCGGCAAATTTCGATCGCAAAAGTGAGAAATACCTGTGCACAACCGTTTCGTTGATGCGAAATTGTGTCACTATTGTGTATGCCCCCGAAAGGGGGTCAACTCTTGGTTCCCCCGAAACTGAGAGCACCCGTGATCGATGGAGTCCCCGTGTCCCGACCTCGCCACCGTTCCAGAACGCTTAAATCCTGGCTCATCCGCGCAAGTACCCCCGTCCTAGCAACCCTGTTAACGCTGTCCCTCGCGGGCGGTGGAGCGCTCGTGGCGCTCGCAGCTCAAAACAAACTCGACGACTTTGTCGCGCAAACTTTCGGTTGTCCCAACTCAACGGAGCTCACCGTTGTCACCGACCCGACCATCGCGTCAACCGTTCAAACTGTCGCTAATGCCTTTAATGCTGAGCACGTCGGCCAGTGCCTCTCGGCCAAGATCGTTACCCAGCGCTCTGCCGATACCGCGGCTTTGCTGGCCTCCGGCACATCGACCGGCGCAGATGCGTGGATCCCTGATTCGCCCGTCTGGCTCAACCGCGTAGAAAGTACGGCAACCGCGTTGGGTCGAGAAGTTCCGGCGACGCAAGAGTGGGATTCAATCGCGTCCAGCCCCCTCGTGCTCGCAACACCCGCGGTCAAGGTCGCTGAGTTCGAAGCGGCCGAAGTCGGTTGGGGTGCGATCCTTGCTGGCCGCTACCGCACATTGCTTCCCGACCCTGAGTCGTCTGCGTCGAGCATGATCGCGCTAGCGACCCTCAACGATCTCTCTGCAGAGGGAGACCCGTCAGATTTCGACCAGGTGCTCACGAACCTTGGCCGTTCCATTCCCGACTCCACTAAAGCGGCGTTCACCGAGCTTCAGATTTCGGATTCCCGCATGGTCGCCTTGGCCACGGAACGCGAAATTGTTGAACACAACGCGTCGAACCCCGATGAGCCGCTCGTTGCGCTCTACCCCGCCGAGGGAACGGTCGCGCTCACGTACCCGTTTGTGGTCGTCGACAACTCCACAGTCTCCGAGCTCGAAGCCTCGCGAATGACGGAAGAAGAGCGCACCGAACTGGCGGATACCGAAACCGCACGCCTGTCGCTGCTCGAAGAGTTTGCAGACCTCATTCGTGGCTCTTCGCAGGTGCTTAACGCCGAGGGCTTCCGTGACAATGCGGGCGGGGGAGAGATCCTTGCCTCCGGTGTTATCGCGGCTCCGGTCGAGACGCGGAGCGTCGGAGACACCGACGAACTCGTGGGCATTCTGCGCAACTGGAACGCTCTCAACCTGCGTTCGCGCATCCTCACCGTCGTTGACGTTTCTGGCTCGATGCTTGAGCGAGCCTGGGATGGTCAGCGTCGTATCGAGATGTTCCAGAACTCGGCTGAAGACGCGTTCAGCACTCTCTCTGAGGATGACGAACTCGGCATGTGGCTGTTCTCTAAGGAGCGCGTTGGCGCCGAGGACTGGGAAGACGTCGCCGGCATCCGTTCAATGAATGACCCCGAGCATGTCAAGAACCTGCAGGCGATCATTGACTCGCTCCCTTCACGCATCAACGGCTACACGGGTCTCAACGACTCGGTGCTCGCCGCGGTGACTCACGTTCGCGAGGACTACAACCCCGACAAGGTCAACTCAGTGATGCTCATCACTGATGGTCGTAACGAAGACGACAACGGTATCTCTCTTGAGAAGCTGCTTGACGAGCTCACGGCCATGGTCGAGGCCAACCGTGACGAGCCCGTGCCCGTGGTGCTCGTCGGAATCGGCCCCGACACCGACGTGGAAGCGATGCGCAAGATCGCCCAAGCGACCGGTGGAACGGCCTACCAAGCAAACAACCCCACCGAGCTCAGCAATGTGATGCTCGAGGCGTTGTCCCAGCGCGACTGCCGCCCGAACTGCAGTTAGCGAAACGCCCAGCACCTGAGTCGTCACCGGTGGCGACTCAGGGCGCTGCGGTCTGCTCTCATGGCGGCGGGACCCGCCTGTAGAGCAGACCGGTCAGGCGCCTGCTGTCGGAGCTGTTTCGGCAGAATCGGCAGCAGGAACGCCTGCGGCGACATCCGCCGCCATGCGTGAGCGACGATCCAAGTGGATGCCCGCCACCATGCACCGCACAGAGCCACCAGCCAACTCGATCGTGGGAATGTCGAGCGGCACAATCTCGCAGCTCGCCTCGATGACCGAGCGCTGGGCGAGCGTCAGGCTCTTCAGCGCACGGCTCGACAGAGCGAGAATGCGACCGTTAGCGCCCTTGAGTTCGAGCGCGTTGCCGGCGAAGTTCGCAATCTGATCCGCCGTGAGATCGATGAGAGTGCGTCCCGGGGCTGTAAGGCGTTCAGCCATCTCCATGCGGCGGTCGCCCGACGCGATGAGGTCGAGCCCGATCATGGCGAAATCCGTGGCGATGCACATCATGACGTTGGTGTGATAAATCGGCACCCCGTGGCTATCGCGCGCTTCGAACATCATCGGCTCGTAGCCGAACGATGCACAGAAACGCTCAAGCGCGAGCGGGTTCGCGCGGTGTGACTCAGCCGCATAGGCAACGCGGTTGGTGTGGTCAATGACCATCGCCCCCGTGCCCTCGAGGTAGATGCCGTCGCGCTCCAGTCCGGAGTAGTCGACGACATCCTGCACTCGAAAGTCATGCTTCAGCATCTCGATCACGTCGGGGCGACGCTCCGTGCGACGATTCGGCGCATACATCGGATACACCGCTACGCGGCCGCCGCTGTGAGTCGAAAACCAGTTATTCGGGAACACGCTGTCGGGGCGTGCGCTCTCCGTGTCCTCAAAGACGTGGATGTTCACGCCCGCGTTGCGCAGAGTCTCGGCCACCTGGGTGGACTCGTCGTACGCAGCGCGAGCAATCTCATCCGGTGTTCGCGTGGGGTCCGTGGACTGAAATGCGTTGTCTCCCGCGGTCTGGCTGTTCGGGGTGAACAGGTGCGGGCGAATCAGTACTGCGGCCGAAGGCGCCTGAACGCTCATTGACGGTTACGCGGTGAGCGCGGGAGCGCGCGAGACGAGCGAGAACAGGTCCTTGGGGTCAGCCGGGTCTGCGATTAGATCGAGGTCCGTTGCGTATTCGGTGCCGCGGACAGCGTCGAAAACGTAGCGCAGGGCGGAGAAGTCTTCGATCGCGAAACCGACCGAGTCGAAGAGCGTGACCTCGTCATTCGCGGTGCGGCCTGCCGCCGTGCCCGCGAGAACTTCCCACAGTTCGGTGATGGGGGAGTCGGCTTCGAGCTGCTGGATTTCGCCTTCGATGCGAGTCTGTTCGGGGAACTCCACGAACACCGTCGCGTTGCGCACGATTGCCGCTTCGAGTTCGGTCTTGCCGGGGCAGTCGCCGCCGATGGCATTGAGGTGCATGCCGGGTTCGATCATGTCGGCGGTGAGGATCGTCGCGTTCTTCTTGTCTGCGGTGCAGGTGGTGACGATGTCAGCGCCGGCCGCAGCATGCGCCGCAGACGTCGCGCGCACGATGTCAAAGCCGAGCGGCTCAACGTTACGAATGAACTTGTCGAGCGCGGCGGGGTCGGTGTCCCACACGCGCAGGCTCGTAATGCCGAGCCCGGCACGGAAGCCGAGCGCCTGGAACTCAGACTGTGTACCCGTGCCGATGAGGGCGAGAACGCTGGAGTCGGGGCGGGCGAGGGCGCGGGCGGCCAAGACGGAGGTGGCCGAGGTGCGCAGCGCCGTGAGCAGTGTCATCTCAGAGAGGAAGGTGGGGTAGCCGTTGTCGACGCGGGCAAGCATGCCGAGCGCGGTAACGGTCTGGAAGCCGAGCGCGGGGTTCGACGGGTGGCCATTCACGTATTTGAAGGCGTACGTTGCGCCGTCACTCGTGGGCATGAGCTCGATAACGCCCTCGGTGGAGTGGGCGGCAACGCGCGGGCTCTTGTCGAACTGCGGCCACTTGGCGTAGTCCTGCTCGAGATAGCTGACGATGCCCATAATGATCGGCTCGATGCCGGTATCGGCGATCCAGCGGCGCATGTTCGGGACGTCTACGTAGTGAACCATGTCCACTCCTTTCGTTGCAGTATTGCTAGTCCCCACGTTACGAATGCCCACTATGTAGCTACAACTCCCAGTCAACGCTATTTTCGGCTAATAAATGCGCACAATGCTCTGCGAAAATATACACTTTGCTTATGTCTGATCTCGATGACCTCGATCGCCGCCTCCTTGCCGCCCTTCGTGCCGATGCGCGCGAGTCCGTAGCGAGTCTGTCGCGTCGCCTCAACGTCACGCGCGCGACCGTCACGAGCCGTATCGATCGCCTCGTGAGCAACGGCACTGTGCTCGGGTTTTCCGTACGAATTCGAGAAGATCGCGACCCTTCCTTCATCCGTGCAATCGCATTTGTCGAGGTGGAAGGGCGATCCACGGATGCCGTCATCAGCCAGTTGCGTGGCCTGCCCGAGATCCATGAACTCCACACCACCAATGGCGCTTGGGATCTCGTCGCCGACATCCGTACTGACAGCCTCAGCAACTTTGACCGCGTGCTCGCCCGCATGCGCAATGTCGAAGGCGTGGTGAACAGCGAGACGAGTTTGCTGCTGAGCTCGGCGCTCTTGTAACGCGCGCATCCGCCTCGCATTGCTATGCTGAGCTAACAACTGAACATCGGGCCGCAACACGATGCGGGAGAGCCGGACACCCCGCGTTCGTCAACAGAAGTTGGCAGGCGCGAGACCGGCACCGAAGGAGCAAGCCTCCCCGCCAATCTCTCAGGTTCACGTACCGCACCGCACTGGCCACTCTGGAAAGAGAACCTCGCATCACCCTGAGGTTCCGCCGACGGTGAAAGCTCACTAGATTCTTTAGTGTGTGAAGCTCTCAGGCTCATCACAGAGGGGGAGTTCTATTCACTAGCCCACGCGCCAGGAGAACTCCGTGTCCGATGAATCACCTTCGTCAGCGTCACCCGCTGACTCTTCGCCTGCCCCGGTGAAGTACTCGCCGCTGCACAGCATCCACGAACAACTGGGTGCCGCCTTCACCGACTTTGCCGGTTGGATGATGCCGGTACGGTACAGCTCTGACCTCGCCGAGCACCATGCCGTGCGCACCGCTGCTGGGATCTTCGACATCTCGCACATGGCCGAGATTCACGTTCGCGGCGCTGACGCCGGCGCGTACCTCGACTTCGCTCTGGCCGGAAAGCTCTCGGGCATCGCTCTCGCGCAGGCCAAATACAGCCTGCTGCTCAACGAGGCCGGTGGCATCATTGATGACCTCGTCACCTACCGCCTCGCCGACGATCATTTCTTGGTCGTCGCTAATGCCGGTAACCGTTTCGCCGCAGCGACGGCGCTCGCCGAACGCGCCGAAGGCTTCGACGTTGCCGTCACCGACGAGAGCGACGACTACGCGCTCATCGCCGTTCAGGGCCCCGTTTCCCGCGCCATCCTCGAAGCAACTGTCGGGCTCAGCGACTTCGCAACGCCGCTCGACGAACTCAAGTACTACCGCGAAACCGCGGCAACCTTCAACGGCACCGACCTCATCATCGGTCGCACCGGCTACACCGGCGAAGACGGTTTCGAGCTGTACATTCACGTGGATGCCGCCGCCGCCCTCTGGGCAGCGCTCACGGTTGCCGGCTCCCCGCTCGGTCTCGTCCCCGCCGGTCTCGCCTGCCGCGACACTCTCCGCCTTGAGGCGGGCATGCCCCTGTACGGTCACGAGCTCAGCCTCACAACTTTCCCCGTGCAGGCCGGTCTTGGCCGCGTCGTCGCGCTCAGCAAAGAGGGCGACTTCGTTGGCCGCACTGCAATCGAAGAAGGCCCGGATGCCGGTGCCCGCGTGCTCGTCGGCCTTGCTGCTGAAGGCCGTCGCGCCGGTCGCGCCGACTACCTGCTCTTCCACGGTGACAAAGAAGTCGGCGTCATTACCTCGGGCGCGCTTTCGCCGACCCTGGGCCACCCGATCGCTATGGCTTACGTCGACCCCGACGTGAGTCAGGTCGGCACCGAGCTTCACATTGATGTGCGGGGCAGTCGCATTGCTGCATCCGTTGTTTCCCTACCCTTTTACAAGAGAGAGGCCTGATCATGGCTGAGAAGAGCGAACTGCAGTACACCGCCGAGCACGAGTGGGTGCTGGTCGACGGAAACGTCGCGACCGTGGGAATCACCGATTTCGCCGCAGGCAAGCTCGGTGACATCGTCTTCGTTGACCTTCCCAAGGTGGGCGACACTGTCACCGAGGGCAAGATTGTCGGCGAGATCGAGTCGACCAAGTCCGTGGGCGAACTCTTCGCTCCCGTTGCCGGAACCGTCGTCGAGTCCAACGACGCCGTTGCCGACAGCCCCGAACTCGTCAACAGCGACCCCTTCGGTGAAGGCTGGCTCGTGAAGATCGAATTCTCCGAACTCCCGTCGATGCTCAGCCTCGACGAGTACACCGCACTGACAGGCGAATAATGCCCAACCCTTTCATCAGCGGCACATTCGCCGACCGTCACATCGGTACGGATGACGCCGCCCAGGCCAGCATGCTCGCTGCGGTCGGCTACGACAGCCTCGAAGCGCTCGTGGATGCCGCGGTCCCGCCGGCTATCCACCAGACTCCCGTCGAGAATTCCACGATTCCGGCTCCCGCTTCAGAGCGTGAAGCGCTCGCCGAACTGCGCGCTCTCGCCGGCGCGAACAAGGTTCGTCGCAGCATGATCGGTCTCGGTTACTACGACACCATCACTCCCGCGGTCATCAAGCGCAACGTGCTCGAGAACCCGAGCTGGTACACGGCGTACACGCCGTACCAGCCGGAGATCTCGCAGGGTCGCCTTGAGGCGCTCATTAACTTCCAGACGATGGTGGCCGACCTTGCGGGTATGACCACGACGAACGCGTCGATGCTCGATGAGGGCACCGCGGCCGTTGAGGGCATGCTCCTTGCTCGCCGCGCAGCTCGCGTCGAGTCGCCCGTCTTCATCGTGGATGCCGACACTCTTCCGCAGACCAAGGCTCTGCTGGCGAACCGCGCGGAGGCTCTCGGGATTGAGCTTGTCGAGCTCGACCTGGCCACGTTGGGGGCGAACCCTGAATTGCCGGAGTGCTTCGGCGCGCTCATCCAGTACCCGGGTGCAACCGGTCGCGTGTGGGATTCCAGCGAGGTTATTGCTGCGGTGAAGGCACATGGCGGACTCGCCGTTGTCGCCGCCGACCTGCTTGCCCTAACGATTCTCAAGTCTCCGGGCGAGCTCGGCGCAGACGTTGCGGTGGGCACAACGCAGCGCTTCGGAGTTCCGATGGGCTTCGGCGGACCGCACGCCGGCTACATGTCGGTGCGCAAGGGGCTCGAACGCCAGTTGCCTGGTCGTCTCGTTGGTGTATCTCAGGATGCCGCTGGCGACC
This sequence comes from Salinibacterium amurskyense, assembly GCF_002797685.1. Classification (GTDB taxonomy): domain Bacteria; phylum Actinomycetota; class Actinomycetes; order Actinomycetales; family Microbacteriaceae; genus Rhodoglobus; species Rhodoglobus amurskyensis. The sequence goes on from NZ_PGFH01000002.1 coordinate 454,339, forward strand.
CCGCCTATCGTCTGTCGCTGCAGGCACGTGAGCAGCACATCCGCCGCGAGAAGGCGACCTCCAACATCTGTACCGCTCAGGTGCTGTTGGCTGTCATGGCATCCATGTACGCCGTGTATCACGGACCGCAGGGGCTCAAGCGGATCGCCCAGCGCATCCACCACGACACCGCTAAGTTCGCTGCGCGCTTGACCGCCGCCGGCTTTACGGTCGAGAACGAGACCTTCTTCGACACCCTGTCGGTGACCAAAAAGGGCCAGGCTCAGGCGATTGCCGCTAAGGCGCTCGAGAGCGACATCCTGCTCTATGTAGTGGATGCTGACACCGTGCGTTTGAGCTTCGACGAAGTATCGACGCAGCCCTATGGCGGAATGCTCGCCGCGCAAGAAAACGATCTCGCCGAGGCCTTTGGACTTGAGGGCGACTACACGACGCCGCTCGGCGACTCCAGCATTCCGGAGGCGCTCAACCGCACGAGTGAGTACCTCACGCACCCGGTCTTCAACACGCACCGCTCGGAGACGAGCATGATGCGGTACCTCAAGTACCTCGCCGACAAGGACTATGCGCTCGACCGCGGCATGATCCCGCTGGGCTCGTGCACGATGAAGTTGAACGCAGCGACCGAGATGGAAGCGGTGAGTTGGCCGGAATTTGCGGGCATCCACCCGTTCGCTCCTGCCGAAGACGTTGCGGGTTACCTCGTCATGATTTCGCACCTCGAATCGTGGCTCACCGAGGTCACCGGATACGACACCGCATCGTTGCAGCCGAATGCTGGCAGCCAGGGCGAACTTGCCGGGCTGCTCGCTATTCGCAGCTACCACCGCGCCAATGGCAACCCGGAACGCACTATCTGCCTCATCCCGTCGAGCGCGCACGGCACGAACGCCGCCAGCGCCATGCTCGCCGGAATGCGCGTTGTTGTGGTCGCCTGTGATGATCTCGGCAACGTTGATCTCGATGACTTGCGCGCCAAAATCGCCGAGCACGCGAGCGAAATCGCTGCCCTGATGATCACCTACCCCTCGACCCACGGCGTCTACGAGCACGAAGTGCGTGAAATCACGCAGGCCGTGCACGATGCGGGCGGTCAGGTTTACGTTGATGGTGCCAACCTCAACGCCCTGCTCGGTTACGCGCGGTTCGGTGACTTCGGCGGCGACGTCAGCCACCTCAATCTGCACAAGACCTTCTGCATCCCTCACGGTGGTGGCGGCCCCGGTGTTGGTCCGGTTGTGGCGAAAGCGCACTTGGCCAAGTTCTTGCCCGGGCATCCCATGGCTCAGAGCCAGCACCATCCCGCATTCGACATGCAGACCGGTGCCGCCGGTCCGTATGTTCACGCTGGGGGAGCGGTCAGTGCTGCACCCTACGGAAGCCCGAGCATTCTGCCCATCACGTGGGCGTACGTGCGCATGATGGGATCGGCCGGCCTCAAGGCGGCAACCGGTGCCGCTGTGCTCTCGGCTAACTACATCGCGGTGCGACTGCGCGAGCACTTCCCGGTGCTTTACGCCGGAGACAACGGTCTGGTGGCTCACGAGTGCATCCTCGACCTGCGTCCGCTCAAGGAGTCGACCGGCATCGACAACAACGATGTCGCCAAGCGCCTTATCGACTACGGTTTCCACGCGCCCACGATGTCGTTCCCGGTCTCGGGCACACTCATGGTCGAGCCCACGGAGAGCGAAGACTTGGCTGAACTTGATCGCTTCATCGACGCGATGATTGCTATCAAGCAAGAGGCGGATGCCGTGGCCGCCGGAACGTGGCCTGCAGACGACAACCCGCTCATCAATGCTCCGCACACGGCGCATTCGGTGATCGCGGGCGAGTGGGAGCACGCCTACTCTCGCGAGCAGGCGGTGTACCCGTTGTCGACGCTCGTTTCAGGCAAGTACTGGCCACCGGTTCGCCGCGTAGACAACGCGTATGGCGACCGCAACTTGGTCTGCTCGTGCCCGCCTATTGAAGCTTTTGCTCAGTAACGCAGGATGTCGAGCCCGCTAGTTTTTTAGCGGAAAACGGCGCGTGCGGAGTCGATCCAGTTCGACTCTGCACGCGCCATTTCTCTGTCCCCCGAAAGTGGGACACCAGTGTTCTGTTGAGTTCTATGTTGGATTGCTCAACTTTTCACTCCTATCGCTGGATATTGTTGTGCCAGTTGTTGTAATGTGCGTTTGGTGTGTGGCGAGTGGTCGACCCGACGACCCCAAATCGCTAGTGCACCGACTGGAGACCTTCGTGACGACTCGACGGCATCGACACCGTAAGTCCTTCTGGCAACGGTGGAAGAAGCGGTGGTGGCTTGTGCCCATTGCCCTCGTTTCAATCGCATCGCTCGCCCTCGCCGGTATTCAATTTGGCGCCATTGGTTGGATCACGAATGCGGTCACGCCGCTCGCTGGGGGCTGTTCCGACATCCGCCCCGTCGTTATTGCCGCTGACCCGTCGATCGCTCCTACCCTCACCGCTGTCGCCGCAGAGTTCGATGAAGCCGACGGCAACTGCACCAATACCGAGGTACGTTCGTTGCTCTCGGCCGACACCGCAGCTCTCTTTGCCTCGGGTGCCTCAGGAGATGTCGATGCCTGGGTTCCTGATTCCGCCGCTTGGCTCGACCGCGTGGAATCGATGGCTTCCTCGCTCGGCCGCACCGCGCCGCAGCTAGAAATCACTGACTACGTCGCCAGCACTCCTGTGGTTCTTGCTACCACTGCGTCGCAAGTATCCAAGCTCGGTGACGAACCGCTGTCGTGGTCGTCGCTGCTCTCCGGCTCAGTGTCGACGCTGCTGCCCGACCCGGAAGCGTCAACGGCAAGCCTCGCCGGTCTGGCTCAAATTCAATCGGTGTCGTCGACGGAAGACCCGCGTCAATTTGCTGGCGCGATGATCGCGATCGGTAAGACGATTCCGCAGTCGACAGAGGAGGCCTTCACGCTCGCCTCGGAGGCAACGCTTCCGACTGTTGTGATTACTACCGAGCGCGAGGTGGCCGCCTACAACACGTCAACGCCGTCCTCGCCCGTGATTGCCATCTACCCGTCTGATGGAACGGTCGAACTGACCTACCCATTTGTCGAAGTTGGTGGCAGCGACAGTGGCAGTGACAGTGACAGCGAGACCGATGCTGACGCAACGGGCGCCAGCAGCACCGGTGCCGCAGCAGCAACCGCAAGCGATAACACCGCGGCCGATGCCCCGAGTTCGGTGCTGGCAGCGCTTGCCGCCGCTACCCGTTCGTCGGGTGAGGTGCTCGCCGGTGAAGGCTTCCGCGATGCCGATGGCGGTGGCGCCTTGCGCGTCGCCGGCGTTCCCGAGACCGCAACAGAAGCGAAGCCTACGGCGGATGCCGCCGTGCAGATCGAGATACTGCGGTCATGGAGTGTGCTCACGCTTCGCTCGCGCCTCCTCGTCGTGATCGACGTGTCGGGATCGATGCTCGAGCCCGCCAACAATGGCTTGCGCCGTATCGATGTGTTCCAGCTCGCTGCGAGCGAGGCGTTGTCGAAGTTCTCGGGTGAAGCCGAGCTCGGCGTCTGGGCTTTCTCGCAAAACCGCGTGGGGACCCAAGACTGGGAAGACCTTTCGCCCATCGCTCCGCTCTCTGACCCGGCACACGTCGCTCAGATCAACGGTGTTGTGGCGTCATTGCCCGATCGGATTTATGGCTACACCGGCCTCTACGACACGATTTTGGCCGCGGTAAAGCGCGTCAAGGAAGACTACGACCCGTCGAAGATCAACTCGGTGCTTCTGATCACCGATGGCTATAACGAAGACGACAACGGTATTAGCCTCAACGCGCTCTTGAAGAACCTGAAGGCTCTCGAAGATCCGACGCAGCCCGTTCCTGTCATTCTCATCGGGTTCGGTCCTGACACCGACCTCAAGTCAATGACGGAGATTGCCCAGTCGACAGGTGGGGCTGCCTACTCGGCAACCGTTCCCGAAGACCTGGGCAAGGTGCTCGTGGATGCTCTGAGTCAGCGTTCCTGCCGCCCGAACTGCACTTAGTGCTGGCGGCTGGTGGGGGAGAGCGGCGTCACCGCGTTTCGTTGTCGTCGCTGATGCTGACCATCCAGGTCACGGAATAGCGGTCGACGACCATGCCGAAAAGGCCGCCCCACTCGGCGGTCTCTAGCGGCATGATGGCGGTGCCGCCGTCGCACAGCTTCTGCCAGAAGCCTTCCATCTCGGCTTTCTCGCTGAGATAGCCCCCGATGGAAATCGACATCGATCCGCCGGGCGTGTACTCCATCGACTTTGGGGTGTCCGACAGCATGAGGGTAATGCCGGCGGGGGAGTCTAGCTGCCCGTGCATCACGAGGTCCTGTTCGTCAGGATCTTCGCTAGCGTTGAACTCCGCAAAGGTGTTGATTGCGGTGGTGCCGCCAAACACCGATTGGTAGTAGCCAAGCGCTTCCCGCGCATTGTCTCTGAAGCTGAGATACGGATTGGACTTCATCGTCTTTCCTTAGGATGGGGGAGCGCGGGCGAGTCAGTCCGCGCGGCGTTCCGTGCTGGCGAGCACGACGGGAAATTCAAGTCTGGTGAGCAGCTCGTCTGGCGCAACCTCTTCGGGGCTGTTGAGGTAAACCTCACGGGGCGGTCCAGCGTAGGTGTGGCCGTTCGCTGAGAACCACTCAAACATGGCGTCGTACGAGCCCTTGAGCCCGCTGTAAGCGCCGTGGTGGGTGAGGGTGGCCACCGTGCCGCCTGGCAGTTCGTGAGACCGTAGAACAGGATGCTCGGTGAACGCCTCGGCGATACCAACGCACACTTCGCAGTTCCACGGTCGATCAGGATGCATCTCGTCGGTGTAAACAGCCATCACGGGCCCCGAAATCTGCATCGCCGCCTTGGCCGTCTCGCTCTGGAGGGTGCCAATCGCTTCGCTCATGTCCTGCGGCAAGCTTGCGAACGTGGTGGAGAAGTTCACACCGGCTACGAGCTTCGATGCGACCGTTTCGACTGTGATTTCCGGAGCCATGCGACACACTTTACGCCTGGCGCACGGCCGAAGGTAGGGGGTGTGGAAACTCCCCGCTCACGGTTTCCGCCGTTCTAGTTGCTCTCGCCGCTCACGCCAAACACGGCAGGAAACGCGCCCACTGCCCACCCATAACCGACAAAGATCGCGGCATCGATGATCGTGTGCGCGATCACGAGGGGCAGTACGCGACGGTAGCGGGTGTAAAGCCAGCCGAAGAGGAGCCCCATGGCGACATTGCCGATAAACGCCCCGATGCCCTGGTACAGGTGATAGGTGCCGCGAAGGATCGCAGTTGACACGATGATCTGCCAGCGCCCCCAGCCGAGATCGCCGAGTCTGGCATAGAGATACCCGATCACGATCACTTCTTCGGTGATGCCCGCACGCAACGCGGAAAGTAGCAACACCGGTACCGTCCACCAGTACTGATCGAGAGCGGCGGGAACAACGTTCACAGTGACCCCGAGTGCCCGGCCGCCGAGGTAGACGGCGATGCCGGGGACGCCGATGATCAGGGCGAGCGCGAGACCGCTCAGCCCGTCACGCCCGGGTCGAGTGAAGTCGATTCCCAAGCGAGATAGCCGTGGCTTTTGGGCGTTCCACAGCAGAAATGCCACGAGAGCGACCGGGGCCAAGTCGAAGGTGATTCCGAGCACCTGGTAGATCAGGTCAAAGTTGGGGCGAGTGCTCAGAGAGGAATTCAGCGTCGCTGTTTGCTGCGAAAGAGACTCGGTGCGAGTGAGTCGATTGGTGATCGACACGATCGAATAAATCGCGGATGCTCCGAGCGAGAGCGCAAGAACGATCGAAATTTCGGCCCAGATTCTGCCTCGTGAGGGCAGAACCGCTGGTGCTGAGCTCACGCGGTCGGGCGCATGGCGCATGCCGGAGTGCCGCCGGGGAGGCGGTGACGGAATCGCGAAACGAAGCGGTAGCCGAGTGCGGCGATGGTGTTGAACGGCTCGGTCGCAATCAGGTGCCCGAGGAAGCGCCATCCGAAGTTCGGTTGGCTTCTCAAGAGCAACGAGAAGGCGAGGTGGCCCGCAAATTGTCGAGTGGGAGTCACGAACCACGCCGCTTTATCGACGTCGTCTTGAGTGAGTGCGTAGTCGTCAAGATCGATCCACTGCCACGGGGTTGTGGCGGGAAATGTGGGGAGCAGTGCCTCAAGGCGATTGACCCAGAGCGTGCAAAAAGCACAATCACCATCGAAGATGAGAACAGTGTCTGGGGGGCTTAAAGTCGAGCTCGATTGCGACATGCCTCGATGTTAACTCACCATGCTGAGCGCGAGTCTCGACGAGATTGCGCATTATTTCTGTGAAAGACACTCGATGTGCGCGGGTAATCTGCAAAGTCTGCACATAATCTTCACGAGCGTTACCGTTGTGTAACGTTTGGCTTTACAGTTTTGATTGGGGTATCCCCCCGTTTTAGGGTGTGAACTATCAAGCGCGGCGCGGCGTCAAAAATTCCGTGCCGTTAGCGCAATTCTGCACAGGAGGAAACATTGAAGAGATCACGCATAGGCATCAGTGCAGTCGCACTGCTGTCAGCCTCAGCACTCGCACTTGCGGGTTGCTCGGCCAGCGAGGCGCCTGCCGAAGGTGACAGCGCCGCGATCATCACCACAAACGGTAGCGAGCCACAGCAGTCGCTCATTCCGACCAACACCACCGAAACCGGTGGCGGCAAGGTAATCACGTCCATCTTCGCTGGCCTCGTTTCCTACACCGCTGACGGCGATGTAGTAAATGAAGTAGCGCAGTCGATCGAATCAGAAGACGGCCAGAACTGGACCGTCACGCTGAACGATGGCTGGACCTTCACCAACGGTGAAGCTGTCACGTCGGACTCGTTCGTCAAGGCATGGCAGTACGGCGCTCTTCTCGACAACGCGCAGAGCTCCTCGTACTTCTTCGACAACATCGAGGGCTTCAGCTACGACGAGAACTCAGAGCTCACCGGCCTCGAGGTCATTAGCGACACCGAGTTCACCGTTGCCCTGATCAACCCTGAGGCTGACTTCCCGCTGCGTCTCGGCTACTCGGCATTCATGCCGCTGCCCGAGGTTGCTTGGGAAGACCTGGACGCTTTCGGTGAGAACCCGATCGGTAACGGTCCGTACATGCTCGATGGCGAAGACGCTTGGTCGCACGACGTACAGATCGACCTCGTAGCAAACCCTGACTACGACGGTGTTCGTAAGGCTGTCAACGGCGGCGTTTCGATCATCTTCTACACCAGCCAGGACGCAGCATATGCTGACGCTCTCGGTGGCAACCTCGACATCCTCGACGCTGTCCCGGACTCGGCATTCGCAACCTACGAGTCGGACTTCCCGGGTCGTTCGGTGAACCAGCCTGCAGCAATTTTCCAGGCGTTCAACATGCCGTACTACCTCGAGCACTGGTCGGGCGAAGAGGGCAAGCTGCGTCGTGCAGCTATCTCGATGTCGATCGACCGCGCTGAGATCACGGAAATCATTTTCCAGGGAACTCGTACGCCGGCAACCGACTTCACGTCGCCGGTAATCGCTGGTCACTCTGACAACCTTGCTGGTGCTGAAGTTCTTGACTTCAACCCGGATGAGGCTAAGAAGCTGTGGGCAGAAGCTGACGCAATCGCACCGTACGGAGACACCGTCTTCGACCTCGCGTACAACGCAGATGGCGGACACCAGGCATGGGTTGACGCTGTTGTAAACAGCATCAGCAACACGCTCGGAATCGAAGCTGTTGGTAAGGCATACCCCACCTTCAAGGACGCGCTCAACGACCGTGACGCTAACGCGCTCACCGGTGCAACGCGTGCTGGATGGCAGGCTGACTACCCGTCGCTGTACAACTTCCTCGGCCCGCTCTACGTTGATGGTGCTGGCTCGAACAAGGAAGGCTACTCGAGCCCTGAGTTCGAGCAGATCCTTGCTGACGGCGCTAGCGCATCGTCGGTAGAAGAGGCAACGGCGAAGTACCAGGAAGCTCAGGAAGTACTCCTGGTCGACCTGCCTTCGATCCCGCTTTGGTACTCGAACGTCACCGGTGTCTACTCAGACAGCGTTGACAACGTTGTATTCGGTTGGGACTCTGTCCCGCTGTACAACGAGGTAACCAAGGGCTAATTAGCTCTTAGTTTTACCCAGTTTCCACTCTCAACGTGTAGTGCCCGGGGCTTGCTTTAGGTCCCGGGCATTACACTGAGTACCCTCATTCAGTGATTGTGACTCTTATGCTTATCCGTTCCTTCGAGGGAACCATCTGATGTTCTGGTACGCAGGCAAGCGTTTCCTCCAGATGATCCCCGTGTTTTTCGGCGCGACATTCTTGATCTATTTCATGGTGTTCGCGGTACCCGGTGATCCGATCGCTGCTCTGTATGGCGATCGACCCCCAGCTCCCGGAGTCATTGAACTCATCCGGGCCGAGTACAACCTCGACAAGCCATTCATCGTTCAGTACTTGCTGTACATCGGTGGGCTGTTCCAGGGTGACTTCGGCACGACGTTCTCGGGCCGCGCGGTTTCCGATGTAATGGCTCAGGCCTTCCCCATCACCGCTCGCCTTGCCATCCTGGCTCTCGCGTTTGAAGCTGTCTTCGGCATCATCGTCGGACTCATCGCCGGTCTTCGCAAGGGAAAGCTCTTCGACGCTTCTGCTCTCGTGATCAGCCTGCTCCTGATCTCGGTTCCCACCTTTGTGGTCGGTTTCGTACTTCAATTCATCTTCGGCATCCAGCTGGGCTGGGCTCGAACAACGGTCAGCGGAGACGCGCCGTGGGGCGAACTGATCATGCCGGCCATCGTGCTCGCCTCGGTCTCGTTCGCGTACATTGTGCGTTTGACGCGAGCCAGCGTCGCAGACAATCTCGGTGCTGACTTCGTGCGTACTGCCACGGCTAAGGGACTCTCGCGACGTCGAGTCGTTACTGTGCACGTGCTGCGCAACTCACTCGTTCCCGTCGTTACCTACCTCGGTGTCGACATCGGTTCACTCATGGTCGGTGCAATCGTGACCGAGGGAATCTTCAACATCAACGGTGTCGGTGGAACTGTCTACCGAGCAATCACGTTGGGAGAAGGCCCCACGGTCGTCTCGTTTGTCGCGGTGATGGTCATCATCTTCGTGCTCGCCAACTTGCTTGTCGACCTTCTGTACGCCGCGCTCGACCCAAGGATTCGTTATGCCAAGTAACAACACTGGCCGTGAACGGCCCGGCCAAGAACACTTCATCGCTTCGCTTGCTGAAACCCCTGTGGCTGAAGTCGACCAGGTGGATGAGACGGGTAAGGCCCGCAGCACCTGGACTGACGCGTGGGAAGCTATGCGTCGTCGTCCGATGTTCTGGATCTCGTCGGTATTGATTTTCGTGATCGTGGTTGTTGCCATGTTCCCGAGTCTCTTCGCTACCTACAGCCCCACCGAGTGCTACCTCAAGTTCAGCGACGGTGGCCCTGAAGCTGGGCATCCGCTCGGCTTCACTCGCCAGGGTTGCGACGTCTACTCGCGAATCATCTTCGGAACTCAGGCTTCGGTCACTATCGGCCTCCTGACTACGATCATGGTCACCCTGTTCGGCGGTATCGTCGGTGCCCTCGCGGGCTTCTACGGTGGACTCCTCGATGCGTTCGTTTCGCGTATCGGTGACATCTTCTTCGCGATCCCCACCGTTCTCGGTGCGATCGTCGTCATCTCGGTTGTTCCTGTTCGCGACCCGCTCTCGGTATCGCTGATCCTCGCGTTGTTCGCCTGGCCACAGATCGCCCGCATCATGCGCGGTGCCGTGCTCTCGGCGCGCAACTCTGACTACGTAACGGCCTCGGCCGCGCTGGGCGTCTCGCGCTTCAAGACCCTCGTGCGTCACGTTGTCCCCAACGCGATCGCTCCGGTAATCGTCATCGCCACGGTTTCGCTCGGAATCTTCATCGTGGCTGAGGCCACGCTGGGCTTCCTCGGAATTGGCCTCCCGCCGACAGTTATGTCGTGGGGAAATGACATCAACCAGGCTCGAGTATCGATCCGCACGAACCCGCAAACGCTGCTGCTGCCTTCGGCCGCGCTGTCGATCACGGTTCTTGCCTTCTTGATGTTCGGCGACGTAGTTCGCGATGCCCTTGACCCGGAAGCGAGAGCACGCCGATGACTAACCCAGAAACAGTTCCCGTGGCATCCGACTCCTCGAATGAGGAAACGCCGCTACTCAAGATTCGCAACCTCGAAGTTGGCTTCGAGACGCAGCGAGGTCTCGTTCCCGCCGTCCGTGGTGTCGATCTGACTCTGTACCAGGGCCAGTCGCTCGCCATCGTGGGTGAATCCGGATCGGGTAAGTCCACTACTGCCCAGGCAGTAATTGGCCTCCTGCCGGGTGCCGGCAAGGTCTCGGGTGGATCGATCGAGTTCGAAGGTCATGACCTGACCAAGTTCTCCGACTCTCAGTTCGCTGAGGTCCGCGGCAGCCAGATCGGTTACGTTCCGCAGGACCCAATGTCGAACCTCAACCCGGTATGGAGCATTGGTTTCCAGGTTGAAGAAGCGATCAAGGCGAACGGAATCGCTCAGGGCAAGGAAGCACGTCAGCGCACCATTGAGGTTCTGCAAGAAGCAGGCCTGAGTGACGCGAGCGAGCGCCTCAAGCAGTTCCCTCACCAGTTCTCGGGCGGAATGCGCCAGCGCGTGCTCATCGGTATCGGTCTCTCGGCTCGCCCGAAGCTGCTGATCGCCGACGAGCCCACCTCGGCACTCGACGTCACGGTGCAACGCCAGATTCTTGATCACTTGCAGACACTCACGCGTGATTACGGCACCTCGGTGCTCTTCATCACTCACGACCTCGGCCTTGCTGCGGAGCGTGCTGAGCAGCTCGTTGTGATGTACAAGGGCAAGGTCGTGGAGTCGGGACCGTCTCGTGCGATCCTCGAAAACCCGCAGCACCCGTACACTCAGCGTCTTGTCGCCGCGGCACCGAGCCTTGCCTCGCGTCGTATTCAGTCGATCAAGTCGTCGAAGCCGTCGGATGACAGCGTGCGCATCTTCGGTGAGGGCTCACTCGATGACGCTCTCATCGCTCGCGCGGAAAGTCGGGGAGCTGGAGCCAACGAAGATCTGATCAAGGTGAGCAACATCACCAAGGTCTACGAAATTCGCAAGCAGGGTTTCCGTAAAGACAAGCTCCTTGCCGTCAACGACATCTCGTTTGGCGTCAAGAAGGGCACCACTACCGCTCTGGTGGGGGAGTCCGGATCGGGCAAGTCGACTGTGGCCAAGCTCATCCTGCAGCTGGAGTCGCTCACGAGCGGAACCATCGAGTTCGATGGCAAGAACCTGGCCGGAATCAAGGGCCAGGAACTCTTGGAGTTCCGTCGCCGGGTTCAGCCCGTCTTCCAGGACCCTTACGGTTCACTCGACCCGCAGTACAGCGTGGGCAACACGATCGCGGAACCGCTGCTTGCTCACAAGCTCGGCACCACGAAGGAACGCTACAACCGAGTGAGCGAACTGCTCGATCAGGTGTCGCTTCCGCAGGCTGCACGCCACCGTTACCCCGGTGAGCTCTCTGGTGGTCAGCGTCAGCGTGTAGCAATTGCTCGTGCTTTGGCGCTCAAGCCCGAAGTTCTCGTGCTCGACGAAGCAGTTTCTGCGCTCGACGTGCTCGTGCAGGGGCAGGTTCTCAACTTGCTCACGGAGCTTCAGACGGAGCTTGACCTGACGTACCTGTTCATTACCCACGACCTCGCGGTTGTACGCCTTGTCGCTGACAATGTGTGCGTAATGCAGGGTGGACGCATCGTGGAAGCCGCATCGACAGACGAGGTGTTCGAGAACTCGAGCAACCCGTACACGCGGGAACTGCTCGAAGCTATTCCCGGCGCCAACATCCAACTCGGCGCTTAGTTTATTGAGTCAGAAGGGCCGTTCCCCCTCGGGGAGCGGCCCTTCTGACTTAGACTCGTTTCTAGCGTGCCACCGTGCGCTGCGAGTCCGTGTGCAGGAGGTTCAGTGAGCGCCACAAGAATCATGGCGACCCTGGCTATGGCCGCGGCCACCGCGATCGCGCTTGCCGGTTGTATTCCGCAGGCGTCGCCGACGATCGAGGGTTCTGAACTCACGGTTGCCGTTACCGAGCCGTACACCTCGGGCAACCCCGTGACGGCGTTCGGTGCTGGCGAGACCAACACGAGCATCGCCTACGCCACGGGCACCGGCTTTACGTACTTCAACTCCGATTCAGAGCTCGTGCGCGACGAGTCCTTCGGGCGCTTCGAGAAAGTGTCTGACGACCCGCTAGCCGTGACCTACACCGTGGCTGACGGTGTGCGCTGGTCGGATGGTTCGGCTGTCGACGCCGTGGACTTGCTGCTCGAGTGGGCGGCGACATCCGGTGCTCTCAACGCTGATGATGCGGATGCCGCGAGCACGATCGACCCGGAGACAGGTGCACCGCTCGACCGTTCCGACCCGCGCGTCGTCTTTGATGCGACTGCCGGTGGTGACACGGGAATCTCACTGGTCACAGAAATTCCCCAGATGAGCGACGACCGGATGTCGCTCACACTAGTTTTCGATGAGCCCACGCCAGACTGGCAGACGGCATTCTTTGGGCTTGGCTCGTTCGCCAAGCCCGCCCACGTCGTGGGAATGATGGCGTTTGCGAGCGACAATGCGATCACCGCGAAGGAGCGCGTGTACTCCGCCATCAGCGGGGACAACGAGGCCGACCTCGCGGCAATCGCTCGAACGTGGAGCACCGTTTTCAACTTCGACGGCATGCCAGCAAACAAGAGCCTGCTGGTCTCGAGCGGTCCCTATGTGGTCTCCGAGTTCGTGGCGAATCAGTACGTCACGCTGCGCGCCAACGAAAACTACAGCGGCATGCGGGAAGCAACGTTCCAAGAGATTCGCGTGCGCTTTATGAGCGATCCGCTCGCTCAGGCTCAAGCCCTTCTCGTGGGGGCTGTGCAGATCGCGGTGCCTTCGATGGATAGCGATGTTCGTGACGCGCTTGCCACAATGGATGCCACCATCCGGGATGGTTTCACCGACAGCTTTGAACACCTCGACCTGCAAGTCGCTCAGTCGAAGAGCGGCGTCTTTGACGATGTTCTCGTGCGCCAAGCATTTTTGAAGAGCGTGCCGCGGGCGGAGATTGTGCGAACCGCTCTTGTCGACGTGCAACCTCGAGCCAGTACGCGTGATTCGTTCCTCTTTGCCCCTGGTGACCCGGGCTACACCGGTGCCCGTTCGGTGAACGGTTCCGCTGACTACGCCGATCCTGACATCGCCGGCGCGAAAGAATTGCTGGTCGAGGCTGGCGTCTCGAAGCCCAGCGTCTGCATCCTGTTCGACGCCGATGACGCCATGCGCGCGGCCGAATACGCGCTCATTGCGGAGTCCGCTGGATCAGCGGGTTTTGTTGTCAGCGATTGCTCGAGCGAAGACTGGCAAGAGACTCTCGGCACTCCCGAGGCCTATGATGCCGCGCTGTTCAGCTGGCAGAGCGCGCGACCCGGCGTGGGGGTTGCGCCGGCTGTGTTCGGCACCGACGGCTACGCCAATCTCAACTACTTCTCTAACGCCACGGTCGATTCGCTGCTGGCTGACGCGAGTTCCGTGACGGTCGAGAGTGACGAACAGATCGAGTTGTTGAAAGAAGCGGATGCCGCACTCTGGGCGTCGGCGTATGGAATGCCGCTCTTTCAGCATCCGACCACCATCGCCTTTGATCAAGACGAAGTCGAGAACGTTTCGCTCTCGTCGCTGAGCCCCGGTGTGTGGTGGAACGTGTGGGAGTGGAAGCCGTAATCCGGCATTCAGCCCCATAAGTACGGGCCCCTGAATGGGCGGCTGCGATATTTCTTGTCAAACAGGGTAAACTGGTGGAGCAGGATACTCTGAATGATCTTCTGCACCCTCCCAAGATCTTAACCCGGTGGCATTCGGCCGCCGATCTGCTGCCGAGACTTTCTGTGCAGCGACTGCGGTGAAAGTCCGCACAGCCTCCAATGAATTAAGGAATATTGCTATGGCTATGGCCACTCGCAGCGACTTGCGCAACGTAGCAATCGTTGCCCACGTTGACCACGGAAAGACGACGCTCGTTGACGCGATGCTTCGCCAGACGAACTCCTTCGAAGCGCACGCGCACCTCGAAGAGCGCGCAATGGACTCGAACGAACTCGAGCGCGAAAAGGGAATTACGATTCTCGCGAAGAACACCGCGATTTCCTACAACGGCAAGTACGCCACTGAAGGTCCCATCACGATCAACGTGATTGACACCCCTGGCCACGCCGACTTCGGTGGCGAGGTTGAGCGTGGACTCAGCATGGTTGACGGCGTTGTACTGCTCGTTGACGCCAGTGAGGGCCCGCTTCCGCAGACTCGCTTCGTGCTCCGTAAGGCACTCGAGGCCAAGCTGCCCGTCATCCTCTTGGTCAACAAGACCGACCGCCCCGATGCTCGCATCGACGAGGTTGTTGCCGAGAGCCAAGACCTTCTCTTGGGTCTTGCGAGCGACATGGCGGATGACGTTCCTGACCTCGACTTGGACGCCATTCTTGACGTTCCTGTCGTCTTCGCTTCGGGCCGTGCCGGCGCCGCAAGCTGGAACAAGCCCGAAAACGGTTCGCTTCCGGATAACGACGACCTCGAGCCGCTGTTCGACGCGATCCTTAAGCACGTTCCTGCTCCCTCGTACGACGACGAGCACCCCCTTCAGGCGTGGGTCACCAACCTTGACTCCTCGCCGTTCCTCGGCCGCCTTGCTCTTCTTCGCGTCTTCAACGGCACGATCAAGAAGGGCCAGACCGTTGCTTGGGTCAAGCACGATGGCACGCAGGCTAACGTTCGCGTGACCGAGCTCATGATCACGAAGGCTCTCGACCGTTACCCGGCCGAAAGCGCTGGCCCTGGTGACATCGTCGCCGTTGCTGGATTCGAAGACATCTTCATCGGTGAAACTCTCTGTGACCCCAACGACGTTCGCCCGTTGCCGACCATCACGGTTGATGACCCCGCGATCTCGATGACCATCGGAACCAACACTTCGCCGATCATCGGCAAGGTCAAGGGCCACAAGCTCACCGCTCGTATGGTCAAGGACCGTCTCGACCGTGAGCTCGTCGGTAACGTTTCGCTCAAGCTCGTCGACATCGGACGCCCGGATGCCTGGGAAGTTCAGGGTCGTGGAGAGCTCGCTCTTGCCATCCTCGTTGAGCAGATGCGTCGTGAAGGCTTCGAACTGACTGTCGGCAAGCCGCAGGTGGTTATCAAGAAGATCGACGGCAAGGTACACGAGCCCTACGAGCACCTCACGATCGATGCTCCTGAGGAATACCTCGGCGCCATCACTCAGCTTCTCGCTTCTCGTAAGGGACGCATGGACGGCATGAGCAACCACGGCACCGGCTGGGTTCGCATGGAGTTCGTTGTTCCGTCGCGTGGACTCATCGGTTTCCGTACCGAGTTCATGACCATCACTCGTGGTGCCGGTATCGCTAACGCGGTGTCGCACGGTTACGAGCCGTGGGCTGGCGAGATCGTTACGCGCGTCAACGGTTCTATCGTTGCCGACCGTTCCGGTGTTGCTACTCCGTTCGCCATGGTTGCATTGCAGGAGCGCATGTCGTTCTTCGTAGAGCCCACGCAGGAGGTGTACGAAGGCATGGTTGTTGGCGAGAACTCGCGCGCTGACGACATGGACGTCAACATCACCAAGGAAAAGCAGCTCACCAACATGCGCCAGTCGACCTCGGACTCGTTCGAGCGTATGACTCCGTCGCGCAAGCTCACGTTGGAAGAGTGCCTCGAATTCGCTCGTGAAGACGAGTGTGTTGAGGTTACTCCTGAGTTCGTGCGTATCCGCAAGGTAGAGCTCGACAGCAACGCGCGGGCACGTCTCACCTCGCGCTTGAAGAAGCAGAACGCCTAACCCTTAATCTCGCAGCGGGCTCACATGAGCCAGCAATCTGCAGAGAGTACGATGCAGCCACGGTCATTTGATCGTGGCTGCATCGTTGGTTAACGACCCGTCCAGCCGTAGCCCCTCGTCTTCTGGAGTTGTCATGTTGAGCGCACGCCACAGTGTTAGCGCATCCGTAGCCCTCGTTCTGGCTCTCGCGGCCACACCGGCGCTTGCCGGCTGCTCGGGGGAGAACCCCATTGGCGGCATCGTGGAGCAGGCGACTGGCGGCAATGTGAGCTTGGGTGGCACTGAGATTCCCGAAGGCTTTCCTAGCGCCGTGCCGCTGCACGACGGTGAGGTGCAGTTCGGTATCGCGGCAGGTGAGGGCGATAGCCGTGGCTATAACGTCACGATCATGACGGGGGCGCAGTCGCCGCTCGACGCCATTGAGGCAGCCTTTGCGGATGCCGGCTTTGAGTCACAGGTGCAAGCGAGCGGGGCAGACGGCGCAGGTACCGTCATTTTCTCGAGCGACGCTTGGAATGTCGCCGTTATCGTTGCGAGCACCGACGACGGGTACACCGCCAACTACACCGTTGCGCCAGTGAGCGCCACGAACTAGGGCTGTCGCACGAACTAGCGCCGTCGCTTAGGCGAGGTCGAACATCCCGGCGCCGATGAAGCTCGACGATGATGCCCCGGGAGGAACCGCGAAAATCGCTGAACCGACGTAGCGCACATACTCGTTCATGAGGTCGTTGCGAGAGAGCGCGAGCTGAATAGGCACGAACTGTGTCTCAGGATCGCGTTGGAAGCTGATGAAGAACAGCCCGGCATTGAGCCGGCCAAGCTCGTCGTTGCCGTCGACGAAGTTGTACCCGCGACGCAGAATCTGGGCGCCGCCATGAGTGTCGGGGTGGGCGAGCTTCACGTGCGATGCGTCGTCGATCAGGGGAGCGTCATCGCGACCGGTCTGCTCGAAGTCGGGATCGGTAAACTCGCCGCCGCCGCTGAGCGGAGCGCCCTCGCCCTTCGTACGGCCGAAGATTGTCTCTTGTTCACGCAGGGACGTGCGGTCCCAGGTTTCGATCGTCATGCGAATCTTGCGGCTTACGAGGTACGAGCCGCCGGCCATCCACGCTGTTCCGTCTCCGGATGCTGCCCAGACGTGTTCGTTGACGCCCTCGGTGTCTTCGGCGCGCAGGTTGGCGGTGCCGTCTTTGAAGCCGAAGAGATTGCGCGGTGTCGTTTGCGCCTGCGTGGTGGACGACGTGCGGCCAAAGCCGAGCTGGGACCAGCGGAGCGTTGCCCGCCCGAAGGCGATGCGGGACAGGTTGCGGATGGCGTGAACGGCGACCTGAGGGTCGTCGCTGCACGCTTGGATGCAGATGTCGCCGCCGACGAGTTCGGGCAGCAGAGCGTCGCTGGGGAACTTGGGGAGGTCGATGAGGGCGGTTGGTCGCTTGCTGGCGAGGCCGAAACGGTCGTCGAACAGGCTGGGGCCGAAGCCAAAGGTGATCGTGAGTCCGCCCGGCGGAAGGTCGAGGGCCTCACCGGTGTCGTCCGGTGGAGCGTCGTAGGGGCCACCTGCAGGCCCGTATTCGCCGGCGGCCTGGCCTGCCGTCATCCGTGCTGCAGCGTAGCTCCAGTCGCGCAGCAACTCGATGAGTTCGTCGCGGCTGATGTCGTTGACGTCGAACGCGGCGAAGTGCAATCGATCTTGCGCCGGCGTAATAATGCCCGACTGGTGCTCGCCGAAGAACGGGTAGGTCGACGCCACATCATTGCTGGTGGATGTCGAGCCGCCACCGTTGACCGCGAAAGCACCGCCGACGCCGAGACCGGCACCCACGACTCCCGCTCCGGCGAGGCCGAGCAGGCCGCGGCGGGAGAGTCCCTTGGTGTCATCGTGAGGCATGGCGGTGCTTTCGGGGTGATTAGTGCGTGGTCGCGACTGCGGTTAAAGAACGAGAACTGCGGTCAGTCGCGAGAGTGGTTCCGCAAGAGCATTCACTTGATCGGAGAACGCGCGAATTTCACTCGTGGATAGTTCAGTGTAAAGGCGGAACCCGTCGCCTTCCCGCTGGGCGTCGAGCAAGACCTGCAGCTGCTCGAATTCCTCATCGAGAGTGGCGGCGAGGTCGGCGTCCTTCTCCACCAGGATGTCGCGAACACCGTCATAGAGCACGCGTGCACCATCGATGTTGGCTTGGAAGTCCCAGAGGTCGGTGTGCGACCAGAATTCTTCTTCGCCGGTGACCTTGCCGCTGGCGACCTCATCGAGGAGGCCAATAGCGCCGTTGGTCTGCTGGTCGAGAGTGAACTCGAGATCCTGCACGTTGGCGTAGAGCGTGTTGGTGTCGGCGACGAGCTGCGACGCGAGCGCTTCACGCTTGGACTGGTCGTAGGCTTCGAAGCCGGCTTCGGCATCCTCGGGCCACAGGTCCTTTTCGATGGCGTGCCAGCCGGTCCACTCCTGGCCGTCTTCGAGGTCCGCTTCACGCAGATCCATACGGGGGTCGAGGTCACCGAACGACTCGGCGACAGTTTCAACGCGCTCCCAGAAGACGCGAGTGGGGGCGTAAAGCGCACGAGCAGTGTCATCGTCGCCCGCAATGTAGGCGGCAGCGAAGTCTTCGGTGCCGACCACGAGGTTCTCGATCTGGTCTTTCACGTAGCTCTTGTAGTTGGCATTGGCCGCCTCGACCTGAGCGGCGATGTCTCCGCTGAAAGAAAGATCGGCGCCGGAGTCGGTCACGGTGAACGGCGTTGAACCAATGCCTTCGCCGACCATCCCGGGCTTGCAGACCGTGAAGTATTCGCCGGGCTGCGCGAGAACGACGAGGTCGCGAGTGATGCCGGGGCCGATATTCTCGACCTCACCTACGATGCGCAGGCCGTCATCCGCGAGCAAATAGAACTCGGTGACCTGGTCGCCCGAGTTGGTGACCGAGAACACGAGGTTGCCGCTGGGTGCTTCGGTCGAGCTCACTGCACAATCGGTCGCACTGCTGTCGACGGTGATTGTGTTGCTGGCCGCGGTGGTTCCGACGTTGTTGGGCACGCAACCGGTGAGCGCGAGTGCCGCAACGGTAGCGGCTGCGGCGTAGCCAAAGCGGGGCGAAAGGGCGGTCATTAGGCTCCTTGAGTGCTGAGAGGTGAAGCGGGAACGAAGGACTTATCTGCACGGGCGTTGCCGCGAACAGTGCGGATGAAGATCGTCATAACGATGCCGACGTAAGCCGACCAGACACCCGCCTCGAACCACGTGGTGGCGGGGGAGAAGTTGAAGACGCCCTTGAGCAGCGTTCCGTACCAGCTATCGGGTGGGATGACCGCGCTCACGTCGAAGGCGAGGGCGTGAAGCCCCGGCAGCACGCCGGCCTCTTGCAGATCGTGAACTCCATACGAGAGCACGCCAGCGGCCACGATGATCAGGATGGCACCGGTCCAGGTGAAGAAGCGAGTGAGGTTGATGCTGACCACACCGCGATAGATGAGGTAGCCAAGAACAATTGCCGCGGCGATGCCGAGCGCTGCCCCGGTAAGGGGGAGAGTCGTGGAGCCGCTGGCCTGAACGGCGGCCCAGATAAAGAGAGCGGTTTCGATTCCTTCGCGCCCCACGGCGAGGAACGCGACGAGCACGAGGCCCCAGCCGGCGCCGGTGAGATGCGAGTCAACTTCGCTGCGCAGTTCGCGACCAAGGCCGCGGGCGGCGCGCAGCATCCAGAAGATCATCCATGTGACAAAGGCCGTTGCGATGATCGAGAGGATGCCGCCGATCAGCTCTTGCGCCTGAAAGGAGAGGCCGTAGGCGCCAAAGGTCAGACTCGCGCCGAGGCCGAGGGAGAGTGCAACGGCAATGCCGACGCCGAGCCAGATGCGGGGTAGAACGTCGCGACGATCGATCTTGTGAACGTACGCAATCAGGATGCCAACAACGAGCGCGGCTTCAAGGCCTTCGCGCAGGCCAATTAGGAAGTTTGCGAGCACTGAACTCTCTTGTCACTCGTGTTTGTCGGTGGATTGGTAAGCCTAACCTAAGCAACCGTAATTGGACTACCTGTGCTTATTCTGTCTACTGCACAACAAGGGTGGAGGTACCGTCGTGAAGGATCGCGCACAGCGCGTGCTGGTTATCGCCGCGCGCCCAGAAGATGAGGCCTACGTATTCGGGGCCACCATCGCCACTCTCGTTCAGCGCGGCACTGAACTCATCGTGCTCAGCTGCAGCAACAACGCCACCGCCGCAATCGGGGCAAGCCCGGCGACGGGCGATGTTCCCCTGGTTGCCGCCGAGACTGCTTTTGCCCCTGCCGCGGCTGGCGCCCCTGGCGCGCCCGGCATGGCTGGCACGGCAAGCGCCTCCGCGACCAACGCCACCGCGGTGAGCGAGAGCGAGGAATTGCCAGCGGCTGCCTCGCCCGAATCCGTCGACGAGGTCGTGCGCGAAATTCTCGGCATTACTGCCCACCACATTCTTCGCGAAGACAACGGGCGCCAGTTCACCAAGCTCAACGCTCGTGATCTCGCCTCTGACATTGCGGCTGCTATCACTGCGCTGAAGCCGGATGTCGTCGTCAGCTACGCCAAAGAGCACAGCGGCACGGCGCGCGGCTCCGAGGCGCTGCTCGTGCACGAAGCCACCGCCCTCGCTACTGAACTCGCTGGCGTGCCCTTTTATACGGCATCCGCTGTTCCTGTTGATCGTGGCGTTGCGGTGTCGTCTGCCACAGCGCTTGCCTTCAAGCGTCGGGCAACCGAGATTTATCGCAATGAGATTCCGGTGGGCGAGAGCGTGTCGACCCCGGTGGAGTATTTGCGCCGTTTGCGTCGTCGCGAGCTCGTGATCGGTGAACGTAGCCGCGCCGAGCGTGTGGCCCTGGCTTTCCTTTCCCTCGTGCTCGGTGCGCTCGTGGGCGTTGTGCTCACGGCGGTACACCAGTCGTCGTTCACAATTGGCGACGCACGAATCCCGTGGGGGATCGTGGCGTCGGTCACTCTCGTGACCGCGTTGATCCTCGGCTTGCGGCTCATCTACGACACACGCGTCGCTGCCGGCTTTGCGTCGCTCGGTGTTCTCTTGATGTCGGCGCTGCTGGCCAACGTGATGCCCGGAGGAACGATTCTGATTCCGGCGAATACGGCGGGGTATGTATGGACTTTTGCGCCCGTGCTCGTGGTGCTCATCATTGTGGGGTGGCCGCGGGTGAATCGTCAGGTTTCGTCGGCGAGCCGCGCTAACATTGAATTGAACTCTCCCGTGAAAGGTGCGGATATCTCGTGACGTATGTCATCGCTCAGCCCTGTGTCGATCTGAAGGATCGCGCGTGTGTAGACGAATGCCCAGTCGACTGCATCTATGAGGGCGACCGCATGCTCTACATCCACCCGGATGAGTGCGTTGACTGCGGTGCGTGCGAACCGGTGTGTCCTGTCGAGGCCATCTACTACGAAGACGATCTGCCCGACAAGTGGGCCGACTACTACAAGGCCAACGTCGAATTCTTTGACCTTCTTGACGACACATCACCCGGTGGCGCCGCGAAGGTTGGTGTGATTCACAAGGACCACGCGCTCATCTCGGCTTTGCCCGAGGGTGGCGGGTCCTCCGACTAATGGCGCGCACGCCGCTGGCTCTCCCTGACTTTCCCTGGGATTCCCTTGTGCCCTTTGGCGCCATTGCGCGTACGCATCCCGATGGGATGGTCGACCTTTCCGTGGGGTCACCCGTAGATCCGACTCCTGCCATCATTCGCCAGAGTCTGGCGACGGCGACGGATGCTCACGCCTACCCCACAGTCACGGGCACCGTTCAGCTGCGTGAGGCCATCGTCGAGTGGTTTGAGCGCCGTCGAGGCGTTTCGGGGCTCACCGTCGACCACGTTCTGCCGACTGTCGGCTCCAAAGAATTGGTGGCGCTGCTGCCGCAGATGCTCGGCCTCGGTAAAGGCGACGTGGTCGTGTTTCCCACGGTCGCTTACCCGACCTACGCCATCGGCGCTGCCCTGGTGGGCGCAACGGCTGTTGCTTCTGACAACCCTGCTGAGTGGCCCGAGAACACTGCGCTTGTGTGGCTCAACAGCCCGGGCAACCCCGATGGCCGCGTGCTCGACACTGACCAGTTGCGTGCCGCTGTGGCTCGCGCCCGCGAACTGGGTGCCGTGATCGCTTCAGACGAGTGCTACGCCGAGCTCAACTGGAACGGCGTCGACCCCACCCCCTCAATTCTCGACCCCGAGGTGATCGGCGACGATCGCTCTTCGGTGCTCGCGGTGTACTCCCTCAGCAAGCAATCCAACCTTGCCGGATACCGCGCTGCGTTTGTGGCGGGATGCTCGCAACTGATCTCCGAGCTTCTCGCTGTGCGCAAGCATGTCGGGCTCATTGTTCCCGGCCCGGTGCAGGCAGCAATGGCTACAGCTCTGCAGGATGACGCGCACGTCGCCGAACAGCGCGAGCTGTACCGCGCCCGCCGAGCGAAGCTACTTCCGGCTTTGGAGCGCGCAGGATTCCGCATAGACGACAGCGTCGCCGGGCTCTATCTCTGGGCGACAAAGAACGAAGACTCCTGGCAGACGGTTGGTGATCTGGCTCAGGCCGGCATCCTCGTTGTTCCGGGCTCGTTTTACGGTGAATCGCCGGCCCGCCACGTGCGTATTGCGCTCACGGCGAGCGACGCAACGATTGCGGATGCCGTAGCCCGCCTCGATTTACTCGCTTAAGTGCACTAACGGGCCGAGGCCTTGTGTT
Organism: Salinibacterium amurskyense; assembly: GCF_002797685.1. Lineage (GTDB taxonomy): Bacteria > Actinomycetota > Actinomycetes > Actinomycetales > Microbacteriaceae > Rhodoglobus > Rhodoglobus amurskyensis. The sequence goes on from NZ_PGFH01000002.1 coordinate 476,987, forward strand.
TGACCTCCAAAAGTGAGGGCATTCGATTAGTGGGTGTGACAGTGGCTATCCAAGCCTTGTAGGCTGTAGCGGTGAATGAAGCCCCTCAAGACCCAGAGAAGGCCACCCTCCACTTTCCGGGCGGTGCTGCTGAATTTCCCATTATCCGTGGGGTCGATGGTCACAACAGCATCGATATCTCCACCTTTATGAAGCAGACCGGCTACACGGCGCTTGATCAAGGATTTGTGAACACTGCCTCCACGCGCAGTGAGATCACCTATATCGATGGAGACCGCGGCATCCTGCGCTATCGCGGCTATGCGATCGAAGACGTTGCGGCAAACTCGACGTACCTCGAGGTTGCCTGGTTGCTGATCTACGGTGAGCTGCCGTCGAAGTCGCAGTTGGAAGAGTTCGACGAAAAAATTCGTCGCCACACTCTGCTGCACGAAGACCTCCGTCGTTTCTTCGACGCTCTCCCGCACAGCGCGCACCCGATGTCGGTGCTCTCGAGCGCAGTATCGGCGCTCTCCACTTACTACGAAGACTCGCACGACGTGCGCGACCCCGAGCAGGTCGAGATCTCGACCATCCGCTTGCTGGCAAAGCTGCCGGTTATCGCGGCGTACGCTCACAAGAAGTCGCTCGGGCAGGCCCTGCTTTACCCCGACAACTCGATGAGTTTCGTCGACAACTTCTTGAAGCTCAACTTCGGCAACATGGCCGAGGAGTACCAGGTCAACCCTGTGCTGAGTAAGGCACTCGACCGCCTCCTCATCCTGCACGAAGACCACGAGCAGAATGCCTCCACCTCCACGGTGCGCCTCGTTGGTTCGACCGAAGCGAACATCTTCGCCTCGATTTCTGCCGGAATCAACGCTCTCTACGGCCCGTTGCACGGTGGCGCGAACGAAGCCGTACTCAAGATGCTGGGCGAGATCCAGGAATCGGGCGACGGCGTTCAGAAGTTTGTTGACCGCGTGAAGCGCAAAGAAGACGGCGTGCGCCTGATGGGCTTTGGCCACCGCGTGTACAAGAGCTTCGACCCGCGTGCACGTCTGGTGAAAGAGAGTGCGGATGAGGTGCTCGCCGATCTCGGCATCAGCGACCCGCTGCTCGATATCGCTCGTGAGCTCGAAGAGGTCGCTTTGGCCGATGACTACTTCATCGAACGCAAGCTGTACCCCAACGTCGACTTCTACACCGGCGTCATCTACAAGGCAATGGGCTTCCCGCCACGCATGTTCACGGTGCTCTTCGCTATCGGTCGACTGCCGGGCTGGATCGCCAACTGGCGCGAGATGAACGAAGACCCCAAGACCAAGATCGGTCGCCCGCAGCAGCTGTACACGGGCCCTGCGGCTCGGGACTGGCCTCAGCGCTAGACCGCACCATCCTTACGACGAACGGCCGGTATCCCCTCGGGGAAGCCGGCCGTTTCGCTTTGCGCTCGTGGGGCCTGTTGTCGACCCCACGAGCACCGTGAGAGTTGTGTGCTTAGGCGTGCAGCGCCGCGTTGAGTTCGACGCCGGTGCCGCTGCGAGGCAGAACCTCGACAGCGCCCGTGACGGAGTTGCGGCGGAACAGCAGGCCGTTCACGCCACTGAGCTCCACAGCCTTGACGCTGCGCGGGGTAGCCGAACCATCAATGATGGTGACCTTGGTGCCTGCCGTGACGTAGAGCCCGGCTTCAACAACCGTGTCGTCACCGATCGCGATGCCGATTCCCGAGTTGGCTCCGAGCAACGCGCGCTCACCGATGGAGACGCGTTCGGTGCCACCACCGCTGAGCGTTCCCATGATGGATGCTCCGCCACCGATATCGGCGCCGTCGCCCACGACGACACCCTGAGAGATGCGGCCCTCGACCATCGAGCTGCCGAGCGTGCCGGCGTTGAAGTTGACGAAGCCCTCGTGCATGACGGTGGTTCCGGGGGAGAGATAAGCGCCGAGGCGAACGCGCGAGGCGTCGGCGATGCGGACGCGTTCGGGCACGACGTAGTCGAGCATCCGCGGGAACTTGTCGATGCCGGTCACGATGATGCCGTGACGCTTGAGCGAGATGCGCAGCTCACGGTAATCGTTGGGGTGCACCGCTCCGGCGTTGGTCCAGACGACGATCGGCAGCGCGCCGAAGAGGCCGTCGAGGTTGATGCTGTTGGGCTTCACGAGCAAGTGGCTGAGCAGGTGCAGGCGCAGGTAAGCGTCGGCGACGTTCTGCGGTGCGGCATCCAAATCGATCTCAACGGTCACGAATTCGGTGCGCACACGGCGGCGTTCGTCAGCCCCCAAGTGCTCTTCGAGGTCGGCGGGTGTGTAGTGCGGGTCGGTGCCCTCTGGGATAGATCCCAGGTGCGGAGCGGGGAACCACACGTCAAGTGTTGTTCCGTCGCTGGCGATTGTTGCGAGTCCGTATCCCCATGCTGTGCGCGAAGTCATGCATCAAGGTTACTTACACTGGGTGCATGCCTGCGACCGATCCCACTCTTCCTGTGCTTGATTTGACGGCCTCGAGCCCCGATCTCACCCGCCAGATCTGCGATATCGAGTCGGTCTCCGGCAACGAGAAGCGCATCGCGGATGCCGTAGAAACCGCTCTCAGCGCGTTCAGCCACCTTGAGGTGATTCGCGATGCGGATGCCGTTGTTGCCCGCACGAACGGCGGCAAGGCGCAGCGCGTCGTGATCGCGGGGCATCTCGACACGGTTCCCGTGAACAACAATTTGCCGACGACGCTCGAGATGATCGATGGCGAAGAGCACCTTGTGGGCCGAGGCACCGTTGACATGAAGAGCGGCGTCGCGATCGCTCTCAAGCTCGCCGCAGAACTCACTGACCCCGCCGTCGATGTGACCTGGATTTTCTACGACCACGAAGAGGTTGCTGCCGAGCTCAATGGCCTTGGCCGCATCGCGCGCAATCGTCCCGACCTGATGGCGGGAGACTTCGCCATCATTGGCGAACCGTCGAACGCCACGGTGGAGGGCGGCTGCAATGGCACCGCTCGCATCGACATCTCGCTCACGGGACTGCGCGCTCACTCCGCGCGCGCCTGGATGGGGCAGAACGCGATTCACGCTGCAGCGCCCGTGCTCGCGATTCTGGCAGCGTACGAGCCCGAGCAGCACGAGGTCGATGGCCTCGTCTACCGCGAGGGTCTCAACGCCGTGGGCATCACGGGTGGAGTTGCCGGCAACGTGATTCCGGATGCCGCGACCGTGACCGTGAACTTTAGGTTCGCTCCGGATCGCAGTACCGAGCAGGCCATCCAGCATCTGCGTGAGGTCTTCGCTGGCTTCGACTTTGAGGTGACCGACCTCGCCGGTGGTGCACGCCCCGGCCTCGATGCGCCGCTCGCCAAAAACTTCCTCGATGCCGTGGGCGGCACCGCGGCCCCCAAATATGGCTGGACCGACGTTGCTCGCTTCGCCGAGCTCGGAGTGCCCGCCGTGAACTACGGCCCCGGCAACCCGCTACGGGCTCACGCCGACGATGAGCGTGTTGCGACGAGCGAGATTGTGGCCTGTGAGCAGGGGCTGCGGGCGTGGCTGACAGCTCGCTAGTTTTCGGAGTGCGCCGCGCGACTGCGGCCATTCTCGCTCCCGAGCGCTGGTGGCTTGCGGTCATCGCTATCTTCGTGGCGTCGCGCGTCGTAACGACGTCACTGTTGCTGTGGTTCGCCTCGATTCAAGGCCAGAACGCGTGGACGGGCCCGCACCCCGACTACTTCTCGTTCGCCAAGATCTGGGATGGCCACTGGTATTTCATCATCTCGCTCGCGGGATATCCGAGTGAACTGCCGGTGACGGAGTCCGGCCACGTCGGTGAGAACGCCTGGGCCTTCATGCCGGCGTATCCGGCGCTGGTGCGCGTCGTGATGACGCTGACGACTCTCGACTTCGCGGTGGCGAGTGTGTTTGTTTCGGTCGCCTTCTCGCTCGGCGCTGCCCTCATGCTCTACCGAGTGATGCATCTCGTGCTGCCCGCGGGCACGGCGCTCTTTGCGGTGGCCATCTTCTGTTTCGCGCCGCTCTCCGCCATCCTGCAGGTCTCGTACGCCGAATCCATGTACCTGTTCTTGCTGATACTCGCGCTGTTCTGGCTTATGAAGCGTCAGTATTGGATGCTCTTGCCGGTGATCGCGATCATGTCTGTCACCCGGCCAAGCGGGCTCGCCTTCGCGCTCGCGCTCGGACTGCACGTTGTCTATCGCTGGTGGATTCGCCGGCGCGAGGAGTTCCCGATGCACGAGAGAGTGGCGGCCGTCACCGCGACTCTCTTCAGTCTTGTCATGGGCTTCGCGTGGCTGCTGATCGCGGCCGCCGTCACCGGATCGCTCACGGCCTACACCGACACCGAGCTCGCGTGGCGGGCCGGTTACGTCGGGTACGGCGAGCTGATCCCGTTCGCGGCGTGGTTCCAAGGGGCAGCCTTTTGGGCCGGGTGGTGGCAGCTGCCGCAGTGGCTGCTGACCGTCATGCTCATCGCCGCCGTTCTTGCCTTCTTCAGATTTCTGATCACGAAGCCCGCACAGCGTATTGGCGTTGATCTCCGGCTGTGGGTGGCGAGCTACGCGCTCTACCTCTTGGCGGTGTTCTTTCCCCAATCGAGTACCTTCCGCCTGCTCATGCCGTTGTTCCCGCTGGCCGGAGTGCTCGCGCTACCGCAGTCGCGGTGGTACCGCGCTGCCCTGCTCGCGGCTTGTATCGCCGGGCAGTGGGCATGGATCCATCTGGCATGGTGGGTTGACGGCTACGACTGGACTCCGCCCTAAAGAGGTGCACACGGGGTGAATGATTCGACAGAGTTTCAGTATCGGCGGTTTTTGCTGGATAATAGAAACCAGTACCGATGAAAGGGGACTATCGATGGCAGCAATGAAGCCGAGGACCGGTGACGGACCAATGGAGGCTGTCAAAGAGGGTCGACTCATCGTCGTCCGCGTGCCTCTCGAAGGTGGCGGTCGTCTCGTCGTATCTGTAAACGATGAGGAAGCAAAAGAACTGCACGACGCTCTCGCGGGTGTAGTCGCTTCCGCCTAGAGCCTTCTCAGCCTTAATCGGCAACTCACGCCACTGCGCACTCTTCTCAGTTCGCAACACTGGACAGAGCTTGTCGAAACAAAGCACCGAACACGATCACTCGTGTTCGGTGCTTGTGTTTAACCCGCCGTTTCGGAGGCAGCGCGTTTGGCGTGACTAGTTAGCGGGTCTGGTCTCGAGCGGCGCTGGTCGCGAGCCACTCGCTGAGATACTTCGCCGTTGCGCCGGGGCCGGCAGCCACTTCGCGGGGAGTGCCCGTGGCTACGATTGTGCCTCCCTGGTCGCCGCCGCTCGGACCGAGGTCAATGACCCAGTCGCTGGCGGCAATGGTGGCCAAATCGTGTTCGACAAGCACGACAGTGTTTCCGGCATCCACGAGGCGCTGCAATTGGGCGAGCAACAGCTCGGTGTCCGAGGGATGCAGCCCCGCCGTGGGTTCATCGAGCAGATATAGTGCATGGCCGCGACGCGCGCGCTGCAGTTCGGTCGCGAGTTTGATGCGCTGGGCTTCGCCGCCACTCAGTTCTGTTGCGGGCTGGCCGAGTCGCAAGTAGCCAAGGCCGACATCCCGCAGCGTGTCGAGGCTGCGCAGCGCCGAGGTGGATTCGGCGAAGAAGTCGGCGGCGGTGTCGACGGTCATGCCCAAGACGTCGGCGATGGTCTTGCCCAAGTAGGTGATCTCGAGTGTTTCGTCGTTGTAGCGCGCACCGTGGCACGTGTGGCAGGGCGCATATGTTCCCGGCAGGAACAGAAGCTCGACCGAAACGAATCCCTCGCCCTGGCAGGTCTCGCAGCGACCACCGGCCACGTTGAACGAGAACCGGCTGGCCGTGTAGCCGCGTTGGTGGGCTTCGTCGGTGGCGGCAAAGAGCTTGCGTACGACATCGAACATGCCCGTGTAGGTGGCAAGGTTCGAGCGCGGGGTGCGTCCGATAGGGCGCTGATCGACGAGCACCATCCGGTCGAAAGAGTCGAGGCCGGCGGTGTCTTCGAGCGTGAGGTCGTGGCGCGGGTCATCCGCGTCTGCGGCGTCGCCTGCGTCATCCGCAGCGGCACCGAGCTGAGCGCGCACGGCTTCTGCGAGCACGTGGGTGACGAGGGTTGACTTGCCCGAGCCTGAGACGCCCGTGACCGCGGTCATGACGCCGAGCGGGAAGTCGACCGTGAGATCGCGGATGTTGTGCAGCGAGGCTTTCTTCAGCCGCACCCACGATTCCGGGGAGCGCACCTCGCGCGTCGGTCGCGACTCCTGCGGAAAGAGGTAGCGGCCGGTGACCGATTCGGGAACATCCTTGAGGCCGTCGACGGGGCCCGAGTACACGAGCTGCCCGCCGCCCTCGCCCGCACCGGGACCGATGTCGACGATCCAGTCAGCACGACGAATAACGTCGAGGTCGTGTTCCACCACGAAGAGAGAGTTGCCGGATGCCGTCAAACGGTCAAGAACCTTCAACAGTGGTGCGGCATCCGCCGGGTGCAATCCCGCCGAGGGCTCGTCGAGAACGTAGACGACCCCGAAGAGGCCGGAGCGCAGTTGGGTGGCGATGCGCAGGCGCTGCGCTTCGCCGGGGGAGAGCGTGGTGGAGTTGCGGCCGAGGCTGAGATAGCCGAGACCGAGGTCGAGCAAAACGTCAACGCGCGCAATCACATCGTCGCCGATACGGTGGGCGACTTCGTTGCCTTCTGAGCCTTCACTTTCGGAGTCGGCACGCTCCATTCCCTCGCGAAGCCGATCTGCGAGATCGGTCAGTGGAACCGCGTTGAGCTCCGCGATGCTGAGACCCGCGAAGGTGACCGAGAGGGCATTCGCCTGCAGGCCGCTACCGCCACACTCGGGGCACGTCATGCTCTGCACGAAGCGCAGCGCGCGCTCGCGCATCCGCTCGCTCTGAGACTGCGAGAGCACGTTCATGATGTGCTTGCGGGCACTCCAGAACTTGCCGTTGTAGCCATGGTCGACGCGGCCCTCTTCGGGCTGAATGAAGACCGAGGGCTGCTCTTCGGTGTACAGAAGCCAGTCGCGATCTTTTCGACTGAGGGTGTGCCAGGGCGCGCGGGTGTCGATGCCGAGACCGTTGACGATGCTCTTGAGGTTCGCGCCCTGCCACGCTCCCGGCCACGCGGCGATAGCGCCATCGCGAATCGAGAGCGACGCGTCGGGCACAAGAAGGTCTTCGGTCACGTCGTGAACAACGCCGAGGCCGTGACAGCGCGGGCACGCCCCGGTCGCCGTGTTGGGCGAGAAGGCTTCCGCCGAGAGGTGAGTAACACCGGCGGGATATGTGCCGGCACGGGAATACAGCATGCGCAGCAGATTCGAGAGCGTCGTGATCGTGCCGACGCTTGAGCGCGAACTGGGCGCTCCGCGGCGCTGCTGAAGCGCAACCGCAGGGGGAAGACCCGTAATGTCGGTGACATCCGGAGCGCCAACCTGGTTGAGCAGACGGCGAGCGTAAGGTGCAACCGACTCGAAGTAGCGGCGCTGAGCCTCGGCGTACAGGGTGCCGAAAGCGAGCGACGACTTTCCCGAACCGGAGATGCCCGTGAACGCGACCATGCAATCCCGGGGCACATCGAGATCGATGTTCGCGAGGTTATTCTCGCGGGCCCCTCGAACACGAACCCAGCCGTCACGATCGTCGCTAGTCATGGATGCTCCGTTCTCACGGCCTGCGGAGATCCAGATTCCTCAGCAGCGCGCGCTCAGTCGTGTTCGTCGAGGGATGGCGGTTCATCCACCCTACGGACAGAACGCTGAACGCTCGGTGAGCGTTCGCTGAGCGCGTTAGTCGCTGAGCTTGGTGAGCTGCAGAAGCCCATCGCCGACGGGAATCAGCGAGCTGATCACGGCCTCCGACTGCGCGATCTCTTTCAAGAGCGTGCGGAAATTGCTGACCGTCGAGTCGCGCTGAGCGGGGTCGGCGACGCGGTCGCGCCACAGAGCATGAGCAACCGCTACGACACCGCCGGGGCGAACGAGGCGAAGGCCGTGTTCGACGTACTCGATGACCGACTGAGGGTCGGCATCGATAAAGACGAGGTCGTAGCTCGACTCGTTCATGCGCGGCAGAACTTCGGCAGCCTTGCCACCGATCTGACGTACGCGATTCGACTGGATGCCGGCATCCGCGAACACGGCGCGAGCAACCTGCTGGTGGTCAATCTCGGAGTCGATCGTGGTGAGCAGTGCGCCGGGGCTGCCGGCGAGCATCCAGAGCCCACTGATGCCGACACCGGTGCCGACCTCGATGATGCTCTTGGCGCCCGTGGCCGCAGCGAGCAAGGCCAGCTGAGCGCCGACAGCGGGGCTGACCGCTTCGATTCCCAACTCGCTGGAATGCACGCGCGCCGCAGCGATCTCTGGGCGTTCGACAACGAACTCCTCGGCGTACTTCCAACTCAACTGCTTGTCTGACACATTGCTCCTATCGCTGTGTCAACTGTAGACGGCGTAGCCGCTAGCGCAGGTAAGCTAAACGGGTGTCCTTCGGTCTCACATTCGACAAACTGCTGATCATTGGGATCATCGCTGTCTTTTTGCTGGGCCCCGACCGTTTGCCCTACTACGCGTCGCAGCTCGCCCGCCTCGTCCGCTCGCTGCGCGACATGGCCAACGGCGCCAAAGATCGCATGCGCGAAGAGATGGGCCCCGACTTCGACGACATCGACTGGAAGCAGCTTGACCCGCGCCAGTACGACCCGCGTCGCATCATCCGCGACGCTCTGCTCGAAGATGAAACGCCTCCCGTGAAGGTGCGTCCTCCGCGGTCTGCCGCGTATGCGGAACGTCAGGCGGCGCTCGCCGAACGGCAATCGCAGCTCAAAGCAGAACTGAAGGCGGGCGAACGCGCCCCCTTCGATAACGAAGCGACGTAGCGCGCTCGCGCCAGCCCTCGCACACCACCGTCCTAGCGGCGGCGCAGGACCTTCAACACGGTCAACAGTGTGACCATGAGGCCCGCCATCGCGGCGAACTCAGCACCGGAGCGTGGCAACTGCAGAATGCCGTTCGACTGCGAAACCGTGCGCGATTGTACGAAGCGCAGGATGCCTTCGGGCCCGTTGCGGCGTCCTAGCCCGGAGTGCTTCATGCCACCCATCGGCGCATCGACGCTCGAGAAGCTGCTGCGGTAGCCCTCGTTGATGTTGACGCTGCCGGCATCCAAGCGATCGGCGAGACGGCGAGCGTGGGCGATGGAGCCACTGAAGATCGAGGCGTTCAGGCCGAACTCCGTGTCGTTGGCACGGTTGATGGCATCCGTGTCGCTGTCGACTGAGGTGATTGCCACCACGGGGCCGAACGTTTCGTTGGCGAAGCACTCCATTTCAGCGGTGACTCCCGTGAGACCGGTGGGCGCGTAAAAGTAGGGGCCGAGATCGGGCCGGGGGATTCCGCCGGCGACCACGGTCGCGCCCTTTGTGACGGCATCTTCCACGTGGGCCTGAACGCGCTCAAGTTGAGCCTGCGACGTCAGTGAACCCACATCACCCGAGTAGTCGAGCGCAGAAGTCTGCGAAAGAGCTTTCACACGCTCTGCGAAGGCGCGAGTGAATTCGGCCTCGATCGACTTGTGCACGTAGATGCGCTCGATCGAAACGCACAACTGACCCATGGAGGCGAAGCAGGCGTAGACGGCATCCTCTGCGGCTTGGATGGGATCGGCATCGCCCAAAACGAGCAGCGGGTTCTTGCCTCCGAGCTCGAGCGATGCACCGATGAGGCGCCCGGCGGCACGCTTGCCGACCTTGGTGCCCGTGGGCGTCGATCCGGTGAAGCAGATGTAGTCGGCGGCATCAACAACGGCGTTGCCGACCTGGTTGCCGGGGCCTGCCAGAATCGGCCAGACAGCGGCGGGAACTCCGGCATCAATGTAGGCCTCGCGGGTGGCGAGCATCGAGAGCGCGCCCTGATTGTCGATCTTTTGGATGACGGCACTGCCGGCGGCCAACGCAGGAACGATATCCATGGCCCCGAGGGCAATCGGGTAGTTCCACGGCGTGACAACGCCGATGAGTTGCTTGGGGGAGTAGCTCACCCGCGTCGACATGAGCAGCGGAATGCCCGCGCGGCGACGCTTTGTCGCCAACACGCGCTCGGCCGAGACGGCGTAGTACCGCGTGATCGAGGCCGCTTGAAAGATCTCCTCGAAGGCCTGCCCGCGAGTCTTACCCGACTCCGTCTGCAGCAGGTCGAGTAGCTCTTCTTGGCGCTCCAACAACAGGTCGTGGGCACGCAGCAGAACGCGGCGGCGGTAGGCGAAGCCGGCGTTGCGCCAGGCGCGCTGAGCGGTGCGAGCCGATGCCGCGGCATCCCGAACATCGCGGGTCGAACTCTGCGGCAACTCGTGCAGGGGTTGGCCGCTGAACGGCGCAATCACGGTGGCGGTGTCGGAGGTGGTGCACCGCAACTGGGCGACGAGAGTGTCGCGGCGACGCGACCCGATCAGTGAGGCAACTGTGTGAGGCGACATGTCTCAACACTACGGCTGAGCACCACAATTTCGGCTGTGCAAAGCACTAGGCTCACAAAGATGACGACCGCAGCGCCGCGAGCTCTGACCCGATCCACGATCGCCACCTACGCCATTGGTTCTCTTGGCACGGGAGGCTTTGGTGCCCTGCCGGGTCTCGTGCTCGTCTATTACCTCACCGACACCCTGGGCATTGCCGCCCTCGCGGCCGGAATTTTGGTGACCGCCGCCAAGGTGTGGGACGTGATCATTGACCCCGTGATCGGCGCTCGCAGCGACCGCAGCCTGGCCCACCGTGGCACCCGACGCCCGGTGATGTTGCTGGGCGCCATTCTTCTCCCGATTCTGTTCGTGGTGACCTTTGCGGTGCCCGCCGGCATCGGTCCGCTCGCGTCAGGTATCTGGGTGTTCATCGCATTCGTGGCCACGGCGACGGCGTTCAGCCTGTTTCAAGTGCCGTACATCGCGCTGCCCGCCGAACTGACTCGCAGTTACGACGAACGCACGCGCCTCTTGGCCGTTCGCGTGGTCGTGCTCACAGTGGCAATTCTGCTGTTCGGTGCCGGTGCCCCCGAGATTCGTGATGCCTTTGCGGATGAACGGCTCGGCTATCTCGTGATGGCACTCTCCGCGGCAGCGCTTATGGGCATCTCGCTCGTGATCTCCTCGTTCTCAGCGCCTCGAGGAATCAGCGCGGTTGCCCCGGCCGTGTCGATTGCGCAGACCTACCGCGCTGGTATCGCGGCGCTCAAGCGCAGCCAACCCTTCCGGGCGCTGCTGTTGACCTTCCTGCTGCAGGGGCTCGCCACGGGCGTAATGCTCGCGGGCGCACAGTATGTCGCGACGTGGGTGCTCGGCACCGGAGTCGCGATTCTGTTTGTCTCGCTCATCGGCCCCGCTCTGCTCTTTGCTCCCGTGTGGGCTGCGATCTCACGCCGCATCGGTAAAGAGCGCGCCTTCGTGTGGGCCTCGGCCTGCTACGGCGTGGGTGCGTTGCTGATCGTTCCGCAACTGTGGGCACCCGGTGTCTGGATATATGCGCCCGTCGCGCTCGCCGGAGCGGGCTACGCCGGTATGCAAGCCCTGCCGATGTCGATGCTGCCCGACGTGATCTCCCACGACTCGCGCCGCCACAAGATTGCCTCGGCAGGCACCTTCGGCGGAGTGTGGACCGCGGGTGAAACTACCGGAATGGCTCTCGGTGCCACGGTGCTCACGACCGTGCTTGCGGCATCCGGCTATCTCGAATCAGTGGCCAACCAGACGGTGACCCAGCCCGATTCGGCCATCGCCGGAATCATCATCAGCTTCAGCATCGTGCCCGCCGTGATCATCGGTCTCTCGTTGCTGAGTTTCAGACGCTACCCGCTGCGTCGCCACCACATTGATGAGGCTGACAGCGACGAGACCGACTCTGCCGCTACACCCGCCACCAACCCGCACCCCGCCAGTGGCCTCACCACCACTGCGAACGATCAGGAGACCCGATGAAGTTCGACCATCAGCCCGCCGATATTCTCGAACGCCTTTCTGCACTGCGCGAAGCGGATGCTCCCACTCACGGTGGGCGCGTGCTCTCGTATGTCTACGACTCCGGCCTTGCCGAACTTGATGAGCTCGCCGCCAGCGCCATCCGTGCCGTGCAGCCCGTGAATGGGCTCGACCCCACGACGTTCACCTCGGTTGCTGTCATGGAACGCGAAGTTCTCGGTTTCGCTCGCGACCTGCTGGGCGGCGATGAGGATGTCGTCGGCACCGTCACGACCGGCGGCACCGAAAGCTGCCTGCTGGCCGTCAAAACGGCGCGCGACGTGTGGCGCGGTTCTGGCTCGTCGGCGCGCACGGGCACGCCGCGACTCTTGGCGCCGGTGACTGTTCATGCGGCGTTCCAGAAGGCTGTGCACTACTTCGGACTCGAACTGGATCTCGTGCCGGTCGGCCCCGGCGGCGATGTCGCCGCGAGCGATCTCATTGCACGCATGGGCGACGATGTCGCTCTCGTGGTGGTCTCGGCTCCGAGCTATGCGCACGCCGCGATGGACCCTGTCGTGGAGGTCGCGGCGGCGGCAGCCGAGCGCGGAATCGCCTGTCACGTTGACGCCTGCATCGGCGGCTGGGTGCTTCCCTTCTGGGAGGACGTCGAGCCGTGGAACTTCGAGGTGCCGGGCGTCACGAGCATCAGCGCCGACCTGCACAAGTTCGGCTACTCACCCAAGGGCGCGTCGGTGATTTTGCAACGCGGTCGCGACCGTCAGCGCACGCAGTATTTCGCGACGACGCAGTGGCCGGGCTACCCGATTGTGAACCCAACAATTCTGGGCTCGAAGTCGGCGGGTCCTTTGGCGGCAGCGTGGGCGATCATCCACGCGCTCGGAACAAACGGGCTCGCTGAGCTCTCGCAGTCGTGCGCCCGCTCCACGCGGTCGCTGCGCGATGTCATTGGTGGCATCGAGGGCTTACGCGTTGTCGGCAACCCCGTTGGCCCTCTGCTCGCAATCGCGACGGATGAGTCAGTCGCTCCCGAGCGCCGCGTCGACGCGCATCACTGGGCCGACCAGGTGCGCGAGCATGGCTTCCTGTTGCAGCTACAACCGTCTCTCGTTCAGAGCGATGGCAGCGTGCTGCCCGCAACCACCCACCTCACCATCACGCCGGTGACCGCCAACGTGATCGACGAGCTCAGCGCCGCACTCGTGGCGGCAGCCGACGAGGTGCGTGGCGTCGCTCCCATCTCGGCCGAGGCTCTGCTCGCTACGTTGCCCGCTGAGGCTCTTGCCGCCTTAGGGAACCCGGATGCCGCTCCGCTCGATTCCGCGACCGCTGCGGGCCTCCTGGGTGCGCTGGGCCTCGGTGCCGCCACCGAGGGGCTCCCCGAGCGCATGGCTCCGCTGCTGGCTCTCATCGCCGCGATGCCGGCCCCGCTTACGGAACGTTTGCTCATCGAACTGCTGGCGCGCCTGATCGAGCCGGAGGCGTAGAGAAGGCTGATGGCGGAGTAGCGGCACTGGGTGGTCGAATGCGACTGACCTAGCGGCGACCCGCGACTAGCCAAGAACGGCGGGCCGCGTCATCCACACGTCGTGGTCGTCGCTGTCGTAGGGCACGAAGCCGTGACGTTCGTAGAGACGGATGGCGGGGCTGCCCTGCAGCACCATGAGGCGGAACGGGCGCGCATCCGGTCGGCTGAGAGCGTCGGCGAGCACGCGCGTGCCAATGCCGTGACCGTGCAGGTGGGCGGGTAAATAGAAGTGCTCGATCCAGCGCGCATCGGGTTCGTGGCGCACGGTGATGGAGCCGACATCCGTGCCGTCTACGCGGATGATCTGGGTGTTGCTCGCGACAAACGCCTTACTCATCCACTGGCGCACGCGCACGGGGTCGAACAGCCCATGACGTTCGAGATCATCACGCAGTACGACGGCGCGCAGCTCAAGCAACCAGTCGAGGTCGGCGTCGGTGCTGGGGCGTAGGGAGAAGTCCACGTCGGAATTCTAAGCCGGTCGAAGGCGGCGAGCGGATGCTGCGCTTACGCGGTGTGCTCGCGTTCGAAGCGCTGGGCTTCATCCACGAGCGCTTTGACGACTGCGCGAACCGAGGGGCGTTCGGCGCGGTCGGGGCGCAGCAGCGCCGAGATAAGGCGCGACGAGGGCACGCCTTTGAGCGGGCGAGTGATGAGGCCGTTCTCGCGGTCACGCGCCGTGAAGCGCGGCAGGATGGCGATGCCGTGGCCAGCCGCCACCACCGCTTCGACGATGCTGTTGTCCGTGAGGCGCTGGGCGACGTTGGCGGGGGCACCGTTGGCGGCTTCGATGCGGCGCAGGATGCGGTCGAACGGCAACCCGGGCGGCACGCCGATCCACGTCTCGTCGATGAGGTCAGCCGGAGTGAGGGCGGCTTTGCGGCCAAGGGGATGATCTTCGGGCAGCGCGACATCGAGAGACTCGCGCATGAGAGGTACGACGGCGAGCCCGCGCTCGGTCCAGGAGGGCAGCACGTGCGGAGAGTCGGAGACCACAATGTCGAAATCAGCGGTGAGGTTGGCAACATCCTCAAGCACGGAGTCTTGGTCGTTGCAGTGCAGCTTGAGGCCCGCGAGACGATTGATCGAATGGAAAAGACCGGGCAGCAACATCTCGCCGCCCGTGGGAAAGATCGTCATCGTGACCTCACCGCGCGGCGACTCGCGAAAATCGTTCCAGAGCGCTTCGGCCTTCTCAATTGCCGTGGCGACATCAGCCGCTGTCTGGGCGAGTGCGCGCCCAGCAGAGGTCAACACGATGCCACGGCCGACCCGCTCAGTGAGGGGGATGCCGGCTTCGCGTTCCAAGATTTTGAGCTGCTGAGAAACCGCGGATGGTGTACGCATCGTGGCCTTGGCGACAGCCGTGATGCTGCCGCGGTCAGCCAATTCGCGCAGCAGTTCGAGGCGCCGTATCTCCATGTAGCTAGCCTACAAGGTTAGATAAGAAAGATCATCTTGTTCTAAAAGGTTGCCGAAGGTCAGAATATAGACATGAACTTCGAACTGATCATCATTGGGGCACTGTCCGCATTCGGCATCATCGCTACCCTGCGCGCCGTAGCAACCGACGGATACCGTCGCATCCCCACCCGTCGCTACAACACCATGCCGTAGCCAACCGCCAGCCGGTTTACGCAACACCACAGCATTTCTGCTGTGGTGTTTTTGCGTTAACGGGTGCGCAACTAGCGCGCGCTCCGGGCATAGTGGGTCGGCGTCTAGCGCGGGCTGAGGCCGAGCTTGCGGCCGGCAACGCTGCGCTTGTGTGAACGGAGAGTTGCGGCAAGAGCCGTGATGGCCTGCGCGGCAGGATCCGCGGGGGCCGCGATCACGACGGGAACCCCGGCGTCGCCGCCCTCGCGCAGAGCAATGCTGAGCGGAATCGAGGCGAGCACCGAGACGGGCTCGTCTGGCGTGGAGAGCTTGGCTGCGGCATCCGCCCCACCACCGGAACCAAAGAGTTCGAGCACGCTGCCGTCAGGCTGGGGGAGACCCGCCATGTTTTCGATGACGCCGATCACGCGCTGACCGGTTTGGCGCGCAACAAGGCCGCTGCGTTCAGCAACGTCAGCGGCGGCAGACTGCGGGGTCGTGACGACCACCACATCGGAGTGCGGGAGCAACTGGCCGAGCGAGATTGCGACATCGCCGGTGCCCGGCGGAAGGTCAAGCAGCAGCACATCGAGGTCGCCGAAAAACACATCGGTTAAGAATTGCTGAATCGTGCGGTGCAGCATGGGCCCGCGCCAGGAGACCGCCGTGTTGTCTTCGACGAACATGCCGATCGAAATGACCTTCACGTCATAGGCAACCGGCGGCAGAATCATTTCGCCCACCTGCGTGGGCTTCGCGCCGTGCAGCCCCAGCAACCCGGGGATCGAGAAACCGAACACATCGGCGTCAATCACTCCGACGCGCAGCCCGCTCTGAGCGAGCGAAACAGCCAAGTTTGCGGTGAGGGTCGATTTGCCGACCCCGCCCTTGCCGCTCGTCACGGCCACAATCTGAGTCAGTGAATCGGGCCCGAACTGCATCGTCTTCGGCTTGCCCTTGCGCAGCTTCTCGGTGAGCGCCTCGCGTTGCGCGCGCGTCATCACCGATACGTCAACGGTCACCGCCGTGATGCCGGCCACACGCTCGGTAGCCTCACGCACATCACGTTCGATGGAGGTCGCGGCCGGGCATCCGACAATCGTCAAAGTCAAGCCCACGGATGCCGCACCCGCGTCGTCGACGGTAACCCCAGAGATCATGTCCAGCTCTGTGACGGGACGACGAATCTCGGGGTCGATCACCGAGGCGAGGGAGGTGAGAACCGCGGCTTCGAGCTCAGCGTTCACGCTTCTCCGCGTCTTTGGTCTCGTCGTCTTTCTCGAGTTCTTCGAGCAGCGAGCGCAGTTCGGAACGAATGAAGTCTTTGCTCGCCAGGTCTGTCATCGCGAGGCGAAGCGCAACGACTTCGCGCGCCAAGTACTCGGTGTCATTGAGGTTGCGCTCGGCACGCTGACGATCTTGCTCGATCTGTACGCGGTCGCGGTCATCCTGACGGTTCTGCGCCAGCAGGATCATCGGGGCCGCATAGGAGGCCTGCAGCGAGAGGATGAGCGTCAGCAGGGTGAAGTTGGTGGCGCGCGGGTCAAACTGCGCGTCGAAGGGAGCGCTCGTGTTGTAAATCAGCCAGACACCCACGAAAGCGGAGAGCCCGACGAGAAACCAGGGGGTTCCCATGCCGCGGGCGAACGCTTCGGAGTAGCGGCCCATGCGGTCGCGGCTCTCGAACATGCCGAAACCGGTACGCAGCCCCTTCGGGCTGTCGAGGCGCGCCTCATTGCGCTGAGACCGTGGAGTGCGTCGTTTAGCGAATGCCACGTGCTGACCTCCCTGCGCGAATGTCTTGCTGCTGAACGATAGTCAGCGGTCTTGTGGATGTGTCGTCAAAGCTGGCCGATTCATCTGTGGTGCTTCGCCAGTCGTCGGGAAGAAGATGGTCGAGCACGTCGTCAATGGTCACCACCCCGAGCAATCGATGGTTGTCATCAACAACCGGTACTGAGACGAGGTCGTAGCTCGCCAGAATGCGCGAGACTTCGGCTGCCGTCGTGGACGAGCGTACCGGCTCAAGCGACTGATCGATCAGGGCGCCGAGACGTTCGTTGGGCGGGTAGCGCAGCATCCGTTGGAAGTGAACCATGCCGAGCAGTCGCCCGGTCGGTGGTTCGTACGGCGGCAACGTCACACAGATTGCGGCCCCCAGTGCGGGCGCGAGGTCGTGGCGACGGATGAGGGCGAGACCCTCAGCAACGGTGGCGTCGGCCGACACAATGATCGGCTCGGTGGTCATGAGTCCACCCGCCGTATCGGGGGCGTAGCTGAGCAAGAAGCGCACATCTTCGGCTTCTTCGGGCTCCATGAGGTCGAGCAGTGTCTCACCGCGCTCGTCGGAGAGGTGGGCGATGAGGTCGGCCGCGTCATCCGGCTGCATCTCGTCAAGCACGTCAGCGGCCCGGTCATCGTCGAGCTTGTTGAGCAGCGCAACCTGCTCGTTCTCCGGCATTTCTTCGAGAACGTCGGCCAGGCGATCGTCAGAGAGCTCTCCGGCGACCTCCATCATGCGCTGTTCGGGAAGTTCGAGCATCGCGTTGGCGAGGTCGGCCGGGAGCAGATCGGAGAAGCTGGCGACAAGTTGAGTTGCCGATTGCGCTTCACCCTTGTGCTGGTTGTGCTTGATCTCATCCCAGCTGGCGAAATCGGTAGGGCCCTTGGCGAAGAGTGGCGCTCCCGAGGCCTTGGGACGACGCACGAACAGCTGGCTGATCTCCCACTCTCCGAGGTCAACTTCTTCAATCGAAACGTCTTCGATTTGAGCTTCGCCCGAACCGTCACGCATATCGACGCGACGACCCAGAAGCTCGGCCATCACGCGGATCTCTCCACCGCGCTGCTCGAAGCGGCGCAGGTTGAGTACACCCGTCGTGATGATCTGCCCGGAGCCGATGCTCGTAACGCGGCCGATCGACAGGAAAACATGCCGTTTACCGGGGACTTCAGCGATCATTCCGACAACACGAGGGCTGGCGTCGGCCCGCTCAACAACGAGCACATCGCGCACTTTACCCACGCGGTCGCCATTGGGGTCGAAGACAGAGCAGCCCACCAATCGGGCGACGAATACTCTTGAGGTGCTCACAACTAAAACCCTACCCCTGCATGGGACAATGAACTGATGAGTAATTTCAGTGGATTCTCCCGCCGTGCCCCTCTGCAGTCGAGTGTGCCGCGTGGTGACGTGCTCGCAAGCTTCGAGAGCTACACCGATGCCCAAGACGCCATCAACAAGCTGGCGAAGGCCGAGTTCGATGTCAAAGGCATCGCGATCGTCGGTCGCAACCTCACAACAGTCGAAATGGTGACCGCGCGGTTGAGCTACGGCCGCGCCGCTCTCGCCGGCGCCAGCACCGGTGCCTGGCTCGGACTCTTCTTCGGTCTGATCTCCACGATCATTGCTCCGATCACCACGCAGCAGGTGGCGATCTTCTTCTCGGCGATCGTGGCCGGCGCCGGAATCGGCATGATCTTCGGTGTCGTGAACTACTCGATCATGCGCAAACGCCGCGACTACGCTGCAACTTCGCAATTGCTGGCCGAGCGCTACGACGTGATCATCTCGCCCAACCTCACGGCCAAGGCTCACTCTGTTCTCGGAACATCAGCGGCCGGGATGCCCGGAGTACACGCTGCCCCGCACGTGCCGACGCCCACGCCGGACGCACCGGAAGCACCGGAAGCGCCGGTCGAGGGCGGCGAAGCGCCTAAGGCCTAACGCGCCTACACAGCTAGGAGCGGGCGATCCACGCTTCTACGGCATCCGCCGTGCGCGGGATGTTGACCGACAGGTTCTCAGCGCCGTCTTCGGTGACAAGGATGTCGTCTTCGATGCGCACGCCGATGCCGCGGTATTCCTCGGGCACGGTGATGTCGTCGGGCTGGAAGTACAGGCCGGGCTCGATCGTGAAGACCATGCCGGGCTCTAGAATTCCGTCGAGGTACATGTCGCGGCGGGCGGCGGCGCAGTCGTGAACGTCGATGCCCAGGTGGTGGCTGGTGCCGTGCACCATGTAGCGGCGGTGGAACTGCTTGTCCGCCTCCAGCGACTCCTCGGCTGACACGGGCAGCAGGCCCCACTCGGCGGTCTTCTCGGCGATGACGCGCATTGCTTCAGCGTGGATGTCGCGGAACTTGATTCCGGGGCGCACGATGGCAAAGGCAGCATCCGCCGCTTCGAGCACGGCGTCGTAGACGCGACGCTGCACCTCGGTGAACGTGCCACTAATGGGCAGGGTGCGGGTGATGTCGGCGGTGTAGTAGCTGTCGAGCTCAATGCCAGCATCGATGAGGATGAGGTCGCCCGGCTTCACGGGACCGTCGTTGCGAGTCCAGTGCAGCACGCACGCGTGAGGGCCGGAGGCAGCGATCGTGTCGTAGCCGACAGTGTTTCCCTCGGCGCGAGCACGACGGTTGAACGTGCCCTCCACGAGGCGCTCACCGCGGCTGTGCTCGATGATGTTGGGCAGATCAGAGACAACATCGTTGAAGCCCATCTGGGTGGCGTCAACGGCGGCACGCATCTCGGTGACCTCGTAGGAGTCCTTGACGAGACGCAGCTCGCTCAGGTCGCGGCTGAGCTCGTCGTCGCCATCGTGCTCGAGAGCTTCGGAGTCAGCGGCAAGTAGGCGGCGGCCATCGACCTGGTCGGTGACATCGCGGTCGGCGTCGCGCACGATCAGCGTGGTGGCATCAACGCGGTCGAGCACAGCGTCGAACTCCGCCAGCGGCAGAGTCGCAACGCCGAGATCGGTGGCGACATTGGCGAGCGACGGGCGCGGGCCGGTCCAGAATTCTCCGACATCCGGGTTCGCGTAGAACTCGCTCGTGTCGCGGCCAGCGGCCGGACGGAAGTACAGGGTGGCGTCGTGGCCATCAGCCGTGGGCTCCATTACGAGAACGCTGCCGGCAACAACATCCGAACCCCACCCGGTCACGTGCGCGAACGTGGAGTGCGCGCGGAACGGGTAGTCGGTGTCGTTCGAGCGCACCTTGGCTGAACCGGCCGGAATGATTAGTCGCTGGCCCTGGTGAAGCTGCGAGAGGCGCTCGCGGCGGGCAGCAGCGAAGGCGGCCTGCTCGCGGGGAACAACCTCAGCGTCAACCCGCTCAGCCCATCCCGTAGAGATGTAATCAGAGAAGCCCGAAGACTGGGGCGTCGTGGAACGGTTAGAGGTCGCGCGGGGGCTGGGTGCCGAAGAATCTGCCATACCTCTAGTGTCTCCCTTCGCGCGGTAAAACGCACTATCGAGAGGGACCCTCACTGTTCGCATAATGCTGCGGATGCGGGGCGCGAGGCTGGATGCTTACTGTGCAGGGGAGAGCATGGCGAGCACCGGTCGGTGGTCGCTGCCGAAACCATCGTGAGACTCGATGACGCGCATCCCCGTGGTCGTCCACTCGCTCGTGCTCATGACGTGGTCGATCGGGGCGCCCAGCAGCGAGGGCAACTGGGTCGGCCAGGTACCGATTGCGGCGTTGTCGGTGACGGAGGCGGCATCCGTGCAACTGCCGAGAGCAAAGTCAGCCCCATCGGTAAGCGATGCGTAGTGATCGAGGGTCGAGTTGAAGTCGCCGGCGAGGATGACGTTGGTGCCGCGGCACTGTTCGGCAAGCCAGTCGAGGTCGGTTCGCCAGTTCGTCATCTCGCCGCGCACGGGTGCAACCGCGTGCACGGCGACGATCGTGGGCATCGAGGGGTCTTGAGGGGTCGCGACGAGGCTGGGCAGAGTGGAGGTTGTGCGTGTCTGCACATCGACGTCGTATTCGCCGAGGTCGACACTGATCAACACGGTCGTCGAACGCGACTTGGAGACCTGATCATAGGCAAGCGTGTGCACCCACATGGGGTGGTCGGCGGCGGCCATTAGCTGCGCCACCTCGAAGCCCATCTCGCGAGTTGTTTCGGGCAGCGTAACAATATCGGCGTCGTTCTCCAGTGCGAGATCAGCGATCGCGGACGCTCCGGGAGCATCACCGAGAGTGTTCCACGACAGCACCGTCACATCGCCGTCGGCCTTTGTCTCGAAACCGGGGCTACCGAAACCACGCGTCGACAGCACCACGAGAGAGAGCGCACTGAACGCGAGACCGATCACCGCGAGGGATGCCGCAAAGCGGTGCATCCGTGCCGACAAGAGAGCAATGAGCGTCAACGCCAACACGGCAACAAAGGCTGCGGCGGCACTCAACCCGCGCAGCGAGACCACCTGAGCAATACCCACCGTCTGTTCGAGAGAGAACAGCTGAGGCCACGCCGCGACAATAAGGGCGGCAGCGGTGGCGAGTATAAAGATCGCCGCGAGAAAGCGTTGAATCATAGCGACCTGAGCCTAGAGCAATAGGCTTGCATAATGCTCAACACCCCGATCGACCTGCACACTCACAGTGCCGTGTCTGACGGTACCGAAACCCCCACCCAGCTGATTCGTTCCGCTGCTCGGGCGGGGCTCGCGACGGTAGCGCTCACCGACCACGACTCCACCGCTGGCTGGCAGGAGGCCATTTCTGCGGCATCCGTGGCTGGTATCAATGTCATTCCGGGTATGGAGCTGAGCACCAACTTTGGCCCCGCGAGCGTTCACGTGCTGGCGTACCTCTTCGACCCGCTCGACCGCACGATCGTCACCGAGACGGCGCGCATCCGCGATGGCCGTCTGCGGCGGGCTGAACGCATCGTTGAGAAGATTGCCCTCGACTACGACCTGACGTGGGATGACGTGCTCGCCGAATCGTCAGACGGCACGACTCTCGGTCGCCCGCATATCGCTGACGCGCTTGTGCGCAAAGGGCACGTCGCCAACCGCAGCGCTGCGTTCGAGAGCATCCTGCACTGGCAGGGTGGGTACTACGAGAAGTACTACGCTCCGAGTCCGCTCGAAGGCGTGAAGATGATCGTCGCTGCCGGGGGAGTGCCCGTGCTCGCGCATCCGGCCGCTCACGGAAAGTATCGATCGATGGATGACGCGGTGATCCGTGAGCTCGTGGACCACGGCCTTTTCGGGCTTGAGGTTCACCACCGCGACAACACCGACGAGGGCAAAGCCTGGCTGATGACGGTCGTCAAGAAGTTCGGGCTCGAAATCACTGGTTCAAGCGACTACCACGGCGAAGGAAAGCCCAACCGGCTCGCCGAAAACACTACGGCTCCCGATGTGCTCGAGAAGCTCATCGCGCGCGCCACCGGATCACAACCTTTTATTGCCGGCGCTAACCCCGCCCAGGAGGAGACCTCATGACTACCAACGCCGAACAGTGGAACGCCCTGACTCCCGAACTGCTTCGCAGTCGGGGAAGCAACAAGTGGACCGCGCCCGAAGGCGAACTGCTGTGTGCCGGCGTTGCTGAAATGGATTACGGCACCGCGCCCGCCGTGCTCGAGGAGTGGGCTGCGATTGCTGAGCGCTTCGGCTTCGGCTACCCCGACGAGTCGGTCGCGCTCGAAATGAACGCGGCAACGGCGAAGTGGCACCGCGAGCAGTACGGCTGGGAGCTGGACGCCACCGACGTGCACCCGCTGCCCGACGTGCTCAAGGGTCTCGAACTGGCGATCACTAAGTTCAGCAAGCCGGGCGCTGCGGTCATCGTGCCGACTCCGGCGTACATGCCCTTCTTGGCTGTGCCGAAGGACTTCGGCCGTGAAGTCATCGAGTCGCCGATGCTGCGTGGCGATGACGGCAGCTTCGCGCTCGATCTCGACGACATTGCCCGCCACTTCGCTGACGGCGCCAACCTGCTGATTCTCGCCAACCCCGGCAACCCCACCGGCAAGGTCTACTCGCGTGACGAACTCGTGGCGCTCGCCGACGTGGCTGACGCTCACGGTGCGCGCATTTTTAGCGACGAGATTCACTCGCCCCTCGCCCTCTTTGGCAACAAGCACGTGCCTCTGGCGAGTGTCTCGGATGCCGGTGCGCGTGCCGCGATCACCGCCACCAGCACGTCAAAGGCTTTCAACCTGCCCGGGCTCAAGTGTGCGCAGATCATCCTCAGCAACGACGCCGACCGCGCACAGTGGGAGTCGCTGAGCTGGCTTGCCACGCACGGAGCCAGCACACCCGGCATGAAGCTCAACACGGCCGCGTACCTTCGCGGTGAGCCGTGGCTGCTCGAGGTGCGCGAGTACATCGAGGGCAATATCGAGTTCGCCCGGGCAGCGCTCGCCGAGCACCTGCCCAAGGCTCGCATGGCTCCCATGCAGGGCACCTACTTGGCGTGGCTTGACTTGCGTGCCTACTCTGACGAGCCAGAACTTTCCGAGATGTTGGCTGAGAAGGCGGGCATCCGGGTCAATGGTGGCGTGGGCTATGGCGCTGTTGGTGCCGGCCACATTCGCGTGAACCTGGCGACCTCGCGCCCCATTCTCGAACGCATCATCGCGCAGCTCGCCGCGGCGATGACCTCCTAGCGGCTGATAGCTTTCTCGCCCCAGCCGGGGAGCGGCAGTCGCTGTTCGAGAGAGTCGAGGATGAGATCGAGACCGATCTCGAATTCGTTGGCATAGCTATAGCCGGGCAGTAATGCGTGGCCGACGGCCATTTCGGTGAGGTGGGGAAACTCGCCGGTCGGCATCTCGGTGACGATTCCCTCGGCGACTTCGGTGAGTTCTTCGGACGATTCGAAGGGCAGGCTGAGTTCTTGCAGGACGAAGCCGTAGATGTAGCTGTCGAGCGCCGAGAAAGCATGGGCGGCGCCGGCGATCGAGAAACCGCCGGCCCGGAAGGCGCCGATGACGGCGTCGTGGTGTCGGAGCGTTGCGAGGCCCGGGTCTCGGCGTGAGTCCATGAGGCCGATCGCCCAGCGGTGGCGCACGAGCACAGTGCGAGTGGAGACAGCGCGATCGCGCATGGCCGGTCGCCAGCCGTGTTCGGCCGTCGGGAGTTCAATTTCAGCGAAGACGAGGTCGACAAGGCCCGTGAGGATCGCCTCTTTATTGGGCACGTGGTAGTAAATCGACATTGCTTCTACCCCGAGGCGATCGGCGAGTTTACGCATCGTGAGCGCGGTAGCGCCTTCTGCATCGGCGAGCTCGAGCGCCGCGGCGAGTACGGTTTCGCGGGTGATCGGCGCGCGCTTTGTCGTACTGCGCGCTCGGCTGTGCTCTGCCACTCGGGTTCTCCTTCTCGTGGGGGGTATTGACTATCTTACTGCGTAAGGTAATCTTACGGCGTAAGGTCTATGAGAGAGGAAACCATGATTGCCCCTGAAACGAGTAGTTCCGCCGTCGAGCCGTCCCGCCAGCGCGTCTGCATCGTCGGCATCTCCGGCAAGCTCGGCCAGTATTTAGCAGCCCACGCCCTCGAGCGTGGCTACGAAGTGGTGGGAGTATGCCGACCGCAGAGCGTGGCGAAGCTCGAACATTTCGGGGACCGCATCACGGTTATCCCGGGCGACACCTCCGATCGCACCGTCATCGAGCGGGCCGTCGCTGGCTGCGCAGCGGTGCTGACGGTTCTCGCGCCGTGGGGTGTGCGCGAATACTCTTCGCGCACTGCGCAAGCCGTGATGGACTTCGCTCCGACCGGGGCCCGCCTGATTTTCTCGTGCGGCTGGCACGTGCGGGCGAGCGCGGCTGACCACTATTCGCGACGCTTTCTCGCGACGGTGGCAGTCGCATCCTGGCTCGCCAAAGCCGTACGTGCCGTCGACATTGCCGACCAAACCCGCGCTGCCGAGCGCATTTTTGCAAGCGATACTCGCTGGACTCTCGTTCGCGGCAGCGACCTCGAAGAGGGCGAAAGCGAAGGGCTGCCCGTCTGGAGCTCGGCGGTCGGCTCGCCCATTCTCGAGAGCAATCTCACCCGGCGTACCGACTTCGCCCTCTTCATGGTGGAGGCGATCACGAACGACGCTCTCATTCATCAAGCACCCGCGATCGTCGGATGCCGCAGCGAGTCCGCCGTCGCGCATGCTTCGACAGCCCGCGCCTAGCCGAGCTCTCGTTCGAAAGAACTGCATGTGGGAGGAGTGATTATCTGTCACTATCAGTACATGAGGACCGCCCGGAAATCTCCGCTTTCGACGCCCACCATGGTTGTAGTAGCGATCATTCCGATCGTCGTATTCTTTTTTGCGTTTCAGGTATACGCGCCCGTCTTCGCTCTCGTGCGGCTACCAGGGGTCTGGAACGCTGCAAGGTTGTCGCGCCGCGCAGCGGCGTCGGCGCTGCTAGAGGCAAGCAATCTCACTTTGTACACGCCACTGTCTCGGACGAGTGAGAGCAGTGGGGCGTACGCTGAGGAATCCGGAGTGGAATCACCGCTTTCTTCGGACAGCGCCGGAAGCACAGGAGCGATCCGCACCGTGCCTGACCGGGATTATGACCCGGTGGGGGACATGACGAGACGCGTGCGGCAGCTACGAATCGTCGCCGGCTTGTACGCTCTCGCGGCGGGTATGGTCCCGCTCCTCGGTGTGGTCAGCTATTACCTAGAGTTGTGAGGGCGACCCTGCGACTCTCTCGCGGCACTCGTGGCACACTAATCGCATGAGCGTTGTCGAGAACTCCAAACTGACCATCGTGGGTGCCGGCAGTGTCGGCGCCAGTGCCGCCTATGCTGCCCTGATTCGCGGCTCTGCCCGCCAGATCGCGCTGTACGACATCGCGACCAAGAAAGTGGATGCCGAGGTGCTCGACCTCGCCCACGGCACCCAGTTCACGGGGTCGAGCCAGATCATCGGCGGCAGCGACATCTCCGTTGCGGCCGGATCGCACGTGGTCGTGATCACGGCGGGCGCCAAGCAGAACCCGGGTCAGACGCGGCTGGAGCTTGCTGATGTGAATGCGCGGATGCTCGGCTCGCTCATTCCGCAGCTGATGGAGGTCGCGCCGAACGCCATCTACATCATCGTCACGAACCCGTGCGATGTACTCACCGCGCTCGCGCAGGAGCAGTCCGGTCTGCCGCCCGAGCGCCTCTTCGCCTCGGGCACCGTTCTCGATACCTCCCGACTGCGCTGGAAGTTGGCCGAGCGCGCCGGAGTTTCGCCCTCGAGCGTCCACGCTTCGATCATCGGCGAGCATGGCGACTCCGAGTTTCCGCTGTGGTCGCGCGCCACGATCGGTGGCGTTCCGGTTCTCGAATGGCAGCGTGACGGGCATCCGCGTATGACCGAGGCAGAGCTCGACGAGATCGCCATCAGCGTGCGCGACGCCGCCTACAAGGTGATCGAGGGCAAGGGTGCGACGAACTACGCGGTCGGTCTCTCGACGGCCCACATTGTGGAAGCGATTCTCGGTGACAAGCGCTCCATCATGCCGGTAGCTCCCGTGCTCTCCGACTTTCACGGGATCGACGGCGTCGCGCTTTCCGTGCCGTGCATCGTGAGCGCTTCGGGGGCAACTCCCATCAAGGAGACAACGTTCAGCGAGAAAGAACTGCGACAGCTAACCGAATCTGCGACCACGCTGCGCGCCGCGGCCGATTCGCTGCGTTCTTAGCCCAACGGCACGAGCCCGCCGGCCCGGGGCCAGCGGCAACCGTTTCTCCGGCCGCGCCGGTTCGGACCACCGATTCTCCAGCCGTGCCTCCGCCTTAACGGCGAAAGCCCCGCACAGTGTGCGGGGCTTTCGTGTGAAGTGTGCTGCTGCTGCTGCTGCTGCTGCTGCTTAGGCAGTGGGAGGCGTGCTCGGTGCACCCTCGCTGCCGCCGCGACGACGACGAGTGCGCTTGCGACGAGCGGGTGCTCCGCCGTCGTGCGTTCCGCCGCCTTCGGGGCGCGTGTTGTCGTCAGCGGCGCGAGCGCTTGCTACTGATCCGCCATCGCTCGATCGTGATCCTGAACCGGATGCCGAACCCGACCCTGAACGGGTGCGGTTGCGGGGCGGACGCGAGGAGTCGCCACCACGTTGCGATCCACGACCGCCGCCCGATCCCGTTCCGGAACCCGAAGCGGCACCACTAGCGCGCACTGCCGGAGCGTGCGATCCGGGCAGGCGGCCCTTGGTTCCCTCAGGAATGTCGAGGTCGGTGAAGAGGTGCGGGCTCGACGAGTAAGTTTCGACGGGCTCGGGGATGCCCATTTCGAGCGCTTTGTTGATGTGCGTCCACTTGAGCATGTCTGCCCAGTCCACGAACGTGACAGCAACACCGGTCTTGCCGGCGCGGCCGGTACGGCCAGCACGGTGCAGGTAGGTGTCGTGGTCATCCGGGATGGTGTGGTTGATCACGTGCGTGACGTCGTTGACGTCGATGCCTCGTGCCGCAACATCCGTCGCGATGAGAATGTCTTTCTTGCCCGCCTTGAACGCGGCCATGGCGCGCTCGCGCTGCTCTTGGTTGAGGTCACCGTGCACGGCGGCGGCGTTGAAGCCACGGTCGTTCAGTTCTTCAACGAGCTTGGCGGCAGCACGCTTGGTGCGCGTGAAGATGACGGTCTTGCCGCGACCCTCAGACTGCAGGATGCGGGCGATGACCTCGTCTTTGTCGAGGTTGTGAGCGCGGTACACGACGTGCTTGATGTTCTTCTGCGTCAGGCCCTCGTCGGGGTCGGTGGCGCGGATGTGGATCGGCTTGTTCATGAAGCGACGAGCGAGAGCCACGATCGGGCCGGGCATCGTTGCCGAGAACAACATCGTGTGACGAGTGGGAGGCGTCTGCGCGAACAGCTTCTCGATGTCGGCAAGGAAGCCGAGGTCGAGCATCTTGTCAGCCTCATCCAGAACCATCACCTTGATGTCCTTGAGTGAGAGCATGCGCTGGCTGGCGAGGTCGAGCAAACGACCCGGTGTACCGACGATTACTTGAGCGCCGGCCTTGATCTGTTCGACCTGACCCTCGTACGCCTTGCCGCCGTAAATAGCGGCGATCTTGGTGGAGCGGTTGGATGCTGCGAGCACGAGGTCTTCAGCTACCTGAACACACAGCTCGCGGGTCGGTACCACGATGAGGGCCTTCACGCCGGGCTCAGGATCGGTGCCGAGCGACTGCAGTACAGGGAGCCCGAAGCCGAGCGTCTTACCGGTACCTGTCTTGGCCTGGCCGATGATGTCCTGGCCTGCGAGGCCCATAGGGATTGTTTGGGTTTGGATCGGGAACGGTTCGAGGATGCCCTTGGTTGCAAGTGCATCGACCATGTCCTGATCGATATTGAGTTCTGAGAAAGTCACGTATGAAGCCCGTCTAGGTGCGATGCGCCCTTTTTGACCTGGGGCGCCGGACCCCCTCCTGAGTCGGGGGGATGCCCGCAGTTTAGCGGGTTGCGCTGGGCTGAGGCCGTGAATTGCGGCGGCGAGGCGGGTTGTTGCAGAGACGTAGGGCACCCAGACGCTCTAAGCTGGCTGCGTGGTTAAGTGGTTTTCGCGCAAGCCAGGTCGCATCGAAGTGCCTCGCCTTCGGTCACGGTCTGACGTCTCCGCGACCGAAAAAATAGCCCTAGCGGAGTTCGCTCCCGACATCCTCGCGTTCCTCGGGCGTGCAGCGTATGTGCAACTCATGATCTTCGAGAACCTCTCGCGAGTGATCTCGACGGCGCCAACGACGGCCGCCAAGACGGCAATCGGCAAAGCTGCCGAGCTGTCGATGGCGAAGCACCGCAAGTTGGTTGACGAGATCACCAAGGCCGGCGGTTCGCCCGCTGAAGTCATGGACAGCTTTACGGATGAGGTCGACGAGTTCGATCGCATCGCTCGCGGCGCCGACTGGTACGAATCCTTGATCTCGGCCTACTTGAGTGCGGGATTCTTTGACGACTTCTACGCACGCCTTGCTGCGGGACTCCCGACGGAATCCCACACTCGTCTTGTCGAAATCTTTCGCGGGGAATCGGGCGAGGAGGTGTTGGCCGAGTTCCTGCAAGCCGCGATCGACGAAAACCCTCGTCTCGACTCGCGACTGGCAATGTGGGGCCGCCGCCTCATGGGCGACATGATGCTGCTGGCGCGTTCCGCGCTGGTATTCCCCGACCACACGCGCAACACCGAAGCTCAGGTTGAGCCGGTCTTCACCGAGCTCGTTGCTTCGCACACCCGCCGAATGGATGCGCTCGGCCTGACCGCCTAGTTGCGCCCGTCTAGTGGCGACCGTCTACTGGTAGCCGCTCGGTCTCGACGGCTTAGCAGCTGGCTGCTCTAGTTGCCGCGCGAGAGCGTTTCGAAGGCGCGCACGTCGGCAGCTTCGCGGTACCGCGGAAGCATGATCGCGGTGGCTACAGCAGCACCAACGCCGGCGAGAAGGCTCGCAACCCAGATCCAGGTGCCATCGAAGGTCAAACCGACCCACACGAGAGCAACCCACACCGTTGCGGTTACAGCGGCGCCCACGGCAGGCAACAGGGCCATGCCGTACATGCCACGCGAGGGCAGCAGGTAGCGCACGATGGTCGCGAGTGATGCACCGATCACGGTGACGAACAGCAGTTCCACTGTTAGGCCACGAATCCGATGCGGCGCGACTCTTCTTCGCCAAGTTCGACGTAGGCGAGTGCCGTGGTCGGAACGATGTACAGCTTGCCCTTGGCGTCGCGCAGGCTCACGTACTTGGCATCCGAGTTCAATGCCTCGGCAATGATGGTCTCAACCTCGCTGGCCGACTGTGCCGACTCGAAGTTGATCTCACGGGGGCTGTTGTTGATACCGATGCTTATGTCCACGAACACAGATTACGACACAACGCGGGGCGATGAATGTCCCGTTCACTGTCAGCGCATCCCGATAACGTTGATTCATGGTCACTTTGCCCCCAGAGCCAGCGGATGTCTCGGCTCCCGCACCGCTGAATCTCGACGATTCGCAGCGTGCAGTTGTCGATCTCGCTGACGGTGTGAGCGCCGTGGTGGTCGGTGCGGCAGGGTCGGGTAAGACCGCCACTCTGGTGGAGCTCGTTGCTGAGCGTGTTCATGAGCGCGACTGGTCTCCCGAGCAGATCGTGGTGCTCTCGGCCACTCGTCAGAGCGCAACGGCTTTGCGTGATCGTCTCGCCGCACGCATTGATGCGCCCACTCTTGGCCCGCTGGCGCGCACGGCCAATTCCTTGGCATTCGAAGTCATTCGTGAAGCGGCGGCGGTGGCCGGTGACGGCGCACCCACGCTCTTGACCGGCGCCGAGCAAGACCAGATTATTGCTGACCTTCTCGCCGGGGAGATTGCCGATGGCGCGGGAGCGCCCTGGCCGGCGCACCTCGATCCCGAGGTTCGCCGCCTTCGCGGGTTCCGCACCGAGTTGCGAGATCTGATGATGCGCTGTGTCGAGTTCGGGGTCACTCCCGAACAGTTGGCGGCGCTGGGCGAACGCACCGAACGGCCGGAATGGGTGGCGGCATCCGCCTTCATTTCGGTCTACGATGCGGTAAAGGCGAGCTATCGTGACCGGCACTTCGATGCGAGCGAGTTGCTTGCCGAAGCCGCGGCTCTCATTGAGGGCGGTCACTATGCCGCGATTGATCGCCTGCGGCTCGTGGTGGTGGATGACGCCCACGAGCTCACCGAAGCCACGATTTCGCTCGTGCGGGCGCTTGCGTCTCGCGGCATCACGATCATTGGCTTGGGTGACCCCGACCTCACGACGGGGTCATTCCGCGGCGCTCAGCCTGCAGTGCTCTCGCAGTGGGCAGCACGTTTGGCGCTGGAGAATTGCGAGTCGCTGTTCTTGTCGTCGGTACATCGGCACAGCGCCGAATTGCGCCAGACCGTCACGGCGCTCACTCAACGCATCGGCGTGGCTGGGCTCATTGAGCAGCGCAAGTCGCCGGCGGTCGCTACGGCGGCCTCGAGCATCCACAGTTTTCAGCTGTCGACCCCGGCCGAAGAGGTGGCGTTCATCGCGCGGCACTTGCGCGAGAAGCATGTGCTGGAGTCGGTGCCGTGGTCGCGCATGGCGGTAATCGTGCGCACGGGGTCCTTGATTCCCTCGCTCGCCCGTCAGCTGCGCACGCTCGAAGTTGTCACGAGCGTGTCGAGCGCGCGCAGTGCGGTGCGCGACGAGTTCAGCGTGAACGGCCTCATCGTGCTGCTTGAACTGGCCTTGGAACGTCGCCCGCTGGATGCCGCGGCGGCCATCGAGTTGCTGTGCAGTGCAGTGGGCGGTTTCGATGCCGTCTCGCTGCGCCGCCTCAAGGCTGCGTTGCGGCACGAGGCATTGGGCGCAGAGATTTTCGACTCGGCCGACGAGTTGATCGCGCAAGCGATGGCGGCGCCTGCTGGGTTCGTCACGATCGACAATCGCGTTGCTCGCCAGGCTGCCGCAGTGGCCAAGAATCTGCGAGAAACCGCAGCGGCCGGTGCCGCGGGCGACACTATTGAAGAGCTTCTCTGGGGTGCCTGGCAGCGCAGTGGGCTCGCCGATCGGTGGTTTGAGCAAGCGCTCGGCGCCGGTGTCGTGGCTGAAGAAGCCAACCGCCACCTCGATGCCGTCGTCGCCCTGTTCTCTTCAGCGAAGCGTTTTGTGGAACGTCGACCGGATGCTCCCGCCAACGTCTTTCTCAACGAATGGCTCTCGGCCGATGTTGCCGAAGACACGCTCGCTGCTCGCTCGATCATGGATTCCGTCACCGTCGGAACCCCGGCATCCGTCATCGGTCAAGAGTTCGATGTCGTGGTCGTTGCCGGACTTCAAGAGAACGTGTGGCCCAACCTTCGCGTGCGTGGCTCCCTCCTGGGCGCGCACGACCTTCCTCGAGTACTCGCGGGGGAGCAGCTCGCCGTTACCGACCGCCGCCGCGAAGTGTTGCACGACGAGCTGCGCATGTTTGCGCAGGCGGTGTCGCGGGCAACGAGCGAAGTGATCGTGACTGCCGTCGCCGGCGACGACAACATGCCGTCCCCGTTCCTGGCCCTCATTCCCGAACCGGACGAACCCGTGCGCTCGCGCCCGCCCCTCAGTTTGCGTGGCCTCGTGGGAGTGCTTCGCCGCGAGCTGACGAGCGGCGCGAATCCGGATGCCGCGGCATCCTCCCTGGCCCGGCTCGCCGCTGAAGGCGTTCCCGGGGCCGATCCGCGCTCCTGGTACGGCCTGCGAACTCCCAGCACTACCGAACCCCTTGTTGACCTCACCGAACCGGATGCCGAAGTGCGCGTCTCGCCCTCGCGCATGGAGTCCTTCGAGACCTGCCCCTTGCACTGGGCTATCGACCAGCTGGGCGGCTCGACGTCGAACACCGCCTCGAACCTTGGCACGCTCATCCACGACGTTGCGGAGAAGGCTACAGACTTTAGCGCCGACGCTCTTTTCAAGGGTGTCGAAGAACGCTGGAGCCAAATGAGCTTCGAAGCCAGTTGGCAGTCGGAGGCCGAAAAGCTGCGCGCCAAGAAACTCACGCAGCATCTCGCCACCTACCTGCGCGACTTCGCGGCCGATGGGGGAGAACTCATCAGCAACGAGATGCAATTCAAGCTGCCCCTCGATCAGGCTCTGTTGAGCGGAAAGATTGACCGCGTTGAGGTGTACGGCGGCACCACCGCGGTGATCGTCGACCTCAAGACCGGCAAGAACGAACCATCGACCGATAAGGCTGTGGCCGATCATCCGCAGCTCGCGGCCTACCAACTGGCCTTCGCGTCGGGGGCGATCGAGGGAGTACCCGAGGGGCTTGAGAACGGCGGCGCCAAGCTCGTTGTGCTCTCGCCCTCGGCCAAGACCCGCGACTACGTCGACCCCAAGCAGCAACCCATGAACGACGAGGAGCTCGAACTGTTCCGACAGCGCGTGATCGACGATGCCCGCGGAATGGCCGGCAGCGTATTTGTGGCTCGAGTCAGCAGCCACTGCACCGACCCGTGGAGCTTTGGCAATTGCCGCATCCACGTCGTGCCGGCGGTGAGTGCCCGATGATCTCGTCCGTTGACCTCGCCGGTCTCATGGGCATCCATGCGCCCACCCCACAACAGCAAGTAGTGATTGAAGCGCCTCTGTCGCCCGCGCTCGTGGTGGCGGGTGCCGGCAGCGGCAAGACCGACACCATGGCCAGCCGGGTGGTGTGGCTCGTCGCTAACAACTTTGTGAGCCCCGACCAGATTCTGGGCCTCACCTTCACGCGCAAGGCAGCGGGCTCGCTGAGTAAGCGTGTGAGCGAGCGCATCGCCATCTTGCGCGAGGTGCAGAACCGGCATCCCGAGCGTTTTGAAGCAACGCCCGAGACCGCATCGATCGAATTCGACCAGCCGACGATCTCGACCTACAACTCGTTTGCGAGTGCACTCTTCACCGAGAACGCACTGCTCATCGGGCGCGAGCCGGAGTCGACGCTGCTCAATGATCCTTCGTCATGGCAGCTTGCTCGCAAGCTCGTTGTGGCGAGCACGGATGAGCGACTCGTGGGTCTTGAGAAGTCGATCAACGCGCTCACCGAAGCGGTGCTCGACCTCAGCCATGCCCTCAGCGACAACGTGGCGAATGCGGATGATGTGGCCGCCTACGCGCAGCGCTTCACCCAGATCTCAGAACTTCCGTACGCCGACACCGCGCGCAAGAAAACCCCGTATGCCTCGGTGACCGATGCCGTCGCTGAGATCGGGTCCCTCGCGCCCCTGCTCGACTTGGCCGTGCAGTATGCCCAGCAGAAACGCGCGCAGGGCCTGCTCGAGTTCAGCGACCAGGTGGCGCTCGCGCTTGAGGTCGCTCAACGTTCACAGGATGTTGTTGACCACTACCAAGACCGCTACCGCGTCGTGCTGCTCGACGAATATCAAGACACGAGCGTTGTGCAAACCCGGCTGCTCGCACGTCTCTTCGGCAACCACTCCGTGATGGCCGTCGGCGACCCGCACCAGTCGATCTATGGCTGGCGCGGAGCGAGTGCCGCCAACCTGGCCCGCTTCAGCCGCGACTTCACCGAGAACGCGGATGCCCAGTACTTTGCGCTTTCCACGAGCTGGCGCAATGCGACGTCGGTGCTCGACGCTGCCAACGTGATCGTAGAGCCGCTCAGCGCGCGTTCGCCCGTGCGGGTGGAATCTCTCGGTGCTCGCCCCACCGCACCCGCTGGCTCTGTCGACGCGTATTACTACGAACACATCGATGAAGAAGCGACAGGCGTCGCCACGTGGTTCGCGCGCGCTCTCGCCCCGCAAGCGTGGAACCACTACAACCCCGACCCGGATGCCGCCGCCCCCGAACCGCCGACCGCTGCCATCCTGTTCCGGCGCCGCAGTGACATGGATCGCTTTGCCACGGCGCTCGGTGCCCAAGACGTTCCCTACCACGTGCTCGGAATCGGCGGCCTCCTGTCGACCCCCGAAATCGTTGACCTCGTCAGCGCGCTCACCGTCATTCACGACCCCAGTGCGGGCTCCGAGCTCATACGCCTGCTCTCGGGTGCGCGCTGGTCGATCGGCACGCGCGACTTGCAAGCTCTGGCCGACCTGTCGCGCTGGCTGCTGAGCCGCTCCGTCTCCCAACACGAGTTGAGTGACGAAGTAAAGCAGCGGATGAAGGACTCCGTTGCCGTCGATGATTCGGCATCCATTGTCGATGCTCTCGACTTCGTCGGCGAAGCCCCCGCCTCCCACTCGCAGCTCGAGAAATTCAGCCCCGAGGGGCTCTCGCGGCTCAAAGATGCCGCCAAACAACTGGCGTTCTTCCGTTCGCGGGCCGGGCTCGAGCTCGGCGACCTCGTTCGGTTGCTCGAACAAGAGCTGCTGCTCGACATTGAGGTCGTCGCAAGCCGTCCTCAAGCGCAGGGCATGGCCAACCTGTATGCCTTCCACGATGAACTCGCTGGGTTTCTCGCGAGCGACGACCAAGCGAACCTCGGCAGCTTCTTGTCGTGGCTGCGGCGTGCTGCCCAGCAAGACATGATGGGGCCACGCAGCGACGATGCCGAAGCCGGCACCGTGCAACTGCTCACCATTCACGCGTCTAAGGGTTTGGAATGGGATCTCGTGGCCGTGCCGCGCCTCGTTGATGGCGAAGTTCCCGCGACGTCGAGAGAGGGCAAGGGCTGGGTCTCGTTCGGCAAGTTGCCGTTTGCTTTCCGCGGCGACGCTGCCGAACTCCCCGAACTTGAGTGGGAAAACGCTCAGTACCAGTCAGACTTCGACGGCTCCCTCAAAGAGTTCAAAGCGGCACTGGCCGACCGCCACCAAGCCGAAGAGCGACGACTCGGCTATGTGGCGATCACCCGCGCCCGCGACAACCTGCTGCTCACCGGATCGTTCTGGTCGAGCCGCAGCAAACCGCAAGCCCCGAGCACCTTCCTGCAAGAACTTCAGGAACATGAACTGATCGGCGAACTGCCGAGCGACCCCGTGAACGACGAAAACCCCACGCTCAACGACGTCGTTGATCCGCTCTGGCCCTTCGACCCTCTCGGCAACCGTCGAGCCACCGTCGAAGCTGCCGCGCAGCTCGTCACGACCGCTGACCCTGGCGCCGACGGCCTCTGGGCGCACGAGATCGACCTGCTACTCGCCGAGCGCGCCCGTGCCGCGAGCGAAGCCCGACGCACCCCGCTGCCGCAGCGCATCCCCGCGTCGCGCTTCAAGGACTACATCGCTGATCCCGAAGCCGTCGCGCTCTCGCTTCGTCGTCCCATGCCCGAGAAGCCCTACCGGGCAACGCGACTCGGAACCCAATTTCACGAATGGGTCGAATCACGGTTCGGTTCTTCGGCATCCACCGAAACGCTCGACGCCTTCGCGCTTGAACTCGACGGCACCGACGACGACAGTGCTGCGGATGCTGCGAAGCTCGCCGAGTTGCAAGCAACGTTCGAGCGCTCAGCGTGGGCCACGCGGCAACCGGTCGACGTCGAAATCGAGATTCACGTTCCCTTCGGCGACCGCGTCGTCATCTGCAAGATTGACGCCGTGTACGCCGACGGCGACCGCTACGAAATCGTCGACTGGAAGACCGGCCGCGCGCCGCGCGATGCGGCCGATCTCGAAGCGAAGCAACTGCAGCTCGCGCTGTATCGCCTCGCCTACGCGCAGTGGAAGGGCATCGCTCCCGACAAGATCGATGCCGCGTTCTATTTCGTGGCCGACGACACCGTCATTCGCCCCACGCACATCTCGAGCGAGAACGAACTGCGGCAGGCGTGGGCCGGATCGGTCGGCACCGCGCCAAGCTTCGGCGGCTAGGCCCGGCGCTGAACCGGGCGGCTCAGGATGGCCGTGCTCAGCGCCTCCACGGGTTCGCGAGCGGCCATCGGGTTATCGAGCAGCACGAAGTCCACGTCTCCCAGCTCGGGCAGTTCGAACGACGCCGGCACTTGCGCTAGGTCGGCAGGGATGAGCGACTGCGGAAACACCGCAATGCCAATTCCGGCCCGAACCGCGGCAAGCGCGCCGTTCACTTCCTTCACGTTGCACGTAATGCGCCAAGTGCGGCCATCCGCCTCGAGCGCCCGCATGGCATAGGCGCGACCGAGGCTGGGGGCTTGGTAGGCGATGAGGGGAACGGGGGAGCCCGCTTCGAGCGTCATGCTCTTGTGCCCGAGCCACACCATCCGGTCGCGGCGCACAAGGCGCCCGCCCTCGGCGCCAGCATCCTGCTTCACGAAGATGAGGTCGAGCTGGCCCGCTTGCAAGCGGCGAACGAGGTTTCCGCTTTGGCTCACCGTGAGTTCGAGGTTGATGTGCGGATACAACTGCCGAAAGTCTCGCAGGATGCGCGGCAACTGCGTGAGTGCCAGGTCGTCGGCGGAACCGAAACGAAGTCGACCGCGCATGGCGGAACCGGTGAAGTACTTTACTGCCTGATCTTCAGCAGCCAAGATCGCACGGGCAAAGCCGAGCATTGCCTCGCCGTTGTCGGTGAGCGAGACGGCGCGGGTGTCGCGCATCACGAGGATGCGCCCCGCGGCAGCTTCGAGCTTGCGAATGTGTTGACTGATCGTCGGCTGGCTGAGCTCTAGCGTGCGAGCGGCATCCGTGAAGCTGCGGTTCTCAGCGACAGCGACAAAAGATTTGAGAAGTACGGGGTCGAACACAATGCTCCATTACGAAACGTAATTGAATTTATAGGCTCGATTATGCCGTGGAATGAGCGGGGAGACAATACGGTTGAGGGCGTGAGTATGCCATCTGAGACGTCCCCCGCGACAGTTCCCATCTCGGCGGTCATGCAGCGCCCACTCTGGCGCGACACCTTCAGCTCGCTGCGGCTGCACAATTACCGCCTCTACGTGATCGCTCAGTTCATCGCCTATACCGCGGCGTGGGTTCAGCGCATCGCCGTGGACTGGCTTGTTCTTGAGCTCACCGGCAACGTTGCCCTCGTGGGGCTGACGATCGCTATTCAGTTCACGCCCACGATTGTGCTCGGCGCCTACGCGGGCGTGATCGCTGACCGCTTCGACAAGCGTGCCACCCTCATGGTCGCGCAGTCGATCATCGGCCTGCTCAGTCTCGCTCTCGCGATCGTCACGATCATGGGAGTCGCCCAGCTGTGGCTGGTCTACCTTCTCGTGCTGCTCATGGGCATCATCCAAGTCTTCGACAACCCGGCGCGCGCGGTCTTCGTCAACGAACTTGTTGGCCCACGCCACTTGCGCAACGCGATCAGCCTCAACGCGTCGATCTTCCACTCGGGTGCCTTCCTAGGCCCCGCCCTCAGCGGTGTCCTCATTGTGGCTGCGGGCTCAGGATGGGCCATCGGCATCAACGCCGTCGCTGTGGTGATCGGCGTCATCATCCTCGCCTCGATGCGCAAGAACGAGCTACTGATCGCCCCGCGGGCTCCCGAAGCCAAGGGGCAGATCCGCGAAGCTATCCGCTACATCAAAGCCAAGCCAACGCTTTTCTGGACCATGATCATGGTGTTCGTCGTCGCTGTGTTCGGGATGCCGATGCCGACGCTTCTCGCCGCGATGGCCAACACCGTTTACGACACCGGGGCTAGTGGTTATGGCCTCTACAACTCGCTGGCCGCCATCGGCGCGCTTCTCGGAGCACTCGCCTCGGCTCGCCGCGCCAGCCTCCGCCTGCGCACGATCATCTTCGGTGCAGTGCTCTACGGCCTCATGATGATGCTCGCCGGCATAGTGCCCGTCTACGGACTGTTCCTCGGCGTGCTCATCGGTATCGGGCTGAGCCGTCTGCTGCTCATGACCGCGGCCGAAACAATGGTGCAACTCTCGTCGAACCTCGTGATTCGCGGTCGTGTCATGGCCTTCTGGGTCATTGTGATCCTGGGTGGCCAAGCCGTTGGCGGCCCGCTCATGGGAACAATCGCCGAGCTGTGGGGCGCCAAGCTCGCCTTCGTGATTGCCGGTGGCGTTCCCGCCGCGGTCGCTATCGGTATCGCGATCGTACTTGCTCGCTCCGGTCGATTGACCGTGAAGGTTGCTCCGCGCCGCAACGGACGCTGGGTCGCGATTGTGCCGCAGCATCAGTCGCGGGCGATTACGGAGCCCATCACGATCGTGGATGCCGACGCTGCAGCGGTTGCCGCGCATCCAGCCCCCAAGCGCAATCGGCTTCGCACGCTGCGCTCGTCACTGCTTCGCCGGTCGGCATCGAAACGGCGCTCCGAAAAGTAGCGAAGGTGCGATGCTCGTTTCACCAGCGAGACAGCGCCGCCCCGCAGAGCAGGGCCACAGCCTTAGACCGCGCGGTTGTCCTTGCGCAGCATGGCTTCAACTTCGTCAACCGCCATGGTCGGCATGGTGTTGGCGCTGATGGGGTTCATCACGTCATCACGGATGTCGTCGAGCAGCGTCGTCAGCATCTCGCCGGCGTCGTCCACGATTTCGGTGCTGCGTACTTCGGTGCCGTGCAACAGCCACTTCGCGACCGAGAGCTCGGCGTAGAAAGTGGCGCGCTGCTTGAGCTGGCGGTCACCAGCTCCCCGAGCATCCGCGTACGCCCCAAAGGCAGTGTCGATAATCGCGTCGTTGCGCGGTCCGAGCAACCACTGCAGGTCTGTTGCCGGGTCGCCCACCTTGATGTCTTGCCAGCCGAGTACACCGGTAACGGCGTTGTCGGCGCTCAAGAAGGAATCAGAAACAAGCGAACCGTTCACGACGGTCGGCTGAAACTGCCACAGCTTGGAGTCTTCGGTCGCTTCGCGCCAGCGTGCGAGCAGCGCGGCCGGCACGAGCTTGGTGGCGGCAGCGCGGTCGATGATGGAAATGCACGAGCGCAATGCTTCGCCCGCCGTCTGAACGGGGAGTCCGGCATCCGCTACAAAGCTCGTCGGCAGAGCGTGAATCGCGGCGATTGCGGTACCGATCGATGCCGCAAGCGAGTTGGGCCCGGTCGTGTACGAGCGCATGGGAACTTTGTTGCCATAAACGAATTCGTAGACGATGCCACGGGTCTGACCGACGGCAACCTGGCCGGCGTAGCTCGTGACCGCGAAGGGGAGGCGGGTGCGTACTCCGGCGCTGAGGGCGCGCAACGCAACGAGGTCGGCCGATTGCACATTCTCGGCCGCAGCGTTTCGGGGCACTCGAATAATCCAGTGCTTGCCGGCGCGGTCGGTGATGAGCGCCGAGTCAAAGTCGTTGCCGTTACCGGTGCCGAACGGGGCAGCTGCGGCGACTTCGAGTCCCTCGACAGCGGAGGTCGCCAGCGCGGCTAGAGTGAGATGTGATCTGGCCATAACACTCAGGGTAGGTCGCTCTGGCGTGCATTTGCCGTACGCCACGCACTTGGGACGGGGTCGATACATGTCACAATCTTTTCTTTCGCGGCTGCCGCTGTCGCGATATGAGATTGATCGTGACCACTTAGCTCGAGAAGATCCACGTCTTCTTGATCGTTTGTGGCGTGACTCGGCGACGCGCGTGCTGCCTATTTTTGATGGGTCGGCGCTGCTGGCGGCCGATGGTTCTCTCGCCTTGCTGCACCCGGATGCGATCGAGCGCGGCCACACGAGTGTCTACTTGGGGCGGTCGACATCTGAGACAAGTCCCGAGCCCCATGGCACTCCCATCGTGACCGTTGAGCTTGAGGATGCCGGGCACTTTGCCGAGGCAAACTGGGGCAATCTGCGCAGCATTGCCACGCAATTGAGCGATCGGGATGCGGGGCTCTTCACCGAGGCGTTGGCGATCTTGAACTGGCACTCTTCGCACTTGTTCTCGCCGCGCACGGGGGAGCCGACTGTCGTAGAGAAGGCGGGCTGGGTGCGCCGCGATGTGGCCTCCAAGCTGGAAATCTACCCTCGCACCGACCCCGCGATCATTGTCGGTGTCACAGACAACGACGACCGTCTTTTGCTCGGTTCCAACGCGCTCTGGGAATCCAACCGCTACTCGCTGCTCGCGGGTTTCGTGGAGCCAGGGGAGTCTTTGGAATCAGCCGTGCAGCGCGAAATTTTCGAAGAATCGGGTGTGCCCGTTGTCGACCCGGTCTACCTGGGTAGCCAGCCGTGGCCTTTTCCGGCGTCGCTCATGCTCGGTTTCACCGCCTCGGTCGCTCCCGGGTTCACCGGGTCCGGCGCTCCGGATGGCACCGAAATTCTCGACCTGCGCTGGTTCAGCCGGGATGAACTTGCACACTCCTTGAACGACATCCGTCTGCCAGGGCACTCGTCGATTGCACGTGCAATCATCGAGCACTGGTACGGCCAACCGATTGACGAACAACCGTGACGCTTGACGCCAACGCATTACTCGACGCTCTAGATGAAGGCCAGCGCCAAGCCGCAGAAACGCTGCTCGGTCCCGTGTGCCTGCTGGCTGGTGCCGGCACGGGTAAGACCCGCGCCATTACTCATCGCATTGCGTACGGCGTCGCGACGGGTGTGTACCCTCCCGGTCGAGTCATGGCCCTCACCTTCACCAATCGGGCTGCTGGCGAGCTGCGCGGGCGGCTCCGTTCCCTCGGTGCCGATGGCGTCGCGGCTCGCACGTTCCACGCCTCGGCGCTGTCGCAACTGAACGCATTCTGGCCCCAGACGATCGGCGGAACCATGCCGCGCTTGCTCGAAGGCAAAGCACGCATGATCGCCCACGCTGCCGACTCGCTCAAGCTCAAGCTGGATACCGCAACGTTGCGCGATGTTGCCGCCGAGATCGAGTGGCGAAAGACCTCGCGGATGTCGGTAGAGCAATACGGCAACGCCGGTCGTACGCCTCCCGCCGCTCTCACTATCGACCGCCTCGTCGAGCTTCAGACGGCGTACGAGGCGATCAAGGATGCCCGCCGCCAGATCGACTTCGAAGATGTGTTGTTGGCTGCCGCCGGAATGATCGAAGCCGAGCCGCGCATTGCGCAGCAGGTGCGCGAGCAGTATCGCTTCTTCGTGGTCGACGAGTACCAGGACGTTTCGCCCCTGCAGCACGAACTGTTGCGACTGTGGGTTGGTGACCGCGACGACCTCTGCGTTGTGGGCGATGTGAGCCAAACCATCTATTCCTTCGCTGGAGCAAGCCCGGAGTTCTTGTTGCGCTTCGCCTCGCAGCACGACAATGCGGCGGTGCTGCGTCTTGAGCGCAACTACCGCTCCACGCCCGAAATCGTTCACACCGCGAACCGACTGATGACGAATCAGAAGGGCGCGCTCACCCTGCAGGCCGCTACGACGGAACATTCGTCGACGCCTCAGGTAACCGGCTATGACGATGACAACGCTGAAGCGACGGCGATCGCCGACGCTATCTCGGCGCAGATTGCGGCAGGCACGAGCCCGGAAGAGATCGCCGTGCTGTACCGCATCAACGCCCAATCTCAACCGATTGAGGCGGCGCTCTCGGCCGCGGGAGTTCCATTCTTGGTGCGCGGAGCTACGCGCTTCTTCGATCAGCGCGAAGTCAAAGAGGCGATCATGCTGCTGCGCGGAGCGTCGATCAG
The DNA here is from genome assembly GCF_002797685.1 of Salinibacterium amurskyense. Taxonomy (GTDB): domain Bacteria; phylum Actinomycetota; class Actinomycetes; order Actinomycetales; family Microbacteriaceae; genus Rhodoglobus; species Rhodoglobus amurskyensis. Next base: position 518,780 of record NZ_PGFH01000002.1, read on the forward strand.
CACGGCTACCGAGCCGCTTTTCAAGTCGGTCAGCGACATCCTGCGTTCGATTGGTTGGTCGCAGGATCCGCCAGAGACCGCCGGTGCGGTTCGCGAACGCTGGGAATCGCTCAATGTGATCATGCGGCTGGCCGAGGATGCTGCGCCCGAAGTCACCCTGCGGGAGTTTGTGGCCGATCTGGTCGACCGCCAGAGCAGCAACAACGAACCGCTGCGTTCAGCCGTGAACCTCGCGACCCTGCACTCTGCCAAGGGCCTCGAGTGGGACTGCGTTCACCTCATCGGGCTCAACGAAGGATTGCTGCCGATCAGCTACGCGCGCACGCCGGAAGCGATCGACGAAGAGCGACGACTGCTGTACGTCGGCATCACTCGTGCTCGTCGTTCGCTCGGGATGTCGTGGTCGGCTAGTGCACAAACAGGCCGGGGTGGGCGTCGCGCCCCCAGTCGCTTCCTCGACGACGTTCGGGATCGGACTCAGCGCTCGTAACGTTCGAGACGTGCTGGCAGCCGCAGTCCGGATGCCGAAAGCGCAAGCTTTCATCACGGCGGCCCGTGGCGTGATCGATCCGCACGGACGACGTGGCATCGGCCGGGGTCTGGTCGAAGACGGTGTACCCGATGCGCCCGAGACGGTGCAGGGCCATGCGACTTGTTTCAGCCGCAGCCTCCGCCACGAGCGTTGGGGTTTCGGCAAGCGAGGTGCGCCCCATTAGTTGAGTGGCGATGGCGGGCCACGACGGGTCGGCATCGCGGCGGTGCATGTCGATGCAGAGCAGGCATCCGGTGATCCCGGGAGTGACGACGGGCCCCACTTCGGCAGCGGAGTCTGAGATCACAACCGGCAGGTGCGGGATGTCGCGGCGCAACCAGTGCGAGTGCACCGACGGCGGGATCACAAAGTGACCCACCAGGATTGCGAGGTCAGGGTCGGGCTGGCTGAGGCCGTGAGGGGTGGCGGCGACTTCGACGGTCACTCCGCTCACGGAAAGGATCTCGGCAATCGAATCGACGAGGGCACCCGAGCCCAGAACGGCAACTTGGGCACTCGGCGGTTGCGGGGGAGTCGCCACGAGAACTTTCGACAGAGCATCGATGAGGTCATTGCACTCATGCGGGTGAGTGCTGGCCAGCATCTCGAGGCCACTGCGGCTGATGCCGGCTACCAGCGCCGAGAGAATTTTCTCCTGCGCTTCGGTCACGTTGGGCAGCACGACAACGGGTGGGTCGATGCCAAATTGGGCACTGGTGGGGGACCGCCACACAAGCGGTAGTCGGGGGTCTACGCGCAGGATCATGTGCCCATTGTGCACAACTGTCCGATTGGTCAGTGTGAAGATTCCACAGCATGAATATGAACGGTCAGCAAAGAACCCCCGATCGCTCGCGGGCCACGATGGGAGAAACCGTTCTAGGAGTTGTCGCCCTCGTGCGGGCGGTCACCTGATTCATCGTTCAAGAGGTCGCTGATGGCCTGGTCGATGTCATCCGGAGTGCTGCCACCGTCACGCAAGCGCGCTACGAGAGCAGCGGGGTCATCTATGTCGGCGGCAGTGGGCATGAGGTCGGGGTGTGACCACAGCGAATCCCGCTGCTCCGCGCCAAGCTCATCCGTAACGTGCTGCCACATCGCCGCGGCTTCCCGCAGACGGCGAGGGCGCAGTTCGAGACCAACGAGGGTCGCGAACGCCGACTCTGCTGGACCACCGGAAGCACGACGGCGTCGCACCGTCTCGGCGATAGCTTCGCGGGCAGGGAGGCGAGATGTGGCGGCCGCGGTCACGACATCCACCCACCCCTCCACGAGCGCGAGAACGGTTTCGAGACGCTCAAGAGCCTCACGCTGTTCTTCACTCTTCGGCGGGATGAGCGAACCATTCGTCATGGCATCGCGCAACTCTTCAGGGTTGTTGGGGTCAAAGTCGCTCGCGAGCTCGGCAATGGCATCCGAATCAATGTGGATGTCGTGGGCATACGCCGTCACCGACGTCATGAACTGCAGGCGCAGCCACTTCGCGTGGCGGAACAACCGAGCGTGCGCGAGCTCGCGCACCGACAAGTACAGGTGAATCTCGCTGTCGGGAAGGTCGAGACCGTTGCCGAAAGCGAAGACACTTTGCGGAACGAGCACGGCTTGCTGCTCGTCGAAGAGGGGGATGCCGATGTCGCCGCCAGAAACGACTTCGCTCGACAGTTGGCCAACGACCTGGCCGAGTTGCATAGCGAAGAGAGTGCCGCCAATATTGCGCATCATCTTGCTCGCTCCGGAGAGCATGTCGGTCATCTCTTCGGGAGCGTTCTGCTTGAGAACGTCGGTGAATGAGTTTGCGATGGAGTTGGCGACGGGCTCCGCAAGCTGGGTCCAGATGGGCATCGTGATCGTGACCCATTCGCTGCGGCTGAGCAGCTTGGGTTCCACCGTGAGCTCGGAGATGTCGGTGACCTCATTGAGCCAGAGGGCAGCGACGTGCATGGCCTGCTCAAGCTTGCTGCGTTCGGCGGGGAGAGAGACGACGGTGCTCTGAGATGCCAAGTTCTTGGCCTGCTCAAGGGCAATATCCCAGTTGATGCCATCGCCCGATTTGCCGAGGGCGTTCTGCAGTTGGCTCAGCAGCTGTTGGATCATCGCGGGATCATTGGGCAAACCTGCCGCACCCGCCAGCTTCGCGGGATCGATTTCGCCATCGCCCGAGAGGAAGTCCCGCATCATGTCGCGGAACTCGTCTTCGGAATTGTTCTCAGCATTGTCAGCCATGTATTAACGCTAGCCGCTCGATGCCGTGCGCGGCTGAGTTTTGACCTAGGCTAGTGACTCTTACCGTGCGCCTGTGGCGAACACCGCTCCCCACCCCGTAAGGATCTAGGTGGCCCTGTTTATTGATAATCGACCCGAACCGTCATCACGTCGCGCCCGAAGCGGGTGGCTGGGATGGCTGATTCTGAGCGTCGCACTCGTTGGAACGTTACTGGCGACTCTGGTTCCTTCGCCCTACATCATCGAGCAGCCGGGCCCGGTCTACGACACCTTGGGTGACGTTGAGATCGAGGGTGCCCTCGTGCCGCTCATCCAGATTCCGGTCGAAACGACGTATCCCACTGAGGGCGCGCTCGATATGTTGACCGTCAATGTGCGCGGTAACCCCGATTCTCCCTTGAGCTGGTTCGAGATCGGCGCTGCCTACTTCGACCGCAGCCGCGCCATCGTGCCGGTTGAAGCCGTGTACCCGGTGGGCGTCACGGTCGAAGAATCGACCGAGGCCGGTCAAGTTCAGATGGAGACGTCGCAGCAAGAAGCGATCGCGGCCGCTCTCGCCAATCTGGACTACGAGTTTGATGCCACTCTCACCGTCGCCGAGACCTCCGATGGTGGTCCTTCGGATGGCGTGCTGCAGGCGGGCGACATCATCCGCACCGTCAACGGCGAGTCCTTCGCTGACGTTGCGGGCTTGCGCGACACTATCGCCGCCAACGGCACGAGCACTCCCGCCGACGTTGTTTTCGAACGCGAGGGCGAAGAACTCACGGTAGAGATCACCCCCGAATTGAGCGAGGGCGAAGATCCCATCGCCATCATCGGTGTGATTGTCGGTAGCGAATACAACTTCCCGGTCGACGTCAAGATTCAGCTCGAAAACGTGGGCGGCCCCAGCGCCGGCATGATGTTCGCGCTTGGAATCATCGACAAGCTCACTCCCGGCGCCATCAACGGTGGCCACGAAGTTGCGGGCACCGGAACGATCACCGCAACGGGCGATGTCGGCCCGATCGGTGGCATCCAACAAAAAATGTATGGAGCAAGTGCGGCCGGAGCCGACTTCTTCTTTGCACCGGTTGAGAACTGCGACGAAGTCGCAGGAAACACCCCCAAGGGGCTCACGGTGTACGCAATTGACGACCTCAACGACGCATTGGTTGCGCTCGCGAGCATCCGCGGTGGCCTCGGTGGCGCCGGGCTGCCGTCGTGCACCGACCAGTAACCGCTCGCTGAGGTAGTCACGCTGAGAGCGATCATCAGCCCTACGCCCATGAAAGACCTTTAAGATACCGCTAGGCCCCCAATTTCAGGAGCGAAGTACTGTGTCGAGCCAAACCCAACAAGCCCCGACGAGCAAGACGAGGTCTGCATTTACGATTACGGCGATAATTCTCGCCGTTATCGTGATCGCCTTCTTCATGTTCTCGAGCCTCTACGCCGATGTTCTCTGGTTTAGCCAGACCGGCTATCTGGAGGTTCTCACCACTCAGTGGATTGCAACCGCCGTAATGTTCGCCATCGGCTTTGTCGCCATGGCGGTTCCCGTAGGCGTCAGCCTTCTGGTCGCATTCCGCGCCCGCCCCATCTACGCGAAACTCAATGCGCAATTGGAGGGCTACCAGCAGGTCGTTGAACCACTGCGCAAGCTCGCTATGGTTGGCATCCCGGTTCTGCTCGGCGTGTTCGGCGGTGTTTCGTCGGCAAGCGCCTGGCCCGTTGCGCTGCAGTGGTTGAACCGCAGCTCGTTCGGCACAACCGACCCGCAGTTCGGCTTGGACATCTCGTTCTACTTCTATGAGCTGCCGATGTACCACGCTGTTGTCGGCTTTGCTTCGGCAGTGCTGATCATCTCGTTCCTCGGCGCGCTCGCCACGAGTTACCTCTACGGCGCTCTGAGCGTCCACGGCCGCGAAGTTCGTATTTCGCGTTCCGCACGTATTCAGCTCGCGATCACTGCGGGGCTCTTCTTCGCACTGCAGGCTCTGAGCATTTGGCTTGACCAGTACACGACGCTGTACTCCACCAGCCAGGGCTTCCTGCAGACCGGTGCGAGCTACACCGAAGCGAACGCAACGATTCCTGGCCGGGCGATTCTCGCCGGCATTGCCGCCATCGTTGCCATCCTCTTCATCGTCACGGCCATCATCGGCCGCTGGCGTTTGCCGATGATCGGTACGGCACTGCTACTCATCAGCGGTCTCGTCGTCGGAAACCTCTACCCGTGGATCGTTCAGCGCTTCCAGGTAGACCCCAACGCGCGTACCTACGAGTCCGAGTATATTGATCGAAGTATTGAAGCGACGCGTGATGCCTATGGCGTCGCGGATGTCGCAGAAATTCCCTATAGCGCCACGACCGACGCTGAGTCGGGTGCACTCCGCGAAGACGCCACGACCACGGCGAACATTCGTATTCTCGACCCTGCCATTGCGCCTCAGGCCTTCGCGCAGCTCGAGCAGTTCAAGCAGTACTACCAATTCGGTAGCCACTTGGACGTCGACCGCTACGAGATCGATGGCGAAACTCAAGACACGGTGATTGCCGTTCGTGAGCTCAACCAGTCCGGTCTTGGTGAGTCGCAGTCCTGGTACAACAACGCTGTCGTCTACACCCACGGCTATGGCGTGGTTGCAGCATTCGGTAACCAGCGTGCTGCTGATGGTCAGCCGGTCTTCTTGCAGTCGGGCATCCCGAGCACCGGAGAGCTTGGCGAATTCGAGCCTCGCGTGTACTTCGGTGAGAATTCACCGGACTACTCGATCGTGGGCGCCCCAGAGGGTGCAGATGACATCGAGCTCGACTTCCCCTCAGGTGGAGAAGACAGCAACCAGAACGCCACCACCACCTTCAGCGGTGACGGTGGACCGTTGCTCGACAACATCTTCAAGAAGCTCGTTTACGCCGTGAAGTTCCAGTCGGAGCAGATCTTCTTGTCGTCTGACGTGACGAGCGAGTCGCAGATTCTGTACGACCGTGAGCCCAGCGAGCGTGTGCAGAAGGTTGCGCCGTACCTCACGATCGACAGTGACGTGTACCCGGCCATCGTGGATGGTCGTATCGTCTGGATCGTCGACGGCTACACCACGGGCGCTAACTACCCGTACTCGCAGGTTGAGCAGCTCTCCAGCGCGATTGCTGACACCTACACGCCGGCGCCGCAGTTTGCGCTCGACGACATCAACTACATCCGCAACTCGGTCAAGGCGACCGTTGATGCCTATGACGGTTCGGTGAAGCTGTATGCGTGGGATGACGAAGACCCTGTTCTGCAGACCTGGAACAAGATCTTCCCGAACACGCTTCTTGCGCAAGACGAGATGAGCGTCGAGCTGCTGGATCACGTTCGCTACCCCGCTGACCTGTTCAAGGTTCAGCGCGAGATTCTTGGTTCGTACCACGTCACGGATGCTGGCTCGTTCTACTCGAGCGACGACCAGTGGGTAAGCCCAGAAGACCCGGTATCGACTACGGGTTCGACTCAGCCGCCGTACTACCTGACGATGCAGGTTCCGGGAACGGATGACCCCGCATTCACGCTGTATTCCACCTTCATTCCGAAGGGAACTGCTGACGCGAGTCGAAGCGTTCTTACCGGCTATCTGACGGCCAACTCGGATGCCGGCCCTGACTACGGCAAGCTCACGCTGTTGAACCTGCCGAAGCAAGACACGGTTCCCGGCCCCGGTCAGGTGCAGAACAGCTTCAACACCGACACGATCGTGGCCAACCAGCTGGCGCTCTTGCAGCGTGGTGACACCGAGGTCAGACTCGGTAACCTGCTGACACTGCCCGTTGGTGGAGGACTGCTCTACGTGCAGCCCGTCTATGTGCAGTCGACCAGCGGAACTCAGTACCCGCTGCTGCGCAAGGTGCTCGTATCGTTCGGTGACGAAATCGCTTTCGAGGACACTCTCGATGAGGCGCTGGATTCCCTCTTCGGCGGTGACTCAGGTGCCGAGGCCGGCGACGGTGACGTAGAAGTCGATCCTGACGCTCCTGTCGTGGACCCCGACGAGCCCGTCGACCCTGACGCTCCGGTTGACCCCGGAACGCCTAGCGACAACGCTGCGCTCGACAGCGCCCTTGCTGACTACAAGGCAGCGCTCGCTGATCGTAACGCCGCGTATGCAGCGAACGATCTCGTTGCTGCAGCCGAGGCTGACCAGGCAATGGTCGACGCCATCGAGCGGGCAATCGCCGCAACCGAATAGCAAATTCTGACTCAGCGGGCCGCAGCAGACTGTGAGCCCGCTGAGTTCGGTTTTTGAGCCGTTCACCCTGTGTTAGTCTTTAAGCACGCCGCGGGGTGGAGCAGTTCGGTAGCTCGCTGGGCTCATAACCCAGAGGTCGCAGGTTCAAATCCTGTCCCCGCAACCACGTAAAAAGTCCCGGTCTCGAAAGAGACCGGGACTTTTGCGTTAACGGTGTTCGCGTGAAGGCCTGTGCCTTGCTGGCAGCGAGAGTTGTCACTACGTGCGAAGCCCCACGCAGACTGGGGTGGTGCGCTCGATTCACCAGACTAGTAGCCTGAAAACGCAGAAATAAATCCCGTTCTGCACACCCGATGGCGCGAAATCCCGTTCAGCGTCAGACCAGTTTTTAAGGCTTACCCGAGTGTTTTACCTATTCCAGAACTCTGTGGCGACGCGTCGCGCTCCCGAGCGCAGCACAGCGCTTCGTTCGCGCGGCTTGCGCGCGGCAATGATGGCGGCGGTAGCCTCTCTGGCTGCGGTCACTCTGATCGCAACCCCGGCATCCGCCGCTACGTATGTTCACATTTCGGATGAAGTGAGCGGCAACAATATTGCGGGCCGCGCGAGTGCGTCGCTGCTGCGTGACGCCTGGGGTGCCGCGATCACAGCACGCGGCGCAACCGTGCCTGCACCACTGGCTATCGCGGGAGTAGAGAATTCAGAACTTTCCGGAGTGATCGCGACGAGTGTTGCGGGCACCACCATCTCGGTCGAACGTTCGATGTACACGCTCGGCCTCGCGCCGACCTACGTGGGTGTCAGCCCGTCGCAGGGGATTGCGCAGTGCACCGGCAGCGGCCGTACCCTGCAGAGCAGTGCACCGCGCCCCGATGTGATTCTGGGAAACACTGACTGCGACGACGCGAACGGCTTCACCTACGGCGAATCGGGTGGCAACTCTCAAGAGGCGAACACGCGGGACGGTATCGAGTTCACGTTCGGTGGCACTGGGGCGCTCGCCTTTGGTGCTTGGTTCGGCGACCTCGAAACGCGCACGGACGGCCTGGGCGTTCCAGCGCTGCTGCGACTCTATGACGGCGACGGCTCCCTGCTTTCTGAAGCAGAGATTGAGCCGGCAGGCGACCAATCGACGTGCTCTAACTCCAGCACTGGATGCGGCAACCGCAGCACCCGGTGGATCGGTTTCGTCGCTGACCTCAACACTCCGGTCACGCGAATGGTTGTCATCGTGGGCGACGAAGATGCCACGGGCGATGCTTCGAATGAGGGCACCAGTTTTGTGGGCCCCTCGATTGTTGACGGCACTGCAGCACTGAGCGTCGTAAAGACCTCGACGCCGCTGCCGGCGGGTCCGTCTGAAGTGGGCGACCTCATCCAGTATCAATTTGGGTTGACCAATGACGGTTCACTGCCTCTGAGCAGCGTCGCGATTGTTGACGCAGGTGCGCAGAACGTGTCGTGCCCCTCGACCTCGCTCACCACAACGATGACGTGCACGGGCGAACACGCAGTGACGCAACTCGATATCAACGCCGGCTCGTTTGTGAACACGGCCACAGTCTCGGGAATCGCGTGGGGCGAGACCGTGACCTCGGAGCCTGCAAGTGCGACGACCGCGGTGAACCAGAACGTAGTGCTGACGGCGACGCAGACCGCCGCGACCTCCACGTTCTCAGAACTGGGGGAGACTCTGACGTTCGACATCGGGCTGCTCAACGACGGAAACGTCACGCTCAGCGGAGTAGCTGTTGCCGGAACTGTTCCGGGGATCTCGATCGACTGCAGCACCGTGCCGGCGCAACTTGCGCCCGGAACTGAAGCAACCTGCACAGCTACCGCGATTGTGGCGGCTGTCGGGAGTGACATCTCGAACGTCGCTACCGTAGCCACCGACCAGCTGACGGTCGAATCGAACGTGGCAACCGTTCGCTACGTCGCGCCCGCGGCTGTTCTCGGCTCGACGACCGCTAGCTTGGCGAACACGGGGTCAAGCCCCGTGGCTGGCATCTCCGTCGGCGGGCTACTGCTCGCGGCCGGAGCGCTCCTGCTGGGGTCGGCTCGTCTCAGCGCTCAGCGTCGCTAAGGCGGCGTCTGAGCGCCGGTGCGGTCCTCGTCGCTCCGTGGGTGCGGCGCATGGCTCGTGTGTGAGCGCGCGCTACTTCCAAGTGTCGACGAGCGCGTGAATGGCGGCAAACACAGAGCGCAGTTGCGCGGCGTCAGCCTGCGAGCGAATCGTGACTTGAAGACCGAGGATGAGCGTCGAGAGTAGTTCGGCGCGCTGGCTCGTGAGCGCAGCATCCGGAGCATTCTCGGGAAGAGCAAGAGCGGCAAGAGCTGTCATCTGAGAGGTCATGAGCTCGCGGTACTTGAGCGAGAAGTCTTCAAAGCCCGGAGCGGTGCCCCGCAGTTCGTCGCTCGCGGTGACAGCGAGGCAGCCTCGACTGCCGCTTTCGGAGAGCGCGAACTCTTCGAAGAGATCGAAGAACGTGTGGATGCCGGCGATTCCTGGCCCGGCCATCGCGCGCATGCTGGAGAGGTGTTGCTCGCGCTCGGCGAGGTAGCGGCGCAGCACGGTCGCGAAGAGCTGCTCTTTGTCGCCAAAGGTGCGGTAGAGGCTGGGCTTGTGCACGCCGCTGGCTTCGACGATGTCGCTGAGCGAGGTGTGTCGGTACCCTTGCTGCCAGAACAGGTCGGTGAGTTGGCCGAGCACGGCGTCGGCATCGAAGGCGCGCGGGCGACCCGCTGTGGTGCCGGTGTGGGTGCTCATGCCTTCACTATACGCGCGAGCCTTCCCATTTGAAACCCAGTGGTACCAAAAGGAGATGCAATGGTACTGTTTGGTTTCAAACATACGCAAAAGGACGATCGATGAACGCCAACGCCGCAAAAACCGCTCTCGTCACGGGTGCGAGCTCCGGAGTCGGCTGGGAAGCCTCCGCTCAGCTCGCCGAGGCAGGCTATGGCCGCATCGTCGTTGCCGCCCGCACTCTCGCGAAAGCAGACGAAGCCCGTGACGCCCTTCTGGCTCGCGTGCCCGGGGCACAATTCGTGCCACTCGCGCTCGACCTCGATGACTTCACCTCCATCGATAACGCCGCGCAGGCACTCGTCGCCGCAGGAAACCCGATTGACGCACTCATCCTTAACGCGGGAGTCGCCGCGACCAGTGCGCTGCGGCGCACCGCACGCGGCATCGAGCAGATCATGTCGGCAACCATTACCGGGCACCACGCCCTGACTTCGCACTTGCTCCGCGCTGAGCTGTTGAGCCCCAGCGCGCGCATCATCATTGCCGGATCGGAAGCCGCGCGAGGAGATGTTCCCACCTTCTCGAATATTGATGTTCAGGCGCTGGCTGCGGCATCCTTCGACGGCGATCTCGAACGCGCCATTGAGGCCATTCTTCGCGTCGACAAGCCAGTGAAGTTCGCCAACGGAACCCAGTACGCGACGGCGAAGACCTTTGCGGTCTGGTGGGCTAAGGAGCTCGCCACCCGGCTGCCCGCCGGCATGACCGTCAATGCCGTCTCACCGGGCAACACCCCCGACACGAAAGCATCGCGCGAGATGCCGGCCATCATGCGCCGCGTCATGCTGCCGATCATGAAGCTCATGCCGAGCATGTGGCACAGTGTGCCCACGGCCGCCGCCCGCTACCTCACCGTGATCGAGATGCCGGATGGCGTGACTGGCCAATTCTTCGCATCGCCCGCCACCAAGATGACCGGCCCCGTCACCTCCATGACGATGAGCCACTTCACGAATGTGGAAGGTCAGCGCGCGCTCTGGAATGTGATTAACAGGGTTGCCGGGGTGAGTAACGCGAGTAAGAATTAGCTTCTAGCGCCGCCGCGCTCCACAGCGGGTGGGGTAGCGGTCGCAGAAGGAGCACTGCGATGGAATCTGCCCTCGATAACGTCGAAGCAATCACCGTCTTCGTGGATGACGTCGCGGCGGGGCGCGAGTTCTACTCGACCGTATTCTCGGCGACGATCATCTTCGAAGAAGGTGGCTCGTGCATGTTCCAGATCGGGGCGCTCATCGTGAACCTGTTGGCGCGCAGCGAGGCCGACGACATGATCGGGCCCGCCGCTGTGGCGCAGCCGGGCGCTGCGGCATCCGTCATGCTCACCGTGAATGTGCCCGACGTGGATGCCGCGTGCGCTGCTGCCCGCGAACGCGGCGTCGAGCTCGTCAATGGCCCCATGGATCGCCCTTGGGGTCGTCGTACTGCCGTGTTTCTCGACCCGTCGGGGCTGCCGTGGGAGATTGCGCAAGAGCTGAGCTAGCTCGGGTGAGATGCTCCTGACGAGCGCTCGATCTTCAGCATGACGAGTGCGCCCACGATCAGTAGCGGACCGAACATGCGGGCAAGCTGGCCAATCGTGTCGAGCCCTGAAGTGAGGATCCCGACGAACTGCTGAGTCATGGGAAAGTTGATTCCCTCGATGACGAGATACAGCGTGGGAAGAAAGAAGTTGAACACGATGAAGCTCGCGAGGGTGAGGGCCGCTCCGGTCCAAAACGCAATCTTGGGGCGAAGTAGTTGATCGATCATCCGGGGCTCCTGTGTTTCGTGGGCGTAACAGTTTCAGGCTAACCCGCCGAGAGTCTGCGGCGCGGCATAAATGAACAATCCTAATGACACCGGGCGGGGTTAGGTTTAATGCATGACATCGTTGCAGGCCCGCATCATTTCCGAGTTGAACACTCAGCCCACAATTGACCCCGCTGGGCAAATTCGTCGGCGCATCGAGTTCCTCAAGGAATACCTCAAGGCATCCCACGCCAAGGGGCTCGTGCTGGGCATTAGCGGCGGTCAAGACTCATCACTTGCCGGGCGACTCTGCCAACTCGCGGTGACCGAATTGCGCGCGGACGGTGTCGAAGCGCAGTTCGTGGCGGTGCGACTGCCGCACGGAGTGCAGCGCGACGAAGACGATGCGCAACTGGCGCTCGACTTCATCGAGGCAGACCGCGAAGTGACCTTCAACATCCAGCGTGCCGTCGACGGCATTGCCGCCGAGTTTGCGGATGCGATGGGCGAGCCGATTACCGACTTCAACAAGGGCAACGTGAAGGCACGCGAGCGCATGGTGGCGCAATACGCCATCGCCGGGCAGCTCGGCTACCTTGTGGTCGGCACCGACCACGCGGCCGAAGCAGTCACGGGCTTCTTCACCAAGTTCGGCGATGGTGGCGCTGACGTGCTGCCCCTCACCGGCCTCACCAAGCGTCAAGGCAAGCAGCTCCTCATCCACCTCGAGGCTCCCGAGCGACTGTACGAAAAGGTGCCGACCGCAGACCTACTCGACCACACACCAGGCCAAGCCGACGAAGCCAACCTCGGTGTCACCTACGAGCACATCGACGACTACCTCGAGGGCCTCGACGTGCCCGCCGAGGCCGCTGCCGACATCGAGCAGAAGTACCTCAACACTCGTCACAAGCGCACGGTGCCCGTTTCGATGTACGACGAGTGGTGGTCTGCCTAGCTCGCTAGTTCACGAGCTGGGCCCGACCGATCAGTGCGCTGACGAGCGCGTCACGTCCACCATCCAGGCGTAGTTGAAGGCACGCTCGCGCCAGGCGTCGTAGCGGCCGGAGACGCCGCCGTGGCCCGCCGCCATCTCGGTCTTGAGCAGAGCATCCGCGCCCACCTCACGCAGTCGAGCAACCCATTTGGCGGGCTCGACGTAGAGCACGCGGGTGTCGTTGAGCGAGGTCACCGCGAGGATGCGGGGGTAGTGCGTGTCGTGCACGTTCTCAATGGGGGAGTACGACTTCATGTAGTGATACACCTCCTCGTTGTGGAGGGGGTCGCCCCACTCATCCCACTCGATGACCGTCAGTGGCAGTGAGGGGTCGAGGATCGACGTGAGCGGGTCAACAAACGGAACAACCGCGAGGATGCCCGAGAAGAGTTGCGGGGCAAGGTTCGCGACGGCACCCATGAGCAGGCCACCCGCGCTACCGCCCTCCGCAACGAGACGATCGCTCGACGTGACATCGATGTCGATGAGGTGACGGGCGCACGCGACAAAGTCGGTGAACGTGTTGCGCTTATGGAGTTTCTTGCCGCCCTCGTACCACGTGCGACCCAGCTCACCACCACCGCGCACGTGCGCGACAGCGAACACCATGCCGCGGTCGAGCAGGCTCAGGCGGCCGACTGTGAAGCCCGGGTCGATGCTGATCTCGTACGAGCCATAGCCGTAGAGCACGGTCGGCGCCGGCGTTCCAGGCACCACGAGGTCGTTGCGGTAGACGAGCGAGATCGGCACCCGAGTGCCGTCGGACGCGGTGGCCCACTCCCGACGCTGCGTGTATAGTGCGGGTTCGAAGTGACCAAGCACCGGCTGCTGTTTACGCACGACCAGTTCGTTGTCATCCACGAGGTAGTCGTACACGATCGTCGGGGTGACGAAACTGCCATAGCTGAGACGGATGCTCGGCTGATTCCATTCGGGGTTGGAACTGAGGCCCACGGTGAAGAGTTCGTCGTCGAATTTCAGTTCGTGCGGGATGTCTTCGTAGCGTCCGCCATGCTTCGGAACGATCGCAATCGCCACGCGGGTGAGACCCTCGCGGCGGTACTCGATGGCCACAAAGTCCTTGAAGGCATCGACACCCTCGAGGCGCACGGCTTCATTGTGGGGGAGGATCACGCGGCGCTCGCCGAGGGGATCGGCGGCGGCAACGCTCACGAGCTCGAAGTTGATCGCATCCTTGTTGTGCACAATCAGCAGTCGATCTTGCGTGCCCACCACCACATGCTCAACGTCGTACTCGACGCCGACTTCGCGCGGCCACACAACCTCGAACTCACCGGTCGGATCGCTCGTGTCGAGCAGCCGCGTCTCACTCGTCAGGCGCGAGCCCGCTTCGATTGCCAGATATTTGCCACTGCGCGAACGGCCAACTCCCACCCAGAAACTTTCGTCCGGCTCATGAAACACCTGAACCGCGGATGCCGCAGCCGTGCCCAACTCGTAGCGCCAGACGGTATCGGGGCGCCACGCATCATCCACCGTTGTATAGAAGACGTACTTGCCCGTGGCATCCAAGAGCGCGCCGCCCGCGGTGCCCGGAATCTCGTCCGGAAGGTCATCGGCGGAGCTGAAGCGGATGACAGCATCAGCGTCGGAAGCATCAGCCGAACCAGCGCTCGCCACAGGCGCATCGCCAAGCTGGCGCACGCGCAACGTGTAACGTTCATCGCCCTCGATGTCGACACCGTAGAGCAGCAGCGTTCCGTCGTCGCTCAGCGAGAACGAGCCCAGGCTGAAGAAGTCGTGACCCTCGGCTTCAACGTTGTCGTCGAGGAGGATCTGCTCGCCGGGAAGGGTGGTGGGAACCGCGGCAGCATCAGCACCAGCGTCACCGGCAACAGGCTCGGCAATCGTCGGGGGAGTCCAGTCATCGTCGCCCGCAATTGGCGCGCGGCAATGGATCGGGTACTGCTTGCCCTCTTCGGTGCGGCTGAAGTACCACCACTGGCCGCGGCGAACCGGAACGCTCAAGTCGGTCTCCTTCGTGCGGCCCTTGATCTCTTCGAAGATCTGCTCTTGCAGCACGCTGAGGTGACTCGTGCGCGCAGCGGTGAAGGCATTCTCGGCATGGAGGTGCGCGAGGGTCTCGGGGCTCTCTTTGTCGCGCATCCACTCGTAATTGTCGACGTAGTGGTCGCCATGCTGGAGGCGTTCCGTGGGAATCTTCGCGGCTTCAGGTGGGGTGAGCATGCCTTCAGCGTATGCCCGATTTCTGCAGAGCAGGAGGGAAAACGAGAAGGAGCGGGAGTGGCGAGGGCGATTACGCGACTGAGCGGTGACGCGCCTGCGGAGGCGAATCGTCTTCGCTGGCTTGCCGCGTGCCCCAGGAGGTGGCGCAGTGCGCGCAGCGGAACCAGTTGGTGCCCGAGCGCGCGTGGGCACCATAGATCGTGCACAGCGGGCATTCGTCCGTAGTGCTCGTCATGGTTGGGCCTCGATCCCCGGTCGTGGAGTCGCTCAGTAGCGACGGTGCTCTCACATTATTGAGCATATTTCGGAATTAAGCATCCCCTTGTTGTGGGCGGTACCGGTCGAGACTGCTCCCGCGTGTGCGGCTGCGAATGTCATCATTGAAGTTCCCCACGATCGGAGCTCGGATGCCTCACCCCCTCGTCACCGCGAACGAACTAGACGCACTGCTCACCGCAGCCGAGTCGGGCGGAACCCCCGTGCGCGTTCTCGACGTGCGCTGGAGCCTTGGCGGGCCCGCCGGCCTGCCGCTCTACGAAGCCGGACACATCCGCGGTGCTGTCTACGTTGACCTCGATACCGAGCTTGCGCGTCACGGTGAACCGCACGAGGGGCGTCATCCACTGCCCGCGGTCGAGGAGTTTCAGGCCGCCGTGCGCCGCTGGGGAATCAACGACGGTGACGCTGTCGTCGTCTATGACGACTGGAACAGCCTCGCCGCCTGCCGCGCCTGGTGGCTGCTGCGCTACATGGGCATTGAGAACGTGCAGGTGCTTGATGGCGCGCTTTCCGCGTGGGTGGCGGCCGGGCATCCACTCGCCACCGGCACCGACGACTTGGCCGCAGTTGTTCCCGGCACCGCAACCCTCAGCGCGGGTAACGAGCCCGTTCTCGATGCGGATGACGCTGCCGCTCTAGCCGAAACCGGCGTGCTTCTCGATGCGCGGGCAGGCGAACGCTACCGCGGCGAGGTTGAACCGATCGATCCGCGAGCCGGTCACATTCCCGGGGCAATTAGCGCACCGACTTCGGGCAACCTCACTGGCGATGGCCAGTTCTTGGACGCCGAGACGCTGCGGGAGCGCTACGAAGCGCTCGGGGTGAGTGTCGATCGTGCCGTCGGCGTGTACTGCGGTTCAGGCGTGACTGCTGCGCACAACGCGCTAGCGCTCACCGTCGCCGGTTTCCGTCCCGCACTCTTCCCCGGTTCGTGGTCGGCCTGGTCGAACCAGCCGGAGCGCCCAGTTGCTACCGGCGCAACTCCGTAGCCGCGGCATCCACTCGAAGCACCGGCTTTACACCTCTTAACCACGAAGGGCCCCAACACCATCACAGTGTTGGGGCCCTTCGCTTGGTTATTTAGGAGATGACGTCTTGCAGCAGTTCTTCGTTGAGGTTCTTGCGAACGAGCGAGACGACGTAGCCGATCACGAAAGCGATGAACGGCGACAGCACGAGGAACCAGCCGAAGGCGTTGAGGCCGAAGGCGGTCACCGTCGGATCGACTCCAGCGGCGAGCGTGAGGTCGCCGGCGAGCAGGCCGAAGCGTGACATCAGCAGGTACTCGGCGAGAACGAGACCAATGAAGGCCAGGATCGGCGCAATCATGGTGACAAAGATGTTCTCGGTTCCCTTGTTCTGAAGGAAGAAGCGGATGATCGCCACGCAGACGAGCGCTTCGATCAGCACGATTGCCACCACGGCGAGGCCACTGAACCAGAAGAACATGTTGCCGATGGGGTCGAGCTGGAACGCAGCGAACAGCACAATCACAACACCGCTAATGATCGACACGATGATGGATGCACGACCGGGGGCTCCGCGACCGTTCACGGTTCCCACCGAGCTCGCCAGCACGCCACCGCGGCCGAGGGCGAAGAGGTAGCGGCTTGCGGCGTTCTGGAACGCGAGCAGTCCGGCGAACAGGCTCGAGAGCACGAGGATGCTCATGAGCGTGGCGAGCCACGGTCCGACGTATTCGCTGGCCAGGGTGAAGAGCACAGCGGCCGGGTCTTCGAGACCGCCTGAGCGTTCGAGCGTCTGGTCGATCACGTTCGAGGCGCCCATGCCGGTGACGAGGGCGAAAGCGGTGAAGGCGAACAGCACGGTGATGAGGCCAACAGCAAGGTAGGTAGCGCGCGGTACGGCACGCTTCGGGTTGACGCTCTCTTCGCCGTAGATGGCGGTTGCTTCGAAGCCGATGAAGGAGGCGAAGGCGAACGCGAACGCGATACCGGCGGAGCCTGCGAGGCCACCAGCGAGAATCAGGTCAGGGGAGAAGGAAGCGCCCCAGTTGAGGCCCTCGGGGCCACCATCGGCGAGGATCGCCACGGCTGCGATGACAAGCACGGTGACTTCGGCGAGCATGAGTACACCGAGCAGCTTGGCGCCGACGTCAACGCGAGCAAGCGAGAGGCCGGTGACGACGAGCCACGCGAGAAGCGTCCAAGCCCACCACGGGAGAAGTCCGACCTGGCCGGCCATGACGCCACCGAAGAAGCCATAGATGGCGAGCTGGATGGTGAGGTAAGCGAGGATCGACACGAACGACGAGGCGATGCCGGCGTTGCGCCCGAGCCCACGGCCGACGTAGGCGAAGAAGGCGCCGGTATTGGTGACGCGTTGGCTCATCGCAGCGTAGCCGACGCTGAACAGGAGAAGCACGATGCCGGCGAACAAGTACGCGCCGGGGGCTGCTGCACCGTTACCGAGAACGATGGCCACGGGCACCGCGCCAGTCATTCCGACCAGCGGTGCGGCGGCAGCCACAACAAAGAAGACGATTCCGATTACGCCGAGTCGCCCTTTGCGCAGGGTTCGATCGGGGCTTTCCTGGGATTTTTGGTCAAGCGCCATAGTGAAACTCCTCGTTGAGTTCTGAATCAATTCGTCCGTATCCGAACGAGTTGCGTTCAACAATGGCGAAGACAGGGTGTCTTAGTCAAGCGTTTTGAGAAATTCATTCGGATACGAACCGTTTTGGGCTACACTCTGGCGCATGACCGAACTCAATGGATTCCTTCCTCCACTCACTCCGCAAGGGTCAAGTTCGCTCGTGCCGAAGATGCCCTGGTACTACTCGGGAACGCTACTCACTGTCGAGTACTTGACCGATCCAGCCAACGTACGTGCGATCCTTCCTGACGATATTGACCTCGCTCCCGAACAACCTGGCGCCGTTGCCATTGTCTGGGCCGACTGGCAGTCCTGCAGCACGGGCGGCCTCGAACTGCTCGACCCCGTACGCGCGCAGTACCTCGAAGCGTTCATGGTCGTGCGCTGCTCTCACAAGGGCATCGTCTACAGCCGCTGCGTCGCGATCTGGGTCAACAAAGACTTCGCCATCGGCCGCGGTTGGTTCCAGGGCTACCCCAAGAAGCTCGGCAACATCGCCGTTACGCGAGTCTTCAACAAGGGAAAGGCCACCCCCAAGCTCGAGAACGGCGGCCAGTTCGGCGCCTCTATCGCGGCTTACGACCACCGCCTCGCTTCGGCAGTCGTCACGCTGCGCGAGCCTGCTGAAAGCAACGGTTTCGTCAACGGCCACAAAATGCTGCACAGCCGCTTCATGCCCTCCATCAGCAAGGATGCAGGAATGTCCCTCGACCAGCTCATCACGATGGGCGGCACCGACGTCGAGATCGGCGAGACCTGGAAGGGCGATGCTGAGCTTCACCTCGGTGACTCGCAGTGGGATGAGTTGCACTCGATCCTGCCCGTGCAAGAGATTCTCGGCGGCTACTACCGCGAGATCGGAGTCACCTTCAACGGTGGCGAACTCGTAGAAGACCGCTCACAGGCGATCTAAGCGCCCGGCGGCGGCGGCATCCGCTCGCTGCCGCAGCCGACACCGCCGCTCATGGCGGCATACAGAAAAGCCCCGCCTATTCGTTCGGCGGGGCTTTTCTGTGTCGTCGACCGTTACCGGCTTAGTAGTCGGCGAAGTACTCGTCGATCTCCCACTGGCTCACGTCGCGGGTCGTCTTGTCGGCGACAGTATCTTCGTAGCGCATCACTTCGTCACGCTTCAGTACGCTGAAAACGTCGATGACGGTGCTGCCCATGGTCTCGCGCATGACGGTGTCGGCGTCAAGAGCGTCGAGGGCGGCGTTGAGGGTCATCGGCAAGATCGGTGCCGATTCGTCTTCGTAAGCCCAACCCTCGACCGCTGAGGGGGCCGTGAGCTTGCGCTTGATGCCATCGAGGCCAGCAGCCAGAGTGGATGCGATCAGCAGATACGGGTTCGCCGCCGGGTCGCCGAGGCGAACTTCCAGTCGCGTGCCCGCGCCGCGCTCGGGCGGTACCCGCAGCATCGCGCTGCGGTTATCGTGGCCCCAGTTGGCGCGGTACGGAGCCAAAGTGTCGGGGCCGAGGCGCTTGTAGGCATTGACGGTGGGGTTCGAGAGCGCTGCGAGTGAGCCAGCATGTTCGAGGATGCCGCCGATCATGTGGTTGGCCATCTCTGAGAGCCCAGAGCCGCCATCCGACATGATGTTGTTGCCGTCTTTGTCGACGACCGAGAAGTGCAGGTGGAATCCGCTGCCACCCTCGTCGTCCCAGGGTTTGCCCACGAAGAGGGCGTGCTTGCCGGTGCGAGCGACGATGTCGCGCACTGCGGTCTTGAAGAGGAAGGTGCGGTCAGCGGCATCCAGTGCCTCGCTGTGCCAGAGATTGATCTCGTACTGCGATGGGCTGAATTCGTGGTTGCCGGCGAAGACGCCGATGTCCATGCCGTCGAGCATGCGCATGAGGTTCAGAAACTCGCCGCCGGGATCGACGCTTTCGCCCGTCGTGTAGACGCGACCCGTGCGACTGAGGCTGCGACTCCAGCCGTTCTCGTCGTCGTAGTTGGCGATGTAGAACTCGAGCTCGGGGCCCACTGTCGGGGTGAGTCCGAGGGCAGCGTATTCGGCGATGACCTTCTGCAGTACTGAACGGGGTGCAATTTCGCTGACGCTGTGGTCGGGGTTGAAGGCGTCGCCGACGACGAGGGCAACTCCGGGTTCCCACGGCATCATCGTGAGGGTGTTCGGGTCGATCTGAGTGAGAAGGTCGGGCAATCCAGACGACATGATGTCGTTTCCGTCGAGCACGTCGCCGCCGGTGGTGGTTACCCAGACGCCCTGGCAGAACAGGGGCGACTTCGCGCGGTGCAATTGGCTGACGAGGAGATCTTTGGAGCGGGTAATGCCCAGCACATCCGGAAAGATCAGGCGCAGAACATCAATCCCTTTGGCCTGCAGGTCTGTCTGGAGTGCTGCTATGTCGAGAGTCATTCTTCCTCCGAAAAATAAATCGTTCGGCACTGAACGATTAGTGAGATACTAAGCCACATAGCGGTGTGGCTGTCCACTCATCGCGAGAAATTTACCTGAAAGGTACACAGATGAGAGCCCTCTTGGTGCAACACGATCACGTCACCGCCAGTGGCCCAGTGGGGGATCGCCTGCGGGAACGCGGCTTCGAAATCGACGAGATCATGGTTGTAACCGAAGAGAATTTCGAGAACCCGAACGTTGACTTTGAATTCCCGGATGTCACGGGCTACGACCTCGTCGTTCCGATGGGAGCCCCGTGGGGCGCCTGGGATGACGGCTGCATTGGCAACTGGTTGACTCCAGAGCTGGAGTGGGTGCGCTCCACCATCGAGGCGGACATCCCGGTGTTGGGCATCTGTTTTGGCGGCCAGCTCATCGCACGAGCGCTCGGCGGCACGGTTGCCCGCGGTGCGAAGTCGGAGATCGGTTGGACCGCCATTCATAGCGATGACACCTCGCTGGTCTCCAACGGTCCGTGGTTCCAGTTTCACTACGACCAGTGGACGATGCCCGAAGGCGCCGTCGAGATCGCCCGCAACCCGGTGGCACCGCAAGCCTTCACGTATGGCCGCAGTCTCGCCGTGCAATTTCATCCTGAGCTCAACACCGCGATTCTCGAGGGCTGGCTCGATCAGGGTGGCATCAACGAAGTGATCGAGAGCGGTCAAGACCCAGAAATCATGCTCGCGCAGACCCGGGCAGAAGAGGGCGTGGCCGGAGAACGCACGGCGGCTCTCGTGGATGCCTTCCTCGACCGCGTAGCCAAGCTCGGCTAGCGAGCTACGTGCAGCCGAGCAGGCGAGGAGGCGAGCCGTGCAGCCTATTGAGCTTTCACCACCGTCAACAGAAATGCGCAGTCTTCGAGCGCATCCACCGCATGAACTTCAGCGGGAATCGGCATGAGGTCGCCGACCTTTCCATGCCACGACTGATCGCTGGTGCGCAGGGTGATGCTGCCCGTAAGAACTTGAAGGGTCGCTTCGCCGGGGCTTGAGTGCTCCGAGAGGCCTTCACCGGCCCGCAAAGCCATCACTGTCTGTCTGAGCTGGGCATCGCGCCCACCACATACCGTCACGGCGCTACGGCCGTTGTTCGAAGCGAGAGCGCTCGCCAGTTCCATTGCGGCAAGCTCGGTCAAAGAAACAGTGGTGTTCATCTCGTCACGCCCTTCGTGCACGGTCGGCGTCATCGCCGTGCAGCAAAGCTACCGCAGCGTGCCCTAGCGCAGAGTCTCCAACGCCGCCATCACTTTGGATGCCTCGGTGTCAGGGTTCACGAATGCTAGCCGCAGCACAGTCTGGCCGCGCCATTTCGTTGGCACGCAGAGGATAACGCCGTCGTGTGCGACTTGCTTCGACCAGGCGGAATACTGTTCTGCCGTCCACCCGGTTCGCACAAACAGCAGTACCGAGAGCTCGGGCTCGCGCACGAGTTCGAGGTAGTCGCTCTCGTCGATAGCCTGGGTGACAGCACGCGCGGTCGATACCGAGGCTTCGATCGCGTCCCGATACTTGTCGGTACCGTGCGTGGCGAGACTGAACCACAGGGGGAGTCCGCGCACGCGCCGCGAGAGGTGCAGGGCGAGCTCGCTGGGGTTCCATTCGTTGCGGTCGATGGCATCCAAATAGCTGGCGTGCTGAGAGTGCACGGCCCGGGCAAGCTCGGGTTCGCGATAAATCAGCGCACAGCAGTCGTACGGCGCAAAGAGCCACTTGTGCGGGTCGACGATAAAGCTGTCGGCCCGTTCAATGCCGTCGAAGATGGGGCGGATGCTCGGGGCGGCGAGCCCCGCACCGCCATAGGCGCCATCGACGTGCATCCAGACACCGAACTCTTCGCAGACGTCGGCAATGTCGGCAAGGTCGTCGACGAGGCCTTCGTTGGTCGTTCCGGCGGATGCCACCACGGCAAACACGTTCGGTGACTGTTCGAGAACGGCCCGCAGGGCTGCCCCGGTCATGTGTCCGCGGTCATCGATGGGCACATCGACCCGATCAACGTCGAGCGCTTTCGCGGCCGAGTTGATCGAAGAGTGAGCGTTGGACGTATAAGCGAGTTGCCAGCCGCCAGCAGGGCGACCGCCGCGACGCGTCTTGGCGGTTTCGCGGGCCGTCATGAGCGCCGAGAGGTTGCCCGAGGTGCCCCCGGAGACGAACGTTCCGCCAGCGGTCTCGGGCCAATCGAGCAGACCGATGATCCACTGCAGTGCTTGGTTCTCGGCAAAGATGGCGCCAGCACCGGACTCCCAGAGCCCACCAAAAATGTTGGCAGAACTGGTGACGAGATCGAAGGCAACTGCCGCCCGTGTGGGCGCGGCGGCGATGTAAGCGAGGTTCAGCGGGTCATCTTGAGCCCGCGTTGCCGGCTCGAGAATCTCG
Organism: Salinibacterium amurskyense; assembly: GCF_002797685.1. Lineage (GTDB taxonomy): Bacteria > Actinomycetota > Actinomycetes > Actinomycetales > Microbacteriaceae > Rhodoglobus > Rhodoglobus amurskyensis. The sequence continues at coordinate 541,187 of NZ_PGFH01000002.1, forward strand.
TCGAAAATCCGGAGCGCTTCTGCGCCGCCGATTCCCTCCGGACGGATCGCGTGACCCACCGCTGCCGCCAGATCGGCCGCAGGCCGTGCTGTCGAAAATGGGTCGGTTTCGCGGACCATTCTTTTGGAGGTCCAGTCGAGGGCGAGCTGCACTACTTCAGTCTCGTCGCCCCAGACTGCGTGGGGTCTGCCTTGTGGCCGCACTTCGCTCATGCAACTACCTCGCTCATGTGCCTACTTTGCTAATTCGACGCGTACCGGGAGTCGTTTGATTCCGTTGACGAAATTGCTGCGCAGACGGTCAGGTTCACTGAGCTTCGTCATTCCCGAGATTCGGGGCAACAGGTTCTCGAACATGATACGGATTTCGAGACGGGCCAGTGAGTTTCCAAGACACATGTGCGGGCCACCGCGACCGAACGCCATGTGCTCGTTCGGGTTGCGGGTGACATCCATCTGGTAGGGGTTGTCGAAGATCTCGGGGTCACGGTTTCCGGCGGCGAACCACGTGACAACCTTCTGGCCTTCCTTGATGGCCTGACCATTGATCTCGGTGTCCTTCGTCGCGGTGCGACGGAAGTGGTAAACCGGGCTGGCCATGCGTAGGAACTCTTCAACAGCCCACGGGATGAGCTCAGGCTTCTCCTGCAGGAGTGCCATCTGGTCGGGGTTGTCCATGAGGTAGTTCATGGAGTGCGTAATGGTGTGGCGCGTGGTTTCGTTGCCGGCAACGACGAGTAGCAGGAAGTAACTGTTGAAGTCGCGCTCGCTGAGCTCTTGGCCGTCCATCGGCGTCTGGTTGACGAGGCGAGACACGAGGTCGTTGCCATCCTTGCCGCGACGCTGGTTGGCGAGGTCGTTGCCGTACTCGAAAACCTCTCTCGCAGCAGGTGAGCGGAAGGGCAGAAGGCGAAACTCTTCACTCTCGGCGGAGCTTGCCAGTACGTCAGCGTGTTCCGGATCGTCGTTTCCGATCATCCGGTTGCCCCAGTCGATCAGTTTGTAAATGTCGGTGTCAGGCACGTCGAGCATCTTGGCGAGAACACGGATCGGGAAGTCGGCAGCCACTTGATCGACGAACTCGAACTCAGGGTTCGCAAAGGCGGCATCGAGGGTGCTGGCGGTGAGGCCGCGGAGGAAGGTTTCGTAGCCGGCGACTGCGCGGGGAGTGAACTCGCCCTGCATGAGGCGGCGAAGCGCGCGGTGACGAACACCGTCGGTTTCGAGCATCGACTTGCGGGCTTCAATTTGCTCGTCATCGAGCTCTTCGAGGTTGACCGTACCGCGCTCGCTGGAGAAGGTTTCGGTGTCCCGGAGTACGGACACGATGTCGTGGTAGCGGGTGAGCGACCAAAAGCCGTGGTTGGGCGCTGGTTCCTCTGACCAGTGCACCGGAGCCTCTGCCCGAAGCTTGTCGAACACGTTCCAGGGTGTGCCATTTTCGAACAGATCTAGGTCTGCCAGGGTGACGTTCGCCATTGAAGTCAACTCAATCCTCCGTGGGTTGTTTGGATACAAACAATACGGTACCCGAACAAGTTTCCGCGAGTATTCGCGTCAAATCTTTCTGGGTGGCAGGGGTTAGATAGAGTAACCGCAGCTAAATGCGAGCGAGGGGACCCTCCGTGGCCGGACCACACACACTGACTGAAACCGAGCGCCAGGTGCAGGCGAGAGTCGGCGGCCTGCCGCTCGACTACTCCGCGATGGCTGTTGCGTCGAATCTGTTTCGTGCCGCTAACGCCGTGCGTAACCATTTCGAGCGCACCGTGCTCTCAGAGCACAACCTGTCGTGGACGGCATTCGTGGTGTTGTGGGTTACGTGGATCTGGGAGCCCATCGAAACTCGTCAAATTGCACTCGAGGGCGGATTCTCTAAAGCCACTCTCACGGGAGTGCTCACGACGCTCGAACGCCGCGGTTGGTTGACGCGCGAGCGCAGCGATACTGATGGTCGTCTTGTTGTTGTGAAGCTCACCGATCGTGGTCGCGAACTCATGACCGAGTTGTTCCCGGCCTTCAACCTGCAAGAGCAGGCAGTGACGGGCCCGGTTGATCCCGAACGCCGCGAGGAGCTGGCTGAGATGCTGCGCCTCATCACGGCCGGCGTTGAGCCCAAGCCCTAGGTAATTCACATTTTTTAGTGGTCTGTTGTCCTCAATGCTTGTTTGGGGTCTAATCACTCGCTAAGGTAAGTCATTAGCATCCGAATGACTTAACGGCGAGCGATTCGAGACGGGACAACTATGACCAACGTTAAAGTAGCCGGAGTGACCGTCGATACGCGGCACTTCATCAATGGAGAACGCGTCGCCTCAGACGAGACGTTCACCAACACGTCACCGATCGACGCCAGCCCCCTCGGAGAAATCTCCCGCGGCGGTCAGCGCGAAGTCGACATGGCTGTCGCTGCCGCTCGTGCAGCATTCCCCGGATGGGCTGCCACGAGCCCGAAAGACCGTGCAGCCATCATGCACAAGATCGCCGACCTCGTTGAAGAGCGCGTCTCCGAGCTCGCCAACGTTGAGACGATGGACAACGGCGCGCTCCTGCGCAGCCACCTGCGCGGCGTGATGCCGCGAGTGGCCCACAACTTCCGGTTCTTCGCCGACTATCTCGTGAACGACCTCGGGCATCCGGACTTCGAAACTCGCGGCCACAACAACCACGTCTCGTGGGACCCCTCGGGAGTCGCCGCTCTCATCACGCCGTGGAACGCGCCGCTCATGCTCGCCACCTGGAAGATCGCTCCGGCGCTCGCCGCGGGCGACACGGTCGTGCTCAAGCCGGCCGAGTGGACGCCGCTCACGGCATCCCTCTTCGCCGACATCACCGCTGAAGCGGGCCTTCCTGCCGGTGTCTTCAACGTTGTGCAGGGTTACGGCAAAGAAGCGGGCGCTTCGCTCGTTGCTCACCCCGACCTCAGCCGCATCTCGTTCACCGGTTCGGTGCCGACGGCCAAGTCGATCGCTCGTGCCGCCGCCGACAACCTCACCCCCTGCAGCTTCGAACTCGGGGGCAAGAGCCCGTGCATCGTCATGGAAGACGCCGACCTCGAGCTCGCCGCAACTCTCGCGGTCGAGCAGTACGACAACGCTGGCCAGGTCTGCCTCTCCGGTACCCGCATCCTCGTTCACGAGAACATTGCGGATGCCTTTGCCGAAGCCTTCAAAGCCAAGGTTGCGACCCTGCGCCAAGGCGACCCTCGCGACATCGAGACCGACATCGGGCCGCAGGTTCACCGCGTGCACTTCGAACGCATCAAGGGATTTGTTGATCGCGCGAAAGACGGCGGAGCCAACATCGTTTTCGGTGGCGAGCCGAACGCAGAGCTTGGTGGGCTCTACTTCTCGCCGACTCTCGTCAAGAACCCCGAGGTCGACAGCGAAATCGTCACCCAGGAGGTCTTCGGGCCGGTGCTCACGATGCAGACCTTCACAACGGATGACGAACTCGTCGCCATGGCGAACGGCACCGAGTTTGGCCTCGCCGCCATTCTCGTCTCGGGCAACCGCGAGCACGCTGACGTTATCGCCAAGCAGCTCGTCGCCGGCACGATCTGGGTCAACTGCTTCTTCGTGCGTGACTTGCGGGCACCTTTCGGCGGTTCCAAGAAGTCGGGTGTTGGTCGCGAGGGTGGCACGTGGTCGTTTGATTTCTACGCAGATGTAAAGAACACGGTGGTTTCACCGAACGGATGGAAGGAATAGTCATGGGAGAAGTAGTTGGCGCTGGGCTGATCGCCCACGTACCTACAATCATGTTGCCCAAAGAGATCCGTATGGAGCTCAATGAGGGCAAGGACTCAACGCTCGTTGAAGGCCTCGAACGACTCCGCAAGGACTACTTCGAGAATGACGACTACGACACTGTTGTCGTGCTCGACAGCCACTGGGCGACCACGGTTGAATTCGTCGTCACGGCGCACGAGCGTCGCCACGGCAAGTTCACGTCAGAAGAACTGCCCCGCGGAATGAGCGGGGTGCCGTACGACTTCATCGGCGACCCCGAGCTCGCGAAACTCATGGGGGAGCAGGCCGAAAAGAACGGTACCTGGATCACCCCGATCGACGACGAGTACCTGCCGATCATGTACGCCACGATCAACCTGTGGGAGTACCTCGGCAAGGGTCTTCCTGACAAGAAGTGGGTCAGCGTTTCCATCTGCCAGACCGCGACCGATGAGGACTTCCTTCGGGCGGGTCGTGCCATTGGCGAAGCGATTGCCAAGAGTGATCGCCGCGTCATCCTCCTCGCTTCTGGTGCGCTCTCGCACACGTTCTACAAGCTGCGCGATCTGCGCAAGCACGAGATGGCTGATCCGGCCCACATTTTCTCGGATGCTGCCCGCGAGGCAGACTACGAACGTCTCGACTGGTTCAAGGCCGGCGACCACGCTCAGGTGCTGGAGACCATGCCCGCGTTCCAGAAGGTGCGCCCCGAGGCCATGTTTGGCCACTGGCTCATGACCGCGGGTGCGATCGGCGAAGAAGCCTGCACCGCCCCCGGCGTGATGTACAGCGAGTACGAAAATTCGATCGGCACCGGTCAGGTGCACGTATGGTTCCCGAAGCCCGAAGGTGGCTTCCCGGCAGCAAAGGATGTGGTCCTTTCTCGTGACTGAGTTCCGCAGAGTACTTCTTGATGGATACCCGACGCAGGTAACGCGTCACGGTGACGTTCTCGTCGCCGGTGATGGCCGAGAGGTGGGAGTCGACGAGGCAATTCACCTGCCGCCGACCGAGCCGAGCAAGATCATCGCCGTGCACTTGAACTACGCCAGCCGCACCGAAGAGTTCATGACAAAGCTGCCCGCTGCGCCGACTTACTTTCAGAAGCCGGTCACCGCGCTCAACACTCACAAGGGGGATGTTGTGCGGCCCGAGGGCTGCAAGTGGTTGAACTTCGAGGGTGAGATCGTCATCGTGATCGGCCGCACGTGCCGCAATGTTTCGCCCGACCAGGCCAGCGACTACATCGCCGGCTACTCGATCGGTAACGACTACGGTCTGCACGATTTCCGCGACACGGATGCCGGTTCCATGCTTCGCGTCAAGGGCAGCGACACGCTCGCTCCTGTTGGCCCCGGCCTCGTGACGGATTGGGATTTCCGCGGCAAGCAGTTGCGCACCATCGTCAACGGTGAAGTCAAGCAAGACGACAACACCGACAACATGGAGTGGGACATGAACTACCTCGTGGCCGATATTGCTCGCACGATCACGTTGAGCCCCGGCGACATGCTGTTCTCGGGAACGCCCGCGTTCTCGCGTCCGGTTCAGCCTGGCGACGTTGTTGAGGTCGAAGTTGAAGGTCTGGGCAAGCTGACGAACCGTATCGTTACGGGTCCGACTGCGATCCGCACCGACGTGGGGGCACAGCCCACAGAGTCTGAAGAGGTAATGTCGACGGCAATGGGTGGCGACTGGGAGTTCCGAGGAATTCGGACCCCGTCGAAGGATCTCTACCCATCGAAGATTGAGGAAAAGCGATGATCAAAATCGAAGTCGACATGAACCAGTGCCAGCACTATGGCCAGTGTGTGTTTGAGGCACCCGACAACTTCAAGCTCAACGATGACGACAAGCTCGAGTACGTGGCCGAAGCGCCCGACTCGGAGCGCGACAACATCGAAGCCGCTGTTGATGTATGCCCGATGCAGGCCATCCGAATCGTCGAATAGTGTCTGAGGCTAACCCCGCCGCACCGGTCGTTATTGTCGGTGCGGCGATGGGTGGGCTGCGCGCGGCGGAGTCTCTTCGCCGTTCGGGCTACACCGGCGCTATCCGCGTGGTTGGTGAAGAACTTCACGCGCCTTATAACCGTCCACCCCTCTCTAAAGAGGTGTTGGCCAGCGATGTAACCCACGAGGCTGTGGCGTTCCCGTCGCGTGCCGAAATGGGCGACGTCGAATGGATGCTCGGGGTGCGGGCAACTGCGGTCGATCTCGATGCGCACACTCTCACCACCGACGATGGGTCTGTGCAGGAGTGGCGTGCCCTGGTTATCGCGACGGGCCTGCGCGCTCGCCGCTTGGATTTTGCCCCGATTGCCGGGCGTCACGTTGTCCGTTCGCTGGATGACGCGATGGCTCTGCGCGCCGAACTCACCGAGGGTGCGCGCGTTGTGGTCGTCGGCTCAGGCTTCTTAGGCTGTGAACTGAGCGCCACCGCTCGCAAGCTCGGCTGCGAAGTCACCATTGTGACGCCGAGTGCCGAGCCCATGATGCGTCCGTTGGGTGACCTCGTCGCGAAGGAAATGCGTCGTCGACTCACCGATGAGGGCGTAGAGATTTTCTCCGGTGTGACTGTTGCGGCGATCAACGGCGAGGCTGCGGTCGAGTCTGTTGAGCTGAGCGATGGCCGCGTTATTGAGGCCGATGTCGTGATTGAGTCTGTTGGCTCGCACTGCAACATCGAGTGGCTTGAGGGAACGAACCTCGACGTCGCGGACGGAGTGCTCGCTGACAACGCGATGCGCGCTGTCACGACCGACGGTCGTGCTCTCGATGACGTCTACGTTGTGGGCGATATCGCTCGCTTCCCGAACCCCATGTTCGATAACGTTGCCCGTCGAATCGAGCACTGGAACATCCCCACCGACACCGGCAAGCGTGCGGGCGCCGTGCTCGCAGCGCACCTCGCCGACGACGGATCCTTCGCCGATGTGGTGGCGAAGCCTTTCGCTCCGATGCCGTCGTTCTGGTCGAACCAGTTCGAGATCAAACTGCAGGCCTACGGTCTGTTGGGCTTGGTGTCGGATGACGACATCCGCGTGCTTGAGGGAGACCTCAGCGACCAGGCTGCCGTGGGTTACTACCGCGAGGGCCGTCTCGTAGGCGTACTCGGAATTGGCATGAAGGCCGCGCTGCTGCCGTATCGCAAGCAGATTGCGGAGGGCGGCGCGTAGCCGTATTCACACCGTTGTCTCTGGGCAGTGGAGAAGCGGGGTCGTAGGCTGGCCTTATGACTCCCGCTTCGACTATCGCCGTTGCCCAGTTCGTTCCTGGCCATGATCGCGATGAGAACATCGCGCAGATCACCGAGCTCGCTGAGCGCGCCGTTGAGCGTGGCGCGAGTTTTGTGATCTTTCCGGAGTACTCGTCGTACTTCACCGCCACGATGGGCGAAGACTGGGTCACCGCCGCCGAGCCCCTCGACGGCCCTTTCGTGCAGGCGTTGACCTCGCTCGCCCAGCGCTTGCGGATTCATGTCGCTGCGGGAATGTTGCAGTCGAGTGAGGAAGATAACCGCTTCTGGAACACCCTCGTCGCGATTGCTCCCACCGGTGCGATCGTCGCGACTTACAGCAAACAGCACCTCTACGACGCGTTCGGTCAGCGTGAATCCGACTGGGTCATTCCCGGGTCGATTGCGGCGCCGCAGACCTTCGCGTGGGAGGGCTTCACCGTCGGTTTGCAGACTTGCTACGACATCCGTTTTCCGGAGGTGTCACGCCGGTTGGTGGATGCCGGGGCCAACCTCATTGTGGTGCCAGCCGAGTGGGTGCGTGGTCCGCTCAAGGAGTACCACTGGCGCACGCTGCTCACGGCGCGGGCGATCGAGAACACCGTCTTTGTGGCGGCGGCTGACCACGCCCCGCCGATCGGTGTCGGCAACAGCATGGTCGTCGACCCGATGGGGGTGGAGCTCGTGACGATTGGGGAGCGCACGGATGTCGCTGTCGCTCACATCGAGCACGCTCGCCTTGACGAGGTGCGGGCGACCAACCCGGCGCTATCGTTACGTCGCTATGGAGTGCACCCGCTCGAGGAGCGTTAGGCCGAGCGCCGCTGTTCCGGCTCCCGAACTTCGGCCCAGACCTCATCCAGAGAAAGCCCAATAGCGTCGGCGACGGCCGCGATGGTGGGGAATGCTGGGGTCGCGATGCGTCCCGTCTCGATCTTGCGCAGTGTTTCCGGTGAGATGCCGGCGGCAAGAGCGGTGTCGAGGATCGATCGTGCGCCTCGACCGCGCCTGAGCGCCATACCGAGGCGTTTTCCGCGGTCGACTTCAGAGGGGGAGAGCGGCAATCGGACCATGCGCCGATTCTATACCGGGATAATATGGCCGGTATAGTTATTCGAAATGTTCTGGTGTGGAGGCTTCAATGATCGAAATTCTTAGCCCCGGAGAATTGCTTCGTGCGCGGGAGACAGGGGCTCTGGTCGCCCAGATCTTGCAGACGTTGAAAGGTCGAGCGAAGGTCGGCACCAATCTGCTCGAAATTGACCGTTGGGCTCAGTCGATGATCCTGGAGGTCGGGGCCACCTCGTGCTACGTCGACTACGCCCCGTCGTTTGGGCGCGGTCCGTTCGGGCACTACATCTGCACGGCCGTGAACGACGCAGTACTTCATGGGCTGCCCCACGACTATGCGCTCGCGGAGGGTGACCTTCTCACTCTTGACCTTGCGGTCATTCTCGACGGCGTCGCGGCAGACTCGGCGATCAGTTTCGTGGTCGGGGAGTCGCAGGCCGCCGAGAGCTTCGCATTGATCGATGTCACGCAGCGGGCTCTAGTTGAGGGCATTGCCGTTGCGCGACCGGGCAATCGCATCGGCGATATTTCACACGCTATCGGTGCGGTACTGAGCGAGGCCGGGTATCCCATCAACATGGAGTTCGGCGGTCACGGCATCGGCTCCACGATGCATCAGGATCCTCACGTTGCCAACGATGGGCGACCAGGTCGGGGCTTCCCGCTTCGCGCAGGAATGCTCCTGGCGCTCGAGCCATGGGTGATGGCCGACACTGACGAACTCGTGACGGATGCCGATGGTTGGACTTTGCGTAGCGCTACCGGTTGCCGCACTGCCCACAGCGAGCACACGATCGCGATCACCGACGATGGTGCAGAAATCTTGACCGTCGCTCGCTAGTTGCGCAGCTTCATCCCCGAAAGCTGAGCTGCGGCACGATCGAGTACGTCGGGCTTCTTGCAGTAGGCGAAGCGGATGAGCGTGTTGTAGTCGCCGTGGTTTGCCGGATGCACGAATGCAGTTACGGGGATTCCGACGACTCCGCTGATCTCGGGAAGGATGCGGCAGAAATCTGCAGCGTCCGTGACTCCCAGTGGTGCGGCATCCGCAATGATGAAGTAGCCGGCCTGAGGCGTGGTGACGTCGAAACCTGCACTGCGCAGCCCGGCGCCGAGGGTGTCGCGTTTGCGGGCGAGGCCGCTGGCAAGGTCGGTGAAGTAGCTATCGGGCAGCCCGAGTCCGGTCGCAATGCCTACTTGTAGCGGTGCACCATTCACGTAGGTGAGGTACTGCTTCACGGCCATAATGGCCTGCAGGATGGGCTGGGGTGCGGTGATCCAGCCGATCTTCCACCCGGTGGTGTTGAACGTCTTGCCGCCGCTGGAGATGCTGATCGTTCGCTCGAATGCCCCGGGAAGGCTCGCGACAGGAATGTGTTCGTGGCCAAAGGTGATGTGTTCGTACACTTCGTCGGTCACGATGAGCGCGTCGTGTTTGTGGGCGAGCTCGACGATTAGTTCGAGCGTCGCCCGATCGAGCACACTGCCGGTGGGGTTGTGCGGACTGTTGAGGATGATGAGGCGAGTGCGCCCGCTGAAGGCGGCCCGGATGTCGTCATGGTCGGGCTGGAAGCTGGGGGAGCGCAGCGGCACCGTGACATGGGTGGCGCGCGCGTAGTTGATCATGGCCCCGTAAGCGTCGTAGAACGGCTCAAGGGTGATGACCTCGTCGCCTTCGCTCGTGAGGGCGAGAATCGTCGCGGCGAGGGCTTCGGTAGCTCCGGCGGTCGCGAGCACTTCGGTGTCGGGATCAACGTAGATGCCGTAGAACCGCTGCTGGTGCTCGGCGATCGCGTTGCGCAACACGGGGAGCCCGTTGCCGGGCGGGTACTGGTTGGTGCCGTCGCTGATGGCCTTGCGGGCGGCATCCAACACTTCAATGGGGCCGTCTTCATCGGGAAAGCCCTGGCCCAGGTTGATAGCGCCGCTGGTGACGGCGAGGGCCGACATTTCGGCAAAGATTGTTTGGCTCAGCTGCCCATCGGCGCCGAGCAGCATGGCGCCATTGGCGGCGCGTTCCCAAGATCCGGTGACTGTCATCGTGCGCCAAGCCTAACTACTTGCGGTGCCGGATGCCGCGTCTGGTTGTGGAAAGTTGAGGGCCTGAACCGTGTCGGGTGTTTAGCGTCGTTGTATGCGGCTACCGAACCTCGTACGCGCCTCGGTTGGCGTGCTCCTCTTAGTTGTACTGAGCGGATGCACGCCCTCCGATGCCATCACCTCACCCGAACCCACCGCAACCTTCGTTGCCCCCTACGCGACCGACGAAGAGGCGCTCGCCGCGGCCGAAGCGGCCTATGCGGAGTATGTGCAGTTGTCTGCGGAAATTCTGCGAGACGGCGGTAGGGAACCTGAACGCATTCTGCCAATTGTCACGGGTGAATTTACCGAGACGAACCTCGCGGACTTTGCCGCATTTCGTGATGGAGAGCGACGTAGTACCGGCCAAGCAACGTTCGATGGCGTTGAATTGCAACGTTATTCATCTGGCGGCGGCTATATCGAGCTTGTGTCGATCTACGTTTGCCATGACGTTAGTGGCGTCGATGTGCTCGACGCGAACGGTGCTTCAGTTGTACTCGCCGACAGACTGGAGCGGATCTTTATGGTCGTGACGTTCGATTATGACCCTGCAGATAGCCAGCTCAAGCTTTCGAGTCGTGAGCCCTGGGAGCAGCGGGAGTGCTAGGGGCGCTCAGCATGCACGCTGCTTTCGTGCTCCTCTTGGCGGCTAGCGTGGTATCGGCGAGTGGCGGCGAAGGCGGGCTCAGCACTGGAGAAGGAACAACAGCGACTCCTCATACGGACACGGTCTCGGTGAGTGGCTCGCGCGACATTTCCGGAGGTAATAGCGGATCCGGCGGCGGCCTAGCGCTCCCTGTCAGCGGCGGCGAGGCGCAGACCGAAGACGAGAACTGGTGCATCATTCCGCGTGTTCCGTGCTTGATGCCGGAGCCCGCTGAGGTGGCCGCCGCGGGGCCCATCTCAATTTCAGACATCGCCACATTCCGCCCACAACCGCCGACCGCAGCGATGCAACCGAACCAGTGGATGATCGTCGGCCTCGACACCAACTTCTATGCCAACGCATCCACCCATGTGGTTGACGGCACCCTCTTCGGCGGCACCGCCCAAGTGCGATTCACGCCCGTTGGCTACAACTGGGACTATGGCGACGGCACCACCGCAAACCTCGGCAACGCTGGCACCACCTGGGCTAAATACAAGATCGCAGAATTCGATGCGACACCCACGAGCCACATCTACGATCAGCCCGGCGAATACACCATCACCCTCGCCGTCACCTACGCCGCCGAGTTCCGGGTAGCCGGAAGCAGTTGGCAAAACGTCGTCGGAACCCTCACCATCGTCGCCCCGCCACTCACCGCCACAGCAGGCCACGCCACCACCGTGCTCGTCGACCAAGACTGCAACGCAAACCCCACCGGCATCGGCTGCTAAACCCAACCTGAACGCCGCCCAACACAAAAACCGCACAAAGCCGGGAGTCCCGCCCCAAACACCCCAAATCCTCAGGTCAAGCGCGCAGCCAGCCCACAGGCGAACTAAATAGAATGCACAGGTTCGCGGTGGAGGCTAGCACCGCTGAAAGGAGCACACCATGACCGAGGTCCCCGAAGAACCCACCGCCAACAACACACCCGACAACAGCACCGCACCCAGCACCCCCGAAACCCCCGCTGCCACACCCACCGCAGCAAACACGGCAGAAACTGCCACCGGCGCCAACGACGCGCCCCCACACGTTTCCTCCACCGACGCAACAGACGCTGCCCCGGTCGAGACCCCGCCCGCCGCAGACACCGCCATCACCCCAGAAACTCCGCCAGCCTCGGCTGAAGCACCGGCCGAAGCGCCCGTCGCGGCAGCAGTCACCCCCGTCGACGCCGCCAACCCCACGGTGCACGCCGAAGCGGTAACTCACGACCACGCCACCGCTGCTCCCAGCGCTCCCGGAGCAGCCTTCGGAGCCGCCGCAACAGCAGCACCCGCTGAACCTGCCGCGCCGGCCAAAAAGCCTCGCCTCACCCTCGGTCTCGTCGCTGGCTTCGCGATCGTCGCTCTCCTCGGCGGAGCCTCCGGCGCCGGCGTCGCGCTTTGGGCTGTCGGCAACCAAGCCACGTCAGCAGTGAGCGGAACCGCGAGCCCCGCATCCATCACCGTCAACGACCCCGGTAACGCCACCCTCGTCACCTCCGTCGTAGCCAAAGCAGCCCCCGCCATCGTCACCATCAACGTGACCGGCCAGAACAGCGGCGGCAGTGGCTCAGGCGTCATCATCAGCGAAGACGGCAACGTCATCACCAACGCCCACGTCGTAACCCTCGACGGTGAAGTGGCCGACCCCAAGGTCACCGTCACCACCGCCGACGGACGACTGCTCTCCGCAACCGTCGTCGGGTTCGACCCGATCTCCGACATTGCCGTCATCAACATCGACGACGCAAGCGACATGCCGTTCATCAACATCGCGGACTCCAGCGAGCTCAACGTCGGTGACAGCACTGTCGCAATCGGCGCGCCCCTCGGCCTCTCCGGCACCGTCACCAGCGGAATCGTGAGCGCACTCAACCGCAGCATCACGATCGCATCGTCGGCTCTCCCCGAAGACCCCGAAATTAGCCCCGACGCACCCGACGACAGCGAAGCGCCCGACCTGTGGAACTTCGACCTCTTCGGAGAGAACGGTCAAGGCAACGGCCAAAGCTCCGCCACTCAAGCCAGCGTTGCTCTCGCGGTCATCCAAACCGACGCCGCTATCAACCCCGGCAACTCCGGTGGTGCACTGTTGAACTCCGATGGAGAACTTATCGGCATCAACGTGGCCATCGCTTCCTCGGGCGGTAACGAAGGCAGCATCGGTGTTGGCTTCGCAATCCCGTCCAACGTGGCCAGCCGCGTCGCTAACGAGATCCTCGAAACCGGAACGGCAACGCACGGCCTCCTCGGAGCATCCGTCGCTGACGTCACCGACGACCCCGCCCAGAGCGACGCCGAAGTAGTTGGCGCGAGCATCGTCGGCATCTCCGACGGTGGAGCAGCAGCGGATGCCGGACTCCAGATCGGCGACATCGTCACCGGCTTCGACGGACTACCCATCACCAACAAGACCGACCTCACCGCCCAGGTGCGGGCATACTCGGCCGGTGAAAGCGTTCCCCTGACCTACGTCCGAGACGGTAAGGGATACACCGTCGACGTGACCCTCGGTTCACTCCAGTAACCGAACCAACCACGCATGCGGCGTGCGCGGGCCTCAAAGCTCGTGCACGCCGCATACGTGTGTAACCGCCGCTGATCGCAAGCAACGCGATAAGCTCTACCGGACAACCCAGTCCTACGTATTGGAACCCATGGCAAAGAAGGCTCAAGCCCTCACTGGTGTGTCGTACGTGATGCCCGTACTCAACGAAGTTGAACACATCGAGGCAGCCGTCGACAGCCTCACAGCGCAGGACTACGAAGGACCCTTCGAAATCGTGCTCGCGCTCGGGCCAAGCGTTGACGGCACCAACGCCATCATCGATGAAATGGCGCGACTCGACCCGCGCATCCGTCACATCCCCAACGAACTAGGCTCAACTCCCGGCGGGCTCAATGCCGCCATCCGCGCCTCCACTCACCCCATCGTGGTTCGAGTAGACGCCCACTCCGTGCTGCCCACCAACTACACGCGCATCGCCGTCGAAACGCTCGAACGCACCGGAGCTGACAACGTCGGTGGCGTCATGAAGGCGCAAGGTCGCACGCCGTTTGAGCGCGCCGTCGCCCATGCCTACGGATCACCCGAGGGCCTCGGTGGCACGCAACACCACACCGGAGGCGACGAAGGCCCCGCCGACACCGCCTACCTCGGTGTCTTTCAACGCGACCGACTCGTTGAGGTTGGGCTCTTTGACGAAGACATCAAGCGCGGCCAAGACTGGGAACTCAACCGGCGACTTCGCGCCACCGGCGGCACCGTGTGGTTCACCCCCGAGCTCGAAGTTGTTTATCGCCCGCGCTCAAACCTGCGCAAGCTCATCCGTCAGTTCGTCGCTACGGGAATTTGGCGCGGTGAACTCGCACGACGCTTCGGCACCGCCAACTCGTTGCGCTACTTCGTGCCTCCACTCGCAGTGCTCGGAACCGCCGTCGGGCTCATCCTCGGCATTATCGGTAGCGTCACCGGCATCAACTGGCTAGCTATCGCCTACGCGGCCCCCGCCGTCTATGGCCTCTTCGTCGTTGCAGCAACCGCTGTTGCTACTGCACAGGAGGGGTTACGATCAGGTCTTTGGTATCTGATCGTGTTGCCGTGCATCCACTTCGGATGGGGCAGTGGGTTCATTCTCGGATTCCTGAAGCTCACGAAAAATATAACTGCGCAAACGGGAAGGTAACACCGTGTCCCCCCACACACCCTCGCAGCCCGCTGCGCGCCCCACCTCCATCGCTCAGCTGCGCGAAGTAACGCAACCTCCCGAGGTTCGACTCCGCGCCAACGCCGAGCACTGGACGGCGTCGCTGTACCTGCGCGACCTCTCTCCGTACCTGACTTGGATGCTCCTCAAGACGTCCATCAGCGCCAACGGCGTCACCGGGCTCATGATCCTCACCGGTTGGCTCACCGCCGCAGCACTCCTCATCCCCGGTTTCACCGGCGCTGCGCTCGCGCTGATCCTCGGCCAAATGCAGATGCTCGTCGACTGCAGCGATGGCGAAGTCGCGCGCTGGCGCAACACTCGCTCACCCGCCGGTGTCTTCCTCGACAAAGTGGGGCACTACAGCACCGAAGCCCTCATCCCGATCGCCTTGGGCATCCGAGCCGCTGGTTGGCCCCTCGACTTCCCGGCAGACTTCGCCTGGACAACGGCCGGGTTCGCGCTCGCGCTCATCATCGTGCTCAACAAAGCGCTCAACGACATGGTCCACGTCGCGCGCGCTAACGCTGGCCTCGAGAAACTCAGCGACCGCAAGGGCGAGGCCGAGCCGAGCCACAGCCTCGTCGCCAAGCTACGCCGCTTTGCCCGCTTCGTGCCGTTCCACCGCCTGTACCACTCGGTTGAACTCACGATGATCGCCTTCGCCACCGCCATCATTGCGCTCTTTGTGCCCGCAATGGCGGCAGAACGCACGGTGCTGCTCATTCTGCTTCCGCTGGCACTCCTCGCACTCGGCGGGCACTTCGTCGCCATCATGGCCTCCAAGCGCGTTCGCTCATGACCCACCGCGTTGGCGTTGTCTCGCTCAGCCAGGGCAAGCGCCCCGACGATCTGGCGCGCGGCCTCGCCTCGCTGCAGGCACAGCAAGGCGTAGAACTCGATGTGATTGTCGTCGGCAACGGCTGGCAGCCCAGTGGGCTTCCGGATGGCGTCCGCGGGCTTCACCTCGAATCCAACCTGGGCATTCCAGCGGGCCGCAATCGCGGAGTGGAGCATGTGCAAGGGGACTGGATCTTCTTTCTCGACGACGATGCCAGCATCCCGTCACCGACATTTCTCAGCGATGCGATCGCGATCATGCAGGCCGACCCCAGCATCGGACTCCTGCAGCCGCGCGTCGAAGACGCCGAGGGTAAAGAGAACCCGCGCCGCTGGATCCCACGCATCCGCAAAGGCGACTCCGCGCACCCCAGCGACGTCTTCTCCGTCTGGGAGGGTGCCGTTCTCATGCCGCGCCCGCTTTTCGACGACATCGGCGGCTGGGGCGACCCGTACTTCTATGCTCACGAGGGCATAGAGCTCGCTTGGCGCGTATGGGGCGCCGGTAAAAGGGCCTGGTACGCCGGAAACCTCGTGGCGAATCATCCCGCCATCGATCCCGCTCGTCACAGCTACTACTACCGCCTCAACGCACGCAATCGCATCTGGTTGGCTAAGCGCAACCTGCCCGTGCTACTGGTGCCCATCTACGTGGCCAGCTGGACGGCCATCCAAGTGCTGCGCTCGGCAAGGAACCCCGTGGGCATGCGTGCCTGGTGGGGCGGCTGGTTCGCCGGCTGGCGCGAAAATCCCGGCGGTCGTCGCAGCATCGGCTGGGCAACAGTGGGGCGGATGGCGCGTGCCGGTCGCCCTCCCGTGATCTAACCACCACCACCACCACACAGGCTTCGCTCGCGGCATCCGTCAATCGGCATGTCCGTCGCACCGCCCGCCCACGCACGGTTCCGCCTACGAGGACGCACCGCCCACCGCACCGCACCGCCCACGCAAAAGCGCGGCACCTCACCGAAGTGAAGTACCGCGCTTTCGTTAGTTCGTGCTCTAGGAGCGAGGTTTGCGCTTGGGGCGATCGTCGTAGCTGCCGCCGCCTTCGCGACCACCGGCGTAACCGCCGCCACTGCGGTCGCCGTCACGGTTGTTGTAACCGCGTGAGGCTTCACGTTCGCGGTTAGCGCGGGCGCCGCCCTCGAACGAGCGGTCACGGCTCGGGTACTTGTCGCCAGCGGAACGTGCGCCGCCGCCGTTTGCCTTGCGGTCCGGCGCGATCTCAATCAGCTTGCCGCTGATGCGAGTGTCGCGCAGGCGCTCGAGAACGTCTTTCGACATGTCGGCAGGCAACTCGACGAGCGAAAAGTCTGGACGAATCTGAATGTGACCGAAGTCGTCACGGCTGAGACCACCCTCGTTGGCGAGTGCGCCAACGATCTGGCGGGGCTCAACGCGTTGGCGCTTGCCAACCTCGATACGGTACGCCGCCATGGGCTTGGTGGAACGCGGGCGGCGCTCGGGGCGGTCGCCACGATCTCCGCGGTCGCCACCACGCTCAGGGCGATCGGTGCGTGCCTTGCGCTCGTCACGCTCAGCGAAACGCTGGGCGCGCTCTTCTTCAGCCGAGAGCAGCAGGGGAGTCTCGCCCTGAGCCACGACGGCAAGAGCGGCAGCAACATCCATCTCGGGTACGTCGTGGTGTTCGACGTAGTGACCGATGATCTCGCGGAACGCAGTGATGCGCGCCTGCTGGTTGAGGGCTTCGGTGATGGCGTCGTCGAAGCGCGTGAGGCGCGTGGAGTTGACGTCTTCAACCGAGGGAAGCTGCATTTGCGTGAGCGGCTGGCGCGTGGCCTTCTCGATGGCGGTCAGCAGACGACGCTCGCGAGGAGTGACGAAGCTGATTGCCGAACCGCTGCGACCGGCGCGACCCGTGCGACCAATGCGGTGCACGTACGACTCGGTGTCAACGGGGATATCGAAGTTAACGACGTGGCTGATGCGGTCAACGTCGAGTCCACGAGCAGCAACGTCTGTTGCTACCAGGATGTCGAGCTTGCCCGACTTGAGTTGGTTGACGGTGCGCTCGCGCTGAGCCTGAGCCACGTCACCGCTGATGGCGGCTGCGGAGTAACCGCGGGCACGCAACTTCTCGGCGAGGTTCTCGGTTTCGCTCTTCGTGCGAACGAAGATGATCATGCCTTCGAAGTTTTCCACTTCGAGGATGCGCGTGAGGGCATCCACCTTTTGCGGGTAGGAAACGATCAGGTAGCGCTGAGTGGTGTTGGCCGACGTAGTCGTCTTGGCCTTGACCGTGATCTCTTCAGCGTTGTTCAGGTACTTCTTGGAGATGCGGCGAATCTGTGCCGGCATCGTCGCGGAGAAGAGAGCAACCTGCTTGTCATCGGGGGTGTCGGCGAGGATCGTTTCAACGTCTTCGGCGAAGCCCATCTTGAGCATTTCGTCGGCCTCATCGAGAACGAGGTACTTGAGCTCAGAGAGGTCGAGGGTGCCCTTGGCGAGGTGGTCCATGATGCGGCCGGGGGTACCGACAACAACGTGAACGCCGCGGCGCAGTGCCGACAGCTGAACGCCATAGGCTTGTCCGCCATAGACGGGGAGCACGTGCACTCCACGCATGTGGGTGGCGTACTTCTCGAAAGCCTCACACACCTGCAGGGCGAGTTCGCGGGTGGGGGAGAGCACGAGCGCTTGAGGCTTGCTCTGGGATACATCGAGGCGCGAGAGAATCGGCAGCGCGAAGGCTGCGGTCTTTCCCGTGCCGGTCTGGGCCAGGCCGACTACGTCGCGCCCTTCCAGAAGAGTAGGAATAGTGGCTGCTTGGATAGCCGAAGGCGTCTCGTAGCCAATGTCGCGGACCGCTTTCAATACCGCATCGCTGAGAGCGAGGTCGGAGAAAGTGATCGCGGTCTCGGTGGGTTCAGACGGTGCGGTTGAATCAGAATCGGTCATTGTGTCAACAGTACCTGCTTAACCCCTAGTAACATGCGGTTTTAAGGGCTCTTACCCAGTAATCTGCCGCGAATGTGGGGCGAGTACTATCGAAAGCGCTGCTCAGACTCCTGCTCAAGGATCAGCATCGGCTCGATAACGGTGTGGCGGGGGAGCTAGCGCACCATACTTCCAGTGATTTGATTGTGACCATGGCTCTACTGAAGGACATCAAGACCGCACGCAAGGTGGTGCGCACGATGTTGCGCTCCCGCCGTAATCGGCGACGCGTTGCCGGGCTGATGGATGAGCATCCACTGCCCGTTCCCGGCTCGGTGAGTATCGCCGTCTATTTCGCCGATACAAAGGTGAATCTGTACCAAATGCGTCAGTGGTACGCGCCCCTCGCCGAGCTGTCGAAGCGCTTTCCGGTGGCGATCATTGCGCGCTCGCCCAGCTCGGTGCTTGCCCTCTGGGACGAAGCGCCCGTACCCACTGTCTACCTGCGTCGCGTTTCTGAGCTCGAGCAGTTCGTTGCTGAGCAGCCGTTGAAGATCATTTTCTACGTCAACCAGAACGCCAAGAACTTTCAGATGTTCCGCTACGGCCGCATGTGGCACGTTTTCATCAACCACGGTGAGAGCGACAAGATGTACATGACGACCAACCAGTTCAAGGCCTATGACTACAGCTTCGTGGCCGGGGATGCTGCGCTCGACCGCCTGAGCTACAAGCTCTGGGATTTCGACCTCAAGAAGAAGGCGATCCCCATCGGGCGCCCCCAGGCCGATCACTTCGCCGGCGAACTTCCTTACACTCCGGATGACCGCACGGTCGTGCTCTATGCGCCCACCTGGGAGGGTGATCGGGATGCGGCTGCCTACGGTTCCGTCGAGAGTCACGGTGTTGCTCTGGCCAAGGCCGTTCTCGCCAGCGACAAGCACCGTCTCATTTACCGGCCGCACCCGCGCAGCGGGGTGGTCAACGCCGAGTACAAGCGCGCCAACATCGACATCATTGCGGCGATCGCCGAGGCAAATGAGTCCGACCCGTCGGTACAGCACATTTACGACGACGGCAAAGAAATGGGCTGGCAGTTAGTGGCAGCGGATGTCGCGATCACTGACGTTTCGGCAATGGTCTACGACCGTCTCGCCACCGGTAAACCTCTCATCGTTACGCGCCCGATTTCGGAGCATGCGGAGATCGATGAGGGTGGCTACCTTGGTGCATGCGAATGGCTGCGCGCCGATCAGGCCGGAGACATTCTTGCTATTGCTGAGCGAGTGCAGTTCGACACCGAAGCACGCGAACGTTTGGGCTATTGGGCAGAGCGTCACTTCGGTGACACGACGCCAGGCGCGGCTACCGCTCGCTTCCACGAGGCCGTGGAGTCGCTCGTGGCGCTCTGGCACCGTCACGCGCAGATCCACATCGGCGACCGTCAAGTCACCGAAGTCGACCCGTTCGAGGATGACGACGACGAGTCCCCCAACGCGGAGTAGTTCGTCGAAGACGAAGCGCCCTGCTTAGCGGGGAGCTTCGGTCTCCGGCGCCGAGTCCAGAGTCGGCTCGTGCTCGTGCTCGTGCTCGTGCTCCTGCTCGTGCTCGGGCGTGGACTCGGCTGCGCTAGCGCCTCCGGACTCTATCGCCGTCAATTGATCGGCATCCAAATGCTGTTCGAGGTCGGCGAGGGTTTCGAGCTCAACCCAGCCGCGGCTCTTGCGGCGGTGGGGTAGCGCCGGCAGTGCGGGCAACGCGGGGAGGCGCTTACGTTCGCCTCGTACCCGAGGCGTTTTGGCTGCCTTGGGCAGTGCGATGACCGGCTCGAGCCACGACGGCAGCGTCGCGGGGGCGGGGCCGAACCCTTGACGAGCAGTGCGGATGATCTGACGGCCGAGAATGTTGTTACCGCCACCACCGATGACCGCGCCGATGCCGAACGGCATGAGACGACCAACGACGTTGGTGCCCTGCGCGGCAGCGTATCGCTTGAGGAAGGTGCGCTTGAGGCGGTCGGCAATGGGACCCACCAGCGTGCTGGGCAAGTTCTTGGCCAGCGTCTCGCCCCAGAACGCGGAGCGAGCGGCGCCGGTACCCGTGGCTTGGGCTGCAAGCTGCTTCACGAGGTCGCTGCCGGCACCTCCCAGCACCATTGTCATGACGAGAGCGCGGGCGCGGTCGGGGTCGTCAACGACGATGCCGTGTACCTCGGTGACGGACTGAGCAAAGAGCGCACTCGCCTCGAGAAAGCCTGCCGTCTCCACTCCGGAGAGGGCGAGGGATGCCCCTGTGCCTACGGCGGGGATCGCAGCGCTCGCGCCCACGAGGGCGCCACCGGTCGTGACCGCAGCCAGATACCGACGCTCAAGAACGGCGATGATCTCATCCGGAGTGGCCTGAGGTTTGCTGCGACGGATGCTACGGATGTGCGCCAACACAACGGGACGCTGCACCGTGAGCACGCGGTCGATGCCGCGCACCACCATCGGGTGTGAAGTGCTCATATCGCTGGATGCCATGGGTTAAACCGTAGCGGAGGTGTCTGACGGCACCCCGGGAGTTAGCCAGCCGTTGGCCAACCGTGACGTTACTGGGAGCCGTAGTCCTCGTTGTAGCGCGCGAGCACATCGTTGATCGGTCCGTCGAGTACGAGTTCACCCTTGTCGAGGTAGAGACCGCGCGTGCAGAAGCGCCGCAGGTCTCGCTCGTTGTGCGAGACGAAGAACAGCGTGCGGCCACCCTTGAGCAGCTCCTCGATGCGGCGGTAGCACTTCTCTCGGAAGGCCTTATCGCCCACAGCGAGAACCTCATCCACCAGAATGATGGGCTCTTCGAGGCGCGAGATCACGGCGAAGGCGATGCGCACGCGCATTCCGCTCGAAAGATGCTTGTAGGGAGTATCGATAAAGCGCTTGATCTCAGCAAAGTCGATGATCTCGTCAAAGCGCTCGTTGATCTCGCTCTTGGTCATACCGTGCAGACCAGCCGTGAGATAGACGTTGTCGCGCACGCTCAGGTCGTCAACGAATCCACCCGTGATCTCGATGAGCGGGGCAACGCCCTGGCCCACGTGAACAGTGCCTTCGTCGGCGAGCATGACCTCGGCCACGAGTTTGAGCAGCGTGGACTTGCCTTGACCGTTGCGGCCAACCACTCCGATGGCCTCACCAGCGGTCACATCGAAGCTCACGTTACGCAGAGCCCAAAACTCATCGGCACGCGCGCGGCGTTTGCGGCCAGCAAAAAGGTCTTTGAAGCTGCGGCGCGAGCGGCGGTTGAGGCGGAAACGGATGCCAGCATCCTCTACCCGAATGACACAGTCGTCAGTCATTAGATCTCCTTCAGCACGGCACGCTCGGTGCGCGTGAAGACGAGGACTCCGACACCCACAAGAATCAGGCTCATCAAGCCACCAATGAGTACCGCGTACCAATCGAGTTGTTCGGGAAAGAATGCGGCGCGGTAGAGCGAGAAGATTCCGGCGAGCGGATTGAAGGCGGCGAGACCGTCAAGGCCGAGCTTCGCAAGGTCGGGGATGCCATAAATGATCGGCGAGGCATAGAACAGAAAGCGAAGCGCAAGCTTCGTTGCCCGCTCAAGGTCGCGGAAGAACACGACAAGCGGCGCCACGATGAGGCCCACTCCGATGGTCAGGATCGCCTGCAGCAGCACGCCGAGCACGAAGTAGACGGCTTCCCAGTGCAACACAGCGCCGGTGGCGATGGCGAAGATGGCGAGCACGGGAAGGCTCGCGATGAACTCGATCCCCTTCGAGAGCACGAGTCGCGCCACCCAGATGGTGCGGGGGATCTTGGTGGACCGGATGAGCTTGGCTTCACGCAAATAGGCGCGCGTGGCATCCGAAACGGCGCCGTTGAACCACATCCAGGGCAGCAGGGCCGTGAGCAGAAAGACAATATAGGGCTGTTCGCCGACGGTGCGGTCAAAAACTTGAGTGAAGACGAACCAGTAAATGCCGGCCATGACCAAGGGGTCGAGGATGGACCACACATAGCCGAGGGCTGAGGTGGAATACCGCACGCGGAGGTCGCGCATTGTGAGCAACCAGAGGGTGCGGCGGTATCGGGTGAGGGGAGACCATGCAGATCGGCCCAGTGCTGTGTTCGCCACGCCCCTATAGTAAACGGGCAATTCGACAAACTGCCGCACTCATTCGCAGCAGAGTGAGCGATTCTTGGGTTTAACCAGCAACGTCCGCCCGGCACTCGGTGCCGGACGGACGAAACTGTGTGGCTCTGAGAGCCGAAAAGCGTGCTTAGACGAAGAGGTTGGCGCGCTCGAGGTCTTCGGCGAAGTCAACCTCAATGGCGTAGAGGTCTGAGATGTCGATGGGCTCGATGAGGAGGTTGTCTTCTTCGATAGCGAGCTCGATGCCGCGTTCGAAGTAGTCCTGGTCGCCGACCTTCTTGAGGTGGCGCAGCAGGGTTGCCTTGGCATCGCGCGAGATGTAGTTGATTCCCACGGCCTCGCCCAGTCCGCCCTTGACGGTCTTGGAGAGTTCCTTGATGAAGCCCTCAGCGTCGGTCGTGTACTTGACCTCTTCGTCAGATACCTTCGCGGTGTTGACGCTGACGAATGACTGATCGCGCGCAACCATGGCTGCGGCACGCTCGAGAGCGGTGGGGTCGAAGACGACGTCGCCGTTCATCCAGAGCACTCCACCAGGAGCGGATGCCTGAAGTGCACGCATGAGGCTCTTCGACGTGTTGGTCTGGTCGTACTGCTCGTTGTAAACGAACGATGCCTCGGGGAATGCCTCGATGATGTGCTCAAGCTTGTAGCCGACAACGATCGTGACCTTGACGTTGTTGCCGAAGGCGTGGTGGATGTTGTCGAACTGCTGCTTCATGATGGTGCGGCCATCACTGAGTTCAGTCAGGGGCTTCGGAAGCGAGCGGCCCAAACGGCTGCCCATACCGGCAGCTAAAATTACGACCTGTGTAGTCATGGTGGTCTCCTCAGTAGTTCTGGGGCTCGGGAACAGCGCATGGTTAACCTGCTGTTAACCCGAGATTGGCAAAATCGACACACCTTTGTGCGATAGTCAGGCTAACGGTGCTGCCCGAGAACTCCATAGATTTAACTGGGTTGTTGCCTATTTGTGATACACGCTCATTCTCACGGCAACTGCTTGGTAGGTTTGGACAGTGGAAAATGCCCAGACACCCGACGAGGGCAAGAAGACTGTTGAAACGCCGGTAACGAAGCCCGCGAGCAGCACCCGAAAGCCGGCAACGGCCCGTGGTTCTCAAGCGAAATCGTCTGCCGCCAAGCCCTCAGCTTCTGCTACTCGTAAGCCTGCCGCCAAGAAGCCTGCAGCCCGTAAGACGCCTGCCCGCTCGACGAGCGCCGCCGCGACCAACGCGACGCCCGCTCCCGAAGAGTCGACGGTTCCGAAGCCGTCATCCGTAGCGGCGAAAAGCGCTACCGCGAAGCCGGGCGCCGCCAAGCCGAGTGCTGCGGCAAAGCGCCCCGCGTCGAAGTCATCGACTGCTGCCAGCGCTGGCGCAAAGACGTCGGCCACGAAGAACTCCAGAACCTCCAAGCCTGCCGCAGCCAAGAAGCCCGCCTCGCGCGCTGCTGGCGCGAAGCCGGAGACCGTTGTTACCGCAGCCGAGGATGCCGAGCGCACCCTCACCAGCAGCGACAACAGCACGAGCGAGTCGGTGGATGTCGTAGTTGAGTCGCCCAGTGAGGCTGGCGCTACTGCCGGTGCTGCGGTTGCTGGCGTTGCCGCGCCCAAGCCCGGAGCCCCGAAGCCGCAGGCTCCCAAGCCGAGCGCCCCGAAGCCCACGAGCCCCCGCTCTGAGTCGCCGAAGCCGACTGCCCCCGCTGTGGACGCTGCCGTCGCCGGCAGCGCCACTGATGACGCTGAAGTCGTCGAAACCGCCGCCGTCGAAATCACCACTGACGGGGTGCCCGAGGCTGAGGCCGAGACCGCGCACGTCGATGCGCCTGACACAGACACTGATGCCTCAAAGGTCGGCATCGATGCCGATAACGCAGACGACACGGAAAGTTCTGCCGACGACACCGCGGATGCCACCGCAGACGCGAAAGACACCGACGAGGCGCCTGCTGCCGTAGAGAAGCCGGATGCTGTACTTGCCGGCCTGGCGCGTTTGCGCGCCCTCGCCTCGCAGTTTGCCGCTCCGGCCGCCGAAGCTGCCGCCCAGAAGGCTGCCGCGCAGAAGCTCGCAGACGAAAAGGCCGCCGCTGAAAAAGCCGAGACCGACAAGTTTGAAGCGGAACGAGCTGAAGCCGAAAAGGCAGAAGCCGAAGCCGAAGCTGAAAAGGCAGAAGCCGAAGCAGAAGCAGAGCGCGTTGAGGCTGAGCGTCTTGCGGCTGAGACGGCTGATGCTGATGCTGATGCTGATGTAACCGAAATCAAGGCTGACGCGAGCTCGATCGAGGCCAACTCAGTCGAGCGGCCAGCAGACGAGGTACCAGCCGCGGAAGAGGACGTCACCCAAACGGACGCCGCGAAGTCAACGACGGCCGCGCCTGTAGAGGCAAAGCCCGAGACTGCTGCGCCCGAGGACGAGCAACTCAGTTCGGACGCTCCGACGATTGTTGTCGAGCTCGAGAGCGATGACGTCGCAGCTCCCGAAACGGATGACGCGAGCGCAGCTCTGGTTGCCGTGGACGCCACCGTTTCTCATGGACTCGAAGCGACATCCGAAGACGTCGTCTTACAGGTGAACGGACTCTCGAAGGACTTCGGCGACACGGTTGCTGTTGACGACATTCGCCTCAGCGTGCGCGCGGGAGTGTTCTACGGAATCGTTGGCCCCAACGGCGCCGGTAAGACCACGACCCTCTCAATGATCACCGGTTTGCTGCGCCCCGACTCGGGCAACGCGACCGTCAACGGCGTCGACGTGTGGGAATCGCCAGAGGTAGCCAAGCGCTCCATCGGCGTGCTGCCCGACCGTCTGCGCATCTTCGACCGCCTTACGGGCTCGCAACTGCTCTACTACTCGGGAGTGCTGCGCGGTCTCAACTCGACCGAGGTGCGCAAACGGTCCGCCGACCTCGCGACGGCCTTCGGGCTCGATGACGTCATGGGGCGACTCGTCAGCGACTACTCGTCGGGAATGCTCAAGAAGGTTGCGCTCGCCGCCGCCATGATTCACTCGCCGCGACTGCTCGTGCTCGACGAACCGTTCGAATCCGTCGACCCGGTGTCGGCCGCTACTGTCACGCGCATCCTCAAGCAATACGTCAACGCCGGCGGCACCGTACTGCTCTCGAGCCACCGCATGGAACTCGTGCAGCGCGTCTGCAGCCACGTCGCCGTCATTGTTGAAGGCAAGCTGCTTGCCGACGGCACCATCGACGAAGTGCGCAACGGAATGTCGCTCGAAGACCGCTTCGTACAGCTGACCGGTAAGAATTCCAGCGGGGGAGGGCTCGAGTGGTTAAGCAGTTTCTCCGACTGAAACTCACCCTCCTTGCGAACGCTTTTCGCCGGGGGCCGCTCGTAGCATCCGCCATGGGATTGGTGCTGATCTACAGCGCCGTACTCTTCCTGATCGCCATTTCTGCCGTAGCAAACCTGCGCAGCACCACCGTAGAAGTAGCAGGAGCGACCCTCGTGGTCTTCGGCTCAGCGGTACTCATCGGGTTCCTAGTGATGCCACTCGGCTGGAACGCGGATGACCCGCTCGACCCGCGCCGCTTCTCGTACCTGCCGCTGACGCGCATCAAGCTCGCAGCGCTGCTGCTGCTCGTCGGCGCTATCAGCATCCCCACCGTCATGCTGGTGGGGCTCACTATCGCGCAAATCGTCGCCTGGTCGGGAACCGTGGCATCCGCCCTCGTCTCGGTGCTTTCAGGGCTCATCGTGATCGCCACGGCGGTAGTCGGAGCTCGCCTCGCGAGCCTCATCGCCGCCCGCTACCTGAGCACCCGCCGCCTGCGCGAAGGCTTCGGCATCGTAGCGATCACCCTCGTGGTGGCCTCGCTACCGATCGCCGTGATGCTGGCGCTCGCCGACTACCAATCGCAAGTGCTGCCCGTGATTCGACGAGTCGCCGCGGTTCTGGAATGGACGCCCCTCGGCGTCGCCTTCAGTGCGCCAGCATCGGCAGCAACCGGCGACAGCAGTGACGTCGTCGCCAAGCTCGCGATCGCCCTCGGGTTCCTCGCGATTCTCGCGGCCTGCTGGTACTTCCTCATGGGGTACGTTCTGGCTCGACCCGAACGCAGCGCCGTCGAAACATACCGTTCCGGCTTGGGCTGGTTCCGTCTCATGCCGGCAACGCCCCTCGGCGCAATCGCCGCCCGCAGCCTCAGCTACTGGGCTCGGGATGCACGCTACTTCGTTGCTCTCGCTGCAATCCCCATCATCCCCATCGGAATGGTGGCAGCGCTTCTCGTCGGCGGTATCGGCGCCGACGTTATCGCCTGGATTCCCGTGCCCGTCATGTGTTTGTTCCTCGGCTGGAGCGCACACAACGACGTCGCCCACGACAACACGGCACTCTGGACTCACGTCTCGGCCCACACGCGTGGTGCTGACGACCGCTGGGGGCGCATCGTCCCTAACCTCCTGGTCGGCATCCCGCTCGCCGTGGTCGGAAGCATCATTACGGTCGTGATCGTCGGCAACGACGAAGCACTTCCGGGTTTGATCGGGCTCAGCCTCTGTGTGCTCTTCGCCGGGCTTGGCATCTCGAGCGTCAGCTCCGCCGCCTTCCCCTACGCAGCGCCGCTGCCCGGGCACGGTGCCTTTATCCAGCCCCAGGCCCTCGTCTCGAACGCGGCCACCGTGCAGTCTTTCACGTTCGCGCTCTCGATCCTGTTCGCGCTTCCCGTGCTCGCCGTAGTGTTCTTCAACCCCTTCACCGAACTGCAGCCACACTGGGCCGCGTTCATCGTCGGGGTACCGCTCGGTCTGCTCGTGCTCGTCATCGGCGTGTACTGGGGTGGACGCATCATGGTGCGCCGCGGCCCAGAGCTGCTGGCGCTCTCCTCACAAAACTGACCAACCCCCTGAGCCGTGTCAGCAGAATCACAGACACCAGCTCACCGCGACGGAAGTAGAATTGGCCCATGGCTGACACCGATATCACAGGCGGCGGAACCGACACTCTCGACCGCGAACTCGAAGAACTGCTCAACCAAGAGCAGGTTGAAGAGGGCGACCACGAGCGCTTCTCGCACTACGCCCCCAAGAACAAGATCATGGAATCGGCGCTATCGGGCAAGCCGATCCGTGCGCTCTGCGGCAAGCTGTGGACGCCCGGTCGCGACCCCGAGAAGTTCCCGGTCTGCCCAACCTGCAAAGACGTTTACGAAAAGATGAAGCCCTAGCGATACAGCGTGGGCAGCACGGGCTCGCCGCGAGAAAGCCGGAAGGCAGTCTGCGGCAGCTCGGCCATGGCATCCTCGCGGTGATCACGCGCAGCAAGCGTTCCGCCATCACCGAGCCACTGAGCATCCGCCGTTCCTGCGGTCATGAGCGGCACGATTAGTTCGCGGCCCTCGACCTCGGGCCGGGCATCCACGGTTTGATAGATCAGTTCGGATGACGCAACACCGTTCTCCATCGTGCGAATCGCCGCCTTGTGGCCGCCTACCGTCGCCTTGGCGGTGGACTTCTTGGCAACCGACACCCATTCGCCCGCTTCGTTGTGGTGAGCGACGAGTTTGTAGACCATGCCGGCGGCCGGGTATCCCGAACCGGTGACGACCGAGGTGCCAACGCCGAACGAGTCAACGGGCGCGGCGCGCAACGCAGCAATCGCGTGCTCATCGAGATCGTTCGTGACGGTGATGCGAGTTTTTGTGGCGCCGAGTGAATCGAGCTGAGCGCGAACCGACGCAACCTGAGTGGCGAGGTCACCGGAGTCGATGCGCACCGCGCCAAGCCCGGTGCCGGCAACCTTCACTGCGAGCTCGACGGCGTTCTCGACATCGTAGGTGTCGACGAGCAGCGTGGTCGAGGGACCGAGCGCATCCACCTGGGCCTGAAAAGCTTCTTCTTCGGAGTCGTGCAGCAGCGTGAACGAGTGGGCGGCAGTACCCATCGTCGGCACGCCCCAACTGCGTCCTGCTTCGAGATTGCTGGTCGCGCTGAAGCCCGCGATATACGCAGCGCGAGCGGATGCCACGGCCGACCGTTCGCCCGTGCGCCGCGATCCCATCTCCGCGATGGGCCGCGCGCCGGCGGCAGACACCATGCGCGCCGCAGCGGATGCCACGGCCGAGTCGTAGTTCAGCACGCTGAGCGCGAGAGTTTCGAGCAGCACTGCCTCGGCGAAGGTGCCTTCGACGGTGAGCACGGGGGAGCCGGGGAAGTAGGCGTCGCCCTCGCGATACCCGCTGATGTCTCCCGTGAAGCGGTAGTTGGCAAGCCAGTCGATGGTCGTGGGGCTCACGATCGAATTGCGCGCCAGAAAGCCGAGCTCTTCGTCACCGAAGCGGAACTCTTCGATCAGCTCGAGCAGGCGGCCGGTGCCAGCCACGATGCCATAACGGCGGCTGTCAGGTAGGCGGCGGGCGAACACTTCGAACACGCACTGGCGTTCGTGGCGGCCACTGCCGATTGCGGCGTCGAGCATGGTCAGCTCGTATTGGTCTGTTAGCAGAGCGGTACTCACCCGACCAGCGTACGCGACAGTCCCTCACGGTTGGCGGGGAGTCTTCGGGCATCCACCACTACGATTGAAGGCGTGACTGATGCACCCATTGGCGTTTTCGATTCCGGAGTCGGCGGCCTCACCGTAGCCCGCGCCATCATCGACCAGTTGCCGCACGAGTCCATCGTTTATGTCGGTGACACCCTTCACTCACCGTACGGACCCAAGCCGATAGCGGATGTTCGCCGCTACGCCCTCGAAGTCATGGACCGCTTGGTTGACGACGGCGTGAAGCTGCTCGTGATCGCGTGCAATACCGCCTCGGCAGCGATGCTGCGGGATGCCCGGGAGCGCTACACCGAGGCCTACGGCATCGAGGTGGTCGAAGTGATCCAGCCCGCGACGAGGGCGGCAGTACGTCAGACCCGCAATCGTCGCGTCGGCGTGATCGGCACCGAGGGAACGATTAAGTCGCGTGCCTATGAGGATGCCTTTGCTGCGGCATCCGACATCGAATTATTCACCCAGGCCTGCCCCCGCTTTGTCGAGTTCGTTGAAGCGGGAGTCACGACCGGGCCAGAAGTGCTCGCCGTGGCGGAGGAATATCTCGCACCGCTCAAGGCCGCCGAAATCGACACTTTGGTGCTCGGTTGCACGCACTACCCGCACATTTCTGCGGCGATTCAGTACGTCATGGGGCGCGAAGTAACACTCGTCTCGAGCGCCGAAGAGACCGCCTACGACGTGTACGGCACGCTCGTGGCCCACAACCTGCTGCGCAATTCCACTGAACCTGCCCGCCACACTTTCGAAGCCACGGGGCCCGACAAGCTCGGCTTCACGCGCCTCGCCTCGCGGTTCATGGGGCCCAACATTGTGCGCGTCGAAACTTTTGACACTGGCGTGATTAGCCTCCCCACCTTCGATTAGCGATTCGGATGCTCCGCCGCCCCGGTGGCGAGTAATCCGCTTTCGCGCCCACCCCCACCCCAGTTTTCACCGAGAGAGAGAAGACAGATGTCACGTCACGACGGCCGCGAAAATAACGAACTGCGCAAGGTCACGATCGAGCGCGGATGGAGCGACCAGGCTGAAGGCTCCGCACTGATCTCGTTCGGTAAGACCAAGGTGCTGTGCACGGCATCCTTCACGAATGGCGTTCCGCGCTGGATGGCGGGCAAGGGTAAAGGCTGGGTTACCGCCGAGTACTCGATGCTTCCCCGCAGCACGAACAGCCGCATGGACCGTGAAGCCGTCAAGGGCAAGGTCGGCGGTCGCACCCACGAAATCTCGCGCCTCATCGGTCGCAGCCTGCGCGCTGTCGTCGACATGAAGGCTCTGGGCGAAAACACCATCGTGATCGACTGTGACGTACTGCAGGCCGACGGCGGAACCCGCACGGCAGCGATCACGGGTGCGTACGTAGCTCTCGCCGACGCCATCGAATGGGGCCGTGAAAAGAAGTTCATCGGAAAGAATTCGAGGGCTCTCTTTGACTCGTTGGCTGCCGTGAGCGTCGGAATCATCGATGGTGAGCCCATGCTCGACCTCGCCTATGTCGAAGACGTTCGTGCCGAGACCGACATGAATGTTGTCGTCACGGGCCGTGGTCTCTTCGTGGAGGTTCAGGGCACCGCCGAAGGCGCACCCTTCGACCGCCGCGAACTCGACTCGCTGCTCGACCTCGCCGTCGGGGGAGCCGCCGACCTCACCGCCCTCCAGGTTGCCTCACTCGCCGAGGGCGCTCCCGGCTCCGCTGCAGCAGGCAACTAGCCAATGCGCATTGTTCTCGCCACCCACAACGCTCACAAGGTCGCCGAGCTGCGCCGAATCCTCGGCCCCGCTCTCGACGGGCTCGAACTCGTTGCCTACGACGGCCCCGAGCCTGTCGAAGACGGCGACACCTTCCAAGCCAATGCGCTCATCAAAGCGCGGGCCGCGGCTGCCCACACCGGGTTGCCCGCGCTGGCAGACGACTCCGGAATCTGCGTTGATGCGCTGGGCGGTGCCCCCGGCATCCACTCGGCTCGGTATGCAGGAACGCGCAACGACGTCGACAACCTCGAACTGCTGCTGACGAACATGGAGGGTGTGGAACACCGCGCCGCCCAGTTCGCGTGCGCTGCCGCCTTTGTGGTGCCCGGCGACGAGCCGCACGAGTTCGTGGAACTCGCGCTCTGGCCGGGAACCGTGGCGCGCGAACGCAGTGGCTCGGAAGGCTTCGGTTACGACCCGATTTTCTGCCCCGACGGCCAGCCCGGTACCTCGGCAGATCTCACTTCTGACCAGAAGGATGCTCTCAGTCACCGAGCGCAAGCATTCGCGGTGATCATGCCGGTAGTGCGCACGCAACTGCTCGGCGACAAGCAGTAAAAGGCCAGCGGTCGAGCGGAGCGACACAACAACGTAGGGTTGAGGCGTGTCTGAACATGATGATCCCCACGCCGTTGACCTTGCTCTCCCTATTGCAGCCCGCATTACGGCTGCCAGCGAGCGGCACGGCGAAGACACCGTAGTCGAGCGCGCCGTCTCCCTCATCGAGGGCAACAACGAGGGTAAAGAGTTCTTGCTCGTCGTCGGTGGCGAGCACGCTCAGGGCATCCTCGATGGTGCTCCTGTGCTGTACTGGCCCGAGCTGTGGGGCACGCGTGCGCTCTTGCACGCCTGGAACGACAGTGCTGCGGATGCCGTACGCGCCGCTCTCACTAACCAAGCGTGGCGTGTTCGCGAGATGGCCACGCGTGTTGTTGCTACTCGTCGCGTCGATGCTCACGACGAACTCGTGGCGCTCCTCGAGGACGACACTGCTCGTGTTCGCGCCTCCGCGGCTCGCGCCCTCGGCACGGTCGGATCTCTCGACGACGTCGAAGTAATTTCGGCCCTTGTCAAGGATGAAGATATTGAGGTGCGTCGCGCAGCTCAGCAGGCCGTTACCGCTATTCGCAAGCGTTCGCCGAAGCCGTAACCTGCGCTTCATTCGCAGCCTGCGCTGAGCAGTAACCAACTTTTCAGTGCTAGCTCGTGCCGAGCATCCGGCGGCGTAGTTAGTCGTTGAGGTTTTGGTCGAAGTCTTTGGGCTTGAGGGCGAGCGCCTCGGCCTCGTCATCGTTGAGCGTATCCGGCTGGCCGGCTTCGCGTGCCTTCTTCGCTTGGTGTGACGAGCGGAAGTAGTGGAACGCGGTCGGCAGCACCGTGAGGGTGACGGCGGCGAGCAGAATGAGGTCGATGTACTCAACGATGAAATCGCTGAGCCACGGGATGTAGCCCAGAAGGTACCCGCCGAAGGTGAGCCCGGAGCCCCACGTGAGAGCACCGATCGCGTTGTACAGCGAGTACTTGCGGTAGTCCATGTGGCCGACGCCAGCGGCGACGGGGGCGAAGGTTCGCACGATGGGAACGAAGCGAGCGAGGATGACCGCTGCGCCGCCGAAGCGGGCGAAGAAGGCGTTGGTGCGGCGCACATTTTCCACGCTGAAGAGCCCGGTTTCTTTGCGTTCGAACACTTTAGGGCCGAGTTTATGTCCGATGAGGTAGCCGACTTCTCCGCCGAGGAACGCCGCAAGGCTGATGGCCAAACAGACCCACCAGATGTCGAACTCGATGACGCCGGCAAAGGTGAGAACACCTGTGATGAGTAAGAGGGTGTCGCCGGGGAGGAAGAATCCCACGAGAAGCCCGGTCTCGGAGAACACAATGAGGGCAACGCCGAGCAGCGCGAATGCCCCGAACCCGGTGATCAGGTTTTGGGGATCGAGCCACGGTATGAGGGCTGTGCCTACCAAGAGGTTCTCCAGAATCGTCGGCTAGGTGCGCGTAGTCGGCGACAGTAGCTATGTATCTCACAGAGTAACGGGTGCTGAGGGGGCTTCGCTGTGGGGAATACCCCCGGATCTCGCCGAACTCGGGCTCCATTGCTATCCTAGAGATAGTAACTATCGAAAGGGCACCATGAGTCTCGACCAGAGTCACGATCACGACCACGTTCATGTCGGCAACGTTTTCTCCGCCACCTGCCCCTGCCGCGATCTGCTGGATGTCGTCGCCAGTAAGTGGTCCGCGCTCGCAATCGGAGCGTTGCTGGGCGGCGAGTTGCGTTTCGGCGAGCTGCAGCGTCACCTCGATGGCATCTCGCCTAAGGTGCTCACGAGCACCCTGCGCAAGCTCGAAGACTACGGAATCGTTGACCGCACGGTCTTTGCCGAAGTTCCCTTGCGCGTTGAATACTCGCTCACGCCACTCGGGCGCGAAGCAGGCGTGCCCCTCGAAGCGCTGCGTGTGTGGGCCGAATCGCAACTCGAGCACGCTCAGCGAACTGAGTCGGCGCGCACCGAGAACGCGCGCACCAAGAAAGCGCACGCTGAGTCAGCGCAAGCGCTCGTCTAGCACTTACCTCGGGGTAACTTGCCTCCCTTGCGGGTCACCACTAGGGCGGGTTTAGCGTGAGGGCTACACGTTAGCGACCATGCAAAGGACCCCCAGTGAACTCGTCAGCCCCCTCCCACTTCAGCATCGGCTCGAAAGCCCCCGCCGTCGTCACTCGCACCGGCGGATCGATTGAGACCGAAGGAAGTCTGGTCGACACCGAACTGACCGTTGACGCCCCGACCGGCCACGACATCCTGGTAGAAGTCGTTGCTGTTTCGGTAAACCCCGTTGATGTGAAGGTGCGCGCTGGTGGAGAAGTCGCTGATCGGGTTCTTGGCTGGGACGCCTCTGGCGTTGTCGCCGCAGTCGGCCCCGACGTCACTCTTTTTCAGCCGGGCGACGAGGTGTGGTACGCCGGAGACATTACGCGCCCCGGCACCTACTCGCGTATGCACCACGTTGATGAGCGCATTGTGGGTCGCAAGCCGTCGAGCCTGAGCCATGCCGAAGCCGCAGCGATGCCGCTTACGACCATCACGGCCTACGAAGCGCTCTTTCACAAGCTGAAGCTCAGTAAGGACAGCACAGGAACCTTGTTGGTTCTGGGGGCCGCTGGGGGAGTGGGCTCGGTGCTCATTCAGCTCGCCAAGAAGCTCACGGGTGTGCGGGTAATCGCCACCGCGTCGCGCGAAGAAACCAGTGCTTGGGTAACGGACCTCGGCGCGGATGTCGTCGTCATTCACCGGGGTGACCTTGCGGCTAACGTCGCCGCGGTCGCTCCCGAGGGTGTGGACTGGGTATTCACGTCGCAGACCGGCAAGAACCTGCCCGCGATCGTCGAGCTGATCAAGCCCTTTGGTGAGATCGTGGCCATTGACGACGAGGCTGGTCTCGACCTGCTGTCGCTCAAGGGCAAGGCTCTCAGCTGGCACTGGGAGCTCATGTTCACTCGCTCCGCTCAGCACACCGCCGACATGGTGCTTCAGCACGAGCTGCTGGACGAAGTGGCTGATCTGGTGGATGCTGGCGAGATTCGCACCACGCTCACCCGCACGTTTAGTCCGCTGAACGCCGAGCAACTGCGGGCCGCCCACGCACTAGTGGAAACCGGGAGCGCGATCGGTAAGACGGTGGTGACGTCGGAAGTCGCCGCAGAAGTGGCAACAGCTCACTAGCCGGGAATCAGGTCTGGAAGAGGCGCACGAGGAGCGAAAGCTTGGCGTGCGCCTTTTCTGTGCGCTCGCTGCCGGGCGTTGAACGCCGTGTGCTGTGTGTTGTGTGTTGTGCGGAAGGCGGGACTTGAACCCGCACGCTCGAAAGCACAGGAACCTAAATCCTGCGTGTATACCAATTTCACCACTCCCGCTGGCCGGTCAATCTTAGCGCGAGATTGGGCAACCGCGAATCACCTATGACGTAGCTACATTTTTGCTGTGCACGGCCCCGCCGACCCCGCAATCCTCGTGTTTTAGGGGGCGGAGGGTGTAATTTATGAAGTGTCTTCCCTATGGAGACAACGTCCGCGACTGCGCCTTCCCAGGGCCACCAAGAGCAACAGCTTGCGCAGCGCACGAAGCAAGGAGAGCGACATTACCGTTCACGAGCTCCAATCGAGCCTTTTCACTGTCGACGCCGCCATGGCTGCTGAGATTCGTACCGCTGCTGAGCGCATTACCGCGCACCCTAACGAGAACCCGGATGACTTCGGTCGCCAGGCTCTCGCTGCGGCTTTCAGCCTGCCTGAAGAGGTCCGTGCCGCTGTTCTGAATTTTGCTGAGGTTGGCTCTGAAGCCGGCATCATGGTTGTGCGTGGCCTGTACGTCGATGAAGACCTCACAGACACCCCGCTGAACAACAAGAGCGGCCTCGGCGCTGGCACCGTTTTTGCAAAAGAAATGGGAATGCTTGCCCACCTTCTCGGAAGCATGGTTGCTTACGAGGCAGAGGGCAACGGCCACCTCATCCAAGACATGGTCCCCAACCCCAAGCTTGCTGTAACTCAGCAGTCGCAGGGCTCGAAGGTGGAGCTCGAAGCTCACACCGAGCAGTGCTTCTCTGACTTCAAGCCTGACTACGTCATCCTCGGTGCCCTTCGCGGCGACGAGAACGCCAAGACCTACGCTTTCTCGGGTCGCAAGCTGGTGGCAAACATGACTCCTGAAGAGGTGGCCAAGCTGCGCCAGCCGCTGTGGGCCACCACGATCGACGAGTCGTTCCAGCCGTACATTCCGAACCCGGATGACGTACGCGGGCCGTTCCCCATCTTGCGTGGGCCAGAAGACGACCCGTACATTCTGGTTGACCAGGACCTCATGCACGGCATCACGG
Source organism: Salinibacterium amurskyense (assembly GCF_002797685.1). Taxonomy (GTDB): domain Bacteria; phylum Actinomycetota; class Actinomycetes; order Actinomycetales; family Microbacteriaceae; genus Rhodoglobus; species Rhodoglobus amurskyensis. The sequence goes on from NZ_PGFH01000002.1 coordinate 576,694, forward strand.
CAGAAGCTCAGCGACTGCTCGCCAAGGTTGTCGAAACCTACATCGAGCACCGCGACGCTCACGTTCTTCAGCCGGGCGACCTGCTCATGCTCGACAACCTGCGCGCCATGCACGGTCGTTCAATGTACGAGCCCCGCTTTGACGGCAAGGACCGCTTCATCGCTCGTGGCTTCGTTGTGCGCGACCGCCGCAAGCTCTGGCCTCAGCTGCTCGACGACCGCCGCACCCTTGCTGCGGTTCACAGCTAAGAGGCTCAGCGAAAGCTAGCTAGTTCGTTACGACGCGGGTCGTCTGCTCCGGCAGGCGGCCCGCGTTTGTGCGTTTCGGGGCGATAGCAAGGAAGAGCGCGGCGACCGCAAAGAGTTGCCCGGCGATGCTGAGAAGCATGCCGGGGCCTGCCGCATCCGCACCGCTCACGAAGAAGGTGTCGGCGAGTCCCATGCCCATGGAGAAGCCGGCAAACCAGTGGAAGAAGATCGCAACGCTCAGAATTACAAAATTGATGATGAGCATCCCGCGAATGGTGATGATGTTCGCGAAAGTGGGCAACGCCGTGAGGCCTGCGAAAGCGAGTGCGACGAGGGCCCAGAAGATAGCCCAAATCCACGGCAATGGGTCGGGCCCGAGTTCTCCCGCTGCGGTCATGGCGGCGTAGATTTCGTCGAGCGTGAGCCCGGGTGCCTTGGCAAGCGGGTTCCAGATGTAAATATTCAGGATTCCGATCGTGACTACGGCCATCATTGCCAGGACGGCACCGGCGCTAATCAGCAATCGCGTTCGACGCGAGAGCGGCGCGGTCGCCGACGGATCGAGCGTGTAGCGGCGGTCCTCGACCGTCTCTGCGGTGGCCTCTCGCGCCAGCTGTGAACGAGTGCTCCATGCGGCTAAGATCGCGAACCCTGTCATGACAGCGGCGAACGCGAGAAGCACGATCGCAAAAACTCCGACAGCGGCACCAACGACGGTGACTAAGACTGGAAACTCTGCCGGAGGTGTGCCGATTGCGCCGTAGCTGCCAAATAGGTACTGGTTGGCTCCGAGGAGGGCGGAGCTCAGAAAGGCAGCGATGGCCCAGCGTGCGAACTGGGCGGAGGTCAACGGCAACGCGATCATTCGTACAGCCTAAGCGCGATGCATCCGAAGGCAAGGATTATTCAGCCGAGAGGGCGAGTCGGGTAACTCACCCGCCCGCTCGGCTGGAAATCGTAAAGACGGTGCGAACTACTTGGTGTGGCGGCCGCGCAAGCGAGCGAAGAAACCGCGCGGGGCGGGTGCGGGTGCCGGAGCGCCCATTTCGTCGCTGGTAGCGCCCGGGAGTACCCGCAGGATGTTCATGAGGCTGAGCGCGGCGAGCAGTGAGTTCGCTGCGACTTGCTCGGTTTCGGCGATGGCGGAGAGTTCCTTTGCCGACAACGGAGCGTGGCTGAGGATGGATGTCATCCGCAGCTGGTCTGCATCGTGCGGGAGGCTCGTCATGTTGGGCCAGCGGCGCAGACGGTAACGAGCGCCGTCGGTGAGCCACGGAGCGGCAGCGTGAGCGTAGCCGGTGGTGCCGATCATCCACAGCAACGGGTTCAGGTCGAAGCCAGCGCCGGTGGGCATGATGACTTCTTCGCGAACGTGGGTGCGGATGCTGATGTCGGTGGGGAACATCGGAAAGTCAGCCAGTTCGGCCTTCCACCAGTACGCGCGCTCCGAAACGTCGATAACGAGCATCGGGAAGCTGGGCGAGGTGATGGCAAGAACGGTCGGCTGAGCGCTACTTGCGGCCATCTTGATGGCTTCAGCAACCTGGGCCCACTCCGAGGTGATGGCGGTGAGGTCAGAGTCGTCGTCGCTGTCGCGGTAGCCCACGGTGGGGTCTCCAGCGCTCGCGGAATCGACGGCGGTCTCGGCCAACGGTGCCTCAAGCTCGCGGAGCGTACTGGCAAGGTTGGGCTCGGGTGTCGTCTCGCGGGCGGTCGGCGTGGAGGCGGCGACGCGTTGAGGTTCTTCGTCGAACTCGACCTCGGTCGGGTCGGCAAATTCGACGTCGACCAGCTGGTGCACGAGCGGTGCGCGTGCTCCAGAGATCTCGTCGGTCCACGTGTGGTTGTCCCACCAGCGCAGCTGAGGGAGGCCAAGCGGGTCGGGGTACCAGCCGGCGGGGATATTTGTTGTGTAAGTAGTCATCTTCACGCCTCCTGCGTGAATTCTGATGCAATGCCGAGGGTGCATTGCGGTCAAGCTTTTTCGGGTAAAAATCCTCGAGTCAGGAAATGATCTGCGGGTTAGACGGTGATCACACCTGTTCGTAGTTCCTGGTCCTACTGCGGGTTATTCGGGTGGTGCGTGCTCTGGTTATTCGGGTGGTGCGGGTAACGGGTTTGGTTTTACTTTGCCATCAGCAGGGTGTTGAGCCTTCGCGCGGTGCGCCGCGCGGCGGTCAGTGACGTGCCGATGGTGGCTTTGTCGGTGAACAGGGCTGCGAGTACCAGCGGGTGATCTTCGACTCGCACCTGAACGACGTGGCCCTGTTCGGCCGCGACGATAACGAACTCGTTGTCTCCGAGTCGCAATTCTCGAGCGACAGCATCGGCGAGAGCCTGGGTCGAACTGGCCATGCTCGCGAAACGATTGCTATCGAATTCTTTTCCCTCCACGTTCACGACGCTGAATCCATCCTCCGTGAGGAGCGAGGCATAGCGAAGAGACGGGGCAAGACTGCGGAGTCCACCGAGAGCGAGTTCGCCTCGGGAGATGTACTTGGGGTCAAGGTGGGTGACGATGCTCATCGTGCCCTCCTAGAAAGTGTTGGCGCGATCGCCTGCTTGAGCTCAACGTTGGCAACGAGAGTCATCAGTAGCACGGTCATGTCGGCGTTGGAGCGGCCATCTACCGTGAAGACGGGAATCATGACGTCGGGCATTTCGTCGGCCAGTGCGTTCGCGTATTCCTCAATGAGGGCGGTGGGCACGAGGTCGGCGCGGGTGAGCCCGATGACGATTCCGCCACGCTCGTAGAGAGCGAAGAACTCTTTGACGTACTCGATGGCGGTCTCGACCGGGTTTTCGGCATCCGCATTGACGAGCAGGATGACGCCTTCAGCACGTTCGGCAAGGATCGTCCACATGAAGTCGAAACGCTTCTGGCCGGGAACGCCGTAGAGGCGAACTTTTTCAGCCTCGTTGACGCTGATCTCTCCGTAGTCGAGAGCGACGGTCGTGGTGGCTTTGGCGGCGGCCGCTTGGTCGCTATTCGTGGCCTCGGTACTCACGACTTCGATCTCGCTGAGGGCGCGGATGGCAGTTGTCTTTCCGGCGCCCATGGGGCCAGCAAACAGTATGACGTGCTCTGACATCTGATCCTCCCCCAGGAGTTCGTTCCACGGTTCTCTACGGTTCTTGCTTACTGAAGCATGCAAGCCCCCGAAGCGGGGTAGTAGACCCCCATTTGGGTGTCGTTCGAAATAGTCCGCATAAATGCTGACCAGAACGTTCTGTCTGTCCCCTCAAGACGTGGGGTGTTTTCTGGGGTTTTGGGCGTTTTGCTAGACCAATTACTTACTGGTCTCGACGGTCGCGGCGTTCGCCAGCAGGTGCCACAGACGGCTTTCGGGGTGGGATTTGTGCCCCGACAATGGCGGTAAGAGCGAGCCCAAATCCGAGCAGTTGAAGCGGGCTGAAACGTTCACCGAGAAGCAGGGCACCGAGCAGCGCGGCGGTGAGTGGTGAGAGCAGTCCGAGCACGGCGAGCGACGTGATCGGCACGATGCGAATACCGCGGAACCAGAGCGTGTACGCCACGATGCCGCCGACGATTCCGAGCCAGGTGTAGCCGGCAATCGCGGGGCTGGTGACGCCGCCGGGAGTGCCTTCGGCGAGCAGGGTGATCGGCAGCAAGAAGAGTCCGCCCGCGGTGAGAAGCCAGCCTGCGTAGCTGAGTGCGGAGGCGGCGGGCGGCTTGCCCCAGTGCTTAGAGAGGATTACGCCGAGAGCCATGGATGCGGTGCCGCCGAGTCCGGCGATCAAGCCGATGGTGTCGAGCTGGGCACTCGCGCGCAGCACCACGAGGGCTACGCCGAGGGCTCCGACGAGGCCCCACGCGACTAGCCGCCAGGGCGCGCTTTGGTGCAGGATGACGACGATCAGTACCGCAACGATGAGGGGTTGGGCGGCGCCGAGGGTGGCGGCCACCCCGCCCGGCAGTCGATACGCGGCGATAAAGAGCAGGGGAAAGAACGCCCCGATGTTGAGCACGCCAAGGACGAGTGACTTCCACCACCACGCACCCTGCGGGAGTTGTCGCGTGAGGGCGAGGGCGATCAGGCCGGCGGGGAGGGCGCGCACGAGGGAGGCGAACAGTGGATGCCCGTCGGGCAGTAGTTCGGTCGTGACGATGTAGGTCGTGCCCCACGCGATGGGTGCGATCGCGGTGATGAGGGTGTCGCGCAAGTGCATTTGGAGTCCTCAATGTTCAATAGTTTAACGTTAAACAATCTAGAGGGTTATGCTGGAACCGTCAAATAGTTCAACGTTGAAAGATCGAGAAGCCATGACAGACAGCGTCGACCGCATCCTTGCCCAGTGGGCCACCGTGCGCCCCGGGCTCGACGTGAGCGCCATGGGCGTGCTCGGTCGGCTCTCGCGCCTCACGCGGCTGCTCGAGCGGGCGCAAAGCGATGTCTTCGAAGCGCACGGTCTGCAACCGGGGGAGTTCGACATCCTCGCCACTCTGCTGCGAACGGATGCCGGACCACGTGGGCTCACCGCAGGCGCGCTCACCGACAGCGCGATGGTCACCTCGGGTGCGATCACCAATCGACTCGACCGTCTCGTGGCCAAGGGGCTCATCTCGCGCGAAACTGACCCGGAGAACCGTCGCACTGTTCGCGTTGCTCTCACGCCTCACGGCGCCGAGGTAATTGAAGGCGCGCTCGCCGCCCACATCGAGAACGAAGAACGGCTACTGGAGTCGCTCGGTGGCGATGAGCGCGACCAACTCGCGATGCTACTCAGGGGGTTGCTGAGTGCGCACGAAGGCGACGCTGGCTAGTCGGCGTAGCGCGCGTACTGTTCGCGAATGACGGGACGGTGGTCGGATGCGGGCTCCGCGACAGTGGCGATTGTCCAGTCGGGGCGCGTGCCGTCGAGCACCCACGCCGCCTGAGCTGCGGCACCGAGGGCGACGTACTCTCCGGGCTCGGGGACCACAACCGGCACGGCGAAGACCTGCGACGCGATCGTTGAGACGGCCGGATTCTGCGCCGCTCCACCGATGAGGAGGATGCGCTCGGCGGTGACTCCCTGGCGCACGAGAGCGTCGAGGCCATCCGCGAGACCGCACAGCAGTCCCTCGATGGCGGCGCGCGCGAGTGACGGCCGGGTCGTGGAGGCCAGTGTCATGCCGAACAGGGTTGCTGTGGCATCCGGCAGGTTGGGGGTTCGTTCGCCTTCGAAGTAGGGCTGAAGAACGAGGCCGTGGGCGCCGGGTTCGGACTCGAGCGCGAGGGCGCCAAGTTCGTTGTGGTCCACGTCGAGGAGAGCGGCAGTGCTGTCGAGCACGCGCGCGGCGTTCATGGTGGCGACGAGCGGGAGAAAGTTGCCGCTGGCGTCCGCAAAGCCGGCCACGGTGCCCTTGGAGTCGGGGATCTGCGTGGTTGCGACAGCGAAAACGGTGCCGCTCGTGCCGATCGACACCACGACGTCGCCAGCGCGGGCTCCGAGGCCCAGTGCGGCTCCGGCGTTATCACCAGCGCCGCATGCTACTGAAATGGCGGTCGTCGCCGCGAGCGGGGCGACAACCGTTCCCGCAGATTCGCCGGGCGCAACAATGCGGGGGAGGGTGATCGCCGAGGCGTCACGGCCCAGGGCTGCACCGAGAACGTCGAGATCGTACTCGTTGGTGACCGAGTTGAAGTAGCCGGTGCCGCTCGCATCGGAACGGTCGGTGACCAGCTCCGTCAGTTCAGGATTCTCGGGGCCGAAGCCGCGCAAACGCCACGTCAGCCAGTCGTGCGGCAGGCACACGGCGGCAACAAGCGCAGCGTTCTCGGGTTCGGCATCGCGCAACCAGCGCAGCTTCGTCGACGTGAACGAGGCAACCGGCTTCGAGCCGGTGCGCTCCGCGAGGTCGGGAAACTCCGTGCTGAGGGCATCGGCCGCGGCAGCGGAGCGGGTGTCGTTCCACAGCAGAGCTGGGCGGATGACCCGGCCGGCGGCATCCAACACGACCATGCCGTGTTGTTGGCCACCGACCGAGATCGCGGAGACGTCATCCAATCCACCCGCTTCGGTGATGGCCTCGTTGAGGGCCACCCACCAGGCGTTCGGATCAACCTCGGTGCCGGCCGGATGGGAGGCGCGGCCGGTACGCACGAGCGCACCAGTCGCGGCATCCACGATCACGATCTTGCAGGACTGGGTTGAGGAGTCGATCCCCGCGACGAGGGTCATTTAGCGGGCGCCCATGAGGTGCTCGGTTGCGAGCTGCTGCAGACGAACGAAGCCGAAGCCCTTGCCGTTGAAGTAGGCCTCGTAGTCGAAGTCTTCGTACGAGGCGCGGTCTGCCAGCAGGTCGTCATAGCTTTCATTCTCGCCGAGAGTGTTCTCGGCCAGTTCGAAGACGCGCGCTGCTTCGAGGGCTTCTTGCACATCGGGGTCGGCGCGGAAGGCTGCCGCGCGCTCCTTGAGGAGCAGGTAGGTGCGCATGTTGGCGGCAGCCGAATCCCACACGCCGGACTCGTCTTCGGTGCGGCTCGGCTTGTAATCGAAGTGACGCGGGCCCGTGTAGCTCTGGCCGCCGTCGGGCCCGCCATTTTCGAGCAGGTCGACGAGCGAGAACGCGTTGTGCAGGTCGCCGTGACCGAAGACGAGGTCCTGGTCGTACTTGATTCCGCGCTGGCCGTTGAGGTCAATGTGGAACAGCTTGTCTTGGTACAGCGCCTGAGCGATGCCCGAAGTGAAGTTCAAGCCAGCCATCTGCTCGTGGCCAACTTCGGGGTTCACGCCGAACAGTTCAGGGCGTTCAAGGGTCTCGATGAACGCAATGGCGTGTCCAACAGTCGGCAGCAAGATATCGCCGCGGGGCTCGTTGGGCTTGGGCTCAATAGCGAAGCGGATGTCGTAGCCCTTTTCGGTGACATAGTCACCAAACAGGTTGAGAGCTTCGCGGTAGCGCTCCAGGGCGGAACGCACGTCTTTGGCGGAGTCGTACTCCGCGCCCTCGCGGCCGCCCCACATGACGAAGGTCTTGGCGCCAAGCTCAACACCGAGTTCGAGCTGACGCATTGCCTTGCGCATAGCAAAGCGACGTACGCCGCGGTCGTTGGAGGTGAAGCCGCCGTCTTTGAAGACGGGAGCGCTGAAGAGGTTGGTGGTGACCATCGGCACGATGAGCCCGGTATCGCTGAGAACTTGCTTCAGGCGGTCGATCTGCTTCTGGCGTTCGGCATCCGTGGATCCAAAAGCGAAGAGGTCGTCGTCGTGGAAGGTGAGACCGTAGGCGCCCAGCTCGGCGAGCTTTTCAACGCCGTGAACGACATCGAGAGGGGCGCGGGTTGGGCCTCCGAAGGGGTCGGCTCCGTTGTAGCCGATAGTCCAGAGCCCGAAGGAGAACTTGTCGGCGGGGGTGGGTTGTGTAGGCATTGAGGCTCTCCGTTGACAGCATTGGCAATAAGTTATTGAGAACAACATACTTCGATAACGCTGAGACGTCAATCTCCGAGAGCAAAACAAAATCCACGTATTTACTGACTTGAGGCATCAATTTGGCGAAACTTTCCGAAAGTTGTTGCATTCAACGTATGAAGCAATATAAGTTCGCTCTATCAACAAAACGGGGCGCTTACCGCTGCCCCTCGCGATACAACGAAGTAGCGCTCCACGGCGCTGGTAATCCGGCCCGTGCTCTTCGTCTCTCTCGTGAGGACCGCAGCCAAGCCTCGGCCGGTCAAACCCCCGTGTGGCCGGCTTGTTGCCCGGCAATCACATTTGAAAGGGACAACACGATGTCAATGAAGAAGATAATTGCGGCCGCAGCAGCGACCGTGATGACCCTCGGGCTCGCCGCCTGCAGCAGTGGAGCAGCAGGCGGAGGAGACAGCCTCGGTAGCGTCGGTATCTCGATGCCTACCCGCAGCCTTGAACGCTGGATCAACGACGGCGAAGGCCTCAAAGCTCAGCTCGAAGACGCCGGTTACTCGGCCGACCTGCAGTACGCGGATGACAAGGCCGACACTCAGATCAGCCAGATTCAGAACCAGATCGCTTCCGGCGTCGACGTTATCGTCATCGCGGCAATCGACGGAGAGCTCCTTGCTCCCGTGCTCGCCGACGCGAAAGCACAGGACATCACGGTCATTGCTTACGACCGCCTGATCAACGGCACCCCCGACGTCGACTACTACGCGACGTTCGACAACTACAAGGTTGGTCAGCTTCAGGGTGAGTTCATTGAAGAACAGCTCGGACTAGCCGATGGTGCAGGCCCGTTCAACCTTGAGCCTTTCGCCGGTAGCCCCGACGACAACAACGCCAAGTTCTTCTTCTCCGGCGCGTGGGATGTCTTGCTTCCTTATGTAGAGAACGGCCAGCTGGTTGTTCCCTCGGGCAAGGCTCCGGCGAGCAACGATGACTGGGCAAGCATCGGAATTCTCGGCTGGAAGTCTGACTCGGCTCAGTCCGAACTCGACAACCGCCTAGGTTCGTTCTACACCGGCGGCGAGAAGATCGACGTCGTTCTTTCTCCCAACGACAGCCTCGCTCAGGGTATTGCCGCTTCGCTTCGCAGCGCTGGTTACACCGCAGGCACCGACTGGCCTCTCTTGACCGGTCAGGATGCCGACAAGGCTAGCGTCGTCAACATCCTCGCTGGGGAACAGTCGATGACGGTCTGGAAGGACACCCGCGAGCTGGGCAACGTCGTCTTCGGCTTCATAGAGGCAATCATGAACGGCGAGGAGCCGGAGATCAACGACACCGAGACGTACGACAACGGTGAAAAGGTTGTTCCCGCGTTCCTCATCGCGCCGGAGGTTGTGGTGAAGGATGACGTGCAGTCGAAGCTCATCGACTCCGAATTCCTGAAGGCCTCAGACGTAGGACTCTAGCCCCGGCTAGATCCCAGTAATACGATTCGACTTTCGGGGGACGGCACAGTAGCCGTCCCCCGAAAGTCACTGCGAGCGGAGCACACTCATGACTGCCATCCTCAGCATGAACCAGATCACAAAAGACTTCAGCGGCGGTGTTCGTGCCCTCGACGGCGTAAGCCTCGAGGTCGAGCGCGGACACGTGCACGCCATTTGCGGCGAAAACGGCGCCGGCAAATCAACCCTCATGAAGGTGCTGAGCGGGGTCTATCCCGTCGGCAGCTATGGCGGCAGCATCACCTTTGAGAATCACGAGACCGCCTACCGGTCGATCAATGATTCTGAGGCCGACGGTATCGTCATCATTCACCAGGAGCTCGCGTTGAGCCCCTACCTCTCTATTGCAGAGAACATCTTTCTCGGCAACGAGATCGCCACGCGCGGTGTTGTCGACTGGCCCAAGACCAATCGCGAAGCAACGATGTTGCTCGCGCGCGTCGGTCTCGACGAACTACCCAGCACGCCCGTGCTCGAACTCGGTGTCGGCAAGCAACAGCTTGTAGAGATCGCCAAGGCTCTCTCTAAGCAAGTGAAGCTGCTGATTCTGGATGAGCCCACCGCGGCCCTCAATGATGAAGACTCGGCACACTTGCTCGACCTCATCAACAGTCTTCGCGGTCAGGGCATCACGTGCATCATCATTTCGCACAAGCTCAAAGAGATTCGCCGCATTGCGGATACCGTCACCATCATTCGCGATGGCCAAACCATCGAAACCTTCGAGATGAAGGAAGCGGATGCCACGGAAGCGCGCATCATTCGCGCGATGGTCGGCCGCGACCTCGACAGCATGTTCCCGCCGCACACGCCCGAGATTGGCGATGAACTGTTCCGGGTAGAGAACTGGACGGTGCATCATCCGGTCGACACGACCCGCAAGGTTGTTGAGAACGCGTCGTTCTCAGTGCGGGCAGGCGAGATCGTCGGGTTCGCCGGGCTGATGGGCGCGGGGCGCACCGAGCTCGCGATGAGCATCTTCGGTCGCTCCTATGGCAGCCACATCAGCGGCACCGCCTTCAAAGCGGGCAAAGAAATCTCGGTCAAGACTGTCAGCGAGGCGATCGGCCACGGCATCGCCTACGCCACCGAAGACCGTAAACACTTCGGCCTCAACCTGATCGGCAGCATCGCCGTCAACATTTCAGCGGCAGCGCTCTCGAAGCTCTCGCGCTTCGGCATCGTCGATCGTTTCGCGGAGAACAAAGTCGCCGAGGGCTACCGCGGCCAAATGAACATCAAAACTCCGAACGTATCGGTGCTCGCGGGCAACCTCTCGGGCGGCAACCAGCAAAAGGTTGTCTTGAGCAAGTGGATGTTCTCGGGCCCCGACATCCTGATTCTCGACGAACCCACGCGCGGCATCGATGTCGGTGCCAAGTACGAAATCTACGGAATCATCAACGACCTCGCCCGCCAGGGTAAAGCGGTCGTCGTGATCTCCTCAGAACTACCGGAGCTTCTCGGACTCTGCGACCGCATCTATGCGATCTCCGAAGGCACCATCACCGGCGAGGTCGATCGCGCCGACGCTACCCAAGAACGACTCATGCACTTGATGACCGCGGGAAAGGACTAACCCGATGAGCACCACAACCCCCACTCGTAAACTGCCCAAGATGCAGGTTGACCTGCGTCAGTACGGCATCCTCGCTGCGCTCGCCGTCATCGTCATCCTGTTCCAAGTGTTGACGGATGGTCGGCTCCTGCTGCCCGGAAACCTCAACAACCTCATCCAGCAGAACGCCTATGTGCTGATTCTCGCCGTGGGCATGGTCATCGTGATTATCGCGGGACACATCGACCTCTCGGTGGGTTCTGTCGTGGCCATGGTGGGCGCGGTGGCCGCAATATCGATGAGCCAGTGGGGGCTGCCCTGGTGGGCCGCCGTCATCATCTCGATTCTGCTCGGCGCAGCGGTCGGAGCATGGCAGGGGTTCTGGGTGGCCTTCGTCGGCATCCCGGCCTTCATCGTCACGCTCGCGGGCATGCTGTTGTTCCGCGGTCTCACGCTCGTGTTCCTCACGGGCGGCACGATCAACGCTCTTCCTGGTGAGTTCAACGCGATCGGTGGCGGGTGGCTGCCCGAGCTGTTCGGCACGATTGGTGAAGGTCGCGGCAGCCGCGACATCCTCACAATCGTGTTGGGGGTTCTAGCGGTGGCAATGCTGATCACTCAGCAGATCCGTACTCGCGCCAAGCAGCGCAAGCTCGACCTTCCCGTAGAGCGCAGTGCATCGTTCTGGATCAAGAACGGTGTTGCGGCGATCGTGATCTTGGCGCTCACCTTCCAGCTCTCCGCCTACCGCGGAACCCCGATCATCCTGATTATCTTGGCCGTATTGATTCTGCTCTTCACGTTCGTGCTGAACCAGACCGTCTTCGGTCGTCACGTCTATGCGATCGGTGGCAACCTCTTCGCCGCGCAGATGAGTGGTGTGAAGACCTCGTGGATCAACTTCTTCGTCTTCGTCAACATGGGTGTGCTCGCGGGTCTCGCCGGGGTCGTCACGACGGCGCGTGCTGGTGGTGCTGTGGCATCCGCCGGTCAGAGCTTCGAGCTGGATGCCATTGCTGCCGTCTTCATTGGTGGCGCGGCTGTCACCGGCGGTGTCGGTACGGTCATCGGTGCTGTGATCGGCGCGCTCATTATGGGTGTGCTCAACATGGGCTTGTCGATCCTGTCGGTGGATGCCGCCTGGCAGCAAACGATCAAGGGACTCGTGCTGCTTCTTGCCGTGGCATTCGATGTCATGAGCAAGCGTCGCGCCGGACGTCGCTAGTCTTAGCATCAACGTTTTATTGCCAACCGAGTGGAACCGCCCGTGAACCAGAACACCCCGCCCTCGTCGTCGCTGCCGTCGCCGACCGGCACGGGAGGGCGCGGCGATCGCACTCGGCGGCACAATCTGTCGCGCGTGCTGACCCTGCTTCATCGTGGGGCGCAGCGCCGCTCACAGTTGACCTCGCAGACGGGGCTCAACCGCTCGACTATTGCGGCGCTCGTGGCCGAACTTACCGAGTTGGGTTTGGCGTACGAAAGTGAGCCAGATCCCACTCGGCAGGTCGGTCGCCCGTCGCCGATGGTGAACGCGGATGCTCGCACGGTGGCCATTGCGGTCAACCCCGAGATCGACGCCATCACCGTCGGGGTCGTAGGGCTCGACGGTTCGCTCTTGAAGCGCATCCGCTATGAGACGGAGGAGCCGCCGACTGTTTCGCAGTTCGTCAAGATCTCCAGCGTGATCATCGAAAGCTTGCGGGGCGAGTACGAAACGACGGGGCGCATCGTGGGGATCGGCGTTGCTGCTCCTGGTCTGGTGCGCGTCGAAGACGGCCTCGTGCGCTGGGCGCCTCACCTTCACTGGCGCGATGAACCCGTGAGCGAACTGCTTGCTGAAGCAACCGGTTACCCCGTCTCCACGGCCAACGACGCGAGTGTGGGTGCGCTCGGCGAGCACATCTACGGCGCCGGCCGCAACATCGATGACCTCATCTACCTCAATGGTGGTGCCAGCGGTATCGGTGGCGGCATCATCAGCGGCGGGCGGCCCCTCACCGGTCGTGCCGGCTATGCGGGAGAGTTTGGCCACGTTCGCGTCGAGAACGGGGCTGCCGAGAAAGGCACGCGCGAAGAGGGCAGCCTCGAGACCGAAGTGAACCGCGCCGACCTGCTGCACGCTCTTGGCCTCACCAACGTCGATTCCGAAACTCTGGATGCTGCACTGCGCGAATCCACGGATCCTGCGGTGAGCGCGCTCGTGCACCGACAGCTGCTGTCGCTCGGCACGTCGCTGCGCAACGCAGTGAATGTATTGAATCCTGAAGTGATTGTGCTCGGCGGTTTCTTGGCGTCCATCTTCGCGTTTGATCCCGAGTTTTTGATTGAGCGCGTGCGCAGCCAGTCGCTCGAAGCATCGTTCGAGGGCGTGCAGATTGTGCCGGCTCAACTTGGTGCAGACCTGCTCATGATCGGCGCGGCCGAGCTCGCTTTCGCTGCGCTCCTCGAAGACCCCGCGGCGCTCTAGTTTTTTCTTGACGTAACCTCGGGATAGTTTCGGCCAAATCGAAGCTCCCGGTCTTAGGGTTGCAAGATGAACTCCGATTACCGCGATTCTGGTCTCGTTTTTCCGCCGAACTTCATCGTCGGCTCCGCGACGGCGGCGTATCAAGTGGAGGGCGCTGCGCGTGATGGCGGGCGCACCGAATCTATCTGGGATACCTTCAGCCACACCCCGGGCAAGACCTGGAACGGCGACACCGGCGATGTTGCCGACGACCACTACTACCGGCTCGAATCCGACCTCGATCTCATGGCCGAGCTTGGCTTGGACGCCTACCGTTTCTCCATTTCGTGGCCGCGCTTTCAGCCGGGCGGGCAAGGGCCGATCAACCCGGAGGGAGTGTCGTTCTACTCGCGTCTTGTCGACGGATTGCTGAGCCGCGGCATCCGCCCCATCGCTACTCTGTATCACTGGGATTTGCCGCAAGAACTTGAGGATGAGGGCGGCTGGCCTGAGCGCGATACTGCCATGTGGTTCGCCGAATATGCCGAGCTCGCCGCCACTGCCCTGGGCGATCGCGTGCACACGTGGACGACCCTCAACGAGCCCTGGTGCTCGGCCTACTTGGGGTACGGTTCGGCCTCGCACGCGCCCGGTCGCACAAGTGATGCCGACGCGCTGGCCGCGGTGCACCACCTCAATCTGGCCCACGGAATGGCCGTGCCGCGCATCCGTGAGGCCGCCACGAATTCGCCTCAGGTGTCGGCGACGCTCAACTTTCACGTGATTCGCGGTGAGGATGCCGAGGCCAAGCGTCGCATTGATGCGCTCGCGAATCGCGCTTTCACGAGCCCGATGCTGCTCGGTCGTTACGACGATGACTTCATTGCCGACACGAGCGAGGTGACCGATTGGTCGTTCGTTCACGCGGGCGATCTGGCGACCATCCATCAGCCCCTCGATTTCTTGGGCGTCAACTACTACTCGACGGTCACGGTGAAGATGTGGGATGGCGTGAGCGAGCGGGCGATGAACGACGGTCACAAAGACATGGGCGGTTCCGCGTGGCCGGGCAGCCGTAATGTCGAGTTCTTGCCGCAGGCGGGCCCGTATACGGCCATGAACTGGAACATCGCGCCCGACGGTCTTGAGGATCTGCTGGTTGATCTGAGCGAGCGATTCCCTGACCTGCCGTTGATGATCACCGAGAACGGTGCCGCGTTTGACGACGAGGTAACGGATGGTCGGGTGCACGATGCCGACCGGGTCGACTATCTCAACCGGCATTTCACGGCCGCGCACCGAGCGATGCAGCGCGGGGTGAACCTGCAGGGGTATCTCGTGTGGTCGCTGCTCGACAACTTCGAGTGGGGCTACGGCTACTCCAAGCGCTTCGGCATTGTTCGCGTCGACTACGACACTCAAGAACGCATCGTGAAAGACAGTGGGCTGTGGGTTTCTGAGGTCGCTAAGAACAAGGCGACGCCGGCGCTGAACTAGCGCGCGAACTGGCTAGCGGCTTAGCGGCCTAGCGAGAGGCCGAGTTAGCGCGCCAGCTCTGCGCGCCTGATGTGCGAGCGGGCATGCTCGATTGCTGGCCCGAGTTCTTCGAACAGGTGGTTCGGATGCCGCAGCGAGCGGATCACGCCGAGCCGCTGCAGCACATCCCGGTGTTCGGGGCGGATGCCCTTGATGATCACCGTCACGCCGCGGCGTTCGAGGGCGGTGATGAGCTCGGTGAGGGTGTGCGCGCCCGTCGCGTCGATCACGTGCAGTTGCGAGAGGCGCACGATCACGACTTCGATGCCCTGATGTTCGTTGATGCGGTCGATGAGGCGTTCGGCTGCTCCGAAGAACAGGGACCCGTCGATGCGGAAGAGTGCGATGCGTTCGTCGCCCGCCTCGGGGGAGCCGGGGAGTTCTTCGCGGTGCACGCCGCTGGCTTTGCTCATCGCGCGCAGGGCGAAGAAGGCGGCGACCGCGATTCCGATGCCGACGGCGATGATGAGGTCGAAACTCACGGTGATGATGCCCGTGATCACGAACACAGCGGCTTCGGCCTTGCCGGTGCGCAGCATGGTCTTGATGAGGGTGGGGGAGACCATGCGGGCGGCGGTCGCCATGAGCACGCCCGAGAGTGCGGCGAGAGGGATCACAGCCACGACTTGAGCGGCGAGGTAAACGACGATGAGCAGTGCGAGGGCGTGCACGATGGCGGAGGCGCGAGTGCGGGCCCCGGAGCGCACGTTCACGGCGGTGCGGGCGATCGCACCGGTGGCCGGCATCCCGCCAAAGAAGCTGGAGGCGACGGATGCTAATCCCTGGCCCACAAGTTCGCGATCGGCGTTGTAGGGGCCGGTGTCTGACATGCCAGCGGCGACGCGGGCGGAGAGCAGGGATTCGATGGCGGCGAGGGCGGCAACGGCGAACGCCGGTCCGATGAGCGCGGTGAGGTCGAAGTCGAACGAGGGAACGGCGGGCGCGGGCAAGGAAGCGGGGAGTTCGCCAATGGTCGCCAGCGGCAAGTTGAGGGCTTGAGCGGCAATCGTGACAACGACGATGGCGATGAAGGAGGCGGGCAGGCGGCCGCTGATGCGGGTGAGCAGCAGCATGATCGCGATCACGCCGGCGGCAACGCCGAGGGGGAGCAGGGCGGCGGGCCACTCGGCAGCGCCGATGAAGGCGCCGGCGGCGAGCACAGCGTTAGTGGGGTGTTCGGTGCCTTCGGTGCCAAGCGCTGACGGCACTTGTTGCAGAAAGATGATGATGCCGATGCCGACGGTGAAGCCTTCGATCACAGGCCACGGGATGTAGCTGACGGTGCGGCCGAGGCGCAGGGCACCCGCGATCGCGACGATGATGCCGGCGAGCAGGGTGACAATCGCGACGGCTTCAACGCCTTGGCTGACGACGATGGGGGCGAGCACGACGACCATGGCACCGGTGGGGCCGGAGACTTGGATGTTTGAGCCGCCGAATACGGCAGCGACGAGCCCGGCAACGATGGCGGTGATGAGCCCGGCTTCAGCGCCGACTCCGGAGCTCACGCCAAAGGCGAGCGCGAGGGGGAGAGCGACGATGCCGACGGTGACGCCGGCGAGCAGGTCTCCGCGCCAGCTGGTGCGCAGTTCGCGGTAGTCACTCAGGCTGGGGAGCAGGGTGCGCCAGGAGCGTTTCATCGAGCATCCGGAATCGTGGGAAGGCTGTTCACGAGCTCACGCTGGCTGTCGGCGTCGGTGAGTATCTCGCCGAGCAGCACCCGGGCTACCCGCAGCAGTTCGGCGATCTGGGGGAGGGCGAGGCGGTAGTAGACGACGCTAGCGCGGCGTTCGGAGACGACGAGGCCGTAGCGGCGCAGTACCGAGAGATGTTGGGAGAGGTGGGATGCTTCGAGCCCGGTCTCGGCGAGCATGTCGGCGACGGATGCTTCGTCCGCGGCCGACAAAATCTCGAGCACCCGGATGCGGTACGGATGCGCGAGCCCCTTGAAGAGGTTCGCCTTGATTTCGTAGAGCGGCCTGCGCTCATCGAGAACGACCATTGCTGTGCTCCCCGTCCTTGCCCGATACTGCATACTTGCTGAATTGATGGAATCATCATATCAATTTTCAAGGTGACCATCACCTAACGGGGGTGCATCAAGTTCAGGGGTGACCACATCGGGAACTCGACCCAAGCTCCCATTCTGAACAGAATATTACTCACAGAATTTTCGTTTGTGGAAGCTCTGATCGAATCGACAGGTTACAAAGGTGGGCCCACTTGGCAGCGACCAACAATGCATCACACAGCCACACTGATCTCGCCACGATCGGGGCGGTTCTCGCTTGGGCGGGTGTCATTCCGCTACTCAATCTCATGGTGCCGCTCGCATTCCTGCTCTGGAATGAGTACTCGCTGATCGCATTCTTTGGCGAACTGCCATCCCCCGAGGAGATTAGCGCCCAGCACTGGAAGCTTGTCGTCGCGCGGGTGACATCCACCGTCGGTAGCGCCCTGATCATTGCCGCCATCGTCGTGCTCGCGCGTATGAAAATGGTCCGCAGGAATCTCTACTTTGCACTCGGCGTCAGCGCCGCGCTGTCCGCGCTCTGGTTCGCGGTGAACCGCTGATCCTGATTGCTTAGGCTGAGTTGCTGATCGGGGCTGCTGAGCCCACAAGAATTCGCTCGCTCGCTGAAGCCGCAGAATTCCCTACTCGTCTCGCGCGGCGCGGGATTTATGGAGCCGTGAGCGATTCCTGTGGACAACAACCGCAGCGCTGGGCGCCCACTCCGCACAATATGAGCATGCCTAACGCTGTGACGACCATTGCCGATCAGGTTCGCCAGAGGGTTCGCCGCGACGGGGTTGATCTTTCGAGAGACAGTGAACTTGCGTCGCGGTACGTGCGCGACGAGGTGCGTCGCTATAGCGAACGTGCGCTGGGTGGTTCGGTTCCGCTTCTCACGGATGAAGCCCAGGCCGCCCGCGAGGTGGTGGCGGCGTTGACCGGGTACGGTCCGCTCCAACCGTTCTTCGATGACGACACCGTCGAGGAGCTCTGGATCAACGGACCCGAGCACGTGTTCGTCGCTCGCAACGGGGTGCCCGAGTTCACGGGCATCCGCCTCACTGATGGTCAGGTTCGCGATCTGGTCGAGCGGATGCTGCAAACCTCGGGTCGCCGCGTCGATTTGAGTTCCCCGTTTGTTGACGCGTCCCTGCCGGACGGTTCGCGACTGCACGTCGTGATTCCGGATGTCACGCGGCGCCACTGGGCGGTGAACGTGCGCAAGTTCAGCCAGCGCATCCGCGATCTGGATCGTCTGGTCGAGCTGGGCAGCCTGCCGCAGCACGCGGCCGACTATCTGCGATTGTGTGTGCTCTCCGGCCAGAACATTGTGGTGTCGGGCGCGACCCAGAGTGGCAAGACAACGATGCTCAACGCCCTGCTCGCGGCGGGCAAACCGACCGAGCGCGTCGTCACCGTCGAAGAGACGTTTGAGCTGAGCGTTGCTGGTCACGACCACGTCGGTATGCAGTGCCGCCAACCCAGCCTCGAGGGCACCGGCGAAATCAGCCTCCGCCGCCTCATCAAAGAAGCACTCCGAATGCGCCCCGACCGCCTCGTGGTCGGCGAAGTGCGCGATGCCGAATCCCTCGACCTCCTTATTGCTCTCAACTCTGGGCTGCCGGGAATGTCGAGCATCCACGCCAATAGCGCCCGCGAAGCGCTCGTGAAACTGTGCACCCTTCCGCTGCTCGCCGGTCGCAACATCGACTCCAGTTTTGTCGTGCCGACCGTTGCCAGTTCTGTGGATGTCGTCGTCCACTGCGAGTTGACAGCGAACGGCACGAGGCGCGTGGTCGAGATCCTGTCGCTCACCGGTGGGGTTAGGGACGGGGTGATCGACAGCAGTGTTCTCTTCCGGCTGTCGGAGGGCACACTCCTCCACACCGGCGCCGTGCCTGCGCGGCTCGCCAAGTTTCAGGCAGCGGGCATCGACCCGGTGTCGCACTTGCTCAAGGCTGTCGCATGAGTCTGATCCTGGGCATCATCCTTGCGGTGGGCGTCACCCTTATCAGCGCGCCGTTCCTGTGGCCGATGCAGAGCGAACGTCACGTGCGCGGCCGCTCAGCGTGGTCACTCCGCCTGCGGGAGCGTCTTGTGCAAGCAGGGCTCCCGACGACCAGCCCATCCATTGTCGTGATCGTGTCTCTGGTTTTCAGCATCGCCGTCGCCGCCATCACGTTCGTCCTCACCTCGGTGATTGCTGTGGTCATCTGTGCTGCTGCCGCTGCACTCGTGCTTCCGGCCCTCGCGATCAGCTGGCGGGCTCGCGCTCGCCGCAAGGCAACGCAGGTTGTCTGGCCCGACGTCGTTGACCAGCTCGTGTCTGCCGTACGCTCCGGGCTCGCCCTTCCCGATAGCCTCATGACGGTCGCGCACACCGGCCCGCTCGTCACGAGGAGCGCTTTTGCCGCGTTCGCTGCCCGGTATCGGGCCACGGGCAACTTCGCTATCGCCGTCGATGAATTGAAAGTCGCGCTCGCCGATCCGGTTGCCGACCGCATCCTTGAAACCTTGCGGATGTCACGCGAAGTCGGTGGAAGTGAACTCACCAACGTGCTTCGCAGTCTCAGCGTCTACCTGCGCCAAGAGGCAGCCATCCGTTCGGAGATAGAGGCTCGGCAGGGGTGGGTCATGAATGCCGCCCGGCTCGGATTGGCGGCGCCGTGGGTCGTGCTGTTCCTCTTAACAACTCGCCCCGAAGCAGCGCTCGCCTACAACTCGGCGGGTGGCGTCGCGCTCATCGTTGCTGGGCTCGTTCTCTCGGTTATCGCGTACCGCATCATGGCGGGCATCGGCCGCCTTCCCGAACAGCCGAGGTGGTTCGCATGAGTGATGCGCTCGCGTTGGCGATTGTCGCCGGCATTGCTGGTGGTCTTGGGCTCTGGTCGATTCTCAGTCTCATCCCGCGTCTCAGCCGCCCCACCCTGGCGACTCGCGTTGCCCCGTATGTGATCGATGTCTCATCGGGTGCTCGGGAGCATCTTGCTCCGCGCTCAGTCGGCCCGCTTCCCGTGCTGGGAGTGTTGCTGGTCCCTGCTGCGCGCTGGTTGCGCGAGACCCTCGCGTCAGTGGTTGGTGGGGGAGACCTCATCGCGCGCCGACTTCGGCAGGCGGGCTCCGAGCTCACCATCGAGGCTTATCGTTCACAACAACTGCTGGCAGTCCTGGCCGGTGCCATGCTCGGCGTGGTCTTCGACATCTCGGTCGCTAACCAACAACAGGTGCCGCTGATCGCCCAGGCCGTTCTCGTCGTCGTCGGTGGCGTGGTGGGAATTACCGCGCGCGACTACCTGCTGCAGCGCGCAGCGAAGGCCCGCATCCGTCGGCTCACCGCCGAGCTACCCGTCGTGTTGGAGTTTCTAGCGCTGAGTCTCTCCGCGGGCGAAGGAATCTTGGATGCGGTGCGCCGCGTCTCGCAGGTCAGTGGTGGTGAGCTTTCCCGCGAACTCGCTCGCGTCGTCTCCTCGGTCAACACGGGGCTGCCGTTTGGTGAGACGCTGGGGGTGCTCGCCCGAGAACTCGAGCTGCCGCCGTTCACCCGCTGCGTCGATCAGATCCTCGGTGCGCTCGATCGGGGAACCCCACTCTCTGAAGTGCTGCAAGCCCAAGCTCAGGATGCTCGTGAAGAGTCCAAGCGCGAACTGCTTGAACTAGCGGGCAAGAAAGAGGTCGCGATGCTGTTCCCGCTCGTGTTCCTGATCCTGCCCATCACCATCGCCTTCGCGATCTTCCCCGGCATCTTCGTGCTGCAGGTGGGGTTCTAGGCAGTAACCAGATCGCGATCGGGTCGCCAGCAGCGTTGCCCTAGGGTGTAGACATGAGGCGTTTTCAACGACCAGCCGCCGTTGTCTCCGTGTTGGCGATTGCAGTGCTGCTTGCGGGTTGTTCCTACGTGAATCGTGTCGCCGCACGGCTTAATGCCGATGGCCGTCTTGATTTCGCCACCTGTGATGACCGCAACACCGATTCCTTCGACGTTGAATGGATTGGCCCCGATGGTGAAACTGTCGCAGACCCCACGAGCACCTCTGTCGTAGGAGACGTTGCGACCGGCGATGTGTTTCACCTCGATGCCCGAACACCCACGGCAGAGTGGGAGTTCGTTTCCGTACGCAGCGAAGGTCTTGCCAACGAGGGAAATATCGCAGGTCACTTCGCCGCAAGCGAGCTCGCGTCAGGTGACTGGGTGTGGAATCAAACGGCCATCTTCATCGGCACCGTAGATGTGGAGCATTGTGAACTCGACGAAGACAGTGCGCGCTAGGGACGCCACGGGCCGCCGAATGCGGATCAACTGGGGTCTCCTGTGGGCGATCCCAATTGTTGCTGCGTGCCTCGGACTGCTGTTCTCGTTAGGTGGGATGAGAGCTACTCAGCTGGCGTTAGAAGTCGATCCCTGCGCGACAAGCGTCGATAATCCCTTCGTGTTTCCGGCGCTGATCTCCTACGCGATTCTCATCGGAGGATCGCTAGTGGCCCTCGTAGTCTCTGTGATCGCCAAGAACAGCCACGGCATTGCTATGGGAATCGTTGCAGTAATTTCCTCGCCGTTCCTCGCGCTGTTCGGAGTCGTGATGGGTGTCGGTGGCTACGGCTGGCACTGCCCGGATTACTAGGGCGTGACGTCTCTCCATACCCGCCGCCGTTAGCGAAGTAGCGACCCGAGGAGCGTTCTAGCGCTGCGCGATCTGCAGCGCGGCCGACACCGCCCGCGCCTGCTCGAGCGCCGTCGCGACGGGAGTCACGACGTCCCGCTGCACAACCTCAGTCACCGCGGTGAGAAGTCGGCGGCGAGCACGGCGGCGGCGGCCGGCAGCGGCCACAGCGCTCAGCGCGGCCGACAGCAGACCAAGCACGATGCCGACGAGCACGGCCGCAATCAGCAGCAGTGTCGGTATCGCCCACCCGGTGAGCGGACCTTCATCGACAGCGGGGAGCGGGAACGCCGGCAATCCGAACGTCGGCAGCAGTGCTGCACCCACCAACCACAGCGCTCCGCCCAATCCGGCGATCGTGGCGATCCACTGCACGATGCCCACGAGCACCCACCACCACGAACCCTTCGCGGGCAGAGGCGTGCGGGCGATGGCGAGATCGAGCGTGGCTGGCAGAGTGCCGAGAGCGTGCTCCGCGGTGGTGCGCGCGGCAGCCCGCCACGGTGCAGAAACTCCCGCGCCGGCTTCGTCGGTGAACGTGCGAACGGCCATCGACATCCGAGCCTGGGCGCCGGCGCTCAGCAGCGGCATGCTCGTGCGATGCACGTCGGGGTCGTCGCCACGACGCTTCGGCCCGAGGCCCAAGCGGGTGAGGGGGTCGGCGCGCAGACGACCGATCCAGGAGACGAGCGGCCACCCGGTGGCTTGCCCGGAACGTTTGCGATACGAGCGGGCAACAGCGGATGCCACGATGTCAACGCCCGCGGCCGTGCCGACCTCATCGCGCAGTCGAGCGGTGCTCTTCGCGCTGACCTTCTGTGGGGAACCCGGATCGTCGATGCGCGCAGCGATGGTCTGCACGTCAGCGCTGAGCCGCGCATCCCGCACCGCCTTCGACGCGGCAAGGTCGCCAATGGCCTGACGCAACGCATCAACACCTTCGCCAGTGCGGGCGCTCACGGGCAGCACGCGGGCGCGCGGAAGACCGTCGCGTTCCACAATGGTCTGCAGCGACGTCACGACGGCGGCACGATCATCCGCGCTCAGCAGATCGACCTGGTTGAGCACGACCAGAGTCACGGCGGCGTGCTTGGCGTGAGGCGCGATGAACTGCGCGTGCAACACATCGTCGGCATACTTTTGCGGGTCCACAACCCAGATCAGAGCATCCACTTGACCCGCAAGACGTTCGGCGACAGCACGATTGCTGGCCTCCACAGAATCGACGTCGGGCAGATCGACAAGTACGAGCTTGCTGGCGCGAGAATCAAAGGGTGTCGATCGCTCAACCCGTTCGCGAACCTCAAGCCAGTCGAGTAGTTCGCTTGCGCCGGCGGCCTCCCACGTCACAGCGAGAGCCTGCGAGGTAGTCGGGCGGCGAACGTGCGCCACCGCAACCTCGTCGCCCACAAGAGCGTTGACCAGGCTCGACTTGCCCGATCCGGTAGCGCCAAAGACGCCAACCACGGTGTGTTCGGGGGAGCGGGAACGGCGCGCTTCGGTCTGCGTCAGCAGGGCACGGGCATCGTCGAGCACCTCGGATGGGATGCGACCGGCGCCCGCCTCAGTGACCGTGCGCAGCGCGGCAATCCTCTCGTCGAGGCTGGGCTTGGCGGCGCTCACGAGTTGTCTCCCGCCGCACGCGCGACATCATCGAGCAGGGCTTGCGATTCCCGTCGCAGCGAATCGGGAGTCGCACCGAAACGCAGCGGCTCCAACGCGACAGTCAACCGGGCGATCTCCGCATCGAACAGAACACGAACGCGCGCATGCAGGTCCTCGCGGGCCTCGCTCGCGAGCCGGCGCACGGCATCCTCACCAAAGATTGTTTCGAGCAGCTTCTGGCCGAGCACCGCCGAACCGCCCGCAATGGCAATCTCGCCCCCGGTGAGACCACCGGTCGAGGCGAACACCACGATCATGAGGGCGACCGTCACAACGTTCAGGCCGAGCGACAGAACGCGAGCCCGGATGCGCTTATCTCCCGCATTGTCGTGAATGAGCTGCATGAGCGCACCCTGCCATTCGCGAATCATCGCGGTCGTCGCCTCGGGCAGTTCTGGGCTTTCGCTGGCGAGTTCCGGATGCCGTTCAGCGATGGCCTTGCCGGCCGCGCTTCGTTCGAGTCCGGCCCACGCTGCCGCAGCAGCGCGCCCCGCTTGGTCGACGATCACGGTCTGCAGCCCGGTTTCGATTTGGGTTTCGACTTCCACCACGGGGCTGGGTTTGCCGGTGATCCAGGCAGTAGCGCGGTCGCGGGCCGCCGAGAACCACGAGTCAACTTTTCTGAAGAAGTCGGAGGTGCCCACAAAGTCTTGCCAGCGGGCGAGCACTTCGCCGCGCATGAGGGCACCGTTCTGGGTTGCGGCATCCACGGCTTCGAGCGCGGCTTCGTAGTGCGCAGCGGCGGCAGCGCGCGCAGCGTCGAGCCAGTCGAGTTGCTGCTGACGGGCATCCGCAATCACGACCACTTGGCGGTCGAGCTCGCTAATCGCGCCGCTAAGAGTGCGCGCTGCAATGCGGGACCGTTCGGCACGGTCGCCGGCGATGGAACTCAGCCATTCGCGCGGGCGTTCGACGGCGCTGGCAGGCAGCATGCCCAGTTCGTCGAGGCGCTGTTCTTCGATGGAGAAGATGGGAGCGTCGCTGAGGCCGCGGTCGGTCAGCATCGACTGCAGGTCAGGAAGAATCTCAGCGAGCGCGCCGGGGGGCACTCGGTTGAGCACGATGCCGACGGTAATTGACCGGGCGGCGGCGCTTTCGAGAAGGCGCCACGGCACGGCGTCGGCGTAACGGTTGGCGGTCGTGACGAACAACCACAGGTCGGCAGCCGCGAGAAGTTGGGTGGCGAGGGCGCGGTTTTCGTCGGCAACCGAGTCGATATCCGGAGCGTCGATGATCGCGAGCGAACGGGGAACACTCTCGTGTTCGAGCAGCATGAGCTCGCCGATGCGTGACTCTTCGGGCGCATCTCCCGCGCTCGAAGCGGGCGTTCCGGGAGCGCTGATGTGGCCGCGCACGCGCGCCAGCCCGGGAAGAATGCGGTCGCTCGCGAACCATCCCGCATCCACGGGAGCGTGTACCAGAATCGGCTGACGCGTTGTGGGGCGGATGACGCCGGCCCGAGTTGTCGCGACGCCCAGAAGCGCATTCACGATTGTCGACTTACCCGAGCCAGTGGAACCACCCACCACCGCCAGCAGCGGTGCATCGAGGTCAGCCAAGCGGGGGCGGATGTAGTCGTCAATCTGGCGGACGGCGGCTGCGGCGGCTTCGCGCTGCGTTACAACACCGTCGAGATCAAGGGTTAATCCAGCATCCGCAAGAGACGCCCGCAGGCGCTCAAGCGAGAGGATCGCGGGCGCACTGTTGTCGGTCACTGCTTAAGCATGCCGGGTGCCGGGCCAGTTCGCTAACTTTTGTTGCATCGATGGGTGCATGTCGTGGGCGACCGGCACCGGGCATGGTCCGTTTGGCGGCCCCGTTCGTGGGGGCGACAGCGCTTGGGGTTCGCGCCATACTGATTTCATGACGAATACTTCGATGCCTGACTCGACGCCGCCACCACCTCCACCAGTGGGGCCGCAGGCGCAACAGGCACCGCAGAAACCGCCCGCTGGGCTAGCGATCACAGGATTCGTAGTCGGACTCGTCGCATTTTTCTCAGGTTGGGTCCCATTTATGGGCTTCCTTTTGGGCGCGGCAGCGATAGTAGTTTCCATATTCGCATTGAAGAAGCAACAGAATAAGGCGCTGTCGATTATTGGAATGGGGCTTGGAGGCCTCGCCGCTCTGACCTCGTCCATCACGACAATTTTGTTGATCGTAGGGTTAGCTTCGACTCCAAGTTCGCAGAGCTTCGATTCTGAGCTGGAGCCCGTTGCTTCGCCTTCGGCGTCGCCTACTTCGACGCCAACTGCAGAAGTCGAGCCGACGCAGACGCCAGAGCCCGTTGCGGAGCCTGATAAGCCAACACTCACGACTTCGCAATCTAACGCGGTGCAGTCAGGCGAGTCGTATCTGGACTACACAGGTTTCTCCCGCTCAGGTTTAATCGATCAGCTGGAATACGAGGGGTATAGCACTGCAGATGCCACGTTCGCGGTTGACTTCATTGCTCCGGATTGGAACCACCAGGCAGCTGTCACAGCAGAGGCATATCTCGATTACTCATCGTTCTCGCGTCAAGGGCTTATCGATCAACTGATCTACGAAGGGTTTTCGCAAGCTCAGGCTGAGTACGGCGTCTCCGAAGCCGGTTATTGAGCACGTCGGTCTGCCACACTCGAACGATGAAACGATCGATCGTGTGAGCGTTCCGCTCAGACGCGGCACTCGTTTTCCTCCAGATGTGGAGATCGGTGCGCTCGAGGTCGCGTTTTAGCGGCGACTTGTGCGCATCGGCCGCCGCTAAAACTCGTGTAAATGGAGAGCTCGTTAGCCGCAGCTGCCGGTTTTAATCCAGCTATTAGCGGAGACTTGCGAGAGGCTCGTGATCGTCGCATCGCCCTGGCCGAGGTAGCTCAGCGATCCCTTTGCGTAATACGGGTTGTAAGGATTGACCCCGTAGGCGAAGGCTCGCCCCGCCGCCGCATGTTGGGCATTGGTCGCAGTGAAGCACGTCACAGGTTCAGGATCCGGCGTGGGCGTTGGCGTTGGCGTCGAGGTGGGAGTCGGCGTGGGGGTGGGCGTCGGCCCCGGCGTGCCGGTCCGGTCAACGCGACGGTTGTTGTCGAAGAAGAACTCGGTCACGTACGCCGGGTAGTCAAGGCTGTTCGCGTTGATGTACGTTCCTCCCGTGCCTGCGCCCGCCGGCCAGTTGTGGCCGAGATTCGAATTCTGAATCACCGAAACCCGTGGCCCCGCGGCATCCGAATAGAGGGTGCCCAAGCCGGCAGTGTTGTTGCCTGCCAAACCGCTCAAACTAAACGTCGACGTGCTGGATGCCCCGTAGATGCCGGCCATGATCTGGCCATTCAAGGTGTTGTAGCCAGTGGAGACGGTGGAGTCGTTGCTGCCGTAGATCACCGAGGTGAGTTGGGTCGAGAATGCAGCTGAATTCGCGCTACCGAAACTGGTGCACGTGTTCGTACCCTGCGCCTTCGATACGGCGACACTCGAGATTTGGCCAGAAGTGGTGCCCACCGTGGGGCCGGCGTTGATGCCCATTCCCGCAAAGACGTCGGGGGCGAGGCATCCCATCACCATGGTTTCTCCGCCACCGGATGACAACCCAGAAATATAGACCTGGTCGGCATCGATTCCGAGAGAAGCCCGCGCGCTCAACGTTGTGGCGAGGTTCAGCAGATTGTCGTCATGCCGTGCAGGGTTGCTGCGGGAGTGGTTGGAGTCGTAGTAATCCCAGCAGCCGAACACGACGCCGCCGTTGGGCGCATCGGGGAGGGCGACGATCATTCCGTAGTCTTCAGCGGCGGCTACCCAGTTGGCGTTCGCTTGGAAGTCACTCGCTTTCTGGGCGCAGCCGTGGAGGCTGATCATGAGGGCGCGTCCGGCCGGCAGTTCAGCGGCAGTGGATGGCGTGTAGATGCGAGTGCTCATCCCGGCAACCGTTTCGGTGCTCCACGTGCCCGGAACGGTGTCGGAGCCGCCGGGGTCGGACGAGTTGCTGCACCCCGGAAGCATCTCGAAACCGGGTGGACACGTGATCGCTTGGGCCGCGAATGGGGCTCCCGCCAGCGTGGCGCTAACGAGGGCGAGAGAGGCGAGTGCTGCCGGGATGGTGAGCCGGCGTTTAACAGTGGACATTCGGAATACCTCCGCACGTCGCAACGCGGTCTTCGCTCCGTGCGTCATTGCGCGGATGTCCCGGCCGCATTGCGCGCCGCGACAAAACCGCGACGCTGACGGCAGCCGCCGTCGAGCGACGCACCGTCAGAATCACCGTACAGTGAAACCTGAATCATGTCTCAGGTTTTCCACAAGTCGCGTGATGGGGAACGCAGCGCGGGTTCGCGGGGGACTCGTGTTGCTGTTGCTGTTGCCGCTATCGCTGCCGGGCGGTGACGCGTCGGCGAAGCACGAGGAGAGCGAAGCCGGCCATGAGCAGTATTGCGCCCACTGAGAGGTGGGGCGTTATCGCAGAACCCGTAGCGGCGAGCGTGGCGTCAGTTGCTGGGGCATCAACTGTCGCGGGCACCTCTGTCCACGTCGCGATCAGCGTCAGCGATGCGGTCACCGGATTGGTGAAGTCGTAGGCGGCGCCGCTGACTGTCCAGCCGGCGAACGTGTAGCCGGCGCGGGTGGGGTCGGCGGGTGCGGTGAGGGTGTCGCCGATGGCAACGAACGCGGTGTCGGTTGCCGTTCCGCCGACCGCGTCAAAGGTCGCGATGCGCACGAATTCGACACTGATCTGACCGCCGGTGCCAACAGTGGCGGTAGCGGCCGTATAGCCGATCCCTGCCGGAGTCGTGGAATTGGTGATGAGAGCACCATTCGGGTCTCCACCATTAGTAGCTGCCCCTGGTGCGCCGATGCCGTGAATGTCGAGTACTCCAGAGGAAGAGCTACCCTGGCCGCCGCCGATGCCTGCGCCTGAGTTGTCGCCGGTAGCGGTGGTGGTGCCTCCGGTGAGAATGGTGGTGCCGCCGTTGCCCTGATATCCGCCGCCGATGCCCGCGCCACTGCCGCCTCCGGTTGCGTCTAGCGTGCCACCGCTAACGGTCGTGGTGCCGCCGTCGCCTCCGTCTCCGCCGCCGATGCCTGCGGCCGCGAAGCCTCCGATCGCGCTGATGGTGCCGCCGCTCTGAGAGGTGGTGCCGCCGTTGCCGTAAAGGCCGCCGCCGATGCCTGCGCCTCTGTTGCCTCCGGTCGCGGTGATGGTGCCGCCGTTGGTGGTGGTGCCGCCGCCGCCGTCGTATCCGCCGCCGATGCCTGCGCCGTGGTAGCCGCCGGTTGCGGTGATGGTGCCGCTGTTGACGGTGGTGGTGCCGCCGTCGCCTTCCTGGCCGCCGCCGATGCCTGCGCCGTGGTAGCCGCCGGTTGCGGTGATGGTGCCGCCGTTGACGGTGGTGGTGCCGCCGTCGCCTCCGTCTCCGCCGCCGATGCCCGCGCCGGAGCGGCCGCCTTCTGCGGTGATGGTGCCACTGTTAACAATGACGGAGCCGCCAGCGTTGCCTTCATTGCCACCGATGCCCGCACTGTACCGGCCTCCGGTTACTGTGAGCGTTCCGCCGCCGGTGGCAACGATGGTGAGGGTGGAGGTGCTGGGAACCTCGATCGCCGCCAGAGAGTCAGGGACGTCGCTGTTGATGGTGAGGTCATGCCCGTTGAGATCAAGCGTGATCGACTCATTCGCTTTGACCGCTAGTGATCCGCCTGTCGGAGCAACGATATCGGCGTCGAGGTTGACGGTGTCGCCGTCTAGAACAACAGCGAACGCGTTTGACAACTCGCTCCAACTGGTGACGGGGAGCGTTGCGGCTGTCGCCGGAAGCGCGCCCGCGACAGTCAAGGCAAGCGCAAGGGCGACAGCGGTAACGCTAGGCAGGACTTTGGGGCGAGGAATCACGGTAGTTCTCCGGTTGGTTGAGTCGAGGAGCTGCACGAGATGTAATCCCAAGCACGAAAGGCTGACGCTATCAGGCGCAGTCCCACCCCCGAGCCGTTTAGGCGGAGATCGCTCTTCTGGGCGCCCACTTCGGAGGCAAGCTGCGCACCTGGGCCTACATCTGTTCGAGTCCTAGACTGGTCGAGGCCTGCACCGCCGCAGTCCTCCCCAACGAGAAGGATGCTTGTGTTCCCCACCACGTTCCCGGCCCCGATCATTCCTGCAGCAGACTCCGTTCCAGCACTGCGCTGGGGCATCATGGCTCCCGGTGGAATCGCCGCGACGTTCGCGGAGGCGGTGCAAGCGCACACTGAGCAGAAGCTCGTGGCCGTGGCATCCCGCAGCCTCGGCCGTGCCCAAGACTTTGCGAACACCTGGGGTATCGAGAAGGCCTACGGTGACTATGCCGAGCTGCTGGCCAACCCCGACATCGACGTGATTTACATCGCCGCGCAGCAGCACGTTCACCGCGATCTAGCGCTGCAGTCGATCGCTGCGGGCAAGCACATTCTGGTGGAGAAGCCGTTCGCCATGACCGGTGCCGAAGCGCGTGAGATTGTGGCCGCTGCCCGGGCCGCCGGGGTGTTCGCGATGGAAGCGATGTGGACTCGCTACCTGCCCCAAACCTCAATCATCAACCAACTTGTTGCCGATGGAACCTTGGGCGATATCCACCTCGTCACCGCCGATCACGGCCAGCGCATTCCTGAGGGGCACCGGGTTCGCTCGCTTGACAGCGGGGGAGGAGCCCTGCTCGACCTCGGCATTTATCCGATCGCCTTCGCGTCACAGATTCTGGGCGCGCCTTCTGCCGTGCACAATGTCGGCTCGCTCATCGAGAGCGGGGTGGATGCTCAATCCCTTCTTACTCTCAGTTACAAGAGCGCGGCTCAGGCCCAGCTCAACACCACGTTGCTCGCGCGTACACCCATCACGGCATCCGTCGCGGGCACCGACGCCCTGCTGGAGGTCGGCAATGGCTTCTTCACGCCCACCTCGCTGACCCTCTCGAAGCCCGGCTTCAACGGCGAATCAATTCACTGGAAAGACGAGACGGGTGTGGTTGGCCACCGCGGTCTCAGCTACCAAGCCACGGCGCTCGCCGGATTTGTGGCGCAGGGTCTCACCGAGTCGCTGGTGCACTCGCTTGACGAAACCGTCGCCATCCTCGACACGATTGATTCGGCTCGCTGGCAACTCGGTTACCGCTTCGGCTCCGAACAGTAAAGCGATGGGCGCGGCCGACGCTGCGCCCGCTAACCATGTATCGCAGACTGCGATTACGCTACTAGAACTCGATGTCTACGCTTGTAGCCCGTCGAGCAGTGACCCCACGCGATCGGAGATCTCATGACCGCAGAATCGACCATCCCCGCAGAGCCCGAGGTTCCGGACCGTCCGACCGCTACACGCATGCTCGCACCGTGGGTCTTCTGGCCCGCAGCGGGGCTCATTATCGCGATTACCGCGTTCTCGATCATTGCTCCGAACCTCGCGAATTCAGTGTTTAACACGCTGCAGTCCAGCGTCATCAACTCATTCAGCTGGTACTACGTGCTCATTGCAGCGTTCTTCGTTGCGTTCGCACTGTGGCTGGGCTTCAGCCGTTACGGCGACATCAAGCTCGGCAAAGATGACGATGAGCCCGAATTTTCGATGATCGCCTGGATCTCCTTCCTGTTTGCCGCGGGCATGGGAATCGGTCTCGTCTTCTACGGCGTCGCCGAGCCCCTCAGCCATTTCGCCAACCCGCGCCCCGGGGTGAGCGGCACCGAGATCCAGCTTGCGCAGCAGGCGATGAGCCAAACCTTCCTGCACTGGGGAGTGCACGCTTGGGCTATCTACGTCGTTGTTGGTCTCGCGCTCGCCTACGCCATCCATCGTCGCGGGCGCCCCATCTCGATCCGCTGGACTCTGGAGCCGCTGCTCGGCAAGCGCGTTCGCGGTGGTTGGGGCAACCTCATCGACGTCATCGCGCTCGTCGGTACGGTATTCGGTGTTGCGACTTCGCTCGGTCTTGGAGTTCTTCAGATTTCTGCCGGTCTCGAAAAGACGGGGATTGCCGAGTCGAATCTCACGACTCAGATTGCCGTGATCGTCGTTATCGTTGCCTTCACGATTCTGTCGTTGGTGTCCGGCATCGGTCGCGGGATGAAGTGGCTCTCGACCACCAACCTTCTGTTGGCCGCTGTGCTCCTTGTGTTTCTTCTCATCGTGGGTCCGACCGCATTCCTGTTCCGTGAGTTCGTGCAGTCGATGGGTAACTACCTACAGAACTTCATCGGACTGAGCTTCAACGTCAGCGCCTATGCGGGCGAAGCCGGCGAGAAGTGGCAGGCCGGTTGGACAACCTTCTACTGGGGTTGGTGGATGTCGTGGGCCCCGTTCGTCGGTGTCTTCATTGCGCGTGTGTCCAAGGGCCGCACTGTGCGCGAGTTCGTGGGCGGCGTCATGCTTGTTCCCACCGTGCTCACGTTCCTCTGGTTCAGTGTTCTTGGCGGCAACGCGATCTACCGTGAGCTCTACGGTCAGGGCGGGCTTGTTGCTGCCGATGGATCGGTGGATGCTGATTCCGCTCTCTTCGATCTGCTCGCCGGTCTCCCGGCAGGCACCGCTCTCACGTTCGGAGCCATCCTGCTGATCGGAATCTTCTTCGTCACCTCAGCCGATTCCGGCGCGCTCGTGATGTCGATGATCGCCACCGGTGGCTCTGCAGAACCGCTCAAGCGCATCCGCGTTTTCTTCGCACTATTGGCGTCGTTCTTGGCTATCGCGCTGTTGGTCACGGGTGGGCTTCAAACCCTGCAGACTGCAGCAATTCTCTCGGCGCTGCCCTTCAGTGTGGTGATGCTAATGATGTGTGCGGCGACCGTAACGGCGTTCAGTCGAGAGCGGCGAGCGTACGACCGGGCCCAGCGGGCTCAGTTCGTGGATCACATCGGAACGTTCTACGGCCTTGAGGTCGAAGAGCCGCTGTTACGAGACACTGTGCACCCGCTTCGCGCTGCGCTCGATCGTCTTCGCAAGAAGGCCGCGAAGTCGGGCGGCGGAATCTCGCAGGTCACAGAAGATGCGATTCTGGCTGACACCGGCTTGGTCTCGCCCGACAACATCGCCCAGGCCGATGCGATTGTCGAAGACGAAGTGGCGAGGCTCCAGGCTTTGCAATCGGAGCTGCGGTCCAAACTCCCGCGCGACACCTCTTCCGAATAGTGGGTGGCGAGCGGCCGGAGCCGATCCTGGCCGCTCGCTTTCTCGCTGTGGAAAGTCTTCACGCACATTTGTGTTTCGCTCAATGATTGCAGAGTGAAATCATCTCAATTGCTTCTGAAGAGCGGGCTTACCCGAGGCACCCGATCGCTCACCTCAGAGCGAGGAGACGTGCCGGGCTGGGTGCTGATTACGTTGATGACCGCAGGTTTGGTCATCATCATTTGGGGCCTCGCGGGCCCAGCGCTCAGCTCGGTTTTCCAACAGGCTATTGATCGCGTCACCGGCTTCTAATGCGAGCGCGGTGGCGCCAGAGGGTGCGCCGGCTGCACGCTGATCAGTCCGGTTCGGCGGTCGTCGAGTTCGTTCTCGTCTCAGCGTTGCTGACGGTGTTGACGCTCAGTGTTATTCAACTGGCGCTGGCCCTCCACATCCGCAATACAGTTCTGGATGCCGCGGCAGAGGGTGCGCGTTATGCCTCCCTGGCCGACACATCGTTGGGTGATGGCGTGACTCGCACTCGTGACCTCATCTCTACGGCGCTGTCTCCCGGCTATGCGTCGGATGTCAGCGCCGCCACCACAACTCACCTCGGGCAGCCCGCGGTCATCATCACCGTCAACACTCCACTGCCGCTCATTGGTTTAGTCGGTATCGAAAATGGGTTGGAGGTGTCAGCTCATGCAGCTATCGAACAGGTTCGCTAGCGAGCGCGGCTCGGCATCGCTCGAGTTCATCACGGTGGGTCTCGTGATGCTGGTGCCGCTCGTCTATCTCGTGCTCACCATGTCTTCGATTCAGGCGGGAGCTCTGGCGGCAGAGGGGGCCGCCCGGCAAGCTGCCCGAGTCTTCGTGCAGGCGCAGACTCTCGAGCAAGCGAATGCGGCGGCGTCGAGCGCGGTGCAGTTCGCCCTCGACAATCACGGTGTTGATGCCTCCGATGCTGCGGTCACTATCACGTGCGCACCCGACCCCGGCGACTGCCTCGCGCGTAAGGGCTTCGTCACCGTGCAGGTCGCGATCGCGGTTGATCTCCCGCTGGCCCCGCCCGTGCTCACCGGCAACTTCCCGCTTCAGGTTCCGCTGGATGCCGCCGCGACTCAGCAGGTCTCTCAATTCGCGGGGTCTCGGTAATGAACACGTCGCCACGAATACGCGACGACGACGGCTCGGCGCTCGTTCTCACGATCTTCTACGGCTTCCTTTCCCTTGTTCTCATCTTTCTCGTTGTCGCGGCAACGTCGCTGTATCTCGAACGCAAACGGCTGTTCAGCCTCGCGGATGGCGCGGCTCTCGTGGGCGCAGAATCCTACGATCTCGACGATGTCGTGCGCACACCGCAGGGCTTTCGGCCTCAGCTCGAGCCAGCGAAGGTAGCGAGTGCGGTGGGGGAGTATTTGGCCGCAGCGCCCACTGCCGAGTTCGAAGGACTCAGTGTGGAGCAGGCGACGAGTCTCGACGCCTCGAGCGCGACGGTGTCGTTGTCGGCCTATTGGCGGCCTCCCTTCGTATCGCTGCTCGTTCCGGAGGGCGTGCGCATTGAAGTGACGGCGAGCGCCCGCTCAATTTTTTCGTAGCTCTACTCAGCGCGCGCTCGGCCAACGTAGGGGTTGCGTGAGGGTGGCGTGCGGTAACCGCAAGAGTGGCGGTCGAGTTCTGTCCAGCCAACAGTGAGCTTGGCTCCGTAGCGTTGAAGATGCACCCCTCGCGGGTGCGCCACCGAAGCAAAGGAGTTAGCCATGAAACGTATCGCTATCGTCGGAGGTCACGGCAAGATCGCCCTGAGCCTGGCCCAACTTCTCACCTCACGCGGGCACCACGTGCACTCGCTCATCCGCAAACCGGAGCAGGAAGCTGACATCAGCGCTACCGGTGCAATGCCGGTCATTGCCGACGTCGAGCAGTTGAGTGCCGAAGAGTTGTCCGAGATTTTCACCGGCCATGACGCGGTTGTCTTCTCTGCGGGTGCTGGCGGCGGCAGTGCCGAACGCACCTATTCTGTCGACCGCGATGCGGCCATCCGAACCATGGATGCCGCGGCTCACGCCGGTGTCATGCGTTACGTCATGGTTTCCTACAAGGGCGCTGGTTTCGACCACGGTGTTCCTGAAGACAACGATTTCTTCGCGTATGCCGAGGCTAAGGCGGCGGCCGACGATCACCTCCGCAAGGGTCCGCTGCACTACACAATCGTTGGCCCGGGTTCCCTCTCGAGCGAACCCGCTTCGGGATCGATTGGCCTCGGAGACGAAGCCAACGATGAGCACACGAGCCGCGACAACGTTGCTCGCGTTCTTGCCGAAGTGATTGACGCCGACAACACCATCGGTCAGACGATCGAGTTCACCGATGGCTCAACGCAGATTTCGGATGCGATCGCCGCTATTCGCTAGCGTGCGGAATGAACAGTGATCCCACTCCCAGCGCGATCAGGGCTATGCCGCCGATCGCGCTGAGGGTGGTGATTCGCTGAGGGGAGCGAGCGAACCAATCGCGCGCAAACCCCGCGGCAACTGCCCATGAGGTGTCCGACACGACAGCAATAGCCATGAACAGCAGGCCGAGCACAAGCAGTTGAACTTGCACCCCGCCGGCTCCGAAGCTCACGAACTGCGGCAGCACCGCCACGAAGAACACGGTGGCTTTCGGGTTCGTGATGCCCACGACAAAACCCTGGCGGAAGATTCGCCAGCGTGATCGCACGCGGGGAGCCGCGGCATCCGTCGCGGTGTGGTCGTTACGGTGTCGAATCGCCTGTACTCCCAAATAGATCAGATAGGCGGCGCCTAGGTATTTGACGATCGTGAAGGCGACCACCGACTGAGCAATAACGGTTCCGACACCGAAGGCGACAGCGAACACCAGAACGACGCCACCGGTGGCGTTGCCGAGCGAACTGATGATGCCGCCCATCTTGCCGAGCGAAAGCGACCGGCCGATGAGAAAGAGCACACTTGGGCCGGGGATCAGAATGATTGGGAGTGCCACCAGCACGAACGCGATGAGGTTGCTGGTGGGGATAGCGGTCACGGTGGCTACCGCTGAGGTTTCTGGATGTAGCGGGGCACGTAGCGCAGCATGATCCCGGCGCCGACGAGGCCAAGAATTCCAATCGCTCCGGCCGCGACTGAGATTGACGCGACTGCGGTAATCCCCGCAATAAGCAGCGGTGATGCTGCCTGCCCAACGCCACCCGTGAAGCGCCACGCGCCAAGGAATGGAGCGGGGTTGGCCGGGGGAGCGAGGTCTGCGCCGAGCGTCATGAGAATTCCGCTGCCGAGGCCGTTCGCGAGCGAGAGGAACATCGCGGCGAAAATGAACCACGCGGTGTTCGCGCTCACATCGTGAGTGACCGAGAGCACGAGGTGCCCGAGTCCGAGGCCAACGAGCGAGGGCACTGCTGTCCAGAGGCGGCCGAAGCGGTCCATGATTTGGCCACCGGTATAGAAGAGTGCGAAGTCCACGGCGCCGGCGATACCGATGATGATCGCCGTGTTGGTGTCGGCGAGGCCGATGCTCACGGCCCAGAGCGGCAAGATCACTTGGCGGCTCGCGCGCATCGCGCCGATCACAGCGGCACCGAGGCCGAGGCGCGAGAGCAGGGCGCGGTTACGGCGAACTGTTGCGAAGAGACCGTGTGATTCCTTCTCAACGAGCGCCTCGCCATCCCGCAGCACACGGTTATTGACGCGCGTGGTGTGCACGGCGCCAAAGGTTGTTGCGGGGTCGGGCAAGAGGAGCAGTACTGCGGCGGCAGCGATAGCGGCCACCACGTGAATCCAGAATGCAGCAAACACTGTGCCGGTCAGATGGATGACGCCGGCCGAAATGAACGGACCGATGAAGACGCCGAGGCGGAAAGTTCCGCCCAGCGTCGAGAGCGCACGGGCGCGATACGAGACCGGAACGAAGCTCGTCAGGAAGGCATGCCGCGCGAGGGCGAACACGGCGGCGGCAAGGCCGAGCAGCAGCACGCCGAAGCCGAGCGCCACGGGGTTGGGCGCAAGAATCGCAATCACGACTCCGATGATCGAGAGTGCGCTCGCGCCGATCATGGCCGGTCGTTCGCCAATGCGGGAGATGAGCCATCCGCTCGGGATGTTGCCGAAGAGTTCGCCAATGGTCAGCACCGCCGCCACCAGACCAGCAATCGCGAGCGTCGCTCCCAAGCTGTCTGCGGCAATCGGAATCAGCGGGATAATCGCGCCCTCACCGATAGAAAACAGCAGCGTCGGCAAAAGAACGGGCAGTCCGATCGAACGCCAGCTAAAGGGTTGTTCTGTTGTGCTCATCGCCCTCAATCGTAGGGCGTGAGCGTGCATCTCCGAGCATCGCTCGCTGGTGCAGAACCACGTGCCGGTCAGCCTTCGCGGGTAGTCTGGTGAGCGACATGGATGAACTGGACTTTTCTGACGACATCGCGGCTCTGCGTTCCACTTTTGCGGACATTAGCCAGGTAGTCGACCCTGACCGCCTCGAGTCGGAGATCGCACGCCTCAGCGAAGCAGCCGGTGCCCCCGATCTGTGGGACGACACCGACAAGGCGCAGAAGGTTACGAGCGACCTCAGCCACCGTCAGGCCGAGCTCGCCAAGATCAACTCCATCTCCAACCGCCTTGACGACCTCGAGATCATGGTCGAACTCGCGAATGAAGAAAATGACGAACAGGCTGCAGCGGATGCTCGTACCGAGCTCGCTGGCATCCGTAAGACTCTCGGCGACCTCGAGGTGCAAACTCTCTTGAACGGCGAGTTTGACCAGCGGCCTGCCGTCATCACTATTCGCGCCGGGGCCGGAGGCGTCGACGCCGCCGACTTTGCCGACATGCTGTTCCGCATGTACCTGCGCTACGCCGAGCAGCACTCGTACCCCACGCGCGTGCTCGACACGAGCTACGCCGAAGAAGCGGGCATCAAGTCGGCAACCTTCGAGGTTGACGCCCCGTTCGCGTTCGGAACGCTCAGTGTCGAAGCTGGCACGCATCGCCTCGTGCGCATGAGCCCCTTCAACTCGGCGGGCAAGCGCCAGACCAGCTTTGCTGCGGTTGAAGTTGTTCCACTTATTGAGACGACGGATGTTGTCGAAGTTCCCGAGAACGACATCCGCGTCGATGTCTTCCGTTCTTCCGGCCCCGGTGGCCAGTCGGTGAACACGACAGACTCCGCGGTGCGCATCACTCACTTGCCGACCGGCATCGTGGTGAGTTGTCAGAACGAGAAGAGCCAGATTCAGAACCGTGCGGCCGCTATGCGCGTGCTGCAGTCGCGTTTGCTCCTCTTGCAGCGTGAGCAAGAGGCCGCCACGAAAAAGGAAATCGCGGGTGTCATCACCGCGAGCTGGGGCGACCAGATGCGCAGCTACGTTTTGGCGCCGTACCAAATGGTGAAAGACCTCCGCACCGAGTACGAGGTCAACAATCCTTCGAACGTGTTTGACGGCGATCTCGACGGCTTCATCTCGGCAGGAATCAAGTGGCGCAAACGCGTCATCGACTAAGACCTCTGTGGGCTGACTGTGCCCTGAACTGGGCCACCCTGTGAGTCCGGGCCTGCGGTGCGTCGCTGCCGCGTTCTGGAGCACTGCTCCTTAGGCTGGCTCCAAATGATTCGTTTTGATTCTGTTTCGAAGTCGTATCCGGGCACGACACGACCGGCGCTGAACTCTGTTGACCTTGAAATCCTCAAGGGCGAGTTCGTGTTCCTTGTTGGCGCATCCGGCTCGGGTAAGTCGAGCTTTTTGCGTTTGATCCTCAAGGAGGAGAACCCCTCGAAGGGTTCCATCCATGTGCTCGGTCAGCACCTGAACACTCTGTCGAGCCGCAAGGTGCCGTATTTCCGTCGCAATTTGGGAGTTGTTTTTCAGGACTTCCGTCTGCTGCCGAACAAGACGGTCTTCGACAATGTTGCCTTCACGCTGCAGGTCATCGGTAAGAGCCGTGGTTTCATCCAAGAGGCTGTTCCGGATGCTCTCAAAATGGTTGGTCTTGCTGGCAAGTCAAACCGCTTCCCTCACGAACTTTCGGGTGGTGAGCAGCAGCGCGTCGCGATCGCCCGCGCTGTCGTAAACAAGCCCGCCATCATGCTCGCCGATGAGCCGACAGGAAACCTTGACCCGGCTACTGCTGCGGGCATCATGACTCTTCTCGAGCGAATCAACCTCGGCGGCACTACCGTCTTGATGGCAACCCACGATGCTGGCATCGTCGACCAAATGAAGCGCCGCGTTATCGAGCTCATCGGCGGCCAGATTGTGCGTGACGAGCTGCAGGGTGGGTACCAAACGCAGGCGGTTCCTACTCAGGGGCGAGTTCCGCATCCCGCCGCGAGCAAGCCGGCTTCCGCCACGACCACGCAGGCCCCGCCGCAGCGTCCTACCGTGCAGTCGTCTTCGCAGGGTGAGGGGCTCGACGCATGAGGCTCGGTCTGATTCTCGGAGAGGTCGGCAGCGGGCTCCGTCGCAACCTCTCGATGGTGGTCTCCGTCGTTCTGGTGACCTTCATTTCGCTGACGTTTGTCGGCGCATCCATTCTTTTGCAGATGCAGATCGGCCAGATGAAGGGCTACTGGTACGACCGGGCCCAGGTCGCGGTGTACATGTGTACCGAAATCGACACCACCGGCAACTGCACCCTGGCCGAAGCTACGGAAGACCAGATTGCGGCGGTTCAGCAGCAGCTCGATTCGCCAACGCTCGCGCCGTACATCAACGAAGTGCAGTTCGAGACGCACGAGCAAGCGTACGAAAACTTCAAGGAACAGTTCGCGGATACGACCTTCGAGGGCATCATCACGCCGGAGTCTTTGAACGAGAGCTTCCGGGTGAACCTTGTCGATCCGGAACAGGCGGATGTGCTCATCGAGAGCTTGTCAGGCTTGGCTGGGGTCGAGAGCGTGGAAGATCAACGCGCCTACCTTGAGCCCATCTTCGCGATTTTGAACGCGGCCAGTTACACCGCGATCGGTGTCGCCGGGCTCATGCTCGTCGCTGCGGTACTTCTCATTGCGACCACAATTCGACTCAGTGCCTTCTCGCGAAGGCGAGAGCTCGGCATCATGAGGCTGGTGGGGGCATCAAACCGGTTCATTCAAACGCCGTTCATTCTCGAGGGAGTGTTCGCGTCGTTGATCGGTTCAGTGCTCGCCGGTGGTGCGATCGTCGCGATCGTTCAGTTCTTCGTTCGCGGCTACTTGGCCTCGACATTGCCCGTCAATACGAGCTTGTTGGGAATGGAAGAAGCGCTCCTCGTTGTTCCGATTCTCATCGCGGTGGGTGCCGGGCTTGCCGCCATCTCGGCGGGCGTCGCCATCAGCCGGTACTTGAAGGTATAGGTCGCTACCTCTAGGTGTAGCCGCGGGGGCACTCTCGCGCTAAACTGGTCTGCTGCACTGTCGGCACTCGCCGCAGTCGCGTGGCATCCGTATTTGAGAGAGAAGTGAACCATGCCCAAGGAAAGTGAGCGGAAGGTTGTTGCCAGCAACCGCAAGGCCCGCCACGATTACAGCATCGAAGACACCTATGAGGCTGGTCTTGTGCTGTCGGGCACGGAGGTCAAGTCTCTTCGGCTAGGGCGCGCCAGTCTCATCGATGGCTATGGCTTTATCGATGATCACTCCGAAGCGTGGCTGGATGCCGTGCACATTCCGGAATTCTTCCAAGCATCGTGGACCAACCATCCTCCACGTCGCAAGCGCAAAATGTTGCTGCACAAAGAGCAGATCCTAAAGATCCACAACAAGATCAAGCAGGGTGGTTACACGCTCGTGCCGCTATCCATCTACTTCTTGGATGGCCGGGCCAAGGTTGAGCTTGCTGTTGCGAAGGGCAAGCGAGAGTACGACAAGCGCCAGACGCTGCGTGAGCGCCAAGATAAGCGCGAGTCAGATCGTGCCATGGCGGCTCGCAAGAACATGGGCGAGTAGCGGGGTCTCTCTCGCTGGCTCGCTGCCTTTCTGTCGCGCTGTCTCACGACAACGCGTTCTCGTCTAGCTGGCGTGAAAGCGAGCCTCGACGCTTGCGGCGACGGAAATCTTCTCTGGCTTGAGTGCCAGCTGGCCTCCGTCACCGGGGGCGCCCATCATCCGCAGGGATGCCCGTGCTCCGCTGCCGGCAGAGTCAGAACCGGGGCCGACGTCAGCGAGCATTCCCGGATCGGCGATTGCTGTTGTGGTGACTTCAGAGAGCCCGACGCTTTCGGCATATTCGCGAGCCTTGGTATAGGCATCGATAACGGCGAGGTGCCGAGCGTCAGCGAGGGCCGCCCGAGTGGCTTCCTCGGTGAGTTCCCATTCGACAAGCGTCACGGTCGTATGGTCAACGGCGCTCACGTATTCAATGAATAGCGCCAGAGCGTCAAAATCTCGAAAGCGAGCGATGTACCCGATGGCGGCGGAGTAGACCAAGGGGAGTTGCTCCCCGGCGTTGTTCCACGGCCGTTGTGATGTCACACGAACGGTGTCAGATGACCAGCGCGTAATCGCACCATCGTTCGAGGCGAGCTGAGTGAGGAGGGCATGAACCCGGCCCGACGACTGCATGGCAGCATCGAAGACTTCACTCCGATCGGGGCCATCAATGGCCACCGATAGGTGCACAATTCCGCGTTCGGCAGCGTGCCACGACTCGTGCTCACCTCGAACGGTGATGACAAGAGGCATTGCTAGATAGCGCCGAGCTCTGCCAGCTTCGTCTTGAGGTCGTTATCGCTGGGCTCGACCTGGAAGGTTCCGTCAGTGAAGTGAACAACGGGGATGTTGAGGCGACCGCTGATGGCGTGTGCACGATCGGCAGCCGTCGGGTCCTTCTCAACGTCGATCTTCTCCCACTCAATGTCGAGCGAGTTGAGCAGTGCTTCGGAGCGGCGGCAGTCGCGGCACCAGTCTGCTCCGTACATGGTTACTTTTGCGGGGTTAGCGGTAGTTGTTTCACTCATAACCCCAACTTACTTCTCGTCGACTGGATGTGGGTGGTGCGTTCGCTGGCAGCGTGCGCTGAGCCGGTGCGGCACGTTCCACCCGCGCTCTCCGCTGGGTGCTTGCTCAACGGGCTGGTTTGTCTCAGGATTGTGACCTATCATTGAGGGCTGCCCATTCGTGAGCAGTATTGATAACTCCACAGCGCGACAACGACCCACACAGGGGGATGATCGGTTTCGACATTGCCTGCAAAACTGTGAGAAGCGGGTCGAGAATGCAGCCTTATCTCGTTAACGATGACTGCAAACTATAAGTGCCAATTCAAAGCGCACTGACTTCGCCCTCGCTGCCTAAGCGAGCGCACTAAAGAAGTCCGTCAGACCGGGAATGCTCTCTACTCGGATTCTGGCGCAATTTAGAGAGATTGCTGCGTAGTTACGCCTGAGGGCTACGTGGGACTTGCACTCTGGCTGGGCTCGTTGACCTAGGTGCTTGTGGCAAAGGTCAGAGCCGAGTAGAACGTCTGCACAAGCTACACCCGTAGAAGGCATGGAATTACAGCAGTGGACGGGGGTTCAATTCCCCCCATCTCCACCACCGGTCGTTGTCGCGTTGTGAGAGTTCTTTCGCCAGCAGAGCAACTCTGCTGGCGAAAGTTCTTTCCCACGAATCGTTCTGTGGCCGCTACTTTTTCGTGGCTGTTCCGCTGGTGCGCTCGGCACCGCGCGACGGAGTCACCGTGAAGGTGACGGGTGCCGTAAAGCCAGCCGCGGCGAATGCTGCGTGAACCGCAGTTTCCACGGTCGTAACGAGAGCGTGCGGCACGAGGGCGATTGCTGCTCCGCCAAAGCCACCGCCGGTCATCCGGGCGCCGATGGCTCCGTTGTCGCGTGCCGTTTCCACGGCGAGGTCGAGTTCGGGAATCGAGATCTCGAAGTCATCGCGCATCGAGACGTGCGAGGCATCGAGCAGCGCCCCGATGGCGAGCGGGCCTTCGTCGTTCAGAGCCCGAACGGTGTCGAGCACTCGCTGGTTTTCGGTGACGACGTGGCGCACCCGGCGATAGGAGACGTCGTCAAGCAGCTCCTTCGCGCGATCGAGGTCGGTGACGTTCACGTCGCGCAGCGAGGAAGCACCCATTGCGGCAGCTCCTGCTTCGCACGCGGCGCGACGTTCGGAGTATCCGCCGGTGGCATGCGAGTGCGATACGCGCGTGTCCATGACAAGGATGCTCAGCTCGGCTTTCGCCAGGCCAAGTGGCACTACTTCGGCGTCGAGCGAGCGGCAGTCGAGAAAGACCGCTGAATCGGTGGCGCCGAGGAGTGACGCCGATTGATCCATGATGCCGGTGGGGGCACCAACAACCTCATTTTCGGCAAGCTGCCCGACCTTGGCGAGTTTTTCGCGTGTAAATCCGAGGCTCCAGAGATCGTTGAGCGCTAGCGCAACCGAACTTTCGATGGCGGCGGATGACGACAGCCCTGCCCCCACTGGAACGGTCGAGTCGATAAGAATGTCCACGCCGCTGACGCGGCTCAGGTCGGCGCCGTGCTGGCCGAGCGCCCAGGCGACTCCGAGCGGGTAGGCGCTCCAACCGGTGATCTCACCCGCAGCGCGGGCAGCATCGAGAGCGGCGAGCTCGAATTGAACCGAGGTGTCGTCGAAGGTGCTCGTCACTCGAATAGTTCCGTCAGCG
Organism: Salinibacterium amurskyense; assembly: GCF_002797685.1. Lineage (GTDB taxonomy): Bacteria > Actinomycetota > Actinomycetes > Actinomycetales > Microbacteriaceae > Rhodoglobus > Rhodoglobus amurskyensis. The sequence goes on from NZ_PGFH01000002.1 coordinate 619,422, forward strand.
CGCAGTCCGACAGCGGCGCGGGTGCGCCGATCGATCGCGAACGGCAGCACGAAGCCTTCGTTGTAGTCGGTGTGTTCTCCGATGAGGTTCACGCGGCCCGGCGCCGACCAGATGCCTTCCGGTGCGTGGCCGGTCAGTTCGGTGAAGTTCGTGATGAGGTCGTGTTCGGTGGTGCTCATGCTCGTTCGATAGCCTCTCGGATGGTGGCGGCTGCGGCTTCGGGGGTGACGTCGCCAATCCAGGCGCCCATTGCTGACTCGGAGCCGGCGAGGTACTTCAGCTTGTCTGCCGACCGTCGCGGCGACGTCAGTTGCAAGTGCAGGCGGAAGGTATCGCGTGCTCGATTGACGGGGGCTTGATGCCAGGCCGCGATGTATGGAGTGGGGGTGTCATAGATGGCATCGACTCCGCGCAGCAGTTTCAAGTAAAGACCCGCGAGTTCATCGCGTTCCGCTTCGGATGTCGAAGCGAAGTCGGGCACGTGGCGGTGCGGCATCATGTGAATCTCGATGGGCCAGCGCGCGGCGAAGGGCACGAATGCGGTCCAGTGCTCTCCGCTCGAGACAACACGATCACCGGCCCGTTCGAAGTCGAGGATGTCCTGAAACATAGTGGGCGAGGTGCGCTCGATGGAGTCGAGGGTCCGCTGAGTTTTCGGCGTGATGTAGGGGTACGAGTAGATCTGGCCGTGGGGATGATGCAGGGTCACGCCGATCGCTTCACCTCGGTTTTCAAAGGGGAAGACCTGCTGCACGCCGTCGAGCGCGGAGAGCGCTTCAGTGCGGTCGGCCCATGCTTCGATCACCGTGCGGGCGCGGCTTTCGGTTTGTGTGCCGAATGATCCTTCGTGGTCGGGGCTGAAACATACGACCTCGCAGCGTCCGATGGAGCTGCGTGTGCGACCCAACCCGAGCTCTGCCAGATCGTCAAGCCCGGCGGGAGCGTTCTCGCTCCCGGCAAGGGCGGGTCCAAATGAGGGCGAACGGTTCTCGAACACCGCTACGTCATAGAGAGCCGGAACCTCGGAGGGGTTGCTCGCCGTTTGTGGCGCGAGTGGGTCCTGATCGGCGGGCGGCAAGAACACACGGTTCTGGCGCGCTGCCGCGATCGATACCCATTCGCCGGTGAGGATGTCTTGGCGCATAGTGGCTGTGGCGGGGCGAGGGTCGAGCGTGCGGCTGTCGACCGAGCGCTCGTCGCCGAGCGTCGTGTCCGCATCATCGAAGTAAATGAGTTCGCGACCGTCGTTCAAGGTCGTCGGGCGCTTGGCGATCTTTGCGGTCATTCTGCACTTCCTTCTTCTGCGCGCAGGCGGGCTTCCCAGGCGCTGCGGACCATCTCTTCGGCGGTGTGACGCATCTTCCAGTCCAGGTCGCGGGCGGCAAGGTCACCGTTCGCCACGATCCGCGGTGGATCTCCGGCACGGCGATCGGCGATTTCTGGGGTGAAGGGGATGCCGGTCACGGATGCCACGGCCGTCATGATTTCGGCAACGGAGAGTCCGTCTCCACTTCCCAAGTTGTAGGCCGGTTCGATGCTGTCGTGCGCTTCGAGGCGCTGTGCTGCAGCCACGTGGGCTGCAGCGATGTCAGCAACGTGAACGTAGTCGCGCACGTTGGTGCCATCCGGGGTGGGGTAATCGTTGCCGTTGATCCGTGGCGTCTTGCCCGCAACGAGCGCTTCGAACACGAGCGGGAACAGGTTGTGGGGGCTCGTGTCGTAGACCGCGGCATCTCCGGAACCGACAACGTTGAAGTAGCGAAGTGAGGCGTGGCGAAGACCGGTGGCGACTTCCTGGTCGCGCAGCAGCCACTCGCCGATGAGCTTCGATTCTCCGTAGGGGGAGAGGGGCGCCTTCGCGGTCGCCTCGGTGACCTGGTCGACATCCGGGGTTCCGAATACAGCGGCGCTCGACGAGAAGACGATCTGTTCGACGTCGCACTCGGCCATCGCCTCGAGCAGCGCGAGAGTTCCGGTCACGTTCTGGGCGTAGGTGTGAAGGGGGCGGTTCACGGAGACGCCGGCGTATTTGAAGCCCGCTACGTGGATGACTCCCGTGACGCGGTGCGTCTTCATCGCATCCACGAGGGCGGCCTTGTCGAGGATGCTCGCCCGCACGAGCGGCACGCCCTCGGGAACGAACTTCTCGAATCCGCTTGAAAGGTCGTCCACGATTACGGTGTCTAATCCCGCGCTGATCAGGGCGCGCACCACGTGTGCGCCGATATAGCCGGCACCGCCGGTCACCATCCAAGTCATCGTTGTCCCTTGTGTTGAAGCAGCGGTGGAGCGGCGATTGCAGCTCTACACCCTGTGATTGTCCAATAATATGATTATTGAGTGCAGGCGTCTACTCTGGGCGCCTGAACCACAGGTTAGGTGTCGGGGCGCCGGGTTGCCATGCTCCCAGGATTGCTAACGACGAATAAGTCGAAGTTCCCGGATGTTCGGATTGAAGTCCATCTCCCGCACCATGCCGTCGCGCATGAAGCGGTTCTTGGCATAGAAGGCACGCGCGCGAGGGTTTTGCTCGAGTACCCACACGCTAGCGGGGGCGCCGCCGAGCGCCGCGTCGATGAGGGCTTGGCCGGCACCAGTGCCGTGAGCGCTGGCCAAGACGTAAATCATCTTGAGTTCTTCGGCAGGGAGATCCGGCTCGTCGCGATTGTGTTCTGCGTGCGCCAGGCCCACGATCACACCGTCAACCTCAGCGACGACGGAGGTGGTGTCGTGGTCGGTGAGCAATACATTCCACATCGCCTCGCGGCGGGCGCGAGACTCGGCGCTCCACGCTTGAGCCGGGAACAAGCCGGCATAGGTCTCTTGCCATGACTGTGTATGCACGGCGGCGAGCTCGGTGGCGTCGTCGAGTCGCGCGGCTCTGGTGGTGAAACTGGGCACCCAACTATCTTGGTGCACAGCGGGGGAGTCGCCGGCAAAAACACAGCCCGATACCGGCCCCTATTTGAGCGACACGCCCGGGATGTGCACCGTGTTGGTGGGGTGCTGAAAATGCACGTATTGTTCTTTCTAGTCACCCCAAAGGTGCGGAAAACGAAGTCAGCTTTTGCTGCTGAGTTTCCGGCCTCAAGTGGGGGCGAACATCCTCCAGATTCTTTTATGGTTCTGGTCGAGTCAAATGCTGGTTTACCCCTTGTGGGTTGCGGTATCAGATCTTAGGATGAGTATCCGCTTCATGCGTGTGTCGGTTGGTTGTTTCGGGCTGTTTCGGTCCGGGATTGCTGGTTTGACAAGCAGGCTGAA
>NZ_PGFH01000003.1 GCF_002797685.1 Salinibacterium amurskyense
TACATTCCGAACCCGGAAGCTAAGACTCTCTGCGCCGATGGTACTGCAAGGGGGACCTTGTGGGAGAGTAGGACACCGCCGGACTTAAATTGTGAGAAAGCCACACCCTCGGGTGTGGCTTTCTTGCGTTAACCAACCATTGTCGACAACCACCCGAAGTGCCGATAGCTAGCGCATCGGCAGGGCTTACGGCGCTACATCCACCCACTCGGCGCCCGCGGGCTCGAGAGTGCCAGCGCCGGCCGTGACGCCGGCAACGCGGGCAGCGAGATCAACTGCGCCCGGAGCGTCCGTTGCTAGCGTGAGAACCGCCTGCGCCGCGTAGTCCGTGCCGAGAACTGTCACTCCGTGCTGGCGCAGCTCGGCTTCTACGCGTCCGGCATCTGCATGGGACAAGGCCAAGCGAAATAGCTCACGGCGTTCGCGGACCACGAGGCGGTGCTGGGCTCGAGCTCCATCGATGGCTAGTGCCGCGGCATCCGAGTAAGCACGAATCAGGCCACCAGTGCCCAGAAGGGTCCCTCCGAAATAGCGGGAGACCACGGCGACGCAATCGATGAGATTGCGGCCATTGAGCACATCAAGGATGGGTCGCCCTGCAGTGCCGGAAGGTTCGCCATCATCATTGGAGCGTCGCACTTGCGAGGGCTCTGTTGCTGAGCCGAGTACGAACGCGGAGCAGTGGTGACGGGCATCCCAGTGAGTCTTGCGGGCGAGTTCAATGACGTCGCGGGCATCCGCCTCGCTTGCGACTCGCACCACGGTGCAGAGAAAGCGGGAGCGCTTTACTTCGAGCTCGGCTTCAGCCGTGGCGCCGGGGCCTCCGCGAAGCGTGTATTCGAGCATCCACCCATTGTGGCTCATGGGGACAGTGTCTGATGCTTGGCGCTTGGCGCTTGACGGGTCACAGGTGCTGGGTGCTGGGTGCTCTGCGTCGGGCGTAGGCTTGAGAACCATGGAGTTGTTTGCCGCAATCGTTCTATTCGTCAGCGCACTGTTCAATGTCGTCGCCTGGCCCCGCTTCTTCAAGCGTGTGAGCGGCGACCCGCGAGCTCGCGATTCCGCTGGCAAGCCGACGGCGTTTTATCGGGTGCATGCGGTACTGCTGGGGATTGCTATTGCGATCGCAGCGGCATCCGTGTTCGCGGGTATTTTGCTGCTCAGCAGCTAACGCAGCGTTGTCGTCGGAGCGGGTTTTGCTCGCATCCGTGGCGACACTGCCGGCTGTAAGCGGTCAAGGGCGTTGAGGAGATAGTCGCGGAGCACGTTCGCGTGGAGGTATCGTGATCGTGGTTCCACCAAGTGGGCAGCTCTGTAGTCGGCGCCGAGTTCGTGACGTTCCGTGGAAGTTCTCGGCGTTAACCCGGGTATGTGGGTGGAGTTGTCAGTATCGTCGCCCAGTATAGGGAGTATGAGTTTTGTGCTCCCTTCGCTGCGGAACCCCCGCCGCACCATCGGCAATCGAACCTTCGATTTTTCGCAGCGCGTGGCGGTGATGGCGATCGTCAACCGCACGCCCGACTCCTTCTACGACGCCGGCGCAAACTATGTGCTCGAAGATGCTGTGGCAGCGTCGCTGCGAGCGGTACGCGATGGCGCTGACTGGATCGACATCGGGGGTGTGCCGTTCGCTCCGGGTGACCCGCTCAGCGTCGAAGAGGAGTGCGATCGTGTGGTGCCGGTTGTCGAGGCACTGCGAGCAGAATCCGATGTCGTTATCTCTGTGGACACCTTCCACTCAGAAGTTGCGCGGCGCAGCATCGCCGCTGGCGCCACGGTGATCAACGACACCACGGGGCTCAGCGATCCGGATCTTGCCCGCGTTGTCGCCGACAGCGAGGCGTCGCTGATCCTGGTGCATTCGCGGGCCCAGCCGCGAACCCAGTTCGCTCGTCCGCAGTACGACGATGTCGCTATTGAGGTACGGGACTTTCTCGAGAGCCGAGTCGAGCGGGCTATGGACGCGGGGGTTCCGGATGACCGTCTCTTTGTTGATCCCGGGCATGACCTCAACAAGAACACGCTGCATAGCCTTGAGCTCACGCGTCGCCTCGATGTGATCACCGACCTGGGTCTGCCCACGCTCGTCGCCCTATCGAACAAAGACTTTGTCGGTGAAGTGCTCGAAAAGCCGAAGCGCCAGCGTCTCGAAGGCTCGCTCGCGGCCGCGGTGGCCTGCGTGCTGAACGGCGCCCGCGTCGTGCGCGTGCACGAAGTGGCCGAGACGGTGGATGCCGTACGAATGGCTGAAGCGATTCTTGGGCTCCGCGAGCCGGCGGTGCTGAAGCACAACATGTCCGACGCCAACGAAAGGTAGACCGTGGCCGCTGCATCCGACATCCACTCCCTGACTGCAGGAACTGCACTGACCGACGAGCAACTGCTCGCGAGCTACGCCGTGGCTGATCGAGCGAAGCCGTGGTTGCGCGCTAACTTCGTGTCGAGCATCGACGGGGCCGCTACTCATGAGGGCGTTTCGGGAGGTCTCGGAACACCGGCGGACGGGCGCGTGTTTCCTCTGCTGCGCAGACTCGCGGATGTCATCGTCGTGGGAGCGGGCACCGTGCGTCACGAGGGCTACCGCAATCTCGCCCTCGACGAGGAGTCGGTGTCCTGGCGAACCGCAAATGGACTCAGCGCGCAGCCGCCCTTCGCGATTGTTACCGCATCACTGCGGTTGGAGCCAAAAGACCTCGAGTCGTACGCCACACGGCCGTTCGTGATCACCACCGAGAAAGCTTCCGCTGAGCAACGCAAACGTATCGAAGAAGTCGCGGACGTCATCGTGGCGGGGGAGTCGCAAGTTGACACCGTGGAGTTGAAGCACGTGCTGACGGAGCGCGGGTATCCTCAACTGCACAGCGAAGGCGGGCCGACACTGTTCGCTACGATGATCGCCCAAGGCGTTGTCGACGAGCTGTGCCTTACCGTCAGTCCACGACTCGAGGGTGGGTCTGCGCGTCGCATTGTCGACGCCGCCGATGCGACCCCGCAAGACATGATGCTGGCCCACGCTTTAAGCGCTCCGGATGGGACGCTGCTGCTGCGCTACACGCGCTCGTAAGCGTGTTGGCTGCTAGCACTCGACGACGTTGACGGCGAGGCCACCCATCGACGTCTCTTTGTAGCGCGAGCTCATATCCTTGCCGGTCTCGGCCATCGTGATGATGACCTCGTCGAGCGAGACTCGGTGAGTGCCGTCGCCCCACAGGGCCATCTTGGCGGCGTTAATGGCCTTGGCCGCAGCAATGGCATTGCGTTCGATGCAGGGAATCTGCACTAGGCCGCCGATGGGGTCACACGTGAGTCCAAGATTGTGCTCCATCGCGATCTCCGCAGCGTTCTCGACCTGCTCGGGCGTTCCGCCCAGAATCTCGGCCAAACCCGCAGCCGCCATAGAGGAGGCTGAGCCGACCTCTCCCTGGCATCCGACCTCTGCGCCCGAGATGGAGGCCATGCGCTTGTAGAGCGCGCCCACAGCGGCGCTGGCCAGCAAGAAGCGCACGGTTGCGTCATCCTTCATCGCTTGGTCGGCGTCTTTCATGCCGGGAGCGTAATGCGTCGCGTAAAACAGCACGGCGGGGATGATGCCAGCAGCGCCATTAGTGGGGGCGGTGACAACGCGGCCACCAGATGCGTTCTCTTCGTTGACCGCGAGGGCGACGAGGTTTACCCACTCTTGCCAGAAGGCCGGGTCGCGATCGGGGTCTTCGGTGCGCAGTCGCGCGTGCCAATCAGGAGCGCGGCGGCGCACATTGAGTGTGCCCGGCAAGTTGCCGGTGCGCTCGAGGCTGTTGTTCTTGCACTCGTCCATGACGTCGCGGATGTGAAGCAGGCCGGCGCGAACCTCCGCCTCAGAGCGGCGGGCGAGCTCGTTGCGCAACATCACGCCACTGAACGAAAGGCCCTCGGAACGGCAGTGCGCGAGCAGCTGCGCCGCCGTGCGGAACGGCAGGGGATCCGCAACGTGATCGAGACCGTTGCTGCCATCGCGGTTGTCTCCCTCGCGATAGATGAAACCTCCGCCGATAGAAAAGTAAGTTGCTTCAAGAACGGGCTCGCCGGCATCCGAGAATGCGGCAAAACGCATACCGTTCGGATGCCCGTCGAGCACAGTCAGCGGGTGCAGGGCAATCTCGGCCTCGCGGAACGGCACTTCGTGACTGCCGGCCAGGCTGAGAGTTCCGGTCTCTTCGATCCTCGCGAGAATCTCTTCCATCTCGGTGGGGAGAACTCGGTCGGGGAGTTTTCCCTCTAAACCGATCAGCACAGCGCTCATCGTGCCGTGGCCTGCACCGGTTGCGGCGAGGGAACCATAGAGGCGCACATTCACGGTGGCGACAGAGTCGAGCATCCCGTGCTCAGCAAGATCAGCGGCGAAGGACGCCGCAGCGCGCATAGGGCCAACGGTGTGAGAACTCGAAGGGCCGATGCCGACCGTGAAGAGGTCGAAGCTGCTGAGCGGCACTTCTTCGAGAGAAGGAGTGGGTACTTCGGTGGTGGGGGTCAGATTGCGAATGGCCACGGTGACTCCATTTCTTCACCGCACAGCGTCGTACGGGCGTCGTTGAGTCCTCTCCGCTCTGTATTGGGCCTGAGAGTTTCCGCACGCTTGTGGCGTCGCGTTGCCCCGTCGGCGAGTCGGGCAGGGCCGACTACTTTTCAGAGTTGCCTATCCACTGCGGTACTGGGGCCTGAGAGATTCCCGGAGAGGGTTTGCTCCTACGGCGCCAACCATCGATCGGAAGGACTCTCCCGCGGCGGAATGACGGCTGTTCACTTGTGCCCTCAGCATACACTCGGGGCCGATTTGGCGGCCGGAAATGTGCACTGAAACAGGTGCTCAGTCGAGCACGCGCGGCCGACGGAGAGCCGTGCTCGCGCGTGCTCGCTGTGTTGCTTAGTCTTCGGGGTCGCTCGGGTCGATGGGAGCGTGGTGATCGGCATCCGTGACACCGCGACGCCAGTAGCCGTCGGCGGTTACCTGCTGCTTGGGGAGCCCCAGCTCGCGGCGGAGATAACGGCGCAGCGGCACCAAGGTTGTCGCTTCGCCGGCGAGGAAGACGAAGGTAGATTCGCCAATCTCGCCGAGGGCACGCAGCGCAGCTTCCAGTTGTCCGAGGCCATCGCGACGGTAGAACCACTGGGCGTCCATACGGGCGTTGAGCTCCTCGCTGAAGTAACTCTCGACGCTCTCGTCGGCCACGTCGAACAGCGCGGTGATGCGCACCGAGGTGGGCAACATTTCGATCCAGCGCGATGCAGCTGGAAGCGCGGTTTCGTCGGCGATCAGGATGACGTGCGTTGCGCCCTGCGGGAGAAGCTTCGAGCCGCGCGGGCCAGCAATGACGATCTCGTCGCCAACTTTTGCTTTTCCGGCCCAGGCGGAGGCGGGACCTTCGTCACCGTGGACGACGAAATCGATGTCGAGTTCGTGGTGCCCGTCGTGGCTGCGGAAGCCGAGCGGGGTGTAGTCACGGGAGAAGACCTTACCCTCGCCGACGCGCTTGAGACCGTCTTCAGTCATGGTGGGTGCCGTCAAAACACCGGTGGCGGGGTCGGGGAAGAAGGCCTTGACGTGATCGGTGGGGCCGCTGCTGATAAACCCCTCGAGCTCGTCTCCGCTGAGCGTAATGCGAGCGATCGACGGGGCGGGGTAGTTCACGGCGCTCACCGAAAGACGGCGTGCGGCGAGAGGGTGCTTGACGGATTCGCGTTCAAAAGTCATAGATTGTGGGCGCGAGGCGCCGGCTCATTTCGCTAAGAAGTTAGGGTTACCTAACTACTGTAGCTCGCCGGGCTGGTGAGGGCTAGGGAGAGTTGCTTCGAATTGCCTTTGAAGCGTCCACGCGCTGAGGTCCTTAGCCCTGAGGCTACGCGCCGTCGCGGTGTTCTAGCTCTGGGCGGCCAGCGTCGTGCTGATTGAGATTTCGCCCTCGAGCGAGCGGTGCACGGGGCACTTATCGGCGATGACGAGGAGCGAATCGCGTTGCTCGTCGGTGAGATCACCGTCGAAGGTGAGTTCGCGCGTAAAGTGCTCGACCATTCCCTCGGTCGACGTGCAGTGGTCGCAGTCGGCGGCTTTGATCCGTTCGCGCGTGAGCCGTACGCTGACGCCCTTGAGAGGCATCTTTTTGCGATCGGCGTACATACGAATCGTGATCGAGGTGCAGCTGCCGAGGCCCGCCAAAATGAAGTCGTACGGGGCCGGGCCGTGGTTTTCGCTGAGCGGTGCGGGTTCGTCGGAAATGATCTCGTGACCGGAAGCAAACACGCGTTGTTCGTAGCGCGCGGGCCCGCTCTCGGTGACGATGACGGCACTGCCGTCGACTGTCACTGTGGCGCTCGGGTTGACCACAGGCGCTGACGCAGTTGCCGATGCAGGCGCTGACGCAGTCGCAGGCGCCGTTGCAGACGCAGTCGCAGGCGCCGTTGCGGTAGAAGCCGCCGTCGAGTTCGACGGCGCGGTGTGAGGTGCGGCAGCAGCATCGGCGCGATCGAAAGCGTAGCGGGCGGCCCACGCGGCAATCATGCTCGCAGCGAAGGCAGCGTCATCCCGGTCGCTCAGTAGGTGGTCGGCGCCATCCAAGGCGACGAAGGACTTCGGATGCCGTGCCGCATCGAAAATTTCGCGAGCGTTGTCGACGCCCACCGTCTGGTCAATCGGGGAATGCAGCACCAGCAACGCGGCATCCAAGTCCCGTAGGCGTTCGCTTTGCGGCTGAGAAGCGATGTCGTCGAGCAGTTGCTTGCGGATGCGGAAAGGGCGGCCGCCCAATTGAACCGTTGCTTCTCCCTCCGCCACAATCTCGGCGCTGGCGTGGGAGAAGAGGTTGCTGATGTGAGCGGGGTCGCTCGGGCTGCCGAGAGTTGCTACGGCGCGGGCTGAGGGCACGCGGTGAGCGGCGGCCAACACAGCAGCACCTCCGAGGGAATGACCGATGAGGATGGTCGGCGCGCGGTAGTTGTCACGGAGATACTCGGTGGCGGCAACGACGTCGTCGATGTTCGAACTGAAGTTGGTGTTGGAGAAGTCTCCGTCGGATCCGCCCAGTCCAGTGAAGTCGAAACGTAGTACGGCGATGCCGTAATCGCCGAGTGCGCGAGAGATGCGAGACGCAGCGAAAGAGTCTTTGGAGCAGGTGAAGCAGTGCGCAAAGAGCGCATACGCCGAGGGCGTTCCCTCGGGAAGGTCGAGGCGGGCGGCAAGCATCGTGCCGTTGGAGCCGGGAAATTCAATCTTCATCGTTCGCTACCGCCTTGTTCTTTGCTGCTCCCAGCGTCTCGCAGGGAGTTACAGAGTGCAACGTCGCCGGGGGCGCGGTTTCTTCCCTTAACCGCACAACGGCCGGCGAAGAGCATGTCTTCACCGGCCGTTGGAGTGTGGCTAGTTACAGTCCGGAGCCTGCGAGCGAACCGGTGATCTGGTCGCCGGAGGGGTCATAAATGAGGCACAGGATCTCGCGGTCGCCCTCAGACCAGCTGCCCTCGGTGGGGTAGTACCAGGAGAAGTCGTACACGGAGTCGTCGTACTCGACACCCATGAAGGTGCTGAATTCGGCGTAGCAGTCGTTAGTGGCCTGCTCTTCGATGACGCTGTCACCGGGGAAATCGCCATCGGCGAGGTACGAAGCGGCGTACACTTCAGCGTCGTGCGGCTCAGCGCAGTCGATGGTCTTCGTGCTGGAGACCTCTCCACCGTCTTGGTTGCCGACTTCGCAGTCACCAATAACGAGGCTGAAAATGTCTTGCGTAGTGCCCGGGCCGGAGTCAACGGCGTCGCCGATTTGGTCGGTTACCTGATCGAGGATGCTGCATCCGCTCAGGGCCACGGCGGCGGCGGCTACCGCGGCAATGGCGATCGTGCGGCGCCAGATTGTCTCTGTCGACATAGAAGTAGGTCTCTTTCGTGTGAATGTGTCGCGCTTCGTACTGCATAAGCCTACTTAACACAGGCTTTTCACAGGTAACGAAAGAGGGTGAACTCCTAGTGAGATCGAAGAAAGTTCAACGAATCGTTATGAAGAATGCCATTTGTGGCGAGCGCACTGCCGTGCCAGGGGCCTTCTTCGCCGTCGACCGAGGTGAAACGTCCGCCGGCCTCCTGCACGATAGGGATGAGCGCCGCCATGTCGTAGGGCTGCAAATCGAATTCGCCCACGAGGTCTAGCGCGCCCTCAGCGAGCAACATATACGCCCACATATCGCCGATGGCACGTGAACGCCACGTGGCGCGCGTGAGCGCAATAGCGGCATCCAAGCGACCTGCGCCATCCCACCCCGACAGGCTGTTGTAGCTGATGGATGCGGCATCCAGCGCAGCCACCTTGCTGACGAAAATCTGCTCGGCCTCGCCATCGCGGGCCTGCGCGAACGCGCCGTGACCGGTTGCGGCCCACCAGCGCTTGCCGAGAGCCGGCGAGCTCACGACACCCACTTGCGGAACGCCGTCGATCACGAGCGAAATCAGGGTGCCCCAGATCGGGACTCCGCGCAAAAAGTTAGAGGTGCCGTCGATCGGGTCGATGATCCACTGACGGTTCGAGTCACCGGCCTCGCCGTACTCTTCACCGAGAATCGAATCGCCCGGGCGTGCAGCAGCAATGCCGGCACGGATGCTGCGCTCGACAGCCTTGTCGGCATCCGTTACCGGAGTGCGGTCAGGCTTCGTCGTGACCTCAAGATCGAGCGCGGTGAAGCGGTCGAGGGAGATGAGGTCGGCATCGCCTGCGAGAGCAAGGGCCAGAGAAAGATCGTCGGCGAGAGTGTATTCGGTCACAGTTACACGCTAGCGGAACCGAGCGTCGTGATGAGCCGCTGGAACGAGTCAAGACGTAGCCGGCCGACCTCGCCCAGAGCGCCGGAAGCGACAGCCTCGGAGATGGCGCAGTCGGGAGCATCCGGCAAGTGCGTGCAGCCGCGGGGGCAGTCTTCAGCGAGTTCGGCGAGATCAGTGAATGACGAAAGAATCTTGCTCGGGTCGATGTGCCCGAGCCCAAACGAACGTACACCCGGGGTATCAACGACCCAGCCAGAACCGACGCGGTACGACATCGTTGACGATGAAGTGTGGCGCCCACGACCGGTAACCGAGTTGACGCGCCCCACCGCACGATTGGCATCCGGTACCAGGGCATTGACGAGCGTGGACTTGCCCACGCCCGAGTGCCCAACGGCTACCGTCGTGTGGCCTTCGAGAGCAGCGCGCAACTCGTCGAGGGGAACCTCATCAGAGCGGCTCGCGATGACCTTCAAGTCGAGACCGGCGAAGTTCTCCAAGAACGGTGCCGGGTCTTGCAAGTCAGTTTTAGTGATGCAGAGAATCGGATCAATTCCCGCGTCGTACGCAGCAACAAGATAGCGATCGACGAGTCGCGGTCGCGGCTCCGGGTCTGCTGCGGCAACAACAATGAGCATCTGGTCGGCGTTAGCGACAATGATGCGTTCGACGGCATCCGTGTCGTCGGCGCTTCGGCGCAAAAGTGTGGTGCGTTCGCGAATGCGCACAATGCGCGAGAGGGTTCCTTCGGTGCCGCTCGTGTCGCCGACGAGATCAACCCAGTCGCCCGTGACGACAGAAACCTTGCCGTGCTGGTTGCGGCCTAGCTCACGAGCGCGGGCGGCAATGATCTGGCGTTCTTCGGGGGTTCCTTCGGCAACCCAGACGCCGTAGCGGCCGCGGTCGACGCTGAAGACGCGCCCTTCGATGGCATCCGAATGCTGCGGGCGAATTTTGCTGCGTGGCTTGTTGGCTTTGGGGTTCGGGCGCATGCGCACCGAACTCTCGTCGTATTCGCTGTAGGCGCGGTCGTCATCATCGTCGTCACCTGTGAGCCAACTCATTGTTAGAGCAGCCCGAGGGTGTCGGTGGTGAGGGGTGCGTCGCCGACCAGCGTGCGCCACAGCTCGGGGAACTGGGGGAGCGTCTTAGCGGTTGACTCGATGCCCTCGATCTCGATGCCCTCAACGGCAAGGCCAATGATTGCTCCGGCCGTCGACATCCGGTGATCTTCGTAACTGTGCCAGATGCCGCCGTGCAGATCGGCGGGCTCGATGTGAAGCCCGTCGTCGAGTTCGGTGACGGATCCGCCGAGTGCGTTGATCTCGGTGCGCAGAGCAGCAAGACGGTCGGTTTCGTGTCCGCGAAGGTGGCCGATGCCGGTGATTGTGCTGGCGGAGGACGCCAGCGCTGCAAGAGCGACGATCGCGGGAGCGAGTTCGCCGCCCGTGGAAAGGTCGAGCTCGATTCCGGGGTAGCGCTGACCGCCAACGACTCCCGCGCCTCCGTCGATCGTGAGTGCGCCATCTTTGCGAATGGCGGTTGCGCCGAACAGCGGGAGCAACTGCTCAAGATCAGCGCCCACCTGGGTGGTGGTATCGGGCCAGCCCTCAATCGTGACAGTTCCGCCCGCAACGACAGCGGCAGCCAAGAAAGGAGCAGCGTTAGAGAGATCAGGTTCGAGAACGACATCGATGGCGCGGATCGGTCCAGCGGGAACAACCCACACGCCAGGCTCGGGGCTTTCGACAACAACGCCGCGCGCAGCGAGGCACTCAACCGTCATCTCGATGTGCGGCATGCTCGGTAGTTTTTCGCCGGTGTGACGCAGCGTCAAGCCATTCTCAAAGCGAGCCGCTGCGAGTAAGAGCCCGGAAACGAACTGGCTGGATGCGGATGCATCGATGCTGACTTCGCCACCGGCTACCTTCCCCATGCCATACAGGCTGAAAGGAAGGGTGCCGCGGCCGTCGTCGGAGACATCGACGCCCAAAGCGCGCAACGAGTCAATCGTGGTGCGCATCGGGCGACGGAGAGCTGCTTCGTCACCATCGAACGCGACAGGGCCGAGTGCGAGAGCGGCAACGGGAGGCAGGAAGCGCATGACGGTGCCCGCAAGGCCGCAGTCGATGGATGTTCCGCCCTCGAGTTCACCGGGGGTGACCTGCAGGTCGGGGCCGAAAGCATTGCCGGTCGGGATCTCCGTGATTCCGACACCGAGCGCGCGCAAGGCCTGGATCATCAGGGCGCTGTCGCGCGAGTGCAGCGGAGAGTGCAGGCGCGAGGGGCCATCGGAGAGCGCCGCCAAGATCAATTCGCGGTTCGTGAGGCTCTTACTGCCCGGCAAACTCAGCGATGCCGAGAGTGCGTGAGTGACGGTCGGCGCCGGCCAGTTTCCGGGCACCGTGGTGTCTGGCACCGTCTCGTCGTCATACGGGCTGAACTCTGGGTTGGAATACTTAGATACGAACATCAGTTACTAAGAGTATCGGCGTTTTAGACCCCACGGAGGAGGCGCCCGTATGACAGCAGTACTGAGTACTCAGCAGGATGTAGTGATCAGCGAACTAGAATTGTCGCTAATGACTACCGACAGAGTTGAGCCCAGCGCCACTGATGCTGCCGCTGACGACAAGCGACGACAGTTTGAAGAGCAGGCGCTGCCCTTTATGGACCAGCTTTTTGGCGCCGCCATGCGCATGACCCGCAATCCCACCGACGCCGCAGATCTCGTTCAAGAGACCTTCATCAAGGCGTTTCAGGCATTCGGTCAATTTCAGCAGGGCACAAACCTGAAGGCCTGGTTGTACCGCATCCAGACCAACACGTTCATCAATATTTATCGCAAGAATCAGCGGAACCCGTATCAGGGCACCATCGATGAACTCGAAGACTGGCAGTTGGGTGGCGCAGAATCGGTCACTCAGTCGGTTTCGACGCGTTCGGCTGAAGCAGAAGCCATCGATCACCTGCCTGACAGTGCGGTGAAGGATGCCCTCCAGTCGATCCCCGAAGACTTCCGCCTCGCGGTCTACTTCGCCGACGTCGAAGGCTTCTCCTATCAAGAGATCGCCGACATTATGAAAACCCCCGTAGGCACCGTAATGAGCCGACTGCACCGTGGCCGTCGCATGTTGCGTGAACTACTGGCCGACTACGCGCGTGACCGCACCCCCGGCACGCCAGCAGCATCAAGGAGCACCAAATGACCGACTGCGGTTGCGAAAAAGCAAAAGCCGAACTCGAGGAATACCTCGACCGCGAACTCAACGAAGCAGATTTTCAGGATGTTTCGGATCACCTTGACAACTGCGAGTCCTGCTCAAGCGAACACCTCGTTGCTCTCGCGCTGAAGCTCAAGGTCAAGCAGGCCTGTCGTGAGACAGCGCCCGATAATCTGCGGAGCGCGATTCTGTCGAAGCTGGCAGACGCGTAACAAGAACTCCCACGCTGAGCACCCTGAGTGCTCACCGCATAACAAAAGCGGGCATCCTCCGAAGAGGATGCCCGCTTTTCGTTAACGCGGTTGCGGTTACGGCTGGGTAATCGCGTGGTCGATCAGTTCAGCCTGCTCGAGAGCGCTGCGCTTCGACGAACCGGTCGCCGGTGAGGCGGATGCCGGACGCGAGGCGAGCTTGATGTCGCGCGACTGAATGTGGCGCTGCAGTTCCAAGCTAATGAACGGCCAAGCACCCTGGTTCTCAGGCTCATCCTGAGTCCACACGATGTCAGCGTTCGGGTACTGGTCGAGCACGGTCGTCATGTCGGCAACGGGGAGCGGGTAGAACTGCTCGATGCGCACGACGGCGATGTGCTTGATCTCGCGCTTGTCGAGCTCAGCGACGATGTCGTAGTACGTCTTGCCTGAGGTGACGATAACGCGAGTGACGGCCGACTTGTCGTCGAGACGAACATCGTCAATAACGGGTTCGAAACGACCACTCGTGAAGTCAGCGACATCGCTCGTGGCACCGCGCAAGCGAAGCATCGCCTTGGGGGTGAACACGATCAACGGGCGACGCGGACGCGAGTACGCCTGACGACGCAGCAAGTGGAAGTACGACGCGGGAGTCGACGGGCGAGCCACGATCATGTTGTTCTCAGCACACATCTGGAGGTAGCGCTCGATGCGGGCAGACGAGTGATCGGGGCCTTGACCCTCGTAACCGTGCGGAAGCAGCATGACAACGCTCGAGCGCTGCGACCACTTCTGCTCGGCGCTCGAGATGAACTCGTCAACGACGATCTGGGCACCGTTGGCGAAGTCACCGAACTGGGCTTCCCACATGACGAGTGCGTCGGCGCGCTCTACCGAGTAGCCGTACTCGAAACCGAGTGCCGCGTACTCGCTGAGCAGCGAGTCATAGATCCAGAAACGTGACTGGTTCTCTGAGAGATTCTGCAGCGGCAGCCACTCTTGGCCGTTTTCGCGGTCGTGAAGCACCGCGTGGCGCTGCACGAAGGTGCCTCGACGAGCATCCTGACCGGCCATGCGAACCGGGGTACCCTCGAGCAGCACGGACCCGATGGCGAGCAACTCAGCGAAGGCCCAGTCGATGCCACCCTTGCGGCTCATGTCGGTGCGCTTCTTGAGTAGTGCCTGCAGCTTCTTGTGAACCGAGAAGTTGGCCGGAGGGTTGGCGTGAGCGTCACCGATGAGGTGAACAACGCTCTCGTCGATTCCCGTCGTGATGGGCTCACCAATGGCGTCGTCGCGCTGTGAACCAGGACGCTCAAGGTCAGAAACTCCGTTGCCATCCTTGGTGAGGATGGGCATCGAACCGGTCTGAGCGGCATGCGTTTCGGCGAAAGCGCGCTCCAGGCGGTCTTGGAAGTCCTGGTGGCTTGCTTCGTACTCTTCCTGAGTGATGTCGCCACGACCGACGAGGCCCTCGGTGTAGAGGGTACGAACGGAGCGCTTGGCTTCAATCAGGTTGTACATGAGCGGCTGCGTCATCGAGGGGTCGTCACCCTCGTTGTGACCGCGGCGGCGGTAGCAAATCAGGTCGATAACAACGTCGCGGTGGAACTTCTGGCGGTACGCGAACGCGAGCTCTGCAACGCGAACAACAGCCTCTGGGTCATCACCGTTCACGTGGAAGATCGGAGCCTGGACTGTCTTGGCAACATCTGTCGAGTATTGCGACGTGCGGCCTTCGCTCGGCGGCGTCGTGAAGCCAACCTGGTTGTTGATGTTCACGTGGATGGTGCCACCCGTGCGGTAGGCACGCAGTTGCGACATCTGCAAGATTTCAACAACGATTCCCTGACCAGCCATCGCGGCATCGCCGTGAACCATGACGGGCAGAACGGCGTACGAGCCGATGGGGCGACGGTCCTGCTTGGCGCGGACAATGCCTTCGAGCACGCCATCGACAGCTTCAAGGTGCGAGGGGTTAGCGGCGAGGTAGACGGGAATCTGGCGACCGTCAGCAGCAGTGAAGGTGCCCTCGGTGCCGAGGTGGTACTTCACGTCACCGGAGCCCTGAACGGTGCGCGGGTCTTGGGTTCCCTCGAACTCGCGGAAGATCTGACCGTAGGTCTTTCCGGCGATGTTCGTGAGCACGCTCAGGCGGCCACGGTGAGCCATGCCGATGGCAACCTCTTCAAGGTTGGCTTCAGCGGCCTTCTGAATGACGGCATCCAGCAGAGCAATCGTGGACTCGCCACCCTCAAGGCTGAAGCGCTTCTGCCCTACATACTTGGTCTGCAGGAACGTCTCGAAAGCTTCTGCCTCGTTGAGCTTGCCCAAGATGCGCATCTGCTCGTCGTGGGTCGGCTTCGTGTACGGCTTCTCAACGTGATCCTGAATCCAGCGACGCTGTTCAGGGTCTTGAATGTGCATGTACTCGATGCCAACGGTGCGGCAGTAGGCGTCGCGCAGCATTCCGAGAATTTCGCGGAGCAGTGCCTGGCGCTTGCCACCGAAACCACCCGTGACGAACTCGCGGTCGAGATCCCAGAAGGTAAGACCGTGGCTCGAAATGTCGAGGTCGGGGTGCGAACGCTGACGGTACTCCAGCGGGTCGGTGTCAGCCATGAGGTGACCGCGAACGCGGAAGGAGTTAATGAGCTCGTGAACGCGCGAGGTCTTGTTGATGTTGTCAGCAAGGTCGACGCTGATGTCGTTCGCCCAGTGAATGGGGTCGTACGGGATGCGCAATGCGGCGAAGATGTCTTCGTAGAAGTGGTTCTCGCCGATGAGACGCTCGTGAATCTTCTTGAGGAACTCGCCGGAACCAGCACCCTGAATGACGCGGTGGTCGTAAGTGCTCGTCAGTGTGATGGTCTTGCCGATACCCAGCTCAGTGAGGGTGCGAAGGCTTGCACCTTGGAACTCTGCCGGGTACTCGAGGGCGCCAGCGCCAACGATCGTTCCCGAACCGCGCATGAGGCGGGGGACCGAGTGTTCGGTACCGATGCCGCCGGGGTTGGTGAGCGAAATGGTGTTACCCATGTAGTCAGCGCCGGTGAGCTTGTTGGCGCGAGCGCGAGACACTACATCTTCATAGGCGGCAAGGAACTCGCCGAAGCCCATGGTTTCAGCATTCTTGATGCCGGGAACAACGAGAGAACGCGTGCCGTCAGGCTTCGGCATGTCGATGGCGATGCCGAGGTTGATGTGCGCGGGAGTAACAACCGAAGGCTTACCGTCGGGCTCGTCGTAGAAGACGTTCTGGCTCGGGAACTCCTTGAGAGTTTCGATGATGGCCCACGCGATGAGGTGAGTGAACGACACCTTGCCACCGCGAGCACGCTTGAGGTGGTTGTTGATAACGATGCGGTTGTCGATCATGAGCTTCGCCGGAATGGTGCGAACGCTCGTGGCGGTCGGAACCGTGAGGCTCGAGTCCATGTTCGAGGCGAGAGCCTTGGCTGCACCGCGCAGGGGAGCGACAACGTTCTCGGCCTTGGGCTTGGCGTCAGCCTCAGCCTTCAACGTCTCGATGGGAGTCGTGGTGGGGGCCTCGGCCGGAATCGGCTGGGGCTTCGCTTGGACCGAAGTCGTGCGAGCGACAGGCTGGCTGCCCGTGCTGGGGTTGGCCTCATCTGCGAAGGGCTTCTCAGCGGGTGCTGCTGCAGGAGCTGCAGGAGCGGCTTCGCTGGCGGCCTGCGGTGCAGCGGGCGTCGTCGCCGGTGCTGCAGCTGGCGCATCCGGCGTCGTTGACGCGGGAGCCGTTGTGGTGGGAGCTGAGTCTTTCGAAGGGTTATAGGTCTCGAGGAAGGGCCACCACGCCTCATCCACAAGATTCTTGTCTTCGAGGTACTTTGCGTACATCTCGTCGACCAACCATTCGTTGGCCCCGAAGTCGCCCGAGGAGTCTCCGTCCGCTGCGATTCCGGTTACTTGGCCTGACACGTCAAACCGCCTACTTTCAGTTCTGGTGTTCACTTCAACGACGCGCAGTCTGCGCGCCAGACATCCCCACCAATGTTAATCGCTTTGTTGTGCGTCTGCTGGTCGTGAGGCGGCGATCTTCGTTATTTTCATGACTTTTTTGCAGATTGTTTTCGAGTAGTGACCTTTAGGCTCGTGACCATGGATTTCTACGAGACCACGCCCACCCACGATTTGACCTACTCAGACGTGTTTTTGGTGCCGAGCCACTCGTCGGTGGGGAGCCGGATGTCGGTTTCGCTCGCCCCGGGAGACGGTACCTCGGCCACCATCCCTCTCGTTGCTTCGAACATGAACTCCGTCACGGGCCCACGCTTGGCCGCGAGTCTCGCTCGCCGCGGTGGACTCGGAGTGCTGCCGCAAGACCTCAGTGACACCGATATGGCGGATGCTCTGGCCTGGGTGCGCGCCCAGCCCATCGATCTCGATTCCGCCGTGTTCTTGAGCCCGCAAGACACCGTGGAACAAGCGCTACTTCTGGTTCCACCGCTCGCCGGCCACGGCGTTGTACTGATGAACGACGGCGCGCTCGCCGGAGTGGTGGATGCCGAACGCCTGGCCACTGCGTTGCCCGGTGCTGAACTGGGCGATATCGCCGGCGCTGACACCCACGCCATTGAGCGCGCAGACTTCGGTAGTGCCCGCGAGCTCTTCGACCTTCTGGTGGAGCGCGACCGTAACTTCGCCCCTGTTGTGGATGGTGGCACGGTAGTCGGCACCACAAGTAAGACGAGTGCGCTCCGTTCCACTCTCTATACCCCAGCGCTCGACAGCGAAGGCAAGCTTGCCGTCGCTGCCGCGCTCGGAATTAACGGTGACGTTGCCGCGAAGGCTCGTGCCCTCGTCGCCGCTGGCGCGAGCACCCTCGTTCTTGACACCGCGCACGGCCATCAAGAAGGGATGGTGCGAGCCGTTGAGATCGTGGCCGCGCTTGACCTGGGCGTACCGATTGTCGCCGGCAATGTCGTGACGAGTGCCGCCGTTCGCGATCTCGTGGGCGCGGGCGCCACGATCATCAAAGTCGGCGTTGGGCCCGGCGCCATGTGCACCACGCGCATGATGACCGCGGTCGGTCGCCCCCAGTTCTCTGCCGTGCTCGAAACCGCGGCAACCGCTCGTGAACTCGGCGCGCACGTGTGGGCAGATGGCGGAGTGCGCTACCCGCGTGACGTTGCGCTCGCGCTCGCGGCGGGCGGAGCATCCGTCATGATCGGCTCCTGGTTTGCCGGCACGATCGAAGCGCCGGGAGAGTTGCGCACCGACGACGCCGGCGCTCTCTACAAGACCAGCTGGGGGATGGCATCCACAAAGGCCGTACGCGCTCGCTTCGGCGGGCTCGACGCCTACGAACTCGCGCGCAAGGAACTCTTTGCCGAAGGTATCTCGGGCTCGAAAATCTACCTCGACCCTGCTCGCCCGTCGATCGATGACCTCGTTGACATGATCACCTCGGGAGTGCGCAGTTCGTGCACCTACGCCGGTGCTGCAAACCTGCGTGAGTTTCGGGAGCGCGCCCTCGTGGGAATCCAGTCGGCAGCAGGGTACGAAGAGGGCAAAGCCTTGCCTGTGAGCTGGTAACGCAACTCTCGTTTCTCAGCGATTTGTCCTATACTCAAGCCCATAATGGACGACCCTCCCTCTAGTCGTCGCCGGAGCCACGCTCCGTGCGACCATCACTTATTTTTCGCCCGTTCTCTACCTACCTCCGCGGCTGGAGGTGATCTGTCATGAATGAATGGCTTCTCTTCGCCGCTGGCCTCGTGCTGACTGTCGGCACCGGCTTCTTCGTCGCCTCCGAATTCGCGCTCGTGAACCTCGACCGTTCAGACCTCGAAGCTCGTCAAGAGCGTGGCGAAAAGCGACTCGCAACCACCATCGCGGCGCTCAAGCACACCTCGACTCACCTCTCGAGTGCTCAGCTCGGCATCACTCTGACGACACTGCTCGCGGGCTACACCCTCGAACCTGCTTTCAGCACCTGGCTAGAGGCACCGCTCGGTACCGTCTTGCCTGACGCAGCAGTGACCATCATCGCGAGCATCCTGGCCGTCACCTTTGCCACACTGCTGTCGATGATCGTTGGCGAGCTCGTGCCGAAGAACTTCGCGCTTGCACTCCCGCGAGCGACAGCCAAGTTCGTCGTTCCCTTTCAGGTGCTCTTCACGACGGTGTTCAAACCCGCCGTCAGCCTGCTCAACAACACGGCAAACGGCATCCTTCGTTCTGTAGGAATCGAGCCGAAAGAAGAACTTTCTGGCGCCCGCACCGCTGAAGAACTGACCTCGCTTGTGCGCCGCTCGGCCAGCCAAGGCAGTCTCGAAGCCGACACCGCAACGCTGTTGGCACGCACGCTGGCCTTTGCCGATCACACAGCGCAAGACGTGATGACTCCGCGACCACGGGTCGACAGCATCGACCGCACCGACAGCGCTCAAGACGTGATCGACCTCGCCAAGCGCACCGGTTTCTCTCGCTTCCCGGTAATCGACGACAGCATCGACGATGTTGTGGGTCTCGTACACATCAAGCAAGCCGTTGCGGTGCCCCACAAGAAGCGTGCCGACGTGCCCGTTTCGGCTCTGCAGACCGAAGCGCTCCAAGTGCCAGAAACGATGCGACTGGATGCCCTGCTCGCCGAACTGCGTGGCCGCGGTTACCAAATGGCCGTCGTCGTTGACGAATACGGCGGAACCGCCGGAGTCGCGACGCTCGAAGACCTCGTGGAAGAACTCGTCGGTGAAGTCTCCGATGAACATGACCGCTCGAAGGCCGACGTAGTCCGTTCTCGCGACTGGTTTACCTTCCCCGCAATTCTGCGCCCGGATGAGCTCCTCGAGCGCACCGGCGTTGAAGTTCCCGAAGAAGGCCCCTACGAAACCGTGGCCGGTTGGCTCATGAGCGAGCTCGGTCGCGTTCCGCGCACGGGCGACACGATTACCGCCGCAGGCGGAGTGTTCCGCATTGAACGACTGGAAGGTCGACGCATCGACCGCGTGAGGTTTACCCCTGATCCGATTGTCACCGCTACCGATGCCGAGGTGGTGAGCTAATGGACGTCTGGGGAATCATCTGGCTATTCGTACTGCTGCTCGTCAACGCTTTCTTCGTTGGCGCGGAATTTGCCGTTATCTCGGCACGTCGATCGCAGATTGAGCCGCTCGCGGCATCCGGTTCACGTTCGGCAAAGACTGCGTTGTGGGCCATGGAGCACGCGACGCTCATGCTCGCGGCCTGCCAACTGGGCATCACGGTGTGTTCGCTGCTGATCCTGAATGTGTCTGAACCTGCGATCCACCACTTGCTTGAAGTGCCGCTTGCGCTGACCGGTTTGAGCGAAGAGCTGATCAGCACCATCGCGTTCATCATGGCGCTCATCATCGTCTCGTTCCTGCACGTTGTGCTCGGCGAAATGGTGCCGAAGAACCTTTCGTTCTCGGTGCCCGACCGCGCGGTGCTGATTCTGGCTCCGCCACTGGTGTTCATCGCAACAGTGTTCCGCCCGATCATCGTTGCGCTCAACGCGACAGCGAACGGCATCCTGCGCCTCTTCAAGGTTGAACCCAAGAACGAAGCAAACAGTGTTTTCACGCTCGACGAAGTGGCGACGATCGTCGCACAGTCGACGCGCGAAGGCGTACTGACGGATGCCGGTGGCACGCTCACCGGTGCGTTCGAGTTCACGTCGAAAAAGGTTCGCGATGTCGCAATTCCGATGTCGGGGCTCGTCACGCTGCCCGAGGACGCCGCCCCGGCGGACCTCGAGAAGGCTGTAGCTCAACGAGGGTTCTCGCGCTACATCCTGCTGAACGATGCAGGGGAGCCCACCGGCTACCTTCACCTCAAGGATGTAATCGATCTCGACGAGAGCGAGTTCCACGAGCCTGTTCCGCCCAAGCGGATTCGCCAGCTCATTTCGATGTACTGCGAAACCGACCTCGAAGATGCCCTCGCGACTATGCGTCGCTCGGGCGTTCACGTGGCGCGCAGCTTCGATGCCACAGGCGAGACCACCGGTGTGCTGTTCCTCGAGGACATCATCGAAGTGCTCGTCGGCGAAGTGCAAGACGCCACCCGGCGTCGCTAACGACGTTCTCAACTATCGTTGTCATCCATGGATGCTGAGTCGATGTGGAGTGCTGCTGACGCGGCACGCCACATCGCTCTGCCCCGGGAAAGCGACGACAAGTACTCCCGCGGTGTACTCGGCCTGATCACCGGATCGGCCCAGTACCCGGGCGCCGCCGTGTTGGGGGTCGAGGCCGCCGCGCGTACGGGTGTGGGCATGATTCGCTACCTCGGAGCGCAGCGTGCTCAAGACCTTATTCTGCAGCGACGCCCCGAAGCCGTGATGGTCGATGGCAGGGTGCAAGCGTGGCTCATCGGTTCGGGCATGGATCATGCCGCGAGAGAGCCGGATGCCGAACGCCACATCACTGCTGCGCTCGGCCAGAACGTACCGCTTGTGCTCGACGGGGGAGCGCTCGACGTGGTGCACCGGGTCACCACGCCCACCGTGATCACGCCGCACTACCGCGAACTGGGCCGGTTGCTCGACGAACCCACGGAGTCAATCGCGGCAACCCCGCGCGACTGGGCGGAATCCGCCGCCACCCAACTCGGCTGCACTGTGCTGCTGAAGGGGCACACGACGTACGTGTCCGACGGCACGACGACGGCCGCGATTGCAGCTGCTCCCGCGTGGTTGGCTACCGCCGGCGCCGGAGACGCGCTTGGCGGCATCCTGGGGGCCCTCGTGGCCACTCATAGCCCTGCGGTGCTGGCAAACCCCGCACTACTCGTGGGGCTCGCTGCCACAGCCTCCTATGTGCACGGGCGCGCGGCAGCTCTCGCGAGCGACGGCGGCCCACTCACCATTCTTGATCTGTGCAGCAATGTCTCCCGGGTCGTCGCTGAACTTGCCGCGGCCTGCACGGACGCGGTCGCGACTGACACCCGACCGCAGTGCTGACCCGTCATGCGGTCAGCGCCATCGGGCTCTGGCTGCTCTTCATCGCGGCTCACCTCTGGCTCGGGCTGCTCAATCTCCACGGCCCCGGTAATCCGTTCGGTGACGTCACCATCGTTTACGCGGGGTGGGCGCAGCAGGCGTACGCCGCGGGCATTGTTGTGGGCGTGGACATCCCGTGGGTATATCCGCTGCTGGCCATTGTGCCGATCTTGGCATCGGTGAGCTTTGGCATCGAACTCATCGGCGCGACCTGGCTGACGCTCGTCATGCTGCTCAATCTCGTGGCGCTCGGCTTTCTCACCCGCTGGGGCCGCTCGCGTTCGGGTGTGATCATCGGATGGTGGTGGCTGGCCTTCCTCGTGGCCCTCGGCCCGATCGCGCTCGGCCGCATCGATGCCGTCACCGTCGCGATCGCCATGGTCGGAGTACGCCTCGTGACGACTCACCCTCGCGTTGCCGGAGTAGTTCTTGCCTGTGCCACGTGGGTGAAAGTGTGGCCCGCAGCGCTGATTCTGGCTGCGTTCATTGCCCTGCGTGAGCGTTGGGCGGTCGCAATCGCAGCAGCGGGAACCACGGCGACCGTCGTCGTCTTCGCCCTGCTGGCCGGGTCGGGCGGCAACGTATTCAGCTTCGTGACCGAGCAAACGGGCCGAGGCATCCAAATCGAATCCCCGGTCGCGGGCATCTGGCTCTGGCAGATCGTAGCGAAAGTGCCAGATTCGTTTGTGTACTACGACTCGAGCATTCTGACCTTCCAAGTCGCCGGTCCGGGAGTGGATGCCGTGGCTGCGATCATGACGCCGTTGCTGGCTCTGGTGGTGCTCACGATTGCCGCGCTCGGAATCCGCGCCGCCCGCACCACAGCGCGCCACGGAGGCAGCGCGCTACCGGTGCTCGCGCCCCTGAGCCTCGCCCTCGTTCTTGCCCTCATCGTCGTAAACAAAGTCGGCTCACCGCAGTTCGTGTCGTGGTTGGCGGTGCCCGTTGTGCTTGGACTTCTCAGCTCCACAATGCACTCCAGCTCCAGCTCCAGCTCACCTTTGAGCGACGGCATTCGCGCCCACACGAGCTTTCGGATGCCGGCAACGCTGAGCATCGCCATCGCCGTGCTCACGCAGCTCGTGTACCCGTTCTTCTATGACCGCTTGCTCTTCGCCGATCCGCTTCTGGTGGCGATCGTGAGCGCACGCAATCTGCTCTTGGTGACCCTGATGGTGTGGGCGATCGTCGAGCTCGTGAGGCTTGGTCGCCCGGCTTTCAGGCTTCCTCACGCCACCCCATCCACCGAAAGCCCTATGGCAAAGGAGTCAGCATGATCGTCGCATTCTCAATCGCACCCAGTGGTGGTTCGGATGGAACCGATTCGGTTCACGATGCGGTCGCCGCAGCCGTCAAGGTCGTCCGCGACTCGGGGCTGCCCAACCAGACTGATTCGATGTTCACGACCATCGAGGGAGACTGGGATGAAGTGTTCGCGGTCGTCAAAGCCGCGACCGAAGCAGTCGGCCAGTTTGGGTCGCGCGTTTCGCTCGTGCTGAAGGCCGACATCCGCCCCGGTCGTACTGGCGAAATGACCGGAAAGGTCGAGCGCCTCGAGCAAGCGATCATTCGCGCCGAGAGCTAACCAGCCAGCGCACTGCTGCCGCACAACACAATCGCCCTGACCCACACGAGTGGGGTCAGGGCGATTGGTGTTAAGCGTGGTGCCGAAAGATGCAGCCTACAAAGGGTGTGGCTTAGAGGTGGTGCATCGTGTCGGTCTCGATCAGGATGCCGTCTTCAAGAGCGCGCTTACGCAGTGCAACCTTGGTCCCGACATCGAAGCCCGCGACGCGGTACTTCTCGCGAATGCGCTTGAGGTAGCTCTTGGCGGTCTCTTCGGAGATGCTGAGTTGGTACGCCACCGACTTGACCGGCTCGCCGCCGCCGTAGAGCGCCATGACGCGACGCTCTTGAGCGCTGAGCTTGGGAGCGCCACCGATCTCGTCGGCGTTGATGGCCAAGTCGAGTTCGGCGGAGATGAACGACTCGCCCTTCGACGCTGCGCGGATCGCTTCAACGATCATGTCGGCGTCTTCGCTCTTGACGAGGTACCCGAGCGCGCCAGCAGCTAGGGCTTCGCGCACCACGTTCGGCTCAGAGTAGGTGCTCATGAGGACGACGCGAACGTTCATCGACTTGAGGGTGTTGATCTTGAGCGAGACGGGGATGTTGTCTTTGAGGTCGAGGTCGAGCAATACGACGTCGACGGGGAACTCAGGGTGAATGGTGAGTTCGGGCCAGGTGGGAACGGCAACGACCATATCGATGTCTTCCGCAGCCTTGCGGATCCACTCGGTGAGCGCACCGAGCAGCATTCGGTGGTCGTCAACGAGTGCGAGCCGGATGCGCTTTGTTGGTTCAGTCACGGTGAATTCCTCTGGTAGATCGTCTTATCTTACGAATTTATTGGTCTGCTGGGTTATCGACAAGGCATTCGATGTCGAGACGCACGCTCGAGTTCTCGATGGAGTCGGTGTAGGTTCCGACCTTCGCGACTGCCTCCCACGTTGAAGCATCGACTCGATTTCGTGCAACTCCGCTCGACGTGATCGAAATACCGACCGCCACTTTGTCTTCGAAGCCGGGCGCCAAAACGGTAGTTGATGGCGCGATTGTGATGTGGACGGAGTTTTTGGCTCCGCGCTTCGTGGTGTCGGTGACAAACAGCCAGGCGGTGGAGAGCAGGCCGTCTCGCTGCACCGGGTCGAGGAGGCCAGCAAGGCTGCCCTTGTCAGTGAGCGTGACTGATTTGCCGAGCAGGTCGGACTCGGTGATGGCGTGGTACAGCCAGGTTTCGCGACGCCCCTCGATGAGGTGCAGTCGCAATTCCGTAGCAAGCGACGCCGCTGTGGATGCGATTTTGGGTTCCAGCGGCAGCTTGGTGGTGCCATTCGCTACGGAGTCGAGCAGCTTTTCGGCGGCAAGGTCGAGACGAGCCAGTTCTTCGGATGCCATCATGCCGACCGCAAAGCGAGGTGCGGTGAGCGTGCTCTGCACCAGCACTCGGTCGAGTTCCACTTGCACAAGTTGCCGGAAGTTCGTGATGAGCGAGAGGCCGATCACGGTGGGCAACACGGCGAAGGCGACCGTGGTCACCTGGGGTGCGAGGTTATCGGTCGTCAGCGGAACGTTGATCAGGATGACCGCGGTCAGGCCAACGCCGACGACAGAGACCGCAACGATGAGCTCAGTGGTGGGGCGCACTGTGAGAACGAGCAGCAACGCCATTCCTGCAGCGACTGCCGCCGTGGCGTAGCCGCCGATGTCGTGGAGCTCCCAGACCGCGTAAATGTCGAGAGCCATCACGGCGGCAAGACCGACGACGAACAAGTAGAAGATCCACTGCGGAAGCTGTCCGCTCGTGAGCTGAACGATGGTGATGGTCGCCGCAATGAGCAGAACGAGGAGACCCCAGGCCACCGCAGCAATGATCGGGTTGGGATAGATGTCCCATTGGATGACGAGCCAGACGAGCCCGTAGATGGCACGGAGGCTGACGAGAATAGCGGCGCCGACGCCGACGAAACCGGTGCCGAGGCTGGTGAGTCGGGGGCTGTCATCCCGAGCAAGGCGACGAACTGTGGCGTTCTTAGAGTGGCGACCCTTCTCGCCGACGATGACGCCGAGAGTGTTCTCTTCGGGGGGAGCGTAGGTCATCGGGGAACCTCCAGCACCACGGTCGTGCCTGAGCCGGGGGTCGAGAACAAGCGGGCCTGACCGCCGACCTCTTTGAGACGAGCAACAACCGACTCCTTGAAACCGAGGCTTGCTGAATCGACGTCGTCGAGAATGAAGCCAACGCCAGAGTCGGTGATCATCGCCCGAACGGTTTTTTCGTCTTCGGTGATGGTGACGTGCGCTTCGGTGACTCCCGAGTGGCGACGAACGTTCTCGAGGCACTCAGCGAGCGCGAGCAAGAAAGCGTCGAGAACATCGCTGGGTAGGAGTACCTGACCGGTGCCGTGCCAGCTGACTTCGAGCCCCATGCGTCCGAAGCGTTGCTTGACCGATTCCAGCGTCGTGCCGAGAACGGTTTCGCTGACGGGGGCGCTGAGGTTGTAGTCACCGGAGGCCTGCGGCGTGGGGGTTGCCCCTAGACGCAATTGGCGTAGCAGGCGAGCGTCATCCCCGGCTTGCTGGCGCATGGCCTCCGCGGAGACGCCGACCCCGGAGTGGGCGAGCAGCGTGAGCGTCGCCAAGACAGTGTCGTGCAGCAGGCGGGCACCCTGGCGGCGCTGAGCTTCCGTCTCGCTGGCTTGCCGTTCAGCGCGGTGTGCGCGCCCGATGCTCGCGATGCGGCGAACGGCCTGCGGAACACCGGAGCTGATCCAGAATCCGATGAGCGCCGCGAGAATCCAGCCGAAAACCAGAAGAGCCAGCGTGCGCACGGGAGTCTGGAACGGCTCCATCGAAATGACGGTGACGCTCGAGACTGTCGCAAAACTCACGAGCAAAACGATGCGGCGGATGAGAGTGGTCGTCAGCACGATCGCGAGGCAGGCGAGCGACGCCGACGACAGTTGCGCGACAGCGGAGAGGCCGGCCTGGGTGGGCCCACCGGGAGTGCCAGCGACGAGCAGAATTACGATGCTGCCCGCAATGAACGAGGGAATGACCCAGCCGAGGGAGCGGCTGTTCCCCATCTGAAATTGCACTACAGCCATGACCGCATACAACGGGAGACAGAGGAACAGGGTGACCGTCGCGACGGCTCCGGGGATGCTCAAGCAGATGACCGATACGGTCAGAAAGCTGAGGCTCGCTACGCGCGCAGTGCGCTGCAGTAGGCGATCCCGTTCTTTAGCGATGAGGTCCATTTGGGGCAATGTTTGCACATTTCGTCCCTCTATCGGGGGTGACGCACCGCCTTTCGCATGAGGAAACGCCATTTTTTGACTAACACGCGAGTCTTCGGGCGATTCTCAGCAGGGTTACACGGCAAGCAGGCGCGTCAGTTGTTCGCTCATGAGTTCGGATTCAATGAGGAAGCCATCGTGGCCGAACGGCGAGTGGATGACGTGCGGAACGTTGCCATCGAGGTTGCCGGGCAGGTGCTCGGCAATAATCTCTTGACCGGAGACCGGGAATAACCGGTCACTGTCGATGCCGAGTACGAGCGCGGGCATGGTCGCGCGGGCAAGTGCCTGCTGCACCGTTCCGCGACCGCGCGCCACGTCGTGCGAGCTCATGGCTTCGACAAGGGTGATGTAGCTGTTCGCATCAAAGCGGCGGGCGAACTTGTTGCCGTGAAAATCGAGGTAACTCTCTACCGCGTAGCGGCCGCCCTTGCCCCACGGGCTCACTTCGCTCTGCCACGTGCGCTCAAAACGGTCGTTGAGCTCATCGGAGGAGCGGTAATTGATGAGGGCCAATCGGCGGGCAAGGGCTAAACCGCGGTGGGGACCATCGCCATCCGCTGCGTCGTAGTAGGCGCCGTCGGCAAAAGCGGGGTCGGTGCGAATCGACTCGACCTGCACCGAGTTGTGGGCGATCTGGTCGGCCGTCGATACGGGCGGCGCGGCCAGAATGGCGACCTTGGCGACACGCTCCGCATGCCCGACGGCCCACTCGAGGGCGTGCATGCCGCCCATCGAGCCACCGATCACGGCCGCCCAGCGGTCGATGCCGAGCGCATCGCTGAGCGCGACCTGCGCCGCGACTTGATCGCGGATGGTGACGAAGGGAAAGCGTGCGCCAAATTCAGCACCGTCGGGGGCGTGGGATGCCGGACCGGTGCTGCCTTGGCAGCCTCCCAAGATATTGGGGGCGACGACGAACCAGCGGTCGGTGTCGATGGCCTTGCCCGGCCCGACGAGATCGTTCCACCATCCGCCCGTGGCATGACCAGCACCGGGAGCTCCGATGATGTGGCTGTCGCCGGTCAGCGCGTGAGCGACGAGGATCGCGTTCGAGGCATCATCGTTGAGCGTGCCGTGCGTTTCGTACGCAATGCGAGCCGAGGGCAGCCTTCCGCTGAACTCGAGCGGGAGGTCGGTGACCGTAACGAACTGGCGCTCGCCCGTGGGATCTCCCTCTCGCCAGGCACCCGTCGCCTGGGGCTTGCCGAGGAGCGAACGCACGTTTGCGTCAGTGATGAATGCCGAAGGAACAGTGTCTTCAGGTGTCTGCCAGTCCATGTCTCTCCCAGTATCGCGAACGAACCTGTACGGCACGAAATTATTACGCCGGAGCGGGAGAGCTATTCCGATGAACGACGAGCAATTCCGGTGAAGGATGAGCGCGGATGTCGGATGCCGGATGCCGGATGCCGACCAACTCCTTAACGCAGCGATGGCGGTGACCCCCGTGAGGAGTCACCGCCATCGTAAGCAGTCGCCGAGGTCGGTTGCGACCTAGGCGCTCGCGCGGAGCTCTTCCGTCTTCGCGCGGGCGGCAGCGAAGCCAGCCTGGAGGTCAGCCTTGATGTCCTCGATGTTCTCGAGGCCCACCGAGAGGCGAACGAGCCCAGGGGTGACTCCAGCGGTCAACTGTTGCTCGGGGGAGAGCTGCGAGTGAGTGGTGGATGCCGGGTGAATGATGAGGCTGCGCACGTCACCGATGTTGGCAACGTGACTGAACAGCGAGACACCGTTCACGAAGGAGCGACCAGCGTCGACGCCACCCTTGAGCTCGAAGGAGAGAACTCCACCGACACCCTTGGGTGCGTACTTGTTGGCGCTGGAGTACCAGGGGCTCGAGGGGAGACCGGCGTAGTAGACGGTGTCGACATCCTCGTGAGCGTCGAGCCACTCAGCGATTGCTTGAGCGTTCTGAACGTGACGTTCAATGCGCAGGCTGAGGGTTTCGATGCCCTGAATGAGCGAGAACGCGCTGTCGGGGGAGATGGCGGCACCGAGGTCACGCAGCAGCTGCACGCGCGCCTTGATGATGTACGCAATGCCGTCGCCGAGTACTCCCGTGTAGCTCGCACCGTGGTACGAGGGGTCGGGCTCGGTGAGGCCGGGGAACTTGTCGACGTTCTTTGACCACTCGAATTTGCCGCCATCCACAATGACGCCACCCAGAACGGTGCCGTGACCGCCCAAGAACTTCGTGGCCGAGTGCACCACGATGTCGGCGCCGTGCTCGAGCGGGCGAATGAGGTACGGGGTGGCGATGGTGTTATCGACGATCAGCGGAACTCCGCTGGCGTGAGCAACGTTAGCCACGAGCTCGATGTCGAGAACGTTGATGCGTGGGTTACCGATGGTCTCGGCGAACAGGAGCTTGGTGTTGGGGCGCACGGCGGCGGCCCACTCTGCAGCGTCATCCTGGTTCTCAACGAAGGTGGTTTCGATGCCGAGCTTCGCGAGCGTGTACTTGAAGAGGTTGTAGGTTCCGCCATAGACCGACGACGACGACACGATGTGGTCGCCTGCCTGAGCAATGTTGAGAACAGCAAACGTGGTGGCCGACTGGCCAGACGCGAGCAACAGTGCTGCGGTTCCGCCTTCGAGAGCGGCAACGCGCTGCTCGACGACATCCTGAGTGGGGTTCTGGATGCGGGTGTAAATGTTGCCGAATTCGGCGAGCGCGAAGAGGTTCTTCGCGTGATCCGCGTCGTTGAACACGTACGCGGTCGTCTTGTAGATCGGAGTGGCCCGCGAGTTGGTCGTGGGGTCAGGCTGCGCGCCCGAGTGGATCTGCTTGGTTTCAAAGTTCCAGTCGCTCACGGCGGCCTCCTCGTATCTCTGGGTGGGTCGGGACATCCGCCACACTGTGAGCCTAAGGAGCCCCTGTGGGGCGGTCAATCACTCGTGAAATATGTCGTAACTCAACGTTTTTGGGTAGACAGATCGGTCTCTTTGGGTAAGGGAACAAAGACCCAGTTGGGTTTTGGCTCGATAAGAGGGCGGAAGATCTTCTTCACGATCGGCATCGAAAGAACGAGGGCGATACCGATGGAGCCGAGGATCATGCTCACGAGCCACATGGCCGAGGCCCGCTCATCCAGCAGCAGTCCGCTCTCGCGCAGCGGGTAAAGAACGAAGCTGTGCAGCAGGTAGACGTACATAGTGGCTTGGCCGGCATCCGTTACCCAGGTGTGGCGGCGGGGCACGAGAGCGAAGAAGGCGGCGCTGAGAATGACGGCGAGCACAATGAGGCCCAGCCGCACTCCACCCGCCCACCACTGGTCTTCGCCGAGCCCGTGATAGGAGGCGTCATAGAAGAACCAGAAGCGCAGATCGATGGTGCGCCAGAGCTCGATGTTGCCGAGAATGACCGCCATGAAGCCCGCGAAGACCGTGACCGCGAGCGCCCGCAGTAGTACGACGAGGCGCTCTGCGACGTTCCAGCGATCCATGAGGCCCCACTCGCGCAGTTTCCAGCCGAGCACGAAGAACGGGAGGATGCCGATGGCACGAGAGAGCGAGAACGTGCTGTCGACGTTGTCGAGATACCCGACACCGATTGACGCGATCACCGCCCAGAGCAGCGGCCAGCGCACTTGGGAGAGGTACGGCAAGATGAGGCGGAAAATGCCGAGCGCAAGCAAGAACCAGAGAGTCCAGCTCGGAGTAGAGGGGTTGAGGTCTGTTTTGCCTTCTACCAAGAACTTCACAAGAGTCCAGATGGTCTCCATGATGAAGTACGGCACGATGATGTCGGTGATGACCCGACGCATCTGAAGCGCGGTCGGGGCGCCGGGCTTCGAGAAATAGCCACTGATGATCGCGAACGCGGGCATGTGGAACGCGTAGATGAAGAGATACAGCGCGAGTGCGTAATTGGAGTCATACGTCATCCGCTGAATGCCGTGGCCGATCACGACCAGAGTGACCGCAAGAAAGCGTGCGTTATCCCAGTGCGGCATGCGCACCTTGGCGGTGCGAGCAGGCTGGGGCGTAGTGAGAGAAGCTCCGGTCATTCGTCGAAGTGTAATACCGCTACTTTGGAAGAATGGTGAATCGGCGAGTAGTAGTTACAGGAGCAAGTTCAGGCATCGGCGAAGCGACCGCGCGACGGTTCGCGAAACATGGCTGGCAGGTGGTGGCTGTAGCGCGTCGCGCTGATCGACTTGCCGCTCTCGCCGCCGACACCGGCATCGAAACCTTCGTTGCCGATGTGACGAAACAGGATGATGTCGAAGCGCTCGCCGCTTTCTTGCGTGAGCTCGGCCCCATCCACGCTCTCATCAATAACGCGGGTGGTGCGCTCGGCGTCGCTAGCGTAGAAGAGAGCGATGCGGATGACTGGCTGCGGATGTTCGACGTGAACGTTGTCGGCACCAAGCGCGTCACGAGCGCCCTGCTGCCGCTGCTGCGCGAAGGGATCGTGGAGGGTGACACGGCGAGCATCCTCATGGTCACCTCCATTGCGGCTTCCGTGCCTTATGAGGGCGGCAGCGGCTACAACGCCGCCAAGTTTGCTCAGCACGCGCTCACGGCTGTGCTTCGCCTTGAGCTTGCGGGGGAGCCGATCCGGGTGATCGAGGTTGCGCCCGGCATGGTGAAGACCGAAGAATTCGCTCTCGTTCGATTTGGCGGTGATGCGGCCAAGGCTGACACCGTTTACGAGAATGTGCCTGACCCGCTCGTCGCCGAGGACATCGCGGAGACGATTGTGCACGCGATTGAGCTGCCGCCCTTCGTGAACCTTGACCTCGTGACGGTGAAGCCTGTTGCCCAGGCCGCACCGCACAAGATGATCAGAGGCGAACTCAAGCCGCGCTAGTCGGCGACGGTAGCTTCGTTGCTCGCTTCGTTGCTCGCTTCGTCGCTCGTTTCGTCGCTCGTTTCGGTCGGTTGGAGCTCCTCGAAGTCGTCTACGACATCCGCAAACGCGAGCTTGGGTACCAAGAACAACAGCACGGCCGCGACGAGAGCGCCAGCACCGCAGATCGTGAAGACCGTCAGGTAGCCGAACAGACTCGACGCGGTTTCGGTGACCGCGGAGGCAGCACCGGCGAGCAGCACGATGGCGAAGATCGCCGAGGCGAAGGAGCCACCGATCGTCTTCGTGGTGTTGGTCAGCGCCGTGGCGATGCCGGTCTGGCCGCGCGGGGCAGCCGCAGCCGCAGCGGCGGGGAGCGCGCCAACGAGGGCACCCGAGCCGAGGCCCGCAATGCTCATGTTGAGGAAGACGCTCAACACCGTGGTGTGGAACGGTAAGAACATCAGATAGCCAGCGGCGACGAAGAAGGTGGCCACGATCAGTGCCACGCGGGGGCTCTTCCACTTCGACAGAATCGGGAAGAGAAGCGCTCCGACGATCATCGAGACAAGGTAGGCGCCGATGATGTACGAAATCTCATCGGATTCCATGCCGAGGCCGTACCCGTTGATGGGGTCGGTGCCGGCGAAGGTCGCGAGCGGTGCCTGGGCGCCAAGCAGGCTGATACCGACGAGGCCCGCCGTGAGTTGGATGGGCCACATGCTCGGGTCGCGCAGCATCCGAAGATCGATCGCGGGGTCTTTCTGGCGCAGCTCGTAACGGCCCCACGGAATGAAGGTCGCAACTCCAGCGAGCATGACGAGGTAGACCCACCAGGCGCCGGGCCCGTTGATGCGCAAGAACGTCAGACCCGAGGTGATCAGCAGCAGGCCGATCGTGAGGAGCACGAAGCCCCAGAAGTCGAGCGTGCGGCCGGGCAGCGGTTTTGATTCGGGTACTCCGAACAGGATGACGAAGAAGACGATTGTCACGGCAATCGCGGGGATCATCAGAGTTTGTTGAACGTTCTCGCCGAAGGCTTTGAAAATGCGGCCGCCACCGAGGGCACCCATGATGGCGCCGGCTTCGAGAGCAACGACGAGGAATCCCGCAGCGCGGCGGGTTTGCGACGCGCCCATGCCCGTTGTGCGTCCGCGGTCAAAGATCAGCGCGACCTCTAGCGGGAGCCAGACAACGTAGAAGCCCTGCAGGGCCCACGCAATGAGGAAGCTCGTGAAGTCACCCGTGAATGCAAGCCACCAGGTGGCGCCCGCGGTCAGAACGGTCGAGATCAGCAGAATGCGTTTGTGGCCGTGCATGTCGCCGAGCTTCGCCAAAATCGGCACCACGATGGCGCTCAGTAGTAGCTGGGCGGCCTCAAACCAGTTGAAGTCAGCATCGCGGATGCCCAAATGCTGCACTAGATCGGGAATGAGGGGGATGTAATACCCCTGCAAGATTCCGCTCACTAGCTCGACAAAGAAGAGGTAGCCGATGAGGCCCACGGTGATAGCACCGGACTTGCCGCGCAGGAATGACATGAACGGATGCTATCGGTAGACAGGGCGCGCATTAGCGTAGTGACATGGACTTGAGCAGTGTCGACCCCGGGTGGTCTCGCGCACTACACCCGTTAGGGGCACAACTGGATGCTGTTCAGGCATTTCTTGACGCCGAGACCGTCGCCGGCCACGACTGGCTCCCCGAACCGGATGCCGTACTGCGGGCTTTCGAAGCGCCCCTTGATGACGTGCGAGTCCTCATCGTCGGCCAAGACCCGTATCCGACGCCGGGGCACGCCGTGGGGCTCGCATTCTCGGCCGACCGAGCGGTGCGACCGCTACCGCGGAGCCTCGCCAACATTTACAAGGAACTGCACGACGACCTCGGCATCCCGCCCGCTGCGCACCCCGATTTGAGTGCGTGGCAACGCCAAGGCGTGCTGCTGCTCAACAGGGTGCTGACGGTGCAGTCAGGGGAGACCGGCTCCCATCGTCGACACGGCTGGGAAGAGGTGACGGCTCACGCGATTCGGGTGCTCGCGGCGAGGCCGCAGCCACTTGTTGCGGTGCTGTGGGGCAAGGATGCGGCATCCGTCGCGCCACTGCTCGGGGATACGCCGGCGATTGTGAGTGCTCACCCGAGCCCGCTCTCTGCCCGCCGCGGGTTCTTCGGTTCGAAGCCGTTTAGTCGAGTGAACGCGGCGCTTCAGGCTCAGGGCGCTGAGCCCATCGACTGGCGAATCGACGCGTCACCAGCCCCATAAAATAAGAGTCTCGTCACCCTCGGGGCGAGACAGTTTTCACCACTTACCTTCTTTGTCACGACACCTCGGGAGCAGCCATGGCACACCACTTCAGAGACGCCATCGCAGCGGATGATGTGGCGCTCGCCGAAATCTACGGCCACTACGTGAGTACGACTGTCGTCACCTTCGACATCGTTGAGGTCACCCCCGAGATCATGACCGCCAAGCGGGTCGCCGTGGAAGAGTCGGGACTGCCGTTCATCGTTGCGGTCGACGACACCGAGCGCGTGCTCGGCTATGCCGCCATGTTCCCGTGGCGCCCCAAAGCTGCCTACAAGCACACCGTCGAAGGGTCGATTTATCTGTCTCCCGCTGCCACCGGTCAGGGCGTGGGCGGCGCTCTGCTCACCGAACTGCTCGATCGCGGACGGCAGATCGGCATCCGCGAAATCATTGCCGTGATCTCGGATGAGGGCACCGAGGCTTCCGTGCATCTTCACCAGAAGCTGGGCTTCGAATCCATTGGGCACCTCAAGCGTGTCGGTTTCAAGTTCGACCGTTGGGTCGGCACGTACCTGCTGCAGAAGTCGCTCGACGCGTAGCTCTTCGCCCACGAACCACGACGTCATAAACGCACGAATGCCCGGCCTCCCGCGAGGGGAGAGCCGGGCATCCGCAGCTCTGGGTTCGTCTGGGGGCCGCAGCCTTCTGACTAGGCTGCGTTACGTGGAGTCGCTCGCCGCAGCAGCGTGAACCCGGCCACGGCGCTGATCGCGGTGAGCACGAGGCTCCAGGCGGCGACGCCGAGCACGCCGAGGTCGACCAACGTGGCGCCCACTGCCGACCAAGAATCGGTGAAGGTCGCCAGCGCGATCAAGCCCACGAGCAGCGCCGCAACGACAATGAAGAACATCGTCACGCCGGTTGCCTTCCATCGCACCCAGACTGCGGCAATCGCTGATCCGAAGAAGAGGAAGAACAGGAACGCCACGAGTTGCACGAAAATGCGTTCCGCGATGCCCGCCCCGAAGTAGACGGGCGCAAAAATGGTGACACCCATTCCCCAACCGTCAGTCATCGTTTCGGCGGCTGAGATCAGCGTGAGCCCCGCGGTGTAGATCACGGCTAGCACCACGAAAGCAAGAGCGCTGCCGAGGTAGTAGTCGCGGCGGGTAACGCCGTAGCCGAGTGCGAACGGGAACGTAATGCTGATCGCCTGGATCGCCACGACCATCATGTAGATGTAGATGAAGAAGCTCGACCCGGAGAACTGGGTACCTTCTAGTGCGCCAGCGCGGTCGGCAGGATCGATCGCCGAGTAGATCAGCCACCAGATGGTGAGCATGCCCACAAAAATCACGCCGAGAATGATCCACGGCAAGCCGAGGGTCGTCCACGGGTTGGCGAAGTGCAGCTTGGCCACACTCGTGATGCGCTTTATCGGGCTTGCCGGATGGGCGAGAGCCGTTGTTGTGGTGGTCATGCGCTGGCCTCGAATTCCTTGGTCTCGGTGCGGGTGAGTTGGATGATGAGCTGCTGCAACGACACCGGTGACAGTTCCAGCCCGGCAGAGTGCGCGTCGCGGCGCTCGCTTTCGCTGAGCCCGGCAACGGTCACGGAGCTGAGCCCGCCGATGCCGTCGCGGTGCAACACTTCGCGGTTGCCGATAAACGTCTCGACGGCGGTCTTCATGCCGACAACGTTGGTCGCGCGATTGCGGAGAGTTTCGGCATCCTCGTTGATGAGGAGCTTGCCTTCGTCGATCACAAGAACGTGTTCGAGCAGGTTGCTGACCTCGTCGATGAGGTGAGTGGAGAGGATCACGGTGCGCGGGTGGGCGGCGTAGTCCTCCAGAAGTCGGTCGTAGAAGATTTGGCGAGCCACGGCATCCAACCCCAGGTAGGGCTCATCGAAGAAGGTGAGCGGTGCGCGTGAGGCGAGGCCGACGATGACGCCGATGGAGGAGAGCTGGCCGCGCGAGAGCTTCTTGATGCGGCGGTCGACGGGGAGACGGAAGTCGGCGATGAGGCGATCGGCGAAGTCTTGGTCCCAGTTGGCGAAGAACCAGGGCGCGGTCTTGAAAACGTCTTTGGGGCGGAAGTCTTCGGGGTAGCGCTGGCTCTCTTTGATGAAGCAGGTATTCTGCAGAACCTTGGCGTTCTCGACCGGAGTCTGTCCGAACAGCGAGATGGTGCCGCTGGAGGCGAATTCTTGGCCGGTGAGCAACTGCATGAGCGTGGTCTTGCCGGCACCGTTGCGCCCGAGCAGGCCGTAGATCTTGTTCTCTTCGACCGTGAAGCTCACGTCGTTGACGGCGTTCACTTTGCCGAAGTTCTTGCTGAGGTTAGTTACCTCGATGGTGGAGGTCATGAGTTATTCGCCTCCTTGGCGATCATCTGGGTGAGTTGGGCGGAGTCGATGCCGAGCTTTTCTGCTTCGGCCAAGAGAGGGCGAACGTACTCGCTGCTGAAGCTGTCGCGGCGGGCACCTTTGAGTTGTTCTTGAGCGCCGGTGGCGACGAACATTCCGATTCCTCGTTTCTTGTAGAGAATTCCTGCATCGACGAGCACGTTGACGCCTTTGAGGGCGGTCGCGGGGTTGATGCGGTAGAAGGCTGCGAACTCGTTGATCGAGGGAGCCTGGCCTTCTTCGGGCAGTGCGCCGGAGATGATGTCGTTCTCAATGTTCTCGGCGACCTGCGCGAAGAGGGGGCGAGAGTCATCCATGTGAGCCTCCTTTCTGAGTGCGGGTGGTGATCTAGCGGTGCTGCGCTGCTGCGGCGGCTAGTTGGTTAGTTGGTGATGTAACTAACCAACCAGCATGGCGGGTCGTTGTCAACCCCCTTAGGCTGAATTCGTGTCAGAACTTCATCGCCTCACCGCCCTTGAGCAGCTCCATCTCGTGCGATCGGGCGAGCTGAAGCCCAGCGAACTCGTGGAGTGCTACCTCGATCGCATCGAACGCCTCAACCCTGAGCTGGGTGCGTTTACGGTCGTGACTGCTGATGCTGCGCGCCAGCGTGCTGCGGAGCTAGAAGCCTCTGGCTCCCGCGCCTCCGCTCTCTGGGGGCTTGCTTCGGGCGAGAAAGACTTGTGGGCCCGCGCCGGAGTGCGCACCGCCTACGGATCGCGCGCCTTCGCCGACTTCGTGCCCGAGGAGTCGGATGAGATCGCCGACGTTCTCGATGCTGCCGGCGCGATCAGCCTCGGCAAAACAGCGACTCCCGAATTCGGCCTCCCCGCCTACACCGAACCGCTCTCGGATGCCCCGGCCGTGAACCCCTGGAACACCTCGCTGGGCTCCGGCGGCAGCAGCGGGGGAGCGGCGGTCGCCGTTTCCGCGGGGCTCTTGCCGTTCGCGCCCGGCTCGGACGGTGGTGGCTCGATTCGCATTCCCGCCGCCGCGACCGGACTCGTCGGCCTCAAGCCTTCGCGTGGTCGCGTACCCGCGGGCAGCGGCTTCGGCAGCCTCGGCCAGCTTCCCGTTACCGGGCCTCTCGCTCGCACGGTGGCGGATGCCGCGTTACTCCTCGATGGCATTGCCGGCCCTTCGCCGTTCTCGGTCGGCCCGCCCACGTGGGACGGCGGCGCCTTCCTCAACGCCGCGATCCGCGGTGAGGGCACCTTCAGCATTGGCGTCATGACAACCTCGCCGTGGGATGACACCTACGAGATCAGCGTCTCGCCCGAAGCTCAGGATGCTCTCACCCTCGCTCGCACCGCGCTCGACCAGCTCGGCCACGGCAGCGAAAACTTCGCGCTCGACCCCTCACCCGAATACGCCGAAGCCTTCACGGTGCTGTGGCAAGCGGGAGCCGCCGGAATCCCGCTCGATGGCGATCAACTTGAGCTCGTGGAACCCCTCACGAAATGGCTTATCGAAAGCGGACGTCGGATGAGCGCGTGCGACGTGGGCGTCGCCATCGCGACGCTGTCTCGGTTTGAGCGCAGCGTCATCCGTCAGTTCTCGACATACGACGCTGTGCTGACGCCGGCAATGGCGATGACCCCACGCCCGCTCGGCTGGTTTCATGCCGAGGATGCCTTCGAGAACTTTGCGAAGCAAGTGCAATACACGCCGTGGACAAGCTTCGTCAACGTCTCAGGCCTGCCCGCGATCAGCCTCCCCGTGCACGAAACCGCGGAAGGACTGCCGATGGGCGTGCAACTCATTGGCCGCCCCGGTCGGGAGGATGTGTTGCTCGCGATTGGTGCGCAGCTCGAGCGCGGCTTCCAGTGGGGCTCGCGGCATCCGGCGGCGTTTGGGGCTTAGCGCTACTGGTTCGCTTTCCAGCTCTCGTCTTGATCAGGAGCGAAGTGCACACCCAGCTCGCGTGCCAGTGCTCGCATTTGCTGAGCGAGCACGCGCCATTCTTTCTTGGTGATCTCACCGATCTCGAACCCGACTCCGCGCACTGCGCCGTCGGCAACGAAGACGGTCGCACCTGCCACTGAGCCGAGGGCAAGATCAGCGTGCCCGGCAGGAAGCCACACGGCGGGATCGGTGATAGTGCCGCCGCCACCCAAGCTCGCATCCATCTCTAGGAGAGCGTGATGCACGACCGCAGAGTCCAACGGTTGACCGGCGGCAAGATCGTCGGGGTCATAGTCGCGGGGCGCGACCATGAACTCGTCTTCTTCCAGCTGCGCAACGGCCGGAGTCGACTCGTCGGGGGCGACCCTGGGCTCAGACACAAACTCGGGAGGATTGCGCAACGAATCGAAGTCACTGAGCGGACGCTCGACCAGTGGGGCAAGGATTGAGGGTCCGCGGGGGTCCCCCTTTGCTAGGGCGTGCCAATCGTCGAATTCGGTTGAGAACCAGGCATTGAACTGGTGGATATCGGAGTTCCTGCTATTGGTGCCGGCTCTTGCGGCCCACCTTCGCAAATCTGCAAAGAGTGGCTCGCTACCGGACTGAGAGCGAAATGCCAGCTCGTTGTAGTCGACATGATCTTTGCCTTCAGCGCTGGCAAGACAGAGACGTGTCGATGCATCCAGCCGGTGTAAGACCTCGAAAATGTAGCTCGGCCACGCCTGCACGATGTACTGGGTGCGCCGGAATTGGAGCTCGGGGACAAAGCCAAATCCGATCGACTGGTCCGTTCGCCACTCGGCGGGGACCGCCTCCGCTACCTCAGTGCTAATGAACGATTGGGTCCACTCCCACAGGGTCCCCACACTCGCCCAAGACGCATCCATCTCGTCGATGGGGCCATCGCTGGCGGCCATCCAATGCGCTAATTCGGTGAGCCGAAACTCTCGCGTATTCTCCGCGTGCGCCAAGTGGCGATTCGCTTGCTCGCGACTCAAGTCGGACGGGCGGAGGTGCATCATGTGAGGTGCCAATCGATGAGGGGGATCATGCTCGAGTCCTGTGAGGTTCACGGTTCCGGGGGTTCGTGGTCGTGACGCTCGCAACCCAAAAGCTCGCAGCGGCCAGGAAGCTGGCTGGCACTCCGAGCCACCACGCAGTACCGAGATCCTTTTCGACAATGACGTAGTCAGGCTCGTCGGATGGTGCCTCGGCGTAGAACGAGCACTCAAGCGCGAGCGGCAGAACTGTAACCCGCGATTTGGTCTGCACGACATATTCCGAGGCGCTCAAACTCGCGGGAACATAATCAGCGCAGGACGACTGGCTGTTTCTCTCCGCCAAGCTCGCGTACGCAGAGAGCGAGCCAATCCAGAGGAGTCCCAGTGCTGCCAAAGAGATCGTAACTGAGCGCAGGACCTGTGGGCGTTGATTCGGCACTGCGTCACGTGCGCGGATTAGCGAAGAGTGCACTTCAGCTGCGCGACCACGATCGTGGCAGGTAAGCCCACACAATCTGCGCAGCGATCAGAACCACGATCAGAAGTGCGCTGGCGGCCATTAGCCAGATCGACCAGTACCAGATTGTGGACATCCATTCAGCCGCGGTATTGCTCCAGTCGTGTCCTTGCGTGCGCGCGACCGAAGTGAATCCGAGGATGCCGAGATAGAGCGCAAGGCTGATCCCCAAACCCCAAAATGCGCCGATTGTTGCTCGCTTCATGGAGCCAGCGTACGTTCCGAACCTCCTATGAACAAGATGAATTCTCACAAACACGTGTAGCAGCGCGACGGAACTGAAGCCGGAGTATGCGACTTTCATTACCCCAGGACGTCCAGATAGGCCGCCGACGTTCGCTGCTTGGAGTCCGCCGAGAGCGCTTCGTTATTTAGGTAAGGCATGCCTATACTGGGATCAATGTTTCCCGAA
Organism: Salinibacterium amurskyense; assembly: GCF_002797685.1. GTDB lineage: Bacteria > Actinomycetota > Actinomycetes > Actinomycetales > Microbacteriaceae > Rhodoglobus > Rhodoglobus amurskyensis. The sequence continues at coordinate 39,336 of NZ_PGFH01000003.1, forward strand.
CTCTTCACCCCGCAGATCGCCTGGAATCCCCAGTCGGCTGACCGCGTGCTGCTCGCGGGAGACGAGACCTCGATCGACGCCATCTCGATGATCCTCGCGACGTTGCCGGCCCGTTCACGTGGCCAAGTGTTCATCGAAGTTGACTCGGCTGACGACATCCAGCCGCTATCGGCTCCCGGCCGTTTCAGCGTGTGCTGGCTGCTGCGCGAACGCGGCCAAAGCGTTGCCCGTTCGGTCGACGCGTGGCTCAGCGAAATGCTGCCGGTGAGCGCATTCGGTGAGAGCACCGTCTACGCCTGGGTTGCCCATCAGGGCCCCGCGCGCCTGCTCAGCTCGAACTAGTTCGAACCCAGCATCCGCGCTCTATTCCTTCACAGGTTTCGGCGCACGCGTTGATTTCGCGCGCACATAGCCACCCAACTCCAGCCCCGCCTCAATCTCAAAACGGTTCGTCAGCGGGTTTTGCCCGGCCAGCAGATACAGCGGAATAAACCACAGCCCATACTTGCGCCACTGCTCGCGGTGCACAGCCTCATGTGCGAGCACGTTATCGCTCGCGTTGTCGCAGGTCAGATACACGGCGCCAATCGTGGTGCCGCCGCGACCAAAGGCCCAGCGAGGCACGTGCTCGGCAACGATAACGCCGCCCCGAGAACGCACCCGCAAACCGCTCAGCACGCCACCCCACAGCAGCCCGGATGCCGTAGCAAACCAGTAACCGGGTCGCGTAACGACGGGGTGCAGCAGCACTCGCTGAGCACGCGGATTGTGTTCGGCGCGCGCCAGAGCGTGCCCGAGCCGCGTGCCCAGCGTTAGTGCTCGGCTCACGGACGCCCGATGGTTTCGAGCAGTCGCAGCCACACCTCACTGATCGTGGGGTACGAGGGAACCGCGTGCCACAGGCGCGCGATGGGAACCTCGCCCACGATGGCGATGGTGGCCGAGTGCAGCAACTCCGCAACATCCTGCCCCACAAAAGTAGCGCCGATAATGACTTGACGTTCGCGATCAATCACGAGTCGCGCCTGGCCTTCGTAGCCGTCGGCCTGCAGGCTCGCGCCGGCAACCCAGCCAATGTTGTAGTCGACCACCTGAGCGTCAATTCCCTGCTTCTCGGCGTCGTGAGACATGACTCCGACCGAAGCGACTTCGGGATCGCTAAACGTGACTTGCGGCACAGCGCCGTGGTCGGCGGTCGCAACGTGCGCACCCCAGGGGGCGTCATCCACGGTTTCGCCCTTAGCGCGGGCAGCAATCACGTCACCCGCAGCACGCGCTTGGTACTTGCCCTGATGGGTGAGCAGCGCGCGGTGGTTGACGTCGCCAACGGCGTAGAGCCAGTCGGTGTCGGGCACGAGCATGGTGTCATCCACCCGGATCCAGTCGCCCGGAGTGAGACCCACGGTCTCGAGCCCAATGTCGTTCGTGCGAGCGGCGCGACCGGTAGCAATCAAAATTTCGGATGCCGTGAAGCTGCCTTCCGGAGTCTCAATCACGACGCCGTCAGCGGTGCGCTCCACGCGCGTGGGCGAGGTTCGCACGATGGTGACGCCGCGCTCCTTGAGCGCCTTCTCCACCATCTCGCCGGCGAAGTCTTCTTGACCGTTGAGGAGTCCGCTGCGTGCAAACAGAGTCACCTCGGCACCGAGGTCGAGGTAGGCAGTGGCCATCTCGACGCCCACAACGCCGCCGCCGATGATGGCGAATGATTCGGGAACAACTTTCACGGAGGTCGCTTCACGCGGGGTCCACGGCTTCGCGTCGATCAGCCCGGGAATGTTGGGAAGCTTCGGATCGGAGCCCGTCGCGACGACAACAGCGTGGTTCGCGGTGAGGGTCGTGACGGTTCCGTCGTCAGCAGTGACGGTGACCTTCTTCTCTCCGGCGAGCCGAGCGTGACCGCGCTCAAGCCCGATTCCCGCTTTCTTTACCCACTTCACTTGACCCGCGTCATCCCAGTTGCTCGTGAAGCTGTTGCGGCGGGCGAGGAGCGCTTCGACGTTGATGCCACCCGTGACAGCTTCGGCAGCACCGGGAAGCTTCTCGACCGCCCGCAAAGCGAGACCGCTGCGGATGAGAGCCTTCGACGGCATGCACGCCCAGTACGAGCACTCACCACCCACGAGTTCGCTCTCGACAAGCACCACGCTCAGTCCGCCCTGAACAGCGCGATCTGCCACGTTCTCACCAACCGCTCCGGCTCCGATGACAATGACGTCCCAGTTGTTCTCGGTCATGAGTGAACTCCTTCGCGTTGGTGGTGCGGATGCTGCTTCTGCTACCTGCCGATGAACTCGGCGATCGTGCGGGTCATAAAAGCTTCCATGCCAATTCTGGCATCTTTACTCTGAGCAACGGCTACGAGCGCGGGCTGAAGGCCAGCCTCGGCGGCGGCATCGCCCTCGCGAATCGCGAGGTTGGCGTTGGCGAGCGCCGCCTGAACCGCGAGGGGAGCTTGGGCCGCAACGCGGTGCGCCAGCTCGAGGCCGCGCGCATACTGCTCGCCGTGGGGCACAACTTCTTGCACCATCCCGATGCGGTGAGCTTCGGCGGCGTCGAAGCTGTCGCCGGTGAGAATCCAGCGCATCGCGTTCGACCAACCAACTTGGCGCGGGAAGCGAATGGTGGCCCCGCCGAAGGGCAGGATGCCGCGCGATACTTCAACCTGACCGAACACGGTCGAATCAGCGGCGACGGCGATGTCGCTTGCGAGCAGCAGCTCGATGCCGAGCGTGAGGCAGGTGCCCTGCACCGCAATCACGACGGGCTTCGAGAGCTTTTCGCCCGAAACTTGCCAGGGGTTGATGCCGCCCTCGGGAACCATGTCGAGCCCGTCCGCGCCGATGCGGGGGCCGATGTCAGCGAGGTCGAGGCCGCCCGTGAAGTGGTCGCCGTGGGCGAAAACGAAGCCGGCACGCAGCTCGGGATCGCGCTCAAGCTCGCCATACGCCAGTGCAAGCTGCTGCAACATATCCATGTCGGCGGCGTTGCGCTTATCGGTGCGGTTGAGGCCGATGAGCAAGACGTGGCCGTCTCGCTCCACAGTGATCTTGGGGGTGCTCGAGTTGGAGTCAGTCATAGCCCCAGACTACGACTGCGCGGCGGCCATCGGTCGGGATGCTGGCGATAAGCTCATACCCACACCAACTTTTCGGAGGCTCCTGTGTTGCGATCCGCAATTCTCGTTTGTGCTGTTGCGACGGCGGCTCTTCTCAGCGGCTGCAGCAGCGAACCGCCCGTCGAGGTTTCCGCGAGCTCTATCGCCGCGACGGCAGTCTCCGCGCTCGAACAGGCCACGGGCGAATCACCCGAAATGGACTGCGGCGACGAGACCGTGGAGCTCAAGAACAACACCACGCTCGAGTGCGTTCTCACCGACACCACCCTCAACGAAGAGTTCGACAGCGAAGTGACGATCACGGATGTCGACGGGGCGAGCTACTCGGTTTCAGTCGACGTCGCTGAAGAACCGCGCGAATAGCGACCGGCGCTGTTCAGAGCGCCCAGCAATCTCAGAATCGTGGGGGAGTCATCCACTGCGCTCGTCATCGAGGCGGGAGCAAATTCGGTGATGCCAGCGCCCGCAAGGGCATACTTGCCGACGACGGCACGAATCGCCTCAACAAGCACGGCTGCTTCGATGCCGAAAGGCACGGGGGAGCCGAGCCCCGCAAAATCAGCAGGATCGAGTACGTCGAGATCGATGTGAAGATACACCGAGTCGGCGCCCGTTGCCGCGATGGCATCGAGCAGCGTCTCCGCCGAGAAATCGGTGGGGCCGAGCATCCGGATGCCGGACTGCCCGATGTAGTCATCTTCCGCGGTATCGATCGAGCGCACGCCCGCAAGGATCACCCGATCGCCGCGAACCGGATGCGCGGGTACCAACTCGGAGGGACCATCGCCCAGGAGCGTGCGCAACACCATTCCGGTGAACGCGCCGGAGGGACTCGTCGCGGCGGTATGCAGATCAGGATGCGCGTCGAGCCACACCACGGCGGGCTCGCTCGCGCTCACATGCTCGATCGCCGCGAGCTCGACGCCGCAATCGCCACCGATGGTGACATGCGTGTCGACACCAGCTTCGGTGCCCTCGGCGAGAGCGTGGCGTAGCCGGTCGCGCACGAGCAACAGCGAACTGTAGCGGTGCACGCCCGTGCCCTGGTGATCGCCCGCTTCGAGGGGAATGTCGACGGTGCGAGTCGATGCTGAGGGAAGATCTCCCCGAATCGACTCGGCACCGTCCACAAGTTGCATGGCGCGGGACGAACCCGAACCCTGCCACTGCGGAACGACAACGTAGTTAATTGTCATCCGTTGAACTTTCGAGTCGTCGAACTACTCGCCTGCGGTGAGGGCCTGAGCGCCGCCGGCTTTGAGAGCCGCGAGACGGGCCTCAACTTCGGTCTGCTTGCCGAGGTCTTCGAGGCCTTCGAACTGAGCGTCGAGGCTGGATGCTGCGAGCTCCTGCTGCCCCAGAACCTTGGCCTCTTCGCGGCGAATCTTGTCTTCGAAGCGGCCGAGGTCGCTCGTCGGGTCAAGAAGGTCGATCGACTTGAGCGCGTCGTGAACCTGCGACTGAGCTTCAACCGTCTTGGAGCGAGCAACAAGCTCGTCACGCTTGGCGGTGAGTTCGCTCAGCTTGGCGCGCATGCCGTCGAGGCCACTCTTGAGCTGGTCAACAACCTGAGTCTGCGACGCAATGGTCGGCTCAGCGGTGCGAGCTTCGTTCTCGGAAGAAACTTGGCGACCAATGGCGATCTTGGCGAGGTTGTCGAACTTGTCGGCATCCACACTGTTGCCACCGGCACGCAGTTCGTCGGCCTTAGCGCTGGCCGCGAGAGCCTTACGGCCCCAGTCAGCAGCAGCGTTCATGTCTTCAGCGTGGTCCTGCTCCATGAGGCGCAGGTTGCCGATGGTCTGAGCTACAGCGCTCTCCGCATCCGCAATGGAGTTGGTGTAGTCGCGCACGAGCTGGTCGAGCATCAGCTGAGGGTCCTCGGCCGAGTCGAGGAGCGAGTTGATGTTCGCCTTCAGTAGTTGTGAGATTCGTCCGAGAATTGACTGCTTTGCCATGCGACGTGCCTTTCGTGAGTTTTCTGAAGGAAACCGTAATTAGAATCTACCGCCGCGGCTGCGGCCACCACCACTGCGGCGAGGCGATCCGCCCGAGCTGCGGCCGCCCGAACGTGAACCGCCGCGCGATCCTGAACTGCCCGAGCGCGAACCGCCGCCCCAGGAGTAGCCCGACGAGGGGCGCGACGAGCGTGAGCCGAGGCTGCCACCGATGAGCCCACCGATGATGCCGCCGAGCACATCTCCGCCGCCTGAATTCGAGCCACCAAGCAACCCGCCAACACCGGCATTGGAGCCGCCGGAGAATTGGGAGACCTCGCGCTGAGCGATGTCGTACGCACTTGCCGCCAACTGGTCAGCCGTGCGGGCGTGGGTCAAGGCAGTCACGGGGTCGGATGCCTGCAGCGCGAGCGCCTGCTTGAGCTGACGATCCGCTTCCGCGATCTTGGTTCGCGCCGAAGAGCCGACGCCACCGCGACGTGTCGTGATGAACTGCGCCGTCGTGGTGATGCGAGACTGCGCTGCCGCCAGCGCCGCCGACAACTGGGTCGCTGCTTGAGCAATTGCTGCCTGCTGGTCGCGCACGCCTACAAAGACCGTTTCGAGAGCAGCGTTGGCATCACCGAGTGCGCTCAAACTCGCGACAGGATCGGCGGTCGCCGACTGGGCGGCAGCCAACGCGGCTTCCGCACTCGCGATCGAGGGCTGCAGGGCTGCTGCCGTGCTGTCCGCGGGAAGCGCGCGGGCCGCAGCGATGTCGTTCGTGGTGTCCGTGATGGCGGCGGCAAGCTTCTGCTCTGCCGCCTGCAGCTCTTCGGTCAACGAATCGACGGCATCCATCAGCTGGATGGCCTGGCCCAGTTCCGCTTGAGCGGCGCGCACAGCGACAGCAGCTTCACTCGGTTTCTGCGCTTCGATGGATGCTTGCGCTGCGGTCGAGGTGCTCACAGCCGAATTCAGCAATGCCTGTGCGCGTGCACCGTTGTCGGCAACGGCCTCAATCGCGGCTGGCGCGTAGCGCGCGGTGAGCGCTGCGAGGGCTGCCTCGGTGGCGGGGAGTCGCTGAGCCGCAGCCGCAATCGCGGTGGAGGTCTCAGCGAGTACCGCGGGGGCGTTTGTCTCAAGCTGGCGAAGCTCCTCAAACGCCTCGGCCTGTTCGTCGAGCAAGTCGTCGGCGTGCTCGCACAGCTCGATAATTTCGATCGTCATGGCGCGCTTCTGCTCGGCCGTTTCAGGCTCACTGTCATCGAGTTGCTGGCGGATGCGGAACGCCCTCGCCACAGCGGCATTCGCTTCGTCGAGCGACTTCTGGAACCCGGCGGTGGCAGCCGAACCAAACTGTGCTTCGGCAAAGCCAAGCTCTTGCTCGCTGGTCTTGACCGCATCGTCCAGATCGACCAGAGCGCTACCGGCCTGGCGGTCGAGCTCTTCTTGCGAAACCTCAGCGGTAGGAGCAGCGCTGCGATCACCTTTGCCGCCACGACGCACACGGTAAATCACATAGGCGCCGGCGCCAACAACCGCGACACCGCCCACAATCGGCAGAATCGGGATGCCGCCGCTCGAGGCGTCGGACGTCACGGCTGTCGAACCCTCACCCGCGAGCGAGTTGGCGCCCGCGATGGCAGCCTGCCCCCAGTTGTCGTTGCGGAGCTCTGACTCGATCGCACTCTCGGCCGCATCCAGCTGGTCAGAGGTCACGGGAGCATCGAGGGCAACGGAGAGCGCGTATTGGCGCTGCGAAACAGCGACGGCAAGCAACAGGTCGTTGTCGCCGAGCCCGTTGTTATCGGCGGTGGTGTCTGCCCAGTCAACCGGGTCGCTGGGGTTGGTGAACTCGTCAACGTAAACAACGAAAAGTTGGATGCCCTGGCTCTCGTAGAGCGAATCCAGAGCACCATCGATCGCACTCGAATCGCCGTCGAGCACGCCCACCGAGTCGACAACGTAGCCGCCGTCGAGGCTCACGGGGTCATTCGCGAGAGCCGGCCCTGCGGTGAGCAGGCCGAGTAGAGCGGCAAGCGCCAGAGTGGTGCCCAGTCGAGCTTTCACGGGTGCTCCTTCGTCGACGACAGTGACACGGGGAGTCTAGCGAAGGCGACTGTGGCTACTGCAGTGTGATTGCTGATTTTGCGCTGCGAACTTCGGCAGCGGCGCCATCGGCGGGGTCGGTGGGCACAAAAGCGAGCGTCGCATTCACGGCATAGGTGCCCGGCTCCACCATTCCGCCGGTGTCGATCGTGGTGCAGTCGAAAACATCGATGGCGACATCAAAAGCGATGCTCTGGCCAGGCTGCAGATTCACGGGCATGACCGACAGAATCTGAACATCCGGGCTGTGCGAAATCACAATCGAGTCGCGCAGCAGGTTTACATCGGGCACGTTCGCCGTTGAGCCGGTCACGGGCTCGTCAGACGTATTGGTCAGGCGCGCTGTGCCGTAGGCGCTGCCGGAAGCCACAACTTCGGCGGGCAACTCTAGTTCGAGCGATAGCCCGAACGGCGTTGTTTCATCGGTGCGGATGCTCGTGCCACACGCCGCGGTGATCGGGCTTGTGTCGGGGGCGGCCTGTGATTCGTCTGACGGGGCGGCGTCGCTTTCGCTGTCGGTGTCGAATGACTCGTCTGCGACGACCCCTGCCGTCGTGCTGATGGGGTCCGCCTGCCGGAACGTGCTGATGCCTGCGAAGACGAGCGACGTTGCCGCGAGCAGACCCACCGCTCCTACCGCGAACTGGCGTGGGAGGCGGCGACGTTTGCTGCGTGAAATCACTGCAGCGGTATCAATATCGATTGCGGGCAGTTCTGTGCCCGAAAACTGGGTGCGCAGTTCGTTCTCATCAACCACGGTGGCCTCCCAGATCGTGTGCGTCGGCGCGGTCTAGGCTCACGGCCATGCGGGCGAGTCCGTCGCTCAAATAGCGTTTCACGGCGCCCGAGCTGATATCTAGGGTCGCGGCAATGTCATCCACTTTGAGGTCTTCGTAATACCGCAGCACCACGCAGGCGCGTTCGCGCGGGCGAAGCTTCATCAGCTGGGACTGAAGGTCTAAGCGAGCTTCGGTATCCGCATCCGCCGATTCATGGATGTCGGGCTCCACCGTCAGGTGGGCGATCTTGCGCCAGCGGCTGATCTTTCGACCGCGGTCAAGGTACGTGTTCAGAATCGCTCGACGCACATAAGCCTCGGCGCTGGCGATGCCAAAGCCGTTGCGCAGACGACCGAAGGTTTTCACGAGGGCATCGTGCACAAGGTCGGAGGCGTCGTCGCGGTTTCCCGAAATCAGGTACGCGTAACGCGTCAATGCCTCACCTCGCTCGGCGACGAGTTGTGCGGCTACGTCTTCCCAGCGGGCAGGGGTGTTTTTGGTCTCAGTCACTGAGCCCCTCCTCGCCGTCGTCTCTATTGTGGCCGAGGAATGGCCAATAGTTAGCGCAATTGTGGTCACACTAATAAAGACGAACGGCGAGGGGGTTTCGTTGGTTAGCTTGTGAGGCGTGCTTTCAACTGCTCAAGCTGGCGTGTAACGGCAGCGGGAACGCGACCATCGAAGGTTGCAAAGAATTCTTCCGTGGATGCCGCTTCGGCGAGCCATGACTCCGTATCGATAGCAAAAAGCTGTTCCATGACGTTTTCGTCAAGGTCGAGGCCGTCGATATTGAGGTCGCCTTCGCGGGGGAGCAGCCCGAGGGCACTCTCCTGTGCAGCAACTTGACCGTCGACGCGTTCGAGAATCCACTCGAGCACGCGAGAGTTCTCGCCGAAGCCTGGCCAGAGGAACGAGCCATCCGCACCCTTACGGAACCAGTTGACTTGGAAAATGCGCGGCACAGTGCCTGAACTGCGGAGGTTCTGACCGACCGAGAGCCAGTGGGCCCAGTGGTCTGCCATGTTGTATCCGCAGAACGGCATCATGGCAAACGGGTCTCGCCGTAGTTCGCCAATGGTGCCTTCGGCGGCCGCCGTCCGCTCAGATGAGATAGTGGCGCCCAGGTAGACGCCATGCTCCCAATCTCGTGCCTCCACCACTAGCGGCACGTTGGTCGCGCGGCGACCGCCGAAGATTATGGCGTCAATAACGACGCCCTGTGGCGATTCCCACTCATCTGCGATGGTGGGGCATTGTGCTGCTGCCACAGTAAAACGTGAGTTCGGGTGTGACGACGGGGTGCCCGATTCGGGCGTCCAGTCGTTCCCCTGCCAATCGATCAAGTGCTCAGGCACCTCATCGGTCATGCCTTCCCACCACACGTCGCCGTTGTCTTTCAGCGCCACGTTGGTGAAGACGGTGTTGCCCCAGATGGTGTCCATCGCGGTCTCGTTGGTGGCGATTCCCGTTCCCGGAGCCACACCAAAGAAGCCAGCTTCGGGGTTGATCGCGCGAAGGCGGCCGTCAGCTCCCTTGCCGAGCCACGCGATGTCGTCACCGATCGTCTCGGCTTTCCAGCCGGGAATCGTGGGCTTGAGCATCGCGAGGTTTGTCTTGCCGCAGGCACTGGGAAATGCCGCAGCGATGTGGAAGACGCGACCACGAGGGTTCGTGAGCTTGAGGAGCAGCATGTGCTCGGCGAGCCATCCTTCGTCGCGAGCGATCACTGAAGCGATGCGCAGGGCGAAGGACTTCTTCGCGAGAATTGCGTTGCCGCCGTAAGCGGAACCGAACGACCAGATTTCGCGAGTCTCGGGGAAGTGGCTGATGTACTTGGTCTGGTTGCAGGGCCACGGCACATCCGTGTCGCCGGCAGCGAGCGGGGCTCCAACACTGTGGATGGCGCGCACCCACTCGGTGGAGTCATCAATCGACTGAAGAACAGCGGTTCCCATTCGCGTCATGATGCCCATGCTCATGACGACGTAGGGGGAGTCGGTGACCTGCACGCCGATTTTGGCGAGGGGGGAACCGAGCGGACCCATGGAGAACGGAACAACGTAGAGGCGGCGGCCACGCATCGCGCCCTCAAAGAGGCCGTCAAGCGTCGTACGCATTTCTGCCGGGGCGGCCCAGTTGTTGGAGGGGCCGGCATCGCTCTCGTTGACCGAGCAGATGAAGGTCCGCGATTCGACCCGAGCGACATCACTGGGGTCGCTGCGGGCGAGGAAGCTGTGGGGACGGTATTCATCGTTGAGACGGGTCAGCGTGCCGGCCTCAATCATGAGTTCGGCGAGCTCGTCAGCCTCTTCGGGGCTGCCATTGCACCAGACAACTTCGTCGGGCTGGGTGAGGGCGGCGATCTCTTCCACCCAGGCAATAACGCTCTGATTTGTTCCGTCGGGTGCGGAGAAGTGGGTCCTTGTCATCTCGGCGATGCTCATTTCTACCTTCCGCTGAAGTGTTGTTGTAGTGAAAAAACTGTTGTTATTCGATGATGACCCACTTTTGCCCGCCTTGCTGACGAATCGGGTGGAAAGAATCCTCGTTCTTTAGTTATAGTGAACGTGTGAATGATCTTGTGACTCTCGGGCAACGCATCCGACATTTCCGTACCACGGCCGGACTGACCCTCGACCAACTCGGCGACAAGGTGGGAGTCGCGGGTAGCCAGCTCTCTCTCATGGAGAACGGGCGGCGCGAACCCCGACTGACTCTGCTGTCGGCAATTGCGTCGGCCACCGACATCCAACTCGCCGATCTGCTCGAAGAGACCCCGCCGACCAAGCGGGCCGCGCTCGAGATTGAACTCGACCGTCTGCAGCGCAGCACGATCTACGCGTCGCTGGGGCTTCCGAAGATTCGCCCGTCCAAGGGCATTCCGGATGAAACGCTCGAGGCAATCGTGGGCCTTCACCATGAACTTTCCACACGGTCGCGCCAGGCCATTGCCACGCCGGAGGAAGCGCGTCGCGCCAACACTGAGCTGCGGCAGCGCATGCGCACCCTCGATAACTACTTGCCCGACCTCGAAAAAGAGGCCGAAAAGCTCACGATCGCGGGCAACCACACGACGGGGGCGCTCACTCACCGCGCCGTGAGTCTGATGGCGGAATCCCTTGGCTTCGAACTAGTTCACGTCCATGATCTGCCGCATTCGGCACGATCGGTCACCGACCTCAAGCACGGGCGCATTTACTTGCCGCCGGCATCTATCCCGGGTGGGCACGGCCTGCGTTCGATGGCGCTACAAGCAATGGCGCACCGCGTTCTCGGCCACACGGAGCCGACGAGCTACGCCGAGTTCTTGCACCAACGTCTCGAAATCAACTACTTTGCGGCGGCTGTGCTCATGCCGCTCAAGCAGTCGGTGGCGTTCTTGAGCCAAGCTAAAACGGATCGCAATATTGCGGTCGAAGACTTTCGGGATGCCTTTGGTGTCACCCACGAAGCAGCCGCGTTGCGCTTCACCAACCTCGCGACCTCGCACCTCGACCTCGAAACGCACTTCTTACGCGTCGGCGACGATGGTGCCGTGTACAAGGCCTACGAGAACGATGGACTTCGACTACCGGTGGATGTCACGGGCTCGGCCGAGGGCCAGTTTGTGTGCCGCAATTGGAGCGCTCGTACCGCGTTTACCCGCACCAACCGCACCACGGAGTTCTACCAGTACACAGACGCTCCGGAGGGCAGCTTCTTCGAATCAACCCAAACGGGAACCACGGATGCCGAAGAGTTCTCCATCACTATCGGGGTGCCGTTTTCGCACTCCAAGTGGTTCCGCGGCCGTGCCACCGACGTGCGTCGTTCATCCACGTGCCCCGACGAAACCTGCTGCCGCAAGCCCGAGGGCGAATTGCGCGACCGCTGGGCGGGCAACGCGTGGTCGAGCGCCAAGCTGCACGCCCACATCCTGTCGCCGCTCCCGTCGGGAACCTTCCCCGGCGTCGACGACCGCGAACTCTACGAGTTCTTGGAGTCGCACGCGAGCGACGCGAGCTAAGCAGCGCGGGGCCCGGCAGTGACTGGCGCGAGCGCGCCCGCTAGCAGTCGCAGTCGGGGCCGGCGGCTGGGGCGGTGAGCACGTCGGGCTCGCGCACGATGCGGCCCTCGTCGCTTTCGACGGGGAAACCTTCTTTGGCCCAGTACTCGAAGCCGCCGATCATTTCGCGCACTTCATAGCCGAGCTTCGCAAACTCGAGGGCGCCTTTCGTGGCGCCGTTGCAGCCGGGGCTCCAGCAATACACGACAACCGGAGTGCCGGCGGGGATCTCTGCTGCAGCCCGCGCCGCGATTTCACGCGTCGGCAGGTGGCGCGCGCCGACGGCGCGGCCCTGACTCCAGGCGACGTCACCGCGGGTATCCACGAGCGTAAGAGACTCGCCTGCGTGGATAGCGGCGTGCACGTCGGAGGGGTCGGTTTCGAATTCGAGCTTGAGCGAAAAGTGTTCGATACGGCCGGCGGCCGTGGCGCGAGAAGTCATGGCAACAGGGTAGTGGCGTGAGCGGTCAGTGCTGTCGGGTACCGTGAATTGTTCGCCAATGTTACGAGGGCGCGTCCGCATCCTCTCTCTGGCGAAGAGTATGAGAAAGAGCACCATTCATGGCCAAGAAATCTCTCACCGCCGCCCCTCGTTTCGACCAACTCGCGCTGACAAATCTGTCGATCGGTGACCCGGACGCTCTGCAGGCGCACGAAAGCTACAGCGGAGAGCGCTTCGAGGGAGTCGATCTCAGCGAGCGTGACCTCTCGGGAATCTCGCTGTCTGAAACAGAATTCGTTGACCTCGAAGCCAACGAGGTGGTGTTCCGTTCAGCGGACTTCGTTGACACTCGCTTCGAGAAGCTCAACGCGCCCATTTTTTCGGCGCCGCGCACGAGTCTGCGTGACGTGAGCTTCGAAGGATCGCGTCTTGGCTCTGCTGAGTTTTACGAAACGCGCTGGAGTTCGGTGCGGTTTTCGCACTGCCGCATCGGTTACCTCAACCTGCGCGGGGCTCACCTTGAAGATGTTCTCTTCACCGATTGCCTGATCGATGAACTCGACCTGGGGGCCGCCACGGCCAACCGGGTGTCGTTCGTGAACACGCAGATCAACAACCTCGACCTCACGCGCTCGACCCTCACCAACTTCGACCTCCGCGGCGTCGAGCTGCGGCAGCTAGGGGGAGTCGAACACCTCAAGGGTGCGACGCTCAACTCCTACCAGCTCGCCGAGCTCGTTCCGCTTTTCGCCCGCAATCTGGGCATCGTTATCGACGACTAGCGCGGTGCGATCGTCGCGGCGAAGGCCTTGGCGTCAGCGTTAGCATCCACCACCCGTCGAGCAGCACACGCCCGACTCGGGCAGCATGAGGTTCACGCGGCCAGCGCTTTCTGCGTCTCCGGCGATGGCCGCAACAACCGAGCGAACCTGTTCGTAGCCGGTGGCCATCAAGAAGGTCGGCGCGCGCCCGTAGCTTTTCATGCCGACGATGTAGACGTTCTTTTCGGGATGCGCGAGCACGCTGGCCCCGTGAGGTTCAACGGTCCCGCAACTGTGCACATTGGGGTCGATGAGCGGTGCGAGTTCAATGGGAGCTTCAAGCACCGGGTCGAGGCTGAGGTGCAGTTCACGCAGGATGCCGATGTCGGGGCGGAACCCGGTGGCGGCGGCGAGAGCATCCACGGTCACTGAATGGTCGCCGTCGGGGTTGCTGCTGGTGACCGTGAGACGGCCATCGGGCTGCGGGGTGAGTTCGGTGACGGTGAAGTCGGTCAGGAGCGTAATTGCCCCAGATTCGACGGCAGCCTTGAGGCGAGTGCCGAGCGCGCCACGACCGGGCAGTTCATCGGCAGCTCCGCCACCGTAGAGGCGGCGAGCCGAGCGGCCTCGAATCGCCCAGGTGATTTCGGTGGCGGGGTCGCTCTCGCGCAGTTCGGCGAGGGCAAGAAGCGTATTGGCGGCGGAGTGGCCCATGCCGATCACGAGCGTGTGCTTGCCGGCGAAGCGCGCGCGGTCGCGGCCGAGAACATCGGGCAGCGGTCCCGTGAGCCACGCGCTAGCTTCGGTCTCGCCCGTTGCCGGGAGCCCTGATGCGCCGATGGGATTGTTGTGACACCAGGTTCCTGACGCGTCGATGATTGCCGAGGCGAGGATGTCGTACACGCCATCGGGGGAGTCGACGCGAACGAGCAGCGGTCGGCGCTCGCGGCCAATGGTCTTGGTGGAGTCGATGCCTTGGCGCGACATCCCGATCACTCGGCTGTTGTAGTGGATGACGGGTGCGAGCTCGGCGGTCGCAGCGAGCGGCTGCAGGTATTCGCGCACGAGGTCGGCGCCGGTGGGAAGGATCTCGGCGTCGGGGGAGACCCAGTCGGTGCGTTCAAGCAACTCGCGGCCGACGGGATCGATGCTGTAGCGCCACGGCGAGAAGAGGGAGACGTGGCCCCAGTCGCTGATGGCGGCACCGGCGTGGGCACCAGCCTCGAGCACGACGGTGCGGATGCCGCGGCTCACGAGGTTGGCGGCGGACGCAAGCCCGATGGGGCCAGCCCCGACAACGACGACGGGCAATGCGCTGGGTGCAGAGTGTTCGGTGGTCATGGCGCTCCTCGTAATCAACTTCAGTGTTTGCTCACGATAACAGTAACTACTGTTGATAACAAAGAGTTGATGTAGGATTGCGAGCATGAGTACACCGGTAGATCTTCTGATGATTCAGAAGCCCACGTGGTCGGCAACGGCCGAGCGGGCTCAGAGTCTGGCGCCCTTGTTGCGCGCCCTTGGGGACCCCAACCGGCTACAGCTCGTTCTGCTGCTCACCGAGCGCGCCCACACGGTGCGCGAACTCACCGACGCCACCGGCCTCAGCCAAACGCTCGTCAGCCATCACTTGGCGCCATTGCGCGACAACGGCCTTGTCACCGTGACCCCGCGCGGCCGCGCCAACGTTTACGAACTGTGTTGCGAAGCCTTCGCGGAGCCCGTGAAGATGCTCGCGTCTGTCGCGACCAGCACGGATGCCGGGGCAGAAGCCTGCTGCGTCGTTTCGAACTAGCTCACGCGTTAGAAAGCAAAACAGCCGCACAAGAAGTGCGGCGTTGAGCTAATAACAGTGCCCCCGGAGGGAATCGAACCCCCGACCTACGGTACCGGAAACCGGCGCTCTATCCCCTGAGCTACGAAGGCAAGGAGGCTAGCTTAGCAAGCAATTCTTCCCACGTTTAGCACCCTGTTGACATCCGCGCTTCAGATTCGCATGACAGTATCGACGCATGCTGCGCACCGTTTCATCCCACCAAGAACTTGACCTTCGTGGTCGCACCGAAATGGTCTTCAGCATTGCTGTCGCAGCGCCGTGGCCGCTGGCATCCGAGTCGATAAATTTTGTGTTGGATGGCGTACCCCAGAAGCCCACAGAGTTGGTCGATGTCCGCGGAACCCGCTTGCACTCGCTCATTGCGGGGCCGGGGCAGCTAGTGGTGGATTACGCCGCCATCGTCGAGGCCACTCCCGAGCCCGCGCCGCTCAACGCTGTCGATCGCGTCGAGTACTTGCGCCCCAGCCGTTACTGCGAGTCAGATGTGCTCACGCCAACTGCCCGCTCCCTCTTTCCCACGCAGTCCGGCCATGAACTCGTGCAGGCGGTTCGCGATTGGGTGGCGCACAGCCTCCGCTACAGCCCGGGGATGTCGGCAGCCACCGATGGCGCCTCCCATTCTCTGCTCACGCGTCGTGGAGTGTGCCGAGACTTCGCGCACCTGACGATCGCAATGCTGCGGGCGAAAGATGTACCTGCCCGATATGCATCGGTGTACGCCCCAGGCCTGAGCCCGATGGACTTTCACGCCGTAGCCGAAGCGTATGTCGACGGTCAGTGGTGGGTCGTTGATTCGACCGGACTCGCACCGCGTCAATCACTCGTGCGCATTGCGACAGGCCGCGACGCAGCTGATGTCGCGTTTCTCACGAACCACTGGGCAGACCTGTTCCTGCAGAAGCTGGAGATCACGGCAACCGCCGACGACCTCCCCGTTGACGATCACAGTTCGCCGGTGCAGCTCGGCTAACCGTTCCGCGGTTCGCCGCTACTTGATAGCGGCGGCGACTTCGGCGACCAGATCGGACGCATCGGAGGCTTCGAAGAACGCTGGCGAACTCAGAGTTGCCCAGTAGCCGCCCGAGAAGACTTGCGCGGTTCCCGTTCCGCCAGCGACGGCAAAGTAGCCGTCAAATCCTGCGGCGGCGGCGCCAGCATTCGCTTTGAGCGCATCGAGTTTCCCTGGGGCGGGCTGAGCTACTGAGACATCGATTGAGACTCCGCTCGTTGAGTTCTCCCACCGGCACACCACACCTTGCGCCTCGATTGCGGCCGCGGCGGGCGACCCAGCTGACGGCGTAAACGAGTTAAGCAGCAGGAAGTTCGGGTTGAAGTCGTACATCGCTTGAGGGCTAATGAGCTCGCCGCACGCGATGTCTACCGGCGTCGCTTCAGGATCGGGTGTGCCCGTAGCTGTGGGTTCCGGAGCAGCCGTCGGAGTGTTTTCCGGGTCGATAGTGCGCGTGGGGTTGGGCCCGACCGGGTCGGGCTCAGTGGGAACGCACGCGCTCAGAAGGAGAGCCGAGGCGCTCAGTGCGATCACTGCTGGAATTACGCGAAGTCGAAAAGCCATAACCCCATTCTCGTGACTCGAAGCAGCATCCGAGCGCAGTGACCCGGCAGTGTCGTGAAGTGTCAACCGATCTGTGACCTTAAGGCCGCATCCAGCTCGCACCGAATGCGTGTAACCACCCAGTACTCTTAAGGGGTGAATCCTGCTGATCTTTCTGCCACCCTGCTCTCTGTCGTCTCCCGCATTGCGGCTGACCGCGGCACGCCCGATTTGGGTCTGACCGCGAGTGACCTGGTGCTAGAGCGACCGCGCAACCGCGATCACGGTGATTGGGCATCCAACATCGCTATGAAGCTCGCTAAGCCGCTGGGGGCCAACCCTCGCGAACTTGCGACCGAAATTGCTGAGCAGGCTCGCGCTATCGATGGCATTGCCTCAGTGGATGTTGCGGGCCCCGGCTTCATTAACATCACGCTGGATGCCGCTGCCGCTGGCGCGCTCGCGAAGACGATCGTCGAGCAGGGCGAGGCTTACGGTCGCAATGAATCCCTCGCGGGTCAGACCATCAACTTGGAGTTCGTTTCGGCCAACCCGACCGGTCCGCTGCACATCGGCCACACTCGGTGGGCTGCGCTTGGTGACTCGCTCGCACGCATCCTCAAGGCTGCCGGCGCTGAACTCGTGAGCGAGTTCTACATCAATGACGCCGGTAACCAGATGGACAACTTCGGTGCATCGATCCTGGCCTCGGCCAAGGGCGAGCCGACTCCCGAGAACGGTTACCCGGGCGCCTACGTTGCCGAGCTCGCTCAGCGCGTACTTGCCTCGAATCCCGAAATTCTTGAACTCGACCACGATGAAGCGATCGCGGTCGCTCGCGAACGTGGTTACGAACTGCAGTTGGGTGAGATCAAGAAGTCGCTCGCCGCCTTCAACGTGCACTTCGACGTGTGGTTCAGCGAGCGTGAGCTTCACGCGGTACAGGGCGACGGCAAGAGCGCCATTGACTCCGCTGTTGAGCGTCTGCGGGCCCAAGGTCACGTCGCCGACATCGACGACGCCGTGTGGGTCAAGACCACTGACTTTGGTGACGACAAAGACCGCGTGATCAAGCGCGGCAATGGCATCTATACCTACTTTGCTGCTGATGCCGCTTACTACTTGAGCAAGGGTGACCGTGGCTACGCCCACAAGATCTACTTGCTTGGAGCCGACCACCACGGCTACGTTCACCGCCTCAAGGCGCTCGCGGGCGCGGCCGGCGACGACCCCAACAAAGACATTGAGGTGCTCATCGGGCAGCTCGTCAGCATCAACGGTGCTCGTCTCTCGAAGCGCGCCGGCAACATCATCGAGCTCGACGACCTGCGCGAATGGCTCGGAACGGATGCCCTGCGCTACTCGCTCGGCCGCTACCCCTCCGATTCGCCGCTCAACCTCGATCCCGAGATTCTGCAGAAGCGCACCAACGACAACCCTGTTTTCTACGTTCAGTACGCGCACGCACGCACGCACAGCGTTGCTCGCAATGCGGGGGAGTCGGGAGTGGATCGCAGCGTCTTCGATGCTTCGCTGCTCACGAACGAGTCCGAGAGCATCCTGCTCGGTGTTCTTGCAGAGTTCCCGCGCATTGTGGCTCAGGCCGCTGAGCTGCGTGAGCCGCACCGCATCGCGCGTTTTGCCGAAGAACTCGCCGGCAGCTACCACCGTTGGTACGATCAGTGCCGCGTCACGCCGATGAACGACGAAGAAGTTACCGACGTTCACCGCACGCGACTGTGGGTCAACGACGCTGTCGGTCAGGTTTTGCGTAACAGCCTCTGGATGCTCGGGGTTAGCGCCCCGGAGCGGATGTAGCTTTCGTGGCTTCTGACGAACAGCCCACCATCGAGCTGCGGCTCGACGGCGCGGGGGAGCCCGCTACTACGACGACCACCGGTTACGAGACTGCGAAGCGCAAGCGACGAAGCTGGATTGCTTGGGTCGTCGCCGGGGTCGTTCTCGTCATCCTGATCGTCGGCGTTGTGCTTGTCGAGACGGTCGGTCGTAGCGCGGCGGTTCGCATCGCCCAGAACGAGATCGCGTCGTCGCTCGGTCTGGAATCCAGCGACGGTGTGGCTGTCGATCTGGGCTCGGGCTCACTGATCGTGCAGGCGCTCACGGGCGGGCTCGACGTCGTTACGATCGACATCGACCGCTTCGCGGTCAACGGTCTCGAGTCATCCGTGCAGGTCATTGCGACGGGCGTGCCCGTGGTGACGTCGCAGCCCATCGACACCGTCTCGATGGACGTCGCGATCACCGGCGACGAAGTGTCGAAACTAGCAACCACCCTGAGCGGCACCGGGCTCGACTCCATCGAGTTGGAGGGCACGGCCATTCGGGTCTCGACAGTGTTCGAGCTGCTGTTCTTCGAAATCCCGGTCGCCCTCGATCTGGTGCCCGTGGCGGCGGGCGATTCGATCGCCTTCGAGCCGGAGTCGGTCATCCTGGGCGAGGAGCAAATCTCTGTCGCCGACCTACTCGATAACCCGCTCGTCTCCGGGCTTGCAGGTGGCCTGCTCAGTTCACAAGAGTTCTGCGTCGCCTCGTCATTGCCGACAGCGTTGACGATCGATTCGGTTGCTGTCGCTAACGACAACCTCGTCATTCAGCTCAGTGCTGACGGGATTGCCCTCGACGATGCCGCCTGGAAGCAATACGGCACGTGCCCGACGCCGTAACTCGATTCAGCGCTAGCGGCGCCAGCCGTTAGAGTGGTCAGCATCCCCAACGCCTGTGCGGACACAATCCGCCGTTTTCCGTCTACATCTCTGTGAGGTGCGACTGTGTTCGCGAACCCGCTGGCGCCCGAGTGGCTCGAAGCTCCCGCCGAAGCTAATTCTTTGGCATCGACCGTCTGGTCGCGCAATGCTGCGCGCTCCGAGAGCGGCGAACTGACCATTGCGGGCGTTTCCGCGAGCGAGCTCGTCGCTAGCTTCGGTACGCCGCTCTATGTCGTCGACGAAGCGGATGCCGTGGCGCGCGCTACCGAGATCAAGGGCGCGTTCGATACCGAATTCGCTCGCATCGGGTCGAGCGTCAAGGTGTACTACGCGGGTAAGGCGTTCCTCTGCACTGAGGTTGCCCGCTGGATGACGGCCGTTGGCCTCAACATCGACGTTGCTAGCGCCGGCGAGATGGCTGTTGCCCTCGCGGCTGGCGTCGACGCGTCGCGTCTGGGCTTCCACGGCAACAACAAGAGTCTTTCCGAGATCGACCGTGCTGTGCGCGCGGGCATCGGCCCCATCGTTATCGACAGCGTCGTCGAAATCGGTCGGGTTGCTGAAGCCGCTGCACGGCACGGTCGAACCCAGCGGGTGCGCTTGCGCATCAATAGCGGGGTTCACGCGTCCACTCATGAGTACTTGGCAACGGCCAGAGAAGACCAGAAGTTTGGTGTTCCGCTGACCGAGGCTGAGGCGATTGTGGCGCAGATTCGTTCGCACTCCTCGCTGGAGTTTGTGGGCATCCATTCGCACATCGGGTCGCAGATTTTCGACACTGCGGGCTTTGCCGAGGCGGCTCGTCGGTTGCTTGAATTGCATGCCCGTTTGTCGGTGGCGGCTCCGGTGCCCGAGTTGAACTTGGGCGGCGGTTTCGGCATCGCGTACACCTCGGCTGATCAGGCTTTGCCGGTCGCTGAGCTCGCGGCGTCGCTCGCAAACATTGTCGAGGCTGAGTGCGCTCGCCTCGAGATTCCTGTTCCGGTCATTGCCATCGAGCCAGGCCGTTCCATCATCGGTCCGTCGACGACGACGCTCTACACGGCAGGCACGATCAAGGATGTGCTCGTCGATGGCGAGGCGGTTCGTAAGTACGTCAGCGTCGATGGCGGAATGAGCGACAACCTGCGCACAGCCCTTTATGCGGCTGACTATTCGGCTCGCCTCGCGAATCGCGTCTCGGATGCTGCCCCCGAGCTGGTGCGCATCGCCGGCAAGCACTGTGAGGCTGGCGATATCGTCGTGCGCGCCGAGTACTTGCCCGGAGACGTTGAGCCCGGAGACATTGTTGCCGTTCCGGCCACCGGCGCTTATGGCTGGGCGATGTCCAACAACTACAACTATCTTGCGCGCCCGCCCGTTGTTGCGGTGCGCGACGGTAAGGCTCGCATTATTGTGCGGGGCGAAACCGAAAACGACTTGCTCAGCCGCGACGCGGGAATCACACCATCGGGAGACTCTGAATGATCGAATACCGCAACCTTCGCGTCGCAGTTCTGGGTGGAGGAAGTGTCGGATCACAAGTCACCGCTCTACTGCTCGAGCACGCCGACGAGCTCGCCGCCCGGGCGGGAGCTGGGCTCGAAGTCGTGGGCGTCGCCGTTCGTGACATTGATGCTCCTCGTGACACCGACATCCCGAAAGAATTGCTGACGACTGACGCAGAGTCGCTCATTGTTGGCGCCGATATCGTCATCGAACTTATCGGTGGTCTTGAGCCAGCCCGCACCTGGATTCTGAAAGCGCTGCACTCCGGTGCCGACGTCATCACCGCTAACAAGGCTCTGCTGGCCCACCACGGCGCCGAGCTTTTCGAAGAAGCCGCTCAGGTCGGTGCACAGCTGTACTACGAGGCAGCCGTGGCGGGGGCGATTCCGATCATCCGTCCACTGCGCGACAGCCTTGCCGGCGACCGCGTCGAGCGCATCTTGGGCATCGTCAACGGCACTACGAACTACATTCTTGACCGCATGGATGCCACGGGCGACAGTTTCGACACCGCTCTTGCCGAGGCCACGCGCTTGGGCTTCGCTGAGGCCGACCCCACCGCCGACATCGAGGGCTATGACGCTGCGCAGAAGGCTGCGCTGCTGGCGAGCCTCGCGTTCCACACGCGTGTGCCGCTCGATGCCGTGCACCGGGAAGGAATCACGAGCGTTACCGCCGAGCAGGTCGTTGCCGCGCGCAAGGCTGGTTATGTCGTCAAACTGCTCGCGATCTGTGAGCGCGTGCTTGCCGCCGACGGCTCGACCGAGGGTGTTAGTGCTCGCGTTCACCCCGCCCTTGTTCCTTTGACTCACCCGCTCGCTGCCGTTCACGGCGGCAACAATGCGGTATTCGTAGAGGCCGAGGCTGCAGGCAGTCTCATGTTCTACGGTGCGGGCGCTGGCGGAATTGAAACCGCATCCGCCGTTCTGGGCGACGTTGTTTCAGCCGCCCGCCGCCACGTTATCGGTGGCCCCGGCGTTGCCGAGTCGACCCACGCTAACTTGCCGATCTTGCCGATCGCCCGCGTAATGACGCGCTACCAAATCACCTTGACGGTTGTTGACGAGCCCGGTGTGCTCGCTACGATCGCCGCAGTATTTAGTGACCACCACGTCTCTGTAGAAGCGGTCAACCAGACCGTCGGTGCAGTAGTAGAGGGCGTGCCGAGCGCTACCCTTATTACTGTGACGCACGAGGCGACGGATGAGTCGCTTGCCGCCACGGTGGCAGCGCTGGCCGAGAACTCGGTTGTGCGTGAAGTTGTGTCCGTTTTGAGAGTTGAGGGGCTGTAAATAATGAATAGCGAAATCCGGAACCGCCAGTGGCGCGGCCTGCTTCACGAGTACGCCGACCGTCTCAACATTTCTGACGCGACCCCCATCATCACGCTTGGCGAGGGTGGAACTCCCTTGCTTCCCGCGCCCGCTCTGTCGGCTCGCACCGGCGCCAAGGTCTGGGTCAAGTTCGAAGGAATGAACCCCACGGGCTCGTTCAAAGACCGCGGCATGACGATGGCCATTTCCAAGGCTGTCGAGCACGGTGCCAAGGCTGTTATTTGTGCCTCGACCGGTAACACCTCTGCGTCGGCTGCAGCCTATGCCGCTCACGCCGGTATCACCGCCGCTGTTCTCGTTCCCGAGGGCAAGATCGCGATGGGCAAGCTCAGCCAGGCCATCGCTCACAACGGTGAACTCATTCAGGTTCAGGGCAACTTCGACGACTGCCTCGACATCGCTCGCGACCTCGCCGAGAACTACCCCGTGCACCTCGTCAACTCGGTGAACCCCGACCGCATCGAGGGCCAGAAGACTGCTGCCTTCGAGGTTGTCGAGGTTCTGGGTGACGCCCCTGACTTCCACATCGTTCCTGTCGGAAACGCCGGAAACTACACCGCCTACTACCGTGGCTACAGCGAAGAGCTCGAGCGCTCCGCCACCACGAAGCTTCCGCGCATGTTCGGCTTCCAGGCCGAGGGCAGCGCTCCGATCGTTCGCGGCGAGATCGTCAAGAACCCCGACACGATCGCTAGCGCCATCCGCATCGGAAACCCGGCATCGTGGCACCTCGCCACCGAGGCCCACAAGGTGTCAGACGGCTACTTCGGTGCCATCAGCGACGCCAAGATTCTCGAAGCCCAGCGCATCCTTTCAGCTGAGGTCGGCATCTTCGTTGAGCCCGCATCCGCGATCAGCGTTGCCGGGCTCTTGGAGCGTGCCGAAGCTGGCCAGATTCCTCGCGGCTCCACGGTCGTGCTCACGGTTACCGGTCACGGCCTCAAGGACCCGCAGTGGGCTCTAAAGACGGCCAGCGGCGATGACATCACGCCGAAGGTTGTTCCCGTCGACACTGCTGAGGTTGCAAGCGTGCTGGGGCTGGCCAAGGCATGACCTCGCTGGTCGGTCGCAGCGTCGTCGTGCGCGTGCCGGCGACCTCTGCCAACCTCGGTCCCGGCTTTGACACGCTCGGGCTTGCCCTCTCGCACTACGACGAACTGATCGTTACCGCGGTCGAGGGCTCGGGCGTCGAGATTGACGTCACGGGTGTTGGTGCAGGAATCGTCGCGACCGATGAGTCGAACCTCGTCATTCAGTCGATCCAGCACTGCTTCACGCACTTTGGGCAGACAATGCCGGCACTTCATGTGTCGGCGACCAACGTCATCCCGCACGGTGGTGGCTTGGGTTCGTCGGCGGCAGCAATTGTCTCGGGCGTCATGGCTGCAAAGGGCTTGCTCGACGGCATCGTCGAGATGGATGCCGCAACTCTTCTTGTGCTCGCTACCGAGCTCGAGGGACACCCCGACAACGTCGCACCGGCACTCTTGGGCGGTCTCACTATCGCGTGGAGCACCGAGTCGGGGCCGCTAGCGAAAAAGTTGATGGTGCACCGCGGAGTGTCACCGCTCGTCTGCGTTCCCGATTTTCAGGTCTCGACGGCGCACGCGCGCAGTCTGCAGCCGGATGCTGTGCCCTACGCCGACGCTGTCTACAACGTCTCGCGAGCAGCACTTTTGATTGCCGCCCTCACGCAGAGCCCCGAAGTGTTGCTCGAAGCCACGGGGGATCGCCTTCACCAGGATTACCGCGCTGCAGCGATGCCGCAGACCACAGAACTGATCCGCATGCTGCGTTCCCACGGGCATGCCGCTGTGGTTTCCGGTGCTGGACCCTCGGTGCTCGTGCTTGCGGATGACCCGGCGAAGCGCCTCGAAGCGGTCGCTCTCGTGCAGGAGCACACCGCAACGCCGTGGGAATGTCTACTCTTAGCCGTGGACTTCAAAGGTGCTACAGTGAATGAGCACCAGGTAGAAGCTACGGCGTAGCCGCAGCCTCCCGGTCGTATTTCACCCGTCGTATCCCCGAATTTTGATTCCTGCGCATCCGCGCAGACATCGGTGAGCGACTAGCTCTCCGCCAAGTTATTCATTCTTGGTTGGGGAAAGGAACCCCTAGTAGTGACTGACGTCAACAACCACGCATCGAGCGTGGATTCCCGTACCGCGCTGAGCGCGTTGCGACTGCCCGAGCTTCAAGCTATGGCGGCCGAACGCGGTATCACCGGTACTTCCAAACTTCGCAAAGGAGATCTCGTGGACGCTATCAACGAGAAGAACAACAGCAACAAAGATTCTGCCCCCGCCACTGAAGCGGCTGCCGCTCCTGTGCGTAAGCGTGCTTCGCGCCGCGTTACCAGCACCGATGGCGCCGCTATCGCTGGCTCCGAAGCTCCCGCAGGCGCTCCGCAGGTAGACAAGAACGCTGCCGCTGCTCAGGCTCCCGCTGCGGATGCCGCAGCAGAGAAGCCCAAGACGGCTAGCCGCAAGAAGAAGACTGACTCCGCGCCCGCCGCCGAGTCGGATGCCTCAGCCAGCTCCGCAGCGTCGACCGACGCCGCAGCATCCACCGAGGCTCCCGCAGCCGACGCCGCGCCTAAGCGCAGCCGTCGCAGCTCCAGCCGCAGCGTTGCAACGGCAGATGCATCAAGCGATGACACCGCTGCATCGGCCGACACCAGTGCAGTGTCCGGCGACGCCAAGGCAACCGACGCCGAGGGCAAGGCTGCCAAGGGCGCCAACAAGAACAACAAGAGTGACAAGGGCGCGAAGAACGCCGACAACAACTCTGACAACGCCGAGAAGAACGGCAACGCTGACAAGAACAGCGACAAGAACAACAGCAACGACAACGACAACGACGGTGACAACGCCGACAACGAGTCGGGTTCGGGCCGCGGACGTAACCGTAACCGCAACCGCAACAACAACAGCCAAAACGGTGAAGGTTCTGGCCGCCAGAACAACAACCGTCGCCAGAACAACAACGGCGAAGGCAACAACAACGGAAACAACGGCGGCGACAGCAACAACGGTGGCAATCGCAACAATCGCAACAACGATGACTCGCGCGGCGGCGATGCTGACTCCGAGCGCGGTGGACGCGGCCGTTACCGTGACCGCAAGCGCGGCCGTGGAAACATGGGCGACGACTTCGAGCCCGAGATCACCGAAGATGACGTACTGATTCCGGTTGCCGGCATCCTCGACGTTCTCGACAACTACGCTTTCGTGCGCACCACCGGTTACCTTCCCGGTAACAGCGATGTTTACGTCTCGCTCGGCCAGGTCAAGAAGTACAACCTCCGCAAGGGTGACGCCGTTGTCGGCGCTATCCGCCAGCCGCGTGAGGGCGACAACAACCAGGGCCGCCAGAAGTACAACGCCATCGTGCGCATCGACTCGATAAACGGTCTTCCCGTTGAAGAGGCAGCAAACCGCGTTGAATTCGGCAAGCTCACTCCGCTGTACCCGCAGGAGCGCCTGCGTCTCGAGACCGAGCCGACCATGCTGTCGACTCGCATCATCGACCTCGCTGCTCCGATCGGTAAGGGCCAGCGCGGCCTGATCGTTTCGCCTCCGAAGGCTGGCAAGACTCAGGTTCTGCAGGCCATCGCGAACGCGATCTCCAAGAACAACCCCGAGGTTCACCTCATGGTCGTTCTCGTTGACGAGCGTCCCGAAGAGGTCACCGACATGCAGCGCACCGTCAAGGGCGAAGTTATTGCTTCGACCTTCGACCGCCCCGCTGAAGATCACACCACCGTCGCTGAACTCGCTATCGAGCGCGCCAAGCGTCTCGTTGAGCTCGGTCACGACGTAGTCGTTCTGCTCGACTCGATCACTCGCCTTGGCCGTGCGTACAACGTGACGGCACCGCCGTCGGGTCGCGTACTGTCGGGTGGCGTCGACTCCGCAGCGCTGTACCCGCCGAAGCGTTTCTTCGGTGCGGCCCGCAACGTTGAAGAGGGTGGCTCGCTCACCATCATCGCTACCGCTCTCGTCGAGACCGGTTCGAAGATGGACGAGGTTATCTTCGAAGAGTTCAAGGGCACCGGCAACATGGAGCTTCGTCTCTCGCGCCAGCTCGCCGACAAGCGCATCTTCCCCGCGGTCGATGTCAACGCATCGGGAACCCGTCGCGAAGAAATGCTGTTGGGTGCCGACGAGGTCAAGGTCACGTGGAACTTGCGCCGTGCACTCGCTGGTCTCGATCAGCAAGCTGCGCTCGAGATCGTGTTGAATAAGCTGAAGGACACGCAGTCGAACGTTGAGTTCCTCATGCAGATCCAGAAGTCGCTCCCCTCCACTACCGGCAACAAAAAAGAGGACTAACAATGTTCGAGTCAGTACAGTCGCTGCTGACCGAGCATGCGGATCTCGAGGGCCAGCTTGCTGACCCCGAGCTCCACTCCGACCCGGTCCGCTCTAAGAAGGTCAACCGACGCTACGCCGAGTTGTCGCGCATTGTCGCGGCATACAACGACTGGCGTCAGCTGACCGACGACCTCGCGGCAGCCACCGAAATGGCTGACGAAGATGAGTCGTTCGCTGAAGAGATCCCCGGTCTCACCGAGACTCTCGAAGCTGCCCAGGAGAAACTGCGCCGCATCCTGATTCCGCGTGACCCGAACGATTCTCGTGACGTGATCATGGAAATCAAGATGGGTGAAGGTGGAGCCGAATCGGCCCTCTTCGCGGGTGACTTGCTGCGGATGTACCTCCACTACGCGGAGTCGAAGAAGTGGAAAACCGAGATCATCGAGCAGACCTCGAGCGACCTCGGCGGCATCAAGGATGTCCAACTCGCCATCAAGGGATCGTCGAGCGATCCTGCTGAGGGCGTCTGGGCGCACTTGAAGTACGAGGGTGGAGTGCACCGTGTTCAGCGCGTGCCCGCCACAGAGTCTCAGGGGCGCATTCACACCTCCGCTGCTGGTGTGCTGGTGTTCCCCGAGGTCGACGAGCCTGAAGAGGTCGAGATCAGCCAGAACGATCTCAAGATCGACGTGTATCGCTCCTCGGGTCCTGGTGGCCAGTCGGTGAACACGACGGACTCCGCTGTTCGTATTACTCACCTTCCGACCGGCATCGTCGTGGCTATGCAGAACGAGAAATCGCAACTGCAGAACCGCGAAGCCGGTATGCGAGTGCTTCGTGCGCGCATCTTGGCTCGTTACCAAGAGGAAGCGGATGCTGAAGCGAGCGAGTACCGCAAGAGCCAGATCCGCACAATGGATCGCTCCGAGCGCATTCGCACGTACAACTTCCCCGAAAACCGCATTGCTGATCACCGCACGGGATACAAGGCCTACAACCTTGACCAGGCGATCAATGGTGCGCTTGAGCCCGTCATCCAGTCGTGCATTATTGCCGACGAAGAGGCGCGTTTGGCTGAAGTAGGAAACGACTCCTGAACGAGGTAACTCCCGTTTCACACGACTCCAGTGTCGCTGACCTTCTGGCCGGCGGCACTGAGTTGTTGAACGGCGGGGGAGTGCCCACTCCCGAGGTTGATGCCGAGCTGCTTCTGGCTCACGTTCTTGAGCTGGGGCGTGGTGAGCTTCGTGTTCGCGTCGTCACCGGTGCCACCGTGCCCGCAGAAAAAGCGGCGCACGCTCATGAACTTTTTGCACGCCGTGCTGCCCGCGAGCCCCTGCAGCACATCACAGGAATGGCGCCCTTCCGCAACCTAGAACTAAGCGTGGGCCCGGGCGTTTTCGTTCCTCGCCCCGAGACCGAAACGGTCGTGCAGTTCGCGATCGACGCCCTCAACGCCAGCGCGACTCCCGAACCTATTGGTGTTGACCTGGGCACGGGTAGTGGTGCTATCGCTCTGGCCATGGCCACCGAGGTCACGCGCGCTCGCATCTTTGCGGTCGAGCTCTCGCCCGACGCCATGCCCTACACGAGTGAGAACTTTCGCCGCTATGGCGAGCCGAACGCAACACTGATCAACGCTGACCTGGGCGACGCTTTCCCCGAACTCAACGGCACCGTTGACGTCGTGATTTCCAATCCGCCGTACATTCCGGCAGCTGCCACCCCGCGCGACATCGAAGTGCAGCTTCATGACCCCGCTCTGGCGCTCTACGGGGGAGACGACGGCATGGATGTCGTACGCCGCGTGTCGACGACCGCGCGCCGTCTGCTCCACGACGGTGGCACTCTCGTACTCGAGCACGGCGAAGAACAAGCTCCGGCCCTTGCCGCGCTGCTCACGGCGGACGGTTGGAGAGCCGTAGCTCACCACAAAGACCTTCTCGGTCGCGACCGCGCGACCACGGCTCTGCTCTAAGCCGGCGTTCGATCCGTCAGCACAACGTGCAACGCGCAACGTGCGACGTGCAAGTTGCTAGGTGCGGGCGGCTGCAAACTCTTCGATCGCGGCATGCATGCCGGCGCACGTGCGAAACTCGTGCCCGGTAATGCCGAGGCTCTGGGCTGCGGCAACGTTTTCGGGCATGTCATCGGCAAAGAACGCGTTCTCGGGTGCGACGCCGTACGCCTCGAGAGCGCGTTCAAACACGATCGGGTTGGGCTTGCGGGCGCGGTAGTGGCTTGAGGTCCGCAGGTGATCGCCGAAGATCTCGACGAGTTCGGGGGCGACGGCGGCGAGGTGGTCACCGAGGAGTGCTCCGTTGTTGGTCAACAGGGTCGCTTGGCCGAGTTCTGCGGCGCGGCGGGCGGCCGCGAGCGAATCGGGCCACGGCGTCATCGCTGCCGCTCGAATCTCTAGCCAGCTGGTGAGATCCACGCGCTGGCCGATGGCTTCTTCGAAGGCGGCAAGGTATTCCTCGCCGGTGGCGTAGAGGCCGGCTTCGGCGCCAAATTCGCCGTCATCGTGCCACCAGCGACGGCGGAGTTCGAGAAAACTGAGGCCCGTGAGCTCGCTCATCGCGGCCATCCGCGCACGCCAGTCGTAGTCGTAGAGCACGTCATCCATGTCAAAGATGAAAAGCAGCGTCATTGTTTGCCATCGCTATCTGTTAGTCGTGATCAGTCTTTCACTGTTTCTCCCGGTACCATGTTGGGGACATGGATGACCTTTATGATTGCGCCGACGAAGCCCAACTCCTCACCGGTATGAGAATGGCGCGTGTGGCGATTGGCCGTGGCGACCTCGTCGTCATTCCCACCGATACCGTTTACGGCGTTGCGGCAGACGCTTTTCAGCCGGATGCGGTGCAGAAACTTATTGATGCCAAGGGGCGTACTCGGCAGTCGCCTCCTCCGGTGCTCATCCCCGGCATCCCTACGCTTGATGCTCTTGCGGCGACGGTGCCCGACGAAGTGCGCACGCTTGTGGCCGAGTTCTGGCCCGGTGGCCTCACAATTATTCTTCCCGCCCAGCCCTCGCTGAGCTGGGACCTGGGGGAGACCCAGGGCACGGTTGCTTTGCGGATGCCGTCGAACCGCATTGCCCTCGAACTCCTGTCGGAGACGGGACCGCTCGCGGTCTCGAGCGCTAACAGCACCGGTCTGCCGGCGGCTCGCACGGCTGAGGCGGCTCACGAGATGCTGGGGGACTCCGTTTCGGTGTACCTGAGCGACGGTGAGGGCGGCGAGCTCGCGTCGACCATCGTGGATGCCACGGGTCTGCTTGTTGAGGGCGGCAAGCTGCGCATCGTGCGCGAAGGCGTCATTTCGGCCGACGCTATTCGCGATCTGATCGGGGCCGATCTGTGCGAATAATTTTCTACTTCCTCATCGCGGGTATCGCCGCGATGGTCACCTATGCGCTTTCGCTGTTGGTGCTCAAGGTGGCGCTCAAATACAAGCTTTATCCGCAAGTCCGGCAACGCGACGTGCATTCGCGGCCCACTCCGCGACTGGGCGGCGTTGCCATGTTCTTCGGCGTGGTTGCGGCGTTCGCCGTGGCTTCCAGCTTCAGCAACTTCTCGCTCATCTTCAATGAGCCGGGCAAGGTCTTTGGTCTTCTCGGCGCTGCCCTGATCATTGTGATCATCGGTGTCGCCGACGATATCTGGGATCTTGATTGGCTCACGAAGTTGGCCGGGCAGATCATCGCAGCGGGCGTCTTGGCGTGGCAGGGCGTTCAGCTCTCCACCCTTCCCATTGGCGGCCAGACGATTGTCTCGCCGTACGTCTCGTTGATTCTCACGGTTTTCGCCGTCGTCCTCGTAATGAACGCGGTCAACTTCATCGACGGCCTCGATGGCTTGGTCGCGGGCGTCGCGGTCATCGCCAATGGTGTCTTCTTCATCTACGCCTACTTGTTGCAGGGGCAAGCGCAGACCGAGTACTTCAACCTCGCGTCGCTGACGACCGCAATCCTTATAGGAGCCTGCGTTGGCTTCCTGCCGCTCAACTTCCATCCGGCCAAGATGTTCATGGGGGATGCCGGAGCACTGTTGGTTGGTCTCCTCATGGCCGCGTCCGCCATTTCGGTCACCGGTCAAGTGGATGCCGGCTACCTCGCCCAGCCCGATAAGTTCACGCTCGATTTCCTCCCGGCCTTCATTCCCATCCTGTTGCCGATCGCAGTGCTCATCATCCCGCTGCTCGATTTCGGGTTGGCGATCATCCGTCGGCTCCGTGCGGGCAAGTCGCCGTTCACCGCAGACCGTAAGCACTTGCATCACCGCCTGCTCGATATGGGACATTCGCACTTGCACGCCGTGCTGATCCTCTACAGCTGGACCTTCGTCGCGTCCGTAGGCGTTCTCGCCTTCACGTTCGTACCGTGGCGCTGGGCGGCGCTGATGTTCGTCGCCGGCCTAGCCGTGTGCGCAGCAATTACACTCGCGCCTTTGAGCCGTCGTAAGTCCCGCGAGGTTGCCGCTCAACGACTCGCAGCAGAGCAAGAGTCCATCGAAGACGCACGCTTCGACGGTCTGGATGCCGCCTCCAACACCCCCGATTCTCTCCACACAAAGGAACCTACCGAATGAAGTCCTCAGCAATCCTCGGCCGCGCGATCGCTTACGGAGCGATCCTGACCGTCAGCATCGCTGTCGTCGGTTCCATCATTGGCTATCTCGTAGCGGGAACCTCGGGAATGATCAGCGCCCTCATCGGTGCCGGTCTCACCGCACTCTTCATGGGCCTCACGGCCGGCAGCATCGTTCTTGCGTCTCGAGCGACCAAGGGTGATCCGTCAAGTGTTCTTTTTTTCGGAATCGTCCTAGGCGCGTGGCTATTTAAGTTCGTTCTGTTCATCGCACTCATGGTGATCCTGCGCGGCCAGCCGTTCCTCGAACCAGTCGTTTTCTTTTTCTCTGTTCTTGCTGCCATCGTCGGTAGCTTGTTTGTCGATGTGCTCGCTTTCGTGCGAGCCCGGGAAAGCTATGTCCCCGGAGTTACTCTGCCTGGTGAGCCCGGCTCTGATCTAAGGTGATTTGACGATGACGTCAACCAGCGTCTCGACGTTCCGCGTGTCTTCACAAACTCGTCACGAGATTTTCGGAGCTACGGCGTTAGACGGATGACCTTGTCGGCCGTGCTCGCGTAGTTCGTATCATGTGTGGAATATATGAGAGCCGCTCCGCGCTCGCAACACTCGTTGAGTACCGAGGTCACGAGCGAAGCAGTTTGGTCGTCTAGAGCTGCTAATGGTTCGTCGGCGAGGATCAGTGGCGGGTTTTTTAGCAGCAAGCGTGCAAGTGCCACGCGCTGTTGTTCGCCGCCGCTGAGCGAGTAGACGAGGGAGCGTTCCTTGCCTGCCAACCCAAGACGCTCAAGTACGGATGCTGTCATAAGCGTACGTGAGGGCTTGTTTTGCTTTGAATATGTGAGCGCTACGCGGAGGTTCCTCGCGACTGACCACGAATCTACTAGCGCGTAATTTTGGAAAACAAAACCAACTTGGTTCCGATAGAAGATTGTCCGTGAGCGAGCGGAGCTCTTGCGGATCTCCTTCCCATTGAAGATCAGGCTTCCCTGGTCCGGTGTCTCTAGTAATCCGAGACAATTGAGCAGGGTCGTCTTGCCCGAGCCGCTGGCTCCTGTTATCGCTACGTGTGAACCTCGCTCGACGTCGAACGACAAATCCTGCCAAAGCTCTTTTCCTCCTTTTCGTTTACCTATGCTCATCGCGCGGACGGCGAATTCGGTATTCATCGTGGTGTCCTTTGACTATCGCCTTGTCGAAATTTCAATATTCAAGACCGGTGCAAAAAATCGAAGCGTGATTTCGTTTCTGAAATAGCGATTCCCAGCATGTTTCCTATGGCGCAAAGCCCGATACCAATTGCACCGATGGCAACGGAGTTGGCAACATTCAAGCCGAGGAGAGCGGAGGCCGCTGCGACCATTGCGATCGAGGAGATCCAAGACCTCACAAGGTACCCAAGGTTTCGCCTAAATAGAGGGGCGCCATGGACGCGACGAACGAAAATTTCAGCTTTGTGTCTATCCGAATGGATGGATCCGGCGAGTAACCCGGTGAGCACAAGGAGTATTGCTAGGAAGGCAATTGCGGGTCGCCGTTGCATGACTCCGCTCTGCTGCTCCGAGACCGCCATCCTTGCGACCTCTCCAGCGGGCGCTGTAGGCCGGATTTGGCCGACAAGGCCCGAGTCTGAAATTGCTTCGACTAGAGTGTGGCGATCCTCGACTAGTAGGTCGCCCTCTGACGCTGCAGCGACGTAAAAGTGTGCTGGAAGGATTTGGCTCGAGCTCGAGATTACAGCGATGACTGGATCTAGCTGTCTCATTGCGACGTCTGCGCCAGTGTGGTCGTAGTTGAACATCAACTGACCAGACGAGGTAACTAGAGTCGTGATCTCCAAAGGCGAAGAGGGCACAGGGGCGGGCCAGAGAGCCCGCTGCGACATCGCCCAGCTACGGTAGTTGCCTTCTATTTCGACTCTTTCGTCGGCGAACTGCTCGGGTAGTAGCACAACAATATCGCTGGAGGTCAGTGCAGACTCGTAATCTTGCACGCCGGGTAAAAGTTCGGGCCGGTTGCCCTGCAAGAAGGTCGGGTTCACGATCAAGCTATTGCCTTGATCTGGCCCGGGCCGCTCAGCCTTCGGCATATCAGGAGCTGGATGGAAGGCAAGGACAAAATTCCCACGACTTTCAAGGTCTGCAACGAACTCACCAAAACCTTCAAAGAGCATCTCCAGTTTGGGTTCGCTCTGCGCTTGGATTTCGATACCAACGTAGCTAGAAGATTTGTCCCAATTCGACAGTGCTTGCTCGTTGTCCCGCAGAATCGCCTCATAACCCGCCGCATGTGTAGCTGTGATGATGGCGATGAGCAGTAGCCCTAACAGGGCGGTATTTATGCTCGCAGAGAGGAACAGCGACGGCTTTTTACCATTGATGACTTCGAATTCAGCTTCTTCAGCGAGGAAGATCAGCCCGAGTCCCTGTATGACCAGCAGAGCGAGGAGTAGGAGCGCGAGCACGACGAGTGTATGTCCGGCGTATCTGCCGAACTGGTCAAAATTGTTGTAGACAAATGCGGTGAGCGTGAAGAAGGGAGAGAAAACTAGGCAGCTAATGACGAACACGGTCGTGGTTTCTACGAGCTCCGAGACGGCTGATCGAAGCGGCGGAATGCCATGGAGGTGTTTGATGCTCAAAATCCTCTGCCTGTCAGAGACCGCATACAGAGCGCCGATGCCGATTCCTATCAATGTCCCCCAAATAACCGGCGCGAAAGTCGACCGCGAAGCGGTCTCTAGGACGAATTGCGACATCGAGACGTGCTCCAGAGATATCGATATCCCTGAATCGCGTAAATGTTGGACGAGCCCAGATAGCGCTGCGGCGTCGGACGTCGCCGAGTACGCTCCGAGTAGGCCCTCCTTGGTGAGCTGGTCAGGGAGCATGAGCGCCGTCGTGACACTCCTATCGAACGATGGGTAGCGCTCATTGGGATACAGCCTATTCAGGTGATCCGAATCACCCTGGAAGACGTATAGCGTCCTCTCTAAGTTCTCGCCATGCGTTGCCTGGACAACCCTGAACAAATTCGTGCTGTACTCCGTTGCCGCGGCGGTAAGCACGGCGTGTGCATCCTCAGCAGTTAAATCGTCGGCGATCGAGGTCACGACGAAGAACGATTCGGAACCGAATGGCACCTTTGCGTCTAGATCCTTGTAGGCGAAAAATGATGTGGCGATAGCTATTCCGACACCAAGAAGGATCGTCGCTCGAAATACGGCCTGCGCAGCAGAAACATTCTTTCTCATGGGCTGAAAGGTCCTCGTTCACATATGGGGCTTCGCGATGACCGCGTGGTCGCTACGCACTCCGGAAGGTGCAAGGAGTTTATTTGGGAGCCATCAGCGTTCAGTCCAAACGGCCGACACAACTCCGTCAACTTAATTGTCGAGTTAGAGTTGGCCGGCCGCTTGGCGGCTGCTATCCGCTAGTTGAAGATTCGGTAGGACGCTTGGTTCCCCCACAGAGTTCCAACGAGACTGGCCTTTGACCATTTTCCGCCACCGACGGTATAGCCAACGTCAACGGTCCCGTTGCCGTTGACGACCTTCGCGTAGTGGTATTTGGACGGGTGGAGGTACTCGGAGTAGATAAATCCGCCGTAGCGCCACTCCCCACCATCGACGTACTTAGTAGTTGCAAGAGCGCTTCCAGCACCAACACCGGTGACGAGCAGCGCCAAAATCGTCGCCGTGGCGATCTTCTTCTTAAGCATGAACTTCCTCAATTCTCTGATTGGGCGGTTTCTGAATTGAAACTGAGGATAACCCGAGTAAGAATGGCTTGTCTAGTAGGACAGCTCTTCTATTTCCCAACTGCGTAGCTTCGGTCAGCGGCTAGATGTCTCGAGAAACAAATCCCACATCTGGTCCAGCATTTCGCAATCCTTTGCTAAGCTGGGTGAAGTAAGAAAAATCCCTCGCCGCGTGCATCTACGCCCCGATTCTGGAGACAGCGCTGTTATATAACGCTCTCGCGCTCATTGCGCCATTTGCCACCGACGACGGATCTGGTGATGGGAGTTTTCATGGCCCATCTTTAGCTGAGTTCTTCCCAGGGGCCTTCCTTTTTGCTGGAACGCCATTCGAGATCAACCGCATCATGATGGTCCGATTCATCGCGGTTCTCGTTCTCATCCTGCTCTTCTGGGTCGGAACTCGCCGAATGCGAATGATTCCGGGCCGCAGCCAGAGCCTCTTGGAGATGGCAGTCGGCTTCGTTCAGTCAAACATTGCGGACGGTGCTCTTGGAAAGGAAGACGGCAAACGCTTCATGCCGCTTCTAGCCACGATGTTTTTCATGGTTCTAGCGATGAATATCACTGGCGTCGTGCCGGGGCTCAACATTGCAGGCACCTCAGTAATCGGAGTCCCGCTAGTCCTAGCGGTCGTCGCGTACGTGGTTTTTATCTATGCAGGTATCAAGAAGCAGGGAATGACCTTCTTCAAGGCTTCGCTTTTCCCTTCCGGGGTTCCTTGGGCGCTCTACATAATCGTTACTCCGATTGAATTCGTTTCGACGTTTATTCTCCGCCCGGTCACACTAGCGCTCCGATTGCTTATGAACATGATCGCAGGGCACATGCTTCTTGTGCTGTGTTTCTCCGCGACACAATTTTTCTTGTTCACAGCGGGGGGCTTTTACGGGCTCTTTAGCGGTCTAACTCTTGCTTTTGGGCTTATCTTTACACTCTTCGAAATCCTCGTTGCCGTCCTCCAGGCTTATGTGTTCACATTCCTGACTGCGGTATACATCCAGCTAGCGCTGGTCGAAGAACACTAGACAGGTTCCAGCGACCGCTGGAAATTGAAACTACGGAAGGAAAACAAATGAACGTTGCCGAAATCACAGGTCAACTCGCCCCAGTAGCCTTTGGCATCGCCACCATTGGCCCAGCCATTGGTGTGGGAATCGTTGTTGGAAAGACAGTGGAGTCCGTTGCGCGCCAGCCTGAGCTTCAGGGCCGCCTGACAGGACTCATGTTCCTCGGTATCGCATTCACCGAGGCCCTCGCATTCATCGCGATTGCTGTTTCCTTCATCCAATTCCCGTAATAACTGACTAACTGAGGAGGCTGGGATGCTTAGTGCAGTACTGGCTGCCGCGGAAGAGGGAGATTTGAATCCCCTCCTTCCCGCAGATTACGACATCATTTGGTCAGCGGTTTGCTTCGCTATCATCTTGTTCTTCTTCTGGAAGAAGTTCCTTCCAGCACTGACGAAGACGCTTGATGCTCGCGCTGAGGCCATCGAAGGTGGCATCAAGAAGGCTGAGATCGCTCAGGCTGAAGCGGCTACGGCTCTCGAGCAGTACAAGACGCAGCTCGCTGAAGGTCGTGCCGAAGCCGCGAAGATCCGCGAACAGGCTCGTCTTGAGGGAACCGCCATCGTCAACGAGCTCAAGGAGCAGGCGACGGTCGAAGCCGCTCGCATCACTGCGAACGCTCAAGCAACGATCGAAGCAGAACGCCAGGCGGCACTCGTCTCGCTCCGCAGCGAGGTTGGCTCAATGGCCATCGACCTCGCATCGGGCGTTATCGGGCAGAGCCTGACGGATGACAAGAAGTCGTCGGCACTCGTCGACCAGTTCTTGGCTGACCTCGAGGCATCAGAGAAGGCAAAGGCGAAGAAGTAATGGGATCAGCTACGAGAGAAGCGCTTGTTGCAGCGAAGGATGCACTCGCATCCGTCACTGCCAAGAACTCTCTGGCCACGGGCGCAGAGCTGTTCAAAGCAGGACGCGTAGTGGGCGACTCCGCTCAGCTTCGTGCTGTTTTGGCTGACCCTGCCGTCGACGCGAAAGACAAGGCCGCAACAGTCGGCTCGGTTTTCTCGTCGCTGAGCGCCTCAACGCGCACCGTACTTTCAGCCATCGTGAGCGCTCGCTGGTCGAGCGCTGACGACTTGCTCGCAGGAATCGAAGAGGTCGGCATTCGAGCGATCGCTAAGTCGGCTCCGGCAAAGCTCGCGATCGAAGACGAACTCTTCGCTTTCGGTACCACCGTCGCGTCTGACGCACAGCTCGAACTTGCTGTTGGCAGCAAGCTCGGTTCGGCTGCTGCGAAGTCGAAGCTCGTTGGTTCCTTGCTCACGGGCAAGGCATCGGAGCAGACGGCGCTGATCGTTGATCACCTCGTTCAGCAGCCCCGTGGGCGTCGCATCGGGGAACTCGTTTCCACGGCCGCTGACATCGTTGCGGACCAGGCAGGCAAGGCGGTCGCAACCATTACGACCGCCGCACCGCTCAAGGCAGCACAGCTTGAGCGCCTGCGCGCAGGACTTGCCAGCAACTACGGACGCGAGCTCAAGCTCAACGTTCGTCTCGACCCCTCGATTATCGGTGGGGTTCGCGTGCAGATCGGTGACGAAGTTATCGATGGCAGCGTTTCCACCAAGCTCAACGACCTCAGGATCCAACTCGCAGGCTAGCGAGTTAGCAGAACTTTCCACGGAATAGGAAAACACAATGGCAGAACTCAGCATTAGTCCGGACGAGATCCGCGACGCGCTCAAGGACTTCGTCAAGGCTTACGAGCCCGGCAAGGCCGCGACCACCGAAACCGGAACGGTCATTGACGCGTCCGACGGCATCGCCCACGTCGAGGGACTCCCCGGCGTTATGGCCAACGAGCTCATCCGCTTCGCTGATGGAACTCTGGGCCTCGCTCAGAACCTCGACGAAGACGAGATCGGTGTTGTTGTTCTCGGTGAATTCACCGGCATCGTTGAAGGTATGGAAGTTGCTCGCACTGGCGAAGTTCTCTCCTCGCCCGTCGGTGACGCATTCCTCGGCCGTGTAGTCGACCCGCTGGGTAACCCCATCGATGGTCTCGGCGACATCAAGGCAGAAGGCCGCCGCGCCCTTGAGCTCCAGGCTCCCGGCGTTATGGCCCGTAAGAGCGTGCACGAGCCCATGCAGACCGGAATCAAGGCAATCGACGCCATGATCCCGATCGGCCGTGGCCAGCGCCAGCTGATCATTGGTGACCGCCAGACGGGTAAGACCGCCATCGCGATCGACACCATCATCAACCAGAAGGACAACTGGGAGTCGGGCGACGAGAACAAGCAGGTTCGCTGCATCTACGTTGCTATCGGTCAAAAGGGTTCCACGATCGCTGCCGTCAAGGGCGCGCTCGAGGACGCCGGTGCCATGGAGTACACCACCATCGTGGCTGCTCCCGCATCCGACCCCGCAGGTTTCAAGTACCTTGCTCCCTACACCGGTTCGGCCATCGGCCAGCACTGGATGTACGGCGGCAAGCACGTACTGATCATCTTCGATGACCTCTCCAAGCAGGCTGAGGCCTACCGTGCCGTATCGCTGCTCCTGCGCCGTCCGCCAGGGCGTGAGGCATACCCCGGTGACGTGTTCTACCTGCACTCCCGTCTGCTCGAGCGTTGTGCCAAGCTCTCTGACGAGCTGGGTGCCGGTTCGATGACCGGTCTTCCCATCATCGAGACCAAGGCAAACGACGTTGCTGCCTACATTCCGACCAACGTGATCTCGATCACCGACGGCCAGATCTTCTTGCAGTCCGACCTCTTCAACGCCAACCAGCGCCCCGCTGTTGACGTGGGAATCTCGGTCTCGCGAGTCGGTGGTGACGCGCAGGTCAAGTCGATCAAGAAGGTTTCAGGAACCCTGAAGCTGGAACTGGCTCAGTACCGTTCGCTCGAGGCATTCGCGATGTTCGCATCCGACCTCGACGCAACGAGCCGTCGCCAGCTTGCTCGAGGTGCACGCCTCACCGAGCTGCTGCGCCAGCCGCAGTACTCGCCGTTCCCCGTCGAGAACCAGGTCGTTTCGATCTGGGCTGGCACCAACGGCAAGCTCGATGAAGTTCCCGTCGAAGACGTACTTCGTTTCGAAAGTGAACTCCACGACTACCTCGCACGCAACACGAAGGTGCTTGACACCCTCCGCGAGAAGAACGCACTCGATGACCAGCTGATCGCTGACATGGATGCCGGAGTCGAAGCCTTCAAGCTGGGCTTCCAGACGGGTGAGGGCAAGTCGCTCAACTCCGTCGGCACCGAGGAGTTCGACGAGATCGCTGAAGAAGACATCGCTCAAGAGCAGATCGTCAAGCAGAAGCGCTGAGCTTCGCACCAGTGATCATCGACCAACACGACATAGAAAGTTAGAAAGCCATGGGAGCGCAACTTCGGGTCTACCGGCAGAAAATTAGTTCTGCCAAGACGACCAAGAAGATCACACGCGCGATGGAGCTGATCTCCGCGTCGCGCATTCAAAAGGCGAAACAGCGGGTTGCTGCATCGGGCCCGTACTCACGCGCGGTAACGCGTGCCGTTTCGGCGGTGGCGACTTTCTCGAACGTCGATCACGTGCTCACAACGGAGCCAGAGAAAGTCGAGCGCGCTGCGGTCGTCATCTTCTCCAGTGACCGCGGCCTCGCAGGAGCGTTCAACTCGAACGTTCTTCGCGAAGCTGGTGAACTTGCTGCTCGCCTCGAGGGTGAAGGTAAAGAAGTTGTTTACTACCTCGTCGGCCGCAAGGCTGCCGGATACTTCGCCTTCCGTAAGCGTGATGCTGAGCAAATCTGGACCGGTGGAACTGATTCCCCCGAGTTCGAAATTGCTAAGGAGATCGGTGACGCGGTTGTCAGCAAGTTCCTGCAGCCTGCCAGCGAGGGCGGCGTAGATGAGATTCACATCGTTTACAACCGCCTAGTCAGCATGCTTCTGCAGGTTCCTGAGGTTGTGCGTCTGCTCCCACTGGAGATCGTCGAAGGTGTAGAAGCTCCGGATGAGAAGGATGTTCTCCCTCTCTACGAGTTCGAACCTGAGGTCGACAAGGTGCTTGACGCCTTGCTGCCGGTCTACATCGAGAGCCGTATCTTCAACGCCATGCTTCAGTCTGCTGCTGCAAAGCACGCCGCAACGCAGAAGGCAATGAAGTCTGCAAGCGACAACGCAGACAAGCTCATCAACGACTACACGCGCCTCGCAAACAACGCGCGCCAGTCTGAGATCACCCAGCAGATTTCCGAGATCGTGGGCGGCGCGGACGCCCTGAGCTCGGCTAAGTAAGAACCATAGATAGGGAAGCCATGACTGAAAAAGCCCCGGCCAAGAAGGCCCCAGCCAAAAAGACGCCAGCAAAGAAGGCGCCTGCGAAGAAGG
This sequence comes from Salinibacterium amurskyense, assembly GCF_002797685.1. Lineage (GTDB taxonomy): Bacteria > Actinomycetota > Actinomycetes > Actinomycetales > Microbacteriaceae > Rhodoglobus > Rhodoglobus amurskyensis. The sequence continues at coordinate 79,531 of NZ_PGFH01000003.1, forward strand.
CAGCTGCCGCTGCTGTTGTCGCCGGCGTTGGACGCATCGCACGTGTAACCGGTCCCGTTGTGGACGTCGAGTTCCCGCACGATTCGATCCCCGGTATCTACAACGCTCTCAAGACCAACGTTTCGATCGGTGGCGAGACCACCGAGATCACACTCGAGGTTGCTCAGCACCTCGGAGACGACGTTGTTCGTGCGATCGCGCTCAAGCCGACTGACGGACTTGTCCGCGGCCAGGAAGTCCGCGACACAGGCGAGCAGATCACTGTTCCCGTTGGTGACATCACCAAGGGCAAGGTCTTCAGCGTTACCGGAGAAATCCTGAACGCGGATGCCGATGGCAAGGTCAACGGCGAAACGATCGAGATCACCGAACGCTGGCCTATCCACCGCAAGCCCCCGGCATTTGACCAGCTCGAGTCGAAGACCGAGCTCTTCGAAACCGGTATCAAGGTCATCGACCTTCTCACCCCGTATGTACAGGGTGGAAAGATCGGACTGTTCGGTGGTGCCGGTGTCGGTAAGACCGTTCTGATCCAGGAAATGATTCAGCGTGTAGCTCAGGACCACGGTGGAGTTTCCGTATTCGCCGGTGTTGGTGAGCGTACCCGTGAAGGTAACGACCTCATCGCTGAAATGGACGAGGCAGGTGTCTTCGACAAGACGGCCCTAGTCTTCGGCCAGATGGATGAGCCGCCAGGAACGCGTCTTCGCGTTGCCCTCTCGGCTCTGACCATGGCTGAGTACTTCCGCGACGTGCAGAAGCAAGACGTGTTGCTCTTCATCGACAACATCTTCCGCTTCACGCAGGCCGGTTCCGAGGTTTCGACCCTTCTGGGCCGTATGCCTTCCGCCGTGGGTTACCAGCCGAACCTCGCCGACGAGATGGGTATCCTTCAGGAGCGCATCACCTCGACCCGTGGACACTCGATTACGTCGCTGCAGGCAATTTACGTTCCTGCCGATGACTACACCGACCCCGCGCCGGCAACGACCTTCGCCCACCTCGACGCCACGACTGAGCTCAGCCGTGAAATCGCATCGAAGGGTCTGTACCCGGCCGTTGACCCGCTCACCTCGACGAGTCGTATCCTCGACCCCCGTTACCTAGGTGCCGACCACTACCGCGTTGCTACCGACGTGAAGCAGATTCTGCAGAAGAACAAGGAACTCCAGGAGATCATCGCGATCCTCGGTGTTGACGAGCTCTCTGAAGAAGACAAGATCACGGTATCGCGCGCACGTCGTATCCAGCAGTTCCTCTCGCAGAACACCTACATGGCGAAGAAGTTCACCGGTGTTGAGGGATCGACTGTTCCGCTCAAGGACACCATCGAGTCGTTCGACGCGATCGTCAAGGGCGAGTTCGACCACGTTGCTGAGCAGGCGTTCTTCAACGTCGGTGGAATCAACGACGTCGAAGAGCAGTGGGCCAAGATTCAGAAAGAGAACTCCTAACAATGGCAGTTCTCGCAGTGAGCGTTGTCTCCGCCGACCAGGAACTCTGGTCGGGGGAGGCAACCCAGCTCATCGCTCGTACCACCGAAGGTGAAATCGGAATTCTCCCGGGTCACGAACCGCTTCTGGCGATTCTGGCCAAAGGTGAGGTCCGTGTTTCAACCGCAGACGGCCAGACGGTGACCGCAATTGCGGACAACGGCTTCCTCTCGGTTGAGAACAACACCGTCACCGTGGTGGCGAGCACCGCAGAACTGGTTTAGTTTCCAATCATGCTTATAGCGATGGCCGGGTTGCCGGGTGCAGGAAAATCGACTCTCGCAGAGGTCGTGGGTGCCCGGCGCAAGACCACCGTGTTGTCTGTCGACCAGATAGAGACAGCGATCCTGAAGGCCGGCATCAGTGCCGGACAACCGACAGGACTCGCTGCCTATCTGGTGGCGGAGACTCTCGCCGAATCCGTGCTGATGAACGACAACGACATCATCATTGATGCTGTCAACGCCGTGGATCCAGCGCGCGAGCAGTGGGTCAATCTAGCCGAGCGCACCGGCTCGGGTATCCGCTTCATTGAAGTTGTCTGTTCTGACGAAGAACTTCACAAAGAACGCCTCGTAGAGCGCGCTGCTAAGCGTGAGCTTGCGGGTGCGCCAGACCGCGATGCTGTTGAGCAAAGCGTTGAAGAGTATTCCCCGTGGAGCGGAGTGAGCGGCGCAGTAGCCCGCATCACCCTCGACTCTGCCGGACCCATCGGCGTCAACGTCGAACGGGCCTCCGCGTTCCTCGACGCGTGATCGTTCTCCTTCCTCCCTCCGAAACTAAGCGTGACGGGGGAGATCAGGGTGCCGTGCTCGACTGGGATCGCCTCTCGTTTCCCGAGCTCACTCAGCCGCGGCAAGCCGTAGTATCTGCGGTCTCAGAGCTCGCCGGGGACACCGAAGCCGCTCAGCGCGCCCTCGGCATCAGCGCGAAACAGCTTTTTGAAGTGGAGCGCAACCGCACGCTGGCCACGGCGCCGGTAATGCCAGCCCTTGAACGCTATACCGGCGTGCTATTCGACGGTTTGGATGCCGCAACCATGACCACTGATGAGCGCTCGTTCGCCCACGAGACTGTGGTCGTGCATTCGGCGCTGTTCGGCCCGATCGGCGCCGGCGATCCCATTCCCGCGTACCGTCTCTCTCATAACTCCAAAGTCCCCGGGCTGCCATTGAAGAAGCATTGGCGTGTTCCGGCATCCGACGCTCTTGCGGGTCTCGGAGGGCTCCAGCTAGACCTCCGCTCCGAAGCGTACGCACAGTTGGGCGCGGCAGGGGAGAACAGCGCCTACCTGCGAGTGGTGACGGCGGGTGCAGACGGCAAGCGTGTGGCGTTGAGTCACTTCAACAAGAAGTCCAAAGGGCTCTTCACTCGTGCTCTCGTGCGGGCGGGGATTCGCCATTCAACGGTCGACTCGCTTCTCGAGTGGGCAAACGGTGCCGGCTTCCAGCTGGAGCACGGAGCGCCGGGCGAACTCGACCTGGTCGTCGAGAACGCCTAGCAACGTCACTGAGCCCGTGCTGCTGGCCCGTGCTGCTGGCCCGTGAGCGGCAACGCCGCTGAGTCGGGGCTGCCGACCCACAGACCGCGGCTGCTGGCTTGCAGGGTCGGGGCTGCTGGCCCGCACGACCGAAGAGGCACACAGCTGCGTCCGTGGCGAAACGTTAGACGGCTCGCCAGCAGCCTTCGAGGTGGTCGTCGACCATGCCCGCGGATTGCATGAGCGCGTACATCGTTGTCGGGCCCACAAAGCGGAACCCTCGCGCTTTGAGCGCCTTGCTCATGGCCGTCGACTCCTCGGTGGTCGCAGGAACGTCGCTGAACGCTGCGAGACGAGTGGTTCGTGGTGGCGGTGCGAAACTCCACAGCAGCGTGTCTAGCGCGCCGGGATCGTTCCGCGTGAGTTCGAGTGTTGCTTGAGCGTTGGTGATCGCCGCAGATACCTTGAGCCGATTGCGGATGATGCGGGGGTCGTTCAGCAGCCGAGCGATGTCGTCGTCGCCGTAGCCTGCGATCGTGGCGGCGTCGAAGTGATCGAAGGCTTCGCGGATGCCCTCTCGGCGACGCAAGATCGTGATCCAGGAGAGTCCCGCTTGAAACGCTTCGAGCATGATCTTCTCGAAGAGTTTGTGGTCGCCACGGAGGGGGTTGCCCCATTCGGTGTCGTGATACTGGCGGTACTGTTCGTCGTCTCCGACCCAACTGCATCGAGCCCGGCCGTCTGGCCCGACAAGGAGGGATTCGCGATCGCTCACTTGTGGCTGATCCCCTCGTGCTTGAGAAGCCAGACTTTGGTGGGAATGCCGTCGCCACCGCTGTAGCCGGTGATCCTTTGGTTGGACGCGAGCACACGGTGACAAGGAACGATGATCGGAATCGGATTGGCACCGACAGCACCGCCAACCGCGCGACCGGCGGTGGGGCGGCCTGTAGCGCGGCCGATATCGGCGTAAGAAACTGCGGCGCCGTACGGAAGCTGGTTGAGCTGTAGCCACACGGATTTCTGGAATTCCGTGCCGGCCGCGGAGAGCGGCAGGTCGAAGGAGCGGCGGTCTCCGGCAAAGTACTCGGCGAGTTGAGTGGCCGCGGCGTCGAGAACCTCGCAAGAACGCTCCGGCTGTTCGTCGTGGGGGAGAACGCCGTCGTTCTCGATGGCGAGGCCGGTGACGCTAGCGCCGTCGCTCGTGAGCTCGATACGGCCTATCGGCGAAGACAGCCGGCGAAGGTAAGCGACCTCTGTCTGCAGGGGAGTGAACGTGTTCATGCTTCGAGCGTACGCCGCCTAGCGAGAAGGCGGCTGGCCATTTTCGGACATTGCAATTCGCTGCGAAAACGCGTGCTGTGGAGGAGCGGTGTTAGATGCCGTCTTGATTGCGCGGTTCGATATTGATGCTCTGGTTGAGTTCGCTGATCGTGGCGTTGAGATCTTCAAGCTGAACGACAAGCCCGTCGTAGGTGGCGACGTTAGCTTCAATCGTGTCGTAGAGCGCATTCAGTTCATCTTGGCGATTGATGAGCTGGTTTCGTTCACGATTGAACTGATCGAGCGTGGCGAAGTCGCCCCGATCAGCGCGTGCATTGAAGCTGTCGATGTCGGCGTTCAAGCTGTCATAGCCCGAGTTGTAGGTCGCGTAGTCGTCGTCGATCGTGCCGCGCAGAGCATCCAGCTGCTCAACGAGCTTCTTGCTGGCATCCAGCTGCTCCGTGAAGACGGCATTCGACTTCTCGTGCAGCGCCACAACTGTCGCGCGATCCGTGAAGTAGGTGGCGTAGTGCTCTTCAAGCTCCGGGCTCAGATCGGCAAATTCCGTGCCGATGATTGAATGGAGCTCGTTCGAACGCTCGCCGGGCTCAGTCTTAGCGTAGAACTCCAGTGTTGTTGCGAACTCCGGATCATCCTTCATACGGTCGGCTTCAGCCTCGAGCAATGGCGTCAGTCGGGCGCGCTCGTCATCCGAGAGTCGATCCCACGCAGCGTGGAGCATCTCGTGTGCGGCGACGACCTCTTCGATGCCGGCGAGCCGCTCATCCGTCACATCAAAGAGGTAGATCGCTTTGCTGCTGGGGAAGTAGCACCCCAGCACGCCAAAGTTCTCTTCAACGTTCGAGCACGTGCTGTTGAACTCCGGGTTTTCCTGGACGACGGGCTGGCTCGCGTAGAAGAGGAACTCGCCCTCCTCTGACATCGCTGCCGAGGTGACGTACGCACGAACCGTGGAGGACGGCTCGAACTGCCACACCGTGAACTGATCGGAGATGCGCTGCTGGTTCGTGAGAGCCCACACCCCAGCAGCGATCACCGTTACGTTCAAAAGGATCGCGAGCCCAATCGCGATTGCGCGCGCCACAGTGATCCGAGCGCGGTCATCGCGCGGACGCAGTGTTAGCGAATTTTCCTCAGTGCTCACGGAAGGAACTCTATCCGAGCCGTGGGGTAAGAGGGAGGGCGAACGCGGTGGGTTCTAGAGACGGCTCCATGCTTCGGTCAAAACCGAACGCAGCATTGATTCTATCTCGTCAAACTCGGCGGGTCCGATCGTCAAAGGCGGTGCCAGCTGAATCACAGGATCTCCACGGTCATCGGCGCGGCAGTAGAGGCCAGCGTCGTAGAGCGCCTTCGAGAGGAAGCCACGGAGCAGGCGCTCGGATTCGTCGTCGTTGAAGGTCTCCTTCGTTGCCTTGTCTTTGACGAGTTCGATGCCGAAGAAGTAACCATCTCCGCGCACATCGCCCACGATCGGCAAGTCGAGCAAGCGCTCAAGCGCAGCACGGAACTTGGGCGAGTTTTCACGAACGTGCTCGTTGATCTTCTCTTCCTCGAAGATGTCGAGATTTTCTAGGGCAACCGCAGCGGAAACAGGATGTCCGCCGAAGGTGTAGCCGTGGTAGAAGGTCGTAGCGCCGTGCTTGAAGGGCTCATAGACGCGGTCAGAGACGATCGTGGCACCGATCGGTGAATAGCCGCTGGTCATTCCCTTGGCGCACGTGATCATGTCGGGGATGTAGTCGTACGCGTCACACGCGAACATGTGACCGAGACGACCGAAGGCGCAAATTACTTCGTCACTGACAAGCAGCACGTCGTACTCGTCGCAGATCTCGCGAACACGCTGGAAGTAGCCAGCGGGAGGCGGGAAGCAGCCACCCGAGTTCTGCACGGGCTCCAAGAAGACCGCGGCGACAGTTTCGGGGCCTTCGAAGAGGATCATTTCCTCGATGCGGTTAGCAGCCCACAGCCCAAATTCCTCTTCGGTGCCGTGGAAGCCCATCTCTTCCGCGCGGTAGTAGTTGGTGTTTGGCACGCGGAAGCCGCCAGGAACGAGAGGCTCAAACATCTCCTTCATGCCGGGGATGCCGGTGATGGCAAGCGCTCCCTGCGGGGTGCCGTGGTAAGCGACCGCACGCGAAATGACCTTGTGCTTCGTGTGGCGGCCCTGAAGCTTCCAGTACTGCTTGGCCAGCTTGAAGGCGGTCTCGACTGCTTCGCCGCCACCCGTGGAGAAGAAGACACGGTTGAGGTCGCCCGGGGCATAGCCCGCTAGGCGGTCAGCCAGCTCGATGGCTTTGGGGTGCGCGTACGACCAGAGCGGGAAGAACGCGAGTTCTTCAGCCTGCTTCGCAGCGACCTCGGCCAGGCGCTTGCGGCCGTGACCGGCGTTGACCACGAAAAGTCCGCTGAGGCCGTCGAAGTACTTGTTGCCCTTGGAGTCATAAATGTGGTGACCCTCGCCGCGAACGATGATCGGCACGCCGTGACCGTCTTCCATCACCGACTGGCGGGAGAAGTGCATCCACAGGTGATCTTTCGCTTTTTGCTGAAGATCGGCTTCGTTGAACTCTGACATCTCAAACACTTTCTTTAGTGCGTTGGGGAATTGGTGCGTGGTGACGTTGGTGAGGCGGGGAGTGCTTAGCGCGTTCCCCAGTTGTAGAACTGCTTGTGGAGGCGCAGGTAGACGAAAGTCTCCGTCGATCGCACGCCTTCGATACCGCGGATGTCGTGGTTGAGAAGCTCGATGAGGTCGTCATCGTTCTCACACACGACTTCAACGAGAAGGTCGAAGCTGCCGGCGGTAAGAACGACATAGTCGACTGAAGGGAGCTTGCCGATCTTTTCGGCCACCGAAGTGGTGTCTCCCGAGATCTGGATGCCGATCATTGCTTGGCGAAAGAAGCCCAGCTGCATCGGGTCGGTGACGGCCACGATCTGCATGACGCCAGATTCGGTGAGCTTCTGCACGCGCTGGCGTACAGCGGCTTCGCTCAAGCCAACAGCCTTGCCGATCTCCGCATAGGAACGACGGCCGTCGTTCTGCAGCTGTTCGATGATCGACTTGGAGACGTCGTCAAGGTGCACAGGCCTGTTGGCGGATCCACGCGAAGAAGTGCTCATGTACCGATTTTGTCAGTTCAGAGCATGGCTGGCAAGCGATTCCGTATCAAAAATGCCTTTTTGCGGCGGAAATCGTTAGTGCCGGGGTGGATTAGTGGCGTCATGGTCGCTATCTTGGAGGCATGAGCGCTCCTGACATCCAGAACTTTATTAATGGCGAGTACGTCGCAGCGCGTACGGAAAGCGGTTTCGATGTGATCGACCCCGCTACTGAAGACAGCTACGCGCACTCGCCGGTTTCGTCGAGTGCGGATGTCGACGCCGCCTATTCCGCCGCGGCAAGAGCCTTTGAGACTTGGGGCGAGACCACGCCCTCCGAGCGCCAACTTGCGCTCTTCCGAATCGCCGACGCGATGGAAGCTCGCGCCGACGAGTTCGCCGACCTCGAGTCGAAAGACACCGGCAAACCGCGTGCGAGTCTCGTCGCTGACGAAATCATGCTTTCGGTCGACCAGATTCGGTTCTTCGCCGGCGAAGCCCGCCACCTTTCGGGGATGGCCTCGGGCGAGTACATGAAGGACCACACCTCGTCTATCCGTCGCGAACCGATCGGCGTCATCGGGCAAGTAGCGCCGTGGAACTATCCGCTCAACATGGCGGTGTGGAAGGTCGCCCCCGCCATCGCTGCGGGAAACACAACCGTGCTCAAGCCCAGTGACACGACTCCCTCGGCGACACTGCTGTTCGCTGAAGTCGCCGCTGAGTTCCTTCCCGCTGGCGTGTTCAACGTGCTGACAGGGGACCGCACCACCGGCGGCCTCATGATCGACCACAAGACGCCGCAAATGGTGTCTATTACGGGATCGGTGCGGGCGGGAATGGAGGTCGCCAAGGCGGCATCCGTCGACCTCAAACGCGTGCACCTTGAGCTGGGCGGTAAAGCTCCTGTTGTTGTCTTCGATGACGCCGACATCCCTGCCGCTGTTGCCGGTATCGGCGCCGCGGGGTACTTCAACGCGGGGCAGGACTGCACTGCGGCGACGCGAGTAATCGTGCACGCCAACATCCACGACGAGTTCGTAGCTGAGCTCGTGAAGTGGACGCGTGAGAACGCGACCACCGGTGCGCCGAGCGAAGATGTTTACTTTGGTGCCGTGAATAACGCGAACCAGCTTGCCCAGGTGTCTCGCGTCATCGAAGAGCTGCCGTCGCACGCGCAGGTCGAGCTCGGTGGTGCACGCCAGGGCGACCGCGGTTACTTCTACGAAGCGACCATCGTTTCGGGACTTCAGCAGAACGACTCGGCAGTTCAGAACGAGATCTTCGGCCCCGTCATCACGGTTCAGAAGTTCACGGATGAGGGCCAAGCGCTTGAGTGGGCTAATGACGTCAACTACGGGCTGGCTTCGAGCGTGTGGACTCGCGATCACGGCCGTGCAATGCGCTTCGCTAAGCACCTCGACTTCGGTTGCGTCTGGATCAACACCCACATTCCGATCGTGGCGGAGATGCCCCACGGTGGCTTCAAGCACTCGGGTTATGGCAAAGATCTGTCGAGCTACGGTTTCGAGGACTACACCCGCATCAAGCATGTGATGAGTTTTATCGGACAAGCGTGACGTGCTCCCACGAGAAAACGTCAAGCGTGTCTAAGATTGCCGCGTGAAGCATGACTTCGATGACACGATAACGGCGGGCCAGCGGCCGCAGCTTCAGTCGACCATGCCTGATCTCGATGACACGATTATCATCAGCGCGCGACGAACCGCGGCGGTCGTTAAGCCCTACCAACGTCCCGTCGAATCGCAAGCAAAGCAAGCATCACCGACCACAGCTCAAGAGGCAGCGCGCTTGCGGGCGCGTGCCGCAGCGCAAGTGAAGCCACCGCGTGCTCCCGTGGAGCCGACGGCAGCATCATCCGCGCTGTATTACCGCGTGCAGCTTGACGGCACTGGGCAGATGTACTCCCTAGAACATGCGTGTGTGTTCGGGCGTGACCCTCGACCTCCGCGCATTGTGAAAGGCGTAGGCCCGCGCCTCGTTGCAGTGCAGTCTCCGCAGCGCGAAGTATCAGAAACGCACGTCGAAGTGCGGCAATTGGGGGCGTCGGTGATCGTCACTGATCTGCGCTCCACCAATGGTTCGATCGTTCAGGTGCCGGGCAATGCGGCACGAAAACTCCGTCAGGGTGAGTCGGTGGTGGTTTCCACCGGCACGCTAGTGGATATTGGAGACGGAAACATTATTAGGATTCTGCCTCGGCGGCGTCTGGAGTAAACGGGCAGGAAGGTAGCCGTGACCGAAATCGGCGGCAACAACCCGGGGCATACCATCGCCCTACCGGGGCGAGCAGAACAGACGTTTACGTTTGCGTGGGCTGCGGGCACTCACACTGGACATCGGCGCGCCGCAAACGAGGACAGCTACGTTGCGCGTTCTCCGATGTTCGCTGTGGCCGACGGAATGGGCGGACACTCGGCGGGAGACCTCGCCAGTGCTGCCGTCGTCGAACGACTCGATGATGCCATTACGGGTGACTTTCTCCCGGCACGTGCCGTCGAGCGCGCGCTCGAACGGGCAACCGACTACATCGGCCTCATCGCGCAAGACAGTGAACTCGGCGTCGGCACGACCGTCACGGGAGTCGTCGTCACGGAGCATCATGAGTCGGCAAGCTTCGCGGTCTTCAACGTGGGGGATAGCCGGGTCTACAACTTCGACGCCGAACGACTGGTCCAGATCACACGAGACCACTCGGTAGTTCAGGATCTTGTCGAGGCCGGTTTGATTTCCCGCGGCGAGGCGGACGAGCATCCGGATGCCAACATCATTACGCGAGCGATCGGCTTCAATGCCGCACCGTCACCAGACTTCTGGATGCTGCCTATTCATTCCGGTCAGCGCCTGCTGATCTGCTCGGATGGCCTCACTCGCGAGGTCTCGGACGACAAAATTGAGCGCCTGATGAAGCAGGGTTTTTCTCCCGACGAGACGGTGTCGCAGCTCATTGATTCCGCACTCGATAGTGGTGGACGAGACAACATCACCGCAATTGTGATCGATGTGTTGAAAGTGCCTACAGCGGCGTAGCCCTCGAGTCCTCCATACTGGGGACAGACAAACTGACCCCAGACAAGGGGCAGAATCCGATTTTTGAGTGGTTTCCTCACTTAGAATGATCGAACTCGACGACAAGTAAGGGGTGTTCTGTGGCTAGAAGATTGCCCTCAGCTCCTCCTGCGCTGCCCGGATTCTCCCACGTTCACGTTCTGGGCTCGGGTGGCTTCGCCGATGTGTTCCTGTATGAGCAGAATATGCCGCGACGCCAAGTCGCTGTCAAAGTGATGCTCAGCGAGGTTGTGAACGACCAAGTTCGGCTCATGTTCCAGGCCGAAGCGAACCTGATGGCCCAGCTCAGCTCGCACCCCTCGATCCTTACCGTCTACCAAGCGAGTGTCTCTTCAGACGGCCGACCGTACCTTGTGATGGAGCTGTGTTCCTCGACGCTTAGCCAGCGTTACCGAGTCGAACGACTCCCGGTTCCTGAAGTACTGCGCATCGCCATCAAGATCGGCAGTGCCATCGAGACCGCCCATCGTGCGGGTGTGCTGCACCGAGACATCAAGCCGTCCAATATTTTGACGACTGCATATGGGCATCCGGTGCTCTCCGACTTTGGCATTGCGGCGACGCTCAGCGAGTCTGAAAATCTTGAAGCCGTGGGAATGTCGATCCCGTGGTCGGCACCCGAAGTGTTGATGGATGAGACCGCCGGCACGATCGAGTCTGAACTGTGGTCGTATGCAGCCACGGTGTACTCGCTGCTTGCCGGGCGCTCGCCCTTCGAAGTGCCGGGGGAGTCGAACAAGTCGACCGACCTCATCTCCCGCATTAACCGCGCGAAGCCACGCACCACCGGGCGAAGCGATGTGCCCGAAAGCTTGGAACGCGCCCTCAACCGCGCAATGTCCCGCAAAGCAGAGGCGCGCCAAGGCAGCGTTCTCGAACTAGTACACGAGTTGCAAGCGGTGGAGTCTGAGCTCGGACTCTCGCAGACTGCAATCGAAGTTGCCATGGACGACTGGGCTCTGGCTACGGTTGCCGAGCTGGAAGACCGCACCCGCGTGCGCCCCGGCCAGGCATCACCTATGACGTCGTCGCAACGCCGTAAGCGTCGCCGCCCCGCCAACATCGAAGAAAGCTTCGGCTCGTTCGAAAGTGAAGCTGCCGAAGGCAAAATGTCGCGTCGCAAGACCGGCATCAGTCCCATTCCCAAAACGCGCGGCATGCAGACCGTCGCGTGGATAGGTGTTGCGCTCGCAGCCTTCGTCGTGGTTCTGGGAGCCACGGCCACGTTCATTCAGCTTCAGTCGGGATCGAACGACATCCCCGTGGTGAGCGACATCTCGGCCTCGGTCTCAGCCGACGTCGTAGAGTTCTCCTGGCTCGATCCCGGCCTCGAAGCCGGCGACTTCTACCAAATTAAGACGACCGATGGTCAACCGTCAGTTCAGCAGCGCGAGCCGAACTTCGTTGTTGACGCCGAGTCGGGCGAAAACGTCTGTATATCCGTCACTGTTACTCGCGAGGGCAAGTCTGGCCCCGCGAGTGCCCAAAAATGCGCGGTGTTGCCGTGATGAGGGAGGCCAGTGATTAAGCGTTGGGGTAAAGCGCGCCGCTCCACAGTGATCGGTGTGGTGAGTGTCTCTGCGATCGTAGCGCTGGTAGCTACGGTCGCAATTGTGTCGACGGGATATACCGCCCAGCGCGTCGACTTGGCAGACGGTGCCGTCTGGGTCGCCAACAACCAACAGCAGGCAATCGGGCGCGCCAACACCGAAGTGCTCGAGATCAACTCCGTCGTGAACGCGCAAAGTGCTGACCTCGAAGTGGTTCAACACGGCGAAAGCGTATTGCTCTTCGACCGTTCTGAAAGTTCGATCGACGTCGTCGACCCAGCGCTCTCTGAGATCGACGACAGCGTTGCGCTACCGCCTAACCAGCCCGAAGTGTATTTCGCCGGCAATAACGTTGTTGTGCTCGAGCACGGCACCGGAGAATTGTGGATCAGGTCGTACGAAGACTTCCTCAACTTCGATGCTGAATCTCCCGCCTCCTTGAGCCTGGGCGCCGATGCGATCGTCAGCGTCGATGAAGACGGGCTCCTGTTCGCCTACTCTCCGTCAGCCGGTCAGCTCTTCCGAGTGAATGCCGCTATCTCAGATACGGCGGAGTCCAGCGAGAATCTTGAACTCGATCCGAACGCCGAATTGAGCATCACGTCAGTGGCTGGCCAGTGGGCCATCCTCGACTCCGATGCCGAACTGCTGCACATGGCTGGCCGCGAGGTTGACCTCACCGGGCTTGTGGATGGCGGCAACGGCACCATTCTCCAGATTCCCTCCGCTGCCGGCGAACGAGTTCTCATCGGGTACAGCAACGGTGTGCTGAGCGTTCCGCTCAACGGCGCCGCTGCCGTCGGCCTTGCCACGGGCCAATCCGGTATTCCGGCGGCTCCGCTGCGGCTGGGCGAGTGCGAATTTGCGGCATGGTCGAGCGGCGAGAACTGGCGACGCTGCCCCACGGATGCTGGCGAAGGCGTCATGCTTCAGCTGAGCGAGATGCAAGCCAACGCTCAGCTTTCCTACTCGGTCAACGGATCGCGCGCGGTGCTCAACGATCGACTGTCTGGTCGCACCTGGGCAGTGCAGGGCAGCGGCGAGCTGATCGACAACTGGAACCAGCTCATCACAACCGAAGAGGAAGAGCCCGAGGTTGAGCAGAACCTCGTTGACCTCGAGCCCGAGGTCGACAAAGTACAGCAGCCGCCAGTCGCTGTTGACGATACCTTTGGTGCCCGCCCGGGTCGTGCCACCGTTCTGCCGGTGTTGCTCAACGACTATGACCCGAACGGTGATGTTCTCGTAGTCGAAGACCTTCCTGTTATCAATGCAGGAATTGGCCGAATCGACCGCATCAACGAGCGGCAGCAGATTCAGATCACACTGGAGCCTGGCGCTAGCGGGCAAGTGTCGTTCAATTACACCGTTAGCGATGGTCGCGGGGGCACGGCCAGTGCCAGTGTGACCGTCGAGATCCGCGATGATTCCGAAAACTCGCCCCCGCAACAGATGCGCGCCACGAAGTTCACGGTGCAGTCGGGCGGGCGCGTTTCGAATCAAATTCTCGGTGACTGGGTAGACCCGGATGGCGATCCCTTCTATCTCACGAGTGCGTCTGTCGCAGTCCCCGACGTCGTGAGCTACAAGCCGGGCGGGGACCTCGTATTCTCAGATTCCGGAGCCGGCGGCGAACTCAAAGTCGTCACGCTCGTGGTCTCAGACGGTACTGCCGAGAGTTCTGGCAGTGTGTCGCTCTCGGTGAAGCCTGCCGGAGAAGTTCCGATCGAAGCCGACCCGTTCGTGGTGCTGGCGTACGCGGGCAAGGAAGTCACGGTGTCGCCGTTGAGTCACGTTCGCGGTGGTAACGGAAACATTCGCCTCAATAGCGTTCCTGCAAAAACTGGTGCGCAAGTGCTGCCGAGCTACGAAACCGGAACCTTCCGTTTCGAGAGCGATGAGATTCGCAGCCACAACCTTGAATACGTCGTGACGGATGGAAACCTCACGTTCACGGCGATCGTGCGTATCGATGTAGTCGCGCCGCCAGACGCCAACACGTCACCGATCACCGTGCCCAAGACTGTGTTCGTGCAAACTCTCCAGAATGAGCGAATTGACGTTGCAGGCACAGACGTCGATCCCGCCGGTGGAGTGCTTCTCGTCACCGAAACGATGAACCTGCCCGTGGGTTCCGGCGTTCGCGCCGAGATCCTCGAACAGCGCCTTGTTCGTGTCAGCCTCGAGGCTCCGCTCGACAACGGTCCGGTCAGCTTCAACTACCGCATCAGTAACGGGCTAGCGGATGCCGTCGGCGTGATTACCGTTGTCGAAATTCCCGCGCCGTCCCGCTTGCAGGCACCCATCGCCAACGATGACTCGGTGACGGTTCGCGTGGGACAGGCTGTCGACATCCGGGTGCTTCTCAATGACGAGCACCCCGACGGCCTTGAGCTGTCGCTGGTGCCGAAGCTGGCTCAGGACCTTCCCGATGACTCAGGCCTCCTCTTCGCTTCTGGCGACGTGTTGCGCTACCTCGCGCCTGACCGTACGGGTAACTTCACCGCGGCGTATCAAGTTGCGGGGCCCGACGGACAGTCCGCGACCGCGATCGTGCGCATTGCCGTTCGTGAGCTCGACGCGTCGAGTAACAACCCGCCGGTTCCGCCTACCGTCACCGCGCGCGTGCTTGCTGGTGACACTGTTCGCGTCTCCATCCCGCTGACCTCTGCCGACCCTGATGGTGACTCGGTTCTCTTGCTCGGCCAAGCAACGAACCCGAATAAGGGCGCGGTAATCGAAGTCGATTCCAATACCTTCGTGTACCAGGCGGGGGAGTACTCCGCGGGCACAGACAGTTTCAGCTACACCTTGATCGACTCACTCGGAGCTCGCGCGAACGGCGAAATTAACATCGGCATTAGCCCGCGGCTCGATGGCGCACGAAATCCTGTTGCGATCATTGACGAGGTGACTGTCAAGCCTGGCATCACAGTGTCTGTGCAGGTTCTGGCTAATGACTCGGATCCCGATGGCAGCACACTTTCCGTCGTTTCCGTCGAGCCGAATGATGCCGAAACGGTTGCCGAGATCGATGGCGATGTCGTGAAAGTCACGCCGCCAGAAACGCCAGGTGATTACGGCATCATCTACGTCATCGAGAACGAAACCGGCGGATCGAGTCAGAACTTCATCCGCGTCACGGTCGACCCGGACGCAAAGCCGGCGTATCCGATCGCGACAGACAGCGTGCTCACCCTCTCCGACGTGCTCGATCGAAACCGTGTGACTGTCGATGTTCTTGCCGGCGTATTTTTCGCCGACGGTGACCCACGAACGCTGTCCTTGGCAATCTACCCGGGGTACGGTAACTCGGCGTCGGTCACGTCGGATAAGCAGATCGAAGTCTCTGTCGGAGACACGGGGCAGATCATTCCGTTCCGTGTGACGAACCCGGCCGACCCGACGATCTTCAGCTACGCCTTCATCAAGGTGCCGGGCTATAACGATGCGCTTCCTCAAATCGATCGCCGCGCACCGAAGCTGAGCATCAACAGCGAGAGCACTCTCGTTATTGATCTCAACGACTACATCATTGCGGTCGGCGACAACCCCGTGCGTCTCACTGACTCCAGCACGGTTTTGGCGACGCACAGCGACGGCTCGAACCTCGTGCGCGACGAAGACACTCTCGTATTCACGTCCGCGGAGAAGTACTTCGGGCCAGCATCCATCTCCTTTGAAGTCACCGATGGCACTTCGGCGACGGATCCGGAAGGCCGCACAGCGATTCTCGTGTTGCCTATCGACGTTCTACCCCGTGACAACCAAGCTCCCGTCTTCGGTGGGGCGGTGATCGACTTCGAACCCGGTCAAGAGAAAGAGATCGACCTTCTCAAGCTGACCAACTACCCCTACCCCGATGACCTCGACGAGCTTGCGTACACCGTTCTGAGCCCGCTCCCTGAAGCGTTTAGCTATTCGCTGGAAGGCACGATGCTGACCCTGCGCGCTAACGACAGCGCGTTCAAGGGCACCCGTACCTCTATCTCCCTCGGCGTTCGCGACGACCTTTCCGAAGGAAAGTCTGGGCGCATCGAACTCAACGTCGTTCCGTCAACCCGGCCGCTTGCTAGCCCCGCTTCGGACCTCGCGATCGCTAAGCGTGGCGAAACCACGGTGGTTGATGTACTCGCCAACGATGCGTCGACGAACCCCTTCCCAGGGGCGCCATTGCGCGTGGTCGACATTCGCGGTCTTGGCGGGAACGCTATCCCTGCTGGACTCTCAATCGTTCCGAGCAGCGACAACCGCACTCTGACCGTTACCGTGTCGGCGTCGGCGGTTCCGGGTGACGTGAATCTCCAATATCGGGTAGCGGACGCGACCAATGACGAGACGCGCTACGTCTGGGGCACGGTCGTGGTGTCGGTTCAAGACAAGCCCGATCCCGTGTCGAACCTCGGACCGAGTGGTTTCGGCGACAAAACCATCATGATGCGCTGGAACGCCGGCCCCGCCAACAACTCTCCGATCACGTCGTACCGTGTGACGACTCGTGCCGCCGGGGTTCTGGTGAACACGACGGAGTGCGCGGGAACAACCTGTGCGATCCCGACGACCGGAAATGGCCCGACAAACTCGGTGAAGGTGACGGTCGTCGCCATCAACGCGATCGGCGAATCAGAACCGGTAACGCTTGCGGACTCAGTGTGGTCGGACATCATCCCGGTCGCGCCCTCGACGCTGAGTGCATCTCCGCTTGATCACGGTCTGCGCCTCACCTGGAATGCCGTGCCTACGCCTACAGGCGGCTCACCGGTGGATCGCTACCGCGTAGTGGTCGGTGGCTTCGAGACCACCCTTGGCCTTGCGCAGTGCGACTCCGGAACCTGCACTTGGGAGACGCCGTCGACGTGGGTGCTCGACAACGGTGTTGCTGTGTCTTATACCGTGAGCGCTCGAAACGCTGCCTATACGGCCCTGTCGGTGTGGAACACGAGCGAGCCGCGAAGCGCTATCCCTGCGGGGCCGCCGATCGCGCTTGCTGCGCCCGTAGCATCCGTAGTCAACGACACCACCGCAAACTTGAGCTGGGCTGGTGCCTTCAACGAAAACGGTCGCCCGGTCACGTCGTACACCGCGGCTGCCTACACCGGAACCCAGCCCACCTGCGCGCCCAATGGCTCGATCACGAGCAACGGCGCAAAGCTCTCTGCAGTCGGCACGGGAACATCCGCGACGCTGTCTGGGCTATCTCCGAACCGCACGTACACAATGCTGGTCTTCGCACACAACGGCCAAGGCTGCACGGCAACGCCTACAGTGATTGCTCACACTCCGCCCGCCGTGGTGACCGCTCTGAATACCGCCGGTCCCGTGCCCAATGGCAACCGCTACGACTTCACGGTCAATGGCGGCATGATGGGCGCCGACGCGCTCGATAGCAACTACACGGTGTACTACCGTTTGAGCGGCGGCACCGTTCCGGGCACGGTTTACGGTCCTGTGGCGCTCGGTTCGTTCCTCACGGCGGATGGTGGTCAGCAATACGGCCAAGACATCTCGGTCGAAGTGCGCGCCTGCCGCAGCTACGGATCGGGCCCGATCTGCCAGCCGGAGTGGTCAGCGGCGTTCCCGCTGGGTGTGCCGGTGAATCCTTCGGTGTCGAGCCTGACTTTCACGTCCGACAATGATGTGCTCAATGAGAGCGGAACTTTCGCGTGGCTCAACTGGCCTACGGGAGATTACGCAAGCGTGCAGTACCGCTGTGGTGGAGTCACCCTGGGTGCATGGCAGACTGCGGACACGACTGTTCCCGGGGCGAGCTGTCATGCCGACGTTGCGCTCCTTGCTACACCTACGCTCGTGATTCGCGTGGTTGCCAATGGCGGCCAGATTTACGAGAGAACGTATAACGGATATGACTATGACTAGAGGTGCACTATGACCATGACTCCCGACGAAGCCGCATGGTTCGCAGAAAGCTTTAACCGACTTGTCACGAACGTAGAACAGGTTCTTCTCGGCAAGACCTTTGTCGTGCGTCTCGGTTTCACCGCGCTTCTCAGCGAAGGTCATCTTCTCCTCGAGGACTACCCGGGAACGGGAAAGACCTCATTCGCTCGCGCGATCGCGCAGAGCGTCTCGGGAACGACAAACCGTATCCAGTTCACTCCTGACCTGCTTCCCGGTGACATCACGGGTGTCAGCATTTTCGATCAGCGCGAGAACGAATTCGAGTTTCACCCGGGCCCCGTTTTCTCCAACATTGTTCTTGCGGATGAAATCAACCGTGCCAGCCCCAAAACTCAAGCCGCTCTTCTCGAAGTAATGGAAGAGGGTCAGGTGACCGTGGATGGCGTGACGCATCCGGTGGGCTCGCCGTTCATGGTTATCGCAACCCAGAACCCCATCGAGCAGGCCGGAACATACCGCCTTCCTGAAGCGCAGCTTGACCGCTTCCTCATGAAAGCGTCGATCGGTTACCCCGACCGCGCATCCACTCTTCGTATTCTCGATGGTGCCGGTGTCGCTGCTCACTCCACGACCATCGAACCAGTGGTCAGCGCTGAACTGGTCGTGGAAATGGCTCAACTCGCACGCACCGTGCACGTTGACCCGACCATCAACGACTACGTGAGCCGCTTGGTCGAAGCGACTCGGAGCGCCACCGAGGTGCGCCTCGGTGTGAGTGTGCGGGGCGCCCTCGCGCTGATGCGTGCAGCGAAGACTCTCGCGGCATCCAATGGTCGACACTATGTCGTCCCGGATGATGTGAAGGCACTTGCCGAATCGGTGCTCGCTCACCGTTTGGTGATCGACGCTGAGGCTGAATTCGAAGGCGTCACCGCCTCGAGCGTGATTGCACAGATCCTCATCGAGAACCCGCCGCCCACAGAACGGCAAGCCGTGTGAGTTCACTTCTGAACCGCTCGGCGAAAGGGCATTCGAATAACACCGCGGCGGAGAATTCAGGTCCGGGCGGGGAGCGGGCGCGCTCAGACAGTGACTTTCCTACCGCAATTCGCGGTCTCGATAACGCGCGCACCCGAATTGTTGGATACCGCACTGGGTTTCTCGCCGACCTCATCGTTACGCTGGTGCGGTTCGCTGTAATCGCTCGTGCCACCATCTCGCGCTACGCCAATCGCATCACTTCGGTGATCACCCCGGTCGGCTGGGTCGTTCTTTTTCTCATTCCGCTGACGCTTATCGTCGGATACTCGATCTCGTGGAACGAGCTCGTTGTTGTTGGCTTTGCCCTGATCGCCATCGCGCTCATGGCCGCCATCTACCTCTTAGGGCGAAGCCACCTCGCTATTAGCTTGCGCGTCGAGCACCAGCGCGTTGTCGTGGGTGAGGCTGCCAGCGGCGAAGTGCACGGGGTAAATGAAGGCAAGCGTCGCAGCTTGGGCGTTGTCGCAGAAATCCCGGTGGCCTCTACCGTTGCTGAGGCCGTGCTGCCGAGTTTGCGCCCTGGCGGAGCGTCTGCACATGAATTCCCCATCCCGACGAACCGTCGTGGCGTGATCTCAGTGGGACCAGTGCGTACAGTGCGCGCAGACCCCGTTGGGCTTGTGCGGCGCGAGCTGATCTGGACCGATTCGGCTGAGATCTTTGTGCATCCCCGAACAATTAGCATCCCCAGCGTGAGTACCGGCCTCATCCGCGACCTTGAGGGCAACCCCACTAGGGATCTCGCTAACAACGACATCTCCTTTCACGCCCTGCGCGAGTACGTTCGCGGAGACGAACGTCGCAACATCCACTGGAAATCGACGGCTCGCACCGGTCGCTACATGGTGCGGCAATTTGAAGAGACTCGACGCAGCCACCTTGTGATTGCTTTGAGCCTCGCGACGGCGGATTATGCCAACGACTATGAGTTTGAGATGGGCGTCAGCGTTGCCGGCTCTCTCGGAGCGCAGGCAATTCGGGATGCCCGAACCGTCACCGTAGTCGCTAGCGAGCAGACTCCGCAGTTCGCCAAGCGCAAGGTTTTTGCAGTTCGCGCCCTGTCGACCCTGACCGGAACACGGTTGCTGGATGACCTCACTCGGGTTCAAAGCGCCGACACCGCCCTCCGCCTGATCGACGTCGCTCGCGTGACGTCGGAACAAACCAGCGGCGTCTCGGTTGCGTTCCTCATTTGTGGCTCCACAGTGACCTCTCAGCAGTTGCGCGCGGCGTCGACGAAGTTCGCGGCCAATGTAGAAGTTGTGGCGATCGTGTGTGACCCGGAGGCGGTGCCGGGGCTCCGTCGGGTTGCTGGCCTCAGCGTGCTCACGATTGGCTATCTTGAAGAGCTCAAGCGTGCTCTCTCACGATCGGCGGGTGCATGACACGACCTGTCTCTCGTTCGTTCGTTATCGTTTCTGGCGCACTGCTCTGGCTATCGATCGCGGTCGCTTCGGCTGCGCTCTGGCCGATCTATCGCACGCCAGCGCTCACCACACTGATTGCCGTCGCCATCCTCGCGGGATCTATTGTTGCCGTGCTCGCCCTGTGGCGAGCGTGGTCGTTTGTGACGACGTCCCTCGTCTCGGTGTTGGTCTTTCTCATCATTGGAGTGCCGGTCGCCGTGCCGTCGGAGACCCAGTTCGGCGTTGTGCCGTCGCTCGAAGGGCTCAGTGATCTCATTGCGGGAGTAGCGCTGGGGTGGAAACAGCTGCTCACCATTTCCTTGCCGGTAGGTGACTATCAAGCGCTGCTCGTCCCCGCCCTCGTGCTCGTGTATTTCGGCACCGTTGTGGCGTTGAGCATCGCGTTCCGCACCCGTATTGCGGAGCTCTCGGTAGTGCCGGCGATGGTTGTCTTCGTGATGGCCATTTCCTTGGGGCCGACCTATCCCGATCAGCCTCTCTCGTTGTCTCTCATCCTTCTCATCGTGATTGCGCTCTCGTTGGTGTGGTTCCGCTGGCGTCGCCGTCGCGACACGGTCAACGCCCTTGAAGCTGCAATGGATGAAGCTGGCGTCGCGCGTCGTAAGCGAGAGTTCGGCTTTGCTGGGGTTCGCACGGTGGTCAGCGCGGTCGTCATCTTGGCCATCGCCTCGGGCATCGCTGTGGTGGCCGCTAACGTTGTGCCGCCGACGAACAACCGTTCAGTGTTGCGCACGGCAATCGTTGAGCCTTTCGATCCCCGTGACTATGTCAGCCCGCTTTCGGGCTTCCGGCGCTATTGGCAGCCGAGCACCGCAAATTCTGTGCTGTTCGAAGTCGCGGGAGTGCCTTTGGGGACTCGCGTGCGCCTGGCGACTCTGGATAGCTACAACGGCGTTGTTTATGCGGTCGGCAGTGACCGAGTGTCAAGCGAATCTGGTTCTTTCTCGCGCGTGCCTTCGCGCTTTGACCAGTCCGGGGTCGACGGCGAACAGGTCGATATGACCATCACGGTCGCTGACTATTCCGGGGTATGGCTCCCCACCGTAGGGCTGTTTGAGCAGGTCGAGTTCTCGGGCGACCGTGCAGCTGACCTGCGGGACTCTTTCTACTACAACAAGGTCTCGGGAACCGCAGCGGTCGTCGACGGGCTCATGAGCGGTGACACCTACACCTTTGAAGGCGTGGCGCCCATTCAGCCGGATTCAGACGAGATCAGCTCCCTGACTCCTGGCCTCGCCGAAGTGCCCTCGATTCAACAGTCGCCCGAAGAGCTCACCGAGAAACTTGACCAGTACGTGCGGGGATTCACATCGTCGGGGGAGCGCCTGGACGCGATGCTCTCGGGACTCGCTGCCGACGGCTACGTCAGTCACGGCGTCGGCGTGGATGAGCCGGCTAGCCGCTCGGGGCACTCTGCCGATCGGATTGCCGAGTTGGTGACGGCACCGCGCATGATTGGCGATGGTGAGCAGTACGCGGTTGCGGCATCCATGATGGCCAATGAGCTTGGGTTCCCCGCTCGTGTGGTGCTCGGTTTCGTGACATCAGATTCTCAGATTCGTGGCGACGATGTCTCGGCGTGGATCGAGGTGAACACAGCAGAGTACGGCTGGGTCACCATCGACCCGAACCCGCCGCTACGAGAGATTCCGGATGAAGACCCGGACGACATCGCCCAGGTCGCCCGCCCGCAGACCGTTGTTCAACCGCCTGAAATCGAGTCGGATACGACCAACCGGCAGTCGAACCCCGATAGCGAGCAGGCTTTGCAGCCCGACCTCGACCCTGTGCTCCAAGCCATTCTCGCTGCGCTACGCACGGCAGGTTGGATCGCACTCGTGCTGCTGGTGCTTGCCGCACCGTTCGTTCTCATCATCGCTGCGAAGTTGCGCCGCCGACAGTTGCGCAAACGCGCTGAGTCATCGGTGGAGCAGATCAGTGGCGGGTGGCAAGAGTTCGAGGATTCGCTCATTGACCACGGTTATTCGCCACCGATTGCGGGCACGCGAACCGAGGTCGCTGCCGTGATGGCGACTCCGGATGCGCGTCAGCTTGCCGAGCATGCCGACCGCGCGATTTTCTCGGGGGGCACCCCTGAAGCTTCTGACGTCGATGCGTTCTGGTCGAACGTGTCGGAATTGGAAACTCAACTCAACACAGGACTGTCGCGCTGGGCGCGGTTCAAGACCGAAATATCGCTGCGATCGCTCGGTGGTTATAGTGTCACAAGTCTGTTTAAGCGATAGAGGGCTACCCGTGAATTGTTCTTTCTGCGCGACGCAACTGCCTGCCGATGCCGTCTACTGCGCTGAGTGTGGCCGGCCGGCGATGTCTCGCCGCGCCCGCAGGGGTGCTGCGACGAGTGCTGAGTCTGCCCGCCAACCCGTCGCCGTGAGTGAACGCTCGGCTAGTAAAAACGCAGACGCTCCGCTGGGCTCGCGTCGTCGCCGTAAGCGCGAATTGGCTGCCGCCGAGAACGGTGCTGCCGCCACGAGCATTGCTCTCGCTCAGGATGACGAGCCAGCTACAGCTGCCGCGGGGGATAGCGCCGAGGCGCCGATTGCGGAGCACGAGACTTCGGTCGTTGCTGCTGACGCGTCTGCCGAAACGGCGAACTCCGCATCCGAGGCTGCGGATAGCAGCGATCATGACGCGAGTGCGAGTGCGAGTGCGAGTGCGAGTGCCAGTGCGAGTGACGACGCCGACGCCGACGCCGACGCCGTTATTTCTCTTGACGAATTACCTGCCGCGCTTCGCGAAGCCCTCGTCTCCTCGCCCGATGAGACTGAAGGAGACGCGCGTACCCTTCAACTGGGCGAGCCTTTGGTGCTCTCTGCAGCGGCCGACATCGCGGTCTCGACCGGCGAAGCTAACTCTGCAAACGACGTCAGTGCGCTCGTGGACGAGATGCCATTTGATGAAGACGGCCCTTACGACGAAGTGCTGCCCTTCGACGAAGACGGTCCCTATGACGAAGTGCCCAACCCCGCGGCGTTGAGCTTTGACCGAAACTTGACCGTTGGCTCGGTGAGTGAGCTTCCGGATCCTGTCACGACGGCAACCTGGCGTGATATGCCCGCACCGATCATCGAGCAGGCAGCACAGCCGGAGCAGACAGAGCAGCCGGAGCAGTCGGAAAAGTCAGAACAGCCGGAGCATCCAGACGAATCCGAGCCTCACGCGGAGGTTGCCGAGAGCATCGCCGGCGTTGCGGACTCGAGTTCAGACGACAAAATTCGGATCGCTGACCTAGCCGACCCCGAGAGTATTGATTCTGAGCACGCAACTCCAGCTGCCATTGCAGATTCGGATGGCGATACGGATACGGATACGGATACGGATACGGATGGGGGCGCGGATGCCGCTGTCGATACGGATACTGGTACCGCTGCGGATGCCGCTGTCGATACGGGTGCCGGCACCGCTCTGGATGCTGATCGCGAAGATGAGAGCGCTGAGCCCGTCGATGCCGCGCCAGTGCTGACGCCCATGACGCAAATCGACTATTTCGCTGATGCTGATGCTGATGCTGATGCTGAGCCAGACGTCGTGCCCACCTCAGAAACAGCTCAGGTAGACGAGTCCGACGAGGCCGACGACGTTGAAGTTCTTGAGGCCGAGGCTGTGGCTGTGGACGCGCGGAGCGTCGAGCCGGAGGCGACCACTTCCAGCGTTCTGCTGACCGACCAAGGTCATTCGGAAGAAACCACGGGCGACGCCTCTGAAGCGTCGACTGAGCTTGAGGCAACTCCGGAGGTTGAGGCGACTCCGGAGCGTGAGCTGCTCGAAGATTCCTCGCCGGAGCACGTCGCGGAATCAGCTGAAGATCTTGAGGCGAGCACGGAAGAAACAGCGAGCACGGAAGTCACGGCTAGCGCGGATGACGAGTCGAGCGAAGTTGAGAGCGATGAACTCGCTCAAGCCTCGAACGCCGCCGCAAACATTGTCGAGGACCCGGATGCTGCAATCGACGAGGCGCAGGCTGACCACACCGCGGTCGTCGACACAGAGACCGAATCACCCGTAGTCGACACCACAAACCTCGAGAACGTCGAGACCGCTGACGCTGACTCTGATTCCATCTCCAGAGAAGCATCCCGAGTAGTCACGGCGGAGAGCGCAGCAAGCGAATCCATCGCTGAAACCGAGCCTGAAGTCGAGCTCGAAGCCGAAACGGAAGCCGAAGCCGAAGCCGAAGCCGAAACGGAAGCCGAAGCCGGAGCCGAAACGGAAGCCGAAGCCGGAGCCGAAACGGGAACCGAGGGCGAGGGCGAGGGCGAGGACGCGCCAGCGATCAGAGATGCAGCGGAGTCCACTAACGATGACTCGCGCGAGCGCGAACAAGAGCAAGAAGACGGGGTGTCGGGGGACATGAACGAGAAAGCTGCAATAGCGGAACAGGCGAGAGCCATTCCCGAACCGCTCGTCGAGCCGGCACCGTTGCCACGCTCGTCATTCGAGCCTGACTTGAGCAAGCTGGGGCGCACTGATGTGGCTCCAGACGACGTGGAGCCACTTCGCGTGAAGCCTGTACGCCCGCTCGGCGAAGAAGCCGTCTTTACAACGGCCGATCGACTTCGCGCCTCCGCTTTCGCTCCTGTTGCTTCAGAACGGGTCGCCGACCATCCAGCACCAGCGGCTGTTGCTGACGACGAAGCGCCCATCGCTGCTGAAGCTGAGCCGAGCGGCCACGGCACACAACCGCGCTCAGCGATTGCGGCGGCACAGGCACAAGCAGGCCCAATCGCTCCCGAGCAGGATCGCACCGAGAGCAGTTCGGCAGCTGAAAACCACGCAGGCGTAGACACCTGTAGTCAATGTGGAAATGAGCTGTCAGAGTCTGACATCTTCTGCGGCTCTTGTGGTTTCGTGAAGCATGGCGTCGGCCCCAGCTCGCGTGCAGCGGCACCAGTGCTCGACCCGTTCCCGTGGGGAACCCCGTCAGCCGAAAAGACGGTCGCGAATGCTCCCGAGAGCAACGAACTCAACGCCAGCGCCGAGAACCTGATCCCCGAGCAAGGCGCCACTGCGGAGGCCATCCCGGCCTCGGCAGAAGTGAACCGTGCAGAGCAGGATGACGAGGCCGAGCAGAGTGCCGCCGTGGAAAGCGCTGACGTCCCGGTCGAGAACGAGAATCAGTCGAGCGACATCGATGCGCGCTCCGCTGACCAGAGCGCGGCGGTTACAGCGATCGCTGAGGTAGCAGAGGCTCCGAACGACGACCTCAAGCCGCAGCCTGAGCTGGATGATGTCGAGAGTAGCGAGATTGCCGAGCCACGGGCATCCGCGGAAAGTGCGATCGCGGCCGCTGCTAAGGCTGAAGACGCTCCGTCAGAGAGCTTCGGCGCTGGCGTGGCAGAAGCGGTGGACAGTGCAAGCGAAAGAGGCGAGGCAATTCCGCTCATCGAGCCAGGAAGCGTAGAGCCCGCGCAGCCCCATCTGGAAGCAGCACCTCCGCTCGAAACAGGAGCCGAGGGCGAAGACATGCAGGGGAACGCAGCCGCGGCTACGACTGCCTCGGGAGCCCCGGGGTTCTCGGTGCTTGCGCCGCCGCCAAAGTCGAACCAGAGGGTCGAGCTTCCGATCTCGCCGCCCGTTCCCCTAGCAGCGCTCGGAGCGGACGAAGCGGACATCGAAGACACCCGCATCGTAGAACGCAGCGTCACGGGTACGCGCTTTGTGCTGCAGTTCAGCACGGGTGACAGCGTTATCGTGACCGGAAACGGGCTGGTGGGGCGAAACCCCATCCCGGAGCCTTCCGAGAAATTCGACATTGTGGTGCCGATCACCGACCCCAGCAAGTCAGTCTCGAAGACTCATCTTGAGTTCGGTCAAATGAGTGGCGTGTTCTGGATCAGCGACCGTTACTCCGGCAACGGAACCATCGTGCGGGAGCCTGGCGCAGAGCCGAAGCGATGCGAACCGGGTAAGCGTTACCGGGTCGTCCGTGGAACTCGCGTAGAAATCGGAGAACAGTTCTTCATCGTCAGCTAGCGGCGAGAGCTGAGACTGCCCCTCCACAGGGTTCGCCCTGAAGGGGCTCTGCACTGGGGCTCGCGCGCGCCAAATCGTGAGTGTGGAGACTGATGAAGTAGAGGAGTGAACGAGACTCCTCATACCGCCCCTCGCATTGCGCTTCCGGCGCCGCCGCAGCGCCCGGCACCATTCAAATTCCCGGTGATCGCGGCGACTGTTCCGGTCGTTGCCTCCGTGGCGATTTGGCTGATCACGGGATCAACCTTTGCCCTCATCTTCGCCGCGCTGGGTCCGCTAGCAGCGACAGGCAGCTATATCGATTCGCGGATGTCCGCTCGAGCATTGCGCCGCACTGAGAGAGCTCGATTCTCCGATGACGCCGCCGCGACTCTGAAAAAAATCCAGGCGTATCACCGTCGCGAACTTAGCGAACTCGCCGAGAAAACACCCTCGGCAATCATGTTGGTCAGCGACGTTCATACCGATGCGTCACGCTGGATGCGCGAGCCAGCCGATGTGCTTCCGGTTCACCTTGGCTATGGGCTTGTCCGTAGCAGCATCGCGATCGATCGCACCGGTGCCCATGACGCTCAACCGCCTGAGGTCGAAGAAAGTTATCGCACGCTCACGGCACAGGCCGAGCACCTTGAACGCGCCCCCATCGCGGTCAATGCGCGGCTCGGGGTCGCGATCTTCGGCAACCAGCTGATGGCGCTGTCCCTCGCCCGTGCGGTATCGATCCAACTTGCACGAACCCTCGCGCCCACCGCGAGCTGGGTGAGACTCAGCGGAGCATTCGCGGCGGAACCCTGGGGCGAGGCTCTTCCGCACCGGCAACTCCGGGGGAGTGAGGTGCAGGGCCAGCGCGTCGACGAGTCCGCTGGCGGTACCGACCTTGCAACTGTGCAGTGGGGCGTGTTGGGAGACTCAACACCACAGGTATCGATCACCGTGGTGCAGGAAGAGGGCCACGTGCCGAGCGGCCACAGGATCGTTATCCAGACGCGCGGTGACAGAGTCGCCGTGGTGCGGCATCCGGATCGTCATCAACGTCGTGACTTCGAACCCTCGTTCTTGGGCCGTGAGCAAGCGTTGGAGTGGGTGCGAGCAGCGCGAGGCATCGCGGCACGCGACGGTCTCGCCTCGGGGATCGACGATTTGCCAGATCTGGTGCGTTTTTCGGAAATAGCGGCGATGTCGCACGCTGAACACCATCCGCGCGCCGCGCATCGTCGTTCTTTGAAAGCGCGGCCGGCGATGGGCACCCGCAGTGCGATGTCGCTCGATCTTGTCGCCGACGGTCCGCACGCAATTGTGGGCGGAACGACGGGCAGCGGTAAGAGCGAGTTGCTCATCGCCTGGGTTCTTGCCATGGCGGCCGAGACTGCGCCGGAGGACGTCACTTTCCTGCTCGTTGATTTCAAGGGCGGCTCTGCTTTTGACGCCCTAACCCAGCTTCCGCATACGGTCGGCATCATTACTGATCTCGACGAAAACTCCGCCGCGAGAGCATTCTCCAGCCTCCGCGCCGAGCTGCGACATCGTGAACGCGCTCTCGCTCAGGCAAAGGTCCGCGATATCTCAGACCTTGAGAGCATGCCACGACTTGTGATTGTGGTTGACGAGTTCGCGGCGATGATGGAGGACTACCCTCAACTCCACACCCTCTTCAGCGACATCGCCGCGCGCGGCCGCTCTCTCGGAGTTCACCTCATCCTGTGCACACAGCGCCCCTCGGGAGTTGTGCGGGATTCACTTCTCGCCAACGCTGACTTGCGGATTTCGCTTCGCGTCAACAACGGAGCCGATAGTTCCGCCGTCATCGGCAGCGACCGCGCCGCAGAACTCCCGGCGCAGCAGAAAGGGCGGGCGTGGGTCGCGCATGGATCGTCGTCCGCCGAGCTCGCGCAGTTTGCGCTGGTTGAAACCCACGACATCCGGGATGTCGCTGAACGGTGGGCTTCGAGCGCGAAACCCCGACGTCCGTGGTGCGAGCCGCTGAGTGAACACCTGTCGCTCTCGACCGTCCTCGCGCATCCAGAGGCTCCCGCCGCAGCGACACGTCACGCCCCAGAGGGTGGGGGCACTATTGCGTTCGGAATGACGGACCTGCCTGAAGAGCAACGTCATGGTGTCGCAACCTGGTCGCCCTCCGGCGATGGACACTTGCTCGTGCTCGGCGCCCCCTCCAGCGGAAAAAGCGTCACGCTCTCAACGCTCGCTCACGTGACATCCCGCGACGTCCTCGTGCTCGGAACCGACTCAGCGTCGTTCTGGGACACCCTCACGCAGCTTTACGCGCGGTTGGATGTGATTGGTTACCCCGGCCGCGCCGCCGCTGCAGTGCTTGTGGTGGTTGACGACCTCGATGCTGCGGTGTCGCGATTCGACGACGAATACCGTCCGGTAGTGCTGGAACGACTCGCGCGCATCCTTCGGGAAGGGCCAGCGGCTGACGTCGTGGTCGTCGCGAGCGCTCAACGGATCACCGCGGCCTTGCAATCGCTCTCTCAGCTCTTTCCTCAAACCTTGCGTTTGAGGTTCTCCACTCGACAAGACTTTGTGCTTTCAGGCGGCAGCACGGAGGACTACAACGACACTCTGCCCGCGGGAGGAGCACTGTGGCAGGGCGCGCGGGTGCAGGTGGCACAGGGCGACCGGTTTCTCCCCATACCGCCCCCTGCCTCCGCCGCAGTCGTCGGTAGGGACGAAGGGCTCGCCATCGTGAGCACGCGGCCGGCGGCTACTGCGGCGGCGTGCACCGAGGCAGGGTGGACAGTTCAGCTAGTCGAGGGTGCACCAGGCAGCGAGCGTGAGCTGCTGATCAACCCGAGCGGAACGCGGGGAGCTGTAGCCCTCATCGGTTCGGTAGACGAATGGCAGTCTCGCTGGGGAGCGATTCAAGCACTTCTGCCTCACGCCACGGTGCTGCTCGACGGATGCAGCCTGAGCGACTATCGGCAGCTGGCCCGCACGAGAGAATTGCCGCCGCCCCTCAGCCCCGGGTCGCGACAGTACTGGCGACTGAGCGGCACCGGCCCCACCGAGCGGGTTCAACTGCCTCGAAAGAGCCACGCCTCCGCGCCGACAAACGACATCGTTGCGCGGAACGCCTAGCGTGCGTCTTCCTCAGGGGTACCCGAAATGGGCACATTTCGAGCGCGAAATTGTGAAGTATCCGTGAAATTATTATGAAGCGCCAAAAGCCCCTCCTAACTGGGGCTATAACAACCCGGACTGCGCTCACTACCATCGGTGTAACTGGTGGGGGCGAAGGAGAAAACGTGACGAGAGCACTTCCGCAGGATCATGCGATCCAGCAGCTAATGCTGCAGGCGAAGCAATCTCAACTCAGCCGTCGGCGGTTGTTGCAAGGAGCAGGTGTCGGCATGTCCGCACTCGCACTTGCAGCCTGTGCCGCGCCGGATGGGTCCGACGCGATTGATATTTCAGACAGCGACAGTTCGCTCGTCTGGGCCAGCTGGCCCTCGTACATCGACGAGGACCTCAGCGGTAGCTCAGCGACGCTCAAGGCGTTCAAGAAAGAAACAGGCATCGAAGTCGAGTACAAGGCCGTTGTTAAAGACAACGTTGGCTTCTACCTGACGATGAAAGACCAGCTCTCTCTCGGACAACCGACCGGCGCCGACATTATTTGCGTCAGTGACTGGATGGCCGCGCGCCTCATTCGCTTCGGATACGCCCAGAAGTTCGACTCGGCCAACATGCCGAACAAGGCAAATCTCACCAAGACACTGAGCAGCCCAGAATTCGACCCCAAGCGCGAATACTCGCTGCCGTGGCAGAGCGGGTTCATCGGACTCGCCTGGAACGCGGAGGAGTACCCCAAGGGGCTCGTCTCTGTCGAACAACTGTGGAACGACGACCTCAAGGGCAAAGTCGTTGTGCTCGCCGAAATGCGTCACACCATGGGCATGCTGCTGCTCGCTAACGGCGTCGACATCTCTGATGGCAACTGGGGAATCGACGAATTCAAGAAGGCCAGCGCAGTTCTCGAAACTCACCTCGCGTCGAAGCACATCCTCGGTGTTTACGGCAGCGACTACCTCGACAAACTCAAATCTGGCGAAGCATTGGCCGGATTCGCCCGCGCCGGAGACGTCGCGGTGCTCAACGCCCAAGCAGGCTACGAGAAATTCAAGTTCTTGCTGCCCGGGTCGCGAGGCACTTTCTTCACGGACTCGCTCGTAATTCCGGCTGGCGCTCAGCACAAGGCCAACGCCGAAAAGCTCATGAACTTCTACTACGACCCCGCTATCGCAACCGAGGTTGTGGAGTGGATCCACTGTGTGAGCCCCGTTGACGGAACTCTCGAGTACGCCATCGAGAACTTCCCGAAGCTCGCATCGAACCAATTCACCTTCCCCAACGCCACGGCGATGTCACGTGCAAGCACATTCCGCACGCTCAGCACGACCGACGACCAGTCGTTCAACGCTGAATTCCGTCGCATCACGGGCAAGGGCTAAGTACTCAATCACTCCTCCCCAGCGCGGCGTGCTCCAGAAGCGCAGCCGCCTGGAGCGAGTGCGTTAACGGCCGAAAGTGCGCGAGTTGCCCTAGGCGAGTTCGAAGCGCAGCTCGCCAACAGGCAGACCGCGGCCGAGCACTTGCTCGGTCGTCGATTTCAGCACGCTCGCCACAGCATCCGCATCGAGAGCGCCCGCGTCGGCGAGCAACGAAAGCCCCACGGGCAACAGCGGGCGGATCGAGCCATCGAGAATCTTGAGCGTGACGGTTGTGCCGTCGGGCGCCGCGGCAATGAGGACCCCTTCGGCGCCGCGCTTGGCGATGATTCCCAAAGTGTCCATTGCTTCGGCGACCTGCGGCATATCGAGGCCCCACGCGTTACCGCGAATGGCGCTCACGAGCGAGTGTGCGTGGGCGTCGGTCGCGGCATCCGCCATCACAATGCGCTGGATGGCGGTGGCGAGCGATACGAGACTCATAGCGAATACAGGAGCCCCGCATCCATCCGTTCCCTCATGAGCGAGAGGCTCACCCGTGAACTCGACGATGGTGTCGCGAATGCGCTCTTGAAGCGGATGATCGTGCTCAAGGTAACTCTCGAGCGGCCAGTCATTGACGACGCATGCCGCCAAGAAACTCGCGTGTTTGCCCGAGCAGTTCATGGCCAGTCGACGCGGAGCATCTGAAGCGCGACGCGTGGCGGAGTCGGCGGGCCAATCGGGCGGGCAGCGAAGGTCGTCTTCGGTGAGGCCGTACGCAGCGAGCGTCGAAGCGACAACGTCTTGGTGGCGCTGGCTGCCGGTGTGGCTTGCGCTAGCCAGGACAAGTTGTTCGTCATTCAGCGTGACACCGGCGCGCAAAACGGTGATTGCCTGCATCGGCTTCAGCGTGGAGCGCGGGTAAATTAACGCGTCGGGGTCGCCAAGGCGACGCAGTTCGGTGCCATCGGGGGAGAGCACGACGGCGGCGCCAAGATGCCGAGATTCGATCATCCCGGAACGCTCCAACACAGCGAGCTGAGTGGTGTCGTTGACCGTGAGTGCGCGGGAGGAAGCCGTCGATACAGAGTTCACCCTCCTACGTTATCGCCGTCTGGCCAGAGTGAGGGTTCGGCTGCCGAAACCGTGTGGAACCGCGGCGACACTTCTCAGCGTGCGGCGCTACGGTGAGAGTTAGATACGTTGGGTGTGATCGCCCCGCTGCGGTCTGTGATGCTGGCCCTCGGGGCCGCGAGGGAGGTTTCGATGAACATCGACCACAATTTTGAAGTGCGCTTGGAATGGTCCGGAAATCTGGGCGAGGGCACGACAAACTACCGTGGCTACTCTCGCCACAACGAGGTCACCGCGGTGGGCAAGCATCCGATCGAGGGGTCAAGCGCTCGGGTATTCCACGGCAATGCAGATCGGTGGAACCCCGAAGAGCTGCTGATCGCGGCGCTCAGCCAATGCCACATGCTCAGTTACCTGCATGTCGCGGTCAGTCGTGGGATTGTTGTTACCGCGTACCACGACGAGGTTTCGGGCACCATGAAGCAGACCGACAACGGGGGAGGCCACTTCACGTCGGTCACCCTGCGGCCGGTTGTCACGATTTCTGCCGGCAGCGTAGAGGATGCCATGGATGCCCACGCCGAAGCGAGCGGCAAGTGCTTCATCGCGTCATCCGTAAATTTTCCCGTGCTGCACCAACCGCGCATCATCGTCGAACCCGCCGCTGAGTAATGCCGACGGCAGACTAGCGGCGTCGGCGATTCCACACGCTACACACAGCAAGGGTGCGGGAGGATTGGTGCTCCGTGTTCTTGCTGTGAAGGGTTCTTGTGCGAAAAGCGATTCCGTTTCTGTTGACCATCGGCGTTGTGGCGTCACTTGCCGCGTGTTCGCCCGCCGACTCGACTACTGCCGAGAATTCCGGCGATTGCACGCCGACGGCATCCGGTTCGGCCTCTGAGGCCGTTCAGGTGAGCGGCGACTTCGGCGTCAAGCCCGAGGTCACCATTGACTTCCCGACCGACGTTTCTGAAACCGAGCGCTCTGTCGCGATTGCCGGTGACGGCGACATTGTTGCTGTTGAGGCAGCCACCGCCAACGTGCAGTTCAGCCTGTACAGCGGTGCAACGGGCGAAGAGCTCTCTTCCACTACTTACGACGAAACCGGGTTGACCCCGTTCCCTGTGGATGCTGAGCAGTTCCTTGTGGGCATCGTCAAGACCATTGAATGCTCCACCGCCGGTACTCGCGTTGTGGGCGTCATTCCTCCCGAAGAGTCCTTCGCTGACGACGCAAGCCGTGAACAGCTGGGAGTCGGCGCTGATGACGACATCGTTTTCGTTGTTGACGTAGTTTCGGTCGACGAGCCTGCCGAGCCCGCGCTTCCGCGCGCCGACGGTGAAGACCAGCCCGCTGAGGAAGGTTTCCCGGCGGTTGAGCTCGACGACGACGGTCGCCCCACGATCACCATTCCTGACACTGACCCGCCCACGGAGCTCGAAGTTGCTGTACTGAAGCAGGGTGCTGGCGAGACCATTCAGGAGAACTCGGATGTTGTTGTCCACTACGTGGGCATGAACTGGACCACCGGCGAGATCTTCGACGAGAGCTGGGCGCGCGGCACCCCCTCGACATTCAACACCGGTCAGGTTGTCCAGGGCTTCAAGACCGCTCTGGAAGGCCAGCAGGTCGGTTCGCAGATCATCGCAGTCTTGCCGCCCAGCGAGGGCTACGGCGAGGCCGGTAGCGAAGGTGCAGGCATTTCTGGCACCGACACGATCGTCTTCGTTGTCGACATCCTCGGCATTGGCTAATTCGCGCTCGTCGTTGACGCACATTTGTGCGAGCCAACTAAAGTAGCGGGATGCGCAAGATAATTCTGCTCGGATCGACGGGCTCGATCGGCACGCAAACCCTTGAGGTAATCGGGGCAAACCGTGACCGTTTCGAGGTCGTCGGTCTCGCAGCCGGCTCCAACCGAACGCTCGTCGAAGAGCAGGCGGCTCGGTTCGGCGTGAAGCACATTGCGTTCGGTGCCGAGCAGGCGGCGCAGTTGGTGCGGGATGTCCCTGCCGACGTCGTCGTTAACGGAATCACCGGTTCCGTAGGCCTCGGGCCCACGCTCGCGGCCCTCGAATCCGGCGCGACGCTCGCTCTCGCCAACAAAGAGAGCCTCATCGTCGGCGGAGAACTCGTGACGTCGCGAGCGAAGCCCGGGCAAATTGTTCCTGTCGACTCGGAGCACTCGGCCATCGCCCAAGCGTTGCGTTCTGGCGAACACTCAGAAGTGCGCCGCTTGGTGCTTACGGCATCCGGGGGACCATTCCGGGGTCGCACGCGTGATTCCCTGCGCGATGTGACTCCGCGCGAGGCGCTCGCTCATCCCACCTGGGATATGGGGCTCGTGGTGACGACGAATTCCTCAACCCTCGTGAACAAGGGCCTCGAAGTGATCGAGGCGCACTTGTTGTTCGACGTACCTTATGACCGTATTGCTGTGACGGTGCATCCGCAGTCGATCGTTCATTCGATGGTCGAGTTCGTAGACGGCTCCACCATTGCCCAGGCCAGCCCGCCCGACATGCGGTTGCCGATTTCGCTCGGTTTGGACTGGCCGAACCGCGTCGCGGGCGTCGGCGCTCCACTCGACTGGACGACGGCGAGCACCTGGAACTTTGAGCCTCTCGACAACGAGGTCTTCCCTGCGGTGGAAATGGCGAAAGCTGTTGGCGCGGCCGGCCTCACCTTCCCCGCGGTCTTCAATGCAGCGAACGAGCAGGCAGTGTTGGCCTTCCATGCCGGTGCCATTGGCTACCTCGACATCTTGGATGTCGTTGAGCAGGTCGTGCAGAGCCACGAGACAACCGAGCTGACGTTGGATGCTCTCGCCGAGGCAGAGTCGTGGGCGCGACGTACCGCTGATGCTGTGGTCGCCACTCGCTCCTAGCGGCGGCACTGAACGGGTAGTTCGCCCCCAGTGTGGGGTTGTTCTGCCGCTTCCACAGCACCGGTACAGGTGACCGTCGGTGCGCGTGGCTATTCTTAGCGGGTGGAAAACGTGCTCTTGTACATTCTTGGCATCCTCGTCGTTCTCGTCGGGCTTGCTGTGTCTATTGGCCTGCATGAAATCGGACACTTGCTGCCCGCCAAGCTCTTTGGCGTGCGCGTCAGTCAGTACATGATTGGTTTCGGACCAACGATCTTCTCGCGCAAGCGTGGGGAGACGGAGTACGGCGTGAAGGCGATTCCGCTTGGTGGCTATATCTCGATGGCGGGCATGTTCCCTCCCGGCAAATCTGAGAGTGGAAGTCGCACGGCCACCACCGGCGTTTTTCAAGCGCTCGTTCAAGACGCTCGTACCGCCAGCGCCGACACCCTGGTCGACGTGGATGAATCGCGCGCGTTCTACAAGCTTCCCGTGCTGAAGCGCGTGGTGATCATGCTCGGTGGTCCGGTGATGAACCTGCTCATCGCGATCGTGATGTTCGCCATTCTCTTCATGGGATTCGGTGTCGCGCAGCCCTCCACGACAGTAGGCAGCGTTTCTGAGTGCGTTCTCGCCGCGACCTCCGAACGACAGACGTGTGAAAGCACCGACCCCGACGCTCCCGGCTTCGCCGCGGGAATCATGCCCGGAGACCGACTCGTGTCAATGGATGGCCAAGCCGTCTCCTCGTGGGCCGAAGCGACCGAATTCATCCGTGCCGCCGCTGGCGATGAACTGAACATCGTTGTCGAGCGCAACGGTGCCGAGGTCTCTCTCGTCGCTGAGCCATTGCTCACTGAGCGCTACGTTTACGACGATCGCGGTCAGATCGTTGAGGATGCCGACGGCGTCGCCCAGACGGAAGAATACGGCTTCTTGGGCATCGGTTCCGCTCTCGAGACCGTGCAGCAGCCGGTAACCGCCGTGCTGCCTGCGGTCGGCGACAACATCGTTTCGGTGGCCAATGTCATCCTCAACCTGCCTCAGCGCATGGTCGACGTCGCCAACGCGGCCTTCGGTCCTGACGAGCGTGACCCCAATGGCCCCATCAGCGTAGTGGGTGTCGGTCGTATCGCTGGTGAGATCACGAGCCTCGATAACGCCCCCGTGGCCGACAAAGTAGCGTCTCTCGTGGGCCTCATTGGCTCGCTCAACGTTGCACTCTTTGTCTTCAACCTCGTGCCGCTCATGCCGCTCGACGGTGGACACGTGGCTGGTGCGCTGTTTGAGGGCGTTCGCCGTTTCTTCGCCAAGCTCTTCGGTAAGCCCGACCCGGGCCCCTTCGATGCCGCGAAGTTCATTCCGCTCACGCTGGTTGTCGTCGTTCTGTTGGGTGCCATGAGCGCCATGCTGATTTACGCGGACATCGTAAAGCCGATCTCGATCTTCTAGGCCGCTGCGGCTGCCGCTGCCGTGCTGCCGCTCGAGCGCTCGCTATCGCGACCGCTGCTGCGGTTGCGGCAGAACGGTGGCCGGAGTCTTGTCGACTCCGGCCACCGTTGCTGTCGGTCTAACGATCAGCGTTTCTAGCGGGTGAGTAGCAGCGCGTCGCCCTGACCGCCGCCACCACAGAGCGCTACGGCCGCGCGGCCCGAGCCACGGCGTGCCAACTCGTGAGCGGCGTGAACCACTAGGCGAGCACCGGATGCCCCGACGGGGTGGCCAATGGCGATAGCGCCACCGTGGATGTTCACGATGTCGTGGCTGAGCCCGAGTTCGGCGGTGGAGCGCAGACTCACGGCCGCGAACGCTTCGTTGATTTCGGCAAAGTCGAGATCTCTGGCACTCCAGCCGGCGTTGTCGAGGGCAGCGGCAATAGCGCGAGCGGGCTGCGAGTGCAGGGAGTTGTCGGGGCCGGCGACATGACCCGAGCGGTCGAGCACAGCAAGCCACGTGAGGCCGTGTTCTTCGGCCCATGCGCGACTGGCCAGAATCACGGCGGATGCTCCGTCGCTCAGCGGCGAAGAGTTGCCGGCGGTGATGGTGCCTTCGGGGTCGAAGGCGGGGCGCAATCCGGCGAGGGTTTCAACGGTGGTGTTGGCGCGGACGCCCTCATCGGTGTCGAGAACGAGGTCGTCACCCTTGCGCTGCGGGATCGTCACCGGCGCGATTTCGTCGGCGAAGATGCCGGCTTCGATCGCGGCGGTGGCACGCTGGTGCGAAGCGGCGGCAATCTCATCCTGCTCAGTGCGTCCGATATCGAGGCGGCCGTTGTGGCGCTCGGTGCTGGCGCCCATCGATTCGGCGTCGAAGGCATCCGTGAGGGCATCGTGCGCGGCGGAGTCGAGGGCAGAGACTGTTCCGTACGCCCAACCCATGCGCGATCCGGGGAGCACGTGCGGGGCGTTGGTCATGGATTCTTGACCACCGGCAGCCACGACGTTGGCTTCTCCGAGACGGATGAGGCGCGCAGCATCCACGATCGCAGCGAGCCCGGAGAGGCAGACCTTGTTGATGGTGACGGTGGGGGTTTTCCACGCGAGTCCGGCGGCAATGGCCGTCTGGCGAGCTGGGTTTTGCCCGGCACCGGCCTGAATGACCTGGCCGAAGATCACTTGGTCGATGGAGTCAACGTCAACACCGGAGCGTTCGACTGCGGCGCGGAGGGCAACAGCGCCGAGCTCGACGGCGGAGAGTGAAGCGAGTTGTCCGCGCAATTTTCCCTGTGGGGTGCGTGTTGCGGAAAGGATCACTACATCGTTGGGTGCGGGGGTATTGGCCACTGTGCAAACTCCTTTGTTTGGTCGCCGTTGTTGACAGCGTGGTTGCGCAACCATAGGCTACATGAAACCTGAACCGGGTCTCAGGTTCAGATCACAATCCTCCTAAGGCAGCAGGAAAGGTCCCATCATGCGGGTCAGTAAAAAGTACCTCGCTCCGGCGTTAATTGCGACGGTTGCACTCACACTGGCGGGTTGTGCTCCCGCCGTCGACAGCGGAAGCGGCGGCGATGACCTCGCCCCCGTCGATGTCTCGGTCATTACCTCGCAGACGGGCCCTCTTGCGGCCTATGGTGAGGCCTATCTCGCCGGCTTCGATGCCGGTCTCGACTACGCCACCGACGGCACAGGCACCGTCGATGGTCGCGAACTCAACATCACGATCACGGATGACGCGGGCGACGCCGATAAGGCAGTCACCGCAGCCAAGGACGTGATTGGTCAAGGCCAAAAGATCATCGTCGGTACGGTTTCTTCGGGAATCGCGCTTGCCCTCGCTGAGCAGGCCGAGCAGAACAAGGTTCTCTACATCTCCGGCCCGGCCGCAGCAGACGGCATCACGGGCGTGAACGACTACACGTTCCGCTCGGGTCGCCAGAGCTTCCAAGACGTCGCTACCGCGGGTACCTTCATCGGTGACCCGGCAGGCAAGTCGGTTCTGGTCTTCGCTCAGGACACGGCCTTCGGTCAGGGCAACGTTGCCGCCGCCACCGCCGTTCTTGGCGGCCAGGGCGCTGACGTCACGAGCCTTCTCGTTCCTGAGGACGCCACCGAGTTCACTCCCTTCGCCCAGCAGATCGTTGATGCTCAGCCCGACCTCGTGTTCGTTGCGTGGGCCGGAGCAACATCCGGTGCCATGTGGGAGGCACTCAGCCAGCAGGGCGTGTTCGACAGCGTTCCTGTCGCGACCGGTCTCGGTGATGTCTCGACCTACGGTGCTTACGGCGCTGCGAGCGACCAGATCAGCTTCCTCAACCACTACTTCGGTGGTGCTACGGACAACGACGCGAACGCGGCAATGGTCAGCTACCTCGAAGCAGAGGGCAAGCAGGCTGACCTGTTCTCGCCCGACGGTTTCGTTGCAGCACAGATGGTCGTTCAGGCCGTTCGTGAAGGTGGCGACGATGTGGATGCCATGATCGCCGCTCTCGAGGGCTGGACGTTCGACTCGGTCAAGGGCTCCATCACGGTTCGCGCCGAGGACCACGCCATGATCCAGCCGATGTTCCAGGTCTCCCTTGTTGCCGATGGTGACTCGTGGATTCCTGAACTGGTCACGGCCGTTGACGCTGACGCCGTAACCCCGCCCGTCGCAGAGTAAGTAGCTAACGAACTATGTCGAACCAGCCCGTGCTCACGGTCGAGCACCTTGCCCTCACGATCGGGGGTGCCGTCATCATCGATGACGTGTCACTCTCGATCGCTCAGGGTGAGATGCTCGGCGTGATCGGCCCTAACGGGGCCGGCAAAACCACGCTCTTCAACCTCATTTCTGGGGTGATGACTCCCACCGGCGGAGTCGTCACGCTTGAGGGGCGTGACGTCACGAATCAGTCCATTGATGCGCGGGCCCGGGCTGGGCTCGGCAGAACCTTTCAAACATCCAGTCTCTTTCCGGCGCTCAGTGCGCTCGAGAATGTTCGCCTTGCAGCCCAAGTGAAACTGGGCGGCGCGACCTCGGTCATCCATTTTCCGCGGGCGCACGACAAAGCAACAACCATCGCTCGAGCTCGCCTCGACGAAGTGGGGCTCAGCCACCACAGCGAAACCGAAGCCGGGGTTCTTTCTCACGGCGACAAGCGCAAGCTCGAGATCGCGATGCTGCTGGCCACCGACCCGAGCGTGATCCTGCTCGACGAGCCGATGGCCGGTGTCGCTTCGGGCGACGTGGCCGGGCTCACCGAAGTGATCCGTCAGGTGCATCAGTCGGGTCGTACCGTGCTCATGGTCGAACACCACATGGATGTCGTACTCGGCCTGGTCGATCGCGTTGCGGTCATGCACCATGGCCAGCTTCTCGCCTGTGACACCCCGGATGCCGTGATGGCTGACGAAGCGGTGCAGAAAGCTTATTTGGGGGCTCCACTATGACCGAGATTGTGACCGAGTCGATTCTGTCGGTTGCTGGCTTGAGTGCGAGTATCGCCGGCCAGCAGGTTGTCGAAGACGTCAGTTTCGAGATGCTGCCCGTCGGCGTGACGGCGCTTCTGGGCCGTAACGGCGTGGGAAAGACCAGCACGTTGCGCGCCATCATGGGCTTGATCGAACGCTCCGGCGAGGTGACGATTGCGGGCCAGCGCGTTGATCGCGAACCCACTCATCGCATTGTGCAGCGCGGCGTCGGCTATGTGCCGGAGGACCGCGAAGTCTTTTCCTCGCTTACCGTTGCCGAAAACTTGCGGTTGGCCGAGCGCGATTCTTCGCCAAACCGCCAATTGATTCACGAACTTTTTCCTGATCTTACGGATCGGGCCGGCCAGCTTGCAGGCACGCTTTCGGGCGGTCAGCAGCAGATGGTGTCGCTTGCTCGGGCTCTCGTCAACGACAATCGTGTGCTCCTGGTCGACGAGCCCACCAAGGGTCTCGCTCCACTCATCGTGATGGATGTCGCTAAAGCTCTCGAGCGTGCGGCCCAGACGGTGCCGGTGCTACTCGTTGAACAAAACCTGCAGGTCGTGCGGATGCTCGCCGAGAAAGCCATTGTGCTTGAAGGCGGTCGCGTGGTCTACGACGGCAGTGCCGAAGAACTCTTGAGCAACGAAGCGCTCACGAAAGAACTGTTGGGGGTCGCATGAGCACCATAATTCTTCTGCTCATCACGGGCCTCGGGCTCGGTGCGCTCTACTT
Organism: Salinibacterium amurskyense; assembly: GCF_002797685.1. Taxonomy (GTDB): domain Bacteria; phylum Actinomycetota; class Actinomycetes; order Actinomycetales; family Microbacteriaceae; genus Rhodoglobus; species Rhodoglobus amurskyensis. The sequence continues at coordinate 119,875 of NZ_PGFH01000003.1, forward strand.
CTTGGTCGCCTCCGGCCTCTCGCTGATTTACGGACTCATGGGTGTGCTGAACTTTGCGCACGGCTCGTTCCTCACGCTCGGCGCTTTTGCTGGCTGGGAGCTGGCACGGCGGATGGACGGCAGCAGTTGGGGCACCCTCATCGCCTCGCTGGTGCTCGGAATGGCGGTCGGTGCCTTTGTGGCTGCCGCTACCGAGTTCCTTCTCATCCGACGGCTCTACAACCGACATATCGAGCAAGTGCTCGTGACGGTCGGTCTGGCTCTCGCCTCGGTTGCTCTCTTCGAGGGTATTTGGGGTACGGACGCGATCTATGTCACCGCCCCTGAATGGCTCTCGCAGACAACCGAAATCTTGGGCGCCCGCGTTCCTAACGATCGCTTCTTAATGATCGGCGCCGCGGTGCTGGTGCTGCTCGGTATTGTCGCCTTCCTGCGGTACACCCGCTTCGGGCTCATCATCCGGGCCGGCGTTGAAAACCGTTCGATGGTGACCGCTCTCGGTATCGACGTGCGCAAGGCCTTTACGGTCGTGTTCGCGATCGGTGGCGCTGCCGCAGGTCTGGGCGGAGTGCTCGCCTCGCACTACTTCGGCTACGTGTCGCCCCAGCTCGGTGGATCCCTGCTGATCTTCGCATTCATCGTCACCGTGATTGGTGGGCTTGGTTCGCTCGCGGGTGCCGCTATCGCTTCGGTTGTTGTCGCGGTGCTTCAGCAATTCGCTAACTACTTTTGGGGCGGAACTGGCGACTTGATGGTCGTCCTGTTGCTCGCCGTCGTGCTGTTGGTTCGCCCGACCGGAATCTTGGGGAAGAAAGCATGAAGTCGCTCTCGAAGTTGAGCCAGCGCACCTGGTGGATCGTCGGTGGCGTTCTCGTAGTCATCGCCGCTCTCTTGCCGTTGCTGAATATCTCGATCCCGGGTGTACTGCCCGGGGCAACCTACACGCCGGGCACGCTGCAACTGCTCGCCCTTGCGCTGCTCTTCGCCTCGCTCGCACTGAGCTACCACCTGCTGTTCGGTACCGCTGGGATGCTCTCCTTCGGTCACGCGCTGTACTTCGCTCTGGGGGCCTATGGCCTTGGCATCGTGCTGCACGAGACTGAACTGACACTGTTGCCGGCCCTGGGTCTTACGCTCGCGATTGTTATTACGGCGGCCTATTTGCTGGGCTCGTTGAGTCTGCGAGTGACCGGCATCTCCTTCGCGATGGTGACGCTGGCCTTCGCTCAAGCAGGCAACGTGCTCGTGCGCCGCAACCCCGGCATCACGGGCGGTGAAGAGGGTCTGCGACTCGACACCGAGCACATCCCGGATTTCTTCATTGGTGTCGTGAATACGCGCAACCTGTACTGGCTCGCGCTTGCGCTGCTCGTCGTCGTGTTCGTGGTTGTCGCCTGGTTCGAGAACTCCCGCGCCGGTCATGCGGTGACGGCCACGCGCGAGAACGAGTTGCGCGTGCGAGTGCTTGGCCTCCGCCCCTTCGGCGTCAAGCTCATGGCGTTTGTCATCGCCTCCGTGTTGGCGTCGCTCGTGGGAATGGTGCACTTGCTGCTGCAGAGCGGCACAACACCCCGCGCCACGTCTGCTGACTTCACCCTCACGATCCTCGTGATCGTGGTGCTCGGTGGTGTCGGCTCGCGCTGGGGCGCGATCGTCGGCGGCATCATTTACACCCTGCTTGATCAGCGCCTCACGGCACTGGCCAGCTCGGATGCCATCGACGGACTTCCGGCAATCTTGCGGATTCCACTCTCCGAACCGCTCTTTATCCTCGGCACGCTGTTTATCCTTGTGGTGTTGTTCCTTCCCGGAGGAATCGCCGGTGCGGTGCAGCGCCTCTCCACAGGCACCAGTCTCGCGCCGCAGAAGCGTCAGCGGCTCGAGGAGGCAGAATGACCCAGTCTGAAGGGCTACACACGCTCGGGCGGTGGACTGCCGATCGCGCCCTCGCTACGCCCGACAGAGTGGCCGTCGACGACCGCGGCGTCGTGCTGACCTACCGTCAACTGGATGACCGGGCCACGGCGCTCGCCGAAGCCTTCCTCGCGGGCGGCTACGGTGTCGGTGATCGCATCGCCACCATTACGGGCAACAGTTCGGACCACGTGGTCGTGTTCTTCGCGTGTGCCAAGGCCGGACTCGTGCTCGTTCCGCTCTCGTGGCGCCTGTCACCGCGGGAGATCGCTCAGCAGCTTGAGCAGGCTGATCCTGCACTGCTCCTCGTTGAGGACGAGTTCTCGACGCTGGGCACCCTCGCCACCGATCGTCTTGTCGCACCAATTGCTCGCGGTATCCTCGGCACCCACGGTATTGAGCGGGACATCGTGGCACCGTTGCGCAGTGAGGCAACGACTCCCGTGCATCGCCCCGTGCGCGACGAGGATGCCCTGCTCATCATCTTCACCTCGGGAACGCTCGACCAGGCCAAGGGTGCCATTCTCAGCCACGCTAATTGCTTTTGGACCAACCTCTCGCTTTCGCGCACGGCCGAGATCACGAGTGCCGACACGGTGCTGGCCGTCATGCCCCAGTACCACGTGGGCGGCTGGAACATTCAGCCACTGCTGGCCTGGTGGATGGGCGCGACGGTCGTGCTCGAGCGCACCTTCGACCCCGCTCGCGTGCTGCAGCTCATCGCCGACCGCCGCATCACCACGATGATGGGCGTGCCCGCCAACTACCTGATCCTCTCGCAGCATCCGCGATTCGCCTCGAGCGATCTCTCGAGCCTCGCGCACGCCATTGTCGGGGGAGCGCCGATGCCCGAACCGCTCTTGCGCGTGTGGCACAGCCGCGGTGTGGCCTTGACCCAGGGGTATGGCCTGACCGAGGCAGCGCCCAACGTGTTGTGTCTGCCCGATGAAGAAGCGCGCACGCGCATCGGTTCAGCGGGCAAGCCCTACCCGCACGTGGATGTCGACATTGCCGACCCCGTGACGGGAGAGCGCATCGAGGGTGCTGGCCAGGGCGAACTACTGGTCAAGGGCCCCGGAGTATTCAGCGGCTACTTCCGTGCCCCCGAGGCCACCGCGCTGGCGCTGCGCAACGGCTGGCTCGCCACCGGCGATCTTGTCAGCCGCGATTCCGAAGGCTACTACCGCGTTCTCGATCGCCTCAAAGACATCTTCATCACCGGGGGAGAGTCCGTTGCTCCCGCCGAGATTGAGGGCGTTCTCTTCGGGCATCCCGCGATCGCCGATGTGGCTGTCGTTGGGGTTCCCGATGAGAAGTGGGGCGAAGTCGCCGTGGCCTGGGTTGTCGTGCGCTCCGGAGCCTCCACGGATGAAACCGACGTACTCAACTTTGCGAGCGCCAGCCTGGCGAAGTACAAAGTGCCCCGGCGCGTGATCTTTACCGAACACATCCCACGGTCATCCAGCGACAAAGTTCGTCGCCGGGTGCTGCTGGGGCAATGGACAGAAGAGTCCGCACAAGCAGGACGGATCAGTTCATGAGCACACCACTCACCGCTCGCGGCACCCGCACCAAGGCGAAGCTCATCGAGGCCGCCGAAACGGTCTTTGCGCGCTACGGCTACACGGATGCCTCGGTCGTGCGCATCACCGAAGAAGCGGGCGTCGGCCAAGGAACGTTCTACCTGTACTTCGCGAGCAAGCTCGAGATCTTCGAGGAGCTCGTGGAAGACCTCAACCGCCGCGTACGTCGCGCCATGAGCGAAGCCTCGGGCGCAGCATCCAACCGCATCGAATCTGAGCGGGCCGGCTTTCGTGCGTTCTTCGAGTTCACCGCGGAACACCCCGCGCTCTATCGCGTGGTGCGCGAAGCAGAATTCGTCTCGCCCAAGTCGCTGCGCCTGCACTACTCGCGCATTGTCGACGGCTACATCGAAGGTCTCAAAGAAGCTCAATTGCTGGGCGAGATCGGCGACATCGACCCGACCGTTGCCGCCTGGGCCCTCATGGGCATTGGCGAAATGATCGGGATGCGCTGGGTGCTGTGGGGAGACTCAGCCGACGCCGGTAACGACGCCGACCCCACCGCCAGCGGCACCTCGCGCGTGCCCGACGACGTTCTCGATCAGATGATCACGTTTATCCGCCGCGCTTTGGCCGTTCCAGAGCCGAGCACCGAAGGAGTCGAGAAATGACCGATCTCACGGGCCGTCGCGCCCTCGTCACCGGTGGTGCGAGCGGTATTGGTGCCGCCTGTACCGTCGCACTCGCGAAAGCGGGAGCCCACGTGATCGTGGCTGACCTCAATGGCGATGCCGCTCGGGCTCAAGCCGAACTTGTGGGCGGCGAAGCCTGGCAGGTCGACCTGACCGATACGGCGGCGCTCGCCGACCTCTCACTCGACGTCGACGTGATCGTGAACAACGCAGGCATCCAACATGTGAATCCCATCGAGACGTTCGACCCCGTGATGTTTAGCCGCATCCTCGACCTCATGGTCGAGGCACCCTTCTTGCTCGTGCGAGCGGCTCTGCCGAAGATGTATGAACGCAGCTTCGGGCGCATCATCAACCTCAGCTCTGTTCACGGATTACGCGCTTCGCCCTACAAGTCGGCGTACGTCACCGCCAAGCATGGGCTTGAAGGCTTCTCCAAGGTCACCGCGCTCGAGGGCGGCGCCCATGGCGTCACGAGCAACTGCGTGAACCCGGGCTACGTGCGCACGCCACTCGTCGAGAAACAGATCGCTGATCAGGCCAAGGTGCACGGCATCCCGGAATCCGAAGTGGTCGAAAAAGTCATGCTCACCGAGAGCGCCATCAAGCGCCTCGTTGAGCCGGCTGAAGTGGCCGACCTCGTGCTGTGGCTAGCGGGCGACAGCGCCGGCATGGTCACGGGCGCTTCGTACACGATGGATGGCGGCTGGAGCGCACGATGACTGAACCACACACGACCATCACCGTTCCCGTCATCGGCGGCGAACTGACCGCGGCCGTCTGGGAACCCGAGTCGGAACCTGTCGCCACGATCCTTCTGATTCATGGCATTACGGCCTCTCATATGTCGTGGCCGCTCATCGCCGCGGCGTTCCCCAACTGTCGGGTTATTGCTCCCGACCTTCGCGGTCGCGGTGCGAGCCGCGACCTTCCCGCTCCGTTCGGGATGCCGCAGCACGCCGCCGACATGAACGCTCTGTTAGAAGCAACCGGCACTGACTCCGCGCTCGTCGTCGGGCATTCGATGGGCGGATTCGTCGCTGCAACCCTGGCGGCGCAGCACCCGGAGCGTGTCTCCAGCCTGCTCCTCATCGACGGCGGCTTGCCGATCCCAGCACCGGAGGGCACCTCGATGGAGGAGCTGCCGCAGGTGATTTTGGGCCCGGCAGCGGAGCGGCTTTCGATGACGTTCCCTGATCGAGAGAGCTACCAAGAGTTCTGGCGCGTGCATCCGGCCTTCGCCGACAACTTCACGTCGGCAGTGCGTGACTACGTCGACTACGACCTCGTCGGCTCGGCACCGCACCTGCACCCCGCGAGCTCGATCGACGCGGTGAGCTTCGATGCCTTGCAGTTGAGCGGGGACGCCCAGTATCGCGCGGCTCTCGAGGGACTCAGCATGCCCGTTCACTTCATTCGGGCACCGCGGGGTCTTCTCAATCAGGTACCGGCGTTGTATCCTCCGGAACAGTGTGACCACTGGCGGTCAGAGCTTCCTCATGTGGAATTTCACGAAGCGTCAGACGTCAATCACTACACAATTACTTTGACGCAACGAGGCGCAGATATCGTCGCGGGCGTCATGACTCAACTAATGGCGAACCAACCGCGGGAGGTCCGAGCGTGAGTATCGACAAGACAATGGGGTCGGCGGCAGAGGCGGTCGCTGATATTCCGAGTGGAGCATCCTTGGCAGTCGGCGGCTTCGGCCTGTGCGGCAACCCGATGGTGCTCATCCAAGCGCTGTTGGAGTTGGGCTCCGACGACCTCAGTATCGTGAGTAACAACTGCGGTGTGGATGACTGGGGGCTCGGCGTGCTGCTGGCCGCCCGCCGCATCCGCAAAATGACGTCGTCGTATGTGGGGGAGAACAAAGAGTTCGAGCGCCAGTTCTTGACGGGGGAGCTCGAAGTGGAGTTGACCCCGCAGGGAACCCTCGCCGAGAAGCTCCGGGCCGGCGGCTCGGGAGTAGCCGCGTTCTTCACGCAGACCGGCGTCGGCACTCAGGTAGCCGAGGGCGGCCTGCCGCGCCGCTACGACGGTTCGGGCGGCATTGCGATTGCCTCGCCGCAAAAAGAGGTCCGTTCGTTCGACGTCAATGGCACCGCCAAAGACTTCGTGCTCGAAGAGTCGATCACGACAGACTTCTCGCTCGTCCACGCGCTCAAGGGAGACCGCCACGGCAACCTTGTCTTTGCCAAGTCGGCGCGCAACTTCTCACCGCTCGCTGCGATGGCCGGGCGTATCTGTATCGCCCAGGTCGAAGAACTCGTCGAGCCCGGCGAGATTGATCCGGATGCCGTTCACCTGCCCGGCGTGTACGTCTCGCGAGTGATCGAAGTTGGCTCCGATGTCGAGAAACGAATCGAACGTCGCACAGTGCAGAAGGTGGTCGCATAATGGCTTTGACTCGCGAAGAGATGGCGGCACGTGCCGCTCTCGAACTGGCCGATGGCTCGTATGTGAATCTCGGAATCGGTCTTCCGACGCTCGTGCCGAACTATGTGCCGGAAGGTCGCACGGTGGTGCTGCAATCGGAGAATGGCATCCTCGGTGTCGGCCCGTATCCGACCGAAGAGAACGTTGACCCCGACCTGATCAACGCAGGCAAGGAGACGGTGACGACCCTCCCGGGCACGGCCTTCTTCGACTCCGCCATGAGCTTTGGCATGATCCGCGGCGGCAAGATCGATGCGGCCATCCTTGGTGCCATGCAGGTCTCTGTTGCTGGCGATCTTGCGAACTGGATGATCCCCGGCAAGATGGTCAAGGGCCCCGGCGGTGCCATGGACCTCGTGCACGGTGCAGCGCGCGTCATTGTGCTGATGGAACACGTCGCAAAAGATGGCAGCCCCAAGATCGTGAATGAGTGCTCGCTGCCCCTGACCGGCCGCGGTGTCGTTCACCGCATCATTACCGACCTCGCGGTCATCGACGTGACCGATCGCGGTCTCGTGCTTCGCGAACTCGCTCCCGGCGTTGACGAAGATACCGTGCGCGCCGCCACCGGACCCGAGCTCATTGTCGAGCTCACCGGCTAACCAGTTTCGCCACTTCCCGTAGTTCAACTCACCAAAGGACACACCATGGCTACCCTTCTCGACGGCATCGTTCAGCACAGCGTCACGACACCGCGCATTGTCGCATCGGTGTTGGAGCGCCCGGCCGACAACCCCACAGCGACCGTCGTGTTCGTGCACGGCAACGTGTCCTCGTCGCTGTTCTGGCAGCCAACAATGCTCGCGCTCGACAGCAGCGTGCGCGCACTGGCCATCGATCTGCGTGGTTTTGGTGACAGCGAAACGCTTCCCGTGGATGCCACGCGGGGCGTTCGTGATTTCTCCGACGACATCGCCTCGGTTCTCGACGCGCTCAATATCGAGCGGGCGAGCTTCGTCGGCTGGAGCATGGGCGGTGGGGTCGTTATGCAGTTCATGCTCGACTATGCCGAGCGCGTCGACACCGTCTCGTTTGTGTCTCCCGTCTCACCCTTCGGCTTCGGCGGAACCAAGGGTGCGAATGGCGAACTGCTGAACCCCGAGTGCTCCGGCACGGGCGGCGGGGGAGCGAATCCCGACTTCGTGGCCCAGCTGAACGCGGGCGATGCGGCCGACGAGTCGCCGACATCCGCTCGCATGGTGTTCCGCACGGCGTATGTGGCGGATGCCGCAGCCCACACCGAACACGAAGATCTCTGGGTCGAATCAATGCTCACGACCGCGACGGGCGAGGACAACTACCCGGGCGACTCGGTTGCTGTTGACGCCTGGCCTGGCTTCGGCCCCGGCGGACGTGGCGTACTCAACACCATGACACCCAATCACTTCAACGTCAGCGCCATTACTGAACTGCCCACGAAGCCGCGTGTTCTGTGGGTTCGTGGTCTGCAAGACGCGATCGTGTCGGATGCCTCAGGCTTCGATCTCAACTTCTTGGGGCAGCTTGGTGTTATCCCGGGCTGGCCCGGCGCAGAAGTTGCTCCGCCGCAGCCGATGATCGAACAGACTCGCGCGGTCTTCGAGCAGTACAAGGCCAATGGCGGCGAGTACACCGAACTGGCGTGGGAGAACTGTGGTCACTCCGCTCATCTTGAGCGTCCGGAGGAATTCGTGGCGGCACTGACTGCTCACCTCGGCGCGCGCTAGCGTTCCGCCGATGTTCAGGTGTCGGCTTTAGGATAGATGAGTGCCAGCAATCAATCTCGGAATGCCGAAAGTCCCCGAAGTCCTCGCTCCCCGTCGCAAGACCCGGCAGATCAAGGTCGGTTCAGTAGGCGTCGGTAGTGAGTCGCAAGTCAGCGTTCAGTCCATGACGACAACGCAAACCACCAATATCGATGCCACTCTGCAGCAAATTGCAGAGCTGACAGCATCGGGTTGCGACATTGTGCGCGTTGCTGTGCCTCATCAAGACGACGCGGATGTGCTGCACATCATTGCGAAGAAGAGCCAGATTCCGGTTATTGCCGACATCCACTTTCAGCCCCGTTACGTCTTCTCGGCGATTGATGCCGGAGTGGGCGCCGTACGCGTCAACCCCGGAAACATCCGCAAGTTTGACGACAAGGTCGGCGAGATCGCTAAGGCTGCCAAGGATGCGGGCACAAGCCTGCGCATTGGTGTCAACGCTGGTTCGCTCGAGCCGAGCCTGCTGCAGAAGTATGGCAAGGCCACGGCAGAGGCGCTCGTGGAGAGCGCTGTCTGGGAGGCAAGCCTCTTCGAAGAGCACGACTTCCACGACTTCAAGATTTCGGTCAAGCACAACGACCCCATCGTCATGGTCAAGGCCTACCGCATGCTTGCCGAGCGCGGTGACTGGCCGCTGCACCTCGGTGTGACCGAGGCCGGGCCGGAGTTCCAGGGCACGATCAAGAGCGCTACCGCGTTCGGCATCCTGCTCTCGGAGGGCATCGGAGACACGATTCGTGTGTCGCTGTCGGCACCTCCCGTGCAAGAAATCAAGGTTGGCCTGCAGATTCTGCAGTCGCTCAACCTGCGTGAGCGCAAGCTCGAAATCGTTTCATGCCCGTCGTGTGGTCGCGCTCAGGTAGACGTCTACAAGCTCGCCAACGATGTTACTGAGGGCCTTGAGGGCATGACGGTTCCGTTGCGCGTCGCTGTAATGGGCTGTGTCGTCAATGGACCGGGTGAAGCCCGCGAAGCTGACCTCGGTGTGGCCAGCGGTAACGGTAAGGGCCAGATCTTTGTCAAGGGTGAAGTCATCAAGACGGTTCCCGAAGCAGACATCGTGGCCACGCTGATCGAAGAGGCGAACCGCATCGCAGCAGAGATGCCTGCCGGTGCTACGGGAAGTCCGCAAGTTCTCACCCCGTAGGCGCACTACCATTGAGGCGTGTCTACACGTCTCTCTCAACTCTTTGTCCGCACGCTTCGCGAAGATCCCGTCGATGCTGAAGTAGCCAGCCACCGCCTTTTGGTGCGCGCCGGCTACATCCGTCGTCAGGCTCCCGGTGTTTTTGCGTGGTTGCCTCTCGGTCTTAAGGTTCGCCGCAAGATCGAGGCGGTCATCCGTGAAGAACTCGAAGCGTTTGGTGCGCAAGAAGTGTTGTTCCCGGCTCTGCTGCCGCGCGAACCCTACGAGCTCACGGGGCGTTGGACCGAGTACGGTGACGGAATTTTCCGCCTCAAAGACCGCAAAGATGCCGACTACCTGTTGGCACCCACGCACGAAGAGGTCTTCACGTTGCTCGTGAAAGACCTGTACTCGAGCTACAAAGACTTGCCGCTGTCGCTCTACCAAATCCAGGACAAGTACCGCGACGAGGCCCGCCCCCGTGCCGGTCTGCTCCGCGGTCGCGAATTCTCGATGAAGGACAGCTACTCCTTCGACTACACGGATGCCGGTCTCGACCTGTCGTACCAGCAGCACCGTGATGCCTACGAGCGTATTTTCACCCGCTTGGGCCTCGAGTACGTTGTGGTGTCAGCGGATGCCGGAGCGATGGGTGGCTCGAAGAGTGAAGAGTTCCTGCACCCGACTCCCATCGGGGAAGACACTTTCGTGCGTTCGGCTGGCGGTTATGCGGCCAACGTTGAGGCGTACCGCACGACTCCGCCTGAGGCGCAGCCGATCGAGGGCCTGCCTGCGCCGCTCGTCTTTGATTCGCCCAACACGCCCACGATCGACACCCTCGTTGCTCTCGCGAACGAGCAGCAGCCTCGCGCTGATCGTCCGTGGACGGCGGCCGACACCCTCAAGAACATCGTGCTGGCGCTCACCTCGATCGATGGCTCTCGCGAACTCGTCGTCGTTGGCCTCCCTGGCGACCGTGATGTCGACATGAAGCGTGCCGAAGTGGCGTTTGCTCCGGCTGAGGTCGAGCCCGCCACCGAGAAAGACTTTGCAGAACTGGCCAAGCTCGAGGGCAACCCCGGCTTCGTCAAGGGCTACATCGGTCCCTGGTCGCCCGAGGGCGCCGTTATCGGCGAGAAGTCGGCTACCGGAGTGCGCTTCGTTCTCGACCCCCGCGTTGTTGATGGCACCCAGTGGATCACGGGCGCCAATGTTCATGAGAAGCACGTTCTTGGCCTCGTGGCTGGGCGCGACTTCATCGCTGATGGCACCGTTGAAGTGGCGGATGTCCGCGCCGGCGATCCTGCTCCTGACGGAAGTGGTCCCATTGAGACCGCTCGCGGCATGGAGATCGGTCACGTCTTCCAGCTCGGCCGCAAGTACGCCGAGGTTCTCGGGCTCAAGGTTCTCGATGAGAACGGCAAGCTCGTCACCGTCACGATGGGTTCCTACGGAATCGGTGTCACGCGGTTGATGGCAGCAATCGCCGAGACTACGAACGATGGCAAGGGACTCCTCTGGCCCAAGAACATCAGCCCCTTCGACGTTCACATCGTCGCAGCGGGCAAGGATGCCGTGGTCTTCGAGACTGCGGAGACCCTCGTTGGTTCGCTCGAGAGCGCTGGCCTCGACGTTGTATTCGATGACCGCCCCAAGGTCTCGCCCGGCGTCAAGTTCGGCGACGCTGAGCTTCTGGGTGTTCCCATGATCGTGATCGTGGGCCGCGATGCTGCCAACGGAATGGTCGAAGTCTGGGATCGCGCTACTAACGAACGCACGAGTACGCCGGTTGCCGACGTCGTCGCTGCACTCACTAAATAAGCCAGCTAAACTAGCAAGTTCGGAGCCGCAGACGGTTCTGAGTCACAACCCCTAAATGAATATCGGAGGTCCTCAATGGATATCGACTTGAGCGTGCTGCGCATGATGGAGCGCGAGCGAGAGATACCGTTCGAAGAACTGGTGCAGATCATTGAGCAGGCGATTTTGAGCGCCTATCTCAAGCACGTTGAGGCTCCCGAAGGTAAGGCTGTCGAAGTACAGCCGACCGCTCGTGTTGTGCTTGACCGCAAAACCGGCCACGTGAGTGTCTGGGTCCCTGAGTACGACGAAGAGGGTGCGGTTATTGGCGAGGCTGAAGACAGCCCCAGTGATTTCGGACGTATTGCCGCGTTCGCAGCAAAACAGGTCATCAACCAGCGCTTGCGCGACATCGGTGACGACAAGGTTCTCGGTGAATTCAAAGGTCGCGAGGGCGACATCGTTGCCGGCGTGATTCAGCAGGGTCCTAACCCGCGCATGATTCACATCGACCTCGGCACCGTAGAGGCAATCATGCCTCCCGAAGAGCAGGTTCCCAGCGAGGAATACACCCACGGTGCGCGCATCCGCGTGTATGTCACCGCTGTGAACAAGGGCGACAAGGGGCCGCAAATTACGGTCAGCCGTACGCACCCCTCGCTCGTTCGCAAGCTGTTCGCTCTTGAGGTTCCTGAAATCGCGAGTGGACTCGTCGAAATCACTTCGGTTGCTCGCGAAGCCGGGCACCGCACCAAGATGGCGGTTCGTGCCACGGAAGCCGGCATCAACGCTAAGGGCTCGTGCATTGGCGAACTCGGTCAGCGCGTTCGCGCGGTTACCGCCGAGCTCAACAGCGAGAAGATCGACATCGTTGACTACTCAGAGAACCTCGCTGAGTTTGTGGCCAACGCGCTTTCGCCGGCTAAGGTATCGAGCTCCTACGTAATCGACGAAGCCACTAAGGCTGTTCGCGCCCTCGTGCCTGACTACCAGCTGTCGCTCGCGATCGGTAAGGAAGGTCAGAACGCCCGCCTTGCTGCCAAGCTCACGGGTGCTCGCATCGACATCCAGCCCGACTCTATTCTCGACGAAGACTAATCGTTCGCCCGGGTCGGCCCCGCTCGCCAGTGTGCGGCGGGGGTGACCGGGTGCGTTGCGCCGCTGCCCGCGCTCCTGATGGGCGCGGGGGAGTGCGCGATTGCAGAGTAGGGGTATTATGGATGCAGTAAGAACGTGTGTTGGCTGTCGCGCGAGCGCCAGCAGAACCTCGTTACTGAGGGTTGTCGCATCTCACGGTGCGGTGGTGGCCGACCAATCGGCCACACTTCCGGGTCGCGGTGCGTGGCTTCATCCCACAATTTCGTGTTTTGAGTCTGCAGTAAAACGCAGAGCTTTTGCGCGTGCGTTGAAGGTGGATCCACCGCTAGATACCGGAACACTTCTTTCAGTGTTAGCTGAATATGAGGCGGGACATCAACCGATGTCCCCTAACGAACAGGCTGATTGACCTATGGACAACTAATGAGCGGCTCGAAATGAGTTCCGTCCGTAATTAGTGGTCTGCCCCTGTCTGGGAGCAGACCCAGACAGGAGAAAAGTGGCTGCAAAACCACGCGTACACGAAGTCGCCGCCGAAGCTGGCGTCGATAGTAAGGCTGCCCTAGCGAAGCTCAAAGAAATGGGCGAATTCGTTAAGGGCCCATCCTCGAGCATTGAGCCCCCCGTCGCCCGACGGTTGAAGGCTGCTCTCGAGGCTGACGCCGCGAAGGCACCGGCCGCAGAAGAGAAGCCCAAGGCTGCTCCGAAGGCCGCACCCAAGGCCGCCGCGAAAGCGACGCCTAAGCCGAAGACCCCCATGCCCAGTGCACCGACCCCGGCGAACGTTGCTGAGGAAGCACCCGCTGCGGCACCAGAACCTGAGCAGCCTCGCGAGCCAGAAGAGGGAGCGGTTCCCGCTCCGTTGACGGTCGCTGAGCGTCAAGCACAGGCTCTTGCCGCCGAGAAGGCGGCAGCTGCTGAGAAGGCTTCCGCCGAGTCTGGTGCGAAGCCCAAGGGAGCGGCCGACGCGCCGAGCCCCTCCGCCGTTCCTCGTCCGGGTACGCCCCGTCCGGGAAACAACCCCTTCGCCTCTAACCAGGGAATGGGTCGTCCGGCACCCGCCGGCGGTGCAAGTTCAATTCCTCGTCCCGGCGCACCTCGCCCCGGACTTCCTCGTCCGGGCGCACCGCGTCCCGGTGCACCTCGTCCGGGCGCTCCGCGTCCCGGTTCGCCGCGCCCCGGCGCTCCGCGTCCCGGTGGACCTGGCCAGGGCCAGCGTCCCGGTGGCTTCGGTCAGCGCCCCGGCGGTCCCGGTGGAGCAGGTGCTGGTGCCCGTCCCGGCGCAGCTGGTGGCGGATTCCGTCCCGGTGGAGCACCGAACAACTTTGGTCCTAACCGTGCACCAGGAGGCGGCCGCGGCCGTGGTCCCGGTGGAGGTACCGCAGGTGCCTTCGGTCGCGGTGGCGGCAAGAGCAAGGCACGTAAGTCGAAGCGGGCGAAGCGGGCAGAGTTCGAACTGAGAGAAGCACCTTCGCTTGGTGGCGTTAGCGTCCCGCGCGGAAACGGCAAGGAAGTAATTCGCCTTCGTCGTGGTGCCTCGATCACCGATTTCGCCGACAAGATCGACACGAGCCCCGGAAACCTCGTCACCGTTCTGTTCCACTTGGGACAAATGGCGACAGCAACCGAGTCCCTCGATGAGGCGACCTTCGACATCCTGGGCGAGGAGCTCGGGTTCAAGATCGAAATGGTCTCGCCTGAAGAAGAAGACCGCGAACTGCTGCTCGGCTTCGACATGGACCTCGACCAAGAGCTGGAAGACGAATCGGACGATGAACTCGTCGTTCGCCCTCCCGTTGTCACGGTCATGGGTCACGTCGACCACGGTAAGACCAAGCTGCTCGACTCCATTCGTAACGCCAACGTTGTTGCTGGCGAAGCCGGTGGCATCACGCAGCACATTGGTGCGTACCAGGTCGTCAAGGAGCACGACGGTATCGAACGTCCGATCACGTTCATTGACACCCCGGGTCACGAAGCGTTCACCGCAATGCGTGCTCGTGGTGCTCAAGTAACCGACGTTGCGATCCTCGTGGTTGCAGCAGACGACGGAATCATGCCCCAGACGGTTGAAGCACTCAACCACGCTCAGGCAGCCAACGTTCCGATCGTTGTCGCGATCAACAAGATCGATAAAGAAGGCGCCAACCCCGCAAAGGTTCGCCAGCAGCTCACCGAATTCGGCCTCGTTGCCGAAGAATACGGTGGAGACACGATGTTCATGGACGTTTCGGCGCTCAACAACGTCGGTATCACCGAGCTGCTTGATGCTGTGCTCCTGACGGCGGATGCCGGACTCGACCTGCGCGCAAACCCCAACAAGGATGCTCGTGGTGTCGCGATTGAAGCCAAGCTCGACAAGGGTCGCGGTGCTGTTGCTACCGTGCTCATCCAGTCGGGAACGCTTGAAGTGGGAGACCCCATCGTTGCGGGTACCGCTTACGGTCGCGTTCGTGCAATGTTCGACGAAAACGGCGAATCGGTTACTCATGCGGAGCCTTCGCGCCCCGTTGCAGTGCTCGGTCTGACCTCCGTACCCAAGGCCGGCGACGTGTTCTTGGTTACCGATGACGACCGTATGGCTCGCCAGATCGCTGAGAAGCGCGAAGCAGCAGAGCGTAACGCCCTGCTGGCTCGTAGCCGCAAGCGCATCAGCCTCGAGGACTTCACGAAGGCCCTCGAAGACGGCAAGGTCGAATCGCTCAACCTCATCATCAAGGGTGACGTATCGGGTGCTGTTGAAGCCCTCGAAGAGTCGCTCCTCAAGATCGAGGTCGACGATTCCGTACAGCTGCGCATCATCCACCGTGGTGTGGGTGCTGTCACCGAGAGCGACATCAACCTCGCGACCGTCGACAACGCCATCATCATTGGATTCAACGTTCGCCCCGACCCGAAGGCACGCGAGCGCGCCGTTCGCGAAGGTGTCGACGTACGTTTCTACTCGGTCATCTACGCCGCACTCGAAGACGTCGAGAGCTCGCTCAAGGGCATGCTCAAGCCGGAATTCGAAGAAGTGCAGTCGGGTGTTGCAGAGATCCGCGAAATCTTCCGCTCCTCCAAGGTCGGAAACATCGCTGGTGTCATCGTGCGCTCGGGAACGATCACGCGAAACGCCAAGGCACGAGTTATCCGCGAAGGTGTCGTCGTTGGCGACAACCTCGCTATCGACTCGCTGCGTCGCTTCAAGGATGACGTCACTGAAGTTCGTACCGACTACGAAGCCGGTATCGGTCTTGGTAAGTTCAACGACATCCAAATCGGTGACGAGATCGAGACAATCGAAATGAAGGAAAAGCCGCGGGTCTAGCCTGTTGGCTTCTGACGGCAACCTGAGCAGGAAGCGGAGCTACACAGGCTCCGCAAGCTTCCTGCTCAGGTTGCCGTCAACGCCTCGGTACACCCCGAGGCAGTGAACGTTATAGAAGGAGTAGAGATGGTTGACGCAGCTCGCGCCGCGAAAATGGCGGACCGCATCAAGGTAATCGTTGCCAAGACGCTTGAGCGTGGCATCAGAGATCCTCGCTTGGGTTTCGTGACCATCACTGACGTTCGGGTAACCGGCGACCTCCAGCACGCCTCCGTGTTCTACACGGTCTACGGCAGCGACGAAGAACGTGCCGAAAGTGCCGCCGCTCTTCAGTCGGCGACCGGGCTCGTGCGCCGCGAAGTGGGAAAGAACCTCACCGCGCGTCTCACTCCGTCGATTCAGTTCATTGCCGATGGCATCCCCGAGAACGCGGCGCTCATCGACTCGCTTCTCACCGAAGCGCACAAGCGTGATGCTTCTGTTGAGGCGCTCAAGAAGACCGCTCAGTACGCGGGAGACGAAGACCCCTACGTGAAGCCGCGCGACATCGCCGCCGAAGAAGAGGCCGCTGGCTTCGACGACGACGATGATGACGAAGACGGTCACTACGTCAGCGGTAACGCTTAAGCGTTCTCCTTCAGGCCGCCTAAGCGGTTTGTGTGCTCCTCAGCGGTCGCCCTAGGGCAGAACGTAGCCCGAGCCTTCGGCGACGGCGAGTCCGTCTTTCAGAAGCCCAGCCAGTGCGCGCTCTCGCTGGGCGGCATCCGCCCAGACCTGCTCAATTTCGGCTGCCGTCACGGGGATATCGCTCGCGCGCAGCTCGGCGAGAATGAGCCCGCGCACCTGGCGATCCGAGCCTTCAAACTTCTTCTGCACGACCTGCTTCTTGCCCTCGTAGGCCGGGTAGCCCGCGGTACGCCACGCACAGAGATCACGTACGGGGCATTGCTCGCACAGCGGCTTCTTGGCGGTGCAGACAATAGCGCCGAGCTCCATGACGGCGGCGTTCGTTGCTTGAGCGGCAGCACGTTCCTCGGGGAGCAGGAGTTCCATTGCTGCGAGATCGCGCTTGGTCGACGGAGGACCGGCCTCCCCAACGCCATCTACAGCTCGAGCGATGACTCGTCGCACATTGGTGTCGACCACCGGATGCCGGTGCCCGTAGGCGAAAGCGGCCACAGCCCGTGCGGTGTAGTCGCCGATGCCGGGCAGCGCCAAGAGGGTCGGCACGTCTTCGGGCACCACGTTGTCGTGCTGCTCAGCGATCGCGGTCGCCGCGGCATGCAAATTGAGGGCGCGTCGGGGATAGCCAAGGCGCTCCCACGCTCGCACCGCATCGCCTGGAGCAGAAGCAGCAAGCGCTGCGGGCGTCGGCCACCGCTCAAGCCACTGCTCGAGGCGAGGGATCACCCTCACCACGGGAGTCTGCTGCAGCATGATCTCGCTGACGAGAATGCCCCACGCGCCAAAATCGTCGTGACGCCAGGGCAGGTCACGCCCGGCTTCAGCAAACCACTCGCGAATCTGGCGCGAAAGTTCAGCGCGATCCGGCGCAGGTGCAGCAGCGGTCACTGCTGTGTTGCGGCGGCAAACCGTGCTACGGCGTCGTCGATGCTCAGGAAGTTGCCGGTGGCTTCGACGTCGTGCACAAGCTCGACCATGAGCGCGTTCACGGGAGCTTCGCGACCACTTTCTTGCGCTGCTCGCACTACGGCACCGTTGAGGGCATCCACCTCGCTCGGTTGGCCGCGACGAATGCTCTGCAGGGTGGAGCCAGGGTTCGGGGTACGGCCCATGCGCCGGCTCATCGCCCGCGGGATGAGCTGGCCCAACCACAGTGGCGAACTCGCAAGCTTGCGCAGGCGACGGTGGGAGAGTCCTTGGAGGGTCTCGAAACGGATTCCTTGGGCGAGAGCGATCTTGGCGGTCTCGCGCATGCTTGCGGTCATGATGCGACGCAGCCGGGCGTCGGCGATGACCTGTTGCACGCTGAGTCCGGTAATGGCGGGGAGCGCGTTGACCTGATTGATGACGAGCTTGGTCCACTGAGCACCGCGAAAGTTCGGCACGGCAAAGGTGGGCATAACGGCGTTGAGCACGTCAGCGGCGTAGCGAGCAGGCACGTCGTTGTCGCCGGCAACGCCGAGGTAACTCGGGCCCGCAGCAGTCACGTGGATGGTGCCGGGGGAGAGGAACGAGGAGGCGAAGGTGGCGAGCCCGCCAATGATGTCGGATCGCGGCGAGGCGTGGGCAGCGGTTTCGAGGGAGTCGAGACCGTTCTGGAAGATGACGACAGGAACATCGCGCACGAAACGAATATTGTCGCGAAGGGCTTGTTCGGCGTCGTGCGCTTTCGTGGCCACGATGACGAGTTCGTTGACGCGGCTGAGGGTTGCGGCGGCACGGACCCGGGACACGCTATCGCCCCACGCTCCTGTGAGCGTGAGGCCTGACTCTCGAATGGTGTGGAGGTGGGCGCCACGTGCCGTGACTTCGACATCATTGCCGGCGCGCGCGAGTAATCCTGCAATTGCGCCGCCGACGGCACCTGCCCCAATAATGCCGATTCGCATAGCGGCAGTCTAGGCGCAGCGGATGAAGATATCTCGTCAGGGCGGTGCAGGGACACGCGCGCGTAGGCGGCGTCAGAATTGGCTAAAGTTGATGGGCTACCCATCCGGGGTCGCCAGGGTGGAGGGAATCGCATGGCTAAGCCGCCGCGCAATCCTGCCAGTGGAATCTTGTTTGTCGACAAGCCCCAGGGCATCACGAGTCACGGCGTTGTCTCGCGCGCCCGCAAGTCGGTCGGCACCCGCAAAATTGGGCACGCTGGCACTCTCGATCCGATGGCGACAGGGCTCCTCGTTCTCGGGGCGAACAACGCCACGCGACTACTCACCTACCTCGTCGGCCTCGATAAGCAGTACACCGCGACGATTCGACTGGGAGCATCCTCCACCACCGACGACGCCGAAGGCGAGCTTTCTGAACCGGTGGATGCCGCGGCTCTCGCCGCTGTCAGCGACGAAGACATCGCGCACGCCGTCGCCAACCTCACCGGAGCTATTTCGCAGCGCCCGAGTTCCGTCAGCGCCATCAAGGTTGATGGCAAGCGTGCGTACACTCTGGCGCGAGCAGGCGAAGACGTCGTTCTCGCAGAGCGCACGGTCACTGTTTCTCGCTTCGAAGTGCTCGAGACCGCGCGCGGAGAGTTCATCGATCTAAAGGTTCTGGTCGATTGTTCGTCGGGCACTTACATCCGGGCACTGGCTCGTGACCTCGGCGAGGCGCTCAACGTCGGTGGGCACCTGACGGTGTTGCGCCGCACCAAGGTTGGCCCGTTCTCTGTGGAGAACGCGAGCGCTCTCGATTCCGATCTGGAGACGCAGTTGGTTGCTCCTGCCGTGGTCGCTGCCCAACTTTTCGAGACCGTGCAGCTGGATGCCGAGCAGTCGAAAGATCTCTCCGACGGCAAGCGAATCGCGCTTGAACCGCAGCAAGCATCACCCATCGCCGCGCTCGCGCCCGATGGTCGCCTTCAGGGGCTCATCCACATCGTTGATGGGCGCGCCCGCGTGCTCTCTAATTTCCCGCGCGATGCGCAGCCTCTCGAACCTCAGGAGCATACTGCTACTGAGGGCGAGCCCGCTTCTGAGGAAGGAACCCCGAACAATGGTTGAGTGGTTTGTGTGGGTGCAAGTAGTCATTGCGGTTCTGGCCGGAACGGCCGCCGTTATCGCCGGCTTTGCCAAGGTCACGCCCAACGATTATTCCTTGGGGGCAACGCTCCTCGTTGAAGCACTGCTGATCGTGCAGCTCGTCATGGCCATCGTCGCTCCTTTCTTGGGCAACGTGGCTACCGGTAGCGCCCTTGAGTTCTGGATCTACCTGGTGTCGGCCATCCTGATTCCACCCGCCGCCGTTATGTGGGGCCTCATCGAACGCAACCGCTGGAGCACCGTGATTCTGGGGGTCGCGTGTTTGTCGATCGCTGTGATGGTCTACCGCATGAGCCAGATCTGGTTTGTGCAATTGGCCTAGCCAAGAGCGCCTAAAGTTGAGAGAGATGACAAGCACACGTTCTTCGACTGCCTCGGGTATTGGCCGAGTACTCATTGCCGTCTACGCCGTGATGGCGTTGGGCGCTACCGCGCGTTCGCTGTTTCAGATTGCGACGAAGTTTGACGAGGCTCCCTTCGCCTATCTCTTGTCGGCGGTAGCCGGGCTCGTGTACATCGTTGCGACTGTTGCGCTGATCCGTTCGGGGCGCACGTGGTATCGAGTTGCCGTTGTCGCGATCGTGTTTGAACTTGTAGGAGTTATCACAGTCGGCACGCTCAGCCTCGTGGATGCCGTGCTGTTCCCAGCAGACACCGTCTGGTCGGCTTTTGGAGCTGGCTACCTCTTCATCCCACTCGCTCTTCCCGTGCTTGGCCTTATCTGGCTGTACCGGGTACGTATCGCTGAGGGGCGTCGCTGATATGGATCTCTTCGAATCACTGGATGCCGTACCCGAGGCGTACGGCCCGGTCGCCATCACGATCGGCAAGTTCGACGGCGTGCACAGCGGTCACCGTGCCGTGCTCGCGCGTCTGCGTGAGGTCGCGGCTGACCGCGGATTGCGTTCGGTCGTGGTCACGTTCGATCGCAACCCCATGAGCTTGCTGAACCCCGCTGCATGCCCGCAACCCTTGCTGAGCAAGGAACAAAAGCTTGAGCGTCTGGCCACGACCGACGTCGACGGCTCGCTCGTGCTGACCTTTGACCGGGCGCTCAGCGAGGTCTCGGCCGAGGACTTCGTCTCGACGGTACTCGCCGGGGCGCTCGACACGAAGGTTGTTCTTGTCGGTGCTGATTTCCGCTTCGGCGCTCGCGGCGCTGGCGACGTGGCACTACTGCGCGAACTGGGCGAAGTGCATGGCTTCGAGGTTGTCGTCATTGACGACATCGCTCTCGAAGAGGGCCGCCGGGTCTCGTCCACTTTCGTGCGTGAACTGCTGTCGGAAGGTCGGGTGGCTGAGGCTGCGCAGTTGCTCACGGCAGCTCACTCTGTGAGGGGCGTCGTCGTGCTCGGCCAACAGCGCGGGCGCGAGCTCGGGTATCCGACCGCTAATCTCGATCGCAACTCGGAAGGGTTCATTCCGGCCGATGGCGTCTACGCCGCGTGGCTCGTGGTTGACGGCGTTCGCTTCGCCGCCGCTGTCTCTATCGGCAACAACCCGACTTTTGACGGGGTGCCTGAGAAGCAAGTAGAAGCCCACGCTCTCGACCAAGATTTCGACATTTACGGCAAGCGAGTCGAGATCGAATTCGTCGAATATGTGCGCGGGATGGTCAAGTACACAACGGTTGAAGCCCTCATCGATCAGATGTGTCTCGACGAGGTCGCCGTGAGAGAAATCTTGGGCGTCCCCGCGAAAGAGACGCCCAAGAAGTAGGTCGTACGACTAGCCCTTGATGAGCTTGTTGAGCGGAACCTTTACGCCGTTCTTGAGGTTCTCCACGATGTCGTCGGGGACATCGCCGATGAGGGGCAGGTTGAGGTCCTTCGCCCAGTTGGCGATGGTCTCGAGAATGGTGTCGGTGTCGAGTCCCTGCAGCGTCGGCTGGATGCCTTCCCAAATGGGCTCGAGAGCGTCGGTGTCGAGGCCCTTACCCTGAACGAGGCCGCCGACAACGTCGCCGATGTCTCCGAGGTCGAATCCGCTGTTACCCATGTGTGTCTCCCTGAGATATCAGCCGACACGAGTTGTCGGCGATATCCACCATCGTAGGGGTTGGTGTTTTCGCACCGTAGACTCGTGCGAATGACTACCCCCACGCGCACCCTCTGGAGGGGGCGCCTTCTTGCGCTTGCTGGCATCCTTTTCGTCGCGCTGAACGTGCGCACCGCGGTTGCCGCCATCTCGCCGATTATCGGCATCATTGAGAACGACATTCCGATCTCCAGCCTCGGGCTTGGCGTGCTCGGGATGCTGCCTCCGATTGCCTTTGCAATCGCCGGACTTGCCGCTCCGGCTCTCGCTCGCGCCCGCGGCCTCGACGCGAGTCTGCTGATTGCAGCGGCCGCCATGGTTGCCGGCTCTGCGCTTCGTGCGGTCAGCGACAACTACATTCTTTTGGCGCTCGGTAGCCTCATCGCGCTTGCGGGTATGGGCGTCGGTAACGTGTTGCTGCCCCCGGCCGTGAAGAAGTACTTCCCGGACCGTCTCGCGACGGTGACCGGTGGTTACGTCATGCTCATCTCCTTGGGCGCCGCCATCCCTGCCTTCTTCGCGGCTCCGGTGGCTGAGGTCGCTGGTTGGCGGGCATCCGTCGCAGTGTGGGCAGTGCTCGCGCTCACGGCCTTCGTCCCGTGGCTTGTGCTCACGGTGCGCGGCCGTCGCGTGAAGCGCAACGCTGCCCTTGACGCGACAGTGGTCCCGGTGGCATCCAGCATCTCGGTGTGGGCTGTGGCCAAGTCGCGCACGGCGTGGGCAATCACGATTGCGTTTGGCGTCTCGTCGATCGGGTTCTATTCGTTCTTCGCCTGGTTGCCCGAGATTTTGATCGAATCAGCGGGGTTCACTCCCGTCGAGGCGGGCGCGATGCTTTCGCTCTTCGGCCTCATTGGCATTCCGCTGGGCATCCTGAGTCCGATTCTGGCCAGCAAGGTCTCGAACATTGGCGCCGTCATGGCCGGGGGAGTGTTTGCCGGGGCCATCGGCTATCTTGGGCTCGCCTTCATCCCGTCAACGCTTACATGGCTGTGGGTCGTGCTCGTCGGGTTCGGCACCATTCTGTTCCCGCTCTGCCTCGTGCTTATCAACCTGCGCACGCGCAGTCATCAGGGATCAGCGGCGCTGAGCGGTTTCGTGCAGAGCGTGGCCTACACGGTTGCCGCTCTCGGCCCCTTCGCCGTCGCGCTCGTTCGTGAACTGAGCGGTGGCTGGGTCTGGCCGTTGATGTTCTTGCTCGTCTCGAGCTTGCTGGCGCTCATCAGTGCCGTAATGCTGGCGCGCCCGAGCTTCGTCGAAGACGAACTAGGGATTGCTGTAGGGGCGCTCGAGGACTAGCTCGAGCTGAGTGCAGACGTGCTCAGTCGCTCCGGGTGATGCACGAGAGCGGCAGCGCCGATCAACGGGCCATCGCTGGATAGCCCGGATGCCACGACGCGCACCTTCGTGATGAAGGGGAACGGTGCGCGGTCGGTGATCGCTTCGGCAACGAGGTCGATGTAGTCGGCGGCCACGTGCGAGAAGCCGCCGCCGATGGCGACGAGTTCGAGGTCAACGAGGGCCGTTGCTGACGCAATTCCGTGGCCGACGGCACGAGCCGAGCGACGTACGGCGCTGATCGCGATGTCGTTCCCAGCGGCGTAGTCTGCGGCAAGTTCTTCACCGGTCGAGCCGGTCCAGCCTTGGGCTCGCGCCCATTCGACAGTTTTGGGGCCTGAGGCAACCGCTTCGACACAGCCGGTTCCGCCGCAGCCGCACACTACGGTTTCTCCGCCGACTTCGACGTGACCGAAGTGGCCGCCGTTGCCGGTGGGGCCGTCGATGAGCTGGTTGTCAAGAATGAGACCGCCGCCAACGCCGGTCGAGACGACCATGCCCATGAAGTACTTCACTCCCTGAGCAGCACCAATCCAGTGTTCGGCCAGGGCGATGCAGTTTCCATCGCCGCGAAGGGCTACCGAAGTTCCGGGGAGCTCTGCTTCGACGAGCGCGCGCACGCCGTAGTCGCGCCAGGCGGGCAAGTTGAGGGGCGATACTTCGCCGCGCGATACCGAGATGGGGCCGGCGCTACCGATGCCGACGCCGAGGAGTTCAGCGCCTTCGGGCAGAGCGGCGGTCGATTGGCGCACGACCGTGCGCACGCTCTCGGCAAGTTGCTCGCTCGACGATGCGCGGCCCGTGGGCGCGCGGAAGCGGCTTGTCGCAAGGACGACACCGTTCGGGTCGACGAGGGCAGCCTCGACTTTGGTTCCGCCAATATCAATGGCGAGGGCATAGCGATTCGATGTGGTGGTGGTCACGGCATCCACCTTATTGGGTGCAGGGGGAGTGCTGCGCCCACAGACTCCCGTTCGTGTGGTGTTCAGGTTCGGGGTGTTGGCTGCGCATGTGCGCACTCGCTGCTCCCCGTGTCTGCTCATGTGAGCAAGCACTACTGCATATGTTGCAGCACGGTGTGCAGGACTCTATCGTTGAGGGAGGAGGCAGCAGTGGATGAATCAACCGAGCTATTGGCCGTGCGCGTTGCCGAGCTCTACTACGAAGAGAACAAGACTCAAGACGAAGTCGGCGCTCTTCTCGGTATAACCCGCTGGAAAGTGGGCCGCCTTCTTACCCGCGCCCGTGAAGCGGGCATCGTTCGCATCGAGATCATTCACCCCCGCGCCCGTCGACTGGATGTCGAACGCCAGCTGAGAGATCGCTTCGGTCTGAAAGACGCGGTCGTGGTTCCGCTGCCCACCGACGACGAAGAAGTCAACCCTCGCGTGGCCCAAGCGGCTGCCGATTACTTGGCTGCCGTTCGTCCTGTGCCTCGCACTCTCGGTGTGAGTTGGGGGCGCACGCTTGATGAGGTTGCTCGCTTGCTTGCTCCCGGCTGGACCGTGGGCGTGCAGGTCGTGCAGATCAATGGTGGTGTGAGCCTCAACAGCAAGCAAGGCACCGCTGCCCAAACTGCTGTGACCATTGCCCAGAAGGGACACGGTCAAGCGACGCTGCTGCCGATCCCCGCGATTCTGGAGCAGGTCGAAACGAAGCGTGCGATTGAGCGCGACCGGGCTGTTGCGAGCGTTCGTGCTCTGGGTGCTTCGGCATCCGCCTATTTGTATAGCGCCGGTGTTGCCGGTGCTAGTTCGGTTCACGTCGATAGCGGCTACCTGAGCGAGAGCGATGTCGATGACCTCGTCGCTAAGGGGGCCGTGGGCGATGTGGTTGGTCGCTACATCAACAGTGCAGGCAAGATCGTCGACTCTGCTCTGGATGAGCGCACTGTCGGTCTCGGTCTTGACGAGCTTCGTGCTGCCGAGCACGCAATTTTTGTCGTCGCTGGCGACGCTAAACATGACGTCGCGCGCGCCGTCGTTACCAGTGGGTTGTGTTCCGTCATCGTCACCGATGAGGCCACCGCTCACGCCCTTCTGGAGGAAACCACATGACAATCGAAAAGGCCATCGCGCTCGCTCCTGCTGAGCGCGCGGTCAACCTCATCGGCTCAGATCTGACCGAGAAGTCACTCAAGCTGCACCTCGAGGGGCTCTCGGGCGTCGACGCGGTCGGGCTTGAGCAGCGTGCTGCGGGGCTGGGCACGCGATCGATCAAGACCACGTCAAAGGCCTGGGCTCTCGATACCATCATCAAGCTCATCGACCTCACGACGCTCGAGGGCGCAGACACCCCCGGCAAGGTTCGCTCGCTCGCCGCAAAAGCCATGCTGCCCGACCCCGCGGATGCCTTGACCCCGCAGGTTGCAGCAGTGTGCGTCTATGGCGACATGGTTCCCTACGCGGCAGACGCCCTGGGCTCGGCCTGGTCGAACGGCTCAGACAACGGAATCAACGTTGCCGCCGTCGCCACCGCGTTCCCGAGCGGACGCTCGTCGCTGCCGATCAAGATCATGGACACCAAAGAAGCCGTCGCCAATGGCGCGGACGAAATCGACATGGTCATCGACCGTGGCGCCTTCCTCTCCGGCAAGTACGGTGTCGTCTTCGATCAGATCGTGGCCGTCAAGGAGGCCTGCCGCCGCGAGAACGGTACCTACGCTCACCTCAAGGTGATCTTGGAAACCGGCGAACTCAACACCTACGACAACGTGCGCAAAGCCTCGTGGCTGTCGATCCTGGCCGGCGGAGACTTCATCAAGACGTCAACCGGAAAGGTATCGCCGGCAGCGACCCTGCCCGTCACGCTGCTCATGCTTGAGGTTGTGCGCGACTGGCACCTGCTCACCGGCGAAAAGATCGGTGTGAAGCCTGCTGGCGGCATCCGAAGCTCCAAAGATGCCATCAAGTACCTCGTGACCGTTGCAGAGACCGTGGGCGAGGAATGGCTTCAGCCGCACCTCTTCCGCTTCGGCGCATCGAGTCTCCTCAATGACGTGCTCTTGCAGCGTCAGAAGCTCACCACCGGCCACTACTCCGGCCCCGACTACGTCACGATTGACTAAGGCACACCATGACTGAGAATGACAAAGCAGTGAGCGCGAAGGCCCCGAGCTTTCTCGACTACGCTCCCGCCCCCGAATCGACGTCGGTTCTGCACCTGAAGAAGCACTACGGTCTCTTCATCGATGGTGAGTTTGTGGATGGCCGCGGCGACGCGTTCACCACGATCTCCCCGGCTACCGAGAAGGAGATCGCCTCGATCTCCAACGCCAACAACGCCGATGTGGATGCCGCTGTCGCTGCAGCTCGCAAGGCCTACGACCGCACCTGGTCGAAGCTCTCGGGCGCAGACCGCGGTAAGTACCTCTTCCGCATCGCTCGCCTCGTGCAGGAGCGGGCTCGCGAGCTTGCCGTTGCCGAGAGCCTCGACAACGGAAAGCCGATCAAGGAGAGCCGCGACGTTGACGTGCCGCTCGTCGCTGCGTGGTTCTTCTACTACGCCGGCTGGGCCGACAAACTCGACTACGCCGGTCTCGGACCGAACCCGCAGTCGCTCGGTGTTGCCGCTCAGGTAATCCCGTGGAACTTCCCGCTGCTCATGCTCGCGTGGAAGATCGCTCCGGCGCTCGCCGCAGGAAACACCGTCGTGATCAAGCCGGCAGAAACCACGCCGCTGAGCGCGATGATCTTTGCCGAGATCCTGCAGCAGGCTGACCTGCCCAAGGGTGTCGTCAACATCGTTACCGGCGCGGGAGACACGGGCCAGGCGCTCGTCAACCACCCGGACGTCAACAAGGTTGCCTTCACCGGCTCGACCGGCGTCGGCCGGGCAATCGCCAAGTCGGTTGCCGGAACGGGTAAGAAGGTCACCCTCGAACTCGGTGGCAAGGCCGCGAACATCGTCTTCGATGATGCTCCGATCGACCAGGCCATCGAAGGAATCGTCAACGGCATCTTCTTCAACCAAGGTCACGTCTGCTGTGCAGGTTCGCGCCTTCTGGTTCAAGAGAACATCCACGACGAGGTCGTCGATCGCCTCAAGGCGCGACTCTCTACGTTGCGCATGGGCGACCCGCTCGACAAGAACACCGACATCGGTGCGATCAACTCCAAGGCTCAGCTCGACCGCATCCGCGAACTCAGCAACGTCGGCGAAGCCGAAGGCGCCGAGCGCTGGACCGCCGATTGCGCGATCCCCGAGAACGGTTTCTGGTTCGCTCCGACGATCTTCACGAACGTCTCGACCTCGAGCCGTATCGCTCGCGAAGAGGTCTTCGGGCCGGTTCTGAGCGTTCTGACGTTCCGCACGCCGGCCGAGGCCATCGCCAAGGCCAATAACACCCCTTACGGGCTGTCTGCGGGCATCTGGAGCGATAAGGGCTCACGCATCCTCGCCGTGGCTGACAAGCTGCGCGCCGGTGTCATCTGGGCCAATACGTTCAACCGTTTCGATCCTGCGTCGCCGTTCGGTGGCTACAAGGAGAGTGGCTACGGCCGCGAGGGTGGCCGTCACGGACTGGCCGCTTACCTAGAATCCGCTGGATGGGCCGCGCCCGCCGTCACGAAAGGTGGCAAGAAATGACCCGTCTCACGGTTCCTAAGACCTACAAGCTCTACATCGGTGGCAAGTTTCCGCGCAGCGAAAGCGGCCGCACCTATGAAGTGACAACCAAGAAGGGGGCGTTCCTCGCGAATGCCTCGCTCGCTAGCCGCAAGGATGCTCGGGATGCTGTTGTTGCAGCCCGCGCGGCCGTCAACGGTTGGTCGGGCGCCACGGGCTACAACCGCGGCCAGGTGCTCTACCGCATTGCTGAGCTCTTGGAGGGTCGTCGCGAGCAGTTCGTCGACGAGCTCATGGCTACCGAATCACTCTCGAAGTCGGCAGCGACCACTCAGGTCGACACCGCTATCGATGCGTGGGTGTGGTACGCCGGTTGGGCTGACAAGTACGTGCAGGTTGCCGGAAACGGAAACCCGGTGTCTGGCCCGTACTTCAACCTCTCGACTCCCGAGCCCAGTGGTGTCATTGCCATCGTTGCTCCGCAGGACTCGTCGTCGCTACTGGGCCTCGTGAGCGTCATCGCTCCGGCTCTCGTCAGCGGTAACACCGTTGTCGTCGTCGCCCACCAGAACGCTCCGCTCAGTGCGATCAGCCTCTCTGAGGTTCTCGCTACGAGTGACGTTCCCGGGGGAGCCGTCAACATCCTCACGGGCTCGCCCGCCGAGATTGCGCCGTGGCTTGCGAGCCACGCGGATGTCAATGGTCTCGACCTTGCCGGAGCAGAACAGCTCGAGTGGGTTGACCTTCAAATCGCGGCTGCCGACACGCTCAAGCGCGTCTCAGGCCCGGTCGTGGGAGTTCCCGCACCGTCCATCGAACGCATCGTTCAGTGGACCGAAACGAAGACGGTCTGGCACACGAAGTCTCTGATTTAGCCGAGAGGTGTGGCGTGGGGGTTGCCCAGCGCGCGTATCTACGGATACTTGCTGAGTAATGATTTTTTCACGCCACACTCCCTCTCGTATCGCCAGCGGATTTTTTGCCCTTCTTCTCGCGATTTTCTTAGTCCCCGTCGCCGCTGCTGCCCCCGCTTCAGCTGCCGAGGCTGACACCATCCACGGTCTTGTTAATCAGGCCCGGTGGGATAACGGTCAGCAGGGACTCATTCGGAATGCGGACATGGACGCCGTCGCTCTGGCCTGGGCCAAGAAGATGGCGGCGAGCAGCACGATGTCGCACAACCCCGACTACTCCACGCAGATTCCGGCGGGCTGGCGTTCTGCCGGCGAGAATGTGGCGCAGGGATATCGCACGGCACAGGCCATGCACGATGGCTGGATGGCGTCTCAGGGCCATCGGGAGAACATTCTGGGGGCGTTCACCGACATCGGAATCGCGTTCTACTCGAGCGGTGGAACGACGTGGGGCGTGCAGGTGTTTGCCACCTACACCGGCCACACCGGCCCCAGCGCTCCTGCCGCTGCAGCGCCGGAACCAAAGGCAGAGCCGGCGGATGATCCGAGTGAAACAGCAACTCCGACCCCCACCGCAACGCCGAGCGCGAGCGATTCGGCGGAATCGTCCTCTGGCTCGGATGGGTCCTCTGATAGCTCGGCTGGCGAAGGCACCGTGGGGCAAGTCGATGCCGATGCAGCGCCGACACTCACTCAAGCTGAACTGCAAGCGAGTGTGTACGGTGCGAAGCCCGACTACACCTGGATCGCGTGGACAATCTTCTTCAGCATCCTTGCCGTCGGTGGTGCGGCCTGGTTCCTGTTCTGGCGTCGAATCAAATCGCGCCGACCGGTAGCGCGTCGAGCCCGTCAGTAATAGAGCAGCGGCGGATACCGAGCTAACTGTGCGCTGCTTCCCAGCGGCCCTGCCTAGGGTTACGGAATGCGCGTTCTTGTAACTGGAGCAACTGGATACCTCGGCGGCCGACTGGTGCCTCGACTCATCGAGGCGGGGCACAGTGTGCGGGTGCTTGTGCGCAATCCGCGCAAGCTGCGCGATGTGCCGTGGAGCGACGATGTCGAAGTCATCGTGGGGGATCTCACCGACGCTGACAGCCTCGTCGACGCCGTCGACGGAGTAGACGCGCTTTACTACCTCGTGCACGCCATGGGCGCCGCCGGTGACTTCGAAAAGACCGAGAAGCTCTCGGCCACGAACGTGGCCACAGCGGCGAAGAAAGCGGGAGTCTCCCGCATCGTCTATCTGGGCGGCCTGCACCCCGAGGGCGACATCTCTGAGCTCAGCCGACACTTGCGCAGCCGAGCTGAGGTCGGCAACATCCTCCTTGAATCGGGCGTGCCGACGATCGCGTTCAACGCGGGAGTCGTGATTGGATCTGGTTCGGCATCCTTCGAGATGATCCGCCACCTCACCGAGGTGCTGCCCTATATGCCTGCCCCGAAATGGGTGCGCAACTTCATTCAGCCGATCGCCGTGCGCGACGTTCTCTACTACTTGGTGTCGGCGCTCGATCTGCCCGACGACCTCAACCGCAGTTTCGATATTGGTGGACCGGATGTGCTGCGCTACGGCCAGATGATGAACGGTTACGCCCTCGAGGCGGGGCTTCACCAGCGCCCCATCGCATCTCTTCCCGTGCTCACCCCGTGGCTTGCTTCGCAGTGGGTCAACCTGGTGACGCCGATCCCGCGCTTGCTGGCGGTGCCGATCATCGAGTCGCTGCAGTTTGACTGTGTCGTTCGCGACGAGTCGGTCTCAGAGTTTATCCCTGAGCCCGAGGGCGGACTCACGAGCTATCGTGCTTCCGTTCGCTTAGCTCTCGTAAAGATGGGCGACGGCGAAGTCGAAACGAGCTGGCAAGACGCCACCGTCGTTGGCGCGCCAAGCGACCCCATCCCGAGTGACCCGGAATGGACCGGTCACACTGTGTACACCGACCTGCGCGAACGCGCGACGCCCGCTTCTGCGGAAGCGCTGTGGGCTGTGGTCGAGGGGATCGGCGGCGAGAACGGGTGGTATTCGTTCCCGCTGGCGTGGGCTCTGCGTGGCTGGCTCGACAAGCTGGTTGGCGGGGTCGGCCTGCGCCGTGGCCGCCGTCATCCGACCACTTTGAACACGGGCGACGCCTTGGACTTCTGGCGCGTGGAGAGCATCGAGCGCGGGCACAGCTTGCGGCTGCGCGCCGAGATGAAGTTGCCGGGCCGAGCGTGGCTTGAACTGGGCGTCGAAGATCGCGGCGAAGACGGAGCGTTCTATCGCCAGCGCGCGGTGTTCTTTCCGAGCGGACTCGGCGGGCGACTGTACTGGGCTGCAATCCTGCCATTCCACGGCGTGATTTTCAGCGGAATGGTCAACCGCATCGTTGCGGCAGCAGAATCGGATTCTGGCGCGAAATAAACCCCACGCGTGGTCGTAATGCGTTACTTTTGACTAATGTCTGGAATCGTCGTCGTTGGTAGCGCAAACATTGATCAGGTCTTTCGAGTGGACCGCATCCCCTCGCCGGGCGAAACCGTGCTGTCGCGCAGCTTGAACACCGCTCTGGGCGGCAAGGGCCAGAACCAAGCTGTCGCTGCCGCGCGCGCCGGCGTCGCGACGACGTTTGTGGGAGCTGTCGGTGACGATGGCTTCGGTGAAATGGTGCGCTCGGGGCTCGCCGCAGACTCAATCGACGTCACTCACCTCAAGACCACCGGCAAGCCCACCGGAACCGCCCTCATCGCGGTCGACAACACGGGCGAGAACACGATCATCGTTGAGGCCGGAGCGAACACCGATGTCGCCGACCTCACGGCCGCTGACTCCGCAGCGATCAGTGCGGCATCCGCGCTGGTCATGCAGCTCGAAATCCCGCTGGCCACCGTAATTTCCGCGGCGAAGATCGCCCGGGCTGTCGGTACGAAGGTAATTCTGAACGCCGCCCCTATTCAGGCGCTGCCCGCAGAGCTTCTTGAGAACCTCGACATCCTCATCGTGAACGAACACGAAGCTGCCGAGCTCGCCAAGGACAACGGTCTTTCTGACGAACTCGATGGCATTGGCGAACGCCTGCTCGGTCTGGTGTCGACGGTCATCGTCACGCTCGGCTCCAAGGGTGCCGCGCTTCACCGTGTGGGCTCCGAGCCCGTCATCGTTCCGGCTCATCGCGTCACCGCGGTCGACGCCACTGGCGCAGGGGATACCTTCTGCGGTGCCTTCGCCGCGGGAGTGGTGGAGGGCATGATGTTGGATGACGCCCTGCGCTTCGCGGGAGCCGCGGCATCCATCTCGGTAGAGAACCACGGCGCAGTGCCGTCGATCCCTCATCGCGAGGCCATCGAGACACGCCTCAAGTAATTCGCCAATAAGGTAACGGATTGGTAACAGGCTCGCTATAGTGGGGTCACCGCGAACGTGCGGCAACCCGACACAAGGATGGCGAGTCAATGGCGACATCGCAGAACCTGGAACAACCGAAACATCATCTTCGAGCGCGGCGAGCGGCCCTAGCGGCCACGATTGTCACCGCCATCACCCTGGCGCTCGTGCTGAACGCCAACGTCGTTCGGGTGCATGCCGTCGGCGCGTTCACCTCGCTCAAATCGCCGGGGGAGGCCGCCTTCATTGCCGGTCACCGCGGTGACAAGACGGTAGCGCCTGAGAACACTCTCGAAGCCTTGAGCCTCGCGCTCGACAGCGCAGCCGACTACGTCGAGACCGACGTTCAGCTCACGGCCGACGGAGTGCCCGTGCTCATGCACGACTGGACCGTCGATCGCACCACGAATGGCACCGGACCGGTGTGGAAGTACACCTACGAAGAACTCTCGGCCCTCGACGCCGGCTCGTGGTTTGGTGAAGAATTTGCCGGCGCGACGGTGCCGACCCTCGAGCAGTTTCTCAACGTGCTGCGCTGGTCAACCAAGAATGCGATCCTCGAGCTCAAAGGCTCGTGGACTGACGAGCAAGTGGCGCTCGTGGCCGATCTCATCGCTCGCAACGGCGTGACCAATCACGTCATTCTGGGCAGCTTCGACATCATGACGCTCCAAGCGGTGCAGCGCGTGAGCCCTGAACTGCCCGGCATGCTCATCGTGCGCGACATTGTGGGCGACCCGGCCAAGCTGGCCGCCGCGGCGGGAGCCGTCGCCCTCGTAACGAGCAAGAGCGCCATCACGCGCAACCCCGAACTCGTGCAGCAGGTTCATGATGCCGGTTTGGGCATATTGATCTACACCCTCAACGACTCTGACACGTGGTCGGATGCCGTGGCCCTAGGCGTTGACGGAATCGTCACCGATCGTCCGGCCGAACTCGGCACCTGGATCGCGAAAGAAGTCAGCGACTCGAACTCACTGCCCTTCGCACCACGCCGCTAAATACGCGGCGGAGTGCTCCGCCGCGCACGGCCCTAAAGCGACGCGATGAGCGATCGGTAGAACTCGATGCCGTCGAGGTAACTGCTCACGAGCATCCGTTCGTTGCGGGCATGGAGCGTGTCTCGCACTTCGCGCGCCATCGCGAAGGGGGTGAAGCGGTAAACACCATTGCTGATGCGCGTGAAGTGGCGGCTGTCGGTCGCACCATTTTGAACGTAGGGCGTGACGATTGTGCCGGGGAAGCTTTTTTCGATCGTGGAACGGAGAAGCTCCCAGGCGAGGCCCGAGGTAGCCGACACCGGCGACGGTTCGCCAGGAGAATCGACGGAAACCCGAACGCGCTTGTCGTTGATCGCGCGCGTGACGTGGGCAAGCGTCTCGTCGAGGCTCGAGTTCACGGCGATGCGCACGTTGATGATGGCGCTCACCCGTTCGGGCATCGCGTTGACGGCATGGCCGCCTTCCAACATCGTCACGGCCTGAGTGGTGCGCATCATTGCGGCGAGCTCGTCGCTCTTGCGCACCAGAATCGGCAGAAGAAATGGCTTAGTCCACGAAACATTGCGCAGCAGGTAGCCGGTCATGCCGCCCGCGTGCTCGCCGAGCAAGCGCATGAGGTCTGCGCCGGTAGCGGTCAGGCGCGAGGGGAAGGGGCGCGAATTGAGGCGAACAATAGCCTGGGCCAGGCGAACGGCAGCGGGAAATTTCGGGGGAGTCGAGGCGTGGCCACCCGACTGGTCGACCGTCAAACGCAGTGTCGCAGTGCCCTTCTCGGCTACGCCGACCACCGCCATGGGGGCATCGACCTGATCGAACACGTCGTCAACAATCGCGCCGCCCTCGTCGAGCACCAGCGTGGGCTTCACGCCCCGGCTTTCGAGGAGATCGACGATGGCGGAGGCGCCGGTGCCGTGGGTTTCCTCGTCGTGACCGAAGCACAAATAAATGTCTTGAGCAGGCACGAGCCCCGCTTCGAGCTGAGCCTCGACGGCCTCGAGAATGGCGACGACAGAGCCTTTGTCGTCGAGGGTGCCCCGCCCCCAGATCAGTTGCTCGTCACCCTTGCCGCTGAGTTCTGCCGCGAAAGGCGGTCGCTTCCACCCTTCGTCGGTCGCCGCGACGACGTCGTAGTGCCCCATCAGTACGGCAGGCTCGGTGGATGCACGGCCGCGCCACCGGAAAAGAAGGGAATGGTCCAGCACCGTCTCGCGCTCGAGTCGGCTGTGGCACAGTGGATACAGCTTGCGCAATGTCTGAGCGAAACGGTCGAATTCTGTCCATTCCGTGGCGGAGGGATCCACTCGGGAAATTGTCGGGATTCGAACGAGTTCCTGCAGGTGTTCGACAGCCAAAGCACTCTTCATACCTCGACTCTAGCGAGCAGCACCCGGTGCTCGCTTTCACTCGAGGGGTAAGGAAACGGAGACACGATGACAGTCAGAGCGCAGCGACGCCCTCGATTCCGGTGGAGTGCGCGGCTAAGCGCGCGGCTGGTGGGGGCAATTGCGGTGGTGGTGGCGCTGGGCGCAGCACCTCTCGCGGCGACGGCAGCCGGGCATCCGCACCACCTTGCAGGCGAAGGAGCCGCAGCGACCGGGCTCGTGCACGCCGGTGTCGACGACTTCGTTTTTGACAGCTACGAAGGCGAGTTCTTCCTCGATCGTGACGACGAGGGGCGTTCGACGTTACTCACCGTCGAGACCTTCGTTGCTGTGTTTCCAGCCGATCAAAACCGGGGGATGCGCCGCGCAATTCCGAGTACCTACAAGGGCGAACCGCTCGACATCCGTGCGATCTCTGTCACGGATGAGAATGGCCAACCCCGCGACTTCGAGGTTGAAGAAGACGGCAACTTCACCCTGGTGACGAGTGCGGCCGATTCCTTTGTCGAAGGAACCCAGACGTATGTCTTTACCTACATGCGATCGAACGTGACGCGGTTCGCCGCCGACACCGGCGCTGACGAGTTCTACTGGGATACCAACGGAACGGGATGGAATCAGCCCTTCGGCTCGCTCACCGCCACAATTCATCTAGGCGAGGGCCTGAGCGACGCGCTCAGCGTGGCGCCCGACTGTTACTGGGGGATCGACCGGTCGACCCAACGCTGCGACATTGTCGCTCTGGATGACGATACATACTTAGCAACGCAGGGGATGCTGCAGCGGGGGCAGAACGTTACGGTCGCCTTCGGGTTCGAGCCCGGCACGTTCGTTGCCCGCGACAGCTCTTACTTCGGCTCGGCAGCAGGCTACGGCCAGCCGCTGGGTTTCATCGGTGCGATCGCTGCAGTGATCTGGGCTATTCGCGTCCGGCGGTCCAAGCTCGCGGATGACGGGGGCCGCCCCACGATCATTGCGGAGTATTCGCCCCCACGCGATGTCTCGGTTGTCACCGCGGCGCTCGTGATCAAGAAGCGTCACAAAGCGGTTGCCGCGCAGATTCTGGACTTCGCCGTGCGAGGTAAGTTGCGCATTCTCGAAGAGGAATCGACAGGCTTCTTCTCCGCGGGAACCACCTACCGTCTCGAGTTGATGGACCCCACCGGCGTGACGGGGCGCGAGCTGGAAATCTTGCGCGCGCTCTTCGGGCAGTCGCTGCAGCATGGCGCCATCCGGGAAATGAAGAAAACGGATTCCAAGCTCAGCAAGAAGATGTACTCAATTCTGACGGCGGAGAACTCCGCGCTCGCGGCGAACGGCTACCGGCGGAAGCTGAGCGCGCGCAATTATCTTCCCTTGCTCATTTCGGTCGTTGCCGTGATCGTGTCGATCGTTTTCGGTATCGCACTGATCGATGGCGACTACGGTTCCGCTGTCCCTTTCTTGGTCATCATGGTGTCGTTCATGGCAGCGGTTCTGACGATGTCGCTGCTGTCGCGTACTCCGCTGACGGCGCAGGGCTCCGAACTGCGCGATCACCTTGAAGGGCTCAAGCTGTACATCAGACTCGCTGAGGCTGATCGCCTGCAGATGTTGCAGAGCCCCGAGGGTGCGTTGCGGGAGAGAAACGAGGCGACGGGCGCCACCGACGTGCTCAAGATCTACGAGAAGCTTTTGCCGTACGCGGTGCTGTTCGGTCTCGAGAAAGAGTGGTCGACAGAGCTCAGCCGGTACTACACCGAGAGCTCCCCGGACTGGTATCGCGGTTCTAGCGGCTTCAACGGCGTGCTGTTCGCCTCGAGCATCTCAAGTTTCTCGACTGCGGTGGCCAGTTCGTACTCTGGCAGTTCGTCAAGCAGCTCGAGCGGTGGCTCGGGCGGTGGCGGTTCCTCTGGCGGTGGCGGCGGTGGCGGAGGCGGAGGCGGCGTCTAGCCGCGCCAACGACGCAGCGTCGAAGCCGCAGGGCCGGAGACGCCGGGCCGAAGACGCGGCGTCGAAGCCGCAGGGGTCATGGCCTCGTCGTTCGCGCGTGCGAAGTCCAGCACCAGCAGACGGGTATATTCGAACGAGTGAGCGCAACGTACCCGAATCGTCCCCGACGCGTTGCGTTGCCCGCTGCAATCCTGGCGGTTCTCGTGCTGTTGGTGGGTGCTGGTGTCATCGGCACCGAAATCTTCACGATCGTGCGCTACGTCGTGAGCATCCTCGCCCTCATCTGCGTCGTTTTGGTATGGCAGGCGCGGCAGTGGTGGTGGGCGATCGGTCTCATTCCGATTGCGATTCTCTGGAACCCGATCGTGCCCATCGTGATTGATGACACCCAACTTTTCGCGGGATTGCACTACACAGCGGCTCTCGTCTTCATCGCGGTGGGTGTCGGCGCGCGCGTCACAGACTCCACAAGTCGAGGTTAATTCGCTGCAGTAGCGCGCTCGCGCCTATTTCTGCGTACACTGGATACCGCATCCCTTGAGACCACCAATCGCATCGCAGTTGGGTCTGGCTCACTCGAGTGGAAGTTGTCGTTCAATTGAAGTTACCTTCGAGGCAGCAACTACTCGTTCTACGTCCCTGAGTCGTCGTACCCACTACTGAGCCGCTTGCCTAGCGCCAGGAGAATAATTGACCAACTCGTCACAGACCGAGTCCTCGCAGCGCAATAAACGACCCAAGAACTCGGGTCAGCGCCAAGGCAACACTCAGCGCCGTCGCGCTCGTCCCGGCGACGACACGGGCGTTATCCCCGTGTTGGCTCGCGCCGCACGCGAGGTTGAGACAGCTGTTCAGAAGGGCCCGCTCAAGCCGACCAACCGCGCACGTTTCCAGGTCGCAGCACTGTTGCTGCGTGAAGAGCGTGCCCGCGTGAAGACGGATGCCACGCTCACCGAATCCGAGCGTGCCAATGAACAAAAGCGCCTCGATGGCCTCGCGGGCATCCTCGCCAAGACGGCCGCTCGCGACACGAGCTTGCTCTCGATGTTGGGGGAATCGGCGCCGATCACTCCCGCGGCTAAGGCGCTGCGCCGCGACCTCCTACTGGCTGCCGGTGTCGAACTCAGCCCCGATGAACTGATCATCGCTGAAGAACCGAAGCCCGTCGACAAGCAGGTCGAGAAGCAGGTTGTTCCGGCATCCGTTCGCCAAATGCAAATGGCGAACCCTTTCTTGGCACCTGATTTCAGCGCGATTGCGCCCAAGCCCGAGCACAACAACCGTCTCGCAAACTGGGAACTCATCGACCCACTATTCCGTGCATTCGAGCACGGCTCTGGCGGCGGAGCAGCGTCGATGGAGCTGCCCGAAGCTGAATCGCTGCGTACCCGGGGAGATCTTGAGCTGATGCGCCACCAGGCGCGGTTCGTCGAGGTTGTGAAGCAGGGCCACCGCACGTTCTTGCTCGCCGATGAGCCTGGACTGGGTAAAACCGCTCAGGCGCTCATGGCCGCCGAAGCCTCTAACTCGTACCCCTTGCTCGTTGTCGTGCCCAACGTCGTGAAGACCAACTGGGAACGCGAAGTTGAACTGTGGACTCCTGGCCGCAGCGCCACGGTGGTTCACGGCGACGGCGACACCGTCGATGCGTTCAGCGATGTCGTCATCGTGAACTACGAAGTTCTCGACCGTCATGTCGGCTGGCTCGGCCGTTTCGGCTTCAAGGGCATGGTTGTCGATGAAGCTCATTTCATTAAGAACCTCAAATCTGAACGCTCCAAGCACGTCTTGAGCCTGTCGCAGAATATTCGTGCAACGTACCCGAAGGCGCTGCTCATGGCGCTCACGGGAACCCCGCTGATCAACTCGATCGAAGACTTCCGAGCCATCTGGCAGTTCCTCGGCTGGATCGACGGCACCAAGCCGCTCGCCCCGCTCATGTCGAAGCTCGAAGACACCGACCTCACGCCGGCTGATCCCGGCTTCTTCTCCGAAGCGCGTCGTGCCGTTATCGATATGGGTATCGTGCGCCGCAAGAAGGTCGACGTTGCTGCCGACATTCCTGCTCGACGCGTCGCCGACATCCCGGTCGAACTCGACAGCGACCTCGGTCGCTCGATCCGTGCCGCCGAGCAGGCCCTCACCGCTCGCCTTGTCGACCGCTTCACTCGCGTTCGCAAGCTCAAGCCCGATGTGGCCATCGAAGATCTCATTCGCGTTGTCGCTCACGCCGAACTCGAAGAGTCGAAGAGCGCCACTACCGGTGAGAACGTTTTCACCATGGTGCGGCGAATCGGTCAGGCCAAGGCAACCCTGGCCGCGGACTACACCGCGCAGCTCGCTCGTTCGGTGGGCAAGGTCGTCTTCTTTGCTAAGCACATCGATGTCATGGACACCGCTGAGGCGCACTTCGCCAAGGTCGGCCTCAAGGCCGTCTCGATCCGAGGCGACCAGAGCGCCAAAGCTCGCCAGAACGCGATCGACTCGTTCGCTAACGATCCCGAAGTTTCGGTTGTCGTAGCTTCGCTGACTGCTGCTGGTGTCGGCCTCAACTTGCAGGCGGCATCCAACGTCGTTCTTGCCGAGTTGAGCTGGACGAACGCCGAGCAGACGCAGGCGATCGACCGCGTTCACCGCATCGGTCAAGAGCTGCCCGTCACGGCCTGGCGCATTATTGCCGCGCACACCATTGACGCCCGCATCGCCGAACTCATCGATAGCAAGGCCGGCCTCGCCGCGCGTGCGCTCGACGGTTCTGATGAGGATGTCGTGGCTGAAGCGAACATTCAGTTGCAGGCGCTCTCATCGCTGCTTCGCGACGCTATTAAGGAATAGCTGATTCGTTAAGAAATGGCTTTCTGGCCATGGCTTTTTCTCCAAGTCTCCGGGTGCGCGAGCGTACACTTGAGGCGTGATCACAGTGTGTGTGTATCGCGCCGTAAATCAATGGAGATGAGAAAAAGAGTTGAGCAACGCCCCTGTGCAAAACACCGCTACCCGTATCGAATCCGATTCACTCGGTTCGCTTGAGGTTCCAGTAGACGCGTATTGGGGAGTGCACACGCTTCGCGCGATGCAGAACTTTCCCATCACGCGTCGTGCTATCTCCGTTTATCCCGATCTCGTTCGAGCGCTCGCTCACATCAAGCAGGCTGCGGCACGCGCCAATGCTGAGCTCGGAGTGCTCGAGTCCCGCAAGGCTCATGCGATCGACCAGGCCTGTCAAGAGATTCTCGATGGCTCCTTGCACGCAGAGTTCTGCGTCGGCGTTATTCAGGGCGGTGCCGGTACCTCCACGAACATGAACGCGAACGAAGTAATCGCGAACCGTGCTCTGGAAATTTTGGGGCACAGCAAGGGCGAGTACTCGTTCTTGCATCCCATCGACGACGTTAACCGCAGCCAGAGCACGAACGACGTGTACCCCACGGCGATCAAGCTTGCGATGGTTTTCGGTGTTCAGCGACTGTTGGTGGAGCACCAATTGCTCTCCGAATCGTTCGGCGCCAAGGGCCGCGAATTCGTCAACATCCTCAAGATCGGCCGTACCCAGATGCAGGATGCGGTGCCGATGACCCTGGGTCAAGAGTTCACCGGCTTCTCGCACACGCTCGAAGAGGACTACGCGCGCCTCACCGAAGTTCTGCCGTTCATGAGCGAAATCAACATGGGCGCTACCGCGATCGGTACCGGCATTACCGCCGACTCGCGCTACGCCGAAGCTGTGCGCCGTCACCTCACCGAGGCCACGGGCATCGAGATGAAGACGGCGTTCGACCTCATTGAGGCCACGAGCGACGTTGGAATCTTCATGACTCTCAGCAGCGTTCTCAAGCGCTCTGCAGTGAAGCTTTCCAAGATCTGTAACGACCTTCGCTTGCTCTCGAGCGGACCTCAGGCTGGCTTCGGCGAAATCAACTTGCCTGCCAAGCAGGCAGGGTCGTCGATCATGCCCGGCAAGGTCAACCCGGTTATTCCCGAGGTCGTCAACCAGGTCGCCTTCAGCGTGATCGGTGCGGATGCCACGGTTACCGCCGCGGCGGAGGGCGGCCAGTTGCAGCTCAACGCGTTCGAGCCCGTAATTGCGCACTCGATTCTGCAATCGGTGGCGTGGATGACCAACGCCTGCCGCACGCTGCGCGAGAACTGCATCGACGGCATCTCTGCCAACGAGGAGCGCCTTGCGGCTCAGGTCGAGTCGAGTGTGGGCGTCGTCACCGCCTTGACCCCGTACATCGGTTACGCGGCAGCAGCCAACCTCGCGCACACGGCGCTCACCACGAACGCCTCCATCGCACAACTGGTGGTCTCCGCGGGACTCATGAAGGAAGAAGATGTTGCCCGCGTTCTTACCCCGGAGCGTCTCAGTGGAGTTTCCCCGATGACGGCCGCGATTTCTCTTCCGTGGTTGGAAGAAGAAGCTAAGTAGTCACTACGCACACAACCCGGGCCCTCTCAGCGAGAGGACCCGGGTTGTGGTGGTGTCAGAGCAGGGGAGCGGCGCCGCTATTTAGCGGGGAGCTCGTCGTCGTCATCCTCATCGTCGAGAGGCGCGAGCGCTTCGTCGCGTGCTTTACCCGCGGTCGTGAATGCGCGGTCGATGGCGTTCTCGCCGCGTTCGCGCAGTTCAGCGAGTTCTTTGTTTGCGTTCTCGCGCACGTCTTCGGCTGTGTCGGTGACGCGGCCGACAGCACCGCGAGCGGTAGCCGAGGC
Source organism: Salinibacterium amurskyense (assembly GCF_002797685.1). Taxonomy (GTDB): domain Bacteria; phylum Actinomycetota; class Actinomycetes; order Actinomycetales; family Microbacteriaceae; genus Rhodoglobus; species Rhodoglobus amurskyensis. The sequence continues at coordinate 160,485 of NZ_PGFH01000003.1, forward strand.
GCGATCGGCGATCTCTTTGGCGGACTCTTTCGCGTTGTCCGCAAGGTCCTTGGCGGTTTCCTTCGCCGTGCCCGCGAAGTCCTTGGCAGACTCCTTGGCGTTCTCGGCAAGCTTGGTGGCGGTGGTGCGAGCAGTCTCGGCGAATTCGCGAGTGTTCTCGGCGACATCCTTTGCCTTCTCGCTGACAAAGCCGGGAGTCGCCTTAGCTACTGCTTCGGCCTTGTCGAGCAGAATCGGGCCCTGAGTGCGCGCGTAATCTTCGACAGACGTGCGTGCTTTAGTCACGCGAGGGCTCTCCCACACTTCGGTGGCTTTGCCCTTCATCTGGTCGTAGCGTTCACGGCCTGCGCGCGCGCCAACGACGTATCCAACAGCGATACCAAAACCGAGAATCAAGAGTCTGACGTTCATGTGCCCAGCCTACGGTGAGGTTGCGTTCTGCTCTACCTAGAATGGCCGCGATCTCCACAAGTGCATGCACGCATAGCTGCGCCAGGGAGCCCACTGGCGTGAGTACTGGGTGAGCGCTGTCGCGGTGGCGGGAAGCCCCAACTCGCCAGCACCTTGGCGCACAACGAGGTCACTGCTGAGCATGATGTCGGAGTTGCCGAGTACCCGCATTGCCATGTAGCCGGCCGTCCACGGGCCGATTCCGGGCATTGCTACAAGCTTTGCTGTGAATTCATCGACAGGGGTGGAGACATCCAACTCGAGCTCGCCCGACGCGATTGCTTCGGCAACGCCGAGGATGCTGGCGATACGTGTTTTGGGGCCACGCAAAACCTCGGCCCCGGATGCCGCCAACACTGCTGCGCTCGGGAACAGCCCGTCACTGCCCAGCTCGGTCACGATCCGGGCATGCACGGTGCGCGCAGCGGCAACCGAGATCTGCTGCCCGATGAGCGTGCGGAAGAGGGTCTCCTCGGTATCGACGCTGCCCGGCAACCGCATTCCGGGCACGCGGGCCACCGAGCCCGCGAGGGCCGGGTCGCTGCTGAGCGCGCGGTCGATCGCGAGCGAGTCGGCGTCGAGGTCGAAGAGGCGACGCACGCGGGCGACGAGCGGGGCGACATCCGAAATGGTGGCGAGCTGTGCTGTGCACGTGATGCCCTGGTCGCCGAGTTCCAGGCGCACGTGGGCGATACCACCGGGCAGACGGATGGCGCGCTCCAGGCTGGTGGCGCTGGCTGTCTCGATCCCCGCTACCGCATGATTCGCGAAGAACGTCATGAGCCCGGCGCCGTCGAAGGGCGCCCGAGTCGGCAACCGTAGGGTGAGGGCAGAAGGGCGCTCGTGTGCGGTCTGGGGATGCGCTGCTGCTCCGCGCCGAGCGAGCGTGCGCAATTGGCTTGGCGTGGTCTCGTACACGGCCTGGATGGTGTCGTTGAACTGGCGGATGCTCGAGAAGCCCGCAGCGAAAGCCACGTCGGAAATACTTAGTTCCGTTGCGCCGAGCAGTGTTCGGGCGGCTTGAGCGCGGTGCGCACGGGCGAGAGCGAGTGGGCCGGCTCCGAGCTCGGCGGTGAGCACTCGGGTGAGGTGGCGGCTCGTGTAACCGAGGCGAGTCGAAAGACCTTCGACTCCGTCGCGTTCGACGACTCCGTCGGCGATGAGGCGCATGGCGCGCGAGGCGAGGTCGTCGTTAAGGTTCCATTCCGGGGAACCGGGAACGGCATCCGGTTGGCACCGTTTGCAGGCGCGAAGTCCGGCTTCGTGGGCTGCAGCCGCGGTGCGATAGAAACGCACATTGCGTGGTTTCGGTGCCACGGCGGGGCAACTGGGGCGGCAGTAGATTCCGGTGGAGTGCACGCCCGCAATGAACTGTCCGTCGAAGCGGGCATCCCGCGAACACAGCGCGCGGTATTGCTCATCGAAGCTGAGCGTGGGGGAGAGCATGTTCTCACTCTGTCACTAGCTCGGCGCTGTGACCAGCGGAAATCAGACATCACTCCACCGTGCTTCCGTGCGGAAACCACGGCAATTCTCGTCAGAAATCTGGGGAAGCGACTACAGTCGCAGCGTGGAATCTTCGTGGACAGCCCTTACCGTCGTGGCCGCACTCTGGCTCGTAGCTTTTTCAGCGCAGGTCGCTGACTACGCAACGGCACGCTTCGACCACTTGCGACTGGCTCGCGGTGTTCGCACGCGACTACGCCTGCATCCGGTGGCGTGGACCGTGCCTCTCGCGGGAATCGCCATTGTGGCGCTCACGATCTCGGCTGATTGGAGCACTCGCCTCTTCTTCGCCGACCCCGCTCAGGCTCCCGCCGCCATTCTGATTGCGCTCGGCACGGTGGTCGTCGCCGTGATTATCGTGGCCATCATTGCGGTCGTCGTCGTGCGCCCGCCCGCCGATAGCTACCGGCTCGTGCGCGACGAACTGCTCGAATCAGCGGGTCTGCGCATCCACCAAGACCAGGTCGACGAGTTCCGCGCTCGCGTCACCGCCATCGACAACGCCACCAAAGCCCACCGTGCTGCGGATGCCGCCACAGTTTCAGCGGCCCTGCAACTGAGCGTGCGCACCCCGCATCGTCTCATCGCCCCCGTGTTGGCAGTCGTTCTTGTAGTGGTGTCTGGCATCGCTGCGGGGCAGGACTCGGCGTCCCCCTGGGTAGTGCTTGGTGCTGTTCTCGCGGTTGTGGTGAGCGTCGTTGTGGGAATTGTGGCGGCCCAGGCATCGCTGGCGCTCGCGATGTCGGTGCGCTCGACTCAAGACGTGTACCGCGGCGAGCTCATGAGCCTAATTGTGGAGGCGGAGCGATCGTCAAAGAAGCGCGTCGCGGGACTCGGCGACCGCGTCAATCGTGCGCTCAGCATCCTTCGAGAGCAGCAAGAGGGCACCAAGTAGCAACGGGAGCTGCAGCGCCCGCACGCTAGTCTCGATGTCATGACCGCGAGTGATCCTTCTTCCGTGACTCCTGACTACACGGCGGCATCGGGGCGCACCGCACCCAGCCCCACCGCGGCATCCGCTGAGATTGCGCAGGAAGCGCAACAGCACCAGTTGCCGCCCCACGTGCCGCAGCCTCGCGGCCCCGGCCTTCTTATCTTGGGGATCCTGGGCGTCATCGCGCTGTCTTTCGTGCTGCTCTTTGTGATCGTCTATGTGATCTCGGGCATCGGAACGGATGCCTTCGCGCTCGGTGGCATCTTGGCTATCGTGCCGCTGGCTGTGGTCTTCTTCGCGGTGCGATGGATCGACCGGTGGGAGCCTGAACCTCGCCTCGCCGTGGTCTTCGCGTTCCTGTGGGGTGCCGGCGTTGCAGTGCTCCTGGCGCTCATCGTCGGGGCTGAGATCGACAACGTCATCAACGCTCTGGGCGGCCCCGGCCCGGCCTACGACTTCTTCTCTGCCGCCATTCAGGCGCCGATCGTTGAAGAGGCAGGCAAGGCCCTCGGCATCCTCGTTATCTTCTGGGTGGCTCGACGCCACTTCGACGGCCCGGTGGATGGTCTCGTCTACGCCGCGTGGATTGCCGGCGGCTTCGCCTTCACCGAGAACATTCTCTACTTCGGCTCGGAGCTTGCCAGCATCAACGGCAGCGGAACTGGCATCCTGCAAATGTTCCTCGTCCGCGGTCTGATGTCGCCGTTCGCGCACGTGATGTTCACCGCCTGCACAGGGATCGCGCTCGGCTTAGCTGTGCGTTCCCGCAGCAATGGTCGCGCTGTCGGTGTCTTCGCCGTGGGGCTCTCCCTTGCGATTGCGCTTCACGCGCTGTGGAACGGTGCGCTCTTCTTCGTCAACGACTTCTTCGGCTACTACGCGATCGTGCAGTTCCCGCTCTTCGTCGTCGCCATTGTGATCGTGGTCTACCTGCGTCGTCAGGAAGCGCGGATGACGTTCGACCGGTTGGCCGAGTACGCCAATGCTGGCTGGTTCAATCAGGATGAGGTCGCCGTGTTGGCCACTCCGGCTGGTCGTCGTCAGGCGCTCGCGTGGGCAGCGCGCAACAACAAGCGCGCGGTGATGAAGGTCTACATTCAAGAAGCCACCCGGCTCGCGTTTGCTCGCCAGCGCATCATCACCGGTAGAGATCAGATCGGTGCCATTGCCGATGAAGCCGTTTTGCTGGGCGCCATCGTCGAAGCTCGGCACGCTCTTACGGGAGCACAGCGAGCGCACTAGCAAATTCTCTGCCGCGCGCGTCAGCGAGCCGTCGTTAGCCAGCGATCGTTAGCCAGCCATTCTGAGGAAGAACTGGAGGCCCCATACCGCGATGAAAATACCAGCGGTGATGAGGGTCGCCGTGGGAACACCGCTCTTGAGGCGTTGACCGCGCGGCGCGACGAGATTCACGCTGCGATCGCCGATAGTTTCGTCGGCGTAGTTGCGGGATTGGCGCAGAGCTTTCGTGCCTACCGTGTCGGCGATGCCCAATAGGCGACGGTGAACGGCGGGGTCGACAAGATCGAAGGGCTTCGGCGAGTACACCAACAGCCAGCGATCAACGACTTCGACGTCGTAGGGGGCCGCTTTGTCGATGAGGAGCGCCATGAGGTCGGGCGTAAAAACGTACAGAGCGTCGCGTTCGTACGCTTTCGGGCAGTACAGCGTGAAGTGGGTGTCGAAGTCACCCTCGAGGCTCAGCGCCTGATTCTTTGCAAAGGTTTGCGGCAGATTGGTGACGCCGAACAGCTGATTGTTGGCCGTGGCATCCAACACCATATGGGGGAGCGCGCGATCGAGTTCGAGCGCGAGGAACCCCCAATTGTGCGTTTGGCGGTTCTTTCCGGAGCCCGTGGTGTACCGGTAGTTGCCGTAATCGAGAGTGCGCCCGCTCGCGCTGCGAAAACGATTGTGAATTGAGCGATTGCCACCCTGAGTGAAGATGAGCCCGGGATAGAACGCTGTGCTGTCGAGAGGCGAGAAGACGAGGTCGTTGTCGTCGGCAAACTTGTTCATGCGGTAGAAGCGCTGCCACGGTCCGCCGTGCTTGCGCCACGATTTCACGCCGACATAGCCGCCACCGACGATTAGCGCGAGCACCAGAAGGCTGAAGAACAGCACCGGGATCGCTGCGAAAAAATTGCCGCTCGAGAAAGCTGACTGAAACGAGCCGCCCACGATCCCCATGATGGGGGCTCCGAGAAAGAGTGCGAAGAACGCGACAACCACCACGATCAGCACGATGGTGCCGGTGCGTTGAATGTGTGAGTATCCGAAGTGGTCACGGCGAGATGACTTGAACACTGCGACATCGTGCGGGTTCACCGGATAAATCAACCCGGAATAGTCGATGGAACGCAGCATCCGACCATCGTAGGTCGCGGGAGGCCTAGGGGAGCAGCCTCAATTCGGGGGTGATCACTGCGTTCGCAACGCTGGCGGGCAGCGTTCGCAACGCTGGCGGGCAGCGTTCGCAACGCTGGGGGGCAGCGTTCGCAACGCAGGCGGTCAGTCTGGAAGAAACAGCGCGGAGCCGTAGCGGTGGGGCAAACCGGCCGTTAACAGACTCATCGCCCACCGGTGCGGCACTGCCTGCGACTCTGGTGAGCGATGAGTTTTAACTGCTTTCAGCGTGCCACTGACTTGAGCAGAGCGCAAGAGTTAATCGGCGAATTTATAGTCAAAAAGAGCGTACGATTGAAGGTCGCAATTTGGAGAGGACACCGGATGTCATCGAGTGAGCTTGAACGCGAACGGGCGTACGTCCACGGCCTCTATCGCCGGCTGGATGCGCTGCGTAATGCCGCGCAAGAGCAGCTGGAATCTGTGCGTCGCAGCGCGCCGGGTGGAACTCACCAAAATCGCTCGGAGCGAGACGCTTTCGCGCGCATCTACGAAGATCGCATCGGGCAGCTCCGTGAGATCGACGAGCGACTGGCCTTCGGCCGGCTCGAACTCGAATTGGATGCCGACAGCGACACTGATTCGGAAGGCACCGCTGAGCGCCCCGTGCGTTACATCGGCCGTATCGGCCTGCGGGATGAAGAGCAGCGCCCCCTGCTGCTCGACTGGCGTGTTCCTCAAGCGCGAGCGTTCTACCAAGCAACCGCGGCGACGCCTCTCGGCGCGCGCGCTCGCCGTCACTTGCAGAGCAATGGTCGCGACATCGTTCGTATCGACGACGAGATCTTCGACACCGAGCTTCTTCACACCGATGCTGCCTCGCTTCAGGGTGAAGCAGCACTGATGGCGAGCCTCACTGCTGAGCGCACGGGGCGCATGGGCGATATCGTCGCGACGATTCAGGCCGAGCAAGACGCCATCATCCGTTCCGAGCTTCGCGGCGCCCTCGTCGTGCAGGGTGGTCCTGGCACCGGCAAGACGGCGGTCGCGCTGCACCGTGCCGCCTTCTTGCTGTACTCGCATCGGGAACGGCTCTCGGCATCCGGTGTGCTCATTGTGGGGCCCTCGCGTTCGTTCTTGCGTTACATCGAAGCCGTACTGCCGTCGCTCGGAGAGACCGGTGTCGTGCTGGCGAGCCTCGGCCAGTTGTTCCCTGGAGTGGATGCCCGCCACGAAGACATCGACTCGGTGGCGCAGCTCAAGGGCTCGCTCGAGATGGCCGCGCTCATCAAGCGTGCGGTTCGTTCGCGTCGGGTGGTTCCGACCGAAACGCAGCGCATGGAAATCAATGGCGAGATTCTGGATGTTCCCGCCGACCTCATCCGGGCGGCGATGCAGAAGGCGTGGGATTCGCACAAGCCGCACAACCTTGCGCGCGTAGTTTTCAACAAGGCGGCGATCGCGGGAATCAGCCGTTTGCTCGCCGACCAGTTGCGCTCCCACGGCAATACGATTGACGATGCTGACCAGAAGTGGCTGCGCGAAGACATTCGAACGGCGCACGACGTGAAGGTTGCGCTCAACACCGCGTGGATGCCCCTCACGCCCGAGAAGCTCGTGAGCGATCTCTACGCCCGCCCGGGCTGGTTGCGCAGCCTCACGCCCCGCTGGACGCCCGAAGAGCGTGACCTGCTGCGTCGTGAGCGCGATGCCCCCTTCACAATCAGTGATGTTGCGCTACTCGACGAAGCGGCAGAGCTTCTCGGCGAAGTCGACGTCGCTCAGACCGCAGCGGAGCGCGAGCGCAAACAACAACGCAAGCGCGACGTCGAAAACGCTGCCGCCGCCATCCGGAACATGGATGTCGAAGGCATGATCGATGCTGAGACTCTCGCGGAGGGATTCGAGGCCAGTGCCGAGCGCGCAACCACGGCGGAACTCGCTGCGGCGGACCGCTCGTGGACGTATGGCCACATCGTTGTCGACGAAGCGCAAGAACTTTCGCCCATGCAGTGGCGACTGCTTGCACGCCGTAACCCGCTCAAGTCCTTCACGATTGTGGGCGATGTCGCTCAGGCCAGCGCGGCTGCCGCAACGAATAGCTGGGGTGCTGCGCTCGCCGCGGATATCGGTGATCACTGGCGACTCGAGGAACTCACGGTCAACTACCGCACACCGTCTCAGATTGTGGCGGTGGCCGAAGCGGTCGCGCTCGCCCACGATGTATCGATTACACCGTCGCGCGCTGTTCGCCGGAGCGAATGGCCTGTCGATGTCACCCTGGTCTCGGCAAGCGAGCTGGGTGCTCGTGTCAGTGATGTTGTGGGCGCTGATCGTGCAATTTCGAGCGACGGCACTGTGGCCGTAATCGTTAGTGATTCGCTCACGAGCAGCATTGTGGATGCTCTGCAGCAGTCCTTCGCGGGCGACGTGGGCGAGGGCGCTGCCGGCCTCAACAAGCCGATCGCCGTGCTCACTCCTCGCGAATCGAAGGGGCTGGAGTTCGATTCCGTTGTTGTCGTGGAACCGCAGCGCATCGTGGATGAGATTTCTCGTGGTGCTGCAGCTCTCTATGTGGCGATGACTCGATCGACTCAACGTCTCAGCATCGTTGCTTCTCAGGGGTTACCCGAAGGTATTCCCACCCCGGAATAAGGGTGGTCAAGGGAGTTGACCCCCACTCGGGTATGCCCAATAGTGGGGGTTTCGGCGGATTCACAGGTTGGGCACTATAGATCTAGAAGTTATTCCTCGGGGGAGGAACCTTCACTCGGGAGCGATTCTTCGCCACGAGTCGGGCCGGAGGCGGGGGAGCCTCCGGCCCAACGTATTTCTGCATGCATCTCACTGCATGGAAGAGCTGGAGGGTCTGCGTGCCGCAGAATAACGATCTTCGCGGCCGGATCGCTGGACAGTCAGCCATGGCCGCCGTCATCGCGGCGCAAGCGCACCATGCGCGTCGCGGTCTTCTTGCGCGCACCATCGGCCTCTCACCACTCACCGCTGAAGGCCGCGCGCACTATCGCGGGGCCGTCGGCGAGCTCCTTGTGGGGTCGATTCTTGACCATCTCGGTCACAGCTGGGACATTCTCCACGGAGTGCCTCTCGGGGAAACATCGCTCGATCACTTCGCCGTGGGGCGGGCGGGTGTGTTCGCTATTTCTGTCGTGAATTGTCAGGGAGATGATGTCGCGATCAACGGTGATGAGCTCGTTATCGCCAAGACCGTTAGCCAGGCCATTACGCAGGCGCGAGCTGCGGGGCAGCGTGTTGCCGCCGCTCTCAGCGCGGCAATGGGCTCACCCGTGAACGTCGTCCCGGTGCTCGTGGTCGTCGAGCCCGTCAAGGTCTCGACGCTAGCGGTGCCGGCTGACGTACGGGTATTGACGTCAATGCAGCTTGAGCAGTGGCTTCTGTCAGCGCAGGCAACGCTCACGGGGGAAGAAGTTGCGACCCTGTCGACGGTGGCCGAGTCAAGCACTACCTGGCCCGCTCCGCAGCAAGCGACGATTGCCTCGCGCACGATAACGCGCGAATTCGTTCGCATCCACCACGATGTGCGTCGAGCGAGTGCTCGACGCTTCGTCTGGGTGGTGGTCGCGCTCGTGGGGACCTTCCTGTGGGTATGGTCACTAGCCTCCGTTTTTGCATCACTTGTCGTAGGCCCCTAGCGCGTCGAGCACTTTCTTAGCTGTCGTGGGGCACGATTGGGGAATGTTTCGGCGTCATCCCTATCTGAGCGCTGCCACGTTCAGCTATCTCGCCGTGGTGGCTTGGCTGACGCTGAGCCCGCAAGCTCCCGACCAACGTGATGGTCCGCTCTGGCAACTGGCGGTTTTTCTCGACCGGTTTCAGGCTACGCAGTGGCTCACTTTCAATGACCTCGAGTTCATGGCCAACATTGCGTTGTTTGTGCCGGTGGGATTGTTCTTTGTTCTTCTCGTCGGCAAGCGCCAATGGTGGCTCGCGCTTGGCCTCGCGGTTCTACTGACGGCGGGAATCGAATGGGTGCAGCAGTTCATTCCCTCCCGCGTTTCTGACCCGCGCGACATCGTTTCCAACTCCGTCGGAGCGACGATCGGTGTGGTGGTCACTCTGAGCGTGGCCGCAGCACGCGAGCGGGCTCGTCGCCGGCGTCGTAATCGACCAGCAGGAAACTATTCCTCCGCACGCTAACCGGCCCTAGGCTGTGGTCGTGCTAATTCTTCGAGGCTTTCTCGCCTATTTTGCTGTGGCGGTACTCCATGTGGCGAGCCTCGCCGCGGGGTGGGATGACATGGCAGTGGTCACCAAGTTCTCGCTCATGCCCGCTCTTATGGTGGGCGTCGTTATCGTGCGGCGGCGCCCGTTCTCGTGGCCCGACTATCTGCTGCTCGCCGCTCTCACGCTGTCGTGGCTCGGTGACATTTTTGTGTCGGATGCCGCGAGCTCACGCTTCCTCGTGGGGCTCGGCTCATTCTTTGCCGCCCACGCGCTTTACCTCGTGCTGTTTCTTCGCGTGGTGAAATCGCGCCGGGTGCCCATGCTGGCGCTACTGCTCGTCGTCTGGTGGGCAGGCTTGCTGTTCCTGCTGCGCGATGATCTGGGCTTCTTCTTTGTTCCGCTTGCGGTCTATGGGGCAGTGCTGGCGGCATCCACAGCAGCGGCGTTGGCGACGTCGCGACTGATCGCCACGGGAGCAGTTCTTTTTCTAGCGTCGGATTCAGCGCTCGCCTGGGCTCTGTTCGCACCGAGCCCGGTCTGGTGGCAGTCGGATGTCGTAATCATGACTCTCTACATTGCTGGCCAGTTTCTGATCGCCACCGGGTTCATTCGGGCGCGGAACGCTCGGGGGAACACTGCTAGCGTGTCCGAGTGACTCCTGAGCCCTCCGACCCCGTCGTTCAGAGACGCGTTGCGGTGGGCCCGGTTGTGGCGGCTGTCGTGGCGCTCGTTGTTTTTGCCGTCATCGTGACCGTCGTGATTACGCTCGCCGCGGCATCCTTGTCGCCGACCGCCACTGCGACGCCAACGGCAGCGTCGTCGCTACCGTCGCCAGCGGCAACGAGTGTTCCGGCGCCCGAGTCGACTCTGATCCCGCCAAGCGCAGAGTCAACGGGAACACGGTGTTTTGATTACACGGCCGAGGTCTCAGCGCTCGACATCGAATCCGCGCAGGTGGCGCAACGTGATCGGGATGAGGTTGAGGTGGAGGTCACTCTGGCGAAACCTTGGGAGGGCTCGTCGGCTCAACTGGGCATCTACGCCGAGCGCGCCGATGGCGACCGCGCGTACCAATTCTCGCTCGAGATCGACGACGGCGAGATTGAAGAGTTCACTTCGCACGAATTCGACCGCGACGACGCTGACGAGCTCGATGTCGACGACGCCGAACTCTCCGGCTCCACCGTGCGTTTTCTCGTGCCTCGTTCGATCGGCAAGAAATTGGGAGACGAGTGGTCGTGGTTCGCTTTTAGCGCCGCCGACGGCTCGACGATCGACACATGCCCGGGAGTCCCGAATGCTCCGGAGTACTTGCGTTTCGAACGCTAGAACTCACGAAATGCTTGCCGAGTAGCCGTTCCGCTAGCGGGCGATGCAGGCTCCGCTAGAAACGGCGGTGCTGAGGTCAGCCGCATTCTCGACGATGGGGCGAACAGCATCCAGCGTCAGTGCGTAACCAACGTTGTTCTGTTCGGTGCTACTGCCAAAAATCGTGCCCGCGATGTCTCCATCGAGAGTCAGCAGAGGGCCGCCTGAGTTTCCGGGATTCACTTGACCCGCCAGAGTGTAGACCTCGCGGGGCGCTGCACCCTCGCCGTAGATGTCGGCACTCTCGAAGGTGCTCACGTGCTGCACGAGAGCGGCACTGGTCGTGAAGGGACCACCGTAGGGGTACCCCTGGATTGCCGTGCTGGTGCCGGGGCGTGCGGTGTCTCCGAGCCGGAGCGCATCGGCGGTAAGGCCAGGAACCGCCAGAACGGCTAAGTCGTTCACGGAGTCGAAATACACAATGGAGCTCGGGAGAACTTGGCCGTTGAGCGCTTCAACCACGGGGCCCGACGTGCCCGAAACGACATGGGCATTGGTCATGATGCGCTCTGGCGCAATCACAAACCCGCTTCCCGTCTGACCCTGACCGCAGGCGTAAGCATTCCCCGTGATGCGCACAACGGACTGCGCTGCGGCGGCGAGAGCGGGGCTGTCGGCGTCGATGGTGGGGATTTGCGCATTCGGATCGCCGAGAGGCGAACCCAGCAAAGGTAGGGCGCGATCGCTGAGCGCAGTTCGCCAGCGGGCGATGTTCGCTTCGACGACGTCGGGCGTTACATCCTGAATGGTGCGGATGACCGATGATGCTGAAATCGTGCGGGAGAGTACCGGCACTCCCAGCTGTGCCGCGCTGAAGCTAACCGTCGAGATAACGAGCGCGGCGACGACGAAGATTGCGAGCCCGCCCACCGCACGATCAGCTCCGCGAAGAATCTTCGTCTCGATCGATACTTGAATCGCTTTGCCCGCGGCAGAACCTACTGCGTGCCCCACGGCAACGAGGGCGATGGCTACCGACACCGCGACCAGCACGCGCACTTGCGGCACCGACGCCAGCTGCGCAATGTTTCGAGCGAAGAGCATCGCCAAGAAAATGCCGACGGCAACACCAGCGATGACAAAAATGCTGCGAGTGAGGCCGATTCGGATGCCATAGATGGCATAGCCCAGCAAGACGCCGACGAGCAGCAGGTCGAGCATCGGGGCGACGTTCATTGTCTCAGCCTAAGGCGCATCGACGGCGTCGGTTGCCGAGTTGGGCGATCGTCGAACGCGAGATAATCTCTCACAGAACAATGTTGGGGGATCGGGTGAGCGACAAGGCGCACGAAAGCCGCGCTCCGGCATCCTTCACCGAGGATTCCGGGTTCGGTCTGGCGATGGCCGCATGCTTGCGCGCCCAGCGAGACAGGGAGCCGCGCACGTGGTTTCAGCGACTCCGCGGCGCGAGCCCGCTCTCGGCCGAGGCCAGCGCGGTGTACGCCCATGGCGTGGGAGAGCTCGAATCTGCTGTCGCACTCGCTGCGCTGGGTGCCGATTGGTTCATTGCCGGTTCCACTGACAGCGGCGATACGAGTGTTGGCGCGGATCACGTCGTTCTCGGCCCGGCGGGAGTCTTCGCTGTGTGTAGCCGGCGGCATCCGGGAGCGAAAGCGGTCACTGCCGGGCGCATGATCCTCATCAATGGTCGCCGCGTCGCGTACGTTCGCGACGCCACAATCTTGGCCGAGCGCCTCACCGATTCGTTCGCCGCCCTCGGCGCCCCCTCCGTGCAGGTGCGCCCGCTCGTCACCCTCACGGGAACCTCCGAACTGGTTCGTGGCCGCATGAAAGCGCCGGTTCCGGTGTTGCCCCTTCAGGATCTTGCAGCTTGGCTCATTCGTCACGAAGCTGTCTATTCGCGGGCGGAAATTGCCGCCCTGGTTCCCGTCGCCGGTCGCCTCAGCGGCTGGACCGCACGCCCCGCGGTCACGGGCCCGAGCATTCGGCTCACCGCCCGCTTCGAGCGACTGCGAACTGAAGTGGATGCCGCCCGCCGCCGCTACCGGCTATGGATCGCCGTCGGGGGAGCGGTTGCGCTCGCGGCCACCGTCACGATGGTGGCGTTCGCGATTCCCGCGATTGTTGCTCTCTTCGCTGGGTAGTACTGCGGGAGCCCTGCCTCTGCTAAACTTTCAAGGTTGCCGTCTAACGGCCGCGGATAAAGAGAGCTCAAGCATTTCAGCTATGGGCACCGCGCAACGACTAGAAAGGGGATCACCTTATGGCTCTAGAAGCAAGCATCAAGAAGGCGATCATCGAAGAGTACGCAACCCACCCAGGTGACACGGGATCCCCCGAGGTCCAGATCGCGATGATGACTCGTCGCATCCTCGACCTCACGGAGCACCTCAAGATGCACAAGCACGACCACCACTCGCGTCGTGGACTGCTTCTTCTTGTTGGTCAGCGTCGTCGTCTGCTGGGTTACCTGCAGAACGTTGACATCACGCGTTACCGTACGCTGATTGAGAAGCTGGGACTGCGCCGCTAGTCGACTCGTCACACTTGCCAAAGGCCGTCATCGCATTGCGATGGCGGCCTTTGTTGTTGCTGTGAGCGTGTTGCCTATTCGGCGGTAGCCGGTGCGCTGGGAGCAGCGGTCTTGGGTTTGCGCGGCAGCGTGAGCAGGGTGGTGAGGCTCACGGCGATCATGAGCACGGCACCGATAGCCACGAGCGAGAAGACGCCGGCGGCAGGGAGCACGAACATCGCTACACCGGCCGCCATCGAGACGATGCCGCTGACCCAGCCGAACCAGCGCGGGTGAATGGTGCCGCGCACTCCACCGACGAGGTCGACTACTCCTTCGAGAATCCAGCCGATTCCGATGACGAGGGCGAGCGCGATGAGCGTCTGGAACGGGTTGGCGAGGCACAGGATGCCGGCGATCACGATGAGGAGTCCGAGAAGGCCAGTGGTCCAGCGCATCGGGGAGTCAAGGTTGTTCGCGACGAAGGCGGCGGTCACGCGGTACATTCCCGACGCGATGAGGTAGATGCCGAAGAGCACTGCGATGGTGAGCAAGGTTGCGCCGGGGAACAGCAGCCCGATGACTCCGAGCACAAGCCCGATGACGGCGACCGCCATGAGTTGACCGCGGTGGACGCGCAAGAGTCCGGGGAGAAGATCTTCAGCCGAGACGGGGCGGGGAGTGGTGCTGTCAGACGAGCTCATTACGGTCCTAACCAGAGTTGTCAATGCGTGCCTTACGTTGCCCATTCTCCCAGTTGGATTGCCCCAGTGTGCAACTGCGACGCACCGGTTAGGCTCGAAGCATGTCGCGTCGTGTTACTTACTCTCAGCTCGGTGGGCCTGAAGTGCTCACGATTTCCGAAGTTACCGAACCTCACGCTGGTGAGGGCGAGGTGCGGGTGCGTGTGAAGTGCGCCGGCATCAATCCCTTCGACGCGAAGGTTTTTAGCGGGGCGCCCACTGCTAGTCCTCAAAGCGTGGAATTCCCGAGTGGCAACGGCAACGACTTCGCCGGTGTTGTCGATGAAGTTGGCGCGGGAGTGGACCAGTGGGCTGTCGGTGACGAAGTGCTCGGCGGAAAGGGCTTCAGCGGCCAAGCGGATTTCGTTGTTGTTCCCGCAGCCAAACTCGTTCGCAAGCCGGCTGATTTGAGTTGGGAACAGGCGGGCGGCCTCGATATCGCCGGTCGTACGGCCTGGGCGAGCGTCGAAGCTGTCGCCCTCACTGAGGCCGACACCGTTCTCGTGAGCGCTGCAGCGGGTGGCGTCGGCGTCATCGCCGCGCAGCTCGCCAAGCTCAAGGGCGCGAAAGTGATTGGCTCCGCCAGCGCATCGAACCATGAGTTCTTGCGTTCGCTCGGCATCCACCCCGTCGCGTACGGCGAGGGCATGGTCGAGCGCATTCTCGAGATTAGCCCCGAAGGTGTGACCGCTGCCCTCGATAACAACGGCCGCGAAACAGTGGATGCTGCGCTAGCGCTGGGTGCCCCGGCCGACCGCATCAACACGATCGCTGACTATGCGGCGGTCTCGGAGTACGGCACCTCGGGTGTCGGTGCCGCGGGGGCGACCCCGGCTGACCTCGCGTCGCTTGCGGCCCTCGTTGCTGCCGGAACCGTTGAGGTTCCGATCGATTCGGTATTCCCGCTCGAGCAGGTCTCTGAGGCCTACGCCAAGCTTCTCGAAGGCCACTCCCGCGGCAAGATTGTGCTCACGCTCTAGAGAGGCATCCGCCATTTTCCAGCTCTTTTCTACCGGCATCATCGCCGGTATCGCGGGCTTTGCATCATCGTTCACCCTTGTGGTTGCTGGGCTGCACGCGGTCGGCGCGAGTGACGATCAGGCAGCCTCTGGCCTGTTGATTCTGACGGTCATGATGGGACTCGTCACGATCGGGCTGGCGTGGGGCTACCGGATGCCGATCACGGTCGCGTGGTCGACTCCCGGTGCCGCACTGCTGATCGTTGCGGCGCAGGGTGACGTTGAGTTTCAGGCCGCGGTTGGTGCCTTCATCGTGTGCGGCGTGCTCATTATGGTGTGCGGTCTGGTTCCCGCGCTGGGGCGACTCATCACGCGGATTCCGCAACCGATCGCGAGTGCAATGCTCGCGGGCATCCTCTTTCCGATTTGTCTTGCGCCAATCACAGCATCGGTGGAGTACCCCTGGTTGGGTCTTCCGATGGTCGTGGTGTGGTTGATTCTGTTGAAGGTTGCCCCGCGGTGGGCTGTGCCGGGAGCGCTTGTTGCAGCGATTGTTGCGATTGCGCTGACGACCGACGGCAGTCTGTTTGGTGATGCCGCCGTGGTGCCACAGCTCACTCTCGTGGTTCCCGTCTTCGACCCGATTCTGATCGTAAGCCTCGGCATCCCGCTGTTCATCGTCACGATGGCCGGGCAAAACGTGCCGGGCTTTACCGTCATGCGCACCTACGGCTATGCGGTTCCCGCCGGCCCCGCCCTCACTGTTACCGGTGCCGCGTCTGCCGCGAGTGCATTCTTTGGCGGTCATGCCCTCAACCTCGCCGCTATTACGGCAGCGCTCACGGCGAGCGAAGAGGCGCACGATGACCCCAAGCGCCGCTGGATCGCCTCTGTGGCAGCGGGCACCACTTACGTTGTGATCGGTCTGGGGGCCGGTTTCGCCACCGCCCTCGTCTCGGTAGCGCCTCCCATCGTGGTGGTGGCGATCGCGGGGCTTGCGGTGATCGGTGCTCTCATCACTTCGGTGCGTACTGCTCTGGATGCTCCCGAGCACCGCATCGCGGCCATCGCCACGTTCCTCGTTGCCGCGTCGGGCATCACCGTGATCGGAATTGGCTCCGCGTTTTGGGCGCTCATCGTCGGAGCGATCATCATGGCGTGGCTCGGTTGGCGCCGAAAGACTGGCGTCACGGCTACGCCAGCGGGCCCGGATGCCGCCCCCGAGGGAGCCGGGCCGACCGCCCCTGAGAGTGCCGCACCGGCCGCCCCAGAAAAGAAACTTTAAAGTTTTTTGAGATTGCTGCATCCAAAACAGGGGTTCAGCCAGAAGTACTCCATGTAAGGCGATTTACGCCCGACTATGAGAGGACAAGAACAGTGCGAAACAAAATTTTTGCCGGTGTAGCCGCCGGAGCGATTGCCGCCGTAGGAGTCGCCATCCCCGCCAACGCAATCTCGGACACCACCGCTGACCTGTACGTTCTGCACGCAGTGCCGGGACTCACCGTCGACGTGTACGTCAACGGCGAACTCACTCTCGACGACTTCGAGCCCGGTGACCTCGCCGGCCCTCTCGACCTCCCGGCCGACACCTACACGGTCGCGATCACCGCCTCCGATGCCGCCGACGACTCGTCGCCCGCCATCGGCCCGATCGACCTCACGCTCGAAGCAAACACGAGCTACACCGCGGTGGCTCACCTCGATGAATCAGGTGACCCCACGGCCAGCCTCTTCACCAATGACCTCTCGACGGTCGCTGCCGGTGAAGGCCGACTGACCGTTCGCCACACGGCTGCAGCCCCCGCTGTCGACGTGCTCGCCAACGACGCAGTTGCCTTCGAAAACCTGAGCAACCCCGACGAAGTGAAGGCTGACCTCGCGGTCGGAACGATCTCCGCCGCTGTTGCACTCACCGGAACCACTGACCCCGTCATTGGCCCGGCCGACGTCGAAATCGCCGAAGGTGTCAACACGATCGTGTACGCCTGGGGCAGCGCCGCCGACGACAACCTCACCCTCGCAGTGCAGACCATTGACGGCCTCCACTCGAACCCCGGCGGAGTAGACGCCGGAACTGCAGGACTCGCCGCTGACAACAACAACGGCATCCTCGTCGCCGGCCTCGGTGGCCTCGCAGCACTCCTTGCTCTCGCAGGATTCGCCGCAACCCGACTCTCCGCCGCCCGCGCAGCGAAGTAGTCACAGCACAACCTCCACAGCACGACCCAGTACGACCAACACTCACACACCCCAGCAAGGAGAACGTCATGGCCCCGAGAACCCTAGCCCTCGCGGTCATGGCGCTTCTCCTTGCTGGCTGTGCTGCAGCCCCAGCAGAATCCATCGCCCCGACGCCCGTGCCGTCCCCGCCGCCCACCGCGGTGATCGATGTGCCCCGCCAGTCGAGCGAACTTGCGCCGGTAGAGCAGCTTGCTGCCCCGGTTCGCATCCAAATTCCTTCCGTCTCCATCGACATCCAGATCACACCGGTCGGAGTCGAGGATGACGGTCTCATGCAGATCCCCGAAGACATTCGAGTCGCCGGCTGGTACCGCTACGGTCCCTCACCCGCCAGTGACACCGGTTCGACCGTTATCACCGCCCATGTCGACGACTTCGAACAGGGCCTTGGCCCCTTCGCCTATCTCAAAGAGATGCCAGCGGATGCCGAAATCATCGTGACAACAGATGACGGCGTCGATCACCGCTACGTTCTCGAATCCGTGCAGAACATCGAGAAGAAACAACTGCCTCTCGACCAGGTCTTCGACCGCGACGGAGCTCCACGAATTGTGCTCATCACGTGTGGGGGACAGTTCGATCAGAACGTCTTGAACTATTCTGACAACGTCATAGCGATTGCTAACCCGCTATGAACACCCTCAACCGGAGAGCTATGACGGACGACGAAGCCGCAGACGAAGCCCGCATGACGCAGGCGTTCATCGCGGGCGACGAAGCGGCGCTCGCGGAGGTGTACAAGCGGTGGTCATCGCTCGTCTTCACACTGGCAGTTCGCTCGCTCGGCGATCGCGGCGATGCAGAAGACGTCACTCAGAAAGTCTTCGTCTCAGCCTGGACCGGGCGCTCAAGTTTCAAGCCTGAACGATCGAGCCTGTCGGCGTGGCTCGTCGGAATCACCAAGAACAAGATCGCCGACGCTCACGAAGCTCGAGCGCGAATTCGCCGGCTTCAAGAAGAACTGGCGTCAACAACTTCGCGGGGGGAGGCTGTCGTGGAAGACTTCGACTTGGCCGACACCCTGATGGTTGCCGACGAGATCTCTCGCCTTGAGCCGGATGCTCAAGCGATCATGCGATTAGCGTTTTTCGACGATCTCACCCACAACCAAATAGCCGACCGTCTCGAACTACCTTTAGGCACGGTCAAGAGCCATATCCGGCGCAGTCTGCAACGGATGCGAACACGATTGGAGGCGACCTATGCGACACGTTGATCCTGAGGTCCTTGCGCTGCTCGCCCTGGGTGAGCAAGTTGCCCTCCCCGAAGACAGTGTGCACGTGAGCGAATGTGACCAGTGCCGTCGCGAGATCGAAATCCTTGCGCGTGCTGCAATGATTGGCCGTTCCACTTTCGATGCTGGTGAGCTGCTCGAAGCTCCCTCGCGCGTTTGGGATCGCATCAGCGACGAGTTGGCGCTGACGGTAGATGACGCACGTGCGACATCCGCCCCCGCCGTTGGCGATGCTGACGACAGGGTGCCCAGCGACGAACTGGCCCAGAAACGCGTCGAACGCGTCGAACGCGACGATGTCGCAGTGGACGAGTCAACCGCAACGAGCATCGCGGAAAGCGGCACTGTGCACTCTCTTGCCGAGCGCCGTCGCCGTCCGTGGATCGGCTTTGTTGCTGCAGCGGCCGCCGTCGCCTTGGTCGCGAGCGCCGGTACCGCGCTGTGGGCAACTTTCAGTCCTGCTGAACAGCCGACCATCCTCGCAAGCGCAACCCTCGAAGCCTTCCCGGCCTGGCCAGATTCCACGGGTGAAGCCAAGCTTGAGCAATTGCCCGACGGTACGCGCGTGATCGACGTCAACTTTGATGCTCCCGCGACCGACGGTGGCTACCGTGAAGTCTGGTTGATCACGACGGATGCCACGGCTCTCGTCAGCCTTGGAATCGTTGAAGGCACCTCAGGCCAGTTCACGGTTCCCGACGGCCTCGACGTTTCGAGTTACGACCTCGTTGACATCTCTGAGGAACAGTTCGACGGAAACCCGGCTCACTCCGGTGACTCCATCGTGCGCGGTCAGCTCTCCACCGAGGCCTAGCGAACGCCGCTGCTGTGCACTGTCGGCGTGAGCCCGAACTCCGATTAGTCGAAGTGCGTGGTCTCGAGCTGGTGAAGGGCGAGAGCCACGGAGAGCCGGGTGCGACCGCGCGACGTGCGCACGTCAAAGCCGAGTTTCGCGCTTAACTCTTCTGCCCGCGACTGCACCGTCGAGTGGTGAAAACCGAGGGTCGCTGCTGCTGCCCGAAGGCTCTCGCTCGCGGCCAGAGTGTCGAGCATGGGCAAGATGCGTGGGGTCTCACGAATAACGACGCCGAGCGACTGGAGGTCGCAATTCTCGGGAGCTCCCGCGGGACTGATTTCGGCGAGCAGCAACAACGAACCGAGATCATCCCCGTACAACACGGGCTCATGATCGGAGGTCAGGCGTAGCGCGGTGAGCGCCGAAAGCCACGAGCGCACCAGATCGGCGGGGGAGGCAGCGATGCCGATGCCGGCGCGCTCTGCTGCCACGGCATCCGTACTGAGCACGATTTCGGCGCGAACGGCGCCAGCGACCGTTGTCATTACGGCAGCAGGGCCCGCAGCTGCTGTCGTGGTGCTTGCTGGCTGAGTGATCACGCGGTAGCGCGTAGTGCTCACCAAGTGCAGAGAGTGGGCTGCGGCTTGGCGGTGCTCGACGGTTTCGGTGGGGTCGAGAAGGGTCTCGACGGGATTGCGTAGTGCTTCGGCAGGGCCGGTGCGTTCGAAGAGGATGCTGAGGGCGAGCGCGACACGCTCGAGAATCATGTCGTCGTTCGCGTGAGCGCCGCCGTCACGTTCGAGCCAGACCGTCCCTCCACCGGTAAGGCTTCGCGCCGGCCACGAAGCGGGGGAGCCAGGATCGGCACTGCGGCGTCCACGTTCGTCGACTCGCAGGCTGAGAGACGGCGAGGCCACCCCGGCGGAGCATCCGGCCAGCATACTCGCGCCGCGAACAAGGACCTCGGCGTTGGCATGACCGGCGGACAACGCGTCGAAGTATGAGATCACCCGCAAGGTTTCGCTGGCCTCGGGGTCGAGCGCCTTCAAGCGTCCGGCTAGTTCTTGCATTCTCGTTCCGCCCTCTGTGGTTCGAGCCCTACTCTATTGCGGCCCTGCGAGAACAGACAGTCTCGGTTGGGCTCGAACCACAGTGACGCTGGGGTGTGCCGGTGGCTGATTAGAGGCCGAGCGTGCGGCGCAACCAGCTGAGTCGAGCATCTTGAGTGGCGACCGATAGCGCGGCGAACGGAGCCAGTACATCGTAGGCATGGAAGCCGCCTGGCCAGACGTGCAGTTCGCAGTCTCCACCTGACGCCCAAATGGTGGAGGCATACGCAACGTCTTCGTCGCGGAACACTTCTGCAGTGCCCACATCGATGAACGCCGGAGGAAGATTGCTGAGGTCTGTCGCTCGCGAGGGAGCCGCATAGATCGAGACGTCGTCTGTCTTGCGCCGGTCGCCAAGCAGGGCATCCCAGCCCGTGTCATTGCTGCCGCGATCCCAAATGCCCTTGCCGTCGATCTGATAGCTCGACACGGTGTCATTGCGGTCGTCGAGCATCGGATAGATCAGCATTTGGGCGGCGAGCGGAGGCCCTTGACGGTCGCGCGCCAGTAACGCCGTTCCGGCGGCAAGACCACCGCCCGCGCTACCGCCCGCGATGACGAGCTTTTTCGCGTCGATGCCGAGCCGTGCCGCGTTTTCCGCCGTCCACACGAGAGCGGCGTAGCAGTCGTCGACGGGAGCGGGGTCCGGATGCTCGGGAGCCAGCCGGTATTCGACCGACACCACCACGGCATCCAACTCTTCGACCCAGTCGAGCATTGTCTCGATACCGCTGAAGCGGTCGCCGAAGATCATTCCACCGCCGTGGGTGTGCACAACGCCGACTCCGGCAACGCTGTGATCGTTGCGTTGGAAGAGTGAGACGAGCAAATTCCCACCGGGGCCCGCGAACGTTTCCTCGCGATGAGTTATCTTTCGACCAGCGAGAATCTCCTCGAGCGACAGGGTGGGCGCGGCCCGCCGTGGCTGGATCATGTCGGGGGTAATGGTCGAAGGCTCTTGCTCATTGATGATCGCGAGCGCCGCAGCTAGCTCCACATCGAATGGGGGAGCGGGATGAAACTCAGATGCACTCATGGGGCCTCCATCGGTTTGCGCCACAGCGGTGTGACGGCCTGCCTCCACGCTAGAGCGTTGCGGCACTGCGCGAGTACCGCCACTCATTCCACGATGCCTGCACGTTAACCGCCATGTGGCGGTACGGCTCCGGAATTATCGGGAAACAGCGTGGTTGAACGGAATAACTGATTCATCCAGACAGATTTTGGGAGACCGGAGCACACCATGCAGTTCGGAATTTTCACCGTCAGCGACATCACGACTGACCCGACCAATGGCACGACGCCCACCGAGGCGGAGCGCATCAAGGCCACCGTGACCATCGCCAAGAAAGCGGAAGAAGTCGGGCTCGATGTCTTCGCCCTGGGGGAGCATCACAACCCTCCGTTCTTCTCCTCGAGCCCCACCACCACGCTGGCTTATATCGCCGCGCAGACCGAGAAGCTCATCCTCTCGACCAGCACGACGCTCATCACGACGAACGACCCCGTGAAGATCGCCGAAGACTACGCGATGCTTCAGCACCTCTCCAATGGTCGCGCCGACCTGATGATGGGCCGCGGCAACACGGGGCCGGTGTACCCGTGGTTCGGCAAAGACATTCGCGAGGGCATCCCGCTCGCCATCGAAAACTACTCGCTGCTGCACAAGCTGTGGCGTGAAGAGTTCGTGAATTGGGAGGGCAAGTACCGCACGCCGCTGCAGGGCTTCCAGTCAACGCCGCGACCGTTGGATGGCGTGCCTCCCTTTGTCTGGCACGGCTCGATCCGCAGTCCCGAGATCGCTGAGCAGGCCGCGTTTTACGGCGATGGCTTCTTTGCCAACAACATCTTCTGGCCCAAAGAGCACTACATGCGTCTCGTGAGCTACTACCGTCAGCGCTTTGAGCACTACGGCCACGGCACCGCGGCGCAGGCCATTGTAGGTCTCGGCGGTCAAGCCTTCATGCGCAGCAACTCGCAGGCGGCTAAGGCAGAGTTCCGCCCGTACTTCGACAATGCTCCCGTGTATGGCCACGGACCTTCGATGGAGGACTTCACCGACCAGACGCCGCTCGCTGTGGGCAGCCCACAAGAGGTCATCGACAAGTACGCCGGCATGCGTGAACACTTTGGCGACTACCAGCGCCAGCTCTTCCTCATGGACCACGCTGGACTGCCGCTCAAGACCGTTCTCGAGCAGCTCGACATTCTCGGTGAAGAGGTCGTTCCCGTACTCCGCAAGGAGTTCGCCACCAACCGTCCCGCCGAGGTTCCGGATGCTCCCACTCATGCTTCGCTCGTCGCCAAGCGTGATGCGGCTCTCGCTACCGCCGCGGCCGACGCCCCTGCAACCGTCTAGCTCCGCTACCGGCTCGCTCCACTCCACTAGCTCCCCAGAAAGAAGCTCATCATGTCCGACGTCAAGAAAATTGCCGTCATCGCCGCTGGCCTCAGCCAGCCATCGTCCACCCGACTGCTCGCCGACCGTCTCACCGAGGCAACCGTCACCGACCTGCGTGACCGCGGTATCGAAGCCGAAGTGACGGTCATTGAGCTGCGCGACCTCGCGCACGACGTGACGAACAACCTGCTCACGGGCTTCCCGAGCACCAAGCTCGACGAAGCGATCGCCGCTGTCACCGGCGCCGACGGGCTTGTTGCCGTTACGCCCATCTTCACGACGAGCTACAGCGGGCTGTTCAAGTCATTCATTGACGTGCTTGACCCGCAATCCTTGACGGATCTGCCGGTGCTGCTCGGAGCGACCGGTGGAACAGATCGTCACTCCCTCGCGATCGACTACGCGATGCGACCGCTGTTCAGCTACCTGCATGCCGTGGCTGTGCCAACCGGCGTCTATGCGGCATCCGCGGACTGGGGAAGTGGTTCAGATAGTGCGTCGAGCACTCTTCCGGCACGAATCGCGCGGGCGGCGGGAGAACTCGCGGCGCTCGCCGCGGCGTCCGATCGTTCGAGCCGGGTTATTGATCCCTTTGCGCTGCCGGAGGGCTTCAGCCCCGTCGGTAGCTTCGGAGCGCAGTAAGAACCAGCCGCGCTGCTCGGCGAACTCCGCGGGGTGCATCCCCGCCGATCTCGCCGGGCGGCAGCGGTCGCTTCGTGTGTTTTACCCAGTCTTGCGGCGGAAGTCGCGCTTGTGATCGGCGCGGTCCTGAGTGCCGTGGATAGCCGATTCGGCGTCCAAATGTCCTGGGCGTGATGTTTCTTTGCCCTGCTTGCGATCAAGCGCCTCGCGGAACCTGCGCTTGTTCTCTTCGCTCGCAGAGGGGGTTTCTTCTGTGGGTTCCATACCCGTCAGCGTAGGCCACCTGCATGATAATCAGCGCCGAAACCGTGTCGTGCGCCAATCTCTAGGGCTTCCCAGACCCCCGGTGCTACGATTGTGAGCAGTTGTCCACGTAGTAGTAGGGCAACAAACGGAGCAGGCTGGCAAGAAGCTGGTCACCGGTGGTAATTTTCCGAGTCGTTCGGAGGCTTTCTACTGTTGGCCAGACACGCGCCGCCACTCTAGGCATGCGCGTGAACCATCGCGTCCTTCTGCCCGCTCCTGCTCCTTGACGAGTCGCACACCACACGGGTGCGCGACGTAAAACAAAGGAGAAACCCCCGCATGGAGGGTCCAGAAATCACATTCGCCGAAGCCGTTCTCGATAACGGCAAGTTCGGCAAGCGCACCGTGCGCTTCGAAACCGGTCGACTCGCTCAGCAGGCACAGGGTGCCGTTGCCGCGTACCTCGACGAAGAAACCATGATCTTGAGCGCCACGAGCGCGGGTAAGCACCCGCGTGAGGGCTTCGACTTCTTCCCGCTCACCGTGGATGTCGAAGAGCGTTCGTACGCTGCCGGCAAGATCCCCGGAAGCTTCTTCCGCCGCGAGGGTCGTCCCTCGACGGAAGCGATCCTCGTTTGCCGCCTCATTGACCGTCCGATGCGTCCGACCTTCGTTGAGGGCCTCCGCAACGAAGTTCAGATCGTCATCACCGTTCTGAGCATCGCTCCGGACGAGTTCTACGACGCACTCTCGATCAACGCCGCATCGCTCAGCACCCAGATCTCAGGACTTCCGTTCTATGGTCCGGTTGCCGGCATCCGCATGGCTCTGATCAACGACCAGTGGGTTGCCTTCCCGAAGCACAGCCAGCTTGCTGACGCTGTCTTCGACCTCACCGTTGCTGGCCGCATGGTCACCAACGACCAGGGTGAAGAAGACATCGCCATCATGATGGTTGAAGCAGAAGCTACCGAGAACAGCTGGGAGCTCATTAAGGCTGGCGCCACGAAGCCCGACGAGGCTGTTGTTGCTCAGGGCCTCGAAGCCTCGAAGCCGTTCCTCAAGCAGCTCGTCAAGGCTCAGCTCGAGGTCGCCAACAAGGCCGCTAAGCCTGTTGCCGAGTTCAAGCTCTTCCCGCCGTACTCCGACCAGGCGTACAACGTGGTCAGTGAAATCGCTGAAGCTGAGCTTCGCGACGTCTACAAGATCGCCGACAAGATCGAGCGCCAGACCGCTGATGACGAGCTCAAGGCTCGCGTCAAGGCTGAGGTTCAGTCCAAGGTTGACGCTGAAGAACTCAGCGAAGACGTACTCGGCATGGTTGGCGGAGCATACAAGGCCGTCAGCAAGAAGGTCATGCGTACCCGCGTACTCACCGAGGGCATCCGTATCGACGGCCGTGGCTTGAGCGACATTCGTGCGCTCGATGCTGAGGTCGAGGTCATTCCTCGCGTTCACGGTTCGGCTATCTTCCAGCGCGGCGAGACTCAGATCTTGGGTGTCACCACGCTGAACATGCTCAAGATGGAGCAGCAGATTGACTCACTGGCACCAGTGACCAAGAAGCGCTACATGCACCACTACAACTTCCCGCCCTACTCGACTGGTGAGACCGGTCGCGTTGGTAGCCCGAAGCGTCGCGAGATCGGGCACGGCTTCCTCGCCGAGCGCGCTATCGCACCGGTGCTTCCTGCTCGTGAAGACTTCCCTTACGCCATCCGCCAGGTATCCGAGGCTCTCGGTTCCAACGGTTCGACGTCGATGGGTTCCGTCTGTGCTTCGACTCTGTCGCTGCTGAACGCTGGTGTGCCGCTGCGCGCACCCGTCGCCGGTATCGCAATGGGGCTCATCTCCGACGAGGTCAACGGCGAGACGCGTTACGCGGCTCTCACCGACATCCTCGGCGCTGAAGACGCACTCGGCGACATGGACTTCAAGGTTGCCGGTACGAGTGAGTTCATCACCGCTATCCAGCTCGACACCAAGCTCGCTGGTCTGCCGTCGTCAGTTCTCGACGGTGCACTCAAGCAGGCTAAGGAAGCGCGTACCGCGATTCTTTCGGTGATCAACGCTGCAATCGACGCTCCCGACGAGATGGCCCCCACGGCTCCTCGCGTGATCTCGGTTCAGATCCCGATCGACAAGATCGGTGAGCTCATCGGGCCCAAGGGCAAGAACATCAACCAGATTCAGGATGACACCGGAGCCGACATCTCGATTGAGGATGACGGAACGGTCTACATCGGCGCTGTCGATGGTCCTTCTGCCGAGGCTGCACGCGCGGCGGTCAACGCCATCGCGAACCCGCTCAACCCTGAGGTTGGCGAACGCTTCTTGGGTACGGTCGTCAAGATCGCTACCTTCGGTGCCTTCGTATCGCTCACCCCGGGCAAGGACGGACTGCTGCACATCTCCGAGGTTCGCAAGCTTGCCGGTGGCAAGCGTGTCGAGAACGTCGAAGACGTGCTCGGAGTCGGCCAGAAGATCCAGGTTGAGATCACCAAGATTGATGACCGTGGCAAGCTCTCGCTCGCACCCGTCACTGACGAGGCTGACGCAGAAGCAGCGGCTCCCGCTGACGAAAGCTAAGTTCCGCTAAACGCAGGTCATACTCAGCGCCCATTCTCCTTGAGGATGGGCGCTGAGTCGTTAATGGGGCAACTGTGTGTCGGGCAGGAAAATTTCTTTTTCACATTCCAGTAAAAATAGGGGTAGTCACCCTAGTCTGCCCTTCGATTGGGTCCCGCTATCGGTGCTCCATGCCACTATCCTGAGCGAGTGACCCGAATCACTACACCTCTTGACGCCTTCATGAGCGACATGCTCCTGTGGCTTGAGACCGCATGGTACCTCTGGGTAGCCCTCGGCATTGTTGTTGTCGTCGTGGTTGTCAGCGTGGTTGTCGCGAAGATGCGCAGCCGAGGCTACGAACGCGTTCCGCACTACTACCGCCGTAACACCTAAGCAGAGCTCCTCGCGTTCTCCTGATGACCCGCATGCCCGATGCGGGTGTTTATCGTGCCCGCGGAACCCCGGGCGTCTACGCGGCTTCGGTGCTCGAGTATCCGACCAGTTGTGCTCGTGCCACGATGTGGTCACGAAGCACAAAGCCCAGCATGGCGGGGGTGTTGCCCTCGGCGAGGTCGAGGCGTTCAACGTTGAGTGCGCTCACCGTGAAGACGTAACGGTGGGGTCCGTGGCCGGCCGGCGGCGCAGCGCCCTGAAAAGCTTCTAGGCGAAGTTCGTTGGCCACGGTAATTGCACCATGCGGCATGAGTTGCGACTCCGGGTTTCCAGCATCCTGGGGGAGCGATTCCACCGACGCGGGAATGTTGTAGACAGCCCAGTGCCACCAACCGCTACCGGTAGGCGCATCCGGATCGAAAACGGTGAGCACGAAGCTCTTCGTTCCCGAGGGAAAGCCGTGCCAGTGGAGAGTGGGGGAGCGATCTTCGCCTCCCGCATTTGCAATGCCGGAGCGTGCGAAGGTTGGCAGCTCACCGCCGGGTTCAAAATCGGGGCTCTCTAGGGTGAACGACGGTACTTCGGGCAGTTTCCAGTTGGGGTCATTCACGGCGTCGATCCTCTCGCTTGCTGAAATGGAACTGTGGCCATTATGGCGAGAATGACGTGACGCCGACACCGTGCCGGGCTGCACCGGAGGAAAATGAGTCATTTCGACACGGACTAGTAACGATCTGTCTGTCCTCCGCGTATTTGCGGTGTTGGCGGCATATTCTTACCAAAAGCCTTGTGGGAGGCCGTTATGACGCAAGTGCACCCGACGCGATCACTGCCGGGTTCCACTCGTGTGCGCCCAGTAACGGGGCAGCACTTTTCGACTCGAGTCATCGGTTCTTCTGACCTTCGTGTTTTGCCTCTCGCGCTCAGCGGAAACATCTTCGGGTGGACCGCAGATGACGCGGCCACCACCTCCATTTTGAACACCTTTGCCGACGGCGGAGGCAACTTCATCGACACGGCTGACTCCTACGCCTCAGGTCGCAGCGAGCTCATGATTGGCAAGTGGATGCGCACCCGGCGCAATCGCGATCAGATCGTAGTTGCTACCAAGGTGGGCAAGAGCCGCGACAATCCCGGTATGGATGCCGCGGCGATCAAGCGGTCCGTGGATGCCTCGCTCGCGCGCTTGGGCACCTCGCACATCGACCTGCTGTATCTGCACGTCGACGATGAATCGGTCGACTTCGACGAAACCTTGCTCGCTGTCGATGAATTGATCGGCGAGGGCAAAGTGCGCTACTTCGGTGGCTCTGATCACACGGGCAACCGGCTCATTCAAGCGCGCATCGCGTGCGGCCAGATGGGCGTTGCCCCCATGGTCGCAGTGCAAGCCCACTACAACCTTCTCCACCGCCAAGAGTATGAAACGGGCCTCGCTCACGTCGCGGCGATCCAAGGTCTGGGCGTTATGCCTCGCTTTGCATTGGCTAGCGGTTTCTTGAGCGGCAAGTACCGTCAGCGTGCTGACCTTGCTCTCAACTCTCGCGGCCATGACGCTGCGCAGTACTTGCGCCGTCGCGGAATCAAGATCTTGAACGCTCTCGACGAGGTTGCCGAAGAGCAAGATGAGAGCGTGGCGACAATCGCCCTCGCGTGGCTGTTGAACAAGCCAGGTGTGGTCGCGCCCGTCGTGAGCGCGAGTCGTGCGGAGCAAGTGCCGGAGTTGATTGCGGCGGCCCGCGTTCAATTGACGCGACACCAGTCAGCAGAGCTCGACCGCGTCTCTAGCTACTAGGGCGCGAGCTGCTAGTGCGCGAGTTGCTAGTGCGCGAGCTGCTACGGGGCAGTGAGAAGCAGACGCACGCGCAGCAGCGTTTAGCGTCGTTCGGGTGTGCATCGAGCGCTGAGTGCCTGATGCTCCGCGCTGCGTGCTAGCCGCGCCGCGACGTGCTGATGTTGCGTTAGACCTTGACGGCGTCGCTGAGTACGCGCTTGACGACGCGAGCCATGGCAGCGCCGGCAGCAATAGTGTCTCCGGCGTAACCGCCAGCGAGAGCGCCATCCTTGGCGAGCATGAGTTCGTCAGCGGCATCGCCAGCGAAGGGATGCTCTGCAGCACGCATGAGTTCGTAGAGCGACTCGTTGTACCAGTCGCGGTGATCGGAGATCAGCACGCGAACGGGGTGAGTCGGGTCGGGGAACTCTGCGACCACGTTAAGGAAAGGACAACCACGGAAGTCGGGCTTCGTGAGTTCGCCAGCGACTGACTCCAGGAGGCCAAGAACGGCGTCGTGGGGTGAGGCGGCGTTATCGATGATCGATTGCGTTTCGGCTTCTACGGCAGCGCGACGGCTCTTGACGTACTCAAGGATGAGGTTGTCTTTTGAGCGGTAGTGCTTGTAGAACGTGGCCTTGGTCACGCTCGACTGAGCGATGATGCGGTCTACGCCGACGTTCAGAATGCCGTCTTGGTAGAAGAGTGTGTTGGCCGTCTCGAGGATGCGGCCTTTGGCCGGAGCGCGCTGCGCAGTCTCTGGTGTCTCAAATACCATCGCAGCGCACTCCTTCCGTGGAGGTTCGGATCAGGAACATTTCCCCACTATGTGCATCGCAAGATTTCGGGTTCAAGCGATGCGGTTTATTTTCACGACCTGGTTCGGGTCCATGTCGCAGGTTTTACATCACCGGGTTCGGGTCCCGGTGATGGGTTATTGGCTTCGGGTGCCTACAAAGAACATTAGCACGTGAGGACATGCAGACAAGTCTGTCTGTCCTCATTTTTATCCCCCAGTTTGGGGGATGGTTCTGCAGGGTCCCTGAGCATCAGGCGCTGGAAGGCCAGTAATGACGTAGGCTCATAGGTG
Source organism: Salinibacterium amurskyense (assembly GCF_002797685.1). Lineage (GTDB taxonomy): Bacteria > Actinomycetota > Actinomycetes > Actinomycetales > Microbacteriaceae > Rhodoglobus > Rhodoglobus amurskyensis. The sequence continues at coordinate 189,967 of NZ_PGFH01000003.1, forward strand.
ATGAGCGACGCTGTGATTCTTCCTCTTGACCTTCCCGAACTGTCGTTCACCGCAACCGGCGACAGTCTCGTTCGTAGAACTGTTTTGCCGAGCGGTGTGCGCATCCTGAGTGAGCAAGTACCGGGTGCACGCAGTGCGACGGTCGGCTACTGGGTAGCAGCGGGCTCCCGCGACGAGCATCCTGAAACGTACGGTGCAACTCACTTTCTCGAGCACTTACTCTTCAAAGGCACGGCGTCGCGCTCTGCTCTCGACATTGCTGTGAGCTTCGATGCTGTCGGCGGCGAGCACAACGCTATGACGGCCAAGGAGTACACCTGCTACTACGCCAAGGTGCAAGACATCGACTTGCCCATGGCGATCGAAGTCATTGGTGACATGCTGACCTCGAGCTTGATCGACCCCACGGAGTTCGCGAACGAACGCGGGGTGATTCTCGAAGAGCTGGCGATGGCGGATGACGACCCCACCGATGTAGCGAGCGAGCGTTACTTTGAGGCCGTCTTTGGCGCGCATCCGCTCGGTCGCCCGATTGGCGGTAGCCCCGACACGATCAATGCGATCTCTCGCGACGCGGTGTGGGATCACTATCAGTCGAATTACCGTCCCCAAGATCTCGTGATTACGGTCGCGGGAGCGGTCGACCACGATGAACTTGTGGCTGCCATCTCCTCATGCCTCGTTGCAGCCGGCTGGGATCTCTCGACGGAAGCATCGCCGGTTGCCCGCCGTGACCTCTCGGGCAGCGCGCATTCCACCGTGCTCACTCCTGGCCAACGCCTGCACGTGACACAGCGCCCCATCGAGCAGGCCAACATCATCGCTGGCGTCGAAGGGCTCTCGGCAACCGACAGCCGACGCGCCACGATGACGGTGCTGAACTCCATCCTTGGTAGCGGCATGTCGTCGCGGCTCTTCCAAGAGGTGCGTGAAAAGCGCGGTCTCGCGTACTCCGTGTACTCGTTCTCGCCGAGTTACTCCGACGCCGGTGTCTTCGGTATCTACGCCGGTTGCTCGCCCGCCAAGGTCAGCCAGGTCACCGAACTCATGCTCGAAGAGTTCCACAAGCTCGGCACCGCGCACGTGACCGACGAAGAAATTAGTCGCGCGATCGGTCAGTTGCGGGGAGCGTCAGCGCTCGCCCTCGAAGACTCAGACTCGCGGATGTCGCGCCTCGGTCGTAGCGAACTCACCCTCGGTGAATTTATCGACCTTGATGCTTCGATCGCCCGCATCTCTGCGGTCACGGCCGATGACATCCAAGAACTTGCTCAAGAACTCTCGTCACGACCCCTCTCTATTGCAGCAGTGGGGGCCGTCAATGAAGAAATGTTCGCCGGCATTGATCTCGGCAGCGTTGCCGAGAGCTAGATCGACAAAGGAATGATGATGGCCCATTACTTGTACCTCGTGCGTCACGGCGAGCAGCAAGACGCAGAACACGGTTTGCCCGACGGCCCGCTTTCGGGCAAGGGGGTGCGCCAAGCGCAAGCGATTTCGGAGCGATTGAGTGGCGTGCCGTTCACTCGAGCGTTCCACTCGCCGCTTCAGCGAGCCGCTGAGACTGCCGCAATCATGACTGAGCGGATGCCCGCCCTCGAGTCACAGCCGACGACGCTGCTGATGGACTGCATTCCCAGCGGACCCACTCCCGATATGCCTGCCGCTTTCGAACCATTCTTCGGTTCGATCACCGACGAAGAGATTGATGCCGGTCAGGCTCAAATGGAAGACGCCGTTGCCGAGTTCCTTACTCCGGCGCGCGAAGACCGTCACGATCTGCTGATCACGCACAATTTTGTAATCTCCTGGTTCGTCCGCGAAGTTCTGGGCGGAGACCAGTGGCGGTGGCTTGGGCTCAACCAAGCCAACTGCGGTCTCACGATCATCCGGGTGCGCAGTGCGAAGCCACCCGTTCTCGTGAACCACAACGACCTCGGTCACCTGCCCGTTGAGTTGCGCACGGGAATGCCGGCAGAGCAGCCTTACTAGACGCTAGTTCGCTAACGCGTGCGTGCGAGGACGCGGGCGCATGAGCGCATACTGAGACTCAGGTCGCTTAGACCAGCGGCTTGCGGTACCACGTTGTGGCGTTGGGGTTGTCGTTGTACGGCGCGCACGGCTCGAAGCCGCTCGAGCGGTAGAGCCCGCCTGCTGCGGCAAGACTTTCGTTGGTGTCGAGGACGAGTTCGGTGGCGCCCCAGGCGCGCGCTCGCCGTTCCAGCTCGCCAAGCAGCTGACGCCCGAGCCCTGCACCGCGGCCCTCGGGCCGCACCCAGAGGTGCTTGACCTCAAAGCGACCGGGCTCGAGCTGGCGGATGCCGCCACAGCCTAGAGCGCCACCGGAAGCGCCCGAGGCGCCACCGTCGACGTCGGTGCCGTCGCCATCGGGCTCGATCACTACAAAGACACCCTGAGATTCGGTGAACTGCTCCTCGCTAGGGAACGTCGTGACGTACCCCGAGGGCGTCGGAAACGTCTCAGCGCGGTAGCTGAAGTATTCGGTGAGAAGTTCGAGAGCGAGAGCATCCGTGACCGGAAGTGAACGAAACTGAGGCACACGACCACAGTACTCTCGGCGTTGCGGAACGGCTGCCTGGCGCCCGTGCTGCTTCGAGTGTTTCCTTGCCAGCCGTAGGGGAGTCAGCGACGCCGCTCAGCATTGGTAGATTTGAACAATGACAACGAAAGTAGCGGTAGTCGGCGCAACCGGTCGCATGGGCAAGTACATCAGTGGCGTTGTTGAGGCATCCGCTGACTTCTCGCTCGTGGCCTCCCTCAACTCGCGTTCGGAGCTCAGCGAGATGCTCGTTGCCGACATCGTGGTGGATGTCACGGAGCCCAGTGTCTCGCCCTCCGTTGTCGACTTCGCCGTGCGCAACGGCAAGAGCGTTCTCGTGGGTACCTCCGGCTGGAGCGAGGACCGCGTGCAGGGACTGCGCTCGCTGCTCACGGAGACCCCGGAGATCGGCGTCGTCATCATCCCCAACTTCTCGCTTGGCTCCGCGCTTGCCACCTCGTTTGCCGCATCGGCTGCTCGCTACTTCGACTCAATCGAGATCATCGAGAGCCACCACGCTGCCAAAGTCGATTCGCCCTCGGGTACCGCCGTGCGCACCGCAGAACTCATGGCCGACGCCCGCAGCGAACGCGGCCCTGCGCTCGCCCCGCATGTCGACCAGCGGGCACGCGGAGAACAAGTGGCCGGAATCCCCGTGCATAGCCTGCGTATGACGGGAGTGATCGCACACCAGCAGGTCATCTTCGGCGGGCCCGGCGAAGTACTCACTGTCGATCACCGCACCATGTCGCAAGACTCCTACGAAGCGGGCATCCTGCTTGGTCTGCGCGCTGTGCCCACCGCTCAGGGAGTCACGGTTGGCCTCGACCAACTTATCGATCTCTCCCCAGCAGGATCGGCCTCCGAGTGAAAACTCGCATTGCCGCTCTCGTGATGGTGGCGCTGCTCACCATCTACCTGATCTTCGTCATTAATTATTCGACGATTCTGATCCGTGCTGACGAGCCCATCGTGAACGTAATGGGCTGGGCACTGCTCGTGCTGCCCATCATCGGGTTCTGGGCGCTCGCCGCGGAACTCTTCTTCATCGTGCGGGCCGAACGTCTCCTCACCACTCTCACGGAAGAGGGAGCGTTGCCGGATGAGGTTGTTGAGCTTCTGCCGAGTGGTCGTCCTGACCCCGCCGCGGCCGATCGCGCGTTCGATCGTTACCGCACAGAGGCAGAGGCAGAGCCCAACTCGTGGCGCACCTGGCTACGTCTCGGCCTCGCCTACGACGCTGCTGGAGACCGGGGCCGAGCGCGCTGGGCTACCCGTCGCGCTATTGCGCTGTCGCGCGGCAAAACTCCGCGCTAGTCGACGAACGCGCTGCTCTCTAGTCGACGAACGCGTCGATGGCCTGCTCGATGGTGGTGTGGGTGAACGTGAAGCCCGTGCTCGCGAGAGTGGGCGATTGAACGTTCTCGTCAACCAAGATGAGATCCTTGCCAGCGTCGCCCAGCATCCGAAAAGCGAAGCTCGGCACAGCGAACCAGTGCGGCTTGCCCATTTCGCGAGCGAGCGTCTTGGTGACGGTCTCGGCAGTAGCCGGGGTAGGGCCCACGAGGGAGACCACTCCGGAGAAGTCACTGCGCAGCAAGTGCACGATCGCGGCGGCTTCGTCGTGGAGGCTGATCCACGGCCAGTACTGAGCGCCACTGCCTAGGCGACTTCCTACGCCGAACCGGGTCAGCAGGTTCAAGGGAGTGAAGGCTCCGCCCTTGCCCACGACAATTCCGGTGCGGAACATCACGAGCCGTGTTGTCGGAGGAGTGAGGCGAGCAGCCTGCTCCCACGCGTAGACAACATCGCTCAAGAAGCCAGTGCCCTTGCTCGATTCATCGGTGAGTACTTCGCCAGGGCGGCTACCGAAGAAGCCGACTGCTGAACCGCTCAAGAACACTGACGGTGGCGTCGTGGCTCGGCGAATCGCTTCGGCCAACACGCGGGTTCCATCGACGCGCGATCGCAGAATCTCGCGCTTGTAGCCGGGGGTCCAGGGGATCTTTCCCGTGGAAGCTCCCGCGAGGTTGATTACGGCATCCGCCAGCTCAATCGAACGATCATCAATCGTGCCGGCGCTGGGGTCCCAGCGGAATTCGTCTGCACCCTCCGGTTCGCGGCGCACAAGACGCAACACTTCGAAGCCTGCGGCCTCCAACTGGGATACCAGTTCAGTGCCGATGTAGCCGGAAGCGCCCGCAACGAGGACGCGAGAAACGGTGGGTGCAGACGCAGAGTCAGTCATGACTACGCCAAGCTCGCTTCGAGAGTGATGGGGATGCCGGTGAGGGCGCGCGATACGGGGCACCCATCTTTGGCCTCGGCCGCCAGTCGCTGAAAGTCGTCGTCGCTGAGATTCGCTACTTTGGCGCTCACCAGCAGGTGGCTTCCGGTGATACCTTCGGCCGGATCAAAAGTGACCGCCGCAGTGACCTGCAGGCTTTCGGGGGGAGTGCCGTTTTCGGCTAGTCCGTTGGAGAACGCCATTGCAAAACACGAGGCGTGAGCGGCTCCGAGGAGTTCCTCGGGGTTGGTCGTTGCTTCTTGACCTTCGGATCGTGCAGCCCACGTCACGGGGAATTCCGCAGCATCTGAGGAATCGAGTGATGTCGTTCCCTTGCCGCTAAACAGGTCTCCGAACCAGAGTGTTGTTGCTTCGCTCGTTACAGGCATTGCCGTTCCTTTCGTCGTTCCCCAACCCTAGGCGCTGGCTTGGCGGCAGGGGTGAGAAAGCGGTGTGAAGTGCGACGCGCATCAGTACTATTGATGCGATGGCAACCACGATCGCAACACCCTATGAAGACTTGCTGCGCGACACTCTCGCTCACGGCGTGACGAAAGGTGATCGCACGGGCACCGGCACCCGCAGTGTGTTCGGTCGCCAACTGCGGTTCAATCTCGCGGAGGGTTTTCCGCTTATCACGACCAAGCGTGTTCACTTCAAGTCGATTGCCTACGAGCTGTTGTGGTTCTTGCGCGGCGAGAGCAACGTGTCGTGGTTGCGCGATAACGGCGTCACGATCTGGAACGAGTGGGCGGATGCCGCGGGCGAGCTCGGCCCGGTCTATGGCGTGCAGTGGCGTTCCTGGCCAACACCCTCGGGTGAACAGATTGACCAGATCTCTGAGGTCATCGAGCAGATCAAGACCAACCCTGATTCTCGGCGGTTGATCGTCTCTGCGTGGAACCCCGCTGACATCCCGAATATGGCGTTGGCGCCGTGCCACGCGTTCTTCCAGTTCTATGTGGCCGATGGCAAGTTGTCGTGCCAGTTGTACCAGCGCAGCGCCGACCTTTTCTTGGGCGTTCCGTTCAACATCGCCAGCTACGCGCTGCTCACTCACATGGTGGCGGAGCAGACCGGGCTCGAGGTGGGAGACTTCGTCTGGACCGGTGGCGATTGCCACATCTACGACAACCACGTCGAGCAAGTGACCGAGCAACTGACTCGCGAGCCGTACGCTGCGCCGCAACTGAAGATCACGAGCTCACCCGAGAGCATCTTCGACTACGCCTACGAAGATTTTGAGATCGTCGGCTACGAACACCACCCCGCCATCAAAGCACCGGTCGCGGTGTGAGCGACTCGACTCGTCCTGTCTCGGTCGCGCTTATTTGGGCGCAGTCCGCTGGCGGAATCATTGGCCACAACGGTGCGATGCCGTGGCATCTTCCCGAAGACCTAGCTCACTTCAAAGAACTCACGCTCGGCAGCCCCGTCATCATGGGGCGCAAAACGTGGGACTCTTTGCCTCCACGATTCCGGCCGCTGCCCGGTCGCCGCAATATCGTTGTCACGCGCCAAGAAGAGTGGAACGCGCCGGGAGCTGAGGTTGCTCACACCGTGGACTCTGCCATTGAACTAGCCGCGGCATCCGCGTCGACAGTGGATGCCGATCTGACCGATCGTGGGCACGGCGAGCCGGTCGAAACCGTGTGGGTTATCGGTGGCGCCGAGATCTTTGCGTCGGTGCTCGACAGCGCCGATCGTCTCGAGGTTACCGAGATTCGCGAGACGTTTGAGGGCGACACGATTGCGCCCGAAAGAGACGATGAGTGGATGCTCGTCGCGAGCGATCCGAGCGATGGTTGGCACACGTCGACCACCGATCTTCGCTACCGATTCCTCCGTTACGAGAATCAGCGGGCTCAGCAGCGGTAGCCTAGAGGGGTGACTATTGAAAATCCCTTCGGCCAAGTCCTTGTTGCGCTCATCACGCCCTTCACCGCAGACGGTGAAGTGAGCTGGCCCGACGTAGAGAAGCACATCGACGATGTGATCAGTTCTGGCGCCGACGGCATCGTTGTCACCGGCACCACGGGGGAGACGAGCACGCTCACCGACCCTGAGAAGATCAAGCTTGTTGAAGTCGCGAAATCTGTTTCTGCCGGCCGCGCCAAGATCATCACGGGCGGTGGCTCGAACGAGACCGCGCACGCCATTGAACTGTACAAAGCCAGCGAGAAGGCCGGCGCCGACGGCGTAATGATCGTCACCCCGTACTACAACAAGCCGACTCAGGCTGGGGTGCTTACGCACTTCCGCATGATCGCGGATGCCACCGATCTTCCGGTGATCTTGTACGACATCCCCGGTCGCACCGGCATCCCCATCACGTACGAAACAATTCTGCGTGCAGCCAAGCACCCTAATATCTTGGCCGTCAAAGACGCCAAGGGTGACTTCAGTGAGGTGAGCCGCGTGCTCAACCAGACTGACCTCATGTACTTCTCAGGCGACGACTCGAACGTGCTGCCGCACCTCGCGATCGGTGCTTCGGGGCTCATCGGTGTCACGGCAAACATCGCTCCGGCTCCTTACCGTGTGATCGTGGATGCGGTGAACGCTGGCGACCTCGCCACTGCCACCGCAGCGCACCAGGCGCTCGAGCCGCTTGTGCGTGCTGCCATGACTCACGTTCCGGGAACTGTTGCTGCCAAGTACATCCTTCAGGGCCTCGGCCGCATCTCGAGTGCACGCGTGCGTTTGCCGCTCGTCGGGCCAGAAGATGCTGAAGCCGCGATGATCGAAGACGAATTGGCGTTGGTTGGTGAGATCAAGGGCCTTGATCTGTCGAACTTTCGTCCCGACCGCAATGCCGCTGCCGGCGGAGCGCTTCCCAAGATCGCGGGAGCAACCCGCTAGTTTCCCCGCGAGGGGTAGGGTCTGGCCTGAGCCAGAGCCACACATTTTTAGCACGGGGGCTGACGGCCCCACCCCACTAAATGCAAGGTACTGAATGCCCGTTTCTGTTTTTGACCCGCCCGCACTCGAGAAGGGCACGCTTCGCGTGACCCCGATTGGTGGTCTTGGCGAAATTGGTCGCAACATGACCACGTTCGAGATTGACGGCAAGATCCTCATCGTCGACTGTGGTGTGCTGTTCCCGGAGGAGCACCAGCCCGGTGTCGACCTGATCCTGCCTGACTTCAGCTCTATCCGCGATCGTCTCGACGACGTTCTTGGCATTGTGCTCACGCACGGCCACGAAGATCACATTGGCGCGGTTCCTTATCTCTTGCGTCTGCGCCAAGACATCCCCCTGATCGGTTCCACTCTCACGCTCGCCCTTATCGAGGCCAAGCTCAAAGAGCACCGCATCAAGCCGTACACCCTCAATGTTGCTGAGGGCCAGAAGGAGAAGATGGGGCCGTTCGATCTCGAGTTCGTCGCGGTCAACCATTCAATTCCGGATGCTCTTGCTGTTGCCATCACGACCGTTGCTGGCACTGTGCTGCACACCGGCGACTTCAAGATGGATCAGTTGCCGCTCGACAACCGCATCACCGATTTGCGTGCCTTTGCTCGCCTCGGTGAAGCCGGTATCGACCTGTTCCTCTCAGACTCGACCAACGCTGACGTTCCCGGCTTCACGCCGAACGAACGCGACATCGGCCCGGTTCTCGAAGCCGTTATTGCTAAGGCTCCGCGCCGAGTGATCGTCGCCAGCTTCTCCAGCCACGTGCACCGTGTGCAGCAGGTGTTGGATGCCGCGATCGCGAACAACCGCAAGGTTGTTCTCATGGGGCGCTCCATGGTGCGCAACATGGGTATCGCTGCCGATCTCGGGTTCCTCAAGGTGCCCGACGGAGTGTTGTTGGACGCCAAGAAGGCTGTCAACTACCCCGACAACCAGCTCGTGTACATGTCCACGGGTAGCCAGGGCGAGCCGATGGCTGTGCTTGCTCGTATGGCCAACATGGAGCACCAGATTGAGGTCGGCCAGGGCGACACCGTCATCCTCGCCTCCAGCCTCATCCCGGGTAACGAGAACGCGGTGTACCGCGTCATCAATGGCCTCACCAAGCTGGGCGCCAATGTTGTACACAAGGCCAACGCCAAAGTTCATGTCTCGGGCCACGCTGCGGCAGGGGAGTTGCTCTACTGCTACAACATCCTTCGTCCCAAGAACGTGCTGCCGGTTCACGGTGAGTACCGTCACTTGGTCGCCAACGCAAACCTCGCGATTCAGTCCGGCGTGCCGGCTGAAAACACGATCATCGCCGAAGACGGCACCGTCATCGATCTCAAGGACGGCCACGCTGCCGTCGTGGGTCAGCTCGATGTCGGCCTCGTCTACGTTGACGGTTCAAGCGTCGGTGAGATCACGGATGCTGACCTCAAGGATCGCCGCATCCTCGCCGAAGAGGGCTTCATCTCCATCTTCGTTGCCGTGGATGCCCAGACCGGCAAGGTCATCGTTGGCCCCGAGATTCAGTCGCGCGGCTTCGCGGAAGACGAAAACGTCTTCGATGCCGTACTTCCTCAGGTGGTCAAGGCTCTGACGGATGCTGCCGAAAATGGAACGCGCGACACTCACGCGTTCGCTCAGGTTGTTCGTCGCACCGTCGGCCGCTGGGTCAACACGCAGCACCGCCGTCGACCGATGATCGTTCCGGTCGTCATCGAGGCGTAACGAATTACTAATGGCGCGGAGGCTTCGGTCTCCGCGCCATTGTCGTGCGCCCGGACGGTAGCGTGCCCCAGCGTGCGGTGCCGCGAAAACAGCGAAAACGTTGGGCTTGTTTTTCCCTCACTTTGGTGGTGTGATGTGAAGATTGCTCGGCTGCCGGGGTCGGGAATGAGCTGATTCGGAGACCTCCGTGGGAGTAGCGCGCCGGTGGGTATTTCCCATTATTTGGATGATTATCTTCGGCGTCATTGCAGCCGCCCTGGTGAAGTTCGCCTTCTTCGGTGACGCGCTCACCGCGGACAGCCTGGAGTATCCGACGGTGGCCATCGAGGAGCCGCACTACGAGGTTGTGGTGGGCACGATCCGCAACGACGTCGAACTGAGCGGCAGTATTGCTGCGGCGACCAGCGTGCCCATTCCGGCAACACTCTCGGGCGAAGTGCGTGAAGTCGCGGTGTCCTCGGGGCAGTCCGTCAAGAAGGGACAAGAGATACTCAAGCTGCGCGCCGAGGTCGTGAACCCCGACGGCACGATGGGCACCCAGTGGAAGATTGTCGAGGCTCCGGCAACCGGCAAGCTCACTGACTTTACTGCTCTTGTCGGGTCGACTTTCCAAGTGGGGTCGCCAGTCGGCGCCATTGCACCGCCGTCCTACATCGTCAGCGGAACAGTGCCGTCAGAACAGCTCTATCGTCTTGTCGATCGCCCGAAAGAGGCGAGCGTTGCTATCAATGGTGGCCCGGCGCCCTTCACGTGCACGAAGCTCAACATTTCCTTTGCGGAAGCGGGCGACGCGAGCGCGGGAGCGGCATCCGGTCCGAGCGTGTCCTGCACTGTTCCGAGCGACGTGGTTGTATTCCCGGGGCTTACTGCCGAAATAACAATTGCCGGTGGAATCGCTGAGGATGTGCTCGTGGTTCCGATTACGGCGGTGGAAGGGACCGCGATCTCGGGCAACGTGTATTTCGTGTTGCCCGATGGAACGACTGAGTTGCGCGAGGTCACTCTGGGGCTCAACGACGGTCTCAACGTCGAAGTCGTCTCCGGGCTCGAAGAGGGAGACACGATCCTTCAGTTTGTTCCGGGAGCCGAGGCCGACGAGGCTCTTCCCGACAACTGCTACCAAGAAAACGATGAAGTGGTGTGCTTCTAATGCCGCTGCTGTCGCTGCAGGAGGTGACGCGCTCGGTTGAGCTTCCTGACTTCTCCCGATTAGAGATTTTGAAGGGAATCGATCTCGACGTGGAGATCGGCGATCACCTCAGCATCGTGGGGCGATCGGGATCCGGCAAATCGACCCTCCTCAATCTGCTCGGCCTGATCGACAACCCAACGACGGGCAGCATCACCTTCGATGGTGAACCACTCGAAAAGCTTTCGGGCAGCAAGCGCGATCGAAAACGAGGTCGCGACGTTGGCTTCATCTTCCAGCAGTTCAACCTGCTCGCGGGGCGCACAGCCCTAGAGAACGTGATGACGCCGTTGCTCTATGCCTCGGGAAAACAATTCTGGCGGCGACGCACTCTAGCGAGCGAGATGCTCGAGCGCGTCGGTCTGGGAGATCGAATGGCATCGATGCCCGACAAGCTGTCAGGTGGCGAGCAACAGCGCGTTGCTATCGCGCGAGCGCTGGTGCGTAGTCCCCGGCTGATTCTGGCTGATGAGCCCACGGGCGCCCTCGACGTAGACACCGGCAAAACGGTGATGGCGCTCCTCGACGATGTTGCCGAACAATCTGGTGCGGCTCTGATCACGATTACGCACGACCCCAACGTGGCAGCCCTCGCTCGTCGGCATTACCGTCTCGACAACGGAGTACTTCACCCCATTGACGTGCGGCGGATGCTCGCGACCAGTCTGCCGGAGGCGGCGCTGTGATCTGGCGGCGTGCCAAAAAAGCCTCAGACGTCGCCGACGAGGCGGTTCGCATCGCTGTCCCTCTCGAAATTGAGGCCGCACCGCCGTCGCGGGAACATCGTCATTCGCTGCTCAGCGCGATCGTGGGGTCGTTTGTTGAAGCATGGGATGAAGTGCGGATCAACCGCACGAGAGTGCTGCTCAGTCTGATCGGCATTGGTGTCGCGGTGTGTGCCCTCGCAACGGTCGTCGGGGCGGGCGCAGTCTTCGGCCAGGCCCAGACCGAACAGAGCGAGCGATTCAGCGGCAGGCCGGCGACGATCGGTGTCTATCCTCCGTATCTCGAAAATGGCGTGGAACGGGCGGATACGGCGCAATTCATCGCACATATGGATGCCGTGATCGAGCGATACCAGATCAGTCACTCCACGCCTCGCTTTCGGGGGAGCGTCGGCGTCAATTTGCTCGACGGTCGGCAGTATTCCGCGGTCCAAGGAGTGAGCGCAGCATATGGAGTGATGCACCGCGTTGAACTCGGGGAAGGTCGCTGGCTCACTAAAACCGACGAGCAGCGGCTCGCGCCCGCAGTCGTTATCAACGACGTGTTCTACGAAACTCTCGGACGCCCCGATCTGCGCACGCATCCGACGATCGTGCTCGAATCCGACACGACAATCACGGCCGTCGTTGTGGGCGTGCTGATACCCGAGCCTTTCGAAAATGGGCTCAGTCTGATGATGCTGCCGGAACCGTTCGTTTCGCTCCTCGGCACGGGCAGAACAGAGGACGGCAACCTCAGTTATGAGCTGTGGGTTCCCGAAGAGCAGTCGGCGCAGCTCGAGCAGGCGATCTCGCGGGAGGTAACAGCGAGTTTTGGAGAAGGCTGGCGGGCCGACGCGAACCGCAATGATTATCGGGTATGGGGCGGGCCTGATCCCCTCGAACCGCTGCAGTGGGTCGTGGGAGGAATAGCGGGGCTAATTCTGCTTTTGGGCGCTCTCGGGCTCGTGAACATTTCACTCGTCACGGTCAAATATCGAGTCCGCGAGATTGGCGTTCGACGAGCCTTTGGGGCCACCGCGAGCCGCGTATTCTTCGCCGTCATGATGGAGAGCATCGTCGCGACCATCGCGGCCGGAGTCATCGGGGTCGCTGTCGCTATCGCAATCGTGCAAAACCCCGCCGTGCAAAACCTGATCGCGCCCGGGGTTCAAGACCTGCCACCATTCCCGCTCGAGGCTGCGTTGCTCGCGCTGGGAGCATCCGCTGCGGTGGGAGCGTTGGCGGGGCTCATGCCGGCGCTCGTCGCGGTCAAAGTGAAGGTCATCGACGCCATCCGGTACTAAATCGCGGGGGCGGGAATGATCGGTGCGGTGTTGAGCGTGCGTGCGCCGAACACTGCGTACAGACCCGCTCAGAGCTGCTCGGTGAGTGTCGCTGCGGTGCTCTGACAGAGGCCACAGGTAGCTTTGAATCATGGCTACGCGTACAACGTCGAACTCGCGCTCGGGTGCGTCGAAACCGCGCGCCAAGAACACGTCAAACAAGACTCAAGCAACCAAGAGGCTCCCACGGGGCAAGCAAGCGCCGGTCGAGCCCGAAGGGCCTTTGACCAAGCTGTGGCTTGCGCTTGCCCACATGGTGGGAGGCGCTTTCCGCGTCTTTGGTCGCGAAGAACTCACCAAAGATGAGCGCCGTGACGGCGTTCCCTTCTTGTTCTTCTTGCTGGCTATCGTCGGGGCCGTCGTGGAGTGGTTCAACCCGACAGACTCCGTCGCGATCGCGCTCGATGCCTACACGTTCGGTGGGCTCGTTGGCCGCGTGGCCTTCGCGCTCCCTGTCATCTTGTTGCTGCTTGCCGTCTGGATGTTTCGGCATCCGTCGAGCGTGCATGACAACGGCCGCATCGGCATCGGCCTCAGCATTCTCATTGTCACTGTCGCGGCGTTATGCCACGTGTACAGCGGTCAACCGCACCCCTCAGAGGGCGCAGAGATCATCGCTCGTGCCGGGGGAGTCTTTGGTTGGCTTCTCGCAAACCCCTTGCTCTGGCTCGGGGGAGAGTGGCTCGCGGTGCCGCTCATCGTGTTCCTTCTAGTGCTCTCGCTCTTCATCATCACCAAGACGCCACCCAACCGCCTGGGGTCGCGACTCCGTGAGCTCTACGCATACCTCTTTGGTGCTCAACTGCAGACAGACGAAGAGCGCGCGGCGGCCAAGCTGCAGGCCAACACCGGCAAGAACGACTCTGTTCAGTTCGGTTCGCTGACCGATATCGGGCTGGGCGACAACGACACTGGCTCGCTGCCGTGGTGGCGCCGCAACAAGTCGCACCCCACCGAAGACAAAGCGTTCGACAGCCCCGTGATCGGGCGAGACAACTCCACCGAAATCGTTGACCCGGCACCGAAGGCCCAGCCCACTGCGCCTCCCGCCGCGAAAGACCTCACGAAGAAAGAGGAAGATTTCGGCGTCGAGCTGCTCGAAGATCTCCTCAAAGCTGAAGACGCTGTCAAGAAGTACGCAACCGGTGAAGTGGATGCGCCCGCCACTGGCGTTCGTGACGACGGCCCTGGCGTCCTCCCCGGTTTCACCACCAAGGCGAGCGAAAAGGGTAACGCCGGCGAATTCGATGGTCCGCACGAGACCACCCCGCAGCAATCGAACATGACGTACCGCTTGCCGCAGGCATCGATGCTTTCGGCCGGCACGCCGCCGAAGTCGCGCTCAGCAGCGAACGACGAAGTCGTCGCTGCCATCACCGAAGTTCTCAAGCAGTTCAGCGTGGATGCCACCGTCACCGGTTTCAGTCGCGGCCCCTCTGTCACTCGCTACGAGTTGGAGCTGGGCCCGGGTGTCAAGGTCGAGCGCGTCACGGCTCTTGCCCGCAACATCAGCTACGCCGTGGCGAGCAACGAGGTCAACATCTTGTCGCCGATCCCCGGCAAGAGCGCCATCGGTGTCGAGATCCCTAACAAGGATCGCGAAATCGTTTCGCTCGGCGATGTGTTGCGTTCGAGTGCCAGTACCAAGAGCGAACACCCCATGACCATTGGTCTGGGTAAAGACGTCGAGGGTGGATTCGTCGTAGCCAACCTCGCCAAGATGCCTCACTTGCTGGTGGCTGGTTCTACGGGTTCCGGTAAGTCGAGTTTCGTCAACTCCATGATCACGTCGGTGCTGATGCGCGCTAAGCCCGCTGAAGTTCGCATGGTGCTCATCGACCCCAAGCGCGTTGAACTCTCAATTTACGCCGGGGTCCCTCACCTCATCACGCCCATCATCACGAACCCCAAGAAGGCTGCCGAAGCCCTCGCGTGGGTCGTGAAAGAAATGGATATGCGGTACGACGACCTCGCGAGCTTCGGTTACCGTCACATTGATGACTTCAACCGCGCCGTCATCGCTGATGAGATCAAGCTTCCTGAGGGCAGCCAACGTAAGCTCAAGCCGTACCCGTACCTCCTCATCGTGGTTGACGAGCTCGCCGACCTCATGATGGTGGCGCCGCGCGACGTTGAAGACTCGATCGTGCGCATCACCCAGCTGGCGCGTGCCTCGGGAATTCACCTCGTGTTGGCAACCCAGCGTCCCAGCGTGGATGTCGTGACCGGTCTGATCAAGGCCAACGTTCCGTCGCGCCTCGCGTTTGCGGTGTCGAGCATGACCGACTCCCGCGTGATCCTCGATCAGCCGGGCGCCGACAAGCTCATCGGCCAGGGTGACGCTCTCTTCTTGCCCATGGGTGCATCCAAGGCCATTCGCGTTCAAGGCGCGTGGGTACCAGAAAGCGAAGTTGCTGAGATCGTGCAGCACGTGATCG
Source organism: Salinibacterium amurskyense (assembly GCF_002797685.1). Classification (GTDB taxonomy): domain Bacteria; phylum Actinomycetota; class Actinomycetes; order Actinomycetales; family Microbacteriaceae; genus Rhodoglobus; species Rhodoglobus amurskyensis. The sequence continues at coordinate 205,124 of NZ_PGFH01000003.1, forward strand.
CTCAAGCTCAGCCTGAGTACCGCAACGACGTCACCGCTGTCGCGGAGAAGAAGCAGATCGATGCTGACATCGGGGATGACCTCGATGTCCTTCTCGCGGCGACTGAACTCATCGTGAGCACGCAGTTCGGATCTACGTCAATGCTGCAGCGCAAGCTCCGGGTCGGCTTCGCTAAGGCAGGCCGCCTCATGGATCTGCTGGAGTCCCGCGAAATTGTTGGCCCCTCCGAAGGGTCGAAGGCTCGTGACGTTCTCGTGACAGCAGAACAGCTCCCGGCGGTGCTCGCTCGGCTGCGCGGGGAAGACGACCCCGGTCCTGTTGACGCGGTAGAAGAGTCCCTCAGCGGATACGATGAAGTAGAAAGCTCCTCAGATGAGGATGCTTGGAATTTGACCGATCGGGAGTGATCGCGTGGGTGAACAACCTGTTTCGGAGTCCACTCCACCCGTAGTTCCTAGCTTCTCTATGCGCGGACGAGTGTTCCGTCGCGGCGATACGCCAGCATCTAACGGCAATATCGCCAACATCATTACGGTTGTGCGCATCTTTATGGCGCCCGTCTTCATCTGGCTGCTCTTGCTTGATAACGGTGAGATGGGACCGATTCGCTACATTGCAGCGGCGCTCTTCATCATTGCGATTGTCACGGATGCGGTCGATGGCCATCTGGCGCGTGGTCGCAATCTGATTACCAACGTGGGCATCATCCTTGATCCGATTGCCGACAAAGTTCTCACCGGCGGGGCCCTTGTGGCGCTCTCCATTCTGGGAGAGCTGCCATGGTGGATCACGATCCTGATTCTCGTGCGCGAGTTTGGCATCACGATTTATCGCTTCGCCGTCCTCTCCAAGGTCGTCGTTCCCGCGTCGCGTGGTGGCAAGCTCAAGACGGTTCTTCAAGCTGTCGCGATCGCGCTCTTCCTCGTCCCCTTGTTTACCGTGCTCGGCTCGTGGGTCCTATGGCTCAACTGGTCGGTCATGGCCATCGCTGTCGTACTCACGGTCTACACCGGCATCGAGTACTTGTGGCTCGCCTGGCGCCACACCCGTGCATCCAAGCCAGTAACTACAACCCCAGGAGTGTGACCCTTCTCTCGTGACTACTGAAGAACTCGCCACAAAGATTGTGGCGATTCTCTCCGAACAACGTCTCACGCTTGCGCTTGCAGAATCCCTCACGGGTGGCATGTTGTGCGCTTCTCTCGTCGCCGTTCCCGGTGCTTCGGCCGTGCTCAACGGATCCGTCGTGGCATACAACACGGCCATCAAGCATCAGGTTCTCGGAGTCGACGCGAGTCTCTTGGCCATCCACGGCACGGTGTATCCGGATGTCGCAGCCCACATGGCCATGGGAGCACGCGAGATTCTCGGCGTTGGCGACCAACAGGCATACTTCGGTCTGGCGACAACAGGTGTTGCCGGGCCGGGCCCGCACGAGGGCAAGGAGCCGGGAACCGTGTTTATCGGCTTTGCGGCAACAGGCTTCGTCGAGACGCGTGACTTCCACTTCACGGGGGATAGGCACGAGATTCGCGAGCAGGCGGTTACGGCAGCGCTGCAGTGCCTCTACGACTACCTCACGTCAGAGGACTAACGCGGGCGCATTTCCGGCGGGAGTTCGGCGTGCCGCTTAGCGAAGCTGTGTCGAGACCGCCCCAAAAGAGGTCACAGATTCGCCCTAGTGGCGGGAATATCCTACGTTTCGGTGCGGTTACAGTAAGCGAACTCACAAGGCTTCTCCAGAGTGGAGCAGCTAGAGTTCTCAACATACAAGTGGCTGTAGTCTTAACTATCCAGAGTTATCTGGTCGCACGATTCAGCCAGAAAGGGAGTGTCCAATGGTTCTAGTTCGTCAAGAAATCGGTGACGTTCTCCGTGACTTCCGCTTGCAAAAGGGACGCACCCTTCGACAGGTCGCAAGTAAGGCGAGCGTTGCGCTCGGCTACCTCAGCGAGGTAGAGCGTGGTCAGAAAGAAGCCAGCTCTGAGATTCTTGCCTCGGTAGCTGAAGCTCTCGATACACCTATATCGGTGATCATGCGCGAAGTCGGAGACCGACTCGCTGTCATCGAAGGCGCCACCACAATTCCCGATACTCTGCCCGACGAGCTCGTCGCAGAGTTCGATTCCAACTTGGTTACGCGCTAACCCAGCACGTCAGATGCCCCGTTCCGGTGTGGAGCGGGGCATTCGTGCGTTCGGGCACAGGTTAGCGCGCTTAGGCTGGTGGGATGCGACTGAGTGAGTTTTGGCTAGCTGTTTCCGATGAGTTCGGTGAGGCCTACGGTCGCGTGCTCGTTAACGACCAGGTGTTGGGGTCAGTCGGTGGCGTAACCGCGTCTCAGGCCTTGTCTCGCGGTGTTCCCGCCAAGCAAGTGTGGACCGCGCTGTGTGATGCCATGGACGTTCCTGCTGATCGCCGCTACGGCGTAGGCCAGCGCGAGCCTAAGAAGTAGCCTTCTTCCTCCCCGCGTGGCGTGTTCGAACATGTGTTCGATATTGTTAGTCTTCTCCCTAACATCCATTCGAATACTGCTAATGGATGCGTTACGCCCGTCGTAGTCCTGGAATGTCAGAGCCTGCACGTAGCGTGGCATTAGCAACACAGCCTTTGTCGGGAGGCTGCGGGCCTTGCACCATCGGTCCGCACGAATCGCGACAGCCTATGGGCAGCAACCTACGACTAACGGAGAAAATAATGCCATCAGCAGCAGACCGCGAGAAGTCCCTCGAGACCGCTCTCGCTCAGATTGACCGTCAATTCGGCAAGGGCTCAGTCATGCGCCTAGGCAGTGATGAGCGCGCTCCGGTCGAGGTTATCCCTACCGGCTCTATCGCTCTCGACGTCGCACTCGGCACGGGCGGCCTTCCGCGTGGCCGCATTGTTGAGATCTACGGTCCGGAGTCCTCGGGTAAAACCACGCTTACGCTCCACGCAATTGCTAATGCACAACGCAACGGAGGCATCGCAGCCTTTATCGACGCCGAGCACGCTCTCGATCCGGAGTACGCCGCCAAGCTGGGTGTCGATATCGACGCACTTCTTGTCTCACAGCCCGACACCGGAGAGCAGGCGCTTGAGATCGCCGACATGCTCGTGCGAAGTGGATCAATCGACCTGATCGTTATTGACTCGGTTGCTGCGCTGGTTCCTCGTGCAGAAATTGAGGGCGAGATGGGTGACACCCACGTGGGTCTCCAGGCGCGCCTCATGTCGCAGGCGCTGCGCAAGCTCACCGGTGGGCTCAGCCAGACCAACACGACCATGATTTTCATTAACCAGCTGCGCGAAAAGATCGGTGTCTTCTTCGGTAGCCCCGAAACAACCGCCGGCGGTAAGGCGCTCAAGTTCTACGCGTCCGTTCGCCTCGACATTCGTCGTATCGAAACGCTCAAGGACGGCACGGATGCGGTGGGTAACCGCACGCGTGTCAAGGTCGTCAAGAACAAGATGGCTCCGCCCTTCAAGCAGGCAGAATTCGACATCCTCTACGGAATCGGAATCTCGCGTGAAGGTAGCCTCATCGACTTCGGCGTCGACCACGAGATCGTACGCAAGTCCGGTGCCTGGTACACCTACGAAGGTGACCAGCTCGGCCAGGGCAAAGAGAAGTCGCGTGCGTTCCTCATCCAGAACCCCGAAATTGCACTCGAGATAGAACAGCGCATCATGCGCAAGCTCGGCATCGGTGCTGAGGCCAAGGCTGCGAACGCCCTTGAAGCCAAGGTCGCCGCAGAAGCGGCAGCCGTCGCCGAGAAGGCTGCGAAGGCTGCTCCCAAGGCCGATGGCCCCACGCTGCCGGTAGCAACTAAGACTGCTGCCGCGCCGCTCAAGAAGGCCTCCGGACAGTAGAAGCGCCATGACCAACTCCGACGACGACTACATCGCTCCCGTTATCAACCTGTTTGGTGACCGCAGGGCTGCAGCGCAGCCTGAAAACGCTGCGGTGGAGTCGTCGTCGGAGAGCGTCGATGACACGAATGCCAGCGCGGCCGGTTCCCCGATTGAAGAGGACCGTTGGGCAGACGAAGCACCGGTCGATGCTTTTCCGCATGACACGCGCGACCTCGGGATTATTGCCCCGGCAACCCTCGCTCCGGTCGCATCGATCAACCCTGTGCGAGCCCTCCCGACCATGCGCGACTTTGAGTCGGCGAGTTCTCGAGAGAGCAACGACACCGGCAGCGTCGCGCACGAGGATGGCCCCACGGCGGCGACGGGGGAGCCCGACGCTCCCGACCTGTCCAGCGCAAACCTGTCCAGCGCAGACCTATCCAGCACAGACTCGTCGAGCGCCGGCTCGTCGCGGGCTGGGCGCCCCGAGGCGCGTGACGGGTTTTCGGAAATCAGCAGAGTGAGCATGCGTGCTCTCGCCCGTAGAGGCATGTCTTCACATGAGATGACCCAGTTTTTGAGCACGCGTGAATTCGATAGTGACGAGATCGACGCCGAGATCGAGCGACTAGAGGGTTCTGCGCTTCTTGACGATGCGGCTCTGGCAGAAACTCTTACGCGTACGTTGCGCGAACGCAAAGGGCTGGGGGCTTCCGCCATCACGGCAGAGTTGCGCCGCCGCAAGATCGATCAAGAGCACATTGATGTCGTTGTCGACTTTGAGCGCGACGACGAACAAGAACGTGCGAACGAACTGGCCTTCAAACGGGCTCCGCAGCTGCGGTCCCTCGACAGCGTGACGGCCAAACGACGGCTAAGCGGTTTCCTACTCCGCCGCGGCTACTCAGGCTCCGTCGTGTCGGCCGCAGTAAATGCTGCCTTGGCCGGCGGTGGCGCATCTTCGAATGGCCCCACCTTCCGCTGACGCACGTCAAGTCCCACACGCGTTCAGGCTTAAGGTGGAACACATGATTGACGAAAAACTGGCGAGCCCGCGCAGCTATGAAGTGCGCACCTACGGATGCCAGATGAATGTGCACGACTCCGAACGTCTCAGCGGCTCTCTTGAAGCCGCCGGCTACATCCGCGCCACCGAGGGTCAAGCTGACGTGGTCGTCATCAATACCTGTGCCGTTCGCGAAAACGCCGACAACAAGCTCTACGGCAACCTGGGCATGCTCGCGAGCGTCAAGAAAGAACACGACGGCATGCAAATTGCCGTTGGCGGTTGCCTTGCGCAAAAGGATCAGGGTGTCATTCTCGAAAAGGCCCCGTGGGTCGATGTGGTGTTCGGCACCCACAACATGGGCTCGCTGCCCACGCTCCTCGAGCGCGCACGGCACAACGAAGAAGCTCAGCTAGAGATTCTCGAGTCCCTCGACGTCTTTCCCTCGACGCTTCCCACCCGTCGAGAATCGACCCACAGCGCGTGGGTGTCGATCTCGGTCGGCTGCAACAACACCTGCACGTTCTGCATCGTTCCCACCCTGCGCGGCAAGGAAAAAGACCGCCGCCCCGGCGAAATTCTCGCTGAAGTGCAAGCAGTCGTCGATGACGGTGCCACCGAAGTAACTCTCCTCGGGCAAAACGTGAATTCCTACGGCGTTGAGTTCGGTGACCGTCAAGCATTCAGCAAACTTCTTCGCGCCACCGGGTCGATCGAAGGTCTCGAGCGCGTGCGGTTTACAAGCCCGCATCCGGCTGCGTTCACCGACGACGTCATTGACGCGATGGCCGAAACTCCCAATGTCATGCCGCAACTGCACATGCCGCTTCAGTCCGGCTCCGACCGCATCCTCAAGGCTATGCGTCGTAGCTACCGCTCGACCAAGTTCTTGGGGATCCTCGAACGCGTTCGTGCGCAAATGCCGGATGCCGCCATTACGACCGACATCATCGTGGGTTTCCCTGGCGAGACCGAGGAAGACTTTCAAGAGACACTTCGCGTCGTCGAAGAGTCTCGCTTCGCGTCGGCCTTCACTTTCCAGTACTCGATTCGCCCGGGAACCCCCGCGGCCACAATGGATAATCAAATTCCCAAAGAGGTCGTGCAAGAGCGCTACGAGCGCCTCGCCGCTCTGCAAGATCGCATCTCGCGTGAAGAAAACGACAAGCAAATCGGCCGCACACTGCAGGTGATGGTCACGGCGACCGAGGGTCGCAAGCAGGCCGAGACCGCACGACTGTCGGGCCGAGCCGAAGATTCCCGCCTCGTGCACTTCAACGTGCCCGAGGGCAGTGCAACTCCGCGTCCCGGCGACGTCGTCACGCTGACGGTGACCGAGGCTGCAGCGTTCCATCTCGTGGCGGACACCCCTGCGGGAGGCAAGCTCAACATCCGCCGTACCCGCGCCGGCGATGCGTGGGATCGGGCCGAAGCCGCATCGTGTGGAGTGCCGTCAGCCGCCTCTGCCGGCGACGCTGCCCCCAAAGTCTCGCTGGGGCTGCCGACGATTCGCGTCGCTACGACGCCCATCTACGACCCCAGCGACTCGCTGCGTTAACCCAGAGATGGCTATCGCCAGCACACCACCCCTCGTTGTTGTCGTCGGGGCAACCGGAACCGGCAAGTCCGAGCTCTCTCTCGACATCGCTGAGGGCCTAGCGCGCCAAGGTAATGCGTGCGAGATCATCAACGCCGACGCTATGCAGTTTTACCGCGGCATGGATATCGGTACCGCCAAGCTTCCTGTCGACGAGCGCCGAGGCATCCCGCATCACATGCTTGACGTTCTCGACCCCACCGATGACGCCAGCGTGGCGCAGTATCAACAGGATGCTCGGCAACTGATTACGCAAATTCAGGGTGCAGGGCGCGTGCCCATCATGGTCGGGGGATCAGGGCTCTACGTGTCGAGCGTCATCCACGACTTTCAGTTTCCCGCCCGCGACCCGGAGGTGCGGGCACGGCTAGAAGCTGAGCTTGAACGCGATGGCGTCGGCCTCCTTTTTCAGAGGCTCCAAGCGGTGGATCCGGCGGCTGCACAATCGATTGGCGCCAGCAACGGGCGTCGCATCGTGCGAGCTCTCGAAGTGATCGAGATCACGGGGGAGCCCTTCGGTGCGGGCCTGCCCGAAGAAACCAAGCTCTGGACGCCAGCGCACATCTTCGGCCTCACCACTCCGCGAGACGAGCTCGTGCCGCGTCTTAACCGTCGGGTGCAGCACATGTGGGATACCGGGCTTCTCGATGAGGTGCGCGGTCTTCGCGACCGGGGGCTTGGCGTTACCGCTGCGCGGGCGATCGGCTACGCGCAAGCGATCGAGCAGCTCGATGGCACGCTCAGCGAAGCCGAGGCTATCGAGCAAACCGCGGCCCTCACTCGCCGCTACGCCCGCCGCCAGGTGGGGTGGTTCAAACGTTACGAACAGTGCCACTGGCTGGCCTACGACGATCCCGACCGTGTGCAACGTGCTCTGGCGGTCGTGATGGGAGAGAATGGATCGCATGGCGACGCTTAACTTCACCAAAGGTCAGGGAACTGGCAACGACTTCGTTCTCTTCACTGACCCTGATGGCGAGATCAACCTCACTCCCCAGCAGGTCGCCGCAATCTGCGACCGTCGTTTCGGAGTGGGTGCCGACGGCGTCATCCGTGCCGTGCGCTCTCGCAGTCTCGATGCCGGCGCTGCGGCGCTAGCAGAAGACGCCGATGCCGAGTGGTTCATGGATTATCACAACGCCGACGGCAGCATCTCGGAAATGTGCGGCAACGGCATCCGCGTGTACGCCGAATACCTCGCCTCGGAAGGGCTCGTTGATTTCGAGCCGGGAGACACTTTGCCGATCGGTACCCGAAGCGGTGTGCGTGACGTTCAGCGCAATATGGCCGGCTACCAGGTCGACATGGGCCGTTGGATGCTCGACGGTGGCGAGCCGCTCGTACGTGCGAAGGAACTCGAAGTGGCCCGACCGGGCCTCGGTATCAACGTCGGCAACCCCCATGTGGTGGTGGCTTTGGCCGAAGAGGCCGAACTCGATCGCGTAGACCTCAACTACATTCCCGTCATCGACCCGCTGCCCGAACACGGGGCCAACGTCGAATTCGTTGTTCCTGCCGAGCCGCTCGTGAAAGACGGCGTTGGTTCAATCCGGATGCGGGTGCACGAGCGCGGCAGTGGCGAAACGTTGTCGTGTGGCACGGGTGCAGTCGCGGCGGCGCTTGCTATTCGCCACTATGCCGGACGCAGCGCGCCCCACCAGTGGCGCGTGACGGTACCCGGTGGCACTGTCGTCGTGCGCATGTTCCCGACCGAGGATGGCGAGCACGTCTCGTTGAGCGGCCCAGCCGAGCTCGTGTTCACCGGCACGCTAGAACTCGCTTAGCGAGCCCCCTGCGGCCCCAGAGCCGCCTTTCCGTCTGGCGAGCTACTCGCTGACGGCGTGGTGACGTGCCCGCAACACTCGGTAGCCCTTGTTGGTGGCGGCGCGCGTGAAGCTGAAGTTGTCGGGGAAGGTTGCTTCCATCCACCGCTGGAGGGAATCTGATCCCAGATTCTTTTGCACGACGAGCCACGCGTCGGCATCGAGCTCAAGGCGGGGCAGCCAGGTCTGCAGAATGTTGTGGAGTTCGTTCTTGCCCACGCGAATGGGCGGGTTCGACCAAATAGACATAAATGTTATGTCTTCGGGAACATCTGCGGGCAGAACCGCGTTAATATTGGGTATGGACAATTTTTCGGCGTTAGCCCGCACAAGATCCAGTGCGCGCTCGTTGACGTCCACCGCCCACACCGTTGCATGAGGTGACTCGAGGGCAAGGGTGAGCGCCATAGGTCCCCAGCCGCAACCGAGGTCAAGCAGGTTTCCTCCCGGAGGAGGCGCCGGCACATTCGACAGCAGAACTTTCGTTCCGGCATCGATGCGCTCGGGGCTAAAGATCCCATTCGACGTGACAAGTTCGCGTTCAACACCTGCAATGGTCGCGTGAATCGTCCGCAACTTGAGATCACTCTCGGGTGATGACGAGAAGTAATGCTCGTTGGCCATGCACAGAACTTACCGAAAACTAGACAAGTAGGGTTAACCCAAATGACGCGAAACACGACAGAAACCAGTATCGAGGCCAATAACGGCGACGACGCCGAGCGTTCCGTCGACCGTGTTCTAGCGAGCGAAGGCTCCGATCACGCCGCGGTGAAGCGGTTCGGGGCTGCGGGGCTCGGCAATTCGGGTGCACAAGCGTTGCAGTCGGATGCTCACTACGAAGCTGATCGCGATGGCGACCAGTTCGATCGTGACGATCGACATGCGCTCAAACGTGTTGCCGGTCTTTCGACCGAACTAGACGACGTCACCGAAGTTGAGTACCGCCAGCTACGCATCGAGAACGTTGTTCTTATCGGCATCTACGGACAGGGCAACCTGCGCGACGCCGAGAACTCCATCCGCGAACTCTCGGCTCTCGCTGAGACGGCGGGTGCTGTGGTGCTCGACGGCCTCTTGCAGCGCCGCAGCCACCCCGACCCCAGTACATACTTGGGAAAGGGTAAGGCTCGTGAGCTGAAGGATGTCGTGGCCGCAACCGGTGCCGATACCGTCATTGCTGATACCGAGCTCGCGCCGAGCCAGCGCCGTGCGCTGGAAGACGTTGTCGGCGTCAAGGTCATCGACCGCACCGCCGTCATCCTCGACATTTTCAGCCAGCATGCCACGAGCCGCGAGGGTAAGGCTCAAGTTGAGCTTGCTCAGCTCGAGTACCTGTTGCCCCGACTGCGTGGTTGGGGTGAATCGATGTCTCGCCAGGCCGGTGGTCAGGTCGGTGGCGCCGGCGCCGGTATGGGTAGCCGCGGACCGGGTGAGACGAAGATCGAACTTGATCGTCGTCACATCCACACTCGCATGGCTCGCCTGCGTAAGCAGATCAAGAGCTTCGCGCCGGCTCGCGAAGCGAAGCGGGCTAACCGTGACCGGTTCGAAGTGCCGAGTGTCGCAATCGCTGGCTACACCAACGCGGGCAAGTCGAGTTTGCTCAACCGCATGACTAAGGCCGGCGTACTCGTCGAGAACGCTCTGTTCGCGACGCTTGACGCCACCGTTCGCAAGTCGACGACGGCAGACGGGCGCCTGTTCACTCTGAGCGACACCGTCGGATTCGTTCGAAATCTGCCTCACCAGCTCGTGGAGGCGTTTCGTTCCACGCTGGAGGAGGTCGGCCAGGCCGACGTCATCGTGCACGTTGTAGACGCCTCGCATCCCGACCCGGGAGCGCAGCTCGCTACCGTTCGCGACGTGATCGGCGAGTTGGGTGCCCGCGGCATCCCAGAGATCGTCGTGTTCAACAAGAGCGATCTTGCGGATGACGACCAGCGTTTGGTGATCCGTGGCCTTGAACCGACGGGCATCTTTGTGTCGGCGCGCTCTGGCGAGGGCATCGACGAACTCAACGCCCGCATCGCGGAGCTGCTGCCCAAGCCCGAGGTCGAAGTCACCCTGCTGGTGCCGTACGACCGTGGTGAGGTGATCTCGCGCCTGCATGTGCAGGGCCGCGTCATGTCAACGGACTATCGCGAAGAGGGCACGCTTGTGACGGCGCTTGTGCACCCTGCGCGTGTGCCGGAGATCGAAGAGTTCGTCACCGCTCAGGTGAAGTAGCTTGCCGCGGCGTAGCCCCGACTAAACAGGGCTACGCCGACTCGGTCAGCACTTAGAGCGCGCGCAGTACCGTAACGACTTTGCCGAGTACTTGCGCGTAGTCGCCCAAGATCGGCTCGAAGTTGGAGTTGCGGGGGAGTAGCCACGTGTGGCCGTCGCGCTGACGGAAGACCTTGACGGTGGCTTCGTCATCGAGCATTGCTGCCACGATGTCGCCATTCTCTGCAGTTTGTTGCTGGCGCACCACTACCCAGTCGCCGTCGCAAATCGCTGCGTCGATCATGGAATCCCCGACGACCTTGAGCATGAAGAGCTCGCCCTTGCCCACAAGTTGGCGGGGGAGGGGGAATACTTCTTCGACGTGCTGTTCGGCGGTGATGGGGATACCGGCAGCGATTCGTCCGACGAGAGGAACCATCGCTGCATCGCCCATAGATGGGCTGATGGTGCTGGATTCATCGACTGCACTCGGAACATCGATGAGTACTTCGATCGCACGTGGGCGATTGGGGTCTCGGCGCACGTAGCCACTCAGCTCAAGCTGGTTGAGCTGGTGCGTCACGCTCGACAGCGAAGAGAGTCCGACGGCGTCGCCAATCTCACGCATGCTCGGCGGGTAGCCCTGAGTAGCTACAGAACGCTGGATCATTTCGAGGATCGCCTGCTGTTTGGCGCTCAGGTTGGTTCGCCGCCGCGTTCCCCGCTCAGAAGCGTCATCGGGGCGGGCTGTTGAGTCAGTCACGAGTCCTCTATTTCTGCCAGTGACGATTCCAATGTCAGTGGCTCATTCGAAACTGTATCCGCAGGAGAGGCCAAAACCAAACATTTGTTCGAGTGTCTGAAACAAATGTCAGTGGCTTCTTCGAATATGTACTTGATATTCGAACTATTCGAATGTATGTTCGGAACACAGCTTCGCACCCGGCTCTCCCGGCCGAGAGTCGGGTGCGATAACCCGAGTCGGGTGCGATAACCCCTAGAGGAGTGAATGATGTCCACTGCAGTGATTGCACCTAACGCGGCTGTCCGTGCTCGGCAGTCCGCACCACGTCTTCGCCTCACCACGCGTGGCCGTGTCGTCTTCACGACGCTCGCGGCCGCGCCGTTGGTTATCGCCGCGCTCGTGTTCTCGCTTAACAGCGGTGGAGCAGTCGCAACGCTCGACGCCGATGAGAACGCTTTCGTCTATGTGGATGTTGCGGCGGGCCAGTCTCTCTGGAACATCGCTGAGCAGCACGCTCCTGGCCAAGACCCGCGTGAGGTAGTCGCCCAGCTCGTGCAGCTCAACCAGCTTCCGTCAGCAGATATCTTCGCTGGCCAAGAGCTCGCGATTCCCGCAAGCTTCTCGCGCTAAAGCAAGCCACGCTGAGCTTCCACCGCGCGGTCCTAGGCAAGCGTCATGAGGCGCAGAGTCCAGCCGCGTTCCTCTAGCATTGATGAGTGACTTCGCTTTCTGATCTCCCCATTCGTGATGACCTTCGCGGTCTCACTCCCTACGGTGCGCCGACTGACCCCGTACGCATTCAACTCAATGTCAACGAGAACACGCATCCGATTCCGGAAACAGTCGCTACCGACATCGTGATGGCCCTCGCAGGCGCGGTCATGAATGCCAATCGGTACCCGGACCGCGAGTTCACCGAGCTTCGCGAGTCACTCGCGGCCTACTTGGGGCACGGTCTGACGGCCGACCACATCTGGGCCGCCAATGGTTCGAACGAAGTTCTCCAGCAGACGCTGCAAGCTTTTGGAGGCCCCGGGCGTCGTGTCCTCGGTTTCCCTCCCACGTACTCGATGCACTCGATCATCGCTTCTGGCACAGGAACTGAGTGGGTAACCGCGCCTCGGGATCCTGCTTATGACATCACTCCCGAGAGTGTGGTGGCGGCGATCGCCGAGCACACCCCAGACGTCGCGTTCCTGTGCTCACCTAATAACCCGACCGGCACTCCCGTGAGCAACGACACCATCGCCGCCGCGTACGACGCGACTGACGGAATCGTTCTCGTCGATGAGGCCTACGCCGAGTTCTCCGACCGCGAATCGGCGCTGGCATTGCTCGACGGTCGCCCTCGCCTCATCGTTTCTCGCACCATGAGCAAGGCATTCGCTTTCGCGGGAGCGCGCGTGGGCTACCTCGCGGCTGATCCCGCCATCGCTGATGCGCTTCGACTCGTTCGCTTGCCCTATCACTTGTCCGCGCTCACTCAAGCGGCGGCTGTTGCGGCGCTTGCCCACGCACCGGAAATGCTTGCGATGGTCGACGAGATCAAGACTCAGCGTGACCGAATGAGCGCCGGGCTGTCGGCTCTGGGCTTCACGCCAGTGCCCAGCGAGGCAAACTTCGTGCTGTTCGGCGGAGTGGACGACCCGCAGGCGCTGTTCCACAAGCTCCTCATTCAAGACATTTTGATCCGCGACGTGGGCATCCCGCACCACTTGCGGGTCACCGCCGGTACTGCGGAAGAGACAACGGCGTTCTTGGATGCGATGGCAGACCTTCAAGCGCTCGGTAGGGTTGAGTAATGACTTCAGATCGCACCGCGACGATTAAGCGCGAAACTAGCGAGTCGAGCATCGAACTTTCGATCAACCTCGACGGCACCGGCACCTCATCCATTGAGACCTCGGTTCCTTTCTACGACCACATGCTGACGGCATTCTCTAAGCACTCGCTCATCGACCTCACGGTCAAAGCGAGCGGTGACACCCACATCGATGTCCACCACACGGTGGAAGACATCGGTATCGCTCTGGGGCTCGCGATCAAGCAGGCTCTGGGAACCAAGGCGGGTATCTCGCGCTACGGTGACGCTCTCGTGCCTCTCGATGAAGCTCTCGTGCGGGCGGTTGTTGATGTCTCTGGGCGTCCCTACCTCGTGCACACGGGGGAGCCTGCGGGCTTCGAAATGCACCTCATCGGTGGGCACTTCACGGGCTCGATGGTGCGTCACGTCTTCGAGGCAATCAGTTACAACGCGGGAATCACGGTGCACGTGACGGTATTGGGTGGCCGCGACCCGCACCACATCGCGGAGGCCGAGTTCAAAGCTTTCGCTCGCGCGATGCGTGCTGCGGTCGAGCCGGATGCCCGTGTCTCGGGTATCCCGTCTACGAAGGGCGCGCTCTAGAGTGGCTGCTCCTTCAGTTGTCATCCTCGACTACGGTTCCGGCAACATCCACTCGGCGGCGAAAGCTCTCGAGGCCGCGGGTGCGAACGTTCGGTTGAGCGCGGATCGTTCGGTTGCTGAGGCAGCAGACGGTCTCCTCGTGCCCGGCGTCGGTGCCTTTGCGGCCGTCATGTCGGCTCTCGAGTCGGTTCGCGGTGGCGCAATCATCGAAAAACGCCTCACGGGTAGCCGCCCGGTTATGGGCATCTGTGTCGGCATGCAAGTGCTCTTCGCCTCTGGCGACGAACACGGTATTCAGACCGACGGGCTCGACGAGTGGCCGGGTGTTGTAGAAAAGTTACCCGCGCCGGTTTTGCCGCACATGGGCTGGAATACTGTCGAGACTCCTGACGATACGACGCTGTTCGATTCCATTCGCGACGAACGTTTCTACTTCGTTCACTCGTACGCTGCACAGCAGTGGACGCTTGACGTTCAGCCCCCTTTCCCGCAGCCGAAGCTCACCTGGGCCGACCATGGCGGGCGTTTCTTGGCAGCGGTCGAAAACGGACCCTTGACTGCCACTCAATTTCACCCGGAGAAGTCGGGCGAAGCCGGAATCAAACTTCTAAGCAACTGGTTGAAGACACTCTGATTTTGCGCCTGTTCGTCGTGCACTAGTATCGGATGCTTGTGCGCGGCGTTCCGCGGTCAGGTCTTTAGAGAGCGTATCTATGAGCGAGTTCAACAAAACCCCCGGTCTTACACTGCTTCCCGCGGTGGATGTAGCAGACGGTAAGGCTGTGCGTCTCACGCAGGGCGAAGCCGGCACCGAGAAGAGCTACGGCGATCCATGCGCTGCTGCGCATGACTGGGTTGACCAGGGCGCCGAGTGGATTCACCTCGTTGACCTCGACGCGGCTTTCGGCCGGGGCAACAACCACGCGATGATCAAGAAGGTCATCAAGTCCACGCCAAAGCGCGTGAACATCGAACTCTCGGGTGGCATCCGCGATGACGAGTCGCTCGAAGCTGCTCTCGCCACCGGCGCCAAGCGCATCAACCTCGGCACGGCCGCGTTGGAGAACCCCGAGTGGGCTGCCCACGTTATCGCCGAGTACGGTGAGGCAATCGCTGTCGGTCTCGACGTCCGCGGCACGACGCTCGCTGCCCGCGGTTGGACTCAAGAGGGCGGCGACATCTGGACCGTCCTCGACCGCCTCGAGTCTGCCGGTTGCTGCCGCTACGTGGTGACTGACGTCACGAAAGACGGCACGCTGCAGGGCCCGAACATCGAACTTCTTCGCCAGGTCATGGACCGCACCCACCGTCCGGTCATCGCCTCGGGCGGAGTATCGAGCTTGGACGACCTCATCGAACTGCGCGAACTCGTTCCTCAGGGACTCGAGGGCGCAATCGTCGGTAAGGCGCTGTACGCCAAGGCCTTCACGCTCGCTGAAGCGCTCGACGTCTCCTCGCACTAATCATGGCGGCGGAATCGAACGCAGCAGACTCTGCCGGGGTGCCCTGGGCGGGGCGCTCGTTCGAGCCGAATCCTGCTCCGGATGACGATGGTCGCGCCCCAGAAGAACTCATGGCGGCAATCACTCGCTTTCACGCCGGTGATGCTTCCGAGTCCGAAGTTGTCGATCAGGTACGCACCTCGCGCCTGCTGATCCCGCTTCTCGCGAAGGCAGGGGAGACCGGCACCACCGCCGAGGGGCTCACAGTCGATAAGACTCAAGAGCTGTCGATCGTGACCGTTACCGGGCCCGATGGCCGCGCAGTGCTGCCGGTGTTCAGCTCTGTTGACGCGATGAAGACCTGGAACCCGGATGCTCGGCCGGTGCCTGCAGCAGGCACCCGTGTCGCGCTGGCGGCCGCGAGCGAAAATACTGACCTTGTCATTATTGACCCGCTGAGTGACAGCGAGTTCATCATTCGCCGCCCCGCGGTGTGGGCGATTGCTCAGTCCGTTGACTGGACCCCGAGCTTCTTGCGTGCTGACGTGCGAGATGAGTTTGCGGCATCCGCTGCTGACGAATCGAACGTCGTTGACGTTCAGCTTCTCGCCGGCGACCCCGGAGCCCGTTTGCAGGGCCCTGAATTGGTCGTGCAGATCGCAATGCGCGAGGGGCTTGATCGCGAGACTCTCGACGCCATCATGGATCGCCTTCGCACGAGTTGGAGTGCTTCAGAGCTCATCGCAGAGTCGGTCGACTCTCTCGCAATTCAAGTCGTGCGGGCTCCCGCTGCCGACTAGCGGAGCAAACCTGGCGGCCGCCAAGCCAGCGGTAATCCAGCAGGCGAGGTGCTAGTCGCGAGGACTCGAGAAGTCGAGGCGTCATCCGACGGCAACCGAGCCGTCGTGCCCAGCGGCCCCAGGACCGCCGGGGAACGTGGCTAGTTGACGGGGCCGGTGTACTTCTCGCCGGGACCCTGGCCGGGCGCATCCGGGAATGTTGATGCTTCGCGGAACGCGAGCTGCACCGAACGCAGGCCGTCGCGCAGCGGGCGAGCGTGGTGGTTTCCGATTTCTGGGGCGGCAGCGGTCACAAAGCCGGCGAGGGCGTTGATGAGTTTTCGCGCTTCGTCAAGGTCTTTTTCGGCCTCGGCATTGGGGCCGTCGGAAAGTCCCAGTTTTACGGCGGCGGCACTGAGCATGTGTACGGCGACGGTGTTAATTACCTCGACCGCGGGCACTTCAGAGATGTCGCGAAGTTCGTTGTAATCCTCATTGGTGGGCTCGCTCATGATGTCCTTCGCTAATTGGGGTTCGCTCTGCTATCCTTATGCAGGCCCGGGGCTCGCCCCGGTTACGAAAGTGGAGATTCTCCCACCTGTCAACCGCATACAAGGTTACCGGGTAGTTACACCCCGCACAGTCCGCTGGCGGTGCAGTACGCATGATCTACGCGATCGTGCGAATTGTTCCGGATGCTGGCTGCGCAGCTTTAAAGGGTGATGCAGCATCGCTGCGTTTGATCCTCTTTCGCGCCATGGCATCCGCCAAACTGCGCAGTGATTACTACTGATCCTCTGCGCATCACGAACTGTGAGGAGAACACGCATCAGCGATCCCCGTACCAACGACCGAATCCGAGTTCCTGAGGTCCGTCTTGTCGGACCCGGCGGTGAACAAGTCGGTGTCGTCTCAATTGACGTCGCCCTCCGACTCGCCCAAGAGGCAGATCTAGATTTGGTCGAGGTTGCTCCCAATTCCAAGCCTCCCGTTGCCAAGATCATGGATCACGGCAAGTTCAAGTACGAAGAGGCGCAGAAGGCGAAAGAAGCTCGTCGCAACCAGGCAAACACGATCCTCAAAGAGGTTCGTTTCCGCCTGAAGATCGACAAGCACGACTACGAAACCAAGCGCAAGCGTGCCGAAGGATTCCTCTCGGGCGGCGACAAGGTCAAAGCAATGATCTTGTTCCGTGGTCGTGAGCAGTCGCGTCCTGACCAGGGCGTCCGTTTGCTTCAGAAGTTTGCCGAAGATGTGTCGGAGTTCGGTTCCATCGAATCGACCCCGACGATTGACGGTCGCAACATGGTCATGATTATTGGCCCACACAAGACCAAGGCAACGGCGAAAGCTGAAGCCGAGGCCCGCAAGGTAGCTAACAAAGCTCCTCGTGCGGCAGAAGTTCCAGAGAAAGAGGAGAAAGATGCCTAAGCAGAAGACGCACTCAGGCACCAAGAAGCGTTTCAAGGTCACCGGTAGCGGCAAGGTCATGAAGCAGCAGGCTGGTATGCGACACAACCTCGAGGTCAAGAGCGGAAAGCGTAAGCGCTCGCTCAACCAGGATCAGGTTCTTGCATCGCAGGATGCCAAGGTCATCAAGAAGCTTCTCGGTAAGTAAGGGTTTAGGACACACATAATGGCAAGAGTAAAAAGAGCCGTAAACGCTCACAAGAAGCGTCGGGTTATCCTCGAGCGCGCAAAGGGTTACCGCGGACAGCGTTCGCGTCTGTACCGTAAGGCCAAGGAGCAGGTCACTCACTCGCTCGTCTACGCGTACCGTGACCGCCGTGCCCGCAAGGGTGAATTCCGTCGCCTGTGGATCCAGCGCATCAACGCTGCATCGCGTGCCAACGGCCTCACCTACAACCGTCTCATCCAGGGCTTGAACCTGGCCGGAGTTCAGGTTGACCGTCGCATCCTCGCTGACCTCGCTGTCACCGAGCCCGCCACGTTCGCGTCGCTGGTTGCAACCGCTAAGGCTGCATTGCCCGCTGACACGTCGGCACCCCGTTCGGCTGCGTAACTAGCCGCACAACTATTCGTGCAATCGGCACGTTGTAGTGACCAATATGGTCTCTGCAGCGTGCCGATTGTCGTATATCAGGCCCGCGCGCTTAGGGTTATTTTGTGATTGATAACCCGCGTTCTCCACGCGTACGTGCAGTAGCCAAACTCGCTAAGAAGAGCGCCCGGTCTGAGACTGGGCTTTTTCTCTTAGAGGGGCCCCAGTCGGTTTCTGAGGCGCTCGAATTCCGCCCGGACCTCTTGGTGGAGCTGTACGCCACGCCCACCGCTCTTGAGCGCCATAGCGGCATTGCGCGCGCGGCCGAAGAAGCGGGTGTCGAGGTTGAGTTCGTTTCGGAGCAAGTCCTCGAGACCATGGCCGACACTGTGACGCCTCAGGGCGTGCTCGCAGTGTGCCGTCAATTCCCCACATCGTTGAAGGACATCCTTGCGGATGGTCCCAAACTCATCGCTATCCTCGAAGAGGTTCGCGACCCCGGTAACGCCGGCACGATCATCCGTGCCGCGGATGCCGCCGGTGCTGACGCAGTCATCCTGACCGGCCGCAGCGTCGATCTTTACAATCCCAAGGTTGTTCGCGCCACTACGGGATCGCTCTTTCACGTTCCCGTCGCCGTCGGTGCTGAGCTCGAAGAAGTACTCGAGCGAGTCAAGGGCGAGGGGCTGCGCATTCTTGCCGCCGATATCAAGGGCGGAGATCTCTTGGCTGCGCGCAACGAAGGTGTGCTCAACCACCCGTCAGCGTGGTTATTCGGCAATGAGGCCCGTGGCCTTACCGATGAGCACTATGTGCTCGCCGACTGGGTCATTTCGGTGCCAATTTACGGCCACGCGGAGTCGATGAATTTGGCTACTGCGGCATCCGTATGTCTCTACGAGAGTGCTTTCGCGCAACGCAGTATCTGATTTCGTGTCACGAGCGTGTTACGACTAGGCGCGGCGATTGACCGTGGTTGAACGCATGTGATTATCTTTCTGTATGGCAGCACAGAGCGGTGAACCTCTGGTCGTTATCGACCATGTCAACAAACATTACGGTGAGCTTCACGTGCTCAAAGACATCTCCACCACGATTAAACGTGGTGAGGTAGTTGTCGTGATCGGGCCGAGTGGTTCGGGAAAGTCCACGCTCTGTCGTGCGATTAACCGCCTCGAGACCATCGACGATGGCACCATCACTATTGATGGCAAGTTGTTGCCCGAAGAGGGCGCTGGTCTCGCCAAGCTGCGCGCAGACGTCGGCATGGTATTCCAGTCGTTCAACCTCTTCGCTCACAAGACGATTCTGGAGAACGTCACGCTCGGCCCGCGCCGCGTGCGCAAGGTCTCCAAGGTTGAAGCTGACAAGCACGCGATGGAGCTGCTCGATCGCGTTGGTATCGGCAACCAGGCATCCAAGATGCCGGCTCAGCTTTCTGGTGGACAGCAACAGCGTGTTGCCATCGCTCGTTCACTCGCCATGGACCCCAAGATCATTCTTCTCGATGAGCCCACGTCGGCTCTCGACCCCGAGATGATCAACGAAGTTCTCGATGTCATGGTGCAGCTCGCCAAAGACGGCATGACCATGCTCGTGGTTACGCACGAAATGGGCTTCGCTCGTAAGGCCGCTGACCGTGTGATTTTCATGGCGGATGGCGAAATTGTTGAAGAGGCCGAGCCTGAGCAGTTCTTCACCAACCCTCAATCTCCGAGAGCGCAAGACTTCCTCTCGAAAATCCTTACCCACTAACTCAGCGGGTAATCCCCACAGCAGCAAGGAGAAACACATGAGACTCAAAAAAGGTCTGATGATTTCTGCCATCGCCGTCGTAGGTCTTCTTGGCCTCAGCGCATGTGCAGCAGACTCAGGAACAACTGATCCTGACGTAGTCGTTCCGGAGTTCGAAGCAGGCACCACGATGGCTGAGCTTGCCGATGCCGGCAAGATCACTATCGGTACCAAGTTCGACCAGCCGCTGTTCGGTCTCAAGGGACCGTCGGGCGACCCCGTCGGCTTCGACGTCGAAATTGGCAAGATCATTGCTGCTTCGCTGGGTATTAGTGAAGACAACATCGAGTGGAAAGAAACCGTTTCCGCTAACCGTGAGTCGTTCATCGAGAACGGCACCGTTGACATCGTGATTGCTACTTACACGATCAACGACACTCGCAAGGAAGTAATTTCCTTCGCTGGTCCTTACTACAACGCAGGCCAGGACATCTGCGTTCTTGCAGATAACCCCGAGGGCATCACTGGCCCCGAGGACCTCGCAGGTAAGGACGTCTGCAGCGTTGCCGGTTCGACCTCAGAAAAGAACATCGCTGAGTACGACGTCAAGCTCATCACCACCGACGCCTACTCCGCTTGCCTCGAGCCGCTTCGTAGCGGCAAGGTTGTCGCTGTTACCACCGACAACGTGATTCTGGCTGGCCTCGCCGACCAGAACGCTGGCGAATTCGAAGTTCTCAGCAACCCGTTCACCGAAGAGCCTTACGGCATCGGTCTTGGACTCAACGATGACGCGTTCCGCGACTACATCAACGACGTTCTTGAGGCCTCGTACTCCGACGGTTCGTGGGATGCGGCTTGGAACGAGACTGCAGGCACCGTCCTGAAGCTTCCGACCCCGCCCGCTGTAGACCGCTACAGCAACTAGTGTGCTCGGTGCCCGTCCGCGGCTAACGCGGGCGGGCACCTTCCACGCCCTATTCATTTACTTTCCAGGAGGCCCGGATGGACGTCATCACTAACGCGATCGACGCCCTTGTCGACATAACGCCGCTCTACATGGAGGGCTTTCTTCTGACGCTGGCCCTGTTGGGCATTGCCGGTGTCGGGGCGTTTATTCTTGGGGTTCTTATCGCGGCGATGCGTATCTCGCCGGTTCCTTCGTTGCGCATCTTCGCAACCGTCTACACCGAGCTGCTCCGCAACATCCCGTTGCTTCTCGTCTTGTTCTTCTGCGCCTTCGTGCTGCCCATTCTCGGCGTTGACCTCGACTACTTCCTCTTGGCAGCTCTCGGTTTGACTCTCTACACCTCTCCCTTCGTGGCTGAAGCGGTGCGTTCCGGGTTCAACGGTGTTCCCGTCGGCCAGGCCGAAGCCGCTCGCAGCATCGGCATGGGATTCACCCAGACTGTTGGCCTCGTGATTCTTCCGCAGGCAAGCCGCATGGTCGTCCCGCCGCTCATCAACGTATTTATCGCGTTGACCAAGAACACATCGGTCGCGGGAGCGTTCTTCGTCAACGAACTCTTCAAAGCAACCGGTGCTGCATCGCGTGACCACGGTGACCTTGTTCTGCTCACCCTCATTTACGCCGCTGCGCTGTACTTGGCAATCACTATTCCGCTCGGGCTGATAGCCGGAGCGATCGAGAAGAAGGTAATGGTGCTGCGATGAGCGCGAGCGTACTGTACGACGCCCCCGGTCCGAAGACCCGGCGCAATTCGGCCATCGCCTCTGCTGTCGGTGCCGTACTGATCATCGGCCTGATCATCTGGGTCTACTTCATCCTCGCTGCACCCCGTGTCAGTGCCAACGGTGCCGAGCAGCCTGGACTCTTCGACCCGTCGCGAACCGACATCCTCGCCGACCCTGAAATCTGGGGCGCCTTCGGCCGCGGTGTGCTCAACACTCTGCGCATGGCGGGGGTCGCGGCAGTGCTCGCGATCATCATCGGAATTTTGTTTTCGTTTGGGCGCACTGCGGCATCCAAGTGGGTTCGTATCCCGACGTCGATCGCGCTTGAGATCTTCCGCGGTATGCCGCTGTTGCTCCTCATTTTCTTCGTGTTCCTCATGTTCTCGACCGGTGGTTACTGGGCCGGTGTGCTGGGTCTCGCGATCTACAACGGCGCGATCATCGGTGAAGCATTGCGAGCGGGCATTAGTTCGCTGCCCAAGGGGCAACGCGAAGGTGGTCTGTCGATCGGCCTCACTTCGCTGCAGACACGGTTTATCGTGGAGTTCCCGCAAGCTTTCCGTCAGATGTTGCCGATCATTTTGGCGCAGCTTGTCGTGCTGTTGAAAGACACCTCTCTTGCGTACGTCGTTGCGTACCCCGAGCTTTCGCGCACGATCAAGGAGCTTCAGAACTTCTACGGCAGCCGCTACGTCTTCACTCTTTTCGCGGTCGGACTCGTTATCTACCTCGTCATGAACGTAACCCTGTCGTACGTTGCTCGCTACGTGGCAAAGAAGAGCGGACCGAAGGATGGTGCGACCACTCCAGATGCTCCTAAGCAGCCGGGTGTAGATGGTACGCGTGCCATCACGATGCCGCCGCGCGGTCACGCTAGCTACGGCGACAACAGCGGCGGCGCCGGCGGGTACTAGCTCCGTGAGGAGGGCGGCCCGCGACAGCGGTGTCCGCTAAACTCGGTTCTTGTGTCTGAACCCACCCCGATCACAGAACCAGCGGTAACCGCAGCGGTCGAAGCAGCTCTTGCTGCCATCGAGTCCGCAGCGACAATGGCCGACCTCAAAACGGTGCGCGGCGCCCATCTTGCAGAGGGCTCGCCACTGGCAGCGCTCAACGCCCAGATGAAGAACGTGGCGCCCGCCGACCGAGCTGCCACCGGCAAGCTCATCGGAGCCGCCCGCGGTCGCGTCAACGGCGCTTTTAGCGCGCGCGAGGCCGAGTTGGCAGTCGCCGAGGAGCAAGCCAAGCTTGCGGCAGAGGCTGTGGATGTCACGGCTGTCGCCACTCGCTACGTGAAGGGCGCCCGGCATCCGCTGAGCCTGCTCATGGAGCACATGAGCGACATCTTCGTCGGCATGGGCTGGGAAGTCGCGGAAGGCCCCGAACTCGAGAACGAGTGGTTCAACTTCGACGCGCTCAACTTCGACGAAGATCACCCCGCGCGGGCGATGCAAGACACCTTCTTCATCGACCCCGTCGACTCGCACTTGCTGCTGCGCACGCACACGAGCCCGGTTCAGATCCGTTCGTTGCTCGAGCGCCCGCTTCCGGTGTACGTTGTGGCGCCCGGACGCGTGTTCCGCACCGACGAACTTGATGCGACCCACACGCCGGTGTTCCACCAGCTGGAGGGCATCGCGATCGACAAGGGCCTCACCATGGCGCACCTCCGGGGCACGCTCGAGCACCTTGCCCGTGCGATGTTCGGGGAGGGCGCTCAGATTCGTCTGCGCCCCAACTACTTCCCGTTCACTGAGCCCAGTGCCGAGATGGATGTATGGCAGCCCAACGCCAAGGGTGGCGCACGCTGGGTGGAGTGGGGTGGCTGCGGAATGGTCAACCCCAACGTTCTTCGCGCCGCCGGCATTGACCCCGACGAATACCAGGGCTTCGCCTTCGGTATGGGAATTGAGCGCACGCTCCAGTTCCGCAACGAAATGAATGACATGCGAGACATGGTCGAGGGCGATATTCGCTTCTCCCAGCAGTTCGGAATGGTGGTCTGATGAAAGTTCCCATGAGTTGGTTGCGGGAATTCGTAGAGATCCCCGCAGACATCACCCACGAGCAAGTCCACGCTGCCCTCGTCAAGGTCGGCTTTGAAGAAGAAGACGTTCACGGCTTCGACATTTCTGGCCCCGTTGTTGTTGGCCAGGTGCTCGAATTCGTTGGCGAACCCCAGTCCAACGGCAAGACCATCAACTGGTGCCAAGTTGATGTCGGCGAAGCCGAGCCTCGCGGCATCGTCTGTGGAGCCCACAACTTCGTTGTCGGCGACAAGGTCGTTGTCACGCTGCCCGGTTCAGTCCTTCCGGGCCCGTTCCCTATTGCTGCGCGCAAGACCTACGGTCACGTCTCCGATGGAATGATCGCGTCTACTCGCGAGCTCGGCCTCGGCGATGAGCACGACGGCATCCTCGTACTATCCACGCTGGGTCTCGACCCCGCGGTCGGAACGAGCGCGATTGAACTGCTTGGTCTTGATGACTTTGCGGTAGAGATCAACGTCACACCTGACCGCGGTTACGCGATGTCGCTGCGCGGCGTTGCTCGCGAATACGCGCTCTCGACGGGCGCTACGTTCACTGACCCCGCTGATGCTCCCGCCATCACCGAGGCGAGCGGTTTCCCCGTGGTCATCGCCGACGACGCGCCCATTCGCGGTCGCGCCGGGGTGCGAGCCTTCGTCACCCGTGTCGTACGGAACGTGGATGTCACCAAGCCAACGCCCACGTGGATGATCACGCGTCTGGCGCTGGCCGGCATCCGCTCGATCTCGCTCACGGTCGACATCACTAACTATGTGATGCTCGAGCTCGGGCAGCCGATTCACGCGTACGACCTCGACCGTGTAGCAGGCGGCCTCACGGTCCGTCGGGCTCAGGCAGGGGAGATCCTCGCAACGCTCGACGACAAGTCGCGCACGCTGGACCCCGAAGACCTGCTGATCACTGATGAGTCAGGCCCGATCGGTCTTGCTGGCGTTATGGGTGGAGCGAGCACTGAGATTACAGATTCCTCGACCAACGTCTTGATCGAAGCCGCAAACTTCGAGCCCATTTCGATCGCGCGTACCGCTCGTCGTCACAAGCTCGGCAGCGAAGCGTCGCGTCGCTTCGAGCGCGGTGTCGACCCGCTGGTGGCTCCGGCCGCTGCGGCGCGCGTCGTTGAGTTGCTGGTTGAACTGGGTGGCGGAACTGTCGACGAGCTCGGCAGCGACTTGCTCGCCGACCACGTCGCGGATGCCGTCGACCTGCCCGAGGGCTACGCTCAGGGCCTCATTGGAGTGAACTACTCTGCTGACGAGATCACCGATTCGCTGCAGGCGATTGGTGCAACGGTCGAGTCGACCGAAACAGGCTGGAGCGTTACTCCTCCGAGCTGGCGTCCCGACCTTGGCGACAAGACAACGCTCGTCGAAGAAGTAGCTCGCATTGTGGGCTACAACCGCATTCCCGCTGTGCTTCCTGTTGCGCCTCCGGGCCGCGGGCTCACTCGCGCCCAGCGACTGCGACGTACGGTGTCGAACAGCCTCGCAGCATCCGGCCTCACCGAGGTCCTGGCCTACCCGTTCATCTCGCAGCACTCGAACGACCTCTTTGGGGCGTCCGAGGCCGGGGGAGCGACCACGATTAAGCTTGCGAACGCTCTGGACCCGGATGCCGCCACGATGCGTCGTTCGTTGATCCCCGGCCTCGCAGCCATCGCTCACCGCAACGTTTCTCGCGGGCTGACCGATCTGGCGCTCTTCGAGGTCGGAACAGTCTTCCTGCCCGAAGCTGGACGCAGCTATGGAAGCACTTCGCTGCCGCTCGGCTACGAATTGCCGAGTGACGCGGTTCTCGCCGACTTGCGCTCGAGCATCCCGCAGCAACCGTGGCACGTCGCCGCACTGTTCCTCGGCGATGCCGTGACGCGTCAGCCGGGCCAGCAGCCCGTCTCCCGTGGACTCGCGGATGCTCTGGCCACTGTTCAGCTCGTGGCGGCGACGCTCTCGGTCGAGATCGACATTGTCACGGGCAGCCATCACTCGATGCACCCCGGCCGCACCGCGGAGCTTCGCGTTGGCGACAACACCGTGGGCTACGCCGGAGAACTGCTTCCTGCACTCGCCCAGGAGCTCGACCTGCCGCGCGTCGTTGCGGTGCTCGAACTTGACCTCAGCGTGCTGATTCAGAGTGCGGCAGCAGACGTCGCGGCCACGCCGATCGTCTCCTACCCGGCAGCGACCCAGGATCTTTCTTTGGTAGTGCCGACGGAGGTGCAGGCTGGTGAGCTCTTGGCTCTCATCCGCGAGGGTGCTGGTGAGCTCTTAGAGCACGTGCGTCTTGTCGACGATTACCGCGGAACGGGTATTCCCGAGGCGCACAAGTCGCTGACGTTCGCGCTGCGCTTCCGTGCCGTCGACCGCACGCTCACGCAGGCTGAAGCCACTGACGCGAAGAACGCCGCTGTCGCTCTCGCCGGCGAACGTGTCGGCGCCGAGCTGCGCGAGTAGAACAGAACCTCGCAACACCGAAAGCCGGTCGTCACCATTGCGGTGACGACCGGCTTTCGTCGTTGTGTGCAGGCCTAACGCTTGCCGCCGCCGAGCAGACCGCCAATGAGGCCGCCGACAAGGTCTTGACCGCCAGCATTGCCCAAGAGACCACCGAGCAAGCCGCCGATGCCACCGGCATCGGCCTTCGCGGGCTCGGCAGCAGCGGGCGCCGCCTTCTGGCCCAAGAACTGCGAGCCGACCCACGAGATCACAATCGGAGCGACGATCGGGAGCAACTTGGCGATCAGATCACTCGTGACGTTCGCGTCAGCGTTGTTGTCGGCGACGGCGGAAGCGACATCCGCCTGCTTGCCTCCGAACACGTTGGAGACAATCTTGGCGCCGTCAGCGACATCGATGTCGTCAACCGTGCTCGCGCGCGGGACTTTCGTGCCGTGAGTGGACAGCGCGCCTTCGAGCGACTTCGCACCGGCGTCATCCTTGGCATTGGCGGCCATCCCACCGATGAGAGTGGGGATGACTTGTTTGACAGCCGCTTCGGCCAAGTCTTCGTTGACGCCGAGTTTTGCGGCAATGTCGCCGATGGGGATCAGGTTGAGCAGACCACTGAGGTCAGACATAGGGCTCCTTAATGGGGGATGAAACGAGAGCGGACTCGCCACAACCAGCGTACCGATTAGCCTGCCGCGCAGTGAGGGGACTATTCTAGAAATGTGACCGACCTCCGCGCCTGCTGCCAGCGACTCTCGCTGCGCTTTGTTGCGCCGTCTTCGCCGGTACTGCGCGGGGCTGACGAGCGACGATAGGCGGAGTTTCGCCACGACCCACGAGGTTGTGTGAAACGCCGCCGCAAGTGTTCTCGTTTCCGAACCCCACTGAAGGTAATTCCATGTCAATTTCGGTCGCTGTGGCCGGTGCCAGCGGTTATGCCGGTGGCGAGCTTCTTCGCCTGTTGTCCACCCACCCTGAGTTCGATGTTCGAACCGTGACGGCGTTTAGTAACGCTGGCCAACGGTTGATCGATGTCCAGCCGCATTTGCGCTCGCTGGCGCACCTTGAACTCCAGCCGACGGAGCCGTCAGTGCTCGCCGGCCACGATGTTGTTTTCTTTGCTCTGCCCCACGGTAAGTCGGGGGAGTTGACGGCTGAACTCAGCCCCGACACTCTCGTCGTTGACTGTGGTGCTGACCACCGCCTCACGAGCCCTGAAGATTGGGCCGCGTTTTACGGTGGCGAGTACTTCGGCGCTTGGGACTACGGGATGCCCGAGCTGCTGCATGCCGCTGGTGGCACGCAACGGCAAGTGCTCGCCGGCTCGAAGCGTATTGCGGTGCCCGGTTGTAACGTCACGGCAATCACGCTGGCTCTCGCCCCCGGCATCCGTTCGTCTCTTATCGAGGCTGAGGACATCGTGGCAGTGCTTGCTGTCGGGCCATCCGGTGCGGGCAAGAGTCTCAAGGTAAACCTCTTGGCGAGTGAAATGATGGGGTCCGCCTCGGCGTATGCCGTCGGCGGTACGCATCGTCACACTCCTGAGATCGCTCAGAATTTGAAGGTCGCGGGTGCCGAGAGCGTCACCGTCTCGTTCACGCCGATGCTCGTGCCGATGTCGCGGGGAATCCTCGCTACGACAACAGCCAAGCTTGCTGAGGGCGTCACTGCCGCTCAGGTGCGCGAAGCGTGGGAGACCGCGTACGCCGACGAACCCTTCGTTCACGTGTTGCCGGAGGGGCAGTTCCCGCGCACGGCGGATACTCTCGGCGCCAATACTGCCCTCATCGGTCTTGCTATCGACGAGGCCGCTCGTCGCGTCGTCGTTGTGAGTGCGATCGACAATCTCGTCAAGGGAACCGCAGGCGCCGCCATTCAATCGACAAATATTGCGTTGGGCCTCGAGGAAACCCTCGGTCTGGCGCTGGACGGAGTAGCACCATGAGTGTCACAGCAGCCGCAGGATTCGAAGCCGCCGGTGTCGAAGCCGGCCTCAAAGCGAGTGGCGGCCTCGATGTCGCCCTCGTCGTCAACCGCGGGCCCCGCTTCGATGCGGCCGCGGTATTCACGAGCAATCGTGCCCAAGCGCATCCGATTATCTGGTCGAAGCAGGTCATTGACGATGGAGTGGTCACGGCGATTGCTCTCAACTCCGGTGGTGCTAACTGCTTTACCGGGCCGCAGGGTTTCCAGGTGACGCATGCCACTGCCGAGCACGTTGCCGAGACCCTGGGCGCTTCGGCCGGCGACATCCTCGTCTGTTCGACCGGTCTTATCGGTGAACAGCTTCCGCAAGACAAGGTTCTCGCCGGAATGTCTGCTGCAGCCTCCGCGCTCAGCACTGAGGGCGGCACTAATGCGTCGCTCGCCATCATGACGACCGACAGCAAGCCCAAGACCGCCGTCGCTGCGGGAACCGGCTACACCGTCGGTGGCATGGCCAAGGGCGCCGGGATGCTCGCACCAGGCCTCGCGACAATGCTCGTGGTCATCACCACTGACGCCGCTGTCGCCTCCGCCGGCCTCGACGCGGCGCTGCGCGAAGCGACTCGCCTCACCTTCGACCGCCTCGACTCCGACGGCTGCATGTCGACCAACGACCAAGTAACGCTCATGGCCTCCGGCGCCTCGGGCGTGACTCCCGACGCGGCCGAGTTTGCCGCGCTCGTCACGAGCGTGTGCAACGACTTGGCCGAACAGCTGCAGGGCGATGCTGAGGGCGCAAGCCACGACATCCGCATCGAAGTTGTGGGTGCTGCGAGCGAAGACGACGCTGTTATCGTCGGCCGCTCGGTTGCCCGCAACAATCTCTTCAAGGCAGCCATCTTCGGCAACGACCCCAACTGGGGCCGCGTGTTGGCGGCAATCGGAACCACGGATGCCGCTTTCGACCCCTACGCGGTCGACGTTTCGATGAACGGTGTGCGGGTCTGCCACGCGGGTGCCCCCGACTGTTCGCGCGACGAAGTGGATCTCGCGGGCCGTGCTGTGCACGTGCTGATCGATCTTGCTACGGGCGATGCCGAAGCAACCATTCTGACCAACGACCTCACGCACGATTACGTGCATGAGAACAGCGCGTACTCCAGCTGATGCCGGCATTCACACACGGCGCTGAACACGAGCAGGCCATGACTAAGGCGGGAGTGCTTATTGAGGCACTTCCGTGGTTGAAGCGTTTTCGCAACCGCATCATTGTGGTGAAGTTCGGCGGCAATGCCATGATCAACGACGAACTCAAGCGCGCTTTTGTGCAGGACATGGTGTATCTGCGTCTTGCTGGTGTTCGCCCCGTGATTGTTCACGGTGGTGGGCCCCAGATCACTAAGGAGCTCAAGATTCGCGGTATCGAGTCGGAGTTCCGCGCGGGCTACCGCGTGACGACCGAAGAGTCGATTGACGTCGTGCGGGATGTTCTCACCGACCAGGTGGGGGCAGAACTCGTCGATCTCATCAACGAGCACGGAGATCTCGCTAACGGCATTGCCGGACACGAGCATTCGCTGTTTATCGGTGAGCGCATGATCAAGGAGATCGAAGGCAAGCGCGTCGATCTCGGGCTCGTCGGCAACGTCACCGAGGTTGACCCTCAGCGGGTACTCGATGTGCTCGCGAGTGACAACATTCCCGTGGTGTCCACGCTTGCTCAAGAAGCTGGCGAGATCGCGGATGACGCTTCGGGCTTGCTCAATGTGAACGCTGACTCTGCCGCGGCGGCGCTCGCGATCGCCCTGGATGCAGCCAAGCTCGTCATCCTCACCGATGTTGCTGGTCTCTATAGCGACTGGCCCAACCGTGAGTCGCTCGTTTCCATCATCAACACCGATGAACTCCGTGAACTGCTGCCGAGTCTTGAGTCGGGCATGATCCCCAAGATGACCGCGTGCCTTGAAGCCGTGGATGCCGGTGTACCTAAGGCCGCCATTATCGATGGGCGTGCCCCGCACTCGATCCTCCTCGAAGTGTTCACGCAAGATGGAATTGGCACCGAGGTGGTACCTGCATGAGCTGGCAAGACGACTACAACCGCCGCATGATGAATACCTTCGGTACGCCGAAGGTTGAACTCGTGCGCGGTGAGGGCTGCACTGTCTTTGATTCCGACGGCAAGCGCTACCTCGACTTCCTCGGCGGAATTGCCGTGAACTCGCTCGGTCACAACCACCCGGCCGTCGTCGGAGCACTCACGAGCCAGGCGAACCTGCTTCATGTCTCGAACTTCTTCGCGACCGAACCGCAACTCGCACTCGCCGAACGCCTCCTGCGTATCTCGGGAGCAGGCGAAGAGGGGCGTGTGTTCTTCGCGAACTCGGGCACCGAAGCAAACGAGGCAGCCGTGAAGCTGGCTCGCCGCACGGGTCGCCCGCGCATCCTCTCGTTGAAAGACTCCTTCCACGGTCGTTCCATCGGCGCACTCTCCATCACGGGTAAGGCCGCACTTCGCGAACCCTTCGAGCCGCTGATGCCCAATGTCGACATCATTGACACCACGATCGAGGCGCTCGCCGCAGCGATCGGGCCGGATGTCGCAGCACTCTTCGTCGAGCCCATCAAGGGCGAGGCTGGCGTGCAGCCGCTTCCCGAGGGCTACCTCGAAGCAGCGCGAGAACTCACGACGCAACACGGTGTGCTCCTCATCGTCGACGAGATCCAGACCGGGGCCGGACGCACCGGGCGCTGGTTTGGCTTCCAAGAGAGCGGCATTGTTCCCGACGCGATCACCCTCGCGAAGGGAATTGGCGGGGGAGTGCCGATTGGCGCCCTCGTGACCTTTGGTGCGGCATCCGCTCTCTTGCAGCCGGGGCAGCACGGCACCACGTTCGGCGGAAACCCACTCGTGTGTGCGGTCAGTAATGCCGTGCTCACGCAGATCGAAAGCGACGACCTCGTGGCGAACTCCGCCGCGCGGGGTGCCCAGCTGCGTGCGGCGATCGAGGCGATCGGATCACCGCTGGTGAGTGAGTTGCGTGGTCGCGGGCTCCTCATCGGTATCGGTCTTTCGCAGCCCGTCGCTCAGCAGGTTGTGGCAGTGGCGCTCGATCACGGGCTCATTGTTAATGCTCCCAACGAGTCGACGGTTCGACTTGCACCACCCCTGATCATTGGCGATGCCGAGATCACCGAATTCATCGACACGTTCAGCGCTGTGCTGAACGCAGTACTCAACGACGCACCTACGGAGGCATCATGACCAGGCATTTTCTTCGCGATGATGACCTCAGCCCAGCTGAACAACTCGAGATCCTCGATCTCGCCGAGAAGGTCAAGGCTGACCGGTGGGGCCGCAAGCCCCTCGAAGGTCCTCAGACGGTCGCGGTGATCTTCGACAAGTCCTCGACGCGCACTCGCGTGTCTTTCGCGGTGGGTATTGCCGACCTCGGCGGTTCGCCACTCATTATCTCCACGGCCAACAGTCAATTGGGTGGCAAGGAGACGGCATCCGACACCGCTCGTGTTCTCGAGCGCCAGGTCGCCGCCATCGTCTGGCGCACCTATGGGCAGCAGGGCCTGATCGAGATGGCTCACGGCACGCAGGTTCCCGTTATCAATGCGCTGAGCGATGAGTTCCACCCGTGCCAGTTGCTCGCCGACCTGCTCACGATCCGCGAACACAAGGGTGAGCTCAAGGGGCTGACCGTTGCGTTCCTCGGTGACGGGGCCGACAACATGGTGCACTCGTACCTGCTCGCCGGCGCGACCGCCGGTATGCACGTGCGCATTGCCTGCCCCGAGGACTACCTGCCCTTGGCGGATGTCGTAGCCGACGCCGAAAAGATCGCAGCATCCACCGGTGGTTCGATTGCCATCATCACCGACCCGGCTGAGGCCGTCACCGGTGCTGATGTCGTCGTGACCGACACGTGGGTCTCGATGGGCAAGGAAGACGAGAAGGCCGCACGCGTCGCTGCTCTCGGTGCCTACAAAGTGGATGCCGCCATGATGGCCCTCGCTAAGCCCGACGCCATTTTCTTGCACTGCCTCCCCGCCGACCGCGGTTATGAGGTTGAAGCCGAGGTTATCGATGGCCCGCAGAGCGTCATCTGGGATGAGGCAGAGAACCGCCTCCACGCCCAGAAGGCCCTCATGATTTGGCTGCTCGACCAAGCCGCCTAGTTTCTTGGCGGTTTAGCGCCGCCGCTGTAGTTCCCTAAACTGATTCACGACGTCAAGGAGATAAACACATGTCAGAACGCGTAGTTCTCGCCTACTCGGGCGGACTCGACACATCCGTAGGTATTGGCTGGCTCAAGGACGCCACCGGCAAAGAGGTCGTCGCGCTTGCGATTGACGTCGGCCAGGGTGGCGAAGACATGGATGACATCCGCCAGCGCGCCCTTGACTGTGGTGCTGTTGAGTCGGTTGTTGTTGACGCGAAGGATGAGTTCGCGGATGACTTCCTCATGCCAGCGCTCAAGACCAACGCGCTCTACCAGAAGCGTTACCCGCTGGTGTCGGCACTGAGCCGCCCGTTGATCTCTCGTCACCTTGCCCTCACGGCAAAGGCCCTTGGCGCAGACAGCGTTGCTCACGGGTGCACCGGTAAGGGAAACGACCAGGTGCGCTTCGAAGCTGCCGTCGCTGCTCTCGCTCCCGAACTCACGAGCATCGCCCCTGTACGTGACCTTGCGCTTACTCGCGACAAGGCCATCGTGTACGCCGAAGAGCACAACCTCCCCATCCGTCAGTCGGCAGCAAGCCCCTACTCGATCGATAAGAACGTGTGGGGCCGTGCGGTCGAAACCGGTTTCCTCGAGGACCCGTGGAACGCTCCCATCGAGGAACTCTACGAGTACACCTCTGACCCCGAAGCAGGGCTCCCCGCTGAAGAAGTCACCATCACCTTCGAAGCTGGTATTCCGGTTGCGATCGACGGAGTCGCAATGTCGGCTCTCGCCATCGTTGAGCACATGAACGCGCTCGCCGGCAAGCACGGCGTTGGCCGCATCGACATGGTTGAAGACCGTCTCATCGGCATCAAGAGCCGTGAGGTCTACGAAGCTCCCGGCGCTATGGCTTTGATCGCCGCGCACGAAGAGCTCGAGTCGCTCACAATCGAGCGGGACCTCGGTCGCTACAAGCGCGGAGTCGAAGCCGAGTGGTCGAACCTCGTGTACGACGGACTCTGGTTCTCCGGCCTCAAGCGTTCGCTC
Organism: Salinibacterium amurskyense; assembly: GCF_002797685.1. GTDB lineage: Bacteria > Actinomycetota > Actinomycetes > Actinomycetales > Microbacteriaceae > Rhodoglobus > Rhodoglobus amurskyensis. Next base: position 238,039 of record NZ_PGFH01000003.1, read on the forward strand.
GATGCTTTCGTTGAAGACACTCAGCGCTACGTCAGCGGAGAGATCCGTATGACGCTGCACGCAGGTCGCGCAGTGCCGACCGGCCGCAAGTCAGAGCAGAGCCTCTACGACTTCAGCCTCGCCACCTACGACACCGGTGACACCTTCGACCAGTCGTTGGCTAAGGGCTTCATCGATCTCTGGTCACTGCCGAGCAAGATCTCGGCTCGTCGCGACGCAAAGCAGGGCTAATCATGGCGCAATCTGCCGAAACTGGTGAGGGACAACTCTGGGGAGCCCGCTTCGCAAGCGGACCTTCACCCGAGCTTGCCCGATTGAGCAAATCGACTCACTTCGATTGGCAGCTTGCGCAGTATGACCTCGCCGGTTCGCGGGCGCACGCTGTTGCGCTCGCGGCCGCGGGGTACCTCGATGATTCCGAGCTGGAGACCATGCAGGATGCCCTGCGCTCGTTGAGTGCAGCGGTTGCCGATGGCAGCTTCATGGCTTTGGAATCGGAAGAAGACGTTCACGCCGCTCTCGAGCGCGGACTGATTGAGCGCGCTGGCGCCGACGTCGGAGGCAAACTCCGCGCCGGTCGCAGCCGTAATGACCAGATCGCCACTCTCGTGCGCATGTACCTCCTCGACCACGCGGGCGCTATTTCCGCGATGGTCGTTGACCTGATCGACGCGATCGTGGCACAGGCCGAGAAGCATGACACGGCGATCATGCCGGGTCGCACGCACCTCCAGCATGCGCAGCCGGTGCTGCTCGCACATCACTTGCTCGCCCACGCGTGGCCTCTTGTGCGCACGCTTGAGCGCTTCCGTGACTGGAAGGCTCGGGCATCCACTTCGCCGTATGGCTCTGGTGCTCTTGCTGGTAGCACGCTTGGGCTCGACCCGGCGCTGGTTGCTCGGGAACTTGGCCTTTCTCGGCCCACCGAAAACTCAATCGATGCCACCGCGAGCCGCGATGTTGTCGCGGAATTCGCCTTCATCACTGCGCAGCTCGGTATCGACATTTCGCGACTCAGCGAAGAGATCATTCTGTGGAACACTCGCGAGTTCGACTTCGTGCAGCTCGATGACGCGTACTCCACGGGGTCGTCGATCATGCCGCAGAAGAAGAACCCTGACATCGCTGAGCTTGCTCGCGGCAAGTCCGGGCGCCTCATCGGTAACCTCACGGGGCTGCTCGCCACGTTGAAGGCGTTGCCGCTCGCGTACAACCGCGACCTGCAGGAAGACAAAGAGCCCGTCTTCGATTCAGTCGAGACGCTTGAAGTCTTGCTTCCCGCCTTCACCGGCATGATTGCCACGCTCCGGTTCAACACCGAGCGCATGGCGGAGCTCGCGCCGCAGGGCTTCTCTCTGGCTACCGACGTCGCGGATTGGCTCGTACGCCAGCATGTTCCGTTCCGTGAAGCTCACGAGATCAGTGGTTCGCTGGTTCGCTTCTGCGAAGAGAACTCGCTCGAACTTCACGAACCGACGGATGCCGACTACGCCACGATCTCACCGCACCTCACGGGTGATGTTCGTGCGGTCCTCTCGGTGGAGGGCTCGGTTTCGAGCCGTGCCGGCGTGGGCGGAACGGCTCCCGTGCGCGTTGCCGAGCAGCGTGCCGAACTGACTGAGCGTGTTCGCGTTCTCGCCGCCGCTCTTGACCCGCAGGTTCTTAGCTAGACGTGTTCGATCTGCTCAGCAGGCCGGCAACTGAGGTTGCTCCGCTGTTGCTGGGGGCTGTCGTGCGCGTTGGCGAGGTCGCTGTGCGGCTTACCGAGGTCGAGGCGTATATGGGCGAGGCCGATCCCGGCTCGCATGCTTTCCGGGGGCCGGGCAAACGCAACGCCGTCATGTATGGCCCGCCCGGTCACCTCTACACGTACTTCACCTACGGCATGCACACGTGCGCGAACGTGGTGTGCATGCCCGAGGGCGTTGCCTCCGGAATCTTACTGCGGGCGGGTGAAGTAATCGAAGGCGTGGATGTCGCGGCCGAACGTCGTGCGACATCCAAGAAGCCAGCGGACCTCGCGATGGGCCCCGCTCGTCTCGCGGTAGCGCTCGGAATTCGTTTGGATGACGCTGGCACCGACCTGCAGACCGGCCGCGTTCGCCTAGAACTGCCCGAGTCGCCGTCTTCGTTCAGCGCGGGGCCGCGCACAGGCGTCGCCGGCGAGGGTGGCACTGATGAGTATCCGTGGCGCTTCTGGATTCCGGGGGAGCCGAGCGTCTCCCCGTATCGTGCCGCAGTGAAACGAAAGCGCCCCTGATGGCCCGCTTTACTCCGCTCGAGCAGCGGATTGACGAGTGGGCACATCGGCGTCTCGACCGGGTGCGCGGCACGTCCGCGAAGTCGAGCCCTGCCCTAAACAACAGCTCCGCGTCGCAGCGAATCCGCACGTGGACCATCGAGTTCACGGTGTTCGTGCTCAAGCAGGCGTGGGCTTGCGTGTTCGGGGGAGCGCTACTCGCCGTTCTCGTACTCACGCGCCTCTGGTATCCCGAGTCGGCATCCCTCGCCCGCAATGACTTTTTGGTGCTCGCGGCTCTCGCCATCCAAGTTCTTATGGTCGTCTTCAAGCTAGAGACGCTGCGGGAACTGCGGGTGATCATCCTGTTCCACATTGTGGGTACCGTGATGGAAATCTTCAAGACGGATGCGGGATCCTGGACGTACGAGGGCGACGGCGTGCTGCACATCTTCGGCGTCCCGCTCTATAGCGGCTTCATGTATGCGGCGGTCGGTTCGTACATGGTGCGCGTCTTCCGCCTCTTCGAACTGCGTTTTGATCACTATCCGCGGCGCTGGGTCACCGCGATCGTGGCCTCGTTGATCTACATCAACTTCTTCAGCCACCATTTCATCGTCGACGTTCGGTGGTTCCTCTTCGCGGCCATCGCGGTGGTGTGGTGGCGCACCGTCATGCACGTCAGGGTGTCGCGGGCGCGGTTCCGGATGCCCGTGCTCGTTGCCTTCGTGTTGGTGTCGATTTTCATTTGGATCGCTGAAAACGTGGCGACCTGGTCGAATGCGTGGGTTTACCCGAATCAGTCAGACGGCTGGGAACTGGTCTCAATCGCGAAGCTCGGTTCGTGGCTGCTGCTGATGATCGTGTCGGTGGTGCTCGTCACGTGGGTCGAGAGACCTCGGCCTCCCGAGTCGCTTAGCGTGAGCGAAGCGCTTAAGTCGTAGCAGAGCATCCGTGACGCAGCGCCGGTAACGCAGTACCGGTAACGCAGCGCCGGCAACGCAGCGCCGGCAACGCAAGGGCGTCGGGGCTGTTTAGCGCCCGACGAGCAGCGCCGCGGTGCAGAGTCCAGCCCAGACGAGACTCACGAGGGTGCCAATGATGAACCGCTCGCGCGCCGCTGCGTTCTCCAGTTCAGAGAAGCGGCCGAGTCCTTTGATGGCCACGATGATGGCGATGGCGCCGGGCTGCCACACCATAAATGAGGCGATGAAGGCGAAGCGCTCGAGGTAGCCGATGGTCGTTCCGCCGCGCAGAATTTCTCGCTCGGGCAGCGGAGAGTCTGCGTCGATGACGAGGATGCCGCCGTGTTCGCCGCGGGGTGCCGGATACGAGGCGAGCGAGAGCACGAGCGCAACGAGGGGGCTCCCCGCGATTGTGGCGAGTGCGACGAAGGCTGCGCTGAGCAAGATGACGAGTCCCGAGACATCGCCCGGTAGAGGGTTGCCGGTAGATCCCAGGATGAGGGCAAGGCCGACGGGCAGCAGCGAAACGGTGGCGAGCCAGTACTTGTCGGTTCGGGCCGCAACCATGGATGCGCCAATCGCTCCGATTGTGAAAACGAGTACCGCGATCCACCAGCCGATCATGACGTGCCTTCCTCTGCGCTGAGCGCGTTGTCGGTTACTACTCCACTGTGTGCTCTGTCGAGCAGGTTTGCAAGAGCGCGAACGGCCTCTTCTTCGGTGCGTAATCCGGCCACGAGTGCACGTTGGCTTGCCGACTGTGGTGAGATGCCGAGGCGTTCGGCGGCATCGGCCTGAGTGATGCCGGTGCTGAGGAGGTCGTAGAGTTCCCAGCCGTTGGCGGTGCGCCGGCCGCGGAGCAAGATCAATAGTTCGAGCAGTGGTTCGATGTCTCGCGCTAGTTCACTGTCGGGGTCAGATTGCACAGCGCATTTGGCCGGGCTTTTCTTGGCGCGGTCGATGGCATCGCGGGCCGCGAGGAAAGCGGCGCCGCTCGTGGCGCGCACGTTGGACCCGTAGGGCAGGGGCACGGTGCCAATGCCGATTCCCACGCTCCACTGTTCGGTGCGCGTCAATTCGAGGGTGATGTCGAGGGCGGCGTGAGCAGAGGTCAGCAGCATCTGGGCTTCGTCTCCGGCCGTGCGTTCTGCGGGGAGGGCGAGGTCCTCCGCGCGCTCTCGGTTGATGCGCTGCAGGGTTTCGGCCACGGCATCCGCGCTGCTGCGGCTGTTGCGTTGGTCTGCGGTAATCACGAACATCCCTAAAGGCTACAGCATTGATTTCTCAACATCAGGCCCACAAGCCTGATTCCGCTGAATCAGTGCCCCAGCACTGAGGCTCGCGCGGCCGTCGTTGCTCTCAGCACCCCTCCGAAAGGCACTACGGTTAATGACGTGTCAGCGACAGCATCAGAATCCCTCAGTACTCAAAGCAACGACGACTCTTTCGAGAGCCTGTGGCAAGAACTCACGTGGCGTGGCCTCGTGCATGTCTCCACCGACGCGGATGCCCTCGAGAAGCTTCTCGATGGCGACCCCATCACGTACTACTGCGGCTTCGATCCCACGGCACCCAGCCTTCACTTGGGAAACCTCGTTCAACTGCTGCTGCTGCGCCGCCTTCAGCTGGCCGGCCACAAGCCGCTCGGACTCGTTGGGGGAGCGACCGGTCTTATCGGCGACCCCCGTCCCACCGCCGAGCGCACCCTGAACGACAGCGACACCGTTGCTGAGTGGGTCAGTTACTTGCAGGGTCAGGTTTCGAAGTTCTTGAGCACCGAGGGTGACAATGCCGTGCGCATGGTCAACAACCTCGACTGGACAGCGCCCATGAGCGCGATCGACTTCTTACGCGATGTCGGAAAGTACTTCCGCGTCGGCACCATGATCAAGAAGGATGCCGTGAGCGCGCGCCTCAACAGCGACGCCGGCATCAGCTACACCGAGTTCAGCTACCAGGTCATGCAGGGTATGGACTTCTTGGAGCTCTACCGCAACTACGACTGCGTATTGCAGACCGGTGGCAGCGACCAGTGGGGCAATCTCACGAGCGGGAGCGACCTCATCCACAAGGCTGAGGGTGCGAGCGTTCACGCCATCGGCACCCCGCTCATCACCAACTCCGACGGGACCAAGTTCGGCAAGAGCGAGGGCAACGCCATCTGGCTCGACTCGAACATGACGAGCCCCTACGCGTTCTACCAGTTCTGGCTCAACACCGATGATGCGGATGTCATTCAGCGACTGCGTATCTTCACGTTCTTGTCGCGCGAGCAGATCACCGCTCTCGAAACTGCTGTGGCCGAGGCGCCGTTTAGGCGTGAGGCGCAGAAGACACTCGCCTACGAAGTGACTTCTCTCGTGCACGGTCGCGCTGCAACGGAGGCGGCGATCGCTGCTTCCGCTGCTCTATTTGGTCAGGGCGAGTTGGCATCTCTGGATGCGGATACTCTCGCTGCGGCGCTGCGCGAGCTTGCTCACGTCGAGACGTCAGCGGAGGCTACGATCGTTCAGCTGCTCGTCGACACCAAACTGGTGTCGAGCGCGAGTGAAGCGCGTCGAGCTATTTCGCAGGGGGGCGTGTACCTCAACAATGTTGCGGTAGCGGATGACCAGGCCACGGTTGGCAGCGACCTCCTCGCCGGAAACGTAGCGGTTCTCCGTCGCGGCAAGAAGACGCTTGCGGGAATCTTCGTCAAGTCTTAGCGCACGAGCGGCTTAGGTGCCTGGCGTGCTACTGCGCCGAGGCGCTGCCGGCTTCGGGTGGCGTGAGTTGCTGCACCATTTCGGCGATGTCTGCTGAGGTTCCGGTTCCGACTTGAGCGTCGGCGGGGAGGGTGTGGCGCAACACCTGCAGCCCCAAATAGGTCGAGTAGCACGAGCGCGCCCATAGTCGTGCGCGATGATCGTCGAGGCCGAAATCCCGGTAAATCTCCTCTAAGAAGCGCAGTCGCGCGCTCGTTACGGCGTCGATGACGGGCGTTGCGATCGGGTCGCGTGAAGTGAGGATGTAGTACTCGAGCCCGTCGCGCGGATCACGACCGATCGAGGCGCCCAGAATGGCAGCAAGTCGTTCGTGTGGTGATTCCAGATCGCTGAGTTGATCGATCAGATCCTGAGTCGCACGCTTCTTCCATAGTTCGAGCGCGCTGTCGAGAAGGGAAGCTCGTGAAGAGAAGTGGTGATACGCGCTGCCCTTGGTGACGCCGAGTTCGGCCGCGACGCGTTCCATGTTGATGGCCGCCAGGCCTTCTCGTGCTCCGAGCACGAGGGCTGCTTCGGCCCAACGCTCGGGAGTTAGTCGCTCGGTGCGGGGGAGTGCCATGGGCAAATCGTACTCCGCGAATCCTGAAGCGGATGCTAGCCTCAAGTTATGAACATACGCCTGCGTATCTTGGCTGGGTCATTCCTCGCGCTGGCCCTCGCCGTGCTGGGAACGCTTCATATCCTGTGGGCTTCAGGCATACCGTTTCCGGCGAAGTCTTTCGACGAACTTAGCGGCGCCGTGGTGCCGAGCGGGGTCTGGCCAAGCCCGGCGCTCACGTTCCTCGTTGCGGCGGCGCTGTGTGTTGCGAGCTTCGCTGTCGTGCTCCGGATGCTCGACCTCACGCGTCCGCGTTCGATTTTGACCCCGTGGCTGATCTTCGCGAGCCACGCCTTGGCGGTTATATTCGCAGTGCGTAGCGCCCTCGGGTTCCTCATCAGCTCAGGGCTGTGGGGTACTAATCCCGCGGATGCCACCTTCCATCGTTGGGATCTTCTGGTGTACTCGCCTCTGTGTTTGCTGCTCGCATTGAGCGCCCTCGCGCTACGCAGAGATGACGGCTGCGATGGTGATGTCGTCCGCCGCGCGTAGCCTGACACTATGTCGCGCATCCTTTACGAAACCGCATCCACGTTCAATGGATTCATTGCGGATGAGAGCAACTCGCTCGAGTGGCTATTCGCCGTCGAGTCCGACGAGGCCCCCGCCGTTGCTCCGACAGCGACCGTGATGGTTGAAGGCTCAACGACTTACGAGTGGGTGCTGAGACACGAGGACTTGATCGCTCAGCCACACAAGTGGGCCGAGTATTTCGGCGACAAGCCCACTTTCGTCTTCACCAGCCGCGATCTCCCCGTTCCCGACGGTGCCGATGTGCGCTTTCTGCAGGGAAGTGTTGCGGATGCTCTGCCCGCGATTCGGGATGCGGCCGGCGATGGCGACATCTGGATCGTGGGTGGGGGAGAACTCGCCGCGCAATTCCTCGACGCCGGCGCCCTCGACCAAATCTCGATCTCTTTCGCTCCAGCCGCGGTCTTCGGGGGAGCACCTGTATTCCCTCGCGCCTTGGGGCCCGAGCGTCTTCGCCTGCTTTCAGCAAACGCAGTAGGCCAGTTCGCTCATCTTGTCTACGACGTGTTGCCCGCAACTCCCGCAACATAACCCTGTGCCGAGTGCCGAGTGCCGAGTGCTGAGTGCTGAGTACCGAGTTCGGGCGGATGCCGCCCAGCCGGCGTTGACGTAGACCGTCGTATCGGGTCGCCGGCGCTGACGGACGCCCGCCCGCGAGCCCTGCAAGATCCACGCCCGTTGGCGTTCACGGGTCGTGACCGGCCTTCACTAATTGGCCCACCTGAGCGCGACACGCCCGGGATGTGCACCGTGTTGGTGGGGTGCTGAAAATGCACGTATTGTTCTTTCTAGTCACCCCAAAGGTGCGGAAAACGAAGTCAG
>NZ_PGFH01000004.1 GCF_002797685.1 Salinibacterium amurskyense
TCACAATTTAAGTCCGGCGGTGTCCTACTCTCCCACAAGGTCCCCCTTGCAGTACCATCGGCGCAGAGAGTCTTAGCTTCCGGGTTCGGAATGTAACCGGGCGTTTCCCTCTCGCTATGGCCGCCGAAACACTATTGATTTATGTATCAGTCTGGGCCAGAAACATGCTCTGACACTGCCCCGAGGGACATGTGCCTAGCTGTGTTAGCTGGGCGCAGTTCCCGACCGTAAATCGGGAACCACAAAGTGGACGCGAGAATTCTTCTCAGTCACCATTCGACAACCTAAGGGTTGCCCAGTGAGGTGGGGTGTTATCAATTTATCGACATATTAGTACTGGTCAGCTCCACAGGTCGTTAGTCCCTGCTTCCACATCCAGCCTATCAACGCAGTAGTCTAGCTGCGAGTCTCTCGGCCTAAGCCATGGAAATCTCATCTTGAAGCTGGCTTCCCGCTTAGATGCTTTCAGCGGTTATCCATTCCGAACGTAGCTAATCAGCGGTGCTCCTGGCGGAACAACTGACACACCAGAGGTTCGTCCATCCCGGTCCTCTCGTACTAGGGATAGATCTTCTCAAATTTCCTGCGCGCGCAGAGGATAGGGACCGAACTGTCTCACGACGTTCTAAACCCAGCTCGCGTACCGCTTTAATGGGCGAACAGCCCAACCCTTGGGACCTACTCCAGCCCCAGGATGCGACGAGCCGACATCGAGGTGCCAAACCATGCCGTCGATATGGACTCTTGGGCAAGATCAGCCTGTTATCCCCGAGGTACCTTTTATCCGTTGAGCGACAGCGCTTCCACAAGCCACTGCCGGATCACTAGTCCCGACTTTCGTCCCTGCTCGACTTGTCAGTCTCACAGTCAAGCTCCCTTGTGCACTTACACTCGACACCTGATTACCAACCAGGTTGAGGGAACCTTTGGGCGCCTCCGTTACTTTTTGGGAGGCAACCGCCCCAGTTAAACTACCCACCATGCACTGTCCCTGAACCGGATTACGGTCCGAAGTTAGATATCCAATATGACCAGAGTGGTATTTCAACAATGACTCCACCTGAACTAGCGTCCAAGCTTCACAGTCTCCCACCTATCCTACACAGGCCACACCGAACACCAATACAAAGCTATAGTAAAGGTCACGGGGTCTTTCCGTCCTTCTGCGCGTAACGAGCATCTTTACTCGTAGTGCAATTTCGCCGAGTTCGCGGTTGAGACAGCTGGGAAGTCGTTACGCCATTCGTGCAGGTCGGAACTTACCCGACAAGGAATTTCGCTACCTTAGGATGGTTATAGTTACCACCGCCGTTTACTGGGGCTTAAATTCACAGCTTCGCCTTACGGCTAACCGTTCCTCTTAACCTTCCAGCACCGGGCAGGCGTCAGTCCGTATACATCGTCTTGCGACTTAGCACGGACCTGTGTTTTTAGTAAACAGTCGCTTCCCACTGGTCTCTGCGGCCCTGCAGCGCTCCCGGAGCAAGTCCGTTCACGCCTTAGGCCCCCCTTATCCCGAAGTTACGGGGGCATTTTGCCGAGTTCCTTAACCACGATTCTCTCGATCTCCTTAGTATTCTCTACCTGATCACCTGAGTCGGTTTGGGGTACGGGTAACTTGAACCTCGCGTCGATGCTTTTCTTGGCAGCATAGGATCACTGATTTCGTCCGTGAGGACTACCCATCGAGTCTCAGCCGTAATGAGAGACGGATTTGCCTATCTCTCGGCCTACATTCTTAGACCGGGACAACCATCGCCCGGCTCAGCTACCTTCCTGCGTCACACCTGTTAATACGCTAACCGCACCAGCATAGGGTCGTACGCTAGGCCCCACGCTTCACCCCGAAGGGATCCATCTAGGGGATTCAGATACTTAGCATTACTGGATTAGTTTGGGCGGTTCTTCGTCAGTACGGGAATATCAACCCGTTGTCCATCGACTACGCCTGTCGGCCTCGCCTTAGGTCCCGACTTACCCAGGGCGGATTAGCCTGGCCCTGGAACCCTTGATCATTCGGAGGACGGGTTTCTCGCCCGTCTTTCGCTACTCATGCCTGCATTCTCACTCGTGTAGGCTCCACGGCTGGTTTACACCGCCGCTTCACTGCCCACACGACGCTCTCCTACCACTCCGTACGGCTGAACCACGAAGGCTTACCTAAAATACGAAATCTACAACTTCGGTGGTGTGCTTGAGCCCCGTTACATTGTCGGCGCGGAATCACTTGACCAGTGAGCTATTACGCACTCTTTCAAGGGTGGCTGCTTCTAAGCCAACCTCCTGGTTGTCTATGCAACTCCACATCCTTTCCCACTTAGCACACGCTTGGGGACCTTAGTTGGTAGTCTGGGTTGTTTCCCTCTCGACGATGAAGCTTATCCCCCACCGTCTCACTGCTGCGCTCTCACTTACCGGCATTCGGAGTTTGGCTAACGTCAGTAACCTTTTGGGGCCCATCAGCTATCCAGTAGCTCTACCTCCGGCAAGAAACACGCAACGCTGCACCTAAATGCATTTCGGAGAGAACCAGCTATCACGAAGTTTGATTGGCCTTTCACCCCTATCCACAGCTCATCCCCTCAGTTTTCAACCTAAGTGGGTTCGGTCCTCCACGCGCTCTTACACGCGCTTCAACCTGGCCATGGATAGATCACTTCGCTTCGGGTCTAGAACCAGCGACTATTTCGCCCTATTAAGACTCGCTTTCGCTACGGCTGCCCCACACGGGTTAACCTCGCCACTGATCACTAACTCGCAGGCTCATTCTTCAAAAGGCACGCTGTCACAGCTACTAAGGCTGCTCCAACGGTTTGTAAGCAAACGGTTTCAGGTACTATTTCACTCCCCTCCCGGGGTACTTTTCACCTTTCCCTCACGGTACTTGTCCGCTATCGGTCATCTGGAAGTATTTAGGCTTATCAGGTGGTCCTGACAGATTCACACGGGATTTCTCGGGCCCCGTGCTACTTGGGATACTCTTCGGACCATTGATACATTTCGACTACCGGGCTGGCACCGTCTATGGCTGGGCTTTCAATCCCATTCGTCTATATATCGTTGTAATCCTTGCTGTACGGCAGTAACAGCTGAAAAGTCCCACTACCCCGACCATGCAACGCCTGCCGGCTATCACACATGATCGGTTTGGCCTCTTCCGGTTTCGCTCGCCACTACTAACGGAATCACGGTTGTTTTCTCTTCCTGTGGGTACTGAGATGTTTCACTTCCCCACGTTCCCTCTACCCGCCCTATATATTCAGGCGGGAGTCACTGAGTCGTCTTGCAACGCCCAGCGGGGTTTCCCCATTCGGAAATCCTCGGATCAAAGCTCTATTATCAGCTCCCCGAGGCTTATCGCAGATTTATACGTCCTTCTTCGGCTCCAGATGCCAAGGCATCCACCGTTTGCTCTTAGAAAATTGATATCACATGAGTATAAGAATCGATCGCAACACCTTTCGATGTTGAGATTGACCAATGAGTGACCCAACACCGAAGTGTTGGATGTCATCGTTTTGTTCTTGTGACTCGACCTTTCGGTCGAATCTAAGATGCTCGCGTCCACTGTGTAGTTCTCAAAATACGGGCGGTATCCTCCACCATCCCCAACCAAAGTCAGAAACAGCACCAGGATCCGTTAGACCCAAACACTCTTACGAGTGTCCCGGCCCTAAGGTACGAACACGAATCCAAAAGATCCGTAGCCCGGTCCCTCAGGACCCAACAACGTGCAAAGACCAGCACCCCTGAAACCCCTCGTTCCAACCAGCAAGCTGGCGTACTAAAGAAACAACAGTTCCTCTGATCACAATGTCAATGTTCCACCCATGAGCGCCGTCTACCCCGAACAGGGCAGTACGACTTATGCAACATAAATTCGGTCATCTTTAGCTCTGTGTATACCGCAGAGACGACAACCGAGTTGCACATGCTCCTTAGAAAGGAGGTGATCCAGCCGCACCTTCCGGTACGGCTACCTTGTTACGACTTAGTCCTAATCACCAATCCCACCTTCGACAGCTCCCTCCTTGCGGTTGGGCCACTGGCTTCGGGTGTTACCGACTTTCATGACTTGACGGGCGGTGTGTACAAGGCCCGGGAACGTATTCACCGCAGCGTTGCTGATCTGCGATTACTAGCGACTCCGACTTCATGAGGTCGAGTTGCAGACCTCAATCCGAACTGAGACCGACTTTTTGGGATTCGCTCCACCTCGCGGTATTGCAGCCCTTTGTATCGGCCATTGTAGCATGCGTGAAGCCCAAGACATAAGGGGCATGATGATTTGACGTCATCCCCACCTTCCTCCGAGTTGACCCCGGCAGTCTCCTTTGAGTTCCCACCATTACGTGCTGGCAACAAAGAACGAGGGTTGCGCTCGTTGCGGGACTTAACCCAACATCTCACGACACGAGCTGACGACAACCATGCACCACCTGTTTACGAGTGTCCAAAGAGTGAACTATTTCTAGCCCGTTCTCGTATATGTCAAGTCTTGGTAAGGTTCTTCGCGTTGCATCGAATTAATCCGCATGCTCCGCCGCTTGTGCGGGCCCCCGTCAATTCCTTTGAGTTTTAGCCTTGCGGCCGTACTCCCCAGGCGGGGAACTTAATGCGTTAGCTGCGACACAGAAACCGTGGAATGGCCCCTACATCTAGTTCCCAACGTTTACGGCATGGACTACCAGGGTATCTAATCCTGTTCGCTCCCCATGCTTTCGCTCCTCAGCGTCAGTTACGGCCCAGAGATCTGCCTTCGCCATCGGTGTTCCTCCTGATATCTGCGCATTCCACCGCTACACCAGGAATTCCAATCTCCCCTACCGCACTCTAGTCTGCCCGTACCCACTGCAGGCTGGGGGTTGAGCCCCCAGTTTTCACAGCAGACGCGACAAACCGCCTACGAGCTCTTTACGCCCAATAATTCCGGATAACGCTTGCACCCTACGTATTACCGCGGCTGCTGGCACGTAGTTAGCCGGTGCTTTTTCTGCAGGTACCGTCACTTTCGCTTCTTCCCTACTAAAAGAGGTTTACAACCCGAAGGCCGTCGTCCCTCACGCGGCGTTGCTGCATCAGGCTTGCGCCCATTGTGCAATATTCCCCACTGCTGCCTCCCGTAGGAGTCTGGACCGTGTCTCAGTTCCAGTGTGGCCGGTCACCCTCTCAGGCCGGCTACCCGTCGTAGGCTTGGTGAGCCATTACCTCACCAACTACCTGATAGGCCGCGAGTCCATCCTTGACCGAAATTCTTTCCAGCTCCTCACCATGCGGCGGAAGCTCGTATCCGGTATTAGACGTCGTTTCCAACGCTTATTCCAGAGTCAAGGGCAGGTTACTCACGTGTTACTCACCCGTTCGCCACTAATCCACCAGAGCAAGCTCCGGCTTCATCGTTCGACTTGCATGTGTTAAGCACGCCGCCAGCGTTCATCCTGAGCCAGGATCAAACTCTCCATAAATGTTTGATTGAACGGCTACAAGTAACCGAACACATCTTGCGCAAGGACTAACCGGAATAGGTCAGAACCTTGCAAGTTTGAAACTGACAGAACAAATCAATACTGACTTGCTTTGTTTGTTTATATCTTTTTCCAAAGGAATCCGCTGCACTAACAATCACGACCCGATTGGGACGATCTTGATAAGCACAGTCGGGTTTTTGGCATTTGACATTGTGCACGCTGTTGAGTTCTCAAGGATCGGACGCTCCTGACCTCCACCGAAAACGGCTTCACCCCAGGGCTTACAAAACCTGTGTTGGCAACCTTCACATAACTGCGAAAGGCAACCTGTCTAACTTACCAGCTTCAGCCTGCTTGTCAAACCAGCAATCCCGGACCGAAACAGCCCGAAACAACCAACCGACACACGCATGAAGCGGATACTCATCCTAAGATCTGA